>NZ_JBFPFV010000021.1:0-972 GCF_047978165.1 Pseudomonas sp. LFS074 | reverse complement strand
TGAGTTTGAAAGCCGGATGAGGCAAAAACAAACCGCCATTGTACCGGTCGAGCGTCCAGTTATCCACATGTGGACACGTTAGGATCCAAGACAAAACAGCCATTTATCGACCAAAACGTCATTCTGGCACTGTGCATAAGCCCTGTGGATAAGCAGCCATGAGGGCTATGCACAACCCTGGGTGCCCGCCTGTTGATAAATCACCTGTGGATAATCACCATTTTAATCCACAGCTTTCGATCACGATGAAAACAAGCGCAGCACCGGTTGAGAACAAGGTTTCAAAACTCTGTACATCCCGGTTTTAAAGGCCTGTAGAATGTTATCCACAGAAGGTTATCCACTTAAGATTTATAAGTTCTTCAGAAAAGCTTTTTATATGTCTCTTCTTTTTTTTCATGTTGTCCCCGATTCGTGTGTCCGATCAAGGACCCCCTGGGGATGATCGAACAGGCACCGTCCATCACACGCTCTATATGGAATGACTGGTTGGAAATTGACCTATGGGCTTGCTTTCTCTAGAATCGCCGGTCTCTTAAAAAGGGGGCCATCCCGGCCCGTCGTCGACAAACCAGGTAACACGCCATGAAACGTACTTTCCAACCAAGCACCATCAAGCGCGCCCGCACCCACGGTTTCCGTGCCCGTATGGCTACCAAGAACGGCCGTGCTGTTCTGTCGCGTCGTCGTGCCAAAGGCCGTAAGCGTCTGGCCATTTGATTTTTCGGCACAGGTGGTGAGTCAGGACTTCAGTCGGGAAAAGCGACTGCTTACACCCCGGCATTTCAAAGCGGTCTTCGACTCCCCAACCGGCAAGGTTCCAGGGAAAAACCTGCTGATCCTTGCTCGCGAGAACGGCCTCGATCATCCACGCCTAGGCCTGGTAATCGGCAAGAAGAGCGTCAAGCTCGCCGTTCAACGCAACCGCCTCAAGCGCTTGATGCGCGATTCCTTTCGTCTGAACCAGCAATC
>NZ_JBFPFV010000020.1:0-1600 GCF_047978165.1 Pseudomonas sp. LFS074 | reverse complement strand
GCTTGCCGGCCTGGACATCGTGATCGTCGCGCGCAAGGGATTGGGTGAGATTGAAAACCCGGAATTGCACCAACACTTTGGCAAGCTCTGGAAACGCCTGGCGCGCAGCCGGCCAGCACCAGCAGCCACCGCCAATTCCGCAGGGGTAGACAGCCAAGATGCGTAAACTGGCACTCGTTCCGATCCAGTTTTACCGTTACGCCATTAGTCCACTGATGGCCAATCACTGTCGTTTTTTCCCCAGTTGCTCCTGTTACGCATATGAAGCCATTGAAAACCATGGCCTCTGGCGTGGTGGGTGGCTGGCCGTTCGTCGCCTGGGGCGTTGTCATCCGTGGAATGACGGCGGTTTCGACCCCGTTCCACCCGCTCCTTCCTCCCGAACTTCTTCGATAGCCGAGTAATCATGGATATTAAACGCACGATCCTGATCGCCGCGCTGGCAGTCGTGTCCTACGTCATGGTCCTGAAGTGGAACGATGACTACGGCCAGGCTGCCCTGCCGACTCAGAATACTGCTGCCAGCACTGTTGCTCCGGGCTTGCCCGATGGCGTGCCGGCCGGTAACAACGGTGCCAGCGCCGATGTACCGAGCGCCAACGCCGAATCGAGCCCTGCCGAACTGGCACCGGTCGCACTCAGCAAGGACCTGATCCGAGTCAAGACCGACGTTCTGGAACTGGCTATCGATCCGGTCGGTGGTGACATCGTCCAGTTGAACCTGCCGAAGTACCCACGCCGTCAAGACCACCCGGACATTCCGTTCCAGTTGTTCGACAACGGTGGTGAGCGTGTTTACCTGGCACAAAGCGGCCTGACCGGCGCCAACGGCCCGGATGCCCGCGCCAGCGGTCGCCCGCTGTATTCCGCCGAGCAGAAGAGCTACCAGCTGGCCGACGGCCAGGAACAACTGGTGGTCGACCTGAAGTTCAGCGACAACGGTGTCAACTACATCAAGCGCTTCAGCTTCAAGCGCGGTGAGTACGACCTGAATGTCAGCTACCTGATCGACAACCAGAGCGGCCAGGCCTGGAGCGGCAACATGTTTGCCCAGCTCAAGCGTGACGCCAGCGGCGATCCTTCTTCCAGCACCGCCACCGGTACTGCGACCTACCTGGGTGCAGCCCTGTGGACAGCTTCCGAGCCTTACAAAAAGGTCTCGATGAAGGACATCGACAAAGGTGGTTTGAAAGAAAATGTGTCCGGCGGCTGGGTTGCCTGGCTGCAGCACTACTTCGTCACCGCCTGGATTCCGGCCAAGTCGGACAACAACGTTGTTCAGACCCGCAAGGACAGCCAGGGTAACTACATCATTGGCTACACCGGCCCCGTAATCAGCGTGCCTGCTGGTGGCAAGGTCGAAACCAGCGCCATGCTGTACGCCGGCCCGAAGATTCAGTCCAAGCTGAAAGAGTTGTCCCCAGGCCTGGAACTGACCGTCGACTACGGCTTCCTGTGGTTCATCGCCCAACCGATCTTCTGGCTGCTGCAACATATCCACAGCCTCCTGGGTAACTGGGGCTGGTCGATCATCGTGCTGACCATGCTGATCAAAGGCCTGTTCTTCCCTCTGTCGGCTGCCAGCTACCGCTCCATGGCC
>NZ_JBFPFV010000019.1:0-1518 GCF_047978165.1 Pseudomonas sp. LFS074 | reverse complement strand
CGTATGCGTGCCGTTGCACCTAAGCTCGCCGCCCTGAAGGAACGCTTCGGTGACGATCGCCAGAAGATGTCCCAGGCGATGATGGAGCTGTACAAGAAAGAGAAGATCAACCCGCTGGGCGGCTGCCTGCCGATCCTGGTACAGATGCCGGTCTTCCTGGCCTTGTACTGGGTACTGCTGGAAAGCGTGGAAATGCGCCAGGCTCCGTGGATGCTGTGGATTACCGACCTGTCGATCAAGGATCCGTTCTTCATCCTGCCGATCATCATGGGCGCCACCATGTTCATCCAGCAGCGCCTTAACCCGACGCCGCCGGATCCGATGCAGGCCAAGGTGATGAAAATGATGCCGATCATCTTCACCTTCTTCTTCCTGTGGTTCCCGGCCGGTCTGGTGCTGTACTGGGTTGTGAACAACTGCCTGTCGATTTCGCAGCAGTGGTACATCACTCGCCGTATCGAAGCAGCTACCAAAAAAGCTGCTGCTTGACGGGCTAGTACGCTAGCCTGTGAATAAAAAACGCCCCCTAGTGGGGCGTTTTTGCTATCTGTCGTATTTGTCGTAGAGGCTTTCGAGCATGAACACTGTGCGTGAAACCATCGCCGCCATCGCCACCGCCCAAGGCCGCGGTGGTGTAGGTATTGTCAGGCTGTCCGGCCCCTTGGCTGGCAAGGCAGGCCAGTTGATCACCGGTCGCACGCTGACCCCGCGGCATGCCCATTACGGCCCGTTCCGCGACGATGACGGGCTTGTGCTGGACGAAGGGATAGCGCTGTTCTTCCCTGGGCCGAATTCGTTCACGGGTGAGGACGTGCTCGAACTGCAGGGCCATGGCGGCCCAGTGGTCCTCGACATGCTGCTGCAGCGCTGTGTACAAGTGGGGTGCCGGCTCGCCCGGCCGGGTGAATTCAGCGAGCGCGCGTTCCTCAACGACAAGCTCGACCTGGCTCAGGCAGAAGCCATCGCCGATCTGATCGAGGCCAGTTCCAGCCAGGCGGCGCGCAATGCCCTGCGCTCGCTGCAGGGGGAATTCTCCAAGCGTGTGCACAGCCTGACCGAGGCCTTGATTGCCCTGCGCATCTACGTCGAGGCGGCGATCGACTTCCCTGAGGAGGAAATCGACTTTCTCGCCGATGGCCACGTACTGTCGATGCTCGATGCTGTGCGCGGCGAGTTATCCACCGTGCAGCGTGAGGCCGGGCAGGGGGCATTGCTGCGTGACGGTATGACTGTGGTTATCGCCGGCCGGCCCAATGCTGGAAAATCAAGCTTGCTGAACCAGCTGGCCGGTCGGGAAGCAGCCATCGTCACCGATATCGCCGGCACCACACGGGACATCCTGCGTGAACATATCCACATCGACGGTATGCCGCTGCATGTGGTCGATACCGCCGGTTTGCGTGATACCGATGACCATGTGGAGAAAATCGGTGTGGAACGCGCCCTGAAGGCCATTGGCGAGGCTGATCGTGTGCTGCTGGTGGTCGACTCCACCGCGCCCGAAGCAAGCGACCCATT
>NZ_JBFPFV010000018.1:0-2002 GCF_047978165.1 Pseudomonas sp. LFS074 | reverse complement strand
CGCGCTGTGGCCCGAGTTTCTCGACCAGCGGCCAGACCCGGCCAAGGTCACGCTGATTCGTAACAAGGCTGATCTGAGTGGTGAGCACGTAGGGCTGGAGCAGTGCGATGACGGCCATGTGACCATTACCCTCAGCGCCAAGGGCGACGACACGGGGTTGCAACTGCTGCGCGACCATCTCAAGGCCTGTATGGGTTACGAACAGACTGCAGAGAGTGGCTTCAGTGCCCGCCGGCGCCACCTGGATGCCTTGCGCCAGGCTAGCGAGCATCTGGAGCACGGCCGTGCCCAATTGACCTTGGCGGGCGCAGGAGAGCTCCTGGCTGAAGACTTACGCCAGGCACAGCATGCCCTGGGGGAAATTACCGGGGCATTCAGCTCGGATGACCTGCTGGGGCGGATTTTCTCCAGCTTCTGCATCGGCAAGTAATCCACAGCCAGGCAAGGCCAAGCGCCGCTTCTTCGGGAGCGGCTTTTTTTTGCCTGAAATTCGTTGCACGAGATGACTGTAGTCCGGTGTCCCGAGCACCAGTGCAAGCGGACCTGTCTGAAAACCGTACTCAGGAGCCCTGTGGAAAACCCGCCTTCAGCTCAGTTGATAAGCAGGCTTTTTTTCTGAGGGCAAAACCGCCTGTGGGTAAAACGTCATTTAATCCACAGGCTAAATGACGTTATCCAAAGCCCTCATGGCACTCCAGACACAGGGTTTAATTTTCCTCTACACAGCGTCATTCCTAGTCTACGAGGATTTATCCACAGATATCCTTGTGCATAAGAATAAACATAAAAACAAAGCTTTTATAAATTTCTTCTTGTTGATTTCTGTTGTGCGCCACTCATCCACAGACTGGTCAAAATTTGCTCAGACGGTTTCTTTAAAGGGTGTGAAGTCCCTATACTTGTCGGCTTACCTTTTCTATTCGCAAAAACAGGCACGAGGTGCGTGGTGGATTTCCCTTCCCGTTTTGAAGTGATCGTCATCGGCGGCGGCCATGCCGGTACCGAGGCTGCGCTTGCGTCTGCACGCATGGGTGTGAAAACCCTGCTGTTGACCCATAACGTGGAAACCCTCGGTCACATGAGCTGCAACCCCGCCATCGGCGGTATTGGCAAAAGCCATCTGGTCAAAGAGATCGATGCCCTAGGCGGCGCCATGGCGCTGGCCACCGACAAGAGCGGCATCCAGTTCCGCGTTTTGAACAACCGCAAGGGCCCGGCCGTACGCGCCACCCGTGCACAGGCCGACCGCGCCATCTACAAGGCGGTGGTGCGTGAAATCCTTGAAAACCAGCCGAACCTGTGGATATTCCAGCAGTCCTGCGACGACCTGATCGTCGAGCAGGATCAGGTCAAAGGTGTGGTGACCCAGATGGGTCTGCGTTTCTTCGCCGAATCGGTGGTATTGACGACCGGTACCTTCCTCGGCGGCCTTATCCACATTGGTCTGCAAAACCATTCCGGCGGCCGTGCCGGCGATCCACCCTCGATCGCCTTGGCCCACCGCATGCGTGAACTGCCGCTGCGTGTAGGCCGCCTGAAAACCGGGACCCCGCCACGCATAGACGGCCGCTCGGTGGACTTCTCGGTGATGACCGAGCAGCCAGGCGATACACCGATCCCGGTGATGTCGTTCATGGGCAATGCCGAAATGCATCCCCGTCAGGTGAGCTGCTGGATTACCCACACCAATGCACGCACCCACGAGATCATCGCCTCGAACCTCGACCGTTCGCCGATGTACTCGGGTGTGATCGAAGGTGTCGGCCCGCGTTATTGCCCATCGATCGAAGACAAGATTCACCGCTTCGCCGACAAGGACAGCCACCAGGTGTTCATCGAGCCGGAAGGCCTGACCACCCATGAGCTGTACCCCAACGGTATTTCCACGTCGCTGCCGTTCGACGTGCAACTGGAGCTGGTGCGTTCGATCCGCGGTATGGAAAACGCCCACATCGTGCGCCCTGGCTATGCCATCGAGTACGACTACTTCGACCCGCGTGAC
>NZ_JBFPFV010000017.1:0-2080 GCF_047978165.1 Pseudomonas sp. LFS074 | reverse complement strand
CTGAAGTACAGCCTTGAGACCAAAGTCATCGGCGGCCTGTTCTTCGCCGGGCAGATCAACGGCACCACCGGTTACGAAGAAGCCGGTGCCCAAGGCCTGCTGGCCGGTACCAACGCCGCACTGCGTGCGCAGGGCCGCGACAGCTGGTGCCCGCGCCGCGACGAGGCGTACATCGGTGTACTGGTCGACGACCTGATTACCCTGGGTACCCAGGAGCCGTACCGCATGTTCACCTCGCGTGCCGAGTACCGCCTGATCCTGCGCGAAGACAACGCCGACTTGCGCTTGACCGAAAAAGGTCGCGAGCTGGGCCTGATCGATGACCAGCGTTGGGCTGCTTTCTGCGCCAAGCGCGACGGCATCGAGCGTGAGGAACAGCGCCTGAAGTCGACCTGGGTACGCCCGAACACCGAGCAAGGCCAGGCCATTGTGGATAAGTTCGGTACCCCGCTCAGCCACGAATACAGCCTGCTCAACCTGCTCGCTCGCCCAGAAATCGACTACGCTGGCCTGATCGAGGCGACTGGCGGTGAAGCAATCGATCCACAGGTCGCCGAGCAGGTCGAAATCCGTACCAAGTACGCCGGCTACATCGACCGCCAGCAAGATGAGATCGCCCGTCTGCGCGCCAGCGAAGACACGCGCCTGCCTGTGGATATCGACTACTCGACCATTTCCGGCCTGTCCAAGGAGATCCAGGGCAAACTGGGACAAACCCGCCCAGAAACCCTGGGCCAGGCTTCGCGCATCCCGGGCGTGACCCCGGCGGCGATTTCCCTGTTGCTGATTCACTTGAAAAAACGCGGCGCTGGCCGCGAATTGGAGCAAAGCGCTTGAGTTCCCTGGTCACCCCGCAACACGCTGAAGAGTTGTCCACAGGTGCACGGCAGCTCGGAGTCGAGCTGAGCGCAGAGCATCACGAAAAGCTGCTCGGCTACCTGGCCCTGCTGATCAAATGGAACAAAGCCTACAACCTCACCGCCGTGCGCGACCCGGATGAGATGGTGTCGCGTCACCTGCTGGACAGCCTCAGCGTCATGTCGTTTATCCACAACGAGCGTGACAATTGGCTGGACGTCGGCAGTGGCGGTGGCATGCCTGGCATCCCGTTGGCTATCCTGCATCCGCACAAGCGGGTGACCGTGCTGGACGCCAATGGCAAGAAGACGCGCTTCCTGACCCAGGTGAAAATGGAGTTGAAGCTGGACAACCTCACGGTTATCCACAGCCGAGTGGAAGCCTTCCAGCCGGCACAACCGTTCGACGGAATCATCTCCCGCGCCTTCAGCAGCATGGAGAACTTCACCAACTGGACCCGCCACTTGGGCGACACCGGGACGCAATGGCTTGCAATGAAGGGGCTGCATCCTGCCGATGAACTGGTAGCATTGCCCGCAGACTTCACAGTGGAAAGCGAACAGGCCCTGACCGTTCCGGGTTGCCAGGGCCAGCGCCATCTGCTGATACTGCGCCGCAAGGCATGACTGGGAACACGCGCATCAATGGCTAAGGTATTCGCAATCGCGAACCAGAAAGGTGGTGTAGGCAAGACCACCACCTGTATCAATCTCGCCGCCTCGCTGGCCGCGACCAAGCGTCGTGTGCTGCTGATCGACCTCGATCCGCAAGGCAACGCCACCATGGGCAGCGGCGTGGACAAGCACGAGCTCGAGCACTCGGTCTACGACCTGCTCATCGGGGAATGCGACCTGGCCCAGGCCATGCATTACTCCGAACACGGAGGCTTCCAGCTGCTGCCGGCCAACCGCGACCTGACCGCCGCCGAAGTGGTGCTGCTGGAAATGCAGGTCAAGGAGAGCCGCCTGCGCAACGCTCTGGCACCCATCCGTGAGAACTATGACTACATCCTCATCGACTGCCCGCCGTCGCTATCGATGCTCACGCTCAACGCCCTGGTCGCGTCCGATGGCGTGATTATCCCCATGCAGTGCGAGTACTACGCACTGGAAGGTCTCAGCGACCTTGTGGATAACATCAAGCGCATCGCCGCCCGGTTGAACCCGGAGCTGAAGATCGAGGGCCTGCTGCGGACCATGTACGATCCGCGCCTTAGCCTGAA
>NZ_JBFPFV010000016.1:0-4480 GCF_047978165.1 Pseudomonas sp. LFS074 | reverse complement strand
CAACGATGTTTCGGCGCAGCTGAAAGAGCATTTTGGCCCGCAGCTGTACGACACGGTCATTCCGCGCAACATTCGCCTGGCCGAGGCCCCCAGCTTCGGCATGCCCGCCCTGGCTTACGACAAGCAATCGCGCGGCGCGCTGGCGTATCTGGCCCTTGCTGGGGAACTGGTTCGCCGTCAACGCCGTCAATCACGCACTGCACAAACAACTTAAGGAATCCGTATGGCCGTCAAGAAACGGGGTCTCGGACGTGGGTTGGATGCACTGCTCAGTGGTCCTTCCGTCAGCGCGCTCGAAGAGCAGGCTGTGAAGATCGACCAGAAAGAACTGCAACACCTGCCGGTCGAGTTGATCCAGCGTGGCAAGTACCAGCCACGCCGGGACATGGACCCGGAGGCGCTGGAAGAGCTTGCGCACTCGATTCGCACTCATGGCGTGATGCAGCCGATCGTGGTCCGCCCGATCGGCGACAACCGTTACGAGATCATCGCCGGCGAGCGCCGTTGGCGCGCCACCCAGCAGGCCGGCCTGGACACGATCCCGGCCATGGTCCGCGAAGTGCCGGACGAAGCCGCCATCGCCATGGCGCTGATCGAGAACATCCAGCGCGAAGACCTCAACCCGCTGGAAGAGGCCATGGCCCTGCAGCGTCTGCAGCAGGAATTCGAGCTCACCCAGCAACAGGTAGCTGACGCCGTTGGCAAATCGCGGGTAACCGTGGCCAACTTGCTGCGCCTGATTACCTTGCCCGAAGCGATCAAGACCATGCTCGCCCATGGCGATCTGGAGATGGGCCATGCCCGTGCATTGCTCGGTCTGGACGAAAGCCGTCAGGAGGAGGGGGCGCGTCATGTTGTCGCACGTGGCCTCACCGTGCGCCAAACCGAGGCATTGGTTCGCCAATGGCTCAGCGACAAACCTGATCCGGTCGAACAGAGCAAACCTGATCCGGATATCGCACGCCTTGAACAGCGGCTCGCAGAGCGCCTGGGCTCCGCCGTGCAGATCCGTCATGGCAACAAGGGAAAAGGCCAATTGGTTATTCGCTACAACTCGCTTGACGAGTTGCAAGGCGTGCTTGCTCACATCCGCTGAAACAATTGCTGTTGTAGCGCGCAGTCGGAAATCACTACCGAAGAGTTGAATAGGGGTTAATCCACCCCTATACTCTGCGCGCATTTTGTCGGCACAAATTATGCCAAGTCATAACTGACTTGTTGGTCGACTTCCGAGGAGCAGTTGTGATGGAAATCCGCACGCCAAACCGCCTGCCTTTCCATCGCTGGGCGGTTTTTCCGGTACTGCTGGCTCAATTCGTCGTACTGCTGCTGGCAACCTTGGTGTTGTGGCAGTGGAAAGGGGCGGTCAGTGGATATTCAGGCCTTTGCGGAGGTTTGATTGCCTGGCTGCCCAATGTGTATTTCGCCTGGAAGGCTTTTCGCTTCAGCGGGGCTCGGGCGGCACAAGCCATCGTCAAGTCGTTTTACGCTGGCGAGGCAGGCAAGATGATTTTGACGGCAGTGCTTTTTGCACTGACCTTCGCAGGAGTGAAGCCACTGGCGCCGTTAGCAGTATTCGGCGTCTTCGTGTTGACCCTTTTGGTCAGCTGGTTCGCGCCCCTGCTGATGAATAAAAGACTTTCGAGACCTTAGGGCGTTTGAGGCAACCATGGCAGCAGAAACCGCTTCGGGCTATATCCAGCACCACTTGCAGAACCTGACCTACGGTCAACTACCAGACGGCAGCTGGGGCTTCGCCCATTCGGCTGCAGAAGCCAAGGCAATGGGCTTCTGGGCGTTCCACCTGGACACCCTGGGTTGGTCCGTCGCGCTGGGTCTGATCTTCCTGTTCATCTTCCGCATGGCGGCCAAGAAGGCGACTTCCGGCCAGCCTGGCGGCCTGCAGAACTTCGTTGAAGTGATGGTGGACTTCGTCAACGGCAGCGTGAAGGACTCCTTCCACGGCCGTAGCCCGGTGATTGCACCGCTGGCGCTGACCATTTTCGTCTGGGTATTCCTGATGAACGCCGTCGACCTGGTACCGGTCGACTGGATTCCTCAGCTGGCCATCCTGATCTCCGGTGACCCGCACATTCCGTTCCGCGCCGTGTCGACCACCGACCCGAACGCGACCCTGGCCATGGCCTTCTGCGTGTTCGCCCTGATCATCTTCTACAGCATCAAGGTCAAGGGCCTGGGCGGCTTCATCGGTGAGCTGACCCTGCACCCGTTCGGCAGCAAGAACATCTTCGTGCAGATCCTGCTGATTCCGGTCAACTTCCTGCTGGAATTCGTCACCCTGATCGCCAAGCCGATCTCGCTGGCACTGCGTCTGTTCGGCAACATGTATGCCGGCGAGCTGGTGTTCATCCTGATCGCTGTAATGTTCGGCTCCGGCCTGCTGTGGCTCAGCGGCCTGGGTGTGGTGCTGCAATGGGCGTGGGCTGTGTTCCACATCCTGATCATCACCCTGCAAGCTTTCATCTTCATGATGCTGACCATCGTCTACCTGTCGATGGCCCACGAAGATAACCATTAAGACCGCCTGGCGTGTCTGATAGCCTTCCCCGCCTGTTTGGGGGGAGGGCTTAAAAAGTCCGCAAGGGCATGCTGTACCAAACGATTTGTTTTACCGCTTCAAACTAAAAACCTAACCAATACGACGTAAAAGTCGGGAGGAAAGATGGAAACTGTAGTTGGTCTGACCGCTATCGCTGTTGCTCTGCTGATCGGCCTGGGTGCTCTGGGTACCGCCATTGGTTTCGGCCTGCTGGGCGGCAAATTCCTGGAAGGCGCTGCTCGTCAGCCAGAAATGGTTCCGATGCTGCAGGTCAAAATGTTCATCGTTGCCGGTCTGCTCGACGCCGTAACCATGATCGGTGTTGGTATCGCTCTGTTCTTCACCTTCGCGAATCCGTTCGTTGGTCAGATCGCCGGCTAATCACTCGTCACCACGAGTTGATGGCTGTATGAATAAAGACCGAGCGAGGTGTTGGCGTGAACATTAATGCAACCCTGATTGGCCAATCCGTTGCTTTTCTGATTTTTGTACTCTTCTGCATGAAGTATGTATGGCCTCCGGTCATCACTGCCCTGCAAGAGCGCCAAAAGAAGATTGCCGACGGCTTGGACGCTGCCAACCGCGCAGCTCGCGACCTGGAGCTGGCCCAAGAGAAAGCGGGTCAGCAACTGCGTGAAGCTAAAGCACAGGCAGCCGAAATCATTGAGCAAAGCAAGAAGCGCGCTGCTCAGCTTGTCGAGGAAGCCCGTGACCAGGCCCGCGTCGAAGCTGACCGTGTGAAGGCTCAGGCTCTGGCCGAGATCGAACAGGAACTGAACAGCGCTAAAGACGCCCTGCGTGCCCAAGTGGGTGCTCTGGCTGTTGGTGGTGCTGAAAAGATCCTTGGCGCCACAATCGATCAAAACGCGCATGCGGAGCTGGTTAACAAACTGGCCGCTGAAATTTAAGCGAGGGCGATCATGGCAGAACTGACCACGTTGGCCCGACCTTACGCTAAGGCTGCCTTTGAGCATGCCCAGGCCCATCAGCAACTGGCCAATTGGTCAGCCATGCTCGGCCTGGCTGCTGCGGTGTCGCAAGACGACACCATGCAGCGCCTGCTCAAGGCCCCGCGACTGACGAGCGCAGAAAAGGCCGCCACGTTCATTGACGTGTGCGGTGACAAGTTCAATGCACAGGCACAGAATTTCATTCATGTTGCCGCGGAAAACGACCGTCTCCTGCTTCTGCCGGAGATTGCCGCTCTGTTCGACCTGTACAAGGCCGAGCAAGAGAAATCCGTGGACGTGGAAGTCACCAGTGCCTTCGCGTTGAACCAAGAACAGCAAGACAAACTCGCCAAGGTTCTCAGTGCACGGTTAGGCCAGGAAGTGCGCCTGCACGCGTCGGAGGATGCCAGCCTGATTGGCGGCGTCGTCATCCGCGCTGGTGACCTGGTAATCGATGGCTCTGTTCGCGGCAAGATCGCGAAACTGGCCGAAGCATTGAAATCTTGAGTTTGAAGGGGCAGCAGAGCAATGCAGCAACTCAATCCTTCCGAAATTAGTGAAATCATCAAGGGCCGCATCGACAACCTCGATGTGAGCTCCCAAGCCCGTAACGAAGGTACCGTTGTTTCGGTTTCCGACGGTATCGTGCGGATCCACGGTCTGGCCGACGTCATGTACGGCGAAATGATCGAGTTCCCGGGCGGCGTCTACGGCATGGCCCTGAACCTGGAGCAAGACTCCGTAGGTGCAGTGATCCTGGGTGCATACGACACCCTCGCCGAAGGCATGAGCGCCAAGTGCACCGGCCGCATCCTGGAAGTTCCGGTTGGTAAGGAACTGCTGGGTCGCGTCGTCGACGCACTGGGCAACCCGATCGACGGCAAAGGTCCTCTGGGCAACACCCAGACCGACGCGGTCGAAAAAGTTGCTCCAGGCGTGATCTGGCGTAAGTCGGTAGACCAGCCTGTAC
>NZ_JBFPFV010000015.1:0-4800 GCF_047978165.1 Pseudomonas sp. LFS074 | reverse complement strand
AGACTGGCTACAAATCCGTCGACGCCATGATCCCAGTCGGCCGTGGCCAGCGTGAGCTGATCATTGGCGACCGTCAGATCGGCAAGACCGCCATGGCCATCGACGCCATCATCAACCAGAAAGACTCCGGTATTTTCTGTGTTTATGTTGCTGTCGGCCAGAAGCGTTCCACCGTTGCCAACATCGTTCGCAAACTGGAAGAAAACGGCGCCCTGGCCAACACCATCGTGGTAGTTGCCAGTGCTTCGGAATCCGCCGCACTGCAATTCCTGGCGCCATACGCCGGTTGCACCATGGGCGAGTTCTTCCGTGACCGCGGTGAAGATGCCCTGATCGTTTACGATGACCTGTCCAAGCAGGCCGTTGCCTACCGTCAGATCTCCCTGCTGCTGCGCCGTCCACCAGGACGTGAAGCGTACCCAGGCGACGTGTTCTATCTCCACTCCCGTCTGCTGGAGCGTGCATCGCGCGTTTCGGAAGAATACGTCGAGAAGTTCACCAACGGCGCTGTGACTGGCAAAACCGGTTCCCTGACCGCTCTGCCGATCATCGAAACCCAGGCTGGCGACGTTTCCGCGTTCGTTCCGACCAACGTGATTTCCATCACCGACGGTCAGATCTTCCTGGAATCGGCCATGTTCAACTCGGGCATCCGCCCTGCAGTGAACGCCGGTGTTTCGGTATCCCGTGTAGGTGGTGCCGCTCAGACCAAGATCATCAAGAAGCTGTCCGGTGGTATTCGTACCGCACTGGCTCAGTACCGTGAACTGGCTGCATTCGCCCAGTTCGCTTCCGATCTGGACGAAGCGACCCGCAAGCAGCTGGAGCATGGTCAGCGCGTAACCGAGCTGATGAAGCAGAAGCAGTACGCGCCGATGTCCATCGCGGACATGGCTCTGTCGCTGTACGCCGCTGAGCGTGGCTTCCTGACCGACGTAGAAGTCTCCAAGATCGGCAGCTTCGAGCAAGCACTGATCGCCTTCTTCAACCGTGATCACGCTGAACTGATGGCGAAGATCAACGTGAAGGGTGACTTCAACGACGAAATCGACGCAGGCCTGAAAGCCGGTATCGAGAAGTTCAAGGCCACCCAGACCTGGTAAGCCGCAGCGGGGGCTCTGGCCCCCGCTTGCTAACCTGATAGGTGATACATGGCAGGCGCAAAAGAGATTCGCAGTAAGATTGCGAGCATCAAAAGCACGCAAAAAATTACCAGCGCCATGGAGAAAGTGGCGGTCAGCAAGATGCGCAGGGCACAACTGCGCATGGCTGCTAGCCGTCCTTACGCGGAGCGTATCCGCCAGGTGATCGGTCATCTGGCCAACGCCAACCCGGAATACCGTCACCCGTTCATGATCGAGCGCCCTGTAAAGCGCGCCGGTTATATCGTGGTGAGCAGTGACCGTGGTCTGTGCGGTGGCTTGAATACCAACCTGTTCAAGGCCCTGGTCAAGGACATGAACGAAAACCGCGAACAGGGCGTGGAAATCGACCTGTGCGTGATCGGCAGCAAGGGTGCGACTTTCTTCCGCATCTTTGGCGGTAACGTCGTAGCCGCGATCAGCCACCTGGGCGAAGAGCCATCGATCAACGATTTGATCGGCTCCGTCAAAGTGATGCTGGACGCCTACCTCGACGGCCGTATCGATCGCCTCTCGGTGGTTTCGAACAAGTTCATCAACACCATGACCCAGAAGCCAACGGTCGAGCAATTGGTACCGTTGGTGGCAACCCCGGATCAGGATCTCAAGCATCACTGGGATTACTTGTACGAACCCGACGCAAAAGAGCTGCTGGACGGCTTGATGGTGCGTTACGTGGAGTCGCAGGTGTACCAGGCGGTGGTCGAGAACAACGCTGCTGAACAAGCGGCCCGGATGATCGCCATGAAGAACGCCACAGACAACGCCGGTGATTTGATCAAAGAGCTTCAGTTGATCTACAACAAGGCGCGTCAGGCTGCGATCACCCAGGAGATCTCGGAAATCGTCGGCGGCGCTGCCGCGGTTTAACGGTTCACATATTCAGAGGATCCAGCTATGAGTAGCGGACGTATCGTTCAAATCATCGGCGCCGTCATCGACGTGGAATTCCCACGTGACGTCGTGCCGAGTGTATACAACGCGCTGAAAGTACAAGGCGCGGAAACCACCCTGGAAGTTCAGCAGCAGCTGGGCGACGGCGTGGTTCGTACCATTGCGATGGGCTCGACCGAAGGCCTGAAGCGTGGTCTGGATGTCGTCGACACCGGCGCTGCCATTTCCGTTCCAGTTGGTAAGGCCACTCTGGGCCGTATCATGGACGTACTGGGCAACCCGATCGACGAAGCCGGCCCGATCGGCGAAGAAGAGCGTCGCGGTATCCACCAGCCAGCGCCTTCGTTCGCTGACCAGGCAGGTGGCAACGACCTGCTGGAAACCGGCATCAAGGTTATCGACCTGGTTTGCCCGTTCGCCAAGGGTGGTAAAGTTGGTCTGTTCGGTGGTGCCGGTGTCGGCAAGACCGTAAACATGATGGAACTGATCCGTAACATCGCCATGGAACACAGCGGTTACTCCGTGTTCGCTGGTGTGGGTGAGCGTACTCGTGAGGGTAACGACTTCTACCACGAGATGAAGGACTCCAACGTTCTCGACAAAGTAGCGCTGGTCTACGGTCAGATGAACGAGCCACCAGGAAACCGTCTGCGCGTAGCGCTGACCGGCCTGACCATGGCTGAGAAGTTCCGTGACGAAGGTAACGACGTTCTGCTGTTCGTCGACAACATCTATCGTTACACCCTGGCCGGTACTGAAGTATCCGCACTGCTGGGCCGTATGCCTTCGGCAGTAGGTTACCAGCCGACCCTGGCTGAAGAGATGGGCGTTCTGCAAGAGCGCATCACCTCCACCAAGGAAGGTTCGATCACTTCCGTACAGGCCGTATACGTACCTGCGGACGACTTGACCGACCCGTCGCCAGCGACCACCTTCGCCCACTTGGACGCCACCGTCGTTCTGTCCCGTGACATCGCCTCCCTGGGTATCTACCCAGCAGTCGACCCACTGGACTCGACTTCGCGCCAGCTGGACCCGAACGTGATCGGCAACGAGCACTACGACACCGCTCGTGGCGTTCAGTATGTTCTGCAGCGTTACAAAGAGCTGAAGGACATCATCGCGATCCTGGGTATGGACGAACTGTCCGAAGACGACAAGCAACTGGTAGCCCGCGCTCGTAAGATCCAGCGCTTCCTGTCGCAGCCGTTCTTCGTGGCCGAAGTCTTCACCGGTTCGCCAGGCAAGTACGTTTCCCTGAAAGACACCATCGCTGGCTTCAGCGGCATCCTCAAAGGTGACTACGACCACCTGCCAGAACAAGCGTTCTACATGGTCGGCAGCATCGACGAAGCGATCGAGAAAGCCAAGAAACTGTAATTCCTGCGCCCCGCAAGGGGCGCTATCAGGTTGAGGCAAGCAGATGGCTATGACAGTCCATTGCGATATCGTCAGCGCGGAAGGAGAGATTTTCTCCGGCCTGGTCGAGATGGTAGTAGCGCACGGTAACCTGGGTGATCTTGGTATCGCTCCGGGCCACGCGCCGCTGATCACCAATCTCAAGCCTGGTCCGATCACGCTGACCAAGCAGGGTGGCACCCAAGAGGTGTTCTACATCTCTGGTGGCTTCCTCGAGGTTCAGCCGAACATGGTCAAGGTGCTTGCCGATACCGTGCAACGTGCTGCAGACCTGGATGAAGCGCAAGCTCAGGAAGCCCTCAAGGCTGCCGAGAACGCCCTGAATCTGAAAGGCGCGGACTTCGACTACGGTGCCGCCGCCGCACGTCTGGCCGAGGCCGCAGCCCAGCTGCGTACCGTTCAGCAAATGCGCAAAGGCAAGTAATTGGCCTTTGGCTGATCACTTCTATTGCGATTGAGTAAAAGGGTAGCCTCGGCTACCCTTTTTCTTTTTCTGTTTTCTCCCCCCGGTCTTTCACTGACCGCCCAGGATTGGTAGCCAGTAATGTCACTCGATATCGTTATTCTCGCCGCCGGCCAAGGTACCCGCATGCGCTCGGCGCTGCCCAAGGTGCTGCACCCGGTAGCCGGCAACTCCATGCTCGGCCATGTTATCCACAGCGCACGTCAACTGCAGCCACAAGGTATTCACGTGGTCATTGGCCATGGCGCCGAGCTGGTTCGCGAGCGCCTGGCCGCTGACGACCTGAATTTCGTCATGCAGGATAAACAGCTGGGTACCGGCCATGCTGTTGCCCAGGCTTTGCCAGCGCTGACCGCCGATACCGTGCTGGTGCTGTACGGCGATGTGCCGTTGATCGAAGTGGAGACCCTGCAGCGTTTGTTGGCCAAAGCCAATGATCAGCAACTGGGCCTGCTTACGGTCACGCTCGAAGACCCGACCGGCTATGGTCGTATCGTGCGTGACGAGCAAGGCCAGGTGACTGCCATCGTTGAGCACAAGGACGCCAACGATGCACAGAAAGCCATCAAGGAAGGCAACACCGGTATTCTGGCCCTGCCAGCCGCGCGCCTGGCCGACTGGATGGGCCGCCTGTCGAACAACAACGCCCAGGGCGAGTACTACCTGACCGACGTCATCGCCATGGCGGTGGCTGACGGCCTGGTGGTGGCCACCGAGCAGCCACACGACCCGATGGAAGTGCAGGGCGCCAACGACCGTCGCCAGCTGTCCGAGCTGGAGCGTCACTACCAACTGCGTGAAGGCCGCCGCCTGATGGCCCAGGGCGTGACCCTGCGCGACCCGGCGCGCTTCGATGTACGGGGTGAAGTGACCGTTGGTCGT
>NZ_JBFPFV010000014.1:0-3840 GCF_047978165.1 Pseudomonas sp. LFS074 | reverse complement strand
GACGTGCTCATCGACATCAACGTGATTCTCGAAGGCAAGGTGGTCATCGAGGACGATGTTCAGATCGGCCCTAACTGCGTCATCAAGAACACCACGCTGCGCAAAGGCGCGGTGGTCAAGGCCAACAGCCACCTCGAAGGCGCCGTGATGGGCGAGGGCAGCGATGCCGGCCCGTTCGCCCGCCTGCGCCCGGGCAGCGTACTGGACGCAAAGGCCCATGTGGGTAACTTCGTCGAACTGAAAAACGCACACCTGGGTGAAGGCGCCAAGGCCGGTCACCTGACTTACCTGGGCGATGCTGAAATCGGTGCGCGCACCAACATCGGCGCCGGCACCATCACCTGCAACTACGATGGCGCCAACAAGTTCAAGACGTTGATGGGCGAGGACGTGTTCATCGGTTCGAACAACTCGCTGGTGGCGCCTGTGGAAATCAAGGCCGGCGCGACCACCGCAGCCGGTTCGACCATTACCCAGACGGTTGAAGCTGGCGACCTGGCGGTGGCCCGTGCACGCCAGCGCAACATCTCGGGTTGGAAGCGCCCGGAGAAAACCAAGAAGAGCTGAGTTATTCACAGCTGTTTCGATCCAAAGCCGACCTATGTGAATAAGTCGGCTTTTTTATTGGGCTATTGGTAATCCCTTGTAGGAGCGGCCTTGTGTCGCGATGGGCCGCAACGCGGCCCCTTGGATTTCGAGGTGAACCTGAAATTGCCGGGGCTGCTTTGCAGCCCATCGCGACACAAGGCCGCTCCTACAGGGACCCTGCCAAAAGCAGAAGAAATTATCCACAGGGCAGCTACTGCTTGACGAGACGAGCGTCTTAGGTTTTGATTGCAACCATTATCTTTCGAAACGAAACTTAAGAGCTCATGTCGAAACGAAACACACCGCAGCGGCGGCACAACATCCTGGCTTTGCTCAGCGAGCAGGGCGAGGTGAGCGTGGACGCCTTGGCCAAGCGTTTCGAAACTTCGGAAGTGACCATTCGCAAAGACCTCGCCGCCCTCGAAACCAACGGCCTGTTGCTGCGCCGCTACGGCGGCGCGGTACCGGTGCCGCAAGAACTGCTCGGTGAGCCGGCCCAGCCTGTGTCTTCCTATAAGAAGGCCATTGCGCGTGCCGCCGTCGGGCGAATCCGCGAACATGCGCGCATCATCATCGACAGCGGCAGCACCACGGCAGCCATGATCCCCGAACTGGGGCGCCAGCCGGGCTTGGTAGTAATGACCAATTCGCTGAATGTAGCCCGTGCCATTTGCGACCTCGAACACGAGCCGGTACTGCTGATGACCGGTGGCACCTGGGACCCGCATTCCGAATCATTCCAGGGCCAAGTCGCCGAGCAGGTACTGCGCTCTTACGATTTCGACCAGCTGTTCATCGGTGCCGACGGCATCGACCTCGGCCGGGGTACTACTACCTTCAACGAGCTGCTTGGGCTCAGTCGGGTCATGGCCGAAGTTGCCCGTGAAGTGATCGTGATGGTCGAGTCGGACAAGGTGGGGCGCAAGATCCCTAACCTCGAGCTGCCCTGGGGCAGCGTACATACCCTTATTACAGATGAACGCCTGCCCGCAGCGGCACGCGAACAAATTCAAGCCCGCGGCATCAACCTGATCTGCGCCGCGATCAGCCAGGAGCAATAAAACATGTGTGGAATCGTTGGTGCCGTCGCCGAGCGCAATATCACAGCCATTCTGATCGAAGGCCTCAAGCGTCTTGAGTACCGCGGGTACGACAGCGCCGGCCTGGCGGTTCTCACCCAGAACGGTGAATTGCAGCGCCGCCGCCGCATTGGCAAGGTCAGCGAGCTGGAAGCTGCGGTTGCTGCTGAGCCACTGGCGGGCCAGCTGGGTATCGCCCACACCCGTTGGGCTACCCATGGTGCGCCGACCGAAGGCAACGCCCACCCGCACTTCTCGGGCGATGAAGTGGCTGTGGTGCACAATGGCATCATCGAAAACCACGAAGAGCTGCGTGAAGAGCTGAAAGGCCTGGGCTACATCTTCACGTCCCAGACCGACACCGAAGTCATCGTTCACCTGATCCACCACACCCTTAAGAGCATTCCGGACCTGGCCGACGCGCTGAAAGCAGCGGTGAAGCGCCTGCATGGTGCCTATGGCCTGGCGCTGATCAGCGCCAAGCAGCCTGACCGCCTGGTAGCTGCACGCAGCGGCAGCCCGCTGGTTATCGGTCTGGGCCTGGGTGAAAACTTCCTGGCGTCCGACCAGTTGGCGCTGCGTCAGGTCACCGACCGCTTCATGTACCTGGAAGAAGGCGACATCGCGGAAATCCGCCGTGATCAGGTCACCATCTGGGACCAGCAAGGCAACAAGGTCCAGCGCGAAACCGTGCAGTACCATGAAGGCGCCGAAGCTGCCGACAAGGGCAACTATCGCCACTTCATGCTCAAGGAAATCCACGAGCAGCCAAGCGTTGTTCAGCGCACCCTGGAAGGCCGTCTGGGCAAGGACAACGTGCTAGTCCAGGCTTTCGGCCCGAAGGCTGCCGAACTGTTCGCCAAAGTGCGCAACGTGCAGATCGTCGCCTGTGGCACCAGCTACCACGCGGGTATGGTCGCCCGTTACTGGCTGGAAAGCCTGGCTGGCATCCCGTGCCAGGTGGAAGTGGCCAGCGAATTCCGTTACCGCAAGGTGGTGGTGCAGCCGGATACTTTGTTCGTCTCCATCTCGCAATCCGGTGAAACCGCCGACACCCTGGCCGCGCTGCGCAACGCCAAGGAGCTGGGTTTCCTCGGCAGCCTGGCGATCTGCAACGTGGGCATCAGCTCGTTGGTGCGTGAGTCGGACCTGACCCTGCTGACCTTGGCTGGCCCTGAAATCGGCGTGGCGTCGACCAAAGCTTTCACCACTCAGCTGGTTTCGCTGATGCTGCTGACCCTTGCCCTGGGCCAAGTGCGTGGAACGCTGGAAGACGGTGTTGAAGCCGAGCTGGTTGAAGAACTGCGTCGTTTACCGACCCGCCTGGGCGAAGCCCTGGCCATGGATGCCACCGTCGAGAAAATCGCCGAGCTGTTCGCCGACAAGCACCACACCCTGTTCCTCGGCCGTGGTGCGCAGTACCCGGTGGCGATGGAAGGTGCGCTCAAGCTCAAGGAAATCTCCTACATCCACGCCGAAGCCTACCCGGCGGGTGAGTTGAAGCACGGCCCATTGGCACTGGTGGACAATGACATGCCGGTGGTTACCGTCGCGCCGAACAACGAACTGCTGGAGAAGCTGAAGTCCAACCTGCAGGAAGTGCGTGCTCGCGGTGGTGAGTTGGTTGTGTTCGCCGACGAGCAGGCGGGCATGACCAATGGCGAAGGCACCCACGTGATCAAGGTGCCGCACATCGCTGACGCGCTGGCGCCGATCCTGTACACCATTCCACTGCAGTTGCTGTCGTACTACGTAGCCGTGCTCAAGGGTACTGACGTTGACCAGCCGCGTAACCTGGCCAAGTCGGTTACTGTCGAGTAAATAACGCTAAGTAATCGTTTCAAATGTTTTTAAAGAATAAAGGTTGTCACAAAAAAATAAAGGTTGTCACAAGTTAAGAAAGGTTGTCACAAGGCTCTGTCACGGCCCGTTTGTCGGGGCAGAGCCTTGTCCATGGATATAGGATCACAATCCCTTCTGCACCACAGTGACTGCTGTCCTGGCTGAGCCCGCTCTTGAATTTCTCCGCGCCACGACCTGTGTCGTTCCGATCCGATCGAGCGGGTCACTCAACGATGAGCGACTCGTGAAATGACATCTGTACCCACTGAACCGGTGAATCCAGCTAGCTCGAAGCTAATGACTCAGCGGAAAATTGATAGAAGAATACAAT
>NZ_JBFPFV010000013.1:0-3840 GCF_047978165.1 Pseudomonas sp. LFS074 | reverse complement strand
CGGGTCGCGGATCTGGCGTTAGAGAGTCCTATGAGCCTTGGATCAAGATTTGGGATATCCAGTCGAGCGGGGTGTCGCATCTTGTACCGGGTGTGAAATTTCATCGCAGTCATCATTTGCTATCCAACGCTGAGCGCGACTATCACCTGATCCTTGAGCATGATCCTTCCATCATCGACATTCGTGAGCAGTTCCCGCTCCTAACGCAAGCTGAGACTCAAGCGATCGCGTCAAGCCTGAATTACCGTCATCCTGTGTATCCAGGTACTCAAGTCCCAGTGGTTATGACCACTGACTTCCTCATAACTTTCATAGATTCGAAGGGCGAAGCAACCTTGGCCGCGCGCTCTGTGAAATACCGTAAGGAGTTCGAGGATGCCAGCCTCAAGGAGCAGAATCGGATGGCGGAAAAGCTTGAGATCGAAGCTAAATATTGGGCTATGAGAAAGGTAGAATGGAAACTGGTTCTCCATGAAAATCTCTCGCAAGTTAAAATAGCAAATCTTGTCATACTTAGAACTTACGCGGTCATCCATCCTTCGTTGCCGACGGAGAATAATATAAATAATCTGCTCGAATTTATAGCGGGATGTAAGACTAGTGAATTGCCACTAAAGGCACTGCTGCAAAAAGCCTCGAGGGTAATTTTTATAGAATATATTGGTGTTAAACGCCTCTTCCACCATCTTCTTTGGACGGGCAGACTGGGGGCGAGTCTAAGCGCTAAGGTAATAAGCTTATCTGAACCTTTGCATGTTTGGATTGCTGAGCCATCCTTTTCCAGCACATCAGAAATCGAGGTGCCTCGTCATGCTTAGTCTGGGAGTTAACTGCATCGTTTCTCCGGGTGAGGGATCTGAGCTGCTGAAGAAACCGGTCAGAGTTTTAGCTATAAAGGATGAGTTTGTCTTAGTCATTGAACTCGGTACAAGTCCGACGAAGCCATGGCGGGTTGGAAGCTCACTATTGATCGAAGAGATCAATAACGGAGCGGCGGTGATCAACCCTGAAATGGTACCTATGCACTTGCTTCGAAGTGACGACGAGATCAGTGAGAATGAAAAAGACAGCCGAGATAGGAACTGGGAGCTGGTACGTGGTTTGGTGGAGAATCATGGCCCCCTCGATATCTTGACGTCTAACTTTGGTTCCCTTGTTGCTAATCACGCAATGGTAGTGGGAGTTGACCGGAAGCAAATTTATCGACTTCTCTATCGGTATTGGAGCATGGGGCAGACACGAAACGCATTTTTGTGGAATACCAGCACGTGTGGAGGCCGTGGAAAGAAAAAAAGTCGGGCCTCAGGCATTGTTCCTGGCCGACCGCTTAAATATCGTGGCGTAGTTGTGGATGACGGTGGCGCAATTCTGCTCGAGTCACGGCACATCTCGCATATTCGCTTGGCCTATGGGCGCTTTGCCAGTGGCAGGTGTGGCAAGCTAAAGAAAGCCTATGATTGGATGCTCAATAAGTTTTATCGGTCGATCAAGTCCGACGGTTCAAAAGGTAACCTGGTTCGAGGTAGCTACCCGTCCATCAATCAACTGGAGTACCATGGAAAACTTTTCTTTGATGAACTCTATAGGTTGAAGAAGAGCGGCGGCGCAATCCGCTATAATAAAGACCATCGTGCGCTAGTTGGATCTGCCTCTCAAGGGTTAGTCGGTGCAAGTCATCGGTACGAAATCGATTCGACGATTGCTGATGTTTATTTGGTACATCGAGTCAATCGGTTATGGTTGATCGGCAGGCCAGTGCTGTATGTGTTGGTTGATACGTTCACCAGAATGATCGTAGGTATTCATGTCGGGCTTGAAGGGCCCAGTTGGAATGGTGCTCGACATGCCATTTATAATGCTTGCACGCCGAAGAAGGAGTTTTGCAAGCGTTATAATATTGAGATCGATGAGGTTGACTGGCCATGTTCTCATCTACCGGTTGAAATCGTCGCAGATCGCGCTGAACTTCTCAGTGAAGCTGGGGAGACGATGACAAAGACTCTTGGTACAGCCTTGAAGATTTTGCCACCGTTTCGGCCTGACTGGAAAAGTATCATTGAAAGCCGTTTCCGACTGCTCAACGAAAAGCTGGATTTGAAATTTGTCCCTGGCGGCGTAGATGCTCGGAAAATGGAGCGTGGTGATCGTGACTACCAGCTCGACGCAATTTTCGATATCGATGAGTTTACTGAGATGGTAATCCTCGGTGTTTTGGCTCACAACAAGAGCCTTCGAGTTCCTCATCTTCTGAACCGTGAGATGATCGCGGCAGAAGTGGAGCCCACGCCTATGGCCATGTGGAAGTGGTCTATGGCAAACAATCTCCTGAATTCGAAATTCGTATCACCAGCGGAGCTGAAGATTGCATTGTTACCCTCGCAGGTGTGTCGAATTGGTCGAGGAGGTATAAATTTCCAAGGTGTGCAGTACACCTGTGAAACCGCCATTCGTTCGGAATGGTTGGAGCGCTCTCACAACTTTAAAACGAGGTACGTTAGGGTTTTCTACGATCCAAACTCTATTGAGAACTGCTGGATGAAATCTGAGGCGGGTTTCGAGCCGTTGACCATTGTACCGCAGCAGCGGGTTAAGTACGGTGGGCTTCGTATGGAGGAGGTCCTCGATATTATCAAGATTTTGAATCAGGTCGCCCCAGATGCCCGGTACGAGGATGCCAATACTGGAGCGCTTCTTCAAGGCCGCCAGGAGGAGATTCTTCATCGAGCGCAAGCCAAACGCCAGGGGCAGGGAGATCCGAAATCTGACGCTGAGTTCAAGCGGGACAAGCGTTCGAAACGTGCCGTTGAAACCCAGACTGAGCGCGACTTGCATACCGCTGACCTAAATCAGCTTCGCCTTGTGGATAACTCGCCAGCCGCGGAGGAGACTTATACACCTGTAACCGTGAAACCTGTCTCGGGTCGGAGCGCCGCCTTCCTGAAATTGGTGATCAACGCGGGTAACGAGGCTAGTCATGAGTGATTCCAGTTTTGCGCCAGCAGATTACAACCCGACTGGCATGCCTCAATACGACGGTAACCCACTGATTGAGTGTCTCCCGAAGATTCTTTCGGATGTTGATGTAGTCAGGCGCATTGGGAGCGCCCCGCCCCGGCCTGACAACGTGGAGCGGGCCTTGGACCCGAAATTACGTGGTCATGGCATCAACAGGCTGAAGGATGTCGTTGTACCTTTTGAAATCCACCTCAGGCTTGAGGACCTGTTCAGTCAATTGATTCGGTACGGATACACCGGGCGCAATCCATTGCATGCGTCATCCGTTAGGCATCGCTTGCCCTCTTCTGCGGAGATCAAGGGGCACGGGTTTATGTCCACCGCTGAAACGTTGACACTGATCGGGTTGAGCGGCATGGGTAAAACGACTGCGCTGAACTCCATTGCCAAGCTTTATCCACAGGTGATCAGTCACAGTAAGTATAAAGAGCAGATCTTCATTGAGACGCAGGTGGTCTGGCTCAAGATCGATTGTCCGCACGATGGCTCGTTGCGAGGTTTTTGTACCGCATTCTTCTCTTCATTGGATGAAGCATTAGGCATAAAAAAGTACTCAGGCAGAGCTGCTACTGGCCGCAGCATCAGCGTGATGCTTCAAAATATCAGTCAGTTGTGCAAAACCTATTTCATCGGAGCTCTCATAATTGATGAGATGCAGCACCTCTGCTCATCCCGAGGCGGGCAAGACCGCGAAAAGCTTCTCAACTTTTTTGTGCAGCTGTCGAATGACGCCGGCATCCCGCTGATCTACGTTGGCACAAATGCCATGCTTCCGCTGTTTTCTGGTGTTTTGCGAAATGCTCGGCGTGCGGCAGGAATGGGGCC
>NZ_JBFPFV010000012.1:0-4160 GCF_047978165.1 Pseudomonas sp. LFS074 | reverse complement strand
TATCACTTTTGACAGGTTTACCGAAGATGATCCGTTTTGGGCGCATCTGGTTTCACTGCTCTGGGCATACGACTGGACCAAAACCCCCACTCCGTTGACGGGTGAGATCCTTTCCAAAATATATGACCTCACTCAAGGAAACACGGATTTCCTGGCCAAACTTCTAATGCTGGCTCAGCGGCACGCAATCTGGGAGGGCATCGACTCGATTACACCGGCGGTTCTGCAGCAGGTGTACGACAGTCAGATGAGGCTCCTTCATAAGGCCATCGAGGCTCTACGAAGCGGGGATCCGCTGCAAATTGCTGACTTCGAAGACATGATGCCCACGAAGGACCAGGTCGCCAAGATGATGAATTACGATTTGGCGCGGCGTGCAGACAGGGCGAATCTCTCTTTAATTACCCAGGCCGCGATAGTGACACCTGTCGAGCACAGTGAAAGGGCAGCCGCAAAGCCTATTAGTAAACCGGTGGTTCCGGTTGCCAACGAGTCAGCACCAACTGCCCATTTCTCCGAAGGCGATGATGTGCAGACCCAGCTCGAGCAGAGAGGCTGGGTAGATAAGGACTCTGCTTGGTGACATGAACCGCGGGAGATCAGGTCAATGGATCGCTTGCATTGGTTTCCTCAGCCGTTCCCTGATGAGTCTCTCTACAGCCTGGCGGTCCGTTATCATAGGCTGTCGTCGAACGACAGCTATCGCCGGACAAGCCAGGAGTTGTTCGGCGCGTATTCCAGAACCTGTGGCTCTATCCTGCCGTGCTGCTTGGGTGCTCTGTCGCAACGGTTAGCATCAGCTTATTCGGTAGAGCATTTGATCGATCGCTTTACCCTTTTGCCTCTGTACGAACCTTTTTTGAATGACACGAAGAGCAAAGCCGCGCGTATCGCCATGACTGGTACCGACGGCACGGGCCTGAAAATGAGCCTGGGTCTCACAGCCTCAGGCTTCCTCAAGCACGCGTCGTTCAGGTACTGCGAGAGGTGTGTTGAAGAAGATATTCAAAACTGCGGCTCGGCCTACTGGCATCGTATTCACCAAGCAATGGGTACTTGCATCTGCCCGCTCCATGGAGAGGTGCTCTGCGGGACGATGTTTCCGGATGGAACTGACTGGCGTTGCATGCTGTTTCCGGCGGAGGCAGCGGGGTCGCCAGTGATGCGGGCTCCTGACTCTTCAGCTGCTGTGATAGGTGAAATGCAGTTTTGGGGACTTGAGCACCCAGCGGATGTACAAAATCTGCTGACCGGAAACTTCCTTCAGCATCGTCTGGATGAGATGGGGTTTCTTAAGGCTGGTCGGGTGAGGGAACAGGTATTAAGGAGCTTCCTGACGCCGCGTCTTCTCTGTAGCCCTCGCGCTAATGAGTTCCAGGAGCTCAGTTGCTCTTGGGACTGGGTGTTGGGCGTCGTGCGTCCACGCGGGGCGGTCGTACAGCCATTAAAATTCTACTTTCTTTGCTGGCTCCTTGAGGCAGACCTTGAGCACCTCAAATCCTTTCACCCGCGAGCTGATGCTCGCAGCGGTGAAGCGGCTAGGGGCAACGATACTAGGCCCCTCATAGAGGACGGCGAAATTGAGGCACGCCGCGAAGCTTTCTCGAGCAGCAAGAACGCGAAATGCCATGATAAGCCGGGCTATCAGTGGCTTTACCGCCATGATAAGGAGTGGTTAGCGCAGTATGTGTCTGCCCATCCTTTCATAAGGGTAAGGAGGGGGTTGGTCGATTGGCATGCGAGAGACGCAGCGCTTGCTCAAGATCTGCTAATCGCCAGGGACCAGATTCTGTCTACGCAGGGCAAACCGAAAAAGGTGACCCGCGCCGCGTTAAGCAGGAAGGTCGCTCGTAGCCATGATTTTTTGAGGGTACCTGATAAGTTCCCAATAAGTACTTTGTTGATGAAAGATATTCTCGAATCTGATCATGACCATCAAGTTCGTAAAATCAGATGGGCGGTGAGACATTATCTTCTATCTGAGCGAAGTGCTATAAGTGTTGTGTACCGGCTTGCTGGGATTCGGCTGTCTCATGTAACTGATGAGGAGGTACTAGGTATTCTATCTACTGTATGATATTTGCGTTTGATGAAGTCAGACCGAATAAGTTCATTAACTTCGTTTTGCAACTGAGTGCACGCGGCACTGTTTGTTAGCAAGTCTAGGTATCTGGCAGCGGTGCGACAGCCTAGGAAGGCTTGAATTACGAAGTTGTAATCAGTCGCCCCCTTTGAATAGGGATTTATAGTTTTTGTGCCGAGCTCACGCACTATAATTTCAGACACGTATCCATAATTGCCGTATATTTCATCGAAATAATTTTTGTATAAGCTTTTGGTCACTATCCATTCAGCGTTGTGCGTTTTAGCTGGAGGGCCTTTGTAGTTCAGAAGTTCTGCGATAAATATTGAATACAGATGGTTCGGTGATTTCCATTGACGTGTCGGGTTTTTGTATTTTTGACTGCATATTCCTAGTTGGGTTATTTTATGCTTATTAATGGGGGTTGAACATGCGGGGCAGATAGTTATGAGGTCAGAACCATGGATGCTACAAACCTTAACATAAGACTGTACATGGCTTCGATGTACGTACGCTGTGCCGTGATTCTCAAAGTCCTCGAATGCGCATTCGGGGCAAATTTTTTTCCAATAAGCGGGGGTTACTATTGTTTGGTTTGTAGGTCGGCCTAGCGCTGCGGTGAGAGGGTACAGGGTGTGGTTGTGCAAAACCTCTTCCGTGATTTTTCGTTCAGTAAATAAGGAGGGAAATTTAAAAATTGCGTACCCCCTAATTTCCGCTTTTCCCCGCCGCGTCAGGATAGTTGTCGTGTGAGTTGATTCGATGAGTCTTGGTCGGTGGGCGGAAGTGAGAGCCGTGTGGCGCGTTATTCGATAGAGCATCGGGAGTGGGTGGTGCGGCAGATGATGCCGCCCTTGAACCGGACGGTGCCGGAGCTGGTGGAAGCGACAGGCATTACTGATGCCACCCTGTATGCTTGGCGCAAACAGGCCAGAGCAGCGGGAGCAGTGGTGCCGGCAGATGGACAGCAGGCCGACCAGTGGTCGAGCCAGGACAAGTTTCGGGTGGTGCTGGAAAGCGCCAGCCTCAATGCGGCTGAGCTGGCGGAGTACTGCCGGCGCAAAGGCCTGTATGTCGAGCAGATCAACGCCTGGCGCGAAGCCTGCGAGCAGGCCAACAGCCTGGCTCAGCCGAGCAAGACCCGGCGCGAACGCGAAGAGGAAAAGGCCGCGAAGAAGCGCATCAAGCAGCTGGAGCGTGAACTGCGGCGCAAGGATGCGGCGCTGGCAGAAACCGCAGCTCTGCTGGTGTTGCGAAAAAAAGCCGAGGCGCTCTGGGGGAAGGACGAGGACGAATGATCAGCGCCCCGGATCGCCGTGAAACGCTGCAGTTGATCGAGGGCGCCGTGGCGGCGGGAGCGCGGCGGGCGCAGGCCTGCGCCGAACTGGGCCTGTCGCTGCGCAGCCTGCAGCGCTGGCAGCACTGCCCGGAGGATCGGCGTCCTTCGGCACAGCGAGCTGAGCCGGCCAACAAGCTGACCCCGCAAGAGCGCTGCCGCGTGCTGGAGGTCGCCAACCAGCCCGAGTTTGCCAGCCTGCCGCCGCAGCAGATCGTGGCGCGGCTGGCCGATCAGGGCACCTGGCTGGCCTCGGAGTCGACCTTTTACCGGTTGCTGAAGGACGCCGAACAGCAGCATCCGCGCGGCCGTAGCCGCCCACCGGTGAAACGAGCGCTGACGACCCATGTGGCCGACGGCCCGAACCAGCTGTGGTGCTGGGACATCACCTGGCTGCCGACCACGGTCAAGGGCCGTTACTTCTACTGGTACATGATCAAGGACGTCTACAGCCGGAAGCTGGTGGCCAACGAGGTGCATGAAAGTGAAAGCGCCGAGCAGGCCGCCCAGCTGCTACGCCAGGCCTGCCTACGTGAACAGCGGGCAGGCCAGCCGCTGGTACTGCACTCGGACAACGGCAGCGCGATGAAGGGCTCGACCATGCTGGCGGCCATGCAGAACCTGGGTGTGATGCCCTCGTTCAGCCGCCCGCGGGTGAGCAATGACAACGCCTATGCCGAGGCCTTGTTCCGCACGGCGAAGTACTGCCCGCTGTGGCCGGAGCGGCCCTTCGACACGCTG
>NZ_JBFPFV010000011.1:0-4800 GCF_047978165.1 Pseudomonas sp. LFS074 | reverse complement strand
GAGCAGGCCAGGAACTGGGTGAACAGCTTCGTGGCCTGGTACAACCATGAACATCGCCACAGCGCCCTGAAGTTCGTGACCCCGGCGCAGCGACATACTGGCCAGGCAGAAGAGTTGCTGCGCAAGCGTATCGAGCTGTACGAGGCGGCGCGTGCACGGCACCCGGAGCGCTGGAGCGGCAACATCAGGAACTGGGTGCTGGCACCAATCGTGTGCCTGAACCCGGAGCGGGAAGCGGTACTGCAGCAAACATCAAAGGCAGCGTGACACGCTCACGCGACAACTACCTTGAAAATCGCCGTTTCCCCCAATTCCTTTGCGTCCGTAACCTGTTCTTGGTATCGGTCTTATCCGGAAATCCTCATGTGGCAGGGTTCGGATACCGAGCATCTCGTTTCCCCGCTGCAGTGCCGACGCCACATATTCTCCAGGTAATGGTGTGAAAATCTTCATTGCTATAGCATCCTCATTTTTGGAGAGAACCACTGCATGCCGAATCCCCCTCGCAATCACCATTTCGTTCCACAACACTTTCTCAAGGCTTGGCAATACGCTCCTGGGAGAGTCTTCCGCTACCGCCGACTGCCTTCGAATGGTGCGCTGGAAATCAAGCCGGTTGCTATAAAACATACTGCTTCGATTGAGGACTTGTACCGTATCGACTTTCCCGATGGGGGATTTGAGGTCGAATCCAGCCATATTACCCCGATGATTGATGAAGCGGGCCATAAGATCATCGAAAAGGCACGTAGCAGTAGAGTTCAGGGTTGGAACCATCTGGACCGCCGACAACTGGCGAACACCCTGACGTTTCTGGAGGCTCGCCATCCCGACATTCTAAAAGCCATGGATATCCGCTCGGAACTCGATCTTATTAGGCAAAATATGAAGGATGAGCAGATCTCATCACATACTTCGATCAATGAAGTGGTTGACTATTTTAAATCAAGCAAGTCCCTCGGTGCGATGTCGTTAGTCCTATTCGCCCAGAACGAGATTTCGCCGTTTATTGACGAGGCATTTTCAGATGGACTCTTGAAGGCAACCATGCGGGAGTACAATTGGGAACAACCGGGCTTGCTCGCATCTGATTACCCCGCATCTCGCTGGGGAGACTATTTGAGGGACCTGTTGTTCATCATCGCCATCTCGCCAGGTAAAGCTTTAGTATTCTCCAATAACCCCAACGTTGTCGTCTATGATCATCTCAAGCCGCACGTACGTGCTCGGCTGATCAATCTGTATTCCTTGGCGAAGGCGCGCACGGCTTATTACTTCGACGAGACTCAGGGCGAGTTTGTCAGCGCTCATCTCGGCTGGGCTCTAAACCGCTCCACTCTTTCAAAGCAGCGCGACTACGTCAAAGATTTTTTACTCGCCGAGAATGCTTGGGACCTCTAGCATTTTTCCAGATGGCAAATTGCCTTCAATTGACCAGTGAGCCTCATTGAGGCTGACCATGAGGAGCCGGTTCCAGCAAATCTATAGCAGGCCGGTAGCGATACTCTTGCGGCGAAAAGCGTCCCTGGGGGCCAAAAAACAGCCTGGCTGTGAACTTTTCCAAGTAGGTCACCGCTTCCTCTGATGCGTGCTGTACGAAATAGGCCCGCTGCGCTGCGGGCAGTGTGGCGCGGTGAATCAGACAGGCCTTCACCATTTCTGCCAGCACAGAACCGCGAACGTCGTAACGCGCATCTACGGTGTGCAGGACAGTGCAATAACAGGACTGGTATGCCGATTGATGATCGACCTGCCATTGGGTATCCCGATTCATCCCTGGCTCCCCGCCTGCCAGGAGGCTAGGAACTGCAGCACTCGTTCAACTTGAACCTGACTGACCAGTTGCTCCGCGGTCTGCTGTTCGAAGGTCGGTAACGGCTCGAGTCGAAACCAAGTGATCGCCCGTTCGACGGCGACTCCGCTCTCGTCTAGGGCCAAGATCACCCGCAAGACATCCGCGATAAAGCGTTGCGTCGCTTCGGCGTCGGATGCGCTGGTAGCATCTGGTTTGCTGTGACGATAGGCAGCGATCTGACCGGCAAACTCGGTAGGGCTGAGGCCAAAGATCTCGGCATAGCGCTCGACCGAATAAGGCGCCCCGCTCGTAGGACACAGGTAGTCGATCAGTTCGGCGGCCGACAGTACCGCTGTCTGGAGTGTCCCCTGGTTCATGGCGCATTCCTCCTGCCACGTTTCGCTCACAGCATGCCCCCAAACCTGCGAGAAGCAAAGCTCCCGTTCGCTAGCCCAGGCCATTTATGACCTCATTTTCCAAGGAGTCCCCAAAGCTATTTTCCGGAGCTGGTCGGAACCAAGCTCATCCCAATGCTGACGGAAAGATGGTTGAGATAGCCATAGATGTTGATCTTCAGCAGTGCAGCAGGGTACGCAGGGCGTCCAGTTTCGGTGAGAACCACACCACTGAAGCCCAACGGGTGAGATCAAGCTCATCGTCGAGCACATCGATTACTCGAACCTAGTTAGTATCTGCGACATAATCATCCAGGCTCTCAGGCCGCAACGTGCATTAATCTCGATGCTTGCCTTGGAGGAATGGCCTCATGGACTACTCCGCTATGACTGCCGACGGCAGAATAACATTAGCACTGGTCAAGGTTTTACACAGCCTGGGCCGGTAGAAGACGCTGGCGAGAGGCAGCTAGCAGCATGCGGCACTAGTTTTCTACGCTTGGTTTTCCGATCAACCGAGAGTGCTTTGGTTGGACCATTGGCGTCTAAAAGGCTAATAATCGCTCTGCAATTTAAGCAACAGCCTTTTCGGCCAAAAAGCCAAAACCAGGCCGTGAGTGGGTCCGGGCAACTGACAGGATCTGCCTGTATTTCGCTGTCCACAGGGCCCTTTTGTGGAGTGTTTAGCAAACCGATACTATCGTCGCATTACTTTCACGCCTAGGACCCTTTTATGCATATGAGCTTCGGAGCTGGCGACCTTAACGAATACCTTGCTGACCTGTCGGGTTATAAAGTTGGTTTGGCTTTAACCCTGGAAGAACTCTACGACCATCTCAGTGGTGAAGAAGGATACGCAGATCTCGCGCGAGAATCTGAGCAGGGCGGAACCACCCCGACGGGTTGAGCCAGCTGGAGCTCCTGAGTCTAGTCCAAACAGGATTCTTTTTCAGCGACGTGAAGTGCATGGTCGAGTCATCGAGCCTGTTCAAGGCTCGTAACCTCGTCGGGCGAATCACAGGAAGATCGACCAGAAGCATTCACCGTCTGAGCCATCCCGCTCAGGCCCATCGTCTGGATGCCCAGCAGAGCGCGGTGGCGTTCCAGTATGCGAAAGGACTGGAGCTTGCATCGAAGGTATTTGGCTCTCAGATGCTCGCGGAGCAGTGGCTTTGTCGGCCGTGCGGCCGTTTGTTGGGGTTTGTACCCTTCGAGATGCTCGACACGTCGCTCGGGTTCAGCGTCGTAGCGGACTATCTTGAGCGTATACGCTTGGGTGTCTACCAGTAGCTTGCCTGAGGGCGAGGTTGGTATGCGGCGAGGAGGCAACGCTACCTCTTTTTACATGCGGGACTTACAACCTTGTAATTCCCGTATCACTCAATTGACAGCGATCAACCCCTAATCTTCAGTCACGTTTATTGGAGTGATTGAAATGAAAGTCATCAAAAGTATCACCGCTATCCTGGCCCTAGTGGCTTCGTCAGCCGTACTCGCCGAAGGAGGATCCGACCGTCTGCATGGAAAGATGATTCAGGCCAATGAGCAAGCTATGCGAGCTTATGCCGCTGCCAAGGGAAAGAACCCACCGGAGGTGATCCACTATCGCTACGGGATGCGGCTCGACGTGGCGAAGGTGATCAGCATGACGTCGACCAAGGCGAGCTGTGACGTGATGCCGGCACAGATGAATTACGAGGATTCCAACGGAGACGTGAAAATCCTTGAATACCGGACCGCTGGAGTCGGTTGCCGGGGCCAGAACTGAGCACTGAGCGAGTGGACAGGACTTACTCTGATAAAACGCCGGGTTGAAGCGTCAATTCCGGCAATAGATCGCCTGGTTACCGGCTTTCATGACTGGTGGAGTACGATGAGGACTGGTAGCTCAGGCAGGAGAGTCCAATGACTCAATCAGCGCGCACCACGGTAAAGTGCCTAGATCCCGGCGACGGCTCCGGCGATGTGATTGTGGAATTACCCGATGACATTTTGCGCGAGCTCGGGGTCACGACGGGCGACAGACTCTCCATCGAGCTCATCAACGGCGATATCGTACTCAAGCCAGTCCGCGAGCGCCGTGAATCTGACTAGCTACCCTTTGTAGCCCCTCTCTGTCGTCCTGTTGAGCTGATGAAGCTTTCTAGCGGGGGAATAAGGGACGGCAGTCAGCCTACCGCCGTCCTCCTGGTAGGTGCGTTATTTGGCTGGATAGTTGGCGACTACTTGGTCCTCGCCGCTTTTGATTAAACCAATGACTTGGTAGGCATGGCTTACGCCATCAACCTCCATGCCTGGGGACCCAGCTGGCATTCCTGGTACGGCGATCCCGACTAGATCGTTCCGCCCCCTGAGTTCTCGAATCTGCTCAGCTGGCACGTGACCTTCAACAAACTTTCCGTCGATCACAGCTGTGTGGCAGGACGCTAACCGTGGCGATACGCCCAGCTTCTGTTTCACTGCGCTCATGTCCGTCTCAACATGGTCGGTCACTTTGAAACCATTGGCTTCCAGGTGCGCGATCCACTTCTTGCAGCAACCGCAGTTCGCGTCTCGGTGAACGTCGATGGACAATGGCTCGGCAGCATAGGCCGCCGAGGTCACCAGAAG
>NZ_JBFPFV010000010.1:0-4320 GCF_047978165.1 Pseudomonas sp. LFS074 | reverse complement strand
CCCAGCGATAGCGGCTAGCCGAACGAATATCCGGTTAGTTGGCATGAGTGTGCTCCTTACCGTCTTTGTGAACATGCGTCTTTGGCGACGATGTCGGGTGGGCATCCGAATGGGCCTCGGCCGCATTGTGGTCACCGTGATGATCTGCCGCTTGAGCGGAGCCTGCGGGTGCAGCTCCATGGTCGTGAGCTGCCTGGGCATGATCGTCGTCTGCCGCTTCATCGTGATCACCATGCTCGGCACGACCGCTCCCGCCGTGCTGGCCCTCATGGTTGTGCATATCGCTTTCACCGCCGCCGTGCTGGTGGCCGCCGCTCGTGGCCACCAAGGCCTTGTACTGCTCGGCATTCATCTGGGGCAGTTGATCCAGGAACGCGACGATTCCCCAGATGTACTCATCGCCCATGCTCTTGCCCCAGGCGGGCATGCCCGTGGCTTTGATACCGTGCTTGATTGTCCAGAATGCGGCGGCTGGATCGCCTCCGACACCCACCTTGGTGAGGTCGGGTGGCGACGGGTATAGCGCTTGGCTTAGCTCAGTCTTCCCAACGCCAGGGGCAAGGTGACAGCCTATACACATGGCGTTGTAGTTGCCCGCCCCCGCTTTGATCAACGCGGCTTCCTTCAGATCAGGGACTTCGATGTCTCGCGCTCGAACCTCAATAGACCGATCACGAGCCATGGCGAGAAAGGAATGGACTGCCGGGAAGTGAGGATCATCAGCGCCGACATTCACCAGACCGAAATAGGCTGTGCCCAATACCGCAGCACTTCCGACAGCACCGGCCCCAAGCAGCGTTGTAATTGTTTTTTTCATGTTGGAATTCTCAGAACCACATCCGGATACCGGCAACGAAGCGTGCCTCATCAACATCTCCACCCTCGTCTCGGATGAAGTCAGCGGTGTTGCCGTAGGAGCGGCTCCAGGTAACGCCTATGTATGGAGCAAACTGGCGGACAATTTCATACCGTAGGCGCAGCCCGACTTCGGTATTGGCAAGGCCCGAGCCAACGCCGCGCTCAGGATCGTTCTTGCCATAGAAATTGACCTCGGCCGTGGGCTGCAAAATCAAGCGATTGGTCAGCAGGATGTCGTATTCGCCCTCAAGACGCGCAGCAGTCTGACCGTTCTCGCCTATAAACGCCGTGGCTTCGGCCTCGAAGTCATACAGAGCCATGCCCTGAATACCAAAGGCTGCCCAGGTCTGTGGGGATTCCGGTTTGAAATCCTGGCGGACCCCGGCGACCACATCCCACCAAGGGCTGACCGAGCGCCCGTACAGGAGTTGCAGCTCAGCATCTTCGGTTACCCCATTGGTGCGCTCGCCTTCCGAACGAACCCAGAGGCGATTAATGTCGCCGCCTATCCAGCCTGATGCGTCCCAGGCCAGGGTGCTGCCCTCATCGGCGTCCTGGTATTCGAGCTGGTCCAACAGGAAGAAGCTGTTGATTCCGCTGTCGTGCACTTGGTGGCCACCCAGGGGCGGAAAGGCCGACTCGCGATCCGCATCAGTGAGCACTGGAATCGGCGTGCGGCTCGTCGTGGTCGGAGAAGTCGCTGAGCTATGGTTCATCTGGGAATGGTCCATGCCCTTCATAGAGCCGTGATCCATGCCCTGCATGTTTCCATGGTTCATTTTGCTGTGGTCCATCTTGTTGTGGTCCACCGGGCTGGATTTACTCTTGCTTTGAGCATGCCCCATCTGGCTGTGATCAACAGGGGCAGGCTTTTTCTGCTGTTTGCCCATCCCCATCTTGCTGTGATCCATCGCCGGCATCGATTCGGATGGAGCAGCATCCATTTGCATGGAGCCGTGCCCCATTTTCGAATGATCCATGCCCGAGTGATCCATTTCTTCAGCAGCGAAGCTGGGCGTTACGCCCAGCATGCTGATCGAAACGGTCAGAGCCAGCAGCGAAGGCCGCCCGAGGCTATTGGCCATCTTTCCCTGCCTTAGCTTTGTCGCTGCCATGCGATTTCATCATTTTGTCGTGGTCCATGCCTTCCATCGAGCCATGGTCCATTCCCTTCATCGAGCCGTGGTCCATACCTTCCATGGAACCATGGTCCATGCCTTCATGGTTCATCCCCTGGCCCTGCTTGTCCTGCGAGCCTTTGGCTTTGCCGGCCTCTGTGGTTTTCTGGGAATGCTGATCATGATTGTCGCTGGACCACGACGACGGGGCATAAACAGCCAGAATGCCTACCATCGCAGCAGAAAGGAAAAAGGCGCTTCGTTTCATTGGTTTGCTCATCTCAAATCTCCAGTTCATTCGTCCACACGTACTTCTCGGAACATGCCCATTTCCATGTGGAACAGTAGGTGACAGTGATAGGCCCAACGTCCCAAGGCATCTGCGGTGACGCGATAGCTTCGTTTTGAGCCAGGTGGCATGTCGATGGTGTGCTTGCGAACCATGAAGTTGCCGTTCTCGTCCTCCAGATCACTCCACATACCGTGGAGGTGGATGGGGTGAGTCATCATGGTGTCGTTGACCAAGGTGATGCGAAGACGCTCGCCATATTTCAACCGCAGCGGTTCAGCGTCGGAGAATTTGATACCGTCGAACGACCACGCGAACTTCTCCATGTGGCCGGTAAGGTGCAGTTCGATTGTCCGTCCAGGCTCTCGACCATCGGGATCGATGAAGGTGCTCCGCAGATCGGCGTACGTCAGCACTCGACGCCCGTTGTTGCGTAGGCCAATTCCCGGATCGTTCAGCTTTGGCGTTGGCGACATAGTCTGCATATCGACCAGTGGGTTGTTGGTCTCGGAAGCCGGATGGCTTTGCATTGCGCCGCTCATGCCGGCCATGCCTTCATTGCCCATCCCAGTCATCTTGCTGTGGTCCATACCGGCCATGCTGCCGTGGTCCATTCCAGCCATCTTGCTGTGATCCATGCCGGCCATGCTGCCCTGGTCCATGCCAGCCATGCTGCCATGATCCATTCCGCCCATGCTGCCGTGGTCCATGCCCATATCGCTCATGGCGATGATCGGGCGTGGATCTACCGCCGGTACGGGCGCTTGCAAGCCTTCGCGAACTGCCAGGGTGCCTCGGGAATACCCGGTACGGTCCATGGATTGCGCGAAAATCGTATAGGCCTGTTCGTTTTCAGGCTCGACGATGACATCGTAGGTTTCAGCAACGGCGATCCGGAACTCATCGACCGATACGGGTTTGACGTACTGGCCGTCGGCAGCCACAACCGTCATCTTGAGCCCAGGAATCCGGACATCGAAATAGGTCATGGCCGAGCCGTTGATGAATCGCAGGCGGATCTTCTCGCCGGGCTTGAAGATACCCGTCCAGTTGCCGTTCGGAGCTTGGCCGTTCATGAGGTAGGTGTAGGTATACCCGCTCACATCTGCGAGGTCGGTGGGGCTCATCTTCATTTCAGCCCACATCTTCCGATCCGCTACAGCGGCCGACCAGCCTTTCTCGCTCACGTCGTCAACGAAGTCGCTGACCGTGCGCTTGTGGAAGTTGTAATAGTCGGACTGCTTCTTGAGTTTGGAGAGCACCCGCGCCGGGTCCTCATCCGTCCAATCGCTGAGCATGACGACGTAATCGCGGTCATATACAAACGGCTCGGGATCCTTAGCATCGATCACCAGTGCGCCATAGACCCCAGACTGCTCTTGGAGGCCTGAGTGGCTGTGATACCAGTAAGTGCCGTTCTGGTGGACCTTGAACTTGTATTCGTACATGCCATCGGGAGCGATGCCGTGAAAGCTCAAGCCCGGCACACCGTCCATATTGGCGGGCAGGATTATGCCGTGCCAGTGAATGGAGGTGTCCTGTTTCAACCGGTTGCGTACACGCAGCGTCACGGTGTCGCCTTCGCGCCATCGCAGGATCGGCCCAGGCACGGAGCCGTTGATGGCCATGGCCGTACGAGCTGCCCCCGTAATGTTGACGGGCAGTTCACCGATATACAGGTCGAATTCATTGCCGCTGAGCACGTTCGGTTGGCCAGGGCTGGTCACAGCCCAGACCGGCGCGCGCCACATGCCGAGCCCACCCAGAAGTCCGGTAGCGGCCAGGCCTTTGACGAATGATCGTCTCGTGGTTTTGCTTTGCATGCCGTTGCGTCCAGTCAGGTAGATCGCTGATATCCAGGCTGCTCGATGGCGCAGCCCTTGGGTTCGTTGGAGCTCTCACCAGTCTCGTAGACTTTCGCTACTGCGCGAGGCTGATGAGAGGCCGTAGTCTGAAACTGCCATAGTTCAGATTCCGGAGTGATTACATTTCTGTAAGCTCGGATCAGCAGCTCTCGTGGCCGACATGCTTGCTGGACTGTGCGGCGACCGGCGG
>NZ_JBFPFV010000009.1:0-5200 GCF_047978165.1 Pseudomonas sp. LFS074 | reverse complement strand
CTGCTCTTTCTCCTGCTGCGCAACCTGATAGGCCTGCATGGAGTTTTGGCGAGCCGCTTCCATCCGCGCAAAGGTCCGGTCCGCGCCGCCCTCTGCCAGGGCGATGCCTGCCATGCCGAAGGTAACGACCACCACAATTGCTTTGACCATGTTCATCTGGAGATCCTCAGTGGGTTCTGCGCCTCATGGCGTCAGGTACAGAGTCAAATTAGCCTCGCGGTGCTGTCAGAAAACTGATCGCGACATTACTTTTCCGTCAGCTTCTGGTTGGGCGTCTTTTTTCCTGCAAACTGGAGATGCACTCCGCGTGGATGAGAGCAGATGAAATTACTCGTAGCCGAAGATGAGCCGAAAACCGGTGTCTACCTCCAGCAAGGCCTAACAGAGGCTGGCTTCACTGTAGACCGGGTGATGACAGGCACTGACGCCCTGCAACAGGCGCAGAGCGAAGCGTATGACTTGCTGATCTTGGACGTAATGATGCCGGGGCTCGATGGCTGGGAGGTCCTGCGCAAGATCCGGGCAGCGGGGAAAGACGTGCCGGTCCTCTTTCTCACGGCCCGTGATGGCGTAGATGATCGCGTTAAAGGCTTGGAGCTGGGTGCTGATGACTACCTTGTGAAGCCCTTTGCGTTCTCTGAGCTGTTGGCTCGGGTCCGCACACTGCTGCGCAGAGGCAACGGTGGTTCTGCTCAAACCACCATGAAGATGGCGGACCTTGAGGTTGACCTGCTCAAGCGCCGGGCTACGCGAAACGGCAAGCGGATCGACCTTACTGCCAAGGAGTTTGCCCTTTTGGAGCTGCTCATGCGCCGACGCGGGGAGGTGCTCCCCAAGTCGCTGATCGCTTCTCAGGTCTGGGACATGAACTTCGACAGTGACACCAACGTGATCGAGGTCGCGATTCGCCGACTGCGGGCCAAGATTGATGACGACTTCGCGCCAAAGCTCATCCATACCGCCCGAGGCATGGGCTACATGATGGATGTGGCAGAGTGATGCGCCCGCAATCATCGCTCGTCAAGCGACTGACCCTGATGTTCATGTTCGCGGTGACTGCTGTCTTGGTCGTTGCCGGCGTGGCTTTCTACGGGCTCAGCCAGCACCATTTCCGGATGCTGGATGAGCAGGCGCTCTCCGAAAAGCTGGAGTCAACGCGTCATATTCTGTCCATTTCAGCAGCGCGAGGCGAGCTCGGCGATCAGGAGCAGCAGCTGCGGGCATTGCTCGGCGCACATCAGGATCTTTCGGCGAAAATCACCAAGGCTGACGGAACGACCCTTTTTTCAGACTCCAAAGCCTCCCAAATTCCTCAGCGGTTCGAGCAGGCGCGCCAGGGTGCGGTCTGGGAGTGGCAGGATGAATCGCAGAACTTCCGCGGTATCACCGCCCAGTTGGCCATCGCGGGCGAGCCGGAACCTGTGACGGCGGTGCTGATGCTCGATGTCACCACTCATGCCCATTTCTTCCACACCTTGCAGTGGTGGTTCGGGATCGGCTTGGTGATCAGTGCAGTGGTGAGTGCAGGCTTGGGCTGGGTCGTGGCCAAAAGCGGGCTTCGGCCTGTCGGGCAAATCACCAAAGTGGCGACCGCGATGTCAGCAAGATCGCTCCGCGAGCGCATTCCCCTGAAGCCCGTACCGATTGAGCTTCAGGAGCTCATCCTGTCTTTCAACGGGATGCTGGGACGATTGGAGGATGCATTCGTTCGGTTGTCCAACTTTTCTGCCGATATCGCTCACGAGTTGAGAACGCCGGTCAGCAACCTACTGACCCATACTGAAGTGGTGCTCACCAAGAAGCGTGACCTGGATGCATATGAGGAAAACCTCTATTCGAACCTGGAAGACCTCAAGCGCATGTCGCGCATGATTGACGACATGCTTTTCCTCGCCAAGGCGGACAACGGTCTGATCGTGCCCGAGCAGATCGATGTGGACCTCTCCGAACTCGTATACAAGCTGTTCGAGTACTACCAGTTCCTGGCTGAGGACCGGGGCATTCAGCTGACCCTCCAAGGTCGTGGCAAGGTTCGTGGCGATCGCCTGATGATTGACCGAGCGCTTTCCAACATTTTATCGAACGCGTTGCGCTACACCCCGGAAGGCAACGAGATATCAGTGCAGATCGAGCAAACACGTGAAACCGTGACGCTATCCGTACGTAACAGCGGAGTAACCATCGATCCTCAGCACATTGGCAAGATCTTCCACCGGTTCTATCGGGCCGATCCAGCCAGACGCGAAGGCGGGCCAAGCAATGCAGGCCTAGGCCTGTCGATAACACGCTCCATCATCGAGGCTCACAGCGGACGAATTTGGTGTACTTCAGCGGAGGGTGTCACAACCTTCTTCATCAGTCTCCCAGCCTCCATGCGGTTGGTTGGTGCAGCCCCAACCCCTTAATGGTGAGTTCATCCCGGTAACCTATACTCGCCCATCCTGATTCTTATCGTGGCGCTTCCGCTTAACGGGATGGCGGGCATCGATTCGGCGACTGAACCTTGCCCAATGCAGACCATGGGCATGGAAATGATGGCGGGCATGGACCATGCCTGCTGCCAGGACCAAGACCTGGGAAAGACTGGTGACCATACCAATCCTGCAAGGTAGGCCAGGAGTGCAGGACTGCCAGCACAGTGCAGCCCAGCTTCCTAACGCCTGGACTGACTATGCCAAGCCACGACCGTAACCGTCCGGCCAACTCACCTTCCTGACCCCGACGCCAAAGGCGATGGTGTCCACCTAATTTAAGTGGACACCATTTCTAGCCTTTTAAGCGGGTCTTTCCATGCAGTCACAACGCCGTTCCTATTCAAAATCCTTCAAGGCCCAAGTTGTCCAAGAGTGCGCCCAGCCCGGCGCATCGATTGCCAGCGTCGCGCAGAAGCACAGCCTTAACGCGAACCTCGTACATAAATGGATTAGGGTACTCACGAACAAAACTATGGCGCTGCAACCTGCTTTCATTCCAGTGCCCTTGCCGCTAGCCGGAGGACATTCGCAGGCAGCTTCATCAAGTATCTGCATTGAAATCCAGCACCCGCGTGGCACCGTCAAAGTGAACTGGCCGACCGAAAGCGCTGTCGCCTGTGCCACCTTTCTGCGAGACCTGTTGGAATGATTCGGATCGATGCCATCTGGCTTGCCACCGAGCCTATGGACATGCGCGCCGGTACCGAGACCGCGCTGGCCAGGGTGATCGCGGTGTTCGGTGTGGCGAAGCCGCACTGCGCATACCTCTTCGCTAATCGCCGTGCCAACCGAATGAAAGTCTTGGTGCATGACGGTGTGGGCATTTGGCTGGCAGCGCGACGATTGAACCAAGGCAAGTTTCATTGGCCCGGCATCCGTCACGGATCGGAAGTCGAACTCGATAACGAGCAACTTCAAGCCTTGGTACTGGGTTTGCCGTGGCAGCGGGTCGGCGCAGGCAGCGCGATCACAGTGCTTTAGCCCCTGCCATTAGCCCATCGGTTTATCGCTGTTGACGACCTGCTCTGACACAATCAGCGGCATGACTTCCTCGCCCAATCTCGACCAGATGACACCGGAACAGCTGCGCGGCTTGGCCGAACAGGCTATGCAGTTGCTGTCCCAGGTCGACTCCATGAGCCAGAAAATCCAACGCCTCGAAACGGTCAACGAGCAACTGGCTCATGAAATCGCCATCCTCAAGCGACACAAGTTCGCCAAGCGCAGCGAGCAACTGAGCCCCGACCAAGGCAGTCTGCTTGATGATCTGCTCGATACCGATATCGCAGCTATCGAAGCCGAGCTGAAGGCAGCCAATCCGCCGGCCGCACCGGCCGAGCCACGTCATAAGCCCAAGCGTGCACCACTGCCGCCGCAGTTTCCGCGAACCGTGATCCGTCACGAACCAGAGAATACTCAGTGCGTGTGCGGCTGCCAGCTTCAGCGAATCGGCGAAGACGTCAGCGAGAAGCTCGATTACACTCCGGGCGTGTTCACAGTTGAGCGGCATGTGCGTGGAAAATGGACGTGCCGTCAGTGTGAAACACTGATCCAGGCGCCTGTACCGGCCCAAGTGATCGACAAGGGCATCCCGACCGCAGGCCTTTTGGCCCACGTGATGGTGGCGAAGTTCGCCGACCATTTACCGCTGTACCGGCAGGAGAAGATTTTTGGTCGGGCCGGACTGCCCATCGCCCGTTCGACACTGGCGCAATGGATCGGACAGACCGGTGTGCAGCTCCAGCCTCTGGTCGATGCGCTGCGTGAGCATGTGTTGGCCCAGGGCGTGATCCACGCCGATGAGACCCCGGTTCAGATGCTCGCACCAGGCGAAAAGAAAACCCACCGCGCTTACGTGTGGGCCTATAGCACCACGCCTTTCTCGGCCCTAAAGGCCGTGGTCTACGACTTCAGCCCCAGCCGTGCCGGCGAACATGCGCGTAACTTCCTGGGCACGTGGAACGGTAAGCTGGTCTGCGATGACTTCGCCGGCTACAAGGCCAGCTTCGAGCTGGGCATCACCGAAATCGGCTGCATGGCCCATGCACGCCGCAAATTCTTCGACCTGCATGCAGCCAATAAAAGCCAGTTGGCGGAGCAGGCGCTTCACTCGATTGGCGGGTTGTATGAAGTCGAGCGACACGCCAAGGAAATGAGCGACGAAGCCCGCTGGCGATTACGTCAGGAAACAGCGGTGCCCATCGCTGAAAAACTGCATGAGTGGATGTTGGCCCAACGCGAACTTGTGCCCGAGGGTTCGGCCACGGCCAAGGCCCTGGATTACAGCCTTAAACGCTGGGTAGCGCTGACGCGCTACCTGGAAGATGGTGCTGTGCCCATCGACAATAACCAGATCGAGAATTTGATCCGGCCGTGGGCGCTTGGGCGCTCGAACTGGTTATTTGCCGGGTCGCTGCGCAGTGGAAAAAGGGCGGCGGCAATCATGAGCCTGATCCAGTCGGCGCGTATGAATGGGCACGATCCGTATGCCTATCTCAAGGATGTACTGATGCGGCTTCCGACACAGCGGGCGAGCGAAATCACGCAATTACTCCCGCAGCATTGGATGCTTGCCTGAGGCAGGCTAAGTGGACTTCGCCAAATAGTCAGCTCAAAGGCTGATTGGCATCAACAATTCGGAAGCGACTTTTCTCAGCATGTAGGTTTCGCGCAGAATTGACTGCCCCATCGAAGACTCGTGACGCTGCATGACGGCTTCATTGTGT
>NZ_JBFPFV010000008.1:0-7840 GCF_047978165.1 Pseudomonas sp. LFS074 | reverse complement strand
GCGATGGCTTCATGCAGGTTGATCCAGACAGGCCGCATACCATTAGCGATTTCGTGGCTTTCCATTCTCACCGGCTCTAGCTGGGGCGCTACTTCGCATTGATAAAAATGCGAGGTCATGTGCATCAGATCGTACTGTGGCTTTTGGTAGGGCCGGTACTCCTCGATGTAACCGTAGTGCTGGAGCACCTGTATTTCACGAGCACCAGTCTCTTCCTCAAGCTCACGCTTCAGGCCTGCGACAATGTCCTCGTCACCATCAAGGCCGCCTCCAGGAAAGCTGAAATCGTTATAGCGCTCGGTGAACAGCAACAGGATCTGTTCACCCCGCATCACGATGCCGCGAGCTGCATGTCGACGGAATACTCTGCCCTGCTTGGATTTCAGCTCGGGGTGAACAATTTCAGTTATGAGTTGCATGTGGTCTCGTAGCGGCAAGATCAGTTAGTCATCGTCCAGGGTGGCCACGGTATTTCCTCAGTTCTGGAAATACTGTGGCCAGTGGAACTGGCTCAGCGAAGCAGCAATAAGGGTACAGTGGATGTACGCAGCATCGTCGTGGTCGTGCTGCCTATCAGAAAGTGCCTGATGCGTGAGTGCCCGTACGCCCCCATGACCAAGAGGTCAATGCCGTGCTCTGCCTGATACGCATGCAGTGTGGACTCTACTTCGCCTGGGCGGATCTCGGAATGCACCAGCGAGCCGGAAGACGCAAGCGTGGTTCGTGCCTTCTCCAGCGCGTTCTGGTTGTCTTCAGAATCCGTTCCAACCATGACGATATGAATTGGCAGGCCTTCGCACAGCGGGCTTGAAGCAAGCATCTGTAAGGTCTTGTGGCCTGTTGCGCTGCCGTCAAATGCCACCATGACCGTTTCAGGTTTCCTGAAATGGCTGGTTGTAATCAGGGTGGGGCGGTGGATAGTTCGGACTATCGCTTCAATCTGGCTGCCAAGACTTTGGGCACTGCGCGTGCTGTCCTCACCGACTCTTCCAATCACCAGTAACCGAATATCGTCTTGGAGATCGCTCAGGCTCTCGACGAGATGGCCATGGCGCTGCTTCATATCAGGTGACATGGCGCCAGAGTGAACTGTTCGCTCGCGAGCTTTTTCAAGCATGTGCTGCCCATGCTCCAACGCCAGTTTTGCCCGCTGCGCATCCAGCATGGCCAACTCTTCCAGCAGATGTTCTCTGCTACCGAGACCGATATTGCCGCTGAGGTCAGCGGATGCAGGATATTTCTCCTTATCCAGCACATGAAGCAAGGTCAGGGGAGCGCTGAGTCGTTGCGAGGCCCATGCTGCGTAATCGCAGACCGCCAATGAGGATTGTGAGTTATCAATGCATGCCATTACGCGGGTCATTGTCGTTCTCCTTAGTGGCTCATGAGCTTGTCGATGGCACCGGGTTTGTCATGCACGCCGAAGCGGTCAACGATTGTCGCGCTGGCTTCATTGAGACCGAGCACTTCAACCTCAGCGCCTTCGCGTCGGAACTTGATCACGACCTTATCCAGCGCTGCGACGGCGGTGATATCCCAGAAATGCGCCTGTGTGAGATCGATGGTGACCTTGTTGAGCGCCTCCTTGAAGTCAAAAACCTCAGTGAACTTGTCCGCAGAGCTAAAGAACACCTGGCCCACGACGCGGTAAGTCCGATGCGATTTCGTCTCTTCAAGAGTGCTCTTGATATCCAGGTAGTGCCCGACCTTGTTTGCGAAGAACAGGGAGGCCAGCAGCACACCTACCAGTACGCCGTAAGCCAGATTGTGAGTGGCCACGACGACCACGACGGTCGCCACCATGACGAGGTTGGTCGACAGCGGATGCTCTTTCAGATTACGCAAGGAATCCCAGCTAAAGGTGCCGATGGACACCATGATCATCACAGCCACGAGTGCCGCCATAGGGATTTTGGAGAGCCACTCGCCAAGAAATACCACCATCAGCAGCAGGAAAACGCCGGCACACAATGTCGAGAGACGGGTGCGGCCACCAGATTTCACGTTGATGATCGACTGGCCGATCATGGCGCAACCTGCCATGCCGCCAAGCATGCCGGCAGCGATGTTGGCCACACCCTGGCCTTTGCACTCGCGGTTTTTGTTGCTGGTGGTGTCGGTAAGGTCGTCGACGATGGTCGCGGTCATCATTGATTCGAGTAGACCCACTACTGCCAACGCAGCCGAGTACGGGAAAATGATGCGCAGGGTTTCAAAATTCAGCGGAACTTCAGGCCAGAGGAAGATCGGGAGCGTATCAGGCAGTTGGCCCATGTCACCGACGGTGCGGATATCCAAACCGAGGTAAATGGCGATGGCAGTCAGCGTCAGAATGCACACCAATGGAGAGGGAATCACCTTGCCGATTTTCGGTACATACGGGAACAGGTAGATGATTCCCAGGCCCGCAGCGGTCATGGCATAGACATGCCAGGTGACATTGGTCAGCTCAGGCAATTGCGCCATAAAAATCAGAATCGCTAATGCGTTTACGAAGCCGGTGACTACCGAGCGTGAAACAAAGCGCATCAACGAGCCGAGCTTCAGGTAGCCGGCAAGGATTTGAAGTACGCCACATAGTAGCGTCGCGGCCAGCAGGTACTGGAGTCCATGCTCTTTTACCAGCGTAACCATCAGCAGTGCCATGGCGCCTGTCGCCGCCGAGATCATTCCGGGGCGCCCGCCGACAAAGGCGATGACAGCACAGATACAGAAGGAGGCGTAGAGACCGACTTTGGGATCTACCCCGGCGATGATGGAAAAGGCGATGGCTTCCGGGATCAGCGCGAGTGCGACCACCAGCCCCGCGAGCACGTCGGCACGGACGTTGGAAAACCACGTTTGTCTAAGTTTTTGCAGCATATAAATATCCAAGGCAAAGCATCGCGCACGCCAAGGGAGTGGCGAGCGAATCGATACAAATTCAAATTTTGAGGATTTTTTGCTGTGTGCTTAAGGTGTAAAACCAGGCGTACAGCAGTGAGCACCCGCGAGCGAGGCTAGCGGAAGCAGGTTGTTGCGAGGGGGCGTAGCGCTAAGGCGGCGTAGGCTGCCAGTAGATCGTTTGGAGTACAGTCATGCTGATGTTCCTGTAGCTCAAGGGGTATGCGGAGCCGAAGTATACAATGAAGCCATCGTCGATTGCGACCCGCTGGCAGGCTCTGCATGACCTACGTCAGATACAGGCTTATTCAATGGGTATACCTGCGGGCAAGGCTTTGTTTTCCACCCGTTCTTGTCCGAGCTGGTCTGTGTGCTGAGGGGTGGAGTTGGCCAGACGGTTACCCACGACCTGCCGATACCTATGCTGTAGGCATAGCGACAGGTTCTCCCCCCCGATCCATGGCGTCCTCCCCGCGTCTGACTCCCTCTTAATTTCACACCATCGTTCTGCGTAGCAGCGGGGCGATGGCACGCGGCTGGGCGCTGATCTGTCGAGGAATCATTTTCATGACTCCATAACGTTTTCAGGGACGGATCCAAGCTGAGCCTGCACAGCTGAAGGGCTTGAACGTAGGAGACAAGGTGAAATTTGGGTTCCGTATGGGGGGAAGCGTCGCGAAATCGTGAGCATTCAGAAGCAGTGATTTTCCAGCCTTAAATGATCGGGCAGGCCTTCGCACCGAGATGCTGACCACTGTCAGCAATGCGCACAGGCCTGTATGACCTGCGCAGATTCCTGCGAAGCAATGACTGCGTAAGCGAATTTCGCCAAACCTCCGCCTGCTTTCCATGCGCCTGATAAAAGATTTGGGTACGTCGATAACCGGCGTGCCTAGGGAGACAGGTAGACCGCTTATGGGCATGCGTTCTGGCAGAGCCTAGCTTGGGCAGCTAGCCAACCAAAGGCGCTGCTGTACAGATCTGGTAGCAAAGAAGCCCGCCTCGGCGGCGGGCTATCAGATGTCTCCAAGGGGAGGCTGTAGGCCAACAAGTCTCGGAGCAAGCGCTTGTAGGATACGCCTCTTGGCTCACGCCCACCAGCCAGCTCGACGGGAGCGAATGGTCCTGCGTTCTGACGGCATTTGAAGCGGCTTATGTGGGCCACGTCAATCGGCAGGGCAATCCGCCAAGACAAAGCAAGCTGGTTATCCCCAGGCGGTATACCCTCAGGGAGAGTCAAAGGCAAAGCTAGGGGTAAATCTAGCGGGTACTCACATTTGAGGGCAGAATCACCAGCTTCGCCTACATTGCACTGGGTTGAGGGGAAGGTGGTGGGAGCAGAGCTAGATCGGGTAAAGGATCGCAAAAGGAGCAGAGCGTTAATCGAAGACCTCTACCTCGACGCGAACCGAGTTTACGTAATCCACTACTCCTGCGAATCGTTTTATCAGAACGATACGGGGGAGTCGAAACGTGTGACCTCCATCGCCACACGAAACCTAAAAACCGGCCAGACCAAATCATGGTCCATCCATAAAGAAGCAGAGCTCAGCAAACAGCTCTCCAGCATGCAAGCAGAGCTCAATAAATTCGAAAAGTCGATGCTCAAAGGCTTTTTCCAATGGCTTGATAAGCACAAGGATTGCCGTTTCCTGCACTGGAATATGCGAGACGAAAATTTCGGGTTCTTTGCGCTTGAGCATCGCTTCCGGGTACTCGGCGGCAAACCCGTAGAGCTGCCGGATGACAAGAAGGTTGACCTTGCGCGTGAGCTGGTTGCGTTGTATGGAAGAAATTATGCCCCGCATGCCGATAGCAAGGGAAGGAAAGGCAGGATCATGGCATTAGCTGAACTCAACAATGCCAGCGACCAAGACGCGCTGCCGGGCGCTGATGAGGCTGCCGCCTTTGTGAACGCTGAGTACATAAAAATGCATCAATCGACCTTGAGGAAGCTCGATATGTTTGCGAACTTCTTCGAACGGACACATGACAAGTCCTTGAAGACGAAATCCAAATGGTACGAGCGGAACGGGGTGCACCCTGTTGTGTTGATTGAAATCGTCAAAGACCATCCGATCTACACGACAGTTATCGTACTGAGTGGCCTTGCCATAGCTGCCGTCAATTTCAGCCGTTTCTTGGAGCTTTTCAACTAGCTCCCCGTATCGGGTTCTGCGCTGTAGCGCAAGCGCCAGTTCACCACTCTTTGGGCCTCATTAGGAGGCCTGTAGGTGTATACGGGACTCGGGACGATTGGATTTAGAGAATTAAAACTCTCGCAGCGTTTAATTCCACGGGCTCCAGCCCGACGCCCGTAATTACCCCTTTCATTGGACCACACCTCGTCGGGGACGCAGCCGCTTGCCGTATGAAGGCAATTAGCCATAATCTTCGCCGGTGGCCGAAGCCACGTACAAAAACCAAGCATGGAGTAGCCTGATGAAAATCGTTTACCTCGTGATCGCAGCAGTCCTGTCGTTCTCCTCGGTCACTGCCTTCGCACATAGCGGCGGTACCGACTCCAAGGGTTGCCACACCAACCACAAAACGGGCGAGCGCCACTGTCACTAAGGCGGTCCGCAGGTCCTTCAGCGCTGGTGTTCTTGACCCTGAGGATGCCAGCCATAGAAGCAAAGCCAGCAGCTAAAGCAAGTTGCGAATACCCAGTAGCGCCACCAGGTGGCCGGGGTAGAACCAATAGCTCCACTGTTTGACAGGCACGACCTTGAACGGCAATGGGGCCCAGAACAGCGCCAAACCGAGCAGAGGTGCAAGAGCGGCGGTCGACAGTGCGAGGATGGCGAATGGTTCTAGTTGCGCTGCTTGCTCGAACAGGCCAGTTCGAGAGTTGGCAGCAGCACAGAGTGCGACGGGCAGTAACGCGAAAAGTTCGGGGCGCTTGATCGCGAGCACCAGAGCTGCCGGCACGAACACTCCATAAAAGCCGAACATCAACGGCTCGCTCAGCAAATAGGCAGCCAGAATCGCCCCGCCGGCCAGTACCAGGCTTTCGAGCGTCCGGTGCTGCACTCCCCAAGCGACCAGCAGACCCAACGCCAACGTGACCAGGACGTTGAATGTGCCTGAGGTGCTGACCATCCGGTATGGCACTTCTGATAGCGCCGCAAACAACACCAAAAGGGCGAGATACCGGCCATTACTCCGGATAAACAACTCACCAGGCTGGTTCCGCGAAACGTTGATGGCCACCGCCAAACAGAACAAAGGAAAGGACAGTCGGCCTAAGACAAACAGGTTACTGGTAGCCGGCCAGGCCAACCGCATGTGATCGAGCACCATCGTAATCAAGGCGATCCACTTGATCAGGTCCTGGCCCGTGTGCCGCTCTCTGTGACGGATGGGATCTGACGTCACGGCATGCTCCCGAGTACCAAAAGAGTCAGTAGCAAGTACCGCCCACCCTTGGCCAAGGTCACCAACAGTGTGAACCGCCAAAGTGGCTCGCGCATGACCCCGGCTACCAACGTAATTGGATCGCCGATAATGGGTACCCAGCTCAATAGCAGTGACCAGTATCCATAGCGCTGGTAGAAGACTTGTGCCTTCTCCAGCTTGGACTCCCTAATCGGGAACCAGCGCTTGTGCTTGAAGTGCTCGACGCCTCGACCCAAAAACCAGTTAACCACGGAACCCAGCACATTGCCGGCGGTAGCCACCGCGACAAGCGCCACGGGCAGGTACAGCTCAGACACTAGCATCGCGGCCAGCGCGGCTTCTGACTGCATGGGTAGCAGCGTGGCGGCCGCAAAAGCTGCCAGAAACAGGCCGAGGTAGCTGGTGAGCTCGAACACGGCCCTACAGGTACTTGGTAATTTGCTTGAATTCGTCCAGGGCCGATCGATCGCCCTTGCTCAAGGCTGCAACCGAGTCCTCAAGACAGTGGTCGATATGGTCCTGGATGAGCGTGCGCTTGGCCTGGCAGACGGCCTTTTCAACCGCATGCAGTTGCTGGGCAATGTCTACACACTCGCGCCCATCCTCGATCATGGCAATGATGCTGCGCAGATGGCCGTCTGCACGCTTCAGGCGCTTGATGATCGCCTCATGGCTCTGGTGAGTATGGGCATGGCCCTGTTCATCATCGTGCTGGTGATCATCGGACATATCTTGAGTCTCTGTCGGCGATACATTACGCTGGCGATGCTATCCCCCCCAGGGGGTTAGGTCAAACGTGCAACGTTGCTGTTGAATCAGCGTCATAGGCATCTGAATGTCCCGTCGTTTCCTGTCATCAGCCATCCTCGTGGCTTTGGCTATGGCCGTTATGCTGGCCTGGACGGGGCACGCCTATTCGTTGGCAGTACCGACTCAAGTCGCTGCCCAAGAAGCAGGGAACATGAAGCATGGGCATGACCATGGCGAGGCCTCATGGAGCTGCGCGCATTGCACTGACCACTATCATGCCCCGCTCACGCCCGACCACCAGCACGAGACCCCTCAGCTCTCTTCTGCTGCGCAACTGACACCTATCTTCGGCCCGTCCATGCCATTGGCCTGGTCAGGCAACTCGGTACCACACCCGCCTATCTTCCGAATCGAACGCCCACCTCGTCCTGCTTTTGCTTCCTGACCCTGGCCGCTTTGCGGCTCTCGATCACTGCAAAAAGGATTGATCCATGCGTTTACACTCGATAACGGGTGGGAGCTTGCTCGCTGTGCGTGCACGCCATCCCATCTGCCTCTTGTTCCTGTTCGTCGCGTCATTGCTTATCGGCATGCCGGAGGCATTGGCACACGCCGTAGCGGAAGGCGACAAGGGATTCATCCAGGAAAGCTCGGGGGTCATGCTGATCCCGTTCATCTACATGGGCGCCAAGCACATGATGACGGGCTATGACCACCTGCTGTTCCTGTTCGGCGTCATCTTCTTCCTCTACCGCCTCAAGGACGTGGGCCTCTACGTCACGCTATTCGCCGTTGGACATTCGGTCAC
>NZ_JBFPFV010000007.1:0-8000 GCF_047978165.1 Pseudomonas sp. LFS074 | reverse complement strand
GCTGCTGTTCGGCGTGCTTACTGAGATCAGCATCAGCTCCTACATCATCGACGCGATCATCGGTTTCTCGGTGGTCTACAAGGCGATGGACAACCTGGGGGCCTTCAAGCGCTGGTTCGGTTACCAGCCGAACACCAAAGCCGCGACGCTCGTCTTCGGCCTGCTGCATGGCTTTGGCCTGGCAACAAAGATCCAGGAGTACGAAATCTCGGCCGACGGCCTGATCCCCAACCTCATTGCTTTCAATGTCGGGGTTGAGATCGGTCAGTTGCTCGCGCTGAGCGCCATCCTGATCGTGATGGGCTTCTGGAGAAGAACCGGTGGTTTCTGGCGTCACGCCTACACCGCCAACGTTGCCATGATGAGCGCCGGTTTCCTGCTGATGGGTTATCAGCTGACTGGCCTGATTGTTACCGCTTGAGGATTCTGAACATGTTCAACTCCCCACTTCCTTCGGCAAACGAACTGCCGAGCAGCCGTCAGCTCATTCGATCCACCGCCATCGCCTTCGCTGCCGCGATGGGCCTTCTGGTCACCGTGGTCATGCCTTCGGAGTATGCCGTCGACCCAACAGGTCTGGGCCGAGCCATGGGTCTTACCCAGATGGGCGAGATCAAGATCTCCCTCGCCCAAGAAGCCTTGGCCGATGAGGCCGCTACGAAAGCCGCTGTACCTGCGCCGGCAATACCGGCACCGGTTCCCGAGGCTGCTCCCGCTCCGGCTCCACAAGTTGCAGCGGTGCAGCCTGCCCAGCAAGCAGTGCAGCCAGCGGCAAAAACCGACGAGGTCAGTTTGACCCTCAAGCCAGGCGAAGGGCGCGAGATCAAGCTCGAAATGCGTAAGGGAACTGTCGTTGCATATGAGTGGAATGCTTCGGGACCGGTCAACCACGACACCCACGGTGAAACCTATGACGCGGCCCAGGGCGACTTCCACAGCTACAGCAAGGGTCGTCAGGTGCAAAGCGACAAGGGTGAGCTGACTGCGCTCTTCGACGGCACCCATGGCTGGTTCTGGCGCAACCGTACCACGGGTAACGTCACCATTGTGCTGAACACGACTGGCGACTATCTCAACCTGAAGAAATGACGCGTGGTCGAGGCTCACTAGAAGTGAGCCTCGACCTATCAATTTTTTGATCTCACCACTGTGGAACCTACGACATGACCATCAAACTGCTACGTTCGCTCGCTGTAATCGGTCTCCTCGGCCTGCTCGTCGCATGCGGCGATGCCGAGCCAGAGGTGTCGAACGATAGCGCGGGCCATGGCCACGCTCACGACTGATACCCCGGTTAGAGCCAAGGAAGGCTCTATCTACCGCTCCTCAGGATGACGGTTGATACGTTCGCCAGTCATCCCGCTCGTCTCAAAAATCGCCTGCTGATTACTGGTCTCTTGTATAGGGGGGTGGGGTATGACAATCTCCGCGCCAATATACATAGGGGGAGTATGGTATGGGCCATCTCGCATCGAACAAAGAGGCGCTGCTCAAGCGCGTCAAACGCATTGCTGGGCAGGTGCAGGCAATTGAAAAAGCCCTTCAGGAAGAAGAGGACTGCGCCAAGACCCTGCTACTGGTGGCATCGGCCCGTGGAGCGATGAATGGGTTGCTGGACGAAATCATCAAGGATCACGCCAGGGCGCACGTAGCTCACCCGTCACTTACTGACGAAGAGCGCAGCAAGGGCGTAGAAGAACTCCTGGAAGCCATTCAGCGGTACTCAAAATGACTTCGGACATCCAAGCTATGAGCACGACGGCAACCACCCATGACCATGTTTTTCTCGGTGCCTCCCATGAAGAGAATGCGAAGCGCACGCTCTGGGTCGTGTTGCTGACCGTTGTAATGATGGTGGGTGAGATTGCCGCAGGCTACATCACCGGATCGATGGCCCTACTCGCCGACGGCTTCCACATGGCCACACACGCTGGTGCGCTCGGCATCGCGGCCGCTGCATACGCGTATGCCAAGCGACACGCCACCAACTCTGGGTTCAGTTTTGGTACGGGCAAGGTCGGCGATCTGGGTGGGTTTGCTTCGGCGCTGATCCTGGGACTCGTTGCCCTGGCAGTGGGTGCTGAGTCGATCGTCCGTTTGTTCCAACCGAATGAAGTGCAATTCAGCATCGCGATTGGTATCGCGATAGTTGGCTTGCTGGTGAACATCGTGAGTGCGTTGCTGCTGGGCCACGGGCACAACCATGATCACGGGCATGACCACCACCATCACCACGATCATGGCCACGGGCACGGCGACAACAATCTGCAATCGGCCTATGTGCATGTCCTGGCCGATGCACTGACCTCGGTCCTTGCGATCGTCGCACTGCTGGCGGGCAAATACCTTGGATGGGTCTGGCTCGACCCTGTGATGGGCATCGTCGGCGCCGTTGTTATCGGGCGCTGGTCCTGGAACCTGATGAAAGTGACTGCCGGCGTCCTTCTGGACAAAACTGATGATCACGTAGCGCAGGAAATCCGCGAGTTCATTGAGCAACCGGGTGACGTCCGCATCTGCGATCTTCACGTTTGGCGCGTAGGCCCCGACGCCCACGCCGCTATCGTCAGCGTTGTTGGCAAAGCCGCAACCAGTGTTGAAAGTATTCGTGAGCGGCTGTTGCCGGTTCATGAAATTCGGCACCTGACCGTCGAAATTCACCAAGCCTAATCTGTGGATGCGGGCCGCTGAGGCGGCCTGCACTCACGCGCCACAATCCTGCCCACAGGTAACTCATCCATGGCTTCGCAGATCGAGAACCCTTGTATTTCACTCTGTCAGTTGAAGGGCGATCTCTGTGTAAGCTGCGGACGGTCGAAAGATGAAATCCGCAAGTGGAAGCGCATGAAACGTCCGGAGAAGATGGCCGCCGTACAGAAAGCCAGTGCGCGGCTGAAGGCGCTCAAGAAATAGCACCGACCCAGCGACTCTCCACCGCCCTGGATGGAGGGCGCTATCGCCGTGGCCATTTCCGGTGGAGCTCATCAATGACAAACGAGTGCGCATGAGATTTTCCATCAGCGACATGAGGATGATCTTCCGAAAGATCGTCGTGCTGATGCGACACAACCTCGTGCTCATGGTCGGGATGCCAGATCCATTTGCTCAGTGTCCACGCAAACCCAGCGAGTAGACCTAGGCCAACGAACGCAGCAGTGAGGCTGACGCTGGCTCCCAGCCACCCGGCCAGCGGGTAGGTAATCAGCCAACAAGCATGAGACAAGGCGAACTGCGCCGCGAACAGCGCTGGTCGATCCTGAGCCGAAGAAGATCGACGCAAGATCCGCCCCGACGGCGTTTGTGCCAGGGAATATCCAGCGCCCAGCACCACCCACAGAACAACCAAGGCCGAATAACTGGAGACGAAAGCCCCGATCAGCAAACCAGCCACCAGGATCGCTCCGCCGGCAAGCATGGCCTTACGATCGTCCAGACGCTCAAGAAGTCGCGGAAGCAGCATGGCCACCACCATCGAACCGCCACCGAAAGCCATCAACGCCATGGCCATCGCGCTCTGATCCAGCCCAAGCTTCGCCTGAACCAACACGACCGTATTCACGATAACCATCGCGCTGGCTGCAGCAATTGCGAGGTTCAAGGCCAGGAGGCCGCGCAGGCGCGGGGTACGCAGGAAGATCCGTAGGCCTTTGGTCGTCCGCTCGTAGATGCTCCGCTTGGGCCCGCGAACGGCTACCGGCAATACCGCTGAAACCACCATCGCAGCTGACACGAGGAAACCCACGACGGTGCCACCGAACAGGCTGTGGAAGCTGACCACGGTCAACAGGGCTGCCGCGAGCATCGGGCTAATAACACTCTCCAGGTCATAAGCCAGGCGCGAAAGTGATAGCGCCCGGGTGTACTCACGCTCGTCAGGGAGGATGTCAGGAATGGTGGCCTGGAACGTTGGCGTAAACGCGGCAGATGCAGACTGCAGCACGAAAATCAGCACGTAGATCTGCCAGATCTCGGTGACAAACGGGAGTAACAGCGCCACGGCTGCCCTGACCAGGTCGAGGGAGACCAGCATGGCTTTTCTGGGTAGGTGTTCGGCAAACGCACCGGCAATCGGCGCCACGCCAATGTAGGCCACCATCTTGATCGCGAGCGCAGTGCCCAAGACGGCGCCGGCCTGCGCGCCGGCTAGATTATAGGCCAGAAGCCCAAGCGCTACGGTCGCCAGGCCGGTGCCGATCAAGGCAATCACCTGAGCAATGAACAGGTGCCTGTAAGTGCGGTTTTTCAGGACAGATAGCATGGCACCTCCGTGCACGGCTGGAGGCGATCTCTATCGCCTGAACTTCATCAGATCGACAACAGCGTATCCCCCCCAGGGGGATATGGTCAACGCGATTCCATACGGCTCGACACGCTCGATGAATACCCGTTGCATTTGGACGAAACTGGCTTAATGTAGGAAAAGATACATTTTATGTTGAGTTTTCTACATGATTAGCTGGTCGCTATTGATTTTGGGACTGCCGACAGCAAACGCCACCGAACGAATGCGCGCCTGGAGAACGCTGAAGGCCTCTGGCGCCGCCGTGCTACGCGATGGTGTGTACTTGCTGCCGGAACAAAGCGCGGGCCGCGAAACGTTCGAAGCCGTGGAGCGAGATGTGCTAGCCATCAACGGCACGGCATTTCTGCTGTCGTTGCCAGAACGCGAGGAGCGCTTCAGCGGGCTATTCGACAGAAGCGATGAATACGCCAAGCTGATGGAAGAAATTGCAGGCTGCCGAGCTGACCTATCCCCGGATAATGCGTTGCTGACAGCCCGACAGGTGCGCAAGCTCAGGAAGGCCTTCGGCCAGTTGGCAGCGATCGATTTCTTCCCAGGTGTACTCAAGACCCAAGCCGACGCGGCCCTGCAGGAGCTTGAGACCGCGATTAGCCGCGCTCTGTCTTCTGATGAGCCGAGTGCGCACGATGAGGCGATCAACCAGCTGGAGCGCAGCGAATACCAAGGTCGCCGATGGGCAACGCGAAAACGTCCTTGGGTAGACCGGTTGGCCTGTGCCTGGCTGATCCGTCGCTTCGTTGATGCCGATGCCCAATTCATTTGGTTGGACAGTCCCAGCGACTGCCCAAGCGATGCGCTCGGCTTTGATTTTGATGGGGCCCGATTCAGCCACGTTGGCCAGCGGGTTTCCTTCGAAACCCTCATCGAGAGCTTCGCCTTTCAGCAGCCAGGCCTGGCACGCCTGGCGGGTGTCATCCACTACCTGGATGTGGGAGGCGTACAACCTTCCGAAGCACCCGGTATCGAGCGTGTCCTCGCCGGATTGAGAGAGAGCATTGGCGATGACGATCAACTGACAATGGTCGCAGGAGGCATCTTCGATGGCCTGCTGACGGCTTTCGCAAGCGAGGAAGCCCAAAATGGTTGATACCACCTCCGCAGTAAGTGAACAGCCGCCATCGCAAGCGTCTCAGCAGCCGATCGGTCTGTATGAAGCCTTCCTGTTCTGGCTCAAGTTAGGCTTCATCAGCTTTGGCGGGCCTGCCGGACAGATCTCAGTCATGCATCAGGAGTTGGTCGAGCGTAGGGGGTGGATCAGCGAGAAACGGTTTCTACACGCGCTGAACTACTGCATGTTGCTGCCCGGCCCCGAGGCTCAGCAGCTCGCAACGTATATCGGTTGGCTCATGCACCGCAGCTGGGGTGGGGTAATTGCCGGCGCATTGTTCGTGCTGCCTTCACTGTTCATCCTGATCGGTTTGTCCTGGGTCTATGTCGCCTTTGGCGAGGTGCCGGTAGTCGCGGGCATTTTCTATGGCATCAAGCCGGCGGTCACCGCCATTGTCGTCCACGCTGCACACCGGATTGGTTCACGAGCCCTCAAGAACGGCTGGCTGTGGGCTATGGCCGGCGCCTCGTTCGTCGCTATCTTCGCCCTCAACGTGCCGTTCCCGCTGATCGTGCTGGTGGCCGCCATCATCGGCTATGTGGGGGGCCGCTTCGCACCCGGCAAGTTCGTGATCGGCGGCGGTCATGGGGCCGCGAAGAACAGCTTCGGTCCGGCGCTGATCGATGACGACACCCCAACCCCTGAGCATGCCCGTTTCAGCTGGGGACATCTGGTACACCTGCTGCTGGTCGGTGGAGCGCTGTGGGTGCTGCCCATGGGGTTGCTAACGCTGTCGTTTGGCTGGGACGGCAGCCTGACGCAGATGGGCTGGTTCTTCACCAAGGCTGCACTGATGACGTTTGGCGGGGCGTACGCGGTGCTGCCTTATGTCTACCAGGGCGCTGTCGGTCATTACGGGTGGCTGACGCCAACCCAAATGATCGATGGCCTCGCTTTGGGGGAAACCACGCCAGGGCCACTGATCATGGTGGTTGCCTTCGTCGGATTCATCGGTGGGTACGTGCATCCGATGTTCGGTGCGGAGCACCCGTTCCTTGCCGGTGCAGTCGCGGCGAGCCTCGTGACCTGGTTCACCTTCCTGCCTTCCTTCATCTTCATCCTTGCCGGTGGCCCAGTGGTGGAGTCGACTCACAACGAGATGAAATTCACTGCACCGCTGACAGGCATCACCGCGGCTGTGGTGGGGGTGATCCTGAACCTCGCCATGTTCTTCGGCTACCACGTACTTTGGCCAAAAGGCTTCAGTGGGGCGTTTGACTGGCCTTCAGCGATGATAGCGGTTGCTGCAGCAATTGCCCTATTCCGCTTTAAGCGGGGTGTCATTCAGGTTCTATTCGCTTGCGCCCTGGCAGGCCTGGCAGTCCACATGTTGCGTGGTTGAAACCAACTGCCGGCCGACATCATCGGCCGGTGTTTCATGACCCATCGCCTGCCGGCGGTGGGGTGTCCAATGAAATGGGTAACGCGTGAACGTCCAAAGATCGATCGGATCGCCTGTCCTTGGCTCATCCAGCGCTTCATCGATACAGTCCCGGTTTTCCGCTACGTCCCCAGCAGCGAGGTCTTGCGCGTGGCAAGTGATGAAGGTGCCACGCTCTATGACATTCTAGGGGTAGACCTGAGCCATGTCGGGCCGTTAAGCAGCTTCGACGCCTTCCTCAAGAAGTACCAGCTCGATGATCCCACTCTGGCCAAGCTCGCCGAAATCGTCCGTGGCGCGGACACGTCCAGGCTGGATCTCACGCCCCAGTCGGCGGGGCTTTACGCCATTTCTTTGGGGCTGTTTCGCTGCTACACGGATGACCACGAAATGCTCAAACATGGCCGGATTCTGTAAGACGCCCTCTTTGCATGGTGCCGTGACTGCCACGGTGAAACGCACACCAGGCCACCGCAGATGTAAGAACTCAGCTTGCCGGGCAATGGAAATTTCTTCTGATGACGTATCGGTGGGGCTGCGTCATGAGCTCGCTGTACTGGCCCTTTGCTTGTTTCGCCGCGCAGCCGAGAATCGCTTCCAACCGGACTGTAAGGCCCGATCTAGGACTGTGTGCTGGCAGAGTGAAGAGGGGGCATGAGACAGACTTAGTACCTGTGAACAGGAGAAGCTCGTACCGATTACCTCTGTGTACAAAGATACCATCATAATTTTTCCGGGGTTTTTGCACGATATATCCTTGTGATTTTTCTTTGGCTGAACCTTTGCTGTGACAACCTTTACTGTTGTGACGACCTTTATTAAACGGAAAAGCCCAAGAATTTTTGAAAGATTATGCTTTGTGACAACCTTTATTCTCTCTTCTCCAGGATCAGCGCCCCCGCTCGGCCGCGGAATCCAAGAGCTTTTGTGACAAAGTTTATTAATCCGTAACATCAAAATTGGGTTTAGAGAATTAAAGCTGTCGCAGGAGCCGGTGAGGTCCATCTCATCGTCTCCTGCGAGGCTTCCGGCCCTTCGTCTGAAGCTTCGCCCCTTACCTTTTCTGCTCTTCAGGGACCCGCAACCCGTGCTGTTGCGAATCCAACCTGATGAAATGCCCCTTTCGGATGTTGAACGAAACCTTTACTTACAGTTCCACGACTCTGACTTAGATATTCTGAGGTCTGCGAGAGTTTTGAAGATATTCT
>NZ_JBFPFV010000006.1:0-8240 GCF_047978165.1 Pseudomonas sp. LFS074 | reverse complement strand
AGGTTTTGTACGAAATTCCGGAAACCCAATTACTACCCCGCTGAAGCATTTTGTAGAGTTCGCAGCGTCATACGTTTCAACGTGTACGTTCTGGACCAAGCTACTTGCCCCTATTCTCATTTAAATGCACCGCATCTTTCGATGGGGTGCATTTTTTGTTCCGCAAAATTATAGCTTTCAATGCTTTCAAAATCCGCGATTTTATTTTTCGCACAAAAGAATAAGAAATACCCTACGTCTTTGAATATTGACCATGCCCAGCAAATTTCCTTATCGTAATTCTTACATCACAACAACCGTGATTGGATATTTTTCGACATTAAATATAAGACAGAAAAGGTTGCCAATTTCCAAGTCTACGGTCAATCGAAGGACGTGGAGTCTTAAATTTCGACCAGTGCCTAAGATAGGTTTCGACAGGTTTGATCACAGATACGAAGGGGTAACATATTGTGGTGACTGAAGTAAAGAAGCTTGTTCTTACCCATTATGAAAAACTGCAAGTTCGGGGTTTGTTGGATGAGGTTATTAAAGAGCCCGGAATGACAAATCAGTACAGCTTTATGGAAAAAGCAGTTCTGTATGCCCAAGAATTGCCACGAAGCATTCGTAAAGTATTCTACGACTTCAAACGAAAAGAAGAATTTGCGGCTCTTCTAGTTTCCGGGAATCCCGTTCTTCGACATGGTGCAGGGGCAACGCCAAAAGGGTATATTGAATTAGAAGAAGACTATTGTTTGAGTGACGCAAAAATCTTGCATGGCCTATACGGGTCATTACTGGGCGAAGGTATCGGATTCACTTCGCAGCGCGGGGGTAGCCTGTATAACAATATTATACCGTTTAAAGGGTATGGATGCATTGCCAATTCAAGTTCTGGGTCTGTTCTCGATTTTGGATTCCATGTAGAAGATGCATTTCACCCTGCTCGACCAGAGTACTTAGGGCTCGTGTGCATGCGTAATGATGAACGTGCAGCGACAGTTCTTTCTAGCATTGATGGCATCAAGCTTAGCGAGGAAGAAATAAATGTGCTATTTGAGTCGAGGTTTAGAATTTCTCACAACCCAATACACAACACATCTGACGTGGTCGAAGAAAACGCCCAGACAATTCTATTTGGCCATAGAGACGCACCCTATGTAAAAATTAATGCAGCCACTTTGGATGTCGGGGAATATGAAGGCATCGAACGTCAAGCGTTGGAAAAACTCTTAAATCACTTTTCAGAAAATCGCGTGACACTCATACTTGAGCAAGCGGATTGTGTCTTCATCGATAACTACCGGTGTGTACATGCACGTGATTCGTTCAATGCTAATTACGGTGGTGGCGCCCGTTGGCTATCTCGGGTTGTATTCGCATCAAGCCTGAGGAAGTCCCGAGAAATGCGGGACTCGGTAGATACTCGCGCTATCAATGCATAGGGTGAAGGCCGATGCATATCCTCAATAGTTCACTGGCGATTGCCTTCAGCTTTTGGCTGGATGACGAAAATAAACTATATAGCAGTCAATGGTTGAGTGCGAAGCGGCCAATTGTAGTATTGGATTCTGGCGTAGGGGGGCTAACACTGTCCCGGCAACTGGAACTTCTACTTCCTGAGGCAAGTATACTCTATGTGGTAGATAATGAATGGTTCCCGTACGGTAGCAAGTCCGGGGCTGAAATTTCTCAAAGGGTACAGCATTTAATTGATCAGCTCTATACACAAATTAGGCCGTTAGCTATCGTTGTAGCGTGTAATACCGCTTCCGTCGCTATGAAGGACTATGGTCTAGACTCATGTGTTCAGCACTGTTTCTTAATAACGCCCCCCCTAGAGGAAGCTGTTGAAATTTCCGACCAAAAAAATATCGTATTACTTGCCACTCCCGGCACGGTTAAGAGTAGGTATATTCGCCGCGCGATGGCCATAACAAGAAATCGGGCCAATATATGGCCAATAGCGGCGCAGCCGTTGGTAGCACTGTCTGAAGCCCGATTGGCAGGGCAGGAAGCAAGTTTTGCTAGTTTCACTAAGCTTGTGGATGACCATCTCACTACAAAACAGCGATTTTCAATTGACACAGTTATCCTTGGTTGCACTCACTTCCCTCATGTAATTAAAGACTTGGAAGGGATATTCCCATCCGTTCAGAATTGGCTCGACCCTGCAAAAAAAGTTGCTCTGCGGGTCGCATCTACAGTGAAAAAAAAGCACGCTTCCATTAGCCAGCCTTTAAAAGCTGTTATCTTTACAAGTAAGCAAGATATTATTGGCTATCGCAAGGTGTTTTCGAAAAATGGCTTCTGCACAGACATCAAAACCTTGACCGCTAATTTTTGATAGTTGGTTGGTCAGTCAACTAACATACGTTGTTAGAAACTGGAAATTTCATTGGTGCAGGCAGAGAACTTCAAATGTCAACGCAACGTCTTAGTGTCAGGTTTTTAGAAGTGGGGGATTTGACGCATGAATTTTCCAAATAAGAATTATCGTTGGGTAATTTTAGCTGTGGCTACTTTTGCACAAGCTAGCGCTTGTTTTTTCGTTCAAGGCTTTGGGGCTATCGCGTTAAATGTTCAGTCCGAGATGGGCCTCAGTAATTGGCAGATCGGCACATTGGTTTCGGCAGCACAGTTGATTCCGCTTTTTGGTCTATTGATTGCTGGCGAGCTATTGGATAGGTACAGTGAGCGATTTGTTGTTGGTGTAGGAACAGTAATCGTTGGCGTTTCATTGTGCTGCGCGGCGCTGGCAAATTCTTACACTGAATTGCTTATGATCCTAGTACTATTAGGTTTTGGATACAGCACGGCTCAGCCCGGAGGAAGCAAGTCTGTATCTAATTGGTTTCAAGGTAGTCAGCTAGGTTTTGCAATGGGTATTCGACAAGCTGGATTACCCCTGGGCGGCGCCATGGCCGCGTTACTACTTCCATTTTTTGCCAGCCAATACTCTGTTCAAACAGCTTTTTTGGTGGGCGGACTTGTAGCGTTGTTTGGTGCCATCTTATTTGTTTTGCTGTATAAAAAACCTGAGATAAGTCAGGGCATCGAAAGAAAAAAAATCAATCTAAAATTGGCGGCTGTGTCCCGACTGTCTATGGTAACCGAACCTGCCATGAGAAAAATCATGGTGTCCGGTGCTAGTCTCACTGCCTCACAGTATGCCATTTCAGTCTTCTTAGTTTTGTATCTTTATACCTCAGTTGGGCTTGATAGATCTACTGCGACGATGATGTTCTTCGTGGTGCTAGGGGCAGGCATAGTCGGAAGGGTTGTCCTAGCGGCTTGGAGTGATCATTGTGAGTCAGGAAGGTACTACCCCGTGATGACTTGTCTCGGTGCGGTAGCGGCCATATTGATGCTGTTACCCTTTTTGAATACAAAAAATTTGTTAATGCTAAGTGTTTTTATGGCGTTCACTGGTTTTTTTGCATACGGATGGTACGGTCCATGGGTAGCTTACATTGCAGAAACTGCTCCTGCTGATCGCAAGGGTTTTGCGCTGGGAATGGCCATGACAGCTAATCAGCTCTCCGTTGTATTGATTCCCCCGATTATTGGCTTATCACGGGATAGCCTTGGTACCTATGCTTATGGTTGGGGAACTTTAGCAATAGTATCTGTCATTGTGCTATTTACTACTTTCAACAGAAAACAGGGGAAATTAGACAAGAGAATGTGCAATTGAGGCGAAAAAAAACAAAGCAGATTTTTGTGAGTAATGAGGGTTCTAGGCTCTTTTTGAAGAGTCTGAGAAGATGGTCAGGCAAGGCGAAACCGCCGAGGAAGCGCAGTTTACTGGAGTAAATGAGCATTCCTGGGCGGTTTTCAAAGGAGCATCACCGAGAATCAAGGCTTTTCAGACAGGGGCTAGGCTCTGTACGAAAAGAGATGTCGCAAACACCGAATAGAGCAGGCCAGCTAGACCATAGCTGCATAGCTTTCCGCGACCTTTTCGAGGAAACAGCGCACCCAGGCATACGATCAGGATCGTCATTCACAATCAATGGCTACGTTAACCTGGCCGCTTGCATCCTGATCTTGAATGGCCACTGCTGCGAACAGCTGCGGTCAGATCTGCATCGCCATGCCGTCCACATTCATCGCTGCCTGGCGCAGGGCCTCGGAGCGCGTCGGGTGCGGGTGGCAGGTGAGGGCGATGTCTTCTGCCGAGGCCGAGAACTCCATGGCCACGCAGAACTCACCAATCATTTCACTGACGCTTGGCCCTACCAGGTGTACGCCCAGTACTTCATCGGTTTGGGCATCGGCGATGACCTTGGCGAAGCCTTCGGTCTCGTGGTTGATCTTGGCCCGGCTGTTGGCGGTGAAGGGGAACTTGCCGACCTTGTAGGCGCGTCCTTCTGCTTTGAGCTGCTCCTCGGTCTTGCCCACGGTGGCCAGCTCCGGGCGGGTGTAGATTACGCCAGGGATGAGGTTGTAGTTGACCTCGTGGGGCTTGCCGGCGATGCGCTCGATGCAGGCTACCGCTTCGTCTTCGGCCTTGTGCGCCAGCATCGGGCCGGACGTGACGTCGCCAATCACCCACACACCTGGTACTGAAGTGCGGTGGTGCTCGTTACCGAGCATGCCACGCTTGTCGGTTTCCAGGCCCACGCTTTCAAGGTTCAGCCCTTTGGTATAAGGGCGGCGGCCGATAGCCACCAGCACGTAATCGGCCTGCAGCGATTCTGCGGTGCCGCCAGCGGCAGGCTCCAGCGTCAGGCTCACGCCATCGGCACTTGCAGTAGCCTGGGTCACTTTACTGCCCAGCTTGAACACCATGCCTTGCTTGGCCAGTGCCTTCTGCAGGGTCTTGGCGGTTTCCGTGTCGGTGCCTGGGCAGATGCGGTCGAGGTATTCGATGACGGTGACCTGGCTACCCAGCCGGCGCCAGACCGAACCCAGCTCAAGGCCGATTACGCCGGCACCGATGACGACCAGGTGCTTGGGCACTTGCGGCAGCGACAGCGCACCGGTCGAGTCGATGATGCGCTGGTTGTCGATAGTCACGCCTGGCAGGGGGGTTGGCTCGGAGCCGGTGGCGATGACGATGTCCTTGGCCTGCAGCGCAGTTTCGCTGCCGTCTTCGGCCTTGACCACGACCTTGCCCACGCCATCCAGGCGCCCCCAGCCTTTGATCCAGTCGACTTTGTTCTTGCGGAACAGGTACTCGATGCCCTTTGTCAGGCCGGTCACGCTCTCATCCTTTTGTTTCATCATCTGGGCGAGGTTGAGGGTGGGCTTGACTTCGATACCGAGGTGGGCGAATTCGTCACCGCTGGCGGCTTCGTAAAGCTCGGAAGCATGCAGCAGTGCCTTGGAAGGCATGCAACCAACGTTCAGGCAGGTGCCGCCCAAGGTCGAGCGGCCTTCCACGCAGGCGACGCTAAGGCCCAACTGGCCAGCGCGGATGGCGGCGTTGTAGCCGCCAGGGCCACCGCCGATGATCACCACGTCATAAGATTTCATGGGTTCAACTCCAGGATGTAGAAGCGCGAGAGGGGCATAAGGTTAAGCTGAGAAGGAAAGATTGTATACAATCCACTGCATGGATAAGAACAGTTGGTTCTAGACCATGGTCTTGTTTAGAGGAAACATCCCACCAATGAACTACTCTGTTGCGGCGACGTTCGAAATATCAGGCGTCGTAGTCAATTAGGGATAGGAGGGTTGTTCATGCTTGCTCAACTTCCACCGGCATTGCAGAGCCTGCATCTGCCGCTGCGGCTGAAACTGTGGGACGGCAACCAGTTCGATCTGGGGCCTAGCCCGCAGGTCACCATCCTGGTCAAGGAACCACAGCTCATCAGCCAGTTGACCCATCCAAGCATGGATCAGCTAGGCACCGCATTTGTTGAAGGCAAGCTGGAGCTGGAAGGCGATATTGGCGAGGCCATCCGCGTGTGTGATGAGCTGAGCGAAGCATTGCTGGCCGGTGAGGAAGAAGTGCTGCCGCAGAGGCTTGCCCACGACAAGAGCACTGACGCCGAAGCCATCTCTTATCACTATGACGTCTCCAACGCGTTCTACCAGCTATGGCTGGATCAGGACATGGCCTATTCATGCGCTTACTTCCGCGAGCCCGACAACACGCTCGACCAGGCGCAGCAGGACAAGTTCGACCACTTGTGCCGCAAGCTGCGCCTCGATGCCGGCGACTACCTGCTCGACGTTGGCTGCGGCTGGGGAGGGCTGGCGCGTTTTGCGGCCCGCGAGTATGGCGCCAAGGTGTTCGGCATTACCTTGAGCAAGGAGCAGCTCAAGCTGGGTCGCCAGCGCGTCAAGGCCGAGGGGCTAGCCGACAAGGTCGACTTGCAGATTCTCGACTACCGTGACCTGCCCCAGGATGGCCGCTTCGACAAGGTTGTCAGCGTGGGCATGTTCGAACATGTCGGGCATGCAAACCTGGCGCTGTACTGCCAGAAGCTGTTCGGCGCTGTGAGGGAAGGGGGGCTGGTAATGAACCACGGCATTACCGCCAAGCACGTCGATGGCCGACCGGTCGGGCGAGGTGCTGGTGAGTTCATCGACCGCTATGTATTCCCTCACGGTGAGCTGCCGCACTTGTCGATGATCAGTGCCAGTATTTGTGAGGCGGGGTTGGAAGTGGTGGATGTCGAAAGCCTACGCCTTCACTACGCCAAGACCCTGCATCACTGGAGTGAGAACCTGGAAAACCAGTTGCACAAAGCGGCGGCGCTGGTGCCCGAGAAGACACTGCGTATTTGGCGTTTGTACCTGGCCGGGTGTGCTTATGCCTTCCAGAAGGGCTGGATCAACCTGCACCAGATATTGGCAGTGAAGCCGTACGCCGACGGGCACCATAACCTGCCGTGGACGCGGGAAGACCTGTATCGCTGAAACGGTCTTCAGGATACCCCGTCACTTTGTAGGAGCAGCACAAGGCTGCTCCTACAGGTCCTGTGCTTGTCTTGGAATGGTCCAACAAGCAGAGGGCTTATCTTAAAGAATTGGTGAGATCAGCCGCGCAATGCGCATCCCCAGTTGTTGCAGTCGATGCGTATCGCGGCTGTCCTCTGCAGTAATCTCCCGTGCCTGTTCAAAGTCATCGTTCAGCATGTGCTCGACCTGGTCGGCGAAGCTGCGGTCGACTGTCAGCAGGGTAATTTCGAAGTTCAGGCGGAACGAGCGGTTGTCCAGGTTGGCACTGCCAATCGCACTGACGTCGTCATCCACCAACACCACCTTCTGATGCAGGAACCCTGGCTGGTAACGGAACACGCGCACCCCTGCGCGTACCGCTTCAAAGGCGAACAGGCTGGAGGCGGCATAGACAATGCGGTGGTCCGGCCGTGATGGAATCAGCACGCGCACATCGACCCCTCGCAACACCGCCAGGCGCAAGGCGGCGAACACGGCCTCGTCAGGAATGAAGTAAGGGCTGGTGATCCACACTCTGCGAGTGGCGGAGTGAATTGCTTCAAGGAAGAACAGCGAGCAGGTTTCCTGTGGGTCTGCCGGGCCGCTGGCCAAGGCCTGGCACAGGACACCGTTGTCCGGGTAGGCATCTGGCAGGATCAGTGGCGGTAGCTGGCGCGTGGCCCAGTACCAGTCTTCGGCGAACGACTCTTGCAGGCAGGCCAGCACCGGCCCGCTAATCTGCACATGGGTGTCGCGCCAGGGTGAAAGCTGCGGGTGCTTACCCAGGTACTCGTCACCCACGTTGTGCCCGCCGATGAAACCGACCAGGCCATCCACCACCACGATCTTGCGATGGTTGCGGAAGTTGACCTGGAAACGATTGAACCAGCCGCGGCGGGTGGCGAAGGCATGGATCTGCACACCACCGTCACGCAGCACCTGGCTGTAACTGGCCGGCAAGGCGTGGCTGCCGACACGGTCGTAGAGCACGAACACCTGCACCCCTTCGGCGGCCTTGCGTAACAACAGTTGCTGCAGCGCTTTGCCAAGGGTGTCGTCATGAATGATGAAGAACTGCACCAGCACCACATCGCGGGCTTTCTCGATGGCAGCGAAAATGGCATCAAATGTGGCCTGGCCATTGATCAGCAGTTTCACCTGGTTGTTTGCCAGGCATGGCATGCGACCCAGCTTGGGCATGGCGCGCAAGGCTGCGTAGCTTTCCGACTCACGGGCAGTAAGGGCTTCCTCAACCCAGGGCCGCCAGTTGAGGTTGGCCATGGCCACGTGCATTTCCTGGTTGGCCTGGCGCCGCGCCTTGATGTAGGCATAGAACGAGCGGGCACCGAAGACCAGATAGGGAA
>NZ_JBFPFV010000005.1:0-7920 GCF_047978165.1 Pseudomonas sp. LFS074 | reverse complement strand
TCAAGGTGAGGTAGGGGATGAAGAACAAGGGCATGGCCCAGGCAATCGCGCCTTGGGCAGTCCGCACGGTGAACACCGCGTGCAGTGCGGCTACGATCCCCAGCAGATGTATCAGGCCGAGTAGGTAACCAAAGAAGTAGGGGCTGTGGTAATCCATATGCATCCTGCTTGCCGAGTACACTTGAGGTAACAGAACACGTTCCCGGTCCGCCTTGCAACCCGAAGGTGGATTTGGCGTCTAAGGCTCAGCCCGGCCCGCTTGGCCGGCTTTTTTCCAGGAGCGTTCGTCCATGAAGATTCGTCTGCCACTGTTGGCGTTGGCCCTAGCAATGAGCAGCCCGCTGGTGCATGCCCAGATGCTGCAACCCGGTTTGTGGGAGCTGACCACCAGCAACATGCAGGTCGATGGCAAGCCGCTACCCGACATGGAATTCATGCTCGGCCAGCTAAAAAACCTGCCGCCAGAGCAGCGCGCAATGATGGAAGGGGTGTTGGCCAAACAGGGAGTAAGCGTAGGCGGTAAGGGTGTACGTTCGTGCCTGACGCCAGAACAGGTGGCAACCAACGACATCCCGCTGCAGGACCCGAAGTCAGGTTGCACGCAGAAGATCACTGACCGCACCGGTAATGTGTGGAAGTTTCAGTTCAGCTGCCCGAAGGCCCAGGGGAGTGGCCAGGCTACATTCCTCAGTGATCGGGAATTCACTACCCAGGTGAGCGGCACATTCAACGCCTCGGGTGTGCAGCAGCAAGGCAGCATGAACACCCGTGCGGTGTGGCTGGGCAATGACTGCGGCACGGTCAAACCGCGCAGCTGACATCCCATTGCCACTGGCTGGTTGCTACAGCGTCGTGGGCATGCAGGCTCTCTGCATGTTCCACGCGTAGTTTGAAGGCTGTGCTCCATTCCATTTGCCGGAGAGCCTTATGCAGGCGGCGTGCGGCGTCTTCACAGAACATCAGGTTTTGCCCGTTGGCCAACGCGAAGGCTTGCTCGTCTGCGCGCTTTACGGCGGTTTGCACCGCTGTCCCCAGGCTAGCCTCTATGCGGTCGATCAACTCGGTGATGGGCAACACCTGCTGATTGCTGTTTAGCCGTACCTGAACCTGCGCGGTACTGCGTTGGCTATGAGGCGTAGCAACAATCCCTTCGGCACTGCCAAGCCATTGCAGTACCGCAGCTTTTTCGATTTTCTGTTCGCTGAAGTGCGTCTGAAACTGCTGCTGAATCAGCTGCCGTGCGAGTGCAGCCGAGCATGGGCAGGTTGAGGAGTAAGGAACAGAAACGGATAGTTCCACGTGGAACACTTCATTTTCGATCCTGGCATCTACCGTTACGGCGTAGCTTTTCCAGCCCGCCAATGGGCTGATCAAGGCGGGCCTGTTCAGCAGATGCTCGAAGCTGAAGCGCAAGTAGGCTGCGGAAGAAAGGCTTGCGTGGCTGCTGAGGAAATCCTCCAGAAGCTGCCAGATGGCGAGTGGTGTGAGAGGCTGGTGTTCCAATGACCCCAGCGCAAGGTAAAGCCGCGACATGTGTATGCCGCGTGAACTGCCGTCTACCAGGCTAACTCCTGCGTCGACTTTGGCAGCCGCGGTGCGCCCTTCGAATTGCACTGGCAGGGCGATTCCGCACATGCCAACCCAATTCAATGGCACGGCATACGCTTGAGTTTGTGCGGCGATATCGGGGAGCTTGAGCTGAGTCATTTGGCTTTCCAAGCAAGTAAAGGCATCAACGGCAACCGCCGATCAAACTGCAATGCAGATTGAAGCGCTGCCCGCTGGAGCTGGATACGCGGTTCAAAGTGGTCCAGCCAACGCGGCGGCTGTAACCCACCCAGGCCTCTCCATCGCTGGCCAGGCCGGTAAAAAAGGTCAATGTGCCGTAGCGGCTGTTGGTTTGTGCCCACAGGCGCCGGCTGTCGAAGTCGTAGCCGCGCAGGTAGAACGTGCTGCCTTCGGTGCGCACGCTGTAGTAACTGCCTTTGCCGTCCTGGCAGGCGAGCAGCGTGGCGCTTCGCGTACAAAGCGCCAATGCACTGCCTTTTGGCATAGCCAGCAGTGAAGTCGGCATGACCAGCATCAGCAACGCCAAGACGCTTGGCAGATTCATTTTTCATCCCCGGTGAGCACTCGTCCGTCGAGAACGGCTTGGCGAAATTGTATTGTTACTTTATAACATTGTGCAATGCATCGTTTCGAATGCGTCTGCCTGAAGAGGTTCGCCATGCCCAATCGTCTCCCCGTCACCGTGCTGTCCGGCTTCCTGGGCGCCGGCAAGAGCACACTGCTCAACCATGTGCTGCGCAACCGCGACAACCTGCGGATCGCGGTCATCGTCAATGACATGAGTGAAATCAACATCGACGCCAGTGAGGTGCAGCGCAATGTCAGCCTCAACCGCGCTGAAGAGAAACTGGTCGAGATGAGCAACGGCTGCATCTGCTGCACGTTGCGTGAAGACCTGCTTGAAGAGGTGGCGCGGCTGGCCGAAGAAGGGCGTTTTGACTATTTGCTGATCGAGTCCACCGGTATCTCCGAACCATTACCGGTGGCCGAAACCTTCACTTTCCGCGACGAACAGGGCCGCAGTCTGTCCGATATGGCGCGCCTGGACACCATGGTCACCGTGGTCGATGGCCTGAACTTCCTGCGCGACTATCAGGCGGCAGACAGCCTGGCCAGCCGTGGCGAAACCTTGGGCGAAGAAGACGAGCGGTCAATCAGCGATCTGCTGATCGAGCAGGTCGAATTCGCCGATGTGCTGCTGCTGAGCAAGATCGACCTTATCAGCCAACATGAGCGCGAAGAACTCACCGCCATTCTGCGCAGCCTCAATGCCCGGGCTCAGATCGTACCCATGGTCATGGGGCAGGTGCCGCTGACGCGTATTCTGGACACTGGCCTGTTCGACTTCGATCAGGCAGCCCAGGCACCGGGTTGGTTGCAGGAGTTGCGCGGTGAGCATGTGCCCGAAACCGAAGAGTACGGTATCGCGGCCATGACCTGGCAGGCACGACGTCCGCTTCATCCACAGCGCTTTTTCGACTTTATCCACACTCACTGGACTAACGGGCGGTTACTGCGTTCCAAGGGTTTTTTCTGGTTGGCCAGCAAATATCAGGAAGCCGGTAGCTGGTCGCAAGCGGGCGGCATGATGCGCCATGGCCTGGCTGGCCGGTGGTGGCGCTTCGTACCGCGCGATCAGTGGCCGCAGGATGTGGATAACACCAGCGCGATCTTGAAACACTGGACTGCTGAGACCGGTGATTGCCGCCAGGAGTTGGTGTTCATCGGGCAGAATATCGACTTCGGAAAATTATCCACAGCCCTTGATGGCTGCCTGTTGACGGATCAGGAAATGGACTTGGGCCACATGGGTTGGTTACGCCTGCCCGATCCGTTTGGCCCATGGCACGAGGAGGCGGCATGAACGCGGCAACTCGGGCTGTGGATATCTTTCAGGTGCACGGCGATAGCCCGCAAGTTCTGGCTGAGGTGCTGCAGGACGGCGTGAACCTGGCCGTTTGGCGCCGGCGCCTGCCGGCACAGTTACAGGACTTTTCTGAATTGGCCATAAGCCTTGGTCAGCCCCTGGCGGATCAGCGGGTAATCGATGTGGACGAGCAGCAGATGCCAGTACTGCCCGATCTGCTGCGTGAAGCGTCGGATTTACTTGGCTATGAGGCCTTCGTTGCCGATGTGACGTGGTTGGTGGCGGCGTACACCTGCCTGGTTGGCGCACGTCGGGTCGGTTTACGTCTGCGGGTACTGGACGGTCCTATGTGCCCGCGCTTCCATGTGGATAACGTGCCATTACGCCTGCTCACTACCTATGCGGGTCCGGGTAGTGAATGGTTGCAAGAGCAGGATAGCCGGCGTGGAGAGTTACACACAGCTGATCTTCCTGTGGATAACATAAAGCGCCTGCAGCCCGGCGAGGTAGGGATACTGAAAGGCGAGAAATGGCAGGGCAACGAGGGCGCAGGCCTGGTGCATCGGTCCCCTTCAGGGCAACAGGGGCGGCTACTGCTCAGCCTTGACTGGCTGGCCTGACGGCGCATAGTGAGGCATCACCACCGCCTGAAGTCGCCCCATGCTGCAGAACATTCCCACCCATGTAATTGCCGGCCCGCTGGGCGCTGGCAAAACCACCCTGATCCGTCATCTGCTGGCCCAGCGCCCAGCCAATGAACGCTGGGCTGTACTGATCAACGAATTTGGCCTGGTAGGCCTGGATGCGGCCTTGCTCAGCCGTGACGAAGACGGCATAGCCATCGGCGAGGTGGCAGGCGGCTGCCTGTGCTGCGTCAACGGCATGCCATTTCAGGTGGGCCTGGGGCGCTTGCTGCGTAAATCCCGGCCCGACAGGTTGTTTATCGAGCCTTCCGGCTTGGGCCACCCATTACAGCTGCTGGCTCAGCTACAGCAAGCCCCTTGGGCTGGAGTGCTGACAATTCAACCACTTCTGATGGTTGTGGATGCCCTGGCCATGGCTAGAAACGAGCCCCTCACGGAGGCTCAACAGCAGGCTTTCGATGGCTGTGAGAACGTGGTTTTCAACAAGTCAGAGCTTGTGGATGAATCAGATAAGTTGTTGATAACTAATAAATTTATAAACAAGAAAATCATATGGACAGTGCAAGGTTGGCTGCCTCTGTCGGGCCTTCCGCAGGCATCTTCCCAGATTGTTGACAGCCCATTCCTAGATAACAAGATTGTCGACAATCTTGAAAGTGCCCCAGCATTACTCTGGACAGACCCCAGGCAGCCCATCTGCCTTAGCCAACAGGGGGAAGGAGGTTGGAGTATTGGCTGGCGTTGGCACCCTGGCCAACAGTTTTATCCACAGCGGTTACAGGCGTTCTTGCGCGTCTGGCCATGGCGACGCGCCAAGGGAGTTATCCACAGTGTGGAAGGCTGGCAATCATTCAATGGGCTCAATGGAGGCATGCCCGCCTGGCAGCCCAGCGAATGGCGCAGGGATACGCGTATCGAGCTGATTTTCGATCAGCCGCAATCGCAACCCGCACTGCATGCCGGGTTGAGCGAATGCCAAGTCAGCTGATCAGTTGCGCCAGCGGTTGTGCTCCTGGCGCCACTGCTGCATTTCGATGACATTGTCGGCGCGCGGTGGGGTCTTGATTTCGAACGGGTAGGGTGCCAGCTCGATCTGCACGCTGTGGGCGCCGAACTGGGTCACGGTACCGGGGTGGCGCTGCTCGCCCGTGACGGTGAACTCGAAGGCATAGATGCGTGCCAGGCGTTTACGGCCATTGGCATCCCGGACAAAGGCGATGCGCTTGAGCGCGACGGCGTCGTCGAGCAATTCGAGGTCGAGCTTGGCGCAATGCTGTTTGACCCGCTCCAGGGCTTTCTCGCGCAACCCATGGTTGTGCCACAACCAGGCGCCTGCCGTGGCTACCAGCATCAGGACGAAGAGGTTCTCCAGGGTCAACATTTGCATATGCTCCAAACAGGTGTATCCAGCTTAACTGCGTCCCTGGCCTGTCGTACAGGTGGCAATCGCGTTCATACTGCGCTGCGTACAATCCTTGAAACAGCTTTGGAAACCACCCGCATGAAACGTACCCCGCACCTGCTCGCCATTCAGTCTCATGTGGTGTTCGGCCACGCCGGCAACAGCGCCGCGGTGTTCCCCATGCAGCGTATCGGGGTCAATGTCTGGCCGCTCAATACCGTGCAGTTCTCCAATCACACACAGTATGGCCAGTGGGCGGGTGAAGTGCTTGCCCCGGCGCAAATTCCTGCGTTGGTGGAAGGTATTTCCAACATCGGCGAGCTGGGCCACTGCGATGCGGTGCTTTCCGGCTACCTGGGCAGTGCCGAACAGGGGCGAGCGATCCTGGCCGGCGTCGAGCGGATCAAGGCGGTGAACCCAAAGGCTTTGTACCTGTGCGACCCGGTCATGGGGCACCCGGAGAAGGGCTGCATCGTCCCGCCCGAAGTCAGTGCGTTTCTGCTCGAGGAGGCGGCGGTCAGGGCGGACATCCTGTGCCCCAACCAACTGGAGCTGGACAGCTTTTGTGGGCGTCGCGCGCAGTCACTGGAAGATTGCGTGAACATGGCGCGCAGCTTGCTGAAGCGTGGGCCGCAGGTGGTGGTGGTCAAGCACCTGGCCTACCCTGGGCGCGCCGAGGACCAGTTCGAAATGCTGCTGGTGACTGCCGAACACAGCTGGCACCTACGCCGCCCGCTGCTGGCGTTTCCACGCCAGCCGGTGGGGGTGGGTGACCTCACCTCCGGTTTGTTCCTGGCCCGTGTAATGCTGGGCGACAGCTGGGTGCAGGCATTCGAGTTCACGGCTGCAGCGGTGCATGAAGTGCTGCTGGAAACCCAGGCCTGCGCCAGCTACGAATTGCAGCTGGTGCGGGCTCAGGACCGCATTGCGCACCCACGGGTACGCTTCGAGGCGCAGTTGCTGGCGCTTTAGATCGCGTCGGTTTTCAGGTCCTGGTAGCGCTTCTCCAGCTCCTGGCGGATCTGGCGCCGCTGATGGCCTTGCAGGAAGCGACGCTTTTCTTCGCTGCTATGCGGCTGGCGCGGTGGCACCGGCACCGGGCGGCGATTGTCGTCGACTGCAACCATGGTGAAGAAGCAACTGTTGGAGTGGCGCACCGAGCGCTCGCGGATGTTCTCGGTCACCACTTTGATGCCGACCTCCATCGAGGTGTTGCCGGTGTAGTTGACCGACGCGAGGAAGGTCACCAGTTCACCTACGTGTACGGGTTCGCGGAAGATCACCTGGTCGACCGACAGGGTCACCACATAGCTACCGGCATAGCGGCTGGCGCAGGCGTAGGCCACTTCGTCGAGGTACTTGAGCAGGGTGCCGCCATGTACGTTGCCAGAAAAGTTGGCCATGTCCGGGGTCATCAGGACGGTCATGCTCAGCTGGGCGTTTCCAGGTTCCATAGTGTGCTCACGGTGAGGTTGCGCTGAATCGGGCGAATGGAGGGCGTTATCTGCTGACACTGCTGTTCCCCTCTTATGAATTTGCCTTGCTGATACGGGACGTTGGCTGACGCGCTGTCGTCACGCTGATCATGCCATCAGCGGCGCTTTTCCAGCCGATCTGTTTCTGCATATTGCACCGGCTTTTTGCGGCGGGGTGCGATGTTAACCTGAGTACGCCCATGCAACATGGGCGTTCCTGCATTCAATACAGTATGTACTTGCTGCTCCCTCAGGTTTGCCTTGGCAGAGGAGCGGTCTGCCCAGGCATTCAGAAAAAGACGAGAAAAGGAGTATCACGCCATGCATGCCATCAGCTTCATCCAGGACCTGGCGGTCATCATGCTGGTCGCTGGCGTGGTCACCATTCTCTTCCATCGCCTCAAGCAGCCGGTGGTGCTTGGGTACATTGTCGCGGGCTTCATCATTGGCCCGCACACCCCGCCGTTTGGCCTTATCCATGATGAAGACACCATCAAGACCCTCGCTGAACTGGGGGTGATCTTCCTGATGTTCTGCCTGGGGCTCGAGTTCAGCCTGCGCAAGCTGTTCAAGGTGGGTGCCACAGCGTTCATCGCAGCGTTCCTGGAAATCGTGCTGATGATCTGGATCGGCTTCGAGATCGGTCGCTGGTTCGGCTGGAATACCATGGACTCGCTGTTCCTCGGCGCCATCCTGGCCATATCCTCGACCACCATCATCGTCAAGGCGCTCAACGACCTGAAGATGAAGAACGAGCGCTTTGCCCAGCTGATCTTCGGCGTGCTGATTGTCGAGGACATCCTTGGCATCGGCATCATTGCCCTGCTGTCGGGCATCGCGGTCAGTGGCACGGTCAGCTCGGGTGAGGTGTTCTCCACTGTCGGCAAGCTGTCACTGTTCATGATCGTCGCCCTGGTCATCGGCATCTTGTTGGTGCCGCGGCTGCTGGCCTATGTGGCCAAG
>NZ_JBFPFV010000004.1:0-16400 GCF_047978165.1 Pseudomonas sp. LFS074 | reverse complement strand
TTCGAAAGCAACGAGATGTTGCTGATCACCGTACTGGGCCTGTGTTTCGGCTTCTGCCTGCTGGTGGTGAAGCTGGAGTACAGCATGGTGCTTGGCGCCTTCCTGATTGGTGCGATCATGGCTGAATCGCGCCAGTTGCTGAAAATAGAAAGCCTGATCGAACCGGTACGCGACCTCTTCAGCGCCATATTCTTCGTCGCCATCGGCCTGATGATCGACCCCCAGGTGCTCATAGACTACGCCTGGCCGATCGTGGTCATCACCTTGGCGGTGGTGCTGGGCAAGATGCTGTCTTGTGGCATGGGGGCGTTCATCGCCGGCAATGATGGGCGCACGTCGCTGCGCGTGGGCATGGGGCTATCGCAAATTGGCGAATTCTCTTTCATCATCGCCGCGCTGGGCATGACCCTGCAGGTAACCAGCGATTTCCTTTACCCGGTGGCTGTCGCGGTATCGGCAATCACCACGTTGCTGACGCCGTACCTGATCCGCGCGGCCGACCCGTTGTCGCAAAAGCTGGGCAATATAGTGCCGGGCCGCCTGGCGCGGGTGCTGTCGTTGTACGGCGAGTGGTTGCGCAACATCCAGCCGCAGGGCGAGAGCGCCATGCTGGCGGCGATGATTCGGCGCATCCTGTTGCAGGTGGGGGTAAACCTGGCGCTGGTAATCGCCATTTTCTTCAGTGGTGGCTACTTCGCAGGGCGAATCGGCAACTGGCTCAGTGAGTGGGTGAGCGATGCGAGCCAGCAGAAGGCTGTGATCTGGGGGGCGGCCTTGTTGCTGTCGCTGCCATTCCTTATCGCCGCCTACCGCAAGCTCAAGGCACTTTCGATGTTGCTGGCAGAGATGGGCGTGAAGCCTGAAATGGCAGGGCGGCATACCCAGCGTGTGCGCCGTGTGATTGCTGAAGTTATCCCGCTGTTGTCGCTGCTGGTGATCTTCCTGCTGCTGTCGGCATTGTCGGCGAGCATTCTGCCGACCAGCGAGTTGTTGCTGGTGATTGCTGTAGTCGCTGCCGTGGTGGTGGCGTTGTTGTGGCGCTGGTTCATCCGCGTGCACACGCGCATGCAGATCGCCTTGTTGGAGACGCTAGAGAATAGTCGCGAGAACTCGCACTAAGGGGCAATGCTCCCTGCGCAAGATTTCACCGTCGTCCGAGGGGATGGAGCGGTAGCGATGTCGCCAGGCGCAGAAAGCCTGGCGATTTTAACTACATTGATGGCACTAAGCCATAAATATTCCTGTGGATATTTCAGCTTTCCAGCCAAACATCCCGCGCCCAGTGCCACACCGATTCCCAGCTGTCTTCGCCGACCAGTTCCTCATCGGCATCCCACAGCACCACGGTGCCATCTTCTTCTACGCAGTAGTAGTTTTCGCCGTCCTGGCACAGTGGGATCAGCTCACGCGGCACGCCGGCATCCCAAGCTGTGGCGGCAACTTCTGGCAGGTACGTGTGCGACTGCGGGTCGGTACAAGTGACAGGCTCAAGAGAGCCGTAAACAACATCACTTACGGTCAGCAGAAACTCTTTGAACACGAATGGAATATTGATGAACAGCTGCTCTTCGATCTCCACCAGTTGGTCCTCGTCGGGAAGCTCCAAGGGCACCGGTACGGGTTCATTGGCTTCACGGAGTTGTTCGATCACTTCTTCCACGGTTCACTTCCTCTGACCTAGATGACAACGCTGCGCGTTATACCCTAGTAGGCCAGTCTGGCAAAAGCAAAAACCCCGGGACAGGCCCGGGGTTTTTCATGCAGCACGTAGCGGTTAGCCGTTTTGACGGATACCGGCAACCAGCCAAGGTTGGTTCTCGCCCTGGGCGCGAACCATGTGCCAGCTTTCGCTGAACACTTCGCCCTGGTCGAAGCGCGAGTTCTTCGACACGCCACGGAAGGTCAGGGTGGCGTCGGTGCGGTCGGCGCGGTCGTCGAGACCGTCCAGCTGCACTTCCAGGTTATCGATGTAGGTAGCCTGGAAGCCATCACCCAGCTCAGCACGCTCGCGCTTGAGGAACTCCAGCATTTGCGGAGTAACGAACTCGGCGATCTTGTCCATTTCGTTGGCATCCCAGTGCTGCTGCAGCGACTGGAAATGGTTACGGGCGGCAGCCAGGAAGTTCTGCTCGTTGAACCAAGCCGGGGCGTTGATTACCGGAGCGGCTGCGGCGGCAGGTGCGGCCGAACCCCCGAAGATCGACGGCTGGGCAGGCTGGGCGTGAGCCTCACGCTGCATCGGCGCATGGCCTGGCATGGCCATTTGCGGCTGCTGCTGGCGGCGGCGCGCGGCGATGAAGCGGAACACCAGGAAGGCAATGAGCGCCACGATCAGGAAGTCCATGATCTGGAAGCCTTCGAAACCGTCGCCCATGAACATGGACGCCAGCAGGCCACCGGCGGCCAGGCCGGCCAATGGGCCCAACCAGCGCGAAGCACCGCTGGCGGCCGGGGCTGCACGACCAGGTGCGGTCGGCGCGGCGGCAGGCGTGGTTGGCGTAGCCTGGCGGGTCTGGTGAATAGGCGCGGAGCCCGAGCTCTTACCGCCGCCGAAACGCTTGGCGTTGGCGTCCAGGCTCAGCGTCAGGCCGACGCAGAGCGCCAGTGCGATGCTAAGAAAACGTTGCATAAGTGGGATATCCCCTGTTGTGGATTGCACGCGCGTCATGGTGCACAGGTTCCCGGGCACATGACCAGCGACATAATGTTTCGAGCTTTTGCCTGAATGTTACAAGGCCGCCCCGGCAGGGCGGCCTTGCGCTTTCAGATGGCCTCGAGCTTGGCATACCCCAGCATCAGCCACTTGCTGCCTTCGGCAAAGTTCACCTGCACCCGCGCCTGCGCACCCGAGCCCTCGAAGTTGAGGATCACACCTTCGCCAAACACTGCATGTTGTACACGCTGGCCAAGGTTGAACGCGGTCTGCGGAATACTGGCATTGGCAAACAGGTTGCTGTTGGTGGCGGTCTTGGCCCCACCGAACGGGCGGCTGACGCTGTTGGACAGGCGCACTTCCTGAACCAAGCCTGGCGGAATTTCGCGCACGAAACGCGACACCTTGTTGTAGGTCTCGCTGCCATACAGACGACGGGTTTCGGCATAGGTCATGACCAGCTGGCGCATGGCGCGGGTGATGCCCACGTAGGCCAGGCGCCGTTCCTCTTCCAGGCGGCCGGGTTCTTCCAGGCTCATCTTGTGCGGGAACAGGCCTTCTTCCATGCCCACCAGGAACACATACGGGAACTCCAGGCCTTTGGCGCTGTGCAGGGTCATCAGCTGGATGCTGTCTTCATGCTCATCAGCCTGGGTATCGCCCGCTTCAAGCGAGGCATGCCCCAAGAAGGCTGACAGTGGCGAGAGGTCGGCATCTTCGTCGGCGGATTCGAAGTTGCGTGCAGCGCTGACCAGTTCCTCAAGGTTTTCTACCCGTGCCTGGCCCTTTTCACCTTTTTCCTCCTGGTGATAGAGGATCAGCCCGGACTGCTCGATGGTGGTCTGGGTCATGGTATGCAGCGGCATGTCCACGACTTTGGCGGCCAGCCCCTCGATCAGCTCGATGAAAGCCCCCAGGGCACTGGCGGCGCGGCCCTTCAGGGCCTTGGCGGCGAGCAGCTGGCACATGGCCTCCCACATCGACAACTGGCTGTGGCGGGCGTGCTCACGGATGGCTTCGACGGTTTTTTCGCCGATACCGCGCGGCGGCACGTTGATCACCCGCTCCAGGGCGGCATCGTTGCCACGCCCTTCGATCAGCCGCAGGTATGCCATGGCGTTCTTGATTTCGGCGCGTTCGAAGAAGCGTTGGCCGCCATAGATGCGGTAGGGGATGCGCTCGCGCAGCAGGGCCTCTTCCAGCACCCGCGACTGGGCGTTGGAACGGTACAGAATGGCGATCTCGTTACGCGCATTGCCCTGCTTGACCAGGCTTTCGATGGTTTCTACCACGTAGCGCGCTTCGTCATGCTCGTTGTAGGCCGCGTACAGGGTCAGCGGTTCGCCTTCGCCCATGTCGGTCCACAGCTCTTTGCCCAGGCGCCCACTGTTGTTGGCGATCAGGGCGTTGGCAGCCTTGAGGATGCCGCCGGTGGAGCGGTAGTTCTGCTCCAGGCGGATCATCTCGGCGTCGGGGAAGTCGGCGGTGTACTGGTGAATGTTTTCGATCTTGGCGCCGCGCCAGCCGTAGATCGACTGGTCGTCATCGCCTACCGCCATCAAGCTGGCGCCACCGCGCGCCAACAGGCGCAGCCAGGCGTACTGCACGGCGTTGGTATCCTGGAACTCGTCCACCAGCACGTGCTGGAAGCGCCGCTGGTAGTGCTCCAGCAAGCCCGGGTGGTCGCGCCACAGGTCCAGGGCGCGCAGCAGCAGTTCGGAGAAGTCGATGACCCCGGCGCGCTCGCAGGCCTGCTCGTAGGCGGTATAGACCTCGCGCATGGTCGCCAGGAACAGGTCGCCACCGGCCTGGATATGCTGCGGGCGCAGGCCCTCGTCCTTCTGCCCGTTGATGAACCACTGGGCCTGGCGCGCCGGCCACTTCTGCTCGTCCAGGCCCAGCTCGCGCATCACCCGCTTGATCAGGCGCTGCTGGTCGTCGCTGTCGAGGATCTGGAAGTTCTGAACCAACCGTGCTTCCTGCCAGTGGGCCCGCAGCAGGCGATGGGCCAGGCCGTGGAAGGTGCCTACCCACATACCCGCCGGGTTGATCCCCAGCAGCTGCTCGATCCGCTGGCGCATTTCTGCAGCAGCCTTGTTGGTGAAGGTCACCGACAGGATCGAATGCGGCGACGCCTGCTCTACCTGGATAAGCCAGGCGATGCGGTGCACCAGCACGCGGGTTTTACCGGAACCGGCGCCGGCAAGCACCAATTGACGCCCGAGCGTGGCCGCTACGGCCTGGCGTTGGGCATCGTTGAGGGAATTCAGCAGGAGGGAGAGGTCATCTGTGTGCATCGGGCCATTCTAGGGCGCAGCAGGGGAAGGGTAAATGGCACTGTATGAATATTCACCCTTGCGCAACTGCAAAGCGGCCCCTGCAGGCCGTGCGCCTGCAGGGGCCGTCACGTCTACATCAATGGGTTTCCACGATGTCGGTGATGCAAGTGATCAGTTGGCCGTCGTGGAAAATATCTGCAGCGCATACCTGCGATGCAGCGCGAAGCGCTTCAGCTGTGCCAGTGCCTGCCATGCCGCGCGAGTAGGCTGTTGGCCTGCTCCGGGCCGTTGTTGCCCGCCGGGTAATGGCGTGGCGCCTGAAAGTGCTCTTCCCAGCCCTTGATGATCGGGTCGACCCACGCCCAGGCCGCTTCCACTTCATCACGCCGCATGAACAGCGTCGAGTCGCCTTCCAGGATGTCCAGCAGCAGGCGTTCGTAAGCACCCCAACGACGGGTCTGGCCGAACACCTGGGCCAGGTTGAGGTCCAGGTCCACCGGCTCCAGTCGCATGCCTTTGCCGGGGCTTTTGGTCATCATGCGCAGGCTGATGCGTTCGTCCGGTTGCAGCTGGATCAACAGCTGGTTGACCTGGCCGCCGCTGAAAAGCTCATGGGGCACAGGCTTGAACTGGATGACGATCTGCGAAGTGCGCCGCGCCATGCGCTTGCCGGTGCGCAGGTAGAACGGCACGCCAGCCCAGCGCCAATTGTCGATGTGCGCCTGAACGGCCACAAAGGTTTCGGTATCGCTGTCGTTGTCCACGTCCTTTTCGAAGTAATAGGCCGGCACTTCCTGGCCACCGATGTAGCCGGCACCGTACTGACCACGCACGGTCTTGTCCTGTACGTCCTGCCCAGTAATGGGCTTGAGGGCACGCAGGACCTTCACTTTCTCGTCGCGCACGGCCTCGGCTTCGAACTGCGCGGGTGGCTCCATGGCCACCAGGCACAGCAGCTGCAGCAAGTGGTTCTGGAGCATGTCGCGGGTTGCCCCGGCGCGGTCGTAGTACCCGCCGCGGTTCTCTACACCGAGGGTTTCGCAGGCGCTGATCTGCACATGATCGACCTGGCCGTTGCGCCACACAGGTTCAAGCAGGGCGTTGGCAAAGCGCAGCGCCATGAGGTTCTGCACGGTTTCCTTGCCCAGGTAGTGATCAATGCGAAACACCTGGGGTTCTTCGAACACGGCGCCGATCGCTTCGTTGATGGCGGTGGCCGAGTGCTGTGAATGGCCAATGGGCTTTTCCAGCACAATGCGCGCCTCGCTGTCGGCCAGCCCGGAAATACGCAAGTGGTTGGCGATTGGCACGAACAGGGAGGGCGCGGTGGCCAGGTAGAAGACGCGGGTCAGCCCGCCAGGCTCGCCGAGGTAGCGCGCCAGGCGACCGAAGTCGGCGCTTTGCGAGGCATCCATGGGGAAGTAGTCGAGGCGCGCGGCAAAGCGTTGCCACACATCTTCGTCGAAGTCGGTGCGGGCAATCTGCGCCCGGCAATGCCGTTCTGCGAGCTTGAGGTATTCGTTACGGCTGATGTTGCGGCGGGCGAGGGCAATGATGCGTACCGCGTTGTTCAGGCGCGCCTCGCGATACAAATGGTAGAGCGCCGGAAGCAATTTGTGCAGGGCCAGGTCGCCCGTGCCACCGAACACCAGAATGTCGCAAGGAATAGTCAAACCACCACTCTCCACGTTCGTTTAACTGGGCGGGTTGGCGTCCATGTAGTATAACTACAAGAAAGCTACAACCCGGCCAGCCGATCATAACCGAGTCCAGCCCGTGAATCTGTTGCAACATATCGCCCAATCGCGCCACCTGCTGCGCAAATCGGAACTCAAAGTGGCCGACCACGTGCTGCTCGACCCGGCTGCCGTCATGCACAGCTCCATGGCCGATCTGGCGCACAGTGTGGGCATCAGCGAGCCGACCATCGTACGTTTCTGCCGGGCGATCGGTTGCTCGGGCTTCCAGGACCTGAAACTCAAGCTGGCGCAGAGCCTGGCGGCTGGGGCCAGTTTTGGCCAGTTTGCCATCCATGAAGACGACTCGGTCGCCGACTACAGCCTGAAGATCTTCGACACTACCCTGCACACCCTGATGGAAGTGCGCGAGCACCTCGACCCGCATGCGCTTCAGCAGGCGGTGAGCGCCATGGCCCAGGCACAGCGTGTCGAGTTCTATGGCTTTGGTGCCTCTGGTGCGGTGGCGGCCGATGCCCAGCACAAGTTCTTCCGCCTGCTGCTCAGTGCCGCTGCTTATTCCGACCCGCACATGCAGGCGATGTCGGCGGTAACCTTGAAGCCGGGCGATGTGGCCGTGTGTATTTCCCAGTCGGGTCGCTCCAAGGACTTGCTGATCACCGCCAACCTGGTGCGTGAGAGCGGCGCCAACCTGATTACCCTGTGCCCCAGCCAGACGCCGCTGGCCGAGCTGTCGACGGTCAACCTGGCGATCGACGTGCATGAGGACACCGAAATCTATACCCCGCTGACCTCGCGTATCGCCCACCTTGTGGTGATTGACGTGCTGGCCATGGGCGTGGCCATGGCACGGGGCCCGAGCCTGGTCAACCACCTGAAAAGCGTGAAGCGCAGCTTGCGCAGCCTGCGTTTGTCGCCCAAGTCGATCAAGGCTACAGATGACTGAATTCAGCCTGTAATGGCCTTTACGCGAGTTCATCCGTGAAAAGGCCGGCAAAGGCGAAGCAAATTTCACTGTTTTGTCACCATTCCACAGCCAAACCGTAAACCATCAAGGCCAGTCTGAAACTCCCGCATCCTATCTGGGAGACAGGCAATGGCTCGTGACTTCGATGGTACGTACCAACCCAACGCCAAGGCTCGCAAACAGCAGGAAAAGGATCAGCGCCGCATGGAATACCGCCGCGCGATCGAAAGCTATTGCGACCAACGTCAGCTGCTGCGCGACCTGGTGGATTACCCCGAGTTGCAAGAACTCACGGTGTGGCAGGCGTCGGCGGCAACTTCCCCGAAAAACGCTCAACAAGCGCGCTGATCAACGCACGTTCGCCGCGGATGAATGCCAGAAAGGCCAAGGCCACCGGCGACTGTCGCTTGGCCTTGGACTGCACCACGCACCAGCTGCGGTACAGCGGCAGTTCCTCCACCGGTAATTCCTTCAGCACCCCGGTGGCCAGTTCCAGGTTGACTGCGTGGCGGGTGAGCAGGGCGATCCCAAGGCCGGCGATCACGCATTCGCGCTGGGCATCGGCCGATGCAACCTCCAGGGTCTGGGTGAAATGCACGCGCTTGTCCTTGAAGTACTCTTCGCAAGCCTTGCGCGTCCCTGAACCTTGCTCACGGACCAACAGGGTATGAGGCTCCAGGTCCTGCAGGCGCAGCTGCTCGAGCTTGCACAGCGGGTGCTCGGGCGGCGCCACGGCAACGATCGGGTTGTTGAGGAATGGCAGAAACTCCAGACCCATGTCCTGCGGCACCATCGACATGATGATCAGGTCGTCGCGGTTGTCGGAAAGACGGCGAATGGCCTGGGCGCGGTTGACCACTGTCAGGGTCAGGTTGACCTCCGGGTGACGCTGCTTGAAGGCGGCGAACAGGTGTGGCACGAAGTACTTGGCACTGGACTCGATCGCCAGCTTCAACTGACCCTGCAATGAGCCCTGCATGTCCGACAGCTGCATGTCCAGGCTCTCCAGGCGCCCGAAAATGTCGTGGCTGGCGCGTTGCAATGCTTCGGCCGCCTCGGTGAGGTAGAGCTTCTTGCCCACATACTCGAACAGCGGCTGGCCGATCAGCTCTTCAAGCTGGCGGATCTGTAGACTAACGGCGGGTTGCGTCAGCGACATCTCTTCCGCCGCACGGCTGTAAGAACGTAAATCACACACCTCATTGAAGATCTGCAATTGACGCAAAGTCATACGCATCAAGGACTTACGCATTTCTTTTCTCGCCTTCGGCAACACCTTGTTACCGCACTATAAGCTTTTGCTAATACAGCCCCTAACAAATATTGATTTTTGTTTATCGACCTACAGCGCTAGGGTGAATGTGCGACTGGCCAGCAACGCCTGGTCACGCGCCGACCGGTAGAACCGGCTCGACTGTTCCTACGGCTTTGGGAAGACTCCAGTGATAAAAAAAATCCTGATCGCCAACCGAGGTGAAATCGCAGTTCGGATCGTGCGTGCCTGCGCCGAGATGGGCATACGCTCGGTAGCGATCTTTTCCGACGCCGACCGGCATGCCTTGCACGTCAAGCGCGCCGACGAAGCCCACAGCATTGGTGCCGAGCCGCTGGCCGGCTACCTGAACCCGCGCAAGCTGGTGAACCTGGCTGTGGAAACCGGTTGTGATGCCCTGCACCCGGGCTATGGTTTTTTGTCGGAAAACGCTGAACTGGCAGAGATCTGCGCCGAGCGCGGGATCAAGTTCATCGGCCCGGCCGCCGACGTGATTCGCCGCATGGGCGACAAGACCGAAGCGCGCCGCACCATGATCGCCGCTGGTGTGCCGGTCACCCCTGGCACCGAAGGCAACGTTGCCGATATTCATGAAGCCTTGAGCGAAGGCGAGCGCATCGGTTACCCGGTGATGCTCAAGGCCACCTCCGGTGGTGGCGGTCGCGGTATTCGCCGTTGCAACAGCCGCGAGGAACTGGAACAGAACTTCCCACGGGTGATTTCCGAGGCGACCAAGGCCTTTGGTTCGGCTGAAGTGTTCCTGGAAAAGTGCATCGTCAACCCCAAGCACATCGAGGCGCAGATCCTCGGTGACAGCTTTGGCAACGTGGTGCACCTGTTCGAGCGCGACTGCTCGATCCAGCGCCGTAACCAGAAACTCATCGAAATCGCCCCAAGCCCCCAGCTCACCCCCGAGCAGCGCGCCTACATTGGCGACCTGGCAGTGCGTGCGGCCAAGGCGGTGAACTACGAGAACGCCGGTACCGTGGAGTTTCTGCTCGCCGATGGCGAGGTGTACTTCATGGAAATGAACACCCGGGTGCAGGTGGAACACACCATCACCGAGGAAATCACCGGTATCGACATCGTCCGTGAGCAGATTCGCATTGCCTCGGGCTTGCCGCTGTCGGTCAAGCAAGAAGACATTCAGCACCGCGGTTACGCGTTGCAGTTCCGTATTAACGCCGAAGACCCGAAGAACAACTTCCTGCCAAGTTTCGGCAAGATCACCCGTTACTACGCCCCCGGCGGCCCCGGCGTGCGTACCGACACGGCGATCTACACCGGCTACACCATTCCGCCGTTCTACGACTCCATGTGCCTGAAACTGGTGGTGTGGGCGTTGACCTGGGAAGAAGCCATGGACCGCGGCCTGCGGGCCCTGGACGACATGCGCGTGCAAGGGGTGAAGACCACCGCCGCGTACTACCAGGAAATCCTGCGCAATCCGGAATTCCGTAGCGGCCAGTTCAATACCAGCTTCGTCGAAAGCCACCCTGAACTGACCAACTACTCGATCAAGCGCAAACCCGAAGAGCTGGCCCTGGCCATCGCCGCCGCCATCGCCGCCCACGCAGGCCTGTGAGGAACCCCATAATGTCCAAGAAAATTCACGTAACCGACACGATCCTGCGCGACGCCCACCAGTCCCTGCTGGCCACCCGCATGCGTACCGAAGACATGCTGCCGATCTGCGACAAGCTCGACAAAGTCGGCTACTGGTCGCTGGAAGTCTGGGGTGGCGCCACCTTCGACGCCTGCGTGCGCTTCCTCAAGGAAGACCCGTGGGAGCGCCTGCGCAAGCTGCGTGCAGCACTGCCCAATACTCGCCTGCAAATGCTGCTGCGCGGCCAAAACCTGCTGGGCTACCGCCACTACAGCGACGACGTGGTCAAAGCTTTCGTCGCCAAGGCTGCGGTCAACGGCATCGATGTTTTCCGTATTTTCGACGCCATGAACGACGTGCGTAACCTGCGCGTGGCCATCGAAGCGGTCAAGGCCGCCGGCAAGCACGCCCAGGGCACCATCGCCTACACCACCAGCCCGGTGCACACCATCGAAGCCTTCGTGAACCAAGCCAAGCAGATGGAAGCCATGGGTTGCGACTCGGTAGCGATCAAGGACATGGCCGGCCTGCTGACCCCATTCGCCACTGGCGAGCTGGTCAAGGCGCTGAAGGCCGAGCAGTCGCTGCCGGTGTTCATCCACTCCCACGACACCGCCGGCCTGGCGGCCATGTGCCAGCTCAAGGCTGTGGAAAACGGTGCAGACCACATCGACACCGCCATTTCCAGCTTCGCCTGGGGCACCAGCCACCCGGGTACCGAGTCGATGGTTGCCGCGCTCAAGGGCAGTGAGTTCGATACCGGCCTGGACCTGGAACTGCTGCAGGAAATCGGCCTGTACTTCTACGCCGTGCGCAAGAAGTACCACCAGTTCGAAAGCGAGTTCACCGCCGTGGACACCCGCGTGCAGGTCAACCAGGTGCCGGGCGGCATGATTTCCAACCTGGCCAACCAGTTGAAAGAGCAGGGTGCGCTCAACCGCATGAACGAAGTGCTGGCTGAGATCCCACGTGTGCGTGAAGACCTTGGTTACCCGCCGCTGGTAACGCCGACCTCGCAGATCGTCGGCACCCAGGCGTTCTTCAACGTGCTGGCCGGCGAGCGCTACAAGACCATCACCAACGAGGTGAAGCTGTACCTGCAAGGCGGTTACGGCAAGGCGCCAGGTGTGGTCAACGAGCAACTGCGCCGCCAGGCGATCGGCAGCGAAGAAGTGATCGACGTGCGCCCGGCCGACCTGCTGAAGCCGGAGATGGCCAAGCTGCGTACCGACATCGGCGCCCTGGCCCGCTGTGAAGAGGACGTGCTGACCTTTGCCATGTTCCCGGACATTGGCCGCAAGTTCCTCGAAGAACGCGAAGCCGGCACGCTCACCCCGGAAGCCCTGCTGCCGATTCCAGAAGCTGGCGCCGTTTCTGCCCCTGGCGGTGAAGGCGTACCGACCGAGTTCGTCATCGACGTGCACGGCGAAACCTACCGCGTCGACATCACGGGTGTGGGTGTGAAGGCCGAAGGCAAGCGCCACTTCTACCTGTCCATCGACGGCATGCCGGAAGAAGTGGTGTTCGAACCACTCAACGAATTCGTCGGCGGCGGCGGCAGCAAACGCAAGCAAGCCACCGACCCAGGCCACGTCAGCACCACCATGCCAGGCAACATCGTCGATGTGCTGGTCAAGGAAGGTGACGTGGTCAAGGCCGGTCAGGCCGTGCTGATCACCGAAGCCATGAAGATGGAGACCGAAGTGCAGGCGGCCATCGCCGGCAAGGTCGTCGCCATCCATGTGGCCAAGGGCGATCGCGTGACGCCGGGTGAAATCCTGATCGAGATCGAGGGCTGATTCAGGCCTTCATCCACAAGCGGTTTACCTCTGGGGAGCGGATGCTCCCCTTTTTTTTGTGCTGCATTTGATGGCCCTGTCGCCAGCAAGCCAATACAAAAATCAACCGTTGCGGCACGCTTCCAATGTTTGTCGCTGCCCGCCTGGCTGCTGATTATCCTCACCCAGCCACCGCTCGAAGCCGGCAGCCACCGCCGGCCATTCATCATCGGTAATCGAATACCAGGCCGTATCGCGGTTGTGGTCCTTCACCACCAGGTGTTTGCGGAAAACCCCTTCGTAGGTGAAGCCAAATCGCTCCGCTGCACGCTTCGAGCGGGCGTTGGCGTTATTGCACTTCCACTCCAGCCGGCGGTTGCCCAGTTCGAAGCCGAGCTTGCCCAGCAGGTACACCGCCTCGGTGCTCTTGGGCGTGCGCTGCATGGGGGCGCCGAAAGCGATATGGCCGATTTCGATTCGGCCGTGGTCGGGCACGATCGACATCAGGGTGAGGATGCCCTGGGCCTGGCCACTAGCGCGGTCGATGACGGTGTAGTACAGCGGGTCCTGGCCTGCAGCGTTGCCTTCCAGCCAGCGATCGAAGGCGGCACGTTCGGCGAATGGGCCGTAGGGCAGGTAGTCCCACAGCACTGGGTCGGAGGCTGGCCCCTGCAGTACCTCCCAGAGGTCGTTGCCATGGCGCACCGGGTCGAGCTTTTCCAGGCGGATGAAGCGGCCTTCGATTGGCTCGGCCTTGGGTGTTGCGGCGGGTTTCCAGTTCAATGCGTCAGTCATATCTGGCCTACAAACCTTTGCGGAATTGGATGAAGCCCGAGCGCTCGGCAACCTGCTGATACAGGCTGATGGCGGTGGCGTTGGTTTCGTGGGTCAGCCAGTGCACCTTGCTGCAGTTATCGGCCTTGGCGGTGGTGTAGACGTGTTCGATCAGTTGCCGACCGATGCCCAGGCCACGCTGCGTGCTGTCCACGTACAGGTCTTGCAGGTAGCAGGCATTCTCGATGCTCCAGTTGGAGCGATGGTAGATGAAGTTGACCATCCCCACGGCCTTGCCATCGACCCAGGCCAGTGCCGAATGGGTTGGCTCGTTAGGGTCGAGCAGGCGCTGCCAGGTGCTCTGGCTGACTTCATCGGCCAACTCGGTTTCGTAGAAGTGCAAGTAGGCCTGCCACAGGGCCTGCCAGGCGGCGTGATCTTGGGCGGTGACAGGGCGCAGGGTAACGCTAGACATGGGGCTATTCCTTCAGAGTTGGCGCATGTGCGCCGCGAGTTGGTTGTCTTGTTGATCGGTACTGGCGCTCAGGCTTTCGCACACACCGGCGATGTCTTGCTCGGAGCGGTTCTGGCTGAGCTTGCGCGCGCCTTGCAGGCGGGCGATGGGCAGGCGGACCCCGACGATGGCGCGGAGCATGCCGTCGAGGTAGTCAGCAGGGGCATCGGTGACCTTCCACGGTTCGCTGCGCCCCTGTTCGTGTCGGTCGGTCAGGCGGCTTACGATCGCCAGCAGCGGCTCGGCCTCATGGATAACATCGGCCGGGCCATAGGCGTGCACAGCCAGGTAGTTCCAGGTCGGCACCACCTTGGGGTTATCGGCCTTGCTTGGGTAGTAGCTGGGGCTGACATAGGCATCGGCGCCGGGGAACACCAGCAGCGCTTCGCCGCCTTGCTCGAGGTCTTGCCATTGGCGGTTGGCCCGGGCCAGGTGGGCATACACTGTGCCGAACTCGCCCTCAGCGGTATCGACCAGCACCGGCAGGTGCGTGGCCAGCAGGCCCTGCTCGCCGTGGCTGACCAGAACGGCCAGGCGGGTGTCCAGCATGTGTTGGTGCAGGCGGGCGAGGTCGTGTTCCTGGTGGGGTTTGCTGTTGTACATGGGCGGGATCCTTGTCGAATGGCTTCATCCTAGGCAGGCTATTGGTTCTGGGTAAGAGCCATTACTGTCTGATTTGATAGGTCCAATGCCATGAGCCAGCAGCCCCTCATACTGCCTTTCGACCCTGCCGGCATCGCCCTTGATCGCCGTCGCGGGCTTAGCCAGCAGCTTTATCAGGCGTTACGGGCGCGGGTGCTGGATGGGCGCCTGAGCAGTGGCACGCGGCTGCCGGCCACACGTGACCTGGCGGGCATGCTGGCGCTGTCACGCAACAGCGTGGTGCGTGCCTATGACCAACTGTATGCCGAAGGCTACATCGAAAGCCGCGTCGGTGATGGCACGTACGTTAGCCAGCTTCCGAAACTATCCACACAAGTATCCACAGAGTTATCCCTGGGTTTATCAACAGGGTTATCCACATTTTCCGTTGGAAATACTGATGATTTATCCAGCGATCGACGTTTGAGCGAGCCTTTACAGCGCTTGAAAAGTGGTCATTTGCCCTCGCCAAGAAGCGGTGCGCCTCGTGCTTTTCGCGTCGGTATTCCGGCATTCGACCTGTTCCCATTTGACGTCTGGGCCAAGCTGCAGGCGGGTTTCTGGCGCAACCCTTCCCCTGAACAGCTGGGCTACGGTGATCCGGCAGGTGAGCCGGCTTTACGCGAGTTGATCGCGGCTTACCTGCGCCGCTCGCGCGGGCTGAGCTGCACGGCTGAACAAATTGTGATCACCAGTGGTGCGCAGCAGGCCATCAGCCTTTGTGCACAGCTGCTGCTGCAACCTGGCGACGGTGTGGCTGTGGAAAACCCAGGCTATCGGGCGGCCGGTCATGCTTTCACGCTGGCGGGTGGCCGAGTGTTTGGCGTGCCGGTGGATGAAGACGGCATGGATTGCGGCCGGCTCGAGCAACGGCCGGATTGCCGGCTGGCCTATGTCACGCCTGCTCACCAGTACCCGACCGGGGTGACCATGAGCCTGGCGCGCCGCCTGGCATTGCTGGCCTGGGCGGAACGCAGCGATGGCTGGGTCATCGAGGACGACTACGACGGCGAGTATCGCTACAGTGGCGCGCCGCTGGCCCCGCTGGCAGCGCTCGACCGGCACGGGCGGGTGCTGTATGTCGGCACCTTTGGCAAGATCGCCTTCCCGGCGTTACGCCTGGGCTATCTGGTGCTCCCGCCGCAGCTGGCGCAGGCGTTCAGCCAGGGCAAGGCGCTAGCGGTGCGGCATTCGGAGGTCAGCAGCCAGTGCGTGATGGCCGAGTTCATGGCCCGCGGGCATTTTCAGCGGCATATCCGCCGTATGCGCAAGGCGGCGTTGAACCGGCGCAATGTGCTCAAGGCCGGTTGGCCAGTGGATGTTCCGGGGTTGGGCGCAATGCCGGAAGTGGCGGCCGGGCTGCATGTGAAGGTCGATGTGGATAACTTTGCGAAAGAGCAGGAACTGGTGGCAAGAGCGGAGGCGGTGGGCGTGGAGGTAACACCGCTGAGCAATTTCTGGTTGGCGGATAGCGATGTGCCTGTGGATAAGCGAGCGGGCTTGGTGCTGGGGTTTGCGGCGGTGCCGGAGGGTGAGATTGCCGAGGCCCTGATGAAGCTGCGCAAAGCCTGGAGAAAGTGAATGGGGCCGCTGTGCGGCCCTTCGTGGGTGACTCAGGTGCCGGACTTGATCCGCGTCCAGGCCCGGGTTCGCGCCCGTTCGGCATCCCGTGCCAGGGGCTTGAGGGTATACAGCTTGGCCATCGCCTCGGCCGTCGGGTACAGGTTGGGGTTGTTGCGAATCGTCGGGTTCACCTTGGCGGTCGCATCTTTGTTCGGGTTCGGATACCCAACGAAGTCGCTGATGGGTGCGATCACCTCGGGTCGCAGCAGGTAGTTGATGAACGCATGCGCATCCTCCGGGTTGGCCGCGCCCTTCGGAATCGACAGCATGTCGAACCAGATCGGCGCGCCTTCCTTGGGCAGGCGCATGTCCACCACCACGCCATTTTTCGCCTCACGGGCGCGGTTGGCGGCCTGCGAGAAGCTGCCGCTGTAGCCTACTGCCACGCAGATGTCGCCATTGGCAATATCTGCCATGTACTTCGAGGAATGGAAGTAGGTGATATGCGGGCGAATCTTCAGCATCAGTTCCTCGGCCTTCTTGTAGTCGGCCGGTTTGTCGCTGTTCGGCGGCAAGCCCAGGTACTGCAGGGCCAGAGGCATGATCTCCGATGGCGAGTCGAGCAGGGCTACGCCGCACTGCTTGAGCTTGGCG
>NZ_JBFPFV010000003.1:257500-1041221 GCF_047978165.1 Pseudomonas sp. LFS074 | reverse complement strand
ATGTTCTCTTCCTTGAAGATCAGGTCCCAGCTGTCCACCGGCGCATTGTCGCCCAGCGCCGCCTTGACCTTGGCCGGGTTGAAGCCGATCAACACGGTGCCATACATATACGGCACGGCAAACTTGTTGCCTGGGTCGTTGGCTTCGATCAGCTTCATCAGCGCCGGGTCCAGGTGTTGCCAGTTCGGCAGCTTGCTGCGGTCCAGCGGCTGGAAAACCCCGGCTTCGATCTGTTTGGCGAGGAACACGTTGGACGGCACCACCACGTCATAGCCGGAGTTGCCGGTGAGCAGCTTGGCCTCCAGTGCTTCGTTGGTGTCGAAGATGTCGTACACCAGTTTGACGCCGCTGTCCTTCTGGAAGTCGGTCAAGGTCTGCGGGGTGATGTAATCGAACCAGTTATACACACGCAGGGTGCGCTGCTCCGCTTGGGCGTGCAGGGCACCGGTGAACAGGGTGGCAGCGATGAACGGGGTGAGCAGACGCTTGAGTCGGACCATTACCGGGCTCCTGGCTGGGCGCGCTGGAAGCCTTCCAGCACATTGACCGCGTTGATACCGATTTCTTCCACAGCGTAGCCGCCTTCCATCACGAACAAGGTCGGCTTGCCCAGCTGGCCGATGCGCTGGCCCATCTCCAGGTAGTCCGGGCTGTCCAACTTGAACTGCGAGATGGGGTCATCCTTGAAGGTGTCCACACCCAGGGAGATCACCAGTACGTCGGCGTCATAGCGGGCGATGCGCTGGCAGGCGTCTTCCAGGGCGGCACTCCAGGCAGCCCAGTCGCTACCGGCCGGCAAGGGGTAGTTGATGTTGCAGCCCTCGCCGGCGCCTTCGCCGGTTTCATCGGCATAGCCGAGGAAGAACGGGAATTCATCCTGCGGGTCGCCGTGGATCGAGGCAAAGAACACATCGTCGCGGCTGTAGAAGATGTCCTGGGTTCCGTTGCCGTGGTGGTAGTCGACGTCGAGGATGGCAACCTTGCGCCGGCCTTGGTCGAGGAAGGCCTGAGCGGCGATGGCGGCGTTGTTGAGGTAGCAGTAGCCACCCATCACTTCGCCAGCGGCGTGGTGCCCTGGCGGACGGCACAGCGCGAAGGCCGAATGGGCACCTTGTTGGATCGCTGCCTGGGCGGTAAGGGCGACCTGGGCGGCGCTGTAGGCCGCTTGCCAAGTGCCGGCGGTGATCGGTGCACCGGCATCGAAACTGTAGTAGCCCAGCTCACCGTGCAGGCCAGTGGGTTTTACCTGGCGCAGGGTGCGTGCAGGCCAGGTGAAGGGTAGCAGGTCGCCCTCATGGCCCAATGCGGCCCAGCGGGCCCAGGCGCCCTCGAAGAAGTTCAGGTAGTCGGCGCTGTGGATGCGAAGCAACGGCGCGCGGCCGAAATCGGTAGGGCCTTGGATATCGCCGAGGTTGCGCTTTTTTACCTGGTCGAGCACATGGTCTGCACGCGAAGGCATTTCGAAGCAGGGCATCAGCTTGCCGTCGATCAGCTCGCAGCGGCCGTGGTGCAGGCGGTGGTCATCGGAATAGATCGTCAGCATTGTTGTTCTCCGGTGGGTACTGGCGTGGGTCCATTGTCATGGGCGGATCAGTACGGGAGAACGACGCAAATGGCCAAAAGGGGATCGATATGGCCAAGCGCTTTGGCCGCAGCAGCTCAACCGCGAAAGTGGCTGGGCGCCACACCACTCCAGCGTTGGAACGCATGCCGAAAGCTGGCCGTCTCACTGAAGCCCAAGGTCTCGGCAATCCGGTAAATCGGCATTTGCTCGTCTGCCAACAACTGCTTGGCCCGTTCGAACCTTAGCTCGTCCAGCAGCTGTTGATAACTGCAGCCCAACGCCTGTAAATGCCGACGCAGGGTGCGCGACGAGCAGTTCATCTGCCTCGCCAGCCCTTCCAGCCCCGGTGCTGCGTCCAACTGCTGCACCAGCAGCTGGCGAATCCGCCCTAGCCAGGCCTGGCGGCCCGTGAACTCCAGGTTCAGGCGTCGGCAGCGTTCACTCATGGCCTTGTGGGTAATCGGGTCGGCCAGCGGCAGCGGCATATCCAGCCAGCGCCTTTCGAAGGCAAAGGCATTGTCCTCGGCGGAGAAGCCGATCGGGCATTGGAACGCATCGGCATAGCGTGTGTGGTAACCAGGACGAGGGTGCTCGAAACGGGTGCCCAGCAGCGGCAACGGGCGGCCAAGCAGGTCGTCGCAGATGACTTTCAGCGAAACCAGGCAGAACTCTGCGTTGAACGCGCTCAGCGCAGGGCTGTCGTGATAGTCGCTGGCGCTGAACCAGACGCGCTGGCCGTCGTCGAGCAAACGCAGCTTGAAGACTGTTCCCAGCAGTGCCGGATACTGCAGCGCCAGGCGCAAGGCGTCACCCAAAGTGGCACTGGAGAGCAGGGCGTAACCGAGCATGCCGTAGCACGACACATGCATGCGCCGGCCCAGCTCCAGGCCGATGTCCTCACGCCGGGCCACTGCGTTGGCGCACACCTGCAGTTCCTGCTGGGTGGTGATGCGCGCATCGGCGTGGCCCAGGTCTGCCGGGCCGATGCCGCTGCCGGCCAGCAGTGCCGAGGCCTCGCAACCGTCTGCCTGAAAGACATTGAGGATCAGCGAAACCGCATTGAGGGTGGTCAGGTGACTGTGCAGCATGCTGGGTAATCCCGTTGGCCTGGGACGCATTATGGAGCAAGTTGTGTGCCGATATCCGAGGCCGCCTGGTGGCGGCAAAACCATCAGGCAAAAAAAAGGCCCGAAGCATAGGCTCGGGCCTTGAAAGGTTGAGAGGTGTCTAGTCCCTTAACCTGGTGAGACTGTTTGCAGCGGGCTGGTTACGACTTCAGCGGAACCAGGCGCGGGGCGATCATGTTTTCTGGACGCAGGATGTCGTCGAGCATCGCGTCGTCCAGCAGCTTCTCTTCACGCACCAGTTCCAGCACGCCGCGGCCGCTTTCCAGGGCAACGCGGGCGATACGGGTGGCGTTTTCGTAGCCGATGTACGGGTTCAGTGCAGTGACCAGGCCGATCGAGTGCTCGACCAGTTCACGGCAGCGCTGTTCGTTGGCGGTGATGCCGACGATGCAGTGCTCGCGCAGCATGTCCATGGCGCGTTGCAGCAGGCGGATCGAGTCGAAGATCTTGTAGGCGATCAGCGGCTCCATCACGTTCAGCTGCAGCTGGCCACCTTCGGCGGCGACGGTCAGGGCCAGGTCGTTGCCCATGATGGCGAAGGCCACCTGGTTGACGGCTTCCGGGATAACCGGGTTGACCTTGCCTGGCATGATCGAGCTGCCTGGCTGACGCGCTGGCAGGTTGATCTCGTTGATGCCGGTGCGCGGGCCGCTGGACAGCAGACGCAAGTCGTTACAGATTTTCGAGAGCTTGACCGCGGTACGCTTGAGCATGCCGGAGAACAGCACGAAGGCGCCCATGTCGGAAGTGGCTTCGATCAGGTCGGCAGCCGGTACCAGCGGCTGGCCACTGATGGCGGCCAGGCGCTGTACGGCCAGAGCCTGGTAGCCAGGGTCGGCGTTGATGCCGGTGCCGATGGCGGTACCGCCCAGGTTGATTTCGGTCAGCAGTTCCGGGGCCAGCGAGCGCAGGCGCTGCAGGTCTTCGGTCATGGTGGTGGCGAAGGCGCGGAATTCCTGGCCCAGGGTCATCGGTACGGCGTCCTGCAGCTGGGTACGGCCCATCTTCAGTACGTGGTCGAATTCTTTACCCTTGGCAGCGAAGGCCTGAATCAGGCTGTCGAGGCTGGCCAGCAGTGCGTCGTGACCCAGCAGCAGGCCCAGACGGATAGCGGTCGGGTAGGCGTCGTTGGTCGACTGCGCCATGTTCACGTCGTTGTTCGGGTGCAGGTACTGGTACTCACCCTTCTGGTGGCCCATGGCCTCCAGTGCAACGTTGGCAATGACTTCGTTGGCGTTCATGTTGGTAGAAGTACCAGCACCGCCTTGGATCATTCAGAGAGTAATAAGACCCAAATTAACGGCCATAATGGCCGCTACGCGGCGGGAGGTCACACCGAACTTCCGCCGAATATTTCCCATATGGAAGTTCACATTGGCTTCCGAGCAGTTGCAGATAACCGATATCTCCCAACTGGTCTTGCCGATGGCGCACCACTGCAACACTTCCTTCTCCCGGCTGGTCAGAACCACCGGTTTGCTGACCGGATGTTCGAAGGCCAGTCCGGCACCGCTCTGCAGTGCGTAGTCCTTGAGCATCCACAGGGTCGGCAGGACCGACTCTATGAAACGGTTGGCCTCGGCCCGGTTTTCCGCTTCCACGCTGAGGCTCAGCGCGCCGAGTTCGCCGCGAGCACCATGCAGCGGCATGGTCAGCCCATACACCAGGCCGGCGGCCGAGGCTTCCTCGAAGAACTCGTGCTGCTTTCGCGTCTGGTAGATGGACGGTTCCCAGAAAATCGGCAGTACGCTCTGGGTACAGTGACTGACCGTCGGGTCGACCCGCGCGTAGCCAGCCCGGTCGTAATGCTCGCGCCAGGCGGCCGGGTAGTTGCCGACGATGAAGGCGTTCTCGTAGTCCTGGCTGTCCTTAGGCAACAGGCCGAACAGGATCTTCGAGAATCCAAGGTCGCTCGCCATCTTCTGCAGGATGGCGCTCCACTCCAATTTTCCACTTGAGCGTTCCAGCTCAAGAAAACCGTCAACCAAGGCCATGTCCACCACGAACTGGTCGTGGTAATCGCCTTTGATCAGGCGGGCGCAGGCTGCGGTGATGGCAGCGTGCTTGGCATCGCTCAGGTGACCCAGCTCACGGTTGGCGTCGGCAGCGGCCTGCTTGACCATGGCCAGGGCCACGACCAGCTTCGGGTAGTGCGACAGTGGAACACCGGAGAGGTGGAAGTTGTTGGCAGCGCGCAGGGTCTGGATGCCGTAGTAGGCATCTGCAGGAACTTCAAGGGTACCCAACAAGTCTTTTTCGACGCGGAACGATGCAGCGGAGGACATGATGTATATCATCTCGATTTTGACCCGGCACATGCCGGAATGGCGCCAATCCTAGGCCTGAAGGTGATTTTGCGGCCAATGCTGTTGCACGCTAACCTATGCACAAACGGCATAGTGTTTCGTGTGACGCCAATTGACATTCGAGCGTGTTCCATTTTGGTGCATGCCGGGAGATGTGCTTCGTGAACCTTGAAAGCAAATGGCTGGAAGACTTCAGTGCGCTGGCCGCTACCCGCAGTTTTTCCCAGGCGGCAGAGCGGCGTTTCGTGACCCAACCGGCCTTCAGCCGGCGCATTCGCAGCCTTGAAGCGGCGCTGGGCCTGCAACTGGTGAACCGTTCCCGCACACCGATCGAACTGACCGAAGCCGGGCAGCTTTTTCTCGTCACAGCGCGCACCGTTGTCGACCAGTTGGGCGAAATTCTCCGCCATTTACATCACCTTGAGGGTGGGCAGGGCGAGGTGGTTCAGGTAGCGGCGGCACACTCCTTGGCATCAGGCTTTTTCCCCCGTTGGGTTGCCCAGTTGCGCAACGACGGTTTGAACATCGCCACCCGCCTGGTTGCGACTAACGTCGGAGATGCCGTGCACGCATTGCGCGAGGGCGGCTGTGACCTGATGCTGGCTTTCTACGACCCGGATGCGGCCCTGCAGATGGATGCCGAGATCTTCCCGTCGCTGCACATGGGCACTACGGAAATGCTGCCGGTGTGTGCAGTGGATGCTGAAGGCAAGCCATTGTTCGACCTGGAAGGCGAGGGCAGCGTGCCGCTGCTGGCCTATACCGCGGGTGCATTCCTCGGGCGGTCGGTGAATTTGCTGCTGCGCCAGCGCAACCTGCGTTATACCACCGTCTATGAAACCGCCATGGCCGACAGCCTTAAAAGCATGGCGTTGGAAGGCCTGGGCATCGCCTGGGTGCCACGCCTGTCGATGCGAGGCGAGCTGGAGCGGGGCGAACTGGCTGTCTGCGGCGGCAGCCAGTGGCATGTGCCACTGGAAATTCGCCTGTACCGCTGCGCCCTGGTGCGCAAGGCCAACGTCAGGCTGTTGTGGCGCAAGCTCGAGGGGGCGGCGGCGGTTGACCCAAAAGTCAGCCAAAGCCCCGAAAAATAAGGCCCGACAGTTGGTCGCCGGGGTGCCTTAATCGCACTACCTTACGGTATACTGCGCGGCCTTTCGACCGGATGCATCCGGTCCTGATCAGCAAACAAGCCACGCCGGTCGTCCCGCGTGGCTTGTTGTTTTTTGACGCGCCTGCGGGCGCACAAGCGAAGAGGCTCGACGATGAGTGCACTGGTTGGCGTGATCATGGGCTCCAAGTCCGATTGGTCCACCCTTAGCCACACCGCCGATATGCTGGAAAAACTCGGCATTCCCTACGAAGTGAAGGTGGTTTCCGCTCACCGCACCCCGGATCTGCTGTTCCAGTATGCCGAGGAGGCCGAGGGCCGTGGCATCGAGGTGATCATCGCCGGTGCCGGTGGCGCAGCCCACCTGCCAGGCATGTGCGCCGCCAAGACCCATCTGCCGGTGCTGGGCGTGCCGGTGCAGTCGTCGATGCTGTCGGGCGTCGATTCGCTGCTGTCGATCGTGCAGATGCCTGCTGGCGTGCCGGTTGCCACCCTGGCCATCGGCCGTGCCGGTGCGGTCAACGCTGCATTGCTGTCGGCCAGCATCCTTGGCGCCAAGTACCCGCAGTACCACGCGGCGTTGAAGCAGTTCCGCACGGAACAGACCGACACCGTGCTGGACAACCCAGACCCGCGCCAGGCTTGAGGCTCAACCCATGAAGATCGGTGTAATCGGTGGCGGCCAGCTGGGCCGCATGCTGGCCCTGGCGGGCACCCCGCTGGGCATGAACTTCGCCTTCCTCGACCCGGCGCCGGACGCTTGCGCCGCGCCCCTGGGCGAGCACCTGCGTGCCGACTACGGCGACCAGGACCACCTGCGCCAGTTGGCCGACGAAGTCGACCTGGTCACCTTCGAGTTCGAAAGCGTCCCGGCCGAGACCGTGGCCTTCCTCTCGCAGTTCGTGCCGGTGTACCCCAGCGCCGAAGCGCTGCGCATCGCCCGTGACCGCCTGTTCGAAAAGAGCATGTTCCGCGACCTGGGCATTCCCACCCCGGCCTTCGCCGACATCCTCTCGCAGGCAGACCTGGAGGCGGCGGTGGCCAGCATCGGCCTGCCAGCCGTACTGAAAACCCGCACCCTGGGTTACGACGGCAAGGGCCAGAAGGTGCTGCGCACGCCAGAAGACGTGGTCGGTACCTTCGCCGAGCTGGGCAGCGTGCCATGCCTGCTGGAAGGCTTCGTGCCGTTCACTGGCGAGGTGTCGCTGGTGGCTGTACGTGCCCGCGATGGCGAAACCCGCTTCTACCCGCTGGTGCACAATACGCACGAAAGCGGCATCCTGCGCCTGTCGGTGGCCAGCCAGGCACATCCGCTGCAGGCCCTGGCCGAAGACTACGTCGGCCGTGTGTTGCAGAAGCTGGATTACGTTGGCGTGATGGCCTTCGAGTTCTTCGAGGTGGACGGCGGCCTGAAGGCCAACGAAATCGCCCCGCGCGTGCACAACTCCGGGCACTGGACCATCGAAGGCGCCGAGTGCAGCCAGTTCGAGAACCACCTGCGGGCCGTTGCCGGCCTGCCGCTGGGCTCGACCGCCAAGGTGGGCGAGAGCGCGATGCTCAACTTCATCGGTGAAGTGCCGGCCGTGGACAAGGTCGTCGCCATCGCCGACTGCCACCTGCACCACTATGGCAAGGCCTTCAAGGTTGGCCGCAAGGTTGGCCATGCCACCCTGCGCTGCCAGGACATGGCCACCCTTGAACGCAAGATTGCCGAAGTAGAGGCACTGATCAGCAACTGATCGGGCTGCAAATCGAACTTCTGCAAGCGGCTTGCCCTCTGAACATGGCAACAAGCCAAAGGCCGTCTAGGCTTTGGCTTGTTCCATATTCACTGCAGAGGGATTGCCATGGGCATCATTGGAACCATCTTCATCGGCCTCATCGTCGGCCTGCTGGCCCGCTTCATCAAGCCGGGCGACGACAGCATGGGCTGGATCATGACCATCCTGCTGGGTATTGCCGGCTCCCTGTTGGCCACCTATGGCGGCCAGGCGCTGGGCATTTACCAGGCTGGGCAGGCAGCAGGCTTCCTTGGCGCCTTGATTGGTGCGGTCATCCTTCTGGTGATCTACGGATTCATCAAGAAACGCTGAATACTGGTTAGAATGCCCGGCAATTCATCCGAGTTGCCGAGCATTTCCATGCGTGCCTTTTTCCTTGTCCCCCTGCTGTTGGCCAGCGCCCTGGCCCATGCTGAACTGCCTGAAACCGACTGGCTGGAGCTGATGCCCAAGTCGGACCAGAAGGCGCTCGAGCAAATGCCCGAAATCGACCACAACTCGCCAGAAGCCATGGGCACCTTTACCGACAAGGGTGGCCTCAAGCAGAGCAAGGGCTTGCCGGCGGTGATGTACTCGACCAAGACCGTGGCGGCCATGAACGGCAAGGAAATCCGCTTGGGCGGTTACCCGGTGCCGCTGGAAAGCGATGCCAAGGGCAACAGCACGCTGTTTTTCCTGGTGCCGTACCCAGGTGCGTGCATCCATGTGCCGCCACCGCCGCCGAACCAGCTGGTACTGGTGCGCTACCCGAAAGGGTTGAAGATCGATGACATCTACACACCGCTGTGGGTCAGCGGCAAGCTGAAGGTGGAAAAGGTCAGCAACGACCTGGCCGATGCGGCCTATGCGCTGGATGCGGGGAAGGTGAGGGTGGTGGAAGACGCAGACCTCTGATTATCTGCACGGGCCCCTTCGCGGGTAAACCCGCGAAGGGGCCCGAAAAACCACGGCAAAACTCAGATCATTTCACAACCGATCTGCAGTCCCAGCGAATGACTTGCCCCCGGCTTCAGTTCCACCAGGTCATCCCACACATTCGCCGTTTCGATGCACAGCATTCGCTGCCAGCCATCGTCGGCCATATCTGCCAGCTCCCGCGCCCGCTCGGTCCAGGGGTTCCAGATCACCGCCGAACGTGATCCATTGCTGGTCAAGGTAACTCGCCGGTTCCAATGCGGGTCGACAATGCTCAGTCGCGATGGAGTGTCGAGGTAAATCCGGTCAGTCTCCCCGGTAAACGCCAGTGCTCCCAGCTGCTGGCGCTGTTCCCAGTCCGCCAGGGTTTCGATATAACCCAGCCCCTCGACCCCTTCGACCCGTGCCTGGCGTACATCGCTGACGGCAAAGTAGCTGTGCAGGGCTTGGCTGATAGTAACGGAGGTATTGCCCATGTTGCGGCTGGTCAGGTTCAGCTTCAGCGCCTCGCCCAGCTCCACCACCAGCTTCAACTCGACGTCATGAGGCCAGCCGGGCAGGTCGCCCTGCGCTTCAGGCAGTCCGAATTCAATGCGCAGGTCGCCGCCCACCTCCTCGATGCCCAGCAACTGCCAGTCACGCGAGCGCGCCAGCCCGTGAGCAGGTGCCTGCTCAGCGTGGTACATGGCCTGCACGGCCTCGGGGTTGCGTTGCAGGTTGCCAAACCACGGCCAGCACACCGGTACCCCGGCGCGTACCGACTTGCCCTGGCGGAAGATGGCCTGGTCGCTCAGCCACAGCAGCGGTGGTTCGCCCACCCGCTGGTAGCTGAGGATCTGTGCGCCCTGCTGGGCGATCAGGAGTTCGGCGCGGTCGCTGCTGATACGCCAGCAGTTGAGTTCGCCATGTTGCTCGGTTACGACCTGGAAGGTAGCCATTGCGTTCATCTCATTGATTGCCAGTGGGCCTTGGACCCGGGCACATGCAATGAGTTTACCGCCGGCGTGGCTCAGCGACGAGGCACGGAGCGGGTGCGGCCACTGCCGTCGATGGCGACGAAGACGAATGCCGCTTCGGTGACCTTGCGCCATTCGCTGGACAGCGGGTCGTCGCTCCACACTTCGACCATCATCTGGATCGAGCTGCGGCCGATTTCCAGGGTCTGGGTGTAGAACGACAGCTGCGCGCCTACTGCCACCGGTACCAGGAAGGCCATGCGGTCGATGGCCACGGTGGCCACGCGGCCGCCAGCAACACGGCTGGCCATGGCGGTGCCGGCCAAATCCATTTGGGCAACCAGCCAGCCGCCGAAGATGTCGCCAAACCCGTTGGTCTCGCGCGGCAGTGCGGTGATCTGCAAGGCCAGGTCGCCTTGCGGGATCGGATCTTCTTGTTCGAGCTCAATCATGCGATGGGGCCTCTGACCCGTGACGCTTTCGTTGGTGTGGCGCAAAGGCCGGGTAAACGATTCAGCTTGAAACATACTACGCCGATTTCGTTTCACTGGGCGGCCGTAGGGAAACTCTGCGAAACCGCCTGACATAAAGACCGGAGTTTTCGCACAACATCCCACGCTAGCAGCAACCTTTTCCTACGAACTGCCAGTATATAGAGCATAACGGCCAGCGACGACCGTGCATTCATGAATATCTGTAGGGATTTTGTATCGCTTTCGGCGCAGCTCGGCAATTTGCTATCTTCGCTTGTCTCCCAATCCAGAAGCCGCGTGCCAAGCGGCCTGCATGCCCTACAAAGAGAACAACGAGCGATGACTTCCGTGCCGAGCAGTATCGAGCAGCCCTCGCGGCCGCTGACCCGCAGTGACTACAAGACCCTCTCACTGTCCGCCTTGGGCGGCGCGCTGGAGTTCTACGACTTCATTATTTTCGTGTTCTTCGCCACGGTGGTGGGCAAGTTGTTCTTCCCGGCCGACATGCCGGAGTGGCTGCGCCTGATGCAAACGTTCGGCATCTTCGCCGCTGGCTACCTGGCGCGGCCGTTGGGCGGCATCATCATGGCCCATTTCGGCGACCTGCTCGGGCGCAAGAAGATGTTCACCCTGAGCATTTTCATGATGGCCGTGCCGACCCTGATCATGGGCCTGCTGCCGACGTATGCACAAATCGGCATGTGGGCACCTATCCTGCTGTTGCTGATGCGCGTGATCCAAGGCGCGGCGATCGGCGGCGAGGTGCCGGGTGCCTGGGTGTTCGTCTCCGAGCATGTGCCAGCGCGCAACACTGGCTACGCCTGCGGTACCCTGACGGCAGGCCTGACCGCCGGCATTCTGCTTGGCTCGCTGGTAGCGACACTGATCAACAGTGTGTACAGCGTGGAAGAAGTGGCCGATTACGCCTGGCGTATCCCGTTCCTGCTGGGTGGCGTGTTCGGCCTGTTCTCGGTCTACCTGCGCCGCTGGCTGCACGAAACCCCGGTGTTCGCCGAAATGCAGCAACGTAAGGCACTGGCCGAGGAGCTGCCACTGCGCGCCGTGCTGCGTGACCACCGTGGCCCGATCATCCTGTCGATGTTGCTGACCTGGATGCTGTCGGCCGGGATCGTGGTGGTCATCCTGATGACCCCGGCGCTGCTGCAGAGCTTCTACCACATCAGCCCGACCGACTCGCTCAAGGCCAACAGCCTGGCCATTGTATTGCTTAGCTTTGGCTGCATCGGCGCCGGCAGCCTGGCCGACCGCTTTGGTGCGGGCCGGGTGTTCGTGATCGGCAGCCTGCTGCTGCTGGCCAGCTCCTGGACCTTCTACCACAGCCTGCCAACCCGGCCCGAGCTGCTGTTCCCGCTGTATGCCGTGACCGGCCTGTGCGTGGGCGTGATTGGCGCGGTGCCTTATGTAATGGTCAAGGCATTCCCGGCGGCGGTGCGCTTCAGCGGGCTGTCGTTCTCGTACAACGTGGCCTACGCGATCTTCGGCGGTTTGACGCCGATGGTGGTGACCGCGCTGCTGAAGGTGAGCCCGATGGCGCCTGCCTACTATGTGGCAGGCTTGTGCGCCGTTGGTCTGGCTGTGGGGCTGTACCTGCTCGCCAACAAGCGCTGATCTGCGCTGGGGCTGACTCTCGTTTGCTGCAACATGTTGAAAGACGTGAACAAGGACAGAGGAATAAGTAACGCAGTGACCGACGGCTAGATCGTCAGCCTGAGCCATACAGAGAAGGAGAATCTGTATGGCTCAAAACACACTTCATGACAGTTCCACGGGTGATGTTGTCATCACCCCTGGCTCCTCAGGTTCCAGTAGCGGCGGGGGCGGCTTCTTCAGCATTGGCGGCGGCGGTGGCTTCGGTGGTGGCTTTGGCGGTTCCAGCCGACGTCGCAAGAAGAAGCGTGCCAGAGCGCGTGCTGCTGCCTTGGCGCAAGCAAGAGCCCAGGAGCAGGCTCGCCAAGCGGCAGCCGCAAGGGCTCATGCCGAAATGCTGGCTGCATTACATAGGCAGCAAGTGGAGGCTCATAGCCAGGCACGTGAAGTTCGGCGCGTGCAGCTTGATGCGCATTTCGCTGGCCAGGCGCAAGGCTTGGCACAGGCGCTACAGCAGGAGATCAACGCAGCGCGCAAACGCCCGGAATACGACGGCAGTGAGCGTTGGCAGCTTTACCAGATCACCAAAGCGCAAAACGAAACCAAAGGGCTTATAGCCGCCAAGCAGCTTGAGTTGGCGAATCGGCAGGCGTTGGCCGGGGCTTTTGCTGGCCATGATGCTGATGCAGGTACATACGCCGCCCGACTGGCCGGGCTGGCGACCGCGCAACACATGCAGCAACTGCATCAGGGCTGGGAAACAGCGTACGTAGCGGCCTCAGAGGCTCGTTTGCTGCAGGAGGCAATTGCCCAGCTGTCGCAGCGCTCAGCCGAGCTGGCTGTAGAACATGCCCAACAGGAACAGCTCTGGCGCGCCAGGGAGGCGGAATGGGAGCGTCAGCGGCAATACGCTGAGCTGCGCGAATCCAGAATTCGCTACAAGCAGCAGGTTGACGAAGACCGGCGCCTTGTTCGGCTGAAGGAGGCCGCCACGCTGACCGTGCCAGTAGCGGCTGCGTCGGCTGGGGGCGTGTTGCTTGGTCAGGCAGGCGCGCAGGTTGCGGCTGAGCTGGCAACGGCTATCGAGCAGGCGATTGCTAGCGCGGCCAAGGAAGTGCTGAGGGTTGCAGCTATCCGCCTTGGTCAGGCGGTCGGTCTCTCGGCCACGGCCATGCTGTATTCGCCGGCGCTGGGGAATGGCGAACTGACCGAAGCCCAGCGCAGGCGTCACTTCGAAGGTTTGGGCATACATGCAGACCTGCTGGGCATTGCGCCAGGGCAGGATCTTCAGGCTATCGCCGATGCGGGTGGGTCGGCCCGTCTGGGTCAGCGCATCAAGATCGAGCATCTTCCAGGTGGCAGTGCGATAGCGGTGGCCGCCACAGGCGCCGGAATCGCCCCGGAGGTCCGGGTCAGGAATGCCGTTTACGACCCCGTCACCGATACCTACCGAGTCGAGGCACAGACGCCCGACGGGAAAACCATCGTTCTGGGTAACGCTACCCCGGTGGCGGAAAGCCCGTCCAACGGCCGGATGCTCGCGCTTGAGCCACAAGCTGCAGAGGTTGGCGCTGGCGTGGACCTTCGCTTCGATGACTGCATCGTCTGTATCCCTGGTCAACTGCCCCAGTACTTTTCATTCGTAGTTTCGCCGGCGGGTACTGGTGTTGTCAGCGGTAATGGCCAAGTCGCTGGCGCTGACTGGTGGCCCGCGAATGGCGCTGCCGCTGGCGTAGCAATGCCGGTGCAGGTTGGTAACCAGCTACGCGGCCGCTTGTTCACCGGCATGCCGGCATTCGAAAGCGCGGTATGGCGGGCCATTGCGGCGGAGCAGGGGTTGCTCGGTCAATTCGATGAGGTGAATCAGCGTCGAATCATCAGGGGTTTTCCACCCGTGGCCCCGCGAGCAAGTTGGAGCGGCGCGCGACACGAGTTTGAGCTTCGTCATGTTGGAGCTGTTGATGTTGGCTACAACCTTGACCAGCTAAGAATCCACACACCAGCGGACACTCTAGGCGTGCCGGCAGTGGTCCTGCCGTTCGAGCCGTGGTTCGCCGCCAGTCTGGCCCTTGAGTTCGATGCTGGCATTGTTCAGGGCCAACCATCACGCACCTGGACGCCGTTGGTGGCCCCAGGCGCGGAGCTGCTCGGCCCGACACCCTTGCCGGAGGGGCCGTTACTGCCGGGCATTCTGCCAGGCGATACCTTGGATCCTGTGGGGCCAAGTCTTGAAATACTTCCTGGCGAGAATCCGGGTGAGACTGGGGCCATAATTCCTGGATTCGGTGGTGATGTAGATCTGCCGGAGCCTGGGCTGGTTAATAATGAACCTGCAGAAGTCGGAGAAACTGGGAATTATAATGACTTGGAGCGTCGCAGCATAAGGGATGACATGGGCGTGGACCACATTCCATCTCAATCGGCATTGAAACGATGGTTACAGAAAAATTTTCCAGACCTGCAACTGTATGAAATATACCAAATACTAAGGCGTGCACCTGCTGTCGTTATTCCTACAGAAGTGCATCGAAAGTACAGCGAAACGTACGGCGGGCGTAACACCAAAGCTAAACAAGCTCTAGATGCCAAAGATCCCTTGTCAGCTATTGGCAGTAATGTTGAAGCACTAAAGAAAGGTTTAATAGAAAATGGAATTTCGCCTGAACGTGTTGAGGGTATCAAGGTGGAGCTTACAGAATTGCTCAAAAAACTGATTAATAAAAGGTGACGCATGAAAAGGATTGTAGCAGTTGAGCCTTGGCTGGAAAGCGTTAACAGGACTTATGCTGATTTAGTTGAGAATGGGCTTGATCCGAATCTGCGACGTATCAAGCTTTACCCGGGGGCGGAGGATTTTTACCTAGAGCCGGAGCCGGGTGTTAGTTTTGAGTTTGATTCAGACAGCAAAATGTTAAAAGCGGTGGCTATAACTATCATAAGGCGAGTGGATTTGGCGCCTGAATTTAAAGATTTTTTATCTGAGCCCTACGGTTGCTTAGATAAGAGCGCTGTTAGAGCTGCTTGGGGTAGTCCTCTAAGAACGAGCGAGCCGTTGGTAATGCCGGAACCGATAGGTAAGACGGGTGGGTGGGATATGTATCGACTCTCCGGTGCGGGCTTTGGGTATATTGATTTGATTTATTCGTACACTAAGGATTTTGTTGTATCCGGTCTGGTTTTAAGGGGCACGGAAGATGAAGCTTGAAAGTCGACTGCAAGATCACGACGAGCAAAGTTTCTTATCGCTAGTCACTACGCTATGGAACGTTGAGACTCAGAGGTCTGAGCACAACGCTCTCATCGATCATTTCGACCAGATAGTCGGCCACCCCGCCGGTAGTGACCTTTTGTTCTACTCAAACGCCGATGCCGTCGGCGCTATAAACTCGCCAGAGCATATCGTTGCAACAATCAAATCGTGGCACCAGAGAAATGGCCTTCCGGCCTTCAAGGGGCAGCATTTACAGCCGCGAAGAGAGCTTCGAAGCATGGCGAGCGAACAGCGTGCCAGCCAGTCTTCCACTCGCAACCTGGAGAAAGTGCGCAAGTTGGTGGCGCAGGTTCATGCCGCTGAGCAGCAGGCAACGCTGCAGCTTGCTGCACTTGAGCAACAGCTAACCATTGACCCAGTGGCCAGCACGCCGGAACAGCAACTGGCTTTCAGCCTTGCTACGCTGCGTGCTCTGGAATCCATTCAGCACCAAGCTGCGCAGGCAGTGTTTCAACTTGAGCGGTTGCACATGTCGGTCAAGTTCGCACTCGACGCTGCCGTGCGTGATGCTACCAGCCCCTTCCTGGACGCAGCGATTCAGGCCGTGGCGTTGCAAGAAATGAATGCCGGTAGCCAGCGTCATGCTGCGGCCTTGGCCATGGCGCAAGGGCGTCATTCCGTGTTGTACGCTCGCGGTGTGACACTGATAGAACACCTGGAAGCACGTATTGCCCAGTTGGCCAAAGCGACCGGGGCTGGCCCAGGGCATGGGCCTTTGACGTTGGTAGCGGCAGCTGATGCCTCAAACCTGCACCCGGCATTGCTGATGGCGCAGGGCTTGAACGGTGACGTTGCCCAACAGCAACGCCATCTGATCAAGACCGTGCGCTCGGCGGTGGCAGAGCTGGAGTGGCAGGCGACCTCCTTGCAAGGTGACCACCCCGGTACGTATGCGGATTTAATCGAGTTTGTGCAGGGAACCCCAAGCGATGACCCGCGTTTCGGGCTGACGGTGCCACTTGCTGAAATACTCGACGAAGATCGGCAGGATTGGGCCGATCTGGCCGCTGAACGGGCAGAGGTGGATCTGCCCATGCGTCTGTGCTCGATGGTGCGTGGTGCCCGCTCCGGCAGCACCAAAGGTGTAAAACCCTTTACCCGTTACTGTCATGTGCTGATGACCTCGACGCAGGGCCCCATCGTGCCTTCGCGCGTGCGGGTGCGGGAAGCTGGTTGGGATGCGGGTCGGCGGGCTTTCGCATTCACTAGCGAGACCGGGGCGCCTGTTACCGTTCTGTGGCAGAAGGGCAGCGCGCCCTATCCGCCGATAGACATCTCCCGGCCGCCGAGCATTAGCTATCTGCACATGCCCAATGTGCCTATCATAGAGCGCTTCATGGACCTGACGCAGGTTCAATTCGATGACTACATCGTGGTGTTTCCGCCGCAGGCTGGGCTGGCACCGGTATACGTCATGTTCAGGGATCGCCGCGAGCTTTAGCGCCGCCAGTTTCCCAGCGATATCAAGTCAGGCCATCCCGGATAACCGATGATGGCCTTTCATCCAATTGTCACAATGAAGTCATATCGTGTTCATGCGGCCTGCCGATACTTGGGCCCGTTCCATCCAACACCCCAATATTCCTGCTAGGAGCAAGGCATGAAACTGAAGCGTTTGATGGCGGCCCTCACCTTTGCCGCCGCTGGCGTTGCAACCGCCAACGCGGTAGCCGCTGTCGATCCTGCGATCCCGACCTACACCAAGACCACCGGTGTATCGGGCAACCTCTCCAGCGTTGGTTCCGACACCCTGGCGAACCTGATGACGCTGTGGGCCGAGGCCTACAAGAAGGAATATCCGAACGTAAACATCCAGATCCAGGCAGCCGGCTCCTCCACCGCGCCACCCGCGCTGACCGAAGGCACCGCCAACCTCGGCCCGATGAGCCGCAAGATGAAAGACGTCGAACTGCAGGCCTTCGAGCAGAAGTACGGCTACAAGCCGACCGCAATCCCGGTCGCCGTCGATGCCCTGGCCGTGTTCGTGCACAAAGACAACCCGATCAAGGGCCTGACCATGGCTCAGGTCGACGCCATCTTCTCCTCCACCCGCCTGTGCGGTGGCAAGGCCGAGATCAAGACCTGGGGTGACGTCGGTGTGACCGGCGACCTGGCCAACAAGCCAATCCAGCTGTTCGGCCGCAACTCGGTCTCGGGCACCTACGGCTACTTCAAGGAAGAAGCCCTGTGCAAAGGCGACTTCAAGCCTAACGTCAACGAGCAGCCTGGCTCGGCTTCGGTCGTGCAGTCGATCAGCTCTTCGCTGAACGGCATCGGTTACTCGGGCATTGGTTACAAGACTGCCAGCGTCAAGACCGTGGCCCTGGCCAAGAAGGAAGGCGGCGAGTTCGTCGAAGACAACGAAACCAACGCCCTGAATGGCAGCTACCCGCTGTCGCGCTTCCTGTACGTTTACGTCAACAAGGCGCCGAACAAGCCTCTGGCTCCGCTGGAAGCCGAGTTCGTCAAGCTGGTGCTGTCGCAAGCTGGCCAGCAGGTCGTGGTGAAGGATGGCTACATTCCGCTGCCGGCCAAAGTCGTCGACAAGACCCTGGCTGACCTGGGCCTGTCCCACGCGGGTAACGTTGCAAAGAAGTAAGTAATTAAGAAGAGGCCGGAGCCACTGCCCGGCCTCTTCCACGAATTTCCAGTCCGAAGCCAGGTTCCCTGTGCGGCGGGCTTTCGCGCGTCACCACTTTGTAATGTTTTTGTCACACGGGACCGCTAGGGTGTGCGCATGAATGATCTGGCCAATTCCAACATGACCCAAAACTCCCAGCCCGTGCGCATTGATTTCAATACGCCCGAGTTGCAACGCAAGCGCCGCATGCGCGCGCTCAAGGACCGCCTGACCCGCTGGTATGTGCTGGTCGGCGGTCTTGCCGTACTGGCGGCAATCACCCTGATCTTCTTCTACCTGGCGTACGTGGTACTGCCACTGTTCCAGGGCGCCCAGCTGACCAGCAAGAAAGCCCTGGAGCCGACCTGGCTGCAGCAGGATGCCGGCAACCCGCTGATGATCGCGCTTGAAGAGCAGAACCTGGTGGGGATGCGGGTTTCGGACAAGGGCCAGGCATTGTTCTTCGATACCAAAACCGGCAACGCGCTCAAGCGGGTCGACCTGCCGGTGCCGGCAGACACCCAGGTCACGTCGATCAGTACCGACCAGCCGGGCAGCCCGCTGGTGGTGCTTGGCTTGTCCAATGGCCAGGCGCTGGTGTTCCACCACACCTACAAGATCACCTACCCCGACAACAAGAAAACCATCGCCCCCGGCATCGACTACCCGTACGGCGAGCAGCCGTTCGTGCTCGACGAACAGGGCCGCGCGCTGGAGCACGTGAGCGTCAACGTCAATGGCGACACCTTGCTGCTGGCCGGTTCCACTGGCGCGCACCTGCAGGTGGTCGAGCTGACTCGCACGGAAAACATGATGACCGAAGAGGTCACCACCGAGCAGAACCGTATCGCCCTGCCGCAGATGACCGAAACGGTGAAGAACATCTTCATCGACCCGCGCCAGCAGTGGTTGTACGTGATCAACGGTCGCGCCACGGCTGACGTGTTCAGCCTGCGCGACAAGAGCCTCAACGGCCGTTACAAGTTGTCTGAAAGCGCCGACACTGAAATTACCGCCACGGCCCAGCTGGTCGGTGGCATTTCGCTGATCATCGGTGACTCCAAGGGCGGCCTGGCCCAGTGGTTCATGGCCCGCGACCCGGATGGCGAATCGCGCTTCAAGCAGATTCGTACCTTCCAGATGGGCAAGGCGCCTATCGTGCAGATCGACGCCGAAGAGCGCCGCAAGGGCTTCATCGCCCTCGACGCCGACGGCAAGCTGGGCGTGTTCCACAGCACCGCGCACCGTACCTTGCTGGTCGAGCCGGCTGCCGAAGGCCCTGGCATCCTGGCCCTGTCGCCACGCGCCAACCGCATCATCATCGAAGAAGGTGGCAAGCTGCTGCCGCTGAGCCTGCGCAACCCGCACCCGGAGGTTTCCTTCAGTGCGCTGTGGGGCAAGGTGTGGTACGAGAACTACGACGAACCCAAGTACGTCTGGCAATCGACCGCTTCGAACACCGACTTCGAGCCCAAGCTCAGCCTGTCGCCGCTGACCTTCGGTACCCTCAAGGCCGCGTTCTACGCGATGATCCTGGCCGCCCCGCTGGCCATTGCCGCTGCCATCTACACCGCCTACTTCATGGCCCCTGGCATGCGCCGCAAGGTCAAGCCGGTGATCGAGCTGATGGAAGCGATGCCGACGGTGATCCTCGGCTTCTTCGCCGGCCTGTTCCTGGCCCCATACCTGGAAGGCCACTTGCCGGGTGTGTTCAGCCTGTTCCTGCTGATGCCGTTTGGCATCCTGCTGGCCGGCTTCGTCTGGAGCCGCCTGCCGGAGTCGATCCGCCTGCGTGTGCCGGATGGCTGGGAAGCGGCGATCCTGATCCCGGTCATCCTGTTCACCGGCTGGTTCGCCCTGACCATGAGCCCGCACCTGGAAAGCTGGTTCTTCGGCGGCGACATGCGCCTGTGGATCACCAACGACCTAGGTATCACCTACGACCAGCGCAACGCCCTGGTAGTGGGCATCGCCATGGGCTTCGCGGTCATCCCGAACATCTATTCCATTGCCGAAGATGCGGTGTTCAGCGTGCCACGCAGCCTGACCCTCGGCTCGCTGGCACTGGGCGCGACGCCCTGGCAGACCCTGACCCGCGTGGTCATCCTCACCGCCAGCCCAGGCATCTTCTCGGCGTTGATGATCGGCATGGGCCGGGCAGTGGGCGAGACCATGATCGTGCTGATGGCCACCGGCAACACCCCGGTGATGGAAATGAACCTGTTCGAAGGCATGCGCACCCTGGCCGCCAACGTGGCCGTGGAAATGCCGGAATCGGAAGTCGGTGGCAGCCACTATCGCGTGCTGTTCCTGGCCGCCCTGGTGCTGCTGATGTTCACCTTCATCATGAACACCTTGGCCGAGCTGATTCGCCAGCGTCTGCGCAAGAAATACTCGTCGCTTTGATAGAAAGGTAGCGATCCGTGAAAAAGGATTCCCTCAAAGGCTGGTTCAAGAGCGGCGCCCCAGGCGTCTGGATGAGCGGCGGCGCGGTGGCCATGGCGGTGATCATGACCGTCGGCCTGCTGGCGGTGATCGCCGTGCGCGGCCTGGGCCACTTCTGGCCGGCCGATCTTGTCCAGGCCACCTACAAGGTGCCGGGCCAGGCTGATCACATCGTTATCGGCGAAGTGGTGCAAAAGGAAGAGGTGCCGCGTGCCCGCCTCAAGGGCGCCGGCCTGCCGGTACCGGACCAAGGCCCGGAGTTCATGACCCGCGAGCTGATCAAGGTGGGTAACCGCGACCTCAACGGCAGCGACTTCACCTGGGTGGTTGGCGATTGGTTGGTCGACGAACAGCGCCCGGCCGACCTGATCGCCCTGGAGCGCCGCGAGTGGGGTAACTTCTACGGCTACCTGGTCAGCGTCAAGGAACAAGGCCGCGTGGTTGCCGAAGGCCCTGCAGCCTGGACCGAGCTGCAAGCCCGTCTCAAGCGTGCCAACCACCTTAATGGCGAGCTGCAGCAACTGGAAAAGAAGGACATCGGTGCCATCAACCATGGCCTCGAGCGCCTACGCCTGCAGGCCCGCAAGCTGGAACTGGACGGCAAGCTGGACGCTGCCGCCCAGGCCGACATGGACGCCGACCGCGCCGAGCTGAACAGCCGCTACAAGGCCATCGAAGACCGCCTGACTGGCCTGCACCAAGCCTTCGCCCGCGACAGCCTGGTGGCGCGCGATGGCAATGGCCGTGAAGTGGAAATCAACCTGAGCAAGGTGGTGCACGCCATCCAGCCGAACGGCATGTCCGGTTTCACCAAGCTGGGCACCTACTTTGCCAAGGTCTGGGAGTTCCTCAGCGACGACCCGCGTGAAGCCAACACCGAGGGCGGTATCTTCCCGGCCATCTTCGGTACGGTGATGATGACCCTGATCATGGCCGTGATCGTCACCCCGTTCGGCGTGCTGGCCGCTGTCTACCTGCGTGAATACGCAAGGCAAGGCCCGGTGACCCGTTTGATCCGCATTGCGGTGAACAACCTGGCCGGTGTGCCGGCGATCGTCTACGGCGTGTTCGGCCTGGGCTTCTTCGTCTACGTGCTGGGTGGCTCGATCGACCGCCTGTTCTTCCCCGAAGCACTGCCGGCGCCGACCCTGGGCACCCCTGGCCTGCTGTGGGCATCGCTGACCCTGGCACTGCTGGCGGTGCCGGTGGTGATCGTGGCGACCGAAGAAGGCCTGGCGCGTATCCCACGCACCGTGCGTGAAGGTTCGCTGGCGCTGGGTGCGACCAAGGCGGAAACGCTGTGGAAGATCGTCCTGCCAATGGCCAGCCCGGCCATGATGACCGGCATGATCCTCGCCGTGGCCCGCGCTGCCGGTGAAGTGGCGCCGCTGATGCTGGTGGGTGTGGTGAAGCTGGCGCCGTCGCTGCCGGTGGACGGGAACTACCCGTACCTGCACCTGGACCAGAAGATCATGCACCTGGGCTTCCATATCTATGACGTCGGCTTCCAAAGCCCGAACGTCGAAGCCGCGCGGCCGCTGGTATATGCCACGGCGCTGCTGCTGGTGCTGGTGATCGCCACCCTCAACCTGTCGGCCGTGTGGATCCGCAACCACCTGCGCGAGAAGTACAAGGCGCTGGACAGCTGACCCTGATTGCAAGCGTGCCGCCCGAACGCCGGGCGGCCCTTTGAAACGAATTGATAGCGTATGGAGTTGACCATGCAGCAAGATTCCCATACCCACGGCATCGACATGTCTGCCCTGGGCCGCAACAAGCAGAGCCTGCGCCTGGCCGAAGAAACCGTGGCCATCGAAGTGCCGGGCCTGAGCCTGTTCTACGGCGACAAGCAGGCGTTGTTCGACGTCAGCATGAACATCCCCAAGCAGCGCGTGACCGCCTTCATCGGGCCGTCCGGCTGCGGCAAGTCGACCCTGCTGCGCACCTTCAACCGCATGAACGACCTGGTTGACGGTTGCCGCGTGGAAGGCGCCATCAACCTGTACGGCAACAACATCTACCGCAAGGGCGAAGACGTGGCCGAGCTGCGCCGCCGTGTGGGCATGGTGTTCCAGAAGCCCAACCCGTTCCCCAAGACCATCTACGAGAACGTCGTCTACGGCCTGCGCATCCAGGGCATCAACAAGAAGCGCGTGCTGGATGAAGCCGTCGAATGGGCGTTGAAGGGCGCGGCCTTGTGGGACGAGGTGAAAGATCGCCTGCACGAGTCGGCGCTGGGCCTGTCCGGTGGCCAGCAGCAGCGCCTGGTCATCGCCCGCACCATCGCGGTGGAGCCGGAGGTGCTGTTGCTCGATGAACCCTGCTCCGCGCTGGACCCGATCTCGACGTTGAAGGTCGAAGAGCTGATCTACGAATTGAAATCCAAGTACACCATCGTCATCGTGACCCACAACATGCAACAGGCGGCCCGTGTTTCGGATTACACCGCGTTCATGTACATGGGCAAACTGGTCGAATTCGGCGATACCGATACCCTGTTCACCAACCCGGCGAAGAAGCAGACCGAAGACTACATCACCGGGCGCTACGGCTAAGCCCGACCCGCCAGGGAACGAGACGAACTACTTGAAGCTTGCAGCTTCTTCGCGGAGCGAATGATGATCAACAAAGAAAGCCTTACCCATCACATTTCCCAGCAGTTCAACGCCGAGCTCGAAGAGGTGCGCAGCCACCTGCTGGCCATGGGCGGGCTGGTGGAAAAGCAGGTCAACGACGCGGTGACCGCGCTGATCGAAGCCGACTCTGGCCTGGCCCAGCAAGTGCGTGAGGTCGACGAGCAGATCAACCAGATGGAGCGCAACATCGACGAGGAGTGCCTGCGCATCCTCGCCCGCCGCCAGCCGGCGGCCTCCGACCTGCGCCTGATCATCAGCATTTCAAAGTCGGTGATCGACCTGGAGCGCATTGGTGACGAGTCGACCAAAATCGCCCGCCGCGCTATCCAGCTGTGCGAAGAAGGCGAGTCGCCACGCGGCTACGTCGAGGTGCGCCACATCGGCGACCAGGTGCGCAACATGGTCCGCGATGCGCTGGACGCCTTTGCTCGCTTCGATGCCGACCTGGCGTTGTCGGTGGCCCAGTACGACAAGACCATCGACCGCGAATACAAGACAGCGCTGCGTGAGCTGGTCACCTACATGATGGAAGACCCGCGTTCTATCTCGCGGGTGTTGAGCGTGATCTGGGTGCTGCGCTCGCTGGAGCGTATTGGCGACCATGCGCGCAACATCTCCGAATTGGTTATCTACCTGGTGCGCGGCACCGACGTGCGGCACATGGGCCTCAAGCGCATGACTGCAGAAGTGCAGGGCACTGCTGTCGTCGACGGCGAAAAGGCTAATGTTCCAGGTGAATCTGACGATAAATAAGGTTGCTCCCGAGCATCGACGCCCGGCCTTGGCCGGGCGTTTTCGTTTGCGGTCGAGAGCCGGCAGGCACCCGCGAACGATCCCGGCGTGACCAGGTTGTAGCAAATGGCCAGTACTTGGCAGTAGGCTAGTCGGGATTCAGAAGGAGTATCGATGAGTAAAGTGAATGTGCTGGTCGTGGATGACGCCCCGTTTATCCGTGACCTGGTCCGCAAGTGCCTGCGCAATGCCTTCCCGGGCATGGCCATCGACGACGCGGTCAATGGTCGCAAGGCCATGGCCATGCTCGGCAAGGAAGCGTTCGACCTGGTCCTGTGCGACTGGGAAATGCCGGAAATGTCCGGCCTGGAGCTGCTCACCTGGTGCCGCCAGCAGCCTGCGCTGAAGCACCTTCAGTTCATCATGGTGACCAGCCGTGGCGACAAGGAAAATGTCATTCAGGCGATCCAGGCGGGCGTTTCCGACTTTGTCGGCAAGCCGTTCACCAACGAACAACTGCTGACCAAGGTGAAAAAAGCCCTGACCAAGATCGGCAAGCTCGACAGCCTGATGGCTATTGGCCCGGCGCGTACCAATTCGGCGTTCGCGAACGATTCGTTGAACGCGCTGACCGCCGGCAAGCCGGAAGCGGTCAAGGTTTCGGCGCCTGCGCCAGCACCGGCTAAGCCTCTGGTCACGGCGCCCGCACCTGCTGCCTCCGCGCCGAGCGGCCGTGGTCAGGGCCAGCTGCGCCTGGCCAGTGGCATGCAGCCGTGCGTGATCAAGGCGCTTAGCCTGAAAGAAGCGCTGCTGGTGGTACGCCGCAGCGAAGCGCTGCCACAGGTGCTCGAAGGCGCGGTGCTGGACCTGGAGCAGGGCGAAAGCGCCGAAGTCGCTCGTCTGAACGGTTACCTGCATGCTGTCGCGGCGCTGGAGCCCAAGCCTGACAGTGACTGGCTGCAGTTGACGTTCAAGTTCGTCGACCAGGATGCCCAGAAGCTCGACTACCTGTCGCGGCTGATTGCCCGAGGGACTGCGCAGAAGCACTTCACCCCCGGCGCCTGAGGCAGGGGCAGGGGCAGCACAGGGCTGCTCCTGCGCCATCCGACCAACTGCAATACCCGCCACAAAACCCGCTGCTAGGCTTCGACAGATCATAACTGTCAAAAAGCCACTATCATGCCCGCGCGCCTGCTGCTGTTCTGTGCATTGCTCATGGCCTCGGCGTCGAGCCTGGGTGTGACGCTCTACAAGATCACTGACGAATCCGGTGTGATCTCCTACTCCGACCGGCCCGGCCCCGGCGCCAAGCCCCTGGTGTTGCTCGAACCCATGGTCGAAACGCTCGAAGGCCAGGTGCTGCTTAACGCAAAAACCTTCGACGGTGGTGTGAGCTTCTCGGCACGCAACGAGCTGCATGTGCCGGTAGAGGTCGAGTTACGGCTGGACAACCTGGTGAACGCACAAGGCGGCGATGCCCCGCGTATCGTGCGCCGGCTGCTACCGCCGCGCACCACGCAGATGCTCAGCGTGCTCAGGGGGCGGCCAGGGCTGCTGCTGAACTACCGTTCGACCCTGCTACAGGCCATGGGTGACCCAGGCAAACGGCCCCAGGGCTTTCGCTATGCGTTCCCGTGGATCGGCGGGCCGTTCCGCGTCACCCAGGGGCCCAATGGCCGTGTCAGTCATTTTGGACCCAAGGGGCGCTATGCCATGGATATCGCCATGCCCGAAGGCACGCCCATCATCGCGGCGCGGGAAGGGGTGGTGGTGAAGATGCAGAACAGCCAGAGCGGGCGCGAGCCCAACCCGTCGGGCAATTTTGTCAGGATCCTGCACCCGGATGGCACCATGGGCGTTTACCTGCACCTGATGCGTGGCTCGGTGGTGGTGGCGGAGGGGCAGCGGGTACGGCAGGGGCAGATGCTGGCCAAGTCGGGTAATACCGGCAACAGCACAGGGCCGCACCTGCATTTCGTGGTGCAGCGCAATGTGGGGTTGGCGCTGGAGTCGATACCTTACCGGTTCGACAGGCCAATCAGCGGGTTGCCCGACTTTACTGCGGGTAACCCCTGAGATGTTTGGGGCTGCAAAGCAGCCCCATGGCCCTCAATCCAGCTTCAGTACCTTGGCCAGCACGATCTTGGGCCCTTTCATCTTTTTGATGATGATGCGCAGCCCTTCGACCTCCAGCACTTCCTCTTCTTCAGGCACTCGCTTGAGGGTTTCGTAGATCAACCCGGCCAGGGTTTCTGCCTCGATGTGGTCGAGGTCGATGCCCAGCAGACGCTCGACCTTGAACAGCGGTGTGTCGCCGCGTACCAGCAGCTTGCCCGGCTGGTAGGCGAGGATGCCGCGTTCGGTCTTGCGGTGTTCGTCCTGGATATCGCCTACCAGCACTTCCAGCACGTCTTCCATGGTCAGGTAGCCGATTACCTTGCCGTCGGCTTCCTCCACCAGGACGAAATGCGCGCCGCCCTTGCGGAACTGCTCCAGCAGTTGCGACAGCGGCATGTGCCGCGATACGCGCTCCAGTGGCCGGGCTAGGTCTTCCAGGTCGATGGTCTCGGGCAAATGCTCAAGCTCAGCTAGCTCTAGCAGCAGGTCCTTGATGTGCAGCAGGCCGGTGAATTCTTCGCGCTCGGCGTCATACACCGGGTAGCGGCTGAATTTGTGGCGGCGCACCAGGGCCAGGATCTGCTTCAGCGGCGCATGCGCGTCGATGCTGATCATGTCCTCACGCGAGTTGGCCCAGTCGACCACTTCCAGCTCGCCCATTTCCACGGCCGAGGCCAGCACGCGCATGCCTTGGTCGCTTGGGTCCTGACCGCGGCTGGAGTGCAGGATCAGCTTCAGTTCTTCGCGGCTGTAGTGGTGCTCGTGGTGCGGGCCGGGCTCGCCCTGGCCGGCAATGCGCAGGATGGTGTTGGCGCTGGCATTGAGCAGGTAGATGGCCGGGTACATTGCCCAGTAGAACAGGTACAGCGGCACGGCCGTCCACAACGACAGCAGTTCTGGCTTGCGAATGGCCCAGGACTTGGGGGCCAACTCGCCAACCACGATGTGCAGGTACGAGATGACGAAGAAGGCGACGAAGAACGAGATCGCCTTGACCAGCTCGGCGCTGTCCACGCCAAAGTAGGCCAGCAGCGGCTCCAGCAGGTGGGCGAAGGCGGGCTCACCCACCCAGCCAAGGCCCAGCGAGGCGAGGGTGATGCCCAACTGGCAGGCCGACAGGTAGGCGTCGAGCTGGTTGTGTACCTTGCGCAGGATGTTGCCGCGCCAGCCGTGCTGCTCGGCGATGGCCTCTACGCGGGTGGCGCGCAGCTTGACCATGGCGAACTCGGCGGCAACGAAGAAGCCGTTGAGCAGCACCAGCAGGAAGGCAAAGATGATCATGCCGAAGTCGGCGAATAACGAGGTGAGGCTGATACCAGGGGAAGGGTCCATGATGGAGTTTTTACGGGGTCCGTCTTTGAGATAGAGAAAAAAAGTGCCAGCTTTTGCTGGCACAGGGGATCCAATGTAGCGGCTGGGGCCGCAAAAGCAAAGGGCGATGGATTCTTTGGGGGCGCTTTGCGCCCCATCGCGACACAAGGCCGCTCCTACAGGAGACCGCGATCCCGTGTAGGAGCGGCCTTGTGTCGCGATGGGCTGCAAAGCAGCCCCCGAGGCCCTCAAGCCTTGCCGTTGGCCAATTGTGCCGGCGCAAAGTGACAGGTAAAGGTGCTGCCATGCCCCGGCACGCTGCTGATTTCCAACTTGCCGCGGTGGCGCATCAGCACATGCTTGACGATTGCCAGCCCCAGCCCGGTACCGCCGGTGTTCGACGCACGGCTGGAATCTACACGGTAGAAACGCTCGGTCAGGCGTGGCAGGTGCTTGGCATCGATGCCCACCCCCGAATCCTGCACCGACAGATGCGCACCCTGGGCATCGGCCCACCAGCGGATGCGGATGTTGCCTTCGTCCTGAGTGTATTTGACCGCGTTGAATACCAGGTTGGAAAAGGCGCTGCGCAGCTCCGACTCGCTGCCCTTGAGCTTCAAACCAGGCGCAGCTTCCAGGCTGATGCGCTGGTTGCGCGGCCCGGACAGGGCCTGGGCGTCGCCCTTGATGGCAGTGAGCAGGGCATCGACCGCCACCGGCTGGTTGTCCGAGGGGTAATCGGTGGCTTCCAGCTTGGCCAGCAGCAACAGGTCGTTGAGCAGGGTCTGCATGCGCGAACCTTGCTGGCTCATCTGCTGCAGTGCGCGGCTCCAGCGTGGGTTCACGTCTTCGACGTTGTCCAGCAGGGTTTCCAGGTAGCCGGTGATCACCGTCAGCGGCGTGCGCAGCTCGTGCGACACGTTGGCGACGAAGTCCTTGCGCATCTGTTCCAGCTGGTGAATGCGGGTGACATCGCGCACCAGCATCAGGTGTTCGTTGTTGCCGTAACGGGTGATGTGCAACTGCACACGCATGCGGTCATTGATTGGCGAAGGGATTTCCAGCGGCTCGAGGTAGTTTTCTGCCTCGAAGTATTCCTTGAAGCGCGGGTGGCGTACCAGGTTGGTCACTTGCTGGCCGCCGTCCTGCGGGGTCTTGAAGCCCAGCAGGGTCTCGGCAGCGCGGTTCCACCATTCCAGGTTACCGTCGCTGTCGAGCATGATCACTGCGTCACGTAGCGCGGCGGTGGACTCCTGCACCCGGTCGATCACGGCCTGTAGGCGGCCCCGAACACGTTGGTCGCGGCGTTGCAGGTGGTAGATGCTGTCGAACACCTCGCCCCACAGGCCGTAACCATCGGGCGGTGCTTCGTCGGGCTGGTGATTGCGCAGCCAGTCATGCAGGCGCAGCAGTTGCTTGAGGGTCCAGCCCAGGTAGAGCGCCAGGCCAATGGCCAGGCTCCAGCCATAGTAGCCGCTGACCAGCCCGCCGATCAGGCAGACGGTAATCAGCAACAGCAGATGGCGAATCAGGGTTGCATGCCAGTTCTGGTTCAATTGACGGTCCTTGTACAACGACGTGCAGCTTGGCGCTTTTGAACTCGATCAGCTCTTGGTCGAGAAGCGGTAGCCAGTGCCACGGACGGTTTGTACCAGATTTTCGTAGGCTTCACCCAGCGCCTTGCGCAGGCGACGGATGTGCACGTCAACGGTGCGCTCCTCGACGTAGACGTTGCCGCCCCACACCTGGTCCAGCAGTTGGCCACGGGTGTAGGCGCGCTCCTGGTGGGTCATGAAGAATTGCAGCAGGCGGTATTCGGTCGGGCCCATCTCGGCCGGCTTGCCGTCGATGGTCACGCGGTGGCTGATCGGGTCGAGCAGCAGGCCGCCGACTTCGATCGGTGCTTCGCTGTCGCTCGGGCCGGTACGGCGCAGCACGGCTTTCAGTCGTGCAACCAGCTCACGCGGCGAGAACGGCTTGGTGATGTAGTCGTCGGCACCCACTTCCAGGCCCTGGATCTTGTTGTCCTCTTCGCCCTTGGCGGTGAGCATGATGATCGGGATGTCGCCCGTCAGCTCATCGCGCTTCAGGCGGCGGGCCAGCTCGATGCCGGAGGTGCCCGGCAGCATCCAGTCGAGCAGGATCAGGTCCGGCTTGCGGTCGACGATGATCGCGTGGGCCTGTTGGGAGTTTTCCGCTTCCAGGCAGTCATAGCCGGCCATTTCCAGGGCAACGGCGATCATCTCGCGAATGGGCGCTTCGTCGTCGACGATCAGAATGTTCCTGCCAACCATGCTCAAAACCTCTCCTGGATTCGGTGTCTTGGCCCGCATTAGATAACGGAATTATTGCAGCTGTGTGACAGGGTGTTGGCCGTTCTGGCGACATTCCATGACTGAACTAGGCTTGAAAGGGCCGCAATCGCGGCAACCCGAACTCAATTCCCCCGAAACAATGGTGAATCCAATGACACGACAAACGCTGAGCTGGATGGCCCTTTTCGCTGCGCTGGCGCTTCCGGGGGTGGCGTCCGCCCACCATGCCATGGAGAAGGACGGCATGTGGGTCGATCATGCCGGCATGACCCTTTACACCTTCGACAAGGATGCCGGTGGAAAGTCGATGTGCAATGGCGATTGCGCCACCAACTGGCCGCCGCTGAAAGTGATGGATGGCGAAAAAGCCGAGGGCAAGTGGACGCAGATAAAGCGTGATGACGGCTCGATGCAATGGGCCTATGACGGCAAGCCGCTGTATACCTTCGTCAAGGACAAGAAGGCTGGGGACATGACGGGTGATGGCGTCAAAGACGTGTGGCACGTCGCCAAGCCTTGAAACTGCCGGGGCCGCACAGCGGCCCCAACCTATTCAGCGAAACGCGTAATCCAGCACTACCCCAATGAACACCAGCAACCCCGCCCAGTGATTGTGCAGAAACGCCTTAAAGCACGACTCCCGGTCCAGCTTGCGTGTCGACCAGTATTCCCAGGCAAAGCACGCCGCAGCGCCCAGCAGCCCCAGGTGGAACCAGCCCCCCAGGTCAAAGCGGCTACCCGCCAACAACAAGCACCCCAGCGACAGCAACTGCAAGGTCAGGATGATGTTGCGGTCCGCGTCACCGAACAGAATCGCTGTGGACTTCACGCCAATCTTCAGGTCGTCATCGCGGTCGACCATGGCGTAGTAGGTGTCGTAACCCACCGTCCATAACAGGTTGGCGATGTACAGCAGCCAGGCGCTGGCCGGCAATTCGCCACCTGCGGCGGTGAAAGCCATGGGAATACCCCAGGAGTACGCCGCCCCCAGCACCACCTGTGGGTAGTAGGTGTAGCGCTTCATGAACGGGTAGCAGAACGCCAACGCCACCGCGCCGAACGACAGCCAGACCGTGCGGCTGTTGGTGCACAGCACCAGCAGGAAACTCACCCCGACCAGCATCGCAAACAGTGCCAGCGCCTCGCGTGGCCGCACGCGGCCACTGGCCAGGGGGCGGTCGGCGGTGCGCTTGACGTGGCCATCCACCTTGCGGTCAGCGAAGTCGTTGATGCAGCAGCCGGCCGCGCGCATCAGCACCACGCCAAGGCCGAAGATCAGCACATTGGCCAAGGTCGGTGAACCGTTGCCGGCAATCCACACTGCCGACAGCGTCGGCCATAGCAGCAGGTAGATGCCGATCGGGCGGTCCATGCGGCTGAGCTGGACAAAGTCCCAGGCCCGCGGGTGCAGGCGGTTGAGCGACTTGAGCAGTTGCAGGTACATCAGCGGTTTTCCTCCTTGGCCGCTTGCCACAATGCCGGCAGGAACACTTCTGCCACCAGCAGGTCCAGGCCGTCACGCTCGAAGCGCGAGCGGCGGCCCCAAAGCGCCGCATGGGCGGCTTCGGGCGGCAGCCAGGCCTGTGGATAACTGCACACTTCGAGCGGGTGGCGGATGAATGCCTGGTCGCAGAACAGCAACTCGCCCAGCGAGCGGCTGCCCAGGGTTTCCAGGTCCAGGCCACCACGCTCCAGGGCGCTGCGACTGGCCACGCTGCGGGCGAACACCCAAGGTTGGCCATGGCCGCGCAAGTACACCTCGCGCACCCAGCCTTCGGCGCCGGCGGCGATACCCAGCGCCTGGCATTCGTCATCGCGCAGCGGCTGCCAGCCCTCGAACAGCGGGGTGACGGAGAAGTGATCGAAGGACAGGCGGGTCAGGCGGCGAGTCAGCGAGCCCTCGTCGAACAGCCAGTCAAGAGTAGGCTGGTCGATGTCGGTCGCCAGCTGTGAATACGGCAGCCACGCGACAGCGGCTGCTAGCGGGGATTCGTACGACACGTCGGTCTGCTTGTTACAACCAGAGAGGCGGCGAGCTTAGCATGATTGCCCCGAGTGCTTGCATACTGCGGGCAGGGCCGATAAAAAGCCCCCCATGAATTGCGCGTCGGCACCTGCGAGAGGGCCCTCAGCAGCAACACGAAACCAAGCCTGAACCGAGGAAATCCACCCCCATGAAAAAGTGGCAATGTATTGTCTGTGGCCTGATCTACGACGAAGCCGAAGGCTGGCCCGACGACGGTATCGCCCCTGGCACCCGTTGGGAAGATGTGCCTGAAGACTGGCTGTGCCCCGACTGCGGCGTCGGCAAAAGCGATTTTGAAATGATCTCCATCGGCTAATCGAGGAAAGCACGACATGACGTCCCCTGTGGTAATCATTGGTACCGGCCTTGCGGGCTACAACCTGGCCCGTGAATTTCGCAAGCTCGATGCGCAGACGCCGCTGCTGCTGATCACCGCCGACGACGGTCGTTCGTACTCCAAGCCCATGCTGTCCATGGGCTTTGCCAAGCAGAAGGACGCCGACGGCCTGTGCATGGCCGAGCCGGGCGTCATGGCCGCACAGCTGAACGCCGAAATCCGCACCCACACCCGCATCAGCGGCATCGACCCGGGCCACAAGCGGCTGTGGATCGGCGAAGAGGCCGTGGAATACCGCGACCTGGTGCTGGCCTGGGGCGCACAGACCGTGCAGGTGCCGATCGAGGGTGATGGCAGCCACCTGGTGTTCCCGATCAACGACCTGGAAGACTACGCGCGCTTCCGTGCCGCCGCCGTCGGCAAGCAGCGTGTGCTGATTCTCGGTGCCGGCCTGATCGGCTGCGAATTCGCCAACGACATGAGCCTGGGCGGCTTCAAGGTCGATGTAGTGGCGCCATGCGAACAAGTCATGCCGACGCTGCTGCACCCGGCTGCCGCAGCGGCGGTGCAGGCTGGGCTGCAGGGCCTGGGCGTAAGCTTCCACCTGGGGCCGGTGCTGACCCGCCTGCAACAGGTAGCTCAAGGCCTGGAGGCGCACCTGTCGGATGGCAGCGTGATCGCGTGCGACCTGGTGGTATCGGCCATCGGCCTGCGCCCGCGTACCGACCTGGCCGCCGCAGCCGGCTTGCGGACCAATCGTGGTGTCAGCGTAGACCGCGAGTTGCGCACGTCCCACGCCAACATCTTTGCCCTGGGTGACTGTGCCGAAGTGGATGGCATCAACCTGCTCTATGTGATGCCGCTGATGAGTTGTGCGCGGGCACTGGCCCAAACCCTGGCAGGCAAGCCGACCGCGGTTGCCTACGGGCCGATGCCGATCACCGTGAAAACCCCGGCCTGCCCGCTGGTGGTTTCGCCACCGCCTCTGGGCAACGAAGGGACTTGGCAGGTGGAGGGGCAGGGCAGTGACCTCAAAGTGCTCTGCCATGGCGCTGACGGCAAATTGTTGGGCTATGCCCTGACCGGGGCAGCCGTGATGGACAAGCTGTCACTGAATCGCCAGTTGCCACCGGTAATGGCGTAAATAGAGGGCGTTCTGTCGGATTTATCCTGTTGTTGCCCGCACAATGGCCGGCCTGATACTGGCGCGGCCTCTGAGCACGTGCCATTCTCACTCCCGTCTGCCGCAGATTAGAGCCTGCGGTGCCTTGAGCGCTGCTCCTAAAGGCAGCACGGCATAACAACAAGAATTCCGTCAAAGAGGCTTCACTATGCGCAAACCAGAACTCGCCGCCGTCATCGCCGAAAAGGCCGATCTGACCAAGGAAAAGGCCAATCAGGTTTTGAACGCGATTCTCGACAGCATCACCGGTGCCCTGGACAAGGACACCGTGACCCTGGTCGGTTTCGGCACCTTCGAAAAACGCCATCGCGGTGCACGTACCGGCAAGAACCCTCAAACCGGCGAGCCGGTCAAGATCAAGGCCAGCAACACCGTGGCCTTCAAGCCAGGCAAGAACCTCAAGGACAGCGTCAATCCCCCAGCCGCGCCTAGCAAGGCCGCCAAGAAAAAGTAAGCTTGCGCTGACGACGCGTTGATCCCGAACGGGCGCCTTCATGGCGCCCGTTGTGCTTTACACGCAGTAACTGCTGCGAACTTGCATAATCAGGTCGTTAAGAGGATAAACTGCGCAACTTAGTCACTTTTCAATCGAGGCGCGTCGATGAAGTTCCGCTTTCTTCTCTGGGCCATGGGGCTGCTGATGGCCAGGGCCAGCCGTAACAATCCGGCATTCCAGCAGCAGCTCAAGGGCAAGGACCTGGTGTTCCAGATGCAGACGCTGGATGGCAAGGTTGCCAGGCACTTCGTCGTCAACAACGAGCGCATCAGCAGCAAGGGCGGGGCCCATCCGCAGCCTGCCTTTGCCATTGCCTTCAAGGACGCGGCCTATGGCTTTGCCACGATGCAGGCGGGCAACAAGCAGTTGGCGTTCATGCAGGGGATTCAGGACAAGAACATCCAGATCAAGGGCAATCCGGCGCTGGTGATGTGGTTCCAGGGGCTGATGAAGTACCTGAAACCCAAGAAGAAAGGCTGAAATTGCCGGGGCCGCAATGCGGCCCCAGAAGTCTCAATGCGGTGCGTGGAACTGCGAAGCCAGTTCTCGCAACAGGTTCTCGGCCTCGAGCACCTTGTTCACCACATCCTCGGCCTTGTCCCGGGTAATCCCCAAACGCTCCAGTAGCTCGTCAGGGATCTCTTCCTGCGGCCCAGTGCCGATCCCCCGTGAGCGCAGCAGGCGAGTGGCCAGGCACACCAGGTTGGGGAACGCCGAGTACTCGCCGTCATAGGCCGGGTCGTGCTGGAAGCGCAGGGCGGTCGACAGCTCTTCGGGCATGTCCCACAGCTTCATCAGCCAGGCCCCGATCTGCTCGCGGCTGATGCCCAGCAGGTGCTGCTCCACGTAGGTGTGGTTCAGGTGCGGGTTGACCTCCAGGTGGCGGCAGATCAGCGAGAAGTGCGGCGGGAACACATGCGCCAGCAGCAAGTAGCCAAAGTTGTGCAGCAGCCCGGCCAGGTAGGTGAGCCCGGCTTCGGGGCGCTCTGCCCGAGGCATGGCGCGGGTCAGGCCTTCGATGATTGCAGCGGTGTAGATCGACTGCTGCCAATAGGGCGTTGCCTGCTGTGGGTGGTCTTTTGGCAGGCTCAAGGTTTTGCCCAGTGCCAGGCCAAGGGCCAGATTGATCACCAAGTCGAAGCCCAGCACGCGGACAATGGCGTCTTCCACCGAGCGGATCTTGCCCGGCGAGGCGTAATAGGGCGACGCGGCCCAGCTCACCACTTGCGCTGCCAGCGCCGGGTCTGTTTCGACCACGCCCGTGATGTCATCGATACTGGCGTTGGGGTCTACCCGTAGCTTGATGATTTTTTGCGCGGTGTCGGCCAGCGGTGGGATTTCGATGGTTTCTTCCAGGCGCTTCTGAATGCGTCGGGCAGTGAAGGCCTGGACGGCATTGGTGATTTCCCGGGTGTCGTCATCGGGGCGGTCGAGGTTGGGGCTGATGGCCTCGACTTCCTGACCGAAGTTGCTGGCGCTGGCTTTGGCCAGCATACGCTTGAAGTTCGCGCGTTCGATTTCCAGCAGCAGGCCGGCTTCGCCCGACTGGATATAGACGGTCTCGGCGTCGAGCAAGCTCTTTTCGTACTGGCACGGCGAGCTGGTCAGCGCCGGGATACCCGGCAAGGCCTTGAGCTGGTGCTTGTCGAGCATCTGCTTCAGTCGCGGCACCGACACAGCGGTGAGCTTGCGCCCGGTCAGCTCGGCCAGGCGGTTGAGGTCCAGCAGTTGGCTCTGCGGGAACAGCACCATGAGGGCGCCGACCTCGTCGTCGAGAAGCACCGCCTGCACCCGCGAAGCCGCAGGCAGCTGCGGGTGTTCGACCACCTCGCGGTAGGCCACGCCGAGTTTGTCGAGCAGCAGCCTGATGACAGAGGGGGCGTGTGGGGTTGCGGTGTCCAGGGCAACTTCAGTCATGGTCCGTATCCACTGTTTCTTTTAAACGCGAAGTATAACCAGCCTGCGAGCAAATCTGGATCCATTCTGGGACTAGCGTCACACTTGGCCATATTGCTGGCCATGGCGCAGCCAGCGGTCGAGTAGCGGGCTGACATGATCCGGCCAGCGCGCGACCAGGGCTTGAGCGGCGTCTCGCACAGCCGGCAGCAGGTCGGCGTCGCGCATCAGGTCGGCGACCTTGAACTGAAGCAGGCCGGTTTGGCGGGTGCCCAGCATCTCGCCCGGACCACGCAGCTCAAGGTCCTTTTCGGCGATGATGAAGCCATCGTTGGTTTCGCGCATGATCCCCAAGCGCTCGCGACCGATCTGCGACAGCGGTGGGTGGTACAGCAGCACGCAATGGCTGACGGCGCTGCCCCGGCCAACCCGGCCGCGCAGCTGATGCAGTTGGGCAAGGCCCAGGCGTTCGGGGTTTTCGATGATCATCAGGCTGGCGTTGGGTACGTCCACGCCGACTTCGATGACAGTGGTCGCGACCAGCAACTGCAACTCACCGGCCTTGAACTGCGCCATGATCTCGGCTTTTTCCGCAGGTTTCATGCGGCCGTGAATCAGGCCCACACGCAGTTCGCCCAAGGCGCTGCCGAGTTCTTCATAAGTGCTTTCGGCTGCCTGACAGGTCAGCTCTTCAGACTCTTCGATCAGGGTGCACACCCAATAGGCCTGGCGCCCCTCGGCGCAAGCGGCGCGAACCCGCTCCACCACCTCGAAGCGGCGGCTGTCGGCCACCAGCACCGTGTTCACCGGGGTACGCCCAGGCGGCAGTTCGTCGAGCACCGAGGTGTCCAGGTCGGCATAGGCGCTCATGGCCAGGGTGCGCGGAATAGGCGTGGCAGTCATGATCAGCTGGTGTGGGCACAGCTCGCCGGCCACGCCTTTTTTGCGCAGGGCCAGGCGTTGCTGTACGCCGAACCGGTGCTGTTCGTCGATGATCGCCAGGGCCAGGTGCTTGAACTTGACCTCTTCCTGGAACAGCGCGTGGGTGCCGACCACCATGGGTGCACCGTTGGCGATCTGCTCCAACGAGGCTGCCCGGGCCTTGCCCTTGAGCTTGCCAGCCAGCCACGCCACTTCGATGCCAAGCGGTTCGAGCCAGCGTTTGAAGGTGATGTAGTGCTGTTCGGCGAGAATCTCGGTGGGTGCCATCAGCGCCACCTGGTAGCCCGCTTCCAGGCCCTGCAACGCAGCCAGGGCGGCAACCACGGTCTTGCCCGCCCCCACATCGCCTTGTACCAGGCGCATCATTGGCGCGTGCTGGCTGAGGTCGTAGGCAATTTCGTTGGCTACCCGCTGCTGCGCGCCGGTCGGCTGGAAGCCTAGGTTGGCCAGGTATTGCGCCTGCAGGCGCGTGGCCTTGGGCAATACCGGTGCACGCAGGCTGCGCAGGCTTTCGCGCAGGCGTTGTTGCGACAGCTGATGGGTCAGCAGCTCTTCGAAGGCCAGGCGGTGCTGGGCCCAGTGCTGGCCTTCGGCAAGCTCGTCGAGGTCGGCGTCGGCCGGTGGGTTGTGCAGGTAGCGAATGGCTTCGTCCAGCGGCGCCAGCTGGTAGTCCCGCGCCAGTTCGTCCGGCAACCAGTCGGGCAGGCTGCGTGGGCCGAGCAGGCCAAGGCTCTGTTGGCACAACAGGCGCAGGCGTTGCTGGGTAAGGCCTTCGGTGGAGGGGTAGATCGGCGTCAGGGTCTGCTCGACCGGTGGCGGCGGCTCGTCGCCGTTCAGTGCGCGGTACTCTGGGTGGTAGATTTCCAGGCCCGAAGCGCCGGGGCGGGCTTCGCCGTAGCAGCGCAGGTGAGTGCCGCGCTTCAGGCCCTCCTTCTGCGCGTTGCTGAAGTGGTAGAAGCGCAGTGTCAGCACGCCGCTGCCATCACCCAGGCGCACCACCAGGCTGCGGCGCTTGCCCATGGTCACGTCGCTACCACTGACCACCCCCTCGATCACCGCATCCTGGCCGGGGCGCAGTTGGCCAATCGGTACCACTCGGGTGCGGTCCTGGTAGCGCAGGGGTAGGTGGAACAGCACGTCTTGCAGGTTTTCCAGGCCGACCTTGGCGAGCTTTTCCGCCATGGCCTCACCAACACCTTTCAGTACCGTGACCGGGACTTTCGACAGCTCACTCATGACTCAGGCCGGCTGTTCCGCAGGGTTTTTTGCGACCGAGCACAGGCGGATCGAGTCAGCGAGGATCTCGATGGCCTTGGGCCGAGGGAAGCTGGCGCGCCAGGCGATGGCCACGGTACGGAACGGTGCCGGTGCCGTCAGCGGGCGCACTTCGATGACGCCGGGGGCGTAGTGATGGCTGTGCACGGCCGACAGCGGCAGGATCGACACGCCAAGGCCCGAGGCCACCATGTGGCGGATGGTTTCCAGCGAACTGGACTCGACCGTGGTGTGCCTGGAGCCTTCTCCCCCCTTGTTCAAGGTTGGGCAGGCTTCCAGTACCTGGTCACGGAAGCAGTGGCCTTCACCGAGCAGCAACAGGCTCTTGTCGTTGAGCATGGCGGTGTCGATGGTCTTCTTCGCCGTCCACGGGTGGTCGGCAGGCATCAAGGCGCAGAACGGTTCGTCGTACAGCGGCAAGGTCAGCACGTCGGCTTCGTTGAACGGCAGGGCGATGATCACCGCGTCCAGTTCGCCGTTGCGCAGCTTTTCGCGCAGTACGTGGGTGAAGTTTTCTTCGATGTACAGCGGCATCTGCGGCGCCACGCGGTGCAGTTGCGGGATCAGATGCGGGAACAGGTAGGGGCCGACGGTGTAGATGGCACCGACCTTGAGCGGGGCGGTCAGCTGATTCTTGCCGGCCTGCGCCAGTTCGCGAATGCCTTGGGCCTGCTCCAGTACCTTCTGCGCCTGGGCAACGATGCTTTCACCGACCGGGGTCAGGCGTACCGCGCTTTTGCTGCGCTCGAAGATCAGAACGCCAAGCTCATCCTCGAGCTTCTTCACACCGACCGACAGGGTCGGCTGGCTCACGTGGCAGCGCTCGGCGGCGTGGCCGAAGTGCTGTTCCTGGGCGAGTGTGACGATGTAGCGTAATTCTGTGAGGGTCATAACGTGCGTCCATGAAGTTGCGGGCCCAGCATAGCGGCTGCAATCGATAGACGCACGTTATCAGACTTGCCGATTTGTGACAGAAACAAAAGTCTCAGCGGCGGTCCAGTGAGTAGACGAACGGTGCCACGACTTCGATCGTGCCATTGTTCAGCAACTCGGGTGGCGGCTTGGGTACCGTGCCGGCCCGACGGATCATTTCCAGGGTCGCCCGGTCCAGTGCGGCGCTGCCCGAACCACCGGCCATGGAGTACGACACCACCTTGCCTTCGGCGTCGACCACGAAGCGCAGGCGGTTGATGCCTTGCAGGCCGCGACGGCGCGCGTCTTCCGGGTAACGCTTGTATTTGGCCAGGTGGCGCAGCAGGTCGCTCTGCCAGGTGGGCAGGGCGTTGCTGTTGGACGCAATGCTCGGTGCCGGTGCCGCGGACTTCTGCGGTGGCGTGTTGCTGGGCGGTGCGTCTACCGTTTGCTCGGTTGGCGGCGCTTCCTTCGGCGGCTCAGGCTTTTTCTCGGGCTTGGGCGGCTGTGGCTTGGCCTTCGGCTTGGGCGGCTTGTGGACGGCGATCTTGGGCTTGGGCGCTTCCACCAGCTTCGGCAATGGCAGTTCTTCGACCGGTGCCGGTGGCTGTGGAGCCGCTTTCGGTGGTGGTGGTGGCGCAGGCTCCGGTAGCGGTGCCAGTTCGACCATCATCGCTGCCGGGGGCAGTTCGATGGCCTGGGGCACCGACCAGTTGAGCGTCAGCAGCACGGCGACCACGTGCACGCCCAGCACGATCGCCAGGCTGCCACCGTAGCGCGCCATGTTCGAGCGCGTTTTCGTCATTTCTTGGCTGCCGTCTCGAGACCTACCAGACCGACCTTGAGGTAGCCGGCCGCGCGCATGTTGTTCATCACTTCCATCAGGTCACCGTAATCCACGCCTTTGTCGGCCTGGAAGAAGATGGTGGTTTCCTTGTCACCCTTGGTCTTGGCGTCGAGCATCGGGCCAAGCTGTTCGGGCGCAGCAACCTGATCGTCGCCGACGTACAGCTTCTGGTCGGCCTTGACGCTGACGAACACCGGCTTCTCGGGCCTCGGCGCCGGTTTGGCGGTCGAGGCTGGCAGGTCGACCTTGATGTCGACCGTGGCCAAGGGGGCTGCGACCATGAAGATGATCAGCAGCACCAGCATTACGTCGATGAACGGCGTAACGTTGATTTCGTGGTTTTCGGCGAGGTCGTCGCCACCTTCGTTGAGATGCAGGCCCATGGTTTACCCCACTTTCACCATGTGCGGGGCAGCGCGCTCGCTGCCCTGGTGGTCCAGGTCACGGCTGACCAGCAGCAGTACCTGTGCGGAGGCGTCGGACACCTGGGCCTTGTAGCCGGCAATGGAGCGGGCGAAGACGTTGTAGATGACCACAGCCGGGATTGCCGCGACCAGACCCAGGGCGGTGGCCAGCAGGGCTTCGGCGATACCTGGGGCAACCACGGCCAGGTTGGTGGTCTGGGTCTTGGCGATGCCGATGAAGCTGTTCATGATGCCCCATACGGTACCGAACAGACCGACGAACGGCGCGGTGGAGCCGATGGTGGCCAGGACGCCGGTGCCGCTGCTCATGGTGCGGCCGCTGGCATGCACCAAGCGCTCCAGGCGGAAGCTGACGCGTTCCTTGATACCCTCTTTTTCACGGGCGTTGGCCGACAGACGCATTTCTTCGAGGGCATCGTGGACCAGCGTGTGGGCCAGGGTGCCTTCCTTGTTGGAGACTTCGCTGGCTTCTTTAAGGGTGGTGGATTTCTTCAGCTGGGCAATTTCACCCCGCAGGCGACGTTTGGCGCCCATCAGCTCGAAGCCTTTGGCGATCCAGATGGTCCAAGTGATGATGGAGGCGATGGCCAGGCCGATCATGACGATCTTCACCACGATGTCGGCGTTCTTGTACATGCCCCAAGGGGACAGGTCGTGCGCCATGCCCAGCGAGGTGTCTTCAACCAGTGTATCGGTGGCGGGGTCGACCAGTACCTGCGAATCTGCCGGGGCGGCAGCTTGCGCTTGGCCTGCAGGTGCCTGGCCTTCCACGGCAGGTGCTGCCGGAGCGGCCGGAGCAGAGGCAGCGGCAGGCGTGGCGGCATTGGCAGTTGGCTCATCGGCCATGGCCACCGGGGCCAGCACCAGGCTGAGCGTCAGCGCGGCGATGGCGCGCCAGGCGCGCGACGGGGTTGGCGAAGCGGAAGGTTGAGTACGTGTCATGCTGGCCGGACCTGATGAAGAAAAAAGTGAGCGTTCTCCAAGGCCTCGAGGTAGGCCGAGAACAAATTGGCCGCCATTATTGCAAGTAATTCTTGTTAACAAAAGTAATCTTGTTGCTTTTTTCGCCTATGGTCTAGCCGCCCATCGTGTAGCGTGGCCGGGATGATCAATTGGTCTAGGGAGTTTAAAGATGTCAGACCTTTCCGTGATGGTGGTGGGTTGTGGTGATGTGGGTGGGCGTCTTGCCCTGCAGATGCTGGCTAAAGGTTGGCAGGTGAGTGGCCTGCGCCGTTCGGTCGAGCAGCTGCCAGCGGGCGTTCAACCAGTCGCCGCGGACCTGGCCGAGCCTTCGATCCCGCAAGCCTGGCCACAAGGCCCACTGGACTACCTGGTTTACTGCGTGGCGGCCAGCCAGCACGACGAGGCGGGTTACCAGGCGGCCTATGTTGATGGCTTGCGTCATGTGTTGGCCTGGCTGGTCGAGCGTGGCCAGCGCCCGCGTCGGCTGCTGTTCGTCTCCAGCAGCAGCGTGTATGCGCAGAAGGATGGCGAGTGGATCGAGGAAGGCGCGGCCACCGAACCGGAGGGCTATTCCGGGCGGGTGATGCTGGAGGCGGAACAGCTGGCGCGGGCCAGTGGCATCCCGGCGAGCGTGGTGCGCCTGACCGGTATCTATGGCCCAGGCCGCGAGTGGCTGTTGAGCCAGGTTCGCCAGGGCTACCGTGTGGCCGAGGAGCCGCCGCTGTATGGCAACCGCATTCATGCCGAGGATGCTGCCAGCCTGCTGGCGTTTCTGCTGCAGGCTGATGCCGATGGCATGGCGCTGGACGAATGCTACATCGGTGTCGACGACGACCCTGCGCCGCTGGCCGATGTGGTGGCCTGGCTGCGGGCGTACATGGGCGTTACCGAGTGGTCCGATGAGCAGCGGGTACGGCGCACCGGCAGCAAGCGCTGCAGCAATGCCCGGGCGCGCGCGTTGGGCTGGGCGCCGGTGTACCCAAGTTACAAGGAAGGCTATGCCGCGATCCTTCAAGGAAAAAATCAGTCTCAGGCCTGATGCGGTCCCTGTAGGAGCGGCCTTGTGTCGCGATGGGGCGCGCAGCGGCCCCAGGATTTCAGCGTCGCCGCATAGAATGCGGGGGCTGCTTCGCAGCCCTATCGCGACACAAGGCCGCGCCTACAGGAACCGCGCTCGATTTCAGCTGCGCTCCAGCACCCACTGACGCTTGCCTGCTGCCAGTTCCGGCATGTCGTCCGGCTGAGCACGGTTAACCGCCTGGAAAATCTCCAGCTTGTCGCCATCACGCTTGATGATGAACGGTGCACCACGCTGGTTGCGCTCCAGCCACAGGCTGTCATTGCTGCCGCCCATGGTTGCGCAATCGCCCGCCAGGCACAGGGCGAAGCGGTCCGGACCGGGCAGGCCGGTGACGCTACCGGTGTCGCTGAAACGTACATTGGCACCTTTGCCCTGGCCTTCGACGATCTTCCAGTCGCCGCCCAGGTAAGCCTGGTACAGCGCCTTTTCGAAGCTGCTGCCCAGTGGCGCATTGGCTGCAGCTGGCGCCTTGGCACGCACGAAGGTCTGCTTGGCGCCGCGCTGGTCGACAGCCAGCAACGCGTCACCATCAAGCGACAACTGCTCGGTCTGGCCGCCCTCGAAGCTGGCCTGCCATTGCTTGTCATTGGCGCTCAACTGGCCGTCAGCGGCCTCGAAACCATTGCTGTAGCTGGCTTGCTGGCTGGCAACGTCGAGTTTCCACTCGAATACCGGGCCGTGCTCGTTCAGTGCTTGGCGCAGGCTGCCGCCTTTGACCGCCGCAGTGATGGCGTCCTGGTTGATCCAGGTGCCGTTGAAATCTTCGGGTTTGTGGCTGGCGCAGCCGCCCAGTAGCAGGGCTGCCAGCGCGAGGGGCAGTGCTTGACGCATGACGGGTTGACCTTGCAGAGGAGAGAGGGTGACGGGCAGGGCGCCCGTCACCAGGGGCATCATTCGATGACCAGGATGGCGTCCATTTCGACCTGGGAGCCTTTCGGCAGCGCGGCTACGCCGATGGCGGCGCGGGCTGGGTAGGGCTGTTCGAAGTAGCGGCCCATCACCTCGTTGACCTTGGCGAAGTGGCTCAGGTCGGTGAGGAAGATGTTCAGCTTGACGATGTCCTTGAACGAACCACCAGCGGCTTCAGCCACGGCCTTGAGGTTCTCGAACACTTGCACGGTCTGGGCTTCGAAGCCTTCGACCAGTTCCATGGTCTTCGGGTCCAGCGGGATCTGGCCCGACATGTACACGGTGTTGCCGGCCTTGATCGCTTGCGAGTAGGTACCGATGGCGGCTGGGGCCTTGTCGCTGGTGATGACGGTCTTGCTCATGATGACTCCTTGCGGTTGGCGGACTACGTACGCATGCGGGTGATGCGGACCACACCGGTCAGGGTACGCAGCTTCTTGATCACACGCGCCAGGTGCACGCGGTCGTGCACGCTGACCACCAGTTGGACCACGCTGATACGGCCGTCGCGTTCGTCCATGCTGATTTTCTCGATGTTGCCGTCGGCGGCGTTGACACTGCTGGCCAGCAGGGCGATCAGGCCGCGCTGGTGTTCCAGTTCGACACGCAGTTCGACATTGAACTCGCCGGTGATGTCCTTGGCCCAGGAGAGCTGTACGCACTTTTCCGGGTTATGGCGGATTTCACTGATGTTGCGGCAGTTTTCCAGGTGCACGACCATGCCCTTGCCTGCCGACAGGTGGCCGACGATCGGGTCACCTGGGATCGGTGTGCAGCACTTGGCGTAGCTCAGCACCAGGCCTTCGGTACCGCGGATCGCCAGCGGGCCTTCCGGCGCCGGCAGCTGTTCGCCTTCGGCCGACAGCAGGCGACGGGCGACCACGTAGGCCATGCGGTTGCCCAGGCCGATGTCCTCGAGCAGGTCTTCGATCAGCTCCAGGCGGTACTCGGCCAGAATCGCTTGAATGCGCTCCTGGGGGATTTTTTCCAGGCTGCTGTCGAAGCCGGTGAGGACCTTGTTCAGCAGGCGCTCGCCCAGGCTGATGGACTCGGAGCGGCGCTGCTGCTTGAGCGCGTGGCGGATGTGCGTGCGCGCCTTGCCGGTGACCACGAAGTTGAGCCAGGCCGGGTTCGGTCGGGCGCCCGGGGCACTGACGATTTCCACTGTCGAGCCGCTTTGCAGCGGTTCGGACAGCGGCGCCAGGCGACGGTTGATGCGGCAGGCGATGCAGCTGTTGCCGACGTCGGTGTGCACCGCGTAGGCGAAGTCGACGGCCGTGGAGCCTTTGGGCAGCTCCATGATGCGGCCCTTGGGCGTGAACACGTAGACCTCGTCCGGGAACAGGTCGATCTTCACGCTCTCGATGAATTCCAGCGAGTTGCCGGCACGTTGCTGCAGCTCGAGGATGCCTTTGACCCACTGACGCGCGCGGGCGTGGCTGCCCTTGGGCTGTTCGTCGTCGTTGGACTTGTACAGCCAGTGCGCGGCGATGCCATTGTTGGCCATCTCTTCCATCTCGCGGGTGCGGATCTGGATTTCGATGGGCACGCCGTGCATGCCGAACAGCGTGGTGTGCAACGACTGGTAGCCGTTGGCCTTGGGGATCGCGATGTAATCCTTGAAGCGACCGGGCAGCGGCTTGTACAAGTTGTGCACGGCGCCAAGCACGCGGTAGCAGGTATCGACCTTGTCGACGATGATGCGGAAGGCATACACGTCCATGATCTCGTTGAAGGCACGGCGCTTGCCGCGCATCTTCTTGTAGATGCCATAGAGGTGTTTCTGCCGGCCGCTGACCTCGCCCTCGATACCATCGGCGGCCAGGCAGTTGGCCAGCGAGTGCTCGATCTTGGCGACGATCTCTTTACGGTTGCCGCGTGCGCTTTTCACCGCTCGGTGAATCAGCGACGAGCGCATCGGGTGCATGGCCTTGAAACCGAGGTCTTCGAACTCCACGCGCACGGTGTGCATCCCCAGGCGATTGGCGATGGGGGCGTAGATTTCGAGGGTTTCCTTGGCGATGCGCCGACGCTTTTCGCCGGACAGCACTTCCAGGGTGCGCATGTTATGCAGGCGGTCGGCCAGCTTGACCAGGATCACGCGGATATCGCGAGCCATGGCCATGGCCATCTTCTGGAAGTTCTCGGCCTGCGCCTCGGCCTTGGTCTCGAAGTTCATCTGGGTCAGCTTGCTGACCCCATCGACCAGCTCGGCCACGGTCTCGCCAAACTGCTGGCTGAGGGCTTCCTTGGCGATGCCGGTGTCTTCGATCACATCGTGCAGCATGGCCGCCATCAGGCTCTGATGGTCCATGTGCATGTCGGCGAGGATGCTGGCCACGGCCAGCGGATGCGTCACGTAGGGCTCGCCACTGCGGCGGCGCTGCCCATCGTGGGCCTGTTCGGCATAGAAATAGGCGCGCCGGACCAGGTTGACCTGTTCGGGGCCAAGATAGGTCGACAGCCGTTCGGCCAAGGCTTCTATACCCGGCATGGGTTCACCTCCTGCCGAGGAAGAGGGCCTTGCGCCGTGCGACGTCGACCTGGCATCAATCAGACAGCCTCGTTGTTCTCGTCCTCGAACGCGGCGAACACCGGATCCTCGGTGACGATCTCTTCAGCGGCGATGAATTCGTTGGTGACGATGCCTTCGGCGATTTCGCGCAGGGCAACAACGGTCGGCTTGTCGTTTTCCCACGCAACGCGTGGCTCTTTGCCGCCGGTCGCCAGCTGGCGAGCGCGCTTGGTCGAGAGCATGACCAGCTCGAAGCGGTTATCCACGTGTTCCAGGCAGTCTTCAACAGTTACGCGGGCCATGGTCTTCCTCAGTAGCAATTGCGGTGGGCGTGCAGCCCAATAATGGGCAGGCGGACTCGATAGTATAAAAATTCACCAGCCAATAGGGAAGCGCTGTTTTGCCGGGCGGTCACCTAGAAGCCCTGTGTTTGCTTCTTTGTGGCCAACCCGCTCGCTCAGGCATCGCCTGCCCCGTGGAAGTGGGTTGGCCCGCGAAAGAGCCGGAACAGACAGCCGCGATACTTGAGCCTGACGATAACCTCAGAGCATCGCGTCACGCAACCGCGGGGTCAGTTCCTCGAACAGGGTCTGAACCGAGCGCAATGCACGGCAATCCGGCCGGGTCAGCAGCCACAGCTGGGTGTCGCAGCCGGGCAGCGGGCCGCTCAGTGCATCCACCCCAGGCAGCGCGTGCACCATGTAGTCCGGCAATGCCGCCACGCCCAGGCCTGCGGTGACCAACTGGGCGATGGTCGACATGCTGCTGCACTGGTAGCGTGGGCTCAGCCCTGGGTGCTGCTGGTTGCGCCAGACCACCGTGGGGTGGTCCTGCATCGAGTCGTCAGGGGCGATCCACGGCACGCTGCCGGGCGACTCGGTCAGGCGTTCGCGCCACTGCGGCTGGCCGCAGACGACATAAGAAGTAGAGCCCAGGTTGCGGCCCACCAGGTGCTCTGGTGGCGTGTTGGTCAGGCGCAAGGCGATGTCGGCGTCGCGCCGGCTGAGGTTGGCGAAGGTGTTGGAGGTGCCCATCTCCAGCGACAAGGCCGGGTAGTTGGGCATGAACTCGGCCAGTGCCGGCAGCAGCAGGCTGTGCATCACCGCCTCGGTACAGGTCACGCGCACCGTGCCGCTGACCACTTGCTCGCCACTGGTCATGGCAATGCGCGCCGCCTCCAGCGCCTGCTCGGCGCGCTCGGCCTGCTCGGCCAGGGCCTGGGCGGTGTCGGTCGGCAAGTAGCCCTTGCGGCTCTTGACGAACAAGGCTGTGCCCAGCGCCGACTCCAGCCGGCGGATCGAGCGGAACACCGTCGAAACGTCGACTTTGAGTAGCTCGGCGGCTTTGGCCAGCGAGCGGCCACGTTCCAGTGCCAGGACCAGAGAGAGGTCGGCGTGGGTAATCTGATATTGCATTGGTGCACGCTCTGCTTGCCGAATTGCCAATGTCTGTTGCGTCGGAGCCATTTTATAGTGAAACGGCCCCCCGGAATCAATGCGCCCGGTCGGGTAACCAATCCCCACGATGGGAAAGTGAAAAGAACAACAGCTGCAACCATCGTCGCCCGTGAGGCGCCAGCCGTATCCCCACATCGCCGCAGCACATCAAAGGATGTACACCATGACGTCGGTAACCCCGTGCGCCAGTTCTTCCAGCGAGATGAATGACTTCCTCCAGGCCCATCCGGACACGCAGTATGTAGACCTGCTGATCTCCGACATGAATGGCGTGGTACGTGGCAAGCGCATCGAGCGGGCCAGCCTGCACAAGGTGTACGAGAAGGGCATCAACCTGCCGGCTTCGCTGTTCGCCCTGGACATCAACGGCTCCACGGTCGAGAGCACCGGCCTTGGCCTGGACATCGGCGATGCCGACCGCATCTGCTTCCCGATCCCCGGCACGCTGTCGGACGAGCCCTGGCAGAAGCGCCCCACCGCGCAGTTGCTGATGACCATGCACGAACTGGATGGCCAGCCGTTCTTCGCCGACCCGCGTGAAGTGCTGCGCCAGGTGGTGAGCAAGTTCGACGACCTGGGCCTGGATATCTGCGCGGCGTTCGAGCTGGAGTTCTACCTGATCGACCAGGACAACCTCAACGGTCGTCCACAGCCGCCGCGCTCACCGATTTCCGGCAAGCGCCCGCAGTCAACCCAGGTGTACCTGATCGACGACCTCGACGAATACGCCGACTGCCTGCAGGACATGCTCGAAGCAGCCAAGGAACAAGGCCTGCCCGCCGACGCCATCGTCAAGGAAAGCGCCCCGGCGCAGTTCGAGGTCAACCTGCACCATGTGGCTGATCCGCTGAAGGCGTGCGACTACGCGATTCTGCTCAAGCGCCTGATCAAGAACGTGGCCTACGACCATGAAATGGACACGACCTTCATGGCCAAGCCCTACCCAGGTCAGGCAGGCAATGGTCTGCACGTGCACATTTCGCTGCTGGACAAGAAAACCGGCAAGAACATCTTCGCCAGTGACGACCCGCTGCAAAGCGACACGCTGCGCCACGCCATTGGCGGCGTGCTGGAAACCATGCCGGCGTCGATGGCCTTCCTGTGCCCGAACATCAACTCCTACCGCCGCTTCGGTGCGCAGTTCTACGTGCCCAATGCGCCGAGCTGGGGCCTGGACAACCGCACCGTGGCAGTACGCGTGCCCACCGACAGCAGCGACAACGTGCGCCTGGAGCACCGTGTGGCTGGCGCCGACGCCAACCCGTACCTGATGCTCGCCGCGATCCTTGCCGGTGTTCACCACGGCCTGACCAACAAGGTCGAGCCCCAGGCGCCGATCGAAGGCAACTCCTACGAACAGCTGGAGCAAAGCCTGCCGAACAACCTGCGCGACGCCCTGCGCGCGCTGGATGACAGCGAAGTTCTCAACCAATACATCAGCCCGGACTACATCGATATCTTCGTGGCCTGCAAGGAAAGCGAACTGGCCGAGTTCGAAGTGTCGATTTCCGACCTCGAGTACAACTGGTACCTGCACACGGTGTAAGCCCATGAGCGCAACTGCGGTCCCCTTGATCGGTGTCAGCGCCTGCCGTCAGCAGGTGGGGAAGAACTCGTCGCACACGGTGGGCGACAAGTATGTCGAGGCGGCCGGCTTTGCCGGCTTACCGCTGATCTTGCCGGCCCGTGATGGCGGCAGCGACACGCATGCGCTGCTGGCTCGCCTGCACGGCATTGTTTTTACCGGCTCGCCTTCAAATATCGAACCGCATCATTACAATGGCGCCCCCAGTGTGGCAGGTACCCGGCATGACCTGGCGCGTGATCGCCTGACCCTGCCGCTGCTGCAGGCGGCCATTGCCGCCGGTGTGCCGGTGTTCTGCATTTGCCGTGGCTACCAGGAACTGAACGTGGCCCTTGGCGGCAGCCTGCACCAGCGCGTGCAGGAACTGCCTGGATACCTGGATCACCGCGAACCTGAGGATGCCCCCCTGGAGGTGCAGTACGGCCCTCGTCACCCGGTCGGCATCGAGCCTGGCGGGTTGTTCGAGCGCTTGGGCCTGGCGGCGCAGTTCGAGGTCAACTCGCTGCACAGTCAGGGCATCGACCGCCTGGCCCCAGGCCTGCGCGTCGAGGCACGGGCCCCGGATGGCCTGATCGAAGCAGTGTCCATGCCCGACGCGCCGGGCTTTGTGCTTGGCGTGCAGTGGCACCCGGAGTGGCGCTTCAACGAAAACCCGGTCTCGCTGCGCCTGTTTCAGGCGTTTCGCGAGGCCTGCATTGCCTATGCAGCACGGGAGGGTGCACGGCAGGAATGATTCTGACGTCAGCCGAAGGTCTCGGATGACTTGTCCCCGGCAGCAAGCTTTCAATGAGTGAAAGCGGGCCTTGTACGCAAGGCCTGTGAAAACAATTCCAAAATTTACGGCAAATACTCATGAGCAATTATACAGAAGCCGGCCGCCCACCCGACGTGGCGGCCGACGCGGGCAACACTCAACGCAGCAAAGGCCTGGCCAAAGGCCGTTTGGGCTTGTTGGCCAGCGTGGTGCTGGGCATTTCCACCATCGCCCCGGTCTACACCCTGACCGGCGCCCTTGGCCCGACCGTGCGTGAGGTCGGTGCCCACCTGCCTGCCGTGTTCATCGTCGGCTTCCTGCCGATGTTGCTAGTGGCCCTGGGCTACCGCGAACTGAACTCGGCAGAGCCGGACAGCGGCACTTCGTTTACCTGGTCGGCGCGAGCATTCGGCCCGATGATCGGCTGGATCGGCGGCTGGGGACTGGTGGTTGCCACGACTATCGTGCTGTCGAACCTGGCGGGGGTGGCAGTCGACTTCTTCTACCTGTTCCTGGGCCAGATCACTGGCAAGCATGAGCTGGCGGCCTTGGCTGACAACCTGCTGATCAACATCACCACCTGTTGCGTGTTCATCGCCCTGGCGGTGTGGATCTGCTGCCGCGGTATAGCCACCACCATGACCGTGCAATACGGCCTGGTGGCCTTGCAGTTGGTGGTGTTGATCGGCTTTGCCGTTGCCGCCTTCGGCGGTACCACGGCGCCGCCACCGCTGGAGTTCGACTTCGCCTGGTTCAACCCGTTCGGCGTCGAGTCGTTCTCGGCCTTTGCCGCCGGGCTGTCGTTGTCGATCTTCATCTTCTGGGGCTGGGACACCTGCCTGACCGTCAGTGAAGAATCGGTGGGCAGCGAAGAGGTACCGGGCAAGGCCGCCACCTGGACCGTGATGCTGATTCTTGGCCTGTATCTGTTCACCGCCATCGCCACCCTGCAGTTCGCGGGTATCAGCGAAACGGGCCTGGGCCTGAACAACCCGCGTATCCAGGAGAACGTGTTCGCTCACCTGGCCGGCCCGGTCATGGGGCCGCTGGCGATCCTGATGTCCATCGCAGTGCTGGCCAGCACCGCGGCGTCGCTGCAGTCCACTTTCGTGGCACCGGCGCGCACCCTGTTGGCCATGGGTTACTACGGTGCGGTACCGCCGAAGTTCGCCAGCGTCTGCCCGCGTTCGCAAACCCCGCGCTACGCCACCATCTGCGCTGGCCTGGCGGCAGGGCTGTTCTACGTGACCATGCGTACCCTCAGCGAGAACGTGCTGGCGGATACCATCACCGCGCTGGGCATGATGATCTGCTTCTACTATTCGCTGACCGCGTTCGCCTGCGTCTGGTATTTCCGCGACAGCCTGTTCGACAGCCTGCGCCACTTCATCATGCGCGGCCTGTGCCCGCTGGTGGGTGGGGTGATCTTGTCGGTGATCTTCGCGCGTACCGCCATCGACAGCGCCTCGCCGGACTTCGGCAGTGGCTCGCATGTGGGCGGGCTGGGGCTGGTGTTCGTGATTGCCGCGATCATCTCGGTGCTGGGCATCGGGTTGATGATGCTGTCGCGCATGCGCGCGCCGGCATACTTCCTGGGGGCTACCCTGCGTCAGCAGGCTACCCTGCCGCTGCAGGAATAAAGCGGGGGGCGCTTTGCGCCCCTGGCGCGACACAAGGCCGCTCTCACAAGGAACTCAATCTCCTGTGGGAGCGGCCTTGTGTCGCGAAAGGGCCTCGAAGAGGCCCCATCAATCTTCAGCCGATCATTTGCTTCAGCAGCGCCGCATGACGCTGTTGCTGTTTCTTCAACAGCAGGCGATTGGAGCGGAACACCGCTTTCAAGTCTTCCAGCGCCACGTCGAAATCATCATTGATGATCACGTAGTCATACTCGTCGTAGTGCACCATCTCGCTGACCGCTTCCTTCATACGCCCGGCGATGATTTCTTCGCTGTCCTGCCCGCGGCCGTCCAGGCGCTGACGAAGCGCTTCCTGGCTTGGCGGCAAAATGAACACAGACAATGCCTGGGGCATCAGCTTGCGCACCTGCTGGGCGCCTTGCCAGTCGATTTCCAGGATCAGGTCATAGCCCTGGTCCAGGGTCTGCTGCAGCGCACTGCGCGAGGTGCCGTAGAAGTTGCCGAACACTTCGGCATGCTCCAGGAAGTCGCCTTGCTGGATCAGCGCCTTGAATTCTTCGTGGACCACGAAGTGGTAGTTCACCCCGTGTTCCTCGCCCGGGCGCATGGCGCGGGTGGTGTGCGAGACCGAGACGCGGATTTGCTGGTCGTCCTTGGTCAGGGCCGTTACCAGGCTGGTCTTGCCGGCGCCCGAAGGGGCCGAAACGATGTAGAGGGTGCCGCTGCTGTGGTTCATGGTCGGGGTGGCCTTACTCGATGTTCTGTACTTGTTCACGCATCTGTTCGATCAATACCTTCAGGTTGACCGCCGCTTGCGTGCTGCGTGGGTCGAAGGCCTTGGAGCCGAGGGTGTTGGCTTCGCGGTTGAGTTCCTGCATCAGGAAATCCAGGCGTCGGCCGGCGGCGCCGCCACCCTTGAGTACCCGGCGCACTTCGGTAACGTGAGTGCTGAGGCGGTCGAGTTCTTCGGCCACGTCGCTCTTCTGGGCCAGCAGCACCATCTCCTGCTCCAGGCGCTGCGGGTCCAGCTCGGCCTGCATATCGCCGAAGCGGTCGAGAATCTTTTGCCGCTGTGCTGCCAGCATCTGCGGGACCAAGGCGCGCAGGGTGGTGACTTCGCTGGCCATGTTGTCCAGGCGCTCGTTGATCAGCCGGGCCAGTTCCTGGCCTTCGCGCTGGCGCCCGGCCTTGAGCTCGGCCAGTGCTTCGTCGAACAGCGCCATGGCTTCAGCGTTCAGGGCCTGCGGGTCGCTGGTGTCAGCCACCAGCACGCCCGGCCACGACAGCACTTCCAGGGGGTTCAAGGGCGCTGGCTGCTTGATCAGGCTGGCGACTTCCTCGGCCGCGGCAACCAGTTGCGCGGCGCGCGCGTGGTCCACCTTCAGCGGTTTGCCGTTGCTGTCTTCGTTGAGGCGCAAGGTGCACTCCACCTTGCCTCGCGAAAGGCCCTGGCGCAGGCCTTCACGTACACCGCCTTCGAGGTCGCGCAGGGCCTCGGGCAGACGCAGGTGCGGCTCCAGGTAGCGGTGGTTGACCGAGCGCAGCTCCCAGACCAGGGTGCCTTGGCTGCCGGCGCGCTCGACACGAGCAAAAGCGGTCATGCTGTGCACCATGGGGAGTACCTCGCGTAGATGAATGAACGGTGGCAGCCTCTTGGCTGCAAGGCGCAGGATTGTAGCGCAGTGGGGCCGTGGCGCCCAATCCACCTATGTTACCGACGGGTGGCCGCGCAAGTAGGAAAAGGCGACGGGCTGTGCCGGGCGCGACAATAGGCATGTCTTCCCCAGGCTGCGGGCTCTATAATGCTCGGCAGATTCAAAGTCCCAGTACAGGTATCCCAGATGAAACGTCCAAGTGGTCGCGCCGCCGATCAGCTCCGCTCGATCCGCATCACCCGCAACTACACCAAGCACGCCGAAGGGTCGGTACTGGTTGAGTTCGGTGACACCAAGGTCATTTGCACGGTCAGCGTGGAAAACGGTGTACCGCGCTTCCTCAAAGGCCAGGGCCAAGGCTGGCTGACCGCCGAATATGGCATGCTGCCGCGCTCCACCGGCGAACGTAACCAGCGCGAAGCCAGCCGTGGCAAGCAGGGTGGCCGCACCCTGGAAATCCAGCGCCTGATCGGTCGTTCGCTGCGTGCGGCGCTCGACATGAGCAAGCTCGGTGACATCACCCTGTACGTTGACTGCGACGTGATCCAGGCCGATGGCGGTACCCGTACCGCGTCCATCACTGGCGCCATGGTCGCCCTGTGCGATGCCCTGGCGGTGATCAAGAAGCGCGGTGGCCTCAAGGCCGGCAACCCGCTCAAGCACATGATCGCTGCCGTGTCGGTGGGCATGTACCAGGGCGAAGCCGTACTTGACCTGGACTACCCGGAAGACTCCGCTGCCGAAACCGACCTGAACGTGGTCATGACCAGTGCCGGCGGCTTCATCGAAGTGCAGGGTACTGCCGAAGGCGCACCGTTCCAGCCGGAAGACTTCAACGCCATGCTCGCCCTGGCGCAGAAGGGCATGAACGAGATCTTCGAACTGCAGCAGGCCGCACTGGCTGACTGACTGTTCCTGTAGATACGAAAAAGCCGACATTAATGTCGGCTTTTTCGTATCTGAACAGCACTCAGATGGTCAACGTCCAGTCATAGTCCACGATCAGCGGCGCATGCTGGGAGAAGCGCGGCTGACGCGGCAGGCGAGCATTGCGCACGAAGCGGCGCAGGCCCGGCGTGAGGATCTGGTAGTCGAACCGGTAGCCCAGGTTGAGCATCTCGGCCTGCTCGTTGTCTGGCCACCAGCTGTACTGGTCGCCTTCACGGCTGACTTCGCGCAGGGCATCGACGTAGCCCATCTCGCCAGTGATCGCATCCATCCAGGCGCGTTCCGGCGCCAGGAAACCCGGCGACTGCTGGCTGTCACGCCAGTTCTTGATGTCGAGCTTCTGCTGCGCCACGTAGAACGAGCCGCAGTAGATGTATTCGCGACGCTTGCGACGCTGCTTGTCCAGGTACTTGGCGAAGTCGTCCATCAACTTGAACTTCTGGTTCAAGTCTTCGTCGCCGTTCATGCCCGAAGGCAACAGCAGGCTGGCAATACTGACTTTGTCGAAATCTGCTTGCAGGTAACGCCCGTAGCGGTCGGCTGTCTCGAAGCCCAGGCCGGTGATGACTGCCTTGGGCTGCATGCGCGAATAAAGGGCCACACCACCTTGGGCGGGCACCTCCGCGTCGCAGGCATAAAGGAAATAGCCATCGAGCTGGAAAGCTGGGTCGTCGAGTTCAAAGGCCGAGGCGCGGGTATCCTGAAGGCAGATGACGTCGGCATTCTGGGCTTGCAACCAGCTGAGCAATCCACGCTCGGCTGCAGCCTGAATGCCATTAACGTTCACACTGATGATCCGCATAAATGGCCCCAAAAATCTCGTGCGTGTATGATACCCGAGCTCAACCCATTTAGCTAAATCCGTGGTATCCGGGACTATCCATGCAGCCGTATCAGCGCGACTTTATCCGTTTTGCCATCGATCGCGGGGTACTGCGTTTCGGTGAATTCACCCTGAAATCGGGGCGTACCAGCCCGTATTTCTTCAATGCCGGCCTGTTCAACACCGGTTCCGCACTGGCGGAGCTGGGGCGTTGCTATGCCGCCGCCATCGTCGACAGCAAGATCCCGTTCGACGTGCTGTTCGGCCCGGCCTACAAGGGTATCCCTTTGGCGGCGACCACCGCCGTGGCCCTTGCCGACCAGCATCAGCTCGACGTGCCTTGGTGCTTCAACCGCAAGGAAGCCAAGGACCATGGCGAAGGCGGCAGCCTGGTCGGCGCGCCGCTGGCCGGTGACGTGCTGATCATCGACGACGTGATCACTGCCGGTACCGCTATCCGTGAGGTCATGCAGATCATCAACGCCCAGCAGGCCAAGGCCGCTGGCGTGCTGATCGCGCTGAACCGCGAAGAGCGTGGCAATGGCGAACTGTCGGCGATCCAGGAAGTGGAGCGTGACTTCGGTATCCCGGTGGTCAGCATCGTTTCGCTGACCCAGGTGCTGGAATTCCTGGCGGACGATCCGCAGCTCAAGCAGCATCTGCCGGCTGTAGAGGCGTACCGGGCGCAGTACGGGATCTGATCCCGGCCTGGTAACGAAAAAGGCGACCTTCGCAAGAAGATCGCCTTTTTTGTATCACCTGTACCGGCTAATCGATCACTCAGCGCGGCTTGCGGTTGGTGATCAGGGTACCCACGCCGCTGTCGGTGAAGATTTCCAGCAGCACAGCGTTCGGCACGCGGCCATCGATGATGTGCGAGCTGTTCACGCCGCCCTGCACCGCATCCAGCGCACACTTGATCTTCGGCAGCATGCCGCCATAGATGGTGCCGTCGGCGATCAGTTCGTTGACCTGCTCGGTGGTCAGGCCGGTCAGTACCTGGCCCTGCTTGTCCATCAGGCCGGCGATGTTGGTCAGCAGCATCAGCTTCTCGGCCTTCAGCGCCTCGGCTACCTTGCCTGCCACCAGGTCGGCGTTGATGTTGTACGACTCACCGTTGGCGCCCACGCCGATTGGCGCGATCACCGGGATGAAGTCGCCTTTCACCAGCATGTTCAGCAGGTCGGTGTTCACGCTCACCACTTCGCCCACGTGGCCGATGTCGATGATTTCCGGGGTGGTCATCTCGGGCGTCTGGCGGCTGACGGTCAGCTTGCGGGCGCGGATCAGCTCCGCATCCTTGCCGGTCAGGCCGATCGCGCTGCCGCCGTGGCGGTTGATCAGGTTGACGATGTCCTTGTTCACCTGGCCACCCAGCACCATCTCCACCACATCCATGGTCGCCGAGTCGGTGACGCGCATGCCATCGATGAAGTGGCTTTCGATCGACAGACGCTTGAGCAGGTCGCCGATCTGCGGGCCGCCACCGTGGACTACCACGGGGTTGATGCCCACAGCCTTCATCAGCACGATGTCGCGGGCGAAGCCGGTCTTGAGCTCCTCGCTTTCCATCGCGTTGCCGCCGTACTTGATCACCAGGGTCTTGCCGACAAAGCGGCGGATGTAAGGCAGTGCTTCGGACAAAACCTCGGCTACATGGGAAGCGGCATCGCGATCGAGGGTCATGCAGGGCTCCTGTAAGGAACAGATAGTCGGTCAGAACGGCAGTTGCAGCTCAGGCTCAACCCGCAGCAACTGGGTACGGAATACATCCTTGATACGTTGCAATTCGGCGTCGCTGTCGGCCTCGAAGCGCAGCACCAGCACCGGGGTGGTGTTGGAGGCGCGAACCAGGCCCCAGCCGTGGGTGTAGTCCACCCGCACACCGTCGATGGTAGTCAGGCTGGCTTCGCCCCAGTCGGCGTCGCGTTGCAGTGCATCAATGATGCTGAATTTACCCTCGTCGGTCACATCAATATTGATTTCCGGCGTGGAAATATCGTTCGGGAAGGCGGCAAACAGGTTTTCGGCGCTCTGCCCGGCCTTGCTGAGGATCTCCAGCAGGCGCGCGGCGCTGTAGATGCCGTCGTCAAAACCGTACCAGCGTTCCTTGATGAAGATGTGACCGCTCATTTCGCCGGCCAGCAGCGAACCGGTCTGTTTCATCTTCTTCTTGATCAACGAATGGCCGGTCTTCCACATCAGCGCGCGGCCGCCGTGTTGCTCGATCAGCGGGCTCAGGCGACGGGTGCATTTGACGTCGAAGATAATCTCGGCACCGGGGTTGCGCGCCAGTACATCCTGGGCAAACAGCATCAGCAGGCGGTCGGGGTAGACGATGCTGCCCGTGTTGGTCACCACGCCGACGCGGTCGCCGTCACCGTCGAAGGCCAGGCCGATGTCAGCGCCGGTTTCCTTGACCTTGGCGATCAGGTCTTCGAGGTTTTCCGGCTTGCCTGGGTCTGGGTGGTGGTTGGGGAAGTTGCCGTCGACCTCGCAGAACAGCGGGATCACTTCGCAGCCCAGGGCTTCGATCAGCTGCGGTGCGATCACGCCGGCGGCGCCGTTGCCGCAGTCCACCACCACCTTGAGCTTTTTCGCCAGCTTTACGTCGCCGACGATCTGCTGGAAGTAGCGGTCAAGGATCTCGACCTTTTCCACGCGGCCTTGGGCCAGGGTCAGGTCGTTGGTTTTCAGGCGGGTCAGCAGGGCCTGGATCTGCTCGTTGGCCAGGGTGTCGCCGGCAATGACGATCTTGAAACCGTTGTAGTCCGACGGGTTGTGGCTGCCGGTCAGCATCACGCCGGACTTGCCGGCCAGCACATTGGCCGCGTAGTACAGCGCCGGGGTGGGTACCAGGCCAACGTCGCTGACCTGGCAACCGGCATCGACCAGGCCTTTGATCAGCTGTTCGACCAGCATCGGGCCCGACAGGCGGCCATCGCGCCCTACCGAAACCTGCGGTTCGCCCTGGGCCAGGCTCTGTGCACCGATGGCGCGGCCGATCCAGTAGGCGGTATCGGCATGAAGGGTTTTGCCGACCACGCCGCGAATGTCATACGCGCGGAAAATGCTGTCTGGTAGTGCGGCGGGGACCAGGTGGGCCATGTCGTTCATCTCTGGAAGCTCCAATAATCAAAGGCTTTCTGGGCAGGCGCAAACTGAACGCTTGGACGGTGCTTTCGCCAGAGAGTTCGCCATCCTTGGCCTGAACGGTCATTTGCCGGCTCAGTGGCTGCCGGAATGACCAAAGCCGCCAGCGCCACGCTGGCTTTCATCGAATGCTTCAACGATGTCGAAATGGGCCTGCACCACCGGTACCAGCACCAGCTGGGCGATACGTTCGCCAACTGCGATGGTGAACGGCGTGTTGCCGCGGTTCCAGCACGAAACCATCAGCTCGCCCTGGTAGTCCGAGTCGATCAGGCCGACCAGGTTGCCCAGCACGATGCCGTGCTTATGGCCCAGGCCCGAGCGGGGCAGGATGACTGCCGCCAGGCCTGGGTCGCCGATGTAGATCGACAGGCCGGTCGGAATCAGCAGGGTCTGGCCTGGCTCGAGGGCGGTGTCTTCCTTGAGCAGGGCGCGCAGGTCCAGGCCGGCGGAGCCGGGGGTTGCGTAAGTCGGCAGCGGGAATTCGCTGCCCAGGCGTGGGTCGAGGATCTTGGCTTGAAGAGCGTGCATGTAACTTATTGAACCTGGTTGAGCCGTTCGGCGATGAAGGCGACCAGTTGCCGGGCGATCTTGCCCTTGCTGGTCTGCGCGAAGAGAGTCTGGTGCTGCTGGCGGTCGATCACGGTCAAGGCGTTTTCTTCGCTGTTGAAGCCGATGCTGGGGTTGGCCACATCATTGGCGACGATCAGGTCGAGGTTCTTGTCCTTGAGCTTGCGCGTGGCGTAATCGAGCAAGTGCTCGGTTTCGGCGGCGAAGCCGACACTGAACGGGCGGTCGGCGCGGCCAGCAAGGGTGGCAAGGATATCGGGATTGCGCACCATCTGCAGCAGCATGCCGTCGCCGGTCGTAGGATCTTTCTTGAGTTTCTGTGTGGCAACCACTTCAGGACGGTAGTCCGCGACCGCCGCCGAGGCGATGAACAGGTCGCACGGTATGGCCGCTTCACAGGCCGCGAGCATGTCCCGCGCGCTGACCACGTCGATGCGGCTGACCCGGTCGGGGGTTGGCAGGTGCACAGGGCCGGTGACGAGGGTAACCCGAGCCCCGGCTTCGGCAGCCGCTTCGGCCAGGGCGAAGCCCATCTTGCCGGAGCTATGATTGGTGATGTAGCGCACCGGGTCGATGTTTTCCTGGGTCGGGCCGGCGGTGATCAGCACGTGCTTGCCGGTCAGTGCCTGGCGCTTGAAGCTTTCTGCGGCGCACCAGGCCAGGTCGGTGGCTTCGAGCATGCGGCCAAGCCCCACGTCACCACAGGCCTGGCTGCCGGAGGCAGGGCCGAACACCTGGATGCCACGGCTCTTGAGCAGCTCAAGGTTGGCTTGTGTAGCCGGGTCGCGCCACATGGCCTGGTTCATGGCCGGGGCGACGGCGACGGTGGCGTCGGTGGCCAGCACCAGGGTGGTCAGCAGGTCGTCAGCCATGCCTTGGGCCATGCGCGCCATGAGGTCGGCCGTGGCCGGGGCGATCAGCACCAGGTCGGCCCACTTGGCCAGTTCGATATGGCCCATGGCCGCTTCGGCGGCCGGGTCCAGCAGGTCCATGTGCACCGGGTGGCCCGACAGCGCCTGCAGGGTCAGCGGGGTGATGAACTCGGCCCCACCACGGGTCATGACGACGCGCACTTGCGCGCCGTGCTCCAGGAGACGGCGAATCAGCTCGGCGCTTTTGTAGGCGGCAATGCCGCCACCCACGCCGAGAACGATGCGCTTGCGATACAGCCGCTGCATAGGCTTGCCTTTTTCCAGTGAGAGCGGGCGGCGACGTTTGAAATTGCCTGCGGCAGTACGTCGCATGTACGAGGCGAAATAGATTAACACAGGGTCGAAATGGGCCGCAGCAAGGGCAGGGGGCGGGGATGAATATCAGGGAGTGGCCGGCGGAAGAACGGCCTAGGGAGAAGTTGTTGCAGCGAGGGGCGGTGGTGTTGACGGACGCCGAATTGCTTGCCGTGTTGCTGGGCTCTGGCGTTGCCGGGCGCAATGTGTTGGACCTTGCGAGGGGGCTGTTGGTGCGTTTCGGCGGGCTCAGGCAGTTTCTTGAAGCTGAGCGCGAAGCGGTGTTACGTGAGCCAGGCATTGGGATGGTGAAGTACGCACAGTTGCAGGCGCTGTTGGAGATTGGTCGGCGATATCTGGACGAGAACATCAAGCGCGCAGCGGCTCTTGACGGCCCGGCGGCGGTGCGGCGGTACCTCAAGGCCATGTTGCGCCATGAGGTCAGTGAAGTTTTCGGTTGCCTGTTTCTCGACAGCAAGCACAGGCCGTTGGCTTTCGAAATCCTGTTCAGGGGCACGATAGACCGGGCAAGTGTCTACCCTCGGGAGGTGGTGCGGCGGGCGTTGCTGCATAACGCAGCGGCTTTGATCCTGTGCCACAACCACCCTTCGGGTAGCAGTGAGCCGAGCCAGGACGATGTGCATTTGACCCTGTCGCTGAAGAGGGGGCTGGCATTGATCGATGTGCGGGTGCTGGACCACATTATCATCGGCGACGGGGAGCCGTTGTCGATGGTCGAGCATGGGTGGATTGTGGCTTAGGCCTTTGTGCTGCCTGTTAGGGCCTCTTCGCGGGCGAGCCCGCGAAGAGGCCGGTGCAGGTTTACTTGGTCACCGACACCTTGCTGAAATCCAGTCGCCCGAACGGGCTCACCTGATACCCCTCGACCTCCTGGCGCAGCAAGGTCGCCGCCGTCGGGTGCGCAAGTGGCACCCACAGCGCCTGCTGCTGAATCAGCGTCTGCGCCTGCTGGTAAAGCCGGCTGCGCACACTCTGGTCGTTGGTGGTGCGCCCGGCGCTGATCAGCTGGTCCAGGCGGTTGTCGCAGAAACGGGCAAAGTTGGTGCCCGACTCGACCGCCGCACAGGAAAACTGCGGGCTGAGGAAGTTGTCCGGGTCGCCGTTGTCGCCTGCCCAGCCCATGAACAGCAAGTCATGCTCGCCCGCCTTGGCACGGCGGATCAGTTCACCCCATTCGATCACGCGGATCTCGGCCTTGATGCCGATCTTGGCCAGGTCGGCCTGCAGCATCTGTGCACCAAGGCTGGGGTTGGGGTTGAGCAGGCTACCCGACGGGCGGGTCCAGATCGTGGTGCTGAAGCCTTCGGCCAAGCCGGCCTTGGCCAGCAGCGCCTTGGCTCTCTTCTGGTCCAGCGGGTAGCCGGGCAGGTCCTTGGCGTAGCTCCAGGTATTGGGCGGGTAGGGGCCGTTGGCGGCCACTGCGGAGTCTTCGAACACGGCCTTGAGGTAAGCCTGCTTGTCGAAGGCCAGGTTGATGGCCTGGCGCACTTCCGGCTTGTCCAGCGGCGGGTGCTGGCTGTTGATGGCGACGAAGGCGGTCATGAACGCCGGCGTCGTGGCTACCTTGAGGTTGCTGTCCTTGCCTGCTTCGGCAATGTCCAGCGGCTTGGGCGACAAGGCAACCTGGCACTCGCCCCGCTTGAGCTTCTGCAGGCGCACATTGGCATCGGTGGTAATGGCGAAGATCAGCGGGTCGACCGCCGGCTTGCCGGCGAAGTAGTCCGGGTTGGCGCGGTAGCGCACCACGGCGTCCTTCTGGAAGCGCTGGAATACGAACGGCCCGGTGCCGATCGGCTGGCTGTTGAGCTTCTCGGGCGTACCGGCCTTGAGCAGCTTGTCGGCATACTCGGCGGAGTAGATCGAGGCGAAGCCCATGCTCAGGGTGGCCAGGAAGGTAGCGTCCGGGTGGCTGAGGGTGAAGCGCACGGCGTTCGGTGCAGGTGCCTCGATCGCCTTGATCAGGCTGCCCAACTGCAGCGACTGAGCATGCGGGTAGCCGCCCGGTGCCGTCTTGTGCCACGCATGTGCCGGGTAGAGCATGCGCTGGAAGCTGAACAACACATCGTCGGCGTTCAGCTCGCGGCTTGGCTTGAAGTAGGCGGTGCTGTGGAACTTCACGCCGTCGCGCAGGGTGAAGTCATACACCAGGCCGTCGGCCGATACTGCCCAACTGGCCGCCAGGCTTGGCACCACCTTGCCTTGCGCCGCGTCGAACTCCACCAGGCGGTTCATCAGCACGTCAGCCGTGGCGTTGGTCGTGGTCAGCGAGTTGTACTGCACCACGTCGAAGCCTTCGGGGCTGGCTTCGCTGCAAACGCTCAGCGGCGCGGCCTGAGCTGCGCCGGCAGCGAACAGAGCGCCGGCGGCGAACAGAGAGTTGAACAATAAGGAAAGGGCGGCAGCACGCATGGTGGCTCCTTGGCTGTCGGTGGCCCATCTGCCAGTGCAGTCTGGAAAAGGCTTACCCTAGTGCGCCTGCCGGCAAATGACCACACCCTTTTTTACAAATCTGGCGACGAGTGGTCGACGGCTGGCGGGGCCTGCCGCTATGCTGGCCCGGCGCGTTCTGGCGTGCGGCAATGTGCATCTCCTGTTGTTGCAGCCAAGTCTTTCTGGTATAAAGCAGCGCTCTTTTCTAGGGGCTCGGCCTGTCGCATAAGCGGATCCGGTCGATAAGACCTCCAGAATCACGGCGCCCAGGCGCCAAAGACTGAGAGATTAAGCGGCCAACCCATGCCGGGTTGGGCATGTGGTTTTAGAGGGCTGAGTCATGTCGAGAGTCTGTCAAGTTACTGGTAAGGGTCCAGTAACCGGGAACAACATTTCCCACGCAAACAACAAAACCCGTCGTCGTTTCCTGCCGAACCTGCAGCACCACCGTTTCTGGGTTGAATCCGAGAAGCGTTTCGTGCGTCTGCGCGTTTCCGCCAAGGGCATGCGTATCATCGACAAGCGCGGCATCGACGCCGTTCTGGTTGACATCCGTAAAGCTGGCGCCAAGGTTTAAGGGAGAACATCATGCGTGAATTGATCCGTCTGGTTTCGAGTGCCGGTACCGGCCACTTCTACACCACCGACAAGAACAAGCGCACCACTCCGGACAAAATCGAGATCAAGAAATATGATCCGGTTGTTCGCAAGCACGTGGTGTACAAGGAAGCCAAGATCAAGTAATTGATCGGCAACCTGAAAAAACCCGCATCCGAAAGGACGCGGGTTTTTTTATGCCTGCGTTGGCCTCAGGTCATTTCTGCTCGAACATCACATAGATCTTGCGGCACGGCTCAAGCACCTCCCAGGTGCCCTTGAACCCGGCGGGGATGACAAACCGATCGCCGGCACGCAGGGTTTTCGCTCCGCCTTCCTGGTCGCGCAGCACCGAAACGCCCTGAACGATCTCGCAGTATTCATGCTCGGTGTAGTTCACCGTCCACTGGCCCACCTCACCCTCCCACACGCCAGCGGCAAACTGCCCGCACGGGCTGGAATAGTGGTTGTAGACCGCCTGGTCTGGCTCACCCTTGAGGATTTTTTCCGCCGCTGGGCGGTAGCGTTCGGCCTCTGTGATGACCTGGGCGAAGTCGATGATGCTGTCTATGCGCATGGTGCGGCTCCTGTTGTTGTTTAATAAAATGAACATCAGTAGGCATTTGGGCCTTCCGTGTCAAATATATTGATAGTTTACACCGGCTGGTTTAGGGTATCGCTAGCCAGTGTGCGCTCGTCGCCCGGCCAGAATTCTGACAACGCCTGTGAGTCCTCAGTGCGGCGTTGCACCTAAACAAGAGGAGGAGTTTCGTATGACCACCCTGACCCGTGCGGACTGGGAACAACGTGCCCAGCAACTGAAGATCGAAGGCCGCGCCTTCATCAACGGCGAATACACCGATGCCGCATCCGGTGAAACCTTCGAGTGCCTGAGCCCGGTCGACGGACGCTTCCTGGCCAAGGTTGCCAGCTGCGACCTGGCCGATGCCAATCGCGCTGTGGAAAACGCCCGCGCCACCTTCAATTCCGGCGTCTGGTCGCAACTGGCCCCGGCCAAGCGCAAGGCCAAGCTGATTCGCTTCGCCGACCTGCTGCGCAAGAACGTCGAAGAGCTGGCGCTGCTGGAAACCCTGGACATGGGCAAGCCGATCGGCGACTCCTCCAGCATCGACATCCCAGGTGCGGCCCAAGCCATCCACTGGACTGCCGAAGCCATCGACAAGGTCTACGACGAAGTCGCCCCGACCCCGCACGACCAGCTTGGCCTGGTTACCCGCGAACCGGTGGGCGTGGTGGGTGCCATCGTGCCGTGGAACTTCCCGCTGCTGATGGCTTGCTGGAAACTCGGCCCTGCGCTGGCCACCGGTAACTCGGTGGTGCTCAAGCCGTCCGAAAAATCGCCGCTGACGGCCATTCGCATCGCCCAGCTGGCCATCGAAGCCGGCATCCCGGCTGGTGTGCTGAACGTGCTGCCAGGTTACGGCCACACCGTGGGCAAGGCTTTGGCCCTGCACATGGACGTCGACACCCTGGTGTTCACCGGTTCCACCAAGATCGCCAAGCAGTTGATGGTTTACGCGGGTGAATCGAACATGAAGCGCATCTGGCTGGAAGCCGGCGGCAAGAGCCCGAACATCGTCTTCGCCGATGCGCCGGACCTGCAAGCTGCCGCTGAGGCCGCTGCCAGCGCCATCGCCTTCAACCAGGGCGAAGTGTGCACCGCAGGCTCGCGTCTGCTGGTCGAGCGTTCGATCAAGGACAAATTCCTGCCGATGGTGGTCGAGGCCCTCAAAGGCTGGAAGCCAGGCAACCCGCTGGACCCACAGACCACGGTCGGTGCCCTGGTCGACACCCAGCAGATGAACACCGTGCTGTCGTACATCGAGGCTGGCCACCAGGACGGCGCCAAGCTGCTGGCCGGCGGCAAGCGCACCCTGGAAGAGACTGGCGGCACCTACGTCGAGCCGACCATCTTCGACGGCGTGACCAACGCCATGCGCATTGCCCAGGAAGAAATCTTTGGCCCTGTGCTGTCGGTGATCGCCTTCGACACCGCCGAAGAAGCCATCGCCATTGCCAACGACACGCCGTATGGCCTGGCGGCTGGTATCTGGACCTCGGACATTTCCAAGGCCCACAAGACCGCCCGTGCCGTGCGCGCTGGCAGCGTCTGGGTCAACCAGTACGACGGCGGCGACATGACCGCGCCGTTTGGTGGCTTCAAACAGTCGGGCAACGGTCGTGACAAGTCGCTGCATGCGCTGGAGAAATACACCGAGCTGAAGGCGACCTGGATCAAGCTGTAATCCAGTGAAGGGGGCTGCACAGCAGCCCCAGCCATAGCCGGGTCGGCTTACGCTGCCCCGGCTTCGTCGTTTTTGCTGTTCAAGAATTCTGCTGGGAGGCTGCAATGCGTTGGGGTACCTATTTCGCCGTACTGGCATCGGTGCTCAGCGTCGGGCTGGCGCTCGGCGTGAGCATGCCGCTGGTGTCCCTGCGCCTGGAGGCCTGGGGCTACGGCAGCTTTGCCATCGGCGTGATGGCGGCGATGCCGGCGCTGGGGGTATTGGCAGGTGCCAGCCTGGCCAGCCGCCTGGCAGGCTGGGTGGGCGTGCCTTCGGCGATGCGCCTGTGCCTGTGGGGTGGGGCGCTGTCGATCGGCCTGCTCGCACTGTTGCCCAGTTACCCGCTGTGGCTGCTGCTGCGGCTGATGATCGGCATGTCCCTGACCGTGGTGTTCATCCTCGGCGAAAGCTGGATCAACCAATTGGTGGTCGAGCAGTGGCGTGGCCGGTTGGTGGCGCTGTATGGCAGCAGCTACGCCCTGAGCCAGCTGGCCGGGCCGTTGGTGCTGGGCTTTCTCGGCTCTGATGACGACTTCGGTTTCTGGGCCGCGACCGGCCTGTTGCTGGCCGCGCCGCTGGTGCTGCTGGGGCGTGGCGGTGCGCCGAGCACCGAAGCCTGCAGTGTCACCTTCCGCGACCTGTTCGCCTTCTGCCGGCGTTTGCCGGTAATCGCCTGGGCCATTGCCCTGTTCGCTTCGTTCGAGGCGATGATCCTCACCTTGCTGCCGGTGTATTGCCTGCAGCAGGGCTTCAGCACCGAAATCGCCCTGTTCATGGTCAGTACCGTGGTGGTGGGGGATGCAGTGTTGCAGTTGCCTATTGGCGCGCTGGCTGACCATATGTCGCGCCGTACGCTGTTTACAGGCTGTGCAGTGACGTTGCTGGTTTCTAGCCTGGCGATTCCGCTGCTGTTGCATACGCCGGTGATCTGGCCATTGTGGGTGTTGTTCGGCGCCAGTGCTGGTGGCCTGTTTACCCTGTCGCTGGTGCTGATTGGCGAGCGCTACCGGGATGATGAATTGGTGCGGGCGAATGCCCATGTTGCGCAGTTGTGGGGTATTGGCTGCTTGCTCGGGCCTTTGCTGGCGGGGGCGGGGAGCCAGTGGGTCAGCGGGCATGCGTTGTTGTTCCTGATGGCAGCAGGGGCTGCCGGGCTGGTGGTGTTGACCCAGCGGCGCGGGGCTTTCGAGGCAGTGTCTGCCTGATGGATTTTGGGGCCGCAAGGCGGCCCCCCGCATTTGCGGCTACAGCATCTTCTCCAAGCCAACCGCCTTGCTGACCCAGGCATTGAACCGCCGCCAGATCCCCCCTGGCTCAGAGGTCAGCATATGCCGTTTGCCATGGTCCTCGGTCGCCCACACCAGCTTGTCGCCCACCAGCTTCACCTGGTAGCTCAACGCAGGCGCCATACCCTGTTGGGCCAGCTCGCGGGTGTATTCGGCCAGCTCCGGGCTGTCCACCAGCACCCCGACTTCAGTGTTCCACAGCACTGAACGTGGGTCGAAGTTGAACGACCCGATGAACGTCTTGCGCCGGTCGAACACGATTGCCTTGGTGTGCAAGCTTGAATCCGAACTGCCACGGAAGCTCAGTCGCCTCGCGCTGGGGTCGCCCGGCTGGCGCCGCAGTTCGAACAGCTGTACGCCATGCTCAAGCAAGGCACGGCGATAGGGCGCATATCCACCATGCACCGCCGGCACATCGGTTGCCTCCAGCGAATTGGTCAGCAGCTTCACCGAGGCGCCGGCGTCGGCGCGGCCGGTCAGGTACAGCAGGCCCGGTTCGCCCGGTACGAAATAGGCCGACATCAGGATCAGCTCGCGCTGCACGCTGGCCAGGTCCGGCGCCAGCTGCTGGCTCAGCAGCAGTTGCGGGTCAGGTTCGTCGTCGGCTAGCACCTTGCTTGGCGCATCCCATAGCGCCTGGGCGTGGGCCCAGATGAGCTCATTGCGCCAGACGTCCAGGCGCGGCTGCGACTGGTAGGCCATCAAGCGATCGTACAGGGCCTTGCGCCGGGTTCTGGCTTCGGCCAGCGACACTTCCAGGCGGTGGCGGCTGGCACGCAGGTCGTTGGCATCCGGGTCATACCAGAGGAAGTCGGTGATCGGCCGGCTGAGGGCGCTGTTCCAGTACTGGTCGAAGCTGTGCCCCAATTGCTCGGCCACCGGGCCCACACCCAGCAAGTCGATGTCGGTGAAATTGAGGTTGGGCTCGGCATCGAAATACTCGTCGCCCAGGTTGCGCCCGCCGACGATGGCCATGCTGTTGTCCACCAGGAACAGCTTGTTGTGCATGCGCCGGTGCTGGCGGGACAGGTTGAACAGCCGGCCGGCAGCGCGCGTAAAACCGGTGCTGCGGCCCAGGTGCAGCGGGTTGAACACGCGAATCTGGATGTTCGGGTGGGCATCGAGGGTGCCCATGATGGTGTCCAGGCCATCGCTGGTGGTGTCGTCCAGCAGGATGCGCACGCGCACGCCACGGTCGGCGGCGCGCAGCAGCTCATGCACCAGGGCGCGGGTGCTGAGGCCGTCGTGGACAATGTAGTACTGCAGGTCGATGCTCGCCTGGGCGTTGCGGATCAGCTCGGCACGGGCGCGAAATGCCTCGTTGCTGTTGGGCAGCAGGCGAAAGCCCGAGCGGCCGCCGTATGGCGCGGCCTGGCGCAGCACCGAACGGCCGAATGCCGAGTCGTTGGCGGGCAGCGCCTGGCTGGTTTCGCGGGGCGCACTGACGCTGGCGCAGCCGGCAAGGCCGAGCGACAGCACCAGCAGCAGAGGCAAGGCTCGCTGGAGTGTCAAGGGTGGATCGTCCTGTGCAGCAAGGGCTTTAGGGGTTGGACCGTGGCGGGCGGCGCAAAGTTACGCGTCGGCGCTTTCTTCATCCAGTAGACGAAGGGCGGTTTCACCTACCTTGCGCACGGCGGCTTCGATCTGCGGCGTCGGCCGCGCGGCGAAGTTCATGCGCAGGCAGTGGCGGAACTTGCCCGAGGCCGAGAAGATGCTGCCTACGGCAACCTGCACGCCTTGCTCCAGTAAAGCGCGGTTTAGCCGCAGCGTATCGAAATGTTCGGGTAATTCCACCCACAGCATGAAGCCGCCCTGGGGCCGGCTGACCCGGGTGCCTGGCGGGAAGTAACGGGTTACCCAGTCGCTCATCAGGTCGCGGCCACGCTGGTACTGGCTACGCATGCGCCGCACGTGGGGCTGGTAGTGCCCGCCGGCGATGAAGTCGGCGATGGCCAGTTGCGGCTGGCTGGCGCTGCTGCCAGTGCTGATGTACTTCATGTGCAGCACGCGCTCCAGGTAGCGCCCGGGCGCCACCCAGCCGACCCGCAGGCCGGGGGCGAGGGTCTTGGAGAACGAGCTGCAGAGCAGCACGCGGCCATCGTCGTCGAACGACTTGAGGGTGCGCGGGCGCGGGTAGGTGTAGGCCAGGTCGCCGTACACATCGTCTTCCAGAATCGCCACGTCATAGCGTTGAGCCAGGCTCAGCAGGGCCTTCTTGCGCGCCTCGGGCATGATGTAACCCAGCGGGTTGTTGCAGCTGGGGGTGATCTGGATGAGTTTGATCGGCCACTGCTCCAGAGCCAGCTCCAGCGCTTCCAGGCTGATGCCGGTGACCGGGTCAGTGGGGATTTCCAGCGCTTTCATGCCCAGGCCCTTGAGGGTTTGCATGGCGCCGTGGAAGCTCGGCGAGTCGACCGCAACGATGTCGCCAGGCTCGCAAACCGCTCGGATGCTGCAGGACAACGCCTCATGGCAGCCGGTGGTGATCACCAGGTCGGCAGCACCCAGGCGGCAGCCGGAGTCGAGCACCAGCCGGGCCACCTGTTCGCGCAGGGCCAGGTTGCCATGGATGTTGTCGTAGTACAGGCCAGGCATGTCCTGGCGCCGGCTCAGCTGGGCGAGGCTGCGCAGCAGCGGCTTCAGGGTGGGGCTGTCGATGTCGGGCATGCCACGACCAAGCTGGATCACGTCCTTGCGCGGGGTGCTGCGTATCAGCTCCAGCACCTGCTCCCACTGTGAAATATCCACCGGGCGCTGGGCCGGGCGGCTGACGGCAGGCAGGGCCGGCAGGTGGCGGTGGTCACTGACGAAGTAGCCGGACTTGGGCCGTGGCGAGACCATGCCGCTGTCTTCGAGCATGCGATAGGCCTGCTGCACGGTGCTTAGGCTGACCCCATGCTCCACGCTCAGGGCTCGTACCGACGGCAGGCGTTGGCCGGGGCGGTACAGGCCCTGCTCGATGCGGGCGCCGAGTAGTTCGGCGAGGTTCAGGTAAAGGGTCACGGCATACTCCTGCGCTGCATTGGCATAGCGACCGGTACAGTTGGGGTGAAAATACAGCATTCAGTCGGCCAATGGCTAATTCTGTATGGGAATAATAAGGTTGTATTGGATCTGTATTGTCGATGGTGCCGACGCGCATGCTTTCTCCACGGTATCAACTGAACGGGAGGGTGCAGTGATGGGTGGCATGAGCGATGTGCGCTTGCAACTGTTGGCCAAGGAGCTGGAAGCCGGGCAGCAGGCCAAGGTGTTCAACGCGCCGCAAGGACTCGGGCGTTTGGGGCTGATGCTGCATCGCTGGCATACCCGCAGGGCGCTGCTGCAACTGACCGATGACGAGTTGCGCGATGTCGGGCTGAGCTGGGAGCAGGCCCGTACAGAAGGGCGCAAACCCTTCTGGAAGGACTGACCAATGTGACGCTGCGCGGTCCCTGTAGGAGCGGCCTTGCGTCGCGAAAGGGCCGCAAAGCGGCCCCAGCGATATCTGTGGCGAAGCTGGAAACCTGGGGGCGCTTCGCACCCCTTTCGCGACGCAAGGCCGCTCCTACACTGACCGCGCCAGCTGTCAGGCCAGCTCTTTGAGCCTGTGCCACAGCATCCCCAACGCCAGTAGCGGCGAGCGCAGGTGCTTGCCGCCAGGGAAGGTGATATGTGGCACCTTGGCGAACAGGTCGAAGCGCCCGCTTTGCTGGCCACTGATGGCCTCGCCCAACAGGCGCGCGGCCAGGTGGGTGGCGTTGAGGCCATGGCCCGAGTAGGCCTGGGCGTAATACACGTTCGGCTGGCTGGCCAGGCGGCCGACCTGCGGCAGGCGGTTGGCGCCAATGCCGATCATGCCGCCCCACTGGTAGTCGATGCGCACGTCGGCCAACTGTGGGAATACCTTTAGCATCTTCGGCCGCATGTAGGCGGCGATGTCTTTCGGGTCGCGCCCTGAATAGTGGCAGGCACCGCCGAACAGCAGGCGTTGGTCGGCGGACAGGCGGTAGTAGTCCAGCGCCACGCGCTGGTCACACACCGCCATGTTCTGCGGCAGCAATGCGCGGGCGCGTTCTTCGCCCAGTGGCTCGGTGGCGATGATGTAGCTACCGGCCGGGAGCACCTTGCCGCCCAGCTCGCGGTTGAGGCCGTTGAGGTAGGCGTTGCAGCACAGTACCAATGTCTTGGCGCGTACCCGGCCCTGGGCGGTATGCACCTGCACTTCGGGGCCGTAGTCGATGCGGGTGACCTCGGACTGCTCGAACAGCTTCACGCCCAGGCGGCTGGCCACGGCCGCTTCGCCCAGGGCCAGGTTCAGCGGGTGCAGATGGCCGGAACCCATGTCGATCAGCCCGCCCACATAGCAGTCGGCACCGACCACGCTGTGGATATCGTCCTTGCCGACCAGCCGTAGCTCATGCGCATAGCCCAGGCTGCGCAGCTCCTCGGCGTCTTCGGCAAAGCCCAGCAGTTCGGCGGGTTTGTTGGCCAGGTCGCAGTAGCCCCACGTCAGGTCGCAGGCGATGGCATGCTTCTCGACGCGCTCGCGGACGATCTGCACGGCTTCCAGGCCCATCAGCTTCATGCTGCGCACGCCGTCCTCGCCAATCACCGGGAGGAACTGCTCCAGGCCGTGGCCGACGCCACGGATCAGTTGCCCGCCATTTCGCCCGCTGGCACCCCAGCCAAGTTTGCGTGCCTCCAGCAGGATCACCGATAAGCCGCGTTCGGCCAGCTCGATGGCGGTGTTGAGGCCCGAGTAGCCGCCGCCGACGATACATACATCGGCGCTGTGCTCGCCTTGCAGGAAGGAGTAGTCAGGGTGTGGCGCGCTGCTGGCGGCGTAATAGGAGGCGGCGTGCTGCGCGCTGTGGACCATTGGCTCGTTCCTGGGGGTGGTGGGCTAGGGGAGGAGGATAAGCCGGGGTAGGGTAGTGGGCAACAAGGCGAGGGCTGCGCCCGCGAATGGGCCTATAATCCGGTCAAGATCCTTGCTTTGTATTCCGCCATGTCCTGCAACCGCCACAAGATCCACTTCCTGCGCGAACTCATCCCCTCATTCGAGTGCGAGCCCGGCTGCCACGACTGCTGCGGCCCGGTCACTACGTCGGCGGAAGAAATGGCCCGCCTGCCGCGCAAGTCCCAGGAAGAGCAGAGCGCCGCGCTGGAGCGTCTGGACTGCGTGCACCTGGGCCCCAATGGCTGCACGGTGTATGAAGAGCGGCCGATGATCTGCCGCCTGTTCGGCACCACGCCGCGCATGGCCTGCCCGCGTGGCCGTGGCCCTGAGCCGATGATCGACCCCGCCGCCGAGCAGCTGGTCCACCAGTTCATAGCCACCACCCGCCAGGTGCTGGTCTAGCCTCAGTCCGGGATCGGTAGGCAGAGGCTCTCCTTAACCTCTTCCATCACGATGTAGCTCTTCGATTCGCGCACGTGCGGCAGCTTCAGCAGGATGTCGCCGAGCAGCTTGCGGTACGAGGCCATCTCCGAAATGCGCGCTTTCACCAGGTAGTCGAAGTCACCGGAAACCAGGTGGCACTCCAGTACGTGCGGCAGCTTCAGCACCGCACGGCGGAACTCTTCGAAGGTGTCGCCCGACTTGTAGTCCAGGCTGATTTCCACGAACACCAGCAGGCTGCCCTTGAGGTGCTGCGGGTTCAGGCGGGCGTTGTAGCCCATGATGATGCCCTCGCGCTCCAGGCGGCGAACCCGCTCGGTGCAAGGGGTGGTGGACAGCCCAACTTTCTCGCCCAGTTCGGTGAAGGAAATACGGCCGTCATTCTGCAGGATCCGCAGGATGTTGCGGTCGATCTTGTCCAGTTCACGCTTGCTCTGGTGCTGGGTTCTCATAGGGGATGCCCCTCCGTGAAAGGCGATTTTGCCGAGAATTCTCGCCAATAATAGGCTTTTATATAGTGAATTGCACTGGTCTCAAATTCCTATACTGCGCGCATTCATGCCATTTCAATAAAAGTCTGCGGCGTGCCGCGTGTGAGGGATAGAACGATGCGAGTTTTGGTACTTGGTAGCGGTGTAATCGGAACCGCCAGTGCCTATTACCTGGCCCGGCAAGGTTTTGAAGTGACGGTGGTCGACCGCCAGCCGGCGGTGGCCATGGAAACCAGCTTTGCCAACGCCGGTCAGATCTCGCCCGGCTATGCCTCGCCCTGGGCTGCCCCGGGTGTGCCACTGAAAGCCATCAAGTGGCTGCTCGAGCGCCACGCGCCCCTGGCCATCAAGCTCACCGGCGACGTCGATCAGTACCTGTGGATGGCGCAGATGCTGCGCAACTGCACCGCCAGCCGTTACGCGGTGAACAAGGAGCGCATGGTGCGTCTGTCCGAGTACAGCCGTGACTGCCTCGATGAACTGCGCGCCGAAACCGGCATCAACTACGAAAACCGCAGCCTGGGTACCACCCAGCTGTTCCGCACCCAGGCCCAGGTGGATGCCGCGGCCAAGGACATTGCCGTGCTCGAGCAGTCCGGCGTGCCTTACGAGCTGCTCGACCGCGACGGCATTGCCCGCGTCGAACCTGCCCTGGCCGGCGTCAAAGACATCCTGGCCGGTGCCCTGCGCCTGCCAAATGATCAGACGGGCGACTGCCAGCTGTTCACCACCAAACTGGCCGACATGGCGCTGAAACTGGGCGTGGAGTTCCGCTTCGGCCAGGACATCCAGCGCCTGGACTTCGCAGGCGACCGCATCAATGGTGTGTGGATCGACGGCAAGCTGGAAACTGCCGACCGCTATGTGCTGGCGTTGGGCAGCTACTCGCCGCAGATGCTCAAGCCGCTGGGCATCAAAGCCCCGGTGTACCCGCTGAAAGGCTACTCGCTGACCGTGCCGATCACCAACGGCGACATGGCGCCGACGTCGACCATCCTCGACGAAACCTACAAAGTCGCCATCACCCGTTTCGACAACCGCATCCGTGTCGGCGGCATGGCTGAAATCGCCGGTTTTGACCTGTCGCTGAACCCGCGTCGGCGCGAAACGCTGGAGATGATCGTCAACGACCTTTATCCTCGCGGCGGTGACCTGAGCCAGGCCAGCTTCTGGACCGGCCTGCGCCCGGCGACCCCGGACGGCACGCCAATCGTTGGCGCCACAGCGTTCCGCAACCTGTTCCTGAACACCGGTCACGGTACCTTGGGCTGGACCATGGCGTGTGGCTCCGGTCGCCTGCTGGCCGACCTGATCGCGCGCAAGAAGCCGCAGATCAGTGCCGAAGGCCTGGACATTTCCCGTTATGGCAACAGCCGGGAAGTGGCCAAGCACGGGCAGACCGCGCCGGCTCACCAGCAGTAATAGCCTGCACCGGCCTCTTCGCGGCTAAAGCCGCTCCCACACGGACCGCATGTTCATGGACATTGAGGGGTCCTCTGTGGGAGCGGCTTTAGCCGCGAAGAACCCAACACCGTTTTCAACCTGTGAACCACCATAAGGCAGCCGCCATGCGTCCCGCCCGCGCCCTGATCGACCTCCAGGCCCTGCGCCACAACTACCGTCTGGCCCGTGAACTGACCGGTGCCAAAGCCCTCGCCGTGATCAAGGCCGATGCCTATGGCCACGGTGCCGTGCGCTGCGCCCTGGCCCTGGAGGCCGAAGCCGACGGCTTCGCCGTGGCCTGCATCGAAGAGGCGCTGGAGCTGCGCGCCGCCGGTATCAAGGCCCCGGTGCTGTTGCTGGAAGGCTTTTTCGAAGCCAGCGAGCTGGCGCTGATTGCCGAGCACGACCTGTGGTGCGTGGTGCACTCGCTGTGGCAGCTCGAAGCCATCGAGAAAACCCAGCTGCACAAGCCGCTCACCGTTTGGCTGAAGCTAGACAGCGGCATGCACCGTGTTGGCCTGCACCCCAAGGACTACCACGACGCCTATCAGCGCCTGTTGGCCTGCGGCAAGGTTTCGCGCATCGTGCTGATGAGCCACTTCGCACGTGCCGACGAGTTGGACGCTGACGCTACCGCCCAGCAGATCGCCGTGTTCGAGGCCGCCCGCCAGGGCCTGGCCGCCGAATGCAGCCTGCGCAACTCGCCCGGTGTGCTGGGCTGGCCGCAAGCGCCCAGCGACTGGGTACGCCCTGGTTTGATGCTGTACGGCGCCACACCGTTCGAAGTGCCCCAGGCAGAAGCTACGCGGTTGCAGCCGGTGATGACCCTGCAGTCGCGGGTGATCAGCGTGCGCGAGTTGCCTGCCGGCGAGCCGGTAGGCTATGGCGCCAAGTTCGTCAGCCCACGGCCAACCCGCGTTGGCGTGGTCGCCATGGGCTATGCCGATGGTTACCCACGCCAGGCGCCCAACGGCACCCCGGTGCTGGTGGCCGGCCAGCGCACCCAGGTGATTGGCCGGGTGTCGATGGACATGCTCAACATCGACCTGACCGACGTGCCTCAAGCCACCGTCGGTAGCTCGGTCGAACTGTGGGGCAAGCAGGTGCTGGCCAGCGAAGTGGCCGCGCAGGCGGGCACCATTCCGTACCAGATCTTCTGCAACTTGAAGCGGGTGCCGCGGGACTACATCGGCGAATGACACGCTGAAGCGGACAGGTTGAAGGGCGGTGTGTTGTAAATACTGAACGGCATTGCCATGATATCGTTCACATTCACCCCCCTTCCCACCGTTTCAGGAGGCTCCAGCTTTGGACGTCGGCGAACGACTGCAAGCCATCCGCAAGCTCAAGGGCCTGTCCCAGCGCGAACTCGCCAAGCGTGCCGGCGTGACCAACAGCACCATCTCGATGATCGAGAAGAACAGCGTAAGCCCCTCCATCAGCTCGCTGCGCAAGGTGTTGAGTGGGATTCCCATGTCCATGGTCGAGTTCTTTTCGGTCGAGCTGGAACCTGAAAGCCCCACGCAGATCGTCTACAAGGCCCATGAGCTGATCGATATCTCGGACGGTGCGGTGACCATGAAGCTGGTCGGCAAGTCGCACCCCAATCGTGCCATCGCCTTTCTCACCGAGGTGTACCCGCCAGGTGCCGACACCGGTGCCGAGATGCTCACCCACGACGGCGAGGAAACCGGCATCCTGCTTGAGGGGCGCCTGGAACTGGTGGTCGGCAACGAGATCTTCATCCTCGAAGAAGGCGATAGCTACTACTTTGAAAGCACTCGCCCGCATCGCTTTCGCAACCCGTTCGACCAGCCGGCGCGGTTGATCAGTGCGGCGACGCCTTCAAACTTTTGATCCAGCGCAGTGCATTGATTCGGCAATACCCCTTTCCCGTGTGGGGTCGTTTCACGGCCTCTGGGTTCCCGCTATACTTTTCAACGCTCGCCGATCCGTGGCCGCGAGCGTGATTAGCCACCATGAGGGTGTTCGCGTGAACCAAATCAAGAAGATGCTGGCCGTACCAGCAGCCGTATTCGCCCTCTGGGCAATGAGCGCAACCGCTGCGACCAATGACGACATCGCCAAACGCCTGGAGCCGGTTGGCCAGGTGTGCGTCCAGGGCCAGGAATGCAAGGGCATGGAAGTGGCTGCAGCAGCGGGGGGCGGGGGCGCCAAGACGCCAGATGACATCATCGCCAAGCACTGCAATGCCTGTCATGGCACTGGCCTGCTGGGGGCACCGAAAATTGGCGATACCGCCGCGTGGAAAGAGCGCGCCGATCACCAGGGCGGCCTCGACGGCATCCTGGCCAAGGCCATTACCGGTATCAACGCCATGCCGCCCAAAGGCACCTGCGCGGACTGCTCGGATGACGACCTGAAAGGGGCGATCAAGAAAATGTCCGGCCTGTAAGACACAGCTGAATCGCACGAGGCCCGCCATTGATGGCGGGCTTTGTTTTTGGGGTGCCGGCACTCTCCCTGTCGCGGGTTCGCCCGTGAAGGGGCCGGTACAGGCAACCAATCACGCCCGGACTGTGTCCAACCCCTGAACCCATGGATGTCTCAGGAGGCCCCGATGCACCTCTGCTCCATCGACCTGGCTGTCGAGCAAGTCCTGTCGCGCCTGCCTGCTCATATCCACATGGGCCTGCCGTTGGGCTTGGGGAAACCCAATGCATTCGTCAACGCGCTCTACGCCCGAGTGCGCGAGTTGCCCGAGCGACGGCTGACCATCTACACCGCGTTGTCCCTCGGCCGCCCGCCATTGGGTGACGGCCTGCAACGGCGCTTTCTCGAACCCTTCGTCGAGCGCGTCTTCGCCGACTACGAAGAGCTCACCTACCTCGCCGACTTGCGCAACGACAGCCTGCCACCAAACATTCGCGTAGAGCAGTTCTTCATGCAGCCCGGCAGCCTGCTGCACAGCGAATCGGCCCAGCAGGACTACATCAGCAGCAATTACAGCCACGCCGCCCGCGACATCAACGCCAAAGGTTTGAACCTGATTGCGCAAATGGTGGCCGCCACACCTGAAAAGCCTGTTCACTTGAGCCTGGCCTGCAACCCCGACATCACCCTCGACCTGCTGCCGATGATCGCCAAGCGCCGTGCGGCCGGCGAAACCATCCTCATGCTCGGCCAGGTGCACGCCGAGCTGCCTTACATGCCGGGCGATGCGGAACTGCCCATCGATGCCTTCGACCTGTTGATCGACGAAGCCGAGCAGCGCCGGCTGTTCTCCACGCCGAACATGCCGGTCGGCACCCAGGACCACTGCATCGGCTTGCACGCCAGCAGCCTGGTGCGTGACGGCGGCACTTTGCAAATCGGCATCGGTGCCATGGGTGATGCAGTCGCCGCCGCGCTGCTGGCGCGCCAGGGTGACAACGCAGGCTACCGTGCCTTGCTGGAAGAATTGGATGTTGGCCCTTGGCAGTCACTGATCGAGCGGGAAGGGGGGCTGGATACGTTTGCCCAAGGCCTGTACGGCTGCAGCGAAATGTTCGTCAACGGCCTGCTGGTGCTGGCCGAAGCAGGCCTGCTGCGGCGCTCGGCGGATGAGCAGGGGCCCGTGGTGCATGGCGGTTTTTTCCTTGGCCCGCAGGCGTTCTACCAACGGTTGAGAGAGATGCCACTGGAACAGCGCGCGCGGTTTGCCATGACCCGTATCAGCTTCATCAACGAGCTGTACGGGCAGGAGGAACTGAAGCGCCGTCAGCGACGCGATGCGCGTTTTATCAACACGGCGTTCGGTATGACGCTGCTCGGTGCCGGGGTGGCCGATCAACTGGAAGATGGCCGTGTGCTCAGCGGCGTGGGTGGGCAGTACAACTTCGTCGCCCAGGCTCATGCACTGGAAGGCGGGCGCTCGATTTTGCTGCTGCGCAGCTGGCGTGAGTCGGGCGGGGAGGTGACCTCGAACCTGTTCTGGACCTATGGCCACTGCACCATCCCTCGGCACCTGCGCGATATCGTTGTGACCGAGTACGGCATTGCCGACCTACGCGGGCAGACCGACAGCGAGGTGATTGCGCGGTTGTTGGCGGTGTGTGATTCGCGGTTCCAGCAGGGGCTGATCGAGCAGGCGAAAGAGGCCGGCAAGCTGCCCAGGGATTTTCAGCTGGATGCGCGGTTTACCGACAATACGCCACAGCGGCTGGAGGCGATCAAGGCGCGGCATGCGCGGTTGTTCCCGGAGTACCCGATGGGGACGGACTTTACGGCTGAAGAGCGGGACTTGTTGCGGGCGCTGAACTGGTTGAAGAGCAAGTTCAAGCTGAGCGAGGTGCTGGAGCTGGGCAAGGCAGCGTTGGATGCGCCGGGGCCGGAGGGGTATGAGGGGCACCTGAAGCGGATGCAGCTTGATAGGCCGCATGGGCTGAAGGAAGAGCTTTATCAGCGGTTGCTACTGGCGGGGTTGGCGGCGTCCTGATGAATAGCTGGGGCTGCTTTGCAGCCCATCGCGACACAAGGCCGCTCCTACAAGGGTTATGCGTATTCCTGTAGGAGCGGCCTTGTGCCGCGAAAGGGCCGCAAAGCGGCCCCCAATGGTGCTTATTCGATGAAGCTGACCACACCGCCTTCCAGCGACTTCACCCGGGCCAGCGATTCAACGCGGTAGCCTTGGCTGTCCAGCTCGGCACGGCCGCCCTGGAACGACTTCTCGATCACGATGCCCAGGCCTGCCACGGTGGCGCCGGCTTGCTTGATGATCGAGATCAGCGCCTGCGAAGCTTTGCCGTTGGCCAGGAAGTCGTCGATCACCAGCACGCGGTCGCTGCTGTTGAGGTGGCGTGGCGAGATGGCCACGGTGTTCTCGGTCTGCTTGGTGAAGGAATACACCGAGGCAGTCAGCAGGTTTTCGGTCAGGGTCAGCGACTGATGCTTGCGCGCGAAGATCACCGGCACGCCCAGCTTCAGGCCAGTCATCACCGCCGGGGCAATGCCCGAGGCTTCGATGGTGACGATCTTGGTCACGCCGGCGTCGGCGAACAGGCGGGCGAACTCGTCACCGATCAGCTGCATCAGCGCCGGATCGATCTGGTGGTTGAGAAACGCGTCGACTTTGAGAACCTGATCGGAAAGCACGATGCCTTCTTCGCGAATCTTCTGATGCAGTGCTTCCACTTTGTTTTCCTCGATGTAGCAAAGGTGGCCGCAAATAGCGGCAAAGTTAAAGAGTAATGGTTGATCAGCGTTTGAGCATTGCCCGGATATCGGCCAGGGCGTTGTTGCCGCGTGCGGCCTTCACCTCGACCGGTGCATCGTCCAGGCCCTCCCAGGCCAGGTCGTCCGGAGGCAGTTCGTCGAGGAACCGGCTTGGCGTGCAGTCGATGATTTCACCGTACTGCTTGCGCTTGGCCGCGAAGGTGAAGGCCAGGGTCTGGCGCGCGCGGGTAATGCCCACGTAGGCCAGGCGGCGTTCCTCTTCGATGGTGTCGGCCTCGATGCTGGAGCGGTGCGGGAGGATTTCCTCTTCCATGCCCATGATGAACACGTAAGGGAACTCCAGGCCCTTGGAGGCGTGCAGGGTCATCATCTGCACACCTTCGGCGTTTTCTTCCTCTTCCTGCTGGCGCTCGAGCATGTCGCGCAGCACCAGCTTGCCGATGGCGTCCTCGATGGTCATGTCACCCTCTTCATCTTTCTCGAGGGTGTTTTTCAGCGCTTCGACCAGGAACCAGACGTTGCTGATACGGAAGTCCGCAGCCTTGTCGCTGGCGGTCTGCTGGCGGATCCAGTTCTCGTAGTCGATGTCGCGGATCATCTCGTGCAGTGCGGCAATCGGGTCTTCCAGGGCGACCTTGTGACGCACCCCGTCCAGCCAGTGCTTGAAGCGCTGCAAACGTTCGGTGTAGCGGGCGTCCAGGTGCTCGCCCAAGCCCAACTCCTCGCTGGCGGCGTACATCGAAATGCCGCGTTCGGTGGAGTAGTTGCCGAGCTTTTCCAGGGTGGTGGAGCCGATTTCCCGGCGCGGTACGTTGATCACCCGCAAGTAGGCGTTGTCATCGTCCGGGTTCACCAGCAGGCGCAGGTAGGCCATCAGGTCCTTGACCTCCTGGCGGCCGAAGAAGCTGTTGCCGCCCGACAGGCGATACGGCACCTGGTGGTGCTGCAGCTTCAGTTCGATCAGCTTGGCCTGGTAGTTGCCCCGGTAGAGGATGGCGAAGTCGCTGTACGGGCGGTTGGTGCGCAGGTGCAAGGTGAGGATTTCCATGGCCACGCGTTCGGCCTCGGCTTCCTCGTTTTTGCAGCGGATCACGCGGATCTCGTCGCCTACGCCCATCTCGCTCCACAGCTGCTTTTCGAACGCGTGCGGGTTGTTGGCAATCAGCACGTTGGCGCAGCGCAGGATACGGCTGGTGGAGCGGTAGTTCTGTTCGAGCATGACGATCTTCAGGGAGGGGTAGTCCTCCTTGAGCAGCATCAGGTTTTCCGGGCGGGCACCTCGCCAGGCGTAGATCGACTGGTCGTCGTCGCCCACCACGGTGAACTGGTTGCGCATGCCGATCAGCATCTTCACCAGCAGGTACTGGCTGGCGTTGGTGTCCTGGTATTCGTCCACCAGCAGGTAGCGCACGCGGTTCTGCCAGCGCTCCAGCACTTCGGGGTGTTCCTGGAACAACTTGACCGGTTGCAGGATCAGGTCGTCGAAGTCCACCGCGTTGAACGCCTTGAGCGTGCGCTGGTAGTGGGTGTAGACGATGGCGGCGGTCTGCTCGCGCGGGTTGCGTGCTTTTTCCAGGGCCTCTGGCGGCAGGATAAGGTCGTTCTTCCAGGCACCGATCATGTTCTTGATCTCGTCGATGCCGTCGTCGCCGGAGTATTCCTTCTGCATGATGTCCGACAGCAACGCCTTGATGTCGGACTCGTCGAAGATCGAGAAGCCCGGCTTGTAGCCGAGGCGCTCGTGCTCCTTGCGAATGATGTTCAGGCCCAGGTTGTGGAACGTGCACACCGTAAGCCCTCGGCCTTCCCCCGGGCGCAGCAAGGTGCCGACACGCTCCTTCATCTCGCGCGCGGCCTTGTTGGTAAAGGTCATCGCCACGATGTACTGGGCACGGATGCCGCAGTTCTGGATGAGGTGGGCAATCTTGCGCGTGATCACGCTGGTCTTGCCCGAGCCTGCACCGGCGAGCACCAAAAGAGGGCCGCCGACATAGTCACGGGCTTCCTGCTGCCGGGGATTGAGTCGGGACATGCTAGAAACCGGGGGTCGCCAGAAAATAGCCGCGCATTCTAACAGGCATGGAGCGGTTGTGGCGCGACCGTCTGACGTCTGAGTCAGACTTTTGTCCGCCTAACTATTAGTGCCACTAATGCTAGTAGCTGAAAAAATCATATTTGCCGGTTTGTTTCGTTTCGCGCAGGATGCACGACAAAATACGTCGGGCTGCTACATCAGAAACATGTATAAAAGTGAAAATCATTTTCATTAAATACAGTAGCATATCCGCCAGATCTCGTTGCACCGTCAAGCCCTAAGGAGCCCGCTTGTCCACGCCTGTCGAACCTTTGCGTTTGCTGCTGTTGGCCGATGAGCCGGAATGGGCCGCCGTGTTGCGCGCGTGCATGCCTGCACTGGGCGGCAGCGCCGTACTGTTGACCGCGCCGAACTGGGAGGCGATCGACAGCCTGTTCAGCCATGATCGCCATGCCGTCGTGTTGGCGACGCCAGCCTTGCAGCCCGCTCCTGGGCGTTGCGAGCTGCCGACCATCCTGCTGCTCGACCATGAGCCCGAGGCACCGCCCAGCGCCGTCAGCGACTGGCTGGTGCGCGACCAGCTCAATGCCGATGGCCTGCGCCGCTCACTGCGCCATGTGCGTGAGCGCAGCGTGCTGGTGGCCACCTTGCAGCGCCTGGCCGAGCAGGACCCGCTGACCGGCATCGCCAACCGCCAAGGCTTCCAGGCTTTGCTCAACGCACGCCTGGCCGAAAACGAAGGCCGTGGCGTTGCGCTTGGCCACCTGGACCTGGACAACTTCCGCCACGTCAATGACGCCCTTGGTCACCAGAGTGGTGACCGCCTGATCCTGCAGGTAGTGGCACGGCTGAAACATCAGCTGGAGGCGGGTGACCAGCTGGCACGTCTGGGTAGCGACGAGTTCGCCTTGTTGATCGACACACGCCGCGACGCCAATCGCGCCGAATGGATTGCCGAACGCATCGTCGAGGCCTTGGCCGAACCCTACTGGATCGACGGCGAAAGCCTGCTGCTGGGCTGCAGCCTGGGCCTGGCCCATGCTCGCGCGCAGAGCGGCGCCGATCCGCTGATGTGGCACGCGCATATCGCCATGCGTCAGGCCAAGGGCAGCCAGGGCTGCACCTTCCATGTGTTCAACGAACGTATCAACCGCAACGCCCGCAGCCTTGCCGACCTGGAAAGCGAACTGCGCCGTGCCCTGCGCCGCGACGAGCTGGAGCTGCACTATCAGCCGCGGATGAACCTGGCAGACGGGCGCATCGTCGGCCTGGAAGCGCTGGTGCGCTGGCGCCATGCCGAGCGCGGGCTGCTGCCACCCAGCGAGTTCGTGCCACTGGCCGAGCAGAGCGGCCTGATCGTGCCCTTGGGTTACTGGGTGATTTCCCGCGCCCTGCGCGATATGCAGGCCCTGTGCGAGCGCGGCCTGGAGCCGTTGCACATGGCGGTAAACCTGAGTTTCCGCCAGTTCCAGGACAGCCAGTTGTTGGCCACCTTGAGCCGGTTGATCCTTGAGCACGGTGTGGATGCCCGCTGGCTGGAGTTCGAACTGACCGAAACGGCGGTGATGCGTCGTAACGAGCTGGTGCGCCAGACCATGGACGCGCTGGGGCGCCTGGGTGTGCGCTTTTCGCTGGATGATTTCGGCACCGGGTTTTCTTCGTTCGTGCACCTCAACAGCCTGCCGATCACCTTGCTCAAGGTGGACCGCAGCTTCGTTGCGGAAATGGAAATGCGTGAAGAGAACCGCAAGCTGGTGCACGCCATGATCAACCTGGCGCACAACCTCAACCTCGAGGTGGTGGCCGAGGGGGTGGAGCGTGAAGAGCAGTTGGCGCTGTTGCGCGGGTTTGGGTGTGACCAGGTGCAGGGCTTCTTGGTCAGCAAGCCATTGCCGGTCGGGGAGTTGATCGAGTTCTTGCTGGATTGCAGCAGGCCGAAGCTGGTTAGCCTGTGAGGTCGTAGGGGAGGGCTTTGCCCTCCATCGCGGCCTTGTGTCGCGATAGGGCTGCAAGGCAGCCCCTGCAATCAAACAGACACCGCAGTCCCACCAGACAAATCAGCCTTTCTCAACAGCCGCTTCATCCGCCACTCAAAGCCAAAGGTCAGCGCCACCGCCGCACACGCCAACCCCAGCGCCAGCCCCCACCAGATACCCACTGCTCCCCCGCCCAGGGTGAAGGTGAACAACCAGGCGCTCGGCGCCCCCACCAGCCAGTAGCACACCAGACCGATCAAGAAGGTGGTCTTGGCGTCCTTGAGCCCACGGATCGAGCCCATGGCAATTGTCTGCATGCCGTCGAACAGCTCGAACCACGCTGCCACCATCAACAACTGCACGGCCACTTGGAAAATCGCGGCGAAGGCTGGGTCATTGCGGTCGATGAACAGCCCCACCAGCGCCTCGGGCAGCAGCAGGAACAACGCGGCAAAGGCAAACATGATCATTGCCCCGAAGCCAATGCCCACACGCCCGGCGCTGCGTGCTGCCAGCAGGTTGCCAGCGCCGTAGTACAGGCCCACGCGCATGGTGACCGCATACGACAAGCCAGTCGGTACCATGAACGCCGTGGACACGATCTGCAGGGCGATCTGGTGCGCCGCCAGTTCGGTGCTGCCCAGCACGCCCATGCACAGCGCGGCGAAGGCGAACAGGCCCACTTCCACCATATAAGTGCCGCCAATCGGCAGGCCCAGCCGCCACAGCTCGCGCAGTGCCGGCAGCGATGGGCGCGACAGGCCCTTGCGCAGTGGGTAGGCGGCGTAGGCCGAGTGCCAGCGGATATACAATGCCAAGGCAATGGCCATGCCCATCGACACCACGGCGGTGACCAGGCCGATGCCCATCAGGCCCAGCTTGGGCAGGCCGAACATGCCTTCGATCAACGCCACGTTGAACAGGTAGTTGAGCACGGTGCCGACCAGGCTGATGACCATCACCGGGGTCGAGCGGCCCAGTGCGCTGGTGAAGCCGCGCAAGGCCATGAAGGTCAGGTAGCCGGGCAGGGCCAGCGGCAGCAGGGTGAGGAATTCTGCGGCCGAGGCCACGTTTTCGGGCTGTTGCCCGAACAGCAGCAGAACCGGCTGAAGGTTCCACAGCACCAGCGCGGCGAACAGCGCCAGGCCCCAGGCCAGCCACAAACCGTTCTGCGCCAGGCGGGTGGCACCCTCGATGTCATTGGCGCCCTTGCGAATTGCAACCAGGGTGCCGACTGCGGCGATCACGCCCAGGCAGAAAATCGACACGAACGAGTAGCTGGCCGCCCCCAGGCCACCACCGGCCAAGGCCTGGGGGCTGATGCGGGCCATCATCAGGGTGTCGGTCAGCACCATCAGCATGTGCGCCAACTGCGAGGCAATCAGCGGCCCGGCCAGGCGCAGCAAAGCCTTGAGTTCTGTGGTGGGCGCGACGTGCATGGGGGCGATCCTTCATTCTGGGGTGATCAACGAACGGCGATTCTGAGGCTTCGGTCAACTTTGCACAAAAGGATAAATCCGATAGTTGGCATGAGTTGAACTCATGCATATATGCTCCTCGGTGATTCACGTCATACGCCCATATTGCAGGTACCACATGTCACGCCAGCTACCACCGCTGTATGCCTTGCGCGCATTCGAAGCTGCCGCGCGGCTAAGCTCCTTCACCCGTGCTGGCGAGGAGCTTTCGATCACCCAAAGCGCCATCAGCCGGCATATCCGCACACTCGAGGAGCATTTTGCCTGCCGCCTGTTCGTGCGCAGTGGCCGCAGCCTGCAACTGACCGAAGCGGGGCGGGTGTTGCTGCCGGGTGTACGTGAGGGCTTCGCGGCGTTTGAGCGGGCTTGCGAAACCTTGTGTGGCGAAGACGATATTCTGCGCATGAAAGCCCCATCGACCCTGACCATGCGCTGGCTGCTGGCGTGCCTGAGCCGTTTTCGCCACCTGCAACCGGGTAACGAGGTGCAACTGACCAGCGCGTGGATGGACGTCGACCATGTGGACTTCAACCAGGAGCCGTTCGATTGCGCGGTGTTGCTCAGTGATGGGGTGTTCCCCGCAGACTGGGAGGTGCGCAAGCTGTTCCCGGAGCTGCTGATCCCGGTCGGTGCGCCTGACCTGCTCGACGAACAACCCTGGGACGTGTGCCGGCTGGCTAGCATCGAGTTGCTGCACCCCACGGTGGACAAGCGCGATTGGCGGGAGTGGCTGGAGCGCATGGGGCTTGGCGACAAGGTGTCGCTCAAGGGTGGCCAGGTGTTCGACACACTGGAGCTGGGCATGATTGCCGCCGCGCGGGGCTACGGGATTTCAATGGGCGATTTACTGATGGTGGCCGAGGACGTGGCGCAAAAGCGCTTGAGCCTGCCTTGGCCGACGGCCGTGCCCAGCGGGATGGATTACTACCTTGTGTGGCCGCGAACCCGGCGAGGCGGCGAGCGGTTGCGGCGCTTGAGTGTGTTTCTGGAGCAGGAGGTGGCGGCGATGGATTTGCCCGATGTGGAAATCCTGCCGCCTCTCTGATCGCCTGTGCCGTCCCTTTCGCGGGCGAGCCCGCGAAAGGGACGGAAAGCCTTACATCGAACCCAGGTTCAATGCTTGTGCGCAGGCTTGCAGCGAGCGGCGTTCGCTTTGTGCATACAACGCCAGCTCATCCTGCACCTGCAGCCCCAACGCCGCTTCGAAGGCATCGCGGTTGGCGTTGCTGCCGTACTCGGCCTGCGCGTCGTCGCCCAGGTTGGACTGGAAGATCCCCGCCGCGCTCACCGGCAGGAAGTCCTCGTACACCAGCGCTTCGAAGTGCACATGGCCAGCGTCGATCAGCCCTTGCAGGGTAGTCGGGCGGCCTTCCTGGTCACGCGCGGCCAGGCCTTTCTCAGTCGCGAAATAGCGGAAATACGCCAGGCCTTGCTCACGCATCTGCGCCAGGTCGTCCGGGAATTCGGCAAAGGTTGCCTTCAGCAGCGCCATGTAGCGCTCGGCATTGGCCTCGGCCGGTGCGCCACCCAACGCGGCGCGGGTAGCGTCGAGCAGTTTGTCGTACAGCTGGCGGCCTTTCGGCGTCAGCGCCGCGCCGCGTTGCTCAATCTCGCCAAAGCGCGCGGTGTGGCTGCCTTCGCTACCTTGCTGGTCGCTGAACGCGACCCTTTCCTGCAGGGCCTTGAAGCTGGTCTGGCGCAGCAGGATCGGGTGGCGACGAGTGGGCGGGCCTTCGACCACGGCCTTTGGCGGGATGCCCTTGGCCGGCATGCCGACCTGGATTGCATCGATGTCCAGGGTACGCGGCGTGAGGTGGTTGATGTGCGGGCCCTTGAAGGCCACCACATCGGCGATCAGGCGATGCTGGTCGTGCAACTGCTGGTATTGCTCGGCTGTGACGGTGGCGTCATGGTGCCAGCGGAAAGTGTGCAGGGCTTCTTGCACGAAGGCTTCGGCATCCGCTGCGTTAAGGCCGCCATCACGTTCGCACTGGGCGATCAGCTCGAGGGCGCGGGCGGTGAAGATCTGGCGTTTGGCCAGAATGCTCTGGGCCAACTCGCGCAGCTGCGGGTTGTCGATCAGCTCCAGGCGCAGCAGCGAGGTGAATACACGGAACGGGCTGACGTGCAGCGCCTGCTCGTGCACCGCACGGAAGGCAGTGGAGTGCACCGGCACGCCGGCAGAGCTGAGGTCGTAGTAGCCGACCGGCTGCATGCCCATGACCGCAAACAGGCGCGCGATGGTGGCCAGTTCTTCAGCGGTGCCCACACGGATGGCGCCGTGGCGCTCCTGGTCCAGGCGTTCGATTTCGCCGGTCCAGCGCAGGGCCTCGGCCACTTCGGGTTGCTGGGCCATGACCTGCTGGTTGATTTCGCTCACCAGCTCCAGCAGCGTGCCGTACAGCGGCACTTCCTGTTTGTACATGAGCGACATGGCGGCAGAGAACTGCGCGCGAATGCTGTCTGGGCTGACGAAATCGTGGGCGGGCATCGCTAGCTTCCTGGTTGGGTTCGGACGCTTACATGAAAGCTGGGAATGCACTTGGCTCACAAGCGAAAAAAAGTGAGTGTGTCATTCCTTTTTTGATCGACCTTCAGGGCGCTTTCGCAGGTAACTCCGCGAAGAAGCCCTCAAGCCTGAAGTTGCTCACGAATCCATTCCACCAATGCCCTTACCTTGGGCACCTCCGCCGCATGCTCGGCATACGCCAGGTAATGTGCCCCGGCACTGCGCATCGCATGGTTCCACGGCACCATCAGGCTACCCTCGGCCAACTCCTTTGCCGCCAGGTAGCGCGGTACCAGCGCCACGCCGCACCCGGCCTGCGCCGCGCTCAACGCCATATAGAACGTATCGAAGCGTGGCCCGTGATAGGCGTTGACGCTCTGCAGGTCTTGCTCCAGGAACCACTCATGCCAGGCCTCCGGTCGCGACGTGCTCTGCAACAGCACCAGGTCGGCCAGCTCTGCGGCATCGCCCAGCGTGCGCCCGGCCAGCAGCTCCGGCGCGCACACCGGTACCACCTCTTCGCGGAACAGCTCCACGCAGGTAGCCCCCGGCCAAGTGCCCTGGCCATAGAAGAACACCACGTCAGCCGAACCCTGTAGCAAGGCGAACGGCTCCATCTCGTTGCGGATGTCCAGGTGGATATTGCTGTGCCGTTTGCCAAAGCCCTTCAGGTGCGGGATCAACCAGCGCACGCCAAAACTCGGTTGCGTGGCTACCTTCAATATCTCGGTCTGCTCGCCATAAGTGAGCACGTAGCGGCTGGACATATCCACCTGGGTGAGGATCTTGTTGACCTCGGCCAGGTACAGGCTTCCGGCCGGGGTCAGCTGCAGGCGCCGGCGGATGCGCAGGAACAGGTGGTGGCGCAGCATGTCTTCAAGCTGCGCCACCTGCTTGCTGACCGCGCTCTGGGTCAGGTGCAGCTCTTCGGCGGCACGGGTAAAGCTCAAGTGGCGGGCTGCAGCTTCAAAGCACTGCAGGGCGGTCATGGAAGGCACCAGGCGTTTGGACATAGCGGTCTCTGCGGCTCGAATCATTACCTGGTGGAATGATATGCGGAATAAAGGTCGTTTGTTGTACCTATGTGATCGGATTAATACTGATCCCCATCAATTTTCCACCCCATCACCCGATGTAGGAGAAGCACTAATGGTTGCTGGATTGCTCGAGCGCCTTGGCGTTGCCGCCGAGGCTTACACCCAGGGCGACTACCCTGTTCACACGCCGATCGACGGCAGCCAGATCGCCTCGGTGAAACTGCTCGGCAAGGCCGAGACCATCGCCCGCATCGATCAGGCCCAAAGCGCCTTCGACGCCTGGCGCACTGTGCCGGCCCCGCGCCGTGGCGAATTGGTACGCCTGTTCGGCGAAGTGCTGCGCGAGCACAAGGCCGACCTGGGCGAGCTGGTTTCGATCGAAGCCGGCAAGATCACTCAGGAAGGCCTGGGTGAAGTGCAGGAAATGATCGACATCTGCGACTTCGCCGTGGGCCTGTCGCGCCAGCTGTACGGCCTGACCATCGCCTCCGAGCGCCCAGGCCACCACATGCGCGAAACCTGGCACCCGCTGGGCGTGGTCGGTGTAATCAGCGCCTTCAACTTCCCGGTTGCGGTGTGGGCCTGGAACACCGCGCTGGCCCTGGTGGCCGGTAACTCGGTAGTGTGGAAGCCGTCCGAGAAGACCCCGCTGACCGCCCTGGCCTGCCAGGCGCTGTTCGAAAAAGCCCTGAAAGCCTTTGGCGACGCCCCGGCTGGCCTGGCGCAACTGGTGATCGGCGGCCGTGAAGCCGGCGAAGCCATGGTCGATGACCCGCGTGTCCCGCTGGTCAGCGCCACCGGCAGCACCCGCATGGGGCGCGAAGTCGGCCCACGTGTGGCCGCCCGCTTTGGCCGCAGCATCCTGGAACTGGGCGGCAACAACGCCATGATTCTGGCCCCGAGCGCGGACCTGGACCTGGCCGTGCGCGGCATCCTGTTCTCCGCTGTCGGCACCGCCGGCCAGCGTTGCACCACGCTGCGCCGCCTGATCGTGCACCGCTCGATCAAGGACGAAGTGGTTGCCCGCGTCAAAGCCGCCTACGGCAAAGTGCGCATTGGCGACCCGCGCAAGGACAACCTGGTGGGCCCGCTGATCGACAAGCTGTCGTTCGACGCCATGCAAGGTGCGCTGGCCAAGGCCCGCGACGAGGGTGGCCAGGTATTTGGTGGCGAGCGTCAGCTGGCCGACCAGTACCCGAACGCCTACTACGTGTCGCCTGCCATTGCCGAAATGCCGGCGCAAAGCGATGTGGTGCGCCACGAAACCTTCGCCCCGATCCTGTACGTGCTGGCTTATGACGACTTCGAAGAGGCCCTGCGCCTGAACAACGAAGTGCCACAAGGCCTGTCGTCGTGCATCTTCACCACCGACATTCGCGAAGCCGAGCGCTTCCAGAGTGCTTCGGGCAGCGACTGCGGCATCGCCAACGTCAACATCGGCACCAGCGGCGCCGAGATCGGCGGTGCGTTCGGTGGCGAGAAGGAAACCGGTGGTGGCCGTGAGTCGGGTTCGGATGCCTGGAAGGGCTACATGCGTCGTCAGACCAACACCGTGAACTATTCGCGTGAGCTGCCGCTGGCACAGGGTATCGTGTTCGACTGATGGTTTGATGCTGCATGGCCGGGGGCTATGCCCCCGGTTCGCGGGTGAACCCGCTCCCACAGGGACAACACAGCTTTCGGAACCTGTGATGTCCCTGTGGGAGCGGGTTCACCCGCGAATGGGCCGCAAAGCGGCCCCAATAAACCAGATGCACCTGCAATAAGAACAACACTGCTGGAGCCGGGCCATGTCCGAACTGCGTCAAGAATGCTTGTGGGAATTCGTCAGCAAACCGAGCGTTGCCGCCCAGGCCCTGGCCGGTGAGCACAAGGCCGATGTCTGCGTGATCGGCGGCGGTATCACCGGTCTGTCGGCAGCCATCCATCTGCTCGAACAGGGCAAGTCGGTGATCTTGCTGGAGGCGTGGAAGATCGGCCACGGTGGTTCCGGGCGCAACGTCGGCCTGGTCAACGCTGGCACCTGGATCCGCCCCGACGACGTCGAGGCCACCCTCGGCCAGAAGCAAGGCAGCCGCCTGAACAAGGTGCTTGGCGAAGCCCCGGCTGAAGTGTTCGCCATGATCGAACGCCTTGGCATCGACTGCCAGGCCCAGCACAAAGGCACGCTGCACATGGCGCATAACGCCACGGGCATCGCCGACCTCGAAGCCCGCCACGAACAATGGCGCCGCCGTGGTGCCGACGTCGAGCTGCTGACCGGCGCCCAATGCCAGGAATACTGCGGCACCAACAAGATCTCTGCCGCGCTGCTCGACCGCCGCGCCGGCACCATCAACCCGATGGGCTACACCCAGGGCCTGGCCGCCGCCGTGGCCCGCCTGGGCGGCAAGCTGTTCCAGCAGTCTTCGGTCGAAGGCCTGGAGCGTGACGGCGATGCTTGGCGGGTGAAGACTGCGCGGGGTTCGGTGCGCGCCGACAAGGTGGTGATTTCCACTGGTGCCTACACCGAAGGCGACTGGAGCAACCTGCAGAAGCAGTTTTTCCGCGGTTACTACTACCAGGTGGCTTCCAAGCCTTTGCAAGGCGCAGCCGCCGACAAGGTGCTGCCGCATGGCCAGGGCTCGTGGGACACCCGCACCGTGCTCAGCAGCATCCGCCGCGACGACCAGGGCCGCCTGTTGCTCGGCAGCCTGGGCCGGGTCGACAACAAGCCAGCGTGGTTCGTGCGCAGCTGGGCGGACCGGATCCAGAGCCACTACTACCCGGAACTGGGCAAGGTCGAGTGGGAAATGCACTGGACCGGTTGCATCGACTTCACCCCCGACCACCTGATGCGCCTGTTCGAGCCGGCGCCGGGGCTGGTGGCGGTGACGGGGTACAACGGGCGGGGCAATACCACGGGCACCGTGATCGGTCGGGCATTTGCCGAGTTTTTGCTGAAAGGGGAAGCGGACAGCCTGCCGATTCCGTTTTCGCCCATGAGCGGGGTGAGTGCGCCTTCATTGCGCACCGCGTTCTATGAGTCCGGCTTCTCGCTGTACCACGCGGGGCAATGCTTGAGAGTTGTGCTGTAAGCATTGGCCTCTTCGCGGGTGAACCCGCGAAGAGGCCAGTACCGGCTTACTTGTGTAACCAGCTGAGGAAGCCGCCTTTCTTGATCAGGGCCGGCTTCTGCAGCAACAACGACTCGCGGTTCTGCCGCCGAAACCGCTGCAACTTGCTCAACGCCGTCTGCACTTCGCCACGCTGCTGCAGGCAGCTCTTCACCTGTTCCTTGTCGATGCGGTACAGCACGCAGCTGGTCAGCGTGCGGAACTCGGCCAGCGAATCGTCTTCGTCGATGATGCCCTCGATCCCCAGCACTTCACCCGGCCCCATGCGCCCGGCTTCCAGCAGTTTGTCGCCATCGCGCACCGACGCCGATACCACCCCGCTGCCAATCACCAGCAAATGATCTGAATGCTCGCCAACCCCCAGGATCACCTGGTCCGGCAGGTACTCCACTGCGGTCATGCGCTGGCTCAAGGCGTCTCGCTCTTCATCGCTCAGCGAGCGGAACACGCGGACCTCGTCCAGCACTTCGCGCTGGCGGCTGCGCGGCGGCACGGCCAGGTCGACGTTCCACATCACTCCGCTGGCTTCCAGATGCCGGTGCGCCAGGTCGAACAGCTGGTTGCGCGCGTCACCCTTGGCGCCCATATCGGCCACGAAGCCACTGGCCTCGTACTCCACTGACTCCAGCGTCGAGGCCTTCACCGTTACTTTCGGTTTTGGGGTGGCAAGAATGGCACTGACGCCTTGCAAGGCCTTTTCCAGCGCGTCGAACACCCGCTTGGGGCGCACCTTGGCCGGCACCACCACGCTGATCGTGACCCCATGCACATCGGCCGGGCGGCTGTGGTTGAGCAGCCGTGCCTTGGCCGCCACCGAGTTGGGGATCACCGCCAAACTGCCGCTGCCGGTGAGCAAGCGGGTGGCGCGCCAGTCGATGTCCAGCACCTTGCCTTCGGTGCCGTCGATAGAGATGGAATCGCCGATCTGGTAGGGCCGCGTGGTGTTCAGCACGATGCCGCTGAACACGTCGGCCAGGGTGCTCTGCAACGCCAGGCCAATGACGATGGCCATCACCCCGGAGGTGGCCAGCAGGCCCTTCACCGGCAGCTGCATCACATAGCCTGCGGCAGCCACCACGGCGGCCAGGAAGATCAACGCCCCCAGCACATCCTGCAGCAACCGCCCGCCATGGCTGCCACGGGCTACCAGCAACAGGCCGAACACCACGGTCACCGTGCGTGCGCCAAACAGCCACCAGCCGATCGCCAGCACCGTGGCCATCAGGTTGCGCGAGACATCGTCGGGCCAGGGCGGTGGTTGCAACGGGCTCATGCCGGCGGCCACCAGCACTGAGCTGAACAGCAGGAATATCACCAGCCGCGTACCGATGCGCCAGGCTCGGCGCTGCATGGGGATGGCTTGCCAGAGCACGAGGTCGAGCAGGATCAGGGCGGTACCGAGCAACAACGGGGATGACTGGATGAACGCCAGCATGGTGGTCTCGGGGTGAGGGGAGGGCTGTGGGTAGTAATAGAGCAGGTTTGCAGGGCAGGCAATGGCAGCCCGCGAAGAGGCCAGCAAAACCAACGCCAATCTATCGTTCCTAAAACAGAACGCTCAAGCCAAAAACCACCATCTACCGCTCCAAAGGTCCTGGTTTTAATCTTCAAACATCAACGCGAAACACCCCACTTACTGAAAATCAAAACCATCAGGAGCTGCCACCATGACTCACTTCAAATACAACCGCCTGAACAAAGGCGACGCCGCCGTACTGCTGGTCGACCATCAGGCTGGCCTGCTGTCCCTGGTCCGCGACATCGAGCCGGACGCGTTCAAGAACAACGTGCTGGCCCTGGCCGACCTGGCCAAGTTCTTCAATCTGCCGACCATCCTCACCACCAGCTTCGAGCAAGGCCCCAACGGCCCGCTGGTGCCGGAGCTCAAAGCGCTGTTCCCGGACGCCCCATACATCGCCCGCCCAGGCCAGATCAACGCCTGGGACAACGAAGACTTCGTCAAGGCCGTGAAGGCCACCGGCAAGAAGCAGCTGATCATCGCCGGCGTCGTGACCGAAGTGTGTGTTGCCTTCCCGGCCCTGGCGGCACTGGAGGAAGAGTTCGAAGTGTTCGTGGTGACCGATGCCTCCGGGACCTTCAACGCCATGACCCGTGACGCCGCCCATGACCGCATGAGCCGGGCCGGTGCGCAGCTGATGACCTGGTTCGGCGTGGCCTGTGAGCTGCACCGCGACTGGCGCAACGACATCGAAGGCCTGGCCGCGCTGTGCTCCAACCACATCCCGGACTACCGCAACCTGATGACTAGCTACAACGCCTTCAACGCCGGCAAGTAAGCCAACCTTTCCGGGCACCCCCAGGCGGTGCCCGGCCAGGGCTGCATACCCATCCAATCCACCGCCCGTCCGCCGTTGCACAGTGGATGCGGGCAAGCTCATCCCAAGGAACGCCGATGAACACCGCACTCCAAGACAACCGCGAAGTGGTGACCGTATGCCTGCAACACAAGGTGCTCGGTAGCCCAACGGGCGCCACGGTAGCTCAACCGCCGCGCTGGAAGCAGGCGCTGCTGACCTACCTGGTGATCTGCCCGATGACCATGGTCATTCCGCAACTGCTGGCGCCGCTGTTCGCACGCTTCCCGCAGTTGGGCGGCCCGATCACCGGCAACCTGGTCGTGAACCTGTTCGTCATCCTGCCCGTGGTGTTCTACATCATGCCTTGGGTAACCCGCCGCTGCGCCAATTGGCTGCGTGGGTGAGCCGCGCCGTCTCGGGCTTGACCTCGAATGGGCAGCCTTGGCGGCACAAAATTTGATCAGGGCTAACCTTCTACAACCCATCGCACAGCCATCCAGGCCCTGACCCAGCACCAACCGGCATGCTCCACAGTTGCGCCTGCCACCGCACCCAGAGACGGAGAACATCATGTCCCAGGACCGCAACGACAAGACCCGTCGCCAGTTCCTCGCCACCAGCACCGTGCTCGGTGCCGCCGGCGCGCTCTGGTCCGCATTGCCCTTCACCGGCCAAGCCGGTTCAGCTCACGCATCCAGCCAAGGAGGTTCCATGTCCGCCGACCTGATTCTGTTCAACGGCAAACTACACACCGTTGACCGTGAAAAACCTACCGCGACTGCTGTCGCCATCAAGGATGGCCGCTTCGTCGCCGTGGGCAACGATGCCGAGGCCATGGCCCACAAGGGGGCAGCCACGCAAATCATCGACCTCAAACAGCGCACGGTGATCCCAGGCCTGAACGACTCGCACCTGCACTTGATCCGCGGCGGCCTGAACTACAACCTGGAGTTGCGCTGGGAAGGCGTGCCGTCGGTGGCTGATGCCTTGCGCATGCTCAAGGACCAGGCCGCACGCACGCCTACGCCGCAGTGGGTGCGTGTGGTCGGTGGCTGGAACGAATTCCAGTTCGCCGAGAAACGCATGCCGACCCTGGAAGAGATCAACCAGGCCGCGCCCGACACCCCGGTGTTCCTGCTGCACCTTTACGACCGCGCACTGCTCAACCGCGCGGCACTCAAGGCTGTTGGCTACTCCAAGGACACGCCGAACCCGCCGGGTGGTGAAATCCAGCGGGACAAGTTCGGCAACCCGACCGGCATGCTGATCGCCCGCCCCAACGCAATGATCCTCTACGCCACGCTGGCCAAGGGGCCGAAGCTGCCACTGGAGTACCAGGTCAACTCCACCCGCCAGTTCATGCGCGAACTCAACCGCCTGGGCCTGACCAGTGCCATCGACGCCGGTGGCGGCTACCAGAACTTCCCCGACGACTACTCGGTGATCCAGGAGCTGGCCGACAACAACCAGCTGACCGTGCGCATTGCCTACAACCTGTTCACCCAGAAGCCCAAGGAAGAACTGGACGACTTCAAGAAGTGGACCGCCAGCGTCAAGCTGCACAGCGGCACCGACTTCCTGCGCCATAACGGCGCCGGTGAAATGCTGGTGTTCTCGGCCGCCGACTTCGAAGACTTCCTCGAGCCGCGCCCGGACCTGCCACAGACCATGGAGGAAGAGCTGGAGCCGGTGGTGCGCCACCTGGTCGAGCAACGCTGGCCATTCCGCTTGCACGCCACCTACAACGAATCGATCACGCGGATGCTCGACGTGTTCGAGAAGGTCAACCGCGACATCCCGTTCAACGGCCTGCCGTGGTTCTTCGACCACGCCGAAACCATCACCCCGCAGAACATCGAGCGCGTGCGCGCCTTGGGCGGTGGTATCGCCGTCCAGGACCGCATGGCCTTCCAGGGTGAATATTTCGTCGATCGCTACGGCGCCAAGGCGGCTGAGCAGACCCCGCCAATCAAGCGCATGCTCGACATGGGCGTGCCGGTGGGCGCTGGTACCGACGCCACCCGTGTGTCCAGCTACAACCCGTGGACCTCGCTGTACTGGCTGGTCAGCGGCAAGACCGTTGGCGGCATGGCGCTGTACCCGGAAGGCCTGAGCCGCGATACCGCGCTGCAGCTGTTTACCCAGGGCAGTGCCTGGTTTTCCAGCGAACAGGGCAAGAAGGGCCAGATCAAAGTGGGCCAGTTGGCCGACCTGGCGGCGTTGTCGCTGGACTTCTTCAGCGTCGATGAAGAGGCGATCAAGGGCATCGAGTCGGTGCTGACGATCGTCGATGGCAAGGTGGTGTACGGCGCAGGTGAGTTCGACAAACTGGGCCCGCCGCAGGTGCCTGTGTTGCCGGAATGGTCGCCGGTGGTCAAGGTGCCGGGGCACTGGCGCGTCGGTACGCCATCGTTGGCCGCCGCCGTGCACCAGTGCAGCGGGCCATGCGGGGTGCATGCGCACAGCCATGAGAAAGCGCGGCATTCGAGCGTACCGGTGAATGACTTCCAGGGCTTCTGGGGTGCGCTGGGTTGTTCATGCTTTGCTTTCTAAGCTGAACTGATGTGAAAAAGGGGGCCAGTTTTGGCCCCCTTTTCTGTTCTTTCACTGCTGGCGCTTTCGCCGGTGCTCAAGCCATGTCGCTGATGGCAAATTCCTCAGCCAGATGATCGATCAACGCTCGCACCGACGGCAGCAACCCGCGCCGCGACGGGAAGATCGCATGCACGATCCCGCAACGCGGGTGCCACTCAGGCAGCAGCTCTACCAGCCGCCCTGCCGCCAGGTCTTCACGCACCGCCACTCGCGGCAAGTGGGCAATCCCCACGCCTGCCACCACGAAGTGGCGCAACGCGAACAGATCGTCAGTCACCATGCGCGGCTTATGCGGGATGACGATGCTGCGGCTGTTGCCCTCACCCTGAAACAGCTCCCACTGGTACTCACGCTGGGCACTGCCCCAGTGCACGCTCGGTAGCGTGCCGAGCAGCTGTGGGTCGAAACCTTTGGGCAATTGCTCCAGGTATTGCGGCTGGCCGACCAGGCACTGGGTGCTGTTGCTCAGCACCTTCATCACCATGTCGGTGTTCTCCAGCGGCGGAAAGCGCACCCGCAGGGCAATGTCGAAGCCCTCGTGCAACAGGTCGACACGGCGGTTGGTACTTTCGATGAACAACTCCACCTGCGGGTACTTGAGCATGTAGCGGGTCAGCATCGGCCCAACCCAGGAATTGAGCAGGGTAGTCGGGCAACTGATGCGCACCAGCCCGCGTGGTTCGCTGCGGTTGCGCTCGATGATCTCTGCCGCGCCCTCGGCCTCTACGCGCATGGCCAGGCAGCGGTTGTAGTAGGCCTGGCCGATCTCGGTCAGTGAGCAGTGCCGGCTGGTGCGGTGCAGCAAGCGCACGCCCAGGCGGTCTTCAAGGTCGGCGATGCGCCGGCTGAGCTTTGACTTGGGCATGTCCAGCGCCCGGCCGGCTGGGGCGAAGCCACCGTGCTCAACGACTTGGGTGAAGTAGTAGAGGGAGTTGAGGTCTTCCAATGATCGTTCTCCAAATGGAACGCTAAAGGCATTTTTCGCAGTCTACCGCCGTGAAGGTGATGATTTTAATCTGTGCCCATCAACGCGAAACACCCCGAATTGCTGAAAAATTCATAACCCTTAGGAGCACAGACCATGAGCAAATTCACCTACAACCGCCTGAACAAAGACGACGCCGCCGTGCTGCTGGTGGACCACCAGGCTGGCCTGCTGTCCCTGGTGCGCGACATCGAGCCGGACAAGTTCAAGAACAACGTGCTGGCCCTGGCTGACCTGGCCAAGTTCTTCAACCTGCCGACCATCCTCACCACCAGCTTCGAGCAAGGCCCCAACGGCCCGCTGGTGCCAGAACTGAAAGCCCTGTTCCCGGATGCCCCGTACATCGCCCGCCCAGGCCAGATCAACGCCTGGGACAACGAAGACTTCGTCAAGGCGGTGAAGGCCACCGGCAAGAAGCAGCTGATCATTGCCGGTGTGGTGACTGAGGTCTGCGTAGCCTTCCCGGCGCTGTCGGCGCTGGAAGAAGAGTTCGATGTGTTTGTGGTGACTGATGCTTCCGGTACTTTCAACGAAATGACCCGCGATGCTGCTCATGACCGCATGAGCCAGGCGGGCGCCCAGCTGATGACCTGGTTCGGCGTGGCCTGTGAGCTGCACCGCGACTGGCGCAACGATGTGGAAGGGCTGGCTGCGCTGTGCTCCAACCACATTCCGGATTATCGGAATTTGATGACCAGCTACAACGCGTTGACTGCGGGTAAGTAACCAACCCATAGCAGTGCGCGCAAAGGCCGGCTCTCTCTATAGGGGGCCGGCCTTTTTTGTTTGCTGTGCTGGCCTCTTCGCGGGTGAACCCGCTCCCACAGGTACTGCACAGTTTCAGAACCAGTGGTGATCCTGTGGGAGCGGGGTCACCCGCGAAAGGGCCGGTACAGGCGGCATCAATTCATTGGCTGTGACTCAATCCCATCCAGCAGTGCCTCAACCAGCCCTTCTGCCATTTCGAGTGAGTTTAGGTTGCTCCAGAACAGGCTTTTGCCTGTCTCATCCAGATGCTCCAGGGCTTTGTAGCCACAGTCGTAGGCACCGCGCAGGTACTGGGCGACATGTACCAGGGCGTCGTGGGCTGAGACGCCGGGGTTTACGGTGAACAATGGGGGATGGCCGGCATCGCAGCGGCTGAAAGGGCGTTGTGTGGTGTTGGGGAGGGGTGGATCGGGAACAATCTTTTTCATAGCCAAACTCCGATAGAGGTTGGCCGGCACCATCCGTTTCCACGCGAAGGGTGGCGGCTGCACGCGGGGTGGAAAGCCGGGCTATCGGAACCCCGGCAGGCCATACGGCCTCCCGCGTGCAACTGCCATGACGACAGCTGTTCCGATTACCTGCCGGGTTTCCACACCCGATCGCTGAACCGACAGCGACCCGGTCAGCCTAGAGAGCAGGCCTTCCCCGGACAATCAGACGGGCGTCGACACGGGGTGTAGGATAAATCCTCGGGATCGGCGGTAACGTAGGAAATGGTTGGTCGGGAAGTAGGATCTTGCTGAGAATCGGACGATTCCGTGATGGTTTCTTGGGTGCGCGTAATGGCGCCACAACCCTCAAGGCGTACGACAAAGGCCCTCAATCCCCATCCGAATCAAACAACCGCGCCAGCTCCACCCGCGCCTCCTTGGCCGTCTGCATCACCTTGGCCCGGTCATCGCGCACATGCCCCTGGGCCACCAGCACTTCTTCGTCATGTTGGGTAAACCGCGCAATACGGTCCGCCGCCTGTTCATCGCTCAAGCCCAACCCCACCAGCGCCCGGCGGGTCATTTCCAGGCTGGAGTAGAACGTCTCGCGAATCGGCTCGGCGCCTGCATCCACCAACTTGTGCACATGCTGGCGGTTACGTGCCCGGGCGAGCACTTTAAGGTGTGGGTACAGGCGTTTCACCCGTTCGGCGGTATGAATGGCAGCTTCAGGGTCATCGATGGTGATGATGAAGTACTCCGCTTCACCCACCTTGGCGGCGTGCAGCACCTCGGGGCGCAGGGGGTCGCCGTAGAACACCGGCACCTGTTCGAACATGCGGGTCATCTCGATGGTGTCCACCGAGGTTTCCAGGGCAATGAACGGGATCTTCTGCGCACGCAGGATGCGCGCGACGATCTGGCCCATGCGGCCCATGCCGACGATCACCACCCGCGGCGTATCCGTCTGGATCTGCTTGTACTGCTCGGGCACTTCACGCGCCGGTTGCGGGCGTTTGAGGGCGCGGGTGCAGCCCAGCATCAGCAGCGGGGTAATGGCCATCGACAGGGTGATGGTCATCAGCAGCAGGTCGTAGGTCTGGGTGTCGAACAGGCCCTGGTCCTTGCCCAGCTTGAACACCACGAAGGCGAACTCGCCACCCGCCGCCAGCACCATGCCCAGGCGCAGGGCGCTGGCGCTGTTCAGGCCACCAACCAGGCGGCCGACGCCTATCAGCAGCACCAGCTTTACCGCCACCAGCAGCAGGGTCAGGCCCAGCACCACCAGCGGCATGTCCAGCAGCAGGCGAAGGTTGGCGCCCATGCCCACGCTGATGAAGAACAGCCCCAGCAGCAGGCCCTTGAACGGCTCGATCTGCGATTCCAGCTCGTGGCGATATTCCGAATCGGCCAGCAGCAGGCCGGCGAGGAAGGCGCCAAGGGCCATGGAAATGCCGGCTTCTTCCATCAGCCAGGCCGTGCCGATCACCACCAGCAGCGCGGTGGCGGTGGACACCTCCGGCAGGCCGGTGCGGGCTACGGTGCGGAACACCGGGCGTAGCAGGTAGCGGCCGCCGATGATCACCACGGCGATGCTGGCGAACACCTTGAGGCCGTGTTGCAGGCTGTCGCCGTGACTGGTGTCCGGGCCACTGGCGGCCAGCAGCGGCACCAGGGCGATAAGCGGTATGGCGGCGATGTCCTGGAACAACAGGATGGCGAATGCCAGGCGGCCGTGCGGGGCGTTGAGTTGCTTGCTCTCGGCCAGGCTCTGCAGGCCAAGGGCGGTGGACGATAGCGCCAGGCCCAGGCCGAGCACGATGGCAGCCGGCAGTGTCTGGCTGAAGCCGAACAGGGCGATGGCACCGATCAGCGCGCCGGTCAGCAGCACCTGGGCAGTACCGACACCGAACACCGACTTGCGCATCAGCCACAAGCGCTTGGGCGACAGTTCCAGGCCGATGATGAACAGCAGCAGCACCACCCCCAGCTCGGAAATGTGCGCCACGCTTTCGGTGTCGCGGATCAAACCCAGCGCTTGCGGGCCGATGACCACGCCGGCCAGCAGGTAACCGAGCACGGCACCCAGTTGCAGGCGCTTGGCCAGCGGGACAGCGAGGACGGCGGCAAGCAGGAAAATCACCGCGGTTTGCAGAAGGCTGCCTTCGTGTGGCATTGGCTCGTACTCCATGAGCTGCCGGGGCAGCGTTTGAACAGTTTGGCCGACGATTCTGGGGCTTGGAGTGGGGGCAGACAATCTGCTGCCAGGGAGAAACATTGTCCTGATAGAAGAGACGATAGCGGTGGCCAGCGATCAATTGGCGAGCAGCCATGGGCCGCACAAGGCGAATCTAACCGCTCCCTGGTCGGTATTGCAGGGCCTCGGCCAGATGCGGCCTGCCAATCGTTTCACAACACTCCAGGTCCGCCAGTGTCCGCGCCACTTTCAACAACCGGTGTGCCGATCGCAACGACAAGGTCAGCCGCTCGCAGGCCCCCTCCAGCCAGGCCTGGTCCGCCGGCGCCAACCCGCAGTGGCGGCGCAAGCCCTCGAGATCGAGAAAAGCATTCGCACACCCTTGCCGCTTGTGCTGCACCGCGCGCGCCTGGGCCACTTTGGCCGCCACATCGGCACTGGGCTCACCGCAGGGTTGGTTGTTCAGCGTGGTGCTCTCGCGGGCCACGGTCAGGTGCAGGTCGATGCGGTCCAGCAGTGGCCCGGACAGCTTGTTGCGATACCGTGCGATCTGCTCGGTGCTGCAGCGGCAGCGGCCGGTGGGGTCGCCCAGGTAGCCGCACATGCACGGTCGACATAGTATCAATGGACAAGCGCTGAAGGCGGCGTAAACGAACGGTTTGGACTGCTCATAAAGTGTCCATGGATATCTTGAATGAACGTGGACATCAGACTCGAAAATGTCCATAGGCAATGGGATTTAGTCATTGGCTGGGCAATTGCACTCCACTTGACCACGCTTTTGCATTGCCGCTGACCGGTCATCTGCATTCGACTTGACCAGCCGCTTGCACCGGATCTGACCAGCACAGTAGGAGCGCCTTGACCGGCATCTATCGACCCAAAGCCGACGTCGAGGACTCTTGTTTTATGCCATTCAGAAACGGTTTAAATGGTGCCGCCAGGGAGCATGGCGATCGCTTTAGACCTGAATGAGTCGAGACGATCTGCACCGAACGCAATACGTTCAGACGCCACGAGCGTGCGGACAAAGGCAACACTGTATCGACTCCCAACGCACACCGCGCAGGGTTGCTGATTAGCGTTCCTCACCACACTCTTGGAAGCATTGATCATGAAAACCTTCAGAATCGAGAACTACGAAACCAACAGCGCACAAAACCCTTCAACGCTCGGGTTCAAAACCATGGCGCTTGGCATCTACGGGGCCTATTTTGCGCTCGCCGTCATTTACTTCTGGTTCGGCGGAATGAAGTTCACACACTACGAAGCGGTCGGACTGGTTCCGCTGGTGAGCAACAGCCCTTTCCTGGGTTGGGTTTATGAGATTTTCAGTGTCGACACCTTCTCCAATCTGCTTGGCGTTCTGGAGGTCTCGATCGGAATACTGATTGCAGGTCGCTTGCTGTCACCGAAGCTTTCTTTGATAGGTGGCGTGCTCTCTGCCGGACTCTTTTTCACCACCTTGAGCTTCATGTTCTCGACCCCCGGCGTGATCGAACCCGGCCTCGGTTTTCCCGCTATTACGGTCGCTCCAGGTCAGTTTCTACTTAAAGACATCGGGTTACTTGCCGCTTCGATTTTCGTGGCTGGCCATTCTCTGACGGAGCTGGAACGCCGTTGAGCCGATGATCGACCACCCGGGATGGCCCGGAGCAGTTAGATGTTTCAGGCCATCGCTCCATCATCTGAACCTGCCAGGTCTTTAATCCAGTCCCGAGGACTGTAGCCCGTCTTGCGTCGAAACGCGCGCGCAAGTGCCGAAGGACTTTCATAACCGACTTCGGAGGCGATCAGTGTAATCGACCGTCCTTCACGAAGTCGCTTCTGCGCCAGGCTGATACGCCAACTCAGCAGATAATCGGCGGGCGTCTGCCCGATAACGGCACGGAAATGCACCGCGTAGGCCGCGCGAGACATGTTCGATTCGCTCGCCAGTTCCGCAATTGACCAAGCACGATGAGGTGCGTTGTGAATCTGCACCAAAGAGCGCGACAACCGCGGGTCAGCCAGTCCAGCCATCATTCCAGTACGCAACTGGTTGTGATCAAGCAGATGTCGAAACAACAGGATGACCAGCAGTTCGAATAACCGTCCCAGCGCTGCCTCCCGACCACAATGTGCACCCGCCGCCTCGCCGAACATCCATTTCAACGTATCGGCCAGCATTGGCAGTTCATCCAGGGACAACACCAGACAATCGGGTAACGAAGCCGACAGCGGGTTATCGACCCCACCCTCAAACTCCATTGACGCACACAACAACTGAGCTCCCTCGGACTCACCGGCAAACAATTGATGCCGGCTGGGGCGCGGCATAAAAATCAGGCTGGGCCGGATCAGCAGCAATTCCTTACGATCGGCTCCCAGTAACGTAACACTGCCAGCTTGTAGCAGATGGATATACCCACGACCGTCAGCGCCGTCGTAAGACGACAAGCCGCACAGTTTGCCACTGTAAAACAGGTTTGCGCGCACGCCGAACTGTGACAACAAGGTAGACAAGCGATCCATGGGCAATCTCTTGGCAGAAATAGACGCCCAGATCATAACACCGCCGGATTGCGCCCCATCGTGACTCAAATGCTGTATTACCTGATGGGCTAAGTTCGATCAATCTTTGCCTGAAGTGACGGCCGCTTAGCGTCGATTACTACCCGTCACGACAGGCAGTAATCGGCCATGAGCTGCCATCTGGTATCGACGAAGCCAGTGACGATATTCCAGTCACAGCTGCTAAAGCGCGCCGCATCGAATATCCTAGCTCCACGCAACCACCTCGAAGCAGTGTATTGAACGATGGGTTTTGAACAACTAGCGGAGCTACGTGACCGTCTGCGGGCTGAAAAAGAGCCAGCAAAGGCCGTCATCCAGACAGACCTCAAGTGCAAATCCTCCCCCCAGGCCAAGCCTCTCAGCCAGGATCCTGCGTTAGAAGCGATCTGGCCATTGCAGAAGCATTTTCCATTGGCTTTCCCAGTCAATCCGTCCCCCAAGGTTCCGCTCAAGGAAGGCATTCTCAAAGATGCTGAGCAACACTTGGAACTACTCGGACTAACCCGCGAACAGCTCCAGTTAGGAATTTCTACTTGGTGCCGAGGAACTCGGTACTGGGCAAGCATGGTAGAGAATGCGCCACGCTTGGACTTGGGCGGTCAAGCAGTTGGCACTGTGACCGCCACTCAGGCGAAGCAGCAAGCTTCGCGGCAACGCGTCCAAGACCGAAAAAATCGGGCGAAGTTGAAAACGCATGTCCCGGCACCAGTCGAAAGCTGACAGGGTTTGCGGGCCCCTTACGCGAAATGCGACGCCCAGCGTCGCATCTGCAATGTGATTCGATTACAACGAAGCCTGGATTCTTTGTGCGGCCGCATCGCTCACCCATCCGTGCCAGATTTCCAGATGCTCCCTGAAGAATATCTTCGCCAGCTTCGCGAGTCGATGTGCTCCTTGGTCATCAGCGCCAGGTTCTGGTTGAGTAGATCGATAGGAAGATTGACCTTCTCCAGCACTAACGGGCAGTTCACCCTCGCGCGCAGTCTAGGATCTCGTGAAGCGCAGCCCACGGGTATTCTTTTTTTCCATGGCTAGCCTCGCATGTACCGGCATGCAGAAACGGTCTCTCACAATCTTCCAGCGCTTGGCTCTCCAGGCAGCCAGTGCATACCACTCGCCCGGCAACGATCATCCATAGATCGTTCCATTTCTCAATTCTTCGCTCGATTTCCATATCCTGACTCCTTTCATGTGGGTCCATGGATCGAACGATACATCGGGGGGCAGCCGCTTTGATACGCTCGAAAACATCCCCCATTTTGAGGGAAATAATGCTGCACTGATATTCGGGGCATCGGGTGAAAGCTGTGTTTGTCATCGTCGGCTGGTTGCCTCACACCAACAGGAAAATTCTAACTTTGCTCTAAAAGTCTAGGATGGCAGCATCCAAACTAGAGGTATTTTTCAGTATCAAAAATTTCACAGCTGCCCAGCGTTTGTGCACTGGTTCCAACGTAGTGCAGCTCTGAAAGGTGGCCGAGCCCTCCCCATCCGTTACCAAATCCTGCTAACTATCTGTTTTTAATAGCTTTCAACTTCCCCCTTCTCTTTCTGTAAAATTTGGCACGAGTCCTGCTTTACCCAACTGCGGTCATCACGTGCGTCATCGACGCCGGCCGAAAATACATACCTGTCAGCTATTCGCTGACAGATCGGCAAATAAGCCCTTCAAGCCTTCACGGCTCGGAGGGTTTTTTTTGGTTTTTTTAAGGAGCACGCGCATGAAGCTTCAGCAGTTTTTGGGAGGAATCGAAGGATTGGGCCCGGTCACGGTGGAGAAGCGGGTATTCGTACAGCCGTGGGAGGCCCGTCTATTTGGGGTGCACGCGACGATGATGGGCACCAGCATTTGGGCCTGGCCAGACCTGCGGGTTAAAGCCGAGGGCATGAACCCGCTCGACTATTTCAAGTACCGCTATTACATCAAGTGGCAAGGCGCGATGGCCGAATTCCTCGTGGAACGTGGGTATATCGAGGCTGCTGAACTCGACGCACTGACCCAGCGTTTTCTCGACAACCCGGACACGCCACTGCCCGAAAAAGGCAATCCGCAGATCACCGAACGCGTGATCGATTACCTCTGGACCGGCGACAACCCGTATCGAAACATCGCCACCCAGCCCAAATTCAAAGTCGGCGACACCGTCTGCGTCAAAGATGTACCACTTGGCATCCATACCCGGCTACCCGGCTACCTACGCAACAAAGTGGGCGTTGTGGAAGTGGTGTACGACGGCGCCTACCTGTACTGGGACAAAGGGCCGACCGATGGGCTCGGCACACCCCAACCGGTTTACAACGTGCGCTTCAAGACCACCGACATCTGGTCAGAGATCCCTGACCACGGCGACGTTTTGTACAACGACTTTTTTGAAGTTTACCTGGACAGCGTTCAGCAGCAATGACGCGCCAAGCGCACGCGGCCTCGCCCCTTTTACGAACCAAGGAATTGCACCGATGAGCACACACGATCACGACCACGACCATCAACATGCGTCCGGCGAGCACCATCACCACGATGAAGAACGCGGCCCGGAAAGCTATTACGCGGCCCGCACCAAAGCACTGGAATCGCTGTTTCGTGAAAAAGGCCTGATCGGCACCGACACCGTTGATCGCGTCATCCACTTCTTCGACCACGAAATGGGGCCGTTCAACGGCGCCCGGGTCGTAGCCAAAGCCTGGACAGATGAGGCTTTCAGAGCGCGTCTGCTGGCCGACGCAAACCAAGCCATTAAAGAGCTGGGCTTGCGTGAAGGCATCGAAGGCGAAAACCTCAAGGTCGTCGAAAACACCCCAAGCACCCACAACGTCGTCTGTTGCACGCTGTGCTCATGCTGGCCGTGGCCGCTGTTGGGCCTGCCACCCTACTGGTTCAAGGATCCGGTGTTCCGCGCACGCGTGGTGCGAGAGCCCCGCGCGGTGCTGAAGGATTTCGGTGTCGAACTGGACAGCTCCAAGAAAGTCGCGATCTGGGACAGCAGCGCCCAAGTGCGCTTCTTCGTGATTCCTCAGCGCCCTGAGGGCACCGACCACTTCTCCGAGGAGCAGTTGGCCGCATTAGTGTCCACCGAAGCGATGCAGGGATTGGGTCTGGTTAGCACGGCGCAGCAAGGAGCCTGATCATGAGCACGCTGAAAAACCGAGTGGATCAACTGTGCGGCGACCGCAGCGCCCTGCCGAAAAACCAGGAACGTTTGGTGTTTGATGAGCCGTGGCAAGGGCGAGCGTTCGGCCTAGCCCTGGCGCTCGCCGAACAAGGCGCTTACCAGTGGGATGAGTTCCGCGCTTCGCTGATCTCGAACATCGGGGCCTGGGACAAGACTCACACTCCCGACGACCCTGACTGGCATTACTACCAGCACTGGCTGGCCTCGCTGGAAAAACTGGCGATGGACAAAGCACTCGTCACTCCCGAATCCCTCAACGCTCGTACGCAAGAGTTCCTTGAGCGTCGTCGGGACGAAGTCATCTGAAGCCGTTGGCTTCAACACCCTCATCACAGCGCGAACACGAGGTACACATCATGTCTACTCTTCAATCCGTTTCAAGCATCACTACCACCGTATCGTCCGCTCGAAGCGCCCGGCGCGTGCTCAACGCCTGCTGCGTGATGTCCCTGGGCGCGGTGCTGCTGTACTTCGCCGGTTTTTCCAGCCTGCCGGCTTTGCACAACGCCGCGCACGATACCCGTCATACCGCTGCATTTCCTTGCCACTGAGAGGGCCTGAGCCATGATCAAGCGCATGCTGCAAACGGCGGGTTTCGCCGGGATGGGGGCCGCTCTAGTGTTGACGCTCATCCAAGCAATCTGGGTGTCCCCGCTAATCCTTCAGGCCGAAACCTATGAGCAGGCGGCCAGTGCCGGCCATTCCGATCCCCATGAGGCAGGCGAACATCATCACGAAGATGCCGGTTGGGCCCCAGAGGACGGCTGGCAGCGGGTGACGTCCACCGCCGCTGCCAACTTGGTGGTCGGCGTGGCGTTCGGGCTGGTGCTTGCGGGGGCGATCAGCCTACGGCCGCCGCGCAAGCTCTCAACGGGGGTGCTGTGGGGGCTGGCCGGGTACGCGGTGTTTGTACTGGCGCCCTCGGCGGGTCTGCCACCGGAACTGCCCGGCACGCAAGCGGCTGATCTGCACGCCAGGCAACTCTGGTGGGTGGGTACAGCGATTGCTACGGCCATTGGACTGGTGCTCATCGCCTTCGCGCCAAAGGCCTGGTTGAAGGTGGCTGGCGTCGTGCTGTTGGCGGTGCCTCACCTGATCGGCTCGCCGCAGTTAGCGTCGCCGGAGATGCTGGCGCCCGCCGCGCTGCATCACGAGTTCGTGATCGCGACGTTGATGGCGGACGCCTCGTTCTGGGTCACGCTGGGGCTGCTCTGCACCGTATTTTCCCGTCGTGCCGCAACTTCCGGGCTGTTCAAATCCCCACAGCAGGAGTACGCGTAATGTCTGAATTGACCAGCCTTGCGATCAGTGTTGCCCTGCTGGGCGGCGTGTGTACCTGGTTCACGCTCTCAGTGGGGGTGCTGCTCATTTGGGCGGCCTTCGCCGCCAGGGCCTGTTTTTTCCACTCAGGTGGAGACGTGCGCGCCCTGCGCACCACGATCGTCTCCAATTGTTTTGGCGTGTTCACCGCATGGCTGACGGCGGTAGTGATCGTCTCGGTGCCGGGGGCGACGGTGTTGGGCGAGACGATCTGGGCCAGCGTCGTGGTCTGCATCAGCATCGCCTGCTACATCTCGGCGGCCAGGGTTGGCCTGTTCTCCTCGATCCCGGCGGTGACCTACGGCTATGCGTGCACGTTTGCATTTCTGCTGCAAACGCCCGGAAAGTTCAGCACTGAAAACCTCACCAGCCTGAGCTTCTCCAACGCATTGATCATCGTGCCCGCGTCAATGGTCGTGGGCGCGGTATTTGCCTTTGCGTCGGCCCGCTTCGCTGCACGCCTGCAACGTCGCGCTGCATTAGCTTCGTAGGAACTGATGATGGCAAACCTTTCTCACAAGACGTGCGTGCGGATCGGCCTGATGTGCTCCACCACTGGCTCGTACCAGAGCATCGGCCAGGCGATGCTCTGTGGGGCGCTGCTGGCCATTGAGCGCGTGGCGCGCGACCCGCGCTTCACCTTCTGTTTTGAGCCTGAAGTAGTCAATCCGGGCGGGGACTTGACCCAGTACTACGCGCAAACCCAGGCACTGCTGGACAGCGGAATTCGGCACGTCGTGGGGTGTTACACCTCGTCGAGTCGCAAGGAAGTTTTACCGCTGTTCGAGCGGCGCGACGGCTTGCTCTGGTATCCCTCGCACTATGAAGGGTTCGAGTGCAGCGACAACGTGATATACGTAGGTGCCTCGCCCAACCAGCACATCGTGCCGCTAATCAGCTACCTGATGAACACCGTGGGCAAGCGCGCCTATTGCGTGGGCTCCAACTACGTGTGGCCTTGGGAAAGCAATCGGGTGATGCGCGAAATACTGGAAGCCAACGACGGCGATGTCGTCTGCGAGCGTTATCTCCCGATTGGCTCCACCGATGTCGAGCAGATCATCGATGAGGTCCAACGCCTCAAGCCGGATTTCGTGTTCAGCTCGTTGATCGGGGAATCCGGCCAAGCCTTCGTGGCCGCCTATGGGCAGGCCGTAAATACACAGCGGATTTCTGCGTCCACTCCGCTGGCCAGTTGCACGTTGTCGGAGGAGGAACTGAAAGCCGTGGATGCCAGCGTGCGCGCCGGGCATATCTGTTCATCGGTGTACTTCCAGAGCATCGGCACCCAGGCCAACGCGGAGTTCGTTCGTGACATTAAGCAGCGGTACGGCGTGCAACAGGTGACGTCCGCCGATGCTGAAGCCTCGTTCATCGCGGTGCTGTTGTTGGCCGAAGCCATTCACCTGGCAGACACCGACGACGTGCAGCAGGTCAGAAGCGCCTCCGTTCAAAGCCGGTTGAACGCCCCTCAAGGGCCAGTGTGGATCGACCCGGAAAACCACCACTGCTACCTGACGCCGCGCTTGGGCATCTCCAACGCCAACGGGGATTTCGAGATCCTGGCGAGCGCGAAGGAGCCGCGCAAACCAGACCCGTACCTCACATGGTTGGACATGGGCAAAGTCGGCGATGGCGCCGTGATGGAAGACCATGGCGATCGCCTTAAACCGGAGTTGAGGATCGTCAGATGAAAAGGCCTCAGCTTCCCAACCTGCGTGACCATCGCGTGCTGATCCTGCACAAGAAGGACCATGACTATCAGGTCTTGAGCGGGCAACTGGTGAGGCTGGGATTGAAAATCATCGAGCCGGTCGAGGGCCAAGCCTTGCCTTGGTCGGAGGTGGACGTGTGTTTTTTCGATGCCAATCAGGCCCACAAAAATACCTTCCCTTGGCCGGATGGGGAACCGCGAGTGCCGTTGATTGCCATGTTCAGTGCCGAAACCCCTGAGAGGATTCACTGGTCATTGACGCAAAGGGTGTGCGCGTTTCTGGTCAAACCGGTGCGCTCAAGCGGGACATTCCTGGCCCTGCAACAGGCGATTTTTGAATTCGGATCGCGGTCCCGGGCCGACGCTGAAATTACCCAATTGCAAGAGCGTGTGAAGGCCCGGCGGGTAGTGCTCAAAGCCGTAGTCAAGCTGATGGAGTTGGCCAACATCGACGATGACCAAGCCTATGAACAGCTGAGGGAATCGAGCATGACCAATCAGATGTGCATGGAGGAAATGTGTCTGCGGTTTTTGCAAAGCGGCTGTGAGAAAAGCGCGCTGAACATGCTGCGTCACCAGCGAAGGCCCTGACTCGGCCAGACACAAACGCTCGCGGCCCAAGCCGCAGTTTATCGATATCACCCCCCTCAATGGCGCACCGCTGGTGGTCCGCCAAAGGGAGCTTTTTGCCAAAAAAATGGAGTCAACGTATGAACTGGCTGGAAAAATCGATCATGTTTACCCGGGGCGTGGCCCAGGGCAAAGAAGGTGAAACCCACGAGCTGACAACAGATCGTCAGGGAAAATTTCACTACACCATGGGCCCCTACTCGGACCCGGTTCTGCACATTCGCCCAGGGGACAGGGTTATCGTCGAAACCGCCGATGCCTTCGAAGGCAAAGTCAAACATGAGCACGATCGCCCCAGCGAACTGCTGCGCATGCCGTTTCTCAACCCTCAGAGCGGCCCCATCATGATTGCAGGCGCCGAGAAGGGAGACGTGGTGGCCGTCCGCATCGAGTCGATCCTGCCACGGGGTGAAAACCCTCGGGGTACGTGCTGCATGATCCCCCGTTTCGGCGCCCTGACCGGCACCGACCTGACCGCGATGCTGACCGACCCATTGCCCGAGATCACCCGCAAAATCCATGTCGACGAGCAGCATGTCCATTGGAGTGATCGCGTGACCCTGCCCTATCAGCCGCACATCGGCACGCTAAGCCTTTCGCCTGAAATCGACTCGATCAACTCCCTTACGCCCGACAACCACGGCGGCAATATGGACTTGCCTGACATGGGCCCAGGGAGCATCACGTACTTGCCGGTGCGCTCGCCAGGTGGGCGTTTGTTCATCGGCGATGCGCATGCGTGTCAGGGCGATGGTGAGGTGTGCGGCACGGCCGTGGAGTTCGAGAGCACGACGACCATCCATGTCGAGCTGATCAAGAACTGGAACATCGACTGGCCGCGCCTTGAAACCGAATCCATGCTGATGGCCATCGGCAGTGCACGCCCCTTGGAAGACGCGACGCGCATTGCGTACTGCGAATTAATTCTTTGGCTGGAAAAGGAGTACGGCTTCGATCGCTGGGACGCCTACATGATGCTGAGCCAGTGCGGCAAGGTGAGACTGGGCAATTTCGTCGACCCAAAATATTCAGTCGGTGCAGCAATCGACAAGCGATACCTCTGAGCAGCAAGGCCACCCACCCTGTTGTTGACGAGCCAAAGTCCTCCAAAAAACATTCAGTGCACAGTCACGTTTGATCGCCAGCCATGCTCCCGCAAACGGGGCGAGGCTGGCACCCAGCATGAGACGACTCTAGACGAGAAGGGCGAGCCATTGAGCAAATGGGGTAGGGACTTATAACAGAGTTCCATTGTGCGTCCCTGCTAGAGCGGGGCGAACTCATTCGTCCCGTGGTGCGAAAATTATGGAACTCAGGATAGCGGCGATCACTAGCTGCTGCTAGTGGCCTTCTGCCCCAGCAAGCTAGAGAGCCTAGGTTGTTGCCGCTGATGCGATTTTGACCCAGGCTGCTAATTTAGCTTGGCCCACATGCGGCATTCGAACTCACCCCAATGAATAGCCCTAGTTTTCCCAAACACGTCGAAGGTCTGCTTCTGGCCGTTGGCTGCCCTTCGTGAAGGGCAGCTAAGCGTCTACGTACTCGCGGTAGCCGTCTTGTTGATAGCCGGTGTGATGCATGACGACCGGCTGAGAAGGCCGAGGGCGAACGCTGCTGGTTCACTCGCGATGCCTGGTAGCATCAGTTGATGCCACCTTGGCCGCGTAGAATGCTTCGTTAGCTGCAGAGTCCATGGGCCTGAGCATCGGCTATCTGAAAGTTATGCGTAACGCAGCGAAAGAGGTTGCCTAAAGCCTTTTACGCTAGCCAATTTACTTGCTGCTTAAGTTCATCCAACGCAGTCTGAATGCGTTCGTCTGGGTTTTCTTCCAGGCTCAGATATAGCGATGCCGCGTCTGCTATGTAGTGCCTTTCGGTGAGCGACGGATAGGCCCAGATCTCTACCCATTCCTCGATCTCGTCCAACGAATCTATGACTTCGAACGCATCAAGCGCCAGCATATCGTTGAACACTTTCTTGGTCATTCCCCATACGGCCTGCTTAGGCTCCGCTAGCATCGTGTATTTGGCCAAGGCCGCTTCCCCCGCGAGATACACGTCGGTCGCCATGGGGAGAGTGTTGCGGGTTATGCCAATTCTCTTTCTGACGGGGGACCGTAGGTATCGCTTGGCCTTTCGGAACACCTCAGCTGGTGTCCCGTTGAAGGCATAGGTCTTCCACGGAAGCTCGCTCTTTGCAGGGGTAATCACCTCAAGGGAGGTCAGCTGTTCCACAGCCTTCGAGAGAGTTACCCGGCTGTAATTGAGGTCGCCCAAGAGGGCGTTCGTCGTGAAATAGGCTTCGTAGGTTTTGCCGGCATACAGGCATGAGAGCAGCATGGCTTGGGCGGCGGGGAAGAGGGCGGACAGCTCGCTTTGCTCTCGACGCAGGCGGAAGCTTTCGCGCAGGTCCAGTGCTATTTCCGGTATGAACATCTGGAATCTGGGCTGGATGAAGTTGACTTGATGCGTGATGAGGCTATGGCGCTCTTGAATCGACAATGATCTGCAGACGTAGACTACTACCTGGTTGGTGACCTTGTGCACGAGCTCAATGTGCTTCTGAAGGCTCACGATGCCCGGATAAGCAACCTCATCACGCGAGACCAGCAGCATGATATTGAACGCCGAACTTTTCCCCATCGGCATTTTCAATTCGTAGGTCTTGTAGCTATCCCGGATGGTGTAGGGGACCCGAATTGGCATCGGCGTTAGGTGCGCTTTTACACCTAGAGCGGACTCGATGTAGGTCTTAGCTTCGTCTTGTAAATCCGGCATGTCCTGGCTTCGTGTAAACTACTTTTTTCACTGTAAACCAAAGTGGTTTACAAGTAAAAAAAGTGGTTTACAGGCCAGCATTTATGGGAGTGAAAAAGGATTGCTGGACCTTTCCCGTAACAACGGACGCCAAAAAGCGATACTTAGATCGCTAAGGTTACCAGGTACTCGAGCACTCGCCGTAACCACACTGATGGGTTCAAGGCTCAGGCCGTTGCGCTAGCTGAAAGCGTTGACACAACCGAGGCTCCCCGCCAGCTAGAGATGCCCGTTAAGACGCTAAACAACTGGGTAGGTGCCATGCGCAGTGGTAGGCCGTTGAGCTCTTCTACCGGACCAGTCTTCTGCATTCGTGCTTACCATCGATACCACCGGATTTGCCATGCACACATTTTGACCATGATCGGCAAAAAACGGACCGAAGCGATCGTTAACTGACGTAATCTTGCTAGTGTGACTTGCAGTCACAGGGAAGATCTAAGCGCAGATGCCCAGCATGGTGAAAAATAGAAGCTCAAACAGACACGGAGGGACGGCAGTGCTCAATCATCTTTATAGGTTTCGTCCTGTCAGTAGCCTGCTTGGCGGTACCAGAGAAAGCGAGCTGGAAGGGTGCTATATCTATTTCTCGCCACCGGAAAAGCTCAACGACCCACTGGAAGGACATCGGGAGATCGTATGGAAAGGGGATTCGGTCGTATGGGAGAATTTCTTCCAGCACTTCATGGACTGCTTACTCATTCGAAATACTCAATATTTTACTGGGGAGTTTGAAACTTTAGATTTTCCGATATTTCCAAATTATGACATTCAAGCAGTACCACCTGAAAATTACAAAGAGATCGCCGGTCTTGTATCGAGATTTTTTGACTCGCCAAATGTAAAAAGACATATCGCAGTTTTGGCTTTTAAGGGGCGGCAAGTAAATCAACACGAGCTAATACTGCACCTGCGATCGATTCAATCCTTTGCAATGCATATTATTTCTGAAGTGTTAGTTTCCTACAAGCTTGTTGAAAAAGGCTTCGGTATAAATGGCGCTTCGCATGAAGAGTTGCTAGCAGTTTCAACCAACCTTCTAGATTATCTAGAAGGGCTAGGTGACGAGCTGTTAAACGTTGAATTCGATAGTTCTGCGCTGGCATTTTTAAGAAGTGATGACTTGGTAAAAGGTTATGCTAGATCTAAAATAGGCGAATCCAAAAATTGGACACGGCTTTGCATAGATTTTCCAGAAGAGTTTTTGACATCCAGGATCAGACTCACAACCTCTGAATGGTTCGTAAGCTGTTTTATGGAGAATTGTGAGAACTCGGCAATCTGGGGTACATATGGCAATAACCACCAAGGCGTTTGTCTAAAATTTAAAGTAAACAATGAGGAAGGGCAGCCAGGGATCTCGCTTATGAAACCCGGATTAAAGCAGGGCATAAAGTGGTGGACTCAAACCAAATTTCATTTCACTAAAGTATCTTATACAGAAAAGAGCCCTAATCTTGATTTTTTTTGTAGCCTGGCTGCATATGGTGCACAGGAAGTTATAGATAAATGGTATACCGATAAAAATGGAAATGTAAGCTCGAGAAAATCAGATGTCTTCGAGAATTATTCACAATGGCGGGATAATTACCACAGGGACAATTTTAAAAGCCTTACAGTGAAAACAAGGCACTGGTCGAATGAACAGGAGTACAGGCTTATTCTAAAGTCTCAGTTTAACTCCTATCTTAACGAAGAAGATAGGAAGCTTCGTTATAGCTTTGATGACCTGGACGGAATTATATTTGGGATAAAAACAGCGGATTCAGATAAGTATAAGCTTTTAGAAATGGTAGAAAGGATGTGTAAGATAAGAGGTCGCGAAGAATTCACATTTTACCAATCGTTCTATGATTCATCCACGGATGCCATTCGTTATCGGCCTATTGCTCACGTTAGTAAGCAAGGTGTTAGAACTCATAGGGACTGAGCACCGAGCACCATCTGAAACGGTGACTGCTCAGAGCGATCCCATCGAAGCTCGAAGAAAACAAGATGTGAAAACCTCTCACCCTTCGAGCTTCCATTCCCTTTCCGATTTCAACCCCGGCGAACTTTCACCCGCTGACAATAATGTCTGTGGAGATGCGAGCACGTCAGATGATCAAATCCGTCGGAAATATCTGGTCATGCCGAAATGCAAATGGGTGAGAAAGTCTCGGCTTACCTGCCTAACTTGGAAATGTTGCTTTTTGGCTTTGTTGCTTGGAGCCGTTGATTTTCCATCGTGAGTTCAAGGATTTTTGAGTCAGCCTCCACTAGCAGAGCCAGAGCATTATCCCGTTGGCTTTTGAGTGCCTCAATTTGCTCCCGTAGCGTCCTATTGCGATTGCGCTGAGCGTAAATTGATTGTGATGGAGAGCGGGGTTGCTCATCACCGTACTGGTTGATCCAATACTGGATCTCCTCAACAAGTGTGGGAAACCTGGCTTTTTTCAAAGCCGATGGATCTAAACCCGCCTCCCTGGCCACGTTATTTTGAGTAACCCGCGTTCCCTTAGGTAATAGGTTCGGTTTACCCCGCTTGAGCCTGTCAAAAGCCTCACGGAACGCTGTCTCGGCACGCCCGCCGCGAGGTGAATTAGGAATTTTTGATGACATCCAAGACGCTCTCTACAGCCTGCAGCTGATAGTTGATTGATATATGGAATGGTGATCCATCTTCGGCATCTCTCGAACGCTTTTGAAGGACTTCCCGCAATTTTAGGATTTGTTGTTTTTTACCCTTATCAATCAGCAGATCAAGACACGGGGGTTTGCCATCGCCACCACCACATCTGCCAACATAATCTATCCCCCCATAGGGGCAGGGCATTGGGTTGGCGCATGCTCCTAGAAGAATTTCGCGGTAACCAATCGCGCCATCTTTCGCAGCCTTTACAAGCTTGTTGTGATCTTTCACGCTGACTAGATTTAAAATTTGATCTTTTCTCTTTTCGCCATGTGGGCTTACGAAGGTAGAGGTGTTGAGTGCAGAGAAGCTTCTAGCCACTGATTCATACATGGCGCGGATATACTCAGCCTGCGCTTCTTGATTTAGGTTAGCATTGAGATGGTAATACCCATTTCCATAATACCTAGTCATGGCACGACTCGCATGCTTCAGTTGATACTGAACTGAGGGATCGCTCACAATCCCTGAGGCGCTCATGTTAACCGCCCCCGTGCGCCGAAGCTGATGCCATGCAAGCGGCCAGATTTTACCCACAGCATATTTTGCAGGGGATAATGTTGGAGTGATCAAAAGAGCCCCTACTAAATCGCCTTCCTGGATCTTAAGCTCGTTCGTATCAAATAATCTTGGATATCTGCTTAGAAACATACTGTAATGGAGTTCATGGCAGCGGATATCGGGGGTGGTATCAAATCTGGTACTTCTACGCCATGGCTCGTAAGCTCTAAGTGCAAGAAAAGGATTTTGTTTGTCTTCCTCAGTCAATGAAATATTTGAGTTGAAGGAGGCACACCTGGTCCTAAATTTGCTTACGGAGTTCATTACCTCAATGGCCAAGTTAGAAGATGGGGAGGTGATCCAGTATGCTTCATCGTCCTCGATTGTTTTGTTAGTCGAGCCTCTAAGGAGGTAAATGTCCTCTTTTGTAATCTTGTCTTTTTCAATCACCAAGCAATCGGATCTGAGCGAGGATGTTTCATCGATACGCATTAGCGTAAAATTCAGTAAGTATGCTTTACCGATATTGCTAGCCATTGAAAAATACTGCGACAAGATGGTGGCGCCATTATGTCGGACATCTCCACACCATTTCTCTAGCAGATCCAATATCCCAAAATTTTCGGCGGTGATATAAAAAGGGCCAAATTTATGACCGCTAAATAACTTTGACTTTAAAGCTGGATTGTTTAGTGATACAAAGGGGAGGTTATATTTTGTCAATTGTTGTGAGCATGAAGCTCTCAAGCTTCCGGCGTTTAGAGCGTATGCTTGAAGGCAGTATTCCGCACATGCCTCCAAAGCACCTAAGTTATTCCTGAAGTCTTCAAGGAAATCACGGAGTCGACTTAATTGATATAGCCATATACGGGGTGGGATATAAGCTGTCTGTGATTTTTCATGTGAAGGGATTTTTGACTGTAATTCGGCTATTCCTTTGGCGTCAAGAATGTATACGCCAGAATGCTCGCGTTGCTCCCATAAGGTATGAAGCAGTACGATAAGTCGACGAGCCTGAGACGGCCAGACGACCTTAGAGAAGCTTTCAATAACTTTTGGGAATCGATACAAGTCAGTCGCTAGAAGATTGTTCTTTGTGCAGTATGTGAAGATCTGTCTAAAATTTTCATAGTGACCCACTAATGTCCGGATTTCTCTACACGGATTAGGGCCGTAAATCCAAAATGCTACAATGCGTTTGAAGATTTCAGAGTTCTCCGGGCTGATATCTCCGGATCTTTTTCTCTTAGACTCTCCAAAGTTTAGCTTTAGTACAAAGCCTGCCCATGGTGTTAGGTCCCACTCGTTATCGCCATACCTCGCTGTTATTTCACCCTCGGTAGATATGCAGATTGGAAAGTCAGGTGCGGGCGGCCACGCGCTCGGCATAAAATTCACGTCGCTTGGCGATGCCGTGGCTGTAACTATATTCAATCCAGCAAAAACCATACTCGGCATCACCGCGCTAGCTCCATAAGTTGTATTAGTCCCTCATAGTTGCGATGAAAGCGGCCTTCTCTCATTCTGTTCTCAGATTCTAGCACCCAAGATGTGCGAGGCTCACCACTTTTGGAAAAATGGTTAAGCTTTGTATCTATGCGGTTTATCAGTGTAGTTATGGGGTGATCTTTTTTTGTTTCTTTGGAAGGAACAGAACGATCTAGTTCCAACGCTTTTAGGTATTTATAGGTAGCTAAGGACCACACGTAATCTTCGCTATCTACATCGCGTTGGTATTCGCAGAAAAGGCAACCTGCAGGTGTTGAGCAATCAGGCTTATAGGCTCCATCCAATAACGTGCCCGACATGATGGGATGAACTGGTGCTATACACATTCCGGGCCCCACTGACGCGACAGCTGGATCGGTCATTCGATAGAATCGAGATATCTCTACAGCCGCTGCTTGGTGATGTGGCTCCTCATATATATGTAGCAAGGTTTCTTTTGTATGCTGGGCCATTTCAGCCACGAGGTCAGGACTGCGACTTTTCCGAAGTAACCAATTGATTCTAGACTTACGCAAGGCCATAGGGCGGAAATGTTTTATTCCTAGTGTTCTGCACCGAGAAATAATACCCTGAAATGTTGGAAAGCTACCCTCGACGGGTATCTTGTTTGAGTACACAAAGGGGAACAATCGGTCGTCGTCAGCGACTCCTAAAATTTTAACCCATTCTAGGTATCTCTTGAATAGTGGTACATATTCTTTGAATATTACAAACTCAGCCTCTCCGCCCAGACGCCCCTTGTAGACTCTGTAAACTACAACGTCATCCCCATCGGTCTTATATCTAAAACTTCCAACTTTCAGTCTTGCGGCTTGGGAAAGATTCATTCCGGTCTGGGATATGAAAATTAAAATCTCGACTTCTATCCGGAGGTTTACCAGGGATTTCCGCTTTTCAAAAACCAGATGAGGTGGAATTGCCGCTCTGCGCTCTAAAAATCTATTTTTTTCTGAGGTGGCTTGGCAGGAATCTTCGATATTTATGTTTAGCAGCCCCGGTTGTTCAGTAAGTACATCGCCGGATTTTAATTTTATTAATAACGGCAGAGGTCCAGTCATCGCCTCTACCGTTAAGTTATTTGATAGATCCATCAATAAGCTGCCGAACCTAAAGAGCTCCTCTAAGTTTTGTTTGTCAGCCTCTGTGCCCAAGGCTCTATTTTTTTTTGAGCTCACCCTAAGCCTAGTTGTGGATAGAAGGCCGACAGTGAGCCGGAGGCAAGGCTTTAGTAGGTTGTCAATCGTTTTTGCCTGCCTGTAGGCGGTCATATTTTTTAAGTCTCGATTGACCCGCACTCTCTGGATCAAGTGTTCTACCCAAGATTGGTAGGACGCAGCGACTTGCTCTATAGTCGCCTGGGAAGTGTTCTGGTCACACCATGAGAAAAATGTGCGCAAAGTTCGTATTCTGGTTTTGACAGTAACTTGCTGAACGCCACGGACTATCTGTGCGGTTAATTCGTCATGCAATGCCTGAACCAGCGGGAATCGCTTAGCGTCAGGTAGGCCGAAATGGCCAGCCTCAATCAATTTCATAACCTTGTCAGCGGGGGCTTTAGAGGCCCCGATGTAGAGCAAAGAAGCTAGGTCAAACTTAGCTTCATGCGTGCCATAGGGGAGCGCTGGAAAGGTTAGGTCTAGAATTTTACTCATCGCCGAATGCATCCGAGCCGGCTATTCCTAAGAAGTCACGTGTGAAAGCGTCCGCTATTTCTGACATAACTTCCATCTTCTCGATGAAGCGAATATAGGTAAGGGAGGTTTTTTCGCTTTTATGTAGCAGTGCTTGTCGAACCAGTTGAATAGCCGTGCTAACTGAGCCGTGTTTTAATGCAATGCGAGCGAGTTCAGTTGCGAAAGTGCACCTACTTTGATGAAATCGGAAGTTTCGAAAGGCACTGATCCCATTTGAAATTCCGTCTTTTCGCAGCCTGCCCAGTTGTACACTGATACCGCGACTAGCATTGCCATCTCCGTGGCCGAAAGCTTTCCCGTAACGACTCAGGAAGATCACATCGCGGCTATCAGGGGCAGCCTGGCTCTGGCGGGCTAACCTTCGTGTCGAGTAAATGTATTCATTCAAAAGCTTCAGATCTTCGTCGCTGATCCAGATCTGACCTGTAACACCAAACTTAGTGTGTACTGGCGGGTGCGCTCCTGGGCCAACTGCAAGCTTGTTGAAACCTGGGAACATGGGATCAGGCACGGCCCGCTTAATTGTGGCGATCCTCAGATCACATAGCGTGCCTATCCGCATCCCTGTGCCGAAGCCGAGTCTCAATAGAAGGTAGAGCTCATAATTCCCATGTATCAAAGCGAAGCTGACCACCTGACTGGCAGCCTCTGCGGTAAGTGGGATGAGCCCATCTTCAAGCTTTTCTCCCTGAGACTTGCGATTTGGGATCGCTAAATTTGTGGTCGCGACCATCATCGTTCTAGCAAAACCGAACTCATCCACCAGCCGGACGCCGACTTGCTCGTCAGTCCACATGGGCCATTCTGTAGACAGCAACCGGGACGCTGCCAACCACTTATAGAATCTGACAACTGCCGCCATGCGTTGAGACGCCGTAGACGGTGCCAGCTCTCCGCAATCTCTAGCCGCGATCAGGTCGCCTCGGAACCTCACTAAGCATCGATCTGCCTCACGCGCCGGAAAATGCCACCACTGAACATTTTGTCGCTCTAGCCATTTGGCATAAGCATGAAGGTGGGTGATCGAAGATAAAGTAGTTTTCGAGTCGGTACTTTTGCTCGCCTGCTCGAATGCCCAAAGGTTCGCCTCTCTCCACGGGGTCTGGTCAGCCCAAACGATTTGCGGGAGTGACTCGATGATGTTCTTAGCTGACGCTGGTGTTCTGTGCAACTCACCGTCTAGCAGCTTGATTTGGCTGGGGGTGTAGCGAATTTTTTCTAGGGTTGCCATTTAGGTGTGAGGGTCTAAATGTCCATGGGGCGCACAATGTAGACTATGTCTGTCCACGTCGTCCATGTCGACCGTGCAAGGGCACGGGTTCATCGCCGCCACCAGTTGGAAGCGCGCTGGGAAGCGCACCTTGTCGCGGGCCCGGGCAATCACGATTTCGCCCGACTCGAGCGGCTCGCGCAGCACCTCCAGCACGCGCCGCTCGAACTCTGGCAACTCATCCAGAAACAGTACGCCGTGATGGGCCAGGGTTATTTCGCCTGGTTGCGGTCGGCTGCTGCCCCCGACCAGCGCCGGGCCGGAGGCGGAGTGATGAGGGTGGCGGAACGGCCGCTGCGGCCAGCTGTTCAGCGGTGCATGCCCGCTGATTGACTGGATTGCCGCCACTTCGAGCGCCTCGTGCTCGTCCAGCGGCGGCAGCAGCCCCGGCAAGCGGCTGGCAAGCAACGTTTTACCGGTGCCGGGAGGCCCGGTGAACAGCAGGTTGTGTGCCCCGGCGGCCGCCAGCAACAGGGCACGCTTGGCCGCCAGCTGCCCCTGCACTTCACTCAGGTCCGGGTAAGGCCGTTGCTGCAGGATCAGGCCGTTGGCAGCATACGGCGGCAGCGGCACCTGGCCATTCAGGTGGGCGACCAGCTCCAACAGGTGCCCCACCGCATACACCACCAGCCCGCCTGCCAGGCTGGCTTCCTCGGCATTCTCCCGTGGTACTACCAGTGCCCGGCCTGCCTCGCGCGCCGCCAGTGCCGCCGGCAGCACACCCTGCACCGGGCGCAGTTTGCCAGACAGCGCCAGTTCGCCCAGGCACTCGACCTCGGTAAGGGCGGCAACCGGCACCTGGCCGTCGGCGGCGAGGATGCCCAAGGCAATGGCCAGGTCGTAACGCCCGCCATCCTTGGGCAGGTCGGCGGGGGCGAGGTTTTGGGTAATGCGACGCTGCGGGTAGTTCAGCCCGGAATTGACGATGGCACTGCGCACCCGGTCCTTGCTTTCCTTGACCGTGGTTTCCGGCAGGCCGACTAGGGTGAGATGGGGCAAGCCATTGGCCAGGTGGGTTTCGACACTGACTGCTGGAGCCTGCACGCCCACTTGGGCGCGGCTGTGGACGAGTGCTAGGGACATGGACACTCCGTTGTCACTGGAAAGGGCCGCTTCCTGCGGCAGGTGCAAAGGATAGCCAGCACTGCCACGGCAGGCGCAACAACTATGCGTCCTGGTATTTCAGGGCAGTGTTTTTCCCTGTGTTTCGATGCCGTCCGGCAAAAATGGATCCAATAGACTTTGCGCAGTCGCCAGGTATGGCTTAGTGTTGTTGGGCAATTGCAGTTGCCATGGGATGGCACCGCGTCTTTTTTCAAATGGACTTGAGGTATTGCGCCGTGCAAACGCTTACCCGCACGCGCCAGGTAATCCGCGAACTGGTACAGGCCAGTGCATTCGTTGAACTCAACCGCTTTTTCGACAGCCTTGAGGCACGGTGGCGCCAAGCCCCGTTCGGCGAGTTCCCGGCCTACCTGGCTGCCATCGAAGGGCACATGCTGGTCGACCTGGAAAACCAGGGTGACAGGGCCCTGAGCCAAGCGCTCAAAGCCTGGATTGACGCCTGCCCCAAGGCGTACCACCCACAAGTGGTCATGGGCATGCATTGCTTCCACCGAGCCTGCCAGGTGCAGGTTGGGGGCCAACGCAACGCTGCCCGCGTGCTGGCCGTCGAGCAAATGTGTGAAACCGCAACCGCGCACCTGTTGCGTGCAATGGACCGGTCTGCACAACCCGTGGCCGCGGCCATTGGCATGCTGCGTATCAGTGCGCAGCTGCGCGAGCCTGGCTGGTTGATCGAACTGTTTCAGGGGCATCCAGCGCGTTACAGGCCCAGTGCCCATGCTGATGTGGAAGTGCAGGAAGCCGCAGCGCCCTTGCTGGTGAAGCATGGGGTATTCCCCCTGGCTGAGCTGCCACAGGCGTTGCCGCCTTGCCTGGGCAGGCGGGTCGATCATGAAAACGAAGACCCCCGCTATTACTGGCTGCGCCATGCACTGGTCGCTCGCCCTGGATGCTTCGAAGCGATTCAGGCCATTGCCGTTTACCTGCAGCCCCGCTGGGGTGGCAGTTTCGATGCGCTTGAGCTTTTGGCCAATGGCCCGTTGTGTTCAACCTGGGACGAAAGCTTGCGCAATGCGCTGCGCTGGATGGCCGTCGAATGCAGGCTGATGCTGCCGCATGCCAACCCGTTGCAGGCCGTCGCCGAATGGCAGCCGGTGTTCGAAAGCTGGTCACAACGCCCGAAAAGGCCCCGAGAAAGCGCGGTCGTGCTGGCCTGGCGGGGGGCGCTGCGCAGCCGTGCAGTGCAAGACCATGCCGGCGCAATGCGCGATTTTGCCGCGAGCTTTGCGTGCAATACCGACCACGGCGCCATCCGTGCCATGGGCGAGCCATTTCGCTGCCTGGTCGAACTGATACTGCGCAAAGGCATGACGGATGAGAAACACCTGTTGCGCAGCGCCATCGAGCGGTTGTGTGAAGGCCGCTCCCATGCGGGCGCCTGTGCATTGCGCGCTGCCGGGCACCGGTTCGGGCTGTGGGGGCTGCCACGCTCGGTCGAGCAGGCAAGGCTTTGGTCGCAGCGGGCGGTGAAACGCCAGTGCGCGGGTCAGGCACCGGGGCTCGAGGTGCTCGAGGTGGCGAAGTTGCTGTGGGCAGCCAACCGGCATGAAGTGGCCTGCTACCTGTATGAACGCTGCGCCGAACTGAACCTGCCTGGGGCCGCCCTGGGCCTGTACGAGCTGCACAATGGCGGCTTGGCCAACACACCGGCGCATTACCTGGATGATGAGGCAGCCGAGTACTGGCTGCAGCGCGCGGTGGAAGCGGGCAGCCGGCAGGCCAAGTACAACCTGGCCTGCCTGCGCATGGATGGCGATGAGGACCTGAGTGAGCGCAGTGCCATGCTGGCCGTCAGGCAGCTGCTGGTCGACGCACTGGGCAATGCGCAGACCAATGCCCGTGCACGTTTGCACCTGGGGATTTTGTTGCGTCAGTTTGGTGAAGCACAGGAGCGAGCCGAGGCAGTTACCTACCTGCTGAGCCTGGTGGAGTACCCGGACCCTTGGATTGCCGGGCGTGCCAGCGCCGAACTGGGGCTGGCGTGGATGCAGGGCCGCGGCACCCGCAAGCAGAGCCGCTTTGCCGCCATCGAATGGGCCAACCGGGCGGCCAGATTACAGCCGGGGGATACGGCCATCGAGGATATCCAGGCCGAGATCCTCAATTCGCGCAACCGGGTGAAGACGTTGTTTACCCAGTGTGGCGCGGCATTGTTCCGCGGCACCTTGCATGCCAGCGAGTTGCCACCGAAACAGGCCTGTATGAATTAGACCGGGGCTGCAAAGCAGCCCCCTCTCATTCAGGGCTTGGCGCCAAGGATGATGTGCGAGGCCTTGATCAGCGCGGTGGCCTTCACGCCTGGCGCCAGCCCCAGCTCCTGCACGGCTTCGCGGGTGACGATGGCATACACCTCGGTGCCACCGGCCAGCTTCAGCACTACCTCGGCGTTCACAGCACCATCGCCAACCCGTACCACTTCACCTTCCAGGGCATTACGGGCCGACAGCTTGTAACCGGCAGCGTCAGTCAGCAGCACCACCCAAGGCGCCTTGACCAGCGCCACGGCGTCTTTACCGACATTGATGTTGAGGTTATGCAGGCTGGCCATGGTGACCACTGCCACCAGTTTTTCACCACCACCGAGGGTCAGCTCGACTTCGGCATTGACCGCACCGGGCTGAACTTGGGTGACTTTGCCTTCGAAAACATTGCGTGCGCTGACTTTCATGGGGAAACGCTCCGTGTAACAACCCGCGCCCGAGGGATTCAGGCGCGCACATAAACCCAGGCAGTCAGGCCCGAGGCGAGGGTGACGGCGACGCGCTTGTAGTCGGCGACTTCATAGCGGTCCGCCGCCGCCAGCTCTTCTTCGCTGATCTGGAAGACCATCCCGGCCACGCTGTCGTCGGCCTGGCTGCTGGGGGAAACGATGGGGTGATGGGGCTTGCCGCTGGCGGCCAGTACGCCCGGGTCGGTGATCTCGACCCAGTCCTGGCGGTAGCCAAGCATACGGTCGGCCTGGCCGCTCAGCTCACGGCCGAAGTTGGCCAGTTGCACGGCTTTGTCCTGCAATGTGCCGTAGGAAAACAGCAGTACCGGGTATGCGCTGGAGGGCTGCATTCACTCACCTTGTGGGTTCAGCCGTGCTTCCAGCTCGGCTACTTGTTTTTCCAGTGCTTCCAGGCGCGCGCGGGTGCGCGCCAGCACGACCATCTGGCTGTCGAATTCGTCGCGGCTGACCAAGTCCAGCTTGCTGAAGGCACCTTGCATCAGCACCTTGAACTGGCTTTCCAGTTCTGCACGGGGCTGGGCGGTATCGTTGCTGAACAGGCGCGAGGCTTGATCGCTCAGGGCATCGAGAAGGGCTTTTGGCGCGAGCATGGGGCGGTCCACTGAAACTGAAAGTGGTCGGCAGTGTAGCACGGGCCATTCAGCCACTCAGGCTCGCTCCCCCTGCACATTTTTCGCGCAGTACGCCCTGCCAGCGCGCACCGATATTGTGCATGTTTTCCATACTGGCGACTGGCCAATCCCGACTGTTTCACATAACCCACTGTTTTCCGGTGCTTTGCCGGAACTGGCAAGGTTTCTGCAAAGACCTGAACGAGCCATGCACTGATGCAGTTCCTTGTGACCGGGCAGTGCGCACGCGGAGCCGGATACCGACGACGCGTTACAAAGCCAAGCGCTGCGCTTAGACTTGAGACGGGTTTGTTTTCCTGGGGCAAGTCCACCAAATCGGGAGAGAGTTTCATGAAGCTAGTCACAGCCATCATCAAGCCGTTCAAGCTGGACGACGTGCGCGAGTCGCTGTCGGAAATCGGCGTGCAGGGCATCACCGTCACCGAAGTCAAAGGCTTCGGTCGGCAGAAGGGCCACACCGAGCTGTATCGCGGTGCTGAATATGTGGTCGATTTCCTGCCCAAGGTGAAGATCGATGTCGCCATCGATGACAAGGACCTTGATCGGGTAATCGAAGCCATCACCAAGGCAGCCAACACCGGCAAGATCGGTGACGGCAAGATTTTCGTGGTGAATCTGGAGCAGGCAATCCGTATCCGTACCGGCGAAACCGATACCGACGCGATCTAAGCAGCAAAAAAGCCTCACCAAACCCAACGCCCCAGGAGAAAACAACATGACTCTGCGTAAGATCGCAGGGCTAGGAGCCCTATTGTCCCTCGTAATGCCCGGGCTTGCCCTGGCAGAGGAAGCTGCCCCAGCGCTGAACTCCGGCGATACCGCCTGGATGCTGACCGCAACGGCGCTGGTGCTGTTCATGACCATTCCGGGCCTGGCCCTGTTCTATGGCGGCATGGTGCGTTCCAAGAACGTGCTGTCGGTGATGATGCAGTGCTTTGCAATCACCGGCCTGATGAGCATTCTCTGGGTCGTTTACGGCTACAGCATGGCCTTCGATACCACCGGTATGGAAAAGGGCGTGCTCAACTTCAACTCCTTCGTTGGCGGTTTCTCCAAAGCCTTTCTCAGCGGCGTGACGCCCGAGAACTTGACCTCGGCCACCGCGCTGTTCCCTGAAGCGGTATTCATCACCTTCCAGATGACATTTGCCATCATCACCCCGGCGCTGATCGTCGGTGCCTTCGCCGAGCGCATGAAGTTCTCCGCGATGCTGGTGTTCATGGGTATCTGGTTCACCCTGGTGTATGCGCCTATCGCGCACATGGTGTGGAGTGGTGACGGCGCACTGATGTGGGACTGGGGCGTGCTGGACTTCGCTGGCGGCACCGTGGTGCACATCAACGCCGGTATCGCAGGCCTGGTCTGCTGCCTGGTGCTGGGCAAGCGCAAAGGCTACCCGACCACGCCGATGGCCCCGCACAACCTGGGCTATACCCTGATGGGCGCGGCCATGCTGTGGATCGGCTGGTTCGGCTTCAACGCAGGCTCCGCCGCTGCGGCCAACGGCACCGCCGGCATGGCCATGCTGGTCACCCAGATCGCCACTGCCGCTGCGGCACTGGGCTGGATGTTCGCCGAGTGGATCGGCCACGGTAAACCCAGTGCCCTGGGCATCGCCTCGGGTGTGGTTGCCGGCCTGGTCGCCATTACCCCGGCTGCAGGCACCGTGGGCCCGATGGGCGCTCTGGTGATTGGCCTGGCGTCGGGTGTGATCTGCTACTTCTGCGCCACCACCCTCAAGCGCAAGCTGGGCTATGACGACTCGCTGGACGCTTTCGGCGTGCACGGAATCGGCGGCATCATCGGTGCCATCCTCACCGGCGTGTTCGCAGCCCCTGCACTGGGCGGCTTCGGTACCGTCACCGACATCGGCATGCAGGTCTGGATCCAGGCCAAGGGCGTGATCTTCACCGTGGTGTACACCGCCATCGTCACCTACGTGATCCTCAAGGTGCTGGATGTGGTGATGGGCCTGCGGGTCAACGAAGAAGAAGAGTCGGTCGGCCTCGACCTGGCTCAGCACAACGAACGCGGCTACAACCTGTAACTGCGACGCGGTAAAAATTTGCCCGGCTTGCCGGGCATTTTTTTGTCAGATTTTCAGCATTTCGCGCTCGGCAAACGGTTTATTCGACACGTTCGCGACGTAGGTAAAAAACTTACAAGTCGTAGGGCGTTTATGGAGCTTTGCTTTTTCCACGGGCGCGCTAGAATGCGCGCCGAAGGGTGTTTGACGTGTAGTCCACACACTTCGCCAGCCTTTGCTAGGCTTGCCAATAGCGTGTGGCCAGCAGGGGTTAATGGATTTGTCAGGTCCTGCCAGGAGCAGGGCCTGCTGGGTGCCGCCTCCCATCAGGAGTGCCGACCCAAGGGCAGTGGCCTAACCCACGGCCAGTTGAATTTTCACTGGTGGCTGCCGGTCTACGGCTGCACTGGTCTATAACTAACCTGCTTTTCGCAAGTCATGAGGTAGAACATGAGCGACGACGATCTGGAAAATGATGACCTCGAAGTAGGCGACGAAGACGAGGCTGATGAAGGCCTCGAAGCGGCGGCTGACGACGGCGCCGAAGATGCTGGCGATGACGACAGCAGCCCGGCACCCGCTGCCAAGGGCAAATCCAAGGCGGCGGTCTCGGTAGACGAGATGCCGAGCATGGAAGCCAAGCAGAAAGAGCGTGATGCCCTGGCCAAGGCGATGGAAGAGTTCCTTTCGCGCGGTGGCAAGGTGCAGGAAGTCGAGGCCAACGTGGTCGCCGACCCGCCCAAGAAGCCGGACAACAAGTACGGCAGCCGCCCTATCTGAGTGGCTGATCGCAAAAAAGCCCGCCGTCGCTGCGGGCTTTTTTGTGCCTGTTGTTCAGAACAGGTTGCTGTGCAGGCCGGGCCTTCAACGCCAGCGCGAAAGGATGTCGGGTAGCTGCGACAGGCGCTGGATCTCGGCATCCGGTGCCTGTTCGCCCGCCCATGCCTTACCCTGTGGGTTGAACCATACCGCACGCAGACCGGCGCGCTGGGCGCCAGCGATGTCATCACCGGGGTGATCGCCAATGTGCACCGCCGCGCTGGCTTCCGATTCTCCACGGCGTAGGGCTTCCAGAAACGGCGCCGGGTCCGGCTTGCCGATACCGAGGTCCTCAGCGCACAGGGCAAAGCGGAAGTAGTCCGCCAGCCCCAGCCGGCTCACATCGGCGTTGCCGTTGGTGACCACGCCCAGGGTGTAGTGGTGGCGCAGAATCTCCAGCACCGGTTGCACTTCGGGGAAGATCTCCACCTGATGGCGGGCATGCAGGAATACTTCGAAACCTTCGTTGGCCAGTTCCTGCGCATGTTTCTCGCTGTAGCCGACCTCTTCCAAGGCATGGAACAGCACGCGCCGGCGCAGGGCGCTGATGCGGTGCTTGAGGCCGGGCTCGGCTTGTACCAGGCGCTCGCGGATGGCGAACAGGTGCTCCACCGGCACGCCGCCAAGGATCGGGGCGTTGGCTTCGAGCCAGTCGCGCAGCACGACTTCGGCAGTGGCAATCACTGGCGCGGTGTCCCACAGGGTATCGTCCAGGTCGAAGGTGATCAGCTTGATGCTCATGAGTCATTGCCCTTGCTGCGTTTGGCCCGAGGGTGGGCGCTGTCATACACCGCGGCCAGGTGCTGGAAGTCCAGGTGGGTGTAGATCTGCGTGGTGCTGATGTCGGCATGGCCGAGCAGCTCTTGCACCGCACGCAGGTCCTGGGACGATTCCAGCACATGGCTGGCGAAGGAATGGCGAAGCATGTGCGGGTGCAGGTGCTGGCCCAGCTCGCGCTCACCGGCGGCCTTTACCCGCAGCCGGACGGCCTGGGGGCTGATGCGGTTGCCCTGGCGGGTAATGAACACCGCGCGGTCGCGCGGGTTGCCAATGCCGCGCAGGCGGTACCACGCCTGCAGCGCCTCGCGCGCCTTGCGGCCAACAGGCAGTACGCGGGCCTTGCCGCCCTTGCCCAGTACCTGTACCAGGCCGGCGGCGAGGTCGAGGTGATCGAGGTCGAGGTTGGTCAGCTCGGACAGGCGCAGGCCCGACGAATAGAACAGCTCAAGGATCGCCTGGTCACGTCGGGCGATGAAGTCGTCGTCGACGCCGCCATCGAGCAATTGCAGAGCGCGGTCGGTGTCCAGCACCTTGGGCAAGCGGCGCTCACCCTTGGGCGCGCTCAGGCCGGTGGCTGGGTCGTGCTGGCACAGGCCTTCGCGGTTGAGGTAGCGGTACAGGCCGCGCACGGCCGACAGTAGCCGCGCCAGGCTGCGCGAAGACTGGCCATGGTGGTGCAGGCGGGCGATCAGCTGGCGCAGTTGCTGGATCTGCAGCGCCTGCCAGTCGGCAATCCCGTGTTCCTTGCAGTAGGCGATGACCTTGTCCAGGTCACGGCGGTAGCCCAGCAAGGTGTGCTCCGATACCTGGCGCTCGTTGCGCAGGTGTGCGCAATAAGCCTCCAGCTGGCGTTCCATCAGCGTACCGAGCGCAGGGTCTGGGTAACGCGTGGCACAACGCGGCCGAGTACTTCGGCGATGTAGCCGAGGAACAGGGTGCCGACGCTGCTCTTGTAGTGTTGCGGGTCGCGGCTGCCGATGGCCAGCACCCCATGCAGCCCCTGGTACTCAAGGGTGGCCACGGCACTGGAGCCTACTTCCCGGCGCTGTTCCTCGCCGAACAGGAAGGCCAGCTCGTGCTCGCGCAGGTTGCCGCTGACCGTCTTGCCGCCGCCCAGCAGGGCGCCGATGGCCTGCTGGGCCTCGGCGTTGCTGACCCAGCGCCCGACCGGCGCGACGTTGTCGCCGAACAGGATCAAGCTGACGAAGGGCACCTGGAACTCCTGGCGCAGGCTGTCTTCGACCGCCATGACCACGTCTTCCAGGCTGCCGGCATCCAGCAGGTCAAGGATCAGCCGGCGGGTCTTGTCGAACAGCCGGTCGTTGTCGCGGGCCACGTCCATCAGTTGCGACAGACGATGGCGCATTTCGATGTTGCGGTCACGCAGCAGCTTGAGCTGGCGCTCCACCAGCGACACGCTGTCACCACGCTGGTGCGGGATGTGCTGTTCGATCAGCAGCTCGTCGTGCTCGGCGAAGAAGGTGGGGTGGGCGCGCAGGTAGGCGACCACCGCTTCGGCATCGAGTTCGGTGGACTGCTTGGGTACAACCTTGGGCTGATCGGTCATGGCGGTTACTCGCTTAGAGACGAACCTGTCCTTCGTAGACGCGTACGGCCGGGCCGGTCATCAGTACGGGCTTGCCGGGGCCGGCCCATTCGATGTGCAGGCGCCCGCCGGGCAGGTCGAGGGACACCGGAGAGTCCATCCAGCCCTGACTGATGGCTGCCACGGCTGCGGCGCAGGCGCCGGTGCCGCAGGCCTGGGTTTCGCCCGCGCCGCGTTCCCACACGCGCAGGTTGGCGCGGTGGCGGTCGATGACCTGGATGAAGCCGGCATTCACCCGCTGCGGGAAGCGTGGGTGGTTTTCGATCTTCGGGCCCAGCTCATGCACGGGGGCAGTACGCACGTCGTCGACACGCAGCACGGCGTGCGGGTTACCCATGGACACGGCGGCAATCGAATGCAGCTGGCCGTCAACTTCCAGTGGGTAGCTCAGCGCCTGTGCGTCGGCGACGAAGGGGATTTCGGCAGGGATGAAGCGCGGCGGGCCCATGTCGACACTCACCTGGCCGTCGTTCTGCACGTCCAGCACGATGATGCCGCTCTTGGTTTCCACACGAATGCGCTTTTTCGCAGTCAGGCGCTTGTCCAGCACGAAGCGGGCGAAACAACGAGCACCGTTGCCACATTGCTCGACCTCGGAGCCGTCGGCATTGAAGATGCGGTAGCGGAAGTCCACTTCCGGGTTGTTCGGCGCCTCGACGATCAGCAATTGGTCGAAGCCGATGCCGGTATGGCGATCACCCCATTGCTTGGCGTGCTTGGGCTGGATGTGCGCGTGCTGGCTGACCAGGTCGAGGACCATGAAGTCGTTGCCCAGCCCATGCATCTTGGTAAAACGCAGCAGCATGGGCTTACTCCGGCAGCAGGCTTTCGCCAGCGTACAGTTCGGCGATGGTCTCGCGGCGGCGTACTTCGAACGCCTGGTCGCCGTCGACCAGGATTTCAGCGCAACGGCCACGGGTGTTGTAGTTGGAACTCATGACAAAACCATAGGCGCCCGCAGACGCTACGGCCAGCAAGTCACCTTCGGCCAGGTTCAGCACGCGGTCCTTGCCAAGGAAGTCGCCGGTCTCGCAGATAGGGCCGACCAGATCGTAGGCACGGCCTTCGCCCGCACGAGGCTTGACCGCGCTGACACCCATCCAGGCTTGATACAGGGCCGGCCGAATCAGGTCGTTCATCGCCGCATCGATGATGGCGAAGTCCTTGTGTTCGGTGTGCTTGAGGTATTCCACACGGGTCAGCAGCACGCCAGCGTTGGCCACGATGTAGCGGCCCGGCTCGAACACCAGGGCCAGGTCGCGCTCGCCCACGCGCTCGCGGATGGCTTTGATGTAGTCGGCCACCAGCGGCGGCTGTTCGTCGCGGTAGCGAACGCCAACACCGCCGCCCAAGTCCAGGTGGCGCAGGTGGATACCGCATTCGGCCAGGCGGTCGACCAGTACCAGCAGGCGGTCGAGTGCGTCGAGGAACGGCTCCACGGTGGTCAGCTGCGAGCCAATGTGGCAGTCGACACCGACCACTTCCAGGTTCGGCAGCTGTGCGGCACGCACGTAGATGGCCTCGGCGTCGGCGATGGCGATGCCGAACTTGTTTTCTTTGAGGCCTGTGGAGATGTAGGGGTGGGTACCGGCATCGACGTCCGGGTTGACGCGCAGCGACACCGGGGCAACCTTGCCCATTTCAGCGGCCACTACTTGCAGGCGCTCCAGTTCGTCGGTGGATTCGACGTTGAAGCAGTGCACGCCAACTTCCAGGGCGCGGCGCATGTCTTCACGGGTTTTACCGACGCCGGAGAAGACCACGCGGTCTGCGCGCCCGCCAGCGGCCAGCACGCGCTCCAGCTCACCGCCGGAGACAATGTCGAAACCTGCGCCCAGGCGCGCCAGTACATTCAGTACGCCCAGGTTGGAGTTGGCCTTTACCGCGAAGCACACCAAGTGTTCAGTGCCTTGCAGGGCATCGGCGTAGCTACGGTACTGGGCCTCGATGTGGGCGCGCGAATACACGTAGGTGGGGGTGCCGTAGCGCTCGGCGATGGCCGACAGGGCCACGCCTTCCGCGAACAGCTCACCGTCGCGGTAGTTGAAAGCGTTCATCTGGTTTCCTTACTGCGCTGGCGACTGCTCGGGCTCGGGCTGCAGTTCGGGCTGCTGCTCTTGTACCGGGGCCGGCTTGGCTTTGGGCTGGTGCTGGTGCGCCTTGTGCGCTTTGCCGTTATCGCCGTCTTCAGGCAGATACAACGGGCCTTTCTGGCCGCAGGCAGAAACGAGGCAGGCAACAGCGACCAGCGCCGCGAAGGAGGAAATCAGGCGCTTCATGGGTGAAATCCTTAGAAAAATGCAGTATTGCGCCCGAGTATACCGAGCGACCGGCGGCTTGCCTATGCAAGGACCGGTCCGCCGGGCGGGCTATTCTTACCCCCTTCAGTGGCTAATCTTTGCATTCGGCGGCAAGCGCCCGTATCTTGCCCGGCTTGCCTGTAACGCAGCCAATTTCGAGGTTCCTGCAATGAGTTTGAGTGAAGCGCGTTTCCATGATCTGGTCGACGCGACCCAACAGGCCCTGGAAGACCTGTTCGACGAGAGCGGCATGGACCTGGACATGGAGAACTCCGCCGGCGTCCTTACCGTCAAGTTCGAGGGCGGCGCCCAACTGATCTTCAGCCGCCAGGAGCCGCTGCGCCAGCTGTGGCTGGCCGACCGTTCCGGTGGTTTCCACTTCGACTACGACGAAGAGAGCAAGAAGTGGGTGTGCGAAAAGAGCGAAGAACTGCTGGGCGAAATGCTCGAGCGCATCGTCTGGGAGCGGGCCGGCGAGAAGCTGGACTTCGACGAGATCTGACATGAGCAGCGCCCAGGCTCGGCCGCCCAAGCCGCTTTACAGCAACGTCAGCCCCGCCGTGCCATCGCCGTGCATTAGCGTATGCCGGTTGGACGAACAGCGGGTGTGCACAGGTTGCCACCGGCATGTCGAGCACATCCGCGAATGGCGCTCGGCTGACGACGAACGGCGTCGGCAGATCTGCCGCGAGGCCCAGGCCTTGCGCGATCAGGCTAAGGCACACTGAGCGCAGGGGCTTGAGTATTTACCCGGCTGTGGTAGTGTCGGGTTCTGCGTCGGTGACGCCAAAGCCTTCTCAAACCCCGCCCTTGGGCGGGGTTTTGCTTTATTTGCACATTGAAAACTGCCTGTTCAAAGGAGTCTGACTGGATCATGAGCACCAAGCCTTCCCTCATCCTCACCCGATTGGACGTACAACGTCTGGAGCGTCTGATCGACAGCCTCGACGAGAGTACGCCGGGTGTGCTCGCCTTGCAGGACGAGCTGGACCGCGCCGGGCAGGTGGTCGGTCACGAGGAAGTGCCAGCGGGCGTGGTGACCATGAACTCGCGCGTGCACTGCCGTGAGGAAGCCAGCGGCAAGGATTACCACCTGACGTTGGTTTACCCGAAGGATGCCGGGCCGGAGGGCAAGGTTTCGATCCTGGCGCCCATTGGCTGCGCCTTGCTGGGGTTGTCGGTGGGCGAGCAGATCGACTGGCCGGCACCGGGTGGCAAGACCCTCAAGCTGAAGCTGCTGGAAGTGGAATACCAACCGGAAGCGGCGGGCGATTTCGACCTGTAAGGGCCAAGGGGGCCGCTTTGCGGCCCATCGCGACACAAGGCCGCTTCTACAAGGAATCGCATTCCCCTGTAGGAGCGGCCTTGTGTCGCGATGGGGTGCAAAGCACCCCCGGCAATTCAGGCGCCTTCCGCCAAAACCTGCTCCAGCCCCTCATTCAAAGCCTGCTCCAGCACCCGCTTGTAGCTCAGGTACACCTGCGTCGCCCCCAGCCGGTCATCCAGCAACTCGGATAAATCCAGGTCGGTGATATAGCACTGGTACTGCCCTGCGCCGTGGCGCTGGCCAATGATCTGCCGGGCCACCACCGCATACAGCTGCTCGCCATGCTCCAGCTCGGAAAACTCCTGTTGGTCGCAATACAGCGTTACATGCGCCGCGCCCGCGACCCCGGCCTGGATGATCGCCTGCACCTCATAGTAAGGCTGGTCGCTGCCCTCGATCGGGGCCAGGCGCGGCTCGATGCTGCGTGCCTTGCCTGCGCCAGAGGGCAGAAGCTGCGCATAGTGGATATCCAGCGAGGCCGGCCGCAGGCCGTCGAGCGGCAGGCGGGCATCGCGACGCATCACCACCGAGCGCAGAAAGCGTTGCAGCGGCAGCAGCAAGTGCGTTTCGTCATGCAATGGCAGGCGTTGTTGCCACAGCGCGTTGTACTCATCCAACACATACAGCTCGGCCCAGCCGTCCTGCAGGCGATAGAACACCTGGATACAGGCCGGCCTGCCGTGCTCCAGTACCAGGCGCAGGTCGTGGTCTTGCAGGGCGTTGGCGTCCAGGTACAGCGGGCTGTAGGCGCCGCGCTCTTCGCCCAGGTAGGCTAGCAGCGCCTCATGCTCGTCCAGGGTGGTCAGGCTGACATGCTGGGGTAGCAGCTCCAGTACATGGGTGTGCTGGGCTACCTGCAGCAGGTAGCGATGGTGCAGCCCCTGGTCCAGCAGCAGTTGCACGGTGTCGAAAATCTCCTCTACACGCTGGCCGATGGCCTGGGCGCGGCTCTGGCAGAAGCAGCGCACCCGCACCCGCGGCCGGTGGCCGTGCAGTACCGGGCTGTTGAGGAAATCGCGCAGGCAGCGCACCAGTGCGTGCTCGCCGTCATAGCGCTGGACCAGCACCTCGTTCCAGCTGTTGATGGTGACCTGGTCCAGGGTCAGCACCAGGTTTTCGCGCACGCCGGCGTAGCTCAGCGAGTCGGTGCGCTCGGTGGTCATCAGAATGTTCAGGTCGCGGTGATGGCGCAGCGGGTCGATGGCGACATTGACCAGCAACAGCACCTCGTCGGCAACGCTGGGCTGCAGCAGGCGCACTTCACTGACGGTCGGCAAGGGCAGGGGAATGCTCTGCTGCAGGCAGCCCAGCAGGTTGAACAGCTCGTACTCGCCAAGGTCGCTACTGCCTGGGTGCAGCGCCAGGCGGGTGCTGCTGTCGATCACGCCGTTGCGATGGGCCCAGGCGAGCAGCTCGAGCAGCTCGCGGCAGCGCTTGATCGGGCTGAAGTGCTCCACCTCGTGGGTGCTCAAGTTGCCGCTGTAAAGCTCCCAGTGGTGGTTGCCCGGCTCCTTGCGGTTGGGTGCCTGGACCAAGGTCAAGGTGCCTTCGGCGAGGTCTGGGGCGATACCGGGGTTGATCACTTCGACCTTGCCGGCGCGGCGCTCGAACGCCGCATACAGGCGCCGGCCCAGTACATTGAGGTCGCGCTGGTCGGCGCGGCTGCTGGCGTTCTGGGTGAGCGCGAACTGGCTGAGGAAGCGGTAACTGTGGTTCAGCTCGGCCACCAGTTCGCGGCGCTCGACAGCAACCTGTTGCACTTTCCATTGACGGCGGCTGTCCAGCAAGGCCAGCTGTTGCTGGCTCCAGCCCCACTCGTCGGTCAGGCGCTGCAGCAGCCGGCGTTGCCAGCCCATGCTGCGACCCTGGTCGCTGAGCTTCTTGTTCACCTTGAGGTACAGGCTGCGGCGTACCAGCTCCAGGCGCGCGTGTTCGCCACGTTGCAGCAGGTAGCGTTCGATGCGCCGGTAAACCATCACGTAGGGGTCGAGCTCGTCGAGGTCTAGCTGGTTGGCGAACACGGCCTGCTTGTAGTCCAGGCTCAGGCAGCGCACGGCAGGGTGTTCGCTGGCGTAGGCTTCGGTCAGCAGCAGTTTGAGCAGCGATTTGTAGGGCGAGTCGATACCTTTGAACAGCTGCCACAGGCCGGCGCCGACGAACTCGCCGGGCGGAATGTGCGCCAGGTTGCCGAGGTCGAGGGCGTCATGGCTGCGGATGAACCGCTTGGACAGCAGGGTCTGGGTATAACTGTGGTAGTTGTGTTCCTGATACACCGGCACCAGCCACCATAGCGGTGTGCGCCCGGCCAGCCACAGGGTGGTGCGGTAGAACTCGTCCAGCAGCAAGTAGTGCTGGGTGGTGCCACAGTCGTCGGAGCCGAGCTGGCCATCGCGCTCGCCATGGGCGAAGCCCTGCGTGTCGATCAGGAAAAAGTGTGCTTCGGCTCCCAGGCTTGCCGCCCAGGCCTCCAGTTGCTGGCACTTGCGGCGCAGTTCATCCAACTGGTGTTCGGGCAAGCCGGGTGCGTGGCACACCCACAGGTCCATGTCGCTGTGCTCGGCCTGGGCCAGCGAGCCCAGGCTGCCCATCAGGAACAGGCCGTGAATCGGGCGTGGCGGGTTGCCATGCGCGGCCTTGTAGGTGAACGAGCGCGCCAGGCGCTGGGCCTCCGCCACCAGCTCGACACCTGGCGCATAGCCCGATACGCCGGCAGGCGTACTGCCCGAGACGTAGCCTGGCAACAGCGGGTGGTTTACGTGAAACAGCAGCGGTAGCAGCGTCAGTACCTGTTGCTGACGTGTCGACAGGCCTTCCATTGCCCGCTGCAGCCGCCCTTGGTTTAACTGCAGGAAGCGCGCACGCAATGTCGCCAGGACCTTGCGGTCGATGCCTTCGTCCAGGTCAGGGCGGATTTCGTGAGGGTGGTTCATTGCGCGCTCGGGCAGGCCAGTGAAGCTGTGGCGAGTTTAGCCTGAGTGGCGGGGTCGGATAAGCAGTAATTGTAATTCTGGCGCCATTTTTCCAGCGTTCTCGCGCTCCAGCTTTCGCTGAGCTTCAGGCATGATGGGCGCATTGAGTCCAAGTCGAGAATTTCCGATGCGTGTATGGATCGATGCCGATGCCTGCCCCAAAGCGGCCAGGGATCTGATCGTCAAGTTCGCCCTCAAGCGCAAGTTCGAGGTGGTGATGGTGGCGGGGCAGGCCGTGGCCAAGCCGGCGTTCGCGATCGTGCGCCTGATTGTGGTACCCAGCGGCATGGACGCGGCCGACGATTACCTGGTCGAGCACGCCGTGCCTGGCGAGTTGGTGATCTGCAGTGACGTACCGCTGGCCGACCGCCTGGTGAAAAAGGGCGTGGCGGCACTGGACCCGCGTGGGCGAGAGTTCGACGAACGCAACATGGGCGACCGCCTGGCGGCGCGCAACCTGTTCACCGAGCTGCGCGAGCAGGGCCAGGTGGGGGGCGGGCAGGGCGCTTATGGCGAGCGGGAGAAGCAGGCATTTGCCAATGCGCTGGACCGGATCATTGCCCGGCTGTCCAAGTCCTGAAGAGCTTGCGGTTCTCTGTGGGAACGGCCTTGTGTCGCGAAAGGGGCGCGTTGCGGCCCTTTCGCGAGGCACAGAAGGCCGCGCCGCTTTCGGTGCTTACTCGTGTGTCAGTTCCAGCACCCGGTCCACCAGCTTGTAGATGCCCCCCGCCGCTTCGCTGATCGACTTGGCTTCCATGTAAGCCGGCGTAGTCACCAGTTTGCGCTGGGAGTCTTCGACAATATCGTGCACATCGCACTCCTCATGGGTGCCGCCCATCTTCTCGACCGCCGCCGCCGTGCCGGCGTCGCTGCCGATGGTGCAGACCACGCCCGGCCCGTAGATCTTCGCGGCCAGTGCCGGCGAGATGCAGATCAGCCCAACCGGCTTGCAGGCGTCGGCAAAGGCTTCGGCCAGGGTCAGTACGTCCGGGTTGATGCTGCAGTTGGCACCTTCCACGGCAAAATTGGAGAGGTTCTTTGCCGCCCCAAAACCGCCTGGCACGATCAACGCATCGAAGTCCTCGGCCTTGGCCTCGCGGATGTCCTTGACCTCGCCGCGGGCTATGCGCGCCGATTCCACCAGCACATTACGCGACTCGGGCATTTCCTCGCCGGTCAGGTGGTTGATGACGTGCATCTGTGCAATGTTCGGCGCGAAGCACTGCACCTGCGCACCGCGCTGGTCGAGGCGCAGCAGGGTGATCACGCTTTCGTGGATTTCGGCGCCGTCGTACACGCCACAGCCGGAAAGAATCACCGCTACTTTTTTTGTCATGTTCACTACTCCAGTGTCGAGGCGCTAAATGTCCTCTAGTTTGGCAGATGTCGCCATAGGGATTCCCGCGGGTGCGGCCTAATCTTGGTGGATAACGCCTGAGGTCGTGCCCATGGACCTGATACTGCTGGCCGTGCCGTTCTTCTTTGTGCTGATTGCCGTCGAGCTGGTAGCTGACCGCGTGCGTGGCCAGCGCAATTTCACCCTGGCCGACTCGATCAACAGCCTTAGCACCGGCGCACTGTCGACCAGTACCGGGCTGCTGACCAAAGGGGTAGGGCTGGTCACCTATGCGCTGGCCTTCGAACACCTGGCGGTTTTGCGGTTGCCGGCAGAGGCGTGGTGGGTATGGCTGCTGGCCTTTGTCCTGTACGACTTCTGTTACTACTGGCTGCATCGCCTGGGGCATGAGCGCAACGTGCTGTGGGCCGCACACTCGGTGCATCACCAGAGCGAGGAGTACAACCTCACCACGGCGCTGCGCCAGACCAGTAGCGGGTTCATCTTCTCGTGGCTGTTCTACCTGCCGCTGGCGCTGGTGGGCGTACCGCCACTGGTGTTCATCACCGTGGCCTCGCTCAACCTGCTGTATCAGTTCTGGGTGCATACCCGACACATCCCCAAGCTTGGCTGGCTCGAGTGGGTGTTTATCACACCATCCAACCATCGCGTCCACCATGCGCAAAACCCTGCTTACTTGGATCGCAATTACGGCGGTGTGTTCATTCTCTGGGACCGTCTGTTCGGCACCTTCAAAGAGGAAGACCCGGCCGAGCCGGTGGTGTTCGGGGTGACGACACCGTTGGCCAGCTGGAACCCGTTGTGGGCCAACCTGCAGTTCTATGCCCAGCTCTGGCATGACGCCCGGCACACCGCCAGCCTGTGGGACAAGCTGCGCATCTGGTTCATGCCCACCGGTTGGCGCCCGGCCGACGTGGCTGCGCGCTACCCGCAGGCCAAGCAGGACCTGGCGCTGTTTCGCAAGTTCGAGATTGCCCTGGGCCGCGCGCAACAAGCCTACGTGGCGGCGCAGTTCGTGGTGTATGTGGCTTTGGGCAGCTACCTGATGGATGTGGCCGACCGCGTGCCGATCGCCGCGCTGGTGCTCGGCTGGTCGCTGATGGCGTTTGGTCTGTTCGTGCTGGGCGCTTTGCTGGAGAACCGGCGCTGGGCTGCGCGCCTGGAGCTGGCGCGGCTGCTGCTGAATGCGCCGGCGTTGTACCTGGCCGGCGCCTTGGGCTTAGCGGTGGTCGCGCCGCTGGCCTGGTTCCTGCTCGTGGCTTACAGCTTGCTCAGCCTCTGGGGCCTGGGCCAGGCCCGCCGCCTTGCGCTCCGCGCGCAGGGTGCGGAAGCGCCGACGCAGCCACAGCAGGCCGCCCAGCGCCACCAGGCCGCCGAGCACCCATAGCTCGTAACGTTTCACGTTGCCCAGCAGGCCTTCGAGAATGGCGCCGAAGTGGTACGCGGCCGCGCCCAGGGCGATTGCCCAGATAGCCGCGCCAATGCCGTTCAGCAGCAGATAGCGGCGGGGTGGATAGCCCGACAGGCCAATGGCCACCGGCATGACCGTGCGCAGGCCATAGACGAAGCGAAAACTCAGCACCCAGATATCAGGATGGCGGCGGATGTGGTCCAGCGCCCGGTCACCCATTGCCTGCCAGCGCGGCTTGCGCGCCAGGATCCTGCGCCCGTGGCGGCGGCCCATGAAGTACCACAGCTGATCGCCCGCGTAGCTGCCGAAGAAGGCCACCAGGCACACCAGCTTGATGTCCATGTAACCACGGAACGCAAGGAAACCCGCAAGCACCAGGATGGTCTCGCCTTCGAAGAAGGTGCCTAGAAAAAGGGCAAAGTAGCCGAAATCCTGCAGGAATTGTTGAAGCATTTTCTGAGGTGCTGGCGAAATGAACGCGAAGCCTACCCCTTCGCGCGCAATCGTGAAAGTGTCCAAATGTGTCTCGACGTGAACAATTCCTACACAGACAATGCCAGAGGCCACGCGCCATGGCTTGCCCTGGTGTGTAACACAGGCGTCATAATGGGCGCTTATCTTGCCGCTCAATTGATGATAGGGCGTTAACGTCCTCAGGAACGCCAGATGAATAATGAAGTGCTCACCCCTGTCGCGATCAAGGATGCCCAGGAGCTCCCAGAAGAGATGGTGCAGACCCCGCCTGACCTGCCGCCGGCGCCCGAGCCCGTAGCGGAGCAGGCGGCCGAGCCTGTGGCCCCGGTGCCCGCACCGGCCCCGGCAATCACTGTCCCTGGCCTGGACGACAGCAGCCTGTACATTCATCGCGAACTCTCGCAGTTGCAGTTCAACATCCGTGTGCTGGAACAGGCACTGGACGAGAACTACCCGTTGCTTGAACGGCTCAAGTTCCTGCTGATCTTCTCCAGCAACCTCGATGAGTTCTTCGAGATCCGCGTGGCCGGGTTGAAGAAGCAGATCAATTTTGCCCGTGAACAGGCCGGTGCCGATGGCTTGCAGCCGCACCAGGCGTTGGCGCGTATCAGCGAACTGGTGCACATCGAGGTAGAGCGCCAGTACGCGATCCTCAATGACGTGCTGCTGCCGGAGCTGGAAAAGCATCAGATTCGCTTCATTCGCCGTCGTTACTGGACGCCCAAACTCAAGACCTGGGTGCGCCGCTATTTCCGCGACGAAATCGCCCCGATCATCACCCCGATCGGCCTCGACCCGACCCACCCGTTCCCGTTGCTGGTGAACAAGAGCCTCAACTTCATCGTCGAGCTTGAGGGTGTGGACGCCTTCGGTCGCGATTCGGGCTTGGCGATCATCCCTGCCCCACGCCTGCTGCCACGGGTCATCCGCGTGCCTGAAGAGGTGGGTGGCCCGGGTGCCAACTACGTGTTCCTGTCGTCGATGATCCACGCGCACGCCGACGACCTGTTCCAGGGCATGAAGGTGAAGGGCTGCTACCAGTTCCGCCTCACCCGTAACGCCGACCTGGCGCTGGACTCCGAAGAAGTCGACGACCTGGCCCGTGCTCTGCGTGGTGAGCTGTTCTCGCGCCGTTACGGCGATGCCGTGCGCCTGGAAGTGGCCGACACCTGCCCGAAACACCTGTCGGACTACCTGCTCAAGCAGTTCAGCCTCAGCGAAAGCGAGCTGTACCAGGTCAATGGCCCGGTCAACCTCACCCGCCTGTTCAGCATTACCGGCCTGGACAGCCACCCGGAGCTTCAGTACACGCCGTTCACCCCGGCAATCCCCAAGCTGCTGGTGAACGCCGACAACATTTTCAGCGTGATCAGCAAGCAGGACATCCTGCTGATGCACCCGTTCGAGTCCTTCACCCCGGTGGTCGACCTGCTGCGCCAGGCCGCCAAGGACCCGCATGTGCTCGCCGTGCGCCAGACCCTGTACCGCTCCGGGGCCAACTCGGAAATCGTCGACGCCCTGGTGGACGCGGCGCGTAACGGCAAGGAGGTCACTGCGGTGATCGAGTTGCGTGCGCGCTTCGACGAAGAGTCCAACCTGCAGATGGCCAGCCGCCTGCAAGCGGCCGGTGCGGTGGTGATCTACGGCGTGGTCGGGTTCAAGACCCACGCCAAGATGATGCTGATCCTGCGCCGCGAACAGGGCGAGATCGTGCGTTATGCGCACCTGGGTACCGGCAACTACCACGCCGGCAACGCCCGCCTGTACACCGACTACAGCCTGCTGACCTCTGACGACGCCCTCACCGAGGACGTTGGCAAGCTGTTCAGCCAGCTGATCGGCATGGGCAAGACCCTGCGCATGAAGAAGCTGCTGCACGCGCCGTTCACCCTGAAAAAGGGCATGCTCGACATGATCGCGCGGGAAACCCAGTTCGCCCTCGAAGGCAAGCCGGCGCACATCATCGCCAAGTTCAACTCGCTGACCGACGCCAAGGTCATCAAGGCGCTGTACAAGGCCAGCCAGTCAGGTGTGAAAATCGACCTGGTGGTGCGCGGCATGTGCTGCTTGCGCCCAGGTATTCCGGGGGTTTCGCACAACATCCAGGTGCGCTCGATCATCGGCCGCTTCCTCGAGCACACGCGGGTGTTCTACTTCCTCAATGGCGGCGAAGAGCAGATCTACCTGTCCAGCGCCGACTGGATGGAGCGCAACCTCGACAAGCGCGTCGAGACCTGCTTCCCGGTGGAAGGCAAGAAGTTGTTGCTGCGGGTGAAGAAGGAGCTGGAAGGCTACCTGACCGACAACACCCACGCCTGGACGTTGCAGCCAGACGGGCGCTACGTGCGTAGCACCCCGACCGGCAACCAGAACCCGCGCAGTGCCCAGGCGACCCTGCTGGAGCGCCTGAGCAACCCGGTCCTCAACGTACGCTGAGGACGAAGCCGACCCGGGCCAGCCACTCCGCCTCGTTGGCGAAGTCGGCCTGGGTCAGCTGGTTCTGCTCCAGCCAACCTTCAGGGAAAGCTACATCCAGGCTGTTGTCGCCGCCCTTGAGCTCTACCTTTGGCATCTGCTGGGTGCCGCGAATGTGGTGGAACAGAATGGCAAAGCGCAGCAGCACGCACAGGCGCAGCAGCTTGACCCCTTCATCACCCAGCTCAGCGTAACGGTCCTTGGGGATGTTGCGACGGTGGCCGCGCACCAGCAGGGCCATCATCTGCTGATCTTCGCGAGAAAAGCCCGACAGGTCGGAGTGCTCGATCAGGTAGGCGCCATGCTTGTGGTAGTGATAGTGGGCAATGTCTAGCCCTATTTCGTGTATTTTCGCGGCCCAGCCAAGCAGATCGCGCCAATTTCCGTCTTTAAGGTCCCAGGCGTCGGCCACTTGGTCGAAGGCGTGCAATGCCTTGCGTTCCACACGCGCAGCCTGGCCCTGGTCCACGTGGTAGCGCTCCATCAGCGAGTTCAAGGTGCGTTCGCGCACATCCTCGTGGTGGTGACGGCCGAGCAGGTCGAACAGCACACCTTCGCGCAGGGCACCGTCACAGTGGTCCATGCGCTGCAGCTCCAGGGCATCGAAGATCGCTTCGAGAATCGCAAGGCCTGCGGGGAAGATGGTCCGGCGGTCCGGCTTGACGCCGTCGAAGTCGATCTTGTCGACCTCGCCCAGTTTGAACAGCTTGCGCTTGACCCAGGCCAGGCCTTCGGCGTTGACCTCGCCATTGCCCAGGCCGCCGGCCTTGATGGCGGCGCCGATGGCGCGAATGGTCCCGGACGAGCCAATGGCCTCGTCCCAGGTCAGGCGGTGCAGGGCATTTTCGATACTCATCAGCTCCAGGCGCGCGGCGGTGTACGCCTGGGCATAGCGGGCCGGAGTGATCTTGCCATCGCGGAAGTAGCGCTGGGTAAAGCTTACGCAACCCATCTGCAGGCTTTCGCGCAGCAGCGGCTCGAAACGCTGGCCGATGATGAACTCGGTACTGCCGCCACCGATGTCTGCCACCAGGCGCTTGCCGGGGGTATCGGCCAGGGTGTGCGATACGCCCAGGTAGATCAGGCGCGCTTCTTCACGGCCGGAGATGACCTCGACCGGGTGGCCGAGGATGGCCTCGGCGCGCTGGATGAATTCGTTGCGGTTGCGCGCTTCGCGCAAGGCGTTGGTACCGACGATGCGTACGGAGCCTGCCGGCATGCCGTTGATCAGTTGAGAAAAGCGCTTGAGGCAATCCAGGCCTCTTTCCATAGACTCTTCACTGAGCTTGCGCTCTTCGTCGATGCCGGCGGCTAGCTGAACCTTCTCGCCGAGCCGCTCAAGGATACGGATTTCGGTATGGTGGGCCTTGGCCACGACCATATGAAAACTGTTGGAGCCAAGGTCGATGGCGGCGATCAGGGACAGGTTCTTCGCGATGGTATGCGGCATGATCTGGTTGTTCTCGGTCGTTAACCTGGCAATCGTGCCACGATAGCAGGCTGTCGCCAACGCGTGACACTCAGCCGGTGTGCTGGCCTTGATGCAAGGCAATGTGCCATTCGATTCTATGACGGCGACATGACAGTTTCGATTCGCGGCTTCTTGCACAACTATAGTTACACTCAATCGTCCGCGGCTTCCTGTAGGCGGCGGGGGCGGCTATGATGGGCAACGTTTTTTATTGCTTACGACCTTGGAGATTTCCATGAGCGACAAAATCAAACACGTCACCGACGCCAGCTTCGAAGCCGACGTACTGCAGGCTCAAGGCCCGGTGCTGGTCGACTACTGGGCTGAATGGTGCGGCCCATGCAAGATGATCGCTCCGGTTCTGGACGACATCGCTGCCACCTACGAGGGCAAACTGACCGTCGCCAAGCTGAACATCGACGAGAACCAGGAAACCCCGGCCAAGCACGGCGTGCGCGGTATCCCGACGCTGATGCTGTTCAAGAACGGCAACGTCGAAGCCACCAAGGTTGGCGCTTTGTCCAAATCGCAGCTGGCCGCGTTCCTCGACGCCCACCTGTGATGTGAAAAGGCCCCGCAAATGCGGGGCTTTTCTTTTTCAGAGCACTAGACGCAGAAAAAAGCAAGTGTTACATTCGGCCTCGCACTGCTTTTCCAGTGCCCTCTACACGCCGTCGCCGAAGCATCCCTAATTCGAATCAGTACGCGATCCTGTCGCCATCTAGCGGCGCGGCCTCATTAAGCCAGAAGCTTAATTCTCCCTTCTTACATGATTACGTCACTCCCCTTATGAACCTGACTGAACTCAAGCAAAAGCCGATTACCGATCTTTTGGAAATGGCCGAACAGATGGGCATCGAAAACATGGCCCGTTCGCGCAAACAGGACGTGATTTTCGCCCTGCTGAAGAAGCATGCGAAAAGCGGCGAAGAGATCTCGGGTGACGGCGTGCTGGAGATTCTCCAGGATGGTTTCGGTTTCCTGCGTTCGGCTGATGCGTCCTACCTGGCCGGCCCAGACGATATCTACGTCTCGCCCAGCCAGATCCGCCGTTTCAACCTGCGTACCGGCGACACCATCGTCGGCAAGATCCGCCCACCGAAGGAAGGGGAGCGTTACTTCGCCCTGCTGAAGGTCGATACCATCAACTTCGACCGCCCGGAAAACGCGAAGAACAAGATCCTGTTCGAAAACCTGACGCCGCTGTTCCCGAACAAGCGCCTGAAGATGGAGGCCGGCAACGGCTCCACCGAAGACTTGACCGGCCGCGTCATCGACCTGTGCGCCCCGATCGGCAAAGGCCAGCGCGGCCTGATCGTTGCCCCGCCAAAAGCGGGCAAGACGATCATGCTGCAGAACATCGCGGCCAACATCACCCGTAACAATCCCGAGTGCCACCTGATCGTCCTGCTGATCGACGAGCGCCCGGAAGAAGTGACCGAAATGCAGCGCACCGTGCGCGGCGAAGTGGTTGCTTCCACCTTCGACGAGCCGCCAACCCGCCACGTGCAGGTTGCCGAAATGGTGATCGAGAAGGCCAAGCGCCTGGTCGAGCACAAGAAGGACGTGGTCATTCTGCTGGACTCCATCACCCGTCTGGCGCGTGCCTACAACACCGTGATCCCGAGCTCCGGCAAGGTGCTGACCGGTGGTGTCGATGCCCACGCCCTGGAGAAGCCGAAGCGTTTCTTCGGTGCTGCGCGTAACATCGAGGAAGGCGGCTCGCTGACCATCATCGCCACCGCGCTGGTCGAAACCGGCTCGAAGATGGACGAAGTGATCTACGAAGAGTTCAAGGGCACCGGCAACATGGAGCTGCCGCTGGACCGCCGCATCGCCGAGAAGCGTGTGTTCCCGGCCATCAACATCAACCGCTCCGGTACCCGCCGCGAAGAGTTGCTGACTGCCGACGACGAACTGCAGCGCATGTGGATCCTGCGCAAGCTGCTGCACCCGATGGACGAAATCGCCGCCATCGAGTTCTTGGTCGACAAGCTCAAGCAGACCAAGACCAACGACGAGTTCTTCCTGTCGATGAAGCGCAAGTAAGATCGTCGTACCACGCAAAGGCCGGGGAAACCCGGCTTTTTGCTATCTGTATTTTGGCTATTGCGGCCCTATCGGCGCTACACTCTGCACCCCCGACCGATACGGCCAACACGAGGCTCCTGCATGCAGTATCGCGACTTGCGCGACTTCATCCGTGGCCTGGAACAGCGCGGCGAGCTCAAGCGCATCCAGGTTCCGATCTCCCCCGTCCTGGAAATGACCGAGGTCTGCGACCGCACCCTGCGTGCCAAAGGCCCGGCGTTGCTGTTCGAAAAGCCCACCGGTTTCGACATCCCGGTGCTGGGCAACCTGTTCGGCACCCCGGAGCGGGTGGCCATGGGCATGGGCGCCGAGTCGGTCGATGAGCTGCGGGAAATCGGCAAGCTGCTGGCCTTCCTCAAGGAGCCCGAGCCGCCCAAGGGCCTGAAGGACGCCTGGTCGAAGCTGCCGATCTTCAAGAAGGTCGTGTCGATGGCGCCGAAAGTGGTCAAGGACGCGGTGTGCCAGGAAGTGGTGGTCGAGGGTGACGATGTCGACCTCGGCGCTCTGCCGATCCAGCACTGCTGGCCAGGCGACGTGGCGCCGCTGATCACCTGGGGCCTTACCGTGACCCGTGGCCCGAACAAGGACCGCCAGAACCTGGGCATCTACCGCCAGCAGGTGATCGGCCGCAACAAGGTCATCATGCGCTGGCTGAGCCACCGTGGCGGTGCCTTGGATTACCGTGAGTGGTGCGAGAAGAATCCCGGCCAGCCGTTCCCGGTCGCCGTGGCCCTGGGCGCTGACCCCGCGACCATCCTCGGTGCCGTGACCCCGGTGCCGGACACCCTCTCCGAGTACGCCTTTGCCGGCCTGCTGCGCGGCAATCGCACCGAGCTGGTCAAGTGCCGCGGCAGCAACCTGCAGGTACCGGCCACCGCCGAAATCATTCTGGAAGGCGTGATCCACCCAGGCGAAATGGCCCCGGAAGGCCCCTATGGCGACCACACTGGCTACTACAACGAAGTGGACAGCTTCCCGGTGTTCACTGTCGAGCGCATCACCCACCGGCACAAACCGATCTACCACAGCACCTACACCGGTCGGCCGCCAGATGAGCCGGCGATTCTCGGTGTGGCACTGAACGAAGTGTTCGTGCCGATCCTGCAAAAGCAGTTCCCGGAAATCACCGATTTCTACCTGCCGCCGGAAGGCTGCTCGTACCGCATGGCGGTGGTGACCATGAAAAAGCAGTATCCGGGCCATGCCAAGCGCGTAATGCTGGGTGTGTGGTCGTTCCTGCGACAGTTCATGTACACCAAGTTCGTTATTGTCACCGATGACGATATCAACGCCCGCGACTGGAACGATGTGATCTGGGCCATTACCACGCGCATGGACCCCAAGCGTGATACGGTGATGATCGACAACACGCCGATCGACTACCTGGACTTCGCGTCGCCGGTATCGGGCCTGGGGTCGAAGATGGGCCTGGACGCCACGCACAAGTGGCCGGGCGAGACTACACGCGAATGGGGACGGGTTATCGTCAAGGACGAAGCCGTCACCCGCCGTATCGATGAGCTGTGGGATCAGTTGGGAATAGATTGATGCAGGTAACGTTGCAGCCGTCCGGGGCGGTGCTGGCGCTCGAACCCGGGGAACGGATCCTGGATGGAGCGCGGCGGCTGGGCTATGACTGCCCGAACAGCTGCCGCAATGGCAATTGCCATGTCTGCGCCGCGTTATTGGTCGAAGGCCGGGTACGCCAGGAAGGCGAAGTCCGCGACCATGGCGAGTTGTTCACCTGCATTGCCGAACCGCTGGAGGATTGCGTGTTGCTCTGGGATGGTGTGCTCGCCTTGGGCGAGCTGCCGGTGCGCAAGCTGGCGTGCAGCGTCAGCGAATGCGTCGACGTTGGTGGCGACGTCTGGCGGGTGCGTTTGCGCGCGCCGGCCGGCAAGCCACCGCGCTACCACGCCGGGCAGTACCTGATGATCGAGCGTGAGGGTGGCAAGCAGGCCGCTTTTTCGCTGGCCTCCGCCCCCCACGCCGGGCGTGAGCTGGAGCTGCACGTGCTGGCGCGAGAGCCCAGCGCACAGCAACTGATCGAGCAACTCAAGCGTGACGGTCTGGCACGTATCGAAATGCCGTTTGGCGACACCCACCTGGCCGAGTTGCCCGACGGGCCGTTGGTGCTGATTGCCGCCGGTACCGGCATGGGCCAGATGCACAGCCTGCTCGAGCATTGCCGAGCCAATGGCTTCAAGCACCCGGTACACCTGTACTGGGGCGTGCGCCGGCCCGAAGACTTCTATCAGATCGAGCACTGGGACGAATGGCAGCGCCTGCCTAACCTGTTCCTGCACCAGGTGGTCAGCGACCTGTGCGGCTGGGAAGGCCGTTGCGGCATGTTGCATGAAGCGGTTTGCGAAGACATTGAAGACCTCAACAGCGTGCATGTGTATGCCAGCGGTTCGCCGAACATGATCTACGCCACCCTCGACGCCCTGGTCGAGGCCGGTATGGATGCGCACCGCATGCGTGCCGATGTGTTTGCCTACGCGCCACGTGGTTAATAACCAAAGTTTGCAAGTATGGGTATAAGGCGGTAATTGTTACCGCCTTGGCCATTAACTTTCACAGTGGCTGAAACAGTATTTCCCAGTCGTCGGAACCGCGCATGAAACACTGACGCGAGGGCTTGAGTATTCCTGCAATTCTGGCCTATGGTTACTGCAAGCGCCCCGGGTAAAGCGGCCTGGGGCTGCAGCGTAATCGAATTTCGCTACATCCGTAGTTCACAGGGATAATGGCGGCAGCTTATGTCGGCACTTGAAAGTATGTCCTGGGAAGTTTCATATCCTCCGGCACTCGACTTCGGTCAGCAACATACTCACGATCAGTTGTTCAACTCCATGAAGACGACCATGTCTCGGCATCAGGGCGGGCCTGTGTGGCTGTTCGCTTATGGTTCGTTGATTTGGCGCCCCGAGTGCAATTCGGTGGAACGTCAGCGCGCGCGGGTGCATGGTTATCACCGGGGCTTGTACCTGTGGTCGCACGAACACCGTGGCACCCCGGAAACCCCTGGGCTGGTGTTTGGCCTGGACCGTGGTGGCTCCTGCAGCGGCTTTGCCTATCGGCTGGATGAAAGCAGCCTGGATGACTCGCTGATGGCCCTATGGCAACGGGAGATGCCGTACCCGGCCTACCGGCCGCACTGGCTTAGCTGCCGGTTGGGCGATGGCAGCAAGGTGCAGGCATTGGGCTTTGTGCTGGAGCGGCATTTACCCTGTTATGCGGGGAATCTGCCGGATACCTTGCTCAGCCAGATTCTGGCCAGTGCCAAGGGGCGTTATGGCACCACGCGCGACTATGTGGAGCAGACGTTGAATGCCTTGCGCAGCCACCAGATGCCCGATCGCAACCTGGAGGCGCGGTTCCGGCGTTGCCATAACCTGCGCGAAGTGTGAACAACCTCTACCGGCCTCTTCGCGGGTTTTTCTGCGAAGAGGCCTGAACTGCCTTACTTGGCCAACACCACCAACTTACCCACAGCCTGGCGCTGCCCCAGCTTCTCGATGGCGGCCCCAGCCTCGGCCAGTGGATAAGTCTGCGACACCAATGGCTTCAACTTGCCCTCGGCATGCCAGGCAAACAGCTGCTTGAAGTTGGCTGCATTATCCTGCGGCTGGCGCTGGGCAAACGCGCCCCAGAACACCCCCAGCACCGCCGCACCCTTGAGCAGTACCAGGTTGGCCGCCAGCTGGGGAATGCTGCCGCTGGCAAAACCCACCACCAGCAGCCGGCCATTCCAGGCCAACCCGCGTACCGCTTGCTCGAATAGCTCGCCACCGACCGGGTCGTAGATCACGTCGACCCCCTGGCCGCCGGTCAGGCGCTTGATTTCTTCGCGCAGGCTGGCCTGGCTGTAGTCGATCAGCTCATCCGCCCCGGCCGCTTTGGCCACGGCCAGTTTCTCGGCACTGCTGGCTGCCGCGATCACTCGCGCGCCCATGGCCTTGCCGATTTCCACCGCCGCCAGCCCGACCCCACCGGAAGCGCCCAGCACCAGCAAGGTCTCGCCTGCTTGTAACTGACCGCGCTGACGCAGGGCGTGCATCGAGGTGCCGTAGGTCATGCCGAACGCCGCAGCGGTGGTGAAGTCCATGCTCGCCGGGATCGGCAGCACGTTGTAGAAAGGCACCGCCACCTGCTCGGCGAACGCACCCCAGCCGGTCAGCGCCATGACCCGGTCGCCCACCTTGAACGTGCCAGCCTTTTCCCCGACTGCAGCCACCACCCCCGCCGCTTCGCCGCCAGGGGAGAACGGTAGTGGAGGTTGGAACTGGTACTTGCCTTCGATGATCAGCGTGTCGGGGAAGTTGACCCCGGCAGCCTGCACGTCCAGCAGGATCTCGTTTTTCTTCGGCTGCGGGCTGGCCACGTCTTCCAGTACCAGATCGCGCGCCGGACCCAGGGTTTTGCACAACACGGCTTTCATCGGGGCTATTCCTTTGCGGGTAATGGCCGATAAGTGTAGGAGGGCCGCTTGCCGGGTCAACGAGCATGGCCTGCCCTGATGGGCCGGCATAAGCCCGGGCTTGGGTTTGAGCGGTGTGCTGGGTAAGCTGGCGCCAACTGTATTGAGGAGCGAATTCGTGAAAGCGTTGATCTTGATGGTGCTGGCGTTGCTGCTGCCGGCTGCGGCCATGGCCGAAGAAGCCAAGGAAGGGGCGCCCAAGGTCGCCTACATCAGCCTGAGCCCGCCCTTTGTCGGCAACTATGCCCTCGACGGCGGCCCGCGGCTGCGGGTGTACAAGGCCGACGTGGCCCTGCGCGTGACCGGCGACGAAGCAGCCAAGGCGGTGCAGCACCACGAGCCATTGATCCGTAATCAGCTGGTGGCACTGTTCACCCAGCAGACGGTTGACAGCATGAGCAACGTCGAGGCCAAGGAGCACCTTCGCCAAGAAGCGCTGAAACAAGTGCAGCAGGTGCTGGAAGCGGAAGAGGGCAAGCCGATTGTTGAAGACTTGCTGTTCAACAACCTGATCGTGCAGTGATCAACTGTGGGAGCGGGCGAGCCCGCGAACACCGGCGAAGCCGGTGCCATTCACCGCACTGCCTGCTTCGCGGGCTCGCCCGCTCCCACAGGGTCAGGACGCCAGGCTGCGACGGAACCGCGAAAGCGCCACGCTGAAAAATACCAGGCCGATCAGCGCCAGTGCCAGGATATCCGGCCACACCACCGCCCACCCGGCATCGCGGAACAGGATCGCGGCCCCCAGGCTGACGAAATGCGTCGACGGCGACCCCTGCATCACCCACTGCAGCCACTGCGGCATGCTGTCCAGCGGTGTGCTGCCGCCGGACAGCAACAGCATCGGGATGATCACCGGGATCGCCAGCAGGCCGAACTGCGGCGTCGAGCGTGCCAGGGTGGCGAGGAAGATACCCAGCGCCGTACTGGCGAACAGGTACAGCGCGGTCACGGCCAGGAACAACCCCATCGAGCCGGACAACGGCACGCCCAGCGCGCCTTTCACTACCACCACCAACGAAATCCAGGTGCATATCACCACCACCAGGGCGTTGCTGCCGATCTTGGCCAGCATGATCTCCAGCGCGGTCAGTGGCAGCACCAGCAGGTGGTCGAGGGTGCCGTGCTCACGCTCGCGCAGCAGCGCGGTGCCGGTGAGGATGATTGCCAGGATGGTGATGTTGTTGACGATCTGGATCACCGCCAGGAACCAACCGCCCTCCAGGTTGGGGTTGAACAGCGCCTTGGGGTTGATCAGCACCGGGCTTTGCACGTTGCCCCGCTGGCTGTAGTCGAGCAGCTCGCGCTCGAAGATGCGGCCGATGTAGCCGGCGCCCATGAACGCCTGGCTCATGGCCGTGGCATCGACGTTTATCTGCAGCTCCGGCGAGCGCCCGGCCAGCAGGTCACTCTGGAAATTCACCGGTACGTTGATCACGAAGGTGTACTGGCCGCTGTCCATGGCCTGGTCCAGGTGTTGCGCGGTCAGCGGAACGGCAGGTTGAAACTCCGGTGGTTGCAGGGCTTCACTGAGCTTGCGCGAGAGCAGGCTGTGGTCTTCGTCCACCACCGCGACGCTGGCGTTGTGCACACCGATCACCGAGCCGGCGGCCGGCATGTAGATCGCCACGCTGAAGGCATACAGCAGGAACAGCAGCAGTACGCTGTCATGACGCAGGCTGGTCAGTTCTTTCAGGCCTAGGCGCAGGGTGTGGTTCAGGCGCGACATGTCAGGCCTCCTGCTTCTTCAGCATGGCCAGGCTCAGGCCGGTGAATGCGGCAAAGAAGCCCAACAGGATCAGGCACTGCGGCCACAGCTCGCGCAGGCCCAGCGCCTTGGTGAAGGTGCCGACCGCGATGTCGAGGAAGTAGCCCGCCGGGAACAGCTGGCCCATCACCGCCGCCGCGCCGTCCAACGACGAGCGTGGCACGATCAGCCCGGAAAACTGGATGGTTGGCAGGCTGGTAATGATCATGGTGCCGAGAATGGCGGCGATCTGGGTGCGGGTGAATGCTGAAATCAGCAGGCCCAGGCTGGTGGTGGCCAGCAGGTAGGCCACGCCACCACAGGCCAGGGCCAGCACACTGCCCTTGAGCGGCACGGCGAACAGCCAGCGGTTCATCGCCACCAGCAGCGCCAGGTTGACCAGGCTTACCGCCAGGTAGGGCATCTGCTTGCCCAGCAGGAACTCCAGGCGGGTGAGGGGTGTGGCGTAGAAGTTGGTGATGGAGCCCAGCTCCTTCTCGCGAACGATGCCCAGTGCAGTGAGCATGGCCGGTATGAAGGCCAGGATCAGCGCCATCACGCCCGGGCCGATGGCATTCACGCTGACCACGTCCTGGTTGTAGCGAAAACGCGTTTCCAGGCGCACCAGGTCCTGGCGCGGCTGCGGCTGTGGGCTGGCCTTGGCCAGTTGCTCCAGGTTGGCCTGGTGCACGGCTTCCACGTAGTTGCGGCTGGTTTCGGCGCGGAACGGCATGCCGCCGTCGAGCCAGGCGGCCACCACCGGTTGGCGCCCGGCGTACAGGTCGCGGCCAAAACCGGGCGGAATCTCCAGTGCCAGTTTGATTTCCGAGCGCTGCAGCCGCTGATGCAGTTCGCGGCTGTCGCGGATCGGCGCCTGTTCGGCGAAATAGCGTGAGCCTCGGAAGGCTTCGAGGTAGGCGCGGCTTTGCGGGCTTTGATCCTGGTCGTGCACGGCGAAGGCAAGGTTTTCTACATCCAGTGAAATGCCGTAGCCGAAAATCACCATCATGAACAGTGCACCCAGCAAGGCGAAGGCCAGGCGTACCTTGTCGCGCAGCAGTTCCTTGCCTTCTCGGCTGGCCACCGCCAGCAGGCGGCGCAGGCTGAAGCCTTGGCGCAGTGGTGGGGCAGGCGAAGCTGCTTGCTCCAGTACGGTGTTATCCGTGGTTTGCGGCGCGAGCTCCTGGGCTTGTTCCAGGCACCGCACGAAAGCGTCCTCCAGGGTTTCGCCCTGGTACTGGCGCTGCAAGGCCTCCGGCGTGTCGCAGGCCAGTACCCGCCCGGCGTGCATCAGCGAAATACGGTCGCAGCGCTGGGCTTCGTTCATGAAGTGGGTGGAGAGGAAAATGGTCACGCCTTGCTCGCGGGACAGCTCTACCAGCAGGCGCCAGAAGTCGTCGCGGGCGGCCGGGTCGACGCCGGAAGTCGGTTCGTCGAGGATCAGCACTTCAGGGCGATGCAACACCGCCACGGCCAGCGACAGGCGCTGGCGCAGGCCAAGGGGCAGTGCGCCAGACGGTTGGTCGGCGATGGCGGCGAGGTCGAAGCGATTTATCAGCTCATCGATGCGCTGGGCGCTCTGGGCTTTGGGCAAGTCGAACAGGCGGGCATGGAGGGCCAGGTTCTGCCGGGTGCTGAGCTCGCCATACAGCGAGAAGCTCTGTGACATGAAGCCGACCCGCTTGCGCGTGGCCAGGTCACTGGCATCCACCGGGCGCCCCAGCAGGCTGGCGCTGCCCTCGCTGGCAGGCATCAGGCCGGTAAGCACTTTCATGGTGGTGGTCTTGCCGCAGCCGTTGGAGCCGAGGAAGCCGAAGATCTCCCCACGGCCAATGGCGAAACTGACCTTGTTCACCGCTGTGAAGTCGCCAAAGCGCAGGGTCAGGTCGTGCGCCTCGATGGCGACCGGGCCATCCGTGGCCTGGCGCGGTGGAATGCTCAGGGGTTGATGCTGCGCCTTGCCCGCGCCCTGGTAGTGGGTGAAGGCGTCGTCCAGTTTGCCACTGGGGGTGACTGCGGCCAGTTCGTGGCTGGCGCCTGCGGCCAGCAGGCGGCCGCCATCGAGCATCAGGCAATGCTCGAACTGTTCGGCTTCTTCCATGTAGGCGGTGGCCACCAGCAGGGTCAGTTGCGGGCGCTGCGCGCGAACCTGTTCGACCAGTTCCCAGAAACGCCGCCGCGACAGCGGGTCGACGCCGGTGGTCGGCTCGTCGAGGATCAGCAGGTCTGGTTCGTGGATCAGCGCGCAGCACAAGCCCAGCTTCTGCTTCATGCCGCCCGACAGCTTGCCGGCCGGGCGCTCGGCAAAGCGCTGCAGGTCGGTGGCCTGCAGCAAGTTGGCCATGCGCTGCTCGCATTCGCGGCGGCCCAGGCCGAACAGCGTGGCGAAAAAGCGGATGTTCTCGTTGATCGACAGCTCTGGGTACAGGTTGTTGCCTAGTCCCTGCGGCATGAATGCCACTTTCGGGTACAGCGCTGCGCGATGGCGCCGTTGGCGGATCGAGCCGCCCAGCACCTGCAGTTCACCCTGCTGCAGGCGTTTGACGCCGGCGATCAACCCCAGCAGAGTGGACTTGCCGGCGCCATCTGGGCCAATCAGCGCGCAGCGGGTGCCCGCAGGCAGGCTGAAACCCAGGGTGTGCAGGGCCGTCAGGTCGCCGTAGCGGTGGCTGATGCCATCGGCCAGCAGTGCCGGGGCGTTCATTGCAGGTTGGCCGGCCAGTCCACCTCGGCCGTGCGCACATAGCCGGCGCCTGGCATGCCAGGTTTAGCCTGTGGCACGACACCTGGGTCGGTCAGGCGGAGTTTGACCCTGAACACCAGCTTTTGCCGCTCGTCGCGGGTCTCCACCTGTTTGGGCGTGAACTGGGCCTTGGCTGCGACAAAAGCCACTTTGGCCGGCAGGGCGCGTTCGGGCAGGGCGTCGAGCACGATGCGCGCCTGGTCGCCCACGGTCAGCTGGCCGCTGGTGGAGGCCGGCAGGTACAGGTTCATGTACTGGTCGCTGGGGTCGATCAGCATCAGCACTCGGCCGCCGGCACCCAGCACCTCACCGGGTTCGGCCAGGCGCAGCTGGATGATGCCGTCGATGGGCGCTCGCAGGCTGCTGTCGTCGATTTCACTGGTGAGCTGGGCCACCTGGGCTTCGGCGGCGCCGATGGCGGCCTTGATCGCTGCAAGCTGGGCGCGGGCGGCGACTACCGCTGCGTTGGCCGTGTCGAAGCGCGCCTGCTGTTGATCGAGCAACTGTTGGCTGGCGTACTTGCGCTGGAAGATCTCGCGCACGCGCTTGAGCTCCTGGCTGGCCAGCAGCAGTTCGCTCTGGCGCAGTTGCACGCTGGCCTGGGCGGCGGCGTAGTTCTCCCGGGCGCGCAGCACTTCGGCTTCGGCCTGGCTGCGTTGGGCTTCCATGGTGCGGGTGTCGATACGCGCCAGCAGTTGGCCGCGGGTGACCTTGTCACCTTCGTCGACCAGCACTTTGGCCAGGCGGCCTGGGATTTTGCTGGCGATTTGTACTTCGGTGGCTTCAAGGCGGCCGTTGCCCATGCTCAGGCCTTCGGGCAACTGGTCGTGGAGCGACTTCCAGTACCCCAGCCCGCCAGCTGCGGCGAGCAGGGCGATTAGCGCGGTGGCGAAAATTCTGGGGGCGTATCGGTTCATCGTTCTGCATCCTTGCGGTCATGCACAGCACATCATGGCCTGCGGCCACGGGTGGCGTGTTGATATCGGTCAAACCCTTGACCTTAGCTACACATTTAGCGCAAGGCGACAATCACCGCCCATTGTTCGGGCGTTACCGGCATTACCGACAGGCGGCTGCCTTTTTGCACCAGTGGCAACTCGGCCAGGCCGGCCTGCTGTTTCAGCCAGCCCAGTTCCAGCACCCGTGGCAGGGTTTGCACATGGGCTACATCCACCGCGCTCCACGGGTTTTTGTCGGCGGTGGCCTTGGCATCGTAATAGTGGCTTTGCGGGTCCAGCGCGGTCGGGTCCGGATAGGCCGCGCGGGTAATTCTGGCAATGCCGGCGATGCCCGGCTGCGGGCAACTGGAGTGATAGAAGAAAAACTCGTCACCCTCGCTCATGGCCCGCAGAAAATTACGCGCCTGATAGTTGCGCACGCCGTCCCAGCGCGCTTCGCCCAGGCGGCCGAGGGCTTCGATGGAAAGCTCGTCGGGCTCGGATTTCATCAGCCAGTAGGCCATGGATGCTGCTCCTGAAAAGGTTTGAAATAACCTGTTGCACGAAACCGACAGCCGGTTGGCGTCAAGGTTTGCGTGTGGACGCAGGTTGTCGGAAAATGCGCCCCGTTTAAAGCGCTATGCGCCGGCGGTGCCCAGAAAACCGCCGAGCACTGAACAGTTTGCCTGGGGGGCAATCTTCGATGAATCAACGTAAAAAGCCGGATCTGCTGTGGATCCTGGTGTTCATTTTTGGCCTGGGTGTGGTCACGACCGGTTATGCGCAAGGGTTCTGGGAGCGCAAGCTGGACAACGCCTATCAGATGCCGGTCGACGCCGGCCAGCCGCAACGTTGATGCCCCCGCTGGTGCCGCTCAACGCGGCGCCAGGTACCAGCCACGGTCCGAGACCGTGCCCTGCAGCGGTACATCCCAACTGGCCTGCGCCAGCCGCTCGACCTTCTGGCATTCATGCGCCAGCCCCAACAGCAACGGTTTTTTCCAGGTCTGCCGACGCGCCTGGTAGGCCAGGCTGCGATCATAAAAGCCACCGCCCATGCCCAGGCGCCCGCCCACTTCATCAAAACCGACCAGCGGCAGCAGGATCAGGTCCAGCGCCCAGATCGGCCGTTGGCGTTTGCGGTCAGTGACCGGCTCGGGAATACGGAAGCGGTTGGGCTTGAGCTTTTCACCCTGCTCGAAGCGCTGGAACACCATGCGCGTGCGCGGCCAGGCGTGCAACACCGGCAGGTAGGTGCGCTTGCCGCGACGCTGGGCTTCGCGCAGCAGTAGGCAGGGGTCGATTTCGCTGTCGTTGGGCAGGTACAAGGCAATGTGGCGTGCGCGGCGGAACAAGGGGTGTTGCGCCAGCTGGCGGTACAGGCCGAGGGTGGCCTGGCGTTGCTGGGCAGGGGTAAGGGCGCGGCGGGCATTGCGAAGCAGACGACGGAGCTGGGGACGGGTGAGCGGCGCAGTGTCGGTCATGGCACGAGCTATCCCAGGTGTGCTGGCCAACCTCTGGGCGGTCGGCCAAAACGAATTGCCCGCCGGGGGGCGGGCAAGAGAATTCAGGCTCCCCGATAAGACCGCTATCGGTGTAGCCCTTGAACCCGAAAGTTCAAGGTGGAGATTGCAGGGGGCGTTAAGGCTTTCCGTCGGGCGGACATGCACACCGGCCCCAGCGTGCAACCCCCGTGGTTGTGCGTATCGGCTCAGGGACATAACCGACTGGCGCATCCCCCAGGGAGTGGCGCCAGTATACCAATCTCAGCCGATTTTGGTATCCGTGTCGTCGGACAAAGCCTTGTCTACCCGATCCAGCAGGTCGCGCACCTGTTCGCGGTTGGTGCCGGTGACCGGCGCGTCGTTGCGATCTTCCTGGCGGTGCAGCATTTCGTGGGTAATGTTCAACGCCGCCATTACCGCGATGCGGTCGGCACCGATCACCTTGCCGCTGCTGCGGATCTCGCGCATCTTGCCGTCCAGGTAGCGCGCGGCGCTGACCAGGTTGTTGCGCTCTTCCGGCGGGCAGATGATCGAGTACTCCTTGTCGAGGATCTGCACGGTGACGCTATTGCTTGAACTCATGAGTCTTGCTCCAGAGCCTTGAGGCGTAAAATCATCGACTCGACTTTGCGCTTGGCGATCTCGTTTTTTTCGATGAGGTGGGCGCGCTCTTCGCGCCAGGATTTTTCCTGCGCTAATAGGAGTGCATTTTGCCGTTTTAGTTGCTCGACGCGTTCGATCAGCAACTCGAATCGGCTCATCAGTGCCTGCAGGTCGTTCTCTTGCGTGGGTTGCACTCGATTCGCTCCGTCGTTGAGTCACCTGGCGATGATGCCTCTCCCTGGGCGGCAACGGCCAGTGCCGATGGTCTTGGCGCGCCTGCCGGTGCTAGGATACAAGGTCTCCATTCTAGTCATTGCGCCGTCTGGCGCCTAGCTGCCCATGCCCAATACTCAATCGCCCTACATCGCCTTCGCCATGCTGCTTTCCAGTAATGGCCACCCTGTCACCCCTGCCGAACTGCACGGCCTGCTGATCGGCCGCAGCTGTGCCGGCGCCGGCTTCGATGCCGATGCCTGGCTGGCCGATGCCGCCCAACTGCTGGAAACCGAGCCGGGTGACACCGTGCGCAACGCCCTGATCGGCCTGCAGGAAATGGTCAAGGGCGAGCTGACCAGCGACGACATGGCCATCGTCCTGCTGCTGCCTTCCGACGACGCTGCCCTGAGCGACCGCGCCACCGCGCTGGGCCAGTGGTGCCAAGGCTTCATTACCGGTTTCGGCCTGAATGCCGGTGGCAAGGACCTGTCCGACGAGGCCAAGGATGTGCTGCAGGACCTGGTGGCCATTTCCCAGGTACAAGAAGCCCTCGAAGAGTCCGAAGACGGCGAGAGCGACTACATGGAAGTCATGGAGTACCTGCGCGTGGCGCCTCTGTTGCTGTTCTCCGAGCTGGCCAAGCCGGCCGCACCCGCGCCCAAGCCATCGCTGCACTGATCAACCGGGGGAAGTCTGCCCATGAGCCACATACCCAAGGCCGAGTATGCCCGTCGGCGCAAGGCGCTGATGGCGCAGATGGTCCCCAACAGCATCGCCATTCTGCCCGCCGCTGCGGTTGCCATCCGCAACCGTGACGTCGAGCACGTGTACCGCCAGGACAGCGACTTCCAGTACCTCAGCGGCTTCCCGGAGCCTGAGGCGGTGATTGCGCTGATACCGGGGCGCGAGCATGGCGAATATGTACTGTTTTGCCGTGAACGCAACCCCGAGCGCGAGCTGTGGGACGGCCTGCGGGCCGGCCAGGAAGGCGCGGTGGGCGATTTCGGCGCCGACGATGCCTTCCCCATTACCGACATCGATGAGATCTTGCCGGGCCTGATCGAAGGCCGTGAGCGGGTCTACAGCGCCATGGGCAGCAACCCCGAATTCGACCGCCGGCTGATGGACTGGATCAACGTGATCCGCTCCAAGGCACGCCTGGGCGCCCAGCCACCGAACGAGTTCGTTGCGCTGGATCATCTGCTGCACGACATGCGCCTGTATAAATCGGCGGCGGAAGTGAAGGTGATGCGCGCGGCCGCAGACATTTCGGCGCGGGCCCATGTGCGGGCCATGCAGGCCTGCCGGGCCGGGCTGCACGAATACAGCCTGGAAGCCGAGCTGGACTACGAATTCCGCAAGGGCGGGGCGAAGATGCCGGCCTACGGCTCGATCGTCGCGGCCGGGCGCAATGGCTGCATCCTGCACTATCAGCAGAACGACGCGCCGCTCAAGGATGGCGACCTGGTGCTGATCGACGCTGGCTGCGAAATCGACTGCTACGCCAGCGACATCACCCGCACCTTCCCGGTCAGCGGGCGCTTTTCGCCCGAGCAGAAGGCCATCTACGAGCTGGTGCTCAAGGCCCAGGCGGCGGCGTTTACCGAAATCGCCCCCGGCAAACACTGGAACCACGCCCATGAGGCGACCGTACGGGTGATCACCGCTGGCCTGGTGGAGCTGGGCTTGCTGGAAGGGGATGTGCAGGCGCTGATCGACAGCGAGGCCTATCGCGCCTTCTACATGCACCGCGCCGGGCACTGGTTGGGCATGGATGTGCACGACGTGGGCGACTACAAGGTGGGCGGCGAATGGCGGGTGCTGGAACCCGGCATGGCGCTGACCGTGGAGCCGGGGATCTACATTGGCGCCGACAATCAGGCCGTGGCCAAGAAGTGGCGCGGCATTGGGGTAAGGATCGAGGACGACGTGGTGGTGACCAGGCAAGGTTGTGAAATCCTGACTTCGGGCGTGCCGCGCACGGTTGCCGAGATCGAGGCGCTGATGCAGGCCGCCCGCAAGGACGCGGCATGAACCGGGTAAACCTGGCGATCATCGGTGGTGGCCTGGTGGGTGCAAGCCTGGCCTTGGCGCTGCAGGCAGGGGCCAAGGCGCGTGGCTGGAAGATCCTGCTGATCGAGCCGTTCGCTCCCGGCGACAGCTTTCAGCCCAGCTACGATGCGCGCTCGTCGGCGTTGTCATTCGGCACCCAGCAGATCTATCAACAACTTGGCCTGTGGCAAGCCATCGGCCGCCGCGCCGAGCCGATCCGGCAGATTCACGTATCCGACCGTGGCCGCTTTGGCGCCACCCGCCTGGATGCCCTGGAAGAGGGAGTCCCGGCGCTGGGTTACGTGGTGGAGAACGCCTGGCTCGGGCAGTGCCTGTGGCAAGGGCTGGACAGCGAGGTGGTGAGCTGGCGCTGCCCGGCGGAAGTGACCGCGATGCAGGCCATCGAAGGCGGTTACCGCCTGCGGCTCAACGATGACACCCAACTGGAATGCGACCTGGCGGTACTGGCCGACGGTGGCCGCTCCGGCCTGCGCGAGCAGCTGGGTATCCATGTGCGCCACACGCCTTACCAGCAGAGTGCGTTGATCGCCAACATCACCCCGGGTGAAGCCCACGGTGGCCAGGCTTTCGAGCGCTTCACCGAAGAGGGCCCCATGGCCCTGCTGCCGCTGCCGGAAAACCGCTGCGCATTGGTGTGGACCCGTCAGGGCATGGATGCACGGCGTCTGGCTGACATCGACGAGCGCAGCTTCCTGCGCGAGCTGCAGGGAGTGTTCGGCTATCGCCTGGGCGCGCTGCGCCAGGTGGGCGCACGGCACCTCTACCCGCTGTCGTTGATCGAGGCCCAGGAGCAGGTACGGCCGCACCTGGTGGTGCTGGGCAATGCAGCGCACAGCCTGCACCCCATCGCCGGCCAAGGCTTCAACCTGTCGCTGCGTGACGTGCAGTCGCTGGCCGAAGCGTTGCTGGCCGGCCCGCAGCAGCCTGGCGACCTGACCACGCTGCAGGCTTATCACCAGCGCCAGCGCCTGGACCAGGCCATGACCATTGGCTTCTCCGACCAGGTCACCCGCCTGTTCGGCAGCAACCAGCCGCTGCTGGCCGCCGGGCGCAACCTTGGCCTGCTCGGGCTCGACCTGTTGCCACCGGCAAAAAGCTGGTTCGCCCGCCAGGCCATGGGCCTGGGCACCCGCCCTGATTCGCGGGGCCAGGCATGAGCAACCCGCGTAAACTGGCACGACGGGCGCGCATGCTGCGCTGGCTGCTGAACCTTTACCCACCGTACCTGGGCGCCGGTATCCGTGTGCAGCACATCAGCCCGGACCTGCGCAGCGTCAAGGTGGCGATGAAACTGACGCGCTGGAACTGCAATTACGTCGGTACCCAGTTCGGTGGCAGCCTGTATGCCATGGTCGACCCGTTCTACATGCTGTTGTTGATCGAGCAGCTGGGGCGCGACTACATCGTCTGGGACAAGGCCGCCAGCATCGATTTCATCTCGCCGGGCAAAGGCCCGGTGTATGCCGAATTCCACGTCGATGATGCGCTGCTGGCCGACATCCGCCAGCAGACCGCCACCGGCAAGAAGTGCCTGCCGCGTTTGCAGGTCGATATCCGCGATGGTGCCGGCGAGCTGGTGGCGCGGGTCGATAAAACCCTATACGTGCGGCTCAAGCCGCAAGCGAGGCAGGCGTAAGGCATGGAAATGCGCGCAGATCTGTTGATTGTCGGTGCCGGTATGGTCGGCAGCGCCCTGGCCCTGGCGTTGCGCCACAGTGGCCTGCAAATCCTGTTGGTCGATGGTGGCCCGCTGACGGTCAAACCCTTCGACGCCCAGGCCCCGTTCGAGCCGCGTGTCAGCGCGCTGTCGGCGGCCAGCCAGCGCATCCTCGAGCGCCTTGGCGCCTGGGAAGGCATTGCCCAGCGGCGTGCCACGCCGTACACCGACATGCAGGTGTGGGATGGCAGTGGAACCGGGCAGATTCACTTCTCGGCGGCCAGCGTGCATGCCCAGGTGCTCGGCCATATCGTCGAGAACCGTGTGGTGCAGGATGGCCTGCTGGAGCGCCTGCATGACAGCGACATCGGCCTGCTGGCCAATGCGCGGCTGGAGCAATTGCGCCGCTCTGGCGATGAGTGGCTGCTGACCCTGGCCGATGGCCGGCAACTGCGTGCTCCGCTGGTGATCGCCGCCGACGGCGCCAATTCGGCGGTGCGGCGCCTGGCTGGCTGCGAAACCCGCGAGTGGGATTATCTACACCATGCCATCGTCACCAGTGTGCGCTGCAGTGCCGGGCACCAGGGTACGGCCTGGCAGCGCTTCACCGATGAGGGGCCGTTGGCTTTCCTGCCGTTGGTCCGCGATGGCCAGCAGGATTGGTGCTCGATTGTGTGGTCGACTACCCCGGAACATGCCGAGCAGTTGATGGCGCTGGATGAAGCGGCCTTCCTGCAGGCCCTGGAACGTGCCTTCGAGGGGCGCCTGGGCCATGTGCTGCAGGCCGACCCTCGGGTGTGCGTGCCGCTGCGCCAGCGTCACGCCAAGCGTTATGTGGATGAGGGCCTGGCGTTGATCGGCGATGCTGCGCACACCATCCACCCGCTCGCGGGGCAGGGTGTGAACCTGGGCTTCCTGGATGCCGCGGTGCTGGCCGAGGTGCTGGTCAATGCCTGCGAGCGTGGCGAGCGGTTGGCGGATGTGAAGGTGTTGAGCCGTTACGAACGGCGGCGCATGCCGCACAACCTGGCGTTGATGGCGGCCATGGAAGGGTTCGAACGGTTGTTCCAGGCTGATCCGCTGCCGTTGCGCTGGTTGCGAAATAGTGGGTTGAAACTGGTGGAGAAGATGCCGGAGGCCAAGGCGGTGTTTGTGCGCCAGGCGCTGGGTTTGAGTGGGGACCTGCCGGATTTGGCCAAGGCTTGAGATTGCTGGGGCCGCTTTGCGGCCCATCGCGACACAAGGCCGCTCCTACAGGGATATCACAAGGCCAGAGGTCACTCGGGCCCTGTAGGAGCGGCCTTGCGTCGCGATGGGCTGCGCAGCAGCCCCCTCTGCAACATCCGGTAACGGCTAGGTAGATGAGCCAGAAAATGGGATTCACTACCATTTGCACCTCTCAAACGATCCGAGGAGTGCTTCACATGTTGCCACGCAAGCCCCTACTGGCCGCTCTGGCCCTGACCCTGTTCGGCGGCACCGCCCAAGCAGCGGACGAAGTGGTGGTGTACTCCTCGCGCATCGACGAGCTGATCAAGCCGGTGTTCGATGCGTATACCGCCAAGACCGGGGTCAAGATCAAGTTCATCACCGACAAGGAAGCCCCGCTGATGCAGCGCATCAAGGCCGAGGGCGACAACGGCGTGGCCGACCTGCTGCTGACCGTCGATGCCGGCAACCTGTGGCAGGCCGAGCAGATGGGCATTCTGCAGCCAATCAAGTCCGACATCATCGACCAGAACATTCCGCCGCAGTACCGCGCCTCGTCCCATGACTGGACCGGCCTGAGCCTGCGCGCTCGCACCATCATCTACTCCACCGAGCGGGTCAAACCCGAGGAGTTGAGCACCTACGAAGCCCTGGCTGACAAGCAGTGGGAAGGCCGCCTGTGCCTGCGCACCGCGAAGAAAGTGTACAACCAGTCGCTGACCGCCACCCTGATCGAAACCCACGGTGAGGCGAAGACCGAGCAAGTCGTCAAAGGCTGGGTCAACAACCTGTCCACCGATGTGTTCTCCGACGACAACGCGGTGATCCAGGCCATCGAGGCCGGCCAGTGTGACGTGGGTGTGGTCAACACCTACTACTACGGCCGCCTGCACAAGCAGAACCCGAACCTGCCGGTGAAGATCTTCTGGCCCAACCAGGGTGATCGTGGGGTGCACGTGAACCTGTCGGGTATTGGCCTGACCAAGCATGCACCGCACCCGGAAGCCGCGAAAAAGCTGGTGGAATGGATGACGGGTGAAGAAGCGCAGAAGCTGTTCGCCGACATCAACCAGGAGTTCCCGGCCAACCCGAAGGTCAAACCATCGGATGAAGTGGCTGCGTGGGGCAGCTTCAAGGCCGACAGCATTCCAGTGGAAATCGCTGGCAAGCGCCAGGCTGAAGCCATTCGCCTGATGGATCGGGCTGGCTACAACTAAGCGCCAGGCTTTATCCTTCCGGGGCCTATCAGGGCCCTTTCGCGGGCACGCCCGCTCCCACAGGAACTGCACAGGATTCAAGCATCCTGCGGCCCCTGTGGGAGCGGGCATGCCCGCGAACGACCGCCGAGCGGTCGCAAATCAGCCACAGAGACAGTCAACTTGCCCCACACCCCCCAACGCCGCTGGTACTTACCGGTCTCCTTGATCGCCGCCCTGGTGCTGCTGCCCCTGAGCGTGCTGCTGCTGTCCTGGCAATCGATTGATCTGCAGATCTGGTCGCACCTGCTCGACACCCAGATGACTCGCCTGCTCGGCAATACCCTGACGCTGGTGGTGGGTGTAGGCATCGGCGTCACCGTGCTGGGCGTCAGCCTCGCCTGGCTCACCAGCCTCTGCGAGTTCCCCGGTCGGCGCTGGCTGGACTGGGCGCTGATGCTGCCGTTCGCCATCCCGGCCTATGTACTGGCGTTCGTCTTCGTCGGCCTGCTGGACTTCGCCGGGCCGGTGCAAAGCGCCCTGCGTGAAGTGTTCGGGCCAATGCGCCTGCCTCGGGTGCGTTCCACCGGCGGGGTGATCATCGTTTTGGTGCTGGTGTTCTACCCCTATGTCTACTTGCTGGCACGCACGGCGTTCCTGGCCCAAGGCAAGGGCCTGATGGAGGCGGCGCGGGTGCTCGGGCTGTCGCCCCTGCAGGCATTCTGGCGTGTGGCACTGCCCATGGCGCGACCGGCGATCGGCGCCGGCATCGCGTTGGCACTGATGGAAACCCTGGCCGATTTCGGTGCGGTGGCGGTGTTCAACTTCGACACCTTCACCACTGCCATCTACAAGACCTGGTACGGCTTCTTCAGCTTGTCCAGTGCAGCCCAACTGGCCAGCCTGCTGCTGTTGGCCGTCATGCTGGTGCTGTACGGCGAGCGCCGCGCGCGCGGTGCTAGCCGCAGTGGCAACGAACGGCCGCGCGCGCAGGCGCTGTATCACCTGCGTGGGGTCAAGGCGTTGCTGGCCAGTGGTTGGTGCCTGCTGGTGTTCGCCTGCGCTTTTGTCATCCCACTGCTGCAACTGTTGGTGTGGTTCTGGCAGCGCGGTCGGCATGACCTGGACGAGCGTTATGTCGGCCTGGTGCTGCACACCCTGTACCTGGGCGGCATGGCGGCGCTGGTCACGGTATGCGTGGCACTGCTGCTGGCCTTTGCCCGGCGCCAGGCGCCGACCGGCGGTATTCGCGCCGGGGTTGGCCTGGCCAACCTGGGGTATGCCTTGCCCGGTTCGGTGTTGGCGGTGTCGATCATGCTGGCCTTCAGTTACCTCGACAACCACCTGGTCATCCCGCTGTCCAGCTGGCTGGGCGGGGCCGGCAAGCCGCTGCTGCTAGGCAGCCTTTCGGCGTTGCTGCTGGCCTACCTGGTGCGCTTCATCGCAGTGGCTTACGGGCCACTGGAGAGCAGCCTGGAACGCATTCGCCCGTCACTGCCCGAAGCCTCCCGAAGCCTCGGTGTCGGTGGCGCAAGATTGTTTTTCAAGGTGTATCTGCCGCTGCTGGTACCCGGTGCCCTTAGCGCGGCATTGTTGGTGTTCGTCGACGTGCTCAAGGAAATGCCGGCCACCTTGCTGATGCGACCGTTCGGCTGGGACACCCTCGCCGTGCGGGTATTCGAGATGACCAGCGAGGGCGAGTGGGCGCGTGCCTCGCTGCCAGCATTGACGCTGGTGCTGGTGGGCCTGTTGCCGGTCATCGGCCTGATCCGCCGCTCGGCACGTCGACCCGGTCACAGTCACTGAGGGTGCCAGCTGGCGACCTTGCGGCTACAATGCGCGGCATTCGCGCGGCGGGTACTTACAACAAGAGCTGACGACCCACGTCATCGACCGCCGCCGCTTCGCCACGCCCGGAAGGAGAAACCCATGGGACAGCGCACGCTTTTGTATGACCTGCATCTGGCGCTAGGCGCCAAGACGGTCGATTTCGGTGGCTGGGACATGCCCCTGCACTATGGCTCGCAGGTCGAGGAGCACCATCAGGTGCGCAGCGACTGCGGCGTCTTCGATGTTTCCCATATGACCGTGATCGATGTCGACGGCACCGATGCCACCGCTTGGCTGCAGCGTTTGCTGGCCAACGACGTGGCCCGCCTCGACGACGTCGGCAAGGCACTGTACAGCCCGCTGCTCCACGAGCAGGGTGGGGTAATCGACGACTTGCTCGTCTACCGCATGGAAAACGGCTACCGCCTGGTCACCAATGCCGCCACCCGAGCCAAAGTGCTCGACTGGTTAGAGCAGCAGCGGGCCGGTTTCGCCGTGAACTTCCAGCCCCGTCCCGACCTGGCCATCCTCGCCATCCAGGGGCCGCATGCCCGCGAAAAGGTCGCCGCTTTGCTCAGCCCTGCACGCGCGGCCCTGATTCGTGAACTGCGCCCGTTCGAAGGCGTCGCCGAAGGTGACTGGTTCATTGCCCGCACCGGGTACACCGGTGAAGACGGCCTGGAGATCATCTTTCCAGGCGATCAAGCAGTGGCCTTCTTCAACGACCTGGTCGGCGCCGGCATTGCCCCGAGCGGCCTTGGCGCCCGCGATACGTTGCGCCTGGAAGCCGGCATGAACCTGTACGGCCAGGACATCGACGAAAACCACACTCCGCTCACTTCCAACCTGGGCTGGAGCATCGCCTGGGAGCCCGCCGAGCGCGACTTCATCGGCCGTGCCGGCCTGTTGGCGGAAATCGAGCGCGGTGTGCAGGAGAAACTGGTCGGTCTGGTGCTGGAAGAGCGCGGCGTGCTGCGTGCCCACCAGGTGGTGCGCGTAGCCGGGATTGGCGAAGGGGAGATCACCAGTGGTAGTTTCTCACCTACGCTGAGCAAGTCCATTGCCCTGGCGCGCGTACCCATGGCGACCGGTGACCGGGCCGAGGTGGAAATTCGCGGCAAATGGTACCCGGTGCGGGTGGTCAAACCGACCTTCGTGCGCCACGGCAAGATCCTGATCTGAACAATTATCAACCGGCGGGCGTACCGCTGAGCCAATCGAGGAATTCAAGACATGAGCAATATCCCCGCCGACCTGCGTTTTGCCGAAAGCCATGAATGGGCTCGCCTGGAAGCCGACGGCAGCGTGACCGTGGGTATCAGCGACCACGCCCAGCAAGCCTTGGGTGACGTGGTGTTCGTCGAGTTGGCCGAAGTCGGCAAGGTATTCGCCGCTGGCGACGCTGCCGGCGTGGTCGAGTCGGTCAAGGCCGCTTCGGACATCTACGCCCCGATCGGTGGCGAAGTGATTGCCGTCAACGAAGAACTGGCCGACAGCCCAGAGCAGCTCAACGAAGAACCGTACGGCGCGTGGATCTTCAAACTGAAGCCAAGCGACAAGGCCGAGCTGGACAAGCTGCTGGACGCTGCTGGTTACGCAGCAGCTATCGGCGAGTAACACCGCGTCGCCTGCTTCGCGGCTTTAGCCGCGAAGAGGCCAGGCCTGTGAGCAAGTTTCCCCGCAGAATCGGCAATCCCTTCCTAGACTTGTAAGTCTCCATGAGACCCGGTCTAGGAAGAGAGCGTCGTCATGTCCCAGTCGCCATCCCTGCATCAACTGCAAGAGCTCAACCCTTTCCTGCGTCGCCACCTGGGCCCCGATGCCGCCGAGCAGCAGGCCATGCTCAAGGTGCTGGGCGTCGCCAGCCGCAACGAGCTGATCGAGCAGACCGTACCGCCTGACATCCGCCTCAATCGCCCCCTCGACCTGCCGGCGGCGCTGGACGAACAGGCCGCCCTGGCCAAGCTCGCCGGTTACGCCGAACAGAACCAGGTGTGGACCAGCCTGATCGGCATGGGCTACCACGGCACCATCACCCCCACGGTCATCCTGCGCAACGTGCTGGAAAACCCCGGCTGGTACACCGCCTACACGCCCTACCAACCGGAAATTGCCCAGGGCCGGCTCGAGGCGCTGCTGAACTTCCAGCAGATGGTCATCGACCTCACCGGCCTGGCCCTGGCCAATGCCTCGCTGCTCGATGAAGCCACCGCCGCCGCCGAGGCCATGGCCCTGGCCAAGCGGGTGGCGCGCAACAAGAGCAACGCGTTCTTCGCCGACGAACACTGCCACCCGCAGACCCTGTCGGTACTCAAGACCCGCGCCGAGGGCTTCGGCTTCGAGCTGATCGTCGATGCTGTGGATAACCTTGCCAATCACGCGGTGTTCGGCGCTTTGCTGCAGTACCCCGACACCCATGGCGAAGTGCGCGACTTGCGCCCGCTGATCGACCAGTTGCACAGCCAACAGGCCCTGGCCTGCGTGGCGGCCGACCTGCTCAGCCTGGTGGTGCTGGCGCCACCGGGGGAACTGGGTGCCGATGTGGTGCTGGGCTCGACCCAGCGCTTTGGTGTGCCGATGGGCTACGGCGGGCCCCACGCGGCCTATTTCGCCTGCCGCGACGACTACAAACGGGCCATGCCGGGGCGCATCATCGGCGTATCGCGCGACGCCCGTGGTAACACGGCATTGCGTATGGCCCTGCAAACCCGCGAGCAGCATATCCGCCGCGAGAAGGCCAACTCCAACATCTGCACGGCCCAGGTGCTGCTGGCCAACATTGCCGGCTTCTACGCGGTGTACCACGGCCCGGAAGGCCTGCAACGCATCGCCCAGCGCGTGCACCGGCTGACCTTCATCCTGGCCGCCGGCCTTGAGGCCAAAGGCATCAAGCGGCTCAACCAGCACTTCTTCGACACCCTTACCCTGGATGTTGGAGGGGCGCAGGCGGCCATCATCGAAAGCGCCGAAGCGGCGCACATCAACCTGCGCATTCTAGGGCGCGGGCATTTGGGCGTGAGCCTGGATGAAACGTGCAACGAGCATACGGTGCTGCGCCTGCTCGATATTTTCCTAGGCGTGGATCACGGCCTGGAAATCGCCGCCCTCGACCAGTTGGCCCTGCCTGAAGGCATTCCCGCCAGCCTGGTACGGCGCACCCCCTTGCTTGCCCACCCGGTATTCAACCTGCACCACAGCGAAACCGAGATGTTGCGCTACCTCAAGCAGCTGGAGAACAAGGACCTGGCGCTTAACCAGTCGATGATCCCGCTGGGCTCCTGCACCATGAAACTCAACGCCACCAGCGAGATGATACCCATCACCTGGCCCGGTTTCGCTCACCTGCATCCGTTTGCCCCAGCGTCCCAGGCCAGCGGGTACAAGGCGATGATCGACGAGCTGGAAAGCTGGCTGTGCGCGATCACGGGCTTCGATGCCATCTGCATGCAGCCCAACTCCGGTGCTCAGGGCGAGTACGCCGGCCTGATGGCGATAACCCGCTACCACCGCAGCCGTCACCAGCCGCAGCGCACGTTGTGCCTGATCCCGTCGTCAGCGCACGGTACCAACCCGGCGTCAGCGCAGATGGCTGGCATGGAAGTGGTCATCGTCGATTGCGACAACGATGGCAACGTCGACCTGGCCGACCTCAAGGCCAAAGCCCACGCGGCGGGGGAGCGCCTGTCGTGCCTGATGATCACCTACCCCTCGACCCATGGCGTGTACGAAGAGGGCATACGCGAAATTTGCGAGGTGGTGCACCAGCACGGCGGCCAGGTGTACATGGACGGTGCCAACCTCAATGCCCAGGTGGGCTTGGCGCGCCCGGCGGACATTGGGGCCGATGTTTCGCACATGAACCTGCACAAGACCTTCTGCATCCCCCATGGCGGCGGCGGCCCGGGCATGGGGCCGATTGGTATTCGCGCGCACCTTACGCCGTTCGTCGCCAGCCACCCTGTGGTGCCGGTGCCGGGGTTGGACCCGAACAACAGCGCGGTCAGTGCCGCGCCCTGGGGCAGCGCAAGCATTTTGCCGATCAGCTGGATGTATATCGCCATGATGGGCCCGCAGCTGGCCGATGCCAGCGAGGTAGCGATTCTCTCGGCCAACTACCTGGCCAGCCAGCTGGGAGGTGCTTTCCCGGTGCTCTATCGCGGGCGAAACCAGCGTGTGGCGCATGAGTGCATCCTCGACCTGCGGCCGTTGAAGGCCCTGACCGGCATCAGCGAGGAGGATGTCGCCAAGCGCCTGATGGACTATGGCTTCCATGCGCCGACCATGTCGTTCCCGGTGCCGGGCACGCTGATGGTGGAGCCGACCGAAAGTGAATCGAAGGCCGAGCTGGACCGGTTTGTCGAGGCCATGCTGGCGATTCGGGCGGAAATTGCCGAGGTGCAGGAGGGCAACTGGCCGGCGGAGAACAACCCGCTCAAACATGCGCCGCATACCCTGGCGGATGTACTGGGGGTGTGGGACAGGCCGTATAGCCTGGAGCAGGCAGTGGCACCCAGTGCTCATGCGCGCCAGCATAAGTACTGGCCGGCGGTGAACCGGGTGGACAACGTGTATGGGGACAGGAATTTGTTCTGTGCTTGTGTGCCGGTGGAGGCGTATCGCTGAGTTCGGTGGTGGGTGCGTCGCGGGCGCTTGCCCGCGAAACAGACGACGCGGTTACTCGGCTACCGCATTCTTCGCCAGGATGGCATTGGCCAGCTCCATGTCGGACGCTTGCATCCCCGGGTTCTCTGCCCGTGCCTGGCGCATGGCCGCTTCCAGGAACGGCCCGCGAATCGCGCCTTCGCTGGCGACGAAGCTGCTGGCGTCATCCTGCGCGGCCACGACCAGCTTGTGATCGCGCGAGGTCAGGTAGCTCGATGCCGTAGTGGCACCGGAAGTCATCACGTTACGCCAGAAGGTATCGGCCATGGCCGAGCCGATAGGCAGCGAGAGCAAGGCAGCGGCGGCGATGGCGGTTTTGAGACGCATGTTGAAACACCTCGAAGGGTGAGGGTTGAAGATGCGCGGTTGGATCTTTTCGGACGAGGCAAGTTCCTTGAATACAAAGGACTTTTCGTCAGTTACAGACGCGTAGCACTTCCTCCGCACGGGTCTGTCCGCTAGCCACCTTTGCTTCTCCGCAGCGACGCAGGTCAACCAGGCCGTCGGCCAGTGCCTGGCGCCGTAAATGTGCCAGGTCGGCGTGGGGACCGATCAATGCACGCAGGCTTTCGCTGGGCTGCAACAGCTCGAACAAGCCCGTGCGCCCATGAAAACCGGTGCCTCGGCAGGTTTGGCAAGTGGCTGATGAACGTGCCTGGCAGTCCGTGCACACGGTGCGCACCAGGCGTTGGGCCATGACCCCGATCAGCGTCGCCTTGATCAGGTAGTCGGCTACGCCCAGCTCAAGCAAGCGTGTGATTGCTGCGCAAGCATCGTTGGTATGCAGGGTCGACAGCACCAGGTGCCCGGTCAGTGCAGCTTGCACCGCCACCAGGGCGGTTTCGCGGTCACGGATTTCGCCGATCATGATGATATCCGGGTCCTGGCGCAGCATGGCCCGCACGCCGTTGGCAAAACCCAGGTCCAGCGCGGGCTGCACCTGCAGCTGGTTGAAGGCAGGGTCGAGGCGCTCGATGGGGTCTTCGATGGTGCACAGGTTGACCTGCGGCGTGGCCAGCAGCTTGAGGCTGGCGTACAGGGTGCTGGTCTTGCCGGAACCGGTGGGGCCAGTCACCAGGATAATGCCCTGGCGCTGGTGCAGCAGGCCTTGCCACTGGGCCAATTGCTGGCCTTGCAGGCCGAGGTGGTCGAAGCCCTCCTGCAGCTGCTGCGGGTCGAACAGGCGCAGCACCAGTTTTTCGCCAAACGGGGTGGGCAGGGTGGATAGCCGCAGCTCCACTTCACTGCCGCCTGGCAGGCGGCTTTGCAACCTACCGTCCTGCGGCCGGCGCTTTTCTGCCACATCCATGCGGCCCAGGTGTTTCAGGCGGCTGACCAGCGCCAGGGTGACGCTGGCTGGGAAGGCATAGACAGTGTGCAACAGGCCGTCAATGCGGTAACGCAGCTGGCCCTGTTCGCGGCGGGGCTCCAAGTGGACATCGCTGGCGCGCTGTTCAATGGCGTACTGCAGCAGCCAATCGACGATATGCACGATGTGCGCGTCGTCGGCACCGGCCTCGGCCTGGCGCTTGCCCAGTTCCAGCAATTGCTCGAGTTCGCCCAGGCTTGTCGACTGCTGGTACTGCGCGCCTTTTACCGATTGGGCCAGATGCTGAAACGACTGCCCGGACTGGCGGATCTGTAGCGGGCTGGCCAGCACGCGCCGAACCGATCTGCCGAGGCTACGGGCCAGGTCTGCCTGCCAGTCATCCTGATAGGGCTGGGCGCTGGCGACGGTAACGCTGGACGCATCGGCGGCGACGATGAGAATGCCATGGCGCTGGGCGAAGGCAGGGGAGATCAAGCCGGCGACCTGGGGCAGGTCGAGTTGCATGGGGTCGATGCGCAAGTAGGGCTGGCCAACCTTGTTGGCCAGCCATTGGCAGAGGTGGTCCAGGTCCAGGGGTTGGCCGGTGTGGTGGCGGTCTTCCAGGCTGCAAGCAGCGATCTGCTCCAGCGGGTGGCCTGTGGGGTGGGTGGTGGCGTGTTCGAGTACTTGCAAGGTGTCGTTGGCATGCAAGCGCTGGTCGGCGAGCAGAGCTTCGAGCACGCAGTTGAGGTCGAGTGCCGGGCTGTCGGGGGTATGCATGGTGGGCGTCCGTGCCTGATGAGAGCGTGCTGATCAAGGCTAGCCGGGCGGCGCAGAGGCATCGGAGGTGAAAGGTTTCGGGGTTTTGCTGCACAGCCACAGCAGCGCTGTCAGACCGCGGCCAGTTCCACCCGTTGCAGGTTGGTCAGGCTTACTTCGCCAACACACACCAGGTTACGCAGTTTCTGCGCAATCACCTCGGCCCGGTGCCAGCTCAAACCGCCGATGCCGACTTCAATGTTCAGCCAGTCTTCCTGCTGGTTGACCTGTACGCTGTGCGGGGTCAGGAATTGCAGGGCGAACAGGTTGAGCACCCGGCACAGGCTGTCAGGCTCGGCTTCGGCCTGCAGGCGATAGTGCACGGTGCTGTGGGCGTTGTTGGCGGCCCAGGCGTCGGTACGGGGCTGTGCGTTCATGCTGGTCTCCGCAAATGTGGGAGAAATTCTTGCACGTTGGTCGGGGTATTTTTTCGCTATGATTTGATCTTTTCGCGGGCTTTGCGAATTAATCAATTCATAGGTCGCGTATTTGGAGGCATATCAATGCACAGCCAGCTGGACGCCTACGATCGCCGTATTCTCGAACTACTGCAAGAGGACGCTTCACTGTCCAGTGCACAGATCGCCGAGCGCGTGGGGCTTTCGCAATCGCCGTGCTGGCGGCGTATTCAGCGGTTGAAGGAAGAGGGGGTAATTCGCGGGCAGGTAACCTTGCTGGACCGCAAGAAGGTCGGCCTGAACACGCAGATTTTTGCCGAGGTGAAGCTCAATGCTCACGGGCGTTCCAACTTTACCGAATTCACCGAGGCGATCCGCGGGTTTCCGGAGGTGCTGGAGTGTTATGTGCTAATGGGGTCTGTGGACTTTCTGCTGCGCATCGTCACATCGGACATCGAAGCTTACGAGCGCTTCTTCTTCGAAAAGCTGTCGAACGTGCCGGGCATTCAGGAAGTGAACTCGATTGTGGCGCTGTCGGAGATCAAGTCCACCACCAGCCTGCCACTGTCGCGGTGAGGCAGCTTCAAACCTGCTGGCGCGGTCCCTTGTAGGAGCGGCCTTGTGTCGCGATAGGGCCGCAAAGCGGCCCCAGCAATATCAGCTTAATTGCACAAATCCTGGGGGTGCTTCGCACCCCTTTCGCGACACAAGGCCGCTCCTACAAAGGCTGTGTTAGCCTCCAGAGGGGATCAAGCCTTGAGCAGGTGCTTCCAACCGCGGCTCTGATCCACTGCCCGAGCCTGCTCGATACGCGCTTCCAGCACTTCATCGCTGATCGGCAGTTCGGCCAGCTCATGCAGCTTCTTCAGGTCGCCATACAGGCGGTCCATTTGCGGTGCTTCCAGCACCTGGCGGGCGTGGTGCAGCCAGGCCAGCAGTTGCTCGATACGTGGCAACTGCTCGGCCAGGTCTTCCGGGCGCTGGGTGTACAGTGGCAGCTTCAACGCTCGGCCTTCCTCGCCCAGCAGGTGCCCCAGCCAGCTGGCCAGCTGCGCCTTGCCCTGGCGCTCGCCACGGCCCTTGCGCTCTGTGGTCCAGGCGCGGGCCAGCAGCCAGCGCGAGGTTTCCAGTGAGAACTGGCCCCAGCGTACGTCTTCCAGCTCTTCGGCGAACTGCTCGGGCGCGGCGCGGCGGATATCTTCGTCATCGTTGCCGGCCTGAACCAGCGGGCGCCAGTCTTCGAGCAGCGCGTCAAGGCTGGCGCGCAGGTCGCGGGTGGTCGCGCGCGGTGCCGCCTGGCCCAGGCTGGCGGTGAGGGCACGCAGTTCACTCAGGCACTCGACCCAATCCTGCAGCAGGCGCCAGTGGCCGTTGTGGCGGTACTGCTCGGCAAGGCGCTGGCTGCTGCCCAGCAGCTGCCAGGCCAGGGCGGCATAGGCGTCGTCCAAGGCCATTTCGGCTTCCAGCTCGGTATGCGGCAGGCCCAGTTCGTAGCTGTCCGGCTCCAGCAGTCGGTAGCCGCGCTCGGCCTTGCTGATGTCGCAGGGCATCAGTGGCAGGCTGGCGGCGAGTTCGGCGGCCAGTTCCAGCAATGCTTGCGGGTCACCTTCGCGCAGCTCCAGCTCCAGCTCGCAGATCTCTTCCTTGCGCTTGCCGGCGATCACGAAACCCTGGTCCAGCGCCGCCTCGATCACCACCTTGCTCTTGCCACGGCCCCAGGCGATTTCGGCGTATTCACGGCTGAAGTCGGTGGTGAACAGCGGCTTGATGGTTTTCTTGTCCAGGTTGGCCAACTGCTCGGGCCAGCAAGTGGCGTCCAGCTTTTTCAGGTCGAGCTTGACCTTGTCCAGGTTCCATTCGTACTCGTTGCGCTCGGACAGGCCGGCCACGCTGGTACCGCGGCATTTGAGGGTCTGGATGATGGCGTCGCCATCGCGGCGCAGGCGCAGCGCGACACGGGCGGCGGACAACTCACGCTCGGGGGTGTCGAAGTACTGGTTGAGCAGTTCACGGGTCTGCCAGCCGGACTTGTTGCGCTTTTTCAGCAGAGGGTGCTCGCGCAGGGCGGCAAGGGTCTCGCGGCTGGCGCGGAGCTTCAGTTCGGTTTCTTTGTGCATCACAGACTCGAAAGAGGGGGGCGTGGTTGGCGGAGAGTCTACAGCAGTCCGCCCTCAACGGTTTATTCCAGACAGCGGATAGTCCTATGATGGGCAACGCTTCCGAGGAGTACGCGCATGCCGTTGCCGACGCTGAAAGACCAGTTCGCCGCCTTGATCGCCGCGCCTTCGGTCAGTTGCACCCAGCCCGCGCTGGACCAGTCCAACCGCCAGGTCATCGACCTGCTGGCGGGCTGGCTGGGCGACTTGGGTTTCAGGTGTGACATCCAACAGGTCAGCCCCGGCAAGTTCAACCTGCTGGCCAGTCGCGGCACCGGCCCGGGAGGCCTGGTGCTGGCCGGGCACAGCGATACCGTTCCGTATGACGAACAGCTGTGGGCCAGCGACCCGCTGAAGCTGACCGAGGCCGATGGCCGTTGGGTTGGCTTGGGCAGCTGCGACATGAAGGGCTTCTTCGCCCTGGTCATCGAAGCGGTCATCCCGCTGCTGGAGCACGACTTCAAGCAGCCGCTGTTGATCCTCGCCACCTGTGACGAAGAAAGCTCCATGTCCGGCGCCCGCGCCCTGGCCGAGGCCGGCCAGCCTCTTGGTCGTGCGGCGGTTATCGGTGAGCCTACCGGGCTGCGGCCGATCCGCATGCACAAGGGCATTCTCATGGACCGCATCGACATCCTTGGGCGCAGCGGCCATTCGTCGGACCCAAGCCTGGGCCGCAGCGCCATGGAAGCCATGCACGCGGTGATGGGCGAGCTGATGGGCCTGCGCCAGCAATGGCAGCAAACCTACCGCAACCCGCAGTTCACCGTGCCGACCCCGACCCTGAACTTTGGTTGCATCCACGGGGGTGACAACCCCAACCGTATCTGCGGCCAATGTGCCCTGGAATTCGACCTGCGGCCGCTGCCGGGCATGGACGTGGAGCAACTGCGCGCGGCCATTCGCGAAAAGCTGGTGCCCGTGGCGGAGCGTCATGATGTACGCATCGACTACGCGCCACTGTTCCCGGAGGTGCCGCCGTTCGAACAGGCCGCCGATGCCGAGCTGGTACACGTCGCGGAACGGCTGACCGGCCACCGCGCCGAAGCGGTGGCGTTCGGCACCGAAGCGCCTTATCTTCAGCAGCTGGGTTGCCAGACCATCGTGCTGGGCCCTGGCGACATCGCCTGTGCCCACCAGCCCGGCGAATACCTTGAAATGTCACGAATCGAGCCTACCGTGCGTCTATTGCGTGACTTGATTCGGCACTATTGCCTGCACTAAACGTCAATCGAACTGATTCGTTCCTGCCTAGAGGAGACCGCGCGTGACCGCAAGCCTGTTCCGACGATGATTCTGAACGCCCCCTGTATCGCCGTTCTCCGTCCACTTATCCACAGGCCCTGTCATGCCCGATTACGTCAACTGGCTGCGTCATGCCTCCCCGTACATCAATGCCCATCGCGACTGCACCTTCGTGGTCATGCTCCCTGGCGATGGGGTGGAGCACCCTAACTTCGGCAATATCGTCCACGACCTGGTACTGCTGCACAGCCTGGGCGTGCGCCTGGTGCTGGTACATGGTTCGCGCCCACAGATCGAATGCCGCCTGGCCGATCGCGGCCTGACCCCGCACTACCATCGGGGCATGCGCATTACCGATGCCGCCACGCTGGACTGCGTGATCGATGCTGTCGGCGCCCTGCGCCTGGCCATCGAAGCGCGCCTGTCGATGGATATCGCCGCTTCGCCCATGCAGGGCTCGCGCTTGCGCGTGGCATCCGGCAACCTGGTGACCGCACGGCCGATCGGCGTGCTTGAAGGGGTGGATTACCACCACACCGGTGAAGTGCGCCGGGTCGACCGCAAGGGCATCAGCCGTCTGCTCGACGAGCGTTCCATCGTGCTGTTGTCGCCCCTGGGCTACTCGCCTACCGGGGAAATTTTCAACCTGGCCTGCGAAGACGTGGCTACCCGTGCGGCCATCGAGCTGGGCGCCGACAAGTTGCTGTTGTTCGGCGCCGAGCCTGGCCTGCTGGACGCCGACGGTAAACTGGTGCGCGAACTGCGCCCGCAGCAGGTTGCCCCGCATCTGCAGCGCCTGGGCAGCGATTACCAGGGCGAACTGCTGGATGCCGCAGCCGAGGCCTGCAAAGGCGGCGTGGCACGTAGCCATATCGTCAGCTATGCCGAGGATGGTGCGCTGCTGACCGAGCTGTTCACCCGTGGTGGTGGCGGTACGCTGGTGTCGCAGGAGCAGTTCGAAGTGGTGCGTGAGGCGAGCATCGAGGACGTTGGCGGCTTGCTGGAGTTGATCAGCCCGCTGGAAGAACAGGGCATTCTGGTGCGCCGTTCGCGCGAGGTGCTGGAGCGCGAGATCGAACAGTTCAGCGTGGTCGAGCGTGAAGGCATGATCATCGCCTGTGCGGCGCTGTACCCGATTGCCGATTCCGAGGCGGGGGAGCTGGCGTGCCTGGCAGTGAACCCGGAGTACCGCCATGGTGGGCGTGGGGACGAGCTGCTGGAGCGCATCGAGAGCCGGGCGCGGCAGATGGGCTTGAATACCTTGTTTGTGCTCACAACGCGCACTGCGCACTGGTTCCGCGAGCGCGGCTTTGCGCCGAGTGGGGTAGAGCGGCTGCCGGCGGCGCGGGCTTCGCTGTACAACTACCAGCGTAATTCGAAGATTTTCGAGAAGGCCCTGTAAACCTGTGCCGGCCTCTTCGCGGGTGAACCCGCTCCCACAGGATCTTCACCGGACCTGAGGCTGGCGCTATCCCTGTGGGAGCGGGTTTACCCGCGAAGCAGGCGACACGGCCTGGAATGAAAAACGCCGCCCTTGTGGGCGGCGTTTTCGTTTACACAGTATGCAGGTACCAGTTGTACTCGAGGTCGGAGATCGAGTGTTCGAACTCCTCCAGCTCGCTCTCCTTGCACGCGACAAAGATGTCGATGTACTTAGGATCGATGTACTTGTTGAGGATCTCGCTGTCGTCCAACTCGCGCAGGGCATCACGCAGGTTGTTCGGCAGGCTCTGCTCCAGCTGCTCGTACGAGTTGCCTTCGATCGGCGCGCCTGGCTCGATCTTGTTGGTCAGGCCATGGTGCACGCCTGCCAGCACGGCAGCCATCATCAGGTACGGGTTGGCGTCGGCACCGGCCACGCGGTGCTCGAGACGTACAGCGTCCGCCGAGCCGGTTGGCACGCGCAGTGCGACAGTGCGGTTGTCCAGGCCCCAGCTTGGCGCGTTCGGCACGTAGAACTGTGCGCCAAAGCGGCGGTACGAGTTGACGTTCGGGCAAAGGAACGCCATGGACGCGGGCAGGGTCTCGAGCACACCGCCGACAGCATGACGTAGCGCGGCGTTCTGCTCGGGATCCTCGCTGGTGAAGATGTTGTTGCCATCTTTGTCCAGCACGGAAATGTGTACATGCAGGCCGTTGCCTGCCTGGCCCGGGTAGGGCTTGGCCATGAAGGTGGTGTCCATTTCATGGTCGTAGGCGATGTTCTTGATCAACCGCTTGAGCAGTACCGCGTAGTCGCAGGCCTTGAGCGGGTCGGCCACGTGGTGCAGGTTGACTTCGAACTGCGCCGGGGCGCTTTCCTTGACGATGGCGTCGGCTGGGATGCCTTGCTCTTTCGCGCCTTCGAGGATGTCCTGCAGGCAGTCGGCATATTCGTCGAGGTCGTCGATCAGGTACACCTGGGTCGACTGCGGGCGCTTACCCGAAATTGGCGAGCGTGGTGGCTGCGGGCGGCCGTTCACGTTCTCCTGGTCGATCAGGTAGAACTCCAGTTCGAATGCGGCGCAGATAGTCAGGCCCAATTCATCGAACTTGCTCACCACCTGACGCAGCACTTCGCGTGGGTCGGCGAAGAATGGCTCGCCTTCCAGTTCGTGCATGGTCATCAGCAGCTGGGCGGTGGGGCGTTTTTGCCACGGCTCGTTACAGAGCGTGTCGGGGATTGGATAGCAGATGCGGTCAGCATCGCCGATGTCCAGGCCCAGCCCGGTACTTTCGACGGTGGAACCGTTGATGTCCAGGGCGAAGAGGGAGGCCGGCAGGTTGATGCCTTTCTCGTAAACCTTGTGGAGGCTGGTGCGCTCAATGCGCTTGCCACGCACCACACCATTCATATCTGCAATCAGAAGGTCAACGTAGAGAACCTCAGGATGTTCCTTAAGGAACGCGTTCGCTTCGTTAAGCTGAACGGCACGCGGGGGTACCGACATGATGCAACACCTTTGTTGTTAAAAATATCAATCAAGGGGGGCTTGCAGGACCAGTCAATCGAAAAGCCATACTGATGTCAAGCCAACCCCATGATGCCCTGAAATGGCACATCTACGGCAGATTTGCTGCATATCGGGGCAAAGCATTATCCGCTATTTACCGCGTAAAGGGCTATCTCCGGTGCACCGTGTTTTATTTTTTACGGAGGTGTTGTGTAAAAAAATGAACAAGGCTAAGCTCGGTCTCAACCCAGAACACAATAATACGAGGGTCACATGGTCCGCTTGCCGCGACCTGAAAGCACTGCCTGCGCGGTGTCATCAGGTACATCCGTCGTTTTTGCAAGCATCGTCAATGGCGTGGTCGCCCTGGCCGCAATAATTGACGTTTGGTGCTCCCAGGCCCGCCCTCGTAGCGGCTTGCCGCCCTTCGTTTCGTCTTCCTGCCTTTCGAACTCATTACGGACACAGCTGATTTCAGTGTATCCACTGTGGCTCTGCGCGTGGGTTTTTGCTTTAGCAATCTACTCCATCCAGAATCAAGACGTGGACCACCTTACCTCCTGAGGTATTTATGAGTAACAACCTCGACCAGCTCACCGATTGGTTGAAAGAGCACAAGATCACCGAAGTCGAATGCATGATCAGTGACCTGACCGGCATCACGCGCGGCAAGATTTCGCCCACCAACAAATTCATCGCCGAAAAAGGCATGCGCCTGCCCGAGAGCGTGTTGCTGCAGACGGTGACCGGCGACTACGTCGACGACGACATCTATTACGAACTGCTCGACCCGGCCGACATCGACATGATCTGCCGCCCCGACGAAAACGCCGTGTTCCTTGTACCGTGGGCCATCGAGCCGACCGCCCAGGTCATCCACGACACCTACGACAAAAAGGGCAACCCGGTCGAACTGTCGCCGCGCAACGTGCTGAAGAAAGTCCTGCAGCTGTACGCCGACAAGGGCTGGCAGCCGATCGTCGCGCCCGAGATGGAGTTCTACCTGACCAAGCGCAGCGAAGACCCGGACTTCCCGCTGCAGCCCCCGGTAGGCCGCTCCGGCCGCCCAGAGACCGGCCGTCAGTCGTTCTCCATCGAAGCCGCCAACGAATTCGACCCGCTGTTCGAAGACGTCTACGACTGGTGCGAACTGCAGCAGCTGGACCTCGACACGCTGATCCACGAAGACGGCACGGCGCAGATGGAAATCAACTTCCGTCACGGCGACGCCCTGCACCTGGCCGACCAGATTCTGGTGTTCAAGCGCACCATGCGCGAGGCGGCGCTCAAGCACAACGTGGCCGCCACCTTCATGGCCAAGCCGATGACCGGCGAGCCGGGCAGTGCCATGCACCTGCACCAGAGCGTGGTCGATGTGGCTACCGGCAAGAACATCTTCAGCAATGAAGACGGCAGCATGAGCGCGCTATTCCTCAACCACATTGGTGGCCTGCAGAAGTTCATCCCCGAGGCGCTGCCGCTGTTCGCGCCCAACGTCAACTCGTTCCGCCGCTTCCTGCCCGACACCTCGGCGCCGGTGAACGTGGAGTGGGGCGAAGAAAACCGCACGGTCGGCTTGCGCGTACCGGATGCCGGCCCGCAAAGCCGCCGGGTCGAGAACCGCCTGCCGGGCGCCGACGCCAACCCTTACCTGGCCATCGCCGCCAGCTTGCTGTGTGGCTACATCGGTATGGTCGAAGGCATCGAGGCCAGCGCGCCGGTACAGGGCCGTGGTTATGAGCGCCGCAACCTGCGCCTGCCACTGACCATCGAAGATGCCTTGGAACGCATGGAAAACAGCCGTGCGCTGGTGCAATACCTGGGCAAAAAATTCATTACCGGATATGTCGCCACCAAGCGCGCCGAGCACGAAAACTTCAAACGCGTCATCAGTTCGTGGGAGCGTGAGTTCCTGCTGTTCGCTGTCTGATCAACCCTGGTGCCGCAGGAGCGCGGCGGTCGAATTACGGAGAAGCACATGAGCGTCAACAACCCGCAAACCCGTGAATGGCAAACCCTCAGTGGGGAGCATCACCTCGCCCCCTTCAGTGACTACAAGCAACTGAAGGAGAAGGGGCCGCGCATCATCACCAAGGCCCAGGGTGTGCATTTGTGGGACAGCGAGGGCCACAAGATTCTCGACGGCATGGCCGGCCTGTGGTGCGTGGCGGTCGGTTATGGCCGCGAGGAACTGGTACAGGCGGCCGAGAAGCAGATGCGCGAGCTGCCGTACTACAACCTGTTCTTCCAGACCGCTCACCCGCCGGCGCTTGAGCTGGCCAAGGCGATCACCGATGTGGCGCCGCAAGGCATGACCCATGTGTTCTTCACCGGCTCCGGCTCCGAAGGCAACGACACCGTGCTGCGCATGGTGCGCCACTACTGGGCGCTGAAGGGCAAGCCGCACAAGCAGACCATCATCAGCCGTATCAATGGCTACCACGGTTCCACCTTCGCCGGTGCCTGCCTGGGTGGCATGAGCGGCATGCACGAGCAGGGTGGCCTGCCGATTCCCGGCATCGTGCACATCCCGCAGCCGTACTGGTTTGGTGAAGGCGGCGACATGACCCCGGATGCGTTCGGTGTGTGGGCAGCCGAGCAGCTGGAAAAGAAAATTCTCGAAGTGGGCGAAGACAACGTCGCCGCCTTCATCGCCGAGCCTATCCAGGGCGCAGGCGGCGTGATCATCCCGCCGGAAACCTACTGGCCGAAGGTGAAGGAGATTCTCGCCAAGTACGACATCCTGTTCGTCGCCGACGAAGTGATTTGCGGTTTTGGCCGTACCGGCGAGTGGTTCGGCTCAGACTACTACGACCTCAAACCCGACCTGATGACCATCGCCAAGGGCCTGACCTCCGGTTACATCCCCATGGGCGGTGTGATCGTGCGTGACACCGTGGCCAAGGTGATCAGCGAAGGCGGCGATTTCAACCACGGCTTCACTTACTCCGGCCACCCGGTGGCGGCCGCGGTGGGCCTGGAAAACCTGCGCATCCTGCGCGACGAGAAAATTGTCGAGAAGGCGCGCACAGAAGCGGCACCGTATTTGCAAAAGCGTTTGCGTGAACTGCAGGACCACCCGCTGGTGGGTGAAGTACGCGGCCTGGGCATGCTCGGTGCGATCGAGCTGGTGAAGGACAAGGCCACCCGCAGCCGTTACGAAGGCAAGGGCGTGGGCATGATCTGCCGCACCTTCTGCTTCGACAACGGCCTGATCATGCGTGCGGTGGGTGACACCATGATCATCGCGCCGCCGCTGGTCATCAGCCACGCGGAGATCGACGAGCTGGTGGAAAAGGCGCGCAAATGCCTCGATTTGACCCTTGAGGCGATCAACTGAGCACCTGCTAGGCTAGCGATGTGACATTAAGTCGTTACAGGGTCCTGCTTTCCTTGATACAGGGCCTTGTAACTTGCCAGACTAGCGACTGTTTCAGTCGCCGCGCGCTCTGCACCGTAGGTCCTGGCTGCTGAACAGATGGCTAAATAAAAAATTCTGGAGCATGACGCATGAATAAAATGGGCAAGACGTTGCTGGCCGCAGCCCTGATGGGTGCCATGGCTACTGCTGCACAGGCTGACGACAAGGTGTTGAACGTCTACAACTGGTCGGACTACATCGCGCCGGACACCATCGCCAAGTTCGAAAAGCAGACCGGTATCAAGGTCAAGTACGACGTCTTCGACAGCAACGAAACCCTGGAAGCCAAGCTGCTGGCAGGTAAGTCGGGCTATGACATCGTCGTGCCCTCGAACAACTTCCTGGCCAAGCAGATCAAGGCGGGTGTGTACGAGGAACTGGACCGTTCGAAACTGCCGAACTGGAAAAACCTCGACCCCGACCTGCTCAAGGCCGTTGGCGATGCCAGCGACAAGGACAACAAGCACGCCTTCCCGTACATGTGGGGCTCCATCGGCATCGGCTACAACCCGGAGAAGGTCAAGGCCGCGCTGGGTGTCGACCACATCGACTCGTGGGACGCCGTGTTCAAGCCTGAGAACATCGCCAAGCTCAAGAGCTGCGGCGTAAGCTTCCTGGATGCCCCGACCGAAATGCTGCCGGCCGCACTGCACTACCTGGGCCTGCCGAGCAACAGCACCAAGAAAGAAGACCTGAAGGCCGCCGAGGACCTGTTCCTCAAGGTCCGTCCTTCGATCACCTACTTCCACTCGTCCAAGTACATTGGCGACCTGGCCAACGGCAACATCTGCGTGGCCGTCGGTTATTCGGGTGACGTCGAGCAGGCCAAGGCCCGTGCCCACGAAGCCGGCGACAAGATCAAAGTGGACTACATCATTCCGAAAGAAGGTGCCGGTACTTTCTACGACATGGTCGCCATCCCGAAAGATGCCGAGCATAAAGACGCTGCCTACCAGTTCATGGACTTCCTGATGCAGCCAGAAGTCATGGCTGAAATCACCAACGCCGTGCGCTTCCCGAACGGCAATGCTGCGGCTACCCAGTTCGTGGACAAGGACATTACCAGCGACCCGAGCATCTACCCGCCTGCCGAAGTGAAGAAGCAGCTGTACGCAATCGCTGCGCCTGAAGCTTCTGCCCAGCGTGTGATCACCCGCAGCTGGACCAAGATCAAGTCGGGCAAGTAAGCCCGATGCGGCACCTCTGGGCCGGGGATTTCCGGCTCAGAGCCAGTGAAAGGCAATTGATGATTGCGGCATCGAAGCTGCGAAGGTAAGTTGCGCGCCGGTTTTGCGTGTGCGGCAGCACTGTCGCTACCCAGGCACTGATTGTGAGGACCACCCACTTGTCTATTTCTGTATTCCGCAAGGCCTTGATGGCCGGCGCGGGCCTGACGCTGGCATGCAGCGTCCAAGCGGCGCCAACGGTGCATCTCTATAACTGGTCCGACTACATCGGCCCGACCACACTCGCGGACTTCGAGAAAGCCACGGGCATCAAGCCCGTGCAGGACGTGTTCGACTCCAACGAAACCCTGGAAGGCAAACTGCTGGCCGGTAACACCGGCTATGACGTAGTGGTGCCGTCCAACCATTTCCTCGGCAAGCAGATCAAGGCGGGCGCGTTCCAGAAGCTCGACAAGAACCTGCTGCCCAATTATGCCAACCTCGACCCGGCGTTGATGAAGCGCCTGGAAAAGAACGATCCAGGCAACCAGTACGCCGTGCCTTACCTGTGGGGCACCAACGGCATCGGTTACAACGTCGACAAGGTGAAGGCCGCGCTGGGCGTGGACACCATCGACTCCTGGGCCGTCTTGTTCGAGCCCGAGAACATGAAGAAGCTCTCCAAGTGCGGTGTGGCCTTCCTCGACTCGGCGGACGAAATGCTCCCGGCGGTGCTCAACTACATGGGCCTCGACCCCAACAGCACCGACCCCAAGGATTACGCCAAGGCCGAGCAGAAGCTGCTGGCGGTGCGCCCGTACGTGACCTACTTCCACTCGTCCAAGTACATCACCGACCTGGCCAACGGCGACATTTGCGTCGCGGCAGGGTTCTCGGGTGATGTGTTCCAGGCCAAGGCCCGCGCTGAAGAAGCGAAGAAGGGCGTGAACCTGGCCTACGCCATTCCCAAGGAAGGCGGCAACCTCTGGTTCGACGTGCTGGCGATCCCCAAGGACGCCAAGAACGTCAAAGAGGCGCATGCCTTCATCAACTATTTGCTGAAACCTGAGGTTATCGCCCAGGTCAGCGATTACGTCGGTTACGCCAACCCGAACCCCAAGGCTGGCGACCTGATGGACCAGGCCGTGAGGACCGACGCTGCGGTTTACCCACCGCAGGATGTGCTGGACAAGATGTTCGTGAATTCAGAGTTGCCGCCCAAGGTGCAACGTTTGATGACCCGTAGCTGGACCAAGGTCAAGTCGGGCAAGTAACAATCCAGGCCCGCCGTCCAAGCAGGGGCGGGCACACAAATCTTGTTGGGAGTTTCACTCATGGCAGTTGCCTCCGGTGCCTATAAGAAAGCCCTCGAGGGTGGCCAGCAACCCAAGCAGGTGCTGGTCAAAATCGACCGGGTCACGAAGAAGTTCGACGAAACCATCGCCGTAGAGGATGTGTCCCTGGAAATCCGCAAGGGTGAGATCTTCGCCCTGCTGGGTGGCTCCGGATCCGGCAAGTCCACCTTGCTGCGCATGCTGGCCGGCTTCGAGCGCCCAACCGAAGGGCGGATTTTCCTCGATGGCGTCGACATCACCGATATGCCGCCCTACGAGCGGCCGATCAACATGATGTTCCAGTCCTACGCGCTGTTCCCGCATATGACCGTGGCGCAGAACATCGCCTTCGGCCTGCAGCAGGACAAGATGCCCAAGGCCGAGATCGATGCCCGTGTGGCCGAGATGCTCAAGCTGGTGCACATGACCCAGTACGCCAAGCGCAAGCCGCACCAGTTGTCGGGTGGCCAGCGTCAACGTGTGGCGTTGGCCCGCTCGCTGGCCAAGCGCCCCAAGCTGCTGCTGCTCGACGAGCCAATGGGTGCGCTGGACAAGAAACTGCGTTCGCAGATGCAGCTGGAACTGGTGGAGATCATCGAGCGCGTAGGCGTGACCTGCGTGATGGTGACCCACGACCAGGAAGAGGCCATGACCATGGCCCAGCGCATCGCCATCATGCACCTGGGCTGGATCGCCCAGATCGGCTCGCCGGTGGACATCTACGAGACGCCTACCAGCCGCCTGGTGTGCGAATTCATCGGTAACGTCAACCTGTTCGAAGGTGAAGTGGTCGACGACGCCGAAGGCCACGCGATCATTGCCAGCCCGGAGCTGGAGCGCAAGATCTACGTGGGCCACGGCATCACCACCTCGGTGGAAGACAAGCACATCACCTACGCCTTGCGCCCGGAAAAGATGCTGGTCACCACCCAGCAGCCGACCTGCGAGCACAACTGGTCGCGCGGCAAGGTCCACGACATCGCCTACCTGGGCGGCCACTCGGTGTTCTACGTCGAGCTGCCGAGCGGCAAGGTTGTCCAGTCGTTCGTCGCCAACGCCGAACGCCAGGGCACTCGTCCGACCTGGGGCGATGAAGTGTACGTATGGTGGGAAGACGACAGCGGCGTGGTACTGCGGTCATGAAACTGCGCAAGCTCAAGCGAGCCTTCCAGCGCCTGGTCCCGGAGGGGCGGCACCTGGTGATCGGCGTGCCGTTCATCTGGCTGTTCCTGTTCTTCATGCTGCCGTTCTTCATTGTCCTGAAGATCAGTTTTGCCGAAGCCGACGTGGCGATCCCGCCGTATACCGAGATCTACACCTACGTCGAAGACAAGATTCAGTTGGTGCTCAACCTGGCCAACTATGGGCTGTTGACCGAGGATGAGCTGTATATCTCGGCCTACCTGGGGTCGTTGAAGATGGCCTTCTTCAGCACCATTCTGTGCCTGCTGATCGGCTTCCCGATGGCCTACGCCATTGCCAACGCCAAGAAGGAGACCCAGACGGTCCTGCTGCTGCTGATCATGATGCCGACCTGGACCGCGATCCTGATCCGCGTCTATGCCTGGATGGGCATCCTCAGCAACAACGGCTTGCTCAACGGTTTCCTGATGTGGACCGGGCTGATCGACCAGCCACTGCAGATCCTCAACACCAACCTGGCGGTGTACATCGGCGTGGTCTATTCGTACCTGCCGTTCATGATCCTGCCGCTGTTTGCCAACCTGGTTAAGCATGACCCTTCGTTGCTGGAGGCTGCTTCTGACCTGGGGTCGAGCACCTTCAACAGCTTCTGGAAAATCACCGTGCCGCTGTCGAAGAACGGCATCATCGCCGGCTGCATGCTGGTGTTCATCCCGGTGGTGGGCGAGTTCGTGATCCCTGAACTGCTCGGCGGCCCGGAAACCCTGATGATCGGTAAAGTGCTGTGGCAGGAGTTCTTCAACAACCGTGACTGGCCGGTGGCGTCTGCATTGGCGGTGGTGATGCTGGCGATCCTGATCGTGCCGATCCTGCTGTTCAACCGCAGCCAGGCCAAAGAAATGGAGGGCCGCGCATGAAACGCTTCAGTTTCTCCAAGCTGATGCTGGTGCTCGGCTTGCTGTTCATCTACCTGCCGATGCTGATCCTGGTGATCTACTCGTTCAACGCCTCCAAGCTGGTGACGGTGTGGGGCGGCTGGTCGATCAAATGGTACGTCGGCCTGCTCGACAACACCCAGCTGATGGGTTCGGTGATGCGCTCGCTCGAAATCGCCTGCTACACGGCGGTGGCGGCGGTGGCGCTGGGTACCCTGGCAGCTTTCGTGCTGACCCGGGTCACCCGCTTCAAGGGCCGCACGCTGTTCGGTGGCCTGGTTACCGCGCCGCTGGTAATGCCTGAAGTGATCACCGGTCTGTCTCTGTTGCTGCTGTTCGTGGCCATGGCGCAGATGATCGGCTGGCCGCAGGAGCGCGGTATCGTCACCATCTGGATTGCCCACACCACGTTCTGTGCGGCGTATGTGGCGGTAGTGGTGTCGGCACGCCTGCGTGAGCTGGACCTGTCGATCGAGGAAGCGGCGATGGACCTGGGTGCCAAGCCGTGGAAGGTGTTCTTCCTGATCACCATCCCGATGATCGCGCCATCGCTGGCGGCGGGCGGCATGATGTCGTTCGCCCTGTCGCTGGATGACCTGGTGTTGGCCAGCTTCGTATCCGGCCCAGGCTCGACCACCTTGCCGATGGAAGTGTTCTCGGCGGTGCGCTTGGGCGTGAAGCCAGAGATCAACGCCGTGGCCAGTCTGATTCTGCTGTCGGTGTCGCTGGTGACCTTCTTTGTCTGGTACTTCAGCCGCCGGAGCGAAGAGCGTCGTCGCAAGGCGATTCAGCAGGCGATCGAAGAGGGTGCTGCGGCCAACGCCTCGCAGCCACAGGTCAAGCGCCCGGCTCAGGTTGCGGCTTCGGCCTGACCCGGCCCTTTCGCGGGTAAACCCGCTCCCACAGGGGCATGTGCAGTCTTCAAGACCTGCGCAGTACCTGTGGGTGCGGGTTTACCCGCGAAGGCTCTCCCACCGATTCAAAGCCATATCGCATCCCAATGTGGATAGTCTCTGACACTCTTCACCAGCCCGTTACGCAAGGGGTTGGCAACGATGTTTCTGGCGACCTGAACCATGCTTCCCTCCCGTCTCAATGCTCGGTCCTGATACCCAGGCTGCCACACCGGGTCATGCTCAACCCCCGCCTGATGCAAAACCAGACTGGATCTGGATTTGAATCTGCGCATCAACGTACCCAGCGTCGTGCCTTTCAACTCGATTAGCCAATGCAGATGGTCCGGCATCAGTACCCAGGCCATTGAGCGGCAGGCGTGCTCATGCTCGGATTGCCGCAGTTGGTGGATGACCAGCCTTGCATGATGAAAGTCATGGAACAGTGGCTTGCGTTGATGGGTAACAGTAGTAAGCAGGTACAGCCTGCCGAGTTCTGAATAGCGACCACGGCGGAGCAGGTGTGATTGAGCCTGAGGCATTGGTTTCTTCCTGGAAAAGTGACCTCTCCAAGGTAGTGGCTGTGAAACCGCGAAAGTGCTTTGGATAGTTTCTGGATATGGCAGGGGGCTTGTGGGTGGCTGTACCGACCTTTTCGGGGGCAGTCCACCCTGTGGGAGCGGGTTCACCCGCGAAAGGGCCCGCGCAGGGGCTGAAAATGCCTGAGTGATCTCCATCAGTGATGTTTACCGAACCCTGAACTACGCTGACAGTCGCATCTCACAAATCATTTGTGCGCAAGCTAGGAGCCTGCATGAGGGTGACGCGTCCACTGTTGCTGGCAAGCTTGGGCTTGCTGTCCATGCTCACCGGTTGTAGCAAGGAAGAGGTTCCCGAGACGCTGCCTCGGGTGGGTGTGCAACAGGTCCAGCCCACCGATTTCGCTGCCAGGGTCACCCTGACCGGCGATGTGCAGGCGCGGGTGCAGACCGACCTCTCGTTCCGCGTAGGCGGCAAGATCATTTCGCGCAGCGTGGACGTGGGCGACCACGTCAAGGCCAACCAGGTGCTGGCGCGGCTGGACCCAAAAGACTTGCAGAACAACGTCGACTCGGCCAAGGCCGAGGTGTTCGCCGCGCAAGCGCGGGTCACCCAGACCAGTGCCGCCTTCGTGCGCCAGCAGAAACTGCTGCCCAAGGGCTACACCAGCCAGAGTGAATACGACTCCGCCGAAGCCGCGTTGCGCAGCAACCAGAGCGCCCTCAAGGCCGCCCAGGCGCAGCTGGCCAACGCCAACGAACAACTCAGCTATACCGCACTGGTCTCCGAGGCCGCTGGGGTAATCACTCAGCGCCAGGCCGAAGTCGGGCAGGTGGTACAGGCCACCATGCCGATCTTCAGCCTGGCTACCGATGGCGACCGCGATGCGGTGTTCAACGTCTACGAGTCGCTGCTGGTCGCGCCGCCCAGCGATGCCGGGGTGGTCGTCAGCCTGTTGGACGACCCCAAGGTCCAGGCCCATGGCTTCGTGCGCGAAATCACCCCCACGGTGTCGGCGCAAAGCGGCACGGTGCAGGTCAAGGTTGGCCTGAAAGACGTGCCACCGGGCATGCAACTGGGCGCACCGGTCACTGCTACCACCAACGCTCAGGGCCGGCCCAGCGTCGAACTGCCGTGGTCGGCGTTGACCAAGGCCTTGCATGAACCCGCCGTGTGGGTGGTGGGCGAGGGCGACAAGGTGGAGCTGCGCAAAGTTGAAGTCAGCCGTTACCTCACCGGCAAGATCGTGGTCGCCAGCGGCCTCAAAGGCGGCGAGAGCGTGGTGGTCAACGGCGGCCAGTTGCTGCACCCCGGCATGCAGGTGCAGAAGGTCGATGCCAAGGCCCCAGGGGGTGAGTTATGAAGCGCCTGTTGCTGATGCTGTCAGCCGGCGTGCTGCTAGTGGGCTGCAGTAGCGAGGACGAGGCACCCGAGCCGATTCGGCCGGTGCTGTCGGTCAAGGTCGAACCCCAGGTGCAATCGCAGCTGGGCCGCTTCGCCGGCAGTATCCAGGCGCGCTTCGAAAGCACCCTGGGCTTTCGGGTTTCCGGGCGCATTGCCCGGCGCTGGCTGGATGTCGGTGCCCAGGTGAAGCCGGGCGACACCCTGGCCACCCTCGACCCGACCGACCAGCAGAACCAGTTGCGTGCCGCCGAAGGCGACCTGGCCAAGGTGCAGGCACAGTGGATCAACGCCCAGGCCGATGCCCGTCGCCAGCAACAGCTGTATGACCGTGGCGTGGGCGCCCAGGCCCAGCTGGACATCGCCCAGACCAACCTGAAAACCACCAGCGCGGCGTTGGAGCAGGCGCGCTCCGCGCTCAGCCAGGCCCGTGACCAGCTCGACTACAGCACCCTGCGCACCGACCACGCCGCCGTGATCACCGCGTGGCAGGCCGAAGCCGGGCAAACCGTTACCGCCGGGCAATCCGTGGTGACCTTGGCCCGGCCGGACGTGAAGGAAGCGGTGATCGACCTGCCGATCGGCTTGGCCGAGCAGTTGAACAAAGGCCTGACCTTTACCGTTGCCTCACAGCTCGACCCAACCATCAATACCACGGCCAGCCTACGCGAGCTGGAGCCCCAGGCCGACGCCACCACCCGTACCCGGCGCGCCCGCCTGACCCTGGCCAGCACGCCGGCGGCGTTCCACTTGGGCACTGCCATCAGCGTGACCCTGAGTTCGGAAGTGACGCCGCGTAGCGAGCTGCCCGCGAGCGCGTTGCTGGAGCGTGACGGCAAGACTCAGGTGTGGGTGATCGATACACAGCAGAAGACCGTGGCAACCCGTGACGTGGCGCTGATCGACCGCACCGCCGACAGCATTGTCCTGACGTCGGGCGTACAGCCCGGTGAGCGCGTGGTTACCGCAGGTGTGAACAGCCTGAAGCCTGGCCAGAAGGTCACCTTCGACGAGGATGCGCAATGAAAGGAAGCTTCAACCTCTCCGAATGGGCGCTCAAGCACCAGTCATTCGTCTGGTACCTGATGTTCGTTGGCCTGCTGATGGGGATTTTTTCGTACTTCAACCTCGGGCGTGAGGAAGACCCGTCATTCACCATCAAAACCATGGTCATCCAGACCCGCTGGCCGGGTGCGACTCAGGACGAAACCCTATACCAGGTCACCGACCGCATCGAGAAGAAGCTGGAGGAGCTCGATTCCCTCGATTACACCAAAAGCTACACCCGTCCGGGTGAGTCCACCGTCTACGTGTACCTGCGCGACACCACCAAAGCCAAGGACATCCCGGAAATCTGGTACCAGGTGCGCAAGAAAATCCAGGACATCCGCGGCCAGTTCCCGCAGGGTATTCAGGGGCCTGCCTTCAACGACGAATTCGGTGACGTGTTCGGCTCGATCTACGCCTTTACCTCTGACGGCCTGACCCTGCGCCAACTGCGCGACTACGTTGAACAAGCCCGCGCCGAAGTGCGCGAAGTGCCCAACATCGGCAAGATAGAGCTGGTCGGCACCCAGGACGAAGTGCTGTACCTGAACTTCTCGACCCGCAAACTGGCAGCGCTGGGTATCGACCAGCGCCAGGTCATGCAGGCCTTGCAATCACAGAACGCAGTAACGCCAGCCGGGGTGATCGAGGCTGGGCCAGAGCGCATTTCGGTGCGCACCACCGGGCAGTTCGCATCCGAAAAAGACCTGCAAACCGTCAACCTGAGGATCAACGACCGCTTCTTCCGCCTGGCCGATATCGCTGATATCGAGCGTGGCTACGTCGACCCGCCCACGCCCATGTTCCGCTTCAACGGCCAGACCGCGATCGGCCTGGCTATCGGCATGAAGGCCGGCGGCAACATGCAGGTATTCGGTGCGGCGCTGAAGAAGAAAATGGACAGCGTGATCACCGACCTGCCGGTCGGGGTGGGTGTGCACACCGTGTCAGACCAGGCGGTGGTCGTGAAGCAGGCAGTCGGCGGCTTCACTAGCGCACTGTTCGAAGCGGTGGTGATTGTATTGGCGGTGAGCTTTATCAGCCTCGGTGTGCGTGCAGGGTTGGTGGTGGCCTGCTCGATTCCGTTGGTGCTGGCGATGGTGTTCGTGTTCATGGAGTACAGCGGCATCACCATGCAGCGGATTTCGCTGGGGGCGTTGATCATTGCCCTTGGCCTGCTGGTGGATGATGCGATGATCACCGTGGAGGTCATGGTCACGCGGCTGGAGATGGGCGAGAGCAAGGAGCAGGCGGCGACGTTCGCCTATACCTCTACCGCATTCCCCATGCTCACCGGCACCTTGGTGACCGTTGCCGGCTTCGTGCCGATTGGGCTCAATGCCAGCTCGGCGGGCGAATATACCTACACCTTGTTCGCGGTCATCGCCGTGGCGTTGATCGTGTCGTGGGTGGTGGCGGTGTTCTTCGCTCCGGTACTGGGCGTGCATATCCTGAGCAGCAAGGTCAAGGCACACGAGGAGCAGACCGGGCGAGTAGGGCGAGCGTTCGAAGGTGGCCTGCTGTGGTGCATGCGCAACCGCTGGCTGACCATCATCGGTACGGTGCTGTTGTTCGCGTTGGCCATTTTCTGTGAGCGCTTTGTCCAGAACCAGTTCTTCCCGTCCTCGGACCGCCCTGAAATTCTGGTCGACCTCAACCTGCCGCAGAACGCCTCGATCGAGGAGACGCGCAAGGTGGTCGACCGCTTCGAGGCGCGGATCAAGGATGACCCGGACCTGGTGCACTGGAGCACCTACATCGGCCAAGGTGCCATTCGTTTCTACCTGCCCCTCGACCAACAGTTGCAGAACCCCTACTACGCGCAGTTGGTGATCGTCAGTAAAGGCTTCGAAGAGCGTCAGGCCATGATGGATCGCTTGCAGAAGATCCTGCATGAAGAGTTCGTTGGCATCGGTACCAACGTACAGTCGCTGGAAATGGGCCCGCCGGTAGGGCGGCCGATCCAGTATCGGGTCAGTGGCGCAAATATCGACGAGGTGCGCAAACACGCCATCGAACTGGCCACCCTGCTTGACCAGAACGAGCATATCGGCGAGATGATCTACGACTGGAACGAGCCAGGTAAGGTGCTGCGCGTGGAAATCGCCCAGGACAAGGCACGCCAGCTGGGGTTATCGTCGGAAGACGTGGCCAATGTGATGAACAGCATCGTCAGCGGCGTGCAGATCACCCAGGTCAACGACAACATTTACCTGGTCAATGTGGTCGCCCGTGCCGAAGACAGCGAGCGCGGCTCGCCTGATACCCTGCAGAACCTGCAGATCCTCACGCCCAACGGCACTTCGATCCCGTTGCTGTCGTTTGCCACGGTGCGCTACGAGATGGAGCAGCCGCTGGTTTGGCGCCGCGACCGCAAGCCCACCATCACCATCAAGGCCTCGGTCAACGGCGACATCCAGCCCACCGATCTGGTAGCTCAGTTGAAGCCCAAGATCGACGAGTTCGCCAGCAAGCTGCCGGTGGGCTTCGAAGTGGCTACCGGCGGTACGGTGGAGGAGAGCGCCAAGGCGCAAGGGCCGATCCGCAAGGTGATCCCGCTGATGCTGTTCCTGATGGCGACCTTCCTGATGATCCAGCTGCACAGTGTGCAGAAGCTGTTCCTGGTGGTCAGCGTGGCGCCGCTTGGGCTGATTGGCGTGGTGCTGGCGCTGGTGCCCACGGGTACGCCGATGGGCTTTGTGGCGATCCTTGGCATCCTGGCGCTGGCGGGCATCATCATCCGTAACTCGGTGATTCTGGTAACCCAGATCGATGAATTCGTGGCGCAAGGCTTTTCGCAATGGGATGCGGTGGTGGAGGCCACTAACCATCGGCGCCGGCCAATCCTGCTGACCGCGGCGGCGGCGAGCCTGGGTATGATCCCGATTGCCCGCGAGGTGTTCTGGGGGCCGATGGCCTACGCGATGATTGGCGGGATCATCGTGGCGACCTTGCTGACGCTGCTGTTCCTGCCGGCGCTGTATGTGGCCTGGTACAAGATCCGCGAGCCTGAAAACAGTAGCAAAACCCAACACTGAACCCTGTGGGAGCGGGCGTGCCCGCTCCCACAGAGGAATTTTGGCGCCTACAAAATCTCTTCTTGAATTTGGTTATATAAACATTCTTAAACAGTATTTTTAAGAATATCTCCGCCTCACTACTATTGCCCTCAAGCCAGGCGCAAATCCCCTTCAAACCTCTGCCCGGCACCCTCACTCCAAGGAGAACGAGCATGAGTGCATCTCTGCGTAGCATCGACGGTCAGGACGAAGCCACCATTCTGCGTGAAATCCAGAGCGCCTTGCGCGACCTGCGGTTTGGTGCGGTGGAGATCACTGTGCACAACGCTCAGGTCGTACAGATCGAGCGCAAGGAGAAGTTCCGCCTGCAACAGCCGGGCAACAAGCCCAGCTGATCGCGCCTCACATCCAAAATTAGAAAAATGCCAATCGGGAGCTTCACCATGTCCATCCGCCGTTATGCGCTCGCCGCCCTGGCCAGTGCTGTTTTTGCCGGTTCCGCCATCGCCAAGGACTACGAACTGCTGAACGTGTCCTACGACCCGACCCGCGAGCTGTACCAGCAGTACAACGCCGAGTTCATCAAGCACTGGCAGCAGGCCCACCCGGGCGACAAGGTGAAGATCCAGCAATCCCATGGCGGTTCGGGCAAGCAGGCCCGTGCGGTGATCGACGGCCTGCGCGCCGACGTGGTGACCCTGGCCCTGGCCGGCGACATCGACGAAGTAGCCAAGCTCGGCAAGACCCTGCCGGACAACTGGCAGACCCGCCTGCCGGACGCCAGCACCCCGTACACCTCGACCATCGTGTTCCTGGTGCGCAAGGGCAACCCGAAAGGCATCAAGGACTGGGGCGACCTGATCAAGAAGGACGTCTCGGTCATCACCCCCAACCCGAAAACCTCCGGCGGTGCGCGCTGGAACTTCCTGGCGGCCTGGGCCTATGGCCTGAAAGCCGGCGGTAGCGAAGAAAAGGCCAAGGAGTACGTACAGGAGCTGTTCAAGCATGTACCGGTGCTGGATACCGGCGCCCGTGGCTCGACCATCACCTTCGTCAACAACGGCCAGGGCGACGTATTGCTGGCTTGGGAAAACGAAGCCTTCCTGGCGCTGAAGGAAGACGGTGGCGCCGACAAGTTCGACATCGTCGTGCCGTCGCTGTCGATCCTGGCCGAGCCGCCTGTGGCGGTGGTGGACAAGAACGCCGAGAAGAAAGGCAATACCGAGATTGCCACCGAATACCTCAAGCACCTGTACAGCCCGGCTGGGCAGAAGATTGCCGCCGAGAACTTCTACCGCCCGCGTGACGAGAAAGTCGCTGCGGAGTTTGGCAAGCAGTTCCCGAAACTGGACCTGGTAACCATCGACAAGGACTTCGGTGGCTGGAAAACTGCACAGCCCAAATTCTTCAATGATGGCGGTGTGTTCGACCAGATCTATCAGGCACAGTAAACGCCAGGGAAAAGCGGGGCCGTGTTGCGGCCCAATCGCGACACAAGGCCGCTCCCACAAGGAACCGCAATCTCCTGTGGGGGCGGTCTTGCGTCGCGATTGGGCTGCAACGCAGCCCCGGGATTCAGAGTCTTGCACCGGCCCGGGATTGATTCCGGGCTTCGTGCGTTCAACCAGGGATACTTATGTCACGTCGTATTTCCCCCGTCATACCCGGCTTCGGGCTGACGCTGGGCTACACCTTGGTGTACCTCAGCCTGATCGTGCTGATACCGCTGGCGGCCATGTTCATTCATGCCTCGCAGCTGACCTGGGAGCAGTTCTGGAACATCATCAGCGCACCGCGGGTAATCGCCGCGCTCAAGCTGAGTTTCGGCACCGCCCTGTTCGCCGCCATCATCAATGGTGTGATCGGTACCCTGCTGGCCTGGGTACTGGTGCGCTACACCTTCCCCGGGCGCAAGATCATCGACGCGATGATCGACCTGCCGTTCGCCCTGCCTACCGCCGTTGCCGGTATTGCCCTGACCGCCCTGTACGCGCCTGCGGGCTGGGTCGGCCAGTTCGCCACCGACCTGGGCTTCAAGATCGCCTACACCCCGCTGGGCATCACCCTGGCGCTGACCTTCGTCACCCTGCCGTTCGTGGTGCGCACGGTGCAGCCGGTACTGGCCGACATCCCGCGTGAAGTGGAAGAGGCCGCTGCCTGCCTGGGGGCCAAGCCGCTGCAGGTGTTCCGTCATATTCTGGCGCCGGCCCTGCTACCGGCCTGGCTCACCGGCTTTGCCCTGGCCTTCGCCCGTGGCGTGGGCGAATATGGCTCGGTGATCTTCATTGCCGGCAACATGCCGATGAAGACCGAAATACTGCCGCTGCTGATCATGGTCAAGCTCGACCAGTACGACTACACCGGCGCGACCGCCATCGGCGTGCTGATGCTGGTGGTTTCCTTCATCCTGCTGCTGCTGATCAACTTGCTGCAGCGCCGCATCGAAACCCCTTGAAGGAGGCCGGCATGTCCAGTTCATCCCTGAGTACAAGCGCCGCCGCCAACGCCGCCCGCCGAGGCAGCGCTACTTCGCGACGCATTCTGATCGGCCTTGGCTGGTTGGTGTTCGCGCTGTTCCTGTTGCTGCCGCTGGTGATCGTGGTGTCGCAGGCGCTGAAGAACGGTTTTGGCACCTTCTTCGAGGCGATCTTCGAGCCTGATGCCTTGTCGGCGCTGAAGCTGACCCTGCTCGCCGTGGTGATTTCGGTGCCGCTGAACCTGGTGTTCGGTGTCAGCGCCGCGTGGTGCGTGAGCAAGTACACCTTCCGTGGCAAGAGTATCCTGGTCACCCTGATCGACCTGCCGTTCTCGGTGTCGCCGGTAATCGCCGGCCTGGTCTACGTGCTGATGTTCGGCGCGCAAGGCCTGTTCGGGCCGTGGCTGCAGGACCACGACATCCAGATCGTGTTCGCCCTGCCGGGCATCGTCCTGGCGACCATTTTCGTCACCGTGCCGTTCGTGGCCCGTGAGCTGATCCCGCTGATGCAGGAGCAGGGCACGCAAGAAGAGGAGGCCGCGCGCCTGCTCGGCGCCAATGGCTGGCAGATGTTCTGGCACGTGACTTTGCCGAATATCAAATGGGGCTTGATCTACGGCGTGGTGCTTTGTACTGCACGGGCCATGGGCGAGTTCGGCGCGGTGTCGGTGGTGTCCGGCCACATTCGCGGCGTGACCAATACCTTGCCGCTGCACGTAGAGATCCTCTACAACGAGTACAACCACGTGGCGGCCTTCAGCGTGGCCAGCCTGTTGCTGATCCTGGCGCTCTTCATCCTGCTGCTCAAGCAGTGGAGCGAGAACCGTATTAACCGCCTGCGCCACAGCGCCGCGGAGGAATGATTCATGTCGATCGAAGTTCGTAATGTCAGCAAGCGCTTCAACAGCTTCCAGGCCCTGAACAACATCAACCTGGACATCAACAGCGGCGAGCTGGTGGCCTTGCTCGGCCCGTCCGGCTGCGGCAAGACCACGCTGCTGCGCATCATCGCCGGCCTGGAAACCCCGGACCAGGGCAACATCGTGTTCCATGGCGAGGACGTGTCTGGCCATGACGTGCGTGACCGTAACGTTGGGTTCGTGTTCCAGCACTATGCGCTGTTCCGCCATATGAGCGTGTTCGACAACGTCGCCTTCGGCCTGCGCATGAAGCCCAAGGGCGAGCGCCCGAGCGAGAGCAAGATCGCCGAGAAGGTGCACGAGCTGCTGAACATGGTGCAGTTGGACTGGTTGTCCGATCGCTACCCCGAGCAGCTGTCTGGCGGCCAGCGTCAGCGTATCGCCCTGGCCCGCGCCCTGGCGGTGGAGCCCAAGGTGCTGCTGCTGGACGAGCCGTTCGGTGCGCTGGATGCCAAGGTGCGCAAGGAGCTGCGCCGCTGGCTGGCGCGGTTGCACGAGGATATCAACCTGACCTCGGTGTTCGTGACTCACGACCAGGAAGAAGCCATGGAAGTGGCTGACCGCATCGTGGTGATGAACAAGGGCGTGATCGAGCAGATCGGTTCGCCGGGCGAGGTGTACGAGAAGCCAGCCAACGATTTCGTCTACCACTTCCTCGGCGATTCCAACCGCCTGGCACTGAGCGAAGGCCACCACGTGCTGTTCCGTCCGCACGAGGTGTCGCTGTCGCGGCATGAGACCGAAGGGCACCACGCGGCCGAGGTGCGGGACATCCGGCCGTTGGGCGCGACCACGCGGGTGACTTTGAAGGTGGAAGGGCAGAGCGAGCTGATCGAGGCCGAAGTGGTCAAGGACCATGACAGCCTGACCGGGTTGGCGCGTGGGGAGACGTTGTTCTTCCGGCCGAAGGTTTGGCAGAAGGTGGCGGATATCTGATCTGCCCTTGATGATTAAGAGCCCGGGCTTGGTCCCGGGTTTTTTTATGCCTGTCGGATTGCCGGGGCTGCTTTGCAGCCCATCGCGACACAAGGCCGCTCCTACAAGGGATTCGCGTAAGGTCCGAGGGGCGCGAGTCCTTTGTAGGAGCGGCCTTGCGTCGCGATCGAGGGCGCAGCCCTCGCGGCAATCTCATGCCTTACGCGAATATTTTGCATGCCCCCAATGCATAGCCTTTAGCCATGAATGCCACAGCCCGCGCAATCCGTGGCTTTCACGCGATCCTCCAGAAACAATATTCAATTAAGTTCTAACCATAATTTTAAACATTACTTTAAGAGATAAGCCTCTGGCCCCGATGATTCAGCCACACACCTGAATCGAGACCCCAGGAGTTTGATCAATGGGTAATGTCCAATCGGCCGTCAGGGCCTACGACCAGCCATGGCGCCCGGCCCCAGGCGACCTGGTCGAGCTTGGACGCACGCTTCGCCTGCCGCTTGGCCAGCTGCGCCTGCAACGCACGCCTGTGAGCGGGCTCAAGCGCCGCGACAAGCTGGTGTTGGGCCTGCTGGTGCTGGCCCTGCATGGCGCCGCCGCGTACTGGGTCAGCCAGGCGCCCACGCCCGAACTGCCGGTTGTGCCGCCACAGGTGCCGCCCATGACCATCGAGTTCGCGGCACCCGCACCGCCTGTGGTCGAGCCTCCGCCGCCTGCGCCCGCGCCTCCCGTGGTCGAGCCACCGCCGCCGCCACCGGTCGTCGACGAACTGGCCGCCAAGCCCAAACCCAAACCGAAGCCCGTGCCAAAGCCTGTGGTCAAGCAAGCGCCCAAGCCACAGCCCAAGCCGGTTGAAGCACCACCACCCGCGCCAGTGGCGGCCCCGGCACCGCCTGCGCCCGCACCACCCGCGCCGGCCCCGATAACCCCGGCATCGGCCAACGCCGCGTACCTGAAGAACCCGGCGCCGGAGTACCCGCAGATGGCTCAGCGCCGTGGCTGGGAGGGCACCGTGCTGTTGCGTGTCGAAGTGCTGCCCAGCGGCAAGCCTGGGCAGATCCAGGTTCAGAAGAGCAGCGGCCGTGACGCCCTCGACGCCGCCGCGCTGGCCGCGGTGAAGCGCTGGAGCTTCGTGCCCGCCAAGCAGGGTGATGTGGCCCAGACCGGCTGGGTCAGCGTGCCGATCGATTTCAAGCTTCGCTAACTTTTTCGCAGAACACAGGAAGACATCATCATGAGCCTGCTGGCATCCCCCCTCGAATCCGTTGAAAGCGCAGTCATCTGGCTGCTGGTCGGTTTTTCTGTCGTCACCTGGGGCCTGGCCCTGGTCAAGGTCGCGCAGTTCGTGCGGTTGAAGAACCAGGACAAGCGCTTCCACCAGCAGTTCTGGGCTGCCTCCAGCCTGGACTCGGCCGCCGAGCTCAGCCATGAGCTGCCCGGCCCGGCTGGCCGTGTGGCCCAGTCTGGCTACGCTGCCATCGCCGTTGGCGACACTCAGGCCAACGACCTGAGCCATGCGATCAACCACCAGGACCGCCTGGAGCGCGCCCTGCGCCAGCAGATCGTGCGTGAGCGCCGCTCGCTGGAAACCGGCCTGGCGGTGGTCGCCAGTATCGGCAGCACCTCGCCCTTCATCGGCCTGTTCGGCACCGTGTGGGGCATCATGGAAGCGCTCAAGGGCATCAGCGCGGCCGGCTCCGCCAGCCTGGAAACCGTCGCCGGACCAATCGGTGCGGCACTGGTGGCGACCGGTGTGGGTATCGCCGTCGCGGTACCGGCCGTGCTGGTTTACAACTACTTCCTGCGGCGCCTCAAGCTGACCGCCGCCGACCTCGATGACTTCGCCCACGACTTCTACAGCCTGGCGCAGAAGAGTGCCTTCCGCGTGCTGGTGCACCCTGCTGTGCAAAAAGCCCAGGCCGGTTTCACCCAGCCAGTGAAGGAGGCGTCCTGATATGGCCTTTTCGACCCAGGACAGCGACGAAGTCCTCAGTGAAATCAACGTCACGCCCCTGGTGGACGTCATGCTGGTGCTGCTGGTGGTGTTCATCGTCACCGCGCCGCTGCTGACCAACGCCATTCCCATCAACCTGCCCAAGACCGAGGCCGTGGCCCCGGTGGAGCAGAAGGACCCGCTGGTGGTCAGCATCGATGGCGAGGGCAAGCTGTTCATCAACAAGGACCAGATCCAGCCCGATCTGCTGGAAACCAATCTCAAGGCCGCCAAGGACAAGGACGCGGACGTGCGCGTGCAGCTGCAGGCCGATGACGGCGTGAACTACGGCGAAGTGGCACGGGCCATGGCGGCCATCGAACGCGCGGGGATCAGCAAGCTGGCGGTGATTACCGCACGTTGATACCCGGCACACCTCTTCAGGCAAGTGCTTATGGGCCACATCTCTTGGCAGGGGTTGGCCCTTTTTTTTGCCTGTGAGGGCCCTGTCGCAGGAATTGGTTTTTGGTTATTAATAAATAGCTTCTTATTCCTTTACGAATATAACTCCCTCCCTATACTTGTCTCCAAGCACGCAAACTTACTGGAGGCGTCCCCATGCGCAATGAGTCGATTCGTTACCTGATTGTGCCGGGCTGGCAAGGATCGCCAGACAACCATTGGCAAAGTCACTGGCAGCGCACCCTGCCTAACAGTGCCCGGGTGGAGCAACACGACTGGCTCACCCCGCAGCGGCAGGATTGGGTGCAGGCGCTGGAGCAGGCAATTGCCGCCGAGCGCTCACCGGTGATCCTGATCGCCCACAGCCTGGGCTGCATCACTGTCGCCCATTGGGCTGCGCAAGCCAGGCCGGCCTTGCTGCGGCGGGTGCGTGGTGCACTGTTGGTGGCGCCGGCAGACGTCGAGCGGCCCACCTGCGCGCCAGCCCTGCGCAACTTTGCGCCGATCCCGACCGATGCATTGCCGTTCCCCAGCCAGGTCGTCAGCTCGGACAACGACCCGGCCGTGAACGTACCGCGGGCGCTGTACCTGGCCCAGGCATGGGGCGCCGAAGCGGGGTTGCTGAGCAATGCCGGGCACATCAACGTCAAGTCCGGCCATGAGCGCTGGGAACAAGGCTTCGCCTACTTGTATCGCTTGCAGAGCCGGGTAGAGCAGCGCGCACTGCGCCGCGCCTGATCACCCTTACTGTTTACCGTTTGCCTGACGCCCGGCCATTGCAGGCCAGGGGCGGGAGTTCGTCATGACTTTTCAAAACCCGTTTGGCCAGCCGCTGCTGACCTTCCCCGAGCTGGACAAGAGCCCGCTGAGCATTCGTGCCAAGGCGCTGGTGTTCATCGACCCGCGCTCGCAGCAGCTGCGCGAGGACCTTGAGCGCCTGGCGCCACAACCTGTGCCGGTGCTGATCCGTGGCGAAACCGGCACCGGCAAGGAGCTGCTGGCCCGGCAGATCCACCGTGCCAGCGACCGTGGCGGGCTGTTCGTGTCGGTCAACTGCGCGGCCATCAGCCCCACCTACGCCGATGCCGAATTGTTCGGCTATAGCGCCGGCAGTCATGGCGGCACGGCCAGCAGCCGCGCCGGCTGGTTTGGCTCGGCCAATGGCGGCACGCTGTACCTGGACGAGATTGCCGACTTGCCGCTGGCCATCCAGGGCAAGTTGCTGGCGGCCCTGGAAAACCGTGAGGTCACCCGGGTTGGCGCGCAGCAGCCACAGCCAGTGGATGTACGCCTGGTCGCCGCTACCAGCATCGACCTGGCGCGCGTGGTGCGTGCGGGGCGCTTCAACGAGCGCCTGTACCAGTACCTGCGCGAGGGGGCGCTGGAACTGCCGCCGCTGCGTGAACGGCCGGGCGACATCCTGCCGCTGGCCGAGTACTTCGTGGGCATTTACAGCGTGCGCCTGCAGCGGCCCGTGCCGTTGGTGAGCGAGGCGGCGCAGCAGGTGCTGGAAGCGCATTTCTGGCCCGGCAACACCCGCGAGCTGGAGAACGTGATCCACTTTGCCTTGCTGGTGAATGACGGCGCAGAGATCCTGCCGGAGGACCTCGACCTGGCCAATCCCGCGCGCTAGACATCGCTCATAAGCAAAGTGGCTGGTGGCAGTTTGTTTTTGGAATAAGCAGCTAAGTAAAAGATATTGTTACGGAATAAAAAATCTAGGTATTGTCCGCCTCACGCCCACTGGTGAACCGGTTGGGCACCCGATTCGCCATCGTCGATGGCCCAGATTCAGAACAAGGACCACCATGAAGAAGACCCTGCTGACCACTGCCCTGGCTGCTGCCCTGTCGTTCTCCGGCCTGGCCGCCGCTGCCGAGAAACTGGTGGTTGCCGCTACCCCGGTTCCGCACGCCGAAATCCTTGAGCTGATCAAGCCGACCCTGGCAAAAGAAGGTGTGGACCTGCAGATCAAGGTCTTCACCGATTACGTGCAGCCAAACGTACAAGTGGACCAGAAGCGCCTGGACGCCAACTACTTCCAGACCCTGCCGTACCTGAAAAGCTTCAACGAAGGTAAAGGCACCCACCTGGAAACCGTGGTCGGCGTGCACGTCGAACCCTTCGGTGGCTACTCCAAGAAGATCAAGAACCTGTCCGAGCTGAAGGAAGGCGCCACTGTTGCCATCCCTAACGAAGGCAGCAACAGCGGCCGCGCCCTGATCCTGCTGCAGAAGGCTGGCCTGATCACCCTGAAAGACCCGAAAAATGCCCTGGCCACCCCCAAGGACATTGCCGAGAACCCGAAGAAGCTGAAGTTCCGCGAGCTTGAGTCGGCCATGCTGCCGCGCGTGCTGGACCAGGTTGACCTGGACATGATCAACACCAACTACGCCCTGGAAGCCGGCCTGAACCCGGCCAAGGATGCGCTGGTGATCGAAGGTGCCGATTCGCCATACGTGAACTTCCTGGTTGCCCGCCCGGACAACAAGGACAGCGAAGCCATCCAGAAACTGGCCAAGGCCCTGACCAGCCCGGAAGTGAAGGCATTCATCGCCAAGAAGTACCAGGGTGCGGTGCTGCCAGCGTTCTGATGCAGTTGCATTCCCTTGCATGACCTGACGCCGACTCATATGAGTCGGCGTTTTTATTTCTTTGACATGCATTTTGGGGAGAAGCGATCCCCTGTAGGAGCGGCCTTGTGTCGCGAAAGGGGGGCGGAGCGCCCCCAGGATTTTTGCAATTCACCTGCTATTGCCGGGGCCGCTTTGCGGCGCTTTCGCGACACAAGGCCGCTCCTACAAAGGGCGTCTATGCCTGTACTATGCATATGCAATAAAGGTATTTATTAAAAAATTTTTAGATCATTAGAGTCTATTCATTGTGCCCCCGCGCACCCTGCAGACTTGCTCTACCCATGACCCTCGACATCGCATTCATCCTCAGCACGCTACCCGCTTTTCTCAAGGCCGTGGGCGTGACTTTGCAGGTCGGCATGATCGCCATCGCCACCTCGCTCTTGGTCGCCCTGGTCAACGCCACGCTCCTTGTCCTGCGCACGCCCTACCTGTGGCGCCTGGTCAAAGCCTACGTGGAGCTGGCGCGCAACACGCCGCTGCTGATCCAACTGTTCTTCGTCTACTTCGCCTTGCCAAGCCTGGGCCTGAAGATTTCCGGTTTTTCCGCGGCGATCATCACCATGACCTTCATGGGCGGTGCCTACCTCACCGAGGTGTTACGGGCCGGCATCGAAGCGGTGCCGCGTGCGCAGCTGGAGTCTGGGCGCTCCATCGGCTTGTCCGAGGGCCAACTGCTGCGCCATGTGGTGCTGCCCCAGGCCGGTATCCTCAGCCTGCCGGCACTGTTCGCCAACTTCATCTTCCTGCTCAAGGAAACCACCGTGGTGTCGGCGGTGGCCGTGCCGGAAATCCTCTACACCACCAAAAACTACATCGCGCTGTACTACAAGACCTACGAAATGCTCACCGTGCTGACCCTGCTCTGTGTATTGCTGTTCCTGCCGCTGTCGTTGCTGCTGCGCTACGTGGAAAGGAGGCTGCAACATGGCCAGTTCGGCGTTTGACCTGTTGCTGCAGGCGCTGCCGCAGCTGGCCGGCGGCGCCGCGCAGACCCTGGCCATCTCGGCACTGGGCATCCTCTTCGCAACGCTGGGTGGCGTGCTGTACGGCGTGCTGGCAACCCTGGGCAACCGTGCCCTGAACATCGCCTTGCAGGTGTACCTTGAGTTGTTTCGCGCCATCCCGGTGCTGGTCTGGTTGTACCTGGTGTTCTTCGGCCTGCCGATCTTCTTTGCCCTGAGCATCCCCAGCTTCTGGTGCGCGGTGCTGGTACTGGCCCTGTGGGGCGCGAGCGAGGTGGGCGAGGTGGTACGCGGTGCGCTGCGTTCGGTGCCGCGCGGCCAGCGCGAAGCCGGGCTGTCGATCGGCCTGGCGGGGTGGCAGCTGTATGGCTACGTGCTGCTGCCGCAGGCGCTCAAGCGCATGACCCCGCCCACCATCAACATCTACACGCGGATCATCAAGACCAGCTCGCTGGCGGTGCTGATCGGCGTGGTCGAGGTGATCAAGGCCGGTCAGCAGATCATCGAACGCACCTACGAATCGGTGCTGATCTATGGCGCCTTGTTCCTGTTCTTCTTCATCGTTTGTTATCCGCTGTCCGCCGCTTCGCGCGTGCTGGAACGCCGCTGGGCACACTCATGAGCGCACTGATCGAATTCCAGGGTTTCAACAAGTTTTTTGGCGAGCACCAGGTGCTCAAGGACGTCGACCTGCAGGTGGCGGCCGGTGAAGTGGTGGTCATCCTCGGCCCCAGTGGCTGTGGCAAAAGCACGCTGCTGCGCTGCCTCAACGGCCTTGAGCAGGCCCACAGCGGGCACCTGCGCCTGGCCGGGCAAGAATTGCTCGCCCCGCACACCGACTGGCGCGCCATCCGCCAGCGGGTCGGCATGGTGTTCCAGAGCTACCACCTGTTCGGCCATATGAGCGTGATCGACAACCTGCTGCTGGGCCCGCTGAAAGTGCAAAAGCGCGAGCGGGCCGAAGCCCAGGCCCAGGCCGAGGCGCTGCTGGCGCGGGTCGGCCTGCTGGACAAGCGCGACGCGTTCCCCCGGCAATTGTCCGGGGGCCAGCAACAGCGCATCGCCATCGTGCGCGCGTTGTGCATGAACCCCGAGGTGATGCTGTTCGACGAAGTTACCGCTGCCCTCGACCCAGAAATGGTCAAGGAGGTGCTGCAGGTAATTCAGGGCCTGGCCCGCGACGGCATGACCTTGCTCATCGTTACCCACGAAATGGCCTTCGCTCGCGCGGTGGCCGACCGCATCGTGTTCATGGAGGCCGGCAGGGTCCTTGAACAGGGTGACCCCGAGAGCTTCTTCACCCGACCGCGGACCGCACGCGCGCAGCAGTTCCTGGAGAAATTCTCCTTCGTAGAAAGCCTGCCAAAGACATTGCACAAGGAACTGTCATGAAAACTGCCAACCTCACCAAACTGCTGGCACCGTTGTTCGGCCTGGCCTTGCTGGCCGGCTGCAACAAGGCCGACGAACCGCCCAAGCCGGCGGCGGCATCGCCAGCCACCAGCTACCTGGAAACCATCAAGGCCCGCGACAAGCTGATTGTCGGCGTGTTCACCGACAAGCCGCCGTTCGGCTTCGTCGATGAGAAAGGCCGCTATGTGGGCTTTGACACCGACATTCAGATGAGGCCCAGCGCCGCGGCGTAGGTGGCAGCCAGCGTCTTGTTCGGCGCGTCGAACTTCTTCTGGATGTTCTTGTGGTGGAAGTTCACCGTGCTCTCGGAAATGCTCAGGATGATGGCGATTTCCCCGGAGCTCTTGCCGTCGGCGGTCCATTGCAGGATCTCGCGTTCGCGATGGCTCAGGCAGACCGGGTTGGACATCAGCATCGGATGCTCCAGGTCGGTCAGCTTCTGGGTCAGCAACTCGATCATGCAACGCAGCCGCAGGCGGATTTCCTCGCGCTCGAAGCTGGAGATGTTCTGCTGGTCGCGCGCCACGGAAAGCACGCTGAGCAAATTGTTCGGCGCGCGGATCGGCAGGGTCGCGCCGACACAGAGGCCCCAATCGCGAGCCTCGTTCCAGAGCATCCGGCTCTGGTCGAACAGGCTGTCGCTCCAGACCACCATTTCCGAGGAGCGCAGGCCGTTGAGGATCGCCGGATCCACGGCCCCGTAGTTCTGCATCTGGTATCGCTCCAGCCAGGCCTTGGGATAGGTGCCATGGACCTCGGTCTTCGGCCGGGTGAAGGGAATCGTGTGGCGCACGCCATAGGCGTAGTAATCGAAGCCCAGGCGCCGCACTTCCTTTTCCAGGACGGCGAACACGCCCTGGCTGTCGTGGATCGGCTGCATCTCGCTACGCAAACCGTCCCACCACAGCAAAAAGCCTCCGTCATTCCTCATTGGCCGGCGCCTGGCCAAGGACCTGCTGGGCGATGAAAACAAGGTCGAGTTCGTTGCCGTGGAACCGGCCAGCCGTATTCCGTTCCTGCAGAGCGACAAGGTCGACCTGATCCTCGCCAACATGACCGTGACCCCGGAGCGCAAGGAAGCGGTGGACTTCACCAACCCCAACCTGCGCGTTGCCGTGCAGGCCATCGTGGCGGATGGCAGCCCGGTGCAGAAGCTCGACGACCTGGCCGACAAGACCATCATCGTGACCACCGGCACCACGGCCGATATCTGGCTGACCAAAAATCATCCCGACTGGAAGCTGCTCAAGTTCGAGAAGAACAGCGAATCGCTGCAAGCCCTGGCCACCGGCCGTGGCGATGCCTATGCCCAGGACAACCTGATCCTGTTCAGCTGGGCCAAGCAGAACCCGGGTTACCGCGTGCTGCCTGAGCTGCTGGGTGACGAAGCGCCGATTGCGCCGGCGGTGAAGAAGGGCAACACCGAGCTGCGAGACTGGGTGAATGCCGAGTTGGCCAAACTGGGGGAAGAGAAGTTCTTGCTGAAGCTGTATGACCAGTATGTGCGCAAGGAACTGAGCGATGACACCAAGCCGGAAAGCGTGATCGTCGAAGGGGGCAAGTGGCAGGGTTGACGGTGTGATTGGGGCTGCTGTGCAGCCCTTCTCGGTCATTCGCCTGGTACTAATCGCAAGGTACTTTGCGCCGGAATCACCCCCATCTGTGCACGCTGATACTGCCCCTGCACATACCCCTCGGCCTGGTCCGCATAATGCCGGTCGAACGGCACGCCGCTCTGCCCTACCGGGTTGCTGGTCAGCGCCTGTCCGGCATCGGCAAAGTCGACCAGCCGCCGTGTCGATGGCCCATAGTTAACCGGCCATGGCGCCGGGCCGATCTTCGCCGAGAGGTTGTTCGGCACTTCATGGGTGCCGGGTGCAGCGAAGGGGCCGACGTTGAACAACAGGTTCAGCGGCTTTTTCACCCCAAGCGGATGGTTGTGGGTCAGGGTATGGGCCTTGCCCCACTGCCAGCTGGCCGGGTCGCTGCCCAGGGTGTCACGCAGGTGTTTCAAGCTGTTCTGCCAAGCCGTGCGCACAACGGCTGTACGGTCGGTACGCAGGTTGCCACCACGGGTGTTCCACCAGGGTGAGTCTGCATCCACTGCCAGGCGTGGCAGGGCGGCGTCAATGGCGCGGGTGCTTATCAGCACCGGGAACCAGGTGTCGCCCAGCTCGTCATGCAGGGCTGCGAAGGCCAGTTCGTAGAGGAACTGGTTGAACAGCGTGGCGCTGGTCGAGTCCAGCGGGTAGTCGCCCGCCCAGGCCGCCAGTTGCTCAACCAGCTCCTTCTGTTCGTCACCTTCGGCCACTGCGCGCAGGGTTGCCAGCAACGGGGCAAGGGTGCGCGGGCCGTAGTCGCTGGCAGTGTCCAACTGCAGTGCCTGGCTGTTCTGGGTGTCCCATTTCACCTCGGGGTTGGCCAGGTGCCGATCGAGCTGGCGGCCACGGTCGGGCAAGTTGTAGTAACCCGGTATCGGCACCGCCGCTGGCGGCTGGTAGTTGGCCGAAACGATGTAGCCGCGCGCTGGGTTCTCCTGTTGCGGGTTGACGCTGAAGGGGTAGAAACCAAGCTTGTCCGCCTGCACGCTGGCGCCGTCGAGGATGAACGCGGGGTCGACGCCGTCGGGACGGATCGGTAGCTTTGCCGCCGCCCACCAGCCGATATCGCCACGGGCATTGGCCCAGACAAAGTTAAGCCCAGGGGCGTGGACCTTGGCGGCGGCCTCGCGCATCTTGCCCAGGGTGTCGGCGCGGTTGAGCTGATAGAAGCCGTCGAGGATCGGGTTTTCGGTTTCCAGAAATGCCCACCACATGGCGATGGGCGTGGGGCCGGTAGTGCTGCCCAGTACGTCGTTGACGATCGGGCCATGGGGCGAGCGGCGCAAGTTGATTGTGACCGGCGCTTCGCCTTTGACGGCGATTTGCTGCTCGGTCTTTTCGAGCGTCTGCCATCGGCCATCGATCATTACTTGGTTGGCGTCGGCCGGGTTGGTGCGCTCGGCGATCAGGTCGACGTCATCGTTCTGGAACATGGTCAGGCTCCAGCCGAAGTCACGGTTATGACCGAGCAGCGCAAACGGGTTGAGCGCCTGGAAGTAGCCATACAGGTTGAAGCCGGGCGCTGACAGCTCGGCCTCGTACCACACGGCTGGTACCGCGAAGCTGATGTGCGGGTCGCCGGCCAGCAACGTCTTGCCACTGCGGGTGCGGTTACCCGCTACCGCCCAGGCGTTGCTGCCTTCGAACTGCGGGATACCGGCGTCGCCCAGTGCCTCATGACTGAGGCGGGCGAGGGCTTCAAGGCCGTGCCAGTCGGCGGCGGCCAGCGGCGTGCCCAGAGCGCCCTCGGGTTGCCAGCCTAGGTCGAATATTTTCAGGTATTCAGGGCCCAGCTGGTCGCGGATGTAGGTCAGCGCAGGCTCGGTGCGGAACGCGGCAGCAAAACTGTAGGCCAGGTAGCCGGCGACGCTCAGGGTGTCTTCGGCGGTGAACGGGCGCGGGGTGATACCGAGCAGGTCGAATTCCATGGGCTTGGGGTGACTGGCTTGCCAGTTGTTGACCCCGTCGAGGTACGCTTGCAGGGCTTGCCATGCCGGCGACTGCGGGTCCTGTTGCTTGGCCATCAGGGCGGCCTGTTCGCGAATGCGCAGGCTGCGGAACAGGGTATCGGTGGGCAGCAGCTTGTCGCCCAGCACCTCGGCCAGCTCGCCACGGGCCAGGCGACGCAGGATTTCCATCTGGAACAGCCGGTCCTGGGCATGCACGTAGCCCAGCGCACGGTACAGGTCCGGCTCGCTCTGGGCCTGCAGGTGCGGCACGCCGCGGGCATCGTAGCGCACGCTGACCGGTGCTTGCAGGCCGGCAATGGCTACCTCGCCTTCGCGTTGCGGTAGCTTGCCCTGTACGTACCAGTAACCGGCGCCGGCGGCCACGGCAACCACCATGGCCAGCAGGGTCAGGCTGCGCTTCATGCAAGCTCCTTGTGCGTTCAAGCGGAAAATGTGGTCCGATCATCGGCGGATTCGCGAACAGAGCATAGCCCCCGGGAAGGAGATTCCATGTCACTCAGCGAAAAACAGAAGATGCTTACAGGCCAGCTCTACCACGCCGGCTGCCCCGAGCTGCAGGCCGAGCAGATCGCCAACAAGCACTGGATGCACCGTTACAACAACAGTGTCGAACTGCTCAACGATGCGCGCCACGGGCTGCTGCTGGAGCACTTTGGCCAGGTGGGTGAAGGCGCGGTGATCCGCCCGCCGTTCTATTGCGACTATGGCTACAACATCAGTGTTGGCCGCAATACCTTCATGAACTTCAACTGCGTGATCCTCGACGTGGTACCGGTGCGCATCGGCGACGACTGCCAGATCGGCCCTAACGTGCAGATCTACACCGCCGACCATCCTCTCGACCCTGACTTGCGGCGCAGCGGGTTGGAGAGCGGGCGACCGGTGACCATCGGCAACAACGTGTGGATCGGCGGCGCGGCGATCATCCTGCCGGGGGTGACCATTGGCGACAATGCCGTGGTGGGTGCTGGGAGTGTGGTGACCCGGGATGTGCCGGCGGGTGCGACGGTGGTGGGTAACCCGGCGCGGGTACGTCAGCCCGCCCAAGGGCAGTAGCAACCCACTGCCAGGGTATTGGAGGCGCTGACCTGGCGGCCATCGAGCAAGGCCTTGAGGATGGGCTCGATGAAGCTGTTGCTGGCATTGCACACCGCACCTTCGCTGTAGGGGCCGAAGTAGGCCAGGCGCCCTTGCCGGTCCCAGATAGCCACGGCCGGGGAGGCGGGCAGGTGTTCGCTGCCGGGCAGGCTGGCGAGCGGCTTGAGGGCGGAGAGGTTGGCGGGCAACTGGCCGTGGCTGCCGGGCTTTTGCAGCACATGGAAGGTGACGCCCTGGCCGGCGAACTGGCTGACCAGGTCGCCCAGGTGCTGCTGGTTGCCGACGTTGCACGGGCAGGCGGGGTCCCAGAAGTGCACCACGCGGATCGGGCCTGGGCCGGCCAGTTCTGGGGGCAGGTGCAGTTGGCTGCCGTCGAACAGGGTGGTCTGGTTGTCGAACGGGCGCAGGTAGCGGGCCTGGAAGGTGGTGTAGGCCTGCCAGAGGATGGCAACGCCGACCACTAGGGCAAGCACCGTGCACAACGGTTTGATGATTCGGCTACTCATGAAGCGTCGGTGGACCTTTGTGGGAGCGGGCTTGCCCGCGAAGCAGACTACGCGGTGGATGGCACGGGCTATGCCCGTGTTCGCGGGCAAGCCCGCTCCCACAGTGATCGCGCAAATTTCCAGATTTGAGCAAGGCAGTAATCCGACAACCAGATCGGTGCTGGTTGTTCGAGGTGAGCAAGCTTGCCATGACGCCGGCCAGAGCTGAAGATTCCGGATCAATACTTGCGTCAATGTGGATGTACCCGATGCCCGCTGCTTTTCAACCCGACCACCTGCGCACCTGCCTGGCACCGTTGACCGCTTGCCAGCCGTTAACGGCCGAGGCCCAGGGATACCAGCGCTTCTACGGCCTGGACCTGTCGGCACACAGCTGGCTGGGCGGCTTCCAGGCGGCGGGGTTCGACCTGGTCGGGCAGGCCTGGTTACCCGAGCAGCCCATCGCAACGCTGTTCCTGTTGCACGGTTATTACGACCATATGGGCCTCTACCGGCATGTGATCGAATGGGCACTCAAACAGGGTTTCGCTGTGATCAGCTGTGACCTGCCCGGTCATGGCCTGTCCAGTGGCGAGCGGGCCAGCATCAGTGATTTTGCGGTTTACCAGCAGGTGCTGGAGGTGTTGTTCGAACAGGCACGGGCGCTGCAACTGCCGCGCCCGTGGCACCTGTGCGGGCAGAGCACCGGTGGCGCCATTGCCGTGGACCACCTGCTGCACCAAGGCGCGCGCAGCCCCATCGATGGCCAGGTCATCCTCTTGGCACCGTTGGTACGGCCCTGTTCCTGGCGCTGGTCGAAATTGAGTTATCGGGTGTTGCGTCACTTTGTGAGCGGCATCGAGCGCCGCTTCAGCGAGAACACCAACGACCCGGCCTTCCTGCCGTTTCTGGAGGCCGACCCGCTGCAACCGCGCCGCCTGCCAACCGCCTGGGTGGGGGCACTGATCGCATGGGTCAAACGCATAGAGGCCGCGCCACGCAGTTCGCGGCGGCCGTTGATCGTGCAGGGGGAGGCCGATGGCACGGTGGATTGGCCCTACAACCTTGAAGTGCTCAAGGCCAAGTTTGCCGAGCCGCAAATTCTGATGCTGCCCGAGGCCCGTCACCACTTGGCCAACGAGCTGCCGGGCATTCGCCAGCGCTACTTCGACTTCATCGACCAGCGCCTGGGCTGATCACTTCAGCTCGTTGGTACTCTGGCCAACCGCCAGGCCCGCGCGGACAGCGGCCAGGGCCGCCTGGTAGTAGGCCTTGCCGTCAGGGGACTCGGCGAAGGTGGCGAATTCTTCCAGCTCGGCGTCGGACAGGTCGCGGTAGACGTACAACAAGGTGTTGTTGAGGTCTTCGCCGATCTGGTTCATCAGGCGCTGGCGCTGGCCGTCGAGCAGGCCCTGGGCCTGGCCGCCACCGAACAGGCCGGGGATCATCGAACTGAGGCTGTCGGCTGCCACGCCGGCGATGGCCAGGCTGACTTCGGCGCCGGCTTCACGCGCTGGCAGGGCCTGGGCCAGGTGGCCGATGACCAGCAGGCGGTCGTCGCTGGCCTGGATCTTCGGCAGGCCCTTGGCATTCTTGGCCAGTTCGTCCTTGCGAGTGGCCTTGAGTTCCGCTGCCACCACCTTGCGCCCCAGCGGCGACTGGAAGAAAGCCAGGGCCGGCGAGGGGTTGGCCAGGGTGGCGCGCAACTGCGCCTGGGCACGACGGTCTACCGCCTGGGCCTGGAAGCGCTGGTTGCTGTTGTTGACCAGCGCCTGGTACACGGCGGGTGGCAAACTGTTGCGATAGCGCGCCTGGGCGGCGGTCAGGGCATCGTTGAAGTGGGCGCGCTGGTCGGGCCAGCCGGCGGCCTTGTACAGTTGATCCAGGTTGTCTGCCCAGACAGGCGTGGTGCAGATCATCAGCAGAATCAGGGAAAACAGACGGCGCATTCAGGACTCCTGTCGGCAGGTGGCTATTGTCCTTGGCCCAGCGCTGGTTTGTCGAGATATGCGCGTGTTTCTCGGCCAAGTGGCGCTGTGCGGCGACAGGGCGAATGGATATGATGCGCGCCATGCACATCTCCCCTGAACACCCGATGGTTACGGCCGTCGTCGACGATCTGGCCACCCAAGGCTGGTCCCAGCAGGCGCTCTTTCTGCCTGCCGAACTGGTGCGCGCGCTGGCGGCCGAGTGCCGACGCCGTGATGCCGAAGGCGAACTCAACCCTGCGGGGGTTGGGCGTGGTGCTACCCAGGAGGTGCGCGAAGCCATACGCGGCGACCAGATCCAGTGGATCGACCCGGGGCAGGCCGAGGCCTGCGACCAGTACCTGGCGGCCATGGACCAACTGCGGCTGGCGATCAACCAGGGCCTGTTCCTGGGCCTGGAAGACTTCGAATGCCATTTTGCCTTGTACCCACCGGGGGCGTTCTATCGCCGGCACCTGGACCGTTTTCGCGACGATGACCGGCGCATGGTCTCGGCGGTGCTGTACCTGAACGAGGGGTGGCAGTCGGAGGACGGCGGCCAGTTGCGCATGTTCCTGGCTGAGGGTGTCGAGCACGATGTGGAGCCAGTGGCGGGTTGCCTGGTGATATTCCTGTCCGGCGAAGTGCCCCACGAGGTGTTGCCGGCCAGGCGTGAGCGGTTGTCGTTGACCGGCTGGTTCAGGCGGCGTGGCAATGACCCGTTCTGATGTGGCCAAGGTGCTGGTCAGCGCCTGCCTGTTGGGGCAGCCGGTGCGCTATGACGGCCGGGCCAGTGGGCACCCGGGCCTGTTGCAGCAGTGGCAGGCCGAAGGGCGCGTTGTGGCTTTGTGCCCGGAGGTAGCCGGTGGCTTGCCGACCCCGCGCCCGCCAGCGGAGATACCAGGCGGGCAGGGCGGGGCGGTGCTCGATGGCGGCGCGCAGGTGCTCACAGTGACGGGCAGCGATGTCAGTGCCGAGTTTCTGGCTGGGGCGCAGCTGGCGCTGGAACTGGCGCAGCGGCATGGCATCCGCGTGGCGGTGTTGAAGGCGGGTAGCCCTTCGTGTGGTAACCGGTTGACCTATGACGGCACGTTCAGCGGTGTGAAGGTAGCGGGGGAAGGGGTGACCACGGCGCTGTTGCGGCGGGCTGGGGTGCAGGTGTTCAGCGAATTGGAGCTGGAGCAGGCGGCGCAGGCGCTGGCTGAACTGTCACTGTAAGCCTGTACCGGCCTCCTCGCGTGTTCACCCACGAAGAGGCCGGTACAGGCAGCAATAAATCTTACTGCCCGGCCGCAGTCTCCTGCACGCCCTTGAACCACTTCTGCTCCAGCTCGGCAGTGCGTCCGCTTTCTTTCAAGCGCTGCAACGCATTGTTCACCGCGCTTTCGAACGCCGGGTTGTCCTTCTGGAACGGGATCACCAGCTTTTTTTCGCCAATGGGAAGGCTTACATCGAGCGGGCCGTCGTCGCCCTTGAGCGCATCGGTCGATGGCGTGAGCGCGATGTCGTACTTGCCGCTCTCGACACCTGTCAGCACTTCTGTTGCAGGGGCTTCGACGAACTCGGCGCGCAAGTCCAGCTCCCTGGCCAGGTCCTGGCCAAATTCGATGTCGAAACCCGTCAGGTGGTCGTCTTGTTTGAATGCGTACGGCGAATTATCAGCCTGTACGGCAATGCGCAGTTCGCCCCGGTCGGCGATTTCGTCGATCAGCTCCGCCTGGGCCAATGGACTGATCAGTACTGCCAGCAGTACCCCTATGGTCGAACGCATGAATGCCCCTTTTCTTTTAGCAGATTGAATACTGTCGCCACGGCTTTCTTCCTCGCCGTGATCGAACGCAGCCTATGACCTTGAAGCCTCGGCATTGTTTAACCCTGACCGAAATATTTCTGTCGGACAATGTGAACACCTTGGCGAATAATTCAACTAATGTGAACTACCGCCGCCGTCGGATCCCAGGCTGCGGTCAATAAGTGAATCACAGGAGAAGTGAATGAACAGCCTAATTTCGCGTGCTGCCGTTGCCGGTCTGTTGATGGGCGCGTCGGTGTTCGCCAGTGCCGCGGACGCCCTGAAGAGCCAGGAGCCGCCCAAGGATGCCAAGGTCTTCATCGTTTCCCCCGCCGATGGCGCTACGGTCGACAAGACCTTCACCGTCAAGTTCGGCATCGAGGGTATGGCCCTCAAGCCTGCGGGTGATCAGACCCCGCACACCGGGCACCACCACCTGCTGGTGGATGTGGACAAAGAGCCAGTGGCTGACATGCCGCTGCCGACCAGCCTGATGCCGGAGGCTGGCACCGCACTGCCGGCGGGCCCGCAGGTGCTGCACTTCGGCAAGGCGCAGACCGAAACCAGCATCACCCTGACGCCGGGCAAGCACACCTTGCAACTGATCCTGGGGGACCAGTATCACGTGCCGTTCAAGCCAAGCGTGGAATCGAAGAAGATCACGGTTGAAGTGAAATAAAAAAAGGGAGGCCCAAGGGCCTCCCTTTTTCATGCAGCAAGCAAACTTAGAACAGCACGCGGGAACGGATGGTGCCCTTGACCTGTTGCAGTTTTTCTTGCGCAAGGTCCGAGTACTCGGCGTCAACGTCGATTACCACGTAACCGACTTTCTCGTTGGTCTGCAGGAACTGACCGGAGATGTTGATGCCGTTCTCGGCGAAGACCTTGTTGATCTCGCTGAGTACGCCGGGAATGTTTTCGTGAATGTGCAGCAGGCGGTGCTTGCCTGGGTGCGCCGGCAGGGCCACTTCCGGGAAGTTGACCGAAGATACCGAAGTACCGTTGTCGCTGTACTTGACCAGCTTCTCGGCCACTTCCAGGCCGATGTTGGCCTGGGCTTCGGCGGTGGAACCACCGATGTGCGGGGTCAGGATCACGTTGTCCAGGCCGCGCAGCGGGCTTTCGAACTCTTCGTCGTTGGAGCGCGGCTCGATCGGGAACACGTCGATGGCGGCGCCGATCAGGTGCTTGTCCTTGATGGCAGCGGCCAGGTGGTCCAGTTCGACCACGGTGCCACGGGCGGCGTTGATCAGGATCGCGCCTTTCTTCATCGCGCGGATTTCCTTCTCGCCGATCATCCACTGGGTGGACGGCAGCTCAGGCACGTGCAGCGAGACGATGTCGGCCAGGCCCAGCAGCTCGTTCAGGCTGGTGACCTGCACGGCGTTGCCCAGTGGCAGTTTGGTCAGCGGGTCGTAGAAGTACACCTGCATGCCCAGGTTTTCGGCCAGGACCGACAGTTGGGTACCGATCGAGCCGTAGCCGACGATGCCCAGTTTCTTGCCACGGATTTCGAACGAGTTGGCCGCACTCTTGATCCAGCCACCACGGTGGCAGGAAGCGTTTTTCTCTGGGATGCCGCGCAGCAGCAGGATGGCCTCGGCCAGTACCAGCTCGGCGACCGAACGGGTGTTGGAGTATGGCGCGTTGAACACGGCGATACCGCGCTGGCGGGCAGCTTCCAGGTCAACCTGGTTGGTGCCGATGCAGAAGCAGCCAACAGCGACCAGTTTCTTGGCGCAGTCGAAGATCTCTTCGGTAAGCTGGGTGCGTGAACGGATGCCGATAAAGTGGGCATCGGCGATCTTTTCCTTCAGCTCGGCTTCCGGCAACGAACCAGTGAGGTATTCGATGTTGGTGTAGCCGGCAGCCTTGAGGGTATCGACTGCGTTCTGGTGCACACCTTCAAGAAGAAGGAACCGGATCTTGCTCTTGTCGAGAGAAGTCTTGCTCATCTGCGTAAACCTGTATCCCGGAGAAAAAATGGCGAGGGGTGATGCCAGGCGCGAGGGCAGCCTTAGCATGAACAGCGGGAGGGCTATGCTAGCATACGCGACACAATCTGAGCTTATCCCGACAGGTGAAGAGTACTCAGGGTGACTATGAATAAGTCGAGAGTTCCAGCGATGACCCACCCCGCTGTTATTGAAGAACTGATGACCCTTGTCGACCCTGGCAAGGTCCTGACCGACGCGGCTTCCCTCGAAGCCTATGGCAAGGACTGGACCAAGCATTATCCGCCGGCGCCCAGCGCCATCGTCTTTCCCAAGACGGTCGAGCAGGTGCAGGCCATTGTGCGCTGGGCCAATGCGCACCAGGTGGCGCTGGTGCCGTCTGGCGGGCGCACTGGGCTTTCTGCCGGCGCTGTGGCGGCCAATGGCGAGGTTGTCGTTTCCTTCGATTACATGAACCAGATTCTCGGCTTCAATGCCTTCGACCGCACCGTGGTCTGCCAGCCAGGGGTCATCACCCGGCAATTGCAGGCCTACGCCGAAGAGCAGGGCCTGTATTACCCGGTGGACTTCGCTTCCAGCGGTTCTAGCCAGGTTGGCGGCAACATCGGCACCAATGCCGGCGGGATCAAGGTGATTCGCTACGGCATGACCCGCAATTGGGTCGCAGGGCTGAAAGTGGTCACCGGCAAGGGCGAGTTGCTGGAACTGAACAAAGACCTGATCAAGAACGCCACCGGCTACGACCTGCGCCAGCTGTTCATCGGTGCCGAAGGCACGTTGGGTTTCGTGGTCGAGGCCACCATGCGCCTGGACCGGGCGCCGCGCAACCTTACCGCGATGGTGCTGGGTACACCGGACTTCGACTCGATCATGCCGGTGCTGCACGCCTTCCAGGGCAAGCTGGACCTGACCGCCTTCGAGTTCTTCTCAGACAAGGGCTTGGCCAAGATCCTGGCACGCGGTGACGTGCCGGCGCCGTTCGAGACCGATTGCCCGTTCTACGCACTGCTGGAGTTCGAGGCCAGCACCGAAGCGGTGGCCAACGAAGCCTTGGCCACCTTTGAGCACTGCGTCGAGCAGGGTTGGGTGCTGGACGGGGTGATGAGCCAGAGCGAAACCCAGCTGAAAAACCTGTGGAAGCTGCGCGAGTACCTGTCTGAAACCATCTCGCACTGGACCCCGTACAAGAACGACATTTCCGTCACCGTGTCGAAAGTGCCCGCGTTCCTGCGCGATATCGACGCCATCGTCGCGGAGCATTACCCCGATTATGAAGTGGTGTGGTACGGCCATATCGGCGACGGCAACCTGCACCTGAACATCCTCAAGCCCGAGCACATGAGCAAAGACGACTTCTTCGCCTCGTGCACCAAGGTCAACAAGTGGGTGTTCGATATCGTCAAACGCTACAACGGCTCGATCTCCGCCGAGCATGGCGTGGGTATGACCAAGCGCGACTACCTGGGCTACAGCCGCTCGCCGGAAGAAATCGCCTGCATGAAGGCAATAAAGGCCGTGTTCGACCCTAACGGCATCATGAATCCGGGTAAGATCTTCGCTCCCGTATAAAAAGCAGTAGAGGAGTCGGCCATGAGTTACCAGCACCAGTACGTAGACGGCACGCGCATTCACTTCCCGCTGGGCAAGGTGGTGTGCATCGGCCGTAACTATGCCGAGCATGCCAAGGAACTGGACAACCCGATCCCCACCGAACCGCTGCTGTTCATCAAGCCAGGCAGCTGTGTGGTGCCGGCCGAAGGCGGCTTCAAGATCCCGGCCGAGCGGGGTTCGGTGCACTACGAGGCCGAAATTGCCGTGCTGCTGGGCAAGCCGCTGTCGGCCCACCCGAGCGAGGAAGAGGTGCTGGATGCCATTTCCGGCTACGCCCCGGCGCTGGACCTGACCCTGCGCGACGTGCAGGCCAAACTGAAAGAGAAGGGCCTGCCGTGGGAACTGGCCAAGTGCTTTGACGGGGCCTGCGTACTGCCGCCGTTCGTCTCGGCCGCCAGTTTCGAGGATGTCACCGACATCCCGGTGCGCCTGACCGTCAACGGCGAAGTGCGTCAGGACGGCAACAGCGCGATGATGCTTAACCCGATCGTGCCGATGATCCAGTACATGGCGGCGCATTTTTCGCTGCAGGCGGGGGATGTGATCCTCACCGGTACCCCGGCGGGTGTGGGGCCGTTCAATGTCGGTGACGAGCTGGCGCTGGAGCTGCCGGGTGTCAGCCGCTTCGAAAGCCGAGTGTTCTGACTCGAAACCGTGTTGCCTTCTTCGCGGGTAAACCCGCTCCCACAGGTACTGCACAAGGCTTGAGAGCTGTGCAGTACCTGTGGGAGCGGGTTTACCCGCGAAGAGGCCGGACCTGTTTACCGATTTTTCACACCCGATCAGGATAATGCGCGCACCCACGCCCATTTCCCAGGAACCGCGCATGCCATCACCCTCCGCCCCGGCAACACCCAAGCGTCGCTTCTTTCTGCGCTGGCCCTTCGGCCTGGCTGTGGCGGCGGTGATCGGTTATGGCGTATCGGTAGCCATGCACTGGGATGACCGTGGTGCACTGTGGGTAAAGGAGAGCTTCGAAAGCACCGCCGAGCGCAGCGAAAGCGTGTGGCTGCCGGACTATCAGGTGGACATCGACGCCAAACCGCTACCGGGCATGGACGATGACGAAGCCTCGGACGTGGCCTTCAACCCGCATACCCGTACCCTGTTCGCGGTCATGGGCAAGAACCCGATCCTGGTCGAGTTGAGCCTGGAGGGCGATGTTCTGCGCAAGATCCCGCTCAACGGCTGGAGCAACCCGGAGGGTGTCGCCGTGCTGGAAGACGGCAACCTGGCCATTACCGACGAGCGTCTGCACGACCTGACCGTGGTCAAGGTGGACGCGCAGACCACGGCACTGAACCACGGCGACTTCCAGAGCCACGACCTGGGCCAGTCGGTGAAAAGCAACAAGGGTTTCGAGGCCATCGCCTGGGACCCGCTGCGTCAGCGCTTGATCATCGGCGAGGAGCGCCCACCCAAGCTGTACACCTGGAACACCGATGGTCGCAGCCCGCTCCAGGGTGAGAAGCAGCCGCTGCCCAGCGAAGAGCTCGACTTGCGCAACCTCTCTGCCCTGGGCGTTGACCCACGCACCGGCCACTTGCTGGTGCTGTCGGCCGATTCCAACATGCTGCTGGAGCTGGACGAGCAGGGCCAGCAAGTCAGTTTCATGACCCTGCTGGGCGGCTTCAACGGGCTTGAAGACACCATCCCGCGGGCTGAAGGGGTGGCCATGGACGATAAGGGCAACCTGTACATGGTCAGCGAGCCGGCGCTGTTCTATCGCTTCAAGAAGAACTGACAACATCATCAGATTTGCCTGATGCTGGCATTAAGCTTCGTTTCAGCCATTAATGATTAGATTCGCCACCCCTGTGTCGAGTCTGCTCTTATGCGCCGTTTTGTTCGCCTGTTCCTTGTTCTGGTTGCCCTTGGCCTGCTCATGCTTGGCTGGGCCGGGCAGGAGTTTCGCCTGTTCGAGCGTGGCTGGTTCAACCTGAAGACCTGGTGGCACCCTGCCGAGCGGAGCATTGGCCTGGACCGCTACCGGGTAGTGCTGGAGGCGCAGCCGGTCGAAGGGCTGGATGATGACATTTCGGCGCTAACCTACGACCCCGACCGCAAAACCCTTTTCACCGTCACCAATGCCCGTTCGGAGCTGATCGAGCTGTCGCTGGACGGCCGCATCCTGCGCCGCGTGCCGCTGACCGGCTTCGGCGACCCGGAGGCTGTGGAGTACGTTGGGCCAAACAGTTATGTGATTACCGACGAGCGTCAGCAACGGCTGATTCGCGTAAGGCTGGAAGACGACACGATGTTCCTCGATGCCGGTGACGCCGAACAGCTCAGCCTGGGCATTGGCCTGAACGGCAACAAGGGATTCGAGGGCCTGGCATACGATTCGGCGGGCAAGCGGCTGTTCGTGGCCAAGGAGCGCGACCCGATGCTGATCTATGAGGTGCATGGCTTCCCGCATGACAACCCGGAAAAGCCCTACGCCGTGCATGTGGTACAGGACCGCAAGCGCGATTCACGGCTGTTTGTAAGGGACCTGTCGAGTTTGCAGTTCGATGAGCGCAGCGGGCACTTGCTGGCGCTGTCGGACGAGTCGCGGCTGGTGCTGGAGCTGGATGTAGAAGGCAGGCCGCTGAGTACCTTGTCGCTGCGCAAGGGGTCGCAGGGGTTGCAGGCGACGGTGCCGCAGGCGGAGGGGATTGCGATGGATGAGGTGGGGACCATTTACCTGGTCAGTGAGCCGAACCTGTTTTATGTGTTCAAGCAGGTAACGGAGTGAGCAGGTGGGGCTGCTTTGCAGCCCATCGCGACACAAGGCCGCTCCTACAGGAGATGGCGTACCCCTGTAGGAGCGGCCTTGTGTCGCGACACGAGGGCGAAGCCCTCGCCGAAGCTTACTCGGCCTTCAGGCTCTTCACACCTTCAGAGGTACCGAGCAGCAGCAGGTCCGCCGGTCGCGCCGCGAACAGGCCGTTGGTGACCACGCCAACGATGGCGTTGATCTGCGCTTCCAGCTCCACCGGGTTGGTGATCTGCAGGTTGTGCACGTCGAGGATCACGTTGCCGTTGTCGGTGACCACGCCTTCGCGGTACACCGGGTCGCCGCCCAGCTTGACCAGCTGGCGCGCCACGTGGCTGCGGGCCATCGGGATCACTTCAACCGGCAGCGGGAAGGCGCCCAGCACGGGCACCAGCTTGCTGCCGTCGGCGATGCAGATGAAGGTCTTGGCTACGGCCGCGACGATCTTCTCGCGGGTCAGGGCTGCGCCGCCGCCCTTGATCAGGTTCAGGTGCGCGTCGCTTTCGTCGGCGCCGTCCACGTAGAACTCAAGCTCGCTGACGCTGTTCAGCTCGTACACCGGGATGCCATGGCCCTTCAGGCGCTGGGCAGTGGCTTCGGAGCTGGCGACTGCGCCGTCGAAGGCGGTCTTGTGCTGAGCCAGGGCGTCGATGAAGAAGTTGGCGGTCGAACCGGTACCGACGCCGACAACGCTCTTTTCATCCAGCTTGGGCAGAATGAAGTCGACAGCGGCCTGGGCGACGGCCTGTTTGAGTTGGTCCTGGGTCATGCGGGCTCCGAAAGGGGCAGGGCGGTTTCAAAGTTGCCTAGTATAACGGCTCGCACGGCTTTGCTGTGGTCGCCCGACGTAGCGCTGGGGTAGACTTCCAGCCCTTGTCCCGCGGCCCAGTGATGCATTCCCGATGCTCGAACAGTACGTCAAGAAGATCCTCACCTCGCGCGTCTATGACGTTGCCGTCGAAACCCCGTTGCAGAGCGCCGGGCAACTGAGCAAGCGGCTGGGCAACCAGATTTTGCTCAAGCGCGAAGACCTGCAGCCGGTGTTCTCGTTCAAGATCCGCGGGGCGTACAACAAGCTGGCCCAGCTGAGCCCAGAGGAACTGGCCCGTGGCGTGGTCACCGCCTCGGCCGGCAACCACGCCCAGGGCCTGGCCCTGGCTGCGCGCGAAATGGGCATCAAGGCCACCATCGTGATGCCCAAGACCACCCCGGAAATCAAGGTCGAGGGCGTGCGCTCACGGGGCGGCAAGGTGGTGTTGCATGGCGACTCGTTCCCCGAGGCGCTGGCCTATTCGCTGAAACTGGTCGACGAAAAGGGCTTTGTCTATGTTCACCCTTACGACGACCCGCACACCATCGCCGGTCAGGGCACCGTGGCCATGGAAATCCTGCGCCAGCACCCTGGCCAGCTGGGCGCGATCTTCGTGCCGGTGGGTGGCGGTGGCCTGATCGCCGGTATTGCCGCCTACGTGAAGTACCTGCGCCCGGAAATCAAGGTAATCGGCGTCGAGCCGGACGACTCCAACTGCCTACAGGCGGCCATGGCCGCCGGTGAGCGCGTGGTGCTGCCGCAGGTCGGGCTGTTCGCCGACGGTGTGGCGGTGGCCCAGATTGGCCAGCACACCTTCGATATCTGCCGCCACCATGTGGACGAAGTCGTCACCGTCAGCACAGACGAGATTTGCGCAGCAATCAAGGATATCTACGACGATACCCGCTCGATCACCGAACCTGCCGGCGCCTTGGGCGTTGCGGGCATCAAGAAGTACGTCGAGCTGTATGGCGTGACCGGGCAGACGCTGGTGGCTATCGACTCTGGTGCCAACGTCAACTTCGACCGCCTGCGCCATGTGGCCGAGCGTGCCGAGTTGGGTGAAAAGCGTGAGGCGATCATCGCCGTGACCATTCCCGAGCGACCGGGCAGCTTCAAGGCCTTCTGCGAGGCCATTGGCAAGCGCCAGATCACCGAGTTCAACTACCGCAAGCACACCTCGGACGAAGCGCATATCTTCGTGGGCGTGCAGACCCACCCGGAAAACGACCCGCGTGCAGCGCTGGTGCAGCAACTGACCGAGCAGGGCTTCCCAGTTACCGACCTGACCGACAACGAGCTTGCCAAGTTGCATATCCGCCATATGGTGGGTGGCCATTCGGCCGGTGCCAGTGACGAAATGGTACTGCGCTTCGAGTTCCCCGAGCGGCCAGGGGCGCTGTTCAACTTCCTCAACAAGTTGGGCGGGCGCTGGAACATCTCGATGTTCCACTACCGCAACCATGGCGCAGCTGACGGGCGTGTGGTGGCAGGCCTGCAGGTGCCGGAGGATGAGCGTCACCTGGTACCGGCGGCGCTGGCCAAGATCGGCTACCCGTACTGGGACGAGACCGAAAACCCCGCTTACAAGCTGTTCCTGGGCTGAGCGGCTAAGCTTGGCTTATCGCTCAAGGATGTGAAGACATGGAACACCTGACCACCCTCAAGACCTTGCACATCATTGCCACCGCACTGCTGCTTTTGGGCGCCTTGGGCTTGGCGGCCTGGACCGTTCGCGCCCGCCGTCAGGGTGATGCCGAGGCTTATGCAAAGCTGCTGCGCCGGCCGTTGGTATTTGTCTGGCTGGTGATGGGCCTGTGCCTGGTGAGCATGCCGCTTACCGGTTGGTGGCTGGTGCATCTGGTGGGCTGGCCGCTGGGGCAGACCTGGGTGCTGGCGTCCAGCGTCATCTATACCTTTGGCGCGTTTGCCGTGTGGTGGCTGCTGGTACGGCTGAACCGGCTGCGCAAGGCCGAAGTGGTAGGGCTGCGGTTTACCCTGGCGCTGGCGGTGTTCAGCGGGGTGTGCTTCCTGTCCATTGCCGGGCTGATGGGTGCCAAGCCAGTTTGAGGCCAGAGGAGGGCTTCGCCCTCCATCGCGACGCAAGGCCGATCCCACAGGGGAGCGCGAATCCCTGTAATCTCAATCCCTCAGCGAAACCACCGGCCACCCGCGCTTCTCGGCCTCGGCCCGCAAGTTCGGGTCCGGGTCCACCGCCACCGCATGCGTCACCCGCTGCAATAGCGGCAGGTCATTCATCGAGTCGCTATAGAAGTAGCTGTCCTCGAGATCAAAGCCGTTCTCCAGCATCCAGCGGTCCAGCCGCGTCACCTTGCCTTCACGGAAACACGGTATATCGGTACTACGCCCGGTATAGCGACCGTCGCGCATCTCGCACTCGGTTGCCAGCAGCACGCGAATGCCAAGACGCCGTGCAATTGGCGCGGTGACGAAGCGGTTGGTAGCGGTAATGATCACCAACTGGTCGCCCGCCTCGCGGTGCTGCTGCAGCAGGGCCAGGGCCTTGGGCAGGATGATCGGTTCGATGCAGTCGCGCATGAAGTCGCGGTGCCATTCGTCGAGCTGGGCCACGGGCGTTGCCGCCAGGATCTCCATGGAAAAGGCCAGGTAGGCCTGCAGGTCCAGGGTGCCGTTGAGGTAGTCCTGGTAGAAACCATCGTTGCGTTGCTTGTAGGCGAGTGGGTCGAGGATGCCACGCTCGCAAAGGTAGTCACCCCAGGCATGGTCGCTGTCGCCACCGAGGAGGGTATTGTCCAGGTCGAATAAAGCCAGGCGCATCGCGGTCACTCGCATCAGCCACAGGGTAGGCCCGCAGAATACGGAGTTTTCACGCTGCTGCACATAAGCTTGGCGGGCGCGTTGCTGCGCTCGCAAGCTTTGTGGAACAATGCGGGGACATGCGTTTGCGAGGTTGCTGCCGTGATCGACCCGGATGGTTTTCGCCCCAATGTCGGGATCATTCTTACGAATGATGCCGGGCAGGTGCTATGGGCTCGACGGATCAACCAGGATGCCTGGCAGTTCCCCCAGGGTGGTATCAACCCTGACGAGACGCCTGAAGATGCCCTGTACCGCGAGCTGAACGAAGAAGTTGGCCTTGAACGCGACGATGTGGAAATTCTTGCCTGCACCCGTGGCTGGTTGCGTTATCGTTTACCGCAGCGACTGGTACGTACCCACAGCCAGCCGCTGTGCATCGGCCAGAAGCAGAAGTGGTTCCTGCTGCGCCTGGTCAGCAACGAACAACGGGTGCGGATGGACCTGACCGGCAAGCCGGAATTCGACGGCTGGCGCTGGGTGAGCTATTGGTATCCGCTGGGCCAGGTTGTGACATTCAAGCGCGAGGTGTACCGACGCGCCCTGAAAGAGCTAGCACCGCGTCTACTGACGCGCGACTGACGACGGAGTTCGACCCCGAGCCATGCTCAATACGCTGCGCAAGATCGTCCAGGAAGTAAACTCCGCCAAAGATCTCAAGTCGGCGTTGGGGATCATTGTCTTGCGCGTCAAGGAAGCCATGGGCAGCCAAGTCTGCTCGGTCTACCTGCTCGACCCGGAAACCAACCGCTTCGTGCTGATGGCTACCGAAGGCCTGAACAAGCGCTCCATCGGCAAGGTCAGCATGGCCCCCAACGAAGGCCTGGTTGGCCTGGTGGGTACCCGGGAAGAGCCGCTGAACCTGGAAAACGCCGCCGACCACCCGCGTTATCGCTACTTTGCCGAAACCGGCGAAGAGAAATTCGCCTCCTTCCTGGGTGCACCGATCATCCACCACCGCCGTGTGGTCGGGGTATTGGTCATTCAGCAAAAGGAGCGCCGCCAGTTCGACGAGGGCGAGGAAGCCTTCCTGGTCACCATGAGCGCCCAGCTCGCCGGGGTAATCGCCCATGCCGAAGCCACGGGCTCGATCCGTGGCCTGGGTCGCCAGGGCAAGGGTATTCAGGAAGCGCGCTTCGTGGGTGTGCCTGGCTCGCCTGGCGCTGCCGTGGGGCGCGCGGTGGTGATGTTGCCGCCGGCCGACCTGGAAGTGGTGCCGGACAAGACTGTCGATGACATCGACGCTGAACTGAAGCTGTTCCAGAACGCCCTTGAAGGCGTGCGCGACGACATGCGCAAGCTGTCGGCCAAGCTGGCCACCCAGCTGCGCCCGGAAGAGCGCGCGCTGTTCGATGTGTACCTGATGATGCTTGAAGACGCAGCCCTGGGCGGTGAGGTGACCGAGGTCATCAAGACCGGCCAATGGGCTCAGGGCGCGCTGCGCCAGGTGGTTGGCGAGCACGTCAACCGCTTCGAGCTGATGGACGATGACTACCTGCGCGAGCGCGCCTCCGACGTCAAGGACCTTGGCCGGCGCCTGCTGGCCTACCTGCAGGAAGCCCGCTCGCAATCGCTGGTGTATGCCGACAACACCATCCTGGTCAGTGAAGAGCTGACGCCGGCCATGCTCGGTGAAGTGCCGGAAGGCAAGCTGGTAGGCCTGGTCTCGGTGCTGGGTTCGGGCAACTCTCACGTTGCCATCCTCGCTCGCGCCATGGGCATTCCCACGGTCATGGGCCTGGTGGACCTGCCGTACTCCAAAGTCGATGGCATTGAACTGATCGTCGACGGTTACAAGGGCGAGGTGTTCACCAACCCCAGCGAAGTGCTGCGCAAGCAGTACAGCGAAGTGGTCGAGGAAGAGCGTCAGCTGGCCCAGGGCCTGGATGCCCTGCGCGAACTGCCATGCGTTACCCCCGATGGCCATCGCATGCCGCTGTGGGTCAACACTGGCCTGCTCGCCGACGTGGCCCGTGCACAGCAACGCGGCGCCGAAGGGGTCGGCCTGTACCGCACTGAAGTGCCGTTCATGATCAACCAGCGCTTCCCCAGCGAGAAAGAGCAGCTGGCCATTTACCGTGAGCAACTGGCGGCCTTCCACCCGCTGCCGGTGACCATGCGTACCCTCGACATTGGGGGTGACAAGGCGCTGTCGTACTTCCCGATCAAGGAAGAAAACCCCTTCCTGGGTTGGCGCGGCATCCGCGTCACCCTCGACCACCCGGAAATCTTCCTGGTACAAACCCGCGCCATGCTCAAGGCCAGCGAGGGCCTGAACAACCTGCGCATCCTGCTACCGATGATTTCCGGCATTCACGAGCTGGAAGAGGCGCTGCACCTGATTCACCGCGCCTGGGGCGAAGTGCGTGACGAAGGCACCGACGTGCCGATGCCGCCGGTGGGTGTGATGGTGGAAATCCCGGCAGCGGTGTACCAGACCAAGGAGCTGGCGCGGCAGGTGGACTTCCTGTCGGTCGGTTCCAACGACCTGACCCAGTACCTGCTGGCGGTTGACCGCAACAACCCGAGGGTCGCCGACCTTTACGACTACCTGCACCCGGCGGTGCTGCAGGCGTTGAACACGGTTGTGCGCGACGCCCATGGCGAAGGCAAGCCAGTGAGCATCTGTGGTGAGATGGCCGGTGACCCAGCGGCGGCGATACTGTTGATGGCCATGGGCTTCGACAGCCTGTCGATGAACGCCACCAACCTGCCGAAGGTGAAGTGGATGCTGCGTCAGGTGAACATGAGCAAGGCCACGGAACTGCTGGCCGAGGCCCTGAGCCATGACAACCCGCAGGTTATCCACAGCTCGCTGCAGTTGGCACTGAAGAACCTTGGGTTGGCGCGGATGATTGGGCCTGGGGCCAATAAAACCCTGTGAAATTCGGGGGCCGCCTTGCGGCCCCATGGCCCTCAGACCGTAAGCTCAACTTCCCCCAAGTGCCCACCAAAAGGCCCGAAGCTGCGCTCAACCAGTCGTCTTTTGCCCTGATCATCCACAATCAGCACCGTACTTGCCCGCGTCCCATAATTCTGGCTGGCAATAAACACACTCGACAGCAACTTCTCGGTCGCTACTCCCACGCCCGTCTCGGGTAGGTCACCCTCAGCCGCAGGCTCGTTATCTGCCAGCAACGCCAGCAACCGATGCGGCTCGGGCGCTTCCAGCAGGCCCTCCAGCCCGCTACGTGCCTTCACCAGCTTCGGCCATGGCGTATCCAGCCCGGCATTGGATAACCCGTACACCCCGGCATGCAGCAGGCGCGGCGTGGCTTCCCGAGCATTCAGATATCCCAGCTGCTGGCCATCACCCACCAGCAGGTTGAACCCCGAATACTGCCCACTTCGGCTGGCCACCTGGCCCAGGTAAGCCTCGACACCCATTTCACCCTGCAGGTACGCCGCCACCAGCTCACCCCGCGAGCGTGGCCCCAGCGCCTGGCCCGGGTCGCGGATGTTGGTCAGCGCGGCAAAGCGCCCCTGTGGGCCCACGCCCAGCCAGGTACCACCGGCTTCCAGGTCTCGCCCGGCGTGTACGCCGGGCGCATCGTCCCAGGCTGCCAGGGGCTGGGTGGGGCGGGCATAGAATTCGTCGCGGTTGGCCGCCACGATCAGCGGCAGGGCGTGCCCCGGCCGCCAGGCAAATACGATCAGGCACATCGGTTGGGCCTCTGTGTTTTCTGCCACTGTACCCACAGCAGCATGGCCGATCCATCCTGTCACAGAGTTCACTAGAGCCCCGAGCCCGGCTTCCGTTACCATGCCGGATTGATTTCTCGGGGACGCCGAATGGAATTCGTGCTCTATCTGCTGTTGGGCGCCTGTGCTGGTGTGCTGGCCGGGCTGTTCGGCGTGGGCGGTGGCATCATCATCGTGCCGGTGCTGGTGTTCAGCTTCACCTTGCAGGGCTTCGATGCCTCGGTGTTGACCCATCTGGCAGTCGGCACGTCACTGGCAACCATCGTATTCACTTCGATCAACGCTGTGCTCGAGCACCACCGAAAGGGTGCCGTGCAATGGCCGATTTTCGCCTGGATGACCCTCGGCATCCTGCTGGGGGCCGGCGTCGGTGCCAAGACCGCCTCGTTGATCCAAGGCCCGTTGCTGCAAAAGATCATCGGTGTGTTTGCCCTGGTCATCGCCGCGCAGATGGCACTGGGCCTCAAACCCAAGGCCAGCCGTGGCATCCCCGGTAAACCTGCATTGGTTGGGGCCGGTGGAATGATCGGCTGGGCTTCGGCCATCTTCGGCATCGGCGGTGGTTCGCTGACCGTGCCGTTCCTGACCTGGCGCAGCCTGCCGATGCAGCAGGCGGTGGCCACGTCCTCGGCCTGTGGCCTGCCGATCGCCCTGGCCAGTGCCCTGAGCTTCATGCTGCTGGGGTGGCACGAAGAGCACCTGCCGGCCCATAGCCTGGGCTACGTGTACCTGCCGGCGATGATCGGCATTGCCGTGACCAGCATGTTTTTCGCCCGCTTTGGCGCGCGTCTGGCGCACAAGCTGTCGCCCCGTTTGTTGAAACGCCTGTTCGCAGCGCTGCTGTTCTGTGTCGGCCTCAGCTTTTTGATTTGAATCGAGAGGAAGTTCCATGCTGCCTTACCCGCAGATAGACCCCGTGGCCCTGGCCATCGGGCCGCTGAAAATCCATTGGTACGGTCTGATGTACCTGATCGGCATCGGCGGTGCCTGGCTGCTGGCCTCGCGCCGGCTGAACCGCTTCGATCCCACCTGGAGCCGCGAGAAGCTTTCCGACCTGGTGTTCTGGCTGTCGATGGGTGTGATTGTCGGCGGGCGCCTGGGCTATGTGCTGTTCTACGACCTGCACGCCTACCTGGCCAACCCGACGCTGATCTTCGAGGTGTGGAAGGGCGGCATGTCGTTCCACGGTGGCTTCATCGGCGTGATGTTGGCGGCCTTGTGGTTCGGCAAGCGCAACAACAAGTCGTTCTTCGAACTGATGGACTTCGTTGCCCCGCTGGTGCCGATCGGCCTGGGTGCCGGGCGTATCGGCAACTTCATCAACGCCGAGCTGTGGGGCAAACCCACCGACGTGCCATGGGCGATGATCTTCCCGCCGTTCAGCGACCCAGCCCAGCTGCCACGCCACCCGTCGCAGCTGTACCAGTTCGCCCTGGAGGGCGTGGCACTGTTCGTCATCCTCTGGCTGTTCTCGCGCAAGCCGCGGCCGACCATGGCGGTATCGGGCATGTTCGCGCTGTTCTACGGCATCTTCCGCTTCATCGTCGAATTCGTGCGGGTGCCGGATGCCCAGCTGGGCTATATCGCCTGGGGCTGGCTGACCATGGGTCAGATTCTGTGCGTGCCGATGATCCTGGCTGGCCTTGGCCTGATCTGGTGGGCTTATAATCGCAAGCCTACGGCGAAACCCGCCTGATTAATCCCACGGCAGGGGCGATCCCCCTGCCGTTTTTGCTACAGGTAAGCCATGAAACAGTATCTGGACCTGGTCCGCGACGTCATCGAAAACGGCACGATGCAGGGCAACCGCACCGGCATTCGCACCATCACACTGCCGGGCGCCATGCTGCGTTTCGACCTGCAAAAGGGCTTTCCGGCCATCACCACGCGCAAACTGGCGTTCAAGTCGGCAATCGGCGAAATGGTCGGTTTTCTGCGGGGCGTGAAAAACGCAGGTGAATTCCGCGAGCTGGGCTGCAAGGTCTGGGACCAGAACGCCAACGAAAACGCTCAGTGGCTGGCCAACCCGTTCCGCCAGGGCCATGACGACCTGGGCGAGATCTACGGCGTGCAATGGCGCCAATGGCCAGGCTACAAGCGCATCCCGCTGAGCAACTCGGCCGCCATCGAAATGGCCGAAAAGGCAGGCTTCCGCCGTATTGCCCAGGACGAAGAGGACGGCGTCGCCTTCGTCATCCTGTACAAGGCCATCGACCAGGTGCGCCAGTGCCTGGACACCATCGCCAACGACCCGGGCAGCCGCCGCATCCTGTTCCACGGCTGGAACTGCGCGCAGCTGGACGAAATGGCCCTGCCGCCGTGCCACCTGCTGTACCAGTTCCACCCAAATGTCGAGACCAAGGAAATTTCCCTGACCCTCTACATCCGCTCCAACGACCTGGGCCTGGGCACACCGTTCAACCTCACCGAAGGCGCGGCGTTGCTGTCGCTGTTCGGCCGCCTGACCGGTTACACCCCGCGCTGGTTCACCTACTTCATCGGTGATGCCCATGTGTATGAAAACCACCTGGACATGCTGCATGAGCAGCTCAAGCGCGAGCCGCTGGAGGCGCCGAAACTGGTGATCAGCGACCGCGTGCCGGCGTTTGCCGAGACGGGTAAGTACGAGCCGGAGTGGCTGGAGAAGATCGAACCGAGTGATTTCTGGTTGGAAGGTTATGAGCACCATGCGCCGATGACAGCGCCGATGGCGGTGTGATTTTCTAGATTGCCGGGGGGCGCAAAGCGCCCCCGGCGATCTCAATGCCCGTGGCTGCGCCCCACATGCGAATGCTCGGTATCCGGCACCGATACCGCCCCGTTCGTCTCCAATCGCTGCAAAATCGCACACTCACTCCCTTGCGCATTGCAGCGCCGCCGCAGCTCTACCAGCTGTTCCTGCAACGCCACCAAACCGTCGATACGCGCCTGCACATGCTCGATATGCTCGTCGATCAGCGCGTTGACACTGCCGCACGAGTCATCCGGGCTGTCGCGTAGGCGTAGCAGGCTGCGAATTTCGTCCAGGGTCATGTCCAGGGTGCGGCAGTTACGGATGAAGGTCAGCCGCTCGACGTGAGCCTGGGTATACAGCCGGTAGTTGCCGTCACTGCGCGCAGGCTCCGGCAGCAGGTTTTCCCGCTCGTAGTAGCGAATGGTTTCCACCGCACAGTCGGTGGCTTTGGCCAGTTCTCCGATTTTCATCACGAATCTCCAGCAATAGGCTTGACCCTATAGTGGCTACAGGGTGTTCACTTGGCAACAGGCTCACTTTAAGGATGACCCCATGAACCAGCCTGTCAGCCACGACCACAAGCACTCGCACGATCACGCCCATGGCGATGACGACCACGGCCATGCTGCCCACGGCCACAGCTGCTGCGGCTCCAAAGCCGCGCCATCGCTGGTGCAACTGAGCGAAACGGCCAGTGCCCAGGCGCAGCTCAGCCGTTTTCGCATCGACGCCATGGACTGCCCCACCGAGCAGACGCTGATCCAGGACAAACTGGGCAAGCTGGCCGGAATCGAGCAGTTGGAATTCAACCTGATCAACCGCGTGCTTGGCGTGCGCCATACCTTGAACGGTACGGCTGAAATCGAGCGGGCCATCGACAGCCTGGGCATGAAGGCCGAGCCGATTGCTGCCGAGAACGACGGCACCACCAGCGTGGCACAACCGGCCAAGACCCGCTGGTGGCCGCTGGCACTGTCGGGTATTGCTGCGATTACCGCCGAAATCGTGCACTTCGCTGCGCTGGCCCCGGAATGGGTGGTAGCGGGGCTGGCGCTGTTGGCGATCCTCGGCTGCGGCCTGGGTACCTACAAGAAGGGCTGGATCGCCCTGAAAAACCGCAACCTCAACATCAATGCCTTGATGAGCATTGCCGTGACCGGTGCGGTGCTGATCGGCCAGTGGCCGGAAGCAGCCATGGTGATGGTGCTGTTCACGGTCGCCGAGCTGATCGAAGCGCGCTCGCTGGACCGTGCGCGCAATGCCATCGGCGGGTTGATGCAGTTGGCCCCGGACATGGCCACGGTGCAGCAGGCCGATGGCCTGTGGCGCGAGCTGGACGTGCGTGAAGTGGCCATCGGTGCGTTGGTGCGGGTGCGCCCCGGCGAACGCATCAGCCTGGACGGTGAAGTGACCAGTGGGCAGTCCAGCGTCGATCAGGCACCGATCACCGGTGAAAGCCTGCCTGTAGAGAAGGCAGTGGGCGACAAACTGTTCGCCGGTACCATCAACCAGGCGGGAGCATTGGAGTTCCGCGTTACCGCTGCTGCCGGGCAGTCTACCCTGGCGCGGATCATCAAGGCCGTGGAGGAGGCACAAGGCGCGCGGGCACCTACCCAGCGCTTCGTCGACCGTTTTTCGCGCATCTACACCCCGGTGGTGTTCGCCATTGCCCTGGCCGTGGCGGTGATCCCGCCGTTGTTCATGGCCGGTGCCTGGTTCGACTGGGTCTACCGTGCTCTGGTATTGCTGGTGGTTGCGTGCCCCTGCGCATTGGTGATCTCGACCCCGGTGACCATCGTCAGCGGCCTGGCGGCTGCCGCGCGCAAAGGCATCCTGATCAAGGGCGGCGTCTATCTGGAGGGCGGCCGCCACCTGGACTTCCTGGCCCTGGACAAGACCGGCACCATCACCCACGGCAAACCGGTACAGACTGACGCCGAAGTGCTGGCGCCGCAGTTCGAAGCCCGCGCTCAAGCCCTGGCCGCCAGCCTGGGCGAGCGCTCGGACCACCCGGTGTCCCGCGCTATCGCTCAGTTCGGCAAGGCGCAAGGGCTGGCTCTAAGTGAAGTGGATGACTTCGCCGCCCTGGCCGGGCGCGGTGTGCGTGGCACCATCGACGGTGAGGTCTACCACTTGGGCAACCACCGCCTGGTCGAAGAGCTGGGCCTGTGCTCGCCAGCGCTGGAAGCCAAACTGGATGCGCTGGAGCGTCAGGGCAAGACCGTGGTGCTGCTGCTCGACCGTTCCGGGCCATTGGCGCTGTTTGCCGTTGCCGACACCGTGAAGGACAGCAGCCGCCAGGCTATCGCCGAGCTGCATGAACTGGGTATCAAGACTGTCATGCTGACCGGTGACAATCCGCATACCGCCCAGGCCATCGCCGCTGTGGTGGGCATCGACCGCGCCGAGGGTAACCTGCTGCCAGCCGACAAGCTGAAAACCATCGAGGCCTTGTACGCAGAAGGCCACCGGGTGGGCATGGTCGGTGATGGTATCAACGACGCGCCAGCTCTGGCCCGCGCCGAGATCGGTTTTGCCATGGCCGCCGCCGGTACCGACACCGCCATCGAGACCGCCGACGTAGCGCTGATGGACGACGACTTGCGGAAAATTCCGGCCTTCGTCAGGCTGTCGCGCCAAAGCGCGGCGATCCTCATGCAGAACATCGTTCTGGCGTTGGGCATCAAGGCGATATTCCTGGCCATCACCTTTGCTGGCATGGCGACCATGTGGATGGCGGTGTTCGCCGACATGGGCGTGAGCCTGCTGGTGGTGTTCAACGGCTTGCGCCTGTTGCGCAAATAGAGGACGTGCATGCTGAGTTCGGAGCTGAAAGCCTTTTACATGGTGGCCCGTCTGGGCAGCATCACCCTGGCGGCGAAGAAGCTTGGGCTCAGCCAGCCCACGGTAACCACGCAGATCCGCAACCTGGAAGGCCAGTACGCCGTGGAGCTGTTCTACCGTGGCGGTCGGCGCCTGGTGCTGAGCGAGGAGGGCGTGCGCCTGTTGCCGATGGTCAAGGCACTGCTGCAGCAGGAGGCCGACATCGAGTTCGAGCTGCGCAACAGCGGCCAGGCGCAGGGCAGCCTGCGCATCGCAGCCACGGCGCCTTACTACATCCTTGACCTGGTGAAAATCTACCGCGAACGGCTGCCTCAGGTAGAAGTGGCGGTGGAGATCGGCAACTCGCAGCAGGTGCTGGAAATGCTCGAAGACTACCGGGTGGATATCGCCGCGTCTTCGCAACTGGTGGAGGATGCGCGGTTGGTGCGGCGGGTACTGGGGACTGATCCGCTGGTGGTGGCGGTGCACCGCAACCACCCATTGGCCCATCGCCAGTCGGTGTCCATCGAGGGGGTAGCCGGGCATTGCCTGCTGATGCGCGAGAAGGGCTCGACCACGCGCAAGCTAACCGAACAGATGATGCAGGAGGCCGGAGTCAAGGCCGGCGCCTTGCTGGAAATCGGCAGCCGCGAGTCGATTCGCGAGGCGGTGCTGCGCAACATCGGCATCAGCGTGATTGCCCGCCATGAGGTGCCGCACAACCCTGAGCTGCGGGTGCTGGCGCTGGAGAATGCGCCGGTGATGCATGAGTATTTGTATTGCCTGAAGGAGCGTCGCCAGGCCCGTTTGCCGGCTGCCTTTCTTGGGGTGGCGCAGGAAGTGGCTGGCTCACACTTCTGATTCAGGAGTACACAGGCACTGTAGGAGTGGCCTTGTGTCGCGATGGGCTGCGCAGCAGCCCCGGGGTTTCAGCTCCGCCGCATGAATTGCCGGGGCTGCTGCGCAGCCCATCGCGACACAAGGCCGCTCCTACAAAATCTGCCTATATCACTATCATCGACTTTTGCCCAAACGCCACAGAACCTTCGCACAGCCTTCCTAGCATGGCCCCCATCTCTTCGATGAGGCCCTGCCATGAACCACACCACCCCCGGCGCACAAATGACCGTGCGCAACATCCACAAGCGCTTCGGTGCCTTCACGGCGCTGAACGATGTCTCGCTGGACATCGCCGCCGGCGAGCTGGTGTGCCTGCTTGGCCCGTCCGGTTGCGGCAAGACCACGCTGTTGCGTTGCATTGCCGGCCTGGAGCGCCAGGACCGCGGTACGCTGTACATCGGCGAACGCGATATTTCCGAGCTGCCGCCCCAGGCCCGTGACTACGGCATCCTGTTCCAGTCCTACGCGCTGTTTCCCAACCTCACCGTCGAAGCCAACATCGCCTACGGCCTGACCGGCAGTGGCCGCGAGCAGGCCCGTCAGCGTGTGGCCGAAATGCTCGAGCTGGTGGGCCTTGCCGGCAGCGAGAAAAAGTACCCCGGCCAGCTTTCCGGTGGTCAGCAGCAACGTGTGGCCCTGGCCCGCGCGTTGGCACCGTCGCCTTCCTTGTTGCTGCTCGACGAGCCGATGTCGGCGCTGGATGCGCGGGTGCGCGAGCACCTGTGCACCGAGCTGCGCCAGCTGCAACGGCAGCTGGGCATCACCACCTTGATGGTGACCCACAACCAGGACGAGGCCATGTTGATGGCCGACCGCATTGCGGTAATGAACAACGGCCAGGTCGAGCAGTACGCCACCCCGCAGGAAATCTACGACCAGCCGGCCACGCCGTTCGTCGCCGAGTTCGTCGGCCAAGGTAACTGGCTGCCGTTTCAGCGCAGCAGCGACAGCCATGCCCAGGTTGGCGGCATGAACATGCGCCTGGCGCCGGGTTCGGCCCAGGCCAGCAGCGGTCGGCTGTTCTGCCGCCCAGAGGCGATCACGGTCAACCCGGTGGTACACGAAGAAAACCTGTTCCCGGCCATGGTTCGCGAAATCACCTTCCTCGGTAACCGCTGTCGCATGAGCTTTGAACTCAAGGCCTTGCCAGGCCATGCCTTGCTGGCTGAACTGGCCCCCGAAGCCATGCCGCGCCTGGGTTCGCAGGACATCTGGGTGGCACTGCCGCCGCAGAGCCTGCAGGTGTTTGCCTGAGATGGCCGCGCCAATGTCCCTGCCACTGGGCCAGGCCAAAGCCGCGCCGCGTGCTGGCGTCGCCCTGGGTGACCGGTTGTTCGTCGTCGGCGGCAAGAGCCTGCTGCTGATCCTGTTGGTGCTGGCCGTGCTGATGCCGCTGCTGGCGATCTTCTGGCGTGGTTTCAGCGGTGAAGCGGGCCAAGGCGGCGGATTGCTGGCGGCCCGTGAACTGTTCGCCAGCGACAACTTCCACTGGTTGCTGGGCAACAGCCTGTCGGTGGCCTTGACGGTTGCGGCCATCGTGGTGCCGCTGGCCTACCTGTTCGCCTATGCCCTGCAACGCACGCTGATTCCGGCCAAGGGCCTGTGGCGGGGGATTTCGCTACTGCCGCTGTTGGCACCGTCGATGCTGCCGGCCATCGCCCTGGTCTACTTGTTCGGCAACCAGGGGCTGCTGCGCGGGTTGCTCAGCGACAACATCTACGGTTTCTGGGGCATCGTGCTGGGCGAGGCTATCTACACCTTCCCGCATGCGCTGATGATCCTGCTGTCGGCGCTGTCGCTGGCCGATGCTCGCCTGTTCGATGCAGCTTCCAGCATGGGTGCCGGCTCGTGGCGGGCGTTCACCAGCATTACCTGGCCGGCCACACGCCAGGCGGTGTTCGCGGCGTTGTGCCTGGTATTCACCCTGACCATCACCGACTTCGGTGTGCCGGTAGTGGTCGGTGGCGACTATCAGGTGCTGGCACTGGAAGCCTACAAGGCGGTGGTCGGCCAGCAACAGTTTGGCCGTGGCGCGTTGATCGGCATGGTGCTGCTGTTGCCGGCGCTGTTCAGCTTTACCGTCGACGCCTGGCTGCGCCGGCGCCAGGGCGAGGCCATGAGCGGCCGTGCCCAGGTGTTCGTACCCAAGCCATCGCGTGGCCGCGATGCCTGCTTCCTGGCCATCGTGCTGCTGGTGTGCGCGGCATTGTTGCTGGTGATCGGTATGGCGGTGTATTCCTCGCTGGTCACCTTCTGGCCATACAACCTCTCGTTGTCACTGCGTCATTACCTGTTCGACGACACCGCAGGTGGCGGCTGGCTGGCCTACCGCAACAGCGTGACCATGGCCATCGGCACCGCGCTGATCGGCAGCATCGTGATCTTCACCGGTGCCTACCTGATGGAGAAAACCCAGGGGCAACGCCTGCTCAACCAGGCGCTGCGCCTGCTCAGCTTCATCCCCATGGCCGTGCCGGGCCTGGTGCTGGGCCTGGGCTACGTTTTCTTCTTCAACCTCAACGGCAACCCGCTGCATGTGCTGTACGGCGGCATGGGGCTGCTGGTGGTGTGCACCATCGCCCATTACCTGACCACCGCGCAGATGACCGCCACCACCGCCCTGCGTCAGCTCGACGGCGAGTTCGAAGCCGCTGCGTTGTCGCTGAAGGCGCCGCTGTACAAGCACTTCCTGCGGGTGACCGTGCCAATCTGCCTGCCGGCGTTGCTGGACATCATCCGCTACCTGTTCGTCTCGGCGATGACCACCGTGTCGGCGGCGATCTTCCTGTACAGCCCCGACACCATTCTGGCTGCCGTTGCCGTGCTGAACATGGACGACGCCGGCAACGTTGGCGGTGCCGCCGCCATGTCCACCCTGATTTTGCTGACCAGTGCCGGCGCTTCGCTGCTGCTGGCCGCAGCCTCACGCGGCCTGCTGCGCCGCTCCCAAGCCTGGCGCCAACGCGCCGCGACCGTCTGACCTGTAAGGAACCTACCCATGTACAAGCACCTTGCACTTGCCGCTGCTGTTTGCGCCGTGTTCAGCCTGCAGGCTTCGGCCGCCAATACCCAGCTGACGGTCTACACCGCGCTGGAAGCCGAGCAATTGAAGAGCTACAAACAAGCCTTCGAAAAAGCCAACCCGGATATCGAGATAAAGTGGGTGCGTGATTCCACCGGCATCATCACCGCCAAGCTGCTGGCCGAGAAAGACCGCCCGCAAGCCGACGCGGTTTGGGGCCTGGCGGCGTCCAGCCTGGCGATTCTCGACCAGAACGGCATGCTTGAAGCCTATGCACCGAAAGACCTGGGCAAGATCTCCGGCAACTACCGGGACGCTGCCAACCCACCGGCTTGGGTGGGCATGGATGTGTGGGCTGCGACCATCTGCTTCAATACCATCGAGGCCGAGAAGCAGGGCCTGAGCAAACCGGTTAGCTGGCAGGACCTGACCAAGCCCGAGTACAAGGGCAAGATCGTCATGCCCAACCCGGCCTCGTCCGGCACCGGTTTCCTTGACGTGAGTGCCTGGTTGCAGACCTTCGGTGAACCGCAAGGCTGGGCCTACATGGACGCGCTGCACCAGAACATCGGCCAGTACGTTCATTCCGGCTCCAAACCGTGCAAGCTGGCAGCGGCAGGCGAGTTCCCGATCGGTATTTCGTTCGAATACCCGGCCGTGCAGCTCAAGCGCCAGGGCGCCCCCCTGGACATCGTGCTGCCGAAGGAAGGCCTGGGTTGGGAGATCGAGGCGACTGCAGTGATCAAGGGCTCGCCCAAGGCGAATGCGGCCAAGCGCCTGGCTGATTTCTCGGCAAGCCCGGCGGCCATGGAGCTGTACAAGGAAAACTTCGCCGTGCTGGCCGCGCCAGGCATTGCCAAGCCGCAGACCGAGTTGCCGGCAGACTATGAGCAGCGCCTGATCAAGAACGACTTTGCCTGGGCTTCGAAAAACCGGGATGAAATCCTGACCGAATGGCGCAAGCGCTATGACGGCAAGTCGGAGAAGGTGGCCCAGCAGTAACCTGTACCGGCCTCTTTGCGGGCACGCCCGCGAAGAGGTCACCGCCGCTATCAAGCCAGGACTACTAGATACCGATGCCTACTCCAGCCCAGATCATCGATAGCACCTTTGCCCTGTACGCGCGCCATGGCAGCGACGACTACATCGGCGAAGCCATCACCCAGCTCGAGCACATGTCCCAAGCCGCGCAACTGGCCATGGCCGAAGGCTTCGACGATGAAGTGGTGCTGGCGGCGTTCTTCCACGACATCGGCCATCTGTGTGGTGGTGACGCCAGCATGGGCGGTTACGGCGTGGTCAGCCATGAACGCATCGGCGCCGAATATTTGCGCCGTTGTGGTTTTGGCGAGCGCATGGCGCGGCTGGTGCAGTATCACGTGGAGGCCAAGCGTTACCTGACTTTGCGTCAAGCGGGGTATTACCAGCGGTTGAGTGAAGCGAGCAGGCGGACCCTGGAGTATCAGGGCGGCATGATGAGCGAGGCCGAGGCGGATGCGTTCGAGCGGGATCCGCTGTTCGAGGTCAGCCTGCGGATGCGGGAATGGGATGAAATGGCCAAGGAAATTGGAATGCCAGTGGTTGATCTGGAGGGATTGAAGCAGAAGGCGCTGGCACTCCTTTGAAAGATGGGCCTGGTTACTCAGATCTGAGTAACCAGCGCCTCAAGCTGTTCTTGCCGTTCAGCCTGGTTCAACTTCGCCCCAGGATTGAGCGTGGACCACTGGGGGTGCGCTCGTGCTTTCACCAGTGCCTCCGGCAACTTGCCCTCGCGCCAGGCTTTCTCATCCACCTCACCCAGACGAATACTGTCCTGTGCCGCATGCCCGCGGCTCTCCAGCGCCATCATCAACTGCTGCTGACGCAGAGCCAGCAAGCGCAACACGGTATCGTCCACGGTCAGCTCGCGTTTGCCCTTGAGCTTGCCCATCAACCGCGAACCATAGTTGCGCGCCGTCTGTAGCGCGCCGCCGGCAATCGCCCCTGCCAACGCCGCCGCACCCAAGGTAAGGCCGCCGACCAGTAGATCCACCCCAGCGCCCGCTGCCGCACCCGCTGCCACACCGCTGCCCAGGCGCACGCCCAGCAACTTCAGGGTTTCGGGGTTGAACAGGTCATCGCCCCAGCGGCCATCGAGCAACGGCAGGTCGCTGGCATGGGCATCCTCGCGGCGGAATGCGTACAGCTTGAGCAAGGCTTCAACGCAACGCTGCTCACGTTGGCGTATGTCTTGACGCAGGGCTTCCATCGCCCGGGCTTCGGCCGCCGGTTCGGCTTCGACGCTGCGCCGGCAGGCGGCGCAGTCCAGCAGCAGTTCGGCAATCAGCCGCTTGCCACTGTGCCGGCGGGCCAGGCGTTGCGCTTGCTGGTCGTCGATCAGCCGCTGCAGGGCTGGGCGGGCGTCCTCCAGCAGTAGGGCAAGGCTCTCGTACAAACGGCGCTCGCCATCCTCGGGCGGGGCCACGCTGTCGAACCGCACCAACGCGTGAAGGCCAAGCCGGGCAAGGGCTTCACGCCATTGCGGCTCGCGGTGCTGGTGGCTGGCGACGAAGTTGAGCACCGGCAGCAACGGCTTGCCGCAGCTGGCGAGTACTTCCAGTTCGTCGCGGTATTTGGCCAGCACCGGCTCGCGCGCATCGATCACATACAGGCCGGCATTGCTGGCCTGCAGTTGACGCAGCACTTTGGCTTCTTGCTCGAAACGCTGGCGCGCTTCGCTGCCCTGCAGAAAACGCTCCAGGCGGGCCGGGCCGTCCAGACGCTCGCCGGGGCGCTCCAAGCGTTCGAGGTAGTCGAGCAGGGCGATGGCATCTTCCAGGCCTGGGGTGTCGTACAGCTCCAGCAAGGGTTCGCCGTCCACCGACAGCCGCGCACCCTCGACATGGCGAGTGGTGCTGGGGCGATGGGATACCTCACCAAAGCCCACGTCGCGGGTCAGGGTGCGCAGCAACGAAGTCTTGCCGACGTTGGTGTGGCCGACCACGGCCAGTTTAAGTGGCTCAGTCATGGCCATGCTCCAGCCAGGTCAAAGGCGAGGTGTCGGCGTGTGCCAGGCCAAGGCGGTCGAGGGCTTCGTGCCAGTCGCCCAGGCGCTGAGCATCCAGGGCCTGGCCGGGGGCGGCCTGGAGCAGCCAGATGCGCGTTGCGCCGGCATTGCGCGCCAGTTCTGCAAGCAACGCCAGGCTGCCGCGGTCGGGTGAGCGGCGTGGGTCGCAGGCAATGGCGAGGCGTGCCGGGGGGAAGCGGCTGAGTTGCTCGAGCAGGCGGTTGCGCGATTCACGGCTGTCGAGCACGCCGGCATCGATCACGTTTTTCGGCAGGGCGGGTGGCCAGGGGCGCTGGTCGTCCAGCTCCAGGCCGACCAGCAGGGCACCGCTGCTACCGCTTTCCAACTGGCCTGCGGCAAATTGCGGCAAGGCTTCGGGGGCGGCGTCCTGTACGCCGATTCGCTCGCTACGCGGCATCAGTGCTTCACGCAACTGCGCATAGCCGGGCAGGCTCAGGTCCAGCGCCAGGCGTTCGCGGCCCTGGCGCCAGCGCCACAGGCACAACCCGGCCAGCAGCAGGCGCGGCAGCAGGCCATACACCAACACCACGCCGAGCAGCCAACTGGCCCAAGCCTGGCGTGCCAGCTCCAGGGCAGGCTGGCTGTCGCCGCTGGCGCGAATCATGGCCTCATCGGGCACGGCGAAGCCCAGCAACGAGGGCAGGGCGCCCAGCGCCTGGGTCAGGTGAATGAACGGGTCGGCGGCAAGCAGGGTGGTTTCCCAGACAAAGCCGTAGCGCCGGGTGGCCAGCAAGGCCAGCAGCATGCCCAGGGCGGTGAGCATCGCCAGCAGCCATAGGCCATGCACCAACAGGCCGAGCAGCCAGCGGTTGAGGCGCTGGCGCTGCAGCAGCACCAGCAACGCCGGCGCCAGGTGCGCGGCCTTGGCATCGCGGGCGAAGCGTTCGCTCAACCACAGCCACAAGCGGCCCAGCCCCGCGCCATGTTCGCCGCTCAGGGCAAAACCGATGGCCCAGCCCAGCAACATCAACAGGTTCAGCCCAAGCAGGCTGCCCAAGGCCCAGAATACGTTAACCGGTCGCTGCCCGTCGCCCAGGGCGGCCAATGCCAGGCCGGCACCGCTGAGCACGGCCATCAGCAGCAAGGCCAGCAGCGCCAGGCGCGCGCCTTGCTTCCAGTGGCGCAGGGCGGCGCTCATGCCGTCGCGTTCGGCCAGAAACAGCGCCCGATTTTCGATGCGCGTCGCCAGGTCGCCGCCGAGCTGGCGAGCATGGCGGTTGGCTTCCTGGTCATCCAGCAGGCCGGCGTGTTCCTCGCGCAGGCGTACCGCTTCGGTGAGCCAGCGCTTGTCCAGTGGCGTGGGTGCAGTCACAAGGTCTTCCATTGCACAGGTCAAGGCAGAAGCATAACCCACACGCCCGGTGCTATCCTCGCTGGCATGAATACATCACTCCCCCTCAGCCTGATCGCGGCTTACGCCGAGAACCGCGTGATCGGCATCGACAACTCCATGCCCTGGCATTTGCCGGGGGACTTCAGGTACTTCAAGGCCACCACCCTGGGCAAGCCGATCATCATGGGGCGCAAGACCTGGGATTCGCTGGGCCGGCCGCTGCCTGGGCGGTTGAATATCGTGGTCAGCCGCCAGGCTGGGCTTGAACTGGTGGGTGCCGAGGTGTTCGCCTCGCTTGAAGAAGCGCTGGTGCGGGCCGAACAGTGGGCGCGCGAGCAGGGCGTTGAGGAACTGATGCTGATTGGCGGGGCGCAGTTGTATGGCCAGGCGCTGGAGAAAGGGCTGGTCAGCCGCATGTACCTGACGCGGGTGGAAATGGCGCCGGAAGGGGATGCCTGGTTCCCGGAGTTCGATCAGGGGCAGTGGAAGCGGGTGTCGAGCGAGGCACAGGCTGAGGAAGGCAAGCCGGTTTATCACTTCGAGGTTTGGGACAAGGTTTGAAATTGCCGGGGGCGCGTTGCGCCCCCGGCAAACTGTCAGGTATGGCTCAGTTCGGCATGCTCATCGCCCGCCAGCACATCCTTGTCGGTCTCTTTCAACAGCTGGCTGGTCACCACGCCGGCCGTCATCGAACCATTCACGTTCAACGCCGTACGCCCCATGTCGATCAGCGGCTCCACCGAAATCAGCAATGCCACCAGTTCCACCGGCAAGCCCATGGCCGGCAGCACGATCAGCGCGGCGAAGGTGGCACCGCCGCCCACGCCAGCAACCCCAGCCGAACTCAACGTGACAATGGCTACCAGAGTAGCGATCCACAGCGGGTCGAAGGTATCGATGCCCACCGCTGGCGCCACCATCACCGCCAGCATTGCGGGATAGAGGCCGGCGCAGCCGTTCTGGCCAATGGTGGTGCCGAACGATGCGCTGAAGCTGGCGATCGACTGCGGCACACCCAGGCGGCGGGTTTGCGCTTCGATGTTCAGCGGAATGCTGGCGGCGCTGGAGCGGCTGGTAAAGGCGAAGGTCAGTACTGGCCACACCTTGCGGAAGAAGCGCAGTGGGCTCACGCCAGTGGCGGCGAGGATGATGCCGTGTACCACGAACATCAGCGCCAGGCCCAGATAAGACACCACCACGAAGCTGCCCAGCTTGAGGATGTCTTCCATGTTGGAGCTGGCCACCACCTTGGTCATCAACGCCAGCACGCCATACGGGGTCAGCTTCATCACCACCCGCACCAGGCGCATCACCCAGGCCTGCAGGGTATCGATGGCCGACAGCGCGCGTTCGCCCTTCTCGGCATCGTCCTTGATCAGTTGTAGCGCCGCCAGGCCGATGAACACGGCGAAGATCACCACGCTGATGATCGAAGTCGGCTTTGCACGCGCCAGGTCACCCACCGGGTTGCTGGGGATGAACGACAGCAGCAGTTGCGGGATGTTGAGGTCGGCGACCTTGCCGGCATAGTCGCTGTGGATAACTTGCATGCGTGCGCTTTCCTGGGCACCGGCCACCAGGCCCTCGGCGCTGAGGCTGAACAGGTTGGTCAGCACGATGCCGATCAGCGCGGCAATGGCGGTGGTCAGCAGCAGGGTGCCGATGCTCAGCACGCTGATGCGGCCCAGCGAAGAGGCATTGTGCAGGCGTGCCACGGCGCTTAGGATCGAGGCGAAGATCAGCGGCATGACGATCATCTGCAGCAGGCCGACGTAGCCGTTGCCGACCAGGTCAAGCCAGGCGATGGTGGCCTTGAGCACGGGGTGGCCCGCGCCATAGATCGTGTGCAACACGAGGCCGAAGACTACGCCCAGCACCAGGCCCAGCAGTACTTTCTTGGCCAGGCTCCAGTCGGTGCGGCGGGTTTGTGCCAGGCCCAGCAACAGGGCCAGGAACGCCAGCAGGTTAAGAGACAGCGGCAGGTTCATTGAAGCTCCAGCATAAAAAGCAAAGGAAGCATCGCCTCTTGTGAGCGATTGCGAACGGAAATGCTAACAGCCTGAAAACAAACGAATTTATACCCAAATGGAATGTGCATAGTCGTTTATGGAATAACGGCGTGTCGCGGATTGCAATGAACACGGCGTTTGCAGCTGTCTGGAGGTCGTTATCGAGGGTTGTCGTTAGGGATTGTTGCACTAGCGTTTCTGGGTCATTTCAGGAGATTCGTACATGAAGCGCGCCCCGAAAGCCGTGGCCCTCGGCCTGTCCCTGCTGTTCAGTATCGAAACCTTCGCCACCGAGCTCAAGCACTGGCCTGCCGACGCCGCCAAGCAGCTCGACAGCATGATCGCCGCCAATGCCAACAAGGGTAACTACGCGGTGTTCGACATGGACAACACCAGTTACCGCTATGACCTGGAAGAAGCCTTGCTGCCGTTCATGGAAAACAAGGGCCTGCTGAGCCGCGAGAAGCTCGACCCGTCGTTGAAGCTGATGCCATTCAAGGACACCGCCGAGCACAAGGAAAGCCTGTTCAGCTACTACTACCGCCTGTGTGAAGTCGACGACATGGTCTGCTACCCGTGGGTGGCCCAGGTGTTCTCCGGTTTTACCCTGAAGGAATTGAAGGTGCAGGTGGATGAGCTGATGGCCTCCAGCAAGCCAATCCCCAGCACGTATTACGAAGGCGACCAGGTCAAGGCCATCGAGGTGCAGCCGCCCAAGGTGTTCAAGGGCCAGGCCGAGCTGTACAACAAGTTGATGGAGAACGGCATCGAGGTGTACGTGATTTCGGCGGCCTCCGAAGAGCTGGTGCGCATGGTCGCCTCGGACCCCAAGTACGGTTACAACGTGAAACCGCAGAACGTGATTGGCGTCAGCCTGCTGCTCAAGGACCGCGTCAGCGGCCAACTGACCACCGCGCGCAAGCAGATCGGCGCCGGGCACTACGATGCCAAGGCTAACGAGGGCCTGGAGCTGACGCCCTACCTGTGGACCCCGGCCACCTGGATGGCGGGCAAGCAGGCGGCGATCCTGACCTATATCGATGAATGGAAGAAACCGGTGCTGGTGGGCGGCGACACGCCGACCAGCGATGGCTACATGCAGTTTCACGGGGTGGATGTGGGCAAAGGTGGCATCCACTTGTGGATAAACCGCAAGGCCAAGTACATGGACCAACTGAACGGGATGATTGCGAAGAATGCGGCGGCGCAGGCCAAGGAAGGGTTGCCGGTGACGGCGGACAAGAACTGGGTGATCGTGACGCCGGAGCAAATTCAGTAAGGGTTAGGTTTATTTGAGCCGGCTGCGCCCTGGCAGATGTGGATCCAATGACTATGTTTGATGGCATATGGATATCATTTTTGCCAGAGGTTGCCAGTGGCTATTCGAGATCAGCAGTTCATCTACCACCTAACAAGTATCGACAATGTCCCTTCCATCGTACGAAGGGGCTTGCTTCCAAGAGCCCATCTGGATGCGGGTTTCACCGATATCGCTGATCCTGAAATTATCGAAGGCCGGCGGGGAGAGGCCCTGGAACAGTTTGTGCCATTTCACTGGTTTGCGAAAAACCCCTTCGATGGCAGAGTGCATCAGGACCGACCGGGCGAGCGTTTTGTGTTGATTGCCGTGGCCCGAAGCCACGCTCGGCAGTCCAACTGGCGGGTGATACCAAAGCATCCATTGGCCGGTGGTGCTCCTGAGTTACTGGACTATGACGCAGGGATTGGAGCGATTGACTGGGACATGATGGAGCGACGAGAGTATCGTGATCCTTTGTGCAAACACTGATCAGCAAGCGAGCGCAACGCCACGTGCCCATAGAGCCCAATGGGACGCTGGCAGATTATGTGCCGTTTTACTTCACCCCATTCTCCGTGATGATGAAGAACATCCATTCGGGGTGGGGCGTTTCTCAGCGGCGGAATGAAGAGATCGTGATTCTTGTCTCCAGCCTGTACCATGCGCAGTCGCTGGGTCTGCGGTTTATCTTCACGGACGCACATGCCTACCCGCATTGGGCCGGTTACTACAGCGACCTTACGCAGCTCGACAAAATAGATTGGGAGGTTTTGCAGCGCAGGGACTTCAAGCGTGACCCTGATGACCCCCGAAAAATGGAGCGCTATCAGGCTGAGGCCCTTATCCATGGACATGTCCCGGTCGCTGGCCTTCTGGGAATAGTCTGCTACAACGAAGCTTTGAAGCGTCGTATCGACAAGGAGGTTCAGCAACGTCAGCTGAATCTTGCCGTATATGCTCGCCCTGGGTGGTACTTCTGATGATTCGCTTTATGCAAGGTAACCTGCTGGAGGCAAAAGCCGAAGCGCTGGTTAATACAGTCAACACAGTAGGGGTGATGGGGAAAGGCATTGCGCTGATGTTCAAGGAGCGTTTTGCCGAAAACTATCGCCTGTATGCTGCTGCCTGCAAAGCGAAAGAAGTCGTTACCGGGAAGATGTTTGTTACTGAGGTGCGTGAGCTGGATGGTCCGCGCTGGATTGTGAATTTTCCCACCAAGCGGCATTGGCGCTCACCTTCGCAAATTGGCTGGATCGTCGATGGTCTCCATGATTTGCGGAACTTCATCCTCGAGAACCAAGTAGCATCGATTGCAGTCCCGCCACTTGGCGCTGGCAACGGAGGGTTGCCTTGGGCTGCGGTACGAGAACAGATTGAGAGTGTTCTAGGTGATCTGGATGCGGATATTCTCGTTTTCGAGCCTACGGCAAATTATCAGAACGTTTCCAAGCGCAGTGGTGTTGAGAATTTAACCCCGGCTCGAGCCTTGATCGCAGAGCTGGTGCGCCGCTACTGGGTGCTGGGAATGGAGTGCAGCTTGCTCGAAGTCCAGAAGCTTGCCTGGTTTCTGGAGCGATCAATCGAGCGGTTCACGCCAGGTTCCAACCCATTGGAGTTGAAGTTTGTCGCTCATAAGTATGGTCCTTACGCCAACCGGCTTGAACATCTGCTAGATAATCTGGATGGCAGCTATTTGCACTGCGGAAAGCGGATCAGCGATGCAGGCCCTCTGGACGTGATCTGGTTTGATGAGGGGCGCAAGTCATTTGTACAGGCGTATTTGAACAGTGAAGCCAAGGCCTATTTGCCGGCGTTGGAGTTCACTGCCGAATTGATTGATGGTTTCGAGTCTCCGTTTGGTATGGAGCTACTGGCCACCGTTGATTGGCTATTACATGAAGAGGGTGTTGAGCCGACGATTCGCGCAATTCGCGAACATCTGAAAAGTTGGTCTGGAGGGGCAGGTGCCGCTGCTCGAAAAAGCAAATTGTTCGATGACGAGTCACTTGGAATCGCTCTCCAAAAGCTGTCAATGTTTCAAACGGACCCCGTCACCTCGCTTCATTGACCGTCAATGAGCAATAAAAAGAACCGGCGCTCAAGGCGCCGGTTTTTATGCAGCCAGAGCTTCAGAGCCCTTCCAGCATCGCCTTGTTACGCACAGCACCCTTGTCGGCACTGGTCGCCAGCAGGGCATAGGCCTTCAGCGCGGTGGTCACCTTGCGTGGGCGTACTTCCGCAGGCTTCCAGCCCTTCTTGTCCTGTTCGACGCGGCGCTCGGCCAGTTCTTCATCGCTGACCAGCAGGTTGATCGAACGGTTGGGGATGTCGATCAACACCTTGTCGCCGTCGCGCACCAGGCCGATGGCGCCGCCAGCAGCGGCTTCCGGCGAGGCGTGGCCGATCGACAGGCCCGAGGTGCCGCCCGAGAAGCGGCCGTCGGTGAGCAGGGCGCAAGCCTTGCCCAGGCCTTTGGACTTCAGGTACGAGGTCGGGTACAGCATTTCCTGCATGCCCGGGCCGCCTTTTGGGCCTTCGTAGCGGATGATCACGATGTCGCCCGCCTTCACCTCGTCGGCGAGGATGCCGCGCACCGCGCTGTCCTGGCTCTCGAAGATCTTGGCATTGCCTTCGAATACGTGGATCGATTCGTCCACGCCAGCGGTTTTCACCACGCAGCCATCCAGGGCGATGTTGCCGTACAGCACGGCCAGGCCGCCCTCTTGCGAGTAGGCGTGCTCGAAGCTGCGGATGCAGCCGTTTTCACGGTCGTCGTCGAGGGTTTCCCAACGGGTCGACTGGCTGAACGCGGTCTGCGTCGGGATACCGGCAGGGCCGGCCTTGAAGAAGGTGTGCACGGCTTCGTCATCGGTCTGGGTGATGTCCCATTTGGCGATGGCTTCTTCCATGCTGCGGCTGTGCACGGTCGGCAGGTCGGTGTGCAGCAGGCCGCCACGGGCCAGCGAACCGAGGATGCTGAAGATGCCGCCGGCGCGGTGCACGTCTTCCATGTGATACTTCTGGATGTTCGGCGCCACTTTGCACAGCTGCGGCACTTTGCGCGACAGGCGATCGATGTCACGCAGATCGAATTCGACTTCGCCTTCCTGGGCTGCGGCCAGCAGGTGCAGGATGGTGTTGGTCGAACCGCCCATGGCGATGTCGAGCATCATGGCGTTTTCGAACGCCTTGAAGTTGGCGATGCTGCGTGGCAGTACCGACTCGTCGTTCTCGCCGTAGTAGCGTTTGCACAGCTCGACGATGGTGCGGCCGGCGGTGAGGAACAACTGCTCGCGGTCGGCGTGGGTGGCCAGGGTCGAGCCGTTGCCCGGCAGGGCCAGGCCCAGGGCTTCGGTCAGGCAGTTCATCGAGTTGGCGGTGAACATGCCGGAGCACGAACCGCAGGTCGGGCAGGCGCTGCGCTCGTATTCGGCGACTTTTTCATCGGAAGCCGAGGAGTCGGCAGCGATCACCATGGCATCGACCAGGTCCAGGCCGTGGCTGGCCAGCTTGGTCTTGCCGGCTTCCATCGGGCCACCGGACACGAAGATCACCGGGATGTTCAGGCGCAGGGCGGCCATCAGCATGCCGGGGGTGATCTTGTCGCAGTTGGAGATACAGACGATGGCGTCGGCGCAGTGGGCGTTGACCATGTATTCCACGGCGTCGGCAATGATCTCGCGGCTTGGCAGCGAGTACAGCATGCCGTCGTGGCCCATGGCGATGCCGTCATCGACCGCGATGGTGTTGAATTCCTTGGCCACGCCACCGGCGCGTTCGATTTCGCGGGCAACCAGCTGGCCCAGGTCCTTCAGGTGCACGTGGCCCGGGACGAACTGGGTGAACGAGTTGGCGATGGCGATGATCGGTTTCTTGAAGTCTTCGTCCTTCATCCCGGTGGCGCGCCACAGGGCACGGGCGCCGGCCATGTTGCGGCCTTGGGTGGAAGTCTTGGAACGATAATCAGGCATGAAACACTCCTGGCGGCTTAATCAGGTCACAAATAGGGGAGTGAGCTTCTCTTGTCCTTTGCGCCGCAGGCCGGTTGCCACTGGCACGGATGGGGCCGAAGACCGCGCGGGATCGCCGCGTGCTTGGCCAGAGCTCATAAACCCGCCGGGGATGACTGGCGATGAATAGGCCGATTCTACACCGCTGGCGCGGCGAGGGAATGCGCATGTGGATGGTTGGCGGGGGGATTGCGGCAGGAAAGGGCCGCTGGGCGGCCCTTTTTAGCAGATATCAGCTGTTGGGCAGCAACCGGCAGGTGATGCTCTTGATATAGCGGGTTTCGGCGATGGCCGGGTGCACCGGGTGGTCCGGGCCCTGGCCGCCGCGTTCGAGCAGTTGCAGGTTGCGGTCCAGGTGGCGGGCGCTGGTCAGCAGGATGTTGTTCAGATCGTCCTCGGGCAAGTGCATCGAGCACGAGGCGCTGACGAGGATGCCGTCCTTGTTCAGCATGCGCATGGCCTGTTCATTCAGGCGACGGTAGGCCGCTTCGCCGTTTTTCAGGTCCTTCTTGCGCTTGATGAAGGCGGGTGGGTCGGCAATGATCACGTCGAAGCGTTCTTCGGCAGCCTTGAGCTCGCGCAGGGCTTCGAACACGTCGCCTTCGATGCAGGTCAGCTTCTCGCTGATGCCGTTGAGTGCGGCGTTACGCTCCACGCCATCCAGGGCAAACCCCGAAGCATCGACGCAGAACACTTCGCTGGCGCCGAAGGCGCCGGCCTGCACGCCCCAGCCACCGATGTAGCTGAACAGGTCGAGTACACGCTTGCCTTTCACGTACGGAGCCAGGCGCGCACGGTTCATGCGGTGGTCGTAGAACCAGCCGGTTTTCTGGCCTTCGCGCACCGGGGCTTCGAACTTGACGCCGTTCTCTTCCAGCGGCACCCAATCCGGTACTTCGCCGTAGACGGTCTCGACGTAGCGTTGCAGGCCTTCGGCGTCACGCGCGGCGGAGTCGTTCTTGAACAGGATGCCGCTGGGCTTGAGCACCTGCACCAGGGCGGCGATCACGTCGTCCTTGTGCGCTTCCATGGTAGCCGAGGCCAATTGCACCACCAGGATATCGAAGAAGCGGTCGACCACCAGGCCCGGCAGCAGGTCGGAGTCGCCATAGACCAAGCGGTAGCACGGCTGGTCGAACAGGCGCTCGCGCAGCGACAGGGCAACGTTCAGGCGGTGGACCAGCAGCGACTTGTCCAGCGGCAGCTTGATGTCGCGCGACAGCAGGCGGGCGCAGATCAGGTTGTTCGGGCTCAGCGCGACGATGCCCAGCGGCTTGCCGTTGGCGGCCTCGAGAATGGCCTGCTGACCGGCCTGAAAGCCTTGCAGTGGGGTCGCGCTGACATCGACTTCGTTGCTGTAGACCCACAGGTGGCCGGCGCGCAGGCGGCGGTCGGCATTGGCTTTGAGGCGAAGGCTGGGCAGGGACATGACGTCGCTCCGGGAAAAAAGAGCGGGAGTATAACCTGTTGGCCTTTCGATCGGTGCAGGCCTCGACAAAGGGCGGCAAGGCTGCGCCTGCCGGGTTAGAATCCCCCGTCCTAAACGAGTGTGCACGTATGTCCCAAGAACTCAGCGCCGAACAGATCCAGCAAGCCTTGCAAGGCATCACCATCCCGCCGCAACCGCAGATCATGGTCGACCTGCAGTTCGAGCAGTACATGCCTGACCCGGACCTGGAAACCATCGCCAAGCTGATTTCCCAGGACCCGGGCCTCTCTGGCGCCTTGCTCAAACTGGTCAATTCCCCGCATTTCGGCCTGTCCAACAAGATCGGCTCGATCCAGCGCGCGGTGAACCTGCTGGGTAGCCGTTCGATCATCAACCTGATCAACGCCCAGTCGATCAAGGGCGAGATGTGCGACGAAACCATCGTTACCCTCAACCGCTTCTGGGACACCGCCCAGGATGTGGCGATGACCTGCCTGACGCTGGCCAAGCGAACCGGTATCCAGGCAGCGGACGAGGCCTACACCCTTGGTTTGTTCCATGATTGTGGCGTGCCGCTGATGCTCAAGCGCTTTCCCAATTACATGGATGTGCTGGAAGAGGCATACGCCAAGGCCGACGAAGCAACGCGCGTGGTCGACACCGAAAACCGCACGTTCAACACCAACCATTCGGTGGTTGGCTATTTCACCGCCAAGTCCTGGCGTTTGCCCGAGCACCTCAGCGGGGCCATCGCCAACCACCACAACGCCCTGGCTGTGTTCCGCGACGACACCTCGCGCAATACCCAGAGCCAGCTGAAGAACCTGCTGGCGGTACTGAAGATGGCCGAGCACATTTGCGCGTCCTACCGGGTATTGGGCAACCAGGCGGTGGACCACGAATGGAATGTAGTCGGCCCACTGGTGCTCGATTACATTGGCTTGTCGGAATACGATTTCGAAAACCTCAAGCAGAACATTCGCGAGCTGGGCGGGCACTGACACATGCCGGAATTGCCAGAAGTAGAAACCACCCGGCGCGGTATCGCACCGCACCTGGAAGGCCAACGCGTCAGCCGTGTGGTGGTGCGTGACCGGCGCCTACGCTGGCCGATTCCGGAAGACCTCGATGTGCGCCTGTCAGGGCAGCGTATCGTCAGCGTCGAACGACGCGCCAAGTACCTGTTGATCAATGCCGAGGTCGGTACGCTGATCAGCCACCTGGGCATGTCGGGCAACCTGCGTCTGGTCGAGTTGGGCTTGCCGGCGGCCAAGCATGAGCACGTCGACATCGAGCTGGAGTCGGGGCTGATGCTGCGCTACACCGACCCGCGCCGCTTTGGTGCCATGTTGTGGAGCCTGGACCCGCTCAACCACGAACTGCTGCTGCGCCTGGGGCCGGAGCCGCTGACCGACCTGTTCGACGGTGAGCGCCTGTTCCAGCTGTCCCGCGGGCGATCGATGGCGGTCAAACCGTTCATCATGGACAACGCGGTGGTGGTGGGGGTGGGCAACATCTACGCCACCGAGGCACTGTTCGCTGCGGGTATCGACCCACGTCGGGAGGCGGGCGGGATTTCCCGCGCGCGCTATTTGAAGCTGGCGATCGAGATCAAGCGGGTGCTGGCGGCGGCAATCGAGCAGGGCGGTACTACCCTGCGCGACTTTATCGGTGGCGATGGGCAGCCGGGGTACTTCCAGCAGGAATTGTTCGTCTACGGGCGGGGCGGGCAGCCGTGCAAGGTGTGCGGCACGGCGCTGCGCGAGGTGAAGCTGGGGCAACGGGCGAGCGTGTACTGCCCGCGCTGCCAGCGCTAAGCCTTACATGTAGGAGCGGCCTTGTGTCGCGATGGGGTGCGAAGCGCCCCCAAAAATTTCAGCTCTGCTGCAGAAATTGCCGGGGCCGCTGCGCGGCCCATCGCGACACAAGGCCGCTCCTACAGGGACCCAGCAGGCTTGAGGGGGCTCAGGCTTTGCCGGTAATGCGGCGATACTTGGCCATCAGCTGTTCTTCGGTTTCCGGGTGCGCTTCATCCAGTGGGATGCAGTCGACCGGGCACACCTGCTGGCACTGCGGCTCGTCGTAGTGGCCCACGCACTGGGTGCACAGGTTAGGGTCGATCACGTAGATCTCTTCGCCTTGGGAGATAGCCTCGTTCGGGCACTCGGGTTCGCAGACGTCGCAGTTGATGCAATCGTCGGTGATGATCAGGGACATGGGGACTCCGGCCGGGGCGCTTCGCCCGGGCATGTTCAACGCAATGGGCACAATTGTGCCGCATTCGCGCCCGCAGTGCACGCGGGCGCGACAATCAGGCGTCAGGCTTACTTCTTGAAGCGTTCAGTCAGCGCGTCGGCCACCACCGGGTGGACGAACTTGGTGATATCACCGCCCAGCGCCGCAATTTCCCGGACCAGGGTCGAGGAGATGAACGAATAACGTTCCGATGGCGTCAGGAACAGGCTCTCCACATCGGGGGCCAGTTGCCGGTTCATGTTCGCCAACTGGAACTCGTACTCGAAGTCGGACACCGCACGCAGGCCACGCAGGAAGACGTTGGCGCCCTGTTCCTTGGCGAAATGCGCCAACAGGGAAGAAAAGCCGATGACTTCGACATTGGGCAGGTGCTTGGTGACCTCACGGGCGAGCGCCACCCGTTGTTCCAGCGGGAACAGCGGGTTTTTCTTGGGGCTGGCCGCCACCGCGATGATGACGTGGTCGAACAAGCGCGAGGCGCGCTCGACCAGGTCGCCATGGCCTTTGGTAATGGGGTCGAAAGTACCCGGGTACAACACTCGGTTCATCGCGTCATCCTGGCTGGAGTGCGTTGGGGAGTCGGATGGTAGCGCAGCGACGGCGCCTCGGCCAAGTCATGCGGCCGGCTGATGGCACTATAGACAGCGGGCGTATTCGTTGTCATGCGCTGTGTGCCAGGCGGGCGACCAGCGCTTCGCTGAGCTTGGCGCTGATGGCATACACCGACAGCTGTGGGTTGGCACCGATGCTGGTGGGGAACAGCGAGCCGTCGTGAATCGACAGGTTTTCCAGCTGGTGATGACGGCCCAGGCTGTCGCACACCGCCTGGCGCGGGTCTTCGCCGAGGGCACAGCCTCCCATCACATGGGCGCTGCCCAGGCGCGTGCGGAAGGGCTCCAGGCGCAGCGTATCGATCATGGCCAGGGCCTGCTCCAGGTTGGATGCGGCACTGGCGTCGCTGTGCACGGGGGTTACCTGGATGGCGCCAGCGGCGAATTGGACTTGCGCCATGCTGCGGTAGGCCCGGCGCAAGCCGTCACGCAGGTAGTCGGTGACCGGGTAATCGAGCACGGGCGAGCCATCCCCGCGCAGTTCCACCGCCCCACCTTGGCTTTCGGGGTGAAAGCCGTCGCGCAGCAGCGCCAGCATCACATGGGTATGCGGCAGCTCGGCCATGCGCTGGGCATTCTCGTGGCCGTGCCCGCCCAGCAGGGTGCTGGCCAGGGCCGGGTGCAGCGGCGGTACTTCCAGCTTGTAGCCAACCGGGCCGTCCGCACCGCCTTGCCACTGGAAGTGGTCGCTGTAGATCGACTGCGGGGCGCCATAGTAGGGGTCGATACGCTCGCTGAAGCGTGCCGCGCTGAAGTTGACCAGGTGCAGGAAGGTGCGCTTGCCCAGGCGGCCATGCGGGTCGGGCGCGGCAGAGCGCAGCAGCAGGGCTGGGCTGTTGATGCCACCCCCGGCGAGCAGGTAATGGCGTGCCCGCACGCTGACCTGCTTGCCGGTGGGCTGTATGCCTTGGGCGTCCAGGGCCTGGCAGGTCAGGCTCTGGACGCGCGCTCCGTTGTGCGTGAAACGCTCGGCCCGGGCCAGGTACAGCAGCTCACCGCCTTGCTCGAGGGTGGCAGGAATACGGGTTACCAGCATCGATTGCTTGGCGTTTACCGGGCAGCCCATGCCGCAGTAGCCCAGGTTCCAGCAACCGCGCACATTGCGCGGGATCACCGCCCAGCGGTAGCCGAGCTGTTCGCAGCCACGGCGCAGTACGTCATTATTGGCATTTGGCGGCAAAGCCCAGGGCGTTATGCCCAGCTCCTGCTCCATGCGCTCGAACCAGGGGCGCAGGTCCTCCTCGCCCAAGCCGCTCACGCCGTGGGCCGAAGCCCAATGCGTCAGGGTTTGCGGCGGGGTACGAAAGCTCGAGGTCCAGTTCACCAGTGTGGTACCGCCCACGGCGCGGCCCTGCAGGATGGTAATGGCGCCATCCTTGCTCATGCGCCCCAGGCCTTCCTGGTACAGGCTGGCGTAGGCTTCGCTCTCCAGCAGGTGGAAATCGCTGCTGGTCTTCAGCGGGCCTTCTTCGATCAGCAGTACCTTGAAACCGGCAGCACTGAGCATCTGCGCGCTGGTGGCACCACCGGCGCCACTGCCGATCACGGCAATGTCGGCCTCCAGGCTCAGATCGTGCTCCAGGCGTGAGGCGTCGTGGGTGATCCAGCCGCGTTCGAGGCCTTGGCGAAACGGGTCGGGTACAGGCATTGGCGATGCTCTTGTTGTTTTCAGATTTTCGGTGGCCCTGGGTAACCGCAGGCGGCCCAGGATTCGGGGCGTTCGTACCAGGCCATCTGCAGCAGTTGCAGCAACGAGGCGTGCCCCATGCGCAGCAGGTTCAGCGAGCTGTCCTGCCAGCGCTGCAGGAAGGCTGTGACCTGCCGGGGGTCAGCTTGCCCCCAACTGCCCCAGATACCGGTCAGCGGGCCGCGAGTCAGCGGCAGGCTGAGTACGTCGAACAATTGCCGGGTCAGCTTGAGCATTTCCGGCGACAGCGCCGCCAGCTTGTGGTCGAGGCTACGCAACACCAGCGTCTCGGTGGCTTGTGCACCGGCCAGTACCACAGGGATCAGCGCACGCAGCAGTGGCAGGTCATCGTCGCGCAGGGCTTGATAGCCGGTCGCGGCTGTTTGCGCGCTACAGCCAATCAGGCTGGCGCTTGCCAGAAAGGCGCTGGCGCCAAGGCTCAAGCGCAGCAGGTCGCGGCGTTGCATAGGCTGGCCCTCAGCGGATGAAAAGCTTGTAGACCAGGCGCTGCAAGGCTTTGCCATAAGGCGGGTAGATCAGCCGGGCGGCGTTGAGGCGTTGTTTGGCCAGTACCGCCTTGGCTTTGCTGAAGGTCAGGAAGCCTTCATGGCCGTGGTAATGGCCCATGCCTGAAGGGCCGATGCCGCCGAATGGCAGGTCGTCCTGCGCCACGTGCAACAAGGTGTCGTTCAGGCATACGCCACCGGAATGGCTGTACTGCAGGACATGCTGCTGTTCGCTGCGATCGTAGCCGAAGTAGTACAGCGCCAGTGGTCGCGGGCGCTGGTTGATGTAGGCGAGCGCGTCATCGAGGGTGGAATAAGGCACCAGCGGCAGCAGCGGGCCGAAGATTTCATCCTGCATCACCTGCATGCTGTCGTTCACCTTGGTCAGCAGGTGTGGCGGCAGGCGTCGGCCTTGGCGCGGTTCGTCGGGGTACAGGTCCACCACCTGCGCCCCCTTGCTGCGAGCATCATCCAGCAGATGCTCCAGGCGCTGGAGCTGCCGTGGGTTGATGATGGCGCTGTAGTCTGGGTTGTCGGCGATGCGTGGGTACATGCGCCTTACGACGTTGCGGTAGGCATCGACGAAATCGTTCAGACGCTCGCGTGGCACCAGCACGTAGTCGGGGGCGACGCAGGTCTGGCCGGCGTTGAGCGTCTTGCCGAAGGCAATGCGCTCGGCGGCAACCTCCAGCGGTACATTGGCCGAAACGATGGCGGGAGACTTGCCGCCCAGTTCCAGAGTCACCGGCGTCAGGTTTTGTGCGGCAGCCAGCATGACCTGGCGGCCGATGCTGGTGGCGCCGGTGAACAGCAGGTGATCGAAGGGCAGGCGAGCGAACGCCTGGCCCACTTCGACTTCGCCAAGGACCACGCTGACCAGGTCCTCGGGGAATACCCGTTGCAGCAGTGCTTTAAGGGCCAGGCCAGTGGCCGGGGTCGCTTCGCTAAGCTTGAGCATGACCCGGTTGCCGGCGGCAAGGGCGCAGGTCAGTGGGCCGATGGCGAGGAACAACGGGTAGTTCCACGGCACGATGATGCCAACCACGCCCAAGGGCTGGTACAGCACCCGCGCGCTGGCCGGTTGGAACGCCAGGCCCACAGCCCGCTTGGCCGGGCGCATCCAGCGCCGCAGGTGGCGTTCGGCGTGACGGATGCCTTGCACCGACGGTAGTAACTCGGCCAGCAAGGTCTCATCGGCACTGCGCCCGCCGAAGTCGGCATCGATCGCCTTGATCAACTGCTGTTGGTCTGCAAGCAGCGCTTCGCAAAGGCTTTTCAGCCACTGCCGCCGCTGCGCCGCAGGGGGCATGGGGTTGCCGGCAAAGGCCTTGCGCTGGGCGGCGAACGTGGCGTCGAGGTTGGTGTCGGAATACACAGCAGGCAAGGCAATGGGCGAGGTCAAGGCGGTCTCCCGGCTGAGCTTGAAATCTCTAGAGCCTATACTCTAATTTGTACCATGGTGCGACTATTTTCACAGCACAGAACGGTGCACCCGTGAGGTGAATCGCCGTAAGATGGCCCTTTATTGAAAGCCCGCGAACTGGAAGCTGAGCATGGCCCCGCGCATGAAGACCCGAGAGCGCATCGTGCAGAACAGCCTGGAGCTGTTCAACCTGCAGGGCGAACGCAGCGTCAGTACCAACCACATCGCCGCGCACATGGAAATCTCGCCCGGCAACCTGTATTACCACTTCCCCAACAAGCAGGCGATCATTGCCCTGTTGTTCAGCCAGTACGAAGCGCTGGTGGACAGCTTCCTGCGCCCGCCGCAAGGGCGCGCGGCCACCGTGGAGGACAAGCGCTTCTACCTCAAGGCCTTGCTGGCGGCGATGTGGAACTACCGCTTCCTGCACCGAGACCTTGAGCACCTGCTGGACAGCGATGCCGAACTGGCCGCCCGTTATCGGCGTTTTTCCGAGCGCTGCCTGCGCCAGGGCCAGGCGATCTACCGCGGTTTCGTCGAGGCGGGCATCCTGGCCATGGCGCCGGCGCAGATCGAATCGCTGACCATCAACGCCTGGATCGTGCTGACATCGTGGGTCCGTTTTCTCAGCACCACGCGTGAACATTCCGCGCACCTGGGTGAAGAAGCCTTCAAGCGCGGCGTTTATCAGGTGCTGGTGCTGGAACTCGGCTTCGTCACTGACAGCGCCCGCACTGCCGTGGACGCGCTGTGCCAGGAATTCCATGTACCGTTCAACCAGGCCCTGGAGCATTAGCCCAGGGCACGAGTGCCATCGATCAGGAGATTGTCATGCCCCTTGCGCAATTGATCACCCCGCAGCAGTTGGCCGAGCGTCTGGACTCGCCCAAGTTGGTGATCCTCGACTGCCGCTTTGCCCTCGAAGATGTGGACTATGGCCAACGCAGCTATGCCCAGGGGCATATTGCCGGGGCGCATTTTGCCGACCTGGACCGCGACCTCAGCGGGCCGGTGAGCAAAGGGCGTACCGGGCGCCACCCCTTGCCCGATGCGCAGCGGCTGGTCGCGCGCCTGCGTGAGTGGGGGCTGGACAATGACAGCGAGGTGGTGCTGTACGACGACGGCCCTGGCGCTTTTGCTGCCCGTGCGTGGTGGCTGCTGGCCTGGCTGGGCAAGCGCAGTGGTGTGGCGATCCTCGACGGTGGCTTGAAGGCCTGGCATGCGGCGCACCTGCCGCTGAGCCTGGACCCTGCGCCCAAGCGTGAAGGCACCTTCAGTGGTGAACCTGACGCGAAACTGTTGATCGATGCCGAGCACCTGGGCAAGCGCCTGGGCAGTACCGACCTGACCTTGATCGATGCGCGTGCGTTACCGCGTTTTCGCGGCGAGGTGGAACCGATCGACCCGGTGGCAGGGCATATTCCCGGGGCCCTGTGCGCAGCGTTTACCGACAACCTGGGGGCTGATGGGCGCTTTTTGCCGGCGGACCAGCTCAAGCAGCGCTTTGCCGAAAAGCTCGCTGGGCGGGCACCGGAGCAGTTGGTGTCTTACTGCGGGTCTGGGGTAACGGCTTGCCATAACCTGTTTGCGATGGCATTGGCGGGGTACCCGCTGGGCAAGCTGTACGCCGGGTCGTGGAGCGAGTGGATCAATGATCCTAAGCATGGTGTAGCCACCGGCGAGTAAGCGCTCAACGCTTTATTGGCCGCCCACCAGCCATTGCGGAATCCGCCGCTCCAGGTAGTACCCCGGATTTCGCAGGCTGCCATCGACAAAGCCCACATGGCCACCGCGGCTGTGCAGTTCGAATCGGCTCTGTGGTGCCAGTTCACGGGCGGTTGGCAGGCTATGGCCGGACACGAATGGGTCGTCGCTTGAATGGATGATCAGCGTTGGCGTGCGGTTCTGGCCAAGGAAATAGTGACTCGATGAACGGCGATAGTAGTCATGCGCGTCGCGAAAGCCGTTGAGCGGTGCCGTGACTTTGCCGTCGAAGTCCCAGAATGTGCGCAAGTGGGTCAGTTGGCCCAGGCGTTCCAGTGCCGCCAGCCGCTCATGCTGGCCCTGGTCGTGGAAGTGCCGCTGCTTGAGCTGAACATAGGCCCGCATTTCGCGCATGAAATGCGCCTGATACACCTTGGAGAACCCCTGGCCGATACGGTCGGCGCAGTGGTCCAGGCGAAATGGCACCGACACTGCAACCGCGGCTTCCAGTTGGCTGGCAACGCCGCTCTCGCCCAGGTATTTCAAAAGTACGTTGCCACCCAGCGAGTAACCCACCGCATACAGCGGTGCCAACGGGCGTTGGGCGCGCAGGTGGCTGATGATTTCCGCCAGGTCTTCGCTGGCGCCGGAATGGTAGCTGCGCGGCAACAGGTTGGGCTCGCCTGAGCAACCACGCCAGTTCACCGCCACGCTGGCCCAGCCGCGACCTTGCAACGCTTGCTGCAAGCCTTTCACGTAAGGCGAGTGAGACGAGCCGGTCAACCCATGCAGCACGAGCACCAGTGGCGCATGGGGCTGGTGCGGGCCGTGCCAGTCCAGGTCGATGAAGTCGCCGTCGGCCAGCCACAGCCGCTCGCGGTTGCGCTGTAGTTCAGGCAGCTTGCGCCACAGTGGCCCCCACAGCGTTTGCAGGTGGGGATTGGACAGGCCGATGGCCGGACGGAAGGTGGCGCTGAGGCTGGGCATGCTGGGCGACTCGTGATGTGCCTGCCTAGAGTGCCATGAAACAGCGCCACAGTACCTGCGCTATTGGTCGAGATCTGGCAGAGGCTGCTGGTCGGCCGATGGGCCGACACTGACCAGTACCTTTTCGGCCAGGTGCAGCCTGCGCCGCATGACGGCGCAGACATCGGCCGGTGTCAGCGCGCGGAGACGTTCGACGTAGGTGTCGAGATGATCGGCGGGCTGGCGCTGATCGGTTATGACGGTCAGCAAGGCTGCCATGCTCTCGTTCTGCGCCACAGCGCGCAATAACTGCCCTGCCAACTTTATCCGTGCCAGTTGCAGCTCGGCCTGGGTTGGCCCTTGCTCGATGAAGTCGCTTAGCACGGCTTCAACCAGACGAGCAGAACTTTCCACATACATCGGAGCAATTTCCCAGGTGATGGTGAACAGGCCGCCAGCACTCATGGGTTTCACATCGGTAGCGATGCCGTAGGTCAAGCCGCGACGTTGGCGCAGTTCCCTCATCAAGCGAGATTCGATACCGGCTCCCAGCACTTCGCTGGCCAACACCAAGGCCGGGTACTCTGGCTCATTGGCTGGCACATTCATGGGTAGCGCAAGCAGGACGGCACTGCTGGTACCGGACTGCTCGACGTTGATCGCTGCACGGGTCGCTGGTGGAACGATGGGGAGTTCAGTGGCGCTCCAGCCTTGGGGCAATGCCTGGCTGATGCGTTGTGAAATTGCTTGGGCGTGCGCCAGGGAAAGGTCCCCAACCACCACCATCTCCAGGTTGCTGGCGCAATAACCACGCTGATGAAAACGCTTCAAGTCGGCAGGGGCGATGCCTTCGATACCTTCGCGGGTGCTCCCGAGTGGGTTGCCGTAGGGGTGGCTGTGGAACAAATGCCGGTAGGCCTCGCTTATCATTCTGAAAGAGGGCTGTCGCTCGCGAGTTGCGTTGTTCAGGATCAGTTGCTGCTTCATGTTCTCCAGGGCCGAAGGCGGGAACGTGGGGCATGCGACAAGGTCAATGAGCAGCTCCAACGCCGGCTCGAGCAGCGCGCTCGCGCTGAGGCTACGCAGGCTCAGGGTCGCGTGCTCCAGGCGTACCTGCTTGTCCACGATCGCGCCCAGGCGCTCTAGCTGATCGGCCTGCTCGGTGGCGGTGAAATGCTGGCTACCCTCATCGAGCATGTACAACGTCAGGGCCGCCAAGCCGGGTTGCACGGTGTCCTGGGCCGTGCCGGCCTTGAACCGCAAAATGATGTCCACGATCGGCAGCCCGCGGGCCTCGACGAATTTCACCCCTGCACCGCCTTCGGTGGTCCAGGCATGCACAGGCGTTTGAAGGGATTCGAACTGTTCCAGGTCAAGCCCTTGGGCTGAGACCAGGTTGCCAGGAATGCTGTTGGCTGCAGCGAGCTGCTGCGCCCCTGCGTCTGAATTATTCATCGGCACTTTCCTTGTGATGCATGAAGGTGATTGCTGTGCGCGCCTCGGTGAGGAATGCATGCGCGGTCTCTGCGACCTGCTCGGCTGTCACGGCTTCGATGGCTTGACGCTCATCCTCCAGCGCAACCGGGTCCAGGCCGCAGGTGGCCTGCATGCCAATGAAATGTGCCTGTTTTGCGATGTCATCGCGTTCGAACACCTGCCGGGCTATCAAGCGCGCTTTGGCGCGCTTGAGGTCTGCGGTGGCCGGCACCGACTGGCGGAACGTTTCGATTTCGAGCGTAAGCCTTTCGGCGGCGGCCTCCGGCGTTACCTGCGGGCTGCAGAACGCGTAAAGGGTCAACAGGCTGTCACCGCGCCGCCAGGGTTCATATCTCGACGTCAAACTTTGCAGAAGCGGTTCATTCAGCACCAGGTTGCGCTGCAGGATGCTGGCATAGCCTTGGGCAAGCATTTCGGGAAGCAAACGCAGTGCATAGGCTTGGCTGCTAGAGCTGGCGGTGCATTGGCTGGGGAGGTTGAAACTGATGATCACGGCCGTGTTCAGACCTTGCAAATGCAGGGTCTGGCAGCGCCGGACCTGCCCAGAGGGCGTAGTAGGTACTTGCTGTACAGGCAGGCGATGAGCGGGGATCGCTGCAAAGTGCCGCGCCACCAGCGTTTGCAGCTGTGGCAGGGTAACGTTGCCGGCCACCGCGAGCGTAGCATTGTTGGGGTGGTACCAGGTTTGGTACCAGGTGCGTGCGGCAGCCAGGGTCATATGGCCGAGATCGGTAGCGTGGCCGATCACCGGGGTGCCATAACCGTTGTTGCCATAGGCCAGCAACAGGTGATGTTCCATTGCCAGTGCCAAAGGGTTGTTGTCGACATCCTCTCGTCGTTCTGCCATGACCACTGCCAGCTCTCGAGCGAAAGGAGAAGCGCTGAGCGTGGCGCTGGCCATGATGTCGGCCATTGCCTCCAGGGCGATTTCCAGGCGACTGGCAGGCAGTGTCAGTGGAAAGACGGTAGCCTCGGCGCCGGTGAACGCATTCGGCTCTCCTCCCAAAAGGGTCATCAGGGCTGAATACTGGCCAGCAGCCAGTTTGCTGCTGCCCTCGAACAGCAAGTGCTCCAGGGCATGGGAAAGGCCAGTGTGGCCTTCTGGCTCGTAGCTGGAGCCGACGTGATACCACAACTGCGCGCTGACCAGCGGCGCGCGGTGGTCTTCGCGTAGATAGACGCGCAGGCCATTGGCAAGGGTGAACGCACTTACCGAGCTTGCCGGCAAGGGTGGGGAGGGGCGTTCGGTCATGGTTGAAGTGCTCCTTCGGGAAACAAAGGCGCAGCTTCAACCAGAGCCTGGACGGGGTTGCGGTAACTAAATACACCCAACCCGTCAGGGGGTCAGCCCCGCTGCCAGAGTGCGTAGTGCACTTGGCCGGTCTTCTTCTCGCGGTGCAGGCGCCAGTTGCCGGGCAGTTGCAAGGTCGATGGTGCGGCTTCGCTCTCGGTGTACACCCATGCCTGCTCGTTCAGCCACTGGTTCTGTTCCAGCAGGTCACAGGTATTGGCCAGCAGGTCCTGATGGAACGGCGGGTCGAGGAACACCACATCGAATTGCTGCTTGGCCTGGCCTTGCAGGTAGCGCAGGGCGTCGGTTTGCAGAATTTGCCCGCGCGGGCAGCGCAGGATCTCAAGGTTGTTCTTCAGGTTGGCGATGGCCGCCGGGTTGCTGTCCAGCGCCACAGCGTCCTCGGCCCCGCGTGACAGGGCTTCGAGCACCAGGGCGCCACTGCCGGTGAAGGCGTCCAGCACGTGGGCACCTTCGATGTAGGGTGCCAGCCAGTTGAATACGGTTTCCCGCACGCGGTCAGGCGTTGGCCGCAGGCCTTCGCCTTCCGGCACCGCCAGGCGGCGGCTGCGCCACTCGCCGGCGATGATGCGCAGGTGGCCCTGGCCCTTGCTTTGGCCCGCTTGCGGGCGGGCGGGAGGGGTGGATCTTGGCATTAGTGCTCCGGTACCCCGAGCGGTTGCTCGGAGGGCTTTTCAGTGGGTGCTGGCAGCGGTTTTTGTGGCACTTTCGGGCCAACGGTGACGATCACCAGTTTATCGGCTGACAGGTGTTTGTTCATGGCCGCCTTGACCTGTTCGACGGTGAGGGCCTGGGACTGCTGCATGAAGTCCTCCAGCCAGGTCAGCGGCAAGTTGTAAAAGCCGATTGCGCCCAGTTGGCCGACGATGCTGGCGTTGCTGGCATTGGACAGTGGGAAACTGCCGGCCAGCTCGCGCTTGGCATCGTCCAGCTCCTGCTGGGTAGGGCCATTCTTGAGGTAGTCGGCAAGAATGTCCTGCACCAGCTTGAGCGTGCCCTCGCTGAGCTCGGCGCGGGTTTGCAGGTTGATCATGAACGGGCCGCGTACCTGCATCGGGCTGAACACCGAGTAGACGCCGTAGGTCAGGCCACGTTTTTCACGCACCTCGCTCATCAGGCGGGTTCCGAAGGCGCCACCGCCGAGTATCTGGTTGCCCAGCGACAGGGCTGGCCAGTCCGGGTCCTGGCGGTCGATACCCAGCTCGGCCAGCATCAGGTGAGTCTGCTTGGACGGGAAGTCGATGTGGGTCAGGCCGGCTTTGGCATCAGCGGGCTGGGCCGGTGCGGGCAGCGCCGGGCCTTTGGGCAGGCCGGCGGATACCTGGGCGGCGATGGCTTCGGCTTCGGCACGGCTGAGGTCGCCAACCAGTGCGATCACCGCGTTGCCGCCGGTGTAGGCCTTGGCGTGGAAGGCACGCAGCTGTGCCAGGCTGATGGCCGTGATGCTTTCGGCGGTGCCGTCGCTTGGGTGAGCGTAGGGGTGGTCGCCATAAAGATTGCCGAACAGGGCCTTGCCGGCGATCTTGCCGGGGTTTTGCTTCTCGTATTCAAAACCGGCCAGCATCTGGTTCTTGATGCGTTTGAGCGCGTCTTCGGGGAACGTCGGCTTGCCCGCCACTTCGGTAAACAGCTTGAGGGCCGGCTCGCGCTTGTCCTTGGTGCTGAGGCTGCGCAACGAGGCCACGGCCATGTCCCGGTAAGAGCCGTTGCCAAAGTCCGCACCCAGGCCTTCGAAGCCTTCGGCGATGGCAGTCACGTCCTTGCCGGCCACGCCCTCGTTGAGCATGGCGTTGGTCAGCGCGGCCACGCCTGGTGTACCGCCGTCCTGGCTACTACCGGCAGCGAAGGTGACGCGCAAGTCGAACATGGGCAGTTCGCGTGCTTCGACGAACAGCACCCGGGCACCTTCGGCGGTGTTCCAGTGCTGGATGTTCAGTTGGCGTCGGCTGGGCGCCTTGCCATCCAGTTCGGCCAGCGATTGCAAGGTATTGGCCGGGCGGGCTGCACTGTTGTCGGCCTTGGCCACGTTATCGGCCATTGCCGGGGCGACCAGCACTGCCGCCAGCGCCAGGGCGCGAATGCCCGTGGCCAACAGGGTTGGGCGTGGTGCGCGGCGATTACTCATGAGCGGACTCCTCAGGCAGTACATGGGCAACGCTCAGGCGTTCGCGGGTGAAGTAGGTGCGCGCGGCGTTCTGGATGTCCTGCGGGGTGACGCGCTTGAGCTCGTCAAGCTCGCTGTCGATCAGTTTCCAGGACAAACCGACGGTTTCCAGCTGGCCAATGGTGGTGGCCTGGCTGCTGATGGAGTCGCGGTCGTAGACCAGGCCGGCGATGACCTGGGCGCGTACGCGCTCCAGTTCTTCGGCGCTGGGTGGTGTGGTCTTGAGTTCATCAAGCAACTGCCAGACGCCCTTTTCCACGTCTGCGAGGGTTTTCTGCTTCTGCACGTTCGGCGTGGCCGAGATCAGGAACAGGCTGTCGCCGCGCGTGAAGGCGTTGTAGCTGGACGACGCACCGGCCACCAGCTCCTGGCCACGCTCCAGGCGGGCCGGCAGGCGGGCGCTGTAGCCGCCGTCGAGCAGTGCCGAGATCAGGCGCAGGGCATGTACGGTGCGTGGGTCCTTGGCGGTGGGCAAACCAGGCACGTTGAAGCCGTAGATCAGGCTCGGCAACTGGGTACGTACGTGCAGGGTGAGCTGACGCTGGCCAGGCTCGGCAAGTTCCAGGGGCAGCTTGGCGGGGGGCACGGCGCGCTTGGGAATGCTGCCGAAGTACTTCTGCGCCAGGCCCTTGACCTCGTCGGCGGTGACATCGCCGACCACCACCAGGGTGGCGTTGTTGGGCGCATACCAGGACTCGTACCAGTGGCGCAGTTCTTCGACCTTCATGCGCTCCAGGTCGGCCATCCAGCCGATGGTCGGGGTGTGGTAGCCGCTGGCCGGGAAGGCCATGGCGCGGAACAGCTCGAACGCCTTGGAATTGGGCTGGTCGTCGGTGCGCAGGCGGCGTTCTTCCTTGATGACTTCGATTTCGCGGCTGAACTCGTCGGCTGGCAGGCGCAGGCTGGCCAGGCGATCGGCCTCCAGCTCCAGGGCTACGGGCAGGCGGTCGCGGGCCAGTACCTGGTAATAGGCGGTGTAGTCGTCGCTGGTGAAGGCGTTTTCATCGGCGCCGAGGTCACGCAGAATGCGCGAAGCTTCGCCGGGGCCGACCTTGGCGCTGCCCTTGAACATCATGTGTTCAAGCGCGTGGGACAAGCCGGTCTGGCCCGGGGTTTCGTAGCTGGAGCCGACCTTGTACCAGATCTGCGAGACCACCACCGGGGCGCGATGGTCTTCACGCACCACGACCTTCAGGCCATTGTCGAGGATGAATTCGTGGGTGGGTTGCACATCGGCGGCGAAGGCCGCGAGCGGCAGGCAGAGCGTGCCGAGCAACAGGCCAGCGGCGCGGCGGGCTAGAGCATTCATAAGGTGTTCAACCTGTTCGGCGGCCCGCAGGGTTTAGCGTCGACGGGCCAGGAGGTGCTAGGATACTGATCCGGTTGCCTGGCGACCATGCCTGTCGCCGTTCTGGCCCACAGGACACTAAGACAAAACGTTGCGCATGAACCAGCCGGCTTCAAGATAGTCTGTTCTGCGTAGAGAGAATTCCCGATGCGCCGTAGCTGGCCCATCGCTACCCTGAGATAGCCGTCCTCCATGTTTGGTTCCAACGACGACAAAAAAGCGCCGGCCGAAGCTGGCGAAAAGAAAGGCCTGTTCAGCTGGTTTCGCAAGAAGCCGCAGCAACCTGTCGCCGAACAGCCACAAGCCCCCGAGCCGCAGGCTGCAGAGCCGGTAGCGCCGCAGCCCGCCGTCGAGCGCCCTGAAGCTGCTCCAATGGAGCCGGTGGCTGCACAGGCCCCAGCGCCTGCAACTGAAGCCCCTCGAGCTGCCGAGCCAGCATTGGCCCCTGAGCCTGCAAATGCCCCAGTGGTAGCCCCGGTCCTTGAGTCTGCACCCGCCCCGGTGGTTGCCTCGGCCCCTGAGCCTGCCCTGTCCCCTGTGGACGCGGGGTTGCCTGCGAGTGCGCAGTCTGCCGCCCCGCAGGTCGAAACCCCTGCGCCCGTAGCTGTTCCTGCCACTCAAATCATCGAACCCCCTGTCAGCAACCTGGTCCTGCCCGTTGCCGAAGAGCCCGTCGCGCTCGTCCCTGACCTGGAGCCAAAGGCCCCGCCTGCGATCCCCGAGCGCCCGGTGGCAGAGCCCGTGCAGCCTGAGCCCGAGCCAGCCCCTGTCGCCGCCGCAACCGTTACCGAGCAAGCCAAGCCCGGCTTCTTCGCCCGGCTCAAACAGGGACTGTCCAAGACCAGCGCCAGTATCGGCGAGGGCATGGCCAGCCTGTTTCTTGGCAAGAAGGTCATCGACGACGACCTGCTCGACGAAATCGAAACGCGCCTGCTGACCGCCGACGTCGGCGTGGAAGCCACCTCGGCCATCGTCCAGAACCTGACCCAGAAGGTCGCGCGCAAGCAGCTGGCCGACGCCGATGCCCTGTACAAATCGTTGCAGGAAGAACTGGCCGCGCTGCTGCGCCCAGTCGAACAGCCGCTGAAAGTGCAGGCACAGAACAAACCCTATGTGATCCTCGTGGTTGGCGTGAACGGTGCCGGCAAGACCACCACCATCGGCAAACTGGCGAAGAAGCTGCAGCTGGAAGGCAAGAAGGTGATGCTGGCTGCCGGTGATACCTTCCGTGCGGCGGCGGTCGAGCAGTTGCAGGTATGGGGCGAGCGTAACCAGATTCCGGTGATCGCTCAGCATACCGGTGCCGACTCCGCTTCGGTGATCTTCGACGCCGTGCAGGCTGCCAAGGCCCGTGGCGTCGACGTACTGATCGCTGATACCGCCGGGCGCCTGCACACCAAAGACAACCTGATGGAAGAGCTGAAGAAGGTCCGCCGGGTCATCGGCAAGCTTGATGCCGAGGCGCCGCACGAGGTGTTGCTGGTGCTCGATGCCGGCACCGGCCAGAACGCCATCAGCCAAGCCAAGTACTTCAATCAGAGCGTCGAGCTGACCGGCCTGGCCCTGACCAAGCTGGACGGCACTGCCAAAGGCGGGGTGATCTTCGCCCTGGCCAAGCAGTTCAATATCCCAATCCGCTTCATCGGTGTCGGTGAAGGTATCGACGACCTGCGCACCTTTGAAGCCGAGCCGTTCGTCAAGGCTCTGTTCGCCGAGCGAGACTGACCATGATCCGATTCGAACAGGTTGCCAAGCGCTATCCCAACGGTCATGTGGGTTTGCATGAGCTGAGCTTCCGGGCGCGTCGGGGCGAGTTCCTGTTCGTGACCGGGCACTCGGGTGCTGGCAAGAGCACCTTGCTGCGCCTGTTGCTGGCCATGGAGCGCCCGACCAGCGGCAAGCTGATGCTGGCCGGCCAGGACCTGGGCCAGATCAGCAACGCGCAAATCCCGTTCCTGCGCCGGCAGATCGGCGTGGTGTTCCAGAACCACCAGTTGTTGTTCGACCGCACGGTGTTCAACAACATTGCCCTGCCACTGCAGATTCTTGGCCTGTCCAAGGCCGAGATCGCCAAGCGTGTGGACTCGGCGCTGGAGCGTGTGTCGCTGTCCGACAAGGGCGAGCTGTTCCCGGCCGACCTGTCCACCGGGCAGCAGCAGCGGGTGGGCATCGCCCGTGCCATTGTCCACCAGCCCGCGCTGCTGCTGGCCGACGAACCCACCGGTAACCTCGACCCGCGCCTGGCTGCAGAGATCATGGGTGTATTCGAGGACATCAACCGCCTGGGCACCACGGTATTGATCGCCAGCCACGACCTGGCACTGATTGCGCGCATGCGCCACCGCATGCTCACCTTGCAGCGCGGCCGCTTGATCGGCGATGGGGAGGCCGGGCAATGAGCACTACACGAACGCCGAAAGTTTCCGAGCGGGTTGCGCCAAAGCCGGCCGACCCGCAACCGGCGAAGAAAAAGCGCGGCGAAGACGATGACGGACCGGATTTCCGCACGCTGCTGCATGCCTGGCTGGAAAGCCACCGCGCCAGCATGGCGGACAGCCTGCGTCGCCTGGGCAAGCAGCCGATCGGCAGCTTTTTCACCTGCCTGGTGATGGCTGTGGCGCTGAGCATGCCCATGGGCCTGTCGTTGCTGCTGAAGAACGTCGAGCAGCTTGGCGGCTCGTGGCAACGCGCTGCGCAGATTTCGCTGTACCTCAAGCTTGATGCCGGTAGCCGCGATGGCGAGGCCCTGCGCGACGAAATCAAGGGCATGCCCGGGGTCGCGGACGCGCAGTTTGTCAGCCGCGAGCAGGCGCTGGAGGAGTTCCAGCAGCAGTCTGGCTTGGGTGAAGCCTTGCGCGAGCTGCCCGACAACCCACTGCCTGGCGTGGTTGTGGTGACCCCGACCGAGGTCGACAAGCCGGCCCTGGATGCCTTGCGTCAGCGTTTGTCGGAACTGCCGCGGGTGGAAGTGGCACAACTGGACCTGGTGTGGGTCGAGCGCCTGGCAGCCATCCTCAAATTGGGTGACCGCTTTGTCTTCGGCCTGGCCGTGATGCTGATTTCTGCCCTGCTTTTAGTAATCGGTAACACAATTCGTCTACATATTGAAAACCGCCGTGTCGAGATCGAAGTGATCAAGCTGGTAGGCGGCACTGACGCCTACGTGCGCCGGCCTTTCCTGTACATGGGCGCCTTGTATGGCCTGGGTGCGGGGGTGCTGGCGTGGGGTATCCTGGCGTTCGGCCTGAACTGGCTGAATGACGCGGTTGTGGGGCTTTCCGGGCTGTACGGCAGTGACTTCGCCCTTGGCGGGGTGCCAGCGTCCGATGGTCTGTCGCTCTTGATCGGAGCGGTGCTGTTGGGGTATATCGGTGCATGGATTGCCGTCGCTCGTCACCTGAACGAGCTGGCGCCGCGATAGTTTTTACGTGCCAGCATTGACATTTTCTTCACTACGGAACTTGTACCGTCGTTCCAGGTCAATGTTGGCAGCGCCCACAAGGTGCGAGTTTAGTAAGTCGGAGGTTCTTGAATGACCACATCGTTGCAACCTGCCTATGCCCTGGTGCCCGGTGCAAACCTGGAAGCCTATGTGCACACGGTCAACAGCATCCCGCTGCTGACGGTCGAGCAGGAGCGTGATCTGGGCGAGCGTCTCTATTATGAGCAGGATGTCGAGGCCGCTCGTCAAATGGTGATGGCCCACCTGCGTTTCGTCGTACATATCGCCCGTAGCTATGCCGGCTACGGGTTGGCCCAGGCCGACCTGATCCAGGAAGGCAATGTCGGCCTGATGAAAGCCGTCAAGCGCTTCAACCCGGAAATGGGCGTGCGCCTGGTGTCGTTCGCCGTACACTGGATCAAGGCAGAGATTCACGAGTTCATCCTGCGCAACTGGCGCATCGTCAAGGTGGCGACCACCAAGGCCCAACGCAAGTTGTTCTTCAACCTGCGCAGCCAGAAGAAGCGCCTGGCTTGGCTGAACAACGACGAAGTGCATCGCGTGGCGGAAAGCCTTGGTGTCGAGCCGCGCGAAGTGCGTGAGATGGAAAGCCGCCTCAGCGGCCAGGACATGGCCTTCGACCCAGCAGCGGAAGCTGACGACGACAGCGCCTTCCAGTCGCCAGCGCATTACCTGGAAGACCATCGTTACGATCCTGCGGTGCAGTTGGAGGATGCCGATTGGAGTGATAACTCCACCAGCAACCTGCACGAAGCGCTGCAAGGTTTGGATGAACGTAGCCGCGATATTCTCTACCAGCGCTGGTTGGCGGAAGAGAAAGCCACGTTGCATGAGCTGGCTGACAAGTACAGCGTTTCGGCTGAGCGGATTCGCCAGCTGGAGAAGAATGCGATGAACAAGGTCAAGGCACTGATCGCGGTCTGATCGAGCCTGGCCGTAAACAGAGCCGCTTGCCTGGATAGGGTGAGCGGCTTTTTTTTGCCTGTGAGATTTTGGGGCCGCCTTGCGGCCCATCGCGACGCAAGGCCGCTCCTACAAGGGATCGCGGTCGCCTGTAGGAGCGGCCTTGTGTCGCGATGGGCTGCGCAGCAGCCCCCAAAAGCTCAAAGTTTGCGCGAAGTATCGAGCTGCATCAGGTAGCTGGGCCCGCCCAACTGGCTCATCTGCCGGCGAATCCAACCGGCCCGGCTCGCCACATAGGCACTCGGCCGGCTGGCACTCCACTTGATCGGGCTAGGCAGCACTGCGGCCAACTGCGCCGCCTGCTGGCGGCTGAGCCGGCTGGCATCAACGCCAAAGTGATAACGCGCTGCCGCCTGGGCACCAAACACGCCTTTGCCCCACTCGGCGCTGTTCAGGTAAACCTCGAGAATTCGCTCTTTCGACCAGAACAACTCGATCAGCGCCGTGAACCAGGCTTCCAGCCCTTTGCGGAACCAGCTGCGCCCGGACCATAGGAACAGGTTCTTGGCTACTTGCTGGGTCAGGGTGCTTGCACCGCGGACATTACCGCCGCGCTCGTTGTAGGCCAGCGCTGCCTGAATGGCTGGGATGTCGAAGCCCCAGTGGCTGGCGAACTTCTGGTCCTCGCCCGCGATGACGGCAACCTTCAGTTCATCGGAGATATTCTCCCACGGCTCCCAATCGCGCTGCAGGTCGATCGGCTCGCCATTCACCCATGACTGTACCTTGCGCTCGACCATCAGCGCCGTGCCGGGCGGTGGCACCCAGCGGAACACCAGCACCAGCACGATGCTGCCGGCAGCGAACCAGAGCAGGGCGCGGGAGAGGCGACGGATAAGGGTTGGCAGCATGGCGATGGCTTGGCCGTACGGGTGGAAGGGGCCATTATACAGACCCGATACAAGGAGTCGTCCCATGCTTCGCAGCTTCCTGATGCTTGCCGCCTTTTTCGGCTTTACCGGGGTCGCCCTGGGTGCCTTCGCCGCCCACGGCCTGAAAAACCGCCTGACGGCGGACTACCTGGCCATTTTCCATACCGGCGTGACTTACCAACTGGTGCATGCCTTGGCGATCTTCGGCGTTGCCGTGCTCTCGGTGCACTTGCCCGGGCGCCTGGTGGGCTGGGCTGGCGGCCTGTTTGCGCTGGGGATCGTGCTGTTCTCCGGCAGCCTGTACCTGCTAACCCTCAGCGGTCTGGGCAAGCTGGGCATCATCACCCCGATTGGCGGCCTGTGCTTCTTGGCCGGCTGGCTGTGCCTGGGCCTGGCGGCCTGGCGGCTGGGCTGACCGAGTGGTCCACAATCGCGACTAATGGCGCGCACCGCCCTTGGGTTGCAGGACGGTTCGGCGCTAGAATGCGGGCCCCAAAGAACAATGGTGGCCGTGCGCATGCGCATTCAATTGAACGGTGAGCCTTACGAACTGCCTGCTGGCGAAAGCGTTGCAGCCCTGCTGACCCGCCTTGAGCTGGCCGGGCGCCGTGTCGCAGTGGAACTGAACCTGGATATCGTGCCGCGTAGCCAGCACGACAGCACGCTGCTGAACGACGGCGACCAGGTCGAAGTGGTCCACGCCATCGGTGGCGGCTGACAGCAGCCCGGCGGTTCACAAGCAAGCCCAGCAACCTTTTCCCGAGGAACAACGATGAGCAACGTTCGTAGCGACAAGCCCTTCACCCTGGCCGGGCGTACTTTCCAGTCGCGCCTGCTGGTCGGTACCGGCAAGTACCGTGACATGGAAGAAACCCGCCTGGCCACCGAGGCCTCGGGTGCCGAAATCGTCACCGTCGCCGTGCGCCGTACCAACTTGGGCCAGAATGCGGGCGAGCCGAACCTGCTCGATGTACTGTCGCCTGACAAGTACACCATCCTGCCGAATACTGCAGGCTGCTTTGACGCGGTGGAAGCGGTGCGTACTTGTCGCCTGGCCCGCGAACTGCTGGATGGGCGCAAATCGCATGAATCCCGGACGCTGGTAAAGCTGGAAGTGCTGGCCGACCAGAAAACCCTGTTCCCCAACGTGATCGAAACCCTCAAGGCCGCCGAAGTGTTGGTCAAGGAAGGTTTCGACGTGATGGTGTACACCAGCGACGACCCGATCATCGCCCGTCAATTGGCCGAGGTGGGCTGCATCGCGGTCATGCCGTTGGCTGGCCTGATTGGTACCGGCCTGGGCATCTGCAACCCCTACAACCTGCAGATCATCCTGGAAGAGTCCAAGGTGCCGGTGCTGGTCGACGCCGGTGTGGGTACAGCTTCCGACGCTACCATCGCCATGGAAATGGGCTGCGAGGCGGTGCTGATGAATTCGGCCATTGCCCACGCCCAGCAACCGGTGCTGATGGCCGAAGCCATGAAGCACGCCATCGTCGCCGGTCGCATGGCCTACCTGGCCGGCCGTATGCCGAAGAAACTCTATGCCAGCGCCTCTTCGCCGCTGGATGGTCTGATCAAGTAAGAGCAACTGATGACTGAATCGCACGATACGCCGATCACCCCCGACGGCGAAGCTCGCCCGCACCGCCGCATCAAGAGCTTCGTGATGCGCGCCGGGCGCATGACCGAAGGCCAGCAGCGCGGCCTGGACCAGGGCGGCCCGCTGTACATCCTGCCGCTGGCCGACAGCCCGGTGGACTATGACCAGGTGTTCGGCCGTTCGGCGCCGCGCACCCTGGAGATTGGCTTCGGCATGGGCCATTCCCTGTTGGAAATGGCCGCTGCCGCGCCTGAACAGGACTTCATCGGTGTGGAAGTGCACCGCCCGGGTGTGGGCGCGCTGCTCAACGGCGTGCTGACCCAGGGGCTGAAGAACCTGCGGGTGTATGACTGCGATGCAATCGAAGTGCTGAACCGCTGCGTGGCCGACAACAGCCTCGACCGCTTGATGCTGTTCTTCCCCGACCCATGGCACAAGGCGCGTCACCACAAGCGTCGTATCGTGCAGCTGGAGTTTGCCGAGCTGGTACGTCGCAAGCTCAAGCCCGGTGGCGTGTTCCACATGGCCACGGACTGGGAACCGTATGCCGAGTACATGCTGGAAGTGATGAGTGCCGCCCCCGGCTACCGCAACCGTGCGGCCGACGGTACTTACGTGCCACGCCCGGAAGAGCGCCCGATCACCAAGTTCGAACGCCGCGGCGAGCGGCTGGGGCATGGGGTGTGGGACTTGAAGTTCGAGAAGGTGGATTGAACGGCTGAGTCAGCCTATTGATGTGCTAGTGCTTGCAGAAATGCAGGCGAAAAAAACCGCCTTGAGAAAGGCGTTTTTTTTGTGAGCAACAGGACTGAGTATCCTGCGCTCTGGGGTTTCACTGAAAACTTCACACAGTCAGCTGATCATAGGGACCTTCGAAAACTGGGTCAATGTGCGGAAGTATCCGGCATCACGTGTGTCGGCGCGGTTAACAGCCTTGATTGGATGATCCAGGTATTATCGCGTCGCTCCTGTGTGTAGATTCAGTGATGGGCCGGGTAGGAGAAGAATTCTGCTTTCCGGCCCCTTCGACATGGCTTGAGAACCATGCCGGTGACACTCTTCGAAGGGCCATCAACCTGGCCACTTCACTGAAGACTTCACACAGTTTTCGAAGGCATCGAAGCGCCAGTTAGATGCTGGAAGACTGGCCCGCCAACACGGAGGCCAAGGCATATGAAGCGTTTGCTTGATGCGCTGAGCCGCGCCTGGAAGCTTGTCCGGATCTTGATAGTGCTCAAGACCGTTCGGGATTTCTGTGGGAGCGGGTTTACCCGCGAAGAAGGCGACGCGGTGCCTGGCACGGGCTTTGCCCGTGTTCGCGGGTAAACCCGCTCCTACAGGGTAAGGCGTTAGTCCGACGGCGGTTCAACCCCTGCGATCAGCCACCACGCCAATCAACACCAGCACCACCAGCAACACCGGTGCCAGCGCGTAGTTGTTGAACTGGCTCAGCCCCTTCACCACCCACGGTGTGGCATAGATCAGCGCCGCACCGCTGCCGATCATCACCATCAATGCCATGAACGGCACGCGCAGGGCACCCGCCAGGCCACCCAGGCGTTGCTCGGCCCAGGCTTTGACATCGGTGCCGAACAGCACCAGCAGGCAGCCTACCAAGGCCAGTGAAATCTCCGACAGGTTGCTGCGGCTCCAGCGGGAAACCGTCGCGAGCAGATCAAGTACCAGATCCATGGGTCATCCTTAGGTCAAGAAATACTGCAGCAGGTCATTGAGGAACAACTGGCCCCTTGGCGTGGCCACCAGTCGATCCGGTTCGACCTGCAAAAGGCCCTTTTGTTCGGCGGCGCGGCGTGCCTCGCGCAGTTGTTCCAATGGCAAGCCCGTGCGTTGGGTAAACAGTTCGGCTTCCACGCCATCGGTAAGCCGCAGGGCGTTCATCAGGAACTCGAACGGCAGCTCGTCCACCGGCAATAGCTTCTCGCCGGCCTTGAACGGCTTGGCCAGGTTCAGGTAGTCCTTGGGCAGGCGGGTCTTCCAGGTGCGCAGGATGCGCCCGTCGGCGAAGGTGAGCTTGCCGTGGGCACCTGCACCGATGCCGATGAAGTCGCCGAAGCGCCAGTAGTTGAGGTTGTGCCGGGCGGCGCGGCCTGCCTGCGCATACGCCGATACCTCGTACTGGCGGTAACCGTGCTCGGTCATCAGCGCCTGGCCGGCTTCCTGGATGTCCCAGAGGATGTCGTCTTCGGGCAGCTCTGGCGGTTGGTTCCAGAATACCGTGTTTGGTTCCACGGTCAGCTGGTACCACGACAGGTGCGTCGGCCCCAGGTCAATGGCCTGGCGCAGGTCGCCCAGCGCATCATCCAGCGACTGGTCGGGCAGGCCGTGCATCAGGTCCATGTTGAAGTTGTCGAAGCCGGCGGCGCGTGCCATGCCGGCGGCACGCACCGCTTCATCACCGTTGTGAATGCGCCCCAGCGCCTCCAGCTTGGCCGGTTGGAAGCTCTGCACACCGATGGACAGGCGGTTGATGCCGGTTTGCCGGTAGGCCTTGAACTTGTCCTGCTCGAAGGTGCCTGGGTTGGCTTCCAGGGTAATTTCGATGTCTGGTGCAAACGGGATGCGCTGTTCCACGCCGCGCAGCAAACGGCCAAGGGCGTTGGCGCTGAACAGGCTGGGCGTACCGCCACCGAAAAAGATCGAGCTGATCGGGCGGCCTTGCACGGCGGCCAGTTCCTGGTCGAGGTCGTCCAGCAGTGCTGTGACGTAGGCGTCTTCCGGCAGTTCAGGCCCGGCAGCGTGGGAGTTGAAGTCGCAGTAAGGGCATTTGCGTACGCACCACGGGATGTGGATGTACAGCGCCAGCGGCGGCAGGCTGGTGAAGCGCACCGCGCCGGGAGTGGACAGCGTTGCGATCATGCCAGGCCCAGACGTTGGCGCAGCAGGGCCATGGCACGGGCGCGGTGGCTGAGCTGGTTCTTGTCTGCCGGAGCCAGGTCGGCGCTGGAGCAGCTTCGCTCCGGTACCCAGAACAATGGGTCGTAGCCAAAGCCGTGCTCGCCGCTGGCTTCAAAAAGGATGCTGCCGTGCCACAGTCCTTCGCAGAGGATTGGCAACGGGTCGTCGGCGTGGCGTACCAACGCCAGTACGCAGACGAACTGCGCGCCGCGCTCGGCTTCAGGCACGTCTTTCAACGCTTCGAGCAGCTTGGCGTTGTTCGCCGCGTCACCCTTGCCATCGGCGTAGCGTGCCGAGTAGATGCCCGGCGCGCCGCCGAGGAAGTCCACTGCCAGGCCAGAGTCGTCGGCCAGGGCTGGCAGGCCGGAAATACGGGCGGCATTGCGCGCTTTGAGGATGGCGTTTTCGACGAACGACAGGCCGGTCTCTTCTGGCTCGACCTGGCTGAACTCGCCAATCGAGCGCAGTTGCACGGACTGGCCGAGCATGGCCTGGAGTTCCTTGAGTTTGCCGGCGTTGTGGCTGGCCAATACGAGTTGCTGGAAATTCATCATTCGCCTGGGAACACGTCCTGGTTGAAGCTGAGGGAGTTGCTGATCCCGCCGGTTTCGATGTTCAGGTCGAAGGTGACGGTTTCTGGTTGGTCGATCTTGAATTGGGCGATGTAGTACACCGCGCCTTGTTCGGTAATTTGCTTGAACGACAGCGGGCTGCTGCGCCCCGTCAGGTCTTTGACCGTGCCGCTGACCAACGCCGGGGTGGACTTGTTGGCCTTGAGCACGGCAATGTTGAGCACGCCCTGGTTCTTGCTGCGTACAAGACCAGTCGCTGCGGCCACTTCGGGTGTAAGCATGCTCGACGTGAATGCGCTGTAGTGCACCGTCACGTCGCCAAACACTTCCTTGCGCTCGGGGCGGGCGGCATCGGCAGCCAGTACCGGCAGGGCCAGGCACAGGCTGATCAGGAACAGGGCTAGGCGACGCATGGGGCGATTCCTCCGGTGGGCGTCAGACCGCGAGCTGGTGCTCTTGCAGGCTCGGGCTGCTGACGCGGTAGATGCCGATCTCACCTAGTAGATTAGGCCATAGCCGGCCACCCCACCCGTTGCGGTGCAGGTGGTCGACCGCCAGGCGGTCGAGCACCTTGGCCCGTCGTTCGTGCACCAGTTCTTCGAAGTCGGCGAAGGTGCAGAAGTGGATGTTCGGTGTGTTGTACCAGGTGTACGGCATGAAGTCCGAGACCGGCATGCGGCCTTTGGTCGCCAGGTACCAGCGGCAGCGCCAGTGGCCGAAGTTGGGGAAGGTGATGATGCACTGGCGGCCCACGCGCAGCATCTCGTCGAGGATGCGGTCAGGGTACTCCACGGCCTGCAGGGCCTGGGTCATGATCACCACGTCGAAGCTGTTGCTGGCGAAGTTGCCCAGGCCTTTGTCCAGGTCCTGCTCGATGACGTTGACGCCCTTGGCCACGCAGGCGGCGATGTTGTCGGCGTCGATCTCCAGGCCATAGCCGGTGACCTGCTTGCGGTCACGCAGCGAGGCCAGCAGTTCGCCACTGCCGCAGCCCAGGTCGAGTACCCGGCTGCCGGCGGGGATCCAGTCGTGGATGATTTCCAGATCGGCTCTCATGCTGTCCTCAGATGGCAATGCGGTTCATGTAGTTCGAGAAACCCTGCATGTAGCGAGGTGTGGGGATCAGGAAGGCATCGTGCCCATAAGGCGAGTCGATCTCCAGGTAGCAGACGTTTTTACGCGCGGCCATCAGGGCGTCGACGATCTCGCGTGAACGGGCCGGCGAGAAGCGCCAGTCGGTGGTGAACGACATGATGCAGTAGTCCGCCGTGACATGGGCCAGGGTGGCAGCCAGGTCACCACCCTGGGCGGCGGCTGGGTCGAAATAGTCCAGCGCCTTGGTCATCAGCAGGTAGGTATTGGCGTCGAAACGGCCGGAAAACTCCTCGCCCTGATAGCGCAGGTAGCTTTCGACCTGGAACTCGACGCTGTGGAAGTCGTAGTTGAGCTTGTCGCTTTTCAGCTCACGGCCGAATTTTTCACCCATCGAGTCGTCGGACAGGTAGGTAATGTGGCCGACCATGCGTGCCAGCATCAGGCCGCGCTTGGGGATTACGCCCTGGTCCTGGAACGAACCGCCGTGGAACTCGGGGTCGGTGAGAATGGCCTGACGGGCCACCTCGTTGAAGGCGATGTTCTGTGCCGACAGTTTGGGCGCCGAGGCAATGTCGACGCAATGGCGCACGCGCTCGGGGTAGCTGATGGTCCATTGCAGCGCCTGCATGCCGCCCAGGCTGCCGCCGACCACGGCGGCCCATTGCTGGATGCCCAGACGTTCGCCCAGGCGCACCTGGCTATGCACCCAGTCCTCCACGGTCAGTACCGGGAAATCGGCGCCATAGGGCTTGCCGGTGGCCGGGTTGACACTGCTGGGGCCGGTGCTGCCGTTACAGCCGCCGAGGTTGTTCAGGCTGACCACGAAGAAGCGGTTGGTATCGATTGGCTTGCCGGGGCCGATGCAGCTATCCCACCAGCCCGGCTTGCGGTCGGTGGCGGCATGGTAGCCAGCGGCATGGTGGTGGCCGGAAAGGGCATGGCAGATCAGCACGGCGTTGCTCGCGCTGGCGTTCAGGGTGCCATAGGTCTCGTAGACCAGTTCGTAACTGGCCAGGGAGCGGCCACAGGCCAGGGCCAGCGGTTCATCGAACCGGGCGGTTTGCGGTACTACCAGACCGACGGAATCTACGGGAAAGACAGTGGACATCGACCCTGCTCACGCTTGACGGAGGCGTAAGTCTAAAGAGCGCTACCCCCAGCGGCAAGCAAAGGCTTGCCGCTAGGGGTAAGCAGGGTCAGATCATGCGCCACAGTTCTTGTGGCATGCCAGCGTAGGCGGCCAGCGGGGGCATTACGAACGACTGGATCACCTGGATCGCCAGGAAGGCGAAGATCGGCGAGATGTCCATGCCGCCCAGGTTGGGCACCAGGCGGCGGAACGGTGCCAGTACCGGCTCGCTGATCTGGTAGGCCAACTCGGCCGCCGGATTGTGGCTGTTGGGGGCTACCCAGGACACGATCACCATGACGATCATGGCCACCCAGAAGATCTTCAGGAACAGCGAAGTGATGCCGATGATCGCCCACATCAGCAGGTGCAGGATGTCGCCGAAGGTGCCATAGGTGACCATCAGCACAAAGCCCATCAGCAGCGCCTGGATCACGATTGCCAACAGCAGAGACGAGGTGTCCAGCCCACCGACACTGGGAATGACCCGACGGATCGGCTTGAGCAGCGGCTGGGTGGCACGCACCGCGAACTGGCACAGCGGGTTGTAGAAATTGGCCTTGACCAGTTGCAGCACGAAGCGCAGCAGGACGATCACCAGGTACAGGCTGACCAAGGTTTGCACCACGAAGATCGCGGCGCCGGACAGTGCATTCATCTAAAGCTCCTTATTTGCCCAGTTGTTCGGCCAGTTCGGCGGAGCGCGTGGCTGCAGCTTGCAGCGCCTGCTCGACGATGGCTTCGAAGCCGCTGGCCTGGAACGATTTGATCGCCGCTTCCGTGGTGCCGGCGGGCGAGGTGACGCGGCGGCGCAGTTCGGCGGCATCGACATCGCTGGCAACCGCCATGCGCGCGGCGCCCAGGGCGGTCTGCAAGGTTAGCTGGGAAGCGGTTTCGCGTGGCAGGCCAAGTTTTTCGCCGGCTGCGGTCATGGCCTCGATCAGCAGGAAAAAGTAGGCCGGGCCGCTGCCGGATACGGCGGTAACGGCGTCCAGTTGCTGTTCTTGCTGCAACCACAAGGCGGTGCCCACGGCCGACAGCAGTTGTTCGGCCTGCTGGCGCTGTTCGCCGGACACTTCGGCGGTGGCGTACAGGCCGCTCACGCCCTGGCGCAGCAGTGCGGGGGTATTGGGCATGCAGCGTACCACCGGGCGAGCGCCCACCCAGCTTTGCAGGCTGGCGCAGGTGATGCCGGCAGCGATGGAAACGATCAGTTGGCCATCCCGCAGGTTGGGTTGCAGGGCCTGGCACACGGCCTTCATGACTTGTGGTTTGACCGCCAGCACGATGACGTCGGCGCCCTCGATGGCCTGGGCGTTGTCCTCGAAGGTTTCGATGCCGTGCTCGGCCTGGATACGGCCGCGGGTCTCGGCGCCCGGGTCGCTGGCGCGGATCTGCGAGGCGTCCAGCCCCTGGGCACGCAGACCGCCGATCAGGCTGGCGGCCATGTTGCCGGCGCCGATAAAGGCAATACGTGTCTTGCTCATGTCAGGTCCTTGTGGAAAAGAGTGAGTGAAGCATGGAATCAGGTGTTGCCGTAGTCGCGGGCACCGAACAGGGCGGTGCCGATACGCACCCAGGTCGCACCCTGTGCGATCGCGGCTTCCAGATCGTGGCTCATGCCCATGGACAGGGTGTCCAGATCAAGCCCCAGGTTTTCCTGCAACTGGCGCAAATGGGCGAAGGCAGCCTCCTGGGCGGCGCGGTCGTCGGTGGGCTCGGGGATTGCCATCAGCCCGCGCAAGCGCAGGTTGGGCAGCCCGGCCACGGCCTTGGCCAAGGCCGGCAGGTCTGCGGGGGCGCAGCCAGACTTGCTGTCTTCGCCACTCACGTTCACTTGCAGGCAGAGGTTCAGCGGCGCCAGACCGGCAGGGCGCTGCTCGGACAGGCGTTGGGCAATTTTCAGGCGGTCCACGGAATGTACCCAGTCGAAATGCTCGGCGATGGCCTTGGTCTTGTTCGACTGAATGGGGCCGATGAAGTGCCAGATCAAGGGCAAGTCGCTGAGTTCCTGCTGCTTTGTCAGCGCTTCCTGTAGGTAGTTCTCCCCGAAATCGCGCACGCCTGCGGTGTGGATCTCGCGGATGGCGCTGGCCGGCTTGGTCTTGCTCACGGCCAGCAACTGAACGCTGGCCGGATCGCGCCCGGCTGCCTGGGCGGCGCTGGCGATACGGGCGGAAATCGCGGAAAGGTTGTCTGCTAGGGTGGACATGGACGGATGCCGGCAACTGAAGGGTTTGCGGCATTCTACCTACTTGAAGGCCTTTGGGGAGTCTCATGGACGTGACTGACCTGTTGGCCCGGGCCGTGGATGCGGGGGCTTCGGACCTGCACCTGGCGGCGGGCCAGATACCGATGCTGCGTTTGGATGGCGAGTTGCAGGGGATGGATTTGCCGACCTTGGGGGCGGATGCCTTGATCGATGGCATGGCTGCCGTGCTGGATGACCACCAGCGACGACAGTGGGCCCATGGCGATGAACTGGATCTGGCGCTGGAGTTACCTGCCCTTGGGCGTTTTCGGCTGAACCTGTTTCGCCAATTGAATGGCCCAGCTGTCACTTTTCGGTTGATTCAGGGGCGAATTGCCACGCTGGATGAGCTTGATCTGGCAGATGTGTTTCAAGCTGTTGCCCAATGCCGTGATGGCTTGATCCTGGTGGGCGGGCCGACCGGCAGTGGCAAGTCCAGCACCCTGGCGACGCTGGTTGATCAACTGAATCGCGAGCGGGCGCTGCACATCATTACCCTGGAGGACCCTGTCGAAGTTATCCACGGCAGCCAGCGCAGCCTGGTCAATCAGCGTGAGGTGGGGTGTCATAGCCACAGCTTTGCTCAGGGGCTACGCAGTGCGCTGCGCCAGGACCCGGATGTGATCATGATCGGCGAGTTGCGTGACCTGGAAACCATTCGCCTGGCCCTGCGCGCGGCCGAAACCGGGCATCTGGTGCTGGCAACCGTGCATGCACGTTCGGCGGCCAGCAGTATCGACAGGTTGGTGGAGGTATTCGCTGCCGAGGAAAAGCCGTTGGTGCGGGCGATGTTGGCCGAGTCGCTGCGCCTGGTGGTCGCGCAGGTGCTGGTCAGGCGTGTGGGCGGTGGACGGGTGGCGGCTCGGGAAGTGCTGGTGGCGACGCCGGCGGTGCGCAATCTGGTTCGGGAGGGGCGGATGGCGCAGTTGTGTTCGGTGATGCAGGCGGGAGGGGTGGAGGGGATGCGGACGATGGAGGGGGCGATGCGGGGGTTGAAGGAGAAGGGGCTGATCAACGACCTGTAGTGTTTACACCGGCCCTTTCGCGGGCAAGCCCACTCCCACAGGGTCAGCACAGATTTTGAGGGCTGTGTCATCGCTGTGGGAGCGGGCTGGCCCGCGAAGAGGCTGGCCTGCTTAACGCTTGGCCAGGCTCAGCTGCTGCTGTTCCTTCGGCAGTACTCGCTTGGCCACGACGTAATGCTTCTGCCAGTACGGCTTGCTCAGGGTGTCGATGCTCACCCGCTTGCCGCGCCGTGGGGCGTGGATGAAGCGGTCGTTGCCCAGGTAAATGGCAACATGGTTCACCCGGCGGCTCTTGATGTTGAAGAAAATCAGGTCGCCAGGCTTCAGGTCACCTTTGGCCACCTTCACGCCGTGGCCCTGGGCCATGGCATTGGAGGTGCGCGGCAGGTCGACATCGGCGACGTCATTGAAGGCGTACTTGACCAGCCCGCTGCAGTCGAAGCCTTTTTTCGGGCTGCTGCCGCCCCAAACATAGGGGGCACCGAGCACATTCACCGCACGGCTGAGCACATCGCTGCTTTGCTTCGGCGACATGGCGGCAACCTGCACGCCGCGGCTGCTGGCGGCATTGCTTGGGCGAGCGCGCAGTGTGGTTTGCTTGACCGGTGCGTGTTTCACCGAGGCGTTGGTGGTGTAGCCGGTGAAACCATTGGGAAGACGTTGCTCACGATTGGTGGCGTGGGCGGCCAGGGGCAATAATAGGCAGAGGGTCAGCCATGTCTTGATCAAAGGCGGCATAGATGAAGCTCTTATGAATAGTTATGTGTTGGGCGCGCAACTTTATAACAGCTTTTTGATCAATCTTTGATCCGTTGGTCGATTGCCCAGGTGCCGTACGTCGGCCTGCGACGAGAAAGTCACATTTTTTTTTAGAAAATTTTCGGATAACCCAAAGGGGCTATGAATGAACAGTTATCAACAGGGGGCGCCCTTTCACGACACCCACAGCAAAACCATTGGCTACTTGCTGTGGATTTTCGGCTTCACCGGGTCCCATCGTTTCTACTATGGCAAGCCGATTACGGGGACCCTTTGGTTCTTCACCTTCGGCCTGCTGGGAATCGGTTGGCTGATCGACCTGTTTCTGATCCCGTCCATGGACCGTGAGGCTGACCTGAGGTTCCAGTCGGGGCGTATCGACTACAACATCGCCTGGGTTCTGCTGACCTTCCTGGGGGTGTTCGGCCTGCATCGCCTGTATCAGGGTAAATGGATCACCGCGATCATCTACTTCTTTACCGGCGGGTTGTTCCTGGTGGGGGTGCTGTATGACTTCTGGACGCTGAACAGCCAGGTTTCCGAGCGGAATGCGGGGCGGGGATGAGGTAGGCGGGGGCTGCAACGCAGCCCCCAACCAAGGCTTACTGGCGGGTCTGGCGCTGTTGCAGCAACAGGTTGCTGAACCCAGCCCCGGCCAGCTGCTTCTGTGCGCCGGTCAACTGCTCACGGTTGCTGAACGGCCCGACCAGCACGCGGTACCAGGTTTCGTCCTTGACCGTACCTGACTCCACCTTTACCGCCTGGCCCAGCAGAATGATCTGTGCGCGCACCTTGTCGGCATCGGCCTGCTTGCGGAACGAGCCCGCCTGCAGGAAGTACTGGGTGGTCGCTGCCGGCTTGATCACCGGTGGTGGCGGTGGCGGGGTCTGACCGAGCAAGGCTGCCTGTGCACGAGCGGTGTCTATCTTCGCCGCTTCGGCCGGGGTCACCGGGGTTACCGGCTGTGCCGGGACCGGAGGCGTCTTCTCTGGCACGGCCTCTGGCGGCACGATTACCTCGGACTCCGGCAGCAGGGTGTAGAAGTCATACTTCGGCTTCACCGGCTGCTGCGGGGTGGCCTGCGCGGGCTTGCTGGCCTCGGCCACCTTCTCCGGCTTCTGCTGCTCGGGTTTGGCGCGCTTGATGTCGTCGCCACCGGGTTCGAGCTTCATCAAGAACACGATGAACGCGCCTACGGTCAGGCCGACTGCCAGCCATACCCAGCCGGGGATCGGCTGTTTGGCCGGCGCCGTCTGACGGCTGGCGCCGCGCTTTGGGGCAGGTTTTTTCTTGGCAGCCAACTTACATGCGCTCCAGGGTTTCCAGGCCGAGCAGTTCCAGACCTTGTTTGAGGGTACGGCCGGTCAGGGCGGCCAGGCGCAGGCGGCTCTGCTGCTGTTCCAGGGTTTCGGCGGCGAGGATCGGGCAGTTCTCGTAGAAGCTGGAGAACAAGCCGGCCAAGTCGTACAGGTAGCTGCACAGCACGTGCGGCGTGCCTTTGTCGGCGACGTTGTTGAGGATTTCGCCAAACTGCGCCAAGCGTGCGGCCAGGTCCTGCTCGTGGGCCGCCTGCAATACGATGTTGCCTTCAACTTCGTCAAAGCCCTTGCCCAGCTTGCGGAACACGCCGGCTACGCGGGTGTAGGCATACAGCAGGTAAGGCGCGGTGTTGCCTTCGAAGTTGAGCATCAGCTCGAAGTTGAAGCTGTAGTCGCTGGTGCGGTGCTTGGACAGGTCGGCGTATTTCACCGCGCCAATGCCCACCACTTCGCCGATGTGGCGCAGTTCGGCTTCGGTCAGGCTCGGGTTCTTTTCCTTGACCAGCGCGTAGGCGCGCTCCTTGGCCTCGGTGAGCAAGTCGATCAGCTTTACGGTGCCGCCGTCACGGGTCTTGAACGGGCGGCCGTCAGCGCCGTTCATGGTGCCGAAACCCATGTGCTCCATTTGCATCGGGTGGCCGACAAAGCCTGCGCGGCGTGCCACTTCGAACACCTGGTTGAAGTGCAGGGCCTGGCGCTGGTCGACGAAGTACAGGGCACGGTCAGCGTTGAGTACGTTGCTGCGGTAGCGCACGGCGGCCAGGTCGGTGGTGGCGTACAGGTAGCCGCCGTCGGCTTTTTGCACGATCACCGGCAGTGGCTCGCCTTCGCTGTTCTTGAATTCTTCGAGGAACACGCACTGGGCGCCTTGGCTTTCGACCAGCAGGCCCTTGGCCTTGAGGTCGGCCACCACGTTGGCCAGGTCGTCGTTGTACGCGCTTTCGCCCATCACGTCGGCCATGGTCAGCTTGACGTTGAGCAGCTCGTAGGTCTTCTGGCAGTGCGACAGCGAGATGTCCTTGAAGCGTGTCCACAGGGCCAGGCACTCGGGGTCGCCGGCCTGCAGCTTGACCACCAGGCCACGGGCGCGAGTGGCGAACTCTTCCGATTCGTCGAAGCGTTTCTTCGCCGCCCGGTAGAAGTTTTCCAGGTCTGACAGCTCGTCACTGGTGATCGGGTTTTCCTGCAGGTAGGCCATCAGCATGCCGAACTGGGTGCCCCAGTCGCCGACGTGGTTCTGGCGAATGACGTTGTCACCCAGGAATTCCAGCACGCGCGCGACGCTGTCACCGATGATGGTCGAGCGCAGGTGGCCGACGTGCATTTCTTTGGCCAGGTTCGGCGCCGACATGTCGATGACGACCTTTTCGCTCGGGCCAGCTTTGCGCACGCCCAGGCGGGCGTCGGCCAGGGCGGCATCCAGGCGGTTGGCCAAAGCGTCGGTGTTCTGGAAGAAGTTCAGGAAGCCGGGGCCGGCGATCTCAACCTTGCTGATGTCGGCGCTGGCCGGCAGGGCATTGATCAGTTTCTCGGCCAGGTCGCGCGGCTTCATGCCAGCCGGCTTGGCCAGCATCATGGCGATGTTGCTGGCGAAGTCGCCGTGGGTCTTGTCCCGGGCGTTTTCCACCTGGATCGCCGGCGACAGCCCTTCAGGCAGCACACCGTCGTTGACGAGTTGGGTGAGGGCTTGCTGGATCAGCTGGCGAATGGTGTCTTTCATGGGGATCTCTTTTCGACCGCAAGCGCGGTGAGCGCCTGGATGCGCAGGTGGAAAAACTGGGCATTATCCGTTGCTGGAAGCGGGTTGCCAACCTTTGGGGCTGCAAAGCAGCGCCAGAGGTCAGTACAGGTCGACCGGGTCGACGTCCAGCGACCAACGCACCTGGCGCCCGCTCGGCATTTGCTCCAACACTAGCAACCAGGCGCTGATCAGTCGATGCAAAGGGGCCCGGGTATTGGCCTGTATCAACAGTTGCGCGCGGTAGCGCCCGGCGCGGCGTTCCATGGGCGCCGGCACCGGGCCCAGCAGCTCTATGCCTGGCAGGCGTTGTTCGGCCACCAGGCGCTCGGCGGCGGCGCAGGCTTCGTCGAGGAAACCTTCGGCCTGCCCCGGCTTGTGCGCTTCGGCACGCAGCAGGGCCAGGTGGGAGTAAGGTGGCAGCCCGGCGGCGCGGCGTTCATCCAGGGCCTGTTCGGCAAAGGCAAAGTAGCCCTGCTCGGTCAACTGCACCAGCAGTGGATGGTCGGCCAGGTGGGTCTGGATGATGACCTTGCCGGGCTCTTCGGCCCGCCCGGCCCGTCCGGCTACCTGTACGATCAGCTGCGCCATGCGCTCGCTGGCGCGAAAGTCACCCGAGAACAGCCCGCCATCGGCATCGAGGATGGCCACCAGGGTCACCCGGGGGAAGTGGTGGCCCTTGGCAAGCATCTGCGTACCGACAAGGATGCTCGGCTGGCCGCGCTGAATGGTATTGAACAGGTTGTGCATGGCGTCCTTGCGCGCCGTGCTGTCGCGGTCCACGCGCAGGATCGGGTAGTCCGGGAACAGCACCTTCAGACGTTCTTCGGCACGTTCGGTACCCGCACCGACCGGGCGCAGGTCGACGTGATTGCACTGCGGGCACTGGTGCGGCAGGCGTTCGTCATAGCCGCAGTGGTGGCAGCGCAGCACGCCAGAGCGCTGGTGCACGGTCATGCGCGCATCACAGCGCGGGCACTCGGACAGCCAGCCACAATCGTGGCACAGCAGGGTCGGGGCGAAGCCGCGGCGGTTAAGGAACACCAGCACTTGTTGGCCGGCCTCCAGGGTCTGGCGGATGGCTTGTTGCAACGGGCCGCTGATGCCACTGTCCAGGGGCAAGCTCTTTACATCCAGGCGCAGCATGCGCGGCGGACGGGCTCCGCCAGCGCGCTGGTTCATGCGCAGCAGGTGGTAGCGGCCGGTTAGGGCGTTGTGCAAGGTTTCCAGCGACGGCGTGGCAGAACCGAGCAGGATCGGGATGTTCTCCTGGTGGGCGCGTACCATTGCCAAGTCTCTGGCGTGGTAGCGCAGCCCTTCCTGCTGTTTATAGGAGCCGTCGTGCTCTTCGTCGATGATGATCAGGCCGGGGTTTTTCATCGGCGTGAACAGTGCCGAGCGGGTGCCGATGATGATGTCGGCCTCGCCGTCGCGAGCGGCCAGCCAGGCGTCCAGGCGCTCGCGGTCGTTGACCGCCGAATGCAGCAGGGCGATGCGGGCATTGAAGCGTTGTTCGAAGCGCGCCAGGGTCTGTGGGCCGAGGTTGATCTCCGGGATCAGCACCAGTGCCTGCTTGCCGGCCTCCAGCGTCTCGCGGATCAGTTGCAGGTAGACCTCGGTCTTGCCGCTGCCGGTGACGCCGGCCAGCAGGAACGCGCCGAAGCCGTCAAAGCCTTCTCGCACGGCGTCGAAGGCATTGCGTTGCTCTTCGTTGAGCGGGAGTTCCGGCTGTGCCAGCCAGTGCTCATGGCGTAGCGCCGGCAGGTGCCGGCGCACCTCGATCTGAACCAGCTCCTTGGCCAGCAGCAAGTCGAGGCTGTCCTTGTTCAGGTTGAGCTTGGTCAGCAGGCTGTGGGCCACGCCGTGCGGGTGCTGGGCCAGGGTCTTCAGGGCGTCGCGCTGGCGCGGCGCGCGGGCGATGCGCGGGTCTTCCAGGCGGGCGCCGGGGGCAATGTGCCAGAAGCGTTCCTGGCGCATTTCAGCGGGTTCGCCCTGGCGCAGCAGCGTGGGCAAGGCCCAGCTCAGGGTGTCGCCCAGGCTGTGCTGGTAGTACTGGGCTGTCCACAAGCAGAACTTGAACAGCGACGCCGGGATGGGAGACACCGGGTCGAGCAAGGCGCTGGCCGGCTTGAGTTTGTCGGCGGGCACTTCACTCTGCGTGCACACCTCCACCAACACGCCGATCATTTCGCGGCGACCGAAGGGCACGCGAATGCGCATGCCCGGGGTCAAGGTCTGGCGTGCCATGCTCGCCGGCGCCTTGTAGTCGAACAGGCGACGCAGCGGGGAGGGCAGGGCAAGGCGCAGGATGACGTCGGACACGCAAAAAGTCTCGGAGGGCGTTACAAGAACTGGCGAGCCTAGCAGACGACGGTCGGTGCAAGCGACATCTTGCGCTGACGGTGTGCTCTGGTATTATTCGCCGCCTAATTACGTGCGGTATTCAACAATTGGTGTTGGGTGGCGGCACGCAGCTCGAGGAAGTGACCATGAAAGAAGGTATCCACCCGAACTACGAAGTAGTTGCAGTCACCTGCAGCTGCGGCAACAAGTTCGAAACCCGTTCGACCCTGGGCAATGTCCTGTCGATCGACGTTTGCAACCTGTGCCACCCGTTCTACACCGGTAAGCAGAAAGTCCTGGACACCGGTGGTCGCGTACAGAAGTTCGCCGACCGCTTCGGTATGTTCGGTACCAAGAAGTAATCATGCGCATGGCGAATCCTTCGGGCTTCGCGTTGTTGCTGAAGAAGGCGCCCCTTGTGGGCGCCTTTTTTGTGGCCGCTATCTGGCATTCTTCGGCCCATGCGTTCTGCCCGCTGCCAGGCAAGCCCCAGTTGGTAGCGGTGCGACAGGTGGTCGATGGCGATACCTTGCGCCTGGCCGATGGCCGCAGTGTGCGGCTGATCGGTATCAATGCTCCGGAAATCGGCCGCAAAGGGCGCAGCAGCGAGCCCTATGCCGAGGCAGCCAAGCGGCGCCTGCAGGCGTTGGTTCAGGAAAGTGACGGGCGTGTCGGGCTGGTGCCTGGCGTTGAATCCAAGGACAAATACGGCCGCACACTGGCGCACGTCTATGGCCGTAATGGCAACAATCTGGAAGCACAGTTGCTTAGCGAGGGCTTGGGTTATCGCGTGGCGGTTGCCCCCAATGTGCGCCTCAACGGCTGCCAGCAGCTCGCGGAGCAAGCCGCGCGCAAGGCGGGTAGCAACCTGTGGCGCCGTTCGCCCGTGGTGCCCGCAAGCGCTGTCAGGCAGTCGGGTTTTGCTTTGGTCGGTGGCCGCATCAAGGGCATCGAGCGCAACCGCGGCGGGGTCTGGCTGACCCTGGACGATGCTGTGGTGCTACAGGTTCCCGCTCGTCTGCAGCGCAACTTCCCTGCCAGCTTCTTCGATAACCTCAAAGGACGCCAGGTCGAAGCGCGTGGTTGGGTGCTGGATCGTTCCCGCAGGGGCGGCCTCAAGCCTGGGCAGCGACGTTGGGTGTTGCCATTGACCGATCCGAGCATGTTGGAGCGAATTTCAGGCTAAAAGATGTAGACATTTCGCTATTGGATTGTACACACTGTGAGCCGTATGCCCCGTGGGTTATAGCGTAAAGTCGTAGGCTAAAGGCCTTGACACAAGTGACCGACCAGTCTTGTGACTCCCCGGCTCTTTGCGTATCCTCGGCGGTCCGTCAGAACAGTAAATAGCGGAATGCCCACCATGTCAGACCTGAAAACCGCCGCTCTCGAATATCACGCTCAACCTCGTCCGGGGAAACTGAGCGTCGAACTCTCCAAGCCCACTGCCACCGCCCGTGACCTCGCCCTGGCCTACAGCCCAGGTGTTGCAGAGCCGGTACGCGAAATTGGCCGTGATCCAGAGCTGGCTTACAAATACACCGGCAAAGGCAACCTGGTTGCGGTGATTTCCGATGGCACCGCCATCCTCGGTCTGGGTGACCTCGGCCCACTGGCTTCCAAGCCGGTCATGGAAGGCAAGGGTGTTCTGTTCAAGCGTTTCGCTGGTATCGATGTATTCGACATCGAGGTCGAGTCGGAAAGCCCGCAAGCGTTCATCGACACCGTCCGCCGCATTTCGATCACCTTCGGTGGCATCAACCTTGAAGACATCAAGGCCCCTGAGTGCTTCGAAATCGAGCGCACCTTGATCGAGCAGTGCGACATCCCGGTGTTCCACGATGACCAGCACGGTACCGCCATCGTTACCGCCGCCGGCATGATCAACGCCCTGGAAATCGCCGGCAAGAAGCTGGAAGACGCCAAGATCGTCTGCCTCGGCGCCGGCGCTGCCGCCATCTCCTGCATGAAGCTGCTGGTGAGCATGGGTGCCAAGGTCGAGAACATCTACATGATCGACCGTAGCGGCGTGATCCACGCTGGCCGTGACGACCTGAACCAGTACAAGGCGCAGTTCGCCCACGCTACTGACAAGCGCACTCTGGCCGATGCCCTTGACGGTGCCGACGTGTTCGTAGGTCTGTCCGGCCCGAACCTGCTGAGCCCGGAAGGCCTGAAGTCGATGGCTGCCAACCCAATCGTGTTCGCCTGCTCGAACCCGGATCCGGAAATCTCGCCAGAGCTGGCGCACGCCACTCGCAGCGACGTGATCATGGCTACCGGTCGTTCCGACTACCCGAACCAGGTCAACAACGTACTGGGCTTCCCGTTCATCTTCCGTGGTGCCCTGGACGTTCGCGCCAAGCGCATCAACGAAGAAATGAAGATCGCCGCTGCTATCGCCCTGAAAGACCTGGCCAAGCTGCCAGTGCCTAAGGAAGTGTGCGAAGCCTACGGTGTCGAAGGCCTGGAGTTCGGTCGTGAGTACATCATTCCGAAGCCGCTGGACGCACGCCTGATCACCGTCGTTTCCGACGCCGTGGCCAAGGCCGCCATCGAATCCGGTGTGGCTACCCTGCCGTATCCGAAGCACTACCCGCTGACCAGCGTGGATGAAGTGTTCAACGGCTGATTGCCGCTGTAGCAACATAAAAAAGCCCCGGCTCGGATGAGCCGGGGCTTTTTGTTGTGCCGTGGAAATGTTTCAGGGTGGCAAGGTGCTTGTGATGAGACTGTTGGCGCCTATGAGATCGAGCGCCGCGCGGGCGGCGCTCGATTGGCGCGCCCACGCAAATCCTGAGTCAGACACCCTGCTTCAGAACAGATCCATCGGCGCTGCTTCATCGGCTGGCAGCGGGCTGCCCGGTGCCGCGCCATTGCCCAGCTCGTCCACCGATGGCGGCGAGTCTTCGGCCTTGAACAGCTCGAAGTAGGCATTCGGTGTGCTCGGCGAGGCGGCGCGCCCGCTGACCGGGTCCACCCGCAGGCTGAGGATGCCTTCCGGTTCTGCTGGCGCATGCGCCGGTTTGTCCTTGAGCGCCGCGCCCATGAAACTCATCCAGATCGGCAGCGCCGCCGTACCGCCGTACTCGCGGCGACCGAGCGTTTCTGGCTGGTCGAAACCGACCCACACGGTCGTCACGTAGTCGGCGTTGTAGCCCGAGAACCAGGCGTCCTTGGATTCGTTGGTGGTACCGGTCTTGCCCGCCAGGTCGGTACGGCCCAAGGCCAGTGCCCGGCGACCGGTACCGCGCTTGATCACGTCCTGCAGCATGCTGGTGAGGATGTAGGTGGTACGCCCGTCGACGATCTGTTCGGCTATCGCCGGCGCTTGTGGTGCAGTTGCCACCTGACTGAAGGCAGGCGGTGCTTCGCCTGGCATGGCGGCGGTGCTGATTGGCTGCTCGGGTGCGGCCAGGCCAGCCTGGTCCTCGGCACCTTGCGGTACGCGGGCTGGGTTGGAAGTAAACAGCGTCTCGCCGCTGCGGCTTTCGATGCGGTCGATCAGGTAAGGGGTGATCTTGTAGCCACCGTTGGCAAAGGTGCTCCACCCGGTGGCGATTTCCATCGGGGTCAGGGTGGCGGTACCCAGTGCCAGCGACAGGTTGCGCGGCAGGTCCTGCTTGTTGAAGCCGAACTTGGCGATGTAGTCGATGGTGCGGTCCACGCCCATGGCCTGCAGCAGGCGGATCGACACCAGGTTGCGCGATTTGTACAGCGCCTCACGCATGCGGATCGGGCCGAGGAAGGTGTTGGTGTCGTTCTTCGGCCGCCACACTTTATCCACCGACTCGTCAACGAACACGATCGGCGCATCGTTGACCAGGGTGGCGGCGGTGTAACCGCTGTCCAGCGCGGCGCTGTAGATGAATGGCTTGAAACTAGAGCCAGGTTGGCGCTTGGCCTGCATGGCGCGGTTGTAGTTGCTCTGCTCGAACGAGAAGCCGCCGACCAGGGCGCGGATGGCGCCGTTGTAGGGGTCAAGGGTAACCAGTGCACTCTGCGCACCGGGCACCTGGCTGAACTTGAACTTGCCATCTTCCAGACGTTGCAAGCGCACCAGGTCACCGACCTGTGCCACGTCGGAAGGCGACTGCGGTGTGCGCCCCTGGGCGTTGCTGTTGATGAACGGGCGCGCCCATTTCATGGTGTCCCAAGCAACCTGTGCTTCCTGGCCGTCACGGGTCAGCACTTTGAGGCCGGTTTTTTCAACTTGAGTGACAATGGCTGGCTCCAGGCCGCCGAGGGTGCGTTGTTTGCCCAGTTCCTGCAGCCAAGCTGCCTGGGTACGGCCCGGGAAGCGTGCTTCAGGGCCGCGGTAACCGTGGCGTTCGTCGTAATCGGAAAGCCCGTTGAGGACGGCCTTGTTGGCCATTTCCTGCATGTCGCTGGGCACGGTGGTCGTGACGCGGAAGCCCTCGGTATAGGCATCGCTGCCGTAACGGCCGACCATTTCCGCGCGGGCCATTTCAGCGATGTACGGGGCATTCACTTCAGGCGTCGGTACGTGGTAGCTGGCGTTGAGCGGCTCGGCCAAGGCGGCCTGGTAGCTGGCCTCGTCGATCTTGCCCAGCTTGTACATGCGGCCGAGGATCCAGTCGCGGCGTTCCTTGGCACGTGCCGGGTTGGCCAGTGGGTTGAAGCGCGACGGTGCTTTGGGCAGGCCGGCGATCATCGCCATCTGCGCCAGGCTCACGTCACGGATCGACTTGCCGTAGTACACCTGCGCAGCGGCGTCGATACCGTAGGCGCGGTTGCCCAGGTAGATCTTGTTCACGTACAGCTCAAGGATTTCGTCCTTGGTCAGCTCACGCTCGATTTGCAGGGCCAGCAGGATTTCGTTGGTCTTGCGCGAGAAGCTGCGCTCGCTGGTGAGGAAGAAGTTCTTCGCCACCTGCATGGTGATGGTGCTGCCGCCGGTCTGGATGTGCCCGGTTTTCACCAGCTGGGTCGCGGCACGCATCAGGCTGCTGGGGTCTACACCATAGTGGTTGAGGAAGTTGTCGTCCTCAGCTGACAGCAGCGCCTGAATGAATTGTGGGGGAATTTCCGCGAAGCGGATCGGCGAGCGGCGCATTTCGCCGAATTCGGCAATCAGCTTGCCGTCGCTGCTGTACACCCTGAGTGGGATCTGCAACTGGATGCTTCTGAGTGACTCGACCGAGGGCAGGCTGGGGCTAAGATACAGAAACGCACCGCTCACACCGAGTACGAGCGCGCAGATGACTGCGACGGATGACCACCAGAAGAACTTCAGCAGACGTATCAAGGCTTTTCGGTGTCCAGGTTGGGAGTGGATTGCACGCGGGTCCGGCGGACCAAAAAACGCTGGGCATTATAAGCATTTTTTCGCCTCTCCGGGTTACCGGCCAGGCTACCCGTCGCCTCGATGGATAGCCTCGGCCCAGTGTTGCCGCGGGGTTGCCACAGACAGCAGGGAAGTCGCGATGCTTGGACGCTTCGGCAAGGATGCCGGTTCACTCGTGGGGGTGGAAATTGCCCCGGATGCCGTTCGCATGCTGCAACTGCAGCAGCGCAATCGACGCTGGCGGGTGGTGGGGTCGGCACAAGAACCGCTTATGGCACCGCTGGGTGATGATTGGGTGGCGGAGCCTGATGCAGTGGTGGCTGCGTTACAGCGCGCCTACCAGCGTAGCGGGCTCAAGCAGCGCCGGGTGGCGCTGGCATTACCGGCCAGCCAGGTCATCTGCAAACTGTGCCACCTGCCTGCGCAACAGAACGAAGCGCAGTTGGAGGCGCGGTTGCTGGCCGATGCTGAGCGGCTGTTTCCGTTTCCACTGGAAGACCTGGCCCTGGATTTTCAGGTCTTGGGGGCTTCCAGTGTTCAGCCAGGCTGCAGTGAGGTGATGGTTGCTGCCTGTCGGCAGAGCGCGCTGGCGTCACTTGAATCAGTGGTCGAGGCGGCGGGCTTGCAGTTGGAAGCCGTCGAGGTCGACAACATTGCTTTGTGCCGCATGTTGCCACGGGGCGGCTCGGAGGGGGCGGCGTTGTTGCGTGTCGACGCTCGCAGCCTGACCCTCTATGACTGGCTGCCGGGCAGGGTATACCAGCGCCGTGAGCTGCCAGTCTCCGGTTTGGAGACTAGCGGGCTGTTGCCAGAGCATTTGCAGGCGCTGCTGACCGACAAAAACCTGCCTGCGGGCTTGTGGATTAGCAGCAGCTCAGCGATTGACTCAGGCTGGTTGCAAGGGCTTGGCAATCGGCTGAACCTGCCGTGCAGGTGCCTGCCCGGCCTGACGGGGCTTGAGCATGTCGATGGGTCGATGCTCCTGGCCTGTGCCTTGGCCGTGGGAGGGTTGCGCCCATGATGCGGTTAAACCTTCTGCCATGGCGTGAACGGCAGCGTCAGGCTGCGCTGCGGCGTTTTCGCGGCCAGCTGGTTGCTGGCGCTTTACTGGCCTTGTGCGCCGTGATGCTGGTCGATCAATTGGCCCGCCAGCGCGGGCAGCAGCAGGCGCTGGCCAATACCCAGTTCCAGGCTGCCCTTGAGGAGCTGGACGAGCAGTTGCGGCCGCTGGCCGATGTACGCACGCAGCATGCAGCATTGCTCGCCCGGGCCTCGGCGCTGGAAGGCTTGCGTGCCCACCAGGGGATGTTGGCCGGTCTGTTCGCTGACCTTGAGGGGGCTTTGCCTGAAGGTGTGCAACTCCTTGAGCTCAGCCTTGAAAGCGGCCGCCTGCAGATGACCGGCTTGGCTGCATCCGGTGCTGTGGTTGCGCAGTTCATGCGTGACTTGAACCGCTCGAGCGTTTTGCTCGATTTGGAACTCAAGCGCATCAAGAGCCTGCCGGGCGGCGATGAATTCCTGCTGACCGCGCGCGTTTCGGCGTTTTGGTCGTGAGTACTGCACAGCTTCTCGCTTGGTTGGCTGTGGTCGAGCGCTCCGATCGCTGCCGACGACTGGCGCCAGCGCTGGTAGCCGCTGTGTTGTTCAGCCTGGGCTGCGCGATGCGCCTGCCGGCACTGATTCAGCAGCAGTCACGCGAGGATGTCAGGTACGCCGAATTGAATCAGAGGCAGGCAGCCAGTGCATTGCGGTTGGCCGAGCTTGAGCAGTTGCGGGCTGCTGTGGTGGCCGCCGAGCAGCGGTTGCAGGAGGCGCGCTGGCAACTGGCTGGCGGGGAGGGCATGAGTGACCTGCTTGAGCGCCTGGCGGTGACGGGGCATGCGCAGGGTTTGCTGGTCGAGCGCCTCGATGTCGATAAGGGCGAGCAACAGGCTGGTTTGCGCAAAGTGCCGCTGGAGTTGCAAGTGGTGGGGCGTTACTCAGCCTTGCGGTTGTGGTTGGACGACTGGTTGGGGCAGGTGCGAGTGCTGCACAGCGATGACATGAGCCTGGCTGCTGTTGATCGCCAGCCTGGGCTGTTGCGCCTGCGGTTGCGGGTTTATGCCTATGACGCGCCCGCACCCATGAAGGCACCTGCGATGCTGGCGCGGCTACCGGCAAGGGCTGCAATGGCTGCGCCTGCCGTAGACCCGTTTGCCCCTGTGGCGGCGCGGTTGACCGCAACGGGGCTGGCCGGTGTGCCGCTGGCGCAGCTGGAGATGGTCGGTAGCCTGGCGCGCGGGGCGGCACGCGAAGCATTGCTGATGGCGGCTGGCAGGCTTTACCGCGTGCGCCCAGGTGACCGGGTAGGGCGTGATCAGGGGGTGGTGGCGTACATCGACCAACGTCAGGTCGAAGTGCGGGAGCGGCTGTTCATGGCGGGGGAGTGGCACGAACGCACGGCGTTCATCACCCTTGCCAAGCGCCTGGGCAAGGAGGCCTCGGACCAGAATGAAAACGTGGATGAAATATCTGCTGGCAACCCTGCTGTCGGTTCCGCTGGCGTCGGCGACGTCTTATGAGGGTGAGCCGCTATCGTTGAACTTTCAGGATGTAGAGGTGCGCGCGGTACTGCAGGTACTGGCGGACTATGCCGGGGTAAACTTGGTAGCCAGCGATGCGGTGCAAGGCAACGTCACGATGCGCTTGCAGGACGTGCCGTGGGATCAGGCACTGGACCTGGTGTTGCGCAGCAAGGGCCTGGCTCGGCGCCAGGAGGGTAATGTGCTGTTGGTGGCGCCTGCCGCCGACTTTGCCGCACAGTCAGCCGAGACCCGTGCGGGGCAAGTGCTGGAAGCGCAGTTGCAACCTTTGCGTCGGGAACTGCTGCCTATTCACCACGCCAAGGCTGCCGATTTGGCGGAGTTGCTACAGGCGAGCCTGGTGGGTGACGGTATTCTCACGGGTAGCCTGAGTGTCGATGAGCGCACCAATACCCTGGTGGTGCACCTGCCTGCCGGCCGCCTGGCCGAATTGCGGCAACTGGTGACGCAGTTGGATGTGCCGGTGCGCCAGGTAGCGATCGAGGCGCGTATCGTCGAGGCCAACGTCGATTACGAAAAGAGCCTGGGGGTGCGCTGGGGCGGGCCGCTATACGGCGCGCAACTGCGGCCAGGCAAAGAATTGTTCGTCGATCTCGGCGTCGAGCGTGCCGGCGGCAGTATCGGCCTTGGGTTATTGCGCGGGGACGTGTTGCTGGACCTTGAGCTCAGCGCCATGGAAAAGAGTGGTAACGGCGAGATCATTTCGCAGCCCAAGGTGGTCACGGCCGACAAGGAAACGGCGAGGATCCTCAAGGGAACCGAGGTGCCTTACCAGGAAACCAGCCAAAGCGGTGCGACCTCGGTATCTTTTCGCGAAGCGTCGCTGTCGTTGGAAGTTACCCCGCAGATCACCCCGGACAATAAGGTGATCATGACCGTCAGGGTGACCAAGGACGAGCCGGATTACGTCAATGCCTTGAACAACGTACCGCCGATCCGCAAGAACGAGGTAAATGCCAAGGTTCGTGTGGCTGATGGCGAAACGATCGTGATTGGTGGCGTTTACTCGACTTCGCAAAACAATGTGGTCGACAAGGTGCCATTTTTCGGCGATCTGCCGTATGTTGGGCGGCTGTTTCGACGCGATGCATTACAAGAGAAAAAATCCGAGCTGCTGGTCTTCCTGACTCCGCGTATCATGAGTGACCAGGCGATTGCTGTGAGTCGTTGATTCTGTGCGAAATTTGATACTTGTGGGGCCCATGGGCGCTGGTAAAAGCACCATCGGACGCCTATTGGCCAAAGAGCTGCGCCTGCTGTTCAAGGATTCCGACAAGGAAATCGAACTGCGATGCGGCGCCAACATCCCGTGGATTTTCGACAAGGAAGGCGAGCCGGGTTTCCGTGATCGCGAGCAAGCGATGATCGCCGAGCTGTGCGCGCTCGACGGCGTGGTCCTGGCCACCGGCGGCGGCGCGGTGATGCGTGAAGCCAACCGTCAGGCGCTTTATCGGGGAGGCCGGGTGATCTACCTGCATGCTTCGGTGGAGCAGCAGGTCGGGCGCACCGCGCGCGACCGCAACCGCCCGCTGCTGCGTACCGCCAATCCCGAGGCAACCTTGCGTACCTTGCTGGAAACCCGCGACCCGCTCTACCGCGAAATCGCCGACCTGGTCGTGGAAACCGATGAGCGGCCGCCACGCATGGTGGTGATCGATATTCTTGAGCGCTTGCAGCAGTTGCCGCCCCGTTAACCCGGGACTATTCTCGGCCACCAGCCGGGGCGAGGTTCAACGTTACCGCGCAGGTTGCCCGAATGGCGCCGCGCCCAAGTACATTGTGGGGATACATGCAGACACTAAAGGTCGACCTGGGCGAGCGTAGCTACCCGATCTACATTGGCGAAGGCCTGCTGGACCAGCCCGAACTGCTGGCGCCGCACATTGCCGGCCGGCAGGTTGCCATCGTTTCCAACGAGACCGTCGCCCCCCTGTATCTCGAACGCCTGAGCAAGACCCTGGGTGCCTACTCGGTACTGCCGGTGGTGTTGCCCGATGGCGAAGCCCACAAGAATTGGGAAACCCTGCAACTGATTTTCGATGGCTTGCTGACAGCCCGCCATGATCGTCGCACCACCGTGGTCGCCCTGGGCGGCGGCGTGATCGGCGACATGGCCGGCTTCGCTGCCGCTTGCTACCAGCGCGGTGTCGACTTCATCCAGGTGCCGACCACCCTGTTGTCCCAGGTCGACTCTTCGGTGGGCGGCAAGACCGGCATCAATCACCCGCTGGGCAAGAACATGGTCGGTGCCTTCTATCAGCCCAATGCGGTACTGATCGATACCACCAGCCTCAAGACCCTGCCCGCGCGCGAACTGTCCGCAGGCCTGGCCGAAGTGATCAAGTACGGCCTGATTTGCGACAAACCGTTCCTCGCCTGGCTCGAAGACAATATGCAGGCCCTGCGCGCCCTCGACTCGGCAGCCCTGACCGAGGCCATCCGCCGCTCCTGCGCGGCCAAGGCCGCAGTAGTGGGGGCTGACGAGCGCGAGTCGGGCGTACGGGCCACGCTGAACCTGGGGCATACCTTCGGGCATGCCATCGAAACCCACATGGGCTATGGCGTGTGGTTGCACGGCGAGGCCGTGGCGGCGGGCACGGTGATGGCCCTGGAAATGTCCATGCGTCTTGGCTGGATCGACCAGGCCGAGCGCGATCGCGGTATCCGCCTGTTGCAGGATGCAGGTTTGCCGGTGGTGCCACCACAGGAAATGACCCCGGCGCATTTCATGGAGCACATGGCGGTCGACAAGAAGGTGCTCGACGGTCGTCTGCGTCTGGTGCTGTTGCGCCAGATGGGCGAGGCCGTGGTGACCGACGACTATTCGAAAGAGATTCTACAGGCCACGCTGTCGGCGGATTACCGCGCGATCGTGGCCCAGCTTTGAGGTTGTGACAGCGCAATGACCAGTTTGCATGCCGATGAGGCCTTTCTCGACCATTACCAGTTGAGCCACGATCCGTTCGCGCCCCGCGTGCCCGGTTTCAAGTTCTTCCCGGCCCAGCGCAAGCCCGTGCTCGGCCAACTGCACCACCTGGCGCGCTACAGCCAGTTGATGCTGGTGGTCAGCGGCCCGCTGGGCAGCGGTAAGTCGCTGCTGCGCCAGGCCTTGGTGGCCAGCACCAACAAACAGGCTGTGCAAAGTGTGGTGGTGTCTGCCCGCAGCGCCAGCGATGCCTCCAGCATGCTCGCCCACGTCGCCCAGGACCTTGGTGTGGCCCAGCCTGAAGTGCAGGCGATCCTGTCCAAAGTGGTGCAGCTGGCACTGACCGGGCAGGAAGTGTATTTGCTGGTGGACGATGCGGAACAACTCGACGAGTCGGCACTCCAAGCGTTGCTGGAATTGGCGGCGGGGGTGCCGGAAGGGCGCCCGCACGTGTTCCTGTTCGGTGAGCCATCGCTGATTGCCGGGCTGGACGAGCTCAATGTCGAGGAAGAACGCTTCCACATCATCGAGCTTGCCCCCTACAGTGAGGAAGAAACCCGCGAATACCTGGAGCAGCGCCTGGAGGGCGCCGGCCGGGGCATCGAGGTGTTCAGCCGTGAACAGATCGCCGATATCCATGAAAACTCCGACGGTTGGCCTGGCAATATCAACCAGGTCGCCCGTGACACTTTGATCGAAGCCATGATCGCCAGCCGCTCGACGGCCAAGCGACCATCCATGGGGTTCAAGATGCCTAAAAAACATGTGCTCGCGCTGTCCGCTGTGGTCGTGGTCGCCGTTGCGGCTGCAGTATTGATGCCCAAGAAAAGCGACAAGGCCCCCGCCGAAGCGCCAGCCGCCCAGGCTCAGTTGCCACTGGGCGACGGCAAGCAGGGTGCTGCCATCGAGTTCTCTGGCTCGTCCCAGCCCATGCCGCTGCCGCTGGTTGGCCAGTCGCAGCCGGTGATGCGCGAGCCGTTGGCCCAGGCCGCAGGCATGGGCGAGGGCGAAGAAGGCAGCCCGGCAGGTGATACCGCCCTGCAGCCTGGCAACCCACCACCTACCGTGACTACCATCGCGCCGCCGCAAGGTGTGCCGGCAGGCCCGGCCCCCGCGCCTGCTCAGCCAGTCGCCAGTGCGCCTGTGCAGCCGGTTGCGCCTGCGCCAAAGCCTGTTGCAACCCAGCCCGTAAAACCGGTTGCGCCTGCCAAGCCTGCTCCCGCGCCGACCCAGGTTGCCGTGGCCAAGCCGGCCGCCAAACCTGCCGAGAAACCAGCGGCCGCTGGCGGTGGCAGCGGTGGTTGGTACGCGGGGCAGAAGCCAGGTAATTATGTGGTGCAGATCCTCGGCACCAGCTCCGAAGCTTCGGCCCAGGCATACGTCAAGGCCCAGGGTAGCGACTATCGCTACTTCAAGAAAAACCTGCAGGGCAAGCCACTGTATGTAGTCACTTACGGCAGCTTCGCCAACCGCGACGCAGCGGTTGCAGCAATCAAGAACTTGCCAGCGAAGGTCCAGGCTGGTAAACCTTGGCCACGTACCGTGGGCAGCGTCCAACAAGAGCTGGCCACGGCCCGCTGATACCTTCCGGGCGGCATCACCCCGCCGCCCTGTAGCTAAGCGAATTCTAGCTTTCGACTAGCCTGCTGCGCCCGAGCGCGGCAGGCTTTTCTGTCCCAGACTGCCGGCCACAAGCCCCTAGTTGCAGTCATGGCTGAAACGCTTCAGACTCAAGCCAAGCCGCTATCACGGCGCATGGCGCAAAAACATTCAAAATTGCGACATAAATTTTCAATGGTGAGACATGAAAATTTGTGGGCATCGCTGTCGCTGTGCAACAATGGTTTTCCATGGCCACCGCAAAAAAGCTGGCGTTTGATCGGCGTGGATGGTAAGTGGTTGTTAAAAAAGAGATTTGCCTCCGTTGAGAGGTGAACCTGGTGAGAATGTGTCTATGAAAACAGGTCTGTACCATCCCGAAGAATTCAAGGACAACTGTGGTTTTGGCCTGATCGCCCATATGACGGGTGAACCGAGCCACCACCTTCTGCAAACCGCCATGCAGGCACTGACTTGCATGACCCACCGCGGCGGCATCAACGCCGACGGCAAGACCGGTGACGGTTGCGGTCTGCTTATGCAGAAGCCCGATCAATTTCTGCGTGCCGTGGCCCAGGAACACTTCGCCGTCGAGCTGCCCAAGCAATACGCCGTCGGCATGGTGTTCTTCAACCAGGACCCGGTCAAAGCCGAAGCGGCTCGCGCTAACATGGACCGCGAAATCCTCGCCGCTGGCCTGAAGCTGGTCGGATGGCGCAAGGTGCCGATCGACACCAGCGTGCTGGGCCGCCTGGCCCTGGAGCGTCTGCCGCAGATCGAGCAGGTGTTCATCGGCGGTGAAGGCCTGAGCGACCAGGAATTCGCCATCAAGCTGTTCAGTGCCCGTCGCCGTTCGTCGGTGGCCAACGCCCACGATAGCGACCACTACATCTGCAGCTTCTCGCACAAGACCATCATCTACAAAGGCCTGATGATGCCGCGCGATCTCGCGGCGTTCTATCCAGACCTGGGTGACGAGCGCCTGCAAACCGCGATCTGCGTGTTTCACCAGCGCTTCTCCACCAACACCCTGCCGAAATGGCCGCTGGCGCAACCGTTCCGCTTCCTCGCCCACAACGGCGAGATCAACACCATCACCGGCAACCGCAACTGGGCAATGGCCCGTCGCACCAAGTTCGCCAACGACCAGATCCCCGACCTCGAAGAGCTTGGCCCGCTGGTCAACCGCGTCGGTTCCGACTCGTCGAGCATGGACAACATGCTGGAGTTGATGGTCACCGGTGGCATCGACCTGTTCCGCGGCGTGCGCATGCTGGTACCGCCAGCCTGGCAGAACGTCGAGACCATGGACGCCGACCTGCGCGCCTTCTACGAATACAACTCCATGCACATGGAGCCGTGGGATGGCCCGGCCGGTATCGTCATGACCGAAGGCCGCCACGCGGTGTGCCTGCTCGACCGCAACGGCCTGCGCCCGGCGCGCTGGGTAACCACCACCAACGGCTACATCACCATCGCCTCGGAAATCGGCGTTTGGGGCTATCAGCCTGAGGAGGTGCTGGCCAAGGGCCGTGTCGGCCCAGGTCAAATCCTTGCCGTGGACACCGAAACCGGCCAGATCCTCGACACCGACGCCATCGACAACCGCCTTAAGTCGCGTCACCCGTACAAGCGCTGGCTGCGTCAGCACGCTACCCGCATTCAGGCGACGCTGACCGACGACCAGGGTGTGGCCAGCTACGACGCTGACCAGCTCAAGCAATACATGAAGATGTTCCAGGTCACCTTCGAAGAGCGTGACCAGGTGCTGCGCCCGCTGGGTGAGCAGGGCCAGGAAGCCGTTGGCTCGATGGGTGACGACACGCCAATGGCCGTGCTGTCGCAGCGTGTGCGGTCGCCGTACGATTTCTTCCGCCAGCAGTTCGCTCAGGTGACCAACCCACCGATCGATCCGCTGCGTGAAGCGATCGTGATGTCGCTGGAAATCTGCCTGGGTGCCGAGCGCAACATCTTCCAGGAGTCCCCGGAGCACGCATCGCGGGTCATCCTCAGCTCGCCGGTCATTTCGCCCGCCAAGTGGCGTTCGCTGATGAACCTGGAGCGCGAAGGCTTCGACCGCCAGCTGATCGACCTCAATTACGAGCAGGGCATCGGCCTGGAAGCGGCCATTCGCAACATCGCCGACCAGGCCGAAGAGGCTGTGCGCGCGGGCAAGACCCAGCTGGTGCTGAGCGACCGTTATATCGCCCCAGGCAAGCTGCCTGTGCATGCGTCGTTGGCCGTTGGTGCGGTGCATCACCGCCTGACCGAGCAAGGCCTGCGTTGCGACAGCAACATCCTGGTGGAAACCGCCACCGCCCGTGACCCGCATCATTTCGCTGTGCTGCTGGGCTTCGGTGCCTCGGCCGTTTACCCGTACCTGGCGTATGAAGTACTGGCCGACCTGATCCGCACCGGCGAAGTGCTGGGCGACCTGGACGAAGTCTTCAAGTACTACCGCAAAGGCATCTCCAAAGGCCTGCTGAAGATCCTGTCGAAGATGGGTATCTCCACCATCGCCTCGTACCGTGGTGCGCAGCTGTTCGAAGCCATCGGTTTGGCCGAAGAAGTGGTCGGTCTGAGCTTCAAGGGTGTGTCCAGCCGCATCAAGGGGGCGCGTTTCGTTGACCTGGAAAGCGACCAGAAGCTGCTGGCGGCCGAAGCCTGGAGCGCGCGCAAGCCGATTCAGCAAGGTGGCCTGCTGAAGTTCGTCCACGGTGGCGAATACCACGCTTACAACCCGGATGTGGTCAACACCCTGCAAGCCGCTGTGCAGCAGGGCGACTACGCCAAGTTCAAGGAATACACCACGCTGGTCGACCAGCGCCCGGTATCGATGATCCGCGACCTGCTGAAAGTGAAAGTGGCCGACCAGCCACTGGCGCTGGAGCAGATCGAACCGCTGGAGGCTATCCTCAAGCGCTTCGATTCCGCCGGTATCTCGCTGGGCGCACTGTCGCCGGAAGCCCACGAAGCGTTGGCCGAAGCCATGAACCGCCTGGGTGCGCGTTCCAACTCCGGTGAGGGCGGTGAAGACCCGTCGCGCTACGGCACCATCAAGAGCTCGAAGATCAAGCAGGTGGCCACCGGCCGCTTTGGTGTGACCCCGGAATACCTGGTCAACGCCGAGGTGCTGCAGATCAAGGTTGCCCAGGGCGCCAAGCCCGGTGAGGGCGGCCAGCTGCCGGGCGGCAAGGTCAACGGCCTGATCGCCAAGCTGCGCTATGCGGTACCTGGCGTGACCCTGATCTCACCGCCGCCGCACCACGATATCTACTCGATCGAAGACCTTGCCCAGCTGATCTACGACCTCAAGCAGGTCAACCCGCAGGCGCTGGTGTCGGTCAAATTGGTGGCCGAGGCTGGCGTCGGTACGATTGCCGCTGGTGTGGCCAAGGCTTATGCAGACCTGATCACCATTTCCGGTTACGACGGTGGCACTGGTGCGTCGCCGCTGACCTCGATCAAGTACGCTGGCGCCCCATGGGAACTGGGCCTGGCTGAAACCCACCAGACCCTGCGCGGCAACGACCTGCGCGGCAAGGTACGGGTACAGACCGACGGTGGCCTGAAAACTGGCCTGGACGTGATCAAGGCAGCCATCCTCGGCGCCGAAAGCTTCGGCTTCGGCACCGCACCAATGATCGCCCTGGGCTGCAAGTACCTGCGTATCTGCCACCTGAACAACTGCGCCACCGGCGTAGCCACCCAGAACGACAAGCTGCGCAAGGACCACTACATCGGCACCGTCGACATGGTGATCAACTTCTTCACCTTCGTTGCCGAAGAAACCCGTGAGTGGCTGGCCAAGCTGGGCGTGCGCAGCCTCGGCGAACTGATCGGCCGTACCGACCTGCTCGACGTACTGCCAGGCGACACCGAGCGCCAGCAGTACCTGGACCTGTCGCCGCTGCTGGGCAGCTCGCACATTCCGGCAGACAAGCCGCAGTTCTGCGAAGTCGACAAGAACCCGCCGTTCGACAAGGGCGAGTTGGCCGAGAAAATGGTGGAAATGGCCCTGCCAGCGATTCGCGACCAGGCCGGTGGCGAGTTCGACCTCGACATCTGCAACTGCGACCGTTCCATCGGTGCCCGTATCTCTGGCGAAATCGCCAAGCTGTACGGCAACCAGGGCATGGCCGCCAACCCGATCACCTTCCGCTTCAAGGGTACTGCGGGCCAGAGCTTCGGCGTATGGAACGCCGGCGGCCTGAACCTGCACCTGCAAGGTGATGCCAACGACTACGTCGGCAAGGGCATGACCGGTGGCAAGGTCACCATCGTGCCGCCAGCCGGCAGCCCGTTCGAAACCCAGCACAGCGCCATCGTCGGCAACACCTGCCTGTACGGTGCCACTGGCGGCAAGCTGTTTGCCGCCGGTACCGCGGGCGAGCGCTTCGCTGTGCGTAACTCCGGCGCCCACGCTGTTGTCGAGGGCACTGGCGATCACTGCTGTGAGTACATGACCGGTGGCTTTGTCTGCGTCTTGGGCAAGACCGGTTACAACTTCGGTTCTGGCATGACTGGCGGCTTCGCCTACGTGCTCGACATGGACAACACCTTCGTCGACAAACTCAACCATGAGCTGGTGGAAATTCAGCGCATCAGTGGTGAAGCGATGGAGGCTTACCGCAGCCACTTGGCGCGCGTCCTTGCCGAGTACGTGGAAGAAACCGGCAGCGAGTGGGGGCGTGAGCTCTCGGAGAACCTGGACGACTACGTGCGGCGCTTCTGGCTGGTGAAGCCGAAGGCAGCCAACCTGAAGCAACTGCTGTCCAGCACCCGTGCCAACCCGCAGTAAGAACAGCTGCAAGTGACGGCCCCGTGCGCGGGGTCCGTCGTGCTCAAGTGATCGTCTTGCAGCTTGCAGCCTAGGGCTGGCAACTGCGGTAAAGAGGTTTTGAAAAATGGCTGAACGTCTGAACAACGACTTCCAGTTCATCGAAGTGGGCCGCAAGGACCCGAAGAAAAAGCTGCTGCGCCAGCGCAAGAAGGAGTTCGTGGAAATCTACGAGCCGTTCAAGCCGCAGCAGTCCGTGGAGCAGGCACACCGCTGCCTGGGCTGCGGTAACCCGTATTGCGAGTGGAAGTGCCCGGTGCACAACTTCATCCCCAACTGGTTGAAGCTGGTTTCCGAAGGCAACATCCTGGCTGCGGCGGAACTGTCGCACCAGACCAACACCCTGCCTGAAGTGTGCGGCCGCGTGTGCCCGCAAGACCGCCTGTGCGAGGGGGCCTGCACCCTGAACGATGGCTTCGGCGCAGTGACCATCGGTTCTGTGGAGAAGTACATCACCGACACCGCTTTCGCCATGGGCTGGCGCCCGGACATGTCCAAGGTCAAGCCAACCGGCAAGCGCGTCGCCATCATCGGCGCCGGCCCGGCCGGCCTGGGTTGTGCTGACGTGCTGGTGCGCGCTGGCGTAACCCCGGTGGTGTTCGACAAGAACCCGGAAATCGGCGGCTTGCTGACCTTTGGCATCCCCGAGTTCAAGCTGGAAAAGACCGTGCTCAGCAACCGCCGCGAAGTGTTCACCGGCATGGGTATCGAGTTCCGCCTGAACACCGAGGTGGGCAAGGACGTGACCATGGAGCAGCTGCTCGCCGAGTACGACGCGGTGTTCATGGGCATGGGTACCTACACCTACATGAAGGGCGGCTTCCCGGGCGAAGACCTGCCGGGCGTGCATGACGCACTGGACTTCCTGATTGCCAACGTCAACCGCAACCTGGGCTTCGAGAAGTCGCCGGAAGACTTCGTCGATATGCAGGGCAAAAAGGTCGTGGTGCTGGGCGGTGGTGACACCGCGATGGACTGCAACCGCACCTCGATCCGCCAGGGTGCCAAGGCAGTGACCTGTGCCTATCGCCGTGACGAAGCCAACATGCCGGGTTCGCGCAAAGAGGTGAAGAACGCCAAGGAAGAGGGCGTGAAGTTCCTCTATAACCGTCAGCCAATCGCCATTGTCGGCGAGGACAAGGTCGAAGGCGTGAAAGTGGTCGAGACCCGCCTGGGTGAGCCGGATGCCCGTGGCCGCCGCAGCCCCGAGCCGATCCCGGGCTCCGAAGAGATCCTGCCGGCCGATGCCGTGGTGATCGCCTTCGGCTTTCGCCCGAGCCCGGCGCCGTGGTTCGAGCAGCATGGCATTCAGCTGGACAGTCAGGGCCGTGTCGTGGCACCGGAGAAAGGCAAGTTCAAGCACCAGACCAGCAACCCGAAAGTGTTTGCCGGTGGCGACATGGTGCGTGGTTCGGACTTGGTAGTGACGGCTATTTTCGAAGGGCGTACAGCTGCCGAAGGCATTCTGGACTACCTCGAGGTCTGACTGTTTTAGATTTTGTATACAAAATCTATTGATCCAGGACATACCCATAGAGAAAAGGCACGGCAAACAGCCGTGCCTTTTCTTTGTGCGTCTGAGAAAATGCCCGCACTATTTTTCCGGATGCCGACATGACTGCCCTGAAGAACGATCGTTTCCTGCGTGCTCTGCTCAAGCAACCCGTAGACGTTACCCCGGTGTGGATGATGCGCCAGGCCGGCCGCTACCTGCCGGAGTACCGCGCCAGCCGCGCCAAGGCCGGTGACTTCATGAGCCTGTGCATGAACCCGCAGTTTGCCTGCGAGGTCACCCTGCAGCCGCTGGACCGCTACCCGCTGGACGCAGCGATCCTGTTCTCGGACATCCTCACCATCCCTGATGCCATGGGCCTGGGCCTGTATTTCGAAACCGGCGAAGGCCCGCGTTTCAAGAAGGTCATCAGCACCCCGGCCGACATCGAAGCACTGCCCATCCCCGACCCGCAAAAAGATCTGGGCTACGTGATGGACGCGGTCAGCACCATCCGTCGCGAGCTTAACGGCCGCGTGCCGTTGATCGGCTTCTCCGGCAGCCCTTGGACCCTGGCCACCTACATGGTTGAAGGCGGCTCGTCGAAGGACTTCCGCAAGACCAAGGCCATGGCCTACGACAACCCGCAAGCCCTGCACCTGCTGCTGGACAAGCTGGCCCAGTCGGTCACCAGCTACCTGAACGGCCAGATTCTGGCCGGTGCTCAGGCTGTGCAAATTTTCGATACCTGGGGCGGCAACCTGTCGGCGGCGGCCTACCAGGAATTCTCCCTGGCCTACATGCGCAAGATCGTCAGCGGCCTGATCCGCGAGCACGAAGGGCGCAAGGTGCCGGTGATCCTGTTCACCAAGAACGGCGGCCTGTGGCTGGAAAGCATCGCCGAAGCCGGTGCCGATGCACTGGGCCTGGACTGGACCTGCGAGATCGGCGACGCCCGCCGCCGCGTAGGTGACAAGGTTGCCCTGCAAGGCAACATGGACCCGACCGTGCTGTACGCCAAGCCCGAGGCCATCCGCCAGGAAGTGGCGCGCATCCTGGCCAGCTATGGCCAAGGCACCGGCCACGTATTCAACCTGGGCCATGGCATTACCCCGGAAGTCGACCCGGAGCATGCTGGCGTGTTCATCAACGCCGTGCATGAACTGTCGGCGCAGTATCACCAGTGAGTTGATTGCTGGAAAGCAAAGCCCGGCCCTGTGCCGGGCTTTTTGTCGCATTAAGTTTTAATTCAGCGAACGTCGTTAATCTGGTCCCATCGAAACCGAAACAGGACCCTATCCTCATGAAAACCCGTTATCTCGCCCTGATCCTCGCCCCGCTGTTCAGCACTGCCGCACTTGCTGCTGGCTATACCGGCCCCGGTGCCCAGTCGGTCACCACCGTCGCCGCTGCCAACGACGCTGCCGATGACACCCCAGTGGTGCTGCAGGGCTTCGTGACCAAGAAGATCAACAACGACGACAAGTACGAGTTCAAGGACAACACCGGCACCATTACCGTCGAGATCGATGACGAAGACCTGCCGCCGACGCCGTTCAACGACAAGACCAAGGTCAAGCTGACCGGTGAGGTGGAGAAGCACCTGATGAGCCGTGAAGTGGATGTGGATATTGTCGAGATCATCAACTGATCTGAGATTTTGGGGCCGCAAAGCGGCCCCCTGGGTCAGCTCGATTTAGGGGGTAACTTGCTCAGGTGCAACGCCACCAGCAACGCCACCGCCAGCAAGCTGCCAATGAACAGCCCAATGCCATTCCAGCCCCACTGGTGCCAGAACACCCCGCCCGCCGTACCGGCCACGCTGGACCCTGCGTAGTAGCTGAACAGGTACAGCGACGACGCCTGTCCCTTGGCCTTCAGCGCTCTGCGTCCGATCCAGCTGCTGGCCACCGAGTGTGCGCCAAAGAAGCCGAAGGTGAACACCAGCATACCCACGATCACCATGGCCAGCGGGCTGGCCAGGGTCATCAGCAAGCCGCCGGCCATCACCACGATACTGGCCCAGAACACCTTGCGCCGGCCCAGCTTGTCAGCCAGGGCACCGACTTGCGCCGAGCTGTAGATGCCCGACAGATAAACCACCGACAGCAAGCCCACCAGCGCCTGGTTCATGTGGTAAGGCTCGGCCAGCAGCCGGTAGCCGATATAGTTGAACAAGGTGACGAACGCACCCATCAGCAGGAAGGCTTCGAGGAACAGCCAGGGCAGGCCGGCATCCTTGAAATGCATGACAAAGCCATCCAGAAGGCTGCGCGGGCTCATCATCTGCGGGCGGAAGTTGCGCGATTCGGGCAGTACCTTCCAGAACACCAGTGCGGCTACCAGGGCCAGGCCACCGATGGTCAGCATCGCCGTGTGCCAGCTGACGAAGTCGATCAGGACGCCAGTGATTAGCCGCCCACTCATGCCGCCAATCGCGTTGCCGCCGATGTACAGACCCATTGCCAGGCCAATGTGTTGCGGGTGGATCTCTTCGCTCAGGTAGGTCATTGCCACCGCAGCCAGGCCGCTCAACGACAGGCCGACCAACGCACGGGTGGCCAGTACCAGCTCCCAGCTCGGCATCACTGCGCTGGCCAGGGTGGACAGGGCGGCGCAGACCAAGGCGAACACCATCACCGGCTTGCGCCCGATGCGGTCAGAAATGGGGCCGGTGATCAGCAGGCCGAACGCCAGCATGGCAGTGGACACCGATAGCACCAAGCTGCTTTGCGCCGCGTTGATGGCAAATTCCTTGGACAGCAGCGGCATCATCGGCTGTACGCAGTACAGCAGGGCGAAGGTGGCGAAGCCGCCGCTGAACAGGGCCAGCACGGTCTTCATGAAGGCGGGGGTGCCTTTCTCGATCCACATGTCGTTCAGGGTGGCAGGTTCGGGCTCGGCAGGAAGGGGGGCTACAGCAGTTTTCACGGGCGGGTACCTCTGGCGCAATGAAAAAAGCATATAGCTGGCTAATGATTAGATCCAATATATTGTTCGACCTATTTAAGATGTTTTACGACCTGTTTGGAGCCCATCATGGAACTGCGCCATCTGCGTTACTTCATCGCCGTGGCCGAAGAGCTGCACTTTGGCCGCGCCGCCCAGCAGCTGGGTATTTCACAGCCACCCTTGAGCCAGCAGATCCAGGCGCTGGAACAAGAGCTGGGGGCGCGTCTGTTCGACCGTACCAATCGTCGGGTCGAGCTGAGCGAGGCGGGGCGGCTGTTCCTTGAAGAGGCCAGGCAGGTGCTGGCGCAGGTAGAAAAGGCGGCAGATGTGGCCCGGCGTGCGCAGCTGGGAGAGCTGGGCGAGATGAAAATAGGCTTCACCTCGTCGGCTCCGTTCACCTCGAAAATTCCCAAGGCGATCCATGCCTTCCGTCAGCGCTTCCCGTCGGTGCACCTGAACCTCAAGGAAATGAGCAGCCGTGATGTTGCCGAAGGGGTGTTCGATGAATCGATCGAAGTGGGGTTGATGCGGCCGATGCCGCTACCGGAAGGGCTGGTGGCCACCGAGTTGTTCCGCGAGCCGCTGGTGGCGGTGATCAATGCCTCGCATCCGCTGGCCGAGGGCACTGAGCAGGGTGTTTATATGGCGGCACTGGCCCATGAACCGTTCGTGTTCTTCCCGCGCAGTTATGGCAGCGGCCTGCATGCGCAATTGCTGAGCCTGGCGCGACAGGCGGGCTTCAGCCCGCACTTCGCACAAGAGGCGGGGGAGGCGATGACCATCATTGGCCTGGTGTCGGCGGGGTTGGGCGTGTCGGTGTTGCCGGCGTCGTTCCAGCGCATGCGCATTGAAGGCGTGGTGTACCGCACGCTGCTGGATGAAGGGGCGATGTCGGCGGTGTGGCTGGTGCAACGCGAGCGCGGTAATTCGGTGATGGCCAAAGCGTTTGCCGAGCTGTTGACGGGGCAAGTGGTCGGCCAGGGCTGATGCCGGTCAAATGGCACTGGCCATTGCCGCAGCGTCACCACATACTCGGGCATTCGTTGAAACACGGAGGTCAATCATGCGGCGCGTGGTATTCAATCAGAAAGGTGGCGTGGGCAAGTCGAGCATCGCCTGCAACCTTGCGGCGGTCAGTGCCAATGAAGGCTACCGGACCTTGCTGATCGACCTGGATGCCCAGGCTAACTCGACCCAGTACCTCACTGGCCTGACCGGCGAGGACATCCCCATGGGTATCGCCGACTTTTTCAAGCAAAGCCTGTCCAGCGGGCCGTTCAGCAAGAAGAACAAGGTCGATATCTACGAAACGCCGTTCGACAACCTGCACGTGGTCACCGCCACCGCCGAGCTGGCCGACCTGCAGCCCAAGCTTGAGGCCAAGCACAAGATCAACAAGCTGCGTAAGCTGCTCGACGAGTTGGACGAGGACTACGAGCGTATCTACATCGATACCCCACCGGCGCTGAACTTCTACGCGGTTTCCGCGTTGATTGCCGCTGATCGCGTGCTCATTCCCTTCGACTGCGACAGCTTCTCGCGCCAGGCCCTGTATGGCCTGCTGGCCGAGATCGAAGACCTCAAGGAAGACCACAACGAAGACCTGATGGTCGAAGGCATCGTGGTCAACCAGTTCCAGTCCCGTGCCAGCCTGCCACAGCAGATGCTCGACGAACTGCTGGCCGAAGGGTTACCGGTGCTGCCGGTGTACCTGGGCAGCTCGGTGAAGATGCGTGAATCGCACCACGCCAGCCTGCCGCTGATTCACCTGGAGCCCAAGCACAAGCTGACCCAGCAGTTTGTCGAGTTGCACTCGTTGCTCGAAGAGAACGCTTAAACCCCTTGGCTACGCACCCACTCCAGCAACGTCTGGAGTGGAAACGCCCCGGCCTGGCGGCTGACTTCGCGGCCGTTCTTGAACAGCAGCAGGCTGGGGATCGAACGAATGCCCAGTTGCCCCGCAAGGTTGCGGTTGGCTTCGCTGTCGAGCTTGGCCAGGCGGCAGCGGCCGGTCAGCTGGCGGGCGGCCTGTTCGAAGGTGGGGGCAAAGGACTTGCACGGGCCGCACCAGTCGGCCCAGATGTCGACCAGTAGCGGTAGGTCGCCCTTGATCTGGCTGGCGTAGCTGGCTTCGGTCAGCTCGAAAGGGGTGCTCAGCAGCATGTCCTGTTTGCAGCGGCCGCATTTTGGTGTATCGCCCAGGCGCTCGGCGGGCAGGCGGTTGAGGCCGTTACAGTGGGGGCAGGGGACTACCAGCGGTTCGGACATGTTGTTTCCTTGATATTTTAGGGGCTGCTTTGCAGCCCATCGCGACACAAGGCCGCTCCCACAGGGTTTGGCGTTAATCAGGAGGAGCAGCTGATTTCCAGGTGCTTGCCCCATTCTGGTGGCCGTTCGGCGTAGGCCTGCATACCGGGTTGTTCTTCGAAGGGGTGGCTAAGCACTTGATGCAGCCGACGCACTTCACTGTAATCACCCGCTTCTGCCGCTTCGATGGCTTTCTGCGCCAGGTAGTTGCGCAACACGTACAGCGGGTTCACCGCATGCATCCGCTCGCGGCGGCCTTCGGCATTACCGGGTTCGCGATCACAACGGGCCAGGTAGTCCGCGCCCCAGGCATCGAAAGCGGCCAGGTCGATAAAGTCGTCGCGCACCACCTTGAGTGCGTCTGCCGCCGGCTGTTCGCCCAGCTTGCGGAAGAACAGGCTGTAGTCCACGCCACCACGCTGCATGCATTGCAGCAGTCGCTCGACCAGCGCCATGTCGTCTTCTTCGGCAGTGGTCAGGCCCAAGCGTCGGCGCATCAGGTCCAGGTAATGGGCCTGGTACAGCGGCAGGAACAGCCCCAACGTTTCCTTCAGTGGCTCAACCTCGATCACCGTGGTCAATGCCTGAGCCAGCGCGCTGAGGTTCCAGTGGGCGATGGGCACCTGGTTGGCGTAGCTGTAGCGGCCTCGGTCGTCGGAGTGGTTGCAGATGAAGTTGGCATCGAAGTCGTCGAGGAAGGCATACGGGCCGAAGTCGAAGGTGATGCCCAGGATCGACATGTTGTCGGTGTTCATCACCCCGTGGCAAAAGCCGTAGGCCTGCCAGCGGGCGATCAGTTCGGCGTTGCGCTCGACAATGGTGCGGAACATGGCCAGGTAGGGCTGCTCGGCATCACGGCATTCGGGGTAGTGCTGCTCCAGTACATGGTCGATCAGCACACGCTGCTGCTCGGGTTGCTTGGTGTAGTAGAAGTATTCGAAATGACCGAAGCGCACATGGCTCTGTGCCAGGCGCGTGAGCATGGCGGCGCTTTCGCGGGTTTCGCGCCACACCGGGGTGCTGGAGCCGATCACGCACAGCGCCCGGCTGGTGGGGATACCGAGGGCGTGCAGGGCTTCGGAGGCGAGAAATTCGCGGATCGACGAGCGCAGCACGGCACGGCCGTCACCCATGCGCGAGTACGGCGTTTGGCCGGCGCCTTTGAGGTGCAGGTCCCAGTGTTCACCTGCATCGTTCAGTACTTCGGCCAGCAGCAGGCCACGGCCGTCGCCCAGGCGCGGGTTGTACGAGCCGAACTGGTGGCCGGAATAGACCATCGCCCGAGGGTCGGCCTCTTCCCACAGCTTGTGCCCGCTGAACAACTCGGCGAACACCGGAAGCTCGGCGTGAGCGGGGTCGAGGTCGAGCAGCGCCATGGCCGATTCGCTTGCCACGACCAACCGCGGCTCGGCGATGGGCTCAGGCAGCACCTGGGTGGAAAACGCGTCGCCCAGGCGGGCGAAGCGGTTGTCGAAGCTGAGTTGGTCGAGGGCTTTCACGGGCTGCTCCTGGGGTTCAGCACAGAATAAAGCATTCGAGCCCACTCAGGCCTGTGCAGTGCCATCCGGCTTAGGTTGCTCCAGCGGAATAACCTGCTGTTTGCCGCCCTTCTGGTCCATCAGGAACACCTCGACCTGGCGCACCGAGATCTTGATGTTGTGTGCCTTGAACTCGCGGTTGATGTAACGGTTGATTTCGTCCAGCGTCGGGTTGCGATCGCCCAGGTCACGTACGTGCATGCGCAACTCGTGGTCCAGCGAGCTCTCGCCAAAGTTGAGGAAGTACACGATCGGCTCTGGGTCCTTGAGCACTCGTGGGTTCTCGTGTGCGCCCTTGAGCAGCAGTTCGCGCACCAGGTCGAGGTCGGAGCCGTAGTCGATGCCCAGCTTCAGCGTCACCCGGGTGACCGTGTCGGTCAGCGACCAGTTGATCAGCTGGCCGGTGATGAAGGTCTTGTTGGGGACGATGATGTCCTTGCGGTCGAAGTCGGTGATGGTGGTGGCACGGATGCGGATCTTGCTCACCGTGCCGGACAGGTTGCCGATGGTGATGGTGTCGCCAATTCGCACCGGGCGCTCGAACAGGATCATGATGCCGGAGATGAAGTTGGCGAAAATTTCCTGCATGCCGAAGCCCAGGCCCACCGACAGCGCGGCCACCAGCCACTGCAGCTTGTCCCAGCTCACCCCCAGGGTCGACAGGGTGCTGACGATCCCGACACCGACGATGGTGTACGACAGCAGCGTGGTGGTGGCGTAGGCACTGCCCTGGGCCAGGTTCAGGCGTGACAGCACCAGTACTTCCAGCAGGCCTGGCAAGTTGCCGGCCAGGGCGAAGGTGATGCCGACGATCACCAGCGCGCCCAGCAGGTCGCCGAGGCTGATAGGCACCATGCTGGCGGCCGCGCCGGTGCCGCTGGTGTATTCGTACAGTACGAAGTTGTTGAGGTAGGCGAACACCGAGATCAAGTCTGACCACACCCAGTACAGGCCGGCGATGAAGCCGCCGAGCAGGGCCAGGCGGATCAGGCGCAGTGACTGCTGGTTGACCTGTTCGATGTCCAGCGTTGGCTCTTCGGTGATGACCTCGCCGTCCAGCCCTTCCTTGGCCGCCGCACGCTTGCTCAGCGCACGCTGGTAGGCCAGGCGCCGTGCCGCTACCGACAGGCCACGCACGAACGCGGCCTCGATCACCAGCCAGAACAGCAGCAGGTACAGGGTGTAGATCAACCGGTCGGTGAGCTTCAGCGCGGTGTAGTAGTAGCCGAAGCACACGGCAACGAACAGGGCGATGGGCAGGGCGGTGAACGCTACGCCCACGGCCCTGCGGAACAACGAGGTGTCACGGTGCGCGGGGCTGCTGAGCAGCAGGCGGCTGAGCAGCCAGGCCATCAGCGCATAGCAGGTCAGCACCACGCCGATGCCCAGCACGTCGTCGGCCAGCGCCGACGGCTGGTGCTCGGCCACTGCCACCACGCCAACCAGCGCCAGCACCACGGTGCCCAGGCGGCGTACCCAGCCGCGCAGGAACTCGACCTGTGGCTTGTGCCAGCGGAAGTGAATTTCTGCCACGCCACCGGGGGCGAGAATGCGGTAGGCGGTGTAGAACACCAGCCAGGCCTGGGCCAGTTGCCAGAGCGCGGCGCCCAGGTTGGCATTCTGCCCACGGGCGTCGATCTGCAAAGCGTAGCTGCACAGTGCCAGGCCAAGGCTGACCGGCATCGCCAGCAGGATGTTGATGAGAATCGCCTGGGGCGTGTGCCACTGGCTGTCACGGCGGAAGTGGCCGATGTCCTGGTGCACCTTGCCCAGCCGTTGGTACAGGTACTTGCGCCGCCACAGCAGGGCGCCGATCACCAGCAGCAGTGGCAGGAACAACAGTGGGCGCTGGCTAAGGCCGTCGGCCAGTTCCTTCAGGCCCGAGCCCCACGGCAGGTTGGCAACTTGGTCGGCAAGACGCTCCGGCACATAACGCAGCCAGTCCCAGTCCAGCGGCTTGTTGCTGGGGATCCAGAACATCTGTTCGTCGAGGGTGGTGCGCAGGCTCTGCGCGGTGCCCAGCAACTGCTTCTGGTTGAGCTGCAGGGTGATCGATTCATTGAGCAGCGCCGACAGCTCGCGGTTCAGCCGCTCCAGCAGGTCGCTGCGGGTGATGGCCACTTCCAGCAGGGCCTTGCGCAGCTGCGGAGTCACATCTTCCTGCGGTTGCGCGGCCAGCAGCTTGTCGACGTAGGTGACCGGGCTGCTCATCTGCTCGCGTTGCTGGTTGACCTCGAACTGGTACAAGCGGGTGTCGGCGATCTGGTCGGCCAGGTCGCGGTCTACCTTCAGGTGCGGCAGGGTCTGCTTCTGTTTGTAGAGGATCTTCGACAGCAAAAGGCTGCCCTTGAGCACGTTGATCTGCTCGTCCAGCGCCTGGTCGGCCTGGGTCAGGCTGTCGAGCTGCTGCTTGGTGCGCAGGTTCTGCTGGGTCAACTCGTTGAGGCGGTCGGTGCTCTTGAGCAGGTAGTCGGAGAGCTTGAGGTTGACCGCGCTTTCGGTGGCCAACAGGCTGCTGCCGCCGGCCTTCTGCGCCTCGATCGACTGCTGGGTGACCGCCTCCTGGGACTGAGCCAGGCGCTTGTCGTTGATCAGCGTCTGCAAGTCCTGGATCTCCTGCTCCAGGCGCGCGGCGCGCTCGATCAGCAGGTCGTGACGCGCATTGCCGAGGTCTTGCAGCAGGCTGTTGCCAGCCAGTTCCTGGCGGCGCAGCAGCGTCAGTGCGTTGAGCGAGGCCAGCTCGGCATTGAGTTGGTTGCGCTGGTCGGCATTGATGGACTTGCCTCCGTCCTTGCCGGTTTTGAGGATATTGTTGATTTGCTGAGTGCGGGTCTGGCTGCTGCTGATTTCGGCCTGGGCGCGCTCGGGGCGGGTTTGCGAGTTGATGATCAGGCTGTTGGCTTCGGACAGCGCCTTTTGCAGCTCGCCCTGCTGGGTGTTGCGCTCGCTGAGCATCTGTTCGAGCTGCGGCACGGTCAGCGTTGCGTAACGCTGCGCGACAGGCAGGGCTTTGCTTTCCTTGAGCCTGGCCAGTTCTTTCTGGTTGTCGCTGGTTTCTTTCGGCGCACTGGTCAGTTGCTGCTTGAGCGCGGCAAGCTTCTTTTCGTTGTCTTCCTTGCTGGCGAGCAGGCTCAACGTTTGTTCGAGCACCTGCTGCAGGGCTTTCTGGTCGGCCTCGGGCAGCTTGCGCTCGGCGATCTTGTCGAGGCTGTTCTGAATGCTGGCGGTGGTCGGGGCTTCTGCCGCGTAGGCCGCAAAAGGGAGAGACAGGCACAGCCCGAGCAGGGCTGTGCGAAGGTACGCGCGCAGGGACATAGGCAGACTACTTGTGGATCCGGCAGAAACGAAGTTTAGAGGAACAATCCTGGTCCGGGTCGCGTTCCTTCGGGGAATCTGACGCCTACTTTCTGGATCTTGTTCCCGTCCATGGTCGCCACGGTCCAGATCGTGCCATGCCATTCGACCTGGTCACCTACTACTGGAGCGCCTCCGACCTTTTGTCGGATGAACTGTGCCAGCGGCATTTTCGCGTCCAGGCCATCGAGTTTCAGGCCGTACAACGCTGCCACCGCACCCAGTTCGGCATCGCCTTCGAGCACGAAGTCGCCGAAGAAACGCAGGTCCAGGCCACGCTGTGGCGCCTGGCTGAACAGTTTGCCCAGGGCTGGCAGGTTGTGCTCGTGGCCGATCACGCAGAGCATGTCGCCAACTTCCAGCACGGTACTGCCCGACGGGTGCAGCAATTGCTCGTTGCGGAACAGGGCGGCAATACGTGTGCCCTCGGGCATTTTCAGCTCGCGCAGGGCGGCCCCGATACACCATTTTTCGGCGCCCAGACGGTACACGAACAGCTCCCATTCGCTGGTGACGTGCACTTCCAGGGCGGAGCGGGAGATCGGTGCCGGGTCTGGTGGTACGGTCACTTTCAGCAGCTTGGCCATCCACGGCAGGCTGGTGCCTTGTACCAGCAGTGACACCAGCACGATGAAGAATGCCAGGTTGAAGAACAGCTGGGCGTCCGGCAGGCCGGCCATCAGCGGGAACACCGCCAGAATGATCGGCACCGCGCCGCGCAGGCCAACCCAGGAAATAAAGCCCTTTTCGCGGCCATGGAAGGCCTTGAACGGCAGCAGTGCAGCGACCACCGACAGTGGCCGCGCCACCAGGATCATCCACAGCGCCAGGCCCAATGCCGGCAGGGCAATGGGCAGCAGGTCGTGCGGGGTGACCAGCAGCCCCAGCACCAGGAACATGCCGATCTGGGCCAGCCAGGCCATGCCGTCGAGCATGTGCAGAATGCCGTGGCGGCTGCGAATTGGCTTGTTGCCCAGCACCAGGCCGCACAGGTACACGGCGAGGAAGCCGCTGCCGTGCAAGGCGTTGGTCAGCGAGAACACCACCAGGCCGCCGGCCACGACCAGAATCGGGTACAGGCCGCCGGCCAGGTTGATGCGGTTGACCAGTTGCAGCATCAGCCAGCCGCCGCCCAGGCCCAACAGCCCGCCGATGCCGAACTCGCGCAGCAAGTGGCCCAGCAGGCTCCAGTGCAGGCCGGTCTGGCCGCTGGCGATCATGTCGATCAGGGTAACGGTGAGGAACACCGCCATCGGGTCGTTGCTGCCCGACTCGATCTCCAGGGTGGCGGTAACCCGCTCATTCAGGCCTTTGCCGCCCAGCAGCGAGAACACCGCAGCGGCGTCGGTGGAGCCAACGATGGCGCCGATCAGCAGGCCTTGGATCAAGCTCAGGTTGAACAGCCAGGCGGCAACCAGGCCGGTGAGGGCGGTGGTGATCATCACCCCGACCGTGGCCAGCGACAGCGCCGGCCACAGTGCCACGCGGAAGCTTGCCACCCGCGTGCGCAGGCCGCCGTCAAGCAGGATCACGGCCAGTGCCAGGTTGCCCACCAGGTAGGCGGTTGGGTAGTTGTTGAAGATGATGCCGCCACCATCGACACCGGCGACCATGCCGACCGCGAGGATGATGACCAGAATAGGGATACCCAGGCGCGACGACAGCGAACTGACCAGGATACTTGCGCCCACCAGCAATGCGCCGATCAGGAACAGGCTGTTGATGGTGCTTGCATCCAAAGGCAGGTACTCCGGGACAACGGGCGGGAGGAGGCTTGATAGCGTGTCGCTAGCAGGTCGCGTGCCAATCGATTCTAACCTGATGAATTGGCAGCATGTAAAGCGTTTCTGCAGATGTGCAAAAGGCACCGCAGTGGGTGCCTTTCCGTGTGTTGCCTGGGCGGGCCTCTTCGCGGGCACGCCCGCTCCCACAGGATTTTCACAATACTTGAGATTTGTGATGTCCGTGTGGGAGCGGGTTTACCCGCGAAAAGGCCGGTGCAGGTTTACGCCTGCTTCACTTCACGCATCGGCTTGCCTTTCACCGGTGCATCACCCGCCACATAGTACTTGGCGGTGCTGCGCGGCAACGGCTTGCGGCCGCGGATCTTGTCCGAAATTTTCTCGGCGATCATGATCGTGGTGGCGTTGAGGTTGCCGGTGATGATCAGCGGCATGATCGACGCATCGACCACACGCAGGCCCTTCATGCCATGCACGCGGCCTTCGCCATCGACCACTGCCATGTCGTCGGTGCCCATCTTGCACGAGCAGGACGGGTGGAAGGCGGTTTCGGCGTGCTCGCGGATGAACTTGTCCAGCTGCTCGTCGGTTTGCACGTCGGCGCCTGGGCTGATTTCGCGGCCACGGTACGGGTCCAGCGCCGGCTGGGCCATGATTTCGCGGGTCAGGCGGATACCGTCGCGGAACTCCTGCCAGTCCTGCTCGGTGGACATGTAGTTGAACAGGATGCTTGGGTGCTGGCGCGGGTCTTTCGACTTGGCCTGGATGCGGCCGCGGGCAGGCGAGCGCATGGAGCCCATGTGCGCCTGGAAGCCGTGTTCCTTCACGCCATTGGAGCCGTTGTAGTTAATGGCGACTGGCAGGAAGTGGTACTGAATGTTCGGCCACTTGAACTCAGGGCGGGTACGGATGAAACCACCGGCCTCGAACTGGTTGCTGGCGCCGATACCGGTGCCTTTGAACATCCACTCTGCACCGATGGCTGGCTGGTTCCACCAAAGCAGCGATGGGTACAGCGATACCGGTTGGGTGCAGGCGTACTGCAGGTACAGCTCAAGGTGGTCCTGCAGGTTTTCGCCAACGCCCGGCAGATCGTGCACAACCGGGATGTCGAGGCTTTCCAGCAGGGCGCGCGGGCCAACGCCGGAGCGCTGCAGCAGCTGCGGCGAGGCGATGGCGCCGGAGCTGACGATCACTTCCTTGCGGGCGCGGGCTTCAACGCGCTCTTCACTGTCGCCGACCAGGTAGGTCACGCCTACGGCGCGCTTGCCGTCGAACAGCACGCGGTCGCTCAGAGCGTGGGTGACGATGGTCAGGTTCGGGCGCTTCTTGGCCTGGTCCAGGTAGCCACGGGCGGTGCTGGAACGGCGGCCGTTCTTGGTGACCGAACGGTCCATCGGGCCGAAGCCTTCCTGCTGGTAGCCGTTGAGGTCTTCGGTGCGTGGGTAACCGGCTTGTACGCCGGCTTCAACCATGGCGTGGAACAACGGGTTGTTGCCAGCCTTCGGCGTGGCGACGCTGACCGGGCCTTCGCCACCGTGGTAGTCGTTCGGGCCGATGTCGCGGGTTTCGGCTTTGCGGAAGTAGGGCAGGCAGTCCAGGTAGGTCCAGTCTTGCAGGCCTGGCAGTTCTGCCCAGCCGTCGAAGTCCATGGCGTTGCCACGGATGTAGCACATGCCGTTGATCAGCGACGAGCCACCCAGGCCTTTGCCACGGCCACATTCCATGCGGCGGCCGTCCATGTGCGGCTCGGGATCGGTCTCGTAGGCCCAGTTGTAGCGGCGGCCCTGCAGCGGGAAGGCCAGGGCAGCTGGCATCTGGGTGCGGAAGTCGAAGCGGTAATCAGGGCCACCGGCTTCAAGCAGCAGGACGGTGACGCCGGCGTCTTCGGTCAGGCGGGTAGCCAGGGTGTTACCGGCCGAGCCGGCACCGACGATGATGTAATCGAATTCTTGGGACATGAAAGTACCCTCGTGTTGGCGGTGATCAGGGAGCGGGAACGCCCGTGCACAGAGGCACGGGCGTGGCTAGACAGGGTTTAGAAAACCGAGTTGTAGCCGCCCAGCTCAACCTGGACCGACTTGATGCGAGTGTATTGAGCCAGCGAGCTGACGCCGTTCTCACGGCCAACGCCCGACTGCTTGTAGCCACCGACCGGCATTTCGGCCGGCGATTCACCCCAGGCGTTGATCCAGCAGATACCGGCTTCGAGCTTGTGGATGATGCGGTGGGCGCGGGTGATGTCGTTGGTGCACACACCGGCAGCCAGGCCGTACTCGGTGTCGTTGGCGCGACGGATCACTTCTTCTTCGGTCTCGTAGGACAGAATGCTCATGACCGGGCCGAAGATCTCTTCCTTGACGATGGTCATGTCGTCGCTGCAATCGGTGAACACGGTCGGGGCCACGAAGGCGCCCTTGGCGAATTCGCCTTCGGTCAGACGCTCGCCGCCGCACAGGACGCGGGCACCTTCTTCTTTGCCCTTGGCGATGTAGCTCAGCACGTTTTCCATGTGCGCGAAGCTGACCAGCGGGCCGAAGTTGGTGTTTTCGTCTTCCGGGTTGCCAACGCGAATGCGGGCAACGCGCTCGGCGATCTTGGCTTCGAAGGCAGCCTTCATTTCAGCTGGGATGAACACGCGGGTGCCGTTGGTGCACACCTGGCCCGAGCTGTAGAAGTTGGCCATCATGGCGATGTCGGCGGCCTTGTCCAGGTCGGCGTCGGCGCAGATGATCAGTGGCGATTTGCCGCCCAGTTCCATGGTGACTTCCTTCAGCGAGGAGCTGGAGGCGCTGGCCATGACTTTCTTGCCGGTGGTGGTGCCGCCGGTGAAGGACACTTTTTCGATGCGTGGGTGCTCGGTCAGCCAGGTACCGACTTCGCGGCCACTGCCGGTCAGCACGTTGAACACGCCATTCGGCAGGCCGGCTTCGGTGTAGATCTCGGCCAGTTTCAGGGTGGTCAGCGAGGTGACTTCCGACGGCTTGAAGATCATCGCGTTGCCAGCGGCCAGGGCCGGGGCGGATTTCCACAGGGCGATCTGGATCGGGTAGTTCCAGGCGCCGATACCCACGGTCACGCCCAGCGGCTCGCGGCGGGTGTAGACAAAGGACGATTCGCGCAGCGGGATCTGCTCGCCTTCGATGGCCGGTACCAGGCCTGCGTAGTATTCCAGCACATCGGCGCCGGTAACGATGTCGACGTAGCGGGTTTCGGAGTACGACTTGCCGGTGTCCAGGGTTTCCAGCTGAGCCAGTTCATCGTTGCGCTCGCGCAGGATGTCGACAGCGCGGCGCAGGATGCGCGAACGCTGCATGGCGGTCATCGCAGCCCAGACCTTCTGGCCACGCTCGGCGCTTTCCACGGCCTTCTCGACGTCGGCCTCGGTGGCACGCTGTACGTGGGCGAGGACTTCGCCAGTGGCCGGGTTGATGGCTTCGAAAGTGGCATCGCTGCCAGCGTCGACGTAAGCGCCATCAATGTAGAGTTTTTGCGTTCCGAAACGGGCCATAGTGTCCTCGCAAGTGCAGTGTGTGGTTTGGCTAGCGCGTCACGCTCCTGCCGGGTTGGCAAGGGCCGTGCGCGCTTGTTCAGCGGCCTGGTCGTTTGTGCCCAGGGTGTGCTGTTTAGCCAGTTGTAGATCCATGTATTCGTAAGCGATCCGTATTGCCTGGTCGGTGTCGAATGCATCACCCGACAGGGCACCACGCAGCCACAAGCCGTCGATCAAGGCCGCCAGGCCGCGGGCTGCCTTGCGCGCATGGTAGAGCGGCAGGGTGCGGCGGAACTGGCAGCACAGGTTGGAATACAAGCGGTGGTCGTTGATCCGCTGCAACCTGTGCAAATCGGGCTGGTGCATGCTGGAAGCCCAAAAGGCCAACCAGGTTTTCATTGCCGGGCCGTTCACCTGGCTGGCATCGAAGTTGCCCTCGATGATCACTTTCAGGTGGGCACGCGGGCTGTCGTCCGTCAGGGCCTGGCGACGTGCTCTAACGCCTTCGTTGAGCATGCTCATGATGTAACCCATCGTCGCTGCGATCAGGCCATTCTTGTCCCGAAAGTAGTGACTGATGATGCCGTTCGACACACCGGCCAAACGGGCAATCAGCGCAATGCTGGCGTCCCCCAGACCGACCTGATCGACCGCCTGCAATGTGGCTTCGATCAACTGCTGGCGGCGGATGGGTTGCATACCGACCTTGGGCATCTTGCTATCTCCTCAGGCCTGCGAGCAGACGACAGGCGGCTGACTCGGCGAAGGCCAGTCTATTTTGTTTTGATTGAACGTTCAATCAATAAAGAATAAGCTCTGCGACAATTTGTGCCATTGACAGTTTTTCAGGCGGTCGAGAAGGCACGGATTGACACCCCAGGAAATCGCGTAACCCCCGGAATACAAGGCGTTGACGGGCATGAGCGATGCGAAATGCAGATTCTGCCGCGCGGCTTTTGGCCCTGCGGCAGGCCCTTGGAGCGGGCGGGGTGATCTGTGACGAATGCGCGCACCTCTGCGGATGCGTGGCATTTTCAGCAGGCCACCTGTCTGTTTTTTTGCAACGTATCGATTCGGGATCACGGTTTCCAGGGTGCTTTTATAACACCTGACGCAGTGGGGATATTCCACCAATTGCTCGGGAAAGACTGATTAGCCTCCACAGCCGTACTGCCCGGAGCATTCGTGCAATGAGTTCTGCCTCACTTACCAAGCCCCCCGCCGAGAGGGTACGGGTCAACCGCGTGGTGTTCTTCACCTCCGCGCTGATGATCCTTGTTCTGACTGCCTTGCTGATCGCTGTACCCGAAACCGCGGGCCAAGTGCTGGGCGTGGCCCAGAAATGGCTGACGCGTACCTTTGGCTGGTACTACATGCTGGTCATCTGCGGCTACTTGCTGTTCGTCGTCTACCTGGCCTTCTCCGACTACGGCAGCCTCAAGCTGGGTGGCAAGGATGACCAGCCTGACTTCAGCTATGGCGCCTGGGCGGGCATGCTGTTCTCGTCCGGTATCGGTATTTCGCTGCTGTACTTCGGCGCTTCCGAGCCGCTGGACCACTACTTCAACCCACCGGAAGGCACCCCAGCCAGCCTCGAGGCCGCGCGCCAGGGCCTGCAGCTGACCTTCCTGCACTGGGGCCTGCACGGCTGGGCGATCTATGCCCTGGTCGGCCTGGCCGTGGGTTACTTCGCCTACCGCCACAACCAGCCGCTGGCCCTGCGTTCGGCGCTGTACCCGCTGGTCGGCGAGCGTTGGGTCAAGGGTGCTGCCGGCAACGCCGTCGACATCTTTGGCATGTTCGTCACCCTGCTGGGCCTGGTGACCAACCTAGGTATCGGCTCGATGCAGGTATCCTCGGGCCTGGAATACCTGTTCGGCATGGACCACAGCAAGACCAACCTGCTGGTGGTGATCCTGGTCATGGCCGGTGTGGCCACCGTGGCTGCGGTGTCGGGTGTGGAAAACGGCATTCGCCGCCTGTCCAACCTGAACATCATGCTGTTCAGCGGCCTGCTGATCTTCGTGCTGCTGGGCGGTGAAACCCTGCACCTGCTCAACGGCTTCGTGCAGAACGTCGGCGACTACCTGAACGGCATCGTGCTGAAAACCTTCGACCTGTATGTGTACGAAGGCGAAGCCGGCAAGTCCGAGCGCTGGCTGGGCCTGTGGACCGTGTTCTATTGGGCCTGGTGGATCTCCTGGGGCCCATTCGTCGGTATGTTCATTGCCCGTATCTCCAAGGGCCGCACCGTGCGCCAGTTGGTGATGGGTGTGCTGTTGATCCCGCTGGGCTTCACCTTGGCGTGGCTGTCGATCTTCGGCAACACCGCACTGGACTTGGTGATCAACCAGGGCGCCGTGGAGCTGGGCAAGACTGCGCTGGAACAGCCGTCGATGTCGATCTACCAACTGCTGGAATACTTCCCGGCAGCCAAGATCGTGATTGGTGTGGCGGTGTTCGTCGGCTTCGTGCTGTTCCTTACCCCGGCCGACTCCGGTGCGGTGATGATGGCCAACCTGTCGTGCAAAGGCGGCAAGGTCGACGAAGACGCCCCGCACTGGATGGTGGTGTTCTGGTCGGTGGTTATCACCCTGGTCACCATCGGCCTGCTGTTCGCCGGTAACTTCGAGGCCATGCAGACCATGGTGGTGCTGGCGGGCCTGCCGTTCTCGGTGGTGCTGGTACTGTTCATGTTCGGGTTGTACAAGGCCATGAAGCAGGACGTGGCAGTCGAGCAGGAGCGTGCCGAGCTGGCCGCCCGCGGTCGCCGCGGCTTCAGCGAGCGCCTGAGCCAGCTGGAGCTGCAGCCGACCCAGGCCGTGGTGCAGCGGTTCATGGACAAGCAGGTCAGCCCGGCGCTGAAAGAAGCGGCCGCACAGCTGCAGACCCTGGGCTTCGAGGTAGAAACCCGGGTTGGCCAGTCGCGCAACATGATGGGCCTGCGGGTGATGATGGAAGAGGGCAACCCCTTCGTCTACGAAGCCAGCCTGGACGGTTACCTGGCCGCGCCGAGCGAGGCGCCGGTCGAAGGCGAGCCGGAGGTGCAGCAGCGCTTCTACCGCGCCGAGGTGTACCTGCACGACGGCAGCCAGGAATACGACCTGATGGGCTTCACTCGCGAACAAATCGTGCGTGATGTGCTGGATCAGTTCGAAAGCCACCGCCAGTTGCTGGGGCGTGTGTACAGCTGATTGCTGTTGCTGTGAGGCAGAGGCCCGGTTCGAAGGAATCGGGCCTCTTTTGTTTCCTGCAGGTGATCGTTGAGCCGGGTGAATGACTTGTGCAGCATTAATTAGTGCCTCCCGCCTTTCGCGAAAACGCACCCTGGGTGATTCATTCATCACCCAGGGTGACCTCGCATGCCAATCGAAACCAGAACCACACCGGACTACCAGCGCGCGGTGTCGCTGGCGTTCGCTGATCGCCCGACCCTGCGCCAGCTGGCCTCGCAGCAGGCCTTGCAAGTGCTGGCTGCGCATCTAGGTAGCATTGCCGCTGCCGAGTTACCGGATGCAGGCCCTGTCATCCTGGATATCCCCTACGACGGGGCTGTCACTGGCCAGTACCGCCCTTATGATTCCTGGTTTTCGCGGCCACTGGTCGATGCCTTGCTCGATGCCCTGCGCCAGGGCTGCACGTTGGAGGCGATGGGGCTGGCAGGTGGAACTTTCTCTGTCCGGGTTGCACTGCCGTACGTTATGCGTAATACCGCCGGCGAGCCGTTGGAATTTACCTCGGTAGCTGCGGACGGCGTACTGGCTGAGCTGAACCGACTGGTGTCGACACTGCCAGAGCGGTTTCGCCAGGCCCAGGTCGCCTATTGGGCGGCCGTCGGCTTCCATGGCGTTAGCCGGGATCGCTGGCTTGCGCAGGTCATCAAGTCGACCCTGCTGCAAAGCCTGCCCCTGCAAGACCTCGATGCCCAGCAACGTGACTGCGTATTGGGGCTGCTCAAGGGTGGGGCGCAGCTACCTTCGGTGTTCAGCGTCGAGGTGCAACTGAATGATGGCGCTGACAGCGTCGACCTTTTGCAGACGCAACTGCTTGTGCGCGGTGAGTGGGACGAAAGCGAGCAGGTGCTGTGGTGTGCCCCCAGTGGGGTGGTCAAAGGGTTTTCCGGCTACGATGCCTTCGCCACCGCATTGCGCGATGAGTTGGCCGAGACCCAGCGTTTTACCTCGTTGACTTGGCGCCGCCATGAATGCACTGGCGACGTGTTTTCCGTGCAGTGCACCCTGTTGCTTGAGCGCATGCTGGGCCAGGTGGATCGCTGGCAGGTTTCGACGTTCAATGATGTGGCGTCGCTTGAGCATTTCTATTCGAGCGCCAGCGACCCCGCGCAGTGGTTCATCGCGGGTTATCACGCAGCGGACGAGGCCGACGTTTCGACCCCTTTGGGGCTCTACCGCGCACAGGCGCAGGATAAATTCGCGTTCCAGCGCGGGCTGTTCGAGCTGGCTTTGGCGCAGGCCGAGTCGCTAGGCAGCTCTGCCCTCGAGGGTGTCGAGGACCTGCACAGCTACACTGATGCGCAGCTCAGGCAGCAGATGCTGCTGGATCAACCCGATGAAACGAACTACCACGCCGCCGATTTGCTGCTGACCCTGACCACAGCGCGGGGCGTGCCCGGAGGGGTGGGTGTGGGGCCTGGGGATGGCGTCATCGAAACCCGCAGCATCACGCTGACCGAATTTGCCATCGGCAACCTGAGCGTGCTGGGCGATGCGGTGATCACGAAAATCGAGCATCGTGACGAGCAACTGATCGCCCCCTGGTTGACCGGCGACTATCTACGATCACTGGTCGAGCGTGTCGATATCGGCGGTCGCTATCCCACCTATGTATCCGAACAGCTCGACCCCGCCCTGCAGCCAGAGCGGGTCACCCGCTTTGCCCGCGAATGGCGCTGCTCCCTGCTGTTCAGTGCCCTCAGCGCCAAGCTGGGCGGCACGCTGAGTGAGGTAGGTCTGCAAGCTATCGTCGACTACTGTGCCGGACGGTTGGATGCCCAGCGCCCCCGAACCACGCTCATGCCGCTGGCGTTTCAGCGTGCGGTGGATCATCCGGCTCCGGATCTGGTCATGGGCATGTTCGTGCTGCACTCGGTCGAGCCGTTTTCGTTGGTACTTTATCGGCCGCTGTATGGCCAGCAGGGCTTGACCGAGTTTTCGGGCTTTGAGGCGCTGATGGAGGCGGTTCGCGACAATAAGGCGCTGCGCGAAAGTGTCCTGCAATGGCTCGATCCCCAGGCTCGCGCGGTATACGACCATGGCGGATTCTTCGAGCCACACCTGGGGGCGCCGATCATCGATACTTCGCTGTTGCCGGGCCGGGCAGATCCACCGACCTTAATCCAACTACCCTGGGTAGCGGATGTCGACCGGCTGATGTACGACGGCAATCGCCGCTTGCTGGTCGAGTTGGCCGGCCGGCAATCGGTCTCTACTCGCCAAAGCCGTTGGGCCCTGTTACGGCAGGGCGCCTGGCTGTTGTTCGATGTGGCCACACTGTTGCTGCGCGGGCCGATTGCCACGGTCGCCTGGCTGGCGCAGTCGGTGCTGGGGGCTATGCGCGATGCGCAGGCATTCTCCGAGGGCAGCGCATTCGAGCGCAGCGCGGCGGTGGTGGATGCGCTGCTGAATCTGGGCATGGCGTTGGTGCATGTACGCTTGCCATCGGTCGACCCTGTCGGGCCGACGCGCATGACAAAACCACTGCCACGGCTTGCCATGGCCAGCACGGACAGCGCGCTGGCGGTAATGCCCGTACAAGGCGAGGCGTCTCAGCTGGCCAATCGTACCAGTCAGGTGCTGGATTTCTCCTGGCGAGGTGCACAGGGGGTCAATGTACTGACCTCCCAGCAGCGCACATCGCTTCGCCGTCTGGCTTCGGCCGTGGAACTGACGGGGGTGTCGCCGGATGCCTTGGGGGTCTATCAGGTGCAGGGCCGTCAATACGTCATCCTTGCCGGTGATACCTACCAGGTCGAATTGCAGGGAAGCGCTGCACGCATCGTTGGGCCGCAGGATGCGCATGGGCCCTGGCTTGTCCGGGGCCAGGGAAACTGGCGCATCGATACCGCGCTGAGACTGGTGGGGGGCGGGCCGAAGAGTCGCCTGGAGCTGGCGCAAAGGAAGAACAAGAGCGATTTCGAGCAGTTGAACCAGCGCCAGAACGAGTTGCTTGCAGAGCGCAACACCCTGGGCAATTTCTTCGAGGCGAGCAAGGACAAGGTCAAGGCCAAGGAAGCAGAGCTCGATCGGCTGCGCCAGCATGCCCAGTCGATCACCGATTCGAGCCTGGCAGCGAAGTTCGATGAGCGGATTGCCAGCGTCCAGGGGGAAGTTGCCATTGCGAAGGCGCTTTCCCTGGATGACCTCAAGAAGATGGTGGACTGCACCATAAGGTTGGATGACGTGATGACTTCAATGAGTGAGCAGCGCTTTGCGTCTCAGGCGTTGTTCGCTGTGCTGCCCCGTCAGCGGGGCATCATACGTCATGAGTTGATCGATTACGGCGTGGGGTTCTACAACGAAGCCGTGATGCAGGTGAACGAGGCGGATCTGCCTGATGTGCTCAATGGCATGGCCGCCAAGCCGGAGAGTGCCGAAGAGCTCAATCACTATCGGTTTGCCAGGGCGAAGTTGGAAAAGGTGCTGAGCTGGCAGCTGGATCTGATCGAAGTGTCCGAGGTGCTGGATGTGCTGATTGAGAGCTTGCAGAGCGACGGTCTCGTGCTATGGGACGCGGTGCTCGATACGAGGGTGGAGAAGCGTACCGTCCTGAAGTTTCTGCAGGATAGCCGCAAGCTCAGCGGTATCGGCTTGCGCCTGCGGAGCTTGCTGGACCTTGGTGAACTGAGCCTGACGCGTGAGGCCCCGGTGGACGAGCGGGAATTGATTCAGGCGCTGGATTATCTGGCTGGTGACGAGCTCAAGAGTGCAGGCGCCGCCCATGAAGAGTTGATCACCGCCGACGGCCTGCCATTGACCACTCAACAGCAGGTACTGAGCAGTACCTTGGATACCTACCAGAGCACCCGGGCACGCTTGGATTATCTGGCCGAAACATCTCCCGAGCTGTTGGTAGAGGCCAAGGTCGCGCAATACAAGGACGTGCTGCACAGGCTGACCAGCCAGGCCGAACAGCTGCTTGCGCAGGTGGTGCGCGAGCTTGAGCTATCGACTCCGGCGCAGCCCAAGACGCGTCTGTATGCCCAGCGCCCTGGCACCTTGCGCATAGCGCGTACCTATGACGGGCGCAGTGTAGTGGGCGAGGAAGTCGAGGTTTCTGGCGAGCGGGTTGTTCAGCAGCATGATGTCACGGGTCAGGTGCTGCGCACGTTCCGCCAGGACGGCGATAGGTTCGTTGAGCAACGTCCTGCGGTGGCGGAGGAGCAAGGCACCGAAGCAGCCGTCAATGCAGGGCTCGCCAGGGGTAAGGCCAGGGCCGCGCTGAAGCAGGTCGATGGTGTGATTCGTCTTGTGCGCAAGTATGCCAAGGCAGAAGACCCGTTTGGTATCCGTACCATCATCGACCATCATGTCAGCCAGCTGGAGGAGGCTGGGAAGCTGCTGAAGCGGGCTGGCATCGAAAGCGAGTTTGGCAGTCGCCTGGCCGACGACATCGAGCGCCTGGAATCGGTGCAGCGGGATTACCTGATTTCCACTTACACCTCGACCAGCCATCCTTCGGCCAACAGCCTCCGGTTTCTGGTGGAGCAGGAGCAGGTCCGGATCACTCGGACCGTGACCCGCAAGCCACTGGGCGCCGGTGATTTTCTCGATGTGTTCGAGATTCGACGCGTGCCCGCGCCCGGCAAGGCCAAGGGTGCGGGGTTATGGGAAGCACACTTCCACTACCCGGCCGCCGACACGCCTGTGCGGCAGTTCAGCAAGGGACATCTCAAACTGTGGGCGCAGCGCACGCTGGGGCGGGAGGCACAGCTGCGCGCTGCTGCCAGCGCCGGTGAACTGCTGGCCATTTATCGCGGTAATCTGCGCTGGGCGGATGTCGAGGGTCTGATTCCCTTCGAGTGAAGAGCTGGCGCGCACTTACTGCAGGCAAGTGCTTGTGCTACCGGCCTTCAGCGGTTCTGATACACGCCCTGTCGGCCATGTGCCGGCATCGCCTTGTTACTGCGTTCGGCGATCATCTGGCGCAGTGGGATCAGCTCGATGCCTTGGTGTTTGAGACCAGGCATCGCGCTTTCCAGCACTTGCAGCGTCTGCGGGTAGGGATGCCCGATCAGCACAGCCGACCCCTGCTTGCGGGCGAGCGCGACGCCTTGTTGCAACTGGGCGGCGATGGCCTCCGGGGTGCGCACGTCGTCCAGGAATACATCCCGCGACACGTGCGCCAGGCCAATGCGTTGGGCCTCGGCCGCCGCCACGGTGGCGGCGCTGGTGCGGCTGTCGACGAAGAACAGGTGGCGTTGCTGCAGTTCGCCCATCAGCCAGGCCATGGGTTCACGTTGTGCCGTCATGCGGCTGCCCATGTGGTTGTTGATGCCCGCTGCGTAGGGGACTTTGGCCAGGGCGGCTTGCAAGCGGCTGGCAAGTTCCGGCAATGGCGCGCCGGGGTGCCAGGCGTAGGGCCCGGTGGCCGGGTCCATGGGCATGTGCAGGATCACCGTCTTGCCGGCCCTGTGGGCCTGGCGGGCGAAATCGCTGGCGTGGGGGGTGTCGGGCATGATCGCCATCGTGACTGGGCCGGGGAGGGCGAGGGTGCGGTTGTCGCGCTCGCTGCTCTGGCCCAGGTCGTCGATGATGATGCTCAGGTAGGCCTTGGCGGCCGGCGCCGCTTGCGCGACTCCGGCCAACAGGCACAACAACAGACACAGCAGGTAACGCATCGCGTGAATCATTTGCCCGAGGTGATGTTCAGCCCTTTGAGCAGGCTCAGCGCCTGGCTCAGTTGGAAGTCATCGTCCTGCGGACGTTCCTTGCGTTTGCTGCTGCCCGTCGGGCGGTCGGCGCCGCCGTTGCCGTTGCCCAAGTGGCCCTGCAGGTCGGCTTCCTTGAAGTTTTCGGTGTCGACTTCGGCGGTGAGCTTGGCCGGGCGCACCTCGATGTCCGGTACGATGCCCTGGGCCTGGATCGAGCGGCCGTTGGGGGTGTAGTACAAGGCGGTGGTGAGTTTCAGGGCACGGTCGTTGGCCAGCGGCAGCACAGTCTGCACCGAGCCTTTGCCGAAGCTGTCGGTCCCCATCAGCACGGCGCGCTTCTGGTCCTGCAGTGCGCCGGCGACAATTTCCGACGCCGAGGCACTGCCACCGTTGATCAGCACCACCAGGGGTACGCCTTCGCTGGCGTCGGCCGGGTCGGCCGAGAAGCGCAGCTCGGAGTTGGCGATACGGCCCTTGGTGTAGACGATCAGGCCCTTGGTCAGGAAGTGGTCGGCCACTTCCACGGCCGACTGCAGCACGCCACCTGGGTTGTTACGCAGGTCCAGCACTACCCCGCGCAGCTTCTTGCCGTTGTCCTTGCGCAGCTTGGCCAGGGCTTTGCCCACTTCGTCGCCGGTCTTGACCTGGAACTGGGTGATACGGATGTAACCGTAGTCGTTCTCCAGCAGTTGGCTCTTCACGCTCTTGACCTGGATGACCGCGCGGGCCAGGGTCACATCAAACGGGTTGCCGCCATCGCGCACCAGGGTCAGGGTGATTTTTTCGCCGACCTTGCCGCGCATCTTGTCGACCGCTTCGGTCATGGTCTGGCCGCGTGTCGGGGCACCGTTGATCTTGACGATCAGGTCACCCGCCTGCACGCCGGCACGTGAGGCCGGGGTGTCGTCGATCGGCGACACCACCTTGATGAAGCCATCTTCCTGGCCCACTTCGATGCCCAGCCCGCCGAATTCGCCGCTGGTGCTCTCCTGCAGCTCCTGGAAGTCCTCGGGGCCAAGGTAGGCCGAGTGCGGGTCCAGGTTGCTGAGCATGCCCTTGATGGCGTTTTCCAGCAGGGTCTTGTCGTCTACCGGTTCGACGTAGGCGGCCTTGATACGGTCCATGACCTCGGCGAAGGTGCGCAGTTCTTCCAACGGCAGTGGTGCCTTGGCGGTCACCTCGGTGGCGGGCACTGCGGCAGCCTTGGCCGGCTCGGCGGCAGTGGCCAGGGGCGCGCCGACCGCCAGGGCGATGGACAGGGCCAGCTGGGTGAGACGAGGCGAGTGCAGCATGTCGAACGAACTCCTGATCCTGTAAGCGCTCCCTGGGGAGCATCGGCGCAGCACTCAGGCTACGCCGTAGAAATTTGACTAGCCCCGACACCACTGCGAGGGGTCGGTAGGCCGACCCTGCTGGCGAATGGCGAAGTACAAGCCTGCCGCGTCCTGGCCACCGCTGTCGCCAACGGTGGAAATGGCTTCACCAGCCTTGACGATATCACCGGCGCTCTTGAGCAGGCTCTGGTTGTGGCCGTACAGGCTCAGGTAACCGTTGCCATGGTCGAGAATGACCAGAAGCCCGGCGCCGCGCAACCAGTCGGCGAATACCACGCGCCCGCCGTGCACCGCACGTACCTGGGTGCCTGGGTTGGCGCTGATCATCACCCCGTCCCACTTGGCACGGGCATCGCTGCCACGGGCATCACCGAAGCGTGCCAGCAGTCGACCATTGACTGGCCATGGAAGTTTGCCCCGCGCGGCAGAAAAAGCGCCGCCGTAGTTCGCGCCATCGCTGGAAACCAGCGGGCCGAGGGTGGTGCGGGCTTTTTTCGGCGGCTCCACAGGCTCTGCAGGCTCACGGGCTCGGTCGCGTGCGGCGGCGGCGGCCAGCGCTTCCTGCTGGCGGCGCTTTTCCGCTTCCTGCTGCGCCAACAGGGCCTTCTTGCGTGCTTCTTCGGCTTCGCGGGCCTGGCGAGCGAGGGTTTCCTCGATGGTCTTAAGCACCTTGGCCAGGTCGGCCTGGTCCTGTTCGCGCGATTGCAGCTTCTGGTCGCGGTCCTTGACATCGCTGTTGAGCTTGGCCAGTACCTGCTGGCGCTTGCTGCGCTCGGTTTCCAGGGCCTGGCGACGGCTGTCGAGGTCAGCGCGTTGGGCCAGCAGCTGTTGTTGCTGGCTGGCAATGTCCTGCTCGACGTTGGCCAGTTGGCGCAAGGTCTCGTTGAAGGTGCGCAATTGCTCCAGGCGCGCCTTGCTCAGGTAGTCGTAATACGTGAGGGTGCGGGCGAACTTCTCGGGGTTCTGCTGGTTGAGCAGCAGTTTGAGGTATTCCTCGCGACCGTTGTTCTGGTAGGCCGAACGGGCCTGAATGGCGATCAGCCGCTGTTGTTCAACGCGGGCGCTCTGGAGTTTTTTTTTCTCGGTATCAAGGCGCTCCAGCTCGCCTTCAGTCTTTTTTAGTTCTTGCTGCAGGGCCTCCACCTGCTTTTCGAGGTTGCCGATGTCGGTCTCGGTGGCTTTGAGGTCCTTTTGCACACCGGCCTTTTCTTCCTGGAGCTTGCCCAGCGTCTTCTTGAGCTCGGCAATGTCCTGGCGGGTGGCGTCCAGTTGCTGCTGGGTCTGCGCACGCTCATCGGCAATAGCCGGGCTGAGCAGGCAAGACAGGGCTAGGAGAATCAGGGCGCGAAGCATGGGGTTTGGCGTACCAAGGATGGAGACTGGCCTAGTATGCCCGCCTGGGCCGGCAAAAAAAACGCCTCGCTGCGGGTGCAGAGGGGCGTTTGTCCGGAATTCATGTGCCATTGGGGCTGCATGGCAGCCCCAGCGCCTGGGATCAGGCGTCGACCAGAATCGAAGTACCGGTCATTTCCACCGGCTTTTCCAGCCCCAGCAGTTGCAGCATGGTCGGCGCCACGTCGGCCAGTACGCCACCGTCGCGCACTTTCAGGTTGCGCTTACCCACATAGATGAACGGTACCGGCTCGGTGGTGTGCGCGGTGTGCGCCTGGCCGGTGCATTCGTCTTCCATCTGCTCGACGTTGCCGTGGTCGGCGGTGATCAGGGCTTCGCCGCCGACTTTCTCCAGTGCATCGACGATGCGGCCGACGCAGGTATCGAGTGCTTCGACGGCCTTGACCGCAGCTTCGAACACGCCGGTATGGCCGACCATGTCGCCGTTGGCGTAGTTGACCACGATCACGTCGAAGCGCTGCTGCTCGATGGCTTCGACGATGCGATCGGTCACTTGCGGTGCGTTCATTTCCGGCTGCAGGTCATAGGTGGCGACCTTCGGCGACGGGATCAGAATGCGCTCTTCGCCCTCGAACGGCTCTTCGCGGCCGCCGGAGAAGAAGAAGGTGACGTGGGCGTACTTCTCGGTTTCGGCGATGCGCAGTTGGGTCTTGCCGTTTTTTGCCAGGTACTCGCCCAGCACGTTGTTCAGGCTGGAGGGCGCAAAGGCTGCCGGTGCAGGGATTTTTGCCGAGTACTGGGTCAGGCCGATGTAGGCCGCCATTTTCGGCAGGCGCGCGCGGGCAAACTCAGTGAAGTCCGGCTCGACAAACGCACGGGACAGCTCGCGAGCACGGTCGGCGCGGAAGTTCATGAAGACCACGGCGTCGCCGTCCTCAACCTTGACGGCTTCGCCGATGCGCGTGGCTTTGACGAACTCGTCGCTTTCGTCACGGGCGTAGGCCGCTTCCAGGCCGGCCTGGGCGGTGTCGGCCGTGTATTCGGCTGTGCTGTCGACGATCAGGTTGTAGGCGGCGCTGACGCGGTCCCAGCGGTTATCGCGGTCCATGGCGTAGTAGCGGCCGATCAGGCTGGCGATGCGGCCCTTGCCCAGTTTGGCGAAGGTGGCGTCGAGCAGTTCGATCGACGACTGTGCGCTGCGTGGCGGGGTGTCGCGGCCATCGAGGAAAGCGTGCAGGTAGATCTTTTCCGCTCCGCGCTGCGCAGCCAGTTCGGCCATGGCCACCAGGTGGTCCTGGTGGCTGTGTACGCCACCATCGGACAGCAGGCCGAGGATGTGCACGGCCTTGCCGGCACTGGCTGCCTTGTCCACGGCACCGGTGAGCACCGGGTTTTTGAAGAACTCGCCATCGCGGATGGCTTTGGTGACGCGGGTGAAGTCCTGGTAGACGACGCGGCCGGCCCCCAGGTTCATGTGACCGACTTCGGAGTTGCCCATCTGCCCGTCCGGCAGGCCGACATCCATGCCCGAGCCGGAAATGAGGCCATGCGGCAAGGTAGCGCGCAGGCGATCATAGACCGGCGTATTGGCGGCAAAGATGGCGTTGTGTTCGGGGACTTCGCTGTGGCCGAAGCCATCCAGGATGATCAGGACCAGGGGTTTGGGCGTACTCGTCATCAATCAAACTCACGGTTGTTCAAAGATGATAAAGACACGCATTTTAGGGCAAATACGCCACCTGCGGCGAATATTCGTCCTGTTCCCTGACCAGCGCGGCCAATGCGGCAACATGAAGGTACCTTTCCGGCCGGCCCGTCGGGCTTTGGTGGCACTGGGGGGCTGTGTATACTGGCCGGCATTTTCAATCGCCTGGAACACCGCTGATGGTTGCTCACCTGATTCAATTCGCGACAGATCACTACATCCTGGTTGCGATCTTCCTCATTCTGCTGGTCCTGCTGCTGATCAACGAAATCCGTCGCGGCGGCCAGAGCCTGAGCAATGGCCAGCTGACGGCCCTGGTCAATGCCGAGAAGGGCCTGGTGGTCGACATTCGCCCGGCCAAGGAATATTCGGCCGGTCACATCGTCGGTGCGATCAACATTCCGCAGGACAAACTGGCCGCCCGCATGAGCGAGCTGGAGAAGCACAAAGAAAAGACCCTGATCGTCGTCGACGCAATGGGCCAGCAGTCCGGCACCCACTGCCGCGAACTGCTCAAGGCTGGCTACACCGCCGCCAAACTGAGCGGTGGCGTTTCCAGCTGGAAAGCCGATAACCTGCCCCTGGTGAAGTGATATGAAGCCCGTCATCGTCTATTCCAGCGACTACTGCCCCTACTGCATGCGCGCCAAGTACCTGCTCGAGAGCAAGGGCGTGGCCTTCGAGGAAATCAAGGTGGACGGCAAGCCGCAAGTTCGCGCCGAGATGAGCCAGAAGGCCGGCCGTACGTCGGTGCCGCAGATCTGGATCGGCAGCACCCATGTCGGTGGATGCGATGACCTCTATGCCCTGGAGCGCGCCGGCAAGCTCGACGCGCTGCTGGCGGCCTGATTTGCACTGCATTCAAAAACATTAGGATAAGGATCTGCCATGACTGACCAACAGACCAACGGCGCTGCTGCAGAAGACAACAGCCCTCAGTTCTCCCTGCAACGCATCTATGTGCGTGACCTGTCGTTCGAAGCCCCGAAAAGCCCGCAGATCTTCCGCCAGACTTGGGAGCCGAGCGTTGCGCTGGACCTGAACACCAAGCAGAAAGCCCTGGAAGGCGACTTCCACGAGGTGGTGCTGACCCTGTCGGTAACCGTCAAGAACGGTGACGAAGTGGCCTTCATCGCTGAAGTGCAGCAGGCCGGTATCTTCCTGATCGCCAACCTCGATGCGCCTTCGATGAGCCACACCCTGGGCGCGTTCTGCCCGAACATCCTGTTCCCTTACGCCCGTGAAACCCTGGACAGCCTGGTGACCCGCGGTTCGTTCCCGGCGCTGATGCTGTCGCCTGTCAACTTCGATGCCCTGTACGCGCAAGAAATGCAGCGCATGCAGGAAGCGGGCGAAGTGCCGACCGTGCAGTAATTCTGCCTGTATCGAAAAAGCGCCTCTAGGGGCGCTTTTTTGTTGCCTGCAAGGGCGATCAGCTACCAGCGAACCCGTTCTGCCGCCATGCCTCGTACACCGTCACCGCCACGGTATTGGACAGGTTCAAGCTACGGCACCCCGGCCGCATCGGCAGGCGCAGGCGTTGTTCGGCCGGCAGGCTGTCCAACACCTCGGCCGGCAACCCGCGGCTCTCTGGCCCGAACAGGAACGCATCGCCCGGCTGGTAAGCCACTTCGTGGAAGGGGTGCGAGCCCTTGGTGGTGAAGGCGAACAGCCGTGGGTTGCCCAGGCTTTCCAGGCATCCGGCCAGGCTCTCGTGGCGCTTGAGCGTGGCATACTCGTGGTAGTCCAGCCCCGCGCGGCGCAGGCGCTTGTCATCCAGTTCGAAACTGATGGGTTCGATCAGGTGCAGGTGGCAGCCGCTGTTGGCGCACAGGCGAATGATGTTGCCGGTATTCGGCGGAATTTCTGGTTGAAAAAGGATGACGTGAAACATGCACGGCTCCAAGCGTGAAGATGACGGGCATTCTACCCCTGAACCGGACGTGCGTTCGAAGGCCTTCCCGCGGGTGATGCTGTCGTTGGCGATTGTCGGCTTGATGGTGGGGCTAATGATTGGTCGCCTGACTACGCCCGACGAGCGTGAGCTGCAGCAGGTGCAAGTGGTGCAGGACGGCCTGCAGCTGTGGTTCAACGAAGAGCCCAAGCTGCACGGCGAGAACGTGGAAGGTACAGTGGCATTGCTGTTCCAGGCCCAGGGCAAGGCCCAGCAGGGGCAACTGAGCCTGCAGGGCAAGCCGGTGAGCTGGCGGGTACAGAACAGCCAGGAAGGGTTGTTGCTGACGGTGGTGGCCGCGCGCCCCCTGCACGGCGAGTGGAGCGGTGCAGAGGACGACGGGCGCTGGCGTGTGCAGGTGAAATTGCACGAATAAAAGAGGGGATTTCCCGGCCTGCCTGTACCAGGGTCCCCAAAAGGGGTGCTGCGTATAAAGGGGGGATTTCCCGGCCTGCCTGTACCGAGGTCCCCAAAACGGGCGATGCTGCGAATAAAAGAGGGGATTTCCCGGCCTGCCTGTACCAGGGCCCCCGAAACTGGGTATGTATTAGCTATTGCAGGGGGCGTGCCAGTTTTGCAAAGCCCGTGAATGTTGGGCTTTGAGGTGGAATTGGCCGGGTTTTGAGGGGATTTGTGCCTTTGAGCGGTGCATGGGGCACAGGATCGGTGCATCGGGGCTGAAAAAGCCGGGCCTGCTTCGCAGGCCTATCCCGACACAAGGCCGCTCCCGCAGGGATAGCACCGCCTCTGAACTGAGCGGCGTCCTGTGGGAGCGGCCTTGTGTCGCGATGGGCTGCGCAGCAGCCCCAGAGATCTTACGGGCTAACCCAGCACTCAGTGCTCGTCACCTTCCTCGTCATCCCCACCTGCCACATTCATCCCCAGCTCCTTGATCTTGCGCGTCAGGGTATTACGCCCCCAACCCAGCAACAGCGCGGCATCCCGGCGCCGTCCGGCGGTGTGCTTGAGCGCCGTCTCGATCATGATCCGTTCAAAGCTGGGCACTGCGCTGTCCAGCAGGTTGGTCTGCCCGCGCGCCAACGCCTGGTCGGCCCACTGGCGCAGGGCCTGCTCCCAGTTGGTCACCGGTGCGGCGTCCTGTGGCAGGTTCAGAAGCTCGGGCGGCAGGTCGCCGATCAGCACTTCGCGGCTGGAAGCCATCACGGTGATCCAGCGGCAAGTGTTTTCCATCTGCCGCACGTTGCCCGGCCAGGGCAGGTTGCGGATGAACTCTTCGGTCTCAGGCTTGAGGACCTTCGGCTCGACCGCCAGCTCCTGAGCGGCCCGGGCAAGGAAGTGGCGGGCGAGCGCGGGGATGTCTTCGCGGCGGTCGGCCAGGCGCGGGATATGGATACGGATCACGTTCAGGCGGTGGAACAAGTCCTCACGGAACTTGCCGGCTTGCACCAGTGACTCCAGGTTCTGGTGGGTGGCGGCGATGATGCGCACGTCGACCTTGACCGGTACATGGCCGCCCACACGATAGAACTCGCCATCGGCCAGCACGCGCAGCAGGCGGGTCTGGGTGTCGGCAGGCATGTCACCGATTTCGTCGAGGAACAGCGTACCGCCATCGGCCTGCTCGAAACGGCCCCGGCGCAGGTTGGCAGCGCCGGTGAAGGCCCCCTTTTCATGGCCGAACAGCTCCGATTCCATCAAGTCCTTGGGGATGGCGGCCATGTTCAGGGCAATGAACGGCGACGCCGCGCGCGGGCTGTGCCGGTGCAGGGCGTGGGCCACCAGCTCTTTGCCGGTGCCGGACTCGCCGTTGATCAGCACGGTGATGTTGGAGTGGCTGAGGCGGCCGATGGCGCGGAACACCTCCTGCATCGCCGGGGCTTCACCGATAATTTCCGGGGTACGCGCCAGGTTCTGTGGCACATCCAGGCCCTGCTGTTCCTGAGCGTGCTGGTTGGCACGCTTGACCAGCGAGACCGCTTCGTCGACGTCGAATGGCTTGGGCAGGTACTCGAAGGCCCCCCCCTGGTACGAGGCCACCGCGCTGTCCAAGTCGGAATGGGCGGTCATGATGATCACCGGCAGGCGCGGGTGCTGTTCGCGGATCTGTGCCAGCAAGTCGAGGCCGCTGGCGCCAGGCATGCGAATGTCGGAGATGATCACGTCCGGTTGCTGGCGCGCCAGGCGCCCCATCACACCGTCTGCGCTGTCGAAGCTCTGGGTGGTCATGCCTTCTTGTTGCAGGGCTTTTTCCAGGACCCAGCGGATGGAGCGATCATCGTCGACGATCCATACGGTTTCACTTCGGCTCATGAGGCGGTGGCTCCTTGTTCCAGGGGCAGGTAGATCGAGAAGGCGGTGTGGCCTGCGTGGCTTTCACACTCGATCAGGCCCTGGTGCTGGCTGATGATGTTCTGGGTAATGGCCAGGCCCAGCCCGGTGCCGTCCGGGCGGCCACTGACCATGGGATAGAAGAGAGTGTCCTGCAGTTCCGGCGGGATGCCCGGGCCGTTGTCGATGATCTCGACCCGCGCCACCAGGCGGTGGCGCACGTGGCCGATGGTGAACTGGCGCAAGGCGCGACTGCGCAAGGTAATGCGGCCCAGCCGCAGCTCATTCTGCGAGCTGATCGCCTGCATGGCATTGCGTACGATATTGAGTACGGCCTGGATCATCTGCTCGCGGTCGATCAATACGTCCGGCAGGCTAGGGTCGTAATCGCGCACCAAAGTGATGCAGCCCTGGCTTTCAGCGTCGACCAGGCTGCAGACCCGCTCGAGCACTTCGTGAATGTTGGTCATGGCCAGCGATGGCAGCTTGTTCGAGCCGAGCATGCGGTCGACCAGGTTACGCAGGCGGTCGGCCTCTTCGATGATCACGTTGGTGTAGTCGCGCAGGCCTTCCTCGGGCAGTTCGCGGGCCAGCAACTGGGCCGCGCCACGGATGCCGCCAAGGGGGTTCTTGATTTCATGGGCCAGGCCGCGCACCAGCATCTTGGTGGTTTCCTGCTTGCTCAGCTGAGCCTCTTCCTTGGTGATGCGCAGCAGCCGGTCGCGTGGGTGCACCTCAAGCAACAGCAGGGTCTGGCCCTGATGCAGGATTGGCGTTACCGCGTAGTCGACGGTGATGGTCTGCCCGGTCAGCGAAGTGAGCTGTGCTTCACGCTTGGTGAATGGGTGCGCCTGCTCGACCGCCTGGCGCAGCGAGCTGAGTGCCTCGGTCGATTCGGTGAACAGCTCGCTGATGAACTGCCCATGGCTACGCTGGCCACTGACGGCCAGCAGCATTTCCGCTGCCGGGTTCATGTACTCCAGGCGCAGCTCGGCGTTGAGCAGCAACGTGGCGGTAGTCAGGTTGTCCAGAAGCAGACGGTGCTGTGCATCGCTGATGGTCATAAGGCGTCGTTGACCTCTTTTGGCGCTTGCCCGGCACTGCTTTGGCCTGGGCCGGACGCGGGGTGGTTCCGCTGGTGCGAGACTCTCGGCAAGAAAATGCAAGAAACAAACCAAAGCTCCGAAAAGAAGCGGAATTTGCCGATAAAGGCCTGGATCTGCGCAACTTCGGACCAGAAAGTCTGGATGAAACGTTTAACTTGACCCAGATTGGGGAGCAAATGAGGGCACGGTGTCAATTTGTGCACCAAGATAGAGCATAGCGTGATGGCGGGGTGGCGGTGCTTCTGCAGGGCGTGCAGAAACGAAAACGGCCTCCCGAGGGAGGCCGTTATGATCACGTCACCGGCACGAGGCGCCGATCAGATCAGCAGCTGTAGTACAGCTCGTATTCCAGCGGGTGTACGAAGGTGCGGACCTTGATTTCCTCTTCGCTCTTCAGCTCGATGAAGGCATCGATGAAGTCGTCGGAGAACACGCCGCCCTTGGTCAGGAACGCGCGGCCTTTGTCCAGCTCTTCCAGAGCCTCTTTCAGGCTGCCGCACACTTGCGGGATGTTCTTGGCTTCTTCTGGTGGCAGGTCGTACAGGTTCTTGTCGGCCGCGTCGCCTGGGTGGATCTTGTTCTGGATGCCATCCAGGCCAGCCATCAGCAGGGCCGCGAAGGCCAGGTACGGGTTGGCCGATGGGTCCGGGAAGCGGGCTTCGATACGGCGGGCTTTCGGGCTGCCGACGTAAGGAATACGGATCGAGGCGGAACGGTTGCGAGCCGAGTAGGCCAGCATTACCGGGGCTTCGAAGCCTGGGACCAGACGCTTGTAGGAGTTGGTCGACGGGTTGGTGAAGCCGTTCAGGGCCTTACCGTGCTTGATGATACCGCCGATGAAGTACAGGGCGGTGTCGGACAGGCCGGCATAGCCTTCACCCGAGAAGGTGTTCTTGCCGTCTTTCCAGATCGACATGTGTACGTGCATGCCCGAGCCGTTGTCGCCGTACAGAGGCTTAGGCATGAAGGTGGCGGTACGGCCGTAGGCGTCGGCAACGTTGTGCACGACGTATTTCAGCGCCTGTACTTCGTCAGCCTTTTTCACCAGGGTGTTGAACTTGACGCCGATTTCGTTCTGGCCGGCAGTCGCCACTTCGTGGTGGTGAACTTCAACGGTCTGGCCCATTTCTTCCAGTGCGTTGCACATGGCAGTACGGATTTCGTGGTCGTGGTCGAACGGCGGAACCGGGAAGTAGCCGCCTTTCACGCCTGGACGGTGGCCTTTGTTGCCGCCTTCCACGTCAGCGTCGGTCATCCACGAGCCTTGCTCGGAGAAGATCTTGAACATCGAGCCGGAAATGTCCGACTTGAACTTCACTTCGTCGAAGATGAAGAACTCAGGCTCTGGGCCGGCGAAGACGGTGTCACCGATGCCGGTGCTCTTCAGGTACTCTTCGGCACGCTTGGCGATGGCGCGTGGGTCGCGATCGTAGCCCTGCATGCTCGACGGGTCGACGATGTCGCAGGTGATGATCAGGGTTGGCTCTTCGGTGAACGGGTCCAGGACGGCAGTGTCGTCGACCGGCATCAGGATCATGTCGGAGGCTTCGATGCCTTTCCAGCCAGCGATGGAGGAACCGTCGAACATCTTGCCGACTTCGAAGAAGTCTTCGTCCAGCGCATCACGCGACGGCATGGTCACGTGGTGCTGAATGCCTTTGGTGTCCGTGAAACGCAGATCAATCCACTTGACGTCATGATCTTTGATGAGTTGAACCGACTTCGACATGTTGTCCTCCGGATGGTCTAGAGCGCGGTGGGCCGCTGCCCTGGAAAAAGGGTGTTGCCGGGCGCGGATAGTCGGCCAAGCTTACCTGCCTCACAAGGGAGCAAATTGCATGCCAGTGCCCGAAAATGGCGAAGGCGGGATAAAAGGGGGCGTTTGTGGGCATTTGGCGTAGGGGTGGCGGGTAAAAATGCACCCTTTAGATGCGAGTTTTGGTGTCAGCGCACCAATACAGTGCGCGATCTGGGCTTTGTGCTTTCTTTGAGGGCTTTCCGCGGGTTTGCACGCGAAAAGGCCGGAACAGGCGGCACAAAACCCGCCTCATGCATTTATCTCAAAGCTTCTGATCAAAAGTTGGTCAAATCCTGAGCAATTTCCGATATAATTCGCGCCCCTCATTTTCGGCAGGCCCTGCGCGCGCTGTTAACCAATGAAACTTATCGTCAAAGTCTTCCCAGAAATCACCATCAAGAGCCGGCCGGTGCGCAAGCGTTTCATCCGCCAGCTCGCCAAGAACATCCGCAACGTGCTCAAGGACCTCGATCCTGAGCTCGCGGTCGATGGTGTCTGGGACAATCTCGAAGTGGTCACCCGCATCGAGGACGAAAAAGTCCAGCGCGAGATGATCGAGCGCCTCACCTGCACGCCGGGTATCACCCACTTCCTGCAGGTAGAGGAATACCCGCTGGGTGACTTCGACGACATCGTCGCCAAGTGCAAGCACCACTTCGGTCACCTGCTGGCCGGCAAGCACTTCGCCGTGCGCTGCAAGCGCGGTGGCCACCATGACTTCACCTCGATGGACGTCGACCGTTACGTCGGCAGCCAGCTGCGCCAGCAGTGTGGCGCCGCCGGCATCGAGCTGAAGAAGCCCGAAGTGCTGGTGCGCATCGAAATCCGCGACCAGCGCCTGTACGTCATCCACAACCAGCACCAGGGCATCGGCGGTTACCCGCTGGGCGCCCTGGAGCAGACCCTGGTGCTGATGTCCGGTGGCTTCGACTCCACCGTGGCGGCTTACCAGATGATGCGCCGTGGCCTGATGACCCACTTCTGCTTCTTCAACCTCGGCGGCCGTGCCCACGAGCTGGGCGTGATGGAAGTGGCCCACTACCTGTGGAAAAAGTACGGCAGCAGCCAGCGCGTGCTGTTCATCAGCGTGCCGTTCGAAGAGGTGGTTGGCGAGATCCTCAACAAGGTCGACAACAGCTACATGGGTGTGACCCTCAAGCGCATGATGCTGCGCGGTGCCGCGCACATGGCCGACCGCCTGGAAATCGACGCGCTGGTGACCGGCGAGGCGATCTCCCAGGTATCCAGCCAGACCTTGCCGAACCTGTCGATCATCGACTCGGCCACCGACAAGCTGGTGCTGCGCCCTCTGCTGGCGAGCCACAAGCAGGACATCATCGACCAGGCCAACGAAATCGGCACCGCCGACTTCGCCAAGCACATGCCAGAATACTGCGGCGTGATTTCGGTGAACCCGACCACCCATGCCAAGCGCCACCGCATGGAGCATGAAGAGAAGCAGTTCGACATGGCGGTGCTGGAGCGCGCCCTGGAACGCGCCAAGCTCATCTCCATCGACCATGTGATCGACGAGCTGGGCAAGGACGTCGAAATCGAGGAAGTGACCGAGGCTCTGTCGGGGCAGATCGTCATCGACATTCGTCACCCTGATGCCCAGGAAGACGAACCTCTGGTGCTGGACGGTATCGAAGTCCAGGCCATGCCGTTTTATGCCATCAACAGCAAGTTCAAGCACCTGGACCCCACGCGCCAGTACTTGCTGTATTGCGACAAGGGTGTGATGAGCCGTTTGCACGCACACCACCTGCTCAGTGAGGGACATGCCAATGTGCGTGTTTATCGTCCGACATAAGACGCCGGGGCTGTATGGCGGCAGTATCCGCCATCGCCCTCCCGACCGCCGGGCCCGCTGAGCCTTAAACAGTACATATTGGCCGCCTACACTGGGCGGCAACCGAATCCTCTGATCGAGATACACTTGTGATCGAAAATCTGCGTAACATCGCCATCATCGCCCACGTTGACCATGGTAAAACCACCCTGGTCGACAAACTCCTGCGTCAGTCCGGCACTCTGGAGCGTAACGAGCTCAACGACGAGCGCGTCATGGACTCCAACGACCAGGAAAAAGAGCGCGGTATTACCATTCTGGCGAAAAACACCGCCATCAACTGGAACGGCTACCACATCAACATCGTCGACACCCCCGGCCACGCCGACTTCGGTGGCGAGGTTGAGCGTGTAATGTCGATGGTCGACTCCGTGCTGCTGCTGGTCGACGCCCAGGACGGCCCAATGCCGCAAACCCGCTTCGTGACCAAGAAGGCCTTCGAAGCCGGCCTGAAGCCAATCGTCGTGATCAACAAGGTTGACCGTCCGGGCGCACGTCCTGACTGGGTTCTGGACCAGATCTTCGACCTGTTCGACAACCTCGGCGCTACCGACGAGCAGCTGGACTTCAAAGTGGTCTACGCCTCGGCCCTGAACGGCATTGCCGGTCTGGACCACACCGAAATGGGCGAAGACATGACCGCCCTGTACCAGTCGATCATCGACAACGTACCGGCTCCTTCCGTTGACCGTGACGGCCCGTTCCAGATGCAAATCTCGGCACTGGACTACAACAGCTTCCTCGGCGTTATCGGTGTTGGCCGTATCGCCCGTGGTCGCGTCAAGCCGAACACCCCGGTTGTCGCCATCGACACCAACGGCAAGAAGCGTAACGGCCGTATCCTGAAGCTGATGGGTCACCATGGCCTGCACCGCATCGACGTCGAAGAAGCCCAGGCTGGCGACATCGTCTGCATCAGCGGTTTCGACGAGCTGTTCATCTCCGACACCCTGTGCGCCCCGGACGCGGTAGAAGCGATGAAGCCGCTGACCGTTGACGAGCCAACCGTTTCGATGACCTTCCAGGTCAACGACTCGCCGTTCTGCGGTAAAGAAGGCAAGTTCGTCACCAGCCGTAACATCAAGGACCGTCTGGACAAGGAGCTGCTGTACAACGTTGCTCTGCGCGTTCAGGAAACCGATTCCCCAGACAAGTTCAAGGTTTCGGGCCGTGGTGAGCTGCACCTGTCGGTACTGATCGAAACCATGCGTCGTGAAGGCTTCGAGATGGCTGTGGGCCGTCCTGAAGTGATCATCCGCGAAGTCGACGGCGTCAAGCAGGAACCGTTCGAGAACGTCACCATCGACATCCCTGAAGAATCCCAGGGCAAGGTGATGGAAGAGATGGGTCTGCGTAAAGGCGACCTGACCAACATGGTTCCGGATGGCAAAGGCCGTGTTCGCCTGGAGTACAACATTCCAGCCCGTGGTCTGATCGGTTTCCGTAACCAGTTCCTGACCCTGACCAACGGTGCAGGCATCCTGACCTCGATCTTCGATCGCTACGACACCATGAAGTCGGGCCAAATGTCCGGCCGCCTCAACGGTGTACTGGTTTCGGTCGAGACCGGCAAGGCGCTGACCTACTCGCTGGAAACCCTGCAGGCACGTGGCAAGCTGTTCGTTGAACACGGCCAGGAGATCTACAACGGTCAGATCATCGGCCTGAACAGCCGCGATAACGACCTGGGCGTGAACCCGACCAAAGGCAAGAAGCTCGACAACATGCGTGCTTCGGGCAAAGACGAAGTCATCGCCCTGGTACCGCCAGTTCGCCACACCCTCGAGCAGGCCCTGGAATTCATCCAGGACGACGAGCTGTGCGAAGTGACGCCGAAGTCGATCCGTCTGCGCAAGAAGATCCTGGACGAAGGCGAGCGTACCCGCGCTGCCAAGAAAGCCAAGAACTGAGTTAGCTCAGGCTGAATGAAAACGCCCCCGGTCGAAAGGCCGGGGGCGTTTTTTTTTGCCTTGAGATTTTGGAGGCTGCAAAGCAGCCCCAGGGGCTCAAATGCAACGCAGGATCAGCGCCCAACCACTTTGGGCTTGTACGCACAATACCCCGGCCGCGGCCCGACCTTGGGGTGGTTGCGGCAGGTATCCGGGCGCTTGTCATAAATGGTGCACAGGCGGCTTTTACGATCCAGGTACATGCAGTCATCGTTGCTCATCCGGGTCAGGGTGAAAATCCCCGACTTCTGGTTGAAGCGCTCGATGATGCCTTCCTTCTGCAAGCGTTTAGCCACGTTCTTCGGCGGTTCGTCTTTTTCGAACTCGTCGACCACGCCGATACGGATCAGATCCTTGATCTTCACCTCCACCGGCAGGGTGCAGCAGGTCGAATGGCAGCCATGGCACATGTTGCTGGTATAGCGCTGCCAGGTCTCCAGGCGGTCGACTTCGGCCGCGGCGATCAGGGTCGTTTTCATCTTTATAGGGTGGATCACGGTCTTGGGGCGCGCGATGATACCGGAATTGTTCAATTTATGAACAACCTTTTGCCGGAATCGCAGCGTCGGCATGAAAACTGCGAACCGTAACTGTCACTCCCGGTCGAAGGGTCTAGTCTCATCAATCTCCCTCCGCTTTCGTCAACTTGCCCGAGGATGCCGCATGTCCCAGGAACCTAAAGCTCGTGACGCCGAAGTCGCGGATTTTCGCGCTGCTGTACTGAACAAGCTGACCTACGCGGTCGGCAAGGACCCGGAGCACGCCTTCGACCATGACTGGTTCGAAGCCATTGCCCTGGCTGCGCGCGATCACATGGTCGATCACTGGATGGATCATACGCGTCAGGCCTATCGGCGCAGCCAGAAACGGGTCTACTACCTTTCCCTGGAGTTCCTCATCGGCCGCCTGCTGTACGACAGCCTGAGCAACTTGGGCTTGTTGGACATCGCGCGCGATGCGCTGGAAGGGCTGGATGTGGACCTTGAACGTATTCGTCTGCTTGAGCCGGATGCTGCGTTGGGCAATGGTGGCCTGGGCCGACTGGCTGCATGCTTCATGGAGAGCATGTCTACCTTGGGTATCGCTGCCCATGGCTACGGCATCCGCTACGAGCACGGGCTGTTCCGGCAGGCGGTGGTCGATGGCTGGCAGCAGGAGCAGACTGAAAACTGGCTGGATTTCGGCAACCCCTGGGAGTTCGAACGCGCCGAGGTGATCTACCCGATCAGCTTCGGCGGCAGTGTCGAAACCGTGCACGATGCCAGCGGTACCCCGCGCCAGGTATGGTCGCCCGGTGAAACGGTGCGGGCGGTGGCTTACGATACGCCGGTGGTCGGCTGGCGCGGAGCCAGCGTCAATACCCTGCGCTTGTGGCGTGCACGGGCGTTGGAAGAGCTGCACTTGGAGCGTTTCAACGCCGGTGACCATCTGGGGGCGGTGGCCGAAGTGGCGCGTGCCGAGAGCATCTCGCGTGTGCTGTACCCGGCTGACAGTACCGAGGCCGGTCAGGAGTTGCGCCTGCGCCAGGAGTATTTCTTTGTGTCGGCTTCGCTGCAGGACTTGCTGCGCCGTCACCTGAACATGCACAAGGACCTGCTCAACCTGCCCGATGCGGCGGCCATCCAGCTCAACGACACCCACCCCTCGATTGCCGTGGCGGAGTTGATGCGGTTACTGGTGGATCAGCACGAAGTGCCTTGGGAAAAGGCCTGGGAGCTGACCGTCGGTACGCTCGCCTACACCAACCACACCCTGTTGCCCGAAGCCCTGGAAACCTGGCCGGTAGCGTTGATGGAGCGCATGCTGCCGCGGCACATGCAGATCATCTACCTGATCAATGCCTTCCATATCGATGCCTTGCGGGCCAAAGGCCTGCACGATTTCGACGTGCTGCGCGCGGTGTCGTTGATCGAAGAAGACAACGGCCGTCGGGTGCGCATGGGCAACCTGGCGTTTCTTGGCTCGCACAGCGTCAACGGCGTGTCGGCGCTGCACAGCAAGCTGATGAAGAGCACGGTGTTTTCCGAACTGCACAAGCTCTATCCGCAACGGATCAACAACAAGACCAATGGCATTACCTTCCGCCGCTGGTTGTACCAGTCCAACCCTCAGCTGACCGAGATGCTGGTCGAGGCGCTTGGCCCGGAACTCAAGGACGACCCGGAGGCGCTTCTGGCCGGCCTGGTGCCGTTCGCCGACAAAGCCGGTTTCCGCAAGCAGTTCGCGGCCCAGCGCCTGCACAGCAAACGCGCCCTGGCCAGCATCATCCAGGACCGCATTGGCGTTACGGTCAACCCCGAGGCGCTGTTTGACGTGCAGGTCAAACGCATTCACGAGTACAAGCGCCAGCTGCTGAACCTCCTGCACACCGTTGCGCTGTACCAGGCCATGCGCAATGACCCAGGCACCAATTGGGTGCCGCGGGTGAAGATCTTCGCTGGCAAGGCTGCGGCCAGTTACCACCAGGCCAAGCTGATCATAAAGCTGGCCAACGACATCGCCCGGGTGGTGAACAACGACCCGACCGTGCGCGGCTTGCTGAAGGTGGTGTTCCTGCCTAACTACAACGTCAGCCTGGCCGAAAGCATCATTCCGGCGGCGGACCTTTCCGAACAGATTTCCACCGCCGGTTACGAGGCCTCTGGCACCAGCAACATGAAGTTCGGCCTCAATGGCGCGCTGACCATCGGCACCTTGGATGGCGCCAACGTAGAGATGTGCGAGCAGGTAGGGGCCGACAATATGTTCATCTTCGGCCTGACCGCGCAGCAGGTCGAGGCACGCAAGCGGGCCGGTGATTTTGGTGCCAATGCCGCCATAGCCGCCTCCAGCCGCTTGAGCGATGTGTTGCAGGCCATTCGCAGCGGCGTGTTCTCGTCAGACGACCCGTCACGCTACACCGGGTTGATCGATGGCCTGGTGGCCTACGATCGTTTCCTCGTATGCGCCGATTTCGATGCCTACTGGGATGCCCAGCGACGGGTCGAAGACCTGTGGCACACGCCGCAGGAATGGTGGCGCATGGCGGTGCTGAACACCGCGCGGATGGGTTGGTTCTCGTCGGACCGGACCATTCGCGAATATGCCAACGAGATCTGGAAGGCTCTGGATTGATGTAAGCCTGTGCTGATCTCTTCGCGGGTAAACCCGCTCCCACAGGGAAATCTACAGCTGCAAGGCCTGTGTAGATCCTTGTGGGAGCGGGTTCACCCGCGAATGGCCCTCACTCCGACCACCGGCCTGGCGAAGGCTGAACTACCGACCTATTGTGCCGTCTGAGAGCCGTGGCGAGTCTCATCACTCGCTAGCCCGCCACTCTCCCTGTAAACTGCGGGGGTTTTTTATCTCCCCCATCCATTCGGAGCCATACATGTCCCGCGTTACCCTGAGTCGCTATCTGATTGAGCAGACCCGCAGCAACAATACCCCTGCCGATCTGCGCTTCCTGATCGAAGTGGTGGCGCGTGCGTGCAAGGAAATCAGCCATCACGTCTCCAAAGGCGCCCTTGGCGGCGTGCTGGGCAGCATGGGCACTGAAAACGTGCAGGGCGAAGTCCAGAAGAAACTGGACGTGATTTCCAACGACATCCTGCTGGAAGCCAACGAGTGGGGCGGCCACCTGGCCGGCATGGCGTCCGAAGAAATGGACAACGCCTACCAGATCCCGGGCAAGTACCCGAAAGGCGCCTACTTGCTGGTCTTCGACCCACTGGACGGCTCGTCGAACATCGACGTCAACGTATCGGTCGGCACCATCTTCTCGGTGCTGCGTTGCCCTAACCAGTACCTGAGCCAGAACGAAAGCCTCAACGAAGAAGCCTTCCTGCAGCCAGGCACCGAGCAGGTTGCCGCCGGCTATGCCATCTACGGCCCGCAGACCATGCTGATCCTGACCCTGGGCAACGGCGTCAAGGGCTTTACCCTGGACCGTGAGCTGGGCAGCTTCGTACTGACTCACGAAAACATCCAGGTGCCGGCCACCACCGCCGAGTTCGCTATCAACATGTCCAACCAGCGTCACTGGGAAGCCCCGGTACAACGCTACGTTGGCGAACTGCTGGCAGGTGAAACCGGCCCGCTGAAGAAGAACTACAACATGCGCTGGATTGCCTCGATGGTAGCCGACGTGCACCGCATCCTGACCCGTGGCGGCCTGTTCATGTACCCACGTGATGCCCGCGAGCCAAGCAAACCGGGCAAGCTGCGCCTGATGTACGAAGCCAACCCGATGTCGTTCATCATCGAACAGGCCGGCGGCGCTTCCACCAACGGTTACGATCGCATCCTCGACATCAAGCCAGAAAGCCTGCACCAGCGCGTGTCGGTGATCCTTGGCTCGAAGGAAGAGGTCGAGCGCGTCACCGCCTACCACAAGGAGTAAGTCATGCTCGCACCTTGGCAGCCGTTGCTGGAGTGGTGGTTCGGTTGGGGCACCAGTGCCCAGGCCGTGGCTGACGAGAAGAGCACGCTGTGGTTCGGCAAGCATCATGATGCCGACGCCCATGCGCTGTTTGGCGACCTGGTCGAGCAGGCCCTGGCGGGCGGGCTCGACGAGTGGCAGCAAAGCCCGCAGGGCTGGCTGGGCCTGCTGATCTTGCTGGACCAGCTGCCGCGCATGATTTACCGCGACACGCCGCGCGCCTTCGAGGGCGACCGGCGTGCCCAGGTGGTGGCCATGCAGGGGCTGCAGAAGGGCTGGGACTATCAACTGTTGCCCATCCAGCGGGTGTTCGTACTGCTGGTGCTGGAGCATGCCGAGGTGCTGGACTGGCAGAACTTGTGTGTCGAGCGCTATCAGATGCTGCTGGATGAGCAGCCAGAGGCTACCCGCCGGCTGTTCGAAGGCTTCCTCGACTATGCCGAGCAGCACCAGCGAGTCATTGCCCGGTTCGGGCGTTTCCCGCACCGCAACCTGGTGCTGGAGCGACCGAGTACCAGCGAAGAGATGGACTTTTTGCTGGAGCCTGGTTCCAGGTTCTGATGCCCGAAGGGCCTGCTGCGCAGGCCATCGCGATGCAAGGCCGCCCTCAGGGCGGCCTTTTTATTGGGCGAACGACTATTTCTTTGTGATTAATCGCACAGTAATGGCCATCCGACCAATGGTGTAGGGGCAAAGGGGGTGGGGCAGGGAACCAGGGAGGGATTTTCCCGTCGAAGATCACTGCAGGCCACTCGCCTGTATCATCTTCCAGGAGTGTCCTTCATGTCGTTGCGTTCCCTCGCCCTGTTGTCGCTGTGCGTCGTTCTGACTGCCTGCAGCAAGATCAATCAGGAAAACTATTCCAAGATCAAGGCCGGTATGAACAAGGCCGAGGTCGAGCAGTTGCTCGGCACGCCGACCGAGTGTTCGGGCGCGCTGGGCATGAGCAGCTGCACCTGGGGGGACGAGAAGAGCTTCATCAGCGTGCAGTACGCGGCTGACAAGGTACTGATGTACTCCGGGCAGGGCCTCAAATGAGGCGCCTGTACCTGCTGATGGGGGTATGCCTGGCGTTGCTGCTGGGTGGTTGCGCAGGCTCCGTGCACGACCCGCTGGCGCCGAAAACCGCTGGCAATGTCGACCTCAAGCGCTACCAGGGCAAATGGTTCGAACTGGCGCGCCTGCCCATGCGCTACCAGACCGGCTGCGAGCAGTCCGAGGCACACTACAACCTCAAGCCGGACGGCACCTTTGGCGTGCTCAACCGCTGCCGTACCATGGGTGATGAATGGCTGCGCGCCGAAGGGCATGCCAGCATCCAGGAGCCGGGGCATACCGACAAGCTGTGGGTAGAGTTCGATAACTGGTTCACCAAGCTGGTGCCTGGCGTGGCGCGGGGCGAGTACTGGATTCTGTACGTGGATGATCGCTACCGCACAGCGGTGGTCGGCAGCCCGGACCGCAAGCACCTGTGGATTCTGTCGCGCACGCCGACGTTGCCGGCCTGGGAGCGCGAGAACCTGCTGTCCAAGGCGCGGCAGCAGGGGTATGACACCAGTCGGTTGATCTGGCGAGCGTCCGATCAGCAAATCGTGAAAATGCACTGATGTTTGGGGCTGCTTTGCAGCCCCAATACGCTCAACCCAAGAGCTGGCGCAGCACGCCGGCAAATGCCTGCGCGCTTTCCGCTTCCTGCGCATGCCGACCCTGGCGCACCACCCACTGTCCGTTCACCATCACGTCGCGTACCTGGCGATCCCCACCGGCGAACAGCCAGCGGTTGAGAATGGCGTCGCCATCCGCCATGGCGATGTAAGGGTCCTGCCCATCGAGCACCAGCCAGTCGGCGCGCTTGCCCACGGCCAGCTCCCCGACCGCCTGCCCCAGCGCCTGCGCGCCGCCTGCCAGTGCAGCGTCGTACAGCGTGCGCCCGACCATCGGCTGGTCGCCACGATACAGGCGATTGCGTCGCTGGTCCCGTAGCCGCTGGCCATACTCCAGCCAGCGCAGTTCTTCCACCACGCTCAGCGACACATGGCTGTCCGAACCAATGCCCATGCGCCCGCCCTGGGCCAGGAAGTCCACCGCCGGGAATATCCCGTCGCCCAGGTTGGCTTCGGTCGTCAGGCACAGCCCAGCCACCGCGCCACTGCGGGCCATGGCGGTGACCTCGTCCGGCTCGGCGTGGGTGGCGTGCACCAGGCACCAGCGCGGGTTCACGTCCACATGTTCGTACAGCCACTGCAATGGACGCAGGCCACTCCAGGCCAGGCAATCGTCCACCTCCTTCTGCTGCTCGGCGATGTGGATATGCACCGGGCATTGTGGGGCGCTGGCTGCCAGCACATCGGCGATTTGCCCAGGCGTTACCGCCCGCAGTGAATGGAAGCACAAGCCCAGTTGCTGCGCCGGTTGCGCGGCCAGCAGCGGGGCCAGTTGTGCCTGCAGCTTCAGGTACTGTTCGGTGGAGTTGATGAAGCGCCGCTGCCCGTCGTTCGGTGCTTGGCCGCCGAAGCCTGCGTGGCTGTACAGTACCGGCAGCAAGGTCAGGCCTATGCCGCTGTCGGCTGCGGCCGCGCTGATGCGGCAGGACAGTTCGGCCGGGTCCGCGTAGGGCTTGCCGGCCTGGTCATGGTGCACGTAGTGGAATTCCGCCACCGAGGTGTAGCCGGCCTTGAGCATTTCGATGTACAGCTGGCGGGCGATGATCTGCAACTGGTCCGGCGTGATCTGCCCGACCAGGCGGTACATCAGGTCGCGCCAGGTCCAGAAGCTGTCGTTGGGGTTGCCGGCCACTTCCGCCAGGCCCGCCATGGCGCGCTGGAAGGCATGCGAGTGAAGATTGGGCATGCCGGGCAGCAGCGGGCCGGCCAGGCGCTCGGCGCCTTCGGCCGAAGCGCCGGGCTCGATGCGGGCCACATGGCCATCGCTGGCGACCTCGATACGGACATGGCTGGCCCAGCCCGTGGGGAGCAGGGCGCGTTCGGCGAAGTAGGCGGACATCTGTGCAAATCCTGTTATTGTTAACTTGTATATACATATACAGCCGTTTGCCTGCCGGGTAAACTGCGGCAAGCTACCGCTCACTCCATATGCACAAGGATCCAACGCCGTGCCGACACCTCCTGTCTCCGCGCTGGTTGCCCAGATGGGCGAGGGCCCGGCGCCGTTGTACGCCCGGGTCAAACAGATGATCATCCAGCAGATCGACAACGGCAGCTGGCCACCCCATCACCGGGTCCCCTCGGAGAGTGAACTGGTCAGCGAGCTGGGCTTCAGCCGCATGACCATCAACCGTGCCCTGCGTGAACTCACCGCCGAAGGGCTGCTGGTGCGCATGCAAGGGGTCGGCACCTTCGTGGCCGAGCCCAAGGGCCGTTCGGCGCTGTTCGAAGTCAACAACATTGCCGACGAAATTGCCGCGCGCGGCCACCAGCATAGCTGCCAGGTGATCACCCTCAATGAGGAAGCCGCCGGCTCCGAGCGGGCCTTGGCCCTGGACATGCGCGAAGGCCAGCGCGTGTTCCACTCGCTGATCGTGCATTTCGAGAACGGCGTGCCGGTGCAGATCGAGGACCGCTACGTCAACGCGGCCATTGCCCCCGACTACCTCAAGCAGGACTTCACCCGGCAGACGCCTTACGCCTACCTGTCCCAGGTGGCGCCGCTGACCGAAGGTGAGCACGTGGTCGAGGCCATTCTGGCCGAGCCGGAAGAGTGCCGCCTGCTGCAGATCGAGCGGGGCGAGCCGTGCCTGCTGATTCGCCGCCGTACCTGGTCCGGCCGCCAGCCGGTGACCGCTGCACGGCTGATCCACCCCGGTTCCCGTCATCGCCTGGAAGGACGTTTCAGTAAATGAGCCAGCTGCAGTTGTTGCGTGCGCAGGATTACCCGCGCATGCCGTGGAAGAACGGTGGCGGTTTCACCGAAGAAATTACCCGCGACAGTGGCGAGGGCCTGGATGGCTTTGGCTGGCGCCTGTCGATTGCCGATATCGAAGAGTCGGGTGGTTTTTCCACCTTCGCCGGTTATCAGCGAATCATCACCGTGCTGCAGGGCGACGGCATGCGCTTGATGGTCGACGGCCAGGCCAGCCGGCCGTTGCTGCCGTTCGATGCCTTTGCCTTCAGCGGTGAAAGCCAGGTCAGTTGCAAGCTGCTGGGGGGGGCGATCCGCGATTTCAACCTGATCTATGCGCCGCAGCGGTATCGGGCGCGGTTGCAGTGGTTCGATGGCACCAGCCGGTTGTACAGCTCGGCGTCGACGGTGCTGTTGTTTGCGGCCGGTAGCCAGGTCGAGGTTGGCGTTGCCGGGCGTGAGACGCAGCGGTTGGGGTTGTATGACTGCCTGCGGCTGGAGGGCAACGACGAGTTGCTTGGGCTGGAGGTTCAGGGGCGGTTTTGCTTGATCGAGCTCATTTTGCGCTGATGGGCTTGGCAATGCATTTTCATTGCCTGTGAGATCGAGCGCCGCCCGCGCGGCGCTCGATCTATGCACCACCACAAAACCCAAGCCAGGAACGCACAGGTCCAATTATTTTGGTTGTCCATGCTTGTACATACAAGTAAAGGTGTGTTTGTATATTCACCACGACATACCCGCCCGCGGACGACCGCAGAGGACCTTTCCCGTGACCGACAACAACAAATACCGTGACGTTGAAATCCGTGCCCCACGTGGCAACAAGCTGACCGCCAAAAGCTGGCTGACCGAAGCGCCACTGCGCATGCTGATGAACAACCTCGACCCGCAGGTCGCGGAAAACCCGAAAGAACTGGTGGTGTACGGCGGTATCGGCCGCGCCGCCCGTAACTGGGAATGCTACGACAAGATCGTCGAAACCCTGACCCGCCTGGAAGACGACGAAACCCTGCTGGTGCAGTCGGGCAAGCCGGTCGGCGTGTTCAAGACCCACAGCAACGCCCCGCGCGTGTTGATCGCCAACTCCAACCTGGTGCCACACTGGGCCAACTGGGAACATTTCAACGAACTGGACGCCAAGGGCCTGGCCATGTACGGCCAGATGACCGCTGGCAGCTGGATCTACATCGGCAGCCAAGGCATCGTTCAGGGCACCTATGAAACCTTCGTCGAAGCCGGTCGCCAGCACTACGGTGGCAGCCTGAAAGGCAAGTGGGTGCTCACAGCAGGCCTCGGCGGCATGGGTGGCGCGCAGCCACTGGCCGCTACCCTGGCCGGTGCCTGCTCGCTGAACATCGAGTGCCAGCAGAGCCGCATCGACTTCCGTCTGGAAACCCGCTACGTAGACGAGCAGGCCACTGACCTTGACGACGCCCTGGCGCGCATCGCCAAGTACACCGCCGAAGGCAAGGCCATTTCCATCGCCCTGCACGGCAACGCCGCCGAAATCCTGCCAGAGCTGGTCAAGCGTGGCGTGCGCCCGGACATGGTCACCGACCAGACCAGCGCCCACGACCCGCTGAACGGCTACCTGCCTGCCGGCTGGACCTGGGAACAGTACCGCGATCGTGCGCAGACCGAACCGGCTGCAGTGGTCAAGGCCGCCAAGCAGTCGATGGCCGTGCACGTACAGGCCATGCTGGACTTCCAGAAACAGGGCATCCCGACCTTCGACTACGGCAACAACATCCGTCAGATGGCCAAGGAAGAAGGCGTGGCCAATGCCTTCGACTTCCCAGGCTTCGTCCCTGCCTACATCCGCCCGCTGTTCTGCCGTGGTATCGGCCCGTTCCGCTGGGCGGCGCTGTCTGGCGAGGCAGAGGACATCTACAAGACCGACGCCAAGGTCAAGGAACTGATCCCCGACGACGCCCACCTGCACCGCTGGCTGGACATGGCCCGCGAGCGCATCAGCTTCCAGGGCCTGCCGGCGCGTATCTGCTGGGTTGGCCTGGGCCTTCGCGCCAAGCTGGGCCTGGCCTTCAACGAAATGGTCCGCAGCGGCGAGCTGTCGGCACCGGTGGTGATCGGCCGTGACCACCTGGACTCGGGTTCGGTATCCAGCCCCAACCGCGAAACCGAAGCCATGCGTGATGGTTCGGACGCCGTTTCCGATTGGCCACTGCTCAACGCCCTGCTGAACACTGCAGGCGGCGCCACCTGGGTGTCGCTGCACCACGGCGGTGGTGTGGGCATGGGCTTCTCGCAGCACTCGGGCATGGTCATCGTCTGTGACGGTACCGATGAAGCTGCCGAGCGTATCGCCCGCGTACTGACCAACGATCCAGGGACTGGCGTCATGCGCCACGCCGATGCCGGTTATGACATCGCCATCGACTGCGCCAAAGAGCAGGGCCTGGACCTGCCGATGATCACTGGCTGATCGCCACGCTTTGGATCGCACCCCGCAAGGGGTGATACTGAACAACAAGAAGGAGCGCGCAGGCACCCAACGACGGGCCTGCGGCTCCACGCGATTGGAGTAGCAAAGTGACCGAACTCACCCTCAAGCCTGGCACCCTGACCTTGGCCCAGCTGCGCGCGATCCACGCCGCGCCCGTGCGCCTGCAACTGGATGCCAGCGCCGCGCCGGCCATCGACGCCAGCGTTGCCTGCGTCGAGCAAATCATTGCCGAAGACCGCACCGCCTACGGCATCAACACCGGTTTCGGCCTGTTGGCCTCGACCCGCATTGCCAGCCACGACCTGGAAAACCTGCAGCGCTCGCTGGTGCTGTCCCACGCCGCCGGTATCGGCGCGCCGCTGGATGACGACCTGGTGCGGTTGATCATGGTGCTGAAAATCAACAGCCTCAGCCGTGGCTTTTCCGGCATTCGTCGCAAAGTCATCGACGCCCTGATTGCCCTGGTAAACGCCGAAGTCTATCCGCACATCCCGCTGAAAGGCTCCGTGGGTGCTTCCGGCGACTTGGCACCGCTGGCGCACATGTCGCTGGTGCTGCTGGGTGAAGGCAAAGCCCGCTACAAGGGCCAATGGCTGTCGGCTACCGAAGCCCTGGCGGTTGCCGGCCTCGAACCGCTGACCCTGGCTGCCAAAGAAGGCCTGGCCCTGCTCAACGGCACCCAGGCGTCCACCGCCTATGCCCTGCGTGGCCTGTTCCAGGCCGAAGACCTGTATGCCGCCGCCATCGCCTGCGGCGGCCTAAGCGTCGAAGCCGTATTGGGCTCGCGTTCGCCGTTCGATGCGCGTATCCACGAAGCGCGTGGCCAGCGCGGCCAGATCGACACCGCCGCCTGCTTCCGCGACCTGCTGGGCGATTCCAGCGAAGTGTCGCTGTCGCACAAGAACTGTGACAAGGTTCAGGACCCGTACTCGCTGCGCTGCCAGCCGCAGGTCATGGGCGCGTGCCTGACCCAGCTGCGCCAGGCCGCCGAGGTACTGGGCGTCGAAGCCAACGCTGTGTCGGACAACCCGCTGGTGTTCGCTGCCGAGGGTGACGTGATTTCCGGTGGTAACTTCCACGCAGAGCCCGTGGCCATGGCTGCCGACAACCTGGCCCTGGCCATTGCCGAAATCGGCTCGCTCAGCGAGCGCCGCATCTCGCTGATGATGGACAAGCACATGTCCCAGCTGCCGCCGTTCCTGGTGGAAAACGGTGGGGTGAACTCCGGCTTCATGATCGCCCAGGTGACCGCTGCCGCCCTGGCCAGCGAGAACAAGGCCCTGTCGCACCCGCACAGCGTCGACAGCCTGCCAACCTCGGCCAACCAGGAAGACCATGTGTCGATGGCCCCGGCTGCCGGCAAGCGCCTGTGGGAAATGGCCGAAAACACCCGTGGCGTACTGGCCATCGAATGGCTGGGCGCCTGCCAGGGTCTGGACCTGCGCAAGGGCCTGAAGACTTCGGCCAAGCTGGAGAAGGCACGCCAGGCGCTGCGCAGCGAAGTGGCGCACTACGACCGTGACCGTTTCTTCGCGCCAGACATCGAAAAGGCTGTGGAACTGTTGGCCAAGGGCAGCCTGACCGGTTTGTTGCCGGCGGGCGTGCTGCCAAGCCTGTAATGCCCCTGGGGGCCGCATTGCGGCCCTTTGCGGGCGCGCCCGCTCTCATAGGTACGGCACAAAGCTGCGGTATTCCTGTGGGAGCGGGCGTGCCCGCGAATGGGCTACGCAGCAGCCCCTTCTGATCTCACGACCACAAAAACAATTTAAGGACGTGACATGCAACAAGCTCAAGGTCTCAAACGCGGGCTAAGTGCCCGCCACATCCGTTTCATGGCCCTCGGTTCCGCCATCGGCACCGGGCTGTTCTACGGTTCCGCCTCGGCCATCCAGATGGCCGGCCCGGCCGTGCTGCTGGCCTACCTGATCGGCGGCGCCGCCGTGTTCATGGTCATGCGCGCCCTCGGCGAAATGGCCGTGCACAACCCAGTGGCCGGTTCCTTCGGTCACTACGCCAGCACCTACCTCGGCCCCATGGCCGGCTTCATCCTCGGCTGGACCTACGCCTTCGAGATGGTCATCGTCGCCATCGCCGACGTCACCGCCTTCGGGATCTACATGGGCTTCTGGTTCCCGGAGGTCGCCCGCTGGATCTGGGTGCTGGGTATCGTCTTCATCATCGGCGGCCTCAACCTGTGCAACGTCAAGGTATTTGGCGAGATGGAGTTCTGGCTGTCGCTGCTCAAGGTCGGCGCCATCGTCGCGATGATCCTGGCCGGGCTCGGCATCATGGCCTTCGGTTTCAGCCAGGTGGGCACCGGGCATGCCGTGGGCATGAGCAACCTGTTCGACCACGGCGGCTTCATGCCTAACGGCATCGGCGGGCTGATTGCGTCGTTTGCCGTGGTGATGTTCGCTTTCGGCGGTATCGAGATCATCGGCGTCACCGCCGGTGAGGCCAAGGACCCGCAACGCGTCATCCCCAAAGCGATCAACGCGGTGCCCCTGCGCATCCTGCTGTTCTACGTGCTCACCCTGTTCGTGCTGATGTGCCTGTACCCCTGGCCGCAAATCGGCAGCCAGGGCAGCCCGTTCGTGCAGATCTTCAGCAACCTGGGGATTGGCTCGGCCGCCGCCGTGCTGAATGTCGTGGTGATTTCCGCCGCCATCTCGGCCATCAACAGCGACATCTTCGGCGCCGGCCGCATGATGTACGGCCTGGCCCATCAAGGCCATGCGCCACGCAGCTTCGGCAAGCTGTCGAAACATGGCGTGCCGTGGATGACCGTGGTGGTGATGGGCGCTGCATTGCTGATCGGCGTGCTGCTCAACTACCTGATCCCGGAAAACGTGTTCCTGCTGATTGCCTCGATCGCCACCTTCGCCACGGTGTGGGTGTGGCTGATGATCCTGCTTACCCAGGTGGCCATGCGCCGCAGCATGAGCCGTGAGGAAGTGGCCCAGCTCAAGTTCCCGGTACCGTTCTGGCCCTATGGCCCGGCCATGGCCATTGCGTTCATGGTGTTCATCTTTGGCGTGCTTGGCTACTTCCCGGACACCCAGGCGGCATTGATCGTCGGCGTGATCTGGGTGGTGTTCCTGGTGGCGTCCTACCTGCTGTGGTGCAAGCCGCGCGCAGGGCAGGGCCAGCCGGCAGTGGAACCGGCCGAGCTGCACCGCTAGTAAAGGAGATTGTGCATGAGAACCCTCTGGCAGCATTGCCATGTGGCAACCATGGCCGAAGGCCGATACTCGGCCATCGAAGACGCGGCCATCGTCACCAGCGCCGGGCTGATCGAATGGATCGGCCCACGCGCCGAGCTGGCACCGGTCGAGGCTGACCGCACGGTGGACCTGGGCGGCGCATGGGTCACCCCGGGGCTGATCGACTGCCACACCCACGCGGTGTTCGGTGGCAACCGCAGCGGTGAGTTCGAGCAGCGCCTGCAAGGCGTGAGCTATGCCGAAATCGCAGCGCAAGGCGGTGGTATCGCCAGCACCGTGCGGGCCACCCGCGCGGCCAGCGAAGACGAGCTGTTCGCCAGTGCTCGCCAGCGGGTCCAGGCGCTGATGCGCGATGGCGTGACCACGATCGAGATCAAGTCCGGCTACGGCCTGGACCTGGCCAACGAGCGCAAGATGCTGCGTGTGGCCCGGCGCTTGGCCGACGAGCTGCCGTTGGCGGTGCGTGCCACCTGCCTGGCGGCGCATGCCTTGCCGCCGGAGTACGCGGGCCGGGCCGACGATTACATCGCGCACATCTGTGACGAGATGCTGCCAGCCCTGGCCGCCGAAGGCCTGGTGGATGCGGTGGATGCCTTCTGCGAACACCTGGCGTTCTCCCCAGCCCAGGTCGAGCGGTTGTTCATCAAGGCGCGCGCGCTGGGCCTGCCGGTCAAACTGCACGCCGAACAGCTGTCGTCGTTGCATGGCTCCAGCCTGGCAGCACGCTACCAGGCACTGTCGGCCGACCACCTGGAGTTCATGACCGAGGAAGACGCCATTGCCATGGCAAAAGCCGGCACGGTCGCCGTGCTGCTGCCGGGCGCCTTCTACTTCCTGCGCGAAACCCAGTTGCCGCCCATGGACGCCTTGCGCCGCCACGGAGTGAAGATTGCCCTGGCCAGCGACCTCAACCCCGGCACTTCGCCAGGGCTGTCACTGCGCTTGATGCTGAACATGGGCTGTACCTGTTTCCGCATGACCCCGGAAGAAGCCTTGGCCGGCGTCACCGTGCATGCCGCCACTGCTTTGGGCCTGGGCGACAGCCACGGCTCGCTGGAGGTGGGCAAGGTGGCTGACTTCGTCGCCTGGCAAATCGAACGTCCCGCCGACCTGGCCTACTGGCTGGGTGGCGACCTGCCCAAGCGCGTGGTGCGCAAGGGCCACGAAATCTCCAACTGAGCGAGGCATGATGGACAAGGCACTGAGTTTTCACCAAGGCCGCCTGCCGCTGCTGATCAGCATGCCGCACGCCGGCCTGCGCCTGAGCGACGCCGTGCGCGACGGCCTGGTCGACCAGGCGCGCAGCTTGCCGGACACCGACTGGCACATCCCGCGGCTGTATGACTTTGCCCGTGACCTGGGTGCCAGCGTGGTGGCCGCGGAGTATTCGCGTTTCGTCATCGACCTGAATCGCCCGGATGACGACAAACCGCTGTACGCCGGCGCCACCACGGGCCTGTACCCGGCCACGTTGTTCGAAGGCGAGCCGCTGTTCAAGGATGGGCTGGTGCCGTCCGGCGAAGAACGTAAACGTTACCTGGAGCAAATCTGGCGCCCTTATCACGACACCCTTCGTCACGAGCTGGACCGGCTGCGCGAGCAGTTTGGCTATGCGCTGCTGTGGGATGCCCATTCGATCCGTTCGCATATCCCGCACCTGTTCGACGGCAAGTTGCCGGACTTCAACCTGGGCACTTTCAACGGTGCCAGTTGCGACCCGGCACTGGCTGAGCGGCTGCAGGCCGTGTGCGCCGAGGCGCAAGGTTACAGCCATGTGCTTAATGGCCGGTTCAAGGGCGGGCACATCACCCGGCATTATGGCGACCCGGCCAACCATATCCATGCGGTGCAGTTGGAGCTGGCGCAAAGCACGTACATGGAGGAAACCGAGCCGTTTGCCTACCGGGAAGACTTGGCGCAACCGACGCAAGTGGTATTGAAGCAGCTTTTGCAAGCGCTGCTGGCTTGGGGGGAAGCGCGTTACCCGCGTTGAGTGGAAGAGGCGGTGCTCAAAGCGCAATTCAGGTTTATGATGGCCCACGGCCGAATAATCCTCACACGGAGTGCGCAATGCAGACCCTCTACCCGCAGATCAAACCCTACGCCCGGCACGATCTGGCCGTGGAAGCGCCGCATGTGCTGTATGTCGACGAGAGCGGCTCGCCAGAAGGTCTGCCGGTGGTGTTCATCCACGGTGGGCCGGGCGCCGGTTGCGACGCCCAGAGCCGTTGCTACTTCGACCCAACGCTGTACCGCATCATCACCTTCGACCAGCGCGGCTGTGGCCGCTCCACGCCCCATGCGAGCCTGGAGAACAACACCACCTGGCACCTGGTCGAGGACCTGGAGCGCATTCGTGAGCACCTGGGTATCGACAAGTGGGTGCTCTTCGGCGGCTCGTGGGGCTCGACCCTGGCCCTGGCGTACGCCCAGGCCCACCCCGAGCGTGTGCATGGCCTGATCCTGCGCGGCATCTTCCTGTGCCGGCCACAGGAGATCGAATGGTTCTACCAGGAAGGCGCCAGCCGCATGTTCCCGGACTACTGGCAGGACTACATCGCACCGATTCCACCGGAAGAGCGTGGCGATCTGGTCAAGGCTTTCCACAAGCGCCTGACCGGCAACGACCAGATTGCCCAGATGCATGCGGCCAAGGCCTGGTCCACCTGGGAGGGCCGTACCGCCACCCTGCGTCCGAACCCGCTGGTCGTCGACCGGTTCTCCGAACCGCAGCGTGCGCTGTCGATCGCCCGTATCGAATGCCACTACTTCATGAACAATGCCTTCCTCGAGCCGGATCAGCTGATCCGCGACTTGCCGAAAATCGCCCATCTGCCGGCGGTGATCGTGCACGGCCGCTACGACGTGATCTGCCCGCTGGACAACGCCTGGGCCCTGCACCAGGCCTGGCCGAACAGCGAGTTGAAAGTGATCCGTGACGCCGGTCACGCGGCTTCGGAGCCTGGCATCACCGATGCCCTGGTACGTGCCGCCGACCAGATGGCCCGGCGCCTGCTCGACCTGCCCCTGGAAGAAGCATGAGGGGCCTGCTGCAGCGCGTGCGCGGTGCACGCGTCGAAGTAGCGGGGGAGGTGGTCGGCGCCATCGACCAGGGTCTGCTGGTACTGGTGGCGGTCGAGCCTGAAGATTCCCGTGAACAGGCCGATAAGCTGTTGCACAAGCTGTTGAACTACCGTGTGTTCAGCGACGAGCAAGGCAAGATGAACCTGTCGCTCAAGGATGTCGGGGGTGGCTTGTTGCTGGTGTCGCAGTTCACCTTGGCGGCCGACACGCGCAATGGCATGCGCCCAAGCTTCTCGACGGCAGCGCCACCGGCCCTCGGCGCCGAATTGTTCGACTATCTTTTGCAGCAGGCAAACGCTCAGCACGCCGACGTGGCCAGCGGCCGCTTCGGTGCGGATATGCAGGTGCACCTGGTCAATGATGGCCCCGTAACATTTATGTTACAAATGTGAGGTCAAAAAACCCTTTGTTTATAGGAAAACAAGGGGTTTTGTACGATAAATAGTTGTTCCAGCCTGATGCGTTGTCACGCGACCTGCTGGATAATCGCGCGCTGCATGGACCTGCGTTCGCAGGTTCGTTTCACTCTGACTCGAGCATTGTCTGGATCCGTTTGGGGAATCATTACGCCCTCACGGGGTCCGAACAGTGCTCGCCAACCCGGCATTTGTCGCTGGCCGTTGGTTTCATGATCTGTTTTCGGCGAGGGTTGCTCGTGATTGTTAGTCCCCAAAAAGCATCAAGAATCCCCGGCGTGCGTCTACGCAAGGCCCTGATGGCCAGTGTGGCACTGGTCGGCCTGATGAGCGCGGGCCAGCTGTGGGCATTCAATCTTGACGATGTTGCAGCCAAGGCAAAGGATCTGGCCGGCCAGAAGTACGACGCACCAAAAAGCAACCTGCCTGCGGTGTTCCGCGACATGAAGTTCGCGGACTACCAGAAAATCCATTTCCTGCAGGAAAAGGCCGAGTGGGCCAAGGACAAGACCCCGTTCAAACTGTCGTTCTATCACCAGGGCATGCACTTCGACACCCCGGTGAAAATCAACGAAGTCACCGCCTCCAAGGTCGAGGAAATCAAGTACGACCCGAGCCGCTTCGAGTTCGGTGACGTGCCGCACGACCCGGAAACCACCAAGAACCTTGGTTACGCCGGCTTCCGCGTGCTGTACCCGATCAACAAGGCCGACAAGCAGGACGAGATCATGACCCTGCTTGGCGCCAGCTATTTCCGCGTGGTCGGCAAGGGCCATGTGTACGGCCTGTCGGCCCGTGGCCTGGCCATCGACACTGCACTGCCATCGGGCGAAGAGTTCCCGCGCTTCACCGAGTTCTGGGTCGAGAAACCCAAGCCGGCCGACAAGCACCTGGTGATCTACGCCTTGCTGGACTCGCCGCGCTCCACCGGTGCCTACAAGCTGACCCTGCGCCCAGGCAACGATACCGTGGTCGACGTGCAGTCCCGCGTGTTCCTGCGTGACCAGGTCAGCCGCCTGGGCATTGCCCCGCTGACCAGCATGTACCTGTTCGGCCCCAACCAGCCGTCCAAAGTGCTCAACTACCGCCCGGCCCTGCACGACTCCGAAGGCCTGTCGATTCACGCCGGCAATGGCGAGTGGCTGTGGCGCCCGCTGAACAACCCGAAACACCTCGCGGTGAGCAACTTCAGCGTCGAGAACCCGCGTGGTTTCGGCTTGATGCAGCGTCAGCGTGCCTTCAGCGACTTCGAAGACCTCGACGACAACTACCAGAAGCGCCCAAGCGCCTGGATCGAGCCAAAGGGTGACTGGGGCAAGGGCACCGTCGACCTGGTCGAAATCCCGACTGCCGACGAAACCAACGACAACATCGTAGCTTTCTGGAGCCCGGAGAAGCTGCCAGAGCCAGGCAAGCCGATCGAGTACGCCTACCGCCTGCACTGGACCATCGACGAGGCGAAATTCCAGGCGCCTGATCTGGGCTCGGTCAAGCAGACCCTGCGCTCCACCGGTGACGTCAAGCAGTCCAACCTGATCCGCCAGCCAGACGGCAGCGTGGCCTTCCTGGTCGATTTCACAGGCCCCGCCTTGGCCGCCTTGCCGGAAGATACCGCCGTGCGCAGCCAGATCAGCGTTGACGACAACGCCGAGGTGGTCGAAAACAATCTGCGCTATAACCCTGAGACCAAGGGCTGGCGCCTGACCCTGCGTCTTAAGGTCAAGGAAGCCAACAAGTCGACCGAAATGCGTGCCGCGCTGGTGCGTGATGTGCCGGTCGAGCCCGCCAAGCCTGCCCAGGACGCCAAGCAGGACAAGGCCGCAGCCAAACATGCCAAGGCCGAGAAAGCCGTGAAGGCCGAGCAACCTGCCAAGGCCGAACAACCTGCCGCCGATGCGGCGCCCACCAACGGGGCCCCGGCCACCACCGAGAAGGTGCTGACCGAGACCTGGAGCTATCAGTTGCCTGCCGATGAGTAACTCAAACGCAAGGCCAGTATCGCTTGGCGAGTACCTGGCTCACCTGCCACTGAGTGACGAGCAACGGGCGGAACTCGCCAGTTGCTCGTCGTTCAGTGAGCTGCACCAACGTCTGGCGGCCGACCCGGCCGCCGGCCCTGCCGAGGCCGTACAGGCCTCGGTCGGTCCACGTTTGACCGTGGGCAGTGCTGCCGAGCTGGAAGATGCCGAAATGCTCGGTGTCGATGGCAGCGGCCGCCTGTGCCTGAAGATCGCCCCGCCGATCAAACGCACCAAGGTCGTGCCCGAGCCGTGGCGCACCAACGTGCTGATCCGCATGTGGCGGCGCATGACCGGCCGTCCCAACGCGCCGCAGCCACCCAAGCGCGAGCTGCCGCCGGCACGCTGGCGCACGGTTGGGTCGATCCGCCGTTACATCCTGCTGGCCCTGATGATCGGCCAGACCATCGTCGCCGGTTGGTACATGAAGGGCATCCTGCCGTACCAGGGCTGGTCGTTCGTCGACCTCGACGAAATCCTCAGCCAGTCGCTGTGGGACACCGTCGTGCAGGTGTGGCCGTATGCCTTGCAAACCTCCATCCTGATCCTCTTCGGCATCCTGTTCTGCTGGGTATCGGCGGGCTTCTGGACCGCACTGATGGGCTTCCTCGAGCTGCTCACCGGGCGCGACAAATACAAGATTTCGGGCAGTAGCGCCGGCAACGAGCCGATTGCACCCGAGGCGCGTACCGCGTTGGTGATGCCGATCTGCAACGAAGACGTGCCGCGTGTGTTCGCCGGCCTGCGCGCAACGTTCGAGTCGGTGGCCGCCAGCGGCAACCTCGACCGCTTCGACTTCTTCGTGCTCAGCGACACCAACGACACCGACATTGCCGTGGCCGAGCAACAGGCCTGGCTGGACGTGTGCCGCGAAACCAAAGGCTTTGGCCGCATCTTCTACCGCCGCCGTCGGCGCCGGGTGAAGCGCAAGAGCGGCAACCTCGACGACTTCTGCCGTCGCTGGGGTGGCGAGTACAAGTACATGGTCGTGCTCGACGCCGACAGCGTCATGAGCGGCGAGTGCCTGAGCAGCCTGGTGCGCCTGATGGAGGCCAACCCGGACGCCGGCATCATCCAGACCGGGCCAAAAGCCTCGGGCATGGACACCCTGTATGCACGCATGCAGCAGTTCGCCACCCGCGTGTACGGCCCGCTGTTCACCGCTGGCCTGCACTTCTGGCAGCTGGGCGAGTCGCACTACTGGGGCCACAACGCGATCATCCGCATGAAGCCGTTCATCGAGCACTGCGCCCTGGCGCCGTTGCCGGGTAAGGGCGCGTTCGCCGGTGCCATCCTTTCCCACGACTTCGTCGAAGCCGCGCTGATGCGCCGCGCCGGCTGGGGCGTGTGGATCGCCTACGACCTGCCGGGCAGCTACGAAGAACTGCCGCCGAACCTGCTCGACGAGCTCAAGCGCGACCGCCGTTGGTGCCACGGCAACCTGATGAACTTCCGCCTGTTCCTGGTCAAGGGCATGCACCCGGTACACCGTGCGGTGTTCCTCACCGGGGTCATGTCGTACCTGTCGGCACCGTTGTGGTTCCTGTTCCTGGTGCTGTCGACTGCGCTGCTGGCGACCAACACGCTGATGGAGCCGCAGTATTTCATCGAGCCGTACCAGCTTTACCCGCTGTGGCCGCAGTGGCACCCGGAAAAGGCCGTGGCGCTATTCTCCACCACGATCGTGCTGCTGTTCCTGCCCAAGCTGCTCAGTGTCATCCTGATCTGGGCCAAGGGCGCCGTCGAGTTCGGCGGGCGGATCAAGGTTACCTTGTCGATGCTGATGGAGATGCTGTTCTCCATGCTGCTGGCACCGGTACGCATGATCTTCCACACCCGCTTCGTGCTGGCCGCGTTCCTCGGCTGGGCCGCGACCTGGAACTCGCCGCAGCGTGACGACGACTCCACGCCGTGGAGCGAAGCGGTGCGTCGCCACGGTCCGCAAACCCTGCTGGGTATTGCCTGGGCCGCGCTGGTGGCGTGGTTGAACCCAAGCTTCCTGTGGTGGCTGGCGCCTATCGTCGGTTCGCTGGTGCTGTCGATCCCGGTGTCGGTAATTTCCAGCCGCACCCGCCTGGGCCTGGCGGCCAAGGACGAGAAGCTGTTCCTCATCCCCGAGGAATACGCCACCCCGCAAGAGCTGCTGGCTACCGACCAGTACACCCACGAAAACCGCTGGCATGCCCTGCATGATGGCTTCGTGCGGGCAGTGGTCGACCCGCGGCAGAACGCCCTGGCCTGCGCCATGGCCACTGCCCGTCACGGCCAGGCGGCGCCAATCGAGGCGCTGCGTGCCGAGCGCGTGGCCAAGGCGATTGAAGTCGGACCGAAAGGGCTGGACCTCAACACCCGCCTGGCCCTGCTCAGCGACCCGGTGGCACTGACGCGCCTGCACGAGCAGGTGTGGGCCGAGCACAATGCGGCGTGGATCGATGTGTGGCGTGCTTCCATCAAAAACGACCCGCACTCGCCGCTGTTGCCGTTGCATCCGGAGAGTGAAGGCCAACCAGTACTCGCCGGCGCCTGATAGATCTTGGGGCCGCTTTGCGGCCCATTCGCGACACAAGGCCGCTCCTACAGGGATATACATTCCTCTGTAGGAGCGGAAGCCCTCGCCAGCAATGTCCCTGCATAACCGATTTTGGCCAACAAAGTCCCCCCCAGCTCTAGGTCCCCGGGCCGCCATGCGTTAGCATCCCTCTCCGATACGACTCATCGGCCTGCACGGCCGTGCCAACAATAAGATTCGCTACTTTTCTTGCTAGGGGACTTGGTGATGATCAAGAAATACCTTTCGCGACTGTTGGTCGGTGTTACCGCCCTGGTCGCCGTGACAGCGGCCCAGGCGGGCGCCATCGATGACGCGGTCAAGCGCGGCACCTTGCGGGTGGGCATGGACCCGACCTACATGCCGTTCCAGATGACCAACAAGCGTGGCGAGATCATCGGCTTCGAAGTCGATATCCTCAAAGCCATGGCCAAGTCGATGGGCGTCAAGTTCGAGGCAGTGTCCACCGCCTATGACGGCATCATCCCGGCCCTGCTGACCGACAAGTTCGACATGATCGGCAGCGGCATGACCCTGACCCAGGAGCGCAACCTGCGCCTGAACTTCAGCGAACCCTTCATCGTGGTTGGTCAGACCCTGCTGATCCGCAAAGAGCTGGCTGGCGAGATCAAGTCGTACAAGGACCTGAACAACGAGAAGTACCGCCTGACGTCCAAGCTGGGCACCACCGGCGAAATGGTTTCCAAGAAGTTGATCGGCAAAGCCAAGTACCACGGCTACGACAACGAGCAGGAAGCGGTGATGGACGTGGTCAACGGCAAGGCCGATGCCTTCGTCTATGACGCCCCATACAACGTGGTTGCCGTGGAAAAAGCCGGCGCCGGCAAGCTGCTGTTCCTCGAAGAGCCCTTCACCTACGAGCCGCTGGCCTTCGGCCTGAAGAAAGGCGACTACGACAGCATCAACTTCATCAACAACTTCCTGCACCAGATCAAGCATGACGGGACCTACGATCGTATCCACGACAAGTGGTTCAAGAACAAGGACTGGCTGAAGGAAATGGAATAAGGCCCAGGCCAAAAGCCCGGCTTTATGACCCCGACGCGCAGGCAAACCCTGCGCGTTCGCATTTACGGAAGTACCCCACGTGATCAAACACAAGAAAGCCCAGTGGCCCTGGCACGGGCTGACCGCCCTGGTCCTGGTGGGCCTGGCGCTCAGCCTGTACATGGCCACTTCGATGATTTCCTACGAGTGGCGCTGGAACCGCGTACCGCAGTACTTTGCCTACAAGGCCGAGGAAACACAGCGCGCTGCCAATTACGGCACCGTGCAGGAAATCGTCATCTCCGGCGATAACGCTCGCGTCACGCTGAAGGATGAGAGTGGTGCCGAGCAAGTGCTCGATGTGGCCAAGGACAGCCTGCAGCTGAGCCGTGGCGACGATGTCGCCGAAGGCGACCCGATTGGTGTAACCCGGCATTGGGCAGCGGGCCCGCTGGCCTGGGGCCTTTGGACCACCTTGTGGATCTCGGTGGTGTCCGGGGCGCTGGGCCTGGTGATCGGCCTGTTCGCTGGCTTGTGCCGGTTGTCCAACAACCCCACCCTGCGCGACCTGTCGACCGTTTATGTCGAACTGGTGCGCGGCACGCCGCTGCTGGTGCAGATCTTCATCTTCTACTTCTTCATCGGCACTGTGCTCAACCTGTCCCGGGAATTTGCCGGGGTGGCGGCGCTGGCGCTGTTCACTGGCGCCTACGTGGCCGAAATTGTCCGTGCCGGCGTGCAGTCGATCGCCAAGGGCCAGAATGAAGCAGCTCGTTCCCTGGGCCTGAACGCTGGCCAGTCGATGCGCCACGTCATCTTGCCGCAGGCGTTCAAACGTGTGCTGCCACCGCTGGCCGGCCAGTTCATCAGCCTGGTCAAGGACACTTCGCTGGTGTCGGTAATCGCCATCACCGAGCTGACCAAGAGTGGCCGTGAGGCTATCACCACCTCGTTCTCTACCTTCGAAATCTGGTTCTGCGTGGCAGGCCTGTACCTGCTGATCAACCTGCCGCTGTCGCACATTGCCAGTCGGCTCGAGCGGAGGCTTGCGCAAAGTGATTGAAGTCCGTGACCTGCTGAAAGTCTTCGACACCCGTGGCCAGGTGGTACGGGCTGTGGATAACGTCACCACCCAGGTCGCCAAGGGCGAAGTGGTGGTGGTGCTCGGCCCATCGGGTTCGGGCAAATCGACCTTCCTGCGCTGCCTCAACGGCCTGGAGCATTTCGACCAGGGCCATGTGGCCATCGACGGTCTGCAGCTGGCCGACCCCAAGACCGACATCAACGCCTACCGCCGCGAAGTCGGCATGGTGTTCCAGCACTTCAACCTGTTCCCGCACATGACCGTGCTGGAAAACCTGTGCCTGGCGCAGAAGGTGGTGCGCAAGCGCAACAAGGCTGACCGCGAAGCCAAGGCCCGGGCGCTGCTGGAAAAGGTCGGCATTGCGCAAAAGGCCAACGAGTTCCCGTCTCGGCTTTCTGGCGGGCAGCAGCAGCGCGTAGCGATTGCCCGAGCGCTGGCGATGGACCCGAAAGTGATGCTGTTCGACGAACCAACCTCGGCGCTCGACCCGGAAATGGTCGGCGAGGTACTGGACGTGATGAAGACCTTGGCCCAGGAAGGCATGACCATGGTCTGCGTCACCCACGAAATGGGCTTTGCCCGCGAAGTGGCCGACCGTGTGCTGTTCTTCGATCATGGCAAGCTGCTGGAGGATTCGGCCCCGGCCGCGTTCTTCGCCGCCCCGAAAGACCCGCGTGCGCAGGCCTTCCTGCGCCAGGTGCTGTAACCGCATGGGGGGCGCTTTGCGCCCCCCAGCAATTTCAGATGTTGAACCGCCCCACCATCCCCCGCAACTGCTGCCCCAGCTGCTCCAGCTCCCCGCTCGAAGCCGCCGTCTGTTCACTGGCCGCACTGGTCTGATCCGACACATCCCGCACGTTGATCACACTGCGGTTGATCTGCTCGGCCACCACGCTCTGTTCTTCACTGGCCGTGGCGATTTGCTGGTTCATGCCCTGAATGCTCGACACCGTATCGGTTATCTGGCCCAACGCCTGCCCGGCCTTGCGGCTCAGCTCCACGCTTTGCTCGGTCAGGCTCTTGCTGCTGTCCAGCAGGCGGGTCACTTCGTCGGTACCGTTGTGCAGGCTGTCGATCAACTGGCCAATCTCCTCGGTCGCCGTCGAGGTGCGCTGGGCCAGGCCCCGCACTTCATCGGCCACCACGGCAAAGCCACGCCCGGCTTCTCCCGCCCGTGCAGCTTCGATCGCCGCGTTCAGGGCCAGCAGGTTGGTCTGTTCGGATACCGACTTGATCACGTCGAGGATGCTGCCAATGCGCTGGCTCTCGCCCGCCAGGTGTTGCATGGCCGCCAGGCAATGGTCCATCTGCCCGGCCAGTTGTTCGATACGGCCGATGGCCTCTGCCACCACTCGGTCGCCCAGTTGTGCCTGCTGGTCGGCGTTGCTCGCGGCCAGCGAGGCCTGCTCGGCGTTCTGTGCCACTTCCTGCACGGTGGCGCTCATCTGGTTCATGGCGGTGGCCACTTGGTCGGTCTCTTCGCGCTGTTGGTTGATGCGCAGCTTGGTGTCCTCGCTACTGGCCGCCAACTGAGTGGCGGCCTGTGACAGTTGGCCGACACCCTGGTCGATGCCACCGATCAGTTCGCGCAGGCTCAAGGTCATCTGGCGCATGCTGGTTTGCAGCTGGCCCATTTCGTCGCGGCGGTGCACTGCGTCAACCTGGCTCAGGTCACCCTTGGCGATACGCGCGGCCACGGCGAGTGTCTGGCGCAACGGTTGGGTGATCTGCACGGTGATCAGCCAGGCGGCCAATACCCCTACCACCAGTGCCATCAGCGCAACGCTGGTCAGCAGCGAGCGGGCGGCCAGGGCCTCACTGTCGCGTTGTTCGACCTTGCGTTTGCCCAGTTCGAGGCTCGTCGCGCGCAGCTCGGTGCCCATGATGTCCAGGTTGTTCTGCAACTGCTCGACACGTACGGCGGCGTGGCGGTACTGCTCAAGGCTGGCGCGGTACTTGGCCAGCTCGACACCAGGCTGCTCGCTGACTGCGCGTGGCAAGCCCAGCGGCGCGAGGCCTGCAAGCAGTTGCCCGAGGCTACTGTTGGCGGCATCCAGGGCGTTGTCGCCGACTTTGGCGAAATCCTCGACCGGATCGAAGGTATAGGCCGGCACCAGGCTTTGCTGGTTGGCCCCGTCGACATGCCGGGTGAGGGTGTCCATCAGCCCCAGTACACCGTTTTGCTGGCTGTCTGCAGGCATCTTCAGTAAAGCCTGGGTTTGCAGTTCGTCGATCGCCTCGTTGAGTTTCTGCTCCTGTATCTGCATGGCCTTACGCAAGCCAGTACGCTTGGCGACGTATTGCTGCAGTTCGCTGAAGTCGCTGCGCATGCGCTGCAACAATGCCAGGTCTTTAGCCAGCAACTGCCGTGATTCATCGATGCTGCTGCGATGCTGCAACGTGGTCAGGAGGTTTTCGAGCTGGTCGAAGATGCCGGTCATGCGCGTCTTGCTGGTGTCGTCGCTGAGCACGCGGTAGGTGATGCGTTCTGCGCGCAGGTCTTTGCCCAGGTCGTTGATCAGGTTTATTTCGCCGAGCTGCTGCGAGCGCACGATCGCGCCATCCAGGGCGCGCCAGCCACTGAGTGTGGTGGCCAGGGTGAGTAACAGGACCACGGCGAAGCCGAGGGCCAGCTTGGCAGCGACACTGATGTTGCCGAGCTTGCGGTTGAGGTAGCCGAGCATGGGGAATCTCCGAGCGATTGGGAAAATGCATGCAGGCGTATTGCCGGCATCACATCCCTGCCAATCGGCAGCGGAGTTGTAGGACTTGACCTGATAATCAGGTAGGAAATTTCACTGCTGCATGTAGGATGGTTCGCCTGTATAGGCGAACCACCTCTCAGCTCAGAGCTTGAACCGCCCCACCAACCCCTGCAGGTGGGTCCCCAGCCGCGCCAGCTCAACGCTGGAGCTGGCCGTCTCTTCGCTGGCCGCCGAGGTCTGGTCAGAAATATCCCGCACATTCATCACGCTGCGGTTGATCTCCTCGGCCACGGCTGTCTGTTCTTCTGCCGCCGTGGCAATCTGCTGGTTCATCGCCTGAATCGACGACACGGTACGGGTGATGGTTTCCAGCGAGCTGCCGGCGCGGCGGGTCAGCTCGACGCTGCTGTCGGTCAGTTGGCGGCTGTTGTCCATCACGCTGGCCACCCGTTGGGTGCCGCTTTGCAGGCCGGCAATCAGCTCTTCGATCTCTTCAGTCGACTGCTGGGTGCGTTGGGCCAGGCTGCGCACTTCGTCGGCCACCACGGCAAAGCCACGCCCGGCCTCACCGGCGCGGGCGGCTTCGATCGCCGCGTTGAGGGCCAGCAGGTTGGTTTGCTGGGCCACCGACTTGATCACGTCGAGCACGCTGCCGATCTTGTCGCTTTCGGCCTTGAGCTGGTTCATCGCTTCGCTGGAGTTGATCACTTCGCCCGCCAGGCGCTCGATCTGCGCCACCGCTTCGCCCACCACCCGGTCGCCTTCGCGGGCCTGCTGGTCGGCCATCAAGGCGGCTTCCGAGGCCTGTTCGGCATTGCGCGCCACTTCGTGCACGGTGGCCGTCATCTGGTTCATGGCAGTCGCCACTTGGTCGGTTTCGACCTTCTGGTTGTTGACCCCGGCGCTGGTCTGCTCGGTGACGGCCGACAGCTGCTCGGCAGCGCTGGCGATCTGCGTGACGCCGTCGCCAATGCCGCCGATCAGTTCCCGCAAGCCTTGGGTCATGCGCTGCATGCTGGCCTGCAACTGGCCCAGTTCGTCGCGACGTTGCACTTGCAGGTTCTGGGTCAGGTCGCCACTGGCCACGCGCTCGGCGGCGCGCAAGGTTTGGCGCAGGGGGATGATGATCTGCCGGGTAATGGCCCAGGCGGCCAGCAGGCCGAGGGCTAGGGCCAGCACCGTGGCCACGGCGAGCAGGGTCTTGGCCTGGGCTGCGCCTGCGTCACGTACCTCGGTCTGCGATGTGGTCATCGCCTGGCTGGTCTGCAGCAGCAGCGTACCTTGCTCGGCCATGTGCTGCAGGGCCTGCTCGCTGGCGGCCTGGGCATTGCCGAACTGGGTGACCGCATCGCGGTAGCCGCCCATGGCAGTGGCAGCATCGTCGAGGCCGGCGGCATGTTCGGCCGACACTTTGGCCGGCAATGCGCGCAGCTCGGCCAGGGCCTGGTCGATGGCCTTCAGCGCCGTTTGCTGGAACTCGGCATTGCCGCTGTAGGTGTAGCCACGCACCTGGAAGCGGGCTTGCTGGAGCAGGGCGCTCACCTCCACAGCGTGCTGGTACTGGTTGATATCGCCACCTTGCAGCAGGCCCCGCTGCACGCGGCCGATCAGCTCTGCGGCCTTGTCGGCGCTGTCGCCAAGCACACTACGGCTGGCCTCGCGGCGCTGGCCGGCCTGCTTCAGCTCGTTGAATGCCTGCTGGTAGATGCGCACAGCCTCACGCTGCTGCTCCAGGCGCTGGCGGTCGGCGGGGTGTTCGATCTGCCCGAGCATCAGCTGCACCTGGCGGTCGAGGTTGGCCAGGGCTTTTTCCAGCTCGGCCACCGACGCATCATCACTGCGGCGCTCGTAATGCTGGCGGGCAATGCGCAGTTCCTGGGTGTACTGCTGGATGACCGAGATGTTACCCAGCTTGTCGCCACGGTCGATGATGCTGTCCATGCCGTGCCAGCCGGCCAGGGTAATGGCCAAGGTCAACAGCAGCACCAGGCCGAAGCCCAGCCCCAATTTGCGATTGACGCTCACATTGCCCAGCGATTGGGCTAACCATTGATACATGTACGACTCCCCGGCGGCTTGGCAGCACAAATAGTTGTTGTGTTGCCAAGGCCATCGGCCCCGGGGAGGGAAACTTGATGGGTGAAAAAGGGGCGTTTACGTCAGAAAATACGCGAAAGCAGCGCGGTGACGGCGGTCTCTACCCGTAGGATGCGATCACCCAGTTGCACCGGTGCCAGCCCAGCCTTGCCCAGCAGCTCGATTTCGTAGGGGATCCAGCCGCCCTCGGGGCCAATGGCCAGGGTTACGGCTTGCTCCACGGCACGCGGGCAGGCGGGGTAGGGGCCGGGGTGGCCGACCAGGCCCAGGGTGCCAGTGGCGATGGCGGGTAGCCGATCTTCGACGAAAGGCTTGAAACGTTTCTCGATGATCACCTCGGGCAGCACCGTGTCCCGCGCCTGTTCCAGGCCGAGGATCAGGTTTTCGCGAATGCTCTCGGGCTGCAGGAAAGGCGTTTGCCAGAAGCTTTTCTCGACCTTGTAGCTGTTTACCAGGATCAGCCGTGATACGCCGAGGGTGGCCACGGTCTGGAACAGCCGCCGCAGCATTTTGGGCCGCGGCACCGCCAATATGAGGGTTAATGGCAGCTTGGCCGGTGGTGGCTGGTCGAAGGCTACTTCAAGTTCGGCTTCGTGCTTTTCCAGGCGCAGCACCGTGGCTTTGCCCATCAGGCCGTTGATGCGGCCCACGCGCAGGTTGTCACCCACCGCCACGCGATGGATTTCCTGCATGTGAATGAAGCGTCGGTCGGCGAGAACGACGCGGTCGGCCGAGACGAAGTCGGCCTCTTCAAGAAGCAACAGGTTCACGGTTGGGTCGCAGGTGGCTGGTCGTTGTGGTCGTTGGCTTCTTCGTCGTGGGCACTACGCTTGCGGATCAGGCTGCCGCACAGCACACCGACCTCGAACAGCAGCCACATGGGCACGGCCAGCAAAGTCTGGGAGAAGATGTCCGGCGGGGTGAGGACCATGCCGACCACGAAACAGCCGATGATCACGTAGGGGCGGATCTTCTTCAGGTACTTCACGTCGACCACGCCGATCCACACCAGCAGCACCACCGCCACCGGGATTTCGAAGGCAACGCCAAAGGCGAAGAACAGCGTCATCACGAAGTCGAGGTAGTTGGCGATGTCGGTCATCATTGCCACGCCTGCCGGGGTGGCGGCGGCAAAGAACTTGAACATCAGCGGGAACACCAGGAAATAGGCAAAGGCCATACCGGCGTAGAACAACAGAATGCTCGACACCAGCAGTGGAATGGCAATGCGTTTTTCATGGCGGTACAGCCCTGGCGCGATAAAGCCCCAGATCTGCTGGAGAATGAACGGGATGGCCAGGAACAGCGACACGATCATGGTCAGCTTGAACGGCGTGAGGAACGGCGAGGCCACGTCGGTGGCGATCATCGTCGCGTTGGCCGGCAAATGGTCGCGCAGAGGCGCCGAGACCAGGGTGTAGATCTGCTGGGCGAAGGAGAACAGCCCGGCAAAGATCAGGAAAATGACGGCAACGCAGCGCAGCAGGCGGGTGCGCAGTTCGGTCAGGTGCGAAACCAGCGGCATAGGCTGGTCGTGTTCCGGATTCTCGCTCATGGGGCTCGCGGCGGTTGAGGCGGTTCAGAAGGTGCGACCGGGGCGGCAGGTGCTTCGACCGGCCTGGCTTCGAGCCCGGCAGGCGGCTGCACGCTGGCCGTGGTTACCGGCGGCTGCGCGGGTGGCGTCAGCGGGTTGAGGATGCGCTTGGCTTCCTCTTCCATCTGCAGGATGTGCTCGTTGTGCAGCTGCCGGCGGATGTCGTCAGCGCCGATCTCGCGCTCCACTTCCATCTTGATGCTGTTGAAGCTGCGCTTGAGCCGGCCGATCCACAGCCCTGCCGTGCGTGCGGCACCCGGCAAGCGCTCGGGGCCGAGCACCAGCAGGGCGACCAGGCCTACGAGCAGCAGCTCGCTGAAACTGATGCCGAACATGGGTCAGTCTTTCCGCTGCGGCTCTTGGACCGGTTGGGCCTGGCCATCGATGGTGTGGCCTTGCTGCGGCTGCGCGGTGTTTTGCACCGGTGGCACGGGCTGGGCAGGCGGCGGCGTTTGCTCGGCTGGCTTGGTCTCTTCTTCGTTCATGGCCTTGCGGAAGCCCTTGATCGATTCGCCCAGGTCGCTGCCGAAGTTTTTCAGCTTCTTGGTGCCGAACACCAGGACCACGACGACCAACAGGACGATCCAGTGTTTCCAGTCAAAAATACCCATGGTGCTCTCCTAGAATGCTTTGTGCTCAAGCCGAGGGCTGACGCGCGGCCTTTTCATCGTGCCCGGAAAGCCCGAAACGGCGCTCCAGCTCATCGAGTACGGCTTGTGGATGCTGGCCCAGTGCGCTGAGCATCACCAGGCTATGAAACCACAGGTCGGCGGTTTCGTAGATGACATCGCTGTAATCCTTGCTGTGCTCGGCATCCTTGGCAGCAATGATCGTTTCGACCGACTCTTCGCCGAGCTTTTCGAGAATCTTGTTCAGGCCCTTGTGGTACAGGCTGGCCACATAGGAGCTGTCAGGCGCCGCGTGCTTGCGTTCTTCAAGCACTTCGGCCAGGCGGTTGAGGGTGTCGCTCATGTCAGTGTCCTGCGCTGTAGATGGCATCCGGGTCCTTCAGGACCGGGTCGACGATTTTCCACTGGCCGTCTTCATACACGCGGTAGAAGCAGCTTTCACGGCCGGTATGGCAGGCGATATGGCCCAGTTGCTCGACCATCAGGATGATCACGTCGGCGTCGCAGTCCAGGCGCAGCTCATGCAGCTTTTGCACGTGCCCGGATTCCTCGCCTTTGCGCCACAGCTTGCCGCGCGAACGCGACCAGTAGATGGCGCGTTGCTCGGTGGCGGTCAGGGCCAGCGATTCACGGTTCATCCAAGCCATCATCAGCACGCGTCCGGTCTTGTGGTCCTGGGCGATCGCCGGTACCAGGCCATCGCTGTTCCACTTGATCTCGTCCAGCCAGTCTTTCATCGTCGACTCCAAAGCGGGCCCGCTCCTGTACCGGGCCCTTTGCGCTAGTGTGCCAGCCACGGGCGCGGCTGGCTATTGGCGCACGATCAGGTAAAGGCCGGCGGCCAGCATCAGCCAGGCCGGCCAGGCAGCAGGGCCGGCCAGGCTCGCGGCCTCGGCGGCGCCTGCGGCCAATACCGCACCACCGCCGAGCAGGCCGGCACCCAGCAGGCGCAGTGCCCAGCGGTCACCCTGGCGGCGACGCTCCGGCAGTTGCGGGTCGTTCAGGTGCGGCTGCGACAGGCGTTCGAGCAGGTCGCGGGCCATGTTGGCCAGGTGCGGCAACTGCTCGACCTGCCCATGAATGTTGCCGAACACGGCCTTTGGGCTGTAGCGATCGCGCATCCAGCGTTCAAGGAACGGTTTGGCGGTGCTCCACAGGTCCAGGTCAGGGTACAGCTGGCGGCCCAGCCCTTCGATGTTGAGCAGGGTCTTCTGCAGCAGTACCAGCTGCGGTTGTACTTCCATGTTGAAGCGCCGCGCGGTCTGGAACAGGCGCATCAGCACCTGGCCGAAGGAAATATCCTTTAACGGTTTTTCGAAGATCGGCTCGCACACGGTGCGGATCGCCGCTTCGAACTCGTTGACCTTGGTGTGCGCCGGCACCCAGCCCGAATCGATGTGCAACTGGGCGACGCGGCGGTAATCACGCTTGAAGAAGGCAATCAGGTTGCGCGCCAGGTAGTCCTGGTCCTCGGCGGTCAGGCTGCCGACGATGCCGCAGTCGATGGCGATGTACTGCGGGCTCCACGGTTTGACCGTGCTGACGAAGATGTTGCCGGGGTGCATGTCGGCGTGGAAGAAGCTGTCGCGGAACACCTGGGTGAAGAACACCTCCACGCCACGCTCGGCCAGCAGCTTCATGTCGGTGCGCTGGTCGGCCAGGGTGACCATGTCGGTTACCGGTACGCCGTAGATGCGCTCCATTACCAGCACCTTGGGGCGGCACAGGTCCCAGTACACCTGGGGCACGTACATCAGCTCGGAGCCTTCGAAGTTGCGTCGCAGCTGGCTGGCGTTGGCCGCCTCGCGCAGCAGGTCGAGTTCGTCGTAGATGGTCTTTTCGTAGTCGCCGACGATTTCCACCGGGTGCAGGCGACGGGCATCGGCCGAGGCTCGCTCGGCGGCCTTGGCGATCAGGAACAGCCAGGCCAAGTCCTGGGCGATGACCGGCTTCAGGCCCGGGCGTACCACCTTGACCACCACCTCTTCACCGGTTTTCAGGCGGGCGGCATGTACCTGGGCCACCGAGGCCGAGGCCAGTGGCTCGACGTCAAAGCGGCTGAACACCTCGCCGACTTTTGCACCGAGCTGTTCCTCGATCAACGCCACGGCTTTTTGCGGGTCGAACGGTGGCACACGGTCCTGCAGCAGCATCAACTCGTCGGCGATGTCGGTGGGCAGCAGGTCGCGGCGGGTGGACAGCAGTTGGCCGAACTTGATGAAGATCGGCCCCAGGTCCTGCAGCGCCAGGCGCAGGCGCGCGCCACGGCTGAGTTCGGTGGGCTTGCGGGGCAGCCAGCGCCACGGCATCAGCAGGCGCAGGCTGGCCAGCCACCAAGGCAGCAGTGGCTGTTCGAACAACAGGTCATCGAGACGGTAGCGGATCACCACACGCTGGATGCGAAAAAGACGGCGGACGGCGAGCAGCTTCATGCGTTATCGCTGGTATCAAGGGATCGGGAGAGGCGCTTGAGGCGCGCCTCGAGGCGTTCTGTATCGAGCTTCAGGGCATCGAGTTCGCTGAAGGCGGCTTCGGCTTCGCGCTTGCCGACCAGGGTGCGGGACTCTTCGGCCAGGTACTCGGACAGGTTCTGGCTGAAACGTGCCAGGCCTTGGCGGGTCCAGCGTGCACGCAGGCGGATATGGCCGGCCAGCATGGCCGTGGCGACGGGGCCGAGCCAGCGTTGCAGCTCGTGCTCCCAGTCCAGCTCCAGGTCCTGCAGCACGCCGAACAGGTCGAGCAGTACGGCACTGTCGCCATGCAGCTCGACCTGCGGGCTGTGCAGCACAGCGGTCTTGTCCCTGGCCAGGGCCAGCTGCGCCAGGCTGCCAGCCGGGGCACGCAGGCTGCAGTCGACTTCGCCCTCCCAGTGGGCGGCGAGCATCAGGCCGTCTTCATCGGGCAGGATGAACACCTGCAGGGCCGGTTGGCGGCAGTCGATCTCGATGACCTTGCCTTCCAGCGCGGCCAGGCGCGGCAGGGCCGTGCTGTCCATGCGCAGGACGCGGTTCAGGCCATGTTCGACGCTGGCGAGCAGCCCGGCCAGCAGCATCAGGGCTTGATCCCCCGGTGTACGGCAACGATACCGCTGGTCATGTTGTGGTAGGTGACGCGGTCGAAGCCGGCCTCGACCATCATGCTCTTGAGGGTTTCCTGGTCCGGGTGCATGCGGATCGACTCGGCGAGGTAACGGTAGCTCTCGGCGTCATTGGTGATCAGCTTGCCGGCCAGCGGCATGAAGGCGAACGAGTAAGCGTCGTAGGCCCTGGACATCAGCTTGTTGGTCGGCTTGGAGAACTCCAGGATCAACAGGCGGCCACCGGGCTTGAGCACGCGCAGCATCGAACGGATGGCTTCGTCTTTGTGGGTGACGTTGCGCAGGCCGAAGGCGATGGTCACGCAGTCGAAGTGGTTGTCCGGGAACGGCAGCTTTTCGGCGTCGGCCTGGACGAACTCGATGTTGCCGGCCACACCACGGTCAAGCAGGCGGTCACGGCCAACCTTGAGCATCGAATCGTTGATGTCGGCCAGTACCACTTGCCCGGTCGGGCCTACCAGGCGCGAGAACTTGGCCGCCAGGTCACCGGTGCCGCCGGCAATGTCCAGTACGCGGTTGCCGCTGCGCACACCCGACAGCTCGATGGTAAAGCGCTTCCACAGCCGGTGCATGCCGCCGGACAGCACGTCGTTCATCAGGTCGTACTTGGCGGCTACCGAGTGGAACACTTCGGCGACTTTCTTCGCCTTCTGGCTTTCAGGCACGTCCTGGTAGCCAAAATGAGTGGTGGGTTCGGCGTGGTCGCCTTTGCGCTGGTCGTTCATATCGCTTCACCGAAAAAAATTACCGCCATTCTAGGGCGAACGGGCGGATTTGTCTTGGCGGGGTGTGCCAGTGGGCAGGGGCGGGCATAATGCCAATTATGTCTACATCTTCAGGAATGCCCGCATGACCCAGATCAGCGTCGAACGCAAACACTCCCTCGGCCGCGATGCCGCCCGCGCCAAGGCCGAAGCGCTGGTCGACAAGCTCAGCCGCGAATATGACCTCAAGGCCACCTGGAACGGTGACCGGGTCGATGTGGCCCGCAGCGGCGCCAATGGCAGTGTGCACATCTTTGATGACAGCATCCGCGTGGAACTGAAGCTGGGCATGATGCTGTCGATGATGAGCGCCACCATCAAGGGTGAGATCGAGCGGGCGCTGGACAAGGCGCTGGCCTGACGCCCGCGGCCTTCAGCTATCGGGGAACGGGATGATGTCCTCGACCTGCTCGAGGCGCAGATCACCCCGGTAGATTTCGTATCGCTCTGCCGGGGCCTGTGCGCGTTGCAAACGCTCGTCGCGGCTCATGGTGTTCGGGAACTTCAAATGGCCTTTGGCAAAGCGCCGTGGGTTGGCATTTGCGCTGGTGTAGTGGAAATGCGCTTCCCAGAGCTTCTGCCTGGGTTCCAGGCGATAAACGTCATAGACATCCAGAAAGTCATTGGCCTTGAGCCTTTTGCGGGCCCTGGTGAGCTTGACCTCGATTTCGTTTGCCTCCAGGAGGAAATGCAGGGCCTTGCTGTCCGGGTGCTGAGTGCCCAGGTAGGCGGTGGTCAAGAGGCGCTTTTTTTCTGCCCGCACTTCGGTAACTGCCAGGTCCAGCCTGGTGGCCAGTGCATGCCCTTGGTCCGGGCCGGCGCGCAACGCGTCGGCGATGTCTGCCATGTCCTGAATGTAGAAATCAAGCTGGTCCGCCAGGCTGTTTGGCCCGTCCAGGTGGCGGGAGGCGTGGGCGATCCTGGTATCTTTCTGAGCCAGCAGGTCGGCGCCGGTGCGGCGCAAGCGCGTGTAGTCGGGTGCTGACGCAGCTTGCGGCACCGCTTCCCAGTGATCACCTTGTTGCTGATAGCGCGCAACCGTTTTTTCGGTCAACGGGTCGACCTGCACGGCTTCGTCGCCGTCCTTGGTTTCTTCGACCACCACTGATTTGCCCCGGCTGGTGCGGATAACCTTGCGTTTCACAGATCGCACTTTGTGGGTCAGCGGCTGTTCGAGCGCTGTTTCCTGCAGATCGGCCGCGGCAGAAGTGGCGGCCAAGTCACGCTCAGTCAGGGTTATCAGTGCATTCAGCTCTGCGATGTATTCGTTGAGTTTGCTGCTGTTCACCGCCGGAATGTTGCGTGAAAGCAAATACTCGGCATTGCCCAGTGACAGTTTGTATTCGCCTAACGCGCTTTCCAGTGGCTCTTTCTGTTCTTCTGGGGCCAGCTGGGCTGCAGCCAGGCTGTCGTGGCTAAGCAGCGCTTCGTGCAGTGGCTTGTTACGCAGGGTTTTATGCGAGAGCAGGACACTTTCGAAGTCCTCCGCAGTTAGCTGATCTCTGCTCACGACCAACTGATACAGGTCGCTCAGGATCTGAGCTCGGACCATCAGTGTGGAATATCGCCGGTTGTTGATGATGACATCGAGCTTCTTGCGTTTGCCAGAGAACTGGATCTGCCCATCTGTCAGTGCCTCGCTGAGGTTGTGGTCAAGGCGTTGGCTGACGTTGAAGAGGCGTCTATGGGTGGCCAGTGCTGCTTCGACCTTCTTGCTGTAGTCCAGGTACAGCTGTGCCTGCTCCTGGCCGAAGGGTAACTGCAAGAGCCGACGTGACTGGTCTTTAAGTGCGGCATAGTCATTCATATCGAGCAGTCGGTGGAACTGATGCAAGTCGGCGGTAAGCAACTGTTCCCACCATTGCCCACGGGCGAAGGAGGCCACTGCGTTGGGGTCGAATCTGGCGTATTTGGGGTCACTCATGCTGGCGAAGAGCTGCGCTTGATTCCTTATCAGCTCGGCCTGTTTTTCGTAGGTGAGGGCGAGCACATCAAAGTTCGCACGTGACTCGTTGCGCAGCGTGCGCAGTGCCCGCCGCCTTGCTTGCAGCTCCTCCGGCAGGTCGTCGAGGGCTGTGTCGGGGTAGGCATCGAGGGATCGCTGAAATGCCAGGTATGCCTCGTCATATGGCTTTACCCGTTGCAGATAGCCGTCGAGGAATATTTCTGTGTTGGTGAGCTTTTTGTCATTCGCCGCTCGGTCTTCCTGCATTTTCTTCAGCGCTTGTTTTTTTTCGTCGATCAGTGCCTTGGCTGTTCTCGGCATACCGCCCGACAGGTGCAGGTCGAGCATCCATTCTCCGTTCCAGCGCGTCAGCCAAGGGCCGCGGCTGCGTTCGCGGCCGACAATGTAGTAGCCGTCAGGGGCTGCACCCCATGACTGCGACCATTCGCTGTGACTGACCTGCGGTCCGATGATGCGTACGCCGCTCCAACTTTCTTCGACCTCGTAGGCGACATCCTGCAATTTCACGTAGTAGCGGTCCTCAACCTTGTACAGGCCCCGCAGACGGCCGCTGGCCAGCGCAGTCTGCTCGTTAAGGCTGATCTTGGCGCGTAAGGTGGCGAGCGCCGCACGGGCTTCGCGGGGCAGGTTGCCGAGCCGTTGGTCGTGGCCCCATTGGCTGATGTGGATTGGTGCGGGCCGGGACTGCTCGGCAGGAGCTTGCCAGGTTTCCTGTTCGGACGGCTGCTGTGCAATTGCGCTGCGAGCACGGCGCGGTTCGGGCTGAAGCGGCAGTTCAGCTTCGTGCTCGGCAGTACCGGGCCCGTGGGCCAGCAGCATGGCCAGGTTCAGCAGGATGTCGGCACCGGCGAGCAACTTTTCTTCGTCGCTACCCTGGGTCAAGGCTGTCAGGTCATCCTTGATGGCGAGCAGGGCTTCTACCAACCAGGCCAGCAGACCTGCCGGCCCACGCAGCAGTGGCGTGACCGTGTTGAACGCCAGCCATGCGAGCCGCACGACCAAAGCCCAGCGTTGCTGGGCATTGGAGAGGCTCTGCCGTGAGGCCAGTAGCAGGAGAACGCTCGCCCTGGCCTGGTACATCGAACTGTCCACATCGCCTGACCATGGCGTGAAAGCCAATGTGGCAGGTGCTCGCAAGCGCTCGAGGGCATCAGCGGCCAGCCCAGGGCCAGGTCCCAACAGGTGGGCCAGTTCAGCGAGACCAGCATGCAAGTGTGGGTGGGTGAAACCATCATTGGCATAAATGGGGCGGGCATCGTCATCCAGCCAGTCAAGGACTTCTTGCTGCAGGGTGTGTTCGGTCCGAATGCTCGTCATCAATTGGCTGCGGCTGTCGAACTGCCTGATGGCCTGCCTGGCAAACAAGGGCCGGTAGAGTATCCAGGCCCCAGTTGCGGGTACTTCGATGACGAACATGCCATGCACCAGGTTGGTCTTTGGGCCACCCGGCACGCTGCACAATGACAGTGGCCCCATCTTCAGCGATGTACTGGCATGGGCTTCACGGCGGCAAAAATCCGCAACGGCCTGCCAGGTGCGCTCGTTCAACTGCCCCGTGATCTTGGCCTGTAGCGCGCTAAGCAGTAGCGCAACACGCCATTCTTCAGCAAAGCGCTGGCGACGTTCGTCGTTCTCAGAACCCGTCTGCAACTGGTCGTGGACATACTTCGGGTACTGGCCTCCGACATCCACGGCAGTGATCAGTGCATCGACATAATCAAGGTCCATCCAACTGCCGGGCGGCTGTTGCCCGGCCAGTTGAACCGCCGAAGCCACCTGGTCGCTACCCAATGGCAAACGTGAGATGGCCAGCTCGGTCAGGCTGATGGTTTTCAGGTACTCAAGCTTTGCGGGCCCCACGGAGGACACCTGCACGACTTGTGAAATCGTGATCCGCACCTGGTCAGGGTCGCAAAGCGGCTGGTTCGGGTGGTCATGACGCATTTGCTCGCGCAGGCGGCGAGCCGTGTAGTGCTGCAAGTCTTCGATCCCGTCCAGGGAGGTTTCACCGCGTGCCAGCATGTGCCCTGCCGTTAGCTCCAGCAGTGCCATGTGGTATTGGAAGCGGTCAGTTGCCGTGGCTTTTTCAAGCCAGTCAGGCAGCGTGATCGAGGGTGCCGACCGTTCGATACGAAAGCTCGCCGGGAATATCGATGAGGGGTCGCTCAGCTTGCTGAATACGCGCTCCAGATCAACAACATGTTCGATAGTGCCAAGCTGCACCCGGTCAATCTTTTGCAGCAGGCCGTTGAGCAATTGCCGGGCCTGATAGGCGAACGGGTCTTCGGTCAATGCCGCGCAGGCCCAGGTCATCGTATCGAACGCATGGTGCTCGGAAAGCTCGTCGCGCAGGGCGGCGGCGAACGCGCTGAGCCCGTTGAAACCGCGCACGGTACCGGAGGGGCTGCACCACAGAACCAGATCGCGTGCATCTTTTTTGCCCGTGATGAGCAGGTCCGGCAACACCTCATGGGCCACGTTGCCTGGGTTGCCGAGCGAAACCTGCAAAGCCTGTACGTCTACCGTTGTATGGGATCGAGCGAGCAGGGTGTACAGCAAGGCCTTCTGATCACTGTCCAGGCCTTGGTGCTCAAGCGTGGCGAGCAGTGCGGCCTTGAGTACCTGTTTCATCCACTGAAGGCGGGTTACGTCCGAGTCACCGTCGCGGCCGTTCCAGTAACTGATCTGTGCCTGCTGAAATGTCTCGCAAAGGGTTGCCAGCACATCGTCGTAGTCAGTGTTCAGGTCGGCCATGCGAATATCGATGGCCGGCGCGACATGCTGGGGGCGAAAGACGGTTGGTGGGTTCAGGCTGAGCTGATCCGTGGGCTCGAGCGCCATGGGCTGGCCGCTGAGAAAATGTTCGAGCAGTGTGTCCACCAAGTTGCTTTGCTGTGCAGGTAGCTCTTCATCCAGGCTATGCAGGATGCTGAAGCCCGCTATGGAGCGCAGCTCTGGGTGGTTTTCGCGGGTCCATGGGTAGCGTGCCACGAGTGCGTCGTAACCTGCGCTGGCTACGACTTCGCGCAGGCTGGGGCGGTTGGCGAACTGCTGCGCTACCTGTTGCTTGAATGATAGGTATGCCAGGGGCAGTGATTGGGGCATGGTTTGTGGCTCCGGTCAAAGGGAGCCGAATGCTGAAACGCCAACCTGAAGCAGTGGCGGTAGATAAGTCAGCGTGGCGATCTTAGGGTGAAGATTCTAATTACAGCCTCTACCTTATGCTCAAGCCCAGCCTCCATGGGCGGTTCCTCCTCCACTCATGAGCATGAGGTACAGAGCATGGCCAAAGTGACTGTGAAGAAAAAGGACGACGCCCTGGGTACGCTGGGCGAAGTGCGCGGCTACGCGCGCAAGATCTGGCTGGCTGGCATCGGCGCTTATGCGCGCGTGGGCCAGGAAGGCTCCGATTATTTCCAGGAGCTGGTCAAGGCCGGCGAAGGCGTCGAGAAGCGTGGCAAGAAACGTATCGACAAAGAGCTCGATGCTGCCAACAACCAGATCGATGAAGCCGCTGAAGAAGTCAGTCGCGTACGCGGCAAGGTAGAGATTCAACTCGACAAGATCGAAAAAGCTTTCGACGCACGGGTAGGGCGCGCCTTGAATCGCCTCGGCATTCCGTCTAAACATGACGTTGAGGCGTTGTCGATCAAGCTTGAACAGCTGCACGAACTGCTTGAACGCGTCGCGCACAAACCATAAGGAGAGCAGGATGGCTGGCAAGAAGAACACCGAAAAAGAAGGCAGCTCCTGGGTCGGCGGGATCGAGAAATACTCCCGCAAGATCTGGCTGGCGGGGCTGGGTATCTATTCGAAGATCGACCAGGACGGCCCGAAGCTGTTCGACACGCTGGTGAAAGATGGCGAGAAGGCCGAGAAGCAGGCGAAGAAGACGGCTGAAGAAGTAGCCGAATCCGCCAAATCATCGACCACTTCGCGTGTGTCTGGTGTGAAGGACCGTGCGCTGGGCAAGTGGAGCGAGCTCGAAGAGGCTTTCGACAAGCGTCTGAACAGCGCCATCTCACGCCTGGGCGTGCCGAGCCGCAACGAGATCAAGGCCCTGCATCAGCAGGTGGATAGCCTGACCAAGCAGATCGAGAAACTGACCGGTGCTTCGGTTACGCCGATATCGTCGCGCACTGCCGCGGCCAAACCGGCTGCGAGCAAGGCAGCAACCAAGCCATTGGCCAAGGCCGCAGCGGCCAAGCCTGCGGCGGCAAAACCTGCAGCTAAAACTGCGGCGGCCAAACCTGCGGCCAAGCCAGCAGCCATACCCGTGGCAGCCAAGCCTGCGGCGAAACCGGCAGCAGCCAAACCAGCGGCAGCGAAGAAACCCGCAGTGAAGAAGGCACCGGCCAAACCGGCAGCCGCGAAGCCTGCAGCTCCAGCGGCCAGCGCCGCACCGGCCGCGACCGCAGCACCGGCACCTGCCGCCGCCCCGGCAAGCAGCACGCCGTCGGCTCCGACTGGCACCGGTACCCTGATCTGATACCGCGTCGCCTTCTTCGCGGGCTTGCCCGCTCCCACAGGTACAGTGCCGATCAGCAGGTCAGCGCAGGCCCTGTGGGGGCGGGCATGCCCGCGAAGGCCTCTGCGCCGAAACAGCAGGTTTATCCTTCCAGATAGCGCACCGCCAATTGCTCTGCCGCCGCCCGTGCCTGCGCCTGCAGATGCGGCGCCACCAGCATCATCACCTGGTACACCACGATCCCCACATCCCCCTCGCGCCCCAGCACCCGCTGGTAATCCAGCGAAAACATCAGCGTCAATGTGATCTGCTCCACCAGCTGCCCCAGCGCCTGGGTCTCACTCTCTACCAGCCCCTGGCCCTTGAGGCTGGCCAACAGCGCCGCGAGTGTGCGTTTGAGCGCATTGATCAGGCCGCGCATGCCACGGGCCAGCTTGGGCAGGCGCCCGGTCAGGTTGGACAGGTCCTGGAACAGGAAGCGGTACTGTGACATGCGCTCGACGATCAAGTGCAGGAACAGCCAATAGTCCTCGGCATCCAGGCGCACATCCAGGGGAGGGTCGAGCAAGGGCATCAGCGCTTCCTCGAAACGCTCGAAAAGGCCCAATACCAAGGGTTCCTTGCCATGGAAGTGGTAATACAGGTTGCCTGGGCTGATGCCCATTTCGTTGGCAATTTCCAGGGTGGAGACGTTGGGTTCGCCCTGCTGGTTGAACAGCTGCAGGGCGCATTCCAGGATACGGTCGCGGGTTTTCATCCAGTCAGCATGCTCATCGGGTCAGCACATAGGTGCCTGGCGCGGGGCCTAGCGGTGGGTAAGTGGTATTGCCCAGCTCGCTGCGCGGCGCCTTGAGCGGGCCGGAGCGTGCAGTGATCCACTCCAGCCACAACGGCCACCAGCTGCCTTCGCTGCGTTTGGCGTCGTGGAACCAGGCGCGGGGGTCGCTGCTCAGCCTGGGGTTGGCCAGGTAGTAAGCCTTGGGGTTGCCGGGCGGGTTGATGATGCTCTGGATATGCCCGCTGTTGGCCAGCACGAAGCGCCGCTCGCCACCCAGCAGCAAGGCCGAGCGGTACACCGCGTCCCATGGGGTGATGTGGTCGTTGCTGCCGGCCACGGTAAAGCTGTCCAGGTTGACCTGCTGCAGGTCGATGGGCGTGCCGCACACTTCCAGCCCGGCCGGGTAGGTCAAGGGGTTGAGCTTGAAGAACTCCAGCAGGTCGCCATGCAGCGCGGCGGGCAGGCGCGTGCTGTCGGCGTTCCAGTACAGGATATCGAAAGCCGGCGGTGTCTTGCCGAGCAGGTAGTTGTTGACCCAGTAGTTCCAGATCAAGTCGTTGGGCCGCATCCAGGCAAAGATCCGTGCCACCTCGCCACCGTCCAGCACGCCGCGCTGATAGGAGCGGCGTTTGGCGGCTTCGATGGTCTGCTCATCGGCGAACAGGCTGGCTGGGCTCTCGAACTTGCTGTCCAGCAAGCTGACCAGGTAGGTGGCGCTGCGCACGCGACGCAACTGATTCTTGGCTTGCAGGTGGCCCTGCAGCGCAGCCATGGTCAGGCCACCGGCACAGGCGCCCATCAGGTTGGGGTCACGGTTGCCGCTGATGCTGCGGCAGGCATTCAGTGCTTCTTCCAGGGCCTGCACGTAACTGGAAAGGCCCCATTCGCGGTGGCGTGGGTCGGGGTTGCGCCAGCTGACCATGAACACCTGCAAGCCGTTCTTGAGCATGTACTGGACGAAGCTGTTGGTCGAGCTGAGGTCGAAGATGTAGAACTTGTTGATCTGTGGCGGCACCACCAACAGAGGGCGGGCGTGCTGCGTCTCGCTCAGCGGCTTGTACTGGATCAGCTCCAAAAGCTCATTGCGAAAAACCACGGCGCCAGGCGTCGCGGCGAGATTGCCGCCCACCTCGAACGCACGCTCGTCCACCTGGCGCGGCAGGCCATCGTTGTGGCGCAAGTCTTCGAGCAGGTGGGCTACGCCACGCACCAGGCTCTGACCGCCGGTGTTGAGCAGCTCCTTGATTGCCAGCGGGTTGAGCAGTGAGTTGCTGGGGGCCAGCGCATCGTTGATCAGGTTGAACAGGAAATGGGCGCGTGCTCGATCATCGTCGTTCAAGTGGCTTTCATCGATCCACTGGCGCGTCTGTTTCTGCCAGGCCAGATAGGCCTGCAGGCCACGGCGGTAGAACGGGTTCTGGCTCCAGGTCGGGTCACTGAAGCGCGCGTCACGTGGGTTTGGCTGGTAGGGCGTGTCCCCCAGCATCACCCGCCCCAGTTGCCCGCCAAGCGCCAGTAGATGGTGCGCGGTATGCAGCGGGTGGCGCAGGCCGTGGCGGCCGACGTTGCGTAATGTGGACAGCAGGTCGCGGCCGCGCAGGCCGAGGATGGCGTTCTGCACGTTCATGCGGGTGGCGGGGAGCGTTGTCGATCCTTTGCCCGGTTTGTCTTTCATGGCAACACTCCCTCGTTCTGGCCATGGCGCCGCCTCGCGGGCAAGCCCGCGCCTACACGCCCGAAGCCGGGCGAGGGTGCATGACTGCGCGCTGACGTTCTTGCTGCAGAAACTTCATGATGATGGGGGCGACGGCCTCGGCCCGGGTGATCAGGAACAAATGGCCGTCGTCGATAATGTGTAGCTGGGCATTGGGAATCCGCCAGGCCAGCAGGCGCATGTTGATCAGCGGGATCAGCGGGTCGTCGTCGCCGGCCAATACCAGGGTGGGCTGCTGGATCTTGTGCAGCCAGTGGATGCTGGTCCAGCCAAGCCCGGCGAACAGCTGCCAGTAGTAACCCAGCTTGCCGCCAGAGCGCACCTTGGCGGCATGGTGCATGGCCAGGTCCGGGTCGCGCCGGAAGCCGCCGCCATAGATCATCGGCGCAATGCGTATGACATGCGACGGCTGCACGTAGCGGCGGGGGCTGGCCATCATCCACAGCACCTTGGGCTTGCCTGGCACCATGACCGCGCCAGCAGCGGTGGCGGCCAGCACCAGCTTCTTGCAGCGCTCGGGGTAGTCGTGCGCGAACTGCTGGGCCAGGGCGCCGCCCCAGGACACGCCGATGACGTTGACCTGGCCGTAGTCGAGGTAGTCGAGCATCCGTGCCGTCAGCTTGGCCAGCCCAGGGAAGCGATACGGGTGGCGTGGGGTGGACGAGCCACCGACACCGGGCACGTCGAAAGCGATGACTTCCAGGTCCGGGTCCAATGCTTCGATGAACGGAAACACCAGCTCCAGGTTGGCGCCGATGCCGTTGAAGATCAGCAACGGCGTCAGGTGCGGCTTGCCCGGGCGGACGGCGGTGCGGATGGACTGGTCGTCCAGCTCGACGGTCCTGAAAATGTAGGGTTGCGGCATGCGCGTGACTCTTGGGTGAAGTAAACACCGTGGCGCCCCGCAGGTGGCCACGGCGCTGCTACTCAACGTTCGTGAACGTACGTGCCTGGGGAGGCCTCGCCGGCAGCGTAGGCACGGTTGCCCAGGCGGGTGGGCGCCTTTTTCAGCGCGCCGGCACGCTCGCCCAGCCAACTTTGCCAGTGCAACCACCAGGAGTCGGCATGCTTGGTGGCGTTTTCCTGCCAGGCCACTGGGTCGCCTGGGCGGTCGGCACCGGTCATGAAGCGTGCCTTGGGGTTGCCCGGCGGGTTGAGGATGCTCTGGATATGCCCGCTGTTGGACAGCACGAACTCGATCTTGCCGCCAAACAGGTGTGCCGAGCGGTAGCACGACTGCCAGGGGGTGATGTGGTCGTTGGTGCCGGCAAGGCTGTAGATGTCGCATTTGACCTGCTTCAGGTCGATTGCGGTGCCGCACACTTCCAGGGCTTCGGGGCGCGTCAGCGGGTTGCTCTTGAACATTTCGATCAGGTCGCCGTGGAAGGCGGCCGGCAGGCGCGTGGTGTCGTTGTTCCAGAACAGGATGTCGAACACCGGCGGTTCATTGCCGAGCAGGTAGTTGTTGACCCAGTAGTTCCAGATCAAGTCATTGGGGCGCATCCAGGCGAACACCTTGGCCATTTCGCTGCCTTCCAGCACGCCTGCCTGGTAGGAGTGGCGCTTGGCGGCCTCCAGGGTCTGCTCGTCGACGAACAATGCAACCTGGTTGTCCATGGTGGTGTCGAGCACGCTGACCAGCAGGGTCAGGGCGTTGACCTTGTTTTCGCCAATGGCGGCATAGTGGCCCACCAGTGCGGTGCAGGTGATGCCGCCAGAGCAGGCACCGAGCATGTTCAGGTCCTTGCTGCCGGTAATCGCCAGCACCGCGTCGACTGCTTCTTTGAGCGCATCGATGTAGGTGGACAGGCCCCATTCGCGCTGGGCCTTGGTCGGGTTGCGCCAGCTGATGATGAAGGTCTGCTGCTGCGAGCGCAGGCAGAAGCGTGCCAGGCTCTTTTCCGGGCTCAGGTCGAACACGTAGAACTTGTTGATCTGCGGCGGTACCACCAGCAGCGGGCGAGCGTGTACCTGCTCGGTGATGGGGCTGTACTGGATCAGTTCCAGCACATCGTTGCGGTACACCACCGCGCCTTCGCTGGTACCCAGGTTCTTGCCCACTTCGAAGGCATCCATGTTCACCTGGCTGGGCATGCCGCCATTGTTGACCATGTCCTTGGCCAGGTTTGACAGGCCATCGAGCAGGCTCTTGCCGCCTGTTTCGAAGAAACGTTTGACCGCGGCCGGGTTGGACAGGGTATTGGTCGGCGCCATGGCCTCGGTCATCAGGTTGATGACGAACTGGCCGCGGCTGATGTCCTGGGGTGACAGGTCGCTGCTGCCGATCCAGTCCTGTAGTTCATTGCGCCAGGCCAGGTAGGTTTGCAGGTAGCGGCGGTACAGTGGGTTGTTGCTCCAGGCCGGGTCATTGAAGCGACGGTCGTCGCCTTCCGGGGCCAGGTTGGACGTGCCCAGCAACACGTTCTTCAGTTCCAGGCCAAAGTGGGCCACATGCTTGGCGCTGTGCAGCGGTTGGCGCACGGCCTGGCGCAGCACAGTGCGTGCCGAGCTCAACAGGTCCTTGCGGCGAATGCCGATGACCGGGTTCAGCCCCAGGGTGTTTTCCGAGGCCTGCCGCTGCAGCTCATCGTTGTTCTTGTTACTCATCTACGACGCTCCGTTGTCCTGAGACGAGTACCGGTTGCCGTGGCGGGTGCACAGCGCTGAGCCCGGTACTGCTACTCGGGTGACCAGTGATAAGGAACAGCGGTGCTGCGGGGGTTCTGACGACCTGCAAAGTGATGCAGGGAACTTGCCACACCCATTGGTTACCCGACTTTCATGTAATGCGCAAGACAGCCCCTCACTGGGCTGTCTGCAAGCCATTCAAACAGATGAATTTAGAAAATGCGCTCTAAACCCCGCAGGCCTTGCGCTAGAGCATCAGTTTGACCACCGACTCGGCCGGGTCGCGGGATTTGCCGGCCTTGTGCAGCTCGTCGAGGTATTCCGCCCACAGCTGTTCCTGGCGCAGGCACAGCTGCTCGAGGTATTCCCAGGTGAACAGACCGCTGTCGTGGCCGTCGTCGAAGGTCAGTTTCAGTGCATATTGGCCGGCGGGTTCGAGGCCGACGAGGCCGACGTTGATCTTGCCGAACTGCAGAATGGGGTTGCCGTGGCCTTGGACTTCGGCGGAGGGGGAGTGCACGCGCAGGAATTCGGCGGGCAGTTGGTAGACCTCGCCGGGGGCGTAGGTGAGGCTTAGGGTTTTCGAGGCTTTGTGCAGGTTGATGGCAGTGGGCAGGCGGGCCATGGGCAGAATCTCTCGGGAGCTGATGAAGCACAGCTTCAGGAGATTTGGGGGAATGTGCAAGGGGGCCGCAAAGCGGCCCCCTGCGGTATTACAGGATGTAACGCGACAGGTCTTCGTTCTGCGCCAGCTCACCCAGGTGGCTGTTCACGTACGCCGCGTCGATCTGGATCGGCGCTTCGTCGTGGGTGCTGGCCAGGTCGCCCGCGCTGAACGACACCTCTTCGAGCAAACGCTCGAGCAGGGTGTGCAGGCGACGGGCACCGATGTTCTCGGTCTTCTCGTTGACCTGGTAGGCAATCTCGGCCAGGCGCTTGATGCCGTCAGCCTGGAACGCGATGTTCAGGCCTTCGGTCTTGAGCAATGCCTGGTACTGCTCGGTCAGCGACGCGTGCGGTTCTTGCAGGATGCGCTCGAAGTCTTCTGGGGTCAGCGCCTTCAGCTCCACACGAATTGGCAGGCGGCCTTGCAGTTCAGGCACCAGGTCGCTCGGTTTGCTCAGGTGGAACGCGCCCGAGGCAATGAACAGGATGTGGTCGGTCTTGACCATGCCCAGCTTGGTGTTGACGGTGCAGCCTTCGATCAGCGGCAGCAGGTCGCGCTGTACGCCTTCACGGGACACGTCGGCACCGCCAACGTTGCCACGCTTGGCCACTTTGTCGATTTCGTCGATGAACACGATACCGTGCTGCTCGACTGCTTCCAGGGCCTTGGCCTTGAGTTCTTCCTCATTGACCAGGCGGCTCGCTTCTTCATCGCGAACCATCTTAAGCGCTTCTTTCACCTTCAGCTTGCGCGCTTTGCGCTTGCCCTTGCCCATGTTGGCGAACAGGCTCTGCAACTGGTTGGTCATTTCTTCCATGCCGGGCGGTGCAGCAATTTCCACGCCTACGGCATCGGCCACTTCGATCTCGATTTCCTTGTCGTCCAACTGGCCTTCGCGCAGGCGCTTGCGGAACAGTTGGCGCGTGTTGGAGTCGCTGCTGGTCTGTGCGGCTTCCTCGCTGAAGCTGGTGACGCGCGCTTGTGGCAGCAGGGCATCGAGAATGCGGTCTTCGGCGGCATCTTCGGCGCGGTGGCGCACGCGGATGATTTCTTGCTCGCGCAGCATTTTCAGCGCGGCATCGGCCAGGTCACGGATGATCGACTCGACGTCGCGGCCTACATAGCCCACCTCGGTGAACTTGGTGGCTTCGACCTTGAGGAACGGCGCGTTGGCCAACTTGGCCAGGCGGCGGGCGATTTCGGTCTTGCCGACGCCGGTAGGGCCGATCATCAGGATGTTCTTCGGGGTGACTTCGGCACGCAGTTCGGCAGGGAGCTGCATGCGCCGCCAGCGGTTGCGCAGGGCAATGGCCACGGCGCGCTTGGCGTCGTCCTGGCCGATGATGTGGCGGTTGAGTTCGTGGACGATCTCGCGGGGGGTCATGGACATGATCAATAGGGTCCTTGGGCAGATGAGTCAGCGTGGAAAAACCCCTTCACCGGGAAGGGGCGCCAGAACAGCTGAATCAGTCGGCCAGGTCCTGCTCCTCGATGGTCAGGTTATGGTTGGTGAACACGCAGATGTCGCCGGCGATGTTCAGGGCGGTTTCGGCGATTTCGCGTGCCGAGAGGTCAGTCTTGTTCAGCAGGGCGCGGGCGGCGGCCTGGGCATAGGCGCCGCCGGAACCCATGGCGATCAGGCCATCTTCGGGCTCGACCACGTCACCGTTGCCGGTGATGATCAGGGAGGCGTCCTTGTTAGCCACGGCCAGCATGGCTTCCAGGCGGCTCAGGGAGCGGTCTGTACGCCATTCCTTGGCCAGCTCGACGGCGGCGCGGACCAGGTGGCCCTGGTGTTTTTCCAGCTGGCCTTCAAAGCGTTCGAACAGGGTGAAGGCGTCGGCGGTAGCACCGGCGAAGCCCGCAATGACCTGGCCGTGGTACAGGCGGCGCACCTTTTTGGCGTTGCCTTTCATCACGGTATTGCCGAGGGATACCTGGCCGTCGCCGCCCATGACGACTTTGCCGTTACGGCGGACAGAAACGATGGTGGTCAAGGGGAGAGTCTCCACGCAGCGGGGCGAAAGTGCCTGATGCAGACTCATATGGGGGTGGGGGGAAGGATTTCAACCGTGGGGGATGAATGGTTGGTCCGGTCTTCGAACCGGGCACGGTCGATGTAGGAGCGGCCTTGTGTCGCGAAAGGGCCGCAAAGCGGCCCCAGCGATTCATGCGTGATGCAGAGACCCTGGGGCCGCTGCGCGGCCCGTTCGCGACACAAGGCCGCTCCTACACAAAGCAAGTTCGCGCTTTGTCAGGCCTCGTGGCAGACGTGCCCATCGACCAAGGTATAGCGCACCGCACCCGGCAGGCAGTGGCCGATGAACGGGCAGTTCTCGCCGCGCGAGAACCACTGCTCGCCGGCAACGGTGGAGGCTTGCGGGTCGAACAGCACCAGGTCGGCCGCCCCACCCACTTTCAGCTCGCCGGCTGGCAAGCGCAAGGCGGCAGCGGGGCCGCTGCTCAGGCGGGCGAGCAAGGTTGGCAGGTCGAGCAGGCCATCCTGCACCAAGGTCATGGCCAGCGGCAGCAGCAACTCGACGCTGCTGATACCCGGCTCGGTGGCGCCGAACGGGGCCAGCTTGGCGTCGCGCTCATGCGGCTGGTGGTGGCTGGAAATCGCCTGAATCACCCCCGACTTCACTGCCTCGCGCAGGCCGTCACGGTCGGCTGCGGTCCGCAGCGGCGGCTGCACGTGGTACAGGCTGGAGAATTCGCGCAGCGACTCGTCGGTGAGGATCAGCTGGTACAGCGCCACATCGGCGGTCACCGGCAGGCCCAGGGCTTGGGCTTGGGCGATCAGCCGCGCGCCACGGGCGCTGGTGATCTGGCTGAAGTGCGCACGCACACCACTCTGCTCCACCAGCAACAGGTTGCGCGCCAGGGCCACGGTTTCGGCACTTTCCGGGATGCCCGGCAGGCCAAGGAAGCTGGCCATGGCACCTTCGTGGGCCAGGCCGCCCTGTGCCAGGTCGCGGTCCTGGGAGTGGAACACCACCGTCAGATCGAAGGTGGCCGCGTACTCCAGGGCACGAGCCAGGGTACGGTTGTTGGGGATTTCCTTCAGGCCGTTGCCGAATGCCACGCAGCCGGTGTCACGCAGGGCCACCAGCTCGGCCAGTTGCTCGCCCTCCAGGCCTTTGGTTAGGGCGCCGATCGGGTAGACCTTGCTGTTGGCCGCTTCGCGGGCACGGTCTAGGATCAGCTCGGCCACCGCCGAGGTGTCCAGCACCGGCTTGGTCTGCGGCGGGCAGCACAGGCTGGTAACGCCGCCGGCCACGGCCGCGCGGGTTTCACTGGCGATGTTGCCTTTGCGGCTGTAACCCGGCTCGCGCAGGGAAACGCCAAGGTCGACCAGGCCGGGCGCGGCGACCAGGCCATCGGCCTGGATCGTGCGGCTGGCGCTGAAACCGGCCGGGGCGGCGCCGATGGCGGCAATGCGGCCGCCCTCCAGGTGCAGGTCGGTGACTTGGTCCAGGCCGCTGTTGGGGTCGATGACCCGGGCGCCGAGAATACTGATGGTCACTGGGCGTTCTCCTGGTCGAATTGACGTTGCGCGTTCTGCCCGCTCATGGCCATGGACAACACGGCCATGCGCACGGCGATGCCGTAGGTGACCTGGTTGAGGATCACCGAGTGCTTGCCGTCGGCCACTGCAGACTCGATTTCGACACCACGGTTGATCGGGCCTGGGTGCATGACGATGGCGTCGGGCTTGGCCCCGGCCAGGCGTGCGGTGGTCAGGCCGAACAGGCGGTAGAACTCGCCTTCGCTGGGTAGCAGGCCACCGGCCATGCGCTCACGCTGCAGACGCAGCATGATCACCACGTCGACGTCTTTCAGGCCTTCGGCGAGGTCGGTGTAGACCTTTACGCCGTACTGCTCGATACCGATCGGGATCAGGGTTTTCGGGCCGATCACGCGAATGTCCGGGCAACCCAGCGCTTTGAGCGCGAGCATGTCGGAGCGGGCCACGCGCGAATGCAGGATGTCTCCGACGATGGCCACCGACAGGTTTTCGAAGCTGCCCTTGTGGCGGCGGATGGTGAGCATGTCGAGCATGCCCTGGGTCGGGTGCGCGTGGCGGCCGTCACCGCCGTTGATCACGGCAACGTCCGGGCACACATGTTCGGCGATGAAGTGCGCGGCGCCCGAGTCGGAGTGGCGCACGACGAACATGTCGGCCGCCATGGCCTCGAGGTTGCGCAGGGTGTCGAACAGCGTTTCGCCCTTGCTGGTCGAGGAGGTCGACACGTTCAGGCTGATCACGTCGGCCGACAGGCGCTGGGCCGCCAATTCGAAGGTGGTACGGGTACGGGTCGAGTTCTCGAAGAACACATTGCATACGGTCTTGCCGCGCAGCAGCGGGACTTTTTTCACGGCCCGGGCACCGACTTCCAGGAAGGAGTCGGCGGTGTCGAGAATCTCGGTGAGCAGTTCGCGGGGCAAACCGTCGAGCGAGAGGAAGTGGCGCAGCTGGCCCTGATCATTGAGCTGCAGCGGGCGCTTGGCGTCGATTGGCGTCATCGCGGGGGACTCTTAAAGGGCGGAAGCGGAGGCGAGGTCCTGGCGCTCGAGGGCGAGCGGTGCGGGTCCGGTCAATTTTACCCGTTCATGGGCCGCCAGCGACAGGGTGGCGCCAAGCACGTTCGGACGGATTGGCAGTTCGCCGGCATCCAGGTCCAGCAGGCAGACCAGGGTAACGCTGGCCGGGCGGCCATAATCGAACAGCTCGTTGAGCGCAGCGCGAATGGTGCGGCCGCTCATCAGTACGTCATCCACCAGCACCAGGTGTTGGCCTTCGACTTCGAACGGCAGCTCGGACGGACGCACTTGCGGGTGCAGGCCGTTCTGGCTGAAGTCATCGCGGTAGAACGAAACGTCCAGGGTGCCCATGGGGCTGGTGTCGCCCATGGCTTCCTGCAGGGCCTGGGCAACCCAGACACCGCCGGTGCGGATACCGATATAGCGCGGCTCGCTGATGTGACGGCGGGCCAGGTGGGCGCGAAGGTCGACAGCCATCTGCCGGATCAGCTCGGCGGGATTGGGTAGGCTCATTGCGGGCTCCTCGGAAGGGTGCGCCGGGTGGGCCCGGCGGCAAAGATGATCAGGTGTTGGCCTCCAGCCAGCCTTGCAGCAACAAGGCAGCGGCGATGGCATCGACCGGGTTGTCGCGGTAGCTGCCGCGCTGACCGCCACGGGCCATGCGTTCGCCTTTGGCCTCGAAGGTGGTCAGGCGCTCGTCGTGGGTGTGCACGGGCAGGTTGAAGCGGCCGTTCAGGCGGCGGGCGAACTTTTCGGCGCGGGCGCTCATTTCGCTAGGCGTACCGTCCATGTTCAGTGGCAGGCCGACGACAATGGCGTCCGGCTTCCATTCGGCGATCAGCTTTTCCACCTGGGCCCAGTCCGGCACGCCGTTCTGTGCCTTCAGGGTGCACAGTTCGCGGGCCTGGCCGGTTATCACCTGGCCGACGGCCACACCGATCTGTTTGCTGCCGTAGTCGAAGCCCAGCAGTAGGCGTAGCTCGGCCATCAGGCGTGGCCCGCCTGGCTGGTCAGCAGGTGCAGGTTGATCCCCAGGCTGGCGGCTGCAGCTTCCAGGCGCAGGTCGTTGGCCATGCCGAAGATGATTTCCGGGTCGAACGGGCAGTTCAGCCAGGCATTGTCGGCCAGCTCGGCCTCCAGTTGGCCCGCTTCCCAGCCGGCATAACCCAGGGTGATCAGGCTCTGTTTCGGGCCTACCCCTGCGGCAATCGCAAGCAACACATCCTGCGATGTGGTCAGCGATAGGCCTTCCAGGGCCACTGTGGCCTGGAAGCTGCACTCGCTGCTGTGCAGCACGAAGCCGCGGTCGGTCTGCACCGGGCCGCCCTGGTAGATCGGCACCTGCGAGGTGCTGGCCGGCGGCATTTCGTCCGGGCGCAGCTGCTCGAGGATGTCGGCCAGGCTCAGTTCCTGCGGCCGGTTGACCACCAGGCCCATGGCGCCATGCTCATTGTGCTCGACGATGTAGGTGAGGGTCTGGGCGAAGTTCGGATCGGCCATGTGCGGCATGGCGATCAGAAACTGATGCTTGAGGTAGCTGGGGGCTAGGGTTTTCATGGGGGATAGTGTGGCGCCAGGTGGCGAGGCTGACAAGGTGCGGATTTGTGTCGTTTGGTTGGTGTCTGTCTTGAGGTTTTTGGTGTCTTTGAGATCGAGCGCCGCCCGCGCGGCGCTCGATATCCGCGCCACCGCATCTCGCAAGCCCTACGCCCAAGGCCAATACTCAATTACTGGACAAACGGTCCCCACGGGCAAACCGCCATGTCCGAATAATCTCCAACCGGTCAAACTCAGCCAAATCCCCAGTAAACGGTGCAAACGGCGCCGCCAGCCTTACGATGCGCTGTGCCGCCTGGTCCAGCACCGGTTGCCCGGACGACTCCAGCACCAGCACCTCGTACAGCGAGCCATCACGGTTGATCGACACCATCATGCGCAAGTTGCCGTAAATCTGCTGCCGGCGCGCTTCGTCGGGGTAGTTCAGGTTGCCCACCCGCTCGACCTTCTTGCGCCACTCTTCCTTGTACCAGGCGCCCTTGTCGCGCATGGTCGAGGCGGCGTTCAGGCGGTGAATGCGCGGGCGTTTGGCGTACATCTGCTGTTCGTTGGAAAGCTCCGCCTCCAGGCTGGCGATCTGGCTGGACAGCTGCGAGCTGTCGAAGTCTGGCGCAGGCGCGGCCGGTTTGGGCTGCACCTTGCTTTCCTTGGGCTTGGGTTCGACCTTTTGCGGCTTGGGCGCGGTCGTCACTACCGCCGACTTCTGCGGGGTAGGCGGGGGTACCACTTCGGGCCTGGCGGCGGGTGGTGGGGTGATCTTGTTGATCTTGCTGTCCTGGAACGGGGCCAGTTCGGTGGTCGTGGGGACCGCCTTCTTGTCCAGGGTGCCGCTGCCCTGCTGGTTGTCCTGGGCCTGGAAATCGGCCTTCTCGGGCGCTTTCTCGCTTTTGAAGGTGGCCAGGGTGATGTCCATGGTGTGGCGAATTTCGGCAGGCTTGACCACGGTGAAGCCGACGCCAAGAATCAGCGCCAGGTGCACCAGGGCAGCCAGAAACAGGGTGAAGCCGAGCCGGTCCACCGGGCGAACACGGGGAGGCAGCAGGTCGGCAGGGATGTCAGCGGGCAGCGTCATCAGGTATCCAGCAACCGCAGGGCGGGGCAGTAGCTCAGTCGAATAGGACCGGCATCATACCCCACTCTAGGGTCTAGCTTCGCGTTGGCTGTCAGCGCGCCTTGAGCTTGCGATCAATGGCATCCATCAACTTGCCACCGATATCGGTGTTGTAGGCGGCATCGATCTCGCGAATGCAGGTGGGGCTGGTGACGTTGATTTCGGTGAGGAAGTCGCCGATCACGTCCAGGCCCACGAACAGCAGGCCCTTCTCGCGCAGGGTCGGCCCGACCTGGGCGGCGATCCAGCGGTCGCGCTCGGTCAGCGGGCGGGCCTCGCCCCGGCCGCCAGCGGCCAGGTTGCCACGGGTCTCGCCACTGGCAGGGATACGCGCCAGGCAATAGTCCACCGGCTCGCCATCGATCATCAGGATGCGCTTGTCGCCGTCCTTGATCGCCGGCAGGTAGGCCTGGGCCATGATCTGCTGGGTACCCAGCGCTGTCAGGGTTTCCAGGATCACCGACAGGTTGGGGTCGCCAGCGCGGTGTCGGAAGATCGACGTACCGCCCATGCCATCCAGTGGTTTGAGGATCACGTCAGCATGCTTGGCGGCGAATTCGCGAATGATGTCCGGGCGGCGGCTGACCAGGGTCGGCGTGGTGCACTGCGGAAACAGCGTGGCGAACATCTTCTCGTTGCAGTCGCGCAGGCTCTGCGGGCGGTTGACCACCAGCACGCCATCATTCTCGGCCTGTTCCAGCAGGTAGGTGCTGTAGACGAACTCCATGTCGAACGGCGGGTCCTTGCGCATCAGGATCACGTCCAGCTCGGCCAGCGGGCTGTCCTGCTCCTCGCCCAGCTCGAACCAGCGTGCCGGGTCGGCGAACACCTTCAGCGGGCGCATGCGTGCACGGGCCTTGCTTTCGCCCTGGTACAGGTCTTGCTGTTCCATGTAGAACAGGCTCCAGCCGCGTGCCTGGGCGGCCAGCAGCATGGCCAGCGAACTGTCCTTCTTGTAGGAGATGGACGCGATGGGGTCCATGACAATGCCGAGGCGAACGCTCATGGGGTGGTTCCTCTTGGCGGCGCTTGGCCGCGATGGCTCGAAAGAAAAGTGGCTCAGGGTGGCGCCGCGAGCGCCGCCGGTCAAGGGGCGGCGCAGATGGAATGGCCTTCCGGAGTGTGCTAAAAGTGCAGCTAATTTCCATTGGTAGGCGTCTATGGAACAACCCCTGAAGGTGATGGTGATCGACGATTCCCGCACGATCCGCCGCACCGCACAGATGTTGCTCGGTGAAGCGGGCTGCGAGGTGATCACCGCCAGCGATGGCTTCGATGCCCTGGCCAAGATCGTCGACCACCAGCCCAGCATCATTTTCGTCGATGTGCTGATGCCGCGCCTGGACGGTTACCAGACCTGCGCGGTCATCAAGCACAACAGTGTCTTCAAGGACACCCCGGTGATCCTGCTGTCGTCGCGCGACGGCCTGTTCGACAAGGCTCGTGGCCGGGTGGTCGGTTCCGATCAGTTCCTGACCAAGCCGTTCAGCAAGGAAGAATTGCTCGACGCGATCCGCGCCCACGTGCCCGGGTTTGCCGTACCTCAACAACACGCACCCTGACCGCGCCCCGCCATGGCACGGTCCTACTTTCCTGATGGGGAAACAGCATGGCCCGAGTTCTGATTGTCGACGACTCGCCGACAGAGATGTACAGATTGACCGAATGGCTGGAGAAGCACGGCTACCAGGTGCTCAAGGCCAGCAACGGTGCCGATGGCGTGGCCCTGGCCCGGCAAGACAAGCCCGACGCTGTGCTGATGGACATCGTCATGCCTGGCATGAACGGTTTCCAGGCCACTCGCCAGCTCAGCAAGGACCCAGAGACCAGCGCCATCCCGGTAATCGTGGTGACCACCAAGGACCAGGAAACCGACCGCATCTGGGCCACGCGCCAGGGTGCACGTGACTTCCTGACCAAGCCGGTGGAAGAGGACGCGCTGATCGCCAAGCTCAAAGAAGTGCTGGGGGCTTGACCACCCGCCCGCAGGGCGCGTCGCTGACCGCCTTCGAGTTGTTGCTGGACATCGACCGGCGCTGCCGCCTGCTGGTGGCCGACCAGCCACCGCAGGACAACCGACTGCAGCAGTGGAGCGGCATCGGTTTTCGCATTGCCGGGCAGTGGTTCGTCGCGCCCATGGGCGAAGTGGCCGAAGTGTTGCGCGAACCGCGCAGTAGCCGTGTTCCCGGCGTGCAGCCGTGGGTGTGCGGGGTGGCCAACCTGCGTGGCCGGCTGTTGCCGGTGATGGACCTGAGCAGCTTCTTCGGCCTGGGCCACGCCGCCCCAGGCAAGCAGCGGCGGGTGCTGGTGCTGGACCACGATGACCTGTTCGTCGGCCTGCTGGTGGACGAGGTACTGGGCCTGCAGCACTTTGCCCTCGACAGCTTGCAGTTGTCGCCGCCGCAACCACTGATCCGGGCCGCTGCACGCTTTGTGCAGGGGCACTTCCCGCGTGAACGCAACTGGGCGATCTTCAGCCCCTTCGCCCTGGCCCAGGCGCCGGGCTTTCTCGATGTGGCGTTATAGGACCTGCGAACGTGAACAAGCCTGCCACCCCAGTCACTGCCACCACCGTGACCCCACGTACCCGCAGCATCGCGCAGATCACCGTGCTGTTCCTGATCCTGATCCTGTCGATCATCCTGCTGTTCGCCAACTTCGCCTACCTCAATACCCAGTCCAACTACGACAAGCAGTACATCGGCCATGCCGGCGAGCTGCGTGTGCTGTCGCAACGCATTGCCAAGAACGCCACCGAAGCGGCCACCGGCAAGGCGTTGGCGTTCAAGCTGCTGTCGGATGCGCGCAACGATTTCGAGCGTCGCTGGGGCTACCTGCGTCAGGGTGACAAGTCCACCGGCCTGCCGCCTGCGCCACCCTCGGTGCGTGACGAGATGGAGTCGGTACGCCGTGACTGGGAAAACCTGCGTAAGAACACCGACATCATCCTGGCCAGCGAGCAGACCGTGCTGTCGTTGCACCAGGTGGCGGCGACCCTGGCCGAGACCGTGCCGCAGTTGCAGGTGGAATACGAAAAAGTGGTCGAGATCCTGCTGCAGAGCGGTGCCCCGGCCAATCAGGTGGCGGTGGCCCAGCGCCAGCTGTTGCTGGCCGAGCGTATTCTCGGCTCGGTCAACACGGTGTTGGCCGGTGACGACAGCGCAGCCCAGGCGGCCGATGCCTTTGGCCGCGACGCCGGGCGCTTTGGCCAGGTGCTGGAGGGCATGCTCAATGGCAATGCGACCATCCAGGTAACCCGCGTCGAGGACGCCGACGCTCGCGCACGGCTGGCCGAAATTGCCGAACTGTTCCAGTTCGTTGCAGGTTCGGTCGATGAAATTCTCGAAACTTCGCCCGAACTGTTCCGTGTGCGTGAAGCCGCAGGCAACATTTTCAGCCTTTCGCAAACCTTGCTCGACGAAGCCTCGCACTTGGCCAACGGTTTCGAGAACCTGGCCGGTGGGCGCACCCTCGACACCGTTGGCGGTTACGCCCTGGGCCTGCTGGCGCTGGCCTCGATCATCCTCATCGGCCTGGTCATGGTGCGTACCACCAACCGCCAGTTGCGCGAGACCGCAGAAAAGAACGAACGCAACCAGCAGGCGATCATGCGCCTGCTCGACGAAATCGAAGAGCTGGCCGACGGCGACCTGACCGTGACCGTGTCGGTGACCGAAGACTTCACCGGCGCCATTGCCGACTCGATCAACTATTCCGTGGACCAGCTGCGCGACCTGGTCGCCACCATCAACCACAGCGCCATGCAGGTTGCCGCCGCTGTGCAGGACACGCAGAACACCGCTCGCCAACTGGCCAAGGCCTCCGAGCACCAGGCCGCACAAATCAGCGAAGCGTCCGAGGCGGTTGGCGACATGGTCGAGTCGATCGATCGGGTGTCGGCGCATGCCTATGAATCGGCCAAGGTGGCCGAGCGCTCGGTGGCTATTGCCAACAAGGGCAACGAGGTGGTGCATAACACCATCAACGGCATGGACAACATTCGCGAGCAGATCCAGGACACCGCCAAGCGGATCAAGCGCCTGGGCGAGTCTTCCCAGGAAATCGGCGACATCGTCAGCCTGATCGACGACATTGCCGACCAAACCAACATTCTCGCACTCAACGCTGCGATCCAGGCCTCGCTGGCCGGTGAGGCCGGCCGCGGGTTTGCCGTGGTCGCCGACGAGGTACAGCGCCTGGCCGAACGCTCGTCGTCGGCTACCCGCCAGATCGAGGCACTGGTGCGCACCATTCAGGCCGACACCAACGAAGCGGTGATCTCCATGGAGCAGACCACCGCCGAAGTGGTGCGCGGCGCCCGCCTGGCCCAGGATGCCGGGGTGGCGCTGGCCGAGATCGAAGGGGTATCGCAGAACCTTGCCGACCTCATCCACAGCATTTCCGACGCTGCCCAGTTGCAGACTTCTTCGGCAGGGCAGATCTCCCATACCATGGCGGTGATCCAGCAGATTACCGCGCAAACCTCCGCAGGCTCGGGTGCCACCGCCGACAGTATTCGCCACCTGGCCCGCATGGCCAGCGAGATGCGCCGTTCGGTGTCCGGTTTCACCCTGCCGCCACCGGCAGAACCCAAGTGAAGCGCCGCGCAGAGGAGTGCCCATGGCTGTCGCTGCTGTAAGCCCCGAGCGCCACGAAACGGTGGCGCTGGCCTGGACCAAGGCCGCCATTCTCGATTGCCTGGGCCAGGCACGGCAGGCGCTGGAGCGCTTCGCCGGCGAACCGGGCGACTTGTCGATGCTGGCCTTCGTGGTCGACAACTTGCACCAGGTGCATGGCTGCCTGCGCATGCTCGAGCTGCGTGGCGCCACGCGCCTGGCAGAGGAACTGGAGCTGTTCGCCAAGGCGTTGGCCGATGGCCAGGTCAGCCCACGGGGCGATTGCCTGGGTGCGCTGTTCCGTGGTCTGGAGCAGTTGCCGTCGTACCTTGAGCGCTTGCGCGGCGCCCGCCACGATCTGCCGTTGGTGATGCTGCCACTGCTCAACCAGCTGCGCGCCTGCCGTGGCATCGAGCCGCTAGCCCAGGCAAGCCTGATAAGTGGTGCTGCGCAACGCTTTGCCGGGTCCGACGACCTGGCCAACCTCGACCTGTCGTTGGGCAACTGGCGCGATCAATTGCAGGCCGGGCCGGGCCGCGATGCCCTGCGCTCGGTGGTGACCGCGCTCTGCGACGACCTCATGCGCATCAAGGAGCGCCTGGACCAGTTCGTGCGCAGCGATCGTCAGCACAGCGAGCAGCTCGATGCCCTGCTGGCGCCGCTGCGCCACGTGGCCGATACCCTGGCTGTACTGGGCTTCCAACAACCACGGCGGGTGATCATCGACCAGGTGCTGGCGCTGCAGGCCTTGGCCCAGGGCGAGCGGTCGGTGGACGATGCGGTGCTTATGGATGTGGCGGGGGCCTTGCTGTACGTGGAGGCTTCGCTGAACGGCATGGTCGGCCCACTGGAGGAAAACGGCCAGGGTAGCCTGCCGGGCTCGGACCTGGCCGAGATACGCCAGCTGGTGTTGAGCGAGTCGCTGAATGTATTGCAGCAGGCCAAGGACCTGATCGGCGACTACCTGGAGTCCGACTGGCCTCGGCAGCGCCTGCAACCTTTGCCAGGGCTATTGCAGCAGGTTCGCGGGGCTTTGGCCATGTTGATGCTGCCCGCCGTGGCCGAGCTGTTTGCCGGCTGCGCAAGTTATGTGCAGCGTTGGTTGCAGCACCTGGACGAAGAGCCGCCCGCCGATGAGCTGACGCACCTGGCCGAGGCGCTGAGTGCTGCCGAGTGTTACCTGCAATGGCGGGTGGCCGACCCGTTGGCGGATGGCCAGCCCTTCATCGACAGGGCGCGTGCCAGCCTGGCGGCGCTGGGCGTGCACTGTGCGCAGGCTGACGCCCGAGCGGGCCTGGGAGCCGATGGCGATGGCATCGACGACGAGCTGCGCGAAGTGTTTCTCGAGGAAGCTGGCGAGTTGCTTCCGGAAATCGAGCGTCACTGGCTGCGCTGGCGTGCGGACAACCAGCAGCGTGGGGCGCTGGGGGAAGTACGTCGTGCGTTGCATACCCTCAAAGGCAGCGGTCGCATGGTGCATGCCGAGGCGGTGGCTGAACTGGCTTGGGGCGCCGAGCACCTGCTGAACCGGGTACTGGAAGGCCGCAGCGTGCTCAGCCCGGAGGGCGTGGTGGCCCTGCAGCAGGTGTTTGTCCATCTGCCCGATTTGCTGGCCGACTTTGCCGCCGGCCAGCTGCCGCAACTGACCGAAATCGAGCAACTGGCTGGGCACCTGCACGCCCTGGCTGAAAACGACGCACCAGCCACGGCCAATATCGATGGCCTGGATCCGCAGTTACTGGATATTTTTCGCAGTGAAGCGCAGGGCCACTTGGCCAGCCTCGATGCCTTCCTGCAGGGCGCCGATGGTCACGATACGCCGGTCAGCGATGGCCTGCAGCGTGCCCTGCACACGCTCAAAGGCAGTGCCGCCATGGCCGGGGTGATGCCGGTCGCCGAACTCGCCACCGCCTTCGACCGCTTGGCCCGTGAGTACAAGGGGCATCAACTGCCGCTGCAAATGGCCGAGATGGAATGGTTGGAAGCCGCGCGCTCGCTGTTTCATCTGGGCCTGGCGCAACTTGACAGCACGCCGCTGGCTGCCATTCCCGGCGCTGCGGAGCTGATCGAGCAGGTTGGCCAGGCAGTGGACGGCCGCCTGGCCAGCTTGCATGACGACCCGCAGCACGCGCGGCGCAGCAAGCGCGACCCGCAGTTGGTCGCCAGTTTCCTGGCCCAGGCCATGGACATTCTGCTCAATGCCGAGTCGGTGCTGTCGCGCTGGCAGCAGCAGCCAGGTCAGCGTGACGCACTGGACACCCTGCTTGATGAAATGACCACCCTGGGCCATGCCGCTCACCTGGCTGACCTGTGGCAGATGGATGATGTGTGCGAGGCCTTGCTCGACCTGTACGGTGCAGTAGAAGAGGGCAGCCTGCCCGCCGATGCACGCTTCTTCGCCCAGGCGCAGCACGCCCATGAAGCCCTGCTGGACATGCTCGACGAAGTGGCGGCTGGACAGGATCTGGCGCCGCGCCCAGAACTGGTTGGCAGCCTGCGCAACCTGTTGGACCAGGCCCTGCCCCCGGATGCAACCGGCCTTGTGGGCATTGATACGGTCACACCGCTGCACCCGGACATGGACCTGACCGATACCTTGGGGCTGGGGCACCCGTCGTTGCTGCCGGGGGCCGCCGAGCCGCTGGTCGAGAAGCCGGAAAACCCCGGCGAAGAACTGCTGGAAGTGTTCCTCGAAGAAAGCTCGGACATCGTCGAAAGCGCCGCAGCAGCCCTGGCGCGCTGGCAGGCCGACCCGCGCAACAGCGTCGAGGTGGACAACCTGATGCGCGACCTGCACACCCTCAAGGGCGTGGCGCGCATGGTCGAAATCGCCCCGATCGGCGACCTGGCCCACGAACTGGAGTTTCTCTACGAACTGTTGGCCGCCGGCCGTTTGCCACCGAGCGCGCCGCTGTTCGCCCTGCTACAGAACTGCCACGACCGTCTGGCGCACATGCTCGATGCCGTGCGCCTGGGGCAGCCGCTGCATGCTGCCACGGCGCTGATCGACTACATTCGCAATTTCAGCAGCGCGGCACTGACCGACAGTGCCGCGGGCCAGGGAGCGCTGGAGGCTGCAACCGCCGAAGTGCCGGCAGCGGCGCCAGAGCGGGCGCCGGGCGACATGGTCAAGGTCGATGCCGAGCTGCTCGACGACCTGGGTAACCTGGCCGGCGAGCACTCGATCATTCGTGGGCGCATCGAGCAGCAGGTCAACGATGCGCAGTTCACCCTCAACGAGATGGAAACCACCCTCGAGCGCATGCGCGACCAGTTGCTGCGCCTGGACGTCGAGACCCAAGGGCGAATTTCCAGCCGTCAGCAGTTCGAAGGCGATGCCTATGACGATTTCGACCCGCTGGAAATGGACCGCCATTCGCAGCTGCAGCAACTGTCGAGGGCCCTGTTCGAGTCTGCCTCGGACCTGCTCGACCTGAAGGAAACCCTGGCCCAGCGCGCTCAGGAGGCGTATAGCCTGCTGCAGCAGCAGGCGCGGGTGAACAGCCAGTTGCAGGAAGGCCTGACCGCCACCCTGATGGTGCCGTTCGAACGCCTGGTGCCGCGCTTGCAGCGCGTGGTGCGGCAGGTGGCCAGCGAGCTGGGCAAACAGGTGGAGCTGGTGGTCGGCAATGCCGAGGGTGAGCTGGACCGCAGCGTGCTCGAACGCATGGTGGCGCCGCTGGAGCATATGCTGCGCAACGCCGTCGACCATGGCCTGGAAAGCCGCGAAATGCGCCTGGCTGCCGGCAAGCCGGAGCAGGGCACCATTCACCTGAATTTGTTGCACGAAGGTGCCGATATCGTCATCGAAATGACCGATGACGGTGCCGGCGTGCCACTGGAGGCGGTGCGGCGCAAGGCCATCAAACGCGGCCTGCTGGACCCGCAGGCCCAGTTGAGCGATCACGAGATCCTGCAGTTCATCCTGCGCCCGGGCTTTTCCACCGCCGAAAAGATCACCCAAATTTCCGGTCGCGGGCTGGGCATGGATGTGGTGCATGAGGAGGTCAAGCAACTAGGGGGCTCGATGAGCATCGAGTCGGCCCAGGGCAAAGGCGCGCGCTTCTTGATCCGCCTGCCGTTCACGGTGTCCATCAACCGCGCGTTGATGGTGCACCTGGGCGAAGAGCAGTACGCAATTGGGCTCAATACCATCGAAGGTATCGTTCGTGTGCCGCCGGCCGAGCTGGCGGCGTGCTACCAGTTGGACGCGCCACGTTATGTCTACGCCGGCCACGAATACGAGCTGCGCTACCTGGGCGAGTTGCTGCAAGGTGTGCCACGCCCGACGCTGCTGGGGCAGAGCGTGCCATTGCCGGTGCTGCTGGTGCATGCCAAGGAGCAATCGTTCGCCATCCAGGCCGACGGCCTGTCGCCCAGCCGCGAGATCGTGGTGAAGAGCCTGGGGCCGCAGTTTGCCGCGGTTGCCGGGTTGTCGGGGGCAACGTTGCTGGGCGATGGTCGGGTGGTGTTGATTCTTGACCTGCTGGGCCAGCTGCGCGGCCAGCAGCGACGGCTGGCTCGCCTGCCCGCTGGTGGCAGCCAACGCCAACTGCTTGGCCCGGCACCACGCCGCCCCTTGCTGGTGATGGTGGTGGACGATTCGGTAACCGTGCGCAAGGTCACCAGCCGCCTGCTGGAGCGCCACGGCATGAGCGTGCTCACAGCCAAAGACGGTGTTGACGCCATGGCCTTGCTGGAAGAGCACCGGCCCGACGTGTTGCTACTGGACATCGAGATGCCACGTATGGATGGTTTCGAGGTGGCTACACGTATCCGCCGTGACGCCCGCCTGAAGGACCTGCCTATCATCATGATCACTTCGCGTACCGGGCAGAAGCACCGCGACCGCGCCATGGCCATCGGCGTCAACGAGTACCTGGGCAAGCCGTACCAGGAGTCGCTGTTGTTGCAGAGCATCGCCCATTGGAGCCAGACCCATGCTTGAACTGATTGCCGGCCAACGCAGCAGCCTGACCGGGCTGTTGCTGCCGTTGGGTGACCGCACCCTGGTGCTGCCCAACGTGGCGGTGGCCGAGTTGAGCGGGCAGCGCAACCTGGTGTGTCAGCACGGTGATCCCGCTTGGCACCTGGGCTGGATCGACTGGCGCCAGCAACGCTTGCCGCTGATTGGTTTCGAGGCGGCGTGCGGTGGCGAGACGCCGTGCGGTGAGCGGGCACGCGTGGTGGTGCTCAATGCCTTGGGCGATACCGGGCTGCGTTACCTGGCGCTGTTGCTGCAGGACATCCCGCGTTCATGCAAGCTCGACAGCCAGCTCAACTATGTGGACGTGGCACTGGGGCGCCTGGAGTTGGCGGCGGTGCAGGTGGGCGAGCAGGTGGCAAGGGTGCCGGACCTGGTTGCATTGGAAAGGCTGGTGCGTGACGCGGATCTGCAACCTGATCTTGGGTAGGATGTAAGGCCGAAAAAGACTGCTTCAGGAACCCAGCCCACCTCGGGAGGTCTGTGTTTGCATGTATTACGGTGAACGCTTCAACGCCTGGACTCACCTGGTCGGTGCTGTCCTCGCCTGTATCGGTGCCATCTGGCTGATCGTGGTCGCGGGCCTGCAAGGCGACCCGTGGAAGATCGTCAGTTTCTCCATCTACGGCAGCACGCTGCTGTTGCTGTACAGCATTTCCACCCTGTACCACAGCACCCGCGGGCGAGCGAAGGTGATCATGCGCAAGCTCGATCACCTGTCGATCTACCTGTTGATCGCCGGCAGCTACACGCCGTTTTGCCTGGTCAGCCTGCGCGGCCCGTGGGGCTGGAGCCTGTTCGGTGTGGTCTGGGGGCTGGCGGTGATTGGCATGTTGCAGGAGATCAAGCCGCGCTCCGAGGCGCGGATCCTGTCGATCATCATTTATGCCGTGATGGGCTGGATCGTGCTGGTTGCAGTCAAGCCATTGCTCAATACGCTGGGCACCGCAGGTTTTACCTGGCTGGCGGCCGGCGGGGTGTTCTACACCGTCGGCATCATCTTCTTCGCCTTCGATAGCCGTTTCCGCCACTGGCACGGCATCTGGCACCTCTTCGTAATTGCCGGCAGCCTCATGCACTTCGTGGCGGTGTCGTTCTATGTGCGTTAGTTAAAAGTCGCCCCACAGCTGCTGTGCCACCGACAGCGCCACCACCGGCGCGGTTTCGGTGCGCAGCACGCGTGGGCCAAGGCGTGCTGCGTGGAAACCGGCGGCTTTGGCCTGTTCGACTTCGGCTTCGCTAAGGCCGCCTTCGGGGCCGATCAGGAAGGCCAGGCCTGCAGGCTTGGCATGGCTGGTGAGCGGTTCGGCCACCGGGTGCAGGACCAGCTTCAGGTCAGCCTGAGTGCTGCTCAGCCACTCGGTTAGGGGCACGGGTGGGTGGATGACCGGCAAGGTTGAGCGCCCGCATTGTTCGCAGGCACTGATCGCCACTTGGCGCCAGTGGGCCAGACGTTTGTCGGCACGTTCGTCCTTCAGGCGCACTTCGCAGCGTTCGCTGACGATCGGGGTGATTTCGTTGGCGCCCAGTTCGGTGGCCTTCTGGATCGCCCAGTCCATGCGTTCGCCGCGCGACAGGCCTTGGCCGAGGTGCACGTGCAGCGGTGAGTCGGCCTGGCCGGTGAAGGCTTGGTCGAGGCTGACACGCACGGTTTTCTTGCCCACTTCAAGCAGTTGGCCGAGGTATTCCTGGCCGCTGCCGTCGAACAGCTGCACGGCGTCGCCGGGGGCCATGCGCAGCACGCGGCCGATGTAGTGGGCCTGGGCCTCGGGCAGGTCGTGTTCGCCAAGGCTCAGGGGGGCGTCGATGAAGAAGCGGGACAGTCTCATGGGGTGCTCGTTTTAAAGGTTTACTCGCCCGTTGTAGGAGCGGCCTTGTGTCGCGAAAGGGCTGCGCAGCGGCCCCAGGGTTTCAGCGGCGATGCATGAATTGCTTGGGGCCGCTGCGCGGCCCTTTCGCGACACAAGGCCGCTCCTACAGGGGGTCGGCGCCGGCTTTCGGGCTTAGCCCGGATCGCGGAAGTCGGGGTGGAAGTTGGCCGGCACGGCAACGCTGACGCTATCGCGGGTGGCTATGTCGATGCCTTCACTGGCCACCTCGGCAAGGAAGTCGATCTGCTCCGGGGTGATCACATACGGCGGCAGGAAGTACACCACATTGCCCAGCGGCCGCAGCAGGGCGCCGCGGGTCAGGGCGTGTTCGAATACCTTCAGGCCACGCCGCTCTTGCCAGGGGTAGGCAACCTTGCCAGTCTTGTCTTTCACCATCTCGATGGCCAGGGCCATGCCGGTCTGACGAATTTCGGCAACGTGAGCATGGTCGGCCAGGTGCGCAGTGGCTGTGGCCATACGCGTGGCAAGAGCCTTGTTGGCCTCGATCACGTTGTCCTGCTCGAAGATGTCCAGGGTCGCCAGCGCCGCTGCGCACGCCAGCGGGTTGCCGGTGTAGCTGTGCGAATGCAGGAACGCACGCAAGGTCGGGTAGTCATCGTAGAAGGCCTGGTACACCTTGTCGGTGGTCAGGCAGGCGGCCAGCGGCAGGTAACCGCCGGTCAGGGCCTTGGACAGGCACAGGAAGTCTGGGCGGATGCCGGCCTGCTCGCAGGCGAACATCGTGCCGGTACGGCCGAAGCCCACGGCGATCTCGTCGTGGATCAGGTGCACGTCGTAGCGGTCGCAGGCCTCGCGCAGCAGCTTGAGGTAAACCGGGTGGTACATGCGCATGCCGCCTGCACCTTGGATCAGCGGCTCGACGATCACGGCGCTGATCGAGGCGTGGTGCTCGGCCAGGGTCTGTTCCATGGCCTGGAACATGTTGCGCGAGTGCTCTTCCCAGCTCATGCCCTCGGGGCGCAGGTAGCAATCGGGGCTGGGCACCTTGAGGGTGTCGAGCAGCAGCGCCTTGTAGGTTTCGGTAAACAGCGGCACATCGCCTACCGACATGGCGGCAATGGTTTCGCCGTGATAGCTGTTGGTCAGGGTGACGAAGCGCTTCTTGTCCGGTTTGCCGACATTCTGCCAGTAGTGGAAGCTCATCTTCAGCGCCACTTCGATGCACGACGAGCCATTGTCGGCGTAAAACACCCGGTCGAGGCCGGCCGGGGTCATGGCCACCAGGCGCTCGGACAACTCGATGACCGGCTGGTGGCTGAAACCGGCCAGGATCACGTGTTCCAGCTGATCCACCTGGTCCTTGATGCGCTGGTTGATGCGCGGGTTGGCGTGGCCGAACACATTGACCCACCAACTGCTCACCGCGTCCAGGTAGCGCTTGCCTTCGAAGTCCTCCAGCCACACACCTTCGCCGCGTTTGATCGGGATCAGCGGCAGCTGCTCGTGGTCTTTCATCTGGGTGCAGGGGTGCCACAGGACCTTGAGGTCGCGTTGCATCCACTGATCATTGAGGCCCATCGGCACTTCTCCTGGCTTTACGGCGTGGTTCGACCGCGTAAGCTTAAGCAATGCCGCAGGGCAGGACAACCGCTGCCGTTCAATGGCGGTGGGTGCCGGTCCATTCGAGGCGACGGATGTGCACGGTGCCAGCCTGCGAGGTGGAAATGGTCAGGCGCCGGAATGGCCCTTCGATCAGCTGGTAGTAGGGGTGTGTGGCGATGGGGCCGGGGCGCAGGTCGCGCAAGCCGTTGCCTTCCAAGGTAAGCCAGTAGAAGTTGAGCAGCGTCGGTGCAGCCAGGTCATGGCCTTGGTTCTCGGCATCGAACAACATGTGCAGGTCGTCGCAGAGAAAATCGCTGACCACATAGTATTCCAGCCGCAAGCATTCGACTTCCTGGGCGAAGGTGATTTCCACGTCGCTGTGTTCACCAATCACCAGTTCGGTGCCGTCTTCACCCTTGAACGCTTCATGAAAGCCGGTCCAGGAGGTGCTGTTGGAGCGGATACTCAGCCCGGATGCCATATGAAGCGTCTGCTTGTGCCACAGATACTGCCGTTCGACGTGTTGGAAGTGCTCCTCGAAGATCATGCGTATGCCCTCCTGGCGGGGCTGCTGGCCAACTTCGCCAGCTTTACCTGCCATCGTGTGACATGGCTACTGGCAAAAATGTCAGTTGCCAAAAGGACTTGATGTCACTGCGCTGGCAGGGTGGTCGGACCTGACGTATTCTTAACGCATCTTCCTGGGGCATCCCTGCCTCTCCCCGTTTCTGTAACCTCTGACTCGGAGTTCGCCAACATGGCTGCTGCTTGGGTGCGCCTGTGCGCGTTGGTATTGATTGGTGTGTCCAGCGGCGCCGCGCTGGCAAAGGACAAGACGCCTACGGCAATTGTCGTGGGTGGCGGCCTGGCAGGCCTGACGGCCGCCTACGAGTTGCAGAACAAAGGCTGGCAGGTAACGCTGCTGGAGGCCAAGGCGGGCATGGGCGGGCGTTCTGGCCTGGCAACCAGCGAGTGGATCGGCAATGCCAAGGCGCAGCCGGTGCTGAACCAGTACCTGGACCGTTTCAAGCTTGAAACACTGCCAGCGCCGGAGTTCGTGCGTACCCCCGGTTACCTGATCGACGGCGAGTACTTCAGTGCCACCGACCTGGCCACCAAGCAGCCGGCTACCGCCGAGGCGCTCAAGCGTTACGAGAAAACCCTCGACGACCTGGCCCGTTCGATCGACGACCCGCTGAACCCGCAAGCAAACAGCACGTTGTTCGCCCTCGACCAGATCAACGTCTCCACCTGGCTGGACAAACTGCAACTGCCGACCACCGCCCGCCAGCTGGTCAACCAGCAGATCCGTACGCGCTACGATGAACCGTCGCGCCTGTCGTTGCTGTATTTCGCCCAGCAGAACCGCGTGTACCGCGGCGTCAGCGACCGCGACCTGCGCGCCGCGCGGCTGCCCGGTGGCAGCCCGGTGCTGGCCCAGGCCTTCGTCAAGCAATTGAAAACCATCAAGACCAGCTCGCCGGTCACCGCCATTGTCCAGGACAAGGACGGCGTCACGGTAAAAGTCGGCAGCGTCGGCTACCAGGCGGATTACCTGGTAATGGCCGTGCCGCTGCGCGCCCTGGCCAAAATCCAGATGACCCCAGGCCTGGACAGCCAGCACCTGGCCGCGCTCAAGGGTACCAACTATGGCTGGCGCGACCAGCTGATGCTCAAGTTCAAGAAGCCGGTATGGGAAAGCCGCGCGCGCATGTCGGGCGAAATCTTCAGTAACGCCGGCCTTGGCATGCTGTGGATCGAGCCGGCGCTCAAGGGCGGCGCCAACGTGGTCATCAACCTGTCCGGCGACAACGCCCGCCTGCTGCAGGCGTTTGGCGACAAGCAGATGGTCGACCAGGTGCTGATACGCCTGCATGCCTTCTACCCGCAGGCCCGTGGTGCCTTCACCGGTTATGAGGTCAAGCGCTACAGCACCGACGCCGGTACCGGCGGCGCCTATCTGGCCTATGGCCCAGGGCAGATCAGCAAGTACTGGCGCCTGTGGGAGCGCCCGGTGCAGCGCATCACTTTTGCTGGCGAGCACACCGACGCCCTGTATCCAGGCACCCTGGAAGGCGCCCTGCGCAGCGGCCAGCGTGCGGCCAGCCAGGCCCAGGATCTGCTGGCCGGCAAGTCGTTTGACCCTGCCAAGGCGGCACCGGTCGCAGCGGCGGCGGCGGGTTCGGCGGCCGCCAAGGCGAGCAAGGGTGGGTTCTTCTCGAACATGTTTGGTGGTTCGTCTGACAAGGCTGACAAGCCTGACGCGGCGCCTGCCAAAGCTGAGTCGAAGCCTGTCGATGAGGCCAAGCAGGACAAACCTGGCTTCTTCAAGCGTCTGTTTGGTGGGGCGGACACGCCCGAGGTGAAGGCAGAACCGATTGCCAAGGCTGAAGCAGTGGCGCCAGCCCCAGCGCCTGCTCCCCAAACCGCGCCCGCCCCGGTCGCGCCTGCACCTGCAGTGAAGGAAGCGGCTGCCAAGCCTGCGGCCACCAAGGCGGCACCGGCCAAGCATGCGCCGACGCACAAACCTGTTGAGGCCAAGAAAGCGACAGCCAAGTCCGAGCCTGCGAAGAAGGCTGTGGCCAATACCCAGGCCAAGGCTGGCTGATCGATCGCCAGTACCGACCGCTTGGCAGCACGAGGCCGGTACTGGCAACCTCTATTTCCCCGGCTATCGTTAATGTTTCCTTAATGGGAAGCTTACAGAATACATATCGGATTTCTCGATAATCCGAAGCAATTTTTTCCGCTTTTATTCGATACGTTACGCGTTAGTCTGTGCACAGCTTTCACGGAGAAACACGCCAACATGCAACTGCGCAATTCACCCTCTCGCTACGGCGTGGTCAGTATCGTCCTGCATTGGGGCGTGGCGCTGGCAGTCTTCGGCCTGTTCGGCCTGGGCCTGTGGATGGTCGGTCTCGACTACTACAGCCCCTGGCGCAAAGCCGGGCCGGACCTGCACAAGAGTATCGGCCTGGTTTTGCTGGCAGTGATGTTGCTGCGGGTGGTCTGGCGTTTCATCAGCCCCCCACCTCCGGCGCCCGCCAACCATGGCGCGGTCACACGCCTGGCGGCCAAGCTGGGCCATTTGGCCCTGTACCTTGGGCTGTTTGCGGTGATGGCGGCCGGTTACCTGATTTCCACCGCCGACGGCGTCGGCATTCCGGTGTTCGGCCTGTTCGAAGTGCCGGCACTGGTCAGCGACCTGCCCGACCAGGCAGATGTGGCGGGGGTGATTCATCTGTGGCTGGCATGGGGCCTGGTGATTTTTGCCGTGCTGCATGCCCTGGCAGCGCTCAAGCACCATTTCATCGACCGTGACGCGACCCTGACCCGTATGCTGGGCCGCAAAGCTTGACTCTCAACCTCAATTGCATAGGAAGGAACAGGATGTTGAAAAAGACTTTTGCCGCTCTGGCGCTCGGTACCGCTCTGCTCTCCGCTGGCCAGGCCATGGCTGCCGAGTACAAGATCGACAAGGAAGGCCAGCACGCGTTCGTTGACTGGAAAATCAGCCACCTGGGCTACAGCTTCATCCACGGTACCTTCAAGGACTTCGACGGCAACTTCACCTGGGACAGCGCCAAGCCTGAAGCCAGCAAGATCAGCGTCGACCTGAAGACCGCCAGCCTGTGGTCGAACCACGCCGAGCGTGACAAGCACATCGCCAGCGCCGACTTCCTCGATGTGAAGAAGTATCCTGAAGCCAAGTTCGTTTCTACTGCCGTCAAGTCGACTGGCGAAAAGACTGCTGACGTTACGGGCGACCTGACCATGCACGGCGTAACCAAGCCGGTCACCTTCAAGGCAACCTTCAACGGTGAAGGCAAGGACCCATGGGGCGGTGAGCGCGCTGGTTTCAACGCCACCACCACCCTGAACCTGAATGACTTCGGCATCAAAGGCCCAGGCGCTACTTCGCAGACGCTGGACCTGGATATCAGTGTCGAAGGTGTGAAGCAGAAGTAAGCATTGCCTTGGCAATGAAAAACGCCGCCCATTGGGCGGCGTTTTCGTTTCCCGTGGAGTGCCCTGAAATCGGGCTACTCCGGGTTCAGCCTTTTCGGGTCAACAAGGCCGGGCGCTCACCGCGTGGTCGGGTCGGCACGTCATCCAACTGCTCAGGCGTCGGGTAACGGTCGAGCTTGGATTCCTTGCGGATGATCACCGGTTGTTTTTCTGGCTGGCGTGGGTTACGCACGGCAGGCTCCTGCCGGGCTGCGTCATCACGGGCTGGGCGACCACGGCCACCGCCGTCACGACGGGCACCGCCACCGTTGTTGGCGCGGGCAGGGCGCTTTTCGCCGCCACCACCGCTGCCGCCACTACGCTGCTGGCCGCCACTGCGAGCTTGGCCCTGGCCCCCAGCGTTGCTGCGTTGACCGCTATTCTGGCCCTGGCCTGCACCGCCACCCGGGCGGCGATTGCGGCCTTGGTTCTTGCCTTGGTACGGGCTGACGTAGTCGGCACGGTTACCGAAGTTGTCGACATCGTCGTCCAGGAATTCTTCCGGGTCGCGGTCGGCCGGTACTTTCGGCACGCTGTTGCTGCTGGCCTGCTGCTGTTGGCGTGGCTTCTTGTCACGCGGCTTGCGCGGCTGCTGTTGCTTGTCGCCGCTGTTTTCCTTGTCGGCCGGCTTTTCTGCAGCTTGCTGCTTGGCCTTGCCTTTGTCCTTGCCCTTGTCCTTGCGGCCGCCGTTGGCGTCTTTACCGCCTTCGCCGCGGCCCTGCTGGTTGCGGCCACCGCGGCCGCTGTTCTGCGGGCGCTCGCGCACTTCAGGCTTTTCGGCTTCTACCTGGCTGGCGTCGAAGCCCATCAGGTCGCCATCCTGGATGCGTTGCTTGGTCACCCGCTCGATGCTCTTGAGCAGCTTCTCTTCATCTGGCGCGACCATGGAAATGGCTTCGCCCGAGCGACCGGCACGGCCGGTACGGCCGATGCGGTGAACGTAATCTTCCTCGACGTTCGGTAGCTCGAAGTTGACCACGTGCGGCAGCTGGTCGATGTCCAGGCCACGGGCGGCGATGTCGGTGGCGACCAGCACGCGCACACTGTTGGCCTTGAAATCGGCCAGGGCTTTGGTGCGGGCGTTCTGGCTTTTGTTGCCGTGGATTGCGGCGGCTGTCAGGCCGTGCTTTTCCAGGTACTCGGCCAAGCGGTTGGCGCCGTGCTTGGTCCGGGTGAACACCAGTACCTGTTCCCAGGCGCCCTGGGTGATCAGGTGTGCCAGCAGTGCACGCTTGTGGCTGGCGGGCAGGCGATAGACGCGCTGCTCGATACGCTCGACAGTGGTGTTCGGCGGCGTGACCTCGATGCGCTCCGGGTTGTGCAGAAGCTTGTCGGCGAGGTCGGTGATGTCCTTGGAGAAGGTGGCCGAGAACAGCAGGTTCTGGCGCTTGGCCGGCAGGCGGGCGAGGACCTTCTTGACGTCGTGAATGAAGCCCATGTCGAGCATGCGGTCGGCTTCGTCGAGCACCAGGATTTCCACGTGGGCCAGGTCGACCTTGCCTTGGCCGGCCAGGTCGAGCAGGCGGCCTGGGCAGGCGACCAGCACGTCAACGCCTTTGGCAATGGCCTGGATCTGCGGGTTCATGCCAACGCCGCCGAAGATGCAGGCGCTGACCAGTGGCAGGTCACGGGCATAGACCTTGAAGCTGTCATGCACCTGGGCTGCCAGTTCGCGGGTCGGGGTCAGGACCAGCACGCGGGGCTGGCGCGGGCCGTGACGCTGCGACTTGTCGGGGTGGCCGGCCGGGAACAGGCGCTCGAGGATCGGCAGGGCGAAGCCGCCGGTTTTACCCGTACCTGTCTGTGCGGCAACCATCAGGTCGCGGCCTTGCAACACGGCGGGAATGGCCCGCTGTTGCACGGGGGTCGGCTGGGTGTAGCCCGCAGCCTCGATAGCGCGGACAAGAGCCTCGGAGAGACCGAGGGAAGCAAAGGACATGGGCGATCCTGTTCTCGTGTGGGCTGGGCCCGTTGGGATGTTCTGCCTGGCGCGACGGGCATCGGTGGGATGCGATCGCGTCCGGTCCAGCTGGGCTTTCACTGCACATCCGGGAAACGGGGGCTGGACGCGAGGGGCGTCTGTGCCGATCGGGATGCCTGTTGCGAGGCCGAGCGTCCGGGCGTGAGCCGGGCGGGAAGGCCCGAGTATAACAGAGCTATCGCGCTGTGCTGCTTTCCTGCTGCTCAACGGCGTTGAGAATGTTTCCAATGTCGCCTGTGTAGCGGTTGCTGATCGCTGCATAGGCCGGTTCTTGCTTGAACCGCTGCAGTTCTTCGGCAAAGGCCAGGGCCAGTGCTTCCCGCCCGGGCTTGCGCACCAACCCCAGATACTGGGTCTGGCGGCTGATCACCAACGGTAATTCCTCGACTTGCTGTTGCAGGCCCAGCTGATGGAGCAGGTAATGCCCAACCCTACGGTCGGTGATCGCCAGGTCGATGCGGCCCAGCATCAATTTGCCGAAATTGGCCTCGAGAGTAGGCGCGGGTTCGCGTGCGAAATAGGGGGCGTCGTTGAACGCTGCACCATAGGCGTAGCCGGGCGATGTGCCGACGGTGAGGCCGGCGAGGTCCTCCAGGTGGGCTACGCCATGGCGACGTGCACGCGCCTGGAACAGGACGAATTCGACGTCCGACATAGGCTCGGGGGCGTACACCAGGTAGGGCTGACGCGATTCGGTCTGGAAGATGTCGAGGATGCCATCGGCCAAGCCTTGTTCGACCATGGCCAGGCAGCGTTTCCACGGCAGGAACTGCCACTCCACTTCTACGCCGAGGCGCTTGAAGACCTGGCTGGTGACTTCGTAGTCGATACCGCGCGGTTGGCCGTTGTGCTGATACACATAGGGTGCCCAGTCGTCGGTCACCAGGCGCAGGCGCTCGCCCAGAGCCAACGGGCTCAGGCAGGCGAGCAGCAGGATCCAGAACAGGCGGGCGATGTGTGGCATGGCCGGAGATTACGCGGTCGGCCGGCCCAAGACCAGTGCCCCTCGAATGTCTCAGCCTTGCGATGTTTGCAGCAGATGTGCCTCGACATCCTTGCGCCGCTCACCCAGCGACAACCGCAACCCTGGGTGGCGCAGGCATTGTCGCAGTCGCTCGGGTTCCATGTGGCCATGGCGGGCATTGAGGTTTTCCAGGGCCTTGTCCCACCAGGCCGGCGCGCAGGCACGGTCGAATTCGTTGGGGTAGGGGTAGCAGCCATACAGTAATTCGCGGGCGAATTGGCGCTCTTGGCTGGGCAACGTCAGGCTCAGTGCCTTGTAACCCAGGCGGTGCAGGGTGGGTGGCCGCGGCAACTGGTCGTTGACCAAACTAACGTCGGCCAACGCTGCCGGGCTCAGTGGGTCGTGGCCGTGCTTGCGCAGCCAGGCCTGAATCTTGGCGCGGAACTGCGCCTTGCGGCTCCAGTAGTGATGGATGACGTCGGTGCACTCGGCCAGTTCCAGCTTGCGATAAGCCGCCACTGCCAAGCAGAACTCCTCGAGGGTGTAGGCTTCGCGCGCCAAGGGGTAGAACTCGTCCATCATGGCGATGGAGCGGTCCAGGGTGTTGCTGTCTTCGGCAGTAAGGCCGATCAACCCGGAGTTGATCAGTGGCATCTGGCAATCGGCCAGGCCCCGTGAGCCGAGAATGGCCAGCAGGTTTTTGTACAGCAGGCACTTCTGGTCGGCGCCATAGCGCGGGCCGATGGCGTTGCACAGTAGGCGGCCGGGCGCCACGCGCGCGAACAGTTGCAGTGGCGAAGTGCGGAAGAACGTGTCGGTGTCGATCAACACTGCCAGCGGGTGTTGCTGCAGTACCTGGCGCAGCAGTACATGCTTGCTGCGAAAGTGATAACCGTGCGGGGCGTTCCATGCCTGGCGGGTGGCCTCGTCCAGCAGGTGCACGGTGACGGGCAGGCTGGCGTAGGGCTGCGGATTGTCGGTGTAAACCTGGATGCCTATGGCGTCGCTGGCTGCGCTGCCCAGTTGGGCGAGGGCGCTGATGATGCTGAAGCAGGCTTCCTGATGATAGGTGGCTGGGCCGAAAGCCAGGTAGACAAGCTGTGGGCGCGAAGGCTGGGGGTGCTGCATGGCAGGCAAGACCTGTTTAACCCGAAAATGAATAAGGCTTTAGTCTATGACCAAAGCCTTAATCATTTCTTAAGCAGACTTTGCCAAAAGATTTCAGCGTGGCAGCTTCAGGTTGTTCCAGATCGCCAGGCTCGGTTCGGCTTGGTTCAGGGTATAGAAGTGCAGGCCCGGTGCGCCGCCTTGCAGCAGCTGTTCGCACATGCGGGTAATCACTTCTTCGCCGAAGGCCTGGATGCTGGCGGTGTCGTCGGCATAGGCTTCCAGCTGCTTGCGGATCCAACGTGGGATCTCGGCGCCGCAGGCATCGGAGAAGCGGGCCAGCTTGCTGTAGTTGGTAATCGGCATGATGCCCGGTACTACCGGGATGTCCACGCCCAGCTTCTGCGCGCGCTCGACGAAGTAGAAGTAGCTGTCGGCGTTGAAGAAGTACTGGGTGATGGCGCTGTCGGCACCGGCCTTGACCTTGTGCACGAAGTTGGCCAAGTCGGTTTCGAAGTTGCGCGCCTGTGGGTGCATTTCTGGGTAGGCGGCCACTTCCAGGTGGAAGTGATCGGCGGTTTCCTGGCGGATGAACTCGACCAGGTCACTGGCGTAGCGCAATTCGCCACTGGCCATGCCCATACCCGACGGCAGGTCACCACGCAGGGCGACAATGCGCTTGATGCCGGCAGCCTTGTATTCGGCCAGCAGGGCGCGCAGGTCGTCCTTGGAGTCACCCACGCATGACAGGTGCGGCGCGGCAGGCACCTTCACTTCGTTTTCCAGCTGTAGCACGGTGTTCAGCGTGCGGTCGCGGGTCGAGCCACCGGCACCGTAGGTGCAGGAAAAGAAGTCCGGGTTGTAAGTGGCCAGCTGGCGGGCGACGCCCATCAGCTTTTCGTGACCGGCATCGGTCTTGGTCGGAAAGAACTCGAAACTGTAGCGGCGTTCTTGTGACATCACTCGTTCCTCAAGCAGCCAGCTGCTAGCGGCAAGCTGCAAGTAAAAGCCAGATCGGTGATGGCCGATCTGGCTTGGGCATCGTTCATGAACCTTGAAGCTCGATGCTTCAAGCTTGCCGCTTAGTAGCGGTAGGCGTGTGGCTTGAACGGGCCTTCGACGGTCACGCCGATGTAGTCGGCTTGCTGCTTGGTCAGTTTGGTGACCACGCCGCCGAAGCCGCGGACCATTTCCAGGGCCACTTCTTCGTCGAGCTTCTTCGGCAGCACTTCAACGGTCAGGCGCTCGGCTTTCTTCTCGGCCGACAGGTCGGCGTACTTCTGCTCGAACAGGAAGATCTGTGCCAGTACCTGGTTGGCGAACGAACCGTCCATGATGCGGCTTGGGTGGCCAGTGGCGTTGCCCAGGTTGACCAGGCGGCCTTCGGCCAGCAGGATCAGGTAGTCGTCGTTCTGCGGGTCGAAGCTGCCAGCGCCGGTGCGGTGGATCTTGTGCACCTGCGGCTTGACCTCTTCCCAAGCCCAGTTCTTGCGCATGAAGGCGGTGTCGATCTCGTTGTCGAAGTGGCCGATGTTGCAGACCACGGCACGCTTCTTCAGGGCCTTGAGCATGTTGGCGTCGCAGACGTTGACGTTACCGGTGGTGGTCACGATCAGGTCGATCTTGCCCAGCAGGGCCTTGTCGATGCTGGCTTCGGTGCCGTCGTTGATACCGTCGATGAACGGCGAGACCAGCTCGAAGCCGTCCATGCAGGCCTGCATGGCGCAGATTGGGTCAACTTCGGTGACCTTGACGATCATGCCTTCCTGACGCAGGGACTGGGCCGAACCCTTGCCCACGTCACCGTAGCCGATCACCAGGGCTTGCTTGCCCGACAGCAGGTGGTCGGTACCACGCTTGATGGCGTCGTTCAGGCTGTGACGGCAGCCGTATTTGTTGTCGTTTTTGCTTTTGGTGACCGAGTCGTTGACGTTGATCGCCGGGACTTTCAGCTCGCCCTTGGCCAGCATGTCCAGCAGGCGGTGCACGCCGGTGGTGGTTTCTTCGGTCACGCCGTGAACACGGTCCAGCACCTGTGGGTACTTCTTGTGCAGCAGTTCGGTCAGGTCGCCGCCGTCGTCGAGGATCATGTTGGCGTCCCATGGCTGGCCATCTTTCAGGATGGTTTGCTCCAGGCACCACTCGTACTCTTCTTCGGTTTCACCTTTCCAGGCGAATACCGGGATGCCGGCGGCTGCGATCGATGCGGCGGCCTGGTCTTGAGTCGAGAAGATGTTGCAGGACGACCAGCGCACTTCGGCACCCAGGGCAACCAGGGTTTCGATCAGTACGGCGGTCTGGATGGTCATGTGGATGCAGCCCAGGATCTTCGCACCCTTGAGCGGTTGCTCGGTCAGGTACTTGCGACGCAGGCCCATCAGGGCTGGCATTTCCGATTCGGCAATGATGGTTTCGCGACGGCCCCAGGCGGCCAGGGAGATGTCAGCGACTTTGTAATCGGTAAAACCAGCAGGCATGTTTGCAGCGCTCATGAGAGCCTCCATTCGTAGTGTGCGAATGGGCGCCGTTGTGCGTTAAGCGCCCGCGAGAGCGAGCAACGCCCCATCCGAGCCTGACAGGCCTAGCCTGCTGCAGCGCCCCTCGGACAGGTGGCGGGCATGGCCCCGCTGTGGGCAGCCATGTGAAGCGGCGCAGATTATAGCCGCGAGCGGCACCTTCACCCAAGGTTTTCTGTCGATTAATCGCGACGATAGTCGATGTTCAATGGAGCGATGGCGGCCGCTCTGCCATCATTGCTACACGTTAGCCAAGCAGGTCAGGAGTACAGATGAACTTTCACACCCGCAAATGGGTTAAACCCGAAGACCTCAACCCCAATGGCACCCTGTTCGGTGGCAGCCTGTTGCGCTGGATCGACGAAGAGGCGGCGATCTACGCCATCGTCCAGCTGGGCAACCAGCGCGTGGTGACCAAGTACATGTCGGAAATCAACTTCGTCAGTGCGTCGCGCCAGGGCGACATCATCGAGCTGGGCATTACCGCCACCGAGTTCGGCCGCACCTCGATCACCCTCAAGTGCGAAGTGCGCAACAAGATCACCCGCAAGAGCATCCTGACCGTCGACAAGATGGTGTTCGTAAACCTGGGTGAAGACGGCTTGCCGGCAGCCCATGGGCGCACCGAGATCAAGTACGTGCAGGACCAGTTCCCGGATTCGGCAGTAGAGTGATTTTCTGGGGCCGCAAAGCGGCCCCAAAAACCTCACGGCTGGGCGCTGACCTTGCGCACCACCCGCCCGATGCTCAAACCCTGCACCAGAATCGATGACAACACCACGATGTAGGTGATCGACAGCAGCAGGTCACGCTCCTCGCCCAACGGCAGCGACAGTGCCAGGGCCACCGACACCCCGCCGCGCAGGCCGCCCCAAGTCAGCACCCGTACCGTGCCCTTGGGCACAGGGCGCCAGCGGCGCAGCAGCACGATCGCCGGGGCCACGGTCAGCAACCGCGACAGCAGCACCGCCAGCGCCAGCACGCCGCCGGCCGCCAGGTGCATCCAGTTGAACGGCAGCAGCAACAGCTCCAGGCCGATCAAGGCGAACAGCAAGGCATTGAGCATGTCATCGATCAGCTCCCAGAAACCGTCCATGTAGCGGCGCGTCATGTCATTCATCGCCAGGTTTCGCCCCAGGTTACCGATGATCAGGCCGGCCACCACCATGGCGATCGGTGCCGACACGTGCAGCTCGTAGCACATCGCCGAGCCACCGATAACCAGTGCCAGGGTCAGCATGACCTCCACCTGGTACTGCTCGATGCTCTTGATCATGCGGTACGTGGCATAGCCGATCAGGCCGCCGAATACCACGCCGCCAATGGCCTCGCGGGCGAACAGGATCGCCGTGTCGGTCAGGCTTGGCGTTTCACCCAGCTGGATGATGCCCAGCAACACGGTGAACACCACGACCGCCGTGCCGTCGTTGAACAGCGATTCGCCAACGATGGTGGTTTTCAGCGGTTTGGACGCATTGGCGGTACGCAGCGCGCCCAGTACGGCAATCGGGTCGGTGGGCGAGATCAGCGCACCGAACAGCAGGCAGTAGATCAGCGGTACCTGCCAGCCGAACAAGGCGAATACCCAGTGCGACAGGTAGCCAATGACCACGGTAGCGATCAGCACGCCCAAGGTGGCCAGCAGGCCAATGGGCCAGCGGTAGCTGCGCAGGTCGCTGAGGTTGACGTGCAATGCACCGGCAAACAGCAGGAAGGCCAACATCCAGTGCATCAGCAGGTCGTTGAAATCGATTTGGTTCATCAAGCCTTCGACACGTTCTTCCAGGCCAGGGAAGCCGATCAGGCTAAGGCCCTGCAGCATCAGGGAGAACAGCAGTGCCGTGACCATCACGCCGATGGCGGGTGGCAGGCCGATGAAGCGGTAATTGACGTAGGTAAGGAGGGTGGTGAGGCAGATAAACGCGGCAACTAATTCAAGCATCCCGAATCCTGTAACAGTGGCTTCCAAGTCGTAACCCGAATGGCTCGGGCAGCTCTTTGATGACCTGGCGCGGGGTTCGGGACACAGGGTTTGACCGGAATCTCTGTAATCGTTCCCATGCAGTGGCCCTCTGGAATGCCATATATTCAACCCTTGAACACCGCACAAGGATAAGAAGGCGTGTTGGCAACATCCCTGGTGCTGGTCGCCGCCCTGCTGCATGCGACCTGGAATACCCTGATCAAATTCAGCGGCGAGCGCTTGCTGGTCATCGCCAGCATGGACACGGTGGCGCTTGCGTTCGCGTTGCTGGCCGTGCCTTTCGTCGATGTGCCACCTGCCGAAATCTGGCCCTGGCTGATCGCCTCCGCGTTGGCCGAGCAGCTGTACCGCTATTTGCTGATCCAGGCCTACCGCGTGGGTGACCTGGGGCTGGTCTATCCTCTGATGCGCGGGCTGTCGCCGCTGGTGGTGCTGGGGCTGACCCTGGCCTTTGCCGGGGAATCGCTGAGCCAGCAGCAGATCATCGGTATCCTGCTGATCCCCTGCGGCATGGCGTGCCTGTTGTGGCAGGGCGGCGGCGGTGACCGGCTGCCCTGGTCGATGCTGCCGGTAGTCGCCTTGATTGGCCTGTGCATCGGCTGCTACACCTGGTTCGACGGCCAAGCCGTGCGCCTATGGGGCAAACCGTGGGATTACCTGGTGTGGCTGACCCTGCTCAGCGCCTGGCAGTTCCCGTTGCTGGCCAGCGTGGCGCGGCGAGCACCGTTCGTCCTGTTTTGGCGAACGCAATGGCGTTTGGGTTTGGCGGTTGGGTTTTGCGTATTGTTCAGTTATGCCCTGGTGTTGTGGGCCATGCACCTGGGGTCGGTGGCCGAGGCGGCAGCGTTACGGGAACTGAGCGTGATTCTGGTGGTGCTGCTGGGTATGCGCTACCTCAAAGAACCTTTTGGCGGGCCGAGACTCCTAGCTTGCGGGCTGGTCCTGGCAGGCACGCTGGTGATGAAGCTCTAACCCATTTTCGAACAAGGAGTCTTGAGCATGACCGTTGCCCTGTGGTGCATCCTGATCGCGCTGCTGTTGAACCCGCTTTGTGCCTTGATCGCCAAGGTGAGCAGTGGCCGGTTCGGACTAAAGGACAATCACGATCCGCGTGCCTTCCTCGATACCTTGTCGGGCCTGCCACGGCGCGCCCATGCTGCGCAGCAGAACGGCTATGAGGCGTTTCCGGCATTTGCAGCGGCGGTGCTGGTGGCGGATATCGTCGGCAATGCCGAGCAGGTGACCCAGGATGTGTTGGGGGTGATGTATATCACCAGCCGCCTGCTATACATCATCTGCTACCTGGCCGACTGGGCGGCCTTGCGCTCGCTGGTGTGGTTTGCCGGATTGGCAATTATCGTATCGTTCTTCGTGGTTTCCATCTGAAGCCGCGTTGCCTGCTTCGCGGGCAACGCCCGCGAAGAAACCAACGCCGATCAAAGTACTTTAGGTACTCCTGGCAGTGGTTGGCCCTTGGGCCACAACATCCAGATCTGCCCTTGCTGCTTCATGTTCCCGGCCAACTCGCCGGCTTCCGGCCCGGTGCCCCAGAACAGGTCTGCACGCACTTCACCCGTAATCGCCCCGCCGGTGTCCTGTGCGCCTACCGGTCGTACCACGGGTGAACCGTCCGGGCGTGTGGTAGACAGCCATAACAGGCTCCCCAGCGGAATCACCTTGCGATCGATGGCCACGCTGTAGCCGGCGGTGAGCGGCACGTTCAGCGAACCGCGCGGGCCTTCATTGCTGTCCGGCCGGGTGCTGAAGAACACGTAGCTGGGGTTGCTGGCCAGCAGTTCCGGTACGCGCTGCGGGTTGGCCTGGGCCCAGGCATGAATGGCACCCATGCTTACTTCCTCTTTCTTCAGCTGGCCCTGTTCCACCAGCCAGCGGCCGATCGGCCGGTAAGGGTGGCCGTTCTGGTCGGCGTAGCCCAGGCGCAGTTGGCGGCCGTCTTCCAGTTGAACCCGGCCGGAGCCCTGGATCTGCAGGAACTGCAGGTCCATTGGATCAGTCAGCCAGGCCAGCACAGGCGCCTTGACGCCATTGCGGTTGATCACTTCGGCTGTGTCGTACGGTTTGAGCACCCGGCCATCGAGCCGACCGCGCAGGCGTTTACCCTTGAGCTCGGGGTACACGCTGGCCAGGTCCACCACGATCATGTCATCCGGGATGCCGTAGACCGCCACATGGTTGCTCGCCGATTGCCTCAGGCTGCCGGGGTAGACCGGCTCGTAGTAACCGGTAATCAGACCGTTGGCATTGTTCTCGGCGGAGCGCAGGCCGTAAACCTGCAAGTTCTGCTCAAGGAAGGTACGCACCTGGGCGGCGCTGGCTGTGGCGTTGCCGGCGGCTTCGCAGGTGGCGGCCCACACCGCGTCACGCTTGAGCTTTTCGCAGCCGCTGCGCCAGGCGTAGAAACCGGCCAGCAAGTCTTCATCGCTGACCGCGGGCAGGTCTTTCCAGGTGGCCGGGGCGTAGGTGGCGATGGCGTGGGGCTCGGGCTTGGCGTTTTCGCCGCCGTTGCAACCGGCCAGCAAAGCCAGCACTGGCAGTGTCCAGGCCAGATGGCGCAGGGCAGATTTCATGTGTGCATTCCTGTCATGGGCGAACATGAAGATTCGCCCCTGTTTTTTATGTGGCTATTGGTCTTTGGCCCTTGGGCAGCGATACTGGCTGCCCATTTGCGTAGGCCGAAGTGAGTGTGATGTTGAAGCGATTGACCGTTGTTGTTCTGGCCGCACTGGCCCTGGGCGGTGCCCTGAGTGGGTGCGATAGGGTCGACCCCAACTCGCCGCTGGGCAAGCGCAAGGTAATTTTCAAGGACATGCTCAAGACCAGCGAAGACTTGGGCGGCATGTTGCGTGGCCGGTTGCCGTTCGACGGGGTGAAATTTGCCGACGGTGCGTTGAAGCTGGACGGCCTTGCGCACCAGCCCTGGCAGCACTTTCCACAGGTACGCGATGGGGGTGACAGCGCCGCCCGTGCCGAAGTATGGGAGCGTCAGGCGCGCTTTCATGACCTGGCCCGTCAGCTGGAGGGTGTTACCGGCGAACTGGTCGAGGTAACCCGCAGCCAGCCGCTGGATGCTGCGCAGTTGAAAGTGCCGATGGACAAGGTCGAAGCGGCTTGCAAGGCGTGCCATACCGAGTTTCGTAATCATTGATGGCCTGCGCTGCCCTCTGTGGAACTGTCTTGAATTCCTGTAGGGCGGCCGCGCTTATCCGTCGGATGCCTCAGCGGTCGAGGTCGTCGACCGCTTCCTGCAGCTCTTTACGCGATTCGGCCAGCTTGTCCTTGCGCTTGTTGATCTTCTCCGCGTCGCCTTTCTTCTCGGCTTTCTTCAGGTCCTTTTCCCGCTGCGCCACTTCGTGACGTGCATCGAGCACCTTCTGCTCACGCTCTTTGCGCAGGCTGGCATCCGTGCAGTTGTCTACGCCGCGCAGCGCTTCTTCCAGCCCCGCGACTTGGTCGCTGTTACCGTGGTCACGGGCAATTTTCAGCTGGTTCTCGATGGCGCTGCGTTTGGCGGCGCAACCGGTCAGGCCAGGGTCCGGCTGGGCCGCTTGCACGGCGCCTGCAGCCAAACCCAGCGATGCGAGCAGGAAAAGAGTCGAAATGCGTTTCATGAAAAGCCTCCTGAACGGGGCGGGGCAGCAAAAGTTGCTGGAAATCCTGCCTTGGTTTTGCCCATTTAGAAACCCTTGGTGAGGTTTTCCGGTTGAATCCCGGGTTTTCCTGCAGGCTTTTTGGTAAAAAATCATTGCTCGATGCGCTCAGGGGGGGGCGAAAACCCTTCAATGCCGGATTCCGCCAACCGTGTGGCAATGGCTTGCACCTCCGCGGCCGCGAAGAAACCCACAAGCTGACGCGAGCGTTTTACGCCGATGTCGGGCACTGTTTGCCATTGACCCGCGCTGCGCGAAGCCATTTCTTGCCAGCCGCCTGTCAGTTGCAAATGCTTGCCAATGGGCGCGCCAAGGCCGCGCAGCCACTGATCGAAGGGGCGTGAGCGGGCTTGGTCGAAACTGCCCAGCAGTTGGGCCGCTGTAAGGCTGCTGATGCCGGGCACCTGCTGCAGGCGTTCGGCATCGAGCTGCAGCCAATCGGTCATCGAAGTTACCAGGCCCGCATCGACCAGCCGACGCCATGTGCCGGGCCCGGTACGTGGGAGGGCCAAGCCCTGTTTGCCGCTGAGCCAGGTGAGCCGGGCGATGAATTGTTCCTCGCAGCCTTCGCTGGGCTGCCAGCAACTGAGGGCATGATGCCGACCGGGTGCAGGCGCGCCCAGTGGTTGGCGTTCGACCGCGCGGTGCACGACGTGCTCAAGGCGAGGGATGGTCAGCCCGGCGAGGCTGATAGCGACCTGGTCACCGGGGCGAATATCCAGGGCTTGCCAACGCGCCAGCGAGCCGAGGCTGACCTGGGTGATGCGCCGGTCATCGAGGGTTACCGGCTGCACATGCGCAATGGGCGTGATCCTGCCAGTGCGGCCAACCCGAAAGCGCACGTCGCGTACTTCGGCCAACGCTTGTACATAGGGGTATTTCCAGGCGGCGATCCAGTACGGCGCCTTGGCCTGCCAGCGCTCGGCAGGCGGCCGGCTGCCCAGGCGCAGGATCACGCCGTCGCTGGCAAAGGGCAGGGGTGAACGGTACCAGTGCTCACGCCAGCGCGCTGCATCCTCCAGCGTGTCGACGGCGATACTGTAATGATGGCTATCCGGGAAGCCCAGTTGTGCCAGCTGCGCGAGGCGATCGGCCTGTCGCTCGGGGCCATGCGGCCAGCCCCACACGAACAGGCCGATCGTGTTCCCTTGCTCGCGAGTCAGTTGTTTGCGTGCGAGCAGCCCGGCCACGGTACCGCGAGCGTTGGCACTGCCTGCCTTGGCCTGTACGTGTTCGTTCAGGCGCAGGTACAGCTCACCCTGCAAGTGCAGGTCAATCGCCTGAGGCAACTGTCGGGTGACTGCATCGAGCTGGGGAATGTGCCTGCTCCAGTCATGCCCCTGCAGCCCGTCCCCCCGGCTGATCAGCTGTACCAATTGGCCTTGTCGATAAATGAGGGAAGCTGCGACACCGTCGACCTTGGGCTGTACCCATACCCCGGTTTTCCCGGCCATCCAGCGTGCCACGGCCTGGCGGTCCGCCAGCTTGTCGACACCGGTATGCGGCACGGGGTGAGGGAGTGGACCGCGAGCGCTGGTCAAGGGTGACGGGCTGGGCGCGAGGCCAAAGCACTGCTGCAGGTGCACCAGGCGCTGGCGGCTCTGGTCGTAAAGCTCATCAGCCACCAGCGCGATACCCTGGCGATGGTAGTGCTCGTCCCAGCCGGTAAGGGTGGCCTGTAGTTGCGCGGCTTCAGCCTCGGCCTTTTGCGGGGTCCAGTCGGGGCATGAGGCGGCCCAGGCCAGTGGGGTATTTAGCGCAAACAGCATGGCGAACAACAGCAGGTACGGCATGGCCAGCATCCTTGCATGGCAGGTAGGAACCCCCAGACTAGGCAGGTTCTCTGGCGCTTGCTGAAGCACCATTGTCAGCCGATATGTCACAAAAAAGCCCCTGCCGATTGCTCGGCAGGGGCTTTCGCCTGGTGCTGTAGGAAACTTACAGGCCGGCAGCGTCACGCAGCGACTGGGCGCGGTCGGTGCGCTCCCAGGTGAAGGTGGTGAAGGTGTCGTCGCCGACAGTCTTCTGCTGCGGGGTACGGCCGAAGTGACCGTAGGCAGCGGTTTCCTGATACATCGGGTGCAGCAGGTCGAGCATGGTGGTGATGGCGTATGGACGCAGGTCGAAGCACTCGCGCACCAGCTGGATGATCTTGTCGTCGGAGACCTTGCCGGTGCCGAAGGTGTTGATCGAGATGGAGGTCGGCTGGGCCACGCCAATGGCGTACGACACCTGGATCTCGCAGCGCTCGGCCAGGCCAGCGGCAACGATGTTCTTGGCCACGTAGCGGCCGGCGTAGGCGGCGGAGCGGTCGACCTTGGACGGGTCCTTGCCGGAGAACGCGCCACCCCCGTGGCGGGCCATGCCGCCGTAGGAGTCGACGATGATCTTGCGGCCGGTCAGGCCGCAGTCACCCACCGGGCCACCGATGATGAAGTTGCCGGTCGGGTTGATGTGGTACTGGGTGCCTTTGTGCAGCAGTTCGGCCGGCAGGGTGTGCTTGACGATCAGCTCCATCACGGCTTCTTGCAGGTCTTTCTGCGACACTTCCGGGTTGTGCTGGGTCGACAGCACCACGGCGTCGATGCCGACTACCTTGCCATTTTCGTAGCGGCAGGTGACCTGCGACTTGGCATCCGGACGCAGCCATGGCAGCAGGCCGGACTTGCGCGCTTCGGCCTGGCGCTCGACCAGACGGTGCGAGAAGCAGATCGGCGCCGGCATCAGCACTTCGGTTTCGTTGCTGGCGTAGCCGAACATCAGGCCCTGGTCACCGGCGCCCTGGTCTTCTGGCTTGGAGCGGTCCACGCCCTGGGCGATGTCTACCGACTGCTTGCCGATGATGTTCATCACGGCGCAGGTGGCACCGTCGAAACCGACGTCGGAGCTGTTGTAGCCGATGTCGATGATGACTTTGCGCACCAGGTCTTCCAGGTCGACCCAGGCCGAAGTGGTGACTTCGCCGGCGATGATGGCGACACCGGTCTTGACCAGCGTTTCGCAGGCTACGCGGGCGTACTTGTCCTGGGCGATGATGGCATCGAGGACAGCGTCCGAAATCTGGTCGGCGATCTTGTCCGGATGCCCTTCGGACACGGACTCGGAGGTGAAAAGGGAGTATTCGCTCATCTCGAAGGTTCCTGAAATTTACCGATGGTGTATGTCGTCAGCCGTCCGCTGGAAATGGCGGACCTGGATCTGGAAACCGTTACGCAAGCCCACGTACAGGCTGTCCCCATGGGCCAGCCCGGCAGCGTTGGCCCAGCGCGCCAGGTCGTCCTGCTCAAAGCCAAGCCACAGGTCGCCGCAGGCTTCGCGCGCCCACCCCTGGTCATGGCTGCACAGTTCGGTTACCAGCAGGCTGCCGCCTGCCTTCACCCGTTTGGCCAGCTGGCGCAAGGCCAGGGCCGGGTCGCTGAAATGGTGCAGCACCATGTTCAGCACAACGCAGTCGGCGGCCACATCCGTTGCACCCAGTGCATCGGCCAACTGCAGGTTCACGTTTTCGAGCCCTTCGCGCTGGCACACCTGGCGCGCCAGTTCGAGCATGGTCGGGCTGTTGTCCAGGGCGGTGACCTGGGCGAAGCGCCGTGCCAGGTCAGGCAGGAAGCCACCGTCACCGGGGCCGACCTCAAGCGCGCTGGCAGCCGGGTCGAAATGCAGCTTGTCGAGCAGCGCCAGCAGGCTTTCGCGGTACTGCGGCAGGCCGGCGATCAGGTCTTGCTGGGCGCGGAACTTCTCTTCCACGCGCAGGAAGAAGTCCTGGCTGGTGGCCGCGCGGCGTTGCTGCACTTGGGCGATGCGTGCCTGCACATCGGGCGGCAGGGCCAGGTCGTCGACTTCTTCGAGCAGCGCCACATGCAGCCGACCGCCCAGGCGCAGGCCGTCAGGCAGGGCGCGGCGGTAGAAGATGGCGTTGCCTTCGCGCCGGGTTGCCACCAGCTCGGCCTGGGCCAGCACCTTCAGATGGTGACTCATGCCCGACTGGCCGATGTCGAAAATCTGCGCCAGTTCCAGCACGCCGAACGAATCGTTGGCCAGTGCGCGCAATACGTTCAGGCGCAACGCATCGCCACTGGCTTTGCACAGGGCGGCCAATGCTTCGCGTTGCTCGGGTGTCGATTGCGTGCGCAGGTTCATGGGGCGGCAGTCTAGACAGGCATCGATGCCCTAGCAAGGCCAATATCAAAAAGTTTTGATATTGAGTGATGAGCGGGGCGGCTAACCCGGTTTTGCCCCGAATTGAATGCCAATCACAGGAAAATCCCCCGACTGCGACCATACGTCATTGCCCCAAGCCCCCCCAGTGGGCGAAAATGGCCGCCTTTTTCGTGACACCACCTATTCAAGCCCCCCAGGAGATCAGCGATGCCCAGCCGTCGTGAACGTGCCAACGCCATTCGTGCCCTCAGCATGGATGCCGTGCAAAAGGCCAACAGCGGCCACCCAGGTGCCCCTATGGGCATGGCGGATATCGCCGAAGTACTTTGGCGCGACTATCTGAAGCACAACCCGAGCAACCCGAACTTCGCCGACCGTGACCGCTTCGTGCTGTCCAACGGCCATGGCTCGATGCTGATCTACTCGCTGCTGCACCTGACCGGCTACGACGTCACCATCGATGACCTCAAGTCGTTCCGCCAGCTGCACAGCCGTACTCCGGGCCACCCGGAATTCGGCTACACCCCGGGTGTCGAAACCACCACCGGCCCGCTGGGCCAAGGCCTGGCCAACGCCGTGGGCTTTGCCCTGGCCGAGAAAGTACTGGGCGCCCAGTTCAACCGTGAAGGCCACAACATCGTCGACCACAACACCTATGTGTTCCTGGGCGACGGTTGCATGATGGAAGGCATCTCCCACGAAGTCGCCTCGCTGGCCGGCACCCTGGGCCTGAACAAGCTGGTTGCCTTCTATGACGACAACGGCATCTCCATCGACGGTGAAGTGGAAGGCTGGTTCACCGACGACACGCCGAAGCGTTTCGAGTCCTACAACTGGCTGGTGATCCGCAACGTCAATGGCCATGACGCCGACGAGATCCGTACGGCCATCGAGACCGCCCGCAAGAGCGATCGTCCGACCCTGATCTGCTGCAAGACCATCATCGGTTTCGGCTCGCCGAACAAGCAGGGCAAGGAAGACTGCCACGGCGCTCCGCTGGGCAACGACGAAATCGCCCTGGCCCGCAAGGAACTGAACTGGAACCACGGTCCGTTCGAAGTCCCTGCCGACATCTACGCCGAGTGGGATGCCAAGCAAGCCGGTGCCAAGGCCGAAGCCGAATGGAACACGCGTTTCGACGCCTACGCCGCCGCCTTCCCAGAACTGGCCAGCGAGCTCAAGCGCCGCCTGAGCGGTGAGCTGCCGGCCGACTTCGCGGAAAAAGCCGCTGCCTATATTGCTGAAGTCGCGGCCAAGGGCGAGACCATTGCCAGCCGCAAGGCCAGCCAGAACACCCTGAACGCCTTCGGCCCGCTGCTGCCGGAATTGCTGGGCGGCTCGGCCGACCTGGCCGGTTCCAACCTGACCCTGTGGAAAGGTTGCAAGGGCGTCAGCCATGAAGATGCCAATGGCAACTACATGTACTACGGCGTGCGCGAGTTCGGCATGACCGCCATCATGAACGGCGTTGCCCTGCACGGTGGCCTGGTGCCTTACGGCGCGACCTTCCTGATGTTCATGGAATACGCCCGCAACGCCGTGCGCATGTCTGCACTGATGAAGCAGCGTGTGATCCACGTCTACACCCATGACTCCATTGGTCTGGGCGAAGACGGCCCGACTCACCAGCCGATCGAGCAGCTGGCCAGCCTGCGCAGCACGCCGAACCTGGACACCTGGCGCCCGGCCGACGCGGTGGAATCCGCCGTGTCCTGGAAACACGCCCTGGAGCGCAAGGACGGCCCTTCGGCGCTGATCTTCTCGCGCCAGAACCTGCAGCACCAGGTACGCAGCGATGCACAGATCGCCGACATCGCCCGTGGCGGTTACGTGCTCAAGGACTGCGCTGGCGAGCCTGAGCTGATCCTGATCGCTACCGGTTCCGAAGTGGGCCTGGCCGTTCAGGCCTTCGACAAGCTGACCGAGCAAGGCCGCAAGGTGCGGGTCGTGTCGATGCCGAGCACCAGCGTGTTCGACGCCCAGGACGCAGCCTACAAGCAGTCCGTGCTGCCGCTTGAAGTGGGTGCGCGCATCGCCATCGAAGCCGCCCACGCCGACTTCTGGTACAAGTACGTCGGCCTGGAAGGTCGTATCATTGGCATGACCACCTACGGTGAGTCGGCGCCAGCTTCGGCACTGTTCGAAGAGTTTGGTTTCACCCTGGAGAACATCCTGGGTACTGCCGAAGAGCTGCTGGAAGACTGATGTAACAATGGAGGGCAGTGACGCCCTCCAGGTCGTGCAAGGGGAGGGCTTCGCCCTCCATCGCGACGCAAGGCCGCTCCTACAGGTACCGCGCAACCCCGATGTTGCCGCGGTACCTGTAGGAGCGGCCTTGTGTCGCGATGGGCCGCAACGCGGCCCCAAAAGCCATCATGCGTTAGCGAGCCAACGAATGCCCCACCTGCGTCCCTACAAAGTTGCACTCAACGGTTATGGCCGCATCGGCCGCTGTGTCCTGCGCGCGCTGTTCGAGCGGGGGGCAAAGGCCGGTTTCGAGATCGTCGCGCTGAACGACCTGGCCGACCAGGCCAGCTTGGAATACCTGACCCGCTTCGACTCCACCCACGGGCGTTTCCCCGGCGAGGTGAAGGTCGACGGCGACTGTCTGCATATCAATGGCGACTGCGTGAAGGTGATGCGCAGTGCCACCCCCGAAGGCATCGACTGGGCCGCGCTGGGCATCGACCTGGTGCTGGAGTGCTCCGGTGCCTACAACACCCGTGCCGATGGCCAGCGCTTCCTCGATGCCGGTGCGCCCCGGGTGCTGTTCTCGCAGCCGATGGCCAGCGAGGCCGACGTTGACGCCACGGTGGTCTATGGCATCAACCAGGCCTGCCTGACCGGCAGCGAGCGCCTGGTGTCCAACGCCTCGTGCACCACCAACTGCGGCGTGCCACTGCTGCGGGTGCTGGACCAGGCGTTCGGCATCGAATATGTGCAGATCACCACCATCCACTCGGCCATGAACGACCAGCCGGTGATCGACGCCTACCACCACGAAGACCTGCGCCGCACGCGCTCGGCCTTCCAGTCGGTGATCCCGGTGTCCACTGGTCTGGCGCGTGGCATCGAACGCCTGCTCCCGGAACTTGCCGGGCGAATCCAGGCCAAAGCGGTACGGGTACCGACCGTCAACGTCTCGTGCCTGGACATCACCCTGCAGACCGCCCGCGACACCAGCGCGGCCGAGGTCAACCGGGTGCTGCGCGAGGCCGCGCTGGAAGGCCCGCTGAAAGGCCTGCTGGCCTACACCGAGCTGCCGCACGCCAGCTGTGATTTCAACCATGACCCGCATTCGGCGATCGTCGATGCCAGCCAGACTCGTGTTTCCGGCCCTCGCCTGGTGAACCTGCTGGCCTGGTTCGACAACGAATGGGGTTTTGCCAACCGTATGCTCGACGTTGCAGAACACTTTCTGCACGTCGTCCACCCAACCCGCAACAAACAGCCCTGAAGGACTGCATTCATGACCGTGTTGAAGATGACCGACCTCGACCTGCAAGGTAAGCGCGTACTGATCCGCGAAGACCTCAACGTGCCTGTGAAGGACGGTGTGGTAGCCAGCGACGCGCGTATCCTGGCAGCGCTGCCGACCATCAAGCTGGCCCTGGAGAAGGGCGCGGCGGTAATGGTCTGCTCGCACCTGGGCCGCCCGACTGAAGGCGAATTCTCTGCCGAGAACAGCCTCAAGCCGGTTGCCGACTACCTGAGCAAGGCCCTGGGCCGTGATGTGCCGCTGGTTGCCGACTACCTGGACGGTGTCTCGGTACAGGCCGGTGAGCTGGTGCTGTTCGAGAACGTGCGCTTCAACAAGGGCGAGAAAAAGAACGCCGACGAGCTGGCGCAGAAATACGCCGCCCTGTGCGATGTGTTCGTCATGGACGCTTTCGGCACCGCGCACCGCGCCGAAGGTTCGACCCATGGCGTAGCCAAGTTCGCCAAAGTCGCTGCTGCCGGCCCGCTGCTGGCGGCCGAGCTGGATGCCCTGGGCAAGGCCCTGAAGGCCCCGGCCAAACCGATGGCGGCCATCGTTGCCGGCTCCAAGGTTTCCACCAAGCTGGACGTGCTGAACAGCCTGAGCAGCGTCTGCGACCAGCTGATCGTCGGCGGCGGTATTGCCAACACCTTCCTGGCCGCTGCTGGGCACCCGGTGGGCAAGTCGCTGTACGAGCCGGACCTGGTCGATACTGCAAAAGCCATCGCTGCCAAGGTCAGCGTACCGCTGCCAGTCGACGTGGTGGTCGCCAAGGAATTCGCTGAAACCGCCGAAGCCACCGTCAAGGCCATCGCCGACGTTGCCGCCGACGACATGATCCTGGACATCGGCCCGCAAACCGCAGCCAACTTCGCCGAACTGCTGAAGTCGTCGAAGACCATCCTGTGGAACGGCCCGGTCGGCGTGTTCGAGTTCGACCAGTTCGGCAACGGCACCAAGGTGCTGGCCAAAGCCATTGCCGACAGCGCCGCGTTTTCCATCGCCGGTGGCGGTGACACCCTGGCAGCCATCGACAAATATGGCGTCAGCAAGGAAATCTCCTACATTTCTACCGGGGGTGGTGCCTTCCTCGAATTCGTCGAAGGCAAGGTTCTGCCAGCGGTGGCAATCCTGGAAGAGCGGGCCAAGGCCTGATGACGTCGGCGCTTGGCAAAGGGAGTGGCCTGATGGTCAAGCAGTTGCCTGTGATGATGCTGGCTGGCCTGCTGAGCGCCTGCTCGGGTAGCCCGGCCTCCGATGGCGACCCGGCGCACCCGCCCAAGGGCGGGTGCTACCAGTCCGAGTGGCAGGCCGAAACCGTGCCGGTCATCAGCAAGCGCGTGGGCCCGGAAGGCCTGGAAAAGTACGACGAAGACCACCAGCGCAAGGCACCAGGCTGCCCTTGAACCCGGCGTTTCGTCGGCTCAGGCAACCAAGCGGCCGCTGTGTGGTCAGCTAGAGGATATGCAATGAAAGCGCTTTTGGCCGTGACGGCCCTGGCGACACTGGCAGGATGCTCACTGCTGCAGCCGGCGCAACCCGCCCCGGCAGACAACTGGACCCGTTGGGTCTGCGACACCCAGGCCGAAGTGCTGTGGCGCTTCGCCGATGCACAACGCGACCAGGTCGACGTGCGCCTTGGCGGCGGTGACCAGGTCTACCGGCTCAAGTCCGAGCCGGGTGCTTCGGGTGCGCTGTACAGCGATGGCATGCTGGCCTTCCACACCAAGGGCGAAGAAGGCCTGGTGTACTGGGTGGCAACCAACGATCTGATTGGGCGGGGCTGCAAGGCACCGTGACTGGCCGGGCCGCGAGGGTGGCCCACACTACTTGAACAGCAACCGCCCCTGCGGCAGGCTTGCACGAAACAAACGACGCTTGTCGGGAGAGAGATACACAATGGCACTCATTAGCATGCGCCAGATGCTGGACCACGCCGCCGAGTTCGGTTACGGCGTACCAGCTTTCAACGTCAACAACCTCGAGCAGATGCGCGCCATCATGGAAGCGGCCGACAAGACCGATTCCCCCGTGATCGTCCAGGCTTCGGCCGGTGCCCGCAAATACGCCGGCGCCCCGTTCCTGCGCCACCTGATCCTGGCTGCCATCGAAGAGTTCCCGCATATCCCGGTGTGCATGCACCAGGACCACGGCACCAGCCCTGACGTCTGCCAACGTTCGATCCAGCTGGGCTTCAGCTCGGTGATGATGGACGGCTCGCTGGGTGAAGACGGCAAGACCCCGACCGACTACGAGTACAACGTCCGCGTTACCCAGCAGACCGTTGCCATGGCGCACGCCTGCGGCGTTTCGGTAGAAGGCGAGCTGGGCTGCCTGGGTTCGCTGGAAACCGGCATGGCCGGTGAAGAAGACGGTATCGGCGCCGAAGGCGTGCTGGACCACAGCCAGATGCTGACCGACCCGGAAGAGGCCGCCGACTTCGTCAAGAAGACCCAGGTCGACGCCCTGGCGATTGCCATCGGTACCAGTCACGGTGCCTACAAGTTCACCAAGCCACCTACCGGTGACGTGCTGGCCATCGACCGCATCAAGGAAATTCACAAGCGCATCCCCAACACCCACCTGGTGATGCACGGTTCGTCCTCGGTACCGCAAGAGTGGCTGGCGATCATCAACCAGTACGGCGGCGACATCAAGGAAACCTACGGTGTACCGGTCGAAGAGATCGTCGAAGGCATCAAGTACGGTGTGCGCAAGGTCAACATCGATACCGACCTGCGTCTGGCCTCTACCGGTGCCATGCGCCGCCTGATGGCGACCAACCCGAGCGAGTTTGACCCGCGCAAGTTCTTCGGTGAAACCGTCAAGGCCATGCGTGACGTGTGCATCGCCCGTTACGAAGCCTTCGGCACCGCTGGCAATGCCTCGAAGATCAAGCCGATCTCCCTGGAAGGCATGTATCAGCGTTACCTGAAAGGTGAGCTGGCCGCCAAGGTCAACTGATCGACAGGCAGCCCATAAAAAAACCCGCAGCGATGCGGGTTTTTTTATGGGCAAAGAAAGCCTGCGCATAATTTCGGCAGACCGACCGTTAGTCGGCTACCGTACAGTTGAGCCACTGATAGCGTTCTGATTGCATTGCGCGTTACAGCCTCGGGTCTAGAGTATTGATGGATCCAACCGTATTTTGAAGTCGGTCACATAACAGAGAAGCAGCATGGATGGCGCTCACCCTCAACCACAGCCACTGGATGGCAGCTCGGTTCTTCTGGTAGTAGACGACTACCCCGAGAACCTGATCAGCATGCGGGCCTTGCTGGCCCGGCAGGATTGGCAAGTGTTGACGGCAAGCTCGGGGATGGAAGCCTTGAGTGCGTTGCTTGAACACGAAGTCGACCTGGTGCTGCTGGATGTACAGATGCCGGAAATGGACGGTTTTGAGGTTGCCCGGCTGATGCGCGGCAGCCAACGCACCCGGCTGACCCCGATCATTTTCCTCACCGCCAACGAACAGTCCGAAGCGGCCGTGCTCAAAGGCTACGCCAGCGGCGCCGTGGACTACATGTTCAAACCGTTCGACCCGCAGATTCTCAAACCCAAGGTTCAGGCGCTGCTCGACCAGCAGCGCAACCGTCGCATGCTGCAGCGGCTGAGCCGTGAGCTGGAAGCGGCCAGGGCCTTCAACGCGTCGATCCTGGAAAATGCCGCCGAAGGCATCCTGGTGGTAGATGCCGAAGGCACCATCAGTTTTGCCAACCCGGCCATCTCGCGCTTGCTGTCGTCCCCGGTGCAGCAGCTGCAGGGCGCCCACCTGCTCGACCTGATGCAACTGGCCAGTGCCAGCCTGTGGCGCGAATCGGACTTCTACCAGGCCTATCTGGGGCGCCAGATTTTCCGTGTACACGATGCCCAACTACGCACACAGGGGGGCGAACTGGTGCCGGTGGCGCTGTCCTGCGCACCGTTGCCCGTCGACCAGCAGGCCATGGTGGTGACCGTGCTGGACATGTCGGTGGTGCGCAACCTGCACCAGCAACTGGAGTACCAGGCCATTACCGACCCGCTCACCGGTCTGCTCAACCGTCGCGGTTTCTATCAGGCCGCCGAAGGTGCGCTATTGCGCAACGAGCGCTCGGACAAGGCGCAGGCGTTGATGTACATGGACCTGGACGGCTTCAAGCGTATCAACGACTCGCTTGGCCATGATGCGGGCGACCGGGTGTTGCGCTGGGTGGCCGAGCAGCTCAAGGACTGCCTGGGCAGTGAGGCTTTGCTGGCGCGCATGGGCGGGGATGAGTTCACCGCACTGTTCGACAGCTTGCCTTACCCGGAGCAGGCCGGGCGTTATGCCGAACGGCTGCTCGAGCGTGTTTCCATCAGCCATGAGGTAGACGGGCTCGACGTATGCCTTGGGGTGAGCATCGGCATCGCCACCTACCCGGACTGCGGCGCCAATGTAGAAGGCCTGCTACGCGCAGCCGATGCCGCGATGTACGCGGCCAAGCGGGCCGGCCGCCAGCAATATCGCTTCTACGATCAGGAACTCAATGGAAGGGCGCGCTCGCGGTTGATGCTTGAGGACGGTGTGCGCACGGCCATCGAGCAGCAAGACTTCACCTTGGTGTACCAGCCGCAGGTCTCCTTCAACGATGGCCGTCTGCGAGGGTTCGAAGCCTTGCTGCGCTGGCAGCACCCCAGTGTTGGCGATGTGCCGCCGGGGCTGTTCATCCCGTTGCTGGAGGAGGCGCGGTTGATCAACCGCCTGGCCAGCTGGATCTACCGCCAGGGCGCGGCCCAGCGGCAGGCCTGGTACGAACGCTTTCCGGCAGACCTTGTGCTTGGCATCAGCCTGAGCCGCGCGCAGTTCGTGATGCCAGGCCTGGTCGAAGAGCTGCAGCGGGTCATCCAGCTTTACCAGCTTGTCCCGGCGCAGCTGGAGGTGGAGGTGGCGGAAACCTCGCTGATGTACAACATCGATGCGGCCGTCAAACAGATACACCGCTTGCGCGAGCTTGGCGTGCGGGTGGCCCTGGATGACTTTGGTGCGGGCGACTGTTCGCTGCGCATGCTGCGTGACTTGCCGATCGACACCTTGAAACTCGACCGTCACCTGGTAGCGCGCTTGCCCGACTCGGCAGTGGATGCCGCCCTGGTGCGCAGCGTTATCGGGCTGTGTGCCGACTACAGCATCACGGTGATCGCCGAGGGTGTGGAAACCCCGGCACAGGCGGCCTGGCTCAAAGCCAATGGTTGTGAATACGTTCAGGGTTTCCTGGTGGCTTATCCGATGACTGCCGCGGACGCCAGCGGCTTCCCGGCGATTTTCTCCTGGCCAGGGCCATGATTGGCTAGAATCGGCATTCGTTACGCCGACTACAGCGCCATGACCGTATTACGTTACTTGCAAGCCTACCCGCCGCACCTGCGGCAGCAGGTGCGGCAGATGATCGACAGTGACCGCCTGGGTGAGTACCTGCAGCGCCGCTATCCCGACCGCCATGACGTGCAAAGCGACAAGGCGCTGTACGGCTATGCCCAGGATCTGCGCCAGCAGTACCTGCGCAGCGCGCCGGGCCTGGACAAGGTGCTGTTCGACAGCCGCCTCGACCTGACCCACCGCGCCCTGGGCCTGAACACGGCAGTGTCCCGGGTGCAGGGCGGCAAGCTCAAGGCGAAGAAGGAAATCCGTATTGCCTCCTTGTTCAAGGAGGCCGCGCCACAGTTCTTGCGCATGATCGTGGTGCACGAGCTGGCGCACCTGCGCGAGCGCGATCACAACAAGGCGTTCTACCAGCTCTGCCAGCACATGGAGCCGGACTATCACCAACTGGAATTCGACCTGCGCGTCTACCTGACCTACCGGGAGCTGCCGGGCAACCTCTAAGGAACATGCAGCATGGAAGTGAGCAAGACCAAGAGCAGCTTCTACCGGCGCCTATACGTGGCCTGGCTGATCGACAGCCAGACCGCGACCAGCGTGCCCGCCCTGATGGAGGCCACCGGCATGCCCCGGCGCACAGCCCAGGACACCATCGCCGCCCTGGCCGACCTGGACATCGTCTGCGAGTTCGAGCAGCTGGAAGGCGCACGCAACCACGCCGGGCATTACCGCATCCATGAGTGGGGGGCGATCGACAAGCAGTGGATCATCCGGCACCTGCGGCAGATCCGCGAAGTGCTGGGTTACCCCTGATCAAGCGGGCGGCTGTAGGAGCGGGCTTGCCCGCGAACACGGGCGAAGCCCGTGCCATCCACCTCGGTGCCTGCTTCGCGGGCGCGCCCGCTCCCACAGTGTCCCCAGGTAGCATCAGCCTTTACGCATGCCGATATGCGGAATGTCGTCTTCAAGATATTCCTCGCCCACCACCACAAACCCATGGCGGGCGTAGAAAGCCTGCAAGTGCGCCTGCGCCGACAGATAAACCGGCACCCCTGGCCAGCAATGCTCCGCAGCTTCCAACCCCTTGAGCAGCAATGTATGACCAAGCTTCAGCCCACGTGCCTCGGGTGCAGTCACCACGCGCCCGATCACCACGTCCCCGCCCTGTGACTGCGGGTCGAGCAGCCGCAGGTAGGCCACCAGCTTGTCTTCCTGCCAGGCCATCAGGTGCAAGGTATCGCCGCTCAGGTCCTGGCCATCGACTTCCTGGTACGCGCAACGCTGCTCGACCACGAACACTTCGGTGCGCAATTGCAAAATGGCATAGAGCTGGTCCTTGCCGAGGTCGGTGTGGTGCTTGCAGAGCCAGTCGATGGACATTGGCGAACTCCTTGAATGGGCTGTCGATCATCGCACGTCATCTGTGCTTCGGCCAAAATAGAGGCTAAATGACACTATTGGCCGCTGCCCTCGGCAACGGCTTTGTGTAATCTCATCGGCAGTGTGCGCCCCCCATTGCGAAAGGACGTGAGCATGCGGCCACTGCTTTGTGTTCTGGGATTACTGGCAATGATGCTGGCAACACCCGCCCCGGGTCACGACAGGCTACGCCTGGTGGCCGACAACTGGCCACCGTTCACCGATGCCAACATGGCGGGTGGCGGCCTGGCGACCAGCATCGTCACCACGGCATTGGCCCGTGCCGGCTACGCCAGCGGCTATGAAGAAGTGCCGTGGGCGCGGGCGTTGCTGGGGGTTGGTGAAGGGCGCTACGACGTGCTGATCAATGCCTGGTACAACGACTCACGCGCCAACATCGGGCAATTTTCCAAAGCCTATCTGAGTAACCGCATTCGCCTGCTGCAGCGCAAGGGCGAAGCGTTCCACTACAAGCACCAGTCTGACTTGTACCCCTACAGCATCGCCGTGGTGCGTGATTACGCCTACTCACCAGAATTCGACGGCGATACTCGCCTGCACAAGGTGCCGGTGCGCAACTTCTCTTCCGCGGTGCGCATGCTGGCGGCAGGGCGGGTGAACCTGGCGGTGGAGGACGAGTACGTGGCGCGTTACAACCTGCAGCGCGAGCCGCAGGACGTGCGTGATGGGGTGATGCTGGTGGAGCCGCCGTTGGGGGAAAACACCCTGCACATCCTGGTCAGCCTGAAGCACCCGGAGCATCAGCGAATCGTCGAGCGTTTCGAGCAGGCGATTGCGGCGATGAAGGCCGATGGCAGCTATGCCCGGCTGCTGCGCCAACATGGCTTTTGACTTCTGAGGCCCGCACCGGCTTATCGAGCAAAATCAGGCCGGCGCACCTTCCTTGATCAGGTGCGCCGCCAAGGTCCTCAATGGCCCCAACTGCCGGCAGATCAACGCCAACTGCGTCTGCACCAGCCGTTGATGCTCATCCAGTTCTTCCGGCATTTGCTCCAGGGCATTGGCCAGTGCTTCTTCGGCATCACTGTGAATCGCGATCGGCAGCCGCGCCGCCAAACCGTTGGCGATCTCGTCCAGGCTGCTGGCCAGGCTTTGCCCGGCACCTTCGATCAACTGCTCCTGCACCTGCGCCGGCAACGCCGTGTCGCGGTGCGCGCCCAGCCCCGAGAGGTAGCTGAGCAAGGTGTGCGACAGCACCAGGAAGCGGAAGCCAACGTCGGCCTCCTTACGGAAATGCCCCGGCTCCATCAGCATGTTGGCCAAGGTGGTGGACAGTGCCGCGTCGGCGTTGTGAGCATTGCGCCGGGCCAGGCGGTAAGCCAGGTCGTCACGCTTGCCATGGGCATACTGCTGCATGATCTGGCGCAGGTACACGCTGGCGCAGGCCAGGGTATTGGCCAGCGCCTTGTTCAGCCGTCGCCCTTGCCAGTCAGGCAAGAACAGGAACACCGCAAGGATGGCGATCAGGCTGCCCACCAGGGTATCGAACAGGCGTGGCAGGAACAGGCCGTAGCCATCGCCGATCTGGTTGAAGCAGAACAGCACCATCAGGGTGATCGCGGCCGTGGCCAAGGTGTAGCGGGTGGTGCGGTTGACGAAGAACACCACCCCGGCGACCACGGCGAACAGCGACTGGATGACCGGGTTGGGGAACAGGTCGAACAAGGCCCAGCCCACCGTCAGGCCGACAGCGGTGCCGAAGATGCGCTGCACCAGCTTGCGCCGGGTTGCGCCGTAGTTGGGCTGGCACACGAACAGCGTAGTGAGGATGATCCAGTAGCCCTGGGTCGGGTGAATCAGGTGCACCATGCCGTAGCCGATCGACAGCGCCAGCGGCAGGCGCAAGGCGTGGCGGAACAGCAGCGAGGTCGGTGTGAGCTGGGTGCGCAGGCGCGTCCACACGTCCTTCAGCGAGCGTGGCGAGCGGTCGAGCAGGCTGCTGTCGCTGGCGTCGGCCAGGCTGTCCGGGTTGCTGGCGGCACTGAGCTGGCGGTCCAGCGTTGCCAGGTTGGCGGCCAACGCCCGCAGCGAGCGCAACAGGCCGCGCCAGGCCGGGTTGCTCTGGATACGCAGGTGCTCAAGCGAAGCGTTGAGGTCCTCGAGGGCTTCGGGATAACCGCTGGCCAGCACGAATGGCTGGCGCAGGCGGATTGAGCGGGCCAGCTCCTGGCAGGATGAACCCTGCTTACGCAGCAGGCGCTGGCAGCGGAACATCACATCACTGTGGAAAAACGCCTCGGTCAAGGCGTTGTAGGGGTAGTGCGAGGCACTGACCCGTTCGTGAATGTCCTGGGCCAGGAAGTACAGCTTGAGGTAACGGCTGACCTTCGAGTTCGGTTGGCTGTTGCCCACCCGGTGCAGGATGATTTCCTTGGCTGCGTTCAGCGCAGCTACCACCTTGCCGTTCTGTTGGGCCAGCTCCAGGCGCCGGGCCTCGACGTCGAGGGTGCGGATCGGTTCGAACAGGCTGGCCTTCAGCTTGAGGTAGCTGCCCAGTTCGTAGAACAGCTTGGCCAGGCTCTGCTGCACCGGCTGGTTGGAAAACAGCGCCTGCCAAAGTACTGAAAGCAGCCCGTACCAGGCCGCACCCGCCACCAGCAGCAGCGGCTCGTGCCAGAAGTCCGTCACTTGGCCGCCGCGCTGGTCCACACCGATCATGGTGTAAACCGCCGTGATCAGTGTCGCCGAGGCAATCGCACCATAGCGCTCGCCCAAGGCGCCGAGCATGGTCAGGCCAAACGCCGCGAGGGCTAGGGCGACCACAAAGACCCAGGGGTAGGGGAACAGTAGTTCGACCGCCAGCGCAGCGATGGCGAAACACACCAGGGTAACGGCCAAGGCGCTAAGGCGGCCTTGCCAGCTGTCGTCGGTTTCGGCCAGGGCGCTGGCGATGATGCCGAGGAACAGCGGAATCAGCAGGGCCATCTCGTTCTGGTACCAGCACAGGGCCAGGCTGCCGGTGAGGGCGATGGTGACCCGGATGCTGTAGCTGAACTTGTCTTGGCCCCACAGGCGACGCAGTGACTGACGGAACGAGCTCGATGACATGATGGCCTGCTAGGCAGTGAGCGAAGAATGCAATGCAGCACGGGCCAGCAAGAAGCGTTCCGTGCTGCTGAATGGATTCTACTCTACACGAACTGCGCTGCGGCGTTGGCCGATGCCCAGGCCCACTGGAAGTTGAAACCGCCCAGGTGGCCGGTGACGTCCAGCACTTCGCCGATGAAGTACAACCCAGGGCTTTTCAGCGACTCCATGGTCTTGGACGACACTTCGCGGGTATCGACGCCGCCCAAGGTCACTTCGGCGGTGCGATAGCCTTCGGTGCCGGCCGGCACCACTTGCCAGTTCGCCAGCTTTTCGGCGATTTGCGCCAGCTCCGCTGGGGTGTACTGCTTCATCGGCTTGGACTCGAACCACTGCTCGGCCAGCAGGTTGGCCAGCTTGCGGGTGAACACTTCACCCAGCACGGTCTTCAGTTCAGCGTTGGCGCGTTCGGCCTGCATCTGTTGCAGCCAGGTCAGCGCATCGCGGTCGGGCAGCAGGTTGATCTCGACCGTGTCACCGGCTTCCCAGAACGACGAGATCTGCAGGATTGCCGGGCCGCTCAGGCCGCGGTGGGTGAACAGCAGGTTCTCGCGGAAGCTGGTGCCATTGCAGCTGGCGGTGCAATCCAGCGAGGTGCCGGACAACTCGGTGCACAGTGCCTTGAGTTGGGGCTCGGTGATGGTGAACGGCACCAGGCCGGCGCGGGTCGGCAGCAGCGCGTGGCCAAACTGGCGCGCCACTTGGTAGCCGAAGCCTGTGGCGCCCAGGGTCGGAATCGACAGCCCGCCAGTGGCGATCACCAGCGACTGGCAGGCGAACTGGCCGCCGTTGGTCTGCAGCAGGTAGCCGTTTTCGGTCTTCTCGATCTGTTCGATGCTGGTGTGCATGCGGATCTCGGCGCCGGCCTCGTCGCATTCGGCCAGCAGCATGTCGAGGATGTCGCTGGCCTTGTTGTCGCAGAACAGCTGGCCAAGTTTCTTCTCGTGGTACGCCACGCCGTGTTTGCACACCAGCTCGATGAAGTCCCACTGGGTGTAGCGGGCCAGGGCCGACTTACAGAAGTGCGCATTCTGCGACAGGAAGTTGGCTGGCTCGGTGTACATGTTGGTGAAGTTGCAGCGCCCGCCGCCGGACATGAGGATCTTCTTGCCTGGCTTGTTGGCGTGGTCGAGCAGCAGTACCCGGCGGCCACGGCGGGCGCTGAGCTGGGCGCACATCAGGCCGGCGGCGCCGGCGCCGAGGATGATCACGTCGGTGGAGTGCACGGTATAAACCTATCTGGATTCGTAATGGCTACGCCGAACCTGTGGGAGCGGGTTTACCCGCGAATAGGGCGGTGCACGCACCATCGAATTCGCGGGTAAACCCGCTCCCACAGGGACCTTGCCTGGCTTTAGATAATGCGGACTTTCAGGGCGCGACCCTTGATCTTGCCGCTGTTCAGTCGCTGCATGGCCTGTTTGGCCAACGCCCGCTCCACGGCCACGAACGCCTGGAAGTCGAAGATGGCGATCTTGCCCACCTGCTTGCCCGGGATCCCGGCATCACCGGTCAGTGCACCGAGAATGTCGCCAGGGCGCAGCTTGTCCTTGCGGCCAGCGGCAATGCACAGCGTGGTCATCACCGGCAGCAGTGGTTCGCCGCCCTTGTTCTTCAGGCTGTCCAGCGAGTCCCAGCGCAGCGGGCTTTTCTGCAGGTCTTCGATGGCTTGGGCACGGTGGCCTTCGGCCGGTGCCACCAGGCTGACCGCGGTCCCTTTCTCGCCAGCACGGCCAGTACGACCCACACGGTGCACGTGGATTTCCGCATCACGTGCCAGTTCCACGTTGATGACCATGTCCAGGCCATCGATGTCCAGGCCACGCGCGGCCACGTCGGTCGCCACCAGCACCGAGCTACTGCGGTTGGCGAACATGGTCAGCACCTGGTCGCGGTCACGTTGCTCCAGGTCGCCGTGCAGGGCCTGGGCGACGATGCCCTTGGCGGTCAGGTGGGCAACCACGTCCTCGCACTGCTGCTTGGTGAAGCAGAACGCCACGCAGGACTGCGGGCGGTAGTGGCCGAGCACGCGGGTGACGGCCTCCAGGCGGTGCTGCGGGTCGATCTCGATGAAGCGCTGCTCGATCTGGTTGTCGGTGTGCAGGCTCTCGACCTTGACTTGCTGCGGGTTGCGCATGAAGTCGGCGGCCAGCTGCTTGATGCCAGCCGGGTAAGTGGCCGAGAACAGCAGGGTCTGGCGGCGCGCCGGGGTCTTGCCGATGATGCTGGCGATGGCATCGAAGAAGCCCATGTCGAGCATGCGGTCGGCTTCGTCGAGTACCAGGGTGTTGAGGCCATCGAGCACCAGGGTGCCTTTGTCCAGGTGTTGCTGGATGCGCCCTGGGGTGCCGACGATGATGTGCGCACCGTGCTCCAGCGAAGCGATTTGCGGGCCCAGCGAAACGCCGCCGCACAGGGTGAGGATCTTGATGTTGTCCTCGGCGCGGGCCAGGCGGCGCAGTTCCTTGGCCACCTGGTCGGCAAGCTCGCGGGTAGGGCACAGCACCAGTGCCTGGCAGCCGAAGTAGCGCGGGTTGATCGGGTTGAGCAGGCCGATGCCGAAGGCGGCGGTCTTGCCACTGCCGGTCTTGGCCTGGGCGATCAGGTCCTGGCCTTTGAGGATGACTGGCAGGCTCTGGGCCTGGATCGGCGTCATCGAGGCATAGCCGAGGGCGTCCAGGTTCGCCAGCATGGCGGTGGACAACGGCAGAGTGGCAAAGGCGGTGGATTCGGTGGTCACGAGGCGGGCCTGCGTTGCGAAGCGAAAAATGCCGCACAGTCTACCAGCCTCGTGGCCATTCGCCCTATGGTTCCATGTGTTGTTCCGGACGACGGGCACGCCTTCCGTCCGTCGGCGCCAGTTGCAGGAAGATCGCCGCCGCCAGCATGGCCATGATGCCGATGGTGACGAAGGTCAGCTGGAAGGCGCCCAGGGTGCTTTCCACGCCCTCGGCACTGCCCGCTGCGGTAAAGCCGCCGAGCAGTGCGCCGGCGCAGGCCACGCCCAGGCTCAGCGCCAGTTGCGCGACCACCGACAGCAGGCTGTTGCCGCTGCTGGCGCTGGCGTCGTCCAGGTCGATCAGGGTTACCGTGTTCATGGCCGTGAACTGCATGGAGTTGACCGCGCCCAGCAGGCCCAGCTGGATCAACAGCACGGCGTAGGGCGTTTGCTCGTCGACCAGGCCGAGGCTGGCCAGCAGCAGGCCCAGCAGCAACGTGTTGCCGGTGAGGATGATGCGGTAGCCGAACCGCTCGATCAGCGGCCTGGCGATGGACTTGGCAAGCATGGCCGCCGCCGCCAGCGGGATCATGCTCATGCCAGCCTGCGCCGGAGAGTAGCCCAGCGCCACCTGCAGCAGTAATGGCACCAGGAAGGGCAGGGCGCCGCTGCCCAGGCGGGCGAACAGGTTGCCGAGGATGCCGATGGCGAAGGTACGCACGCGGAACAGGCTGGGCGAGAACAGTGGCTCCGGGTCGCGCCCGGCGCGCAGCCAGTAGGCGGCAAGGCAGGCCATACCGGCGAACAGCAGCAACATGACCCGCAAGTGCGGCAGGTGCAACTCGCCCAGGCCTTCCATGGCGATGGTGATCAGCACCATCGCCGCGCCGAACAGCAGGAAGCCGGGGCCGTCGAACGAGGTTCGCTCCGCCCCGCGCAGGTCCGGGATGAACTTCCATACTGCAATGCAGCCGATCAGGCCAACCGGCAGGTTGAGCAGGAAGATCCAGTGCCAGCTGAGGATTTCCACCAGCCAGCCACCGACCGTGGGGCCCAACAATGGCCCCAGCAGGCCGGGGATGGTGATGAAGCTCATGATTCGCACCAGTTCGCTGCGCGGGTAAGCACGCAGCACCACCAGCCGCCCAACCGGCAGCATCAGCGCACCGCCCAGTCCCTGCACGACGCGGGCGAAGATCAGGAAGCCCAGGCTGTTGGCGGCGGCGCACAGCAGCGAACCGAAGCTGAACAGCAGGATGGCGCTGAAGAAGATGCGTTTGGTGCCAAAGCGGTCGGCGATCCAGCCCGAAGCAGGGATCAGCAGTGCCACGGTGAGCATGTAGGCGATGATCACGCCCTGCATGCGCAGCGGGTCTTCGGCCAGCGAGCGGGCCATGGCCGGCAGCGCGGTGTTGAGGATGGTGCCGTCCAGGGACTGCATGAAGAAGGCGATGGCCACCACCCAGGGGATCCAGCGGGCGGTGACGGGGTCCAGCGGGGTGCGTTCGGGCATGACTTCCTCGTTTGTCAGTGCCGGCCTCTTCGCGGGCAAGCCCGCTCCTACAAGGATTGTGCGTTCCCTGTAGGAGCGGGCTTGCCCGCGAAGAGGCCGCTAATGCCTATCACAATGTCAGGGTCAGGCCTTTGACCAGTGCCCCCGGCAAATGACTCGACCCGGTACTGCGCTGTCCATAGGTACTGGTCGACAGGATCATTTCGCGCGCCTGGGTCAGGTCCTCCAGCTGGCTGCCGAGCAGGCTGTACAGGCTGTCATCGAAACGCATGGTACTTACCGGCCCCTGGATCTGCCCGTTTTCCACCCAGAAAGTGGCGAATCGGGTCAAACCGGTCATCCGCGCTGCCGGAAGGTCAGAGTAGTTCAGGTACCACAGGTTACTGATGTACAGCCCAGTACCCAGTCGCTCAAGGACCTGCTCGCTGGCCAGGTTACCCGGTGCCAGGCTGAGCGCACAGGGCGACTCGTAGCTGTCGGCGCCATTGGCCAGCAGCTCGAACTCGGCCGCACTGCGCGCACTGATCAATCGCTGCTGGGCCTGGCCCTGCTGGATCAACGGCACATCCAGGCGCGGCGCACCTTCGTCGGAAAACGCCGGGCTTAGCGACCCGCTGACCTGCTCGGTGAAACTCACCAGCGGGCTCAGCCGTGCATCGCCGTTGTACAAGCGCTGCAGGGCGCTGTTGCCAGTGGCCAGGGCCTGCGCGGAAAAACCGCCCCAGCAGAGCATGCCGGCGATCTCGTCCATGGCTGCCGGGGCCAGGTAGGCGCGGTAGCTTCCCGGTTTGAGGGTGATCGCCGGGCGACCGAGGAAGCCCAGTTGTTCACGTGCCTGGCGCAGGCGTGCGATGAAGTCTTCGGCGCTCCACAGCTGGCCGGCATAGTTGGCCTTCACCGCCTGGCCGTTTTCGTGGAAAAGGCTCCAGTCGAAGTTGAAACTGTTGGCCTGGTGCCAGCCAAAGGCCCCGAACGAACTGGCAAAGCCTCGGCAGATAGGGCCTGCGGCGTAGATGCCGACCAGGTCCAGGTCACCTGCCTCGCTGTCGAGCAAGGCCAGCACTTCGTCCAGCTCGGGCAGTGGTTGTTCTTGCAGGCTGTGGCTGTGCCAGGCGCTTTCGTCCAGGCGCAGGTAGGGGTCGAGGGCCAACAGCGGCAGGGTCTGGCGCAATTGCGCCAGAGCATCGGCCAGGCGCTGGCGGTCCACCTGCACCTCGCCACTCAAGGTCACTTGCTGTTCCGCCTGGCGGCCATCGTGCACCAGCCGCAGTTGAGCGCTGGCCTGGCTCACTTCACCGGCCTGGCGCACCTTGGCGTGGTTGAAACGCACGAATTGCGACTGTTCGGCGCTGTAGCCGAGGGTGAACTGTTCGCCTGCTTGCAGGGCGGCGCGCACATCCCCGACCAGGGTTTCGAAAGCATGTTGCATCAGGCGTCTCCTCCGAATACGTCGATCTGGCGGAACACGCAGGCCGGCGAGGCATGGCCGACCCGCACCACCTGGTTGGGTTCGCCCTTGCCGCAGTTGGGCGTGCCCAGTACCTGGAAGGTGCTGCGGTCGCCGACGGCCGACAGGTTGAGCCAGAACTGCGCGGAGATGCCACGGTAGTTGGGGTTCTTGACGATGCCCTTCAGCTCGCCATTTTCGATCAGTTGGCCCCATTCGCAGCCGAACTGGAACTTGTTGCGCGCATCGTCGATGGACCAGGAACGGTTGGTACGCATCAGGATGCCGTGCTCGATGCCCTGGATCAGCTGCTGCAGGCTTTGGTCGCCCGGTTCGATGTTGAGGTTGGCCATGCGGTCGATCGGGGCACGGTTCCAGCCACAGGCGCGGCTGTTGGCCACGCCGTCCAGGCCAGAGCGGAACTGCGACAGCGCGCCGCCCAGTGGGCGCAGCAGCAGGCCGTCGCGGATCAGGAACTGCTTGCTGGCCGGGGTGCCGTCATCATCAAAGCTGTAGCTGGCCAGCTCTTCGCCGATGGTCGGGTCGAAGGTTACGTTCAGCAGGCTGGAACCGTATTGCAGGTGGCCGAAGTCGCTGGCTTTGACGAAGCTGGTGCCGGCGTAGTTGCGCTCGTCGCCGAGGATGCGGTCCATCTCCAGCGGGTGGCCGATGGACTCGTGGATCTGCAGCATCATCTGGTCCGGCATCAGCAGCAGGTCGCGCGGGCCGCTTGGGGTGTTGGGGGCCATCAGCAGTTGCAGTGCCTCGTCGGCGACCTGCCGCGCGGCGCCGACCAGTCCGCAGCGCTCGATGATCTCGAAACCGCCCTGTTGGCCGAAGTTGTCGCGGCCCAGGCTGCGGCTTTGGCTATCCTGGCCGTCGCTGGCGGTCACACCCAGGCCTGGGAACAGGAAACGCTGGGCATGGCGTAGCTCGGCGCCGGCCGAGTTCAGGTAGGTTTGCTCGACCAGGCTCAGGCCCAGGCTGGCCTGCCAGTCCACCAGGCGGCTGTCCTTTGGCACGCTGGCCGATTCGGCAGCCAGCAGGCCGAGGCAGTCGGCGAGGCTAGGCACGGGCTGGTCGAAATGGGGTGAGAGGTGGTCGTGACGAGCGCTGGTCACCGGCTGCTCGCGCAGGTCCAGCAGGCTGTGCGGAGCGATCTGCCGGGCAAGTGCCTCGGCTTGTTCCAGTGCGCGTTGCAGGCCGGCCTGGGACATGTCGGCGGTGGCCGCATAGGCCTCCACGCCGTTGACCCGCACGGTGAGCATGGCGCCTTCGTCCTGGCTGAAGAACGGTGGTTCGGCAACGTTGCGCCGAACCGACAGCGCCTGGTGCGACTGTTTCACATGGCGCAGGGAAAACAACTCGGCCGTACTGCGCAGCGCGGCGAAGCGCTGGCGCAGCAGGGCGCTGGAATCGAACATGCAAAAGCCTCCGTGTACACGGTGGCTCCCCCTAGAACCACCCGTCTTGCATGGCGAGGCAGGTATCGTCGCGCGCCTCTAGCAATGCCAGCTCATTATGGCAGCCCGGTACTTCCCAGGTCAGGAAATAACGTGCGGCCTGGAGCTTGCCGAGGTAGAAGTCGCGGTCGGCAGCGTTGCCCTTGAGCAAACCAAGCTCGGCGTGAATCGCCTGCTCCAGCCAGCGCCAGCCGATCACGCAATGGCCGAAAGCCTTGAGGTACAGGGCTGAGTTGGCCAGGGTGCCAGCGACTTTGCCTTGTGCCAGGTCGCCGAGCAGGGCCAGCGTTACGCTTTGCAGGCGGTTGACCAGTTGTTCCAGTGGCTGGCGCAGTGGGTCGAGGTTGGGGTGGTGGCTGGCGCGCTCGCCGGTGTTGGCGATCAGGCGGATGAGTTGTTTGAGCCCGGCGCCATTGTTTTGCGCCAGCTTGCGGCCAAGCAAGTCGAGCGACTGAATACCCTCGGTGCCTTCGTGAATCGGGTTCAGGCGGTTGTCGCGGTAATACTGTTCCACCGGATATTCGCGGGTGTAGCCGTGGCCGCCGAGAATCTGGATCGCCAGTTCGTTGGCCTTGAGGCAGAACGTCGACGGCCACGACTTGACGATCGGAGTCAGCAGGTCGAGCAGTTCCTGGGTCTGCTGGCGGGTGCTTTCTTCGCTGGCGGTGTGAGTATCGTCGAATAGACGGGCGGCATACAGGCCCAGGTCAAAGGCACCTTCCACGTAAGCCTTCTGGGCCAGCAGCATGCGCTTTACATCGCTATGTTCGATGATCGGCACCGCTTGGCTGTGTGGGTCTTTGTTGTCCGGTAGCCGGCCCTGCGGACGCTGTCGGGCGTATTCCAACGAGTGAAGGTAGCCGGCGTAACCTAGCATCACTGCACCCATGCCGACGCCGATACGCGCCTCGTTCATCATCTGGAACATGCAGGCCAGGCCCTGGTGCGGCTGGCCCACCAGGTAGCCGACGCACTCGCCGTTGTCGCCGAAGTTCAGCGCGGTGGAGGTGGTGCCACGCCAGCCCATCTTGTGGAACAAGCCGGCCAGCAGCACGTCGTTACGCGGGCCACGGCTGCCGTCCGGGTTGACGTTGAACTTGGGCACGATGAACAGCGAGATGCCTTTCACCCCGGGCGGGGCGTCCGGCAGCTTGGCCAGCACCATGTGCACGATGTTTTCCGACAGTTCGTGGTCGCCACCGGAGATGAAGATCTTGTTGCCTTTGAGCCGGTAGCTGCCGTCGGGTGCAGGTTCGGCGCGGGTGCGGATGTCGGCCAGAGACGAGCCGGCGTGGGGCTCGGTCAGCGCCATGGTACCGAAGTAGCGGCCCTCGATCATCGGTTGCAGGAACAGGCGCTTCTGTTCCTCTGTGCCGAAACTCTCGATCAGGTTGGCTGCGCCCATGGTCAGGAATGGGTAGGCCGTGGTGCCGGCGTTGGCGGCCTGGAAGTGGGCGAAGCAGGCCTGCGACACCAGGCTGGGCAGCTGCATGCCACCCACCTCGAAGTCCCGGTTGGTGTTGAGAAAGCCGGCTTCGAGGAAGGCGTCGACGGCAGGCTTCACCTCGGTGATCAGCTCCGCGCGACCATCCACGTAGCGCGGCTCGTTTTCGTCGGCCTTGCGGTTGTGCGGGGCGAAGTACTTTTCGGCGATGGTGCGGGCGGTGGTCAGTGCCGCGTCGAAGGTTTCACGGCTGTGCTCGGCGAAACGCGGGCGCTGGGTGAGGGCTTCGGCGTCGAGTACTTCGTAGAGCTCGAAGGCCAGGTTACGAGGGCTGAGCAGGGTCTCGGGCATGGGGGCGGTCCTGAGGCGGGATGCTGCGAGTGTAGGGAATCGGGTGGTGTGGGGGGAGGTTAATAGGTTTGGGTGATATGGGTTTAGAACGGGTGGGGCATACAGGTGCTTGCCTTGATGCTTTCTGCGCCTGTGAGACCGAGCGCCGCCCGCGCGGCGCATCGCGACGCAAGGCCGCTCCCACATCTGTTTCGGGCCAGTCCATCCTGTTAGGCCACCGCTGCCCGCCTTGTTTGTTCCATGCGGTATCGAAGGGGGCGCAGTCGCTCTTATCGATCTCCAGCCATGCACCCAGGCTACGCGCGCCATAGGCACAGGAGAGACTGGCCCGAAACAAATGTAGGAGCGGCCTTGCGTCGCGATGCGCCGCGCGGGCGGCGCTCGATCTCACAGGCGCTGCAAAGGGTGAGTCGAACACCTTCCAGCCTCACCGCATTCCGGCCAGTTTCGGCAGACAATTTTAGGTTTTCACCTATTCCATGTAGTCCATTCCCCAAACATACTCCCAAACCCCTTCAAGCCATTGCGGTGCTCTGGATCGGGCCCTAGTCTCGGGTGGTCGCTGCCAAATCAGTGACCGGCTTTGACAGGCTGCTTAGGTCAAACCGCATGGCTCTGCCTTTATGGCAGCTGTGCATGGGGCACTTCGTGTGCGCCGGGTTTTGGTTTGCCTACCGGTCTGTCAACCCATGTACAGCTGCCACCCTCTTGTTTGACAGCAGGTGTGTGGTGGCCTTTATCACTAGGTGAACCATGATGCTGAAGATAGTCCTCGATCCACCCCATAACGCCCATTCCCTTGAAGACACCCTGATCCAGGCCACGGACTACGCGCTATGTGCCGCCACCGTGGTGCATCAGGCAATGCTGCTTCAGCCCAGATGCCCGTAGGGCCTCGGCCTTTGCATTAAGGCTTGTGTGATGTGTCGCTTGGACGGGCCTCTTCGCGGGTAAACCCGCGAAAGGGCCCGCCCAGGCACTAGAGAATTTTCAGGTGATTGAACAATGACAACAGAAGACACCCAGTTCACCGTCGGCAAGACCGCTTTTTACCAAGGCGAAAACGGCACGCATCCACTGTTCCGAATCGAGCCCGGCATCCCCTGCAGGGACGCCCGCGAGCAGTCGTCGGAATTGATGGGCTATGTACGCGAACTGACCATCACCGGCCTGATGGACGAGAAGCCGATGATGATCTGGGCTGCCCACTACCTGAGCGCCATGGCCAAGGCGCTGATGGATGATGCCGAGTTGGGCATGAAGCAGTGAGTGGTCGCCTTCGGATCGCATGAAGGCTGACAGGTGTCCGCCACAACAACTTCTGCGCCTGTGAGATCGAGCGCCGCCCGCGCGGCGGATCGCGACACAAGGCCGCTCCTACAGGGTCTGGTAATGCAATGTAGGTTATGTGCGAGCGCCCGGTAGCCCAGCGTCCTGAGCGATCTTCGTTTTCTCTTGGTTGATGATCCGTCCCTCGCTCATGGTGATCACCCGATCAAAGCGTGACAGGGCACTCTGATCGTGCGTTACGCAGATCAGCCCTTTCCCTTGGAATGTTTCGAACAGCAGATCCCAGGTTCGCGCAGCCGATCCGGCATCAAGCCCAGCTGTGGGCTCGTCAAAAAAATTGAATTCGCCGGGCCGGTTAAGCAAGCGAAGCAACATCAGCCTGCGTGCTTCGCCACCCGAAATGGATTCCGCGCGTGCATCCAGATCAAGCTCGTACCAGTCTTTGCTCAGCCCCAGGTGTTCAAGCCACCGTTCGATTTGAACGCGATCATGAGCATGCTCGAACAGGACTGCGCGAGGCAGTGGACCGGGTATGAAGTACGCATCCTGAGGGCAGAGTCGTAAACGACGGAACTGCTCACACGCGCCGAGCGCAGCCAGGCATCTGCCGTGCAAGTAAACATGCTTGCGCAACTGGAATACCGTTCCTGCCAGCGCATGCAGAAGTGTCGACTTGCCGCACCCGCTGGGCCCAACCAGTGCGACCCGTTCTCCTGCACGAATTACCAAGGGCTCATCGATCAGCAGTTGCAGCGCGTTTCGAGCGCTGAGTTGGCAGGGGGTAATGCAAAGCCCTGCGTTTTCATTTTTGGGTTCTGCCTCTATGGAGACTGTCGGTCCGAACACAGGAAGCCCGAGCCAGTGTTCGAGCTTGCGTTTGTCGAGTCTGAATTGGTCGAGCACCCGCCAGGCTTCCGCCAGTTGTGCAACGCCGGCGAGCAATCCACTCACCAGGGTAAAGAGGGCAACAAGCTCGCCCAGGCTCAGATGCGGTGTTGCCTGTGATTGATCTTGGATACCCCACAAGAGCAAACCACCACTGCCCAGGCCAATGAATAGAGTACGCAAGCCCTGAAGCCATCCGCCACTGTAGGCAACCCCTACCGCTGAGTCGGCATAGCCCGACAGTGTCTGGTTCACGGGAATCATTGCGGCATCCTCGGCCTTCTCCAGCTTGACCGTTGAGGCGCTGGCGAAGGTATCAACCCATTGTTCCGCCAGTTCGTCCTCCCGCGAGTTGACTGCCTCGATACGGGGCCGGCGCCAGCGCACCAGCCGATCGTTTGCCCACAGATACGCCAAGCTCAAGGGGACCAGGCCGATCAATACCGAGGTAGCTCCGAGGTACGTGAACAGCGTGATCAGTACCACAGCTTCGACCAGTACCGGCCATGCCGAGCCGATCAGAAAGCCTAGCCATCGCTCCTGGGCCGTAATTCCTCTATCCAGTACCTTCACCAAGGTTCCGCCATGGAGTTGTCCATAGGCCTCGAAGCGTTTGTCCAGCAACCCTCGGCACCAGCGCATGGAAAGCTGCTTCACGCGCTCCTGGCAGAGCCGCGCCAGGCACCAGGCTTGCAAAGGGGTCAACGAGGCTTGTAGGGCGACAAGGCATATGAAGGCACCGAGCAGAACGAGAGAAGACGAGGCCGAGGTGGACAGGTTGTCGATAATGTCAGCCAGGATCAGGGCAGGTACGACGGTCGCGACTTTGAGAACTAAGGTCGCGCTCAGGGCGGCGAGTATGCCTCGGTATATATGCATATCATTGCCTTATGCGTTTGAACGCGCTTTGCGGCGCGACTGGAATCCCGGACCTTATCAAATGGAAGCGCTCCAGTCCGGGTATAAAAACTTGTACGACTGTGGCGAAGTCGGGGTGCTCATATAGGGTGCGGTAGAATACGGTTTTATTATTCTTGCCCAGGTTGATTAGCGTGCGCTTGATCTGTCCGCGTACGCTGAGTTCTATACGAGGCGGATGATATTCAGGCGCGTTGTACTTAGGGCGTGGGTGTAGAAGTTGAGAAAGTTTTTCTGAGTAGGCAAGCACTTTCTTCGTGGCGAGATCTTCTTGTTTTTCTTTCGGTCCGGAAAGTTGTTCGCACTGAATCTGTTCAGTTACAGCGCGGTACATTGCAATCGATGGGTTTATGGAGCTTCCCGAGCCGATGCCGCTGAGAGAGCCTTCTTTTTTGTTGCGAGAGATAGCAATGCAAAATGGAACGTCATAGAAATCGTGGGTCAAGTATATTTCTAGGTTGCTTGCGTGGCGCAAAAGTTTCTTGTCGTGAGTGAAGGTGTCTTCCAGAAATGAATTGGAGGGTCGGTAGATCTCTAGGGGGGAGGTCAGGTTGCAAAGCGATAGATAGTACATCGACAGGGTGTGGCGTTCGATAGATTCATTTATGGCGTGTAAGAGAGCTTCGCTCTCAGTACAGCCAATAGCTGTGCCAGAATTGGTCGCATATTTGGCAAGATACCCTGCCGCGGTTTTCTCAATCTCATCGGTATTTCTGGAGGAGGGGGCTATCAGTATCGCGGGTATTTTTATTTCGTCATAGCTGTCCAGTGCTTGAAGTCCAAAGTAAGGTATTTGGCAATGAGGCGGGATTGACTTTAGTAGCCAGTCGTCAAACGGGTCTATCGACTGCAAAATTTTTTCGCTTGCGATGGTGGTTGGCGTCGACTTGTCGACAAAGTAATGCTCTAAGCTTTCAGCAAGAGCTCCTAGCTCACAGTGTTCTCCCTTTCCTGCACCGCAGGACACTTCTTGGTAGGCGCTGTTGTATAAGTGGCATGTGGCGACCAAGCTATTATTTTTTGATAGTTTTGTTTTCGAGTGAAGGCCCAAGTGCTGATGCAGTCTTATCAGGCGGTTGTATGCTTCTTCTGTGGTCAGCTCGCGTTCGGTAATCATCTCTAGCTCCTATGTCGGACCAGAAGGGGCTAAGCCCCTTCTGGTTTATGGCTTACAGCATGTTGAGGAACTCAATCTCGGACTCGGTAAATGTGTAGTTCATCACGCGAGGGATTTGCAGAGTATTGATTTCAGAACGACGACGTCCCATGGCTACTGCTCCTATAGAGTTGGTTTGAGTGCGCTTTTTGCGCAGGGCTTTTGTATCACTTGTTTTTTCCTTGGTTCAAGATCTGCCCGGAATTCTTAGTGGAAGATCGGCGTAGGAATTCTTTCTGGCATTTGTAGCTTTATTCCTACACTTCTTCGAAGGGTCAGAAAAATCACCCATTAATTAACGGGTTGGCGCTTGTGGAGGGTTAGGGGGGTTAAATTTTTTGTAAAACACTGAAAGGATTACGATCCCTCAACAGAGAGGCGGGTCATGATCGGTCCGGGGGGAAGGTTGTTTCTGGGGAATCACCTGGTTCTTGGTGTTCCTCTAGATAGAACGCCGAAGAAACAAGCCAATCTTACGCATTGGTGCAGACCTAACTTGCCAGAAAGAGATGGGCAGCCTTGTACTGCGAAGCCCGCGCGGGCGGCGCTCGATCTGGTTGGTAAAGCAAATTTGCCGGCATACCACCGGGGCACCGACCATCACCGGGCTGATGGACGAGAAACCGATGATGATATGGGCTGCGCATTACCTGAGCGCCATGGCCAAGGCGCTGATGGATGATGCCGAGTTGGGCATGAAGCAGTGAGTGGTCGCCTTCGGATTGCATGAAGGCTGACAGGTGTTCGCCACAACAAATTCTGCGCCTATGAGATCGAGCGCCGCCCGCGCGGCGCATCGCGACGCAAGGCCGCTCCTACATTTGTTTCGGGCCAGTCCATCCTGTGAGACCACCGCTGTCCGCCTTGTGTGTTCCATGAGGTATCGAAGGGGACGCAGTCGCTCTTTATCGATCTCCAGCCATGCCACCCAGGGTACGCGCGCCATAGGCACAGGAGAGACTGACCCGAAACAAATGTAGGAGCGGCCTTGCGTCGCGATGCGCCGCGCGGGCGGCGCTCGGTCTCACAGGCGCAGATAATGCTGTGGCGAGAACCTGTCAGCCCAACCCTATCTCAAGACAACCGCCCATAAAAAAGGGAGAGCCTAAGCCCTCCCTTTTCTTCAACAACCCTCAGCCTCAGCCAATGGTCATCAGGCTGGCGTTACCACCCGCCGCCGCAGTATTCACACTCACCGCCCGCTCAATCACCAACCGCTCCAGCGCAATCTGGTGATCCCCGCTGGACAGCCCGTGCACACCGACGATCGCCCCGGCGCGCTTGGCCACCTGCTGGCACACGCTGCGCAGCTGGTCCGAGTCGCCATGGTGGATCACGGCGTCGAACGCCACGTCATCCTTGTTCCAGTCCGCCACCAGCTTGACCTTGGCCTGCAGCTCACGCGGCAGGCGGGCACGCAGGGCCTTGCCCGGTTCGCTGTCAGCCCACACCGCCGAGCTGCCAACGGCCAGTACCGCAGCCAGTTGCGCCAGCAGGTCGGCTTCGTTGTCCGCCAGGCACAGCACGTGCTCGCGCGGCAGGATGGTGTAGCTGTTGCGCTCGCCGGTCGGGCCTGGCAGCAGGCGGGCGATGCCGCTTTGCGACTGGCTGGCGAACTGGTCGCACAGCGCAGCCAGGTCAGCCAGCTGGTTGCTCTCGGCCCAGGCCTTCAGACCATGCAGCGGCTTGATCAGCTGTTCGTGCAGGGTGCGGTCTGGCTTGCCTTCGCCGTCCTGCTGCTGGAAGTGGCGGCCAATCGCGTCGGCCGGGCGGGTCGACAGCAGGCGGTACAGGTACAGCGGGCCGCCTGCTTTCGGGCCGGTGCCGGACAGGCCTTCACCGCCGAACGGCTGCACGCCCACCACCGCACCGACAATATTGCGGTTTACGTACATGTTGCCGGCATTGGCGGTTTCCACCACCTTGGCGATGGTCTCGTCGATGCGGGTGTGCACGCCGAGGGTCAGGCCATAGCCAGAGTTGTTGATCTGCTCGATCAGCTGGTCCAGGTTGCGGCGGTTGTAGCGCACCACGTGCAGTACCGGGCCGAAGATTTCACGCTTGAGCTCGTCGAAGCTGTCCAGCTCGATCAGGGTTGGCATGACGAAGGTGCCGCGCTTGATCTCGGCAGCATCGGCAATGGCAACCTGATAGACCGAGCGGCCTTTTTCACGCATGCCCTGGATGTGCTTCTCGATGCCGGCCTTGGCTTCGGCGTCGATCACCGGGCCAATGTCCACGGCCAGGCGGTCCGGGCAGCCCAGGCGGCTTTCGGCCATGGCGCCCTTGAGCATTTCGATCACGCGGTCGGCGGAGTCTTCCTGCAGGCACAGTACGCGCAGGGCCGAGCAACGCTGGCCAGCGCTGTCGAAGGCCGAGGAAACCACGTCGATCACCACCTGCTCGGTCAGTGCCGAGGAGTCGACGATCATCGCGTTCTGGCCACCGGTTTCGGCGATCAGCGGGATCGGGCGGCCCTGGTTGTCCAGGCGACCGGCGACGTTGCGCTGCAGCAGGCGGGCGACTTCGGTGGAGCCGGTGAACATCACGCCTTTGACGCGCTCGTCACCGACCAGGCCAGCACCGACGGTTTCACCGCGGCCTGGCAGCAACTGCAGCACGCCCTCGGGGATGCCGGCTTCCAGCAGCAGGCGCACGGCCTGGGCGGCGATCAGCGGGGTTTGCTCGGCGGGCTTGGCCAGTACCGGGTTGCCGGCAGCCAGGGCTGCGGCCACCTGGCCGGTGAAGATCGCCAGCGGGAAGTTCCATGGGCTGATGCACACCACCGGGCCCAGCGGGCGGTGGGCGTCGTTGCTGAAGTCGTTGCGTGCCTGCACCGCGTAGTAGCGCAGGAAGTCCACGGCTTCACGCACCTCTGCGATGGCGTTGGCGAAGGTTTTGCCGGCTTCGCGGATGAGCAGGCCCATCAGCGGTTGGATCTCGGCCTCCATCAGGTCGGCGGTGCGCTCCAGAATGGCGGCACGTTCGGCGGGTGGGGTGGCCTGCCAGATCGGTGCGGCGTTCAGTGCACACTGGATGGCGTTGTCGACATCGGCGACGGTGGCCTCCTGCACATGGCCCACCACATCGCGAAGGTCGGCCGGGTTCAGCACCGGCACGGCAGCGCTATCGCTGGCGGCGCAGGCCAGCAGCGGGGCGGCTTTCCAGTCGTTGTGAGCGGTGGCCAGCATGGCGCAGGACAGCGACGCCAGGCGGTGTTCGTTGGCCATGTCGATGCCGGCCGAGTTGGCCCGCTCGTTGCCATACAAGTCGCGCGGCAGCGGGATGCGTGGGTGCGGCAGGCCGATGCTGCCTTCCTGGGTGCCCATGCGCTCGATGCTGGCGACCGGGTCGGCGACCAGTTCCTGGATGGAGATGGAGTGGTCGGCGATGCGGTTGACGAACGAGGTGTTGGCGCCGTTTTCCAGCAGGCGGCGTACCAGGTAGGCCAGCAGTGTTTCGTGGGTGCCGACCGGCGCATAGACGCGGCACGGGCGGTTCAGCTTGCCATCGGCAATCTTGCCGACCACTTGCTCATACAGCGGCTCACCCATGCCGTGCAGGCACTGGAACTCGTACTGCCCCGGGTAATAGTTCTGCCCGGCGATGTGGTAGATGGCCGACAGGGTGTGGGCGTTGTGGGTGGCGAACTGCGGGTAGATGGCTTCTGGTACGGCCAGCAGCTTGCGGGCGCAGGCAACGTAGGACACGTCGGTGTACACCTTGCGGGTGTACACCGGGTAGCCTTCCAGGCCTTCGACCTGGGCACGCTTGATCTCGCTGTCCCAGTAGGCGCCTTTAACCAGGCGGATCATCAGGCGGTGGCGGCTGCGCTTGGCCAGGTCGATGACGTAGTCGATCACGTACGGGCAGCGCTTCTGGTAGGCCTGGATGACGAAACCGATGCCGTTCCAGCCCGCCAGCGAAGGTTCGAAGCACAGGCGCTCGAGCAGGTCGAGCGACAGCTCCAGGCGGTCGGCCTCTTCAGCGTCGATGTTCAGGCCGATGTCGTACTGCTTGGCCAGCAGGGTCAGCGACAGCAGGCGCGGGTACAGCTCTTCCATCACGCGCTCGTACTGGGCACGGCTGTAGCGTGGGTGCAGTGCCGACAGCTTGATCGAGATACCTGGGCCTTCATAGATGCCGCGGCCATGGGAGGCCTTGCCAATCGAGTGGATGGCCTGCTCGTAGGACGCCAGGTACTTCTGCGCGTCGTGTTCGGTCAGCGCGGCTTCGCCGAGCATGTCGTAGGAATAGCGGAAACCCTTGGCCTCGAAGCGGCTGGCGTTGGCCAGGGCTTCGGCGATGGTTTCACCGGTGACGAACTGCTCGCCCATCAGGCGCATGGCCATGTCGACGCCCTTGCGGATCATCGGCTCGCCGCTCTTGCCGATGATGCGGGTGAGCGAGGAGGTGAGGCCGGATTCGTTATGGGTGCTGACCAGCTTGCCGGTCAGCAGCAGGCCCCAGGTAGCGGCGTTGACGAACAGCGACGGGCTGTTGCCCAGGTGCGGCTGCCAGTTGCCGGTGCTGATCTTGTCGCGGATCAGCGCGTCGCGGGTGCCCTTGTCAGGGATGCGCAGCAGCGCTTCGGCCAGGCACATTCACTACCTGGCCGCTGACGCTGCCGGTCTGATAAGATCCAGTTCTACACCCAGTCTGATAGCCTGTCGGGCGTTACTGACGCCCAGTTTCACGACCACATTCTTGATGTGAAACTTCACGGTACTCACAGAAATGCCCGTAATAGCGGCAATCTCAGCATAGGTTTTGCCCATACTCGCCCAGTACAACACCTCATTTTCACGCGAGGAAAATATCGTTTTGTCCGCGCTCTGATTTAACGCCGGGGCTCGCTCGCCTTCGGTACCGGCCAGGCGGTACATCTGCTCGTTAAAATCAATCAGCAGCATCTGCATCGTGCCCTGTTCGGCAGCAAGGCGTTGCTCCAGCGCAGTCTGATCGTTGCCTTTAATGATCACGGACAACAGAGCAAGGTTGTTCATGTGGTCATGCAGGACATAGGTAAAGCCGTTAACGATGTTGTATTGCTTGGATAAAGAGAAAATTTTGGTGAACCGCAGGTCGGACATCAGCGTAATATTCTCATCCCAGGCAAACGGCGAGGTGCGTTTAAAGGCCGTGAGAATAACCGGATCGGTCAGCTGAAAGTTGTTAGCGCGGTATAACCTAATCCATTCGTCAGGATAACTGGAAATAATCAGAACATTTGAAGGATTTTTTTTGCTCACAACAGTGTAAGCGTAATCCGGACTACCCAGCGGAGATAACTTTCTCTGTATGTAAGTCTGAAGCGTATCCGTTATTGTTTGATTTTCAAGGAAAAAAGAAAACATTCAGGCTCCATGCTGCTTCTTTTACTTAACGTGGACTTAACCTGCACTATAGTACAGGCAAGATGATACTTAAGAGTAACTTACAATGAATCATTCAGAGGTTACAATGGCTTCAGTTGTTTAGCGGTAAAAAAAAACCTGACCTGTACGGCCAGGTCGCTAAAACAGCCAACACTAGGGAAAACGTCCGGCCAGACGTCACAAAATATAAAGTGATGCTGGCCGGGACACTCATAGTAACATCTTTGAAACATTTGTACAAACATTCACGGTTACTCAATCTGCAGCAGTGCCACGCCTTCCTGGGACGACAGCGAGAACTCCTGCAACAGGCCCTGGACGATGCCGGCACGGCCGCCAGCGCTCTTCTGGTTGCGCAGTTTTTCGGCGATGCCGGCTGCCAGCTTGTTGGTGGCTTCGGCCAATGGCGCGCTCAGGCGTGCCTGCTCCAGCAGCATCGGCACCACTTCCTGCTCGGGGCGGCGGTAGGCGGCAGTGATCGCCGAGCGCAGTACCGACTGCGGCAGGATGCTCTCGGCGAATTCGAGGAAGCACTGGTGGCTGTGGTCGGCCTGGACTTCACCGGCATCATCGGCCAGGTTGCTGACATTCAGGCGGCGATGGCTTGCCGGGCTGCCTGCCCCGGCTTGATTCCTAATGCCGCAAACGTTTGCGGATCAATATCGATCCAGCATGCGACCACCAGACGTCCGTCCACCTGCTTCGGCGGGCCTGCGCGGTGCGCGTGTATGCCGATCCGGCGGAACAGCCGCTCCATGCTCGCGAACGTCACGCCGATCAGCTGCCGCGCGCCGAGCTGCGCCGCGCATTCGACCACGGCCGCGAGCATCGGCCGCACGGCCCACTCGGCATTGCCCGACCCGCCTTCGTCGTCGGTCGCCGCGAACCTGGACAGCTCCCAGACGGCCGCCGATTGCGGCAGCGGCATGTCTGCGGCGATCAGGTCGGCGAACAGCGACTGCAGCAGATACGGGCGCGTCGTGGGCAGCAGGCGCGCACATCCGCACACGTCGCCGCCGGCATTTCGCGCGAACACGTACACGGTATCGTCGCGATCGAACTGGTCGCGCTCGAAGCTTTCGTTCGCCGACGGGAGCTCCCAACCGAGTTGTTCGACGAACACGCGGCGCCGGTAGCGCCCGAGATCCGCTGCAAGTTCGTGTGGTAACCGCCCTTCTTCGTGAACGAAGGTCCGCATGACCGTTGAGTTCGGTCAGGGTGGCACCACCCTCGAGCTTCTCCAGATAGTTGAAGATCGCTTGCTTGATCAACCAGTGCGGCGTGCGGTCAATGGACTGCGCAGCTGCTTTGAGTCGCTCACGGGTCGGGTCGTCGAGTTTGACCCCAAGGGTGGTCGTCGCCATTTCTTATCCTCGTTATTGCCACGGCTGTGGCCTAAGCTGGCGCCAAGAGTAGCTGTAGGACAATTCGGGTGCAACCAGGTGCAACCCGAATTTTTTCTGAAGAAGGTGCAACTCGTCCGACAGGCATTTCCACACCTTGAAAAGGGGTGCTTTCGGTGCGTTTTATTCTGAAAAACCGCCTTTTTGCTCCAAAAAGGAGCAAAAAGGCTGCTGTTACGAAAAATGCTCGGCAAGGTGCAACTTGCAAATGAAAAATGGTTGCACCTGCTTTGCGTTGTTGCATAGGATTCGCCGCCTGGGTGCAACCGCCATGGCTGCGGTTGTGCATGAGATAAAAACAAACGCCAGGGCACACGCATGGGCAATCCACTAACGATCACTTTTGTGGTCTACATCGCGGCAATGGTGCTGATCGGCTTCGCCGCCTATCGCGCCACCAACAACCTTTCCGATTACATTCTGGGCGGTCGCAGCCTGGGTAGCGTGGTCACCGCGCTGTCTGCCGGCGCATCCGACATGAGCGGCTGGCTGCTGATGGGCCTGCCGGGCGCCATCTACTTCTCGGGCCTGTCCGAGGCCTGGATCGCCATCGGCCTGACCGTTGGTGCCTACCTGAACTGGCTGTTCGTGGCCGGCCGTCTGCGTGTGCAGACCGAACACAACGGTGACGCACTGACCCTGCCGGACTACTTCTCCAGCCGTTTCGAAGACCAAAGCGGCCTGCTGCGGATCATTTCGGCGATCGTCATCCTGGTGTTCTTCACCATCTACTGCGCTTCCGGCATCGTTGCCGGTGCCCGTCTGTTCGAAAGCACCTTCGGCATGTCGTACGAGACAGCCCTGTGGGCCGGCGCCGCGGCGACCATCGCCTACACCTTCGTGGGTGGCTTCCTGGCGGTAAGTTGGACCGACACCGTGCAGGCTTCGCTGATGATCTTCGCGCTGATCCTGACCCCGGTGATCGTGCTGATCTCCACGGGTGGCTTCGACACCACCTTCGCTGCCATCGAGGCGGTCAACCCGGCCAACTTCGACATGTTCAAGGGCGCTACCTTCATTGGCATCATCTCGCTGATGGGTTGGGGCCTGGGCTATTTCGGTCAGCCGCACATCCTGGCGCGTTTCATGGCCGCCGATTCGGTGAAATCGATTGCCAAAGCCCGTCGCATCTCCATGACCTGGATGATTCTGTGCCTGGCCGGTACCTGTGCCGTGGGCTTCTTCGGTATCGCCTACTTCTCGGCCAACCCTGATCTGGCGGGCCCGGTGACCGAAAACCACGAGCGCGTGTTCATCGAGCTGGCGAAGATCCTGTTCAATCCATGGATCGCCGGTGTATTGCTGTCGGCCATTCTGGCGGCGGTGATGAGCACCCTGAGCTGCCAACTGCTGGTGTGCTCCAGTGCCCTGACCGAAGACTTCTACAAGTCGTTCCTGCGCAAGAACGCTTCGCAGCTCGAGCTGGTGTGGGTCGGCCGTCTGATGGTGCTGGCCGTAGCCCTGATCGCCATTGCCATGGCTGCCAACCCGGAAAACCGCGTGCTGGGCCTGGTGGCCTACGCCTGGGCCGGCTTCGGCGCTGCCTTCGGCCCGGTGGTGCTGATTTCGGTACTGTGGAAAGGCATGACCCGCAACGGCGCACTGGCCGGTATCGTGGTGGGCGCAGTGACCGTGATCGTGTGGAAGCAGATCGATACCTGGGGCCTGTACGAAATCATCCCAGGCTTCCTGCTGGCGAGCATCGCCATCGTGCTGGTGAGCAAGATGGGCAGCCCTTCGAAGGCGATGGTGCAGCGCTTCGAGACTGCCGATGCGGCGTACCACGCTGACAAGTAACACCCGTTGAATTGGCGGCGCCTGCTCAGCGGGCGCCGCCAATCAGCAGCCAGGCCTGACTCCGCCTGCAAGGCAAGGTAAACTTGCCCTCCCCGCAGGAGTTGCCATGAACTATCGTCACGCCTTCCACGCCGGCAACCACGCCGACGTCCTCAAACACATCGTGCTGACCCGCCTCATCGCCCTGATGTCGCGCAAGGAGCAGCCGTTCGCCTACATCGATACCCACGCAGGCCTTGGCCTGTACGACCTGCAAGGCGACCAGGCAACTCGCACCGGCGAGTACCTGGAAGGCGTCGCTCGTCTGTGGAACCGCGATGACCTGCCGGCCATGGCCGACGACTACCTGCGCGTCATCAAGCGCCTGAACGCCGACGGCGAGCTGCGCTACTACCCAGGTTCGCCCGAACTGGCCCGCCGCCTGATGCGCCAGCAGGACCGTGCCCTGCTCAACGAGAAGCACCCCGAAGACGGCCCGCTGCTCAAAGAGAACATGAAGAAAGACCCGCGCGTGGTCGTGCATCTGGGCGAAGGCTGGCATGTGCCGCGTGCCTTGCTGCCTGTGCAGGAAAAGCGCGCGATCATGCTGATCGACCCGCCGTTCGAACAGGCCGATGAGCTCAAGCGTTGCACCAATGCCATGAAAGAGGCGATTGGCCGCATGCGTCAGACGGTTGTGGCCATCTGGTACCCGATCAAGGACCAGCGCTCGCTGACCCGCTATTACCAGGACCTGACCAGCACCGGCGCGCCGAAATTGCTGCGGGTCGAGCTATACGTGCACCACCAGGACAGCCCGCAGGGCCTTAATGGTTCGGGCCTGGCCATCGCCAACCCGCCGTGGGGCCTGGAAGAAGAGCTCAAGGAGTTGTTGCCTTGGCTGGCCAAAGAGCTGGCGCAGACGGACGGTAGCTACCGCATGGATTGGCTGATCGCCGAATAATACAGGTTGCCGCGTTGCGCACATGTTTGCGTTATAATTCCGCCCTTTAGCCGCCACCCGCCCAAGAGGCAGCTGGCGCATTTTTACCGAATGAAGAGGCTAATCCCTTGGCATTGACGATTCTTGGCCTGTCCGGCGCCCTTAGCCATGACCCTTCCGCGGCCCTGTACATTGACGGCAAGCTGATTGCCGCCGCCGAAGAAGAGCGCTTCGTGCGTGACAAGCATGCGAAGAACCGCATGCCCTACGAGTCGGCGAAGTTCTGCCTGGAACAGGCAGGCATCAAGCCGTCCGACGTCGACGTGGTAGCCATCCCGTTCGCCCCGATCAGCCTGTTCGGCAAGGCGCGCTGGCACTATGCCAAGCGCTACTGGTACGCCCCGGATCGCGCCCTCGACGCCATCCTGATGGGCAACCGTCGCTACAAGCGCTACCGCAAGAAGATCGTCTGGTGCCTGGAGCAACTGGGCTTCGACCCGAAAAAGGTCAAGATCGAGCCGGTCGAGCACCACCTGGCCCACGCTTCCAGTGCGTACCACTGCTCGGGCTTCAAGGAAAAAACCGCGATTCTCGGCATTGACGGTAAAGGCGAGTACGCCACCACCTTCTTTGGCTACGGCGAAAACGGCAAGATCCACAAGATCAAGGAATTCTTCGACCCGGACTCGTTGGGCGGCCTGTACGGCGCGATCACCGAGTTCCTCGGCTTCGAGATGCTCGATGGCGAGTTCAAGGTCATGGGCATGGCGCCTTACGGCGACGCCAGCAAGTACGATTTCTCGCGCCTGGCCAGCTTCGAAAACGGCGAGCTGGTGATCAACACCGAGTACGCCAACGTCATCGGCCTGCGCCGCTATAAAGAGAAGGGCAAGGGTTTCTACTTCTCGCCGAAACTGATCGAATGGCTGGGCCCCAAGCGCGAAGGCGACATCGCCGACGAGCCGTACATCCACTACGCGGCCAGCATGCAGGCGCTGTTCGAGAAGCTGGCGCTGCAGATGATCGACCACTACCTGGGCGACACCCTGCGTGAAACCGGCAAGCTGGCCTTCGCCGGCGGCTGCGCGCTGAACGTCAAGCTCAACCAGAAGATCATCGCCCGCCCGGACGTGAAGGAACTGTTCGTCCAGCCGGCCTCCGGCGACGCCGGCACTGCCGTTGGCGCCGCAGCCTACGTTTCCCACGCCCGTGGCGTACCGGTCGAGAAGATGGAACACGTCTACCTCGGCCCTTCGTACTCCAACGAGGACGTGATTGCCGCCTGCGCCCGTCATCCGAACCAGCCGAAGTGGCGCAAGCTTGAGAACATGCCCCAGCAGATCGCCAAGATCATGGTGGATGGCAATCCGGTGGCCTGGTTCCAAGGCCGCATGGAGTTCGGTCCGCGTGCCCTGGGTGGCCGTTCGATCATTGGCTGCCCGAGCGTCGAAGGCGTGGCCGACCGCATCAACCACCAGATCAAGTTCCGTGAACGCTGGAGACCTTTCTGCCCGTCGATGCTCGACACCGTTGCCCCGCAGATGATCAAGGTCGACCACCCGGCGCCATTCATGACCTTCACCTTCGAAGTGGCTGAGGAGTGGAAGACGCGCGTACCGGAAGTGGTGCACGAGGACGGCACTTCGCGTGCCCAGGTGCTCAAGCGCGAGTACAACCCGCGCTACTACGACATGATGAAGGCGCTGGAAGACCTGACCGGCAACGGCGTGTCGCTGAACACCTCGCTGAACCGCCGTGGCGAACCGATGATCTGCTCACCGACCGATGCCCTGAACATGTTCTTCGGCTCGGACCTGCAGTACCTGATCATGGAAGACATCCTGGTCGTGAAGGACGGCGCCGCCGCCTATGACCAGCCGCTCTGAACCGCGCATCCTGCAGTTCTGCCATGGTTATGACGGGCCTTTCCTCGACTGCGCCCGTCAGTACGCCAGCCTGTTCCAGGGGCGTGGCTACCAGGTCACCACGGTGTTCCTCACCGGGGCAGCCGACCCGCAGGTAGCGGCCGGCTGTGCGTCGGACGAGGTGTTGTTCCTGGAGTTCAGCTCCAAGGCCGTGCGCGGTTTGAAGCTCGGGGCGATCCGCGCGTTGCGGCGGATCGCGGCCGAGCGCAACTTCGCCTTCTGCATCGCCCACCGCTTCAAGCCCATCTACGTCGCCCTGCTGGGTACCGGCCTGCCGGTGATTGGCGTGCACCATGCCTTTGGTGACTATGAGCGCAAGGGCCGCCGGCTGTTCGCCAACCTGTTCAGCAAGCGCCTGAGCCTGCTGGGTGTGTCGGACGCGGTGCGTGACGACATGCGTCGGTGCCTGCCACAGTGGCCGGCCGAACGCATCCAGACCCTGTACAACCGCATCGACATCGACGCCCTGCAAATGGCCCTGGTGCCGCATGCCGAGGCGCGCCAGGCCCTGGGCCTGGATGCGCAGGCGTGGATCGTCGGCAACGTCGGGCGCTTGCACCCGGACAAGGACCAGGCCACTTTGTTGCGTGGCTTTGCCCAAGCGCTGCCGGGGCTGCCGGCGGGTGCTCGCTTGGCTATCCTCGGCAAGGGCCGCCTGGCGGACGAACTCAAGGCCTTGGCTGCCGAGCTCGGTATTGCCGGGCAGGTGGACTTCCTGGGTCAGGTGCCGGATGCGCGGCGTTACTTCCAGGCCTTCGATGTGTTCGCCCTGAGCTCCGACCATGAGCCGTTCGGCATGGTCCTGCTCGAAGCCATGGTCGCCGGCGTGCCGGTGCTGGCCACGGCCTGTGGCGGTGCCCGCGAAGTCGTCGAGGGTGTTGGCGTGCTGTTCCCGTTGGGCGATGCTGCCCAGCTGGCTCAAGGCCTGAAGCACATGGCCACGCTGGACGCCGAGCAGCGCCAGGCTTGTGCCGAGCACATGCTGCAGCGCCTGCGTGAGCGTTTCTCCGACCAGGCAGTGCGCGAGGCCTTCTGGCAGCTGCCGCAGGTGCGTGCGCTGGTGGGGCAGGCCTGATGCTCAATCGTATCCAGGCCTTCCGCGAACGCGGTTGGCAAACTGTCGACGCCAAGGCCTATGCCGAGGCATGGGCGCGCTTTGGTGGCAGTGTCGCCACCCATCCGCTGGTGGTCGAGCAACTGGCTGATCTGGCGCAGATCCCGGTGCGATACCTGGGTTGGTATCAGGCCGGTGAGCTCAAGGCCGCCATTCCCACCTGGGGGCACCACCTGGCGCTGGCCAAGGACGTGCTCAAGCGTGCCGGCAAGAAAGCCCTGTTCGACCTTGGCAATGCCGAAATCATCCTGCCGGCGGCGGCCGATGCCGCGGCACCGTTGCGCCATACCGTGCGTTACCTGTCCGAGCTGAACCAAGGGCGCTTCAGCGGCCTGAAGGCGCAGAAGGAGCAGTTGGCGATGGCCCGGGCGCCCGAAGATCTGTCGAAGAAGTTTCGCTACAACCAGCGCCGCGAACTGCGTCTGCTGGAAGAGGCGGGCGGCGTGGTGCGCCCGATCAGTGACTTCGCTGCCCAGGACATCGCCAGCATGTACTGCGACCTGTTCCTGCGCCGCTGGGGCTTTCCAGCCACAGGCGCCGAGCGCATGGCCGATGTGCTGGAGCGCCTGCGCGAGCTGCTGATCGGCTCGGTGCTGCTGCTGGACGGCAAGCCGATTGCCATCCAGTTGGTGTACCGCGTCGAAGCGCCAGAATGGATCAGCGTCGAATACATCAATGGCGGCGTCGACCCTGAAACCAAGGCCTTCAGCCCCGGCAGTGTGCTGAGCTTCCTCAATACCCAGGCCGCCTGGGAAGATGCCCGCGCGCGCAACAAGCCACTGCGGTTCTCGTTCGGCCGTGCCGACCGCGAGTACAAGGACCGCTGGTGCAACCCCGTGCCGGTGTATCAGGCGTGAGCCGCAAGCAGCAGTTGCTCAAGCGCCACCGGCGCAACAAGCGCCTGGGCCTGCTGGTGGGCCTGGTCGCGCTTGTCGCCCTCGGTGTTTTCAGCTGGTGGTGGCTGCCACTGCTGCTGTTGCCGCTGCTCTGGGCTGCCCATGAAGCCTGGTTTGCCGACCACCTGTTCTATGCGCCAGGTGAGGACTATGCCTACGACTTTGGCGACCAGGCGCAACCGGTACCAGCCAGCCTGCAGGACGGTCTGCTCAAGGCCGAGTGCGCGCTGCAGGGCGACGAAACCCTGGTGCTTGAGCTGCACGTAAAAAGCAGCTGGCTGGGGCGGTTTCTCGACCCTCGGGTCGAGCTGACCGCTGCCGATCAGTCCGATCGGCAAACGTTCGAGCGTGGTGTCGATGGCGTGCGCTTCCTCAATCTGACTGGCTTGGCTGCGCCGCTGCAAGCCGGCACGTTGTGCCTGCGCGGTCGGCATTGCCGGCTGCAAGGCCAGGCTCGGCTGTGGAAAACCCCAGCGGTCGAGCTGCAGCGGCGTCGGGTGATGGTAATCGCGCCACATGCCGACGACGCCGAGCTGGCCGCGTATGGCCTGTACAGTCAGGCCGACGAAACCTGGGTGGTGACCCTGACCGCCGGTGAGATCGAGGCCGAGCATTATCAACAGATGGGCCTGGCAAAAGCTGAGGCCGCGCGTCTGAAGGGCCGCCTGCGTGCCTGGGACAGCATCGCCGTGCCGCGTTGGGCCGGTGTGCCGGAGTCGCGTTGCGTGCAGCTGGGTTACTTCTGCCTGCAACTGCCTGCCATGCAGGCCGCGCCCGACCAGCCTGCCGTTTCTCGTGAAGCCGACCTCGCCGATATTCGCCTGTTCCGCCAGTTCAACCCGTTCCCGTTGCCGGGCGACCGCGATGGCGCGCCAACCTGGCACAACCTGCTGGCCGACCTGCGTGCCTTGCTGGAACTGGCAAGGCCAGAGGTGTTGGTGATGCCGCACCCGCAACTCGACCCGCATCCCGACCACATCTGCGCTCAGGCGGCAGTGCTGGAAGCCCTGCAAGGCCTGGCCTGGCAGCCACAAACCCTGCTGTGCTATGCCAACCACCTGCATGACAACGACCGCTGGCCTATGGGCGACAGCGGCGATGGCGTGGCCCTGCCTCCGCAGTTGAGCGCTGCGCAGGCCTGGGCACCTTGCAGCCTGGTCCTGGACCGGGCTACCCAGCACGACAAGGCCATGGCCCTGGGCATGATGCACGACCTGCAGCCGCCCGCGCCGTTCAAGCGCCGCCTGCGCCGCTGGTTGCAACGCTGGCTGGCCGCGCGTCGGCCGTCGCCTTATGGGGAGAACGAGTTCTTCCGCAAGGCCGTGCGCCGACACGAACTGTTCTGGCGACGTGAACTGTAAGCACGCCCCATGGTTGACCGCGATGGCGCAGAGCGCCCAAGGAAAGCAATGAAAGTCCTATTTCTGGTACAGAAGGAACAGCGGGCGATTCTCGACCGCCTGTACGACGGCGTCGCGGCCAACTGCGAATGCGACCTGCGCTGGCTGACCAGCGAAGACCAACGCAACCTGCGTCGCTATTTCAAGCGTGAAGTGCAGGTTGAACGCTATGACCGCATCGTGTTCTTCCTGCGCTTCAAGCAGGAGATACGCCAGGTGGCCTTCATCCGTACCGTGCCGAACCTGGTCATCCTCGAGCACGACGCCTACCAGAACTACATCCCGTGCAAGTACACCGGCAAGTTCAGCGCCCATTACCGGCAACTGCCATGGGCCCGGGTGATCAGCTCTGGCTACATGGTCAGCGAACGCCTGCGCCAGGAGGGTTTTGACGCGGTATTCGTGCCCAAGGGCTACGACGAGCAGTTGCTGACGGACCAGGGGCGTGAGCGCGATATCGAACTGGCCTTCGTCGGCAGTGTCAACAGCGTGGCCTACAGTGGTCGCAAGGCGCTGCTGGACGAGTTGGGGCAGGTCGAGAACCTGCTGGTAACCCGCACCAAGTCGGGTGAGGACTACTGCAACACGCTCAACCGTATCCGTTTTTTCGTCAGTGCCGACGTCGGTATGGGCGAATACATGATCAAGAACTTCGAAGCCATGGCCTGTGGCTGTGTGTTGCTGGCGTACGACCAGGGCGAGGAAGAAAACCGCGCATTGGGCCTGCAGGACATGCACAACGTGGTGTTCTATGACAACATCCCGACCCTTCAGGAAAAGCTCCGCCGCTTGCGCGCGGACCCTGATCTGGCCCGGCAGATTGCAGAAAATGGCCGCCATTTGGCGGTTTCCCGTTTCAGTTTCGGCGCAGTTGGACGTAGCATCGTCGACCACATGCGCCCGGCGCTCAGGCCCCACCCGCCATTGTCTGCATGGCAGCGGCTGCGCCTGAAGCTGGGCATCTAAATAAGAGCTTTCACGCCCAGGAGCGGGTTGTTGAAAGCCGACAGTCGCAATGCGGAGGGAGTCCGGTGCGCTTTTCAAATGAGAGTGACGTCACGCTCGTCGTGACCAGTTGTGGGCGGTTCGATCTGCTCAAAGACACCCTTGAGAGTTTCGATCGCTACAACACCGCGCCCATTCGCGAGGTATTCATCACCGAAGATTCCGGTGACGATGCCGTGCATGCCGCTGTGCCGGAGCACTGGAAGCCGTACTGCAAGGTGTTCGTCAATCGGCCCAAGCTTGGCCAATTGCCGTCTATCGACCTGGCTTACAGCCACGTCAAGACGCCGTACATCTTTCACTGCGAAGACGACTGGCATTTCTACCGCCAAGGCTTCGTCGAAGACTCGCGGGCCATTCTGGAGGTCAGCCCCAACCTGTTGCAGGTGTGGCTGCGCAGCCATGCCCACGACCTGGCTATCCACAGCCCGTACATCCACCTGGGTGATCGCCAGGTAATCGCCGGCGTGCCGTGTTATCCGCTGCTTTCCGAAAAAGCCGAATGGCAGGCATTCTCGCTCAATCCTGGCCTGCGTCGCTTGAGCGATTACCAGCGCTGCGCGCCATTTGCCGCCTATGCTGGAGAGAAGGCGCTTTCCCGACGCTACGCTGAGTTAAATCTGACAGCGGTCACCTTGGAGGGTGATGCAGTCTTGCACACAGGATTCGGTAATCACGTGACCTTGCCCATTGAAGTGGAGCGTAAGGCCAAGCGTCGTCAACGTGATCGGATAAAGCTGGCATTGACGCTGGTGACGGGTGCCTTGATCGGCATGGGTATCACCATTTTTGTTCAATGAAGTCGCTGTCCCACCTGACATGAGCGGGAGAGGGCCCATGAACATCGTCAATATGATGTGGGCGGGTGGAACGCCGTACATGTCCATCCACAAGGTGCATCGGCAGGTGTTGTCGAACGCGGGTGCCGATGCCCGGATCAGTAACTGGCTGCTGCTGGGCAGCGGGCTCTGCTGTGGGCTCGGTTCTACCCGGGAGTGGCACATGCCGTCACGTGCGCTCAAAGGGCGGCACTTGTGGCGCTTGCTTCGCCCGTGGCTGCGCATGCGCTTGCGCAAGGCGCTGGCCGAAGCCAGGGCAGAAATCGTGCTGCTCGACGGTATTGGCGTCGCGCGGCTGGTGCTGCCGTTGCTGCAGAACATTCCCGAGGTGCGCGCCAAGGTGCTGTTCCATGGCAAGACGCGTCTGCACGCCAGCGATATTCGCCTGTTGCGCAGGCTCCCGGCCGAGCGCCTGAGTATCGCAGCGGTGTCGCAGACCTTGGCCGAGTCGCTGGAACGCGATCTGGGCAGGCCGGTGCAGACGCTACGCATGGCGCTCGACCCACTGGCGTTCGTCGAGCCGTTGCTGAGCCGGGACCAGGCCAGGCAGGCGCTGCGATTGCCTCAGGCCGGCGGGGTGATGTTGGGTGCGGTAGGGCGTTTGGTAGAGAGCAAGGGCTTTGAAATGCTGATCGAGGCATTCGCCAAAGCCTGTGCTCGGCAACCGAGCCTGCAACTGGCGATCATTGGCGAGGGGCCGCAGCACGCCGCGCTCCAGGCACGTATCGACGCGCTGGGCCTGGCTGGGCGGGTTCATCTATGTGGCCACCGCGAAGACCTGCAGCAGTTGTATCGGGCCTTCGACTGGCTATTGGTGCCTTCGCGTTCCGAAGGGCTGGGGCTGGTAGTGCAAGAGGCCGTGATGGCCGATGTGCCGGTGGTGTGCAGCGACCTGCAAGTGTTCCGCGAGCAGTTGCGCGACACCGGGGGCTACCTGCCCATTGCCGACGAGAGCGCCTGGGCCGAGGCGATCGAGCGTTGTTCGGCGTTGAGCGCTTCGGCGGTTGCCGCGCAGCAGCGCCAGGCGTTGGCGCCGGAGCAGGCCTGGCAGGCGTTCTGCAACGGCTCGCAGAGCCTGTTGCGCAGCTGACGCTCAGCGCGCCAGCAGGGCTGCCTCGAAGGCGGCGAGGGGGAACCGGTCGCCCAGGTTCTCCCGCTCGATATAGCGCACCATATGCTGCACATTGCGCCGAATCATGCGTGCCGACAGCGGCGGGCGCAGGAAACGCATATCGGCCACGTCGATCAGGCCCAGGCGCTGGTCGGGGGTGACCACCACGTTGCCCAGGTGCAGCGAGCGAAAGTACACACCGCTGCGGTGCAGCTGGCGAATCAGTTCGATCAGGCGTGGCAGGTAAACGTCCCAGCTGAAGCCTTCATCGCGCGACATCTGCAGCAGCGTGCGCCCGGGCAGCGGGCGATACAGCACGGCGGTGCGGCCAGGCAGGTCGAGCTTGTGCTGGCTGATCACCTCGAGGGTGGGGATGCCCAGTTGCGCCAGCTGCGCGGCGTTATCGACAAAGCGCTGGGAGTAAGGGCGCAAAAGCGCAGATGAAATCAGTCGCTTCCTACGAAAAACCTTAAGGAAATTTCCATTCGCGAGCAGGTAGACTTTGGCACCATGGCTGTCTGCCTCAAGCACCTGTGCGCCTTGTGTCAGCTGATCGAAGTCGACCTGGGTGAGCCGGGAGCATTGCATGAATAGAGCCTTGTCGTCTGGCGAGCAAAATGACCGGCAATAATGCCGAAAATAATGCTGTAGCACCATGGATGGTGTCTTTGATTCATCGGGGGAAAGGATGTTGTATCAAAAAAGCTGGGCACGGGCCTGGTTAGGTTTGGGTCTGGTCTGGTTCCTGGCGGCGATTGCCCTGGCACCGAGCAACAAGGTTTATCAGCAGGGGCTGGTGTTGTTCCTGTGGCTGCCGACGCTGGTCTTGGCCTGGTCGGCGCGTGACGTGCTGGTGCAGGCCTGGAAGCGCCAGCCGGCGCTGTGGGGGAGCGTGCTGCTGCTGTTGGCCTGGAGCGGGCTGAGCCTGGTGTGGTCATCTGCGGAAGATGACGGGCGCGAGATCAAACGGCTGCTCTACATCCTGGTGTTCCTGTTGGCTTTCCCGTTGCTCGCCCAGCTTGGCCTGGGCCGTATTCGCCAGCTGTTGCTGCTTGGCAGCGCGCTACTGGCCATTGCGGCACTGGTCTCGATCATCAAGTTCTATGGGTTGCAGCGCATGCCTTTGCTGATGAGGCTGGCGGGTATCGGTGAGATATCCCACCCCATCCTGGGCGCCTATGTCATTGGCTCGGCCGTGCTCTTCCTGCTCTACGAGCCACCTCGGCAACGAGGCTTGCAGCTGTTGTGGCTGGCGGCACTGGCTTGCCTGGGGGCCTTCGCCATGCTCAGCCAGAGCCGTGGGGCGCTTCTGGCGCTGGTGATCACCGTGGTGATGGCGCCGCTGTGGTTCCGCGACCGCCACAGCCGAGTGTTTTCCATCCTCGCAGTCATTGCCACGGGCCTTGCTTTCTACTTGGTGTACGATCTGATCGCCAAGCGTGGCTCGTCGTACCGGCCGGAAATCTTCCATGCTGTGGTGGACATGATTGCCGCGCATCCCTGGACTGGCCTGGGCCTGGGCTCGGCCTACGAGGTGAGTGCGGTTGGCAAGCATTTTGACCATACCCACAACATGTTCACCCACATCGCGGTCGAGATGGGGCTGCCCGGTATGCTGCTGTGGACCATGGTATGGCTGTTCACGCTGGGTGAAATCGTGCGCGCGCGCGGCACCCTGTTCGGCAAGGTCCTGCTGGGGTTCTGGGTGTATTCGACCCTGGCCATGCAGTTCGATGCTGCCAGCCTCACTGGTACGCCGCGTGCCGAATGGTTCATCAGCTGGCTGCCGGTGGGCCTTGCCATGATGCTGCCATGGGGGCGTGCCGAAAATGACGCCTGTGGTAAAATTTCCGGTTCAACCTGAACAGCGAGCTCGATAATGGCCGAAACCCCGCGACCGGCGGAGCACACCTCCAGCCTGAAGATCTACTTCCGGCTGCTGAGCTATGTGAAACCCTATGTCGGCATTTTCCTGCTGAGCATTGTCGGTTTCGTGATCTTTGCCTCGACCCAGCCGATGCTGGCCGGCATTCTCAAGTATTTCGTCGATGGCCTGAGCAACCCCGAAGCGGTGTTGTTCCCCAACGTGCCCTACCTGCGTGACCTGCAATTGCTGCAGGCGGTGCCGCTGCTGATCATCCTGATCGCCGCCTGGCAGGGCCTGGGCTCGTTCCTCGGCAACTACTTCCTGGCCAAGGTGTCCCTGTGCCTGGTGCACGACCTGCGTGTGGAGTTGTTCAACAAGCTGCTGGTGCTGCCTAACCGCTACTTCGACAACCACAACTCCGGTCACCTGATTTCGCGCATCACCTTCAACGTGACCATGGTCACCGGCGCGGCCACCGATGCCATCAAGGTGGTGATCCGCGAAGGCCTGACCGTGGTGTTCCTGTTTGCCTACCTGCTGTGGATGAACTGGCACCTGACCCTGGTGATGGTCGCCATCCTGCCGGTGATCGCGGTCATGGTCAGCATCGCCAGCAAGAAATTCCGCAAGCAGAGCAAGAAGATCCAGGTGGCAATGGGCGACGTTACCCACGTGGCGTCGGAAACCATCCAGGGCTACCGCGTGGTCCGCAGCTTCGGCGGCGAGGCCTACGAGGAGCAGCGTTTCGGCAAAGCCAGCCAGAGCAACACCGACAAGCAACTGCGCATGACCAAGACCGGCTCGCTGTACACGCCGATGCTGCAACTGGTGATCTACAGCGCCATGGCCGCGCTGATGTTCCTGGTGCTGTTCCTGCGGGGCGAGTCCACCGCCGGTGACCTGGTAGCCTATATCACTGCTGCTGGCCTGCTGCCCAAGCCGATTCGCCAGCTGTCAGAAGTCAGCTCGACCATCCAGAAGGGCCTGGCAGGTGCCGAGAGCATCTTCGAGCAGTTGGACGAAGAGCCTGAGCTGGACACCGGTACTGTCGAGAAGGAGCGTGTGGAAGGGCGCCTGGAAGTGCGCAACCTGAGCTTCACCTACCCGGGTACCGAGCGTGAAGTGCTGAGCGACATCAGTTTTGTCGCCGAACCTGGGCAGATGATCGCCCTGGTCGGCCGTTCCGGCAGTGGCAAGTCGACCTTGGCGGCGCTTATCCCACGCTTCTATCACCACGACCAGGGGCAGATTCTGCTCGATGGCGTGGAAATCGAAAACTATCGCCTGCGCAACCTGCGTCGCCATGTTTCGCAGGTAACCCAGCACGTCACCCTGTTCAACGACACCGTGGCCAACAACATCGCCTACGGTGACTTGGCCGGTGCCCCACGCGCAGACATCGAAGCCGCCGCAGCCGATGCCTACGCCAAGGAGTTCGTCGACCGGCTGCCGAAGGGCTTCGATACCGAAGTGGGAGAGAACGGTGTACTGCTGTCCGGTGGCCAGCGCCAGCGCCTGGCAATTGCACGGGCGCTGCTGAAAAACGCGCCGCTGCTGATCCTCGACGAGGCTACTTCTGCGTTGGATACCGAGTCCGAGCGGCATATCCAGGCTGCCCTGGATCACGTGATGCAAGGCCGTACCACGCTGGTGATCGCTCACCGCCTGTCGACGATCGAGAAGGCCGACCAGATCCTGGTCATGGACCAGGGCCGCCTGGTCGAGCGTGGCACGCATGCCGAGCTGCTTGCGGCCAATGGCCATTATGCCCGCTTGCATGCCATGGGCCTGGATGAGCCGGCCAAGGCCGATATCACCTGAACCCTCCTTGATCGGGGCCGTCATGGCCCCGATTGTCACGGGAATTTTCTGGGTACGATCTGGCCATAAAGCCGTCGACTACCCTGTGCTAATATCCTGCCCCTGTTCATTATTTCCATATGGGTTGCCCATGAAGTTGTCCATGCCGCGTTTCGATCAAGCCCCGGTACTGGTGGTCGGCGATGTCATGCTCGACCGCTACTGGCATGGCGGTACTTCGCGTATTTCGCCTGAAGCGCCAGTCCCGGTGGTCAAGGTCGATCAAATCGAGGATCGCCCCGGCGGCGCGGCCAACGTTGCCTTGAACATTGCCGCGCTGGGCGCGCCGGCTTCGCTGATCGGCGTCACCGGCCAGGACGAAGCTGCCGACAGCCTGGCCAACAGCCTGCAGGCTGCCGGTGTGCGTTCGGTGTTCCAGCGCATCGCGCACCAGCCGACCATCGTCAAGCTGCGGGTCATGAGCCGTCACCAGCAACTGCTGCGTATCGATTTCGAAGAGCCGTTCGCCACCGACCCATTGTCGCTGGCCACCGAGGTCGACAGCCTGCTCGAGGGCGTCAAGGTGCTGGTTCTGTCCGACTACGGCAAAGGCGCGCTGAAGAATCACCAAAGCCTGATCCAGGCGGCGCGGGCCAAAGGCATTCCGGTGCTGGCCGACCCCAAGGGCAAGGATTTTTCCATTTACCGTGGTGCCAGCCTAATCACCCCGAACCTCAGCGAGTTCGAGACCATCGTTGGCCGTTGCACCGATGAGGCCGACCTGGTTGCCAAGGGTTTGCAACTGCTGCAGGACCTGGACCTCGGCGCCTTGCTGGTAACCCGTGGCGAGCACGGCATGACCCTGCTGCGCGTGGGCCAGCCGGCGCTGCACCTGCCGGCGCGGGCACGTGAAGTGTTCGACGTGACCGGTGCCGGTGATACCGTCATCTCCACCCTCGCCGCAGCCATTGCCGCTGGCGAGGACCTGCCCCATGCTGTGGCCCTGGCCAACCTGGCGGCAGGCATCGTGGTCGGCAAGCTGGGTACGGCGGCCATCAGCGCCCCTGAACTGCGCCGCGCCATCCAGCGTGAGGAAGGCTCCGAGCGCGGTGTGCTGGGCCTGGAGCAACTGCTGCTGGCCATCGATGACGCGCGGGCACACAAAGAGAAGATCGTCTTCACCAACGGCTGCTTCGACATCCTGCATGCCGGGCATGTCACCTACCTGGAACAGGCACGGGCCCAAGGCGATCGCCTGATCGTCGCGGTCAACGACGATGCTTCGGTCAGCCGCCTGAAAGGGCCGGGCCGGCCAATCAACAGTGTCGACCGGCGCATGGCCGTACTGGCCGGCTTGGGCGCGGTGGACTGGGTGATCAGCTTCCCGGAAGGCACCCCGGAAAACCTGCTGAGCCAGGTCAAGCCGGATGTGCTGGTCAAGGGTGGCGACTACGGCATCGACCAGGTGGTGGGTGCCGATATCGTCAAGGCCTATGGCGGCACCGTGAAGGTGCTGGGGCTGGTCGAGAACAGCTCGACCACGGCGATTGTCGAGAAGATTCGCAAGAACTGATACAGCTGGGGCTGCAGAGCAGCCCCGCTATCACTTGTTCAGGCTAGTACGAGCCCGCTCCAGCAGTGCCCGCGCCTTGTCGCCAAAGCGCTGCAGGTGCGATGCCTTCACCGGCTTGTTTTCCACCAGCCCCTGCTGCTTCACCCAGTCCTTCCAGCGTACCCGCTCATCCGCCACCACCCAGCCTTCCTGCCGGGCAAAACTCTCGGCCAGGTACAGCCCGCGTGTGCTCGCCGGCACCAGCTCATCCTTTTTAAGCGTATACAGCTCCGCCAGCGGCTGGCCGTCCTTTAACGGCATCAGATAAAGGTCTGGCCGTTTGCGGTTGAGTCGCGCCACCAGCTGGCCGCCCTCCAGCCGTTCATCGACGTGGAACAGGCTGAGTTTCTTGGCCTCACGGGGTACCTGCAGGCGCATATCGTAGATCAGTTGCAGCGAGGCGGTGGGCAAGTGCACATAGGCCCGTGGGCGCTCCAGCAGCATCAGCTGGCCGCAGTGTACCGGGCGTGCTGCGCCGGACTGCGGGGCCAGCACGAAGTGCGGCGTTTCACGGTAGTGCAGGGCGGCAGCGTAAGGGACGGGCAGCCAGGTATCGTTGAAACGCCCGCCAAGCCAGCCCTCTGGGGTTTCCAGCAGGCACTCCTCGGCCACTTCCTGCACAGCCGTGTGCAGCGGCAGGTTCAACTCCTGCGCCGGTACATAACCGGAAATCAGTTTCAGCACCACGTCGCCACGGTCTTGCCGGCGCTGGCGCACCAGCACCCAGTAATCGCGGTTTTGCCAATGCAGGGTAAGGCGCACCGACACGCCCAGGTTTGCCAGTTCGACCACAAAACGCTGCACGTCGGGTAACTGGATCGCCTTGCGCCGCTGCTGGGTCTGGGCAAAGTTCAGCGGCATGCCGATGCTTTGGTAGATCAGGCCTTCAGCCGTGGCCTCGACATGCAGTGGCAGTGTCTTGAAGTTGCTCGGGTTCTTGCGGATCAGCGTTCGCGCCACGAGGCTACTCCTTGCGTCGGGTCAGTCTCCTGGCCCTTGGGCCAGGGGTAACTCAATGCTGGCCCAGGATACGGGCGACGGTGGCCACGTTATGGGCCAGGTGCAACGGGTTGATGGTGCCGACGATAGCACTGCTGACGCCGGGGTGGGCGAACAGCAGCTCAAAGCTGGCCTGCACCGGGTCAACGCCCGGGGCCAGGCAGATATGCCCGCTGGCCAGGGCCTTTTTTACCAGGATGGCCTTGCCGTGTTCGGCAGCGTAGTCCAGCACCGGGCGTTCTGCCTGCTCGTTGAGGTTGTAGGTGACCATGGCGCAGTCGCCTTGCTCCAGCGCCTTCAGGCCGCCGGCGACGGTCTTGCCGGACAGGCCGAAGCCAAGGATCTTGCCCTCCTGCTTGAGCGCTGCCAGGGTCTGGTAGACCTCCTGCTGTTCGAGGATGGCCAGGTCGTTACCGTCGGAATGTACCAGTACCAGTTCGATGCGGTCGGTTTCCAGGCGTCGCAGGCTGCGCTCCACCGAGCGGCGGGTGTGGGCGGCACTGAAATCGAAATGCGATTGGCCTTGATCGAATTCTTCGCCGACCTTGCTGACGATCACCCATTCATCGCGCTGGCCGCGCAGCAGCGGGCCGAGGCGTTCTTCACTGCGGCCATAAGCCGGGGCGGTGTCGATCAGATTGATGCCAAGCTCGCGGGCCTGGGCCAGCAGCAAGCGGGCTTCGTCATCGCCGGGGATGGTGAAGCCGGTGGGGTATTTCACACCTTGGTCGCGGCCCAGTTTTACCGTGCCCAGGCCCAGCGGTGAAACCTTGAAGCCGGTGCTGCCCAGCGGGCGATGGAAGTCGTGCAGGGTTGGCAAGGTCATGGCAGCAGTTGCTCCCAAGCCGGTACGCCCAGCGGTGGGCGTGGCAGGTCGGCCAGGTCGGCTTGTGCTTGTGGACGGATGCCGTCACGCTCCAGGTGGCTGATGACCCGGTCGCTGAAGTCAGGTGCCAGCGCCAGCTTGGTCGGCCAGCCCACCAGCAGGCGCTGCTGGTCGGCAAGGAAGGCATTGTCCGGGCGTACCAGGCCCGATTGCGCAGGTTCGGCGCGGTCGACGCGCAGGGTGGCCCAGCGCACCAAGCTTTGGTCGACCCATGGCAGCAGGTTGGCGATTTCCTTTTGCGCTGCGGCGATTTGTGCGGCTGGCTCGCGCGCCACGCCATCGGCTTCGGCCAGGTCGCCGCCCAGGTACCAGACCCACTGGCCATCGGCTGCCGGATGAGTGGTCACCGTAACGCGCGGCTTGGGCCCGCCACCCAGGCAGTGAGCGTAAAGGGGTTTCAGGTTGGCGCCTTTGGCCATGACCATGTGCAGCGGCCGTGTTTGCATGGCCGGTTGGTTCAGGCCCAGGGCGTGCAGCAGTTCCTCGGTGCCGGCGCCGGCGCTGAGCACGACGCGTTGGGCACGGATGTCGCGACCGTCAACGCGCAGGCCGACCAGCTCGTCGTTTTCGCGCAGCGGCTCAATGCGCTCCCCAGCCAGCAGGCTGTCGCCCGCCAGTTCGGCCAGGTTGGCCAGCAGGCTGGGCACGTCGATGACCAGTTCGGCCAGGCGGTAAACCTTGCCCTTGAAGGCGCGGTCTTGCAGGGCCGGCGGCAGTTGCTCACCTTTTACTTGGTCGACTCGCCCACGTACGGCCTTGCTGGCGAAGAAGCTGGTGAGGTTGCCGGCCAGGGTGCCTGGCGACCACAGGTAGTGCGCATCGGACAGCAGGCGAGTGCCGCTCAGGTCCAGTTCGCCGCTGCCGCTCAAGGCTTCGCGCCAGCGGCGCGGCATGTCGGCAATGGCTTCCGAGGCGCCGGTCAGGGCACCGTGCAGGGCGTACTTGGTGCCGCCGTGGATGATGCCCTGCGACTTGATGGTCTGCTCGCCGCCAAGGCTGGCGCGCTCCACCAGCACTGTCGAGTAGCCCTGGCGGCGCAGGCGGGCATTGAGCCAGAGGCCTGCGACCCCGGCGCCGACGATCAGCACGTCAGTGGAAATGGCAGATGGCATGGCGGTACCTCGAAGACTGGGACAGCTGGCAAGTATACAGGCTATACCTGAGAGGGCCCTATCGCCGGCAAGCCAGCCTCAGTGCCCAGCCGCTTTCGAAAACAGCTGTATCACCACCACGCCCCCCACAATCATGGCCATGCCCAGCATCGCCGGCACATCGAGCTTCTGCCCGTAGATCACCAATGCCGCCACACTGATCAGCACAATCCCCAGCCCCGACCAGATGGCATAGGCAATCCCTACAGGAATGCTGCGCACCACCAAGGTCAGCATCCAGAAGGCAACGCCATACCCCACCACCATCAGCAGCAGTGGCAACGGCGTGCTCAGGCCCTTCACCGCTTTCATCGAAGCGGTGGCGATGACTTCTGCGCAGATGGCAATGGCGAGGTAGGTGTAGGCATTCATGGCGGGATCCTCCGGTAACTGGTTGGGCATTCTAGACCTTGGCCAGATGCGGTAAAGTCATTACCTATCTGATATGGGGATAGGATGATGGCTGAGCAATGGAGTCTGGAGCAGTTGCGTATTTTTTTGCGCGTCGCCGAATTGCGCTCGTTTTCTGCCGTGGCCCGCGAACAACGCAAGGCCCAATCGGCCATCAGCAATGCCATCGCCCTGCTGGAAGCAGACTTGGGTGTCACGTTGTTCGAGCGCAGCAGCGGCCGGCAACCAAAACTGACCGAAAGTGGCAGCGCGTTGCTGGAAGACGCCCGCGAACTGCTGCGCCAGTGCGAACACCTGGATGGTCGCGCCCTGGCCCTGATGCGTGGGCAGGAGGCCTTGCTGCGGGTTGCTCAGGATGAGGCCATGCCTTATCAACCGGTGATCGACAGCCTCGACGAACTGGCCAGCCGCTTCCCGTACCTGGAGGTACAACTGGCCAGCGGCGCCCAGGGCGATGTAGCGCGCAAGCTGGTTGAGCGCCGAGCCGATCTGGGGCTGTTCTTCCACCATGAAAGCATCCCGTCTTCGCTGGAGCGTCGCGTCCTGGGCAGCGTCGAAATGGTCACGGTGTGCGCAGTCGGCCACCCGCTCGCGGGGCAAGGCCGGGCAACCCGCCAGCAACTGGCGCGCCACCGGCAATTACTCATCACCCCACAGCAAAGCGGTTACCCTGGCGGCGAGGCAATCAGCCCGCAGGTATGGCGTGCCGACAGCTTCTACGCCATGGCTGAACTGCTGATGCGTGGTCTGGGCTGGGCCTGGCTGCCGCGGCACGTGGTGCAGTACCCGACCTACCAGGCGCACATGGTCGAACTGGACAGTGAGTGGCGCCCGCCGGCGCTGGTGGCGGAGCTGGCCTGGCGCCGCGATGAGCCACTGGGGCCCGCTGCGCAGTGGCTGGCCGAGCGCTTTGCAGTACACCTGCGTGCGATCGGGTAAACTTCGCCGCCATGAACAGAACACTCTATACCTTGCTGTTTCACCTGGGCCTGCCGCTGGTTGCGCTGCGCCTGTACCTGCGCGCACGCAAGGCGCCGGCCTATGGCCAGCGTATCGGTGAGCGCTTTGCCTTCAAGCTGCCGACCATGCGCCAGGGCGGCATCTGGGTGCATGCGGTGTCGGTGGGTGAGAGCATTGCTGCCGCGCCCATGGTGCGTGCCCTGCTCAAGGCCTACCCCGAACTGCCCATCACCCTTACCTGCATGACTCCCACCGGTTCCGAGCGTATTCGCGCCATGTTCGCCGACGAACCGCGCGTGCAGCACTGCTACCTGCCCTACGACCTGCCATGGGCGGCGGGGCGTTTTCTCGACCATGTGCGGCCGAAGCTGGGCATCATCATGGAAACCGAGCTGTGGCCCAACCACATCCACCAGTGCGCCAAACGCGGGATTCCGGTAGCGCTGGCCAATGCGCGGTTATCCGAGCGCTCGGCCCGTGGTTATGGGCGCTTTGCCAAGCTGACCCGGCCGATGCTGGCCGAAATGAGCCTGATTGCCGTGCAGACCGAAACCGAGGCGCAGCGTTTCCGTGACCTGGGTGCGCGCACTGAGTGCGTGCAGGTCACCGGCTCGATCAAGTTCGACCTGCAGATTGATGAGCAACTGCTACCACGTGCAAAGGCACTGCGTGAGCAGTGGGGTGCCGAGCAGCGCCCGGTGTGGATTGCTGCCAGCACCCATGAAGGCGAGGATGCGCTGATTTTGCAGGCGCACCGGCAGTTGTTGCAGGTGCATGGCGATGCCTTGCTGATCCTGGTGCCGCGCCATCCCGAGCGATTCAATGCGGTACACGCGTTGTGCAGCGAGCAATTCGCCACCGTGCGCCGTTCTGCTGGCACGCCGGTCGATGGGCAAACCCGGGTATTGCTGGGCGACACCATGGGCGAACTGCTGTTCCTGTATGCCTTGGCCGACATTGCCTTCGTCGGTGGCAGCCTGGTAGCGACCGGCGGGCACAACCCGTTGGAGCCTGCGGCGCTTGCCTTGCCGGTGCTCATGGGGCCGCATGTGTTCAACTTCCTAGAAATCAGCGCGATGCTGCGCGAGGCGGGGGCGTTGCAGCAGGTGGATGATACCGATGGACTGGCCGGTGCTGTGCGGCGTCTGGTCGAGCTGCCGCAGGATGCCCAACGCATGGGTGAGGCGGGCAGGGCGGTGATGCAGGCCAATCAGGGGGCGCTGCAGCGCTTGCTCGATGGGCTGAGTGCGCTTATCCGCTGATTATTGCATCGCCTTCTTCGCGGGCTTGCCCGCTCCCACAGGATTTGAATTGTGGGAGCGGGCGAGCCCGCGAAAAAGCCAACATCTATCTCAAGGGCGGCGCTCGAAGTTCTTCGCCGCGGCAGCCGCCAGGTCCGGTGGCAGGAAGTCCTTGTCCGGGTTGTAGTCCGCTTTCAGGTAACGCTTGAGGTCCTGCAGGTCTTGCGGGCTCAGGGTGCCGGCTGCCTGCTTCAGGCTCAGGTTGTCGAGAATGTAGTCATAGCGGCTGTTGTTGTAGTCGCGCACCGAGGTGTACAGCTGGCGCTGGGCATCGAGCACGTCGACGATGTTGCGTGTACCGACCTGGTAACCGATTTCGGTGGCTTCCAGCGCACTCTGGTTGGAGATGATCGACTGCTTGCGCGCCTGTACCTGCTCTACATCGGTGTTCACCGCGCGGTGCAGGTTGCGGGTGTTTTCCACCACCTGGCGGCGCAGGCTTTCGCGTTGCTGCTCGCTCTGGCTCAGGCGCTGGTAGGCCTCGCGCACCTGCGAGCTGGTCAGGCCGCCGCTGTAGATCGGGATGTTCAGTTGCAGGCCGATGCTGGTCTGCTCGACATCGCCGCCGTAGCGCGTGACGGGGGCTGGTGCGGGGTTGGTGAAACCGAAGTTGTCGTTGTCACCTTTCTGGTACTTGGCCACTGCGTCAAGGGTCGGCGCATGGCCGGCCTTGCGCTGGCGCAGGGTTTCTTCGGCGGCGGAAACCGCGTAGTTGGTCGCCAACAGGTTGAGGTTCTGGCGACCAGCGGTTTCTACCCAGGCCTTGGCGTCGTTAGGTGTAGGCACCTGCACCGGCAGGGTGTGCACCACCCCCTGGATCGAGGTGTATTCGCGGTTGGTCAGGGTCACCAGGGCCTCGAAGGCGTCTTGCACCTGGCGTTCGGCGATGATCCGGTTGGCCCGGGCGGTGTCGTAGCTGGCTTGGGACTGCAGCACGTCGGTCTTGTCGGAAAGGCCGACGTCGAAGCGTTCGTTGGACTGGTCCAGCTGGCGTTTGAAGGCCGCTTCCTCGGCCTTGGTCGCGGCCAGGTTGTCCTGTGCGCGAAGTACGGCGAAGTAGTTCTGCGCGGTTTGCAGGATCAGGTTCTGCTCGGTCGCCGACAGCTCCAGCGCTGCCTGTTCGTTGACCGCTTCGGCCGCTTGCAGCTGGAACCAGCGGTCAGCGCGGAAGATCGGCTGAGCCAGGGTGGCGCTCCAGGTGTTGCCGCTGCGGTTGCTGGTGGTCGATGGTTCGTCCAGCTTGGTGCGCGTGTTCAGCATTTCGGCGCCGGCCGACAGGTTTGGCAGCAACCCGGCACGGGCTTGGGGCACCACCTCTTTGCGGGCGCCGTAATCGGCGCGTGCCGCCGCCAGGTCGGCGTTGTTGTCGACCGCTTCCTGATAGACGCTGACCAGGTCGGTCTTTACTGATTGGGGCACGTCCGCTGCCCAGACCACTCCGTTGGACGCACAAGACACGGCTATCGCCAGTGAGAGTTTGCGCAGCATAGAGGCAATCCTTGTACGAAATTTAATTACTGAACTGTTGAGTATCGCGCGACGGGCCAGTGTAGTGCCATGCGCACCCGGCAACAATCGCTTGGTGTGCCTTTCATCATCCGCGCATTTACCCGCTTGGCTTTGCCGACCACTCCAGTCTAGACTGCGCAGGTTCTTGTCGGGGTGCCTTGAAGCAAAGGCTGAGATCGCAGAGGTGCGGATCCCGTTGAACCTGATCAGGTTAGCGCCTGCGTAGGGAACAAGATTGCTCGCCTTCCCGGGGAGCCTCTTGTGCCAGGTCCGGGATTGTCACAGCTGCATGCAGCTTCAGGCACCCCCATACCCGGCACTGCACTCCAAAGAGGGTGCGTCCGCGCGTTTCAGGTTCACCCCGACATTCCACTGCTAGGAAGCCGTCTGGAGAGCCTGTGATGACCAAACAAGAAAAAGCGATCAACCTCAGCGAATCGGCACAAGTCGATCAGCAGTCCGTGCAACCGTTCCCGCGTTCGCGCAAGGTCTATGTCGAAGGCTCGCGCCCGGACATCCGTGTACCCATGCGTGAAATCAGCCTGGATGACACCCCTACCGATTTTGGTGGCGAGACCAATGCCCCGGTGCTGGTGTACGACACCTCCGGCCCATACACCGACCCCAACGTGATTATCGACGTGCGCAAAGGCCTGGCCGACGTGCGTTCAGCGTGGATCGACGCCCGCGGTGACACCGAGCGCCTGGACGGCCTGAGCTCCGACTTCGGCCAGCAGCGCCTGAACGACGCCGAGCTGGCCAAGCTGCGTTTCGCCCATGTGCGCAACCCGCGTCGTGCCAAGGCGGGCGCCAACGTCTCGCAGATGCACTATGCCCGCCAGGGCATCATCACCGCCGAGATGGAATACGTGGCCATCCGCGAAAACATGAAGCTGCAGGAGGCCCGTGCAGCTGGCCTGCTCAAAGAGCAGCACGCTGGCCACAGCTTCGGTGCCAACATCCCGAAAGAAATCACCCCCGAATTCGTCCGCCAGGAAATCGCCCGTGGCCGCGCGATCATTCCGGCCAACATCAACCACCCGGAAGTTGAGCCGATGATCATCGGCCGCAATTTCCTGGTGAAGATCAACGGCAACATCGGCAACAGCGCCTTGGGGTCCTCGATCGAGGAAGAAGTGGCCAAGCTGACCTGGGGCATCCGCTGGGGCTCGGACACGGTCATGGACCTGTCCACCGGCAAGCACATTCACGAAACCCGCGAGTGGATCATCCGCAACTCGCCGGTGCCGATCGGCACCGTGCCGATCTATCAGGCCCTGGAAAAGGTCAACGGCGTGGCCGAGGACCTGACCTGGGAGCTGTTCCGCGACACACTGATCGAGCAGGCCGAGCAGGGGGTGGACTACTTCACTATCCACGCCGGTGTGCTGCTGCGTTATGTGCCGCTGACCGCCAAGCGTGTCACCGGTATCGTCAGCCGTGGGGGCTCGATCATGGCCAAGTGGTGCCTGGCGCACCACAAGGAAAACTTCCTGTACACCCACTTCGACGAAATCTGCGAAATCATGAAGGCCTACGACGTCAGCTTCTCGCTGGGCGACGGCCTGCGCCCTGGCTCGATTGCCGACGCCAACGACGCCGCGCAGTTCGGTGAGCTGGAAACCCTCGGTGAACTGACCAAGATTGCCTGGAAGCACGACGTGCAGTGCATGATCGAAGGCCCTGGCCACGTGCCGATGCAATTGATCAAAGAGAACATGGACAAGCAGCTGGAGTGCTGCGACGAAGCGCCGTTCTACACCCTCGGCCCACTGACCACCGACATTGCTCCGGGCTACGACCACATCACTTCGGGTATTGGTGCGGCGATGATCGGCTGGTTCGGTTGCGCCATGCTGTGCTACGTCACGCCCAAGGAACATTTGGGCCTGCCGAACAAAGACGACGTCAAGACCGGCATCATCACCTACAAGATCGCCGCGCATGCCGCCGACCTTGCCAAGGGCCACCCAGGTGCGCAGATTCGCGACAACGCCCTGTCGAAGGCGCGTTTCGAGTTCCGTTGGGAAGACCAGTTCAACCTTGGCCTTGACCCGGACACGGCCCGTGCCTTCCACGACGAGACGCTGCCGAAGGAATCGGCCAAGGTCGCGCACTTCTGCTCGATGTGCGGGCCGAAGTTCTGCTCGATGAAGATCACCCAGGAAGTGCGTGAGTACGCCGCCAAGATCGAGGCCGTGGATGTGACGGTCGAAGAAGGCATGCGTGAGCAGGCCGAGCGGTTCCGCCAGGAAGGCAGCCAGCTGTACCACAAAGTGTAAGAACGCTGGGGCCGCTTAGCGGCCCTTTCGCGACACAAGGCCGCTCCCACAGGGACCGCACAAGGCTCAAGGCCTTCGCGGCCCCTGTGGAAGCGGCCTTGCGTCGCGATTCGAGGACGAAGTCCTTGCCAAGAACACCAACAACATTGCCGGCGAGCGCCAACCATGACATCACCCAGCCAATTCTCCCCCGACCACCCGGTCCCCACCCACCAGCGTATCTTCGGTGCCCGCGACCTGTTTTCGCTGTGGTTCTCCCTAGGCATCGGCCTGATGGTGCTGCAAGTCGGTGCCATGCTGGCGCCAGGCCTGGGCCTTGCCGGCGCGGTGCTGGCCATCGCCCTGGGCACCGGTGTCGGTGTGCTGTTGCTGGGCGCCGCCGGGGTGATCGGCAGCGACACCGGCCTGTCCGCCATGGGCACGTTGAAACTCAGCCTGGGCAGCCATGGCGCGCGTTTGCCGGCGTTGCTCAACCTGCTGCAACTGGTGGGCTGGGGCGCGTTCGAAATCATCGTCATGCGCGATGCTGCCAGCCTGTTGGGCGCGCGAGCCTTCGGTGAGGAGAGTGCCTGGAACAGCCCGATGCTGTGGACCCTGTGTTTCGGTGCGCTAGCCACCTTGCTGGCCGTCAGCGGGCCACTGGCCTTCGTGCGCAAGGTGCTGCGCGCCTGGGGGATCTGGTTGCTGCTGGGCGCTTGCGTCTGGCTCACCTGGAACCTGTTCGCCAAGGCCGACCTGGCTGATCTGTGGAGCCGCGCGGGTGACGGTTCGATGTCCCTGGCGGTGGGCTTTGATATCGTCATCGCCATGCCGCTGTCCTGGTTGCCACTGATTGCCGACTACTCGCGTTTCGCCCGCAACGGCAAGCATGTGTTCGGTGGCACGGTCGTGGGCTATTTCATCGGCAACACCTGGCTGATGAGCCTGGGCGTGGCCTACACCCTGGCTTTCGCCGCCAGTGGCGAAGTCAATGCGCTGCTGCTGGCGCTGGCGGGGGCCGGCATGGGTATCCCGTTGCTGCTGATTCTGCTGGATGAGTCGGAAAAAGCCTTCGCCGACATCCACTCGGCGGCAGTTTCAACCGGTGTGCTGCTGCCGCTGAAGGTCGAGCACCTGGCACTTGCGATCGGCGTGCTGTGCACCTTGATCGCCCTGCTGGCCCCCTTGGCCCAGTATGAGAACTTCCTGTTGCTGATCGGTTCGGTATTCGCGCCGCTGTTCGGTGTGGTGCTGATGGACCATTACGTGATCCGTCGTCGTCGCCTGCCTGCGCAAATCGATGGCTTGCACTGGCAAGCGCTGGTGGCCTGGTTTGCGGGTGTGGCGGCCTATCACCTGATTGCCGCTAATGCACCGGAACTGGGCGCTACCCTGCCAGCATTGCTGCTGGCAGGTGTGCTGCATGGGCTGCTAAGCCTCAGCCGCGGCCGGGAAACAGCTCAGGCTTGAGCACGCCATTGAGGCGTGGGTAGGGGATCTTCAATTCCACGTGGCCCATGGAGTAGGGCGCGATGGCATAGACCTCGTACTTGACCACTACCGCGCCGTACGTCAGGGCGATGTGCGGCGACTTCTTGAACGGCCAGGTTTTGACGAACTCGGCGTCCTTGTCCATGCCCACGCTCATCAACCAGGCGCGGTGTGACTCCTCGACGGTTTTCCAGAAGGTGTCCTCCTGGCCCGGCACCAACATGTCCTGCAGGGTCAGTACCTTGTCCAGCTTGCGCGAGTAGTTGATGAAGCCACGCCCCGGCATGCCGTGGGCGCCACCGCTGTCCAGGTAGCTGGACAACTCGATGATCACCAGCCCGTCATGCTGCTCGCGTACCTTGGCCTGCAAGTAGCTGCTGTTACGTTTGTCGGCATTGGCCAGGTATTGCTGTTCGTAGGCCTGCAGGGTGCTTGGCGCGGTGCCATGCTGATTGTCTTCGGTCAATTGCAGCAGGCGTTTTTCAACGATGCCATCGAGCTTGGGCAGGGCCGGGAAGTGGACCATGTCGATATTCACCAGCGGGCAGTCACGCTCGCTGCAGCCGGGTTTGACATGCTCCCAGGCGTCGCGCTTGACCTCGAGCGGAGCCCGGTAGTTGGGCGTGAACAGGCTCTGGCAGGCGCCTAGAGCGAGTGCCAGCACGGCCACGGAAGTCAGTTTGACAAGTGTCATGATGATCCTTGCAGAACAGGGAAAAGTCGGCCTTTGACCGTCTGCGCGGCCTTCAGTTCGCCACTAAGCTAACAGAGTGAAGACCTGCTGTCCCGAGTGCGCCAGCGGTTGCCAGAAAGGGGTGAAACCGGCAGGCGTGCAGAGTAGGATGGCGCGAAGCAGTATTCGAGGTAATGAGGATTTCCATGTCAGACGCGTTGAACTCAGTGCCCAAGGGCTTCGAAATCATCGAGCGGGCCAATTGCTTCCAGGGCTTTTACAAGCTCGACAAGCTACGCCTGCGCCATGAGTTGTTTGCCGGGGGCATGGGCCGCGAGATCAGCCGTGAACTGTTCGTGCGCCATGATGCCGTGTGCGTGCTGCCGTACGACCCGTTGCGCGATGAAGTGGTGCTGATCGAACAGTTCCGTGTGGGTGCACTGGACAAGGTCGATAACCCCTGGCTGATCGAAATGGTTGCCGGGCTGATCGACAAGGACGAGCAACCCGAGGAAGTCGCTCACCGCGAAGCTGAGGAAGAAGCTGGCCTGACATTCAGCGCCCTGTGGCCTATGACGCGTTACTTCCCGTCGCCTGGCGGTAGTGACGAATATGTTCACCTGTTCCTTGGCCGTTGCAGCAGCCAGGGCGCGGGCGGCCTGCATGGCCTGGAAGAAGAGGGTGAAGACATCCGTGTGCGTGTGTGGTCGTTCGAGGATGCCTTGCAGGCGGTGCGCGACGGGCGCATCTGCAACGCAGCGACCATCATTGGCCTGCAATGGCTGGCGCTGAACCGTGACGAAGTACGAGGTATGTGGAAGTGAACCTGCTGCGTGAGCGCTATCGAGTCGACCTGGTCGGGCTGCAGGCAGCCTGCGAGGCCAACTACGCCCGGCTGATGCGTCTGTTGCCTGACATGCGCACCACTCAAAGCTCGCGCCGTATCGGTATGACCCAGGGCGACCAGATGCTTGGCGTGCTGGTACTCGACGTGGTCCTGGCCTGCCCGTATACCACCACCCTGCATGTGCGCCAGGAACACAGCCTGCCGTGGTTGCCCGTGCCGCACCTGGAGGTGCAGGTGTACCACGATGCACGCATGGCCGAAGTGGTCAGCGCCGAACACACCCGGCGCCTGCGCAGTATTTACCCCTACCCGAACGCGGCCATGCATCAGCCGGACGAAAAGGCCCAGCTCAACCTGTTCCTCGGTGAATGGCTCAGCCACTGCCTGGCCTGTGGCCATGAACTGGCAAGTGTTCGCTGAATTGTGACGTGGGTCGGTTGCGGGTGTTTGCTCGTGACCTTCGCGCAGCCATAATTCGTGCTGAAATCGTTCGAGGAGATGGCCGTTGTCGCCGCCAGACCAATCCCGCCCCGTGCATGTGGTGCAACTGACTGATGCCCACCTGTTCGCCGACCCGGCCGGCAGCATGCTGGGCCTGAAAACCCGTGACAGCCTGCGCCATGTGGTGGCCCAGGTGCGGCGCGAGCAGCCGCTTGTCGATTTGTTGCTGTGTACGGGCGACCTGTCCCAGGACGCCAGCGTTGCATCCTATGAAGCGTTTCGTGAACTGACCGCAACGTTTGCCGCGCCCACCCGCTGGTTGCCGGGCAACCATGACGAGGCCCAGGTGATGGCGCACGTGGCGCCAGAGCTGGTACAAGCGGTCACCGATATGGGTACGTGGCGCGTCATCATGCTCAACACCGCCGTGCACGGCGCTACCCACGGGTTTCTCGAAGATGGCCAGTTGGCCGTGTTGAAAGAAGCCTTGAAAGATGCGGGCGAGCGGCATTGCCTGGTGTGTTTCCACCATCAGCCGGTGGACATTGGCTGCGCCTGGATCGCGCCGATCGGCTTGCGCAATGCCCAGGCGCTGTTCGACATTGTCGAGGGTTATCCACAGGTGCGGGCCTTGCTGTGGGGGCATGTGCATCAGGAGTGGGATGAAGTACGCGGGGGGCGGCGTTTGCTGGCTACTCCGTCGACCTGTATCCAGTTCGCCGCACGCAGCGAAGACTTCAAAGTGAGCGAAGAACAGCCGGGCTACCGCTGGTTGCGTCTGCATGCCGACGGGCGGCTGGAAACCGGGGTGGAGCGGGCGCTGGACTTCGCTGTGAAACTCGACTTCGATAGCCCAGGGTATTGAAGAAATTGTTGCGAAACCCGTGACACTGCGTCAAAACCCGGCGAACGCGCTACACTGCGCGTCCCTGCGCCCGCACCATCAGGCGCGAAGCCACAGATTCCGGGGGCAGCATGTCGGGTTCCATCCTCTATATCCATGGCTTCAACAGCTCGCCGCTTTCGACCAAGGCGCGCCAGCTCGAAGCCGTGATGCAGCAACTGGGCTTGTCGGCCCAGCTACGTGTGCCCGCCTTGCACCACCACCCACGTCAGGCCATCGCCCAGCTCGAAGCGGCCATCGCCGAACTTGGTGCGCCACTGTTGGTGGGCAGTTCGCTCGGCGGCTACTATGCCACCCATCTGGCCGAGCGCCATGGCCTCAAGGCGTTGCTGGTCAACCCGGCGGTAACCCCGCACAAGCATTTCGACGGTTACCTGGGCACCCAGCGCAATCACTACAGCGGTGAAACCTGGGAGCTGACCCACGACCACGTGCAGGCACTGGCCGAGCTGGAAGTGCCGGCCCCGGTAGATGCCAGCCGCTATCAAGTGTGGCTGCAGACCGCCGATGAAACCCTGGACTATCGCCACGCCGAGCGCTATTACCGTGCTTGTGCCCTGCGCATTCAGGCCGGTGGCGACCACAGCTTCCAAGGCTTCGCCGAGCGCCTGCCGGCACTGTTGGCGTTCGCCGGCATTGCCCGTGGGCAGTATGCTGCGCTCGATTTTTCTGTATTTTGACTTTTTTGCACTCACCAGACTGACGACGAGACCCTATGGCCAATCCCAGCGCTAGCGCCTATAACGCAGACGCCATCGAAGTCCTCTCGGGCCTTGACCCGGTCCGCAAGCGGCCGGGCATGTACACCGATACCAGCCGCCCCAACCACCTGGCCCAGGAAGTCATCGACAACAGTGTCGACGAAGCCCTGGCCGGCCACGCGCGTTCGGTGCAGGTCATCCTGCATGCCGACCACTCGCTGGAAGTCAGCGACGACGGCCGTGGCATGCCGGTGGACATCCACCCGGAAGAGGGCGTGTCCGGGGTCGAGCTGATCCTCACCAAGCTGCACGCTGGCGGCAAGTTCTCCAACAAGAACTACCAGTTTTCTGGCGGCCTGCATGGTGTGGGCATTTCGGTGGTCAACGCCCTGTCGACCCAGGTGCGCGTGCGTGTCAAACGTGACGGCAACGAATACCAGATGACGTTCGCCGACGGCTTCAAGGCCAGCGAGCTGGAAGTGGTCGGCTCGGTCGGCAAGCGCAACACCGGCACCAGCGTGTACTTCAGCCCCGACCCCAAGTACTTCGACTCGGCCAAGTTCTCCATCAGCCGCCTCAAGCACGTGCTCAAGGCCAAGGCAGTACTGTGCCCGGGCCTGCTGGTCACCTTCGAGGACAAGGCCAGCGGCGAGAAGGTCGAGTGGCATTATGAAGATGGCCTGCGTTCTTACCTGGTCGATTCGGTCAGCGAATTCCAGCGTCTGCCCGACGAGCCGTTCTGCGGCAGCCTGGCTGGCAACAAGGAAGCCGTGGACTGGGCGTTGCTGTGGTTGCCAGAAGGTGGCGACAGCATCCAGGAAAGCTACGTCAACCTGATCCCCACCGCTCAGGGCGGCACCCATGTCAACGGCTTGCGTCAGGGCCTGCTGGATGCCATGCGTGAGTTCTGCGAGTTCCGCAATTTGCTGCCGCGTGGCGTGAAGCTTGCGCCAGAGGACATCTGGGAGCGCATTTCCTTCGTGCTCTCGATGAAAATGCAGGAGCCGCAGTTCTCTGGGCAGACCAAAGAGCGCCTGTCATCGCGCGAGGCGGCCGCGTTCGTTTCCGGCGTGGTCAAGGACGCCTTCAGCCTTTGGCTCAACGCCCACCCCGAGCTGGGCATGCAACTGGCAGAGCTGGCCATCAGCAACGCCGGGCGCCGCCTCAAGGCCAGTAAAAAGGTCGAACGCAAGCGCATCACCCAGGGCCCCGCACTGCCTGGCAAGCTGGCCGATTGCGCCGGCCAGGACCCGATGCGTGCCGAACTGTTCCTGGTTGAGGGTGACTCGGCAGGTGGCTCGGCCAAGCAGGCGCGGGACAAGGAGTTCCAGGCCATCCTGCCGCTGCGCGGCAAGATCCTCAACACCTGGGAAGTGGACGGTGGCGAAGTCCTGGCCAGCCAGGAAGTGCATAACATTGCCGTGGCCATCGGCGTAGATCCGGGTGCCACCGACCTTGCGCAGCTGCGCTACGGCAAGATCTGCATCCTCGCCGACGCCGACTCCGACGGGCTGCACATCGCCACGCTGCTGTGCGCGCTGTTCGTCCAGCACTTCCGTGCGCTGGTCGAGGCCGGGCATGTGTACGTGGCCATGCCGCCGCTGTACCGCATCGACCTTGGCAAGGAAATCTACTACGCCCTCGACGAAGCCGAGCGTGACGGCATTCTCGACCGCCTGGTGGCCGAGAAGAAGCGCGGCAAGCCGCAGGTCACCCGCTTCAAGGGCCTGGGCGAGATGAACCCGCCACAGCTGCGCGAAACCACCATGGACCCGAACACCCGGCGCCTGGTGCAGTTGACCCTGGATGACGTGGAGGCCACCTGCGAGCTGATGGACAAGCTGTTGGCCAAGAAGCGCGCCGGTGACCGCAAGAGTTGGCTGGAAACCAAAGGCAACCTGGCCGAGGTCATGGTTTGATTCGGCAAGTACTTGCCGTTTGCCTTGCGCTGGTTGCCCTGCCTTGCCTGGCGGGCAACTGGCCAGAGCTGAAGCTCAGTGGCGAGCACCCGATCGATGGCATGCGCGGTGGCAACCTGTCTGGCCTGGCGCAATGTCGGGGCGGGCTGTGGGGTGTTTCCGATCGCGACGACGACCGCATTTACCGCTTCGACCAGCAGAACACCACCTGGCGCGCACAACCGCTTACCTTCACCCCGCCAACGCCGCCGGAAAGCGGCCTGCCGTGGGGGCTGAAGTCGCGCAACTGGGCAGCGTCGTACATTCGCGGTGGCGAGCTGGATTTCGAAGGCATCACCTGTGACCAGGCGGGTAACCTGTACCTGGTCAGTGAAGCCCATGCCGCGGTGCTGCAATTGCCGCTGCAAGGCGAGCCGGACTGGTTGAAGATCGACCCGGCCATGGTGCGTCAGGCCCGGGCCAGTGGCATGTTGCTGAACTTCAATGCCTTGTTCGAAGGCTTGGCGATCAACCCGGCGGGGGACCGTCTGTGGCTGGCCGCCGAGCGTGAACGCCGCGGCCTGGTGGCTATCGAGCGCCAGCAATCGGTATGGACCTGCGGGCGTAGTTGCGTGCTGCTGAGCGAGGCCGGGGTCGAGATGCAGCCGGCGCAAATGCCCGATGCCCGGGCCTTGTCGCGCGATTTCGCCGACCTGGCCTGGTACGAGGGCAAGCTGTTTACCCTCGAACGTAACGCCTACCGGGTGTGCCGGCGGGATGCCGACAGTGGCAAGGTCGAGCGTTGCTGGTCGTTCGCTGCCGATGCGCTGGTGGAATCACGCCGCTATTCGCAGCCGTTTGGCCTTGCCGAAGCACTGGTGATCGATGCCAAGGGCGCCTGGATAGGCCTGGACAACAACAACGGCGCCCGCGCCGATGGCGAAACCCGCCCGATCGTCTGGCGTTTTGATGCGCCGCAAGGCGGCTGGAGCGCCAAGCCATGAGCCAGGCGCCGGGCAAGCGCGCGGGCAGGGTGCTGATGGTCGTCGCTTGGGCGGCGGCGCTGTTCCTTGCCACGCGCTTTTTCGGCCAATGGGAAGACAGCCAGCGCAACCCCAATAGCCAGGTGCAGTCCGAGCATGGCGAAGGTTTTATCGAAGTGCGCCTGTTGGGCAACGGCCAAGGGCACTTCGTGCTCGACGGTGCGATCAACGGCCAGGTGGTGCACTTCATGCTCGACACCGGTGCCACCGACGTGGCGATCCCTGAAGCGCTGGCCCGCGAGTTGAACCTCGAACGCGGCAGCCCGGTGCTGCTCAGCACTGCCAACGGCCGTACCGAGGGTTACCGCACGCGTCTGGCAAGCCTGCAATTGGGCGATATCCGCCTGCAGGACGTACGCGCCATCGTGGTACCGGGCCTGGACGGGCCCACCGTATTGCTGGGCATGAGTGCCCTGCAGCAACTTGAATTTACCCAGCGCGGCGGCACCATGCTGTTGCGCCAGAACCTGAAATGACGAGGCCCGCATGAGCGACTCACTGGAACTCAGCCTGGACGGTGTCGAACGCCGCTCGCTGGCTGACTTCACCGAACAGGCCTACCTCAACTACTCCATGTACGTGATCATGGACCGCGCCTTGCCGCACATCGGCGACGGCCTGAAGCCGGTGCAGCGACGCATCGTCTACGCCATGAGCGAGTTGGGGCTCGATGCCGATTCCAAGCACAAGAAGTCGGCGCGTACCGTCGGTGACGTGCTCGGCAAGTTCCATCCCCACGGCGACTCGGCCTGCTACGAGGCCATGGTGCTGATGGCGCAGCCGTTCAGCTACCGCTATACCCTGGTCGATGGCCAGGGCAACTGGGGTGCGCCGGACGATCCGAAGTCATTCGCCGCCATGCGTTACACCGAAGCGCGGTTGTCGCGCTACGCCGAAGTGCTGCTTAGCGAAGTCGGCCAGGGCACCGTGGACTGGGTGCCGAACTTCGACGGCACCTTGCAGGAGCCGGCCGTGTTACCGGCGCGCCTGCCCAATATCCTGCTCAATGGCACCACCGGTATCGCCGTGGGCATGGCCACCGACGTGCCGCCGCACAACCTGCGTGAAGTAGCCAGCGCGTGCGTGCGCCTGCTCGACGAGCCCAAGGCCACCATCGAGCAGCTGTGCGAGCATATCCAGGGGCCGGATTACCCGACCGAGGCCGAAATCGTCACGCCACGGGCCGAAATCCTCAAAATGTACGAAAGTGGCCGTGGCTCGATCCGCATGCGCGCCGTGTACCGTGTCGAGGATGGCGACGTCGTTGTCACCGCGCTGCCGCACCAGGTCTCCGGGGCCAAGGTGCTGGAGCAGATCGCCGCACAGATGCAGGCCAAGAAGCTGCCGATGGTCGCCGACCTGCGCGACGAGTCGGACCACGAAAACCCGTGCCGTATCGTCATCATCCCTCGGTCCAATCGCGTGGATGCCGACGAGCTGATGCAGCACCTGTTTGCCACCACCGACCTGGAGAGCACCTACCGGGTCAACGTGAATATCATCGGCCTCGACGGCCGGCCGCAGTTGAAAAACCTGCGAACCATCCTGGTGGAGTGGCTGGAGTTCCGTACCAATACCGTTCGTCGCCGCTTGCAGCACCGTCTGGATAAGGTCGAGAAGCGCTTGCACCTGTTGGACGGTTTGCTCACCGCGTTCCTCAACCTGGATGAAGTGATCCACATCATCCGTACCGAGGAGCACCCCAAGCAGGCGTTGATCGCCCGCTTCGAACTCACCGAAATCCAGGCCGACTACATCCTCGAGACCCGCCTGCGGCAGTTGGCGCGCCTGGAAGAAATGAAGATCCGCGGCGAACAGGACGAGTTGCTGAAGGAGCAAGCCAAGCTGCAGGCCCTGCTGGGCAGCGAGGCCAAACTGCGCAAGTTGGTGCGCAGCGAGCTGATCAAGGATGCCGAAACCTATGGCGACGATCGCCGTTCGCCAATTGTCGAGCGCGCCGAAGCCAAGGCCCTGTCGGAAAACGAGCTGATGCCGACCGAGCCGGTCACCGTGGTGCTCTCCGAGAAGGGCTGGGTGCGCTGCGCCAAGGGCCATGACATCGACGCCACCGGCCTTTCCTACAAGGCTGGCGACGGCTTCAAGGCCGCTGCGGCCGGGCGCTCCAACCAGTTTGCCGTGCTGATCGATTCCACCGGGCGCAGCTACTCGCTGCCCGCCCACAGCCTGCCATCGGCGCGTGGCCAGGGCGAGCCGCTGACAGGCCGCCTGACACCGCCACCGGGGGCCACTTTCGAATGCGTATTGCTGCCTGATGACGATGCGCTGTACGTGGTGGCTTCGGATGCCGGCTACGGCTTCGTGGTCAAAGGTGAAGACCTGCAGGCCAAGAACAAGGCCGGCAAAGGTTTGCTCAGCCTGCCCAACGGCGCCAAGGTCATGACCCCACGCCCGGTGGCGGACCGCGAGCAGGACTGGCTGGCGGCGGTGACCACCGAAGGTCGCCTGTTGGTGTTCAAGGTCAGCGACCTGCCACAGCTGGGTAAAGGCAAGGGCAACAAGATCATTGGCGTGCCCGGCGATCGGGTGGCCAGCCGTGAAGAATTTGTCACCGATCTGGCCGTGATTCCCGAAGGTGCAACCCTTGTATTGCAGGCCGGCAAGCGTACCCTGTCTTTGAAAGGGGACGATCTGGAGCATTACAAGGGCGAGCGTGGGCGGCGCGGCAGCAAGCTGCCACGCGGGTTCCAGCGCGTCGATGGGTTGCAGGTGGAAGTGCCGGCGTAACGACCAGAAATGTCTGGAACGGCAATTTCAGCGCCGTTCCGGGCAGAAATGCTGGAGTCGGACGGTTATTTCGCGGATGATATGGCCCTTGCGGTGCCGACGTAGTCGTGTGCCCGTTTGAATCTACATGTATCACTGCGGTGTGCCTTGTGGCGGCCGCCTGGATGGGATGATGAAATTTCTGCGCCTTCCATTTGCGCTGTTGATGACTGGCCTGCTGGGCCTTGGCGGGTGCACCATGCATCAGCCGGTTGCCCTGTACCAGCTCGACAGTGGTGATCCTGGCCAGCCTTCGCAGAGTGCGGGCATGGCCGTGGTGCTCGGCCCGGTATCGGTGGCCGATTACCTGCAGCGTGAAACCTTTCTGCAGCGTCAAGCCGATGGCAGCCTGAGTGCGGCGACCGACGGCCGTTGGGCTGGCAGCCTTTCGTCGGATATCGACCAACTGCTGGTGCGCCAACTGGCCTGGCGTCTGGACAGCCAACGCGTTGTGCTGGCACCGGCGACCACGGGCTTCAGCCCGGACGTGCAGGTGTTGTTGTCGATCACTCGCCTGGACTCGGGCAAGGATCAGCCGGCCATACTGGATGCCCAGTGGCGTCTGCTCGACCGCCGTGGCCATGTGCGTGACAACCGTATCGTTCACCTCGAACAGCCGCACGAGGGCAGTGAATCGTCGCAGGTTCAGGCTCAGGGCCAACTGCTGCAGAAGCTGGCCGAACAGCTGAGCACAGCGCTGAAGCCGCTGGCCAACCAGCCGGCGATTGCCGAAGAGTCGCCTAAAAAGCCCGCTGCGCCGGTACAGGTGAAGAAGGCACCGGAGAAATCCAAGATCCCGATGGCCTCCCCGATTCGTACCGATATGGAAGTTTATCGGTTCTGATCGAACTGCCAGGTACGAAAAAGCCCGCGATCATGCGGGCTTTTTTTTGCCTCTACAGAGAGGCCGCTTCCATAGCTGTCAGGCCCTGCGCTCGTGCATCCGCGCCAGCTGCCGTTCCAGCATCGACGGGTAGGGCTCCATCAGGCGCTCTACGCAGCAGGCGCCTTCTGGGCTGGCAATCGGACGAATGCGGGCGCGCTGACGAATCAGCGCGTCATCGCTGATCTGCCGCTCCACCAACAACAGGTTGCGGCTGTGCTGCGACAGTGCCAAAGCATCCTGAACCTTCTCGGCCATCAGCAGATCAACCAGTTCCAGCCCATGCAGGTCGTTGCCCAGCACCAGGCCCAGTTGCAGCTGCAAGGTGATGCCGCTGTCGGCCACTTCGATCTGCAGAGCATGGCCCAGGGCGCGCAACAGCTCGCCGCAACAAATGGCGTTGGTCAGATAGTCTTCGCCACACTCGCGGCTGTGGAACAGCACCAGGGTGCTGCCATCGTCGAGCGTGTGGGTTTCGCCGTCGTAGAGTGAGGCCGCGTGCTCCAGGCAGTCGCGGTAGCGCTCGGTCAGCTCGGTCAGGCGTGTGCGTGGCAGGCGGCGCAGTTGCTCCTGCGAGCCCAGCTGCACGGCCAGTACGGCGCTGTACTGCGGCTCATCGGACTCGACCAGCGCGGCGGCTTTGGGCGCAGGGTCGTCGTCCAGCAGGCCGGCGAAGGCTTCGTCGTCATGCTCGTCTTCCACGGCGACAACCTTGGCGCGCGGCGCGGCCTTGGCGGGGGGGGCAGCTTCGTGCAGGTCGTCAAACGACTCGTCGTCGTCTTCCTCGAGCTCTGGTTCTGGCGGCGGCGGTGGAGCCAGGCGTGCATGCAGCTGGCGGGCGATGTCGCCAATCTCGTCCTGGCGGTCGGTGGCCGGGGTATAGGGCTGTGGGTCGCGCAGCCATACCCGCAGTTGCAGCAGCGGCAGGGTGATGTAGCGGCCTTGACGCAAGCTCAGGGCCAAGGCCAGGGCCAGCAGAATCGCGGCCAGAATGCCCATGCTCTGCAGGCTGATCAACATCGGCTGCTGGAACTGGCTCATGTCCAGGCTGATGCGCAACTGCCCGGCTGTCACGTCCTGGAAGGTGATCTTGGTCTGGTACAGGCCTTCGGCTTCGCCCAACAGGCTGTTGCGCGGGCGCTGGCCAGCTTCGGCGAGGATACGGTTGTCCACGCTGTAGATCGCCGCATGGGCCACCAGCGGGTTTTTCACCAGGTTGCCGAGCAGCACATTGAGGCTGAGGATGTCGTTCGACACCAGCAGCTCGGTTGCCGACGTGGCAGTCTGGGTGGTCAGGCTCTGCCCCAGGGCATCGGCCTGCTCATGCATGGCCTGCTTGAACTGCAGGCCCATCACGCAGGCGTAGATCACCAGCGCCAGCGCCACCAGGAAGATGTTGGTGCAGGCGATGCGCAGTGCCAGCGGCACGCGACGTTGACTCAGGGCACGATAGATCATCAGGAAGAAGTTATCTGGTTTGACTGGCGTGGGCCGGTTCACTGAGCTCGGCTCTTAATGGCATGAAAGTGGGGGGAGTATAGCGAGCCGGGTTTTGTCGGCAAAGTATCGTTGGCGCCCGATGGTCATGGAAAATCGGTAGAATGCGCATTTTTCATCGAAGTCGGAGCCAGGTTGTGCGCGAAATCGTCCTGATCAACATCACCGGTGAGGACCGTCCCGGTCTCACTGCGGCTATCACCGGCGTCCTGCTGCAGGGCGGTGTGAGTATCCTCGACATCGGCCTGGCGGTCATGCACGGCACCTTGTCGTTTGGCATCCTGGTCGATATCCCGGACAACGAAGTGGCGACTGCCCTGCTGCAAAGCGTGCAGGCCAAGGCCCACGAGCTGAACCTGCAGGCCCGCTACACCCCGATTTCCGAGGCGGATTACCAGCACTGGGCCGATGGCCATGGCGAAGCGCGCCACATCGTTACGCTGCTCAGCCGCAAGATCACCCCCGAGCAGTTGCAGCGGGTGAGTGCGGTGATCAGCCAGTACGGCCTGACCATCGAGCGCATCGAGCGCCTGTCGGCCCGTGTGGCGCTGGATGCCGAAACCGACAAGGGCAAGGCAGCCGTCGAGATTTCCGTGCGCGGCGTACCGAGCGATGCCCAGGCCCTGCGTGCCGATTTCTTTGCCTTGGCTGAAGCGCTGAGCATCGACATCGCCTTCCAGAAAGACGACCTGTTCCGCCGCAACCGCCGCCTGGCCGTGTTCGACATGGATTCCACGCTGATTGAGGCTGAAGTCATCGACGAGCTGGCCAAGGCGGCCGGTGTGGGCGAGCAGGTCGCGGCGATCACCGAGCGTGCCATGCGCGGGGAGCTGGATTTCCGCGCCAGTTTCAAGGAGCGCATGGCGCTGCTCAAGGGCCTGGATGTGGGGGTGCTGGACGAAATCGGTGCCTCGCTGCGCCTGACCGAGGGTGCCGAAAACCTGTTCGCCGAGCTCAAGCGCCTGGGTTACAAGACTGCGATCCTGTCCGGTGGCTTTACCTACTTCGCCCGCCAGGTGCAGGCGCGCCTGGGTATCGACTATGTGTTCGCCAACGAGCTGGAAGTGGTCGATGGCAAGGTGACCGGGGTGGCGGTAGAGCCGATCGTCGACGCCCAGCGCAAAGCCGAGCTGTTGCAAAAGCTGGCCAACGAAGAAGGCTTGCAGCTGGAGCAGACCATTGCCGTGGGGGATGGTGCCAACGACCTGCCGATGCTGTCGCTGGCTGGGCTGGGTGTCGCGTTCCGTGCCAAGCCGCTGGTGCGCCAATCGGCCAAGCAGGCTATTTCTACCCTGGGGCTGGATGGCGTGCTGTACCTGCTGGGCCTACGCGACCGCGACGCGCGCGGCTAGTTTGTCGTTGTATCTTCAGTGCCTGTGAGATCGAGCGCCGCGCGGGTGGCGCTCGATCTCACAGGCGCTAAATAAACCGCGCCAGCCACTTCAAAGCAAAAACCGCAGTCAAGCCTGTGCAGGCTCTGCCAGCAGTTGCCCCATGCGCACTGCAGAACCAGCACCCAGGCTTTCAGCCCACTTCACCTGCTCCGGCCCGAACAGCACGATGGCGGTCGAGCCCAGCTTGAAGCGGCCCAGCTCGGCGCCCTTTTCCAGATGGATCGGCGCGCGGCTGGCTTCGTCGTAACGGAAGGTTTTCAGCTCACGCTTTGGCGGCGTGACCAGCCCGGCCCATACGGTTTCGATCGAGGCAACGATCATCGCGCCAACCAGCACCACAGCCATTGGCCCACGTTCGGTATCGAACAGGCAGACCACACGCTCGTTGCGAGCGAACAGCTCGGGAACGTTCTCTGCGGTGGTCTGGTTGACCGAGAACAGGCGGCCCGGCACATAGACCATTTCACGCAGGGTGCCGGCCAGCGGCATGTGCACGCGGTGGTAGTCCTTGGGCGACAGGTAAATGGTGGCGAACTCGCCGCCCATGAACGGCGCGGCCATGGCCGGGTCACCGCCCAGCAGCTCTTGCGCGCTGAAACCGTGGCCTTTGGCCTGGAAGATGCGGCCGTGCTCGATCGGGCCGAGCTGGCTGACAGCACCGTCGGCCGGGCACAGGATGGCGCCCGGGGTTTCGTCCAGCGGGCGGGCGCCTGGCTTCAGGGCGCGGGTGAAGAACGCGTTGAAATGCTCGTACGCGCTCAGGTCTTCGACCAGCGCTTCGCTCATGTTGACCTGATAGCGCTTGGCGAACCAGGCAGTGAAGGCATTTTTGAACCAGCGTGCGCGGCACTCGGCGACGCAGCCGGCCAGTCGCGACAGCAGGTGGTGCGGCAGCAGGTACTGGCTGATGATGAACAAACGGGATTTCATGCAGGTTCCTTAAACTTCTACAGGCGTGTCCGGGTGGTTGCCCCATTCGCTCCACGAGCCGGCGTAAGCCTTGACGCGTGGGTAGCCGAGGGCCTTGGCCACCAGATAAGTGAAGCCGGAGCGGCGGTGGGTCTGGCAATGGGTGATCACTTCCTTGTCCGGTGTGATGCCCAGCTCCAGCAGGACGTCGGCGATGTCCTGGCGAATGCGCAGGTGGTCGTTGAGGTCCATGCCGGCGGTCCACTCGAAGTTGATCGCACCGGGGATGTGGCCGCCCTTGGCTGCCAGCACTTTCTCGCCACTGAATTCCTGCGGGCCGCGCGCGTCCCAGATGACCAGGTCATCGGCGCCCAGGCGGCTTTGCAGGTACTCGCGCGTGGCCGTGGGGGCGCTGTCGATACGCAGGCGTACCCGGGCGTTGCCGCTGGCGGGCACTTCAGTGGACAGCGTATCTGCCGGCCAGGCCTGGATACCGCCATTGAGGTAGTGGTAGCCCTTGTGCCCGATCACATCGAGCAGCCAGATGAAACGCCCCGCCCAGCCGCCGCCTTCATCGTCGTACACCACATACACGGCGTCGTCGCGATGGCCGAGTTCGCTGAACAGTTTTTCCAGTTCGCCCAGGGCCGGCAGCAGGCCGGGCGCGGGTGGCTGGCCAAGCTGGGTGCGCTTGCCTTCGACAAAGCGTGCGCCGGGGATATGCCCGCTGACATAGCGGTTGGCGCTGCTCAGGTCGACCAGGATCAGCTGCGGCGAATCCAGGCGTGGCAGCAGGTCTGCAGCTTCGATCACCAGGGGCAGGCCGGAAAAGTCAGTCATCCACGGTCTCCAGTGTGGAAAGAGGGGCGATTGTAGCGCAAGGCTCAGCCCTTGCGGTTGGCAAACACCGACAGGGCGCGCTCGATGCATTGCGCGGTCTTGCCGACAGCTTGCACGCTGATATCGGCCAAGGGCCGACAGCCCTGGTCGGCCACCAGCAGCATCAGCACCTGGTCGTTCACCGCCAATGAGCGCAGCAGTACATGCTCGCTGCGGAACAAGGCACGCAGCGGGGCGGGCAGCAGGGCCGAAAACTGGCTGTGGTTTTCCGGGGTTATGCGCAGTTGCCCAGCCTGGCTCATCAGCTTTTGCAGCAGCTTGTTCTGCGACACCTGCAGGGCCAAAGCCCCGGCTTCCTTGGGCAGGCCGGCAATCTGCTGTACGCGCAGGTAGTCACTGGCCTTGTCCAGGCTCAACAGCATGATGCGTTGCATGCCGCAGGCCAGCAGGGCCTCGCGGGCCTGGGTGGCCAGGTGCACGGTGTTGGTGAACGGGCTGGGTTGGGCCAGCAGGTCCTGGCACAGTGTGCGCCAGCGTGCCAGGTCGTCGCTGCTGGGCGGTGGCGGGGCCAGCATGTCCGGGTGCGGGCGGCGTTGGTGCCACGGCCAGATCAACGCTTCTGCCGGATGGAACAAGGCATGTCGGGCGTGGCGGCGGGCGCTGGCAGCGGCCTGCTGGTGCACCTGATGCTGCACGTCTTCCAGCGAGGTCTGCAGGTACAACGCAGTCAGCAGTTGCCAGCGCAGCAAGTGTGGGTTGTCCCAGCCGACCTGTGCTGCCAGTGCCAGGTTGTTGGCCAGCAACACGGTATTGGCCGGCTGGTTGAACCAGCGCCGCAGGCCGGGCTCGGCGTCCAGGCGGTGCTGCTGGCTGAGCAGGTCTTCGTCGCGGGCGATGTTCAGCACCTGGGCCAGTTGATCGCGTTCTTCCAGCAGCAGGCGGTAACCCTGGGTGACCCATTGTGGCAGGCGCCAGTACTCGGCCATGGTCTGGCACAGCGCCATGATGCGCACGCCAAACAGTTCTTCCTCCACCCCTGCTGCGTCCTCCCCCTTGTGGATTACCCGCAACTCCCAGATATCGAGCAACTTGGGGTAGGCCAGCGCCAGCGGCCACAGTGGCGAAAGGAACAGCAGGCTGCCCCAGTGAATTTCCTGCCAGAGCCGTGCCAGGCGGCTGGCGAACAGACCACTGGCCTGCTGTGCGGCGTGCTGGCTGATCATCTGGAACTGGCACAGTACCGGCGGGATTTCTTCCACAGGCAACGCTGGCAGGCGTCTGAGCAGCTGTTCGCTGCGCTCCAGGCCCAGGCGGTTGAGTGCGACTTCCAGGCTTTCGGCGGGCTCGGCCAGGCTGGCATTGGTGGGGTGATTGGCTTCGCGCATCACCGACAGCACCAGTGCCGGGCTGTCCTGCATCAGTTCGGCGATATCGCGCAGCGAGCGGCGGCTATCGTTTATGGCGGCCATGACCCGGTCGTAGCTGTGCTTCGGCACGGGGATGCGAACACTCTCGAGCAGCTTTACCCAGGCCTCTAACGTACGCGGGGCCTGAGCGGGCACCTTGGTTTCAATTGGCATTTTGACATCAGTCCGAACTGGCTTTTCGCATTGAGTGGCTATAGTCTGGCGCAGTTCTGCCGATAAGTAGAAGAAGAGTTTTAAAGCTCCCGTCTCTTCCCCTGACCACGACAGCAAGTGCTTTGAACCTATGGCTAAAATTATCGGCATCATCGTCGTATTCGCGAGCGTGCTCGGCGGCTACGTGCTCTCCCACGGCAAAATCGCAGCGCTGATCCAGCCGTTCGAAGTACTGATCATTGGCGGTGCGGCCTTTGGTGCGTTCCTGCAGGCCAACCCTGGCCACATGACCATGCACGTCATCAAGAAGTCGATGAAAATGTTCGGCTCGCGCTTCAGCCATGCCTTCTATCTGGAGGTGTTGGGCCTGGTGTACGAGATCCTCAACAAGAGCCGTCGCGAAGGCATGATGGCCATCGAGGCCGACATCGAGGACGCCGCCGCCAGCCCGATTTTCGCCAAGTACCCGACGGTACTGGCCGATGAACGCATGACTGCGTTCGTCTGCGACTACCTGCGCATCATGTCTACCGGCAACATGGCCCCGCACGAGCTCGAGGGCCTGTTCGACATGGAACTGCTGAGCATGAAAGAAGAGCTGGAGCACCCGTCGCACGCGGTGACCGGCATCGCCGACGGCATGCCGGGCTTCGGCATCGTCGCGGCGGTACTGGGTATCGTGGTGACCATGGCCTCGCTGGGCGAAGGTGACCAGGCGGCCATCGGCATGCACGTGGGTGCGGCGCTGGTCGGTACCTTCTTCGGTATTCTGGCGGCGTACGGCTTCTTCGGCCCGCTGGCCAAGTGCCTGGAGCACGACGCCAAGGAAGAGCTGAACTTGTACGAATCGATCAAGGCTTCGCTGGTGGCCTCTGCCTCGGGCATGCCGCCTTCGTTGGCGGTCGAGTTCGGGCGCAAGGTGCTGTACCCCAAGCACCGCCCAAGCTTCGCCGAACTGGAACAAGCGGTTCGCGGTCGCTGAGTCATGGAAAACAACCAGCCCATTATCGTCAAGCGCGTCAAGCGCTTTGGCGGCGGCCACCACGGCGGCGCCTGGAAAATCGCCTTCGCCGACTTCGCCACGGCGATGATGGCGTTCTTCCTGGTGCTGTGGCTGATGTCCACGGCCACGCCAGAACAGAAGATCGCTATTGCCGGCTACTTCAAAGACCCGATCGGCTTTTCGGAAAGCGGCACGCCCTACGTCATCGACCTGGGCGGCTCGCCTGAGCTGGCACCGGAAAAGACCATCAACCCGGAAGTGAAGGCCGAACCGACGCAAGAGTCCACCACCCAACTGAGCAAGGACCAGGTCGAGACCATGGCCGAGCAGGTGGAGCGTGAGCGCCTGGAACTGCTGCTGCAAGAACTGCAGAACAAGGTGGAAGAGAACCCGCAGTTGCAGAAGTTCAAGGACCAGATTCTGTTCGAGATCACCCAGGACGGCCTGCGTATCCAGATCATGGACGCCGAGAACCGGCCAATGTTCGACATTGGCAGTGCGCGCCTGCAGCCGTACTTCGAAGACATCCTGCTGGCCATGGCCGACACCATCAAGGCGGTGCCGAACAAGATCAGCATCAGCGGCCACACCGATGCCAAGCCGTATGCCGGCACTGGCGAGTTCGGTAACTGGGAGCTGTCGGCCAACCGCGCCAACGCCGCACGTCGTGCGCTGGTGGCCGGTGGTTACCCGGACGGCCAGGTGGCGCGGGTGGTGGGCTACGCCTCGTCGTCGCTGTTCGACCGCAAGGACCCGTTCAACCCGGTCAACCGCCGCATCGACATCATCGTGCTGACCAAGAAGGCCCAGCGCAACATCGAGGGTGAGCAGGGAGCGCCGGAGGCACCGGCCGCCCCGCCTGCCGCACCGCCAGCCAATGACGCTGCGCCAGGGGCTTCGGCACCGGCCGCGCCAGCTGCATCGGGGACGGGTGGCGAGGCCGAACAGGCACCGATGCAGCCGCGCGAACTGCGCCAGAAACTGAACATCTTCGAGGATGGTACGTTGAAGATGGATGACGCCAAGGACCAGTAAGCCCGGCATTTCGCGGGCACAACTGTCTTGCTCAACATCCAGGGGGTTCGCGATCACCGGCGTAGCCGGTGTTTGCGGCTGCATCTCCGTCAGAACCCCCGCCTGATCTTGGCCTTGAGATCAGCATGAAAGAAGGCTGCATTATCCCTGTCAGTGCAAGAGCCGCGCCCCGGCGGCAGTGTCATGGCTCGCTCGAACATGCGTTCGTCATGATAAGCCCGCACGAACAGGTCGATATGCGTACGTTCGCGCATGGCCGGCCATTTGCTCAGGCAAACCGGCAGTGCGCCTGAACCTTTGCGGAAGAAACTCACTCGCCGGCAGGTAATCGCTGCCGCCCCCAGCAGCCAGGCGGTCCACCAGGCGTCGTTGGTATCGGTCGGCAATACTCCGATCCAGTGGGTGGCATCGTTCATCTGCTGGCAGAAACTGCCATACAGGTCGTCATGGGTTTGCCCGTCGCAGTCCAACTGCACCACTTGGGTGGGGATGCCTTCGAGCAGCAGGCGCTCGTTGAGAATAAAGGCGTCGAGCCGCACTTCGTGGCGGTAGCTGATAAGAACCGGCATGGCGGTTACCCTCCCTGATAGAAGCCATGACCATCAGGGAAAGCGGACGTGTGGGCAATAGATGACGGCGAAACCAGAGCCGTCCTACACGGCTCGGTAATAAATCCTACAGATTGCTCTGGCCCGCCGCCCAGTCAGTAGCTGTCTTCTGTGAGGCTGGCGATGATCGAGCGGTAGCTGTTCATGCGCTGCGGCTTGATACGCCCCTCGTCCAGGGCCTTGAGCAACGCACAGCCCGGTTCTCGGTCATGCTTGCAGTCGCGGAAACGGCATGTACCGAACAGGTCACGGAACTCGATGAAGCCATCTTCCACGTCGTCGCGGCTGACGTGGCCAAGGCCGAACTCACGAATACCCGGCGAGTCGATCAGGTCGCCGCCGTTCGGGAAGTGGTACAGCCGCGCCGTGGTGGTGGTGTGAGTGCCTTGGCCCGACCATTCCGACAGGTCGCCGACGCGAGTGCCAGCGTCTGGCAGCAGGCTGTTGACCAGCGATGACTTGCCCACCCCCGACTGGCCGACGAACACGCTGATGTGACCGTCGAGTTGCTGTTGCAGGCGCTGCATGCCGTCACCCTGGTGTGCCGATACTTCCAGCAGCGGGTAGCCCAGTTCGCGGTAGACCTCCAGCAGTGCATGCAGGCCGGGGCCGTTCTCGTCGTTGATCAGGTCGGCTTTGTTCAGCAGCAGCAGCGGGCGCAGGCCGGCGTGCTCGGCAGCTACCAGGTAGCGGTCGATCAGGTTCGGGTGTGGCTCCGGGGCCGGGGCAAAGACAATCACGATCAGGTCGACGTTGGCCGCCACCGGTTTCAGCTGGCCGTGGTTGTTCGGCCGGCAAAGCTCGGTGCTGCGAGGCATCTGCGCCACGATCACGCCAATGCCCTGGTTGCCCGCCCGCCACACGACGCGGTCGCCGGTAACCAGCGCCGGCAGGTTGGCGCGCAGGTGGCAGCGGAATACCTGGCCTGCGCCTTCGCCGTCCTGGGCTTCTACTTCTACCTGCACGCCGAAGTGCGCGATCACCAGGCCCAGTTGCTCCGGCCCCAGGTCGCCTCCCTCCAGTTCCTGCAGCGCATGCTGCTCGCGTTTGGCTGCACGAGCGGCGCGCTCGCCCTGGATTTTTTCGATCCGCCAGTTCTGGCGGCGATTGAGCTGGCGTTTGGCCATGAAGGTACCGTGAGAAAGGCCCGGGGTGGGGCATTGAAAACGGCAGGCAGTTTAGCACGCCAGGCGCTGGACTATTCCGCTAACCTTTGAGCGGTGAATGGGCGTGCCTGGGCCACTAGGCTACTATGACGGGCTATACGAGGAGCCCCTGCATGCAAAACCCACAGAACCTGATCTGGATCGACCTGGAAATGACCGGCCTGGATCCAGACAGCGACGTCATCATCGAAATGGCAACCATCGTCACCGACAGCGAGCTGAACACCCTGGCCGAAGGGCCGGTGATCGCCATCCACCACAGTGACGACGTGCTGGCGCGTATGGATGAGTGGAACACCCGCACCCATGGCGCTTCGGGCCTGACCCAGCGCGTGCGCGAGAGCAAGGTCAGCATGGCTGAAGCCGAGGCGCAGACCATCGCCTTCCTTGAACAGTGGGTACCCAAAGGCAAGTCGCCGATCTGCGGCAACAGCATCTGCCAGGACCGCCGTTTCCTCTACCGTCACATGCGCAACCTGGAAAACTACTTCCACTATCGCAACCTGGATGTTTCCACTCTGAAGGAGCTGGCCGCGCGCTGGGCGCCGAATGTGCGTGACAGCTTCAAGAAGGGCAATACCCACCTGGCGCTGGACGATATTCGCGAGTCGATCGCCGAACTGCGTCACTACCGCGAGCACTTCATCAAGCTGTGATCCGAAACGGCGCAGATATTGTGTCTGCGCCCCCTTTTGGTGCCTTGGGCAACTGGTTAGACTGCGCGCCTTTCCTGCACGGACCCGCACCATGTTGTTGATGCTCTATCTCGTTGCCATCACCGCCGAAGCCATGACTGGCGCGCTGTCTGCCGGGCGTCGCGGCATGGACTGGTTCGGCGTGGTGCTGATTGCCTGCGTCACCGCCCTGGGGGGCGGCTCGGTGCGTGATGTGCTGCTCGGGCACTACCCGCTGACCTGGGTGAAGCACCCCGAGTACCTCGTGTTGACCAGCTTTGCGGCGCTGCTGACTATTTTCATTGCGCCGATGATGCGCCGCCTGCGCTCGCTGTTTCTGGTGCTCGATGCCCTGGGGCTGGTGGCGTTTACCCTGATTGGCTGCATGACGGCGCTGGAAATGGGGCAGGGCATGCTGGTGGCGTCCATCAGCGGGGTGATCACCGGGGTGTTTGGCGGCATCCTGCGGGATATCTTCTGCAACGACATCCCACTGGTGTTCCGTCGCGAGCTGTATGCCAGCGTGTCGTTCGCGGCGGCGTGGTTCTATCTGGGCTGCGTGTATTTCAAGGTGCCGGCGGAGCAGGCGATGCTGCTGACCTTGTTTGGCGGGTTCCTGCTGCGCCTGTTGGCGATTCGCTTCCACTGGGAAATGCCCAAGTTCCACTACAACGACCAGCAGTGAATTCTGGGCCGCGCCGCGGCCCCAGCTATTGAATGTCGTGTCGGGCCAGCGCCCATGCAACGTGCTCGCGCACCAGCTCAGATGCATCCTCGCGCCGCGCCTTCAGTGCCTCTATCACTGGAATCGTGGACGGCGCATTGCCCAACCCCACCGCCAGGTTGCGCAAGAACCGCTCATACCCCGCCCGTCGCAACGGCCCGCCTTCGGTCTTGCGCAGGAAGGTGCGTTCATCCCACAGGAACATTTCCGCCAACTCGGCATTCTCCAGCCCGTGCCGTGGCTGGAAGTCCTGCTCCTGGCTGTGCTTGGCGAAGCGGTTCCAGGGGCAGACGATCTGGCAGTCGTCGCAACCGAACACCCGGTTGCCCATCTTCGCGCGCAGCTCGACAGGGATCGCGCCCCTCAGCTCGATGGTCAGGTACGAGATGCAGCGCCGTGCATCCAGCACATAGGGCCCGACAAACGCCTGGGTCGGGCAGATGTCCAGGCAGGCCTGGCACCGCCCGCAGTGCTCGCTGGTGGTGGCTTCGTCCACCGGCAACGGCAGGTCGACAAACAGTTCGGCAAGGAAGAAATAGCTACCGGCCTTGCGGTTGAGCAACAGCGTGTTCTTGCCGATCCAGCCCAGCCCGGCCTGTTCGGCCAAGGCCTTTTCCAGCACCGGGGCGCTGTCGACGAAGGCGCGGTACCCGAACGGGCCGATGGCTTCCTGAATACGATCGGCAAGGAACTGCACGCGCTTGCGCACCAGTTTGTGGTAGTCCCGGCCCAGCGCATAGCGCGAAATGTAGGCCTTTTCCGGTTGTGCCAGGCGCTGCGCCATTTGTGTGTCGCCAGGCAGGTAGTCCATGCGCAGCGAGACCACGCGTACCGTGCCGGGGATCAGCTGGTCGGGGTGTGACCTTTTGCTGCCGTGGGCGCCCAGGTATTCCATTTCGCCCTGGTAGCCGGCGTCGAGCCAGCGCTGCAGGTGGTGTTCGTGTTCGCCAAGGTCAACCCCGGCGATGCCAACATGGGCAAAACCGAGTTCCTGGCCCCAAATCTTGATCGATTGGGCCAGTTGGGCGAGGTCAGGTGTAGAGGCGGACATGGATGGGCAAGGCAATACGGGCTCGGGTGCGTATAATTCTGCCAGACATTGGAGCCTTTGACCCCATGCCGCAGACCAAACACCCCAGCAATGCCCCTCAATTGCTCAGCAGCGTGACCGTGGCGCACCTGCCGGCACGCCACGCGCTTGCCCATAAAGGTGACTTTGGCCATGTGCTGGTGGTCGGTGGCGACCTCGGCACGGGTGGCGCCGTATTGCTCAGTGCCGAAGCCGCCCTGCGTTGCGGGGCCGGGCTGGTCAGCGTGGCAACCCGGCCGGAGCATGTAGCGGCCAGCCTGGCGCGCCTGCCCGAAGTCATGTGCCTTGGCGCCAGTTCGGCCAACCAGCTGATGGGCGTGCTGGAGCGCGCCTCGGTGCTGGTGGTCGGTCCGGGCCTCGGGCAGGCGGCGTGGGGCCGCAGCCTGTTGTCGGCGGTGGCCAACGCCGAGCGGCCGCAGGTGTGGGATGCCGATGCCCTGAATTTGCTGGCGCGCACCCCGCTGGCCTTGCCCAGTGGCAGTATCCTCACCCCTCACCCGGGGGAGGCGGCGCGGCTGCTGGGCATTTCCACCGAGGCCGTGCAGGCCGACCGCCCAGGGGCTGCGCGCAAGTTGGCGCGCCGTTACAACAGCGTCTGCGTACTCAAAGGTGCCGGCACCCTGGTGGCCGCACCGGCCGGGCAACTGGCGCTATGCGAGCGCGGCCACCCGGCGATGGCTGGCGCCGGGCTGGGCGACGTGCTGACCGGCGTGCTGGCGGCACTGTTGGCCCAAGGCCTGGACGCCTGGAGCGCGGGTTGCTTGGGAACATGGCTGCACGCCTGTGCGGGCGAGCGTCTGGGGGTAAAAGGTAGAGGCCTGGCGGCCAGTGATCTGGCGCCGGTCATTCGTGAGTTGTTGGAGGAGCATTCTGCGTGTCTGGCTTAAATCTGTTTCTGGCCGATGAAGCGGCCACGGTCGACTTCGGTGCAAAAATGGCCGAGGTGACCGGTGGTCGCGGCGTGATCTTTCTTGAAGGCGACCTGGGGGCGGGCAAGACTACGCTTTCCCGGGGGCTGATCCGTGGCCTGGGCCATACTGGTGCAGTGAAAAGCCCGACCTTTACCGTGGTCGAACCCTACGAAATCGGCGAGGTCCGAGCCTTTCACTTCGACCTGTATCGCCTGGTCGACCCGGAGGAGCTTGAGTTCATGGGTATTCGTGATTATTTCGAGGGCGACCCGCTGTGCCTGTTCGAGTGGCCACAAAAGGGTGCGGGCGTTTTGCCAAAGCCTGACCTGACCATTACCATAAGCCCCCAAGCGGGCGGACGCTCGCTGATCCTTTCGCCGCAGGGGGCTCGCGGCGAGGCCTGGTGCGTGGCACTGGCCGAACACTATAAACAGTAAGTGGGGTAGGTATGCGCATACGCGCACTGGTCGCCATCGTTGGGCTGCTGCTGACAACGGTGACCGTTGACGCTCTGGCCGTCACACAAGTCAAGAGCATGCGCCTGTGGCGCGCGCCAGACAACACGCGGCTGGTCTTCGACCTGTCTGGCCCCGTGCAGCACAGCGTCTTCACCTTGAGCGCACCGGATCGTCTGGTTATCGACATCAATGGTGCGACCCTGGCCGCGCCATTGAACGTGGCCACCTCCAACACGCCGATCAGCAGCGTGCGTTCGGCACAACGTACCCCGACCGACCTGCGCGTGGTGGTCGACCTGAAAAAGTCGGTTACCCCAAAAAGCTTCACCTTGGCGCCCAATGCCCAGTACGGCAATCGCCTGGTGGTCGACCTGTACGACCAGGAAGCCGACGCCATTGCAGCCAGCGCGCCACCTCCTGCCCCGACCCCGGTACAAACACCTGCGACCACGCCTGCGGTGCCGGTAAGCCCGGCCCAGCCTGCCATCAAGCTGCCACCGGTGCCGAGCGGCAAGCGTGAAATCGTTGTGGCCATCGATGCCGGTCACGGTGGCGAAGACCCCGGTGCATCCGGTTCGCGTGGCCAGCATGAAAAAGACATCGTGCTGCAGATCGCCAAGGAACTGCAGCGCCAGATCAACAGCGAACGCGGCTTCCGGGCGGAGCTGACCCGCACTGGCGACTACTTCATTCCACTGCGTAAACGCACGGAAATCGCCCGCAAGAAGGGCGCCGACCTGTTCATTTCGATCCACGCCGACGCCGCGCCGTCGCGTGCGGCCTTTGGCGCCTCGGTATTTGCCCTGTCCGACCGCGGCGCCACTTCCGAGACTGCGCGCTGGCTGGCCGACACGGAAAACCGCTCCGACCTGATCGGTGGTGCGGGTAACGTCAGCCTCGACGACAAGGACCGTATGCTCGCGGGGGTGCTGCTCGACCTCTCCATGACCGCCACGCTCAGCTCCAGCCTCAATGTGGGGCAGAAAGTGCTGGGCAACATGGGGCGTGTCACCTCGCTGCACAAACAGCGCGTGGAACAGGCCGGCTTCATGGTGCTGAAGTCGCCGGATATTCCGTCGATCCTGGTTGAAACCGGGTTCATTTCGAACAACAACGAAGCCGCCAAGCTGGCCACTGCGAGCCACCAGCAAGCCCTGGCCCGCTCGATCCACACCGGTGTACGCCAGTACTTCCAGCAGAACCCGCCGCCAGGCACTTATATCGCCTGGCTGCGCGACACCGGCAAGATTGCGGCTGGGCCGCGTGAGCACACCGTCCGGCCTGGCGAAACCCTGGCGATGCTGGCTGTGCGCTACCAGGTCAGCGTGGCCAGCCTGCGCAGCACCAACAGCCTCAAGACCGATGAGCTGAAGGTCGGCCAACGCCTTGATGTACCCGCCACGACCCTGGCGGCGCAATAATGAGCGGCGGTTCGCGCATTCAGCTGCTTAGCCCGCGGCTGGCCAACCAGATTGCCGCCGGCGAGGTTGTCGAGCGGCCGGCTTCTGTCGCCAAGGAATTGCTGGAAAACAGCCTGGACTCCGGTGCCCGGCGCATCGATGTGGAAGTGGAGCAGGGCGGCGTCAAGCTGCTGAAGGTACGGGACGATGGCAGCGGTATTTCTGCCGATGACCTGCCGCTGGCCCTGGCGCGTCACGCCACCAGCAAGATTCGTGAGCTGGAGGACCTGGAACGCGTCATGAGCCTGGGCTTCCGTGGCGAGGCGCTGGCCTCGATCAGCTCGGTGGCGCGTTTGACCATGACCTCCCGTACTGCCAGTGCCAGCGAGGCCTGGCAGGTGGAAACCGAAGGCCGCGACATGACCCCACGGGTGCAGCCAGCGGCGCACCCGGTCGGGACCTCTGTGGAAGTGCGCGACCTGTTCTTCAATACCCCGGCCCGGCGCAAGTTCCTCAAGGCCGAAAAAACCGAATTCGACCACCTGCAGGAAGTGATCCGCCGGCTGGCGCTGGCGCGTTTCGATGTCGGCTTCCACCTGCGCCACAACGGCAAGAGCATCCTCAGCCTGCACGAGGCTCACGACGAAACCGCCCGTGCACGGCGGGTGGGTGCCATCTGCGGCCCTGGCTTCATGGAGCAGGCGCTGCCGATCGACGTCGAGCGCAACGGCCTGCGCCTGTGGGGCTGGGTTGGCCTGCCGACGTTCTCGCGCAGCCAGGCCGACTTGCAGTACTTCTTCGTCAATGGCCGTGCGGTGCGCGACAAGCTGGTCGCCCACGCCGTGCGCCAGGCCTACCGCGATGTGTTGTTCAATGGTCGTCACCCCACGTTCGTGCTGTTCCTGGAGCTGGAGCCCAACGGCGTCGATGTGAACGTGCACCCGACCAAGCATGAAGTGCGCTTCCGCGAAGGGCGCTCGGTGCACGATTTCCTGTATGGCACTTTGCACCGAGCCCTGGCTGATGTTCGCCCGGAAGACCAACTGGCCGCGCCTGCCGCCGTGCCCGAGCTGGCTCGCCCCACTGGCCAGCAGGCTGGTGAGTTCGGCCCCCAGGGTGAAATGCGCCTGGCCTCGCCGGTGCTCGAACAGCCGCGAGCCCCGCAACAGTCATTTTCCAATGGCGGCAGTGGCGCCGGTTACCAGTACCAGTACACCCCGCGTCCTTCGCAGCCGCTGCCGGCCGCCGAGGCGCAGGCGGTGTATCGCGAGTTCTACAAGCCGTTGGACAACGGTGCCGCAGCTGCGACGGCCTTGCCCGAAAGCCAAGGTGACATTCCCCCGCTTGGCTACGCGCTGGCGCAGCTCAAGGGTATCTACATCCTGGCCGAGAATGCCGTCGGCCTGGTGCTGGTGGACATGCACGCCGCCCATGAGCGGATCATGTACGAGCGGCTCAAGGTGGCCATGGCCAGCGAGGGCCTCAGTGGCCAGCCGCTGCTGGTGCCGGAAACCCTGGCCCTGAGCCAGCGTGAGGCCGACTGTGCCGAAGAGCATGCTCAGTGGTTCCAGCGCCTGGGCTTCGAATTGCAACGCCTGGGCCCCGAGACCTTGGCGGTTCGCCAGATCCCGGCCTTGCTCAAGCAGGCCGAGGCCAACCGCCTGGTGCAGGACGTGCTGGCCGACTTGATGGAATACGGCACCAGCGACCGTATTCAGGCGCACCTCAACGAACTGCTCGGTACCATGGCCTGCCATGGCGCCGTGCGCGCCAACCGGCGCCTGGCAATTCCCGAGATGAACGCCCTGCTGCGCGACATGGAAAACACCGAGCGCAGCGGCCAGTGCAACCATGGCCGTCCCACCTGGACCCAGATGGGCCTGGACGACCTGGACAAACTCTTCCTGCGCGGTCGATGAAATGAGCAGCAAGCCCCCTGCAATATTCCTGATGGGTCCGACGGCGGCCGGCAAGACCGACCTGGCCATCGAGCTGACCAAAGTGCTGCCCTGTGAACTGATCAGCGTCGATTCGGCACTGGTCTACCGGGGCATGGACATCGGCTCGGCCAAACCCTCGAAAGAAATCCTCGCCGCCCACCCGCACCGGCTGATCGACATTCGTGACCCGGCCGAGAGCTATTCGGCCGCACAGTTCCGTGCCGATGCCTTGGAGGCCATGGCCGAGATCACTGCGCGCGGCAAGATCCCGTTGCTGGTCGGCGGCACCATGCTCTATTACAAGGCGTTGATCGATGGCCTGGCCGACATGCCGGCGGCCGATGCCGCAGTGCGCGCCGAGCTGGAAGCCCAGGCCGAAGCCTTGGGGCTGGCCGAGTTGCACCGTCAACTGGCCGAGGTCGACCCGGTGTCGGCGGCGCGCATCCACCCCAACGACCCGCAGCGGCTGATCCGGGCGCTGGAGGTATACCGGGTGAGCGGCGAGAGCATGACGGCCCATCGTCAACGTCAATTCGCGGAAAGTCGCGGCGCAGACGCAGGCGCTGGCGGACATTTGCCCTATACTGTCGCCAGTTTGGCGATTGCTCCTACAGATCGTCACATTTTGCATCAGCGAATTGCGTTACGATTTTCGCAGATGCTGGAACAGGGCTTCGTTGAGGAGGTCCGATCGCTGCGAGCCAGAAGTGACTTGCACGCCGGGCTGCCGTCTATACGGGCAGTGGGTTATCGGCAAGTCTGGGATTACCTGGACGGCAAGCTGACTGAGAATGAGATGCGTGAACGCGGTATCATTGCTACTCGGCAGCTGGCCAAACGGCAGTTCACCTGGTTGCGTGGCTGGCCTGAAGTGCACTGGCTTGACAGCCTGGCCTGCGACAATCTGTCCCGCACCTTGAAATACCTTGGGGCCATCTCCATATTGAGCTGAGTCCCTGCTGATTGCCGTCTATTCTTGCGAAGGGGCGGCCTAATTTATCGATTTTATTGATTTTCTATTATTTATCCTTACAGGAGTGCGGCATATGTCAAAAGGGCATTCGCTACAAGACCCTTACTTGAACACCTTGAGAAAAGAAAAGGTCCCGGTATCCATCTACCTGGTCAACGGTATCAAGCTGCAGGGTTCGATCGAATCGTTCGACCAGTTCGTGGTTCTGCTGAAGAACACCGTCAGCCAGATGGTCTACAAGCACGCCATTTCGACCGTGGTTCCGGCCCGTCCGGTCCGCCTGCCAAGCCCGACCGATGGCGAGCACGGCGACAGCGAGCCAGGCAACGCCTGATAGGAGCCTGCATTGTTCTTTGAGCGCCACGGTGGTGGTGAGCGAGCGTTGCTCGTTCACTTGGAAGGTCAGAACCCTGAGGCGCGCGAAGACCCGCAGGAGTTTCAGGAGTTGGCATTGTCGGCCGGTGCCGACATCGTCTCGCTGGTCACGGTGACAAGGCATCAGCCTTCCGCCAAATACCTGATTGGCAGTGGCAAGGTCGAGGAATTGCACGACCTGGTCCATGCCGAGCAGGTAGACCTGGTGATTTTCAATCACACCCTCACGCCCAGTCAGGAGCGCAACCTTGAACGTGTGTTCGAGTGTCGTGTGCTCGACCGTACCGGGCTGATCCTCGATATCTTCGCCCAACGGGCGCGTACCCATGAAGGCAAGCTGCAGGTCGAACTGGCCCAGCTGGAGCACATGAGCACGCGGCTGGTGCGCGGCTGGACTCACCTTGAGCGACAGAAAGGTGGTATCGGCCTGCGCGGCCCGGGTGAAACGCAGCTCGAAACCGACCGCCGACTGTTGCGGGTGCGCATACGCCAGATCAAGTCACGCCTGGAGAAAGTGCGCAGCCAGCGCGAGCAGGCGCGGCGTGGGCGCAAGCGTGCGGATATTCCGTCCGTGTCGCTGGTGGGTTACACCAACGCCGGCAAGTCCACACTGTTCAACGCCCTGACCGAGTCCGAGGTGTACGCTGCGGACCAGCTGTTCGCCACCCTCGACCCGACCCTGCGCCGGCTCGAGCTCAATGACCTGGGGCCAATCGTGCTGGCCGACACCGTGGGCTTCATTCGCCACCTGCCGCACAAGCTGGTCGAGGCATTTCGGGCTACGCTCGAAGAGTCGAGCAACTCCGACCTGTTGCTGCATGTGATCGACGCCCATGAGCCAGAGCGCATGGAGCAGATCGAGCAGGTGCTGGCCGTGTTGGGTGAGATTGGCGCTGAAGGCTTGCCGATCCTCGAGGTGTATAACAAACTCGACCTGCTCGAAGATGTCGAGCCACAGATCCAGCGCAATGCCGATGGCAAGCCGGAACGGGTCTGGGTATCGGCACGCGATGGGCGTGGCCTGGAGCTGGTTGGCCAGGCGGTTGCCGAGTTGCTGGGGGATGATCTGTTTGTCGGTACCCTGTGCCTGGAGCAGCGTTTTGCCCGCTTGCGCGCGCAATTCTTTGCCCTGGGTGCCGTGCAGAGTGAAGAGCATGATGAAGAAGGGCGCAGCCTGCTGAGCGTGCGACTGCCCATGGTCGAACTGAATCGCCTGGTCAGCCGCGAAGGCATGGAGCCGCAAGTGTTTGTCGAGCAACACACTTTGCAATAAATGCTCGTCGAGGTCGCCGGGCAGCAGTGACAGGCATTCTGTAGCATTGGACGGCGCGCCGTGGGCGCGTCTTTGCTTTATCAGATGGAGAGCGCTATGGCTTGGAACGAGCCGGGTGGCAACTCGAACAATCAGGATCCCTGGGGCGGCCGCCGTGGTGGCGGTGGCGGTGGTGGTGACAAAAAAGGTCCGCCGGATCTGGACGAGGCCTTCCGCAAACTGCAGGACAGCCTCAACGGCATGTTCGGCGGTAGCAAAAAACGTGGCGGCGGTGACCGCAATGTCGGCAAGGGCGGTGGCCTGGGCCTGCTGGGCATTGGCCTGGCGGTACTGGCGGCCATCTGGCTGTACAGCGCCGTGTACGTGGTCGACGAGCAGGAGCAGGCCGTGGTGCTGCGCTTCGGCAAGTACTACGAGACGGTCGGTCCCGGCCTGAACATCTACTTCCCGCCGATCGATCGCAAGTACATGGAAAACGTCACGCGCGAGCGTGCCTATACCAAGCAGGGCCAGATGCTGACCGAAGACGAGAACATCGTCGAGGTGCCGCTGACCGTCCAGTACAAGATCAGCAACCTTCAGGACTTCGTGCTCAACGTCGACCAGCCTGAGGTGAGCCTGCAGCACGCGACCGACAGTGCCTTGCGCCACGTGGTGGGTTCCACCTCGATGGACCAGGTGCTGACCGAAGGCCGTGAACAGATGGCCGTGGATATCCGCGAACGTCTGCAGCGCTTCCTCGACAACTACCGTACCGGTATCACCGTTACCCAGGTCAACGTACAGAGCGCGGCAGCCCCGCGTGAAGTGCAGGAAGCCTTCGATGACGTGATCCGTGCCCGCGAAGACGAGCAGCGTGCCCGCAACCAGGCCGAATCCTACGCCAATGGCGTGGTGCCGGAAGCCCGTGGTCAGGCCCAGCGCATCATCGAGGACGCCAACGGTTACCGCGACGAAGTCATCGCCCGCGCCAAGGGTGAGGCCGACCGTTTCACCAAGCTGGTTGCCGAGTACCACAAGGCACCTGACGTGACCCGTCAGCGTCTGTACCTGGAGACCATGCAAGAGGTCTACAGCAATTCGAGCAAGGTCATGGTGGCGACCAAGGACGGGCAGAACAACCTGCTCTACCTGCCACTGGACAAGATGGTCGAAGGCAGCCGCAACCCGTCCACGCCAAGCAGCACTGTGTCGCCATCGGTCAACGATGCGGCCGCCCGTGCGGCGCAGGACATGCAACAGCAACAGCAGCCGCTGCGTACTAGGGAGAGCCGCTGATGAGCAATAGATCGCTGATCGCCCTGATCGCCGCCGTGGTCCTGGCCATCGTGGCCTGGAACAGCTTCTACATCGTGTCCCAGACCGAACGTGCGGTACTGCTGCGCTTTGGTAAGGTGGTCCAGGCGGACGTTCAGCCTGGCCTGCACGTGAAGATTCCGTACGTGAACCAGGTGCGCAAGTTCGACGCCCGCCTCATGACCCTCGACGCCCCGACCCAGCGGTTCCTGACCCTGGAGAAGAAAGCCGTGATGGTCGACGCCTACGCCAAGTGGCGCGTCAAGGATGCCGAGCGCTTCTACACTGCCACGTCCGGTATGAAGCAGATCGCCGACGAGCGTCTGTCGCGTCGTCTGGAAAGCGGCCTGCGTGACCAGTTCGGTAAACGTACCTTGCACGAGGTGGTTTCCGGTGAACGTGACGCACTGATGGCTGACATCACTGCATCGCTGAACCGCATGGCCAACAAGGAGCTGGGTATCGAGGTGGTCGACGTGCGCGTCAAGGCCATCGACCTGCCGAAGGAAGTCAACCGCAGCGTGTTCGATCGCATGAGCACCGAGCGTGAGCGTGAAGCCCGCGAGCACCGTGCCAAAGGTAACGAGCTGGCTGAAGGTATCCGTGCCGATGCCGACCGTCAGCGCCGTGTGCTGCTGGCCGAGGCCTATCGCGAAGCAGAAGAAACCCGCGGTGATGGTGACGCCCAGGCGGCCGCCATCTATGCCAAGGCCTACAGCCAGGACGCTGATTTCTATGCGTTCCACCGTAGCCTGCAGGCATACCGCGAAAGCTTCTCGAGCAAGAGCGACGTGCTGGTCCTGGACCCGAAGAACGAGTTCTTCCGTTACCTGGACAAGAGCAAGCCGTGATGCTCAGGCCCTGATTTTAATGCAGCGGCGCCCCGCCTGGCAGCTAAAACACCAGGCGGGGTGCATCCTGAATGAAAAGGGGTGTATGATGAGGCAGCCGGGAAATTTCCCGGCTTTTTTGCGTCTGCAAGGTTGATTGGCACCGCGCCAGTTGACGGTTTGGTCAGGTCGCAAGGCAATTCGAGGGTGTCGGGTACGGTGGCTGCGCTGGGATCAGTGCTGCCCGCTGCTGTGCGCGATACCGGCTTTACTGACGGCTCGCCTGCTGGCAAGCCGCCCGGACCAGAGGGGAAATGGCGTAATGGCAACGGTAGACCGCTGGCTGCTGCCAGATGGCATCGAGGAAGTACTGCCACCTGAGGCTGCGCGCATCGAGATCGCGCGTCGCCAGGTGTTGGACCTGTTCCAGAGTTGGGGCTACGAACTGGTCGTCACCCCGCATATCGAGTACCTGGAGTCGCTGCTCACCGGCGCCGGCCAGGACCTGGATCAGCGCACCTTCAAGGTAGTGGACCCGCAGTCCGGCCGCCTGATGGGCTTCCGCGCCGACTTCACTCCGCAGGTGGCGCGTATCGACGCCCATACCCTGCGCCGTGAAGGCCCGAGCCGCCTGTGCTATGCCGGCAGCGTGCTGCACGCTCAGCCGCGTGCACTGTCCACCTCGCGCAGCCCGATCCAGTTGGGCGCTGAACTGTATGGCGATGCCAGCCCGACCAGCGACGTCGAAGTCATCAGCCTGATGCTTGCCACGCTGCAACTGACCGATGTGCCGGACGTGCACATGGACCTGGGCCACGTCGGTATCTACCGCGGCCTGGCCCGTGCTGCCGGCCTGTCCGGCGCGGTCGAGCAGCAGCTGTTCGACGCCCTGCAGCGCAAGGCCGTCGATGAAGTGCAGGCGCTGACCGCTGACCTGCCGAAGGATCTGGGCAACATGCTGCGCGCACTGGTCGAGCTGTGCGGTGGCCGTGAAGTGCTGGCCGACGCCCGCGTGCGCCTGGGCCGTGCCCCGGCCAGCGTGCTGGCGGCGCTGGACGACCTGCTGGCGATCGCTGATCGCCTGGCGTCGCGCTACCCCGACCTGCCGCTGTACTTCGACCTCGGCGAACTGCGCGGTTACAACTATCACACTGGCGTGGTGTTCGCCGTGTTCGTGCCGGGCGAGGGTCAATCGATCGCCCAGGGCGGGCGCTACGACGACATCGGCGCCGACTTTGGCCGGGCACGCCCGGCCACCGGTTTCTCCACGGATTTGAAGACCCTGGTCACACTGGGGCGAGCGGAGGTCGTATTGCCTACGGGCGGCATCTGGATGCCGGACAGTGGCGACGCGGCCCTCTGGCAGCAAGTCTGCCAGTTGCGCAACGAGGGCCAGCGTGTGGTCCAGGCTTTGCCTGGCCAGCCGTTGAGTGCTGCTCTCGAGGCGGATTGTGATCGGCAATTGATTCAGCAAGACGGGCGCTGGCAGGTTCTGCCGCTGGCCCAGTGAGTTTCTGCGTCGGCAACAGGCCGGCAACCAAGTTTGCGTGAATGAGGACCAATGTAATGGGTAAGAATGTCGTCGTCCTGGGCACCCAGTGGGGTGATGAGGGCAAAGGCAAGATCGTCGATCTGCTGACCGAACATGCTGCCGCCGTAGTGCGCTACCAAGGTGGCCACAACGCGGGCCACACCCTGGTGATCAACGGTGAGAAGACCGTTCTGCACCTGATTCCGTCCGGCATCCTGCGTGAAGGCGTACAGTGCCTGATCGGCAACGGCGTGGTCGTTGCCCCGGACGCACTGATGCGTGAAATCACCAAGCTGGAAGAGAAGGGCGTACCGGTGCGCGAGCGCCTGCGCATCTCCCCGGCTGCGCCGCTGATCCTGTCGTACCACGTGGCCCTGGACCAGGCCCGTGAAAAAGCCCGTGGCGAAGCCAAGATCGGCACCACCGGCCGTGGCATCGGCCCAGCCTACGAAGACAAGGTCGCGCGCCGCGGCCTGCGCGTGGGTGACCTGTTCCACCGCGAGCGTTTCGCTGCCAAGCTGGGTGAACTGCTGGACTACCACAACTTCCAGCTGGTGAACTACTACAAAGAGCCGGCCATCGACTTCCAGCAAACCCTGGATGAGTGCATGGCCTACGCCGAACAGCTCAAGCCGATGATGCTCGATGTCACCGCCGAGCTGCACAACCTGCGTCGCGCCGGCAAGGACATCATGTTCGAAGGCGCCCAGGGCTCGCTGCTGGACATCGACCACGGTACCTACCCGTATGTCACCAGCTCCAACACCACTGCTGGCGGTATCTCCACCGGTTCCGGCGTTGGTCCTATGTACCTGGACTACATCCTGGGTATCACCAAGGCCTACACCACTCGCGTAGGTTCCGGTCCGTTCCCGACCGAGCTGTTCGACGAGACCGGCGCTACCCTGGCCAAGCGTGGCCACGAGTTCGGTTCCACCACTGGCCGTGCCCGTCGTTGCGGCTGGTTCGATGCCGTGATCCTGCGTCGCGCCATCGACGTCAACAGCATCTCGGGCATCTGCCTGACCAAGCTGGACGTACTGGACGGCCTGGAAACCATCAACATCTGCGTGGGCTACAAGAACGAGAACGGTGCGGTCATCGACGCGCCTTCCGACGCCGACAGCTACATTGGCCTGGAGCCGGTGTACGAAGAGATGCCAGGCTGGAGCGAGTCGACCCTGGGCGTGAAAACCCTGGAAGAGCTGCCGCAAGCTGCGCGTGACTACATCAAGCGCATCGAAGCGCTGGTCGGCGCACCGATCGACATCATTTCGACCGGCCCGGACCGCAACGAGACCATCGTGCTGCGTCACCCGTTCGCCTGATCTGCCCTCCAGGCTGATCTGACGCCGTGGCCCTGAAAGGGGCTGCGGCGTTTTCATTTGTGGGGCAGGTAACCGCCTTGCTGAACCTTGGCGTTTATCCCTGCTGCCTCCGGCACAACCCTTGCTGTAAGAAGTTTCTGTAGATGCCATCAAAATAGTGGCGCCAGAAAACACGAGGGTTACACCGTGTCTGCCATCCTCTCACTGTTACGAAGCCGCCTCTTGCGGCCTGTGTTTGTTGCCCTTGGTATCGCTCTTTTGGTGCAGGTGCTGGTGGCCGTTGCGCTTACCCGAAGCACAGTCACTGCTCTGGAGGCCGACCTTGGCGAGCGCCTGGGCAATGACAGCCGCCAGCTCGCCAGCGACCTGGAGCAAGCTGGGCAAGATGTGCGCACGGGGCTCGACGGCCTGTCCAGCAGCACCCGTCAGCGCCTGAGTGCAGGGTTGTCGGAACGCCTGCAAAGCGAACAGCAGCAACTGCGCAACACCCTGGAAAAGAACCTCAAGGACTCCGCCAACGACATGGCCGAGCTACTGGCTTCGGTTGCGCCTAGGGCGATCTGGGACAACGATGTGCCGGTACTCTCCGACTTCGCCCGGCGCGCCCAGCGCAACCCTAACGTGCTGTTCGTGGTGTACGACGACGCCCAGGGCCAGCACCTGACCCGCTACCTCAACCGGCAAAACCCGATCAATCAGGCGCTGATGGAAAAGGGCCAGGGCGAACGTGCGCTGGACAAGGTGATCGACGCCGCCCGGCGCGACCAGGCGGTGTACTTTGTCGAAGCCTCGATCAACCCCAATGGCGCAGAAATCGGCAAGGTGGTGATGGGGGTTTCCACGGCCGGTATCGATCAGGAGCTCAAAGCCCTGGATCAACGCTTTGCGGCACTGATCGCCAGTGGTGAACAGCTGGTTGGTGACAGCCTGGTCGGCGCTGCTGCCGACAGTGGCAAGACCCTGCGCGAACGCCTGGAGAAAGCCCAAGGCAGCGCGGCCGCAATGCAGGCCAATACCGCGCAGACCGTGCGCGAAGCCGCCGCCGAGCTGCGCTGGCGCATCGGTCTGGGCCTGGTGCTGGTTGGCCTGGGCGTACTGTTGGTGGTGGCTTTAGTGCTGGGTCGTCGAGTGTTGAGCAAGCTGCGTTTGTTAATTGGCGCCTTGGACGATCTGGCGGCCGGTGAAGGTGACCTGACCAAGCGTGTGCCGCTCGACAGCCGCGATGAAATTGGCGACATGGCCTCGGCGGTGAACCGCTTTGTCGACAAGCTGCAACCGATCGTGCGCGAGGCGGGTGAAGTGGCGCAGCGCACCGGCGTGGAAATTGGTGCAATGGCCCAGCGCAATGCGGGTGCCGATGCCGCTGCTGCGCTGCAGCGCGATGAAGTGGCGGCTAGCCTGCGTGACCTGTCGAGCATGGCCGATGAGGCTCAGGCCGAAAGCCATGCGATGCAGGCGGCCTTGCAGCAGGTGGTGGATATCCGCCAGGCCACTGACGAGAACAGTCGCACCTCGACCCAGCTCGCCGGCTTGATCGAGAACCTGGCCGGGCAAGTGAATACCGGCTCCCAGGTGATCGAGCGGCTGGCCAAGCAGAGTGAGCAGATCGAAGTGGTGCTGACAGTGATCCATGGCATCGCCGAGCAGACCAATCTGTTGGCCTTGAATGCTGCCATCGAGGCGGCCCGAGCTGGTGAAACCGGGCGCGGTTTTGCCGTGGTAGCCGACGAAGTGCGGGCGCTGGCGAGCAAGACGCAAAGCTCCACCGGGGATATCCAGGCGCATATTGCCGCGTTGCAGAAGGGCGCCAAGGAAGCAGTGGCGACTATCAGCCAGGCCGGGCTCAAGGCCAGCGAAGGGTTGCTGGTGCTGCGTGACAACGAACGCCGGCAACAGTCGGTGCAGGCGGCGGTCGAGCAGGTGCATGCGGCCATTGGCCTTGCTACCCGCGCTGCTGAGCAGCAGGCGAATGGCGCGCAGGCGGTGCGTGGCCGGGTGGAAACCATCCATGCCCAGGCTGAGCGCTCGGCTGAGGTGGTGATGCAGACCACGGCCAGCAGCAAGGTGCTGGATGACTTGGCGGCGCAATTGCGGGCAAGCCTGGGACAATTCAGGGCATAAGGTGAGCGTTGTGGGAGCGGCACACAGGGCCGTTACTCCGTGGGCGGCATTGCTATGATGGCGGCGACACGTGACAAAAGGAGTTGTTCATGTCCGCCCAACTGGTCGCCGCTCCGGCGGAGCTGGATTTTCTTCATAGCGATGGCATAAACGTCACTGCGCCAATGACTGCCATCAAGGCCTATTACGCCATGACCTCGGACGTGCCGGGCTGGTTGGCTGCAGCCTTCCGCCTGCGCGACTTCATCTCGCGCCGGTTCAACGTCGCTGCTATCCACGGCTTCTCGTCACTTAACCCCGAGCGGGCTCCGGTAGTGGGTGGGCTTCTGGATTTCTTCACCGTTGAGGCGATCAGCGACCAGCAACTGGTCCTGACTTCACGTGACACGCACTTGGCGGTCATGGTGAGCATGGACCTGGATGAAGCAGAGCAAGGCCGGCAGCGCCTTAGCGTCACCACCTCGGTGCAGTGCTTCAATCGTTTCGGTCGCTACTACATGCTGCCTGTCGGCATGGCTCACGGGCCAATCGTGCGGCGCATGCTGCGCAATATCGCGTGATGGCTGGGGTGCCCTCATCGCTGCCTTGCAGGTGATGAGGGCTACACGACTCATGCCTTGTTCAGGTACATCCGCGTGGTCAGCAGATAAACCGGCAGCCCCGACACCACAATCAGCAATGCCGCATAAGGCGCCGCTGCGGCGAATTCGACGTTGGCGGTGTGTGCCCATACCTCGGTCGCCAGGGTGGTCATCCCGGTCGGGCTCAGTAGCAGGGTAGCGGTCAGCTCTTTCATGGCATCCAGGAACACCAGCGCAAACGCTGCCGCCATGGCTGGGAAGATGATTGGCAAGGTCACCCGGCAGAACGCCGCGAAGCTGTTGGCACCCAGCGTGCGCGCGGCTTCCTCCAGCGTCGGCGAGGCCTTGTTCAGCGCGGTGCGCACTGGCGACTGGGCCAATGGCAAGAAGAGCAGCGCATAAGCCAGCAGCAGCAATGCCGTGGTCTGGTACAGCGCCGGCACGTAGTGCAGGGCGAAGAACACCAAGGTCAGGGCAATCACTAGGCCGGGGAGGGCGTGCAACAGGTACGGCAGGCGCTCGGCCCAGATCGCCAGGCGACCTTTGTAACGTACCACCAGGAAGCTGATCGGCAGGGCCAGCAACACACAGAAACCTGCACCGCCAAGTGACACCGACAGCGAAGTGAACAGCGCCTTGGAAATGGCTGCCACCGGGAACGCTGCCGATGAACCGACGCTAAGCCAGTAGCCGAGCATGGCCAGCGGAATACCGCTGCCCAGCACTGCCAGGCCAATGCAGAACAGCTGCGCCAGCACCGCCCAGCCCCGCAGCCGCACGGGTTGCGCGCGCCGCGCTACGCCTTGGCCGATGCGCACATGGCGGGCTTTGCCGCGTACGCGCAGTTCCAACCAAAGCATCACCAGGCACATCGCCAGCAGCACAGCAGACAGCATGGCCGCGTTGGCATTGCTGAACTCCAGTTCGAACTGCTGGTAGATGGCCGTGGTGAACGTCTGCAGGCCTAGGATCGACAGCGCGCCAAACTCCACCAGCATATGCAGGGCAATCAGTAGCGCACCACCGAGCATCGACGGCCACAGCAGCGGCAGGGTGACCTTGCTGAACACGCCCCAGCGGCTGCAGCCCAGGGTGCGCGCCGATTCCTCAAGCGAGGTGTCGAGGTTGCGCAGGGTCGCGGCAACAGGCAGGAACACCAGCGGGTACTTGGACAGGGCCATGACCATGATCGCCCCGCCAAGGCCTTCGAAGTTCGAGCTCAGCGACACCCAGGTGAAGCTGCTGACGAACGATGGCACGGCGAACGGCAGGCACAACACCACGCCCCACAGCCGACGGCCGGCCAGGTTGCTGCGCTCCAGCAACCAGGCCAGCGCCAGGCCGACCACCATGCAGGTCAGTGTCACCCCGACCATCAGCATCAGGGTGTTGCGCATCAGCCCCCAGACAAAGGGCCGCCACAGCAGGTGCAAGGCTTCGCGCCAGCCTGCTTCCCAGGCTTTGATGGCGACGTAAGCCAGTGGCAGCAAGCTCATCGCCACCAGGAACAGCACAGGCAGCACCACCCAGATGGACGGGCGCTTGCGGCGCGGAACGAAGCGTACCGGCGCCGGTTCGGACAGGGCGGCAGTCATCAGAGCAGACCGACCTCGCGCTCGAGCTCGATGGCTTCTTCGGCATTACCCAGGTCGGCTGGCGAGATGTTCGGCGGGCGCAGCTCGTTGAACGGCTTCAGGCCACGGTCCGAAACCATGCCCTTGTGCAGCGGGTACTCGGCGGTAGTCTGGGTAATCACGCGTTGGCCCTCTTCGCTGGCCATCCAGTTGAGCAGAGCCTGGGCTTCTTTCGGGTGCTTGCTGGCCTTGACCACGGCCGCGCCAGAGATGGTGACCAGGTTGCCGGCATCGCCGTCGGCCAGGTAGTAGAGCTTGGTGTCCAGCTTGCCGCGCTCGCGTTCAAGCGCGTACCAGTAGTAATTGTTCACCAGGACCGCCGCCACTTCGCCTTTTTCCACGGCTTTGAGGGCGACCATGTTGTTGGTGTAGGTCTTGCCGAAAGCTTTCAGGCCGGTCAGCCATTCTTCGGTGGCTTCGCGGCCATGCATCTTCAGAATGGCCACGGCCTGCTCCTGGAACGCACCACTGGTGGGCACGTAGCCGACGCGGCCTTCCCACTCAGGGTTGGCGAAGTCCATCACCGTGGTTGGCAGGTCTTTTTCGTCGACCTTCTTCGGGTTGTACACCACGATGCGCGTACGGGCCGTGATACCCATCCAGGTACCGTTGGCGCCAACGTACTCCTTGGGCATCATGTTCGCGGTGGCGTCGTCGATCTTGGCCAGCAGGCCCAGTTCGCCCAGGTTGTTCAGGGGTGGGGACTCTTCGGTGTAGATGATGTCGGCCGGCGAACGGTCGCCTTCCTCGATGATCTGGCTGGCCAGCTGGTTGCTGCTGCCCTTGCGGATGTCGATATGAATACCGGTCTTGGCCTCGTAGGCCTTGGCGATGGCTTCGCCGATTTCCTTGTGCTGACCGTTGTACATGGTCAGGCTGACCGGTGCGTCTGCCATGGCGGCCGGAGCGCCGATGACCAGGCTCAGCACGGCGGCGGCCAAGGTGCGCATCAGCGGTTGCGGGCGGATCGTCATGCGGGTACTTCCTCGCTTACGGCTACATATTTGGAAACAATGGTAAACGAAATCGTTTCTCAAGTGGCCGGGTGACGAGAAATTCATGGTCAGACGATGGTGTAACCGTCGAAATGGGTTTGCACCAATGGCCGAAAGGGGAGGGATGCACAAAACGCAGGCAAGAAAAAACCCACTAGCAAGCTAGTGGGTTTTTGTATGGTGCCCAGGAGAAGACTCGAACTTCCACGACCTTGCGGTCACTGATACCTGAAACCAGCGCGTCTACCAATTCCGCCACCTGGGCAAAGCTTTACATCATCTGCAGAAGGCGACTATCGTTCGCTTTCACACAGTAGTAACAGATCCTTGGTCATCTGTTACTTGAAAATATTTGGTGCCCAGGAGAAGACTCGAACTTCCACGACCTTGCGGTCACTGATACCTGAAACCAGCGCGTCTACCAATTCCGCCACCTGGGCACACATTCGAGATTACAAGATGCTTTACAGCGCCGTTCATCTCTACTACAACTTCGGGGTTGTCCGTCGTTGTGGTGCGCACTATACGGACGCTCCCCAAGGCTGTAAAGCCCCCAATCAAAAAAAAATCAAAAAATTCAACTTGTTGATTCCACAGGCCTATTACGGCTGTCTATGCACTGCAGCGGGGGCTGTCCAAGGCAGACATTTCCGGTTTCAATACGCCTATGCCAGAATTCCTATCTATATACCCCAAGGTGAACCCCTTCTGATGGCCGATTGGCAATCCCTCGATCCCGAGGCCGCTCGCGAAGCGGAAAAATACGACAACCCCATTCCCAGCCGTGAGCTGATCCTGCAGCGCCTCGCCGACCGTGGCGAACCCGCTGCCCGCGAGGAGCTGGCGAAAGAGTTTGGTCTGTATGAGGAAGACCAGATCGAAGCCCTGCGCCGCCGCCTGCGTGCCATGGAGCGCGATGGCCAGCTTATCTATACCCGGCGCGGCACTTATGCCCCGGTGGACAAGCTGGACCTGATCTGCGGCCGTATCTCCGGCCACCGCGACGGTTTTGGTTTCCTCATCCCCGATGATGGCAGTGATGACCTGTTCCTTGGCCCGTCGCAGATGCGTCTGGCCTTCGATGGCGACCGCGCGTTGGCGCGGGTTTCCGGCACAGACCGCCGTGGGCGCCGTGAAGGGGTGATCGTCGAGGTCATTTCCCGCGCCCATGAGAGCGTGGTCGGTCGCTATTTCGAAGAAGGCGGCATTGGCTACGTGACGCCGGACAACCCGAAGATCCAGCAGGAAGTGCTGGTGACCGCCGGGCGTAACGGCGGTGCCAAGATCGGTCAGTTCGTCGAAATCAAGATCACCCACTGGCCAACCCCGCGCTTCCAGCCGCAAGGCGATGTGGTCGAGGTCATCGGCAACTACATGGCCCCAGGCATGGAAATCGACGTAGCCCTGCGCAGCTACGACATCCCGCACGTCTGGCCTGCTGATGTGGTCAAGGAAGCACGCAAGTTCCGCTCCGAAGTCGAGGAGAAGGATAAAGAGAAGCGCGTCGACCTGCGCCATCTGCCGTTCGTCACCATTGATGGTGAAGACGCCCGCGACTTCGACGATGCCGTTTATTGCGAGCCCCTGGGCAAGCTGCGCCTGTTCTCCGGTGGCTGGCGTCTGTACGTGGCCATTGCCGACGTTTCCAGCTACGTGCGCCTGGGCTCGGCCCTGGATGTCGAAGCCCAGCAGCGCGGCAACTCGGTGTACTTCCCCGAGCGTGTGGTGCCGATGCTCCCCGAAGAGCTGTCCAACGGCCTGTGCTCGCTGAACCCGCATGTCGACCGGTTGGCCATGGTTTGTGAAATGACCATGAACAAAGCCGGCCAGATGGTCGACTATCAGTTCTACGAAGGCGTGATCCACTCTCACGCCCGCCTGACCTACAACAAGGTCAGCAGCATGCTCGAGCACGCCCGTACCCGTGAGGGCAAAGCGCTGCGCGAAGAGTACAAGGAAGTCGTGCCGGACCTGAAGAACCTGTACAACCTGTACAAGGTGCTGGTGGATGCGCGTCATACGCGTGGTGCCATCGACTTCGAAACCCAGGAAACCCGCATCATCTTCGGTGACCAGCGCAAGATCGCGGAAATTCGCCCGACCGTACGCAATGATGCCCACAAGCTGATCGAGGAATGCATGCTGGCGGCCAACGTGGCCACCGCCGAGTTCCTGCAGAAGCATGGCGTGCCAGCCCTGTACCGCGTGCACGACGGCCCGCCGCCAGAGCGCCTGGAAAAGCTGCGCGCCTTCCTGGGTGAGCTGGGCCTGAGCCTGCACAAGGGCAAGGACCCGTCGCCGAAGGACTACCAGGCTCTGCTGGCGAGCATCGCCGGGCGCCCGGACTTCCACCTGATTCAGACCGTCATGCTGCGCTCGCTGAGCCAGGCGGTGTACAGCACCGAGAACAACGGCCACTTTGGCTTGAACTACGAGGCGTACACCCACTTTACCTCGCCGATCCGCCGTTACCCGGACCTGCTGGTGCACCGCGCCATCCGCAGCATCATCCGTTCCAAGGTAGATACCCCGCACGTCAAGCGTGCCGGTGCCATGAGCATCCCCAAGGCGCGTATCTACCCGTACGACGAAAACACCCTGGAGCAACTCGGCGAACAGTGCTCGATGACCGAGCGCCGGGCCGACGAGGCCACCCGTGACGTGGTCAACTGGCTCAAGTGCGAGTTCATGAAGGACCGTGTGGGCGAGACGTTCCCGGGTGTGATCACTGCGGTGACCGGTTTTGGCCTGTTCGTCGAGCTGACCGATATCTATGTGGAAGGCCTGGTGCACGTCAGTGCGCTGCCGGGCGACTATTACCACTTCGACCCGGTGCATCACCGCCTGTCCGGCGAGCGCACAGGGCGCAGCTTCCGCCTGGGCGACACCATCGAAGTCAAGGTCATGCGCGTCGATCTGGACGAGCGCAAGATCGACTTCGAAGTGTCGGACAAGACCCTCGCCGCACCGATCGGCCGCAAGCAGCGCGGCGCCGCACAGGCTACCGAAAAGGCCGAGCAGCCGCCGGTTGCCGAAGCGAAAGCCACGCCCAAGCCGCGCAGCCGCAAAAGCGAAGCGTCCGAAGCGTATTTCCCCAAGGATGCCGTGCAGCGCAATGCTGAAGTGCGTAAAAGCCGTGAGATGAAAAAAGCCCTGATGACCGACGCGCGCAGCAGCGCTGGCAGCAAGGCGGAAAAAGGTGGCAAACCGTCCGGCAAACCGACCAAGCACCGTAAAGGCCCGCCGAAGTCCGGCGCGCCACGCAAGAGCAAGAGCAAGTCATGAGTCAGCTGGAAAAGATCTACGGCGTGCACGCCGTGCAGGCATTGCTGCAGCACCATCCAAAGCGGGTCAAGCAGATCTGGCTGTCGGAAGGGCGCAGCGAGCCACGCCTCGAAACCTTGCTGGCGCTGGCCGCGGAGAACCGCGTGCCGGTCGGCCAGGCCGAGCGCCGTGAGTTGGATGCCTGGGTAGAGGGCGTGCATCAGGGCGTGGTCGCCGAGGTGAGCCCGAGCCAGGTATGGGGCGAGTTGATGCTCGAGGAGTTGCTCGAGCGCACTGAAACGCCGCCGCTGATCCTGGTGCTGGACGGTGTCACCGATCCGCACAACCTTGGCGCTTGCCTGCGCACGGCCGATGCGGCGGGTGCCACGGCAGTGATCGTGCCCAAGGACAAGTCTGCAACGCTGACGCCGGTTGTGCGCAAGGTGGCATGCGGTGCGGCGGAAGTGATCCCGCTGGTGGCCGTGACCAACCTGGCGCGTACCCTGGAAAAGCTGCAGCAGCGTGGCTTGTGGGTAGTGGGTACCGCTGGCGAGGCCGAGCAGGAGATCTACCAGCAGGACCTGACCGGCCCCCTGGTGATGATCATGGGCGCAGAAGGCAAGGGCATGCGCCGTCTCACCCGCGAGCATTGCGATTTTCTGGTGAAATTGCCGATGGCTGGCAGCGTCAGCAGCCTGAACGTGTCGGTTGCGACCGGGGTTTGCCTGTTCGAAGCGGTGCGTCAGCGTCAAGCCAAGCGCTGATCTTCAGCCAGTTCCACCGTCTTCGCGAGCGCGCCCGCTCCCACTGGTTCACTGTTGCCTTTGGCAATGCGGATTGCTTGTGGGGGCGGGCGCATTCTGAATATGTTTCAGGCTGTTCAAATATTCACCAATTGCCTTGCTTGTGCGCCCCGCCTTCTCTACAATTGCGCCCCTTGCCGAGCTGGCAGGCGCTTATGTGCCTCCCCTCCGTGCAAGACATACAGTGTCATTCACTCCTTGTCTGACCAGATTCGCTGGCAGACTACTAACCCGTAAGGAGCATTCATGCGTCATTACGAAATCATCTTCCTGGTTCACCCGGACCAGAGCGAGCAAGTCGGCGGCATGGTTGAGCGTTACACCAAGCTGATCGAAGAAGACGGTGGCAAGATCCACCGCCTGGAAGACTGGGGCCGTCGTCAACTGGCCTACGCAATCAACAATGTTCACAAGGCTCACTACGTGATGCTGAACGTTGAGTGCACCGGCAAGGCCCTGGCCGAGCTGGAAGACAACTTCCGCTACAACGATGCCGTTATCCGTAACCTGGTCATCCGTCGCGACGAAGCCGTTACCGGCCAGTCCGAGATGCTGAAGGCTGAAGAAAACCGCAGCGAGCGCCGTGAGCGTCGTGAGCGTCCTGAGCATGCTGACTCCGCCGAAGGCGACGACAGCAATGACAGCGACTCCAGCGATAACGCTGACGAGTAATCCACGGACCTTTAGAGGAGCCTATTAAATGGCACGTTTCTTCCGTCGTCGTAAATTCTGCCGCTTCACTGCTGAAGACGTGAAAGAGATCGACTTCAAAGATCTCAACACCCTGAAAGCTTACGTATCCGAAACCGGCAAGATCGTTCCAAGCCGTATCACCGGTACCAAAGCTCGTTATCAGCGTCAGCTGGCTACCGCTATCAAGCGCGCCCGCTTCCTGGCCCTGCTGCCCTACACCGACAGCCACGGCCGCTGAGACCGGGTCGTCGACAAGCAGTAAGGGATTAGCATGCGAGCGTTAGCAAGTTTCATCATGCGCGGTCGTGTGCAGGCCACCCTGGTGGTGGTCATCAGCGCGGTACTGCCGCTGCTGTTCTGGTTGAGTGCCGCTGCCTGCAGCCTTGTGCTGCTGCGGCGTGGGTTCAAGGATGCTACAACGGTCATCGCCGGCGGCCTGCTGGCCGGGCTGGCCGTATGGGTCATGGGCGATCCCATCACCTTTTTGGTGATTGCGGGTGCTGTGGCCTTGGCCGCCCTGTTGCGTGCCGAGCATCCCTGGAGCCGTGTGTTGCTGGTCAGTGCCGTGTTCGCCGTGGCTTTCAGCCTCGTGCTCGATCTGGCGCTGGCGCAAACCTTCGATGTGCTGGCCAAGGCGTTTGCCGAAGCCATGCCGAAAATCGAGGGGCAGCCGGTGCTCTCCGGTGAGCTGATCCGCCCTGTGCTGGTCGCTTCCACAGCAGTGACGGTGCAGTTGTTCAGTGTGCTGGCCTTGGTGCTGGCGCGCTACTGGCAGGCAGCGTTGTACAACCCTGGAGGCTTCGGTCGCGAGTTTCGCGCGCTGAAGTTGCCGAAACAGACCATGGCGGTCTTGGTGGCAGTGATGGTGGTGGCCCCGTTCATCGGGCCGCAGTTCATCATCCTGGCATCGGCCTCAAGCCTGGTTCTGGTGCTGGCCGGCATCGCTTTGATGCATGGGCTGGTGGCACAGGGCCGACTGGCTGGTTTCTGGCTGGTGGGCATGTACGTGACGCTGCCGCTGATCATGCAGCTGATTTACCCCTTGCTGATGGTTTTGGCCATTGTCGACAGCCTGATTGATTTTCGCGGTCGCAAGTCCCCCAAGGGGAATGACTCCGCGAACGGTGAAGGTTAAAAGTTAAGAGGTTTTACCAAATGGAACTGATCCTGCTGGAAAAAGTCGCTAACCTGGGCAACCTGGGCGACAAAGTAAAAGTTAAGGCTGGTTACGGCCGTAACTTCCTGCTGCCATTCGGCAAGGCCACCGTTGCCAACGCCGCCAACCTGGCTGCGTTCGAAGAACGTCGCGCCGAGCTGGAAAAAGCAGCTGCTGACAAGAAATCGTCGGCTGAAAGCCGTGCTGCCCAACTGGCCGAGCTGGAAGTGACCATCACTGCCACCGCTGGCGACGAAGGCAAGCTGTTCGGTTCGATCGGCACCCACGACATCGCTGACGCCCTGACCGCCTCCGGCGTAGAAGTGGCCAAAGCTGAAGTTCGTCTGCCGAACGGCACCATCCGTCAGGTTGGCGAATACGACGTAGCCGTGCACCTGCACAGCGACGTTGAAGCCACCGTACGTGTGGTCGTCGTAGCTGCCTAAGCTGCGCTAACTGGCTGGCTCCTTGCGAGTCAGGCGGTTAACATCGGGCACGGTCCTGTTTTTTACAGGCCGTGCCCTTTGTCTTTTTCATCCTCCAGAATTCTTTCGTGGCCATGAACGAGATCACCACCTCCGAACAGCTAGACCTGCAAACCGCAGCCCTGAAGGTACCGCCGCATTCCATCGAGGCCGAACAGGCCGTGCTCGGTGGCCTGATGCTGGACAACGATGCCTGGGAGCGGGTGCTGGACCAGGTGTCGGATGGTGACTTCTACCGGCATGACCACCGGCTGATCTTCCGCGCCGTGCACAAGTTGGTCGATGCCAACCAGCCATTCGACGTGGTGACCCTGCACGAGCAGTTGGACAAGGAAGGCCTGTCCTCGCAGGTAGGCGGCCTGGCGTACCTGGCCGAGCTGGCCAAGAACACCCCGTCGGTGGCCAACATCAAGGCCTACGCCGCGATCATTCGCGAACGGGCTACGCTGCGCCAGTTGATCAGTATCAGTACCGACATCGCCGACAACGCGTTCAACCCCCAGGGGCGCAACGCTGCAGAGATTCTCGACGATGCCGAGCGGCAAATCTTCCAGATCGCCGAGGCTCGGCCAAAAACCGGTGGCCCGGTAGGCGTCAACGAGCTGTTGACCATGGCCATCGACCGTATCGATACGCTGTTCAATTCCGACAGTGATATCACCGGTATCTCTACCGGGTACACCGACCTGGACGAAAAAACCAGCGGCCTGCAGGCTGCCGACTTGATCATCGTCGCCGGCCGTCCGTCGATGGGTAAAACCACCTTTGCCATGAACCTGGTTGAGAACGCCGTGCTACGCAGCGAAAAGGCGGTGCTGGTGTTCTCCCTCGAAATGCCAGGTGAATCGCTGATCATGCGTATGCTTTCCTCCCTTGGCCGTATCGATCAGACCAAGGTTCGTTCCGGCCAGCTGGACGACGACGACTGGCCACGCCTGACCTCGGCAGTCAACCTGCTTAACGACCGCAAGCTGTTCATCGACGATACCGCCGGCATCAGCCCGTCTGAAATGCGTGCGCGTACGCGGCGCTTGGCGCGTGAGCACGGTGAAATCGGCATGATCATGGTCGACTACCTGCAGCTGATGCAGATCCCGGGCTCTTCCGGTGATAACCGCACCAACGAGATTTCCGAAATTTCCCGCTCGCTCAAGGCCCTGGCCAAGGAATTCAACTGCCCGGTCATCGCCCTGTCGCAGCTGAACCGCTCCCTGGAACAGCGCCCGAACAAACGCCCGGTGAACTCCGACTTGCGTGAATCCGGTGCAATCGAGCAGGACGCCGACGTGATCATGTTCGTGTACCGCGACGAGGTGTACCACCCCGAGACCGAGCACAAGGGTGTGGCGGAAATCATCATCGGTAAACAGCGTAACGGCCCTATTGGCTTTGTGCGCCTGGCGTTTATCGGCAAGTACACCCGCTTCGAGAACCTCGCACCGGGCATGTACAACTTCGACGACGACGAATGAGAAGAGTCGGTAGAGGCTCGCCTCGTTAGAGCGACTCAATGTTCAGGCGGTCCTGATCCGCTTGGATATCTCAGCCTGAATGTCGTCAGTGGCGTCTTGCTGCTTTCTACCTTTACCCGCTCGGGTCTTTGTCGATGTCATTCCATGGTGCGGCAGCACCCTTTGTTTCTCTACAATGTATTCGTTGCCTTGACGGCGCTCCACGACTGCAACTGTGGTCGCGTAGCCAGAAACTTGAAACTTTGTAAGGGCGCTTAGGTCGCTGATATATGAGCTGCCGGTAAGCGGGTCGGGGAAAGCTGTGTCACATGCAAGTACATGAATTTGCCTGTTGTGCAGCTGGATATTGCGGCTTGTCAGTGCCTTGAAAGTGCGTGTTGCATCGTAAATATTGGTGCCGTCAGCACCTATCACGCCTGGAGCGCCATGGGCGCTGATATACAGGGTGGGTAATTTTCCGTCCGGTCGTTCTTGCCCAGTAAAAACAACAATTCCGTCGAACTCCGCCACGATAGGTCCGCGATAGGTCTTGTTGACGAATAGCTTACGAATGAACTCGAAAGCGTGCCCCGTCGGATCACGGCGGTTGATCGGGTCGCAAAGAGCAAATGAGTAGGTATTCAACCCTCCTTTTGCGAATGGGCTGTCGCTGTCTGGACTGTTGAAACGCATGAGATGAGGGTTGTAAGCGCGGTAGCCATTTCCCAGCAGGTAATGGCCGGTGACCAGATCCTCAAGCTCGCCTTTGAAGGCAGGTATTTGTCCGTGGTCGACTCTAGCGCCGTATGCACTGAAGGTCAGCTGGGTGCGGCCGTTTTGGTCAAGTGTGCAAGAGGGTGAATTGGACATTTCACTGCCGATCAAGCGGCTGTGATTTTCCTGGTGCGTGGTAAGGGTGCCTGGCCCTGCATTGAAGATACGGGTGAATCCACGGCCATCCAGCAATAGGGTTGGGCGATGAGACGCGTAGAATATTTTCATCACTTGCTTCCTGGGTTGGGTGTTTCCTAAATGCTAGGTGGGCCAGGAAGTTGATGAAACTGGCAACATTGCCAGATCATTCGAGGGAGATCAGCCGGCCATTGCAGTCGGATTAGGTCAAAATTTGTGCTATATCCCGCACCTGCTAGTTCCTATTACATCAGAGCCGGTTATCTGTTAGTACACCCGCTTCAATAACTTGGCGCCGGGTATGTATAACTTCGATGATGAATAAAGCCTGTTTTCGTGTAGCAGCGCGTAATTCACTGGGTTAGCAGGGACACCTCTGGGAGCGGCTTCAGTCGCGAAGAATCCAGCGCGGAGGATGGCACCGCCTGCGCCGGTGATCGCCGACACCCCGCGCCCCCAACTGTCGTCCCAGCTCATCAATCCCCACGAATCCAGTCGGATTTGGTCAAAATTTGTGCTATATTCCGCGCCCGCGATTTCCCTGCACACCAGAACCGGTCACTGACATGCAAGCAGCCAAACCACTCTACGACTATCCCAAGTACTGGGCCGAATGCTTCGGGCCAGCACCTTTCCTGCCGATGAGCAGGGAGGAGATGGATCTGCTCGGCTGGGATTCCTGCGACATCATCATCGTGACCGGTGATGCCTACGTCGACCACCCATCGTTCGGCATGGCCATCATCGGCCGTCTGCTGGAGGCCCAGGGCTTCCGCGTGGGCATCATCGCCCAGCCGAACTGGCAGTCGAAAGACGACTTCATGAAGCTCGGCGAGCCGAACCTGTTCTTCGGCGTGGCCGCCGGCAACATGGACTCGATGATCAACCGTTACACCGCAGACAAGAAGATCCGTTCCGACGACGCCTACACCCCAGGTGGCCTGGCCGGCAGCCGTCCGGACCGCGCCAGCCTGGTGTACAGCCAGCGCTGCAAGGAAGCCTACAAGCATGTGCCGATCGTGCTCGGCGGCATCGAGGCTTCGCTGCGCCGCATTGCCCACTACGACTACTGGCAGGACAAGGTTCGCCATTCGATCCTGATCGACGCCAGCGCCGATATCCTGCTGTTCGGCAACGCCGAGCGCGCGGTGGTCGAAGTGGCCCAGCGCCTGTCCAACGGCGAGAAGATCGAGACCATCACCGACGTGCGTGGCACCGCCTTCGTGCGCCGTGATACACCACAAGGCTGGTACGAAATCGACTCCACCCGTATCGACCGCCCGGGCCGCGTCGACAAGATCATCAACCCGTACGTGAACACCCAGGACACCCAGGCCTGCGCCATCGAGCAGGCCAAGGGCGACCAGGAAGACCCGAACGAAGCCAAGGTGGTGCAGATTCTCGACAGCCCGAGCGTGACCCGGGAAAAGTCGGTGATCCGCCTGCCGTCGTTCGAAAAGGTGCGTAACGACCCGGTACTCTACGCCCACGCCAACCGCGTGCTGCACCTGGAGACCAACCCAGGCAACGCCCGCGCACTGGTGCAGAAGCATGGCGAAGTGGATGTGTGGTTCAACCCGCCACCCATCCCCATGAGCACCGAAGAAATGGACTACGTGTTCGGCATGCCTTACGCCCGTGTGCCGCACCCGGCCTATGGCAAGGAGCGCATCCCGGCCTACGAAATGATCCGTTTCTCGGTGAACATCATGCGTGGCTGCTTTGGTGGCTGCACCTTCTGCTCGATCACCGAGCACGAAGGCCGCATCATCCAGAACCGCTCGCACGAATCGATCCTGAACGAGATCGAAGAGATGCGCGACAAGGTGCCGGGCTTCACCGGCGTGGTCTCCGACCTTGGCGGCCCGACTGCCAACATGTACCGCATCGCCTGCAAGAGCCACGACATCGAGAAGCACTGCCGCAAGCCGTCGTGCGTGTTCCCGGGCATCTGCGAAAACCTCAACACCGACCACAGCTCGCTGATCGAGCTGTACCGCAAGGCCCGTGCCTTGCCGGGTGTGAAGAAGATCCTGATCGCCTCCGGCCTGCGCTACGACCTGGCGGTGGAATCACCGGAGTACGTCAAGGAGCTGGTGACCCACCACGTTGGTGGTTACCTGAAGATTGCCCCGGAGCACACCGAGCGTGGCCCGTTGGACAAGATGATGAAGCCGGGTATCGGCACCTACGACCGCTTCAAGCGCATGTTCGAGAAGTTCTCGAAGGAAGCGGGCAAGGAGCAGTACCTGATCCCGTACTTCATCGCCGCCCACCCAGGCACCACCGACGAAGACATGATGAACCTGGCCCTGTGGCTGAAGGGCAACGGCTTCCGCGCCGACCAGGTGCAGGCGTTCTACCCGTCACCGATGGCGTCGGCTACGGCCATGTACCACTCGGGCAAGAACCCGCTGCGCAAGGTGACCTACAAGAGCGAAGGGGTGGAGATCGTCAAGAGCGACGAGCAACGCCGCCTGCACAAGGCGTTCTTGCGCTACCACGACCCGAAAGGCTGGCCAATGCTGCGTGAAGCGCTGGAGCGCATGGGCCGCGCCGACCTGATCGGGCCGGGTAAGCACCAACTGATCCCGCTGCACCAGCCGCAGAGCGATACCTACCAGAGCGCGCGCCGCAAGAACTCGACGCCGGCGGGTAGCCACAAGGTGGGCAAGGACCAGAAGATCCTGACCCAGCACACCGGTCTGCCGCCGCGTGCCAGCGATGGCAGCAAGCCTTGGGACAAGCGTGAGAAGGCCAAGGCCGAAGCGTTTGCCCGAAACGAGAAGGCGGCCAAGGAGCGCAAGGAAGCGGCCAAGGGTGGCAAGGGCAACAAGAAGCCACGTCAGCCTGTTATCCCGCGCTGATCGATCCATGTTGGGACCGCAAAGCGGTCCCAACATCTCAAGGTCAATCAGGCTTCTTGTCGACCCACTTCGGCGCCACCGGCGCGACGAAGCTGTCCATGCCATTTAGCAGCTCATCTGGCTGCTGCGCCAGCAGCAACATCGCCCGGTGCTGCGGGCGCACAAAGCCTTCTTCGACGATATGGTCGAGGAAGCCGCCCAGCTTGTCGTAGAAGCCATTCACATCGAGCAGCCCCAGCGGCTTGGCGTGATAGCCCAACTGCCCCCAGGTCCACACTTCGAACAACTCCTCCAGCGTACCGAGCCCGCCCGGCAAGGCAATGAAGGCATCGCTCAGCTCGGCCATGCGGGCCTTGCGTGCGTGCATGCCATCAACCACTTCAAGGCGGGTCAGGCCTTTGTGGCCGACTTCAGCGTCCAGCAGGCTCTGCGGAATGATCCCTACCACCTCGCCACCTGCTGCCATGGCCGCGTCGGCCACAACACCCATCAGGCCTACGGCACCTCCGCCATACACCAAGGTCAGGCCGCGACGCGCAATGGCCTGGCCCAGTGCGACGGCCGCTTCACGGTAGGCGGGGTTGGCGCCGATGCTGGCGCCGCAGAACACACAAACGGAACGTACGGGCATTGCTCATCTCCTGTCACTCAGGTGCACAGGGTACGGTGCATGTCCGTCGCTTCCAAGGCCGCTTTCACTCCGGCCGGGAGAATTCGCAGATGGCGCCGGTGGCTCCATGGGCGTAGGCAGCGAGCAGGCTATTCAGGAAGTTGGAGATGGGCATTTGGTATTGCTCCTAAATGAGAGGTTGTCCCATCGTCCAATAAAAGGGCATGATGTGCCCTTAGATTGGTTGTATACAATCCATTGAACAATTCTACTGGCTGGCCACTTGACACCCCCTTGACCCATATCAGCAAGGGGCTGAACGGGTTCAGGCAGTCTCGCAATTGATAAAACCCTGCCAAGGAGATTCATGATGTTTGCGAAAGCTGTAGCGGTATCCCTGCTGACCCTCGCCAGCGCCTCTGTCTTCGCCGCCGAGTGCTCGGTAACTGTCGAATCGACGGACCAAATGTCCTATACCACCAAGGAATTCACCGTCGACAAGAGCTGCAAGGAATTCACCGTCAAACTGACCCACTCCGGCAACCTGCCGAAGAACGTCATGGGCCACAACCTGGTGATCAGCAAGACTGCCGACATGCAGGGCATTGCTACCGAAGGCATGAGCCAGGGCATTGAAAAGGGTTACCTTAAGGAAGATAACGCCAACATCATCGCCCACACCGCAATGATCGGTGCGCCAGAAAAAGAAACCGAAGTGAAGTTCGACACTTCCAAGCTGGAAGCCGGTGGTGACTACAGCTTCTTCTGCACCTTCCCGGGCCACATCTCGATGATGAAAGGCAAGGTCATCGTCAAGTAACGATAGCGCTGCAGGGCTTTCGGGCCTATTCGCGGGCACGCCCGCTCCCACAGGTACACCACAAGGTTCAGCTTGCGTGGTGTATCTGTGGGTGCGGGCGTGCCCGCGAAGCTTTCATGGGGCGAACGGCAGTTCGCGCTTGTGCTGGGTCTTGCGGTAGGTGGCGACGATGATGTCGAACGCTGCCTGGTCAACCGGCTGCCCATGCAGGAAGGCATCGATCTGCTGGTAGGTCACGCCATGCGACGCTTCGTCCGGCTTGCCCGGCTCCAGGTCTTCCAGGTCCGCCGTCGGCACTTTCTCCACCAGTGACTCCGGTGCGCCGAAGCTGCGTGCAATCGCTCGCACCTGGTTCTTCACCAGCCCGCTCAGCGGCGCCAGGTCGCAGGCACCATCACCAAACTTGGTGAAGAAGCCCATCACCGCCTCGGCAGCGTGGTCGGTACCGATCACCAGGCCTGCGCGGGCGCCAGCGATGGTGTATTGGGCGACCATGCGCGTACGCGCCTTGACGTTGCCGACCACGAAGTCCACCAACGTCGGCGAGCCGTTCTTCAACTCCACCACTTCAGCCGCCAAAGCCCGTACCGCCGGGGCAATGTCCACGGTGTGCACTTCATCGGCCTTGATCACGTCCAGGCAGGCCTGGGCGTCATGCTCGTCATGCTGCACCTGGTACGGCAGGCGCACGGCTATGAAGGTGTAGGCCTTGTCGCCGGTCTCGGCGCGCAACTCGTTGATGGCGCGCTGGGCGAGCAGGGCGGCAGTCAGCGAGTCGACGCCACCGCTGATGCCCAGCACCAGGGTCTTGAGCCGGGCGTTGGCCAGGCAGCCCTTGATGAACGCCACGCGCCGGGCAACTTCGGCCTCAAGCGCTGCAGCGTCGGCGAACGGCGGCTGTACCTTCAGCGCCTGGGCAATCTCTTGCTGAACCGCTTGCATGGGTTACTCCTTGCTGGGGACTTTGAATACGTGGCGCATGTAGGCGACGAAGTTCTCGTCGCGGCACTGGGTCTTGGCGGCTTCGTCCGAGATCTTGGCCACCGGCGCGCCGTTGCAGTCGGTCATTTTAAGCACGATGCTCATTGGCGCCACACCCGGGATGTCGCAGGTCAGGTTGGTGCCGATGCCAAAACTGACGTTGATGCGACCGCGCAGGGCACGGAAGATCTCCAGCGAGCGGGTCAGGTTGAGGCCATCGGAAAACACCAGGGTCTTGGTCATCGGGTCGATACCCAGTTTCTGGTAATGGGCGATGGCCTTTTCTGCCCAGGCCACCGGCTCGCCCGAGTCGTGGCGCAGGCCGTCGAACAGCTTGGCGAAGTACAGATCGAAGTCGCCGAGGAAGGCATCCATGGTGATGCAGTCGGTCAGTGCGATGCCGAGCAGGCCGCGGTACTCGCGCACCCAGCAGTCCAGCGCGGCAATCTGGCTGTCGATCAGCCGTGGGCCGAGCTGCTGGTGGGCCATGATCCATTCATGGGCCATGGTGCCTAGCGGCTTGATATCCAGTTTCCATGCCAGGTCGACATTGCTGGTGCCGACGAAGCGGGCCGGAAAATCATCGCGCAACACGCGAACCACTTCTTCCTGCACGCGGCTGGAGAAGCGTCTACGGGTACCGAAGTCGGCTACCTGCAGTTCGGCCAGTTCTTCGTCGCTGGCATGCGCGCGCAGCCAGTCGAACTTGCGGTACAGCTGGTCGCGCGCCTCGGCCAGGCGCATGTGCGGGTGCAGCTGGCGGTTGCGCACTTCGCTGATGATGGCCAGCAGCGGCACTTCGAACAGGATTACATGCAGCCATGGGCCTTTCAGGCGCAGGAACAGCTGGTCGTTCTCGATGCCGACGCGCACATAGCGCAAGTTGAAGCGAAACAGGCGCAGAAAGCGCAGGAAGTCGGGCTTGAGGAAGCTGATGCGTTCCAGGAAAGGCAGTTGGCCATCGTCCAGCGTAAGGTCGTTGAGCCGTTCCAGCTGGTTGCGGATCTCGCCGAGGTAAGGGCGCAAGTCCTCGCCGTTGCGGCAGCGGAATTCCCATTCGACGTCGGCGTCCGGGTAGTTGTGCAGCACACCCTGCATCATGGTGAGTTTGTAGAAGTCGGTGTCGAGCAGGTTGTGCACGATGCGCTCGGCGAATGCGCTTTCGCTCATCAAGGGGGCTCCGGAAGCGGCGAATGGCCGACATTGTGCCAGCCTTTTGCGCCTTGTTGTGCCTGTTCCGGCCCGCGAAGAAGCCAGAACAGCCAAAACAGAGGTGTTTTTCCGTGCACCGGCTAGCCTTCAAACGGTGCCGCCTGTAGCAGTCGCGCACCAGCGGTGTGCACTTCGGTGACGTCCGCTGTTACAGGGCGGTTGCACGTAAACACTTGCCGAGGTTGCAATGATGGCACCAGGCGGTTGCTCCTTGTCTGTACGTGTGGTGGCGCCCGCCGCACGGCAGACGGTTGCACGCTCAATAAAGAAAAGGCCGCCGGTCGCCTGCTGGCACCCTGCACAGTGTGTTTTCCCGGAAGACAAAACCTATGGCACGGCCCTTGCTCAGAGCACAGGGCTGAGAAGTTGTAGTGCCAACCAAAAAAAACTCTAGGAGCACCACCTCATGTCGCAGACGTTTTACAAGAAAGGTTTCCTGGCTCTGGCCGTAGCTACGGCACTGGGTGTTTCTTCGTATGTTCAGGCCGACGTCAAGATCGGTGTAGCGGGCCCCATGACCGGGGCAAACGCAGCGTTTGGCGAGCAGTACATGAAAGGTGCGCAGGCAGCGGCCGACAAGATCAACGCCGCCGGTGGCGTGAACGGCGAGAAAATCGTCCTGGTCAAAGGCGATGACGCCTGTGAACCGAAGCAGGCCGTGGCCGTGGCCAACCGCCTGGTGGATCAGGACAAGGTGATCGGCGTGGTCGGCCACTTCTGTTCCTCCAACACCATCCCGGCGTCCGAGGTGTATGACGAGGCGGGTGTCATCGCCATTACTCCGGGCTCCACCAACCCACAGGTTACCGAGCGCGGCCTGAGCGCCATGTTCCGCATGTGCGGCCGTGACGACCAGCAGGGTATCGTCGCTGGCGACTACATCGTCGACGTGCTCAAGGGCAAGAAAGTCGCGGTACTGCACGACAAGGACACCTATGGCCAGGGCCTGGCGGACGCGACCAAGGCGCAGCTGGAAAAACGCGGCGTGAAGCCAGTGTTGTACGAAGGCCTGACCCGTGGCGAGAAAGACTTCAGCGCCGTAGTGACCAAGATCCGCTCCACCGGCGCCGACGTGGTCTACTTCGGTGGTCTGCACCCGGAAGCCGGCCCGCTGGTACGCCAGATGCGCGAGCAGGGCCTGAAGGACGTCAAGTTCATGTCCGATGACGGCATCGTCACCGACGAACTGGTGTCCACCGCTGGCGGTGCGCAGTACGTCGATGGCGTGTACATGACCTTCGGTGCCGACCCGCGCCTGCTGCCAGACAGCAAGGCGGTGGTGGAGGAGTTCCGTAAGGCCGGTACCGAACCTGAAGGCTACACCCTGTACGCTTATGCCTCGCTGCAGGCCCTGGCCGCCGCGTTCAATGGCGCCAAGTCGAACAAAGGCGAAGACGCTGCCAAGTGGCTCAAGGCCAACCCGGTGCAGACCGTCATGGGCGAGAAAAAGTGGGACAGCAAAGGTGACCTGACCGTCTCCGACTATGTGGTCTACCAGTGGGACGAGACCGGTAAATACCACCAGCTGGAAAAACAAAAATAAAAACGGCCCACGGCCCGGGCTGATGCTCGGGCCCAAGCCCCGCGGTACCAGTCTTTATTCGTAGATCTGCACAGTTCTGCGCTGCGAGGGCCCCGCTCAGGTGGCCCGCGCCGTGGTCGGCGCTCGTGCAATCTCAATCAGGTGAGATTGCGTTATGGATGGTATTTTCCTGCAGCAACTGGTCAACGGCCTGACCCTCGGGTCGGTCTATGGCCTGATCGCCATCGGCTACACAATGGTCTATGGCATCATCGGCATGATCAACTTCGCGCACGGCGAGGTGTATATGATTTCCGCGTACCTCGCGGCAATCAGCCTGGCATTGCTGGCTTACTTCGGCGTCGAGTCGTTCCCGCTACTGATGTTGGGCACGCTGTTGTTCACCGTCGTCGTCACGGGCGTCTATGGCTTCACCATCGAGCGCATCGCCTACAAACCCCTGCGTAACTCCACCCGTCTGGCGCCGCTGATCAGTGCCATCGGCATTTCGCTGATCCTGCAGAACTACGCTCAGATCAGCCAGGGCGCCCGCCAGCAAGGCGTGCCAACCTTGCTGGAAGGTGCCATGCGTGTCGAAGTCGGCACCGGCTTCGTGCAACTGACCTATACCAAGATCTTCATTCTGGTGGCAGCCTTCGTCGGCATGGGCCTGCTGACCTACGTGATCAAGTACACCAAGCTCGGCCGCATGTGCCGTGCCACCCAGCAAGACCGCAAGATGGCCTCGATCCTGGGCATCAACACCGACCGGGTAATCTCCTACGTGTTCGTCATCGGTGCAGTGATGGCCGCCCTGGCCGGCGTGCTGATCACCATGAACTACGGCACGTTCGACTTCTATGCCGGCTTCATCATCGGTATCAAGGCATTCACCGCCGCGGTGCTCGGGGGGATCGGCTCACTGCCTGGCGCCATGCTCGGCGGCATCATCCTGGGTATTTCCGAGTCGCTGTTCTCTGGCTTGATCAACTCCGACTACAAGGATGTGTTCAGCTTCTCGCTGCTGGTGATGATCCTTATCTTCCGCCCACAAGGCCTGCTGGGTCGCCCGCTCGTGGCTAAGGTGTGATGAACATGTCCGTTGCCAAAACTGCCTCTGTTAGCGAAACCAAGGGTTTCGACATTAAACGCAGCCTGCTGGAGACCCTCGTCGCTGGCCTGCTGGCACTCATCGTGTTTGGCCCGGTCGTTGGCGTGGTGCTCGACGGCTACACCTTCAATGCCGAGCCGCGCCGCGTGGCGTGGCTGGTCGGTGGTGTGATGGTCGGGCGCTTCCTGCTCAGCCTGTTCCTGCAGACTGCCCCTGGGCAGCGCATGCTCCAGGGCTTCGACAGCGGTGGCTCGGGCGTGCATGTGAATGCCCCGGACTACAAGTCGCGCCTGCGCTACATCATCCCTGCACTGATCGTGATTGCCATCGTCTTCCCGATCTTCGCCAACAAGTACCTGCTGACCGTGGTCATCCTCGGCCTGATCTACGTGCTGCTGGGCCTTGGCCTGAACATCGTGGTCGGCTTGGCCGGCCTGCTCGACCTGGGCTACGTGGCGTTCTACGCCATCGGTGCCTACGGCCTGGCGCTGGGTTACCAGTACCTCGGCCTGGGCTTCTGGAGCGTGCTGCCGCTGGCGGCCATCGCTGCGGCGCTGGCGGGGTGCATCCTTGGTTTCCCGGTGCTACGAATGCACGGTGACTACCTGGCGATCGTGACCCTGGGCTTTGGCGAGATCATCCGCCTGGTGCTGAACAACTGGCTGTCGTTCACCGGTGGCCCCAACGGCATGCCGGCGCCTTCGCCAACCTTCTTCGGCCTGGAGTTCGGCCGCCGGGCCAAGGATGGCGGGGTGCCGATCCACGAGTTCTTCGGCTTCGAGTACAACGTCAACCTCAAGTTCGTGTTCATCTACGCCGTGCTGTTCCTGGTTGTGCTGGCCGTGCTGTACATCAAGCACCGCCTGACTCGCATGCCGGTCGGCCGGGCCTGGGAAGCGCTGCGCGAAGACGAAATCGCCTGCCGTTCGATGGGCTTGAACCACGTGCTGGTCAAGCTTTCGGCGTTTACCTTGGGTGCCTCCACCGCCGGCTTGGCCGGGGTGTTCTTCGCCACCTACCAGGGCTTCGTCAACCCGTCGTCATTCACCTTCTTCGAGTCGGCGCTGATCTTGGCCATCGTCGTACTGGGTGGCATGGGGTCGACCGTGGGCGTGGTCATCGCGGCGTTCGTGCTTACAGTGGCGCCGGAGCTGCTGCGCAGCTTCTCCGAGTACCGGGTGTTGCTGTTCGGCGTGTTGATGGTGCTGATGATGATCTGGCGACCGCGTGGGCTGATCCGCATCAGCCGTACCGGTGTGACCCCGCGTAAAGGAGTGGCGCCATGAGCGACGATATCATTCTCTCGGTCGACAACCTGATGATGCAGTTCGGTGGCATCAAGGCGCTCAGCGACGTCAGCCTCAAGGTCCGGCGCAATCAGATCTTTGCCTTGATCGGCCCCAACGGCGCCGGCAAGACCACGGTATTCAACTGCCTGACCGGCTTCTACAAGGCCAGTGGCGGGCGTATCGAGCTGAACGTGCGCGGCAGCCACACCAACGTCATCCAGCTGCTTGGCGAACGCTTCCAGGCGGCCGATTTCGTGTCGCCTGCGCGCTTTGCCAACCGCATGTACTACAAGATGTTCGGCGGCACCCACCTGGTCAACCGCGCGGGCCTGGCACGCACCTTCCAGAACATTCGCCTGTTCAAGGAAATGTCGGTGGTGGAGAACCTGCTGGTGGCCCAGCACATGTGGGTCAATCGCAACCTGCTGGCCGGGGTGCTCAACACCAAGGCCTACCGCAAGGCCGAAAGCGATGCGTTGGACCACGCGTTCTACTGGCTTGAAGTGGTCGACCTGGTCGACTGCGCCAACCGCCTGGCCGGCGAGTTGTCGTACGGCCAGCAGCGGCGCCTGGAAATTGCCCGAGCCATGTGCACACGGCCGAAAATCATCTGCCTGGATGAACCGGCGGCGGGCCTGAACCCCCAGGAAACCGAAGCCCTCAGCCGCATGATCCGCGTACTGCGTGACGAGCACGACATCACCGTGGTGCTGATCGAGCATGACATGGGCATGGTCATGAGCATTTCCGACCATATCGTGGTGCTGGACCATGGCAACGTGATTGCCGAAGGCGCGCCGCAGGACATCCGCCACAACCCGACGGTGATCGCCGCCTACCTGGGTGCAGACGAAGAGGAACTGGTATGAGTGCACCCATTCTGGAGCTGAAGGACCTGGACGTGTTCTATGGGCCGATCCAGGCGTTGAAAAAGGTCTCGATGCACATCAACGAAGGTGAGACGGTCAGCCTGATTGGTGCCAACGGTGCCGGTAAGTCGACCCTGCTGATGTCGATTTTCGGCCAGCCGCGGGCAGCGTCTGGGCATATCGTCTATCGCGGCACCGACATTACCCGCAAGTCGTCGCACTACATCGCCTCCAACGGTATTGCCCAGTCGCCGGAAGGGCGCCGGGTGTTCCCTGACATGACCGTCGAGGAAAACCTGATGATGGGTACCATCCCCATCGGCGACAAACATGCCGACGAAGACATGCAGCGCATGTACGAGTTGTTCCCACGCTTGAAGGAGCGGCGTAACCAGCGGGCCATGACCATGTCCGGTGGCGAGCAGCAGATGTTGGCGATTGCCCGGGCGCTGATGAGCCGGCCGAAGTTGTTGTTGCTGGACGAGCCCTCGCTGGGGCTGGCGCCGATCGTGGTCAAGCAGATCTTCTCGACCTTGCGAGAGCTGGCCAAGACCGGGATGACCATCTTCCTGGTGGAGCAGAACGCCAACCATGCGCTGAAACTGTCGGACCGGGCGTATGTGATGGTCAACGGGCAGATTCGCATGACCGGTACCGGGCAGGAGCTGTTGGTCAACGAGGAGGTGCGTAACGCCTACCTTGGCGGGCACTGAGTTGTATTCGGGGGCTGCAAGGCAGCCCCATTCTCAATGTGGACAACTTGCCGCGTCTTGCTCTCGACACACACCAATACTCCCTCACAAACCCTTGTTTCCACAAAGTTGATCTTGTCCACGGATAATGTGGAACCGCCTGTGGAAAACATGGTGGCATCTCGCTCCAGCCCACTGATACCAGGCTCTGCAGCGATGCGATCATTTTTTGATCACATCCCCGTTGTGGATGATTTTCCAAGGTTTCCCACAGCCCTGAAAGCACCCCGGAATTAGCGCCGAACCTGTGCATAACTCTGTGCAAAAACCTTGGACAGACCGCTGCAGGCGGCATGCTTGAAAGCCTTGCGCCATCACCTGAAAGATATCCACCGACCACGGAGCGCTGAATGGGTTCCGCACGGTGGAAAAGTTGCCCCCAATCCGTGGGGAAAGCCTTGTGGATAACATGCGCATACCTGTCGGCGAGCCCTCTGCCACAAGGGTTTGCCGAATATGAACAAAAAATGATCAGTGCCTTGAACGGCTTGCTGCCGGCGCTTGGCGAGGGCATGCTGCAAAGCTGCCATGAGAACCTACCTTGAGGAACAGAGCATGACGTCCACCGTATTCATCACTGGTGCCACTTCCGGTTTCGGTGAGGCCACCGCCCGCCGCTTCGCTGAGGCTGGCTGGAAGCTGGTGCTCACTGGCCGCCGCAAGGAGCGCCTGGACGCCCTGTGCGCCGAGCTGTCGGCAAAGACCGAAGTGCATGGCCTGGTGCTCGACGTACGTGACCGCAAGGCCATGGAGCAGGCCATCGCCAATCTGCCGGCCGGGTTCGAAAAGATTCGCGGCCTGGTCAACAACGCCGGCCTTGCATTGGGTGTGGATGCGGCGCAGAACTGTAGCCTGGACGACTGGGAAACCATGGTCGATACCAACATCAAGGGCCTGATGTACACCACCCGGCTGCTGCTGCCACGGCTGATCGCCCATGGCCGCGGCGCTTCGATCCTCAACGTAGGTTCCGTGGCGGGCAACTACCCGTACCCGGGCAGCAACGTCTACGGTGGCACCAAGGCCTTCGTCGGCCAGTTCTCGTTGAGCCTGCGCTGCGACCTGCGCGGCACCGGCGTGCGCGTGAGCAACATCGAGCCGGGCCTGTGCGAGAGCGAGTTCTCGCTGGTGCGTTTCGGCGGTGACCAGGCCAAGTACGACGCCACCTACGCAGGTGCCGAGCCGATCCAGCCGCAGGACATTGCCGAGACCATCTTCTGGATCCTTAACCAGCCGGCGCACATCAACATCAACAGCCTGGAGCTGATGCCGGTGAGTCAGGACTGGGCAGGCTTCTCGATCGACCGGTCGGCCAAGGGCTGATCCAAGGGCCTTTTCGCGGGTAAACCCGCTCCCACAGGTACTGTGCAATCCTTGTGGGAGCACCGGTCTTGCACAAAACCTAAAAGCTGGCGCGATCACTGTGGGAGCGGGTTTACCCGCGAATGCGTCAGTTCAGGCGCTGCAACCCTTCCAGGCAGGTCGCCAAATGATAGGGCGTAGTAGAGGGCATATCATGCCGACTCACCGCCCCCTCACCATCGCGGCACTCATACCAGCCCGCTTCCCGCAGGAACCGCGTTTGCAGCGCCTGCAACTGCCCCGACAGCTTCGCCTCGCCCCCCGCGCGCAACACAAGCGCCCGCAGGTATTCCGCCTGTGCCCAGATGCGCTGGGTGGCATCAAGCACCTGACCGTCCACATTCAGCATCGCCAACACCGCCGCATCGTTCACCCCGAACTGTTCGGCAAAGCCGAAAGCCCGGTCGATGGACGCATAAAGCGGCGTGTCACGTAGCAGCGGCGAGGTGTGCAGCAAGTAGAACCATTCGAACTGGTGCCCCGGTTCGAACCAGTTATCCACAGCCCCGCGTGGCTTTTCCAGCATCAGGCCGTGGGCCGGTTCGATGAAGTGCGCCTCAAGCGCCTCGCACAGTTGCAGCAGTGACTGGCGGACATGTTCATCGTCACGCACTGCCAGTACCTGCAGAAACGCCTCGGCCAAGTGCATCTGCGGGTTCTGCAGTGGGCCGCTGCCCAGGTCGGCCCAGTCTTCGCCCAGGCTGGCTTCGTACAGGCCGTCGTCACGGGCGAACTGCTGGTCGATGATGTCGAGCGCGGCGTTGAGGGTGGATTCCACCAGGCTTTCACGCACCTTGCCCCAGTAGTGCGCGCAGGCGAACACGATGAAGGCATGGGTGTACAGGTCTTTGCGCCGGTCCAGCGGCTTGCCCTGGGCGTCGATGCTGTAGAACCAGCCACCGTGCTCGGCATCGTGGAAGTGCTTTTGCAGCGAACGGAACAGGGCTGATGCGCGCTCGGCGGCGCCCGGTTGCCCGATACGGCTGCTGAACAGGTACAGCTGGCGTGCGCAGGCCATGGCCCGGTAGCGCTGCACCGGCAAGGGTTGGTGCTGGGCGTCCAGCGCCTCGTAGGGCAGGGCCATGTCGGCGTTCCAGCCTGGGCCTTGCCACATTGGCACGATGCGTTCGGCGAAGTGCTGGTTGAAACGGGCCAGTTCGGGCAGGGTGGGGCGGGGGTCGGACATGTCGGCGCTCGTCGCTGTCGGGCAGGGCGCCATGTTAGCAGAACTAGGGTTGAGGGTTGCCCAAGCCCTGCCAATGCCGCGCCCCGACGAAGATGAAGCGCAACTGCTGGGTGATCTTTTCCTGCGGCGTCAGCGCCTGTGGGTAACCCGCTTCCGGGCTGTCGATAAGTTCGGGCAGGGTGGCGAACACGGTCTTCACCACCAGGTCGGCCATCACCGCCAGCGCGGCGCTGTCCAGGTGCTGCCAGCGCTTCATGCGCGCAAGGTCGGTGGCTAGGTCGTCGCTTATGTCCTGGCGCAGGCGGGCAATGGCCTGGCGCACGGCCTGCGAACCGCCGTACTGTTCGCGGGCCAGGAACAGGAACTGCGCGCGGTGGGCGGCTACCACGTCGAGGAAGATGCGCACCGAAGCGTCGGTGATGCCGCCCAGTTCGAATTCGTTTTGCCGCACCAGGCGGATGGTCTGGCGGAAGGTGGTGTCGATTTCGGCCACCAAGGCCAGGCCCAGGGCATCCATGTCGGAAAAATGCCGGTAGAAGCCGGTCGGTACGATGCCAGCGGTCTTCGCCACTTCGCGCAGGCTGACACTGCCGAAACCACGGCCACTCTCCATGAGCAGGCAGGCTGCATCGAGCAGGGCCTGGCGGGTCTGAAGCTTCTGTTCGGCGCGCGGTAGCATGATGCGGGCTTCTGTGACGGTAAGGCTGGGCACTCTAGATAAAAAAACAAAGCCCGGTCAATGGACCGGGCCTGGAGGGGAGCAAGCGTTGTGACAGAGGTTGTTCTTTTCGGCCATGGTGATCAGCTCACACGGCTGAGTTCAACCAGACGATCCGAGCCACCTTCGGCAACGCGGCCATTGCGTTCGATCAGGCGATCCGAGCCACCTTCGGCGACGCGGCCATTGCGTTCGATCAGGCGATCGGAACCACCTTCGGCAACGCGGCCACTGCGTTCGATCAGGCGATCCGAGCCACCTTCGGCAACGCGGCCACTGCGTTCGATCAGGCGATCCGAGCCACCTTCGGCAACGCGGCCACTGCGTTCGATCAGACGATCCGAGCCACCTTCGGCAACGCGGCCACTGCGTTCGATCAGGCGATCGGAACCACCTTCGGCAACGCGGCCACTGCGTTCGATCAACCGATCGGAACCACCTTCAGCTACGGTTTTCAGTGGCTGGGCGATTTCGGCAGCGCTGGAGCGCGATTCGGCGGTCAGGTGTTGCTCGGAAGCCGGCAGGGCAAAAGCGTTGGCGGCCAAAAGGGACAGGGTCAGGGTCAGCAGGTGGCGTTTCATGATTTCGGTGCTCCTCTCGGGGGCTGGAAAGTGGGTACGAAGCCAATGCTACGCCGCGTAACGCCAGAGAGAAGTTCATACGGGTAATGGTAACAATCGACCGTATTGATAGAGGTTCGCAACGCCTCTAACCAGCGCCTTTCAGGCGCGCAGGCAAACCGCTGGCCGTGCCTCCGTTGGGTAACATGTACAGCCTGGCGCGATAAATTGCTGAGCAAAGGGCCAGGAAAAACTTCGCTATCATGGCGCCATCGATAAAACCCCATGGGTTTTCATGAGTCCGAGATATTGAGTGCCACTGAAGTGCCTGTTCTGTGTCATACCGCAAGGAGATTCACGCAATGACGCGTCCCGCCAGAATTCTCGTCTGGACCCTCACCAGCCTGTTCACCCTGCTGGCAATCCTGGTGGTGGTGATCGCCACCTTCGACTGGAACCGCGTCAAGCCGCTGCTCAACGAGAAGGTCTCCGAGGCCTTGCACCGGCCTTTCGCAATCAATGGCAACCTCGCTGTGCATTGGCGTACCGAGCCCGAAGAGGGTGGCTGGCGTGCCTGGGTGCCGTGGCCACACTTCATTGCCGAGGACCTGACCTTGGGCAACCCGGAGTGGCTCAAGGAGCCTGATATGGTCGGCCTGGCGCGCGTGGAGTTCCGCCTGGCGCCGCTACCGCTGGTGTTCCAGCAGATCAGCATCCCCCGCATCAACCTTACCAAGCCTACCGCCAACCTCACCCGCCTGGCCGATGGACGCGCTAACTGGGTGTTCGACTTCGGCCCCAAGGATGAAAACGCAGAACCTTCAAAGTGGCAGTTGGATATTGGCGCCATCGGCTTCGACCAGGGCAACGTCAGCTTCGACGACCAAACACTGAAAACCAGCATGAAGGTGCAGATCGACCCGCTGGGCAAGCCAATCCCGTTCAGCGACATTGTCGGCAAGGCCAGCGCCGAAAAGGCTGGCGCTGCACAGGACTATGCCTTCGGCCTCAAGGCCCAGGGCCGCTACAAAGGCCAGCCAGTGTCCGGCACTGGCAAGATCGGCGGCCTGCTGGCGCTGCAGGACGCCAGCCAGCCGTTCCCGCTGCAGGCCGATGTGCGCATCGCCGACACCCACGTGGTGCTAGCCGGCACCCTGACCGACCCGCGCAACCTCGGCGCCCTCGACCTGCGCTTGCGCCTGTCGGGTGCCAGCCTGGGCAACCTCTACCCGTTGACCGGGGTAACCCTGCCGGACACGCCGGCCTACTCCACCGATGGCCGCCTCAGCGCCAACCTGCACGCGGCGCAAGGGGCGTCGTTCAATTACCAGGGCTTCAACGGCAAGATCGGCGACAGCGATATTCACGGTGACCTGGCCTTCGTCGCCAGCCAGCCACGGCCCAAACTGTCCGGCAAACTGGTATCGAACCAGTTACTGTTCAAAGACCTGGCGCCGCTGATCGGCGCCGATTCCAACGCCGAGCAGAAGGCCCGGGGTGGTGCCAGCAAGCAGCCGACGGGCAAGGTGCTACCGGTTGAAGAGTTCCGCACCGAGCGCTGGCGCGCGATGGATGCTGACGTCACTTTTGCTGGCAAGCGCATCGTGCACAGCACGCAACTGCCGTTCAATGACCTGTCGGCCCACGTGATACTCGATGACGGCCTGCTGCGCCTGGAGCCCCTGCGTTTTGGCGTGGCCGGTGGCAGCCTGGCCTCCAATATCCGCCTTGACGGGCGCAGCGTGCCCTTGCAGGGCCGGGCACAGTTGACGGCACGGGGTTTCAAGCTCAAGCAACTGTTCCCCACGTTTGCGCCGATGCAGACCAGCTTTGGCGAATTGAACGGCGATGCCGACATCACGGGCCGTGGCAACTCGGTGGCAGCCTTGCTGGGTACGGCCAATGGCGACCTGCGCATGCTGATCAACGATGGCGCCATCAGCCGCAGCCTGATGGAGATTGCCGGTTTGAACGTGGGTAACTATGTGGTCGGCAAGCTGTTCGGTGATGAGGACGTGAAGATCAACTGCGCGGCAGCCGATGTGGGTATCAAGGATGGCCTGGCGACTACGCGGCTGTTCATCTTCGATACCGAGAACGCGATCATCTACATCAACGGCACCGCCAATTTTGCCTCCGAGCAGTTGGACTTGAAGATCACCCCGGAGTCGAAAGGGCTGCGGTTGTTCTCGCTGCGCTCGCCGTTGTACGTGCGTGGACCGTTTGCCAAACCGAGTGCCGGTGTGCAGGCGCTGCCGCTGGCGTTGCGCGGCGCGGGAATGGTGGCGCTGGGTGTGGTGGCCGGGCCGGCGGCAGGGTTGCTGGCACTGATTGCGCCCAGCAGCGGGGATGATCCAAACCAGTGCACGCCGTTGTTGCAGCAGATGAAAGCGGGCAAGGCACCGGCGGCGGTGAAAGGGCGGAAATAGCAGGGGGCCGCTGTGCGGCCCATCGCGACACAAGGCCGCTCCTACAGGGGTACGCGATCCCTTGTAGGAGCGGCCTTGTGTCGCGATGGGCTGCACAGCAGCCCCTAACGATTACAACCCTTGCAACAGGTCGGACATGTCGTCCGCGTGCTCTTCTTCCTGCGCCAGAATGTCTTCGAAGATGCGCCGCGTAGTCGGGTCTTTATCGCCAATGTACTGAATGATCTCGCGGTAGCTATCAATGGCAATCCGCTCCGCCACCAGGTCTTCCAGCACCATCTCTTTCAACGAATTGCCTGCCACGTACTGGGCATGCGAATTCTTGGTCAGGTTATCGGGGTTGAAGTCTGGCTCGCCGCCCAGCTGCACGATGCGCTCGGCCAGCTTGTCGGCGTGTTCGGCTTCCTGGGTGGCATGCTCCAGAAACTCCTCGGCTGCCACGCTGGCCTTGATGCCGCTGGCCATGAAGTAGTGGCGCTTGTAGCGCAGTACGCAGACCAGCTCGGTGGCCAGCGACTCGTTCAGCAGGCGCAGGATCTCTTTGCGATCGGCATGATAGCCCTCGGTCACGGCGCCTTGCTCTACATGCTGGCGGGCACGTTCGCGCAGGGTTTTCACATCGGTGAGTTCAACGTTGCTCATGGTTATCTCCAGCAGGGGTCAGGTTTGGGCATTGGCTTATGCGCCATGCAAGGCGTCGCTGTCTTCCTGGCGTTGCTTGCAGGTTTTGAAACCTTTGGCGTCGACATGGCCGGTGGCGTCGAAGCGCACGTAGTAGGGCTGCTGTTTGCCATCGCGGTTGAGGATGTAGTCGTTGCAGGTGCCCCCGTGCGGCAGGTCGATCACGTTCGACGGGCTGCCGCCAATGGCGATGACCTTCTGCATGGTCATACCGTTCTCTACCTGCTTGACCAGCGGCTCGTCGCGGTAGGTGACGTAGTCCACCGGGTTTTCCGGGCGGCTGCCGCAGGCGGCCAGGGTGGCGCTTGCCAGAAGGATTGCCAGGGTCTGCTTGTACATGGTCCCGCTCCTTGCAAAGGGTCTGTGTGGTTTGGAACCACAGCGCACGCCGGGAGTTCGATTGCGATGGCCATGATGGCCGCTGTAGTGTTGGCCGGTCGTTCACGCAAAGGGGCTGGGTGATGCCACAGGAATTGGCCACGCGATACCCGTTGGTGCTGGTGCCGGGCATGCTCGGGTTTGTCCGGGTGGTGCTCTACCCCTACTGGTTCGGCATCGTGCCGGCCCTGCGCAAGGGTGGGGCGCAGGTATTTCCGGTGCAGGTTTCGCCGCTGCATTGCAGCGAGGTGCGCGGTGAGCAGTTGCTGGCGATCATCGAAGACATCTGCCAACGCACCGGCGCCGACAAGGTCAACCTCATCGGCCACAGCCAGGGCGCCCTGAGTGCACGCTACGCCGCGGCCAAGCGGCCTGAGCGGGTGGCTTCGGTCACCTCGGTGGCCGGGCCCAACCATGGCTCGGAACTGGCCGACCACCTGGCGCGTACGGCACCGGGCGATTCACCCCAGGGGCGCATCCTCAAGGCCGTGCTGCATGGTTTTGCCGTTTTGCTGGTATGGCTGGAAACGGGCTGGCGCCGCGAGCCGCTGCCGGTGGATGTGCATGCCTCGCACCAGTCGCTGACCAGTGCCGGGGTGGCACTGTTCAACCAGGCTTATCCACAGGGCCTGCCGCAGACCTGGGGTGGGGAAGGGGCCCATGAGGTCAACGGCGTGCGCTATTACTCTTGGTCGGGCACCTTGCAGCCTGGCCTGACCGACCAGGGGCGTAACCGTTTTGACGGCAGCAACCGTTTCTGCCGCCTGTTCGCGCGCAGTTTCATCAAGGAAAAGGGCCAGTGCGACGGTATGGTCGGGCGTTTCAGTTCGCACCTGGGGCAGGTGATCGGCGACGATTACCCGCTCGATCACCTGGACATCGTCAACCAGTCGCTCGGCGCTGTGGGCAAGGGCGCCGAGCCCGTGCGGCTGTTTACCGAACATGCCGCCCGGCTCAAGGCCGCCGGGCTTTAGCGGCGGATCGGCGTGGTCCAGCGCTCGGCCAGCACTACGCCGGCCAGGGTCAGCAAGCCGCCGACCAGGTGATAACTGGCCAGTTGCTCGTCGAGCACACCGGCGGCGATCAGCGCAGTGACCAACGGCAGCAGGTTGAAGAACAGCGTGGTGCGGCTTGGCCCTAGGCGGTGCACGGCCTGCATCCACACCCGTGGCGCGATCATCGAAGCCAGCACGCAGGCATACAACACCAGGCCGATGTTGTGGCTGTTCAGGCCGGTTTTGTCCGACAGCAGGAACAGCGGCAGCAACACGACGATGGCCACCAGCACCTGCAGGTACAGCAACTGCATCGGCGGCAGGCGGAGCTGCCATTTCTTCAGCAGGAAGCTGTACAGCGCATAGGCCAGGGTAGCCACCAGCATCAGCAGGTCGCCGCTGTTCAGCCCTTGTTGCAGCAGGCTGGCGGGGTGGCCGGCGCTGACCACCTCCAGTACCCCGAAGAACGATACCAGCGCACCCAACAGGGCGCCGTAGCTCAGGCGCTGGCCCAGCCAGGCGATGGACAGTGCCAGTGACATCAGCGGCATCAGCGAGAGAATGATGCCCATGTTGGTGGCGCTGGTGATGCCGGCGGCGAAGTAGGCCAGGCTTTGGTACATCGCCATGCCCAGTACGCCGAGCACGAACACCTTGCCCAGGTGCGGGCGGATGGCCGCTCGGTTGCGCCACACGGCGGGCAGCAGGAACGGGGTGAACAGCAAGGCAGCCAGCAGCCAGCGATAAAAGCCGATCTCGGCGGGGTGGATGGCGCCGGCGGACATCTTGGTGACCACGGTGTTACCGGCCCAGATGAGGATGGCGGTGAGGGGGAACAGGTAATTCATGTTGCAGAGATTCTCTGAAGTATCGCGATGATTTTTTGGAGCGCTGTGCGCCCCTTTTGCGACACAAGGCCTGCGCAGCAGGCCCCGATGGCAGCCATTATCAACTGTCTGTCTAAAAGCCTATACTTCCATCCAGACAACCCACCCTGCCAAGCAGACAGCATGCCGCGCAAATACCTGGACATCCCTCAGTTCACCCAGCTCCCGGCCCCGGTGTACTTCCGCCACGATGAGTTCGTTGCCGACACCCACAGCGCCGTGCACTGCCACGCCTGGGGTCAACTGAACTACACCGCTCACGGCGTGATGCATCTGGACGTTGCCGGCCAGCGCTTCCTGTCACCGCCAAGCTACGCCGTGTGGGTGCCGCCCGACACCGCGCATGGTTGCTACAACCCGCAGGCCATCGTCTACCGCTCCATCTACCTCGACCGCAGCCTGTGCGCCGCGCTGCCACGGCAACCGTGCAGCTTGATGATCAGTGACATTCTCAAGGCCATCCTCGCCGACTTCGCCCGCCGCGACCTCAAGGTGGCCGAAGACCCGCGCGACCAACGCCTGGTGCAGGTTCTGCTCGATCAATTGCTGCTGGCACCCACCCAGGCCTGCTACCTGCCGTTTGCCCACAGCGATGGCTTGCGCCAGGTGCTCGACGCGCTCAGCGCCGAGCCTGGCGACAACCGCCCGTTGGCCGACTGGGCTGCCCGAGTGCATGTCAGCGAACGCACCCTGGCCCGCCAGTTTCTGCGCGAATTGGGCATCAGTTTTGGCGAATGGCGCTTGCGCCTGCGTTTTTTGCGCGCCATCGAAGCGCTGGAAGCTGGCCTGCCGATTCAGGCCATCGCCTTCGACCTGGGCTACAGCAGCGCTTCGGCGTTCATCGCCATGTTCCAGCGCCAGGCCCAATGCACGCCCGAGCAATACCGCCGGCAGGCGCGGGCGGGGCGCTGAGAATTCTTGGCTACACTCAGCTCGACCCCCGTGCATCGGGCGCGGAGCCAAGGAGACCACTCCATGAAAGTGCTGCACATTCCATTGCTGGCGTTGGCTGTGTTGTTCAGCGCCCAAGGCTTCGCGGCCAATACCGCGCAGCAGGAAAAAATGAAAACCTGCAATGCCGACGCCACCACCAAGGCCCTGAAGGGCGATGAGCGCAAAGCCTTCATGAGCACCTGCCTGAAGAAGGATGTGCCGCAAACCCAACAAGAGAAGATGAAAACCTGCAACGCCGACGCCACCACCAAAGCCCTGAAGGGTGACGAGCGTAAAGCCTACATGAGCGACTGCCTGAAGAAGAAATGACCTGCGCCTATGCCTGCGCCGCCAAGGCTGGCAGACTGCGGGCATTCCCGCTGTCTGCCGTCGAGGCTGTATGACCTTTACCCCCCGTCAGATCACCCTGGCCAGCCTGATCATCGTCATGGCCGGGCTGCTGCTGGCTTTGCCCCTGAAGTTGCTGCCCAGCCTGCTGGCCGGCCTGCTGGTGTTCGAACTGGTCAACATGCTGACCCCGCGCCTGCAGCCGCTGTTGGCTGGGCAACGCGCGCGCTGGCTGGCGGTGGCCCTGCTCGGCACGCTGGTGGTCAGCACCCTGACGCTGCTGATTGCCGGTGCCTTCAGCTTTTTGCTGCACGAGGCGGAGAACCCCGGCGCCTCGCTGGACAAGTTCATGGCCTTGGTCGAGCGTGCCCGCGGCCAGCTGCCACCCTTCATCGAAGGCTACCTGCCCGCCAGTGCCGCAGAGTTCAAGGTCGCCATCGGCGACTGGATCAAGAGCCACCTGAGCGATTTGCAATTGGTGGGCAAGGGCATGGCGCACATGTTCGTCACGCTGCTGATCGGCATGATCCTCGGCGCCATCATCGCCTTGCAGCGCATTCCCGATGTTTCCCGGCGCAAGCCCCTGGCGGCGGCGCTGTTCGAGCGCCTCAATCTGCTGGTGAAGGCGTTTCGCAACATCGTCTTCGCGCAGATCAAGATTTCGCTGCTCAACACGGCCTTCACCGGCATCTTCCTGGCGGTGGTGATGCCGTTGTTCGGTGTGCACCTGCCGTTGACCAAGACGCTGATCGTGCTGACCTTCCTGTTGGGCCTGCTACCGGTGATCGGCAACCTGATGTCCAACACCCTGATCACCATCGTCGGCTTGTCGCTGTCGATCTGGGTGGCGGCGGCGGCGCTGGGTTACCTGATCGTCATCCACAAGGTCGAGTATTTCCTCAACGCGCGGATCGTGGGCGGGCAGATCAGTGCCAAGGCGTGGGAACTGCTGTTGGCGATGCTGGTGTTCGAGGCGGCGTTCGGGCTGCCTGGGGTGGTGGCAGGGCCGATCTACTATGCCTACCTGAAGAGTGAGCTGAAGCGGGCGGAGCTGGTCTGACAGCGTGCTGGGGCTGCAAAGCAGCCCCAAGATGGCTCAGGCTGCGCCGTAACGCTTGCGGGCCTCGATGGCCAGGCCGCTACCAATGCTGCCAAAGATGTTGCCTTCCACATGCCGCGCATTCGGCAGCATCGCCGACACGCTGTTGCGCAGCGCCGGAATTCCGCTGGAACCCCCGGTGAAGAACACCGTGTCGACCTGCCCTTCGCTCACGCCAGCCTTGGCCAACAGCTCGGTCACGCTACCGCGCACCCGCTCCAGCAGGCCGTCGATGGCCTCTTCGAACAGCGCACGTGTCAGTTCTGCCGTCAGCTCGGGCTCGACGCGGCGCAGGTCGATGCGGCGGCTGTCGTGCTCGGTCAGTTCGATCTTGCTGGCTTCCACTTCCATCGCCAGCCAGTGCCCGGCGCGTTGCTCGATCAGTTTGAACAGGCGGTCGATACCGAAGCTGTCCTCGATGTCGTAGCGCATGCTGCCCAGCGCCAACTGCGACTTTTGCGAGTACAGGGCGTTGATGGTGTGCCATGTGGCCAGGTTGAGGTGGTAGCTGGTGGGCATCAGCGCGCCGCTCTTCATGCGGCTGCCGTAGCCGAACAGCGGCATCACGCCCTGCAGGCTCAGCTGTTTGTCGAAGTCGGTACCGCCGATGTGCACGCCGCCGGTGGCGAGGATGTCGCTCTGGCGTTCGGCGACCAAGTGGCGCTCGGGCGACAGACGGATCAGGGTGAAGTCCGAAGTACCACCGCCGATGTCGACGATCAGCACCAGCTCTTCGCGGCTGATGCTCGACTCGTAGTCGAAGGCTGCGGCAATCGGCTCGTACTGGAACGAGACGTCCTTGAAGCCGATCTTGCGCGCTACTTCGGCAAGGGTATCTTCTGCTTCCTGGTCGGCGGCCGGGTCTTCGTCGACGAAGAACACCGGGCGGCCCAGCACCACCTGGTCGAATTCACGGCCCGCAGCGGCTTCGGCACGTTTTTTCAGCTCGCCGATGAACATGCCCAGCAGGTCCTTGAACGGCAGGGCGCTGCCCAGCACGCTGGTGTCGTGCTTGATCAGCTTCGAGCCCAGCAGGCTTTTCAGCGAGCGCATCAGGCGGCCTTCGTAGCCTTCCAGGTACTCGTGCAGCGCCAGGCGGCCATACACCGGGCGCCGCTCTTCGATATTGAAGAACACCACCGAGGGCAAGGTGATCTTGCCGTCTTCCAGGGCAATCAGCGACTCCACGCCAGGGCGGTGCCAGCCGACCGTGGAGTTGGAGGTGCCAAAATCGATGCCCAGGGCGCGGGCCGGGGATACGTCAGACATGGGAAATCAGCTTCCGGAGCGAAAACGGCCGCGCAGTTTATGCCACTTGGCTACAGAATCAAGACCAGTCGTCTGCCATGGGGCAAACCCAAGGCGGTCTTGAAAGGCTATGCTTGACCCCTATCTTCTGTTGCAACACGCACATTCACATTGGTGATCCACAGATGGACTTCAAAGACTATTACAAGATACTCGGCGTAGAGCCCACGGCGGACGACAAGGCGATCAAGGCCGCGTACCGTAAGCTGGCGCGCAAGTATCACCCCGATGTCAGCAAGGAGCGCGACGCCGAGGACAAGTTCAAAGAGGCCAACGAGGCCTACGAAGTGCTGGGCGACGCGCAGAAACGTGCCGAGTTCGATGAAATTCGCAAGTACGGCGGCCAGCATGGCCGGCCGTTCCAGGCGCCACCGGGCTGGGAAAACCGTGGCGGTGGCGGTGGCTTCGAAGGCGGCGATTTCTCCGACTTCTTCAGCTCGATCTTCGGTGGGCGCGGGGGCGGCAACCCCTTCGGTGGCGCTCGGCAGCAGCAACGCAGTGCAGGCAGGCGGGGGCAGGACGTGGAGCTTGAACTGGCAGTGTTCCTTGAAGAAACCCTGAGCAAGGAGTCCAAGCAGATCAGCTTCCAGGTGCCGCAAACCAATGCCATGGGCCAGCGCACCGGCTTTACCACCAAGACCCTGAACGTGAAGATTCCGGCCGGGGTGACCGACGGCGAGCGCATTCGCCTCAAGGGCCAGGGCGCACCGGGCAGCGGTGGCGGGGCCAATGGCGACTTGTTCCTGACCCTTCGCATGGCGCCGCACCCACTGTTCGATGTCGAAGGCCATGACCTGATCATCACCGTGCCCTTGGCACCGTGGGAGGCTGCCCTGGGCGCCAAGGTGGCGGTACCGACCCTGGAGGGCAAGATCAACCTGACCATCCGCCCGGACAGCCAGAGCGGGCAGCGCCTGCGCGTACCCGGCAAGGGCCTGGCGAACAAGCAGGGCGAGCGCGGCAACCTTTACGCGCAGCTCAAAGTGGTGATGCCGACCACGTCTGACGAGTCTACCCGTGAACTGTGGGCCAAGCTTTCCGAAAAGGCCGCGTTCAACCCGAGGGCACAATGGAGTAAGTGATCATGAGCAGCACCCTGATCGTTCAATTGGACATGCGTACCCTGTGTCAGGAAGCCGATGTCACGGCGGACTGCGTGATCGAAATCGTCGAGCACGGCATTGTCGAACCTTCCGGGCGAACGCCGGAGGACTGGTTGTTCGACGATCAGGCGCCGCTGCTGACCAGGCGTGCGGCCAAGCTGCACCAGGAGCTGGAACTGGAGTGGGAAGGGGTGGCGCTGGCGCTGGAGCTGTTGCAGGAAGTGCAGCAGTTGCGCAGCGAGAACAGCATGCTGCGCCAGCGGCTGGGCAGGTTTACCCAGATGTAGGCGATCATGCTGGCGCCTGTGGGAGCGGCCTTGCGTCGCGCAAGGCCGTTCCCACAATGGGCCGTATTTCAGGTTGGTTCGGCCCCTGGGTTCAACACCAGTTGCATGAAGGTCAAATCCAGCCAGCGGCCAAACTTCACCCCCACTTGCGGCATTTGCCCGGTCTCCACGAAGCCCAGTCGCTCATGCAGGCGCACCGAGGCCGCATTGCCACTCTCGATGGCCGCCACCATCACATGTTTGCCGCAACCACGCGCACGCTCGACCAGCGCTGCCATCAACACCGGTCCCAGCCCTTTTCCGCGCTGGTCACCCCGGATATACACCGAGTGCTCCACGGTCAGGCGAAAGCCCTCGAACGGCCGCCAGTCGCCAAACGAGGCATAGCCCAGCACGCCTGTCTCATCTACCGCGACCAGGATCGGATAACCCTGCTGCGCCCGCGCTTCGAACCAGGCCTGGCGGTTGGCCAGGTCTACCGGCGTTTCGTTCCAGATCGCCGTGGTGTTGCGCACGGCGTCGTTGTAGATGTCGAGGATGCCGGGCACGTCGGTGGGCAGGGCATCGCGGATTTCGTAACTCATGACAGCGTCTCGCAGGGTCGTTGAATGCAGATTAAATGGTTACCAGCCCGCGCACACCTTCGGCTTGCATGTTTTCACCGCGGCCGCGCTGGACGATTTCGCCGCGGGACATGACCAGGTATTGGTCGGCCAGTTCTTCGGCAAAGTCGTAGAACTGCTCCACCAGCAGAATCGCCATGTCGCCGCGCTGCGCCAGGCGGCGGATTACGGCGCCGATTTCCTTGATCACCGAAGGTTGGATGCCTTCGGTGGGCTCGTCGAGAATCAGCAGGCGCGGGCGGCTGGCCAGGGCGCGGCCGATGGCCAGCTGTTGCTGCTGGCCGCCAGACAAATCGCCGCCACGGCGTTGCTTCATCTGCTCCAGCACCGGGAACAGCTCGTAGATGAAGGTCGGCACTTCGCGGGCTTCACGGGCGGGGAAGCGCGACAGGCCCATCAGCAGGTTTTCCTCGACGGTAAGGCGCGGGAATATCTCGCGGCCCTGGGGCACGTAGGCGATACCAGCGTGGACCCGTTGCTGGGGCTTGAGGCTGGTGATGGGCTTGCCTTCCCATTCGATACGCCCGTCACGGGCGGGTACCAGGCCCATCAGGCAGCGCAGCAGGGTGGTCTTGCCCACGCCGTTGCGGCCCAGCAGGCAGGTAACCTCGCCGACCTTGGCTTCGAAAGACAGGCCACGCAGGATGTGGCTGCCGCCGTAGTACTGGTGCAGGGTGTCGATTTTAAGCATGTCATGTCCTCGATTGATCATCGGCCCAGATACACCTCGACCACCCGCTCATCCGCCTGCACCTGCTCCAGCGACCCTTCTGCCAGCACACTGCCCTGGTGCAGCACCGTGACATGGTCGGCGATGCTGCCGACAAAGCCCATGTCATGCTCCACCACCATCAACGAATGCGTGCCAGCCAGGCCCTTGAACAACTCGGCGGTGAACTCGGTCTCGGCATCGGTCATGCCCGCCACCGGTTCATCCAGCAATAGCAACTTCGGCTCCTGCACCAGCAGCATGCCTATCTCCAGAAACTGCTTCTGTCCGTGCGACAGCAAGCCAGCCTGGCGCTGGGCCAGGGGCAGCAGGCGCAAGGTGCTCAGCACCTCTTCGATGCGCTGGCGTTGCTCGCCGCTCAGCCGCGCTGCCAGGCTGGCCCATACCGACTTGTCGGCCTTCAGCGCCAGCTCCAGGTTTTCGAACGCTGTCAGCGCCTCGAATACCGTGGGCTTCTGGAACTTGCGGCCAATGCCGGCCTGGGCGATCTGGTATTCGCTCATGCGGGTCAGGTCGAGGGTGTCGCCAAAGAAAGCGCTGCCGGTGTCAGGGCGAGTCTTGCCGGTGATCACGTCCATCATCGTAGTCTTGCCGGCGCCGTTGGGACCGATGATGCAGCGCAGCTCGCCCACACCGATGTACAGGTTCAGCGCGTTGAGCGCCTTGAAACCATCGAAGCTGACGCTGATGTCTTCAAGGCTCAGCACCGTGCCGTGGCGGGTGTCGAGGCCAGCCTTGCGGCTTTGGCCCAGGCCGATGGCGTCGCGACCGGCGCCGAGGTGGTCGAACACCGGCTCCAACATGAATTCCGGGTGAACCGGGGGCACGCCTCTCATGGCTGGCTCCTTTTCTTCAACAGGCCGACCACGCCCTTGGGCAGGTACAGGGTGACAAGAATGAACAGTGCGCCCAGGAAGAACAGCCAGAACTCCGGGAAGGCCACGGTGAACCAGCTTTTCATGCCATTGACCAGGCCGGCGCCGAGCAACGGGCCGATCAGCGTGCCGCGCCCGCCCAAGGCCACCCACACGGCGGCTTCGATGGAGTTGGTCGGCGACATTTCGCTGGGGTTGATGATGCCCACCTGTGGCACATACAACGCCCCGGCCAGGCCGCACAGCACGGCGCTCAGGACCCACACCAGCAGCTTGAAGCCGCGTGGGTCGTAGCCGCAGAACATCATGCGGTTTTCGGCATCGCGCACCGCCGTGAGCAGGCGGCCGAACTTGCTGCGGGTCAGGCGCCAGCACAGGTACAAGCTGGCCAGCAAAAGGCCGACCGTGAGCAGGAACAGCACCGCGCGAGTGCCTTGCGCGGTAATGTCGAAGCCGAGGATGGTGCGGAAGTTGGTAAACCCGTTGTTGCCGCCAAAACCGGTTTCGTTGCGGAAGAACAGCAGCATGCCGGCGAAGGTCAGGGCTTGGGTCATGATCGAGAAGTACACGCCCTTGATCCGCGAGCGGAAGGCGAACCAGCCGAACACCAGCGCCAGCAGCCCCGGTGCCAGCACCACCAGGCACAGGGCCCAGGCAAAATGCTGGGTGCCGGCCCAGTACCACGGCAGCTCGGTCCACGACAGAAAGGTCATGAACCCCGGCAGGCCGTCGCCGGCCGCCTGGCGCATCAGGTACATGCCCATGGCATAGCCGCCCAGGGCGAAGAACAGGCCATGGCCCAGCGACAGCAGCCCGGCATAGCCCCAGACCAGGTCCAGGGCCAGGGCGACGATGGCGTAACAGAGGATCTTGCCGACCAGGGTCAGGGTGTAGGCCGACACCTGCAGGGCATGGTCCGCCGGCAGCAGCGAGAGCAGCGGCAGGGCGACGAGCAGCAGCACGACGACGGCGCCGATGGCCAGGGTCAGGCGTGGCCCGGCCTTTTGCGTAGCGGTGACAAGCAGTGGCTGGTTCATCAGTCGATTACCCGTCCCTTGAGGGCGAACAGGCCTTGCGGACGCTTCTGGATGAACAGAATGATCAACGCAAGGATGAGGATCTTGCCGAGCACGGCACCGATCTGCGGCTCCAGCAGCTTGTTGGCGATGCCAAGGCCGAAGGCGGCCCACAGGCTGCCGGCCAGTTGCCCCACGCCGCCCAGCACCACCACCAGGAACGAATCGATGATGTAGCTTTGGCCCAGATCGGGGCCGACGTTGCCGACCTGGCTCAGGGCTACGCCGCCGAGCCCGGCGATGCCAGAACCCAGGCCAAAGGCGAGCATGTCGACGCGCCCGGTGGACACCCCGCAGCAAGCCGCCATGTTGCGGTTCTGGGTGACTGCGCGCACGTTCAGGCCCAGCCGCGTGCGGTTGAGCAGCAGCCAGGTGAGCAGGACCACGGCCAGGGCGAAACCGATGATCACCAGGCGGTTGTACGGCAGCACCAGGTTGGGCAGCAGTTGGATACCGCCGGACAGCCAGGCCGGGTTGCTCACCTCGACGTTCTGCGCGCCGAACAGCAGGCGAATGGCCTGGATCAGGATCAGGCTGATGCCCCAGGTAGCCAGCAGGGTTTCCAGTGGGCGGCCGTACAGGTGGCGGATGACCGCGCGCTCCAGCGCCATGCCCACACCGGCACTGACCGCGAAGGCCACCGGCAGGGCGATCAGCGGGTAGAACTCAATGGCGCCTGGGGCGTAGCGCTGCAGCAGCACCTGGACCATGTAGGTGCTGTACGCGCCGAGCATCAGCATCTCGCCGTGGGCCATGTTGATCACCCCGAGCAGGCCAAAGGTGATCGCCAGGCCGAGCGCCGCCAGCAGCAGGATCGAACCCAACGAAAGGCCACTGAATGCCTGGCCGAGCAGTTCGCCGACCAGCAGCTTGCGCTTGACCTGGGCCAGGCTGGTTTCGGCGGCGGTGCGTACGCCGGCATCGGCTTCCGCATCCGGTTGCAGCAGCGCTTCGAGGCGGGTGCGGGCCAGCGGGTCGCCGGTTTCACCCAGCAGGCGCACGGCGGCCAGGCGAACGGCGGGTTCGCTGGCGCCCAGTTGCAGGTTGGCCAGGGCCAGGCCCAGGGCGGCGTGGACGGCGGCGTCCGGCTCGGCGGCGAAGCGCCGGTCGAGGAAGGCCATCTGCGCCGGTTGTGCGCTTTTTTGCAGGTGTTGGGCGGCGGCCAGGCGGGTGTCGCTGTTGTCGCTGAGCAACTGGTGGCTGGCCAGGGCGTTGTCGATCAGGCCGCGCAGGCGGTTGTTCAGGCGTAACTTGCGGGTGTCATCGGCGGCGATGCGGCCTTGGCGCAGTTCATTCAGCAGTGGCAGGCGCGCGGCATCTGGTTGCGCCGCCCAGCCTTCGAGCAGACGGGCTTGCTCGGCGGGCTTGGCGGTAAGGAAGAATTCGCCCTCGCTGGCCTGGGTTGCCAGCGGCAGTAGCAGGAGCAGGGTGAGCAGGAGTCTGAGCATGCGGGTAATCCTGGAGATCGGCGGTGGATACATCGCGAGCCAGCTCGCTCCTACAGGGGAAGCACTTCATTTGTAGGAGCGAGCTGGCTCGCGATGGGGCCGCATGGCGGCCCCAGTGCTCAGTTACCTTTCACTGCATAGTCCGGGCGCTTGTCGTTGCCTGGGATGAACGGGCTCCATGGCTGCGCCCGCAGCGGCTGCTCGGTTTCCCACACCACGCTGAACTGCCCGTCATCCTGGATCTCGCCGATCATCACCGGCTTGTGCAGGTGGTGGTTGGTCTTGTCCATGGTCAGGGTGAAGCCCGAGGGCGCCTTGAAGCTCTGCCCGGCCAGCGCCTCACGCACCTTGTCGACGTCGGTGGACTTGGCTTTTTCCACTGCTTGCGCCCACATGTGGATGCCCACATAGGTGGCTTCCATCGGGTCGTTGGTTACGGCCTTGTCGGCACCCGGCAGGCCCTTGGCTTTGGCATAGGCCTTCCAGTCGGCGACGAACTTCTGGTTCACCGGGTTATCCACCGATTCGAAGTAGTTCCACGCCGCCAGGTGGCCCACCAGTGGCTTGGTGTCGATGCCGCGCAGCTCCTCTTCGCCCACCGAGAAGGCCACCACTGGCACGTCGGTAGCCTTCAGGCCCTGGTTGGCCAGCTCCTTGTAGAACGGCACGTTGGAGTCGCCGTTGACCGTGGAAATGACCGCCGTCTTGCCACCGGCGGAGAACTTCTTGATGTTGGCGACGATGGTCTGGTAATCGGCGTGGCCGAACGGCGTGTACACCTCTTCGATATCCTTGTCGGCCACACCCTTGCTATGCAGGAAGGCGCGCAGAATCTTGTTGGTGGTGCGCGGGTAGACGTAGTCGGTGCCCAGCAGGAAGAAGCGTTTGGCGCTACCGCCGTCCTCGCTCATCAAATATTCCACGGCCGGAATCGCCTGCTGGTTGGGCGCGGCGCCGGTGTAGAACACGTTCGGCGACATCTCTTCACCTTCGTACTGCACCGGGTAGAACAGCAGGCCGTTGAGCTCTTCGAACACCGGCAGCACTGACTTGCGCGACACCGAGGTCCAGCAGCCGAACACCACGGCGACCTTGTCCTGGGTCAGCAACTGACGGCTCTTTTCAGCGAACAGCGGCCAGTTGGAGGCTGGGTCGACCACTACCGGCTCGAGCATCTTGCCGTTCACGCCACCCTTGGCGTTGATCTCGTCGATGGTCATCAGCGCCATGTCCTTGAGCGAGGTCTCGGAAATGGCCATGGTCCCCGACAGCGAATGCAGGATGCCAACCTTGATGGTCTCGGCGGCCTGGATGCTCCAGCTCAGGCCCATCGCCGCAATCGATGCGCTGAGGGTAAAAGCCTTGATCAGACTGCGACGCTTCATGTGCTCTCTCCGCTGAGTTCTTTTAGGGTGTTGGGCAGCGGGGAGGGGCGTTGCAAGGGGTGTGCCTAGTGGCGAAACTGGCGTAATAGAAGGGTTGTGCGAGGTGATGGGGCGTTGGCGAGGTCCAGCTTGGTGCCTGGAATATTTGTGTGCACAGGATTGGGGCCGCATAGCGGCCCCCGAGGCCATCAGCCGTTACGCACAGCCGTGCGTGGATGGCGTCTGCTGCGCACGAACTGATACGTCACCGCCAGAATCATGAACCAGATCGGCGTCACTACCAGCGCCGAGCGGGTGTCGGCCTCCAGGCTCAGCAGCACCAGGATGCCGGCGAAGAACACCAGGCACACGTAGCACATGAAGCGCCCGCCGGGCATCTTGTACTTCGACGCCTGGTGCAGCGCTGCGCGGTTTTTGCGGTACTTCAGGTACGACAGCAGGATCAGCGTCCAGACGAACATGAACAGCACCGCCGACACCGTGGTCACCAGGGTGAACGCCTCGACCACGTCCGGTACCAGGTAGATCAGTACCGCGCCCAGCAGCAGGCAGGTGCAGGAGAAGTACAGGCCGTTGGCCGGTACCGAGCGGCTCGACAGCTTCTCGAAGGCCTTGGGCGCATCACCCTCCTGGCTCAGGCCGTAGAGCATGCGGCTGGTGGAGAACACGCCGCTGTTGGCCGACGAGGCCGCCGAGGTCAGTACCACGAAGTTGATGATGCTCGCCGCTGCCGGCAGGCCCGCCAGCACGAACAGTTCGACGAACGGGCTCTTGCCTGGCACCACGTCGCGCCATGGGGTCACGGCCATGATCGCGATCAGCGCCAGCACATAGAACACGATGATGCGGATCGGGATCGAGTTGATCGCCCGCGGCAGGGTGCGCTCCGGGTTCTTCGCTTCGGCGGCGGTGGTACCCACCAGCTCGATGCCGACGAAGGCGAACACCGCGATCTGGAAACCGGCGAAGAAGCCCATCAGGCCATGGGGGAACATGCCGCTGTCATTCCACAGGTTGGCCAGCTGTGCGGTGCGCCCGCTGGGCGAGGTGAAGCCGGTGATCACCATGTACAGGCCAGTCGCGACCAGGCCAAGGATGGCGACGATCTTGACCAGGGCGAACCAGAATTCCAGCTCGCCGAACATTTTCACCGTCACCAGGTTCAGCGACAGCAGCAGCCCGACGCAGGTCAGCGCCGGTATCCACTGTGGCAAGTCGGGAAACCAGAACTGTGTGTAGGCGGCGATGGCGACCACGTCGGCGATGCCGGTGACCACCCAGCAGAACCAGTAGGTCCAGCCGGTGAAATAGCCGGCCCAGGGGCCGAGCAGGTCGGCGGAGAAGTCGATGAACGACTTGTAGTTCAGGTTCGACAGCAGCAGTTCGCCCATGGCGCGCATGACGAAGAACAGCATGAAGCCGATGATCATGTAGACGAAGATGATCGACGGCCCGGCCAGGCTGATGGTTTTGCCCGAGCCCATGAACAGGCCGGTACCGATCGCGCCGCCGATGGCGATCAGCTGGATGTGGCGGTTGGTCAGGTTGCGCTGCAGATGCTGTTCATCTGGCGTTGAGTGTGAGGTTTGCGTCATAGGCTGCATTCCCTTGTAAGGTCGGTCTTCTTGTCTGAGGTAGCCGGCTAGGCTAACACGCGCGTTCCAGTTCAGGGCGCGACAGATCGACTCTACTTTTGGGTGGCAGCTGTGGGCTGCTGTGCAGCCCTTTCGCGACACAAGGCCGCTCCTACAATGATCGCGCATTCCTGTAGGAGCGGCCTTGTGTCGCGAAAGGGGCGCAAAGCGCCCCCGGCAATCTCAAGCCTGAACCAGCATCCGACGGCGCCTTACCACCAGGCTATCGACAACCCACATCACCACCATCGATACCCCCACCAGCGGGAACATCACCCCCAGCACCAGCATTACCCCCACCGCCGTCTTCCAGCGCGGCAGGTCATGACGCAGCGGCGGCACGCCCAGCCCACCGGCTGGCCGGCGCTTCCACCACATCACCAGGCCGCTCACCGAGCCCAGCAGAATCATCAGGCACACCAGCAGTATGACGACCTGGTTGAACGCCCCGAACATCTTGCCTTCATGCAGCATCACGCCCATCTCGGTGGCGCGGGCGACCGGGCTGTAGTCCTGCCAGCGCACATCGGCCAGAACCTTGGCGGTGTATTGATCGACATGCAAGGTAGCGTCGTTGCGCGGGTCGTCGGCGAACACGGCAATGGTGAACACCCCGTCGGCAGTGGTGGGCAGGGTGATGCTGTAGCCCGGCTCGACCTGGCGCGAAGTGGCGATGTCCTCGACCTGCTGCACGCTCACCTGAGGCGCTGCGGGCATGTCTGACATCATGGAGTGGCCGGCGTGTTCGGCGTGTGCGCCAGACTGCGGCATTGGCGTGTTTTCCATCGCCCAGGGCACGGTTTGGCGGTGTGCGTTGTTCAGCTCACCCGCCTGTTGGTCCGACTTGGGCACGTCGTTCCACATGGCGGCCGGGAAGCGGTTCCACAAATCGGCATACTGCTTGCCCCACAGGCCGGTCCAGGTCATGCCGCTGACCAGCATCAGCAACAACAGGGCCGAACCCCAGAAGCCAGTTACCGCATGCAGGTCGCGCCAGAACAAGCGGCCGCGCGCACTGAACCGGGGCCACAGCACGCCAGCGCCATTGCGTCCGCGTGGCCACCACAGGTACAGGCCCGACACCACCAGCACGATGCCCCAGCCGGCGGCCAGTTCCACCAGGCGGTCGCCGAGCGTGCCGACCATCAGTTCACCATGCAGCGCACGGGCGATGGCCTGCAGGTTCTGCTTGCCGTCCTGCTCACCGAGGACCTTGCCGTTGTAGGGGTCGACGAAAACGTTCAGTTCGCGCCCGCCGTCATGCACCACGAACTGTGCACTGCGCTCGGCGCTCAGTGGCGGCAGGTACTGGCCGACATGGCCCTTGGGGTAAGCCTGGCGTACTTCGGCCAGCATCATGTCCGCGCCCTGCCGGTGGTGGCCGGCTTCGACCACCATCAAGTCGCGGTACAGCAGCGGGTCGAGCTGCGGCTTGAACAGGTAGATGATCCCGGTGATCGCCAACAGGATCATGAACGGGGCCACGAACAGCCCCGCATAGAAGTGCCAACGCCAGGCCAGGTTATAGAAATTGCTGCGTGTTCCTCTCATGGGAACCTCCTGTTTGACCAGCTGATGGGCGCAACCGAAGCTGCGCCCGTTGTTGTTGTCAGAAGCTGAAATCGACCTTGGTCCAGAAGGTCCTGCCTGGCTCGTTGACCGGCTGAGGATCGGTAGCCGGGTAGCCGAACCCGGCGTTCCCGGCCAGGTTCAAGTGCTCGGCGTAGGTTTTGTCGAACAGGTTGTCGACCCCTGCGCTGAGCTTGAGGTTGTTGTTCACCTTGTAGGCGCCGTTGAGCGAGAACACGCCGAAGCCGGCGCTCTTGTCGTAGTCCTTGCCGACCACGTTGCCTTGGTTCTCGGCAATGCGGTTTTGCGCCGCCACCAGCCGCCACAGTGCGCCGACGCTCCACACATCGCGGCTGTAGGTCAAGCCCAGACGGCTTTCCAGTGGTGGCATTTGGGGTAGCGCTTTGCCATCACTGCTGTTCTTGCCCCAAGCGTAGGCCAGCGTGGCGTCGGCCTTCCAGTTTTCGGTCAGCAGGTAGGCCGCGCCCAGTTCGCCGCCCATGATGCGGGCGTCGATGTTCTGTGCCCGGGAAGTGCTCATGCCCATCATGCCGGTGCGGTAGTCGAACAGGATGTAGTCGCGGATCTGCCCGACATAGCCCGACGCCCAGGCCTCCAGGCGTTCGGTGCGGTACTGGATGCCGAAGTCGAGTTGGGTGGTCTTCTCTGGCTTGATGCCGTCGAAGGCGTTGGCCGCCCCAGGCGGTGCCAGCTTGGGCGAGAACAGCTCCCAGTAGTCAGGGAAGCGCTGGGCATGGCCGAGGCCAATGTAAGTGGTGGCCGGGAGGGCTGCCAGGTCGTGCTCGTAGCGGATAAAACCGCTGGGCAGGGTGTCGGCGCGGGTATCGCCTTCGGTGGCGCTGCCTTTACGGAAGTCACGGGCTGAGGCGCGGTCCAGGCGGGCGCCGGTAATCAGCCGGTCTTCACCGCTGACATACCAGGTCAGTTCGCTGAAAGCGCCGTAGTTGTGGAAGTCGGCGTCCTTGGTCCAGGCCTGGCCCTTGTGTGCGTCCACACCCATGCCGCCACGCTGGCGATGTTCGTTGGTTTGCGCGTCGATGCCGCTGATCAGCTGCACATCGGCCCAGCGCCAGGTGGCTTTGATGCGTGCGCCCAGGGTGCGCCGGTCGACGTTGCTGACCATCGGCATGCCCATCATGCCGCTGCCCGACGGGGTACGCAGGCTGTAGTTGTCCATCACATGGTCGGCGTAGTTGTAGTAGACCTGCGCCTCGACCTTGTCGAGCACTTCGCCGAGGTTGGACTTTTCAAAGCGCAGGCCCAGGCTTTCGCGCTTGAACTGCGAGCCGTCCATGCCACGCCCGGCGTAGCGGGCCTCGCCATCGCCCTTGCCGGCCGTGAGTTCCAGCAAGGTGTCCTGGTCGGGAGTCCAGCCTAGGGCGACATCGCCGTTCCACTTTTCCCAGCGCGATGGCACGGTGTCGTCGTTGCCGTCGTGGTAATCGTCCGAGCGTGACTGGTTGCCGACAAAGCGGGCATAGGCCTGGCTGTTACCGGCAGCGGCATCCAGCACCTTGTCGAAACGGCCGTTGGAGCCGGCCAGCAGGCTGGCGTTGACCCGGCTGCCGAGGGTGCCGAACTTCTCCGGTTCGCGCTCGAAAAGGATGGTACCTGCCGAGCCGCCCGGGCCCCAGATCACGCTTTGCGGGCCTTTGATGACGGTCAGGCGGTCGTAGGTTTCCGGCGAGATGTAGGACGTGGGTGCGTCCATGCGATTGGGGCAGGCACCGAGCATCAGGCCGCCATTGGTGAGGATGTTCAGGCGCGAGCCGAACATGCCGCGCAATACCGGGTCACCGTTGGTGCCACCGGCACGGATCGCCGAGAAGCCGGGGATGGTCTTCAGGTAGTCGGCGCCGTCGCTGGCCGGCACTGGCTGGCGCGGGTCTTTCGGGTTGGTGACCACGGTCAGTGGCGAGCTTGGGGCCACGGCGGTGATCACCGTCGGGCTCAGCTCGGGTGCGTCGTGCGCATGGCCTTCATGGCCAGGGTCGGCGGCCAGGGCCACGGGCGCGAGCAGCGAGCCGCACACGGCGGCGAGAGTCCCACGCAGGGACAAGGCAAAAACAGGGGTGCAGCCGGACATAATGATTCCAGTCGATCAGTCATGAGTTAGCGCGAAGCCTCCTGGCTCCGTGCGCAAAATGTGGGTTCAGACGCTGATCGAGGAAGGCGGGGCGCGGCTGCGCGCACCGGGGAATACAGCCTGCCGGGCATGGCCTTGGTGCGTTGGCGCAAGCAGATGGCTGGTGGGGATTACGCTGCCGGCACTGAGCGGGCTGAGGGCCTGGGGCAGGGCCGGGCAATTGAACAACAGGCTGCAGTAACCGCACTTTTCCCACATCACGTGCAGTTGGCCATCGCCGCCATGGCCGTGATGGCTGTCGCCGCCATGCTGATGGGCAGCCGCCATCGGCATGTCCATTGGCATGCTCATGCCGGCGTGGTGGTCCATCGGCATCGACTGGGAAATCAGCGGGCCGATGAAGATCATCCACATGGCGAACAGGCTCAGCCATCCGCCACCGGCGCGCCTGCGGTCAGGGCGGGTGGTACGGCTGATGCTGTTGCGCGGCAGGCTCATGGCGAGTGCCTGTCAGCAGGTGTCAGTGCGCGTGTTCGTGGGCTTGCGGCTGGTCCGCTGGCGCCTGCTTCTGCACAGCCACTTCGACGGTGATGTCGCCGGCCTTTTCGAAATGCAGGGTCAACGGGAAGCGTTTGCCATCCGTGAGCAGGCTGCGGTCCTTGGGCTGCATCAGCATCACATGGTAGGCGCTGGGGGCGAAGGTCAGGTCCTTGCCGGCAGGCACCACCACGCTGGGCACCTGTTGCATCTTCATGGCGCCGCTGGCGCTCATGGCATGTTCGTGCAGTTGCGCGTCATCGCTGATGGGGCTGTCGACACTGAGCAGGCGGTCGTCGGCCTGGCCATTGTTGTGCACCACGAAATACGCGGCGACGTTGGGCGCGTTGGGTGGCAGCTGCAGCGACCAGGGGTGGGCAATGTGCAGGTCACCCACGCTGTATTCGTGGGCATTGGCAAAGGCGCCAGGCAGCAGCAGGGCGGCCATGACGAGGGCGTGCTTGAGCATGGTGAATCTCCGTTTCTGTTCAGGTTCAGGCAGACAGCGTGATGAACTCAGGCCAGCGGAGAGGCACGGGGGTTTAGCGCAGGCCAGAGTTGGCGCGGCGTGGGTTGGTACTTGGCAGGCGGCGGCAACAGGCCGGCGAGCAGTGTCGGCGGGTTGTGCAACTGTGGCGGGTAGCCGGGCAGGGCCAGCAGCGGCGCGGCGCCAGAGCAGCACCAGCAATTCATCATGCTGGCGCTGTCGTCGCTTTGCGGGCCGAGGTCGATCTTGGCCAGGGCCTGGACATCGACGTTGGCCTTGTTGGCCATGCTGGAACAGAAAGCCCCCCACAGCAGCTGTTCGGCCGGGCCCTTGGGCGCAGCAGAGGACAGCGGCATGGCCAGCAGGTTGAACAGCACTGCAAGGCAGGCTATCCAGGCAATGTGCCGACGTGGGGGCATGGAGAGATCCGGTCAGGAATCGTGGTGGGTATTGTAAGGCGGAGTATAGGTAAAAATGACGGGGTGCGGTGAAGTGACGCAGGTGGTCGGGTAACGGGGCTGCTGCGCAGCCCATCGCGACACAAGGCCGCTCCCACAAGGACCGCGTACCGTTGGGCAGCGGTCCCTGTAGGAGCGGCCTTGTGTCGCGATGGGGCGCAAAGCGCCCCCGACAATCTCAAGCCTTGTTACGGCCCATCAACCCGCGCACGGTCTCTTGCAGGTCCGCCGGCAACACCACCACCTTGGCATTGTTGCTGCCCGCCAGGTTCTCCATGGCCCCGATATAGCGCTCGCCCAGCAGGTACATGGCCGGCACGGTCTCGTTGCCCACCGCTTCCTTGACCAGCGAAATCGCCCGCGCCGAGGCCTCGGCCAGGCTGATCTGCGCCTCTGCATCCAGCCTGGCTGCCTGCAGGCGTGCTTCGGCTTCAAGGATCGCTGCCTGCTTGGCACCTTCGGCGCGGGTTACATCGGCCTTGCGCTCACGCTCGGCGGCGGCCTGGCGTTCCATGGCCAGTTGCATGTTTTCCGAAGGCTTGATGTCCTGGATTTCCACCGAACGCACGGTAACGCCCCAGTCTTCGGTCTGCTCGGACATTGCCTCGCGCAGGCGGGCCTTGATCTGCTCGCGGCTGGACAACGCTTCGTCCAGGTCCATGGCGCCGACGATGGCGCGCAGCGAGGTCATCGTCAGGCTGGTGACAGCGAACGAGAAATTCTGCACGCCATACGAGGCTTTCTGCGGGTCGACCACCTTGGCGAAGCACAGGGCGTTGGCGACGATTACGGCGTTGTCCCTGGTGATGATTTCCTGCTGTTGCACATCGAGGATGATGTCCTTGGTCGGCAGGCGGTAGGCGACCACGTCCATGTACGGGATGAGAATGTTCAGGCCCGGTTTGAGCGTGCTGTGATAGCGGCCCAGGCGCTCGACGATCCATTCCTCGCCTTGGGGCACGATGCGCACCCCTTTGAACACGGTGATCAGGACGAACAGGGCGATGGCGCCGACGACGATGAGGCTGGTCATGGTGCTTTAATTCCTTTTTTTGCGGATTCAGGCCCGGACGACGCGGGCGGTGTTCCCCTCGATGGCGGTCAGGCGCACCCGTTCGCCGGCCGGGATTTCGCTGTCAGCGATGCAGGTCCATTCTTCGTTGCCGAGAATCGGCTTCTGGAAACGCACACGGCCTTTGTGGAACTCCGACACCCCAGCGGTCAGCAGGCCCACTTCGCCGATCACGCTGTCGGCGGTCCAGCGCACATCTGGCTGCTTGCGTCGGAACAGCTTGAACCAGAGCGCCGTGGTGACTGATGACAGCAGTACCCACAGCAGCACCTGCATGTCCAGTTGCAGGCTGGGAGCAGCGAGCGAGATCAGCGAGACCAACACGGCACCGATGCCGAACCAGAGGATGAAGAACGTCGGCAGGACCAGTTCGAGCAGGATCAGCGCGATGCCGAAGACCAGCCAGATCCACCATTGCATTTCCATATGGGTGAAACCTTGCGGGGGAGGGGTGTTGAGTTTAAGGGAGGACAGTGATGCAGCGCCATTTGACAAGTTGCCAGAAAGATCCGAAATGGTTGTAGGACCGCCGCCGTACGTAGTTTGAGATTACAGGTCGAGCGCTGCAGCCAGGTCTGAGGGTGATTCGAAAGCGCGGTCCACATCCGGTAAAGCTGGCCGCTTCAGTACCAACACCGGTACGCCCAGCTCCCGTGCTACCTCCAGCTTTGGTTCGGTCGCCACGCTGCCGCTGTTCTTGCTGATCAGCACATCGATGCTGCGACGCTGGAACAATGCCCGTTCATCCTCGATATGGAACGGCCCGCGTGCACCGATCACTTCGCAGCGCTCATTGCCTGGGCAGGCTTCCAGCGCTCGCAACGTCCAGAACTGCTCCGGCGGAATCTCGTCCAGGTGTTGCAACGGCTCGCGGCCTAGCGTGAACAGAGGCCTGCGGAACGGCTTGAGTGCCTCTCTCAGCCCCGCCCAGTCCTCGACCTCACGCCAGTCGTCCCCCGCTTGCGCTTGCCAGGCCGGGCGGCGCAAGGCCCAGCACGTGACGCCGGCGCTACGCGCAGCGCTGGCAGCATTGCGGCTGATCTGTGCAGCGTAGGGGTGGGTGGCATCGACCAGTAGGGTGATACACGCCTCGCGCAGGTAGTTGGCCAAGCCCTCGGCGCCGCCAAAGCCGCCGACCCGTACCTGGCATTGCAGGTCCTGCGGTACGCGGCCGATACCGGCCAGGCTGTAGACATGCTGCGGGCCGAGGCGACGAGCGATGGCCAGGGCTTCAGTGACACCGCCCAGCAGCAGGATGCGCGCAGTCATTGCACACCTGCCCGGCCAACGATACCGCCTTGGCGGTCGATGGCGAACACTTCCACTTGCACCTGCGCCGGCACCACGCTGCGGGCGAACGCCAGGGCGTGGGCGCATACCGCGTCCCCGAGGGCAATGCCGGCCGCATGCGCCAGCGCGAGCGCTTGCTGGCTAGTGTTGGCGCCGATGATGGCGGCCTGCAGCGCTGCGTCAGCACCAATGTCTGCGGCCCAGCCCGCCAGTTGCGGCAGATCGATGCTGGAATGGCGGCTGTGCAGGTCCATGTGCCCGGCGGCCAGTTTGCTGATCTTGCCAAAACCACCACACAGGGTCAGGCGCGGCACCGGCACCTTGCGCAGGTGCTTGAGCACCGCGCCGACAAAGTCGCCCATTTCGATCAGGGCGATTTCCGGCAGGCCGTAGACCCGGCGCATGGTGTCTTCGCTGGCGTTGCCAGTGCAGGCGGCGATATGCGTGTAGCCGTTGGTGTGGGCCACGTCGATACCTTGGTGGATCGAGGCGATATAGGCCGCACAGGAGAACGGCCGCACGATGCCGCTGGTGCCGAGGATCGACAGCCCGCCGAGGATGCCCAGGCGCGGGTTCATGGTCTTGAGTGCCAGCTGTTCGCCGCCCTGCACGTTGACCGTGACCTCGAAGCCGCCGAAGTAGCCGCATTCGTCGGCCAGGCGTTGCAGGTGCTCGCTGATCATGCGGCGCGGCACCGGGTTGATGGCCGGCTCACCCACCGCAAGCACCAGCCCCGGCCGGGTCACGGTGCCGACACCGCTGCCGGCGACAAAGCGGATGCTTGGCTCGTCCAGCAAGCGCACCTGGCTGTAGAGCAGGGCGCCGTGGGTCACGTCCGGGTCGTCGCCAGCGTCCTTGAGTGTGCCGGCTTCGGCGCTTTCGCCGGCTAATCGGCAGAACTCCAGGCGCATCTGCACCACCTTGCCCTTGGGCAAGGTAATGCTGACGGCATCGCTGGTTTCGCCGCTCAGCAGCAAGCGAGCGGCCGCCAGGCTGGTGGCGGTGGCGCAGCTGCCGGTGGTCAGGCCGCTGCGCAGGGGCGCGGGCTGTTCGCGGGTCTCTTCACGCATCGGCGGGCTTCACCACATCCAGCAGGGTGATCGGCAGCGCCTGGCGCCAGGTGTCGAACGCACCCAAGGGCTGGGCGTGGGCGACATGGATGCGGGTCAGCTCACCACCGTGCTGCTCGCGAAAAGACGCCAGGGCCAGTTCGCTTTGCAGGGTTACCGCGTTGGCTACCAGCCGGCCACCGGGGCGCAGGCTGGCCCAGCACAGGTCAAGCACACCCTCGCGGGTGACGCCGCCGCCGATGAAGATCGCATCCGGGCGTTCCAGGCCTTGCAGTGCCGCTGGGACCTTGCCGCGCACCAGCTGCAGGCCGGGTACACCCAATGCATCGCGGTTATGTTCGATGAAGCCTTGGCGGCCTTCGTCGGCCTCGATGGCCAGCGCGCGGCAGGCCGGGTGGGCGCGCATCCATTCGATGCCGATCGAGCCGCAGCCCGCGCCCACGTCCCACAGCAGTTCACCGGGCTGCGGCGCCAGGCGCGCCAGGGTGATGGCGCGGACATCGCGTTTGGTCAGTTGGCCGTCATGCCGGAAGGCGCTGTCCGGCAGCCCGGCCAGCCGGTGCAGACGCGGCGCTTCGGGCGTGGCCAGGCATTCGATGGCCACCAGGTTGAGCGCTGCGATATCGGCGTGTGGCCAGTCTTGGGCGGTGCCGGCCAACACACGTTCGTGCGGGCCTCCCAGGTGTTCGAACACACGCAGGCGGCTTGGCCCGTAGCCACGCTCGCGCAGCAGCGTGGCAATGGCCGCCGGGCTGTCGCCGTCGTTGCTCAGCACCAGCAAACGTACGCCGCTGTGCAGGTGAGCATTGAGCGCCGCCAGGGGGCGGGCTACCAGAGACACCACCTGCACATCCTGCAGCGGCCAGCCCAGGCGGGCGGCGGCCAGTGCGCAGGAGGTGGGCATCGACAGTACGCGCATTTCATCGGCGGGTACCTGGCGTGCAAGGCTGGCACCGACGCCGTAGAACATCGGGTCGCCGCTGGCCAGTACGCACACGGGCTCGCCACGCAGGGCCAGCACCGGGGCCAGCGAAAACGGGCTTGGCCAGCCCAGCCGCTCGCCGGGCACGCAGCGCGGTAGCAGGGCCAGCTGGCGTGGGCTGCCGAAGATCTGCGCAGCGCCCAACAGCGCACGCCGGGCCTGTTTGCCCAGGCCACTGAAGCCGTCTTCGCCGATGCCTACTACTGTCAGCCAGGGTGCCATGTGTACCTCTTCAATATGTTGGAGCTGCATGGCAGCCCCAACATTTCAGCTAAAACTCGAACGGTGCTCGACCACCGGCTTTTCATGCCGCCGGACAAAGCAGGCATAATACCGCGCCTTCTACACTCAAGCGCATTTTCACAGATTGCCGGATACCCCTTTGACGCAGGCCCATGCCCCCAACGTTTCGTCTCGCCCCTCGGCCTGCCCGGGGTTGTGGCGCATCGTCAGTGCCCGTGATGGCGGCATCTGCCGCATCAAGCTGCCTGGCGGCCTGCTGCTGGCCGAGCAGGCCGAAGCGGTAGCGGCGGCAGCTGAGCGTTTTGCCGGTGGTGTGATCGAGGCCACCAACCGTGGCAACCTGCAGATCCGCGGCATTGGCAGCGAGCATCGTGCTTTGGTCGAGACCCTGCTCGCAGCCGGCCTGGGCCCGCGCGAGGCGGCCGGTGACGATGTGCGCAACCTGATGCTCAGCCCGCTGGCCGGGCATGACCCGGCAATGCTGCTGGACGCGCGGCCGCTGGCCGGGCAGATCCTCGACCTGCTGGAAGGCACCCCGCGCTTTCACCAGTTGTCGGCCAAGTTCGCCGTGCAACTGGATGCTGGCGAACGCCTGGCCATGCTTGAGCACCCCCATGACTTGTGGCTATCGCCCCTACGCCTGCTGCAGCAGACCTGGCTGGCGTTTGGTTTGGCGGGCTGCCCGGCGGACGGCAAAGTGCTCGGCGCGGTGCCGCTGGCGCAGGGCCTGGCGCTGGTGCGCGCAGTGCTGGAACGCTTCCTCGACCTGGCAACCCCGACGCAGTCGCGCATGCGCCAGTTGCTTGAAGTGCACTCGGCAACTGATTTCGTCGACGGGCTGGGCCTGGATATCCGCCGTGATGCCGCCGTGCTCGGATGGCGCCGTGAAGAGCACCGCGCCTCGTGGTTGGGCACGCTGCCCCAGACGCACGGTGTTGCCCTTGGCGTGGCCCCGCCGCAAGGCCGCCTGACCCCCGCCATGCTGCGTGGTGCCGCGCGCATTGCCCGCGAACTGGGCGATGGCAGCCTGCGTCTGAGCCCCTGGCAAAGCCTGGTGCTGACCAACCTGCAAGCACAACACATCGACCAAGCCCAAGCCGAACTGTCTGCGCTGGGTTTGCTGTGCCATGACCACGAACCCCTGGCGCGCATCAGCGCCTGCACCGGTGCCAGCGGCTGCGCCAAGGCCCTTGGCGAGACCAAGGCCGACGCCGTTGCCTTGGCCGCGCTGCTGGGCCCTGGCGTGCCCGCCAGCGTGCACCTGTCCGGTTGCCCTCGTTCCTGCGCCGTGGCCCATGTTGCCCCGGCCACGCTGCTGGCCCGTTCGCCGGGCCGTTACGACCTGTACCTGCGTGATGCGCGCCAGCCGGGCTTCGGTGCCCTGCGCGCCACCGACCTTACCTTGAATGAAGCAGGCGCCATGCTCGACCTGCCGACGGAGCACCTTGATGATTGACTACATCCGCGATGGTCAGGAGATCTATCGCAATTCCTTTCGGATCATCCGAGAGGAAGCCAAGCTTGAGCGGATCCCCGCCGACCTGGAAAAGCTCGCCGTGCGCGTGATCCACGCCTGCGGCATGGTCGACGCCATCGATGGCCTGCAGTTTTCCGAAGGTGCCGGACGGGCCGGGCGAGAGGCGCTGCTCAACGGCGCGCCGATCCTGTGCGATGCGCACATGGTGGCCGAAGGCATTACCCGGGCCCGGCTGCCAGCAGACAACAAAGTCATTTGCACCCTGCGCGACCCCAGCGTGCCGGGCTTGGCCAAAGACGCCGGCAACACCCGTTCCGCCGTGGCCCTGGAGCTGTGGCGGCCGTACCTGGAAGGCAGCGTGGTGGTGATCGGCAACGCCCCCACCGCCCTGTTCTACCTATTGGAAATGCTCGATGCTGGCGCACCCAAGCCTGCGCTGATCCTCGGCTTTCCGGTCGGTTTCGTCGGTGCTGCCGAGTCCAAGGCCATGCTCGCCGCTGACAGCCGCGGCGTGCCGTTCGTGATCATGCAAGGCCGCCTGGGCGGTAGCGCGATGGCTGCCGCCGCGGTCAACGCCCTGGCCACGGAGGTGGAATGATGCTGCCGCGTGGACGACTGCTGGGCCTGGGCGTGGGCCCTGGCGACCCGGAACTGATTACCCTCAAGGCCTTGCGCCTGCTGCGCGAGGCGCCGGTGGTCGGTTACTTCGTGGCCAAGGGCAAGCGTGGTAACGCTTTTGGGATCATCGAAGCACACCTGCAGCCCGAGCAGACCCTGCTGCCGCTGGTCTACCCGGTAACCACCGAAGCCCTGCCGGCGCCGCTGTCCTATGAGCAGGTGATCAGCGACTTCTACGACGAAGCCAGCGTGCAAGTGGCCGAGCACCTGGATGCCGGCCGCGACGTGGCGGTGATCTGCGAAGGTGACCCGTTCTTCTACGGCTCCTACATGTACCTGCATGACCGCCTGGCGCAGCGCTATGAGGCCGAAGTGATCCCCGGTGTCTGCTCGATGCTTGGTGGTGCTTCGGTACTGGGCGCGCCGCTGGTGTACCGCAACCAGAGCCTGTCGGTATTGTCTGGTGTGTTGCCCGCCGAAGAGCTCAAGCGCCGCCTGGCCGATGCCGATGCAGCGGTGATCATGAAGCTTGGGCGCAATTTCCCCAAGGTGCGCGAAGTGCTGGCCGAACTGGGCCTGGACGGGCGTGCGCTGTATGTGGAGCGGGCGACCATGGCCAACCAGAAGATCGTGCCGCTGGACCAGGTCGACCCGCAGTCGTCGCCGTACTTCTCGCTGATCATCGTGCCGGGGGAAAAATGGCAGGGTTGAACATGCACAAGGCACCGGCAATCGTCATCCTTGGCCCGGGTAGCCTGGCCACCGCGCAGCGAATCCAGCAGTGCTACCCACAGGCCACAATCCATGGCCTGCAGGGGCGTGTCGAGGGGGCAGACCAGTCGTACACCGCGTTCGGCGATACCCTGCGCGGGCTGTACCAGCAGGACATGCCGATCATTGCCCTGTGTGCTGCCGGTATCGTCATTCGCAGCCTGGCCAGCGTGCTTAGCGAGAAGGGCAGCGAGCCGCCGGTACTGGCCGTGGCCGAGGATGGCAGCGCGGTAGTGCCGTTGCTCGGTGGCCTCGGTGGGGTCAACCTGATGGCGCGCGAAATCGCAGAAGCGCTGGGCGTTGCCGCCGCCATTACCACCAGTGGTGAGCTGCGCTTCGGCACTTGCCTGTTGAACCCGCCGCAAGGTTACGCACTGGCGGACATCGAGCAAGGCAAGCGTTTCGTTTCCGATTTGCTGGCAGGTGAGTCGGTGCGCATCGAGGGTGACGCCCCGTGGTTGCAGCAGGTGCAGTTGCCCGCCAGCGAAGCGGCGCAGCGCACCATCCATGTGGGGCATCAGGTGCGCCCGGCCAACCGCGACGAACTGCTGATCCACCCGCGCTCGGTGGTCGTGGGTGTTGCCGGTGGCAACCTGCACAGCATGCGTGCGGCATTGCAGCAGGCCGGCATCGCCGAGCCATCGGTAGCCTGCGTGCTGGCGGACGAGCGCGCCATGGCCGACAGTGCCTTGCACGAGGCTGCGCAGACCTTGGGTGTCGCCTTGCGCTTTGCCAGCAACCCAGGCGACGTGGCCAGCATGGTTGCTGCGGCATTGCCCAATGCCGAGTTGATAACGCATGGGGATGTAGTCATCGCGGTGGCGCCTGCGCCGGTCGATGTAGCACAAATCGGCCGCCGTCGCGGTCGTCTGGCGGTTATCGGCCTTGGTCCAGGTGCGGCGCAATTGATGGTGCCGGCGGTCAAGGCCGAACTGGCACAGGCTGAGGATGTGCTCGGCTACGAAACCTACGTGCGCATGGCCGGGCCGTTCCGTGATGACCAGATCCTGCACTGCACCGACAACCGTGAAGAGATGCAGCGCGCCCGGCATGCCTTCGAGCTGGCGGCCCAGGGCCGTTCGGTGGTGGTGGTTTCGTCGGGTGACCCGGGCGTGTTCGCCATGGCCGCTGCGGTGCTTGAAGCGTTGCATGAGTCCAGCGATCCCGCCTGGCACCGCGTGGACCTTGAGATTCTGCCAGGGGTGTCGGCCTCGCTGGCAACCGCCGCCCAGGCGGGAGCACCGCTGGGGCATGACTTCTGCGTGATGTCGCTGTCGGACAACCTCAAGCCCTGGTCGATCATCGAAAAGCGCCTGGACCTGGCGGCTCAGGCCGACCTGGTGCTGGCGTTCTACAACCCGATCTCCAAAGCCAGGCCGCACCAGCTAGGGGTGGCGCTGGAGGTGGTGCGTCGGCACCGCGACGGGAGCACGCCTGTAGTCCTTGGGCGTGACATCGGTAGGCCGGGGCAGACGCTGAAGGTAGTCACCTTGGCCGAGCTGCAGCCAGAAATGGTCGATATGCGCACCATGGTGTTGGTCGGCTCCTCTACAACCTGCGTATTCCCTCGTCTGTCGGGCGGGGTATGGGCCTACACCCCGCGTTGGTACCCCACCACCAACTAGTTGCGTCGGAAACTCTTCAGCGCGCTGAATCGCCAGCGGGCTGGATAAGGTGATTGCCCCTGACTCAAGGGGCAACCATCAAGGAGTTTCTACATGTCCGATGAAACACAAGTCACCACCAACAACACCGCCATCCTGGTCGAAGGCAACCTGCTGGCCTGCGGCGCAGGTATGTCTGCGAAAAGCCGTCACGACGTCAAGAACGCCTTCCACTTCGCCACATTAGTGGCCGACAAAGCGTTCGATGCCGAAAAGCAGAGCCGGGAGTGGTACGACAAATTCATCGATGTGATGCGTGATCTTGGCTTTACCATCCCTCGACGCACCTTCGAGCTGGAAACGTCGGCGGAGCTGTCTGTCACCGTAGGCGCCGTTGCCGTCCGGGCGATCGGTGTTGCTGGCAACGCACTGCTGGGGGGCACCAAGCTGGGTGCTCTGGCCAAGATGGCCTTCGATAAAATGACCACCGTCGAAAACGACGCCAAGGTGCTCGACCACAAACGCAAGAACAAATCCAGGGGCATGGTTGGCCTGGCTGCCTGCATCGAAACAGAGAGCAACGATGTGGTCATGGTCGTGAGCTGCATCCAGGCATCTGCCCCGACACTGGACGATGACGTGCTGGGCATCCAGTGGAAGCTGGACAAGACCCACTACTACGCCGGCACCGCGGTGCTCACGCTCAACAACTTCGTGTACGACAAAGTTCGCGAAACCGTGGAAAACAAACTCGGCGTGCGCAGCGTCGAGAGCGTACTCCAATACGACATCTGATAGCGCGGCGGCGTTGCACCAACGCCGCCTTGTTCGCTTGTTTGCAATGAGACAAGACTATGAATAGTTCAGTTGAACAGCTGATGTTGATTGGTGGGACGGCATTGCTGTATTCCACAGGCGCCACCGAGGAGCAACGCCAAGCTGCGTTCGATTCGATACTTTATGCGCAGTTGCTGGCCAACAAGAATGCCGGGCCACGCTTCAACGACTACGAGCGTTGGTACTCCGCCTACAGGGATGCATACCGCCAACTTGGCTGGATCAAACTGGCCACTACCCACGACCTCAAGCACTTGGGGCAGCCCTTGCGCACCGCGCCGGTGCAGCCACTTGAGGCATGGCTGAGAATGCGCTCTATCCGTCACGAGGCCGTGCTGGCAGCGGTGAAAACGGGTTTGAGCCGATCACTGGAAGGTTTTGGCCACTTGCTGAAGTACAGCACGCAGGAGCAGACGCAGGGGGCGAAGCTTGTGATCGAGCTGGGCGTGCTCAAGGCAGGGCCGGTGCTGGATCTGTGCAGCATCTCGATGCAGGTCGGCAAGTCGATTTCGAATATCCCGCTGGGCACTTGGCTGAGTGAACAGGTGCTTCAAGGAGAGGCAGAGTTCAACGGCGTTTCCCTGGCATTGGATAACATTCGGTTTCAACCCCAGCGCGATGAACTGCAGGCGTTGATGAAAACCAAGGATGCACAAGGCGCTTACCGGTTTGACCCTTATGCGCCGATAACGGGAGCACATCATGAGTGACGCCACGTCTGCCGTGATCGGCGCGGGCATCGTTTCGTTCTTGCCAGGTATTCCGGCCGCTTTGCAAAACAAGGTGAAACTGGCCCTGGCAATGGCCGAACGTGCTACCGAGACGGCGTTTCGAGAAGGGTTGATCGAGGACTGGTTTGCCTACTACCGCAACCAGCTCAAATATATGGGCTGGGATGCAGTGTCTGCCGAGCAGGTTCATTGGCCGGATGGACAGCGCGCCCGTCAGGCCGACCAGGTGCTGGAAACCATTGCGGCAACGGCTGGCGAGCACTTTGCCTCGGCGATCGGCATTTCCATGCGCAAGCTGTTGGCCAACCCGTCGGTGCTGCAGTCGCTTGAGCGGTGCGCCTACGAACGCCAGCATTTCCAGCTGCTGCCTTGCGCTCCGGCCGGTGCCAACCGGGTGGACATGGTGCTTTACCATGAAGCGGATGTGCGTTCGGCCTTCCGTGCAGGCTTCATCAGCCATAGGCGCAGCCATCGGAATGTGCGTGCGGAGTTGATACGTTTCAACATGCTGGCGTTCGAGCACAGCTTTTTGCCAAAAGTGCAGGAACGTGTCGTTCAGGTCTCTTTGCAACGCATTCTGGATTACGCCCTTTAGGGCACCAGGTAGCCCTTGATGCCGGTAAAGATGATTTGCGCAGCCAAGGCGCAGACGAACAACCCCATCAGCCGGCTGACGATCTGCAGCCCTTGGTCGCCAAGGATGCGTTCGATGCCGTGTGACAAGTACAGCACCAGGCCGACGGTAAAGCTGGCCAGCGCGATGCTGACGATGGCCAGCAATTTGTCATCCCAATGCGGCTGGCCCACGCCCATGACCAGCAGGGCGCCGATGGTGCCAGGGCCGACAGTCAGTGGAATGGTCAGCGGCACGATGGTCACATCCTGCTGCACGTTGTCGGCCTGCACCGCCGGCTTGCCCTGGGCCATACCCAAGGCAGAAATGAACAGCACGCTACCGGCCCCGATGCGGAAGGCGTCGGCGGTGATGCCGAAAATGCCGAAGATCACCCGCCCGAACAGGTACAGCAGCACGCTGGCGACCAAGGCTGCGAAGGCGACCTTCCAGGCCAGTTGCTTGCGCTCCTTGCTGGAGTGGCCGCGGGTCAGGCTGATGAAGCACGACAGCACGAAGAACGGGCTGTAGAGCACGAGCATTTTCAGGTAGACGCTGAACAACTCATGGAGCATGAGCACTATTCCTTGGGCAATCTGAAGCTTGCGCTCCCACAGGGGCCGTATCGGGCTTTCGAATACTGTTCTCTGTGCGACAGCGTAGCCTAGGAAGTATGCGCCGGGTCTGCCTTGGCTTCGCGCTGGTTGGCCCAATACTGGATCAGTTCGCGTAACTGCGACAATTCCACCGGTTTGGCCATGTGGCCGTCCATGCCCGCCAGCCGCGCGCGTTCCTTGTGCTCGGCAAGAATGTGCGCGGTCAGCGCCACCACCGGTGTGCGTTGGCGCTGGTTGGCCGTTTCCCAGGCCCGCAGCTGCTGGGTGGCCGAGAAGCCGTCCAGCACCGGCATTTCGCAGTCCATCAACACCAGGTCATAGTGCTGCGCTTTCATCGCCTGCAAGGCTTCTTCGCCATTGCAGGCAGTGTCGGGTTCAAGGTTGAGTTTGCCGAGCATACCGCGGATAACCTTGGTGGAAATGCTGTTGTCTTCGGCGACCAGCACGCGGAAGTCGCCAGGCAGGTCCAGCGCCTGCGGGATGCCAGGCAGGCTGGCAGGCACTGCCTGCTCGCGGCCGCGCTGGGCCAGTTCCTCGGCCAGGGTGGTCTTCAGCGTGTAGCCGGCCACTGGTTTGGCAAGGATCCGCTTGACCCCAGCGTTGCGCGCGATGACCTTGCTCGGCGCATTGCTGATGCCGGTGAGCATCACCACCAGGATGTCGTGGTTCAGGCTTGGGTCTTCCTTGATCTTGGCGGCCAGTTGCATGCCGGTCATGCCGGGCATGTTCTGGTCCAGCAGTACGGCGTCGAAGTAGTCGCGCAGGTGCGCCTTGGTGCGCAGCAGGGCCAGGGCTTCCTTGCCAGACGGCACCGCGCTGACGTTCATGCCCCAGGCGCTGCACTGCTGGACCAGTACCTTGCGGCAGGTGTCGTTGTCGTCCACCACCAGCACGCGGGCATCGCGCAGCGGGCTGTCGAGGTCGGCGGGCGGCTGTTCCAGGCGCGAAGGGTCCAGCGGCAAGGTCAGCCACAGGGTGTTGCCCATGCCAGTGCTGCTCTTGATGCCGAACTCGCCCTGCATCAGGCCGATCAGTTGCTTGGCGATGACCAGGCCCAGATGCCCGCCCAGCTTGTTGCTGGACAGGAAGTGGTGGCTGTGCAGTTCGGCTTGCAGCAAAGCGTCGCGGTCGGCGGCGGGCAGCGGCTCGCCGCTGTCCTGCACGGCAATGCGCAGGCGTGGCAGCTCGCCGCGTTGATCCAGTGCCACCACCAGCAGAATTTCACCCTGGTCGGTGTTTTTCAGGGCGTTTTCCAGCAGGCTCGACAAGGCCTGGCGCAGCCGCGTCGGGTCACCGCTGATGACCCGTGGTACTTGCGGCTGGGTGAAGCTGATCAGTTCGATGTTTTGTTGCTCGGCCTTGGCGCGGAAGATGTTCAGGCAATCCTCGATCAGCGCGTTGAGATCGAACTGCACGTCATCCAGCTCGATCTGCCGGGATTCCAGTTTGGAAATATCGAGAATTTCGTTGATCAGCGTGAGCAACTCGTTGCCGGCGCTGTGGATGGTCTGCACGTAGTCGCGCTGCTTGACCGACAGCGGTGTGCCCAGCAACAGCTCGGTCATGCCCAGCACACCGTTCATGGGGGTGCGGATTTCGTGGCTGATCTTAGCCAGGAACTCGGCCTTGGCATTGATTTCGGCGTCGCTGGCGGCCAGCGCGCGGCTGGCGCTGAAACGCTCCTCGCTCATGCGCCGCAGGCGTTCACTGACGGCCAGGTTGAGCAGCAGGCCGCTGACCACGGTCAGGCCCAGCAGGATACACAACAGCCAGGGCGTCGAGGTGCGGGTCAGGCCCAGCAGGGCTGGCAGCAGCACCAGGCCACCGAGGTTGAACACCACCATGGCCAGGCTGAACAGGCGACCGGGTGCATAGCCTTTGTACCAGTGATAGCTGCTGACCAGCAGCATGCTCACACTGCCCAGCGCCATCAGGGCGTAGGTCATCAGGTTGAGGGGCAGCGTATCGACGAACAGCAACACCAGGCCGCTGACCCCGACAATCAACATTTCACCCTGCAGCAAGCGGTTAAGCCGTGGCGAGTTGCATGGCGAGAAGAAATGCTGGGTGAAATACAGCCCGGACAGGCCAGCCAGGACCAGCGTCAGGTAGGCAGCAGGCGTTTGTGCACTGTGCCACACATGCCACCAGGGGCCGCTGAGGTTCAGCAGGATCAGGCCGCTGAGCAGCATAAGGCCGTGGTACAGCGCCAGGATCAGGGTGGTGCTGGAGCGGCTGTAAAGGAAGCGGATCAGGTTGTGCATGATCAGCATCACCAGGCCGCCGAACAGCATGCCGAACAGCAGCGGCTGGCGTTGGTCCGACGCGGCCTCGGCCGCCGGCTCCAGGCTGATGGCCGGGCGCAGCTGGTGCTCGGAAACCAGGCGCAGGTAGATGTCCAGCGGCTGCTTGCTGTTGGGCAGGGGCAGTACATGGTCGCTGCCGCGCAGGGTAGGGCTGGCATTGCCTGCCTGCCGCCCGTGGTGCAGCTGACGCAGAAGTTGGTCGCCTTCCAGGGCGTAGAGGTCCAGGCCAGACAGGTCTGGGGCGAATACCCGCAGCAGTTGTTCCTGGTCGCCTGGTTGCAGGCGATAGTGCAGCCACAGGGCCTGTTCTGCTGGGGCAGCATCCAGCTCGGCGAGGACCAGGGGGCTGAACTGGTTGCGGTAGCGCTCGGAGCGCACATCGCTCAGTTGCAGGTTGGCCTGTTCGTCAAGCAGTACGGTCCAGCCTCCGTCATGTTCGGCCGCAGCCGGAAACATGAAGAGCAGGGTCAGCAAGCTGACGATCAGAGCTGAGGCAATCCGAAGCCGACGCACTACGAAATCCCTTCTTAGCCGATGTGCCGGGTACTAACTATGCGCGGCGCGCCAAGTCGAAGGCAAGGCCCATGCCGGGCCCTGTCGACGAGCCGGATGCCACAGCCTGAAAGTGCTGCGGCATTCCGGTGTTTCTTACTGCTGGTGCTCACCGCGCTCGCGGGCGATGGCCCGATAGCCGATGTCGGTACGGTAGAAACTGCCGTTCCAGCTGACTTCCTTGGCCAGGCGATAAGCCTGCTGCTGCGCGTCGGCGACAGTACTGCCCATGGCGGTGGCACACAGCACGCGCCCACCGTTGGTGGTCACCTGGCCATCCTTGAGCGCGGTACCGGCATGGAACACCTTGCCTTCGATCTTTGCGGCAGCGTCCAGACCGTTGATCACGTCGCCCTTGGCATAGTCGCCTGGGTAACCGCCAGCGGCCAGGACCACGCCCAGGCTCGGGCGCGGGTCCCACTGTGCTTCGACCTTGTCCAGCGCTTTGGCGAAGGCAGCTTCGATCAACAACACCAGGCTCGACTCCAGGCGCAGCATGACTGGCTGGGTCTCTGGGTCGCCGAAGCGGCAGTTGAACTCGATGACCTTGGGGTTGCCCGCTTTGTCGATCATCAGGCCGGCATAGAGGAAGCCAGTGTAGACGTTGCCTTCCTCGGCCATGCCGCGCACGGTTGGCCAGATCACCTGGTCCATCACGCGCTGGTGCACGTCGGCAGTAACCACCGGGGCAGGGGAGTAGGCACCCATGCCGCCGGTGTTCGGGCCGGTGTCCTGGTCGCCGACGCGCTTGTGGTCCTGGCTGGTGGCCATGGGCAGCACGTTGTGGCCGTCGACCATGACGATGAAGCTGGCTTCCTCGCCGTCGAGGAACTCTTCGATCACCACACGCGAACCGGCTTCACCGAAGGCGTTGCCAGCCAGCATGTCACGCACGGCGGCTTCGGCTTCGTCCAGGGTCATGGCGACGATCACGCCCTTGCCCGCGGCCAGGCCGTCGGCCTTGATCACGATCGGCGCGCCTTTTTCCTGCAGGTAGGCCAGGGCCGGTTCGATTTCGGTGAAGTTCTGGTAGTCGGCGGTCGGGATCTTGTGACGCGCCAGGAAGTCCTTGGTAAAGGCCTTGGAACCTTCCAGCTGGGCCGCGCCCTTGGTTGGGCCGAAGCAGTCCAGGCCACGGCTGCGGAACAGGTCGACCACACCGATGACCAGTGGTGCTTCCGGGCCGACGATGGTCAGGTCGACGTTTTTCTCGGCGAAGTCGGCCAGTTGCTCCAGGGCGCAGACGTCGATGGCGACGTTCTCGCACTTGGCTTCAATGGCGGTGCCGGCGTTGCCAGGGGCAACGAAGACTTTTTCGACGCGTGGGTCCTGGGCGACTTTCCAGGCCAGGGCGTGCTCACGGCCGCCGCTACCGATGATCAAAACTTTCATGTCAAAACCTCGAATTCTGTTTGGCGCCGATCCCGCTTTCTGTAGGAGCGGCCTTGTGTCGCGAAAGGGGCGCGTAGCGGCCCCTGGGTTTCAGCTTCGCAGCAGAACTTGCTGGGGCCGCTCTGCGGCCCTATCGCGACACAAGGGTCGGGATTGGCCCGACAACTATATTAGTGGCGGAAGTGGCGCATACCGGTGAACACCATGGCGATGCCGGCTTCGTCGGCAGCGGCAATGACTTCAGCATCACGCATCGAGCCACCCGGCTGGATCACGGCGCTGATACCCACTTTAGCCGCATTGTCGATGCCATCACGGAACGGGAAGAACGCATCCGATGCCATGACCGCGCCCTGCACCTGCAGGCCAGCATGCTCGGCCTTGATTGCAGCGATGCGAGCGGAGTTGACGCGGCTCATCTGGCCAGCGCCGACGCCGATGGTCTGGCGCTGCTTGGCGTAGACGATGGCGTTGGACTTGACGAACTTGGCCACTTTCCAGGCGAATACCAGGTCGTGGATTTCTTGCTCGGTCGGGGCACGCTTGGTGACGATCTTCAGGTCATCGGCGGTGATCATGCCGATATCGCGGCTTTGCACCAGCAGGCCACCGTTGACGCGCTTGAAGTCCCAGCCGGCAGCGCGCTCGGCTGGCCACTCGCCGCACTCCAGCAGGCGTACGTTCTGCTTGGCCGCTACCACGTCGCGGGCAGCCTGAGAAATTTTCGGGGCGATGATCACTTCGACGAACTGGCGGTCGACGATGGCCTTGGCGGTTTCGCCGTCCAGTTCGCGGTTGAAGGCAATGATGCCGCCGAATGCCGACTCGGTGTCGGTGGCGTAGGCCAGGTCGTAGGCCTTACGGATGCCGCCTTCCTCTTCAGGCACAACGGCCACGCCGCATGGGTTGGCGTGCTTGACGATGACACAGGCTGGCTTGACGAAGCTCTTCACGCACTCCAGCGCGGCGTCGGTGTCGGCCACGTTGTTGAACGACAGTTCCTTGCCTTGCAGCTGGATGGCGGTGGAAATGCTGGCTTCGCCTTTTTTGGCTTCGACGTAGAACGCCGCGCTCTGGTGCGGGTTTTCGCCGTAGCGCATTTCCTGGGCTTTGACGAACTGGCTGTTGAAGGTGCGCGGGAATTCGCTGCGATCGGCAGTCGAAAGGGTGTCCTTGGCCTGGTCGATGGTGCCCATGTAGTTGGCGATCATGCCGTCGTAGGCGGCGGTGTGTTCGAACGCCTTGAGCATCAGGTCGAAGCGCTGGGCGTAGGTCAGGCCGCCGGCCTTGAGGCCTTCGACGATGCCGGCGTAGTCGCTGGCGTTGACCACGATGGCGACGTCTTTGTGGTTCTTGGCTGCCGAGCGGACCATGGTCGGGCCGCCGATGTCGATGTTCTCGATGGCGGTCGGCAGGTCACAGCCAGGCTTGGAAATGGTGGCTTCGAACGGGTACAGGTTGACCGCAACCAGGTCGATCGGCTTGATGCCGTGCTCGTTCATGATGGCGTCGTCGGTACCGCGACGGCCGAGGATGCCGCCGTGGATTTTCGGGTGCAGGGTCTTGACCCGGCCATCCATCATTTCGGCGAAGCCGGTGTAGTCGGCCACTTCCACCGCGTTCACGCCGTTGTCCTTGAGCAGCTTGTAGGTGCCGCCGGTGGACAGGATCTCGACACCGAGCTGCTGCAGCTCACGGGCGAATTCGAGGATACCGGTCTTGTCGGAGACGCTGATCAGGGCGCGGCGGACTGGCAGGCGGGTAGTCTGGTCGGTCATTTCGGGTTCCAATAACGCGGTGGAGTCAGCAAAAAAGGCGCCTCTGTTCAGGGAGCCGCCTTTTCTGGATGGGATTCTGGCTTACAACAAGTCGTACTGCTTGAGCTTCTTGCGCAGGGTGCCTCGGTTCAGCCCGAGCATCTCGCTGGCCTTGGTCTGGTTGCCCTTCACGTAGTTCATCACGCTTTCGAGCAGGGGCGCCTCGACTTCGGAGAGCACCAGGTTGTACACGTCCGTCACGGTCGCGCCTTCCAGGTGGGCGAAGTAGTTGTGCAGCGCCTTCTCGACGCTGTCGCGAAGGGTCTGGCCCTCTTCGCTCGGCGTGTTGAGGTGCTGTTTCAGGTTGGCGTTGTCGCTCACGGGCGTTGTTCCACTCACAAATGTCTCGGTCATCATCGTCATGCGGCCACCCCTTGTCCGTCCTCTGTCTCAAGGCTCTGTCGACGTTCGCTGAAAAACGCGCGAACGTTGGCGCACTGCGCTTGTGTGTCTTCCAAAGCGTTGAACCGGGAGCGAAACTCCTTGCCGCCGGGTCGTGTTGCCAGGTACCAGCCAACGTGCTTGCGGGCGATACGAACGCCCATCACATCGCCATAGAAGGCATGCAGCGCGGCCAGGTGCTCCAGCAGGATGCGTTCCACTTCGTCCAGCTGCGGCGCTGGCAAATGTTCGCCAGTGCGCAGGTAATGCTCGATCTCGCGAAAGATCCATGGCCGCCCCTGGGCAGCCCGGCCAATCAGCAGGCCATCGACCCCGGTGGCGTCCAGCACCGCTCGGGCCTTTTCTGGCGAAGTGATATCGCCGTTGGCAAAAACCGGGATTGACACCGCCTGCTTGATGGCAGCGATGGTGTCGTATTCGGCATCGCCGGTGTACAGGTCGGCGCGTGTGCGGCCATGCACCGCCAGCGCCTGGATGCCGGCCTGTTCAGCGATCTTCGCCACGTTCAGGCCGTTCTTGTTCGCCCGGTCCCAGCCGGTGCGGATCTTCAGGGTCACCGGAACGTCCACAGCGCCGACCACGGCATGGAGGATCTCACTGACCAAGGCTTCATCTCTCAATAAAGCAGAGCCTGCAGCTTTGTTGCAGACTTTTTTTGCCGGGCAGCCCATGTTGATATCGATGATCTGGGCACCCGCTTCGACGTTGGCCTTCGCCGCCGCCGCCATCATCTGCGCATCACCGCCGGCGATCTGCACCGAGCGTGGCTCGGGATCGCCTTCATGGATGCGGCGCAGGCTCGACTTGCGGCTGTTCCACAGGCTCATGTCGCTGCTGACCATTTCCGACACCACCATGCCGGCGCCCAGGCGCTGGCAAAGTGTACGGAAAGGCTGGTCCGTGACCCCGGCCATGGGCGCGAGGATCAGGTTGTTACGTAGTGTGTATTGGCCGATGCGTACCGCCGACATAGGTGATCCCTGTTGTGGGGCCGAATCTTGGAGTTCGAAAAAGGGTTGGCATGATACCCGCTCTCGGTGACCGGATAAAGATGGATTTGGATAAAATCTGAACAGTTGTCGGCTTATGACATTTGGTAAGCGCGGGGGCTTGTTACTGTGTTGCAGCCCCCGGCAAGCCGGCCCTTCATTCCGGCGAACGGAAGCTCAGGCTGTAATTCACGGCCTTCGGCCCCGGGTCGAGGATGTCCAGGGCGATGTGGATTGGCGTCTGGCTGGGCATTTCGCCACGCCCTGCCAGTTCGCCGGACAGGTACTCGCTGGGCTTGAAGCGACGGCTGGCGATCAGCTGGCCATTGAGGTCGGCGAAGCGCAGCTCCAGCAGCGGGAACGGCTGGGCGAAGGGTGCGCGGTTGTAGATGATCGCGTCGACGATCAATGCGCCCTTGAAGTCCGGGTGGCTACGCACCACCAGGTTGCTGCTCTTGATACGGGCAATGTCGACGCGGGTGGGTACCTGGCAGCCGACCATCGGGCAGATTTGCTGGAAGATCGGCCGATACTGGTCCTGGCGGGCCATTCACACCGCCATCGACAGCGGTACACCCTGCAGCCATTCCGGGTGGTAGCGCAACAGCATCTCCAGGCCGCGCTCCTGGTAGGCCGGGAAGCTGATCGCGACCAGCGTCTCGCCCTTGACCTTCTGCGGCGGGCCGAGGCGCTGGAGGATCACGCCGTTGCGAACGAAATAGCGCTCCATGGCCGTGGTGGTCACCGCCACCACCGAACTGGCCCCCAGGTACCAGCCGCATTGCAGGCTGGACCAGAATATCTTCATCGCCAGCTGCGGATCGTCCGCCGCGCTGGCGGCGTAGCGCGAAAGCTCCCAGACCGACGGATCGCTCGGCGGGGTTTCGCTGCACAGGTAGGCGAAGACGTCCTTGAGCAGGTAGGCGTCGGTCGTCGGCAGCAGGCGGGCGCAACCGCAGATGCCCTGGCGGCCCATGGCGACGATGTAGCGGGTTTGCGGATGGTCGAACTGGTCGAATTCCTGGTCGCGGACCCTGGAGGTGGAGACCACGTCCCAGCCCAGCTTCTCGATGAAGACTTGATGCCGGTAGCGTCCCAGCTCGGCGATCATGGCGGCGGAAAGCCCTTCCAGCGATTCAGAGAGCAATTCGATCATTTCGTCGAAGTGGAACCACACGTACTGAAACGCCAGCAGGCCGGCGGCCAGCAGGGTCAGAAAACCCCACAGCAGGCGCTTGCCCCAGTTAGGCGCGGGCTTTTCCCAGCCCAGTTGCAGCGGATCGTCGACCACGTCGACCAGTGGCTCCTTGCGCGAGGGGCGTTCGGCTTTGCCGGTAAGGCCCGGTTCCAGGCGCTCCCCGGGCAGTACCTCGACGGGTTCGTCGTCGCGCGCCGACAGGTGCAGCGCCAGCGGCTCATCGTCGCGGGCACTCAGGCCTCTTTCCGGGGTTTCGTCATCGCTGGCGCGCAGCGGTTCGCCGAATGCGGGCTGTTCATCGGTTTCGGCCGCGCGGTGCGCGGGCGGCTCGTCTTCGATGTCCAGGTCAAGGTTGCTGCCCAGGGTCGGCTCGGTGCGCTCGCCGGGTGCAGGGCCCAGGTCCAGCTCAAGGGGTTCCGGCTGCAGCAATACTGGGGCGGGCTCTGCCGGGTGCTGCTGCTCGAAGGGCTCATCGGTGGCCGTGCCGAACAGGTCGTCTGCGTGCTCGTCCAGGTGCAGTTCGTCGCGCCGTGCCTGCAGCCCGTCATCCTGGCTGGCCGGGCGTGTCGGGGCGGTTTGGCCGCGACGCTCCAGGCGTTCCAGTTCCTTGTCGAGGTCAAGCTCGTCCAGCGCCTGGGCGGTAAGCGCCCAGTCCTGGTCAAGGGTACTGCTGCGTACTTCGACGGTAGGCTCAGGGGTACTGGCAGGCTCGATCAGCGGCTCGGCAGGCGCGGCAGGTGCCGGCGCAGGTGCCGCAGCCGCGCTGGCGGTACCGGCACGGTTCTGCTCCAGCAACTGCTTGGCGGCGTTGAACACCTGCAGGCAGTGACCGCAGCGCACCACGCCACGGGCCACGCTCAGCTGGTGGTGGGTGACGCGAAAGCTGGTCTGGCAATGCGGGCACTGGGTGACGAAACTGTCGGTCATGCGGCAATCCGGGAGCTGTGCAGAAAAGTATTCTAGGCCCGCTTAGCGGCGCCGACCACTGATGCGCACCCAGCCGTCGCGCACGACGATAGGGTCCAGATCAAAGTCGGCGGCGTAGGCGGCGGCTACTTCCTCGCCCTGCTCGGCAAGGATACCCGACAGCGCCAGCAGGCCACCTGGGCGAACCAGGCCGGACAACTGCGGTGCCAGCGACACCAGTGGGCCGGCGAGGATGTTGGCGACCAGTACGTCGGCCTGCATCGCTGGCATGTGCTCGGGCAGGTACAGTGCCAGCTTCTCATCGGCAACGCCGTTGCGCTGGGCATTGTCGCGCGAAGCCTCGATGGCCTGCACGTCGATGTCGGTGCCTACCGCTTCACGGGCGCCCAGCAGCAGTGCGGCGATGGCGAGGATGCCCGAGCCGCAGCCAAAGTCCAGCACCTGGGTGCCGTCGAGTTGCTGGCCGTCGAGCCATTCCAGGCACAGAGCCGTGGTGGGGTGGGTGCCGGTACCGAAGGCCAGGCCTGGGTCGAGCAACAGGTTGACGGCATCTTTTTCCGGGGCTTCGTGCCAGCTGGGCACGATCCACAGACGGCGGCCGAAGCGCATCGGCTGGAAGTTGTCCATCCAGCTGCGTTCCCAGTCCTGGTCCTCGATCACCTCGGCTTGGTGTTCGGGCAGCTCGGCGCCAGTCAGCAAACGCAGGTGGGCGAACACCTGCTCTGGGTCGGCATCGGCCTCGAACAGGGCCAGCAGGTGGGTGTGCGACCACAGCGGTGTGGTGTTGAGGTCGGGTTCGAAGATCGGTTGATCTTCGGCATCCATGAACGTGACCGAGACGGCGCCTACTTCAAGCAGGGCGTCTTCGTAGGTTTCGGCTTGTTCCGGGCTGATGGCCAGGCGTACTTGCAGCCAGGGCATGGCGGGCACCTTTGGTAAATCGACAGGGGCAGCCCTTGGCTGCGCGAAGGCTGGTAGTTTACGCGAGTGCGCAGGGTTTGTAGAGAAGGCCGGGCGCACACCCTGTGGGAGCGGTTTTAGCCGCGAACACCGGCAACGCCGGTGCCATGCCACGCAGCGGATGCTTCGCGGGTGAGCCCGCCCCCACAAGTACCGTGCGGCCTAGACGAAGCAGAGCGAGAGCGACTCCGCTATATAGGCAGGCTTTTCTTCGCCGTCGATCTCCAGCGTGGCAATCGCCTTGAGCAGCCACTGCCCCGGCTTCTTCTCCACCACCTCGGCCAGGTCCACCTTCAGCCGAACCTGGCTGTCTACCTTGACCGGCTGGATGAAGCGCACGCTGTCCAGCCCGTAGTTCACCACCATTTTCAGCCCTTGTGGCAGGACCAGGATGTCCTCGATCAGTTTGGGAATCAGTGACAAGGTCAGGAACCCGTGGGCGATCGTGCCGCCAAACGGGGTTTTTGCCGCTTTTTCAGGGTCGACATGGATGAACTGGAAGTCGCCAGTCGCCTCGGCGAACAGGTTGATGCGCTGCTGGTCGATCTTCAGCCAGGCAGAGCGGCCCAGTTCCTTACCAACGTACTGCGAAAGCTCTGTAACCGGTACATAGGGCATCGCGGACTCTCCGGGTTGTCAGTTGGTACGAAAGTGCAAGATCAGCACGGCGAACCGTTTCAGTCAAGTTACCTGCTTTTCGGCGAATATCGGTCTATAGCCGCGCGTGCTTATAATGGCGGCCATGCCCGAGGGAGATGCTTATGCTGTTGCGTGGTTTGACCTGGCTGGTGCTGTTCCAGCTTTTGGGGACGGCGATCAATCACCTGTTTGTGCCGTTCTTGCCTGGGCCGATCATCGGCCTGTTGTTGCTGCTGTTCTTCCTCATGGCTCGCGGCGAGGTGGGCAAGCCGCTGAACGAGGCCGCCAGTAGCCTGTTGCGCTACTTGCCGCTGTTGCTGGTGCCGCCGGCAGTGGGGGTGATGGTGTATGCCAAGGACATTGCCGCCGACTTCTGGGCGATTGCCGGGGCCTTGCTGATTTCTTGTCTGATGACCCTGGTGTTCGTCGGTGTGCTGATGCAAAAGCTCATCCATCGCCAGGGCAAGCGTGAGGAGCAGCCATGATGCTCGACTGGCAAGGTGCACTCGATGCGGTCGTGCATCACCCGTTGTTCGGCATCGGCATCACCCTTGGGGCCTACCAGGTGGTGCTGGCAGCCTACGAGAAAACCCGCTGGATCTTCCTGCAACCTGTACTGGTATCGATGTTGCTGGTGATCGGTGTGCTGCTGTTGTGTGGCATCGATTACAGGGAATACCGCAAGAGCACCGAAATCATGAACATCCTGCTGGGGCCCGCCACCGTGGCCTTGGCTGTACCGCTCTATCTCAACCTGCGGCGTATCCGCCAGCTGTTCTGGCCGACATTTACTACGCTGGTAGTCGGAGGCCTGTTCGCCACGCTCTGTTGCCTGGTGCTGGGCTGGTGGTTCGGTGCCGAGCACATGATCCTGATGACCATGGCGCCAAAGTCGGTCACCTCGCCGATCGCCATGCTGGTCGCCGAGCAAATTGGCGGTGTGGCGGCCCTGGCAGCGGTGTTCGTGCTGATTACCGGGGTAATCGGGGCCATCTTCGGCCCGGCCCTGCTAAGCCGCTTTGGCGTGCACAGCCCCGAGGCGCGCGGCATGTCGCTGGGGGTGACTGCACACGCGGTGGGCACTTCGGTGGCCCTGCAGGAAAGTGACGAATGCGGCGCCTTTGCCGCGCTGGCGATGAGCCTGATGGGCGTGGCCACGGCGGTGTTCCTGCCGCTGGCAGTCAGCCTGGTGGCTTGAGGAGTTGTGATGACGCTACCGCTGTTTCCGCTCAATACCGTGTTGTTTCCCGGCTGCTTTCTCGATTTGCAGATTTTCGAGGCGCGCTACCTGGACATGATCGGGCGCTGCATGAAGCAGGGCGAAGGTTTTGGTGTGGTGTGCATCCTTGAAGGGGAGCAGGTCGGCAAGGCTCCGCCAGTGGTGGCCTCGATCGGCTGCGAGGCCGTCATTCGCGACTTCGTGCAGCAGGACAACGGCTTGCTGGGTATCCGTGTCGAGGGCGTGCGACGCTTCAATCTGGGAAGCACCGAAGTGCAGAAGGACCAGTTGCTGGTGGGGCAGGTGCAATGGCTGCCGGAGCAAGTGGACAGCCCGTTGCTCGAGGCCGATGACGACCTGATGGCGCTGTTGGTGGCGTTGGGCGAGCACCCCATGGTCGAGGCGCTGGACATGCCGCGCCCGGTGGATGGGCGCCAGGCGTTGGCCAATCAGCTGGCGTACCTGCTGCCGTTCATGGAAGAGGACAAGCTGGATCTGCTGGCAATCGATTCGCCGCAGCTACGGTTGGGGGAGATCCAAAAGCTGCTGGAGCGGATTCAGGGTGAGCTATTCGCCTGATGGTTCTGTTTTGCTTGTGCCTGCCCCTTCGCGGGTACACCCCGAAGGGGCAGGCACTGGCGACCTCAATATTGGTACCTGAGCAAAGCCTGTGGCAGTGCATGCATGGCAAAGAACGCCAGCAAAGCCAGGCACGCCGGCAACACCAGCCACCACACCCGCAGCGGCAGGGCCGGTAGCGTCTGCTGGCGCTGTACCAGGGTCAGGCTAAGCGCGCACACGCAACATGCCAGCAAGGCCCCAGCCAGGATGTCGGTCGGCCAGTGCGCCCCCAGGTAAACCCGTGACAGGGCAATCGCCAGCGCCGGAATACAACCCAGCATCACCCAGGTCAGGCGCATCCGTGGCGGCTGTCCGCGCCCGGCCAGCACTGCCATCACCAGAAAGAACGCGAACGACGCCGAACTGTGCCCGCTGGGCATGCTGTAGCTGGTCAGCGGGTCGGTCAACACTTCCGGCCGGGCCCGGGCAAACAGCCATTTCAGGGTGCCGTTGGCGATCGCCGTGCCCATCAGTGCGCCGGCGGCGAAAAACGCATGCCGCCACTGACGGGCAAGCAGCAGCAGGCCGGTCAGCAGGCCGCCGAGGAACAGTTGGGTGCGGAAGTCGCCCAGCCGCGTCACCAGGACCACAATGCCGTCGATGGCCTGGCTGCGATGTTCCTGCACCAGTGTCATCACCCCTTGGTCGAACTCATGCAGGTAGGGCCAGCCGAGGAACACGCCGGCCAGGGCGATGAAACTGAGGGCGGCCACCAGCCGAGTACCGTGGCGCTGGTCACGCAGGCTACTGTTCAGGCTCAGGCCGATCAGCACCGCCAGGGTACCGGCGATGATCCCGGCATCCAGCCAGAAGCCTTCTGGCAGAGGCAGGCGCATGGCAGCACCGGTGGCCCAGCCGGGCAGTAAGTACGCGACCGACCAGCCGGCGCCCGCCACCAGGCTGACGGCGATGAAGCGCGGCAGTGGCATGTCGAACATGCCGGCGACCATGGGCAGCATGGGCCGCAGCGGACCGATGAAGCGGCCTACCAGCAGGCTGGCAATGCCGTAGCGCTGGAAGTAGCTTTCGGCGCTGCCGATCCATTCCGGGTGGTGACGCAGCAGGGGCAGGCGGCGGATGTTCTGGTGGAAGTACTTGCCCACCGTGTATGACAAGGCGTCGCCCAGCAGGCCACCTAGAAAGCCCAGCAGCAAGGTTTCGCCCAGGGTGAATGCGCCGCTGCCGGCCAGTACCGCGACGGCGAACAGCAGCACGGTGCCTGGCACGATGATGCCGGCGATGGCCAGGCATTCAATGCAGGCGATCAGGAAAATCGCCAGGCCAAGCCACTGGGGGTTGGCGCTTAGCCAGCCGGTCAGGCTGTCGAGCCATTGGCCCATGTTCAGCTTCCTTGTTCGAGAATGAAGAAGTCACGGCCTTCGACTTGGCCGCGACGTAACGGGTTCCGCGTGCAGAAGCGCGCGTACTCGGCGTCGACGAAGCGGTACGGGAGGTGCTCGTCGCGCCCGTGTGGGATGCCCAGGCGGGCGGCCTGGATTACCCGGGGCACGGCGTTGCCACAATCCTCGACGTACAGGCGTTCGGCGTCGAAACGCTGGGCGTCCCAGTGCGGTACTTTCAGGCCCAGGGCCCGGCACAGCAGGGTCTGGCCGGCGCACAGGCGCTCATCCGGGCGCAGCTTGCCGCTGGCGTCGGGGTTGTTCAGCTGCATCTGCGCCAGGCTGTTGGGCCCCGAGAGGGCGTCCTGCCAAGGATAGGCAGACTTGATCAGCACCGCGTTACCCGGCCCGTGAGCGCTGAAGTTCAGCGAGTCGCCGCCGCGGGCGTAGTACATGTAGATATGCCCGCCATCAAGGAACAGCGCCTTGCGCTTTTCGGTGTAGCCGAGCGAGGCGTGGCTGCCTTTGTCGGTGAGGTAGTAGGCCTCGGTCTCGATGATGCGCGCAGCCAGCCACAGGTCGCCGTGGCGATGGCGGATAACCTTGCCGAGCAGGCCCTTGGCCACGGTTTGGGCATCACGGTCGAAAAAGCTGTCGGGCAGGGCTGGCATGCGGGCGGTTCGTGGCTGGGGAGGCGGGATGATAGCAATGAATGGCTTAATCGAGGCTGAATCGATCGTGATGTTGGCAGTGTCGTTGTAAGGGGGCAGGCCTTATGAAAGCCCTGTGGGCGTGGGCGTGCCCGCGAAAAGGCCACAACGGGTGGTGAATTTTTCGATAACCCTGGTTACATCTTTCCCGTCCATTGCCCCAGCCATTTTCTACCATCCGCCACCCGCCGCTGGGCGTACACCTGCGCGGCAGTTATAATCAGCCGATTTCCCCTTCGCCAAGACACCGAACCCATGACTGAGTCCGTTCTTGACTATATGACCCGCCTGGGTCGCGCTGCCCGTGAGGCTTCCCGGGTGATCGGCCGTGCCAGCACCGCGCAGAAGAACCGCGCCCTGCAAGCCGCCGCCGACGCGCTGGACGCCGCCCGTGCCGAGCTCACTGCTGCCAATGAGCTGGACCTGGCCGCTGGCCGCGCCAATGGCCTGGAGCCAGCGCTGCTCGACCGCCTGGCGCTGACCCCGGCACGCATCGACGGCATGATCACCGGCCTGCGCCAGGTGGCCAGCCTGCCGGACCCGGTCGGTGCCATCCGCGACATGAGCTACCGCCCATCGGGTATTCAGGTCGGCAAAATGCGCACGCCGCTGGGGGTGATCGGGATCATCTACGAGTCGCGCCCGAACGTGACCATCGATGCCGCCAGCCTGTGCCTGAAGTCGGGTAACGCGACCATCCTGCGTGGCGGCTCCGAAGCCATCCATTCCAACCGCGCCATTGCCACCTGCATCCAGCGTGGCCTGGCCGAAGCCGGCTTGCCGGCAGCCGTGGTGCAGGTGGTCGAGACCACTGACCGCGAAGCCGTGGGCGCGCTGATCAGCATGCCGCAATTCGTCGATGTCATCGTGCCGCGCGGCGGCCGTGGCCTGATCGAACGCATCAGCCGCGATGCCCGCGTACCGGTGATCAAGCACCTGGACGGCATCTGCCACGTTTATGTCAGCCAGCATGCCGACCTGGACAAGGCCTGGAATGTGGCCTTCAACGCCAAGACCTACCGCTACGGCATTTGCGGGGCCATGGAAACCCTGCTGGTCGACCAGCGGGTGGCGGAGCGCTTCCTGCCGGAAATGGCCCGCCGCTTCCAGGAGAAGGGCGTGGAGCTGCGTGGCTGCGAGCGTACTCGCGCGCTGGTCGAGGCCAAACCGGCCACTGAAGACGACTGGCACACCGAGTACCTGGACGCGATCCTGTCGATCCGCGTCGTCGATGGCCTGGACCAGGCCATCGAGCACATCAACCACTATGGCTCGCACCACACCGACTCGATCATCAGCGAACACCAGGGTGAAGCCCGCCAGTTCATGGCTGAAGTCGATTCGGCGTCGGTCATGCTCAACACTCCGACCTGCTTTGCCGACGGCTTCGAGTACGGCCTGGGCGCGGAAATCGGTATTTCCACCGACAAGCTGCATGCCCGTGGCCCGGTCGGCCTGGAAGGCCTGACCTGCGAGAAGTACGTGGTAATCGGTGACGGCCAGCTGCGCGGCCAGGGGACCTGCTGAGTTGAGCAAGGCCCAGGCAGTCCGGCGCATCGGCATTCTAGGCGGCACCTTCGACCCCGTGCATATCGGCCACCTGCGCAGCGCGCTGGAAGTGGCCGAGCTCATGGGGCTGGACGAGTTGCGCCTGTTGCCCAATGCCCGGCCGCCACACCGCGACACGCCACAGGTGGCCGCGCAGGATCGCCTGGCCATGGTGCGTGAAGCGGTGCAGGGCGTCGCTTGCCTGAGCGTCGACGCCCGCGAGCTGGAGCGCGACAAGCCGTCGTACACCATCGATACGCTGGAATCGATCCGCGCCGAACTGGCCGGCAACGACCAGCTGTTCCTGGTGCTGGGCTGGGATGCCTTTTGTGGCCTGCCTGCCTGGCACCGCTGGGAAGAGTTGCTGCAACACTGTCACATCCTGGTGCTGCAACGCCCGGATGCCGACGTAGAACCCCCTGACGAGCTGCGCAACCTGCTGGCTGCGCGCTCGGAGAGCGATCCCACCGCCATGTCCGGCCCGGCGGGAAATATTTCGTTCGTCTGGCAGACGCCGCTTGCGGTGTCGGCTACACAGATCCGACAGCTGCTGGCCAGCGGCAAATCGGTGAGGTTCCTGGTGCCGGACGCCGTACTGGCCTATATCGAGGCGCACGAACTGTATCGTGCGCCCAACTGACGGTGCCTCTGGCGCCTCATCCAACGAGTTGAACGAGTTTTTTATGACCAAGCAAAAAATTTACGGCGAAGAACTGGTCGCAGTGACCAAGGCAGCGCTGGAAGACGTCAAGGCCCAGGACATCCAGGTCATCGACGTGCGCGAAAAGCACAGCCTGACCGACTACATGATCATTGCCACCGGTACCTCCAACCGCCAGATCAACGCGATGGCCGAAAAGGTCCGTGAAGCGGTCAAGGCCAAGGGCGCCCAGCCACTGGGTGAAGAAGGCAAAGGCGACAGCGACTGGGTGCTGCTGGACCTGAACGACGTCATCGTGCACATGATGACCGCCGCTGCCCGCCAGTTCTACGACCTGGAGCGTCTGTGGCAGGGTGCCGAGCAAAGCCGTGCCGCCGATGGCAAGCACCACAGCCCGGACCATGCTCACGAGTACTCCGACAAGCTCAAAGACCGCGAATAAGGAAAGCGCTGTGCGTCTGCGCCTGATTGCGGTCGGCTCGCGCATGCCCAAGTGGGTCGAGGAAGGCTGGCATGAATATGCCAAGCGCCTGCCCACCGAGCTGTCGCTGGAGCTGGTGGAAATCCCGCTGAATACCCGTGGCAAGAATGCCGACGTCGCCCGTCTGATCCGTCAGGAGGGCGAAGCCATGCTGAGCAAGGTGCAGCCTGGGGAACGCATTGTCACCCTCGAGGTCCATGGCAAGCCCTGGAGTACCGAGCAGCTGGCCACCGAGCTGGACCGCTGGCGCCTGGATGCGCGCACGGTGAATTTGATGGTGGGTGGCCCGGAAGGCCTGGCGCCCGAGGTTTGCGCGCGCGCCGAGCAACGTTGGTCGCTGTCGCCGCTGACTTTGCCGCACCCGTTGGTAAGGATACTCATCGGCGAGCAGATCTACCGCGCCTGGACCGTGCTGTCCGGGCACCCTTACCACAAATGAGCCTGTAAGCAGTCCGATGTCGCAGCCGATCCGTCTCAAGGACCACGAGAAAGACGCCCGCCTGGTGCGCAACCGCGTCGTGGTCGGCGCGGTGGCGATCATGCTGCTTATTTGCGTGCTGATTGCGCGGCTGTACTACCTGCAGATCATCCAGTACGACTACCACTCCACGCTGTCGGAAAACAATCGGGTGCACGTGCAGCCGATCCCGCCGACCCGCGGGCTGATCTTCGACCGCAATGGGGTGATCGTCGCCGATAACCGGCCCAGCTTCAGCCTGTCGATGACCCGCGAACGCGCGGGTAACTGGCAGGAAGTGCTGGATACCATCGTTGAAGTGCTGGAGCTGACCGACGACGACCGCGCCCTGTTCGAGAAGCGCATGCGCCAGGGCCGCCGGCCGTTCGAGCCGGTGCCGATCCTGTTCGAGCTCAACGAAGAGCAGATCGCCCGGGTGGCGGTAAACCAGTTCCGCCTGCCGGGCGTGGAAGTGGTGGCCCAGTTGGTGCGGCATTACCCGCAGGGCGCGCATTTCGCCCATTCGGTGGGGTATGTAGGGCGGATTAACGAGAAAGAGCTGAAAACGCTCGACCCGGTGAACTACAGCGGCACCCACCATATCGGCAAGACGGGCATCGAGCGCTTCTACGAAGATGCCCTGCACGGCCAGGTGGGTTACGAGGAAGTCGAGACCAACGCCCGTGGCCGTGTGCTGCGGGTGCTCAAGCGTACCGACCCTAAACCGGGCAAGGACATTGTGCTGAGCCTGGACATCAAGCTGCAGGAGGCTGCCGAGGCTGCCCTGGGTGGCCGACGCGGCGCGGTGGTGGCGCTCGACCCTCGGACCGGCGAGGTGCTGGCGATGGTCAGCCAGCCAAGCTTCGACCCCAACCTGTTCGTTACCGGCATCAGCTTCAAGGCCTATGCCGAACTGCGCGACTCGATAGACCGGCCGCTGTTCAACCGCGTGCTGCGCGGCCTGTACCCACCGGGTTCGACCATCAAGCCGGCGGTGGCCATTGCTGGCCTGGACAGTGGTGTGGTCAATGCGGGCAGCCGGGTGTTCGACCCGGGCTACTACCAGTTGCCCAACTACGATCACAAATACCGTAACTGGAACCGTTCCGGTGATGGCTGGGTCGACCTGGACACCGCCATCATGCGGTCCAACGACACCTACTTCTACGACCTTGCGCACAAGATGGGCATCGATCGGCTGTCCAGCTACATGAACAAGTTCGGCATCGGCCAGCGGGTTTCCCTCGACATGTTCGAGGAGTCCGCCGGGTTGATGCCTTCGCGCGAATGGAAGCGTGCTACCCGTCGCCAGGCCTGGTTCCCCGGCGAAACCCTGATTCTCGGCATCGGCCAGGGCTACATGCAGGCCACGCCGCTGCAACTGGCCCAGGCCACTGCATTGATCGCCAACAAAGGCGTGTGGAACCGCCCGCACCTGGCCAAGACCATCGAAGGCCAGGCACCGGTGGACGACAACCCGATGGAAGACATCGTGCTGCGTGACAAGTCCGACTGGGCCAAGGTCACCCATGGCATGGAGCAGGTGATGCACAACGCCCGTGGTACCGCGCGCAAGGCCGCCGCCGGTGCTCAGTACCGCATTGCCGGCAAGAGCGGTACCGCCCAGGTGGTGGCGATCAAGCAGGGCGAAAAGTACGACCGCAACAAGCTCCAGGAGCGCCACCGCGACCACGCGCTGTTCGTCGCTTTTGCCCCGGCCGAGGCCCCGAAAATCGTGGTGTCGGTGATGGTCGAGAACGGTGAGTCCGGCTCTGGCGTCGCCGCGCCGGTGGTACGCCAGATCATGGACGCCTGGCTGCTCGACGAAAATGGCCGGCTCAAGCCCGAGTTCGCGCCTGCCACCGTTACCCAGGAATCGCCTCTGTGATGAACAATTTCGATCGCATGCTCTCCAGCGAGGATGTGATGCGTCGGCGCGCCAGCTTTCTGCAGCGCATCCATGTCGACGGCCCCCTGCTGATCATTCTGCTGACCCTTGCGGCTGGCAGCCTGTTCGTCCTTTACTCGGCCAGTGGCAAGAACTGGGACCTGCTGCTCAAGCAGGCCACCTCGTTCGGCATCGGCCTGGTGTCGATGTTCGTCATCGCCCAGCTGGAGCCGCGCTTCATGGCCCGCTGGGTGCCGCTGGCCTACCTGGCCGGGGTGCTGTTGCTGGTAGTGGTGGACGTGATGGGCCACAACGCCATGGGCGCCACGCGCTGGATCAACATCCCCGGGGTGATTCGCTTCCAGCCCTCGGAATTCATGAAGATCATCATGCCGGCGACCATCGCCTGGTACCTGTCCAAACGCACCTTGCCGCCGCATTTGAAGCACGTGGCAATCAGCCTGGTGCTGATTGGCGTGCCGTTCATCCTGATCGTGCGTCAGCCCGACCTGGGCACAGCCTTGCTGATTCTCGCCTCCGGCGCCTTCGTGCTGTTCATGGGTGGCCTGCGCTGGCGCTGGATCCTCAGCGTGCTGGCCGCGACGGTGCCGGTGGCGGTGGCGATGTGGTTCTTCGTCATGCACGACTACCAGAAGCAGCGGGTGCTGACCTTCCTCGACCCGGAAAGCGACCCGTTGGGCACCGGTTGGAACATCATCCAGTCCAAGGCGGCGATCGGCTCGGGCGGCGTGTTCGGCAAGGGCTGGCTGCTCGGCACTCAGTCGCACCTGGACTTCCTGCCGGAAAGCCACACCGACTTCATCATCGCCGTGCTTGGTGAGGAATTCGGCCTGGTCGGTATCTGCCTGCTGTTGATCGTCTACCTGCTGCTGATCGGCCGTGGCCTGATGATCACCGCCCAGGCACAGACCCTGTTTGGCAAGCTGCTTGCGGGCAGCCTGACCATGACCTTTTTTGTATACGTGTTCGTCAATATCGGAATGGTCAGCGGCCTTCTGCCTGTGGTGGGCGTGCCGCTGCCTTTCATCAGTTATGGCGGAACATCGTTGGTGACGCTGCTTTCAGCGTTTGGCGTTCTGATGTCGATCCATACGCACCGCAAATGGATCGCGCAGGTTTGAATAAGGTGAACAATTTCATGCAAGCAGTGCGTAACTGGGCTGCCCGTTGTGCGCCGTGGATCGGTGCGGTGGGCCTGTTCGGCGCTGTACAGCTGGCCCATGCCGGTGATTACGAGGGCTCGCCGCAGGTAACCGAGTTCGTTGGCGAAATGAGCCGCGACTATGGTTTTGCCCCTGAGCAACTGATGGGCGTGTTCCGTGAGGTACAGCGCAAGCAGTCGATCCTCGACGCCATTTCGCGCCCGGCCGAACGGGTAAAACCGTGGAAGGACTACCGGCCGATGTTCCTCACCGATGCGCGCATTGCCCGCGGTGTAGATTTCTGGCGCCAGCATGAGGCGGTATTGGCGCGTGCCGAGCAGGAATACGGCGTACCGGCGCAGTACATTGTCGCGATCATCGGCGTGGAAACCTTCTTCGGCCGCAATACCGGCAACTACCGCGTGATCGACGCCCTGTCGACCTTGGGCTTCGACTACCCGCCACGGGCCGAATTCTTCCGCAAGGAGCTGCGCGAGTTCCTGCTGCTGGCGCGTGAGGAACAGCTCGACCCCTTGACGCTCAAGGGCTCGTACGCCGGCGCCATGGGCTTGCCGCAGTTCATGCCAAGCAGTTTTCGCAACTACGCGGTGGACTTCGACGGCGACGGTCATATCAATATCTGGAACAACCCGGACGATGCCATCGGCAGCGTGGCCAGCTACTTCAAGCGCCACGGCTGGGTGGCTGGTGAGGGTGTGGTCAGCCGTGCCTGGATCGAAGGTGAGCGCGCAGACGAAGGCCTGACTACCGGCATCGAACCGGTGAAAACGGTAGGGGAGTTGCGCGGGCTTGGCTGGTCGGTTCATGATTCGCTGCGCGATGATCTGCCGGTTACCGCCTTCCGTCTCGAGGGCGACAACGGCCCCGAGTACTGGATGGGCCTGAAGAACTTCTATGCGATCACTCGCTACAACCGCAGCGTGATGTATGCCATGGCGGTGCATCAGCTCGCGGAACAGCTGGTTCAAGTACGGGGCGTCAAGTAATGCGTGCAATCATTTCTGGCAACGCTTTCAAGCTGTTCACCTGCCTCGCCGTCGGCGTGGCGCTGGCCAGTTGCTCTTCCAGCCGCCCGGCCCAGCAAAGCAGTGGCAATGTCGTGCGCAGCCAGCCGGGCCTGGACATCAACCGGGCGCACAAGGACGGCGCACCGTGGTGGGACGTGGATGTGAACAAGATCCCCGATGCCACGCCGACCGTGCATACCGGCAACTACAAGGCCAACCCGTACACGGTGCTGGGCAAGACGTACTACCCGATGCAGGACTCGCGCAACTACCGCGCCGAGGGCACGGCGTCGTGGTATGGCACCAAGTTCCACGGGCAAAACACCGCTAACGGCGAGCTGTACGACCTGTATGGCATGAGCGCGGCGCACAAGACCCTGCCGCTGCCGGCCTATGTGCGGGTGACCAACCTGGCCAACGGCCGTAGCGTGATCCTGCGGGTGAACGACCGTGGCCCGTTCTATTCCGACCGCATCATCGACCTGTCCTATGCCGCGGCGAAAAAGCTCGGCTATGCGGAGATCGGCACCGCGCACGTGCGCGTCGAGGGTATCGACCCGCAGCAGTGGTGGGCCCAGCGTGGCCAGACGCCGCCGATGGTGCTGAAAGAGCCACAAGTGGCGCAGACCCAAGCGATCCCGGCCAGCACCGGGCGCGTCGAGCAATGGACCCCGCCGCCACAGCAGCATGCGGCGCCGGTGGTGCCGGTTCAGGTAGGTGGCAACAATGTACCCGGCGGCAACGGCGGCAGCTTCCTGCAGGTAGGCGCTTTCGCCAACCCGGACGCTGCCGAGTTGCTGCGCTCCAAGCTCAGCACCATGGTCAGCGCGCCGGTGTTCATCAGCTCGATCGTGCGAAACCAGCAGACCCTGCACCGCGTGCGCCTGGGGCCGATTGGCAGCCAAGGTGAGATCCAGCAAGCACAAGACAGCATCCGCCTGGCGAACTTGGGGCAGGCCAAGCTGGTCACAGCTGACTGACTGTGGAAGCGGGCTTGCCCGGTCCTGCAGGGCAACTCCAAACTGTCGGTTTTGTCATGAATTGCCGGGCGCGCCCATGTACAATGACGGCTTTTGCCCGCAGCGACATAAAGCCGCACGTTCGCGGGCCAGGCCACCGGCCATAAAACTAGACTGACTGGCGCTGGGCACATGATCTTGCCCAGGGAACATCTCAGACCATTAGCGATTTTCGAGAGACGGATGAACATCACCAACCTTGCCAAACGACTTTGCCTGCCTGTACTGCTGATGATCACGCCTGCCGCCTTCGCGGCAGAGCAGATGACGCCGGCGCCACCGCAACTGGCAGCCAAGTCCTACGTACTCATGGACGCGTCCAGCGGCAACGTGCTGGTCGAGAACAACGGTGACGAGCGCCTGCCGCCAGCCAGCCTGACCAAGCTGATGACCGCCTACATCGCCACCCTGGACATCCGCCGTGGCCAAATCGGTGAGAACGACCCGGTTACCGTCAGCGAAAACGCCTGGCGTACCGGCGGTTCGCGCATGTTCATCAAGGTTGGCAGCCAGGTGACTGTCAGCGACCTGCTGCACGGCATCATCATTCAGTCCGGTAACGACGCCTCGGTCGCCTTGTCCGAGCACATCGCCGGCAGCGAAGATGCGTTTGCCGACATGATGAACAAGACGGCTGCCGACCTGGGCATGACCAACAGCCACTTCATGAACCCGACTGGCCTGCCGAACCCGGAGCACTACTCGTCGGCGCACGACATGGCGACCCTGGCCCGCGCGATCATCACCGTCGACCCGGCTCACTACGCGATCTACTCGCAGAAAGAGTTCTTCTGGAACAACATCAAGCAGCCCAACCGCAACCTGCTGCTGTGGCGTGACAAGACCGTCGATGGCCTGAAAACCGGCCACACCGACGAAGCCGGCTACTGCATGGTGGCTTCGGCCGTTCGTGACGGCCAGCGCCTGATCGCCGTGGTGTTCGGCACCAACAGCGAGCAGTCGCGTGCTGCCGAGACCCAAAAGCTGCTGACCTATGGCTTCCGCTTCTTCGAAACCCAGACCTTCTACCAGAAGGGCACCGAGCTGACCCAGGCTCCGGTCTGGAAGGGCGCCACCGGCCAGATCAAGGCTGGCCTGGCTGACGACCTCACCATGACTATGCCTAAAGGCCAATTGAAGCGCCTGCAGGCTTCGATGACCATGAACCCGCAGCTCACCGCACCGATCGCCAAAGGTGACGTGATCGGCAAAGTGGAAGTCAAACTGGACGAGAAAGTGGTTCACAGCGCCGACCTGATCGCCCTCGATGGCGTCGAGGAAGGTGGTTTCTTCCGCCGTATGTGGGATAGCATCCGTCTATTCTTCTACGGGTTGTTCAACTGATACGTGACCTGCATGCCCCCGCGTATCTCGCGGGGGCGTTGTTGTTGCCACGGCTTACGAGGCCGTTTCCGCCATGAGCGAACCAGACGTCAAGTCGCATAAGATCGAATTCCCTTGCGACGATTACCCGATCAAGGTAATCGGCGATACCGTTGTCGGTTTCAAGGACACGGTCATCGAGATTCTCAGCAAGCACGCCAAAGTCGACCTTTCCACCCTGGCCGAACGCCAGAGCAAGGAAGGCAAGTACACCACCGTGCAATTGCACATCGTTGCCGAAAGCGAGAACCAGCTGCACGATATCAACAGCGCCCTGCGCGCTACCGGCATCGTGAAAATGGTGCTCTGATGTCCGCTTGCCTCGGTTTTCGCGAGCTTGGCCTGCAGCCCTATGAACCGGTGCTGGAGGCCATGCGCCGTTTTACCGAGCAGCGCAGCCCGGACAGCCAGGATGAAATCTGGCTGGTCGAGCACCCCGCGGTCTTCACCCAGGGCCAGGCTGGCAAGGCCGAGCACCTGCTGGTGCCGGGCGACATCCCGGTGGTGCAGACTGACCGCGGTGGCCAGGTGACCTATCATGGCCCCGGTCAGCAGGTGGCCTACCTGCTGCTGGACGTGCGCCGGCTGGGCTTTGGCGTGCGTGAGCTGGTCAGCCGTATCGAACAGGCCTTGATCGGCCTGCTCGCCAGTTACGACGTGCAGGCATCGGCCAAGCCCGATGCTCCGGGCGTCTATGTCGATGGAGCGAAAATCGCCTCCCTCGGCCTGCGAATCCGCAACGGCCGTTCGTTCCACGGCCTTGCCCTGAACGTGGACATGGACCTTGCGCCATTCCGCCGAATCAACCCCTGCGGCTATGCGGGGCTGGCCATGACCCAGCTGCGCGATCTGGCAGGCCCGATCGAACTCGACGAGGTCAGGACAAGGCTGCGCGGACAGCTGGTCAAGCACCTCGACTACGCTGAGCAGACGACCCTCACGGGCGGAATCGACTGAATATGACAACTGTGCAAGAAGCCGTGCCGAACCTGATACCTACCCAGGATGCCACCCCGCGCCCAGCGCCAAAGAAGGTGGAAGCTGGGGTCAAGCTGCGTGGCGCCGACAAGGTGGCGCGCATCCCGGTAAAAATCATCCCTACCGACGAGTTGCCGAAGAAGCCTGACTGGATCCGCGTGCGGATCCCGGTGTCGCCCGAGGTAGACCGCATCAAGCAACTGCTGCGCAAGCACAAGCTGCACAGCGTGTGCGAAGAGGCCTCCTGCCCGAACCTAGGCGAGTGCTTCTCCGGTGGTACCGCTACCTTCATGATCATGGGTGACATCTGCACCCGTCGTTGCCCGTTCTGCGACGTTGGCCACGGCCGGCCGAAACCGCTGGACCTGGACGAGCCGAAAAACCTGGCTGTCGCGATTGCCGACCTGCGCCTGAAGTATGTGGTGATCACCTCGGTGGACCGCGACGACCTGCGTGACGGCGGTGCCCAGCACTTTGCCGACTGCATCCGCGAAATCCGCGCATTGTCGCCGGGTGTGCAACTGGAAACCCTGGTGCCGGACTACCGTGGCCGCATGGACGTTGCGTTGGAGATCACCGCGCAAGAGCCGCCAGATGTGTTCAACCACAACCTCGAAACCGTACCGCGCCTGTACAAGGCCGCACGCCCAGGCTCGGACTACGACTGGTCGCTGGACCTGCTGCAGAAGTTCAAGCAGATGGTGCCGCACGTACCGACCAAGTCGGGCTTGATGCTCGGCCTGGGCGAGACCGACGAAGAAGTGATCGAGGTGATGCACCGCATGCGTGAGCATGAAATCGACATGCTCACCCTCGGCCAGTACCTGCAGCCATCGCGCAGCCACCTGCCGGTACAACGTTTCGTGCACCCGGACACCTTCGCCTGGTTCGCCGAAGAAGGTTACAAGATGGGCTTCAAGAACGTTGCCTCCGGCCCGCTGGTGCGCTCTTCGTACCACGCCGACCAACAGGCTCACGAAGCCAAGATCAAGCTCTGAGCCTAGCGCAGAGCGACCTATGCCGATGCACGCCGTAAGGCGGCATCGGCATTTTTGTTTGTGCCACACGCGCTGCAAGGAGCCGCGATGAATTGCGCCGAAACCTTTCAACCCAGCCTGCCAGCCGCACTGCCGGCCAACGCCTGCTTTGCCATTGTCGCCCCGGCGGGTGCGGCGCGTCTGGATACGCACAAGGTCAGCCAGTGGTTCGCTGACCGTGGCTACCGTTGTCGTATCTACCCGGGGGCCCTGCAAGCCCAGGGTTACCTGGCCGGGCCGGACCAACAGCGCCTGCAGGACCTGCACGATGCCTTTGCCGACCCGTCCATCGACGCCATCCTGTGCATGCGTGGGGGCTACGGCAGCATGCGCTTGCTCGACCAGCTCGACTTCGAGCTGGTTCGGCGCAACCCTAAGCCGTTGATCGGTTACAGCGACATCACTGCGTTGCACACGGCGATCTACCGGCATGCCGGGCTGGTTACCTTCCATGGGGGGATGCTCAATGCCGACCTGTTGGGGGCGAAGTTGCCACCGACCGAGTCGTCGTTGCTGGCGCAATTGGGCGGGCATGTGCGGGCAGGCGAGCAGATCGCGCACCCGGCGGACTATGCCTTGAGCAGTGTGTTGCCGGGAGCGGCCAGCGGGCCGCTGCTGGGCGGCAACCTGTCTATGTTGGGTGCGACCATGGGGACCCTTGCCGAACTGGATACCCAGGGGTGCATCCTGTTCATCGAGGACGTCAACGAGCCGTTGTACCGGGTGGACCGGTTGCTGACCCAGTTGCGTCTGGCAGGCAAGCTGGAAGGGGTGAAAGGTGTGCTGGTGGGGGACTTTGCCGGGATTACCACGGCGGCGTTGGCGCCGTTGCTGGAGGACACTTTCGCGCCGCTGGGTGTGCCGGTGCTGGCGGGGTGGCGCAGTGGGCATTGCGACCCGAATGTATGTTTGCCGCTGGGGGCTCGGGTCAGGCTGGACAGTGATCGGCAGAGCTTGGTGCTGGAGCAGGACTTGTACAAGGCTTGAGATTGCCGGGGCTGCGTTGCAGCCCATCGCGACACAAGGTCGCTCCCACCAGAGCGATGCGATCCTCCTGTGGGAGCGGCCCGGGCAATCTCACTGCTGGCGCAAGCTCTCGAGCAGCTTGTGGGTCGGGTATCCATCCGCCGGCCACCCCAGCCCCTGCTGGGCATTACGGATTGCCTTGCGGGTGTTGGCGCCGATAATGCCATCGGCATTGCCCGCATCATGCCCACGGCTGTTCAGCAGGTTCTGCAACTCCATGCGCTCGCTGCGGCTGAGCGGCAAGTCTTCCTTCGGCCAAGCGCCGGCAATGAAGCCCCAGCCGCTAAAGCGGTCACCCAACAGGCTCACTGCCAGCGCGTAGGACGACGAGTTGTTGTACTTGAGAATGGCGCGGAAGTTGTCCAGTACCAGGAACGCCGGCCCGCGCGCGCCAGCCGGCAGCAGCAGGGCGGCAGACAGCTGGTTGCTACCGGCCGGCAGCTGGGTGCCTGCTGGCAGTTTCACGCCCATCGCCAGCCATTCGCTCACCGGTTTGCGCAGCGCGCCATCGGCCTGCCAGAAGTCGAAACCAGCCGGCACCTGTACCTCGAAGCCCCACGGCTGACCACGCTTCCAGCCCGAGCTTTGCAGGTAATGCGCGGTCGAGGCCAGGGCGTCCGGTGTGCTGTTCCAGATGTCGCGGCGGCCATCACCGTCGAAGTCCACGGCATGGGTGTTGTAGGTGGTCGGGATGAACTGGGTCTGGCCCATGGCGCCGGCCCACGAACCGCGCATGGCCTCGGGCTGGATGTCGCCATGCTGAATGATCTGTAGCGCGGCGATGAGCTGGTCCTGGGCGAACTGCGGGCGGCGGCCCTCATAGGCCAGGGTGGCCAGCGAGCGGATCACCGACTTGTTGCCCTGGAACTGGCCAAAGTTGCTTTCCATGCCCCACACCGCGACCAGCACCTGGCGGTCGACGCCATAGCGTTGTTCGAGGCGGGTCAGCAGTTCGGCGTTCTGCTCCAGCAGCTTCTTGCCGTTGCGCACGCGCAGGGGCGACAGGGCGCCTTCGAGGTATTCCCATACCGGGCGGGTGAACTCCGGCTGGCTGCGGTCGGCCTTGATCACGTCCATATCGGGGGTGACGCCGAGGAAGGCTCGGTCGAAGGTGCTCGGCGAGATGCCGGCTTGCAGGGCTTGCTGGCGGAAGCCTGCCTGCCACTGGGCGAAGGTTTGCAGAGGCTGGATTTCAGTGCTGACGTCAGGCGTTGTGCCGGGCACAGTCACCACTGGAGCGGGTTGGGCAGGGGCCAGCGGCAGTGCGTCGGCGGCGGTGGGTTTTTCCGCGCAGGCCACAAGCAGGATGAAGCTGGAGGCCGCGATCAGCTGGCGGGTTTCCCAGCGGGGGAGAAGACGGAAGAGCATGCACAGATCCAGAATTGCAGGTCAGGTGACGACCATACCATGCCTGCGCTTGCGATGCTTTCATGCCGCCAAAAAGTAGGAAGCCTCCCAATCTCTCGATTGGAAGGCTTCGCGGCGGTAGCTGCCTTTGCCCTTGTCGGGTTGTTCCTGGCGACAGCGGAACAGGGGCTGGGCGATGATCGACTTGGCCTTGTTGGGGCCGTGTTTTTTCGGCTTTTTGCTCATGGCGGGGTTCCCCGGTTGGGTGGGTTTCGGGGCGCACTGTAGGGCGTGGTGCGGGGTGGGGCCAATTGATTGTGTTTATGGCCGCGAAAGGGCTGCAAAGCAGCCCCCATTACTCAGGGGGGAGGGTCAGGCGCTGCCCAGCCATCAACAGTGATAGCCGCGCCAGGCCCGTCCAGGGCGATCCCTCCGCCTGGCCCTTGATTTGCGCATTCAGAGAGTAATAAGACCCAAATTAACGGCCATAATGGCCGCTACGCGGCGGGAGGTCACACCGAACTTCCGCCGAATATTTCCCATATGGAAGTTCACATTGGCTTCCGAGCAGTTGCAGATAACCGATATCTCCCAACTGGTCTTGCCGATGGCGCACCACTGCAACACTTCCTTCTCCCGGCTGGTCAGAACCACCGGTTTGCTGACCGGATGTTCGAAGGCCAGTCCGGCACCGCTCTGCAGTGCGTAGTCCTTGAGCATCCACAGGGTCGGCAGGACCGACTCTATGAAACGGTTGGCCTCGGCCCGGTTTTCCGCTTCCACGCTGAGGCTCAGCGCGCCGAGTTCGCCGCGAGCACCATGCAGCGGCATGGTCAGCCCATACACCAGGCCGGCGGCCGAGGCTTCCTCGAAGAACTCGTGCTGCTTTCGCGTCTGGTAGATGGACGGTTCCCAGAAAATCGGCAGTACGCTCTGGGTACAGTGACTGACCGTCGGGTCGACCCGCGCGTAGCCAGCCCGGTCGTAATGCTCGCGCCAGGCGGCCGGGTAGTTGCCGACGATGAAGGCGTTCTCGTAGTCCTGGCTGTCCTTAGGCAACAGGCCGAACAGGATCTTCGAGAATCCAAGGTCGCTCGCCATCTTCTGCAGGATGGCGCTCCACTCCAATTTTCCACTTGAGCGTTCCAGCTCAAGAAAACCGTCAACCAAGGCCATCGATGCGCTGGGCGTCCTGCAGCAACTGCGCCCAGCGCTGCGCCGAGAGGCGCTGCAGGGCCTTGCTGACCAGCGGCCTGCGTTTGTCCCAGACAGGCGGGCGGGCCTGGCTGAAGGCTTTGTCCAGCGGCACGCCCTGGCTGAACTGTTGGGCCAACCCAGCCAGCTGACGCAGCTCGCGGGCCAGGGCCCAGAGGATGACTGGCGGCTCCACACCCTCACCGCGCAAGCCTTCGAGCATGCGCAGCGCATGTGCAGCTTCGCCGTTGAGAATGGCATCGACCAGGCCGAAGACATCGAAGCGGGCACTGTCGGCCACGGCGGCCTGCACGGTTTCCACGGTGATTTGGCTGCCTTCGGCCAGCAATTTGAGCTTTTCGATTTCCTGCGCGGCTGCCAGCAGGTTGCCTTCCACACGGGCGGCAATCAGGTCGACGGCGTCACGCTGTGCTGATAAACCGGCCTGTTGCAGGCGCTGGTTGATCCACTGCGGCAACTGGTGCACATCCACCGGCCAGATCTGGATGAACTGGCAGTGGGCGCCTTCGATCAATGCCTTGCCCCACTTGGTCTTCTGCGCACTGCCGTCGAGCTTGGGCAGGCTGATCAGCAGCAGGGTGTCTTCGGCAGGGTTGGCGCAGTACTCCATCAGCGCGGCGGCGCCCTTGTCACCGGGCTTGCCCGAGGGCAGGCGCAGTTCCAGCAGGCGGCGTTGGGCGAACAGCGAGAGGCTGGCGCCAGCCTGGAGCAGCGTGCCCCAGTCGAAGTTGGCGTCGGCACTGAATACCTGGCGTTCGTCGAAACCTTGCTGCCGCGCGGCATTGCGGATGGCGTCGGCGGCTTCCTGGCACAGCAGCGGGTCGTCGCCGCTGACCACGTAGACCGGTGCCAGGGCGCCTTGCAGGTGCTTGTTGAGTTGGGCGGGGGCGAGCTTCATGGGGAACAGGCGGGGCACCCGAGGGCGCCCCGCACGGGCTTAGTTGCCCGGTACTTCCAGTGGCGATTGCTGAGGTGTTTCGGCTTGCTGGCGGCGGGCAGCCTCCAACGCGGCAGCTTCGGCTTTGGCGCGCTCGTCGGCTTTACGCTGCAGCTCGTCCAGCTGGGACGGGGTCAGCATTTGCAAACGCACGACCATGCCGTTGACCAGGTCGCGGCGCATTTCTTCACGGGCGCGGTTGGCTTCCTGCTCGGAACCGGTGATGTTCGAGCCGTCACGCACGTAGATCTTGCGCACTTCCAGCTTGTCGCTCATCAGCTCCAGGTTATTCAGGCCCTGGATGCTGTAGTTCAGCTCTGTGGTCAGCTCGTACTCGGCGGTACGGTTGCCACTGTTGTAAGTGGCCGAGCGCTCACGCTCCTGTTCGTTGGTCAGCACCAGGCGATACGGTGCACCTGCGTGCACGTTGACGCCGCTACGTTCCAGTACTTCACGCAGTTGAACCACGGTCGGGCCGTAGGCATTGCGTGCGCTGACGTCCATTTCCTTCACGCTCAGCTCGGTGGAGCCGGTGCCGCGCAGCTGGAAACCGCAGGCGCTCAGCATGACCGCCAGGCCGATTACCAGCAAATTGCGTTTGATCATGTTGTTGCTCCCTTGTGGGCCTGTTCCGCCCACCCGCAGCCAATGCGGGTGGGCGTTTTCATCAGTTGGCGACGATGTTGACCAGCTTGCCCGGTACCACGATGACCTTGCGGATGGTCAGACCATCAATGAAGCGCAGGACATTCTCGTTGCTGCGGGCAGCGGCCTCGACTTCTTCGCGGCTGGCAGCGGCAGGCATTTCGACCTGGCCGCGCAGTTTACCGTTGACCTGAACCACCAGGGTAATGGTGTCCTGCACCAGCGCTTGTTCGTCGACGCTCGGCCAGGCGGCATCGATCACCGACCCTGCGTGGCCCAGTTGCTGCCACAGCTCGTGGGAGATGTGCGGGGTGATCGGCGCCAGCAGCAAGGTGACGGCTTCCAGGCCTTCCTGCAGCAGGGCGCGGTCCTGTTCGGTGGCTTGCGGGGCCTTTTCCAGCACGTTCATCACGGTCATCACCTGGGCGATGGCGGTGTTGAACTTGTGGAACTGGCCCACGTCGGTGCTGGCCTGCTTGATGGTAGCGTGAATGGCGCGGCGGATGACCTTTTGCGCGTCGTCCAGGGTGGCAACATCCAGCTTGCCTGGCAGGCCCTGGCTGACGTGAGCCTGAGCCAGGCGCCAGACACGGCGCAGGAAGCGGCTGGCGCCTTCGACGCCGGAGTCGGACCATTCCAGGCTCATGTCGGGCGGCGAGGCGAACATCATGAACAGGCGGCAGGTGTCGGCGCCGTAGGCTTCGATCATGGACTGCGGGTCGACGCCGTTGTTCTTCGACTTCGACATCTTTTCGGTGCCACCGATTTCCACCGGCAGGCCGTCGGTCTTCAGGCGTGCGCCAATGATCTTGGCCTTGGCATCGCGCTCGATTTCGACATCGGCCGGGTTGAACCAGTCCTTGCCGCCGTTGCTGGCCACACGGTAGTAGGTCTCGGCGACCACCATGCCCTGGGTCAGCAGGTTCTTGAACGGCTCGTTCGAGGTCACCAGGCCTTCGTCACGCATCAGCTTGTGGAAGAAGCGCGCGTACAGCAGGTGCAGGATCGCGTGCTCGATGCCACCGATGTACTGATCCACCGGCAGCCAATGGTTGGCTGCTTTCGGGTCGACCAGGCCTTTGTCGTAGTTTGGCGAGGCGTAGCGGGCGAAGTACCAGGACGACTCGACGAAGGTGTCCATGGTGTCGGTTTCGCGCTTGGCCGCGGTGCCGCATTTCGGGCAGGTGCATTCGTAGAATTCAGGCATGCGCGCCAGTGGCGAGCCGGCGCCGTCCGGCACCACGTTCTCCGGCAGGGTGACCGGCAGCTGGTCTTCCGGCACCGGTACGTCGCCGCAGGACGGGCAGTGGATGATCGGGATCGGGCAGCCCCAGTAGCGCTGACGGCTGATACCCCAGTCGCGCAGGCGGAACTGGGTACGCGATTTGCCCAGTTCCTTGCGGATCAGGGCTGCTTCGATGGCGTCGAAGGCGCCAGCGAAGTCCAGGCCGTCGAACTCGGCGGAATTGATCAGTTGGCCGTGCTCGCCATAGGCGGCCTGCCACTCGCTGCCGACTTCATCGCCAGCGCTGGTGCGCACCACGGCCTTGACCGGCAGGTTGTACTTGTGGGCGAACTCGAAGTCGCGCTCGTCGTGGGCTGGCACGGCCATGACCGCGCCATCGCCGTAGTGCATCAGCACGTAGTTGGCGACCCATACCGGCAGCTTCTCGCCAGTCAGCGGGTGCTCGACCAGCAGGGAAGTGGCCATGCCCTTCTTCTCCTGGGTGGCCATGTCGGCTTCGGCAACGCTGCCGCTCTTGCATTCGTCGATGAACGCCTGCAGCGCCGGGTTGCCCTGGGCGGCTTGGGTGGCCAACGGGTGCTCAGCGGCGACGGCGACGTAGGTGGCGCCCATCAGCGTGTCGGGACGGGTGGTGAAGACCTTCAGCGTACCTTCATGGCCAATGCTGGCCTGGTCGTACGGGAACTGGACTTCCATGCCGCGCGACTTGCCGATCCAGTTGCGCTGCATGGTCTTGACCTGTTCAGGCCAGCCCGGCAGCTCGTCGAGGCTTTCCAGCAGCTCGTCGGCGTAGTCGGTGATGCGGAAGTAGTACATCGGGATTTCGCGCTTTTCGATCAGCGCGCCCGAACGCCAGCCACGGCCGTCGATGACCTGTTCGTTGGCCAGTACGGTCTGGTCCGCCGGGTCCCAGTTCACGGTGCCGTTCTTGCGGTAGATGATGCCTTTCTCGAACAGGCGGGTGAACAGCCACTGCTCCCAACGGTAGTAGTCGGGTTTGCAGGTGGTGACTTCACGTGCCCAGTCGATGGCCAGGCCCAGGCTCTTGAGCTGGGTCTTCATGTAGTCGATGTTTTCGTACGTCCACTTGGCCGGGGCGACGTTGTTTTTCATCGCCGCGTTTTCCGCGGGCATGCCGAAAGCGTCCCAGCCCATCGGTTGCAGGACGTTCTTGCCCAGCATGCGCTGGTAGCGGGCAATCACGTCACCGATGGTGTAGTTGCGCACGTGGCCCATGTGTAGCTTGCCGCTCGGGTACGGGAACATCGATAGGCAATAGTAAGTGTCTTTGCCTGGCTGTTCGGTAACAGCGAACGATTGTTGCTCGTCCCAGAACTTCTGGGCGGCGGCTTCGATATCACGGGGCGTGTATTGTTCGTGCATGGCTACTTTTGGCTGAGAGAGAAGAGACCTTGTTCCAGGCAGCGGAACCTCGCTGCGTCCGGCACTCCGGTGTCGTTTAGAGTGAACGCCGTAGCATACAGCAGCGCTGTGCATCGTGGGAAACCTTCGTTGCGAATGCCCGCTGGTCGCGGCGTCCGGCTGCTTTTCATAGCGCCGCTAAGCTCAGGTGTGGGGGGAGATATTCTTTATCTTCAATGAGGTGAACGGATGGGAGAGACGCAGCTACCCGCTATGAAACCGGAGCTTTACGAACGCCTGATCGACCGGCTTGGCCTGGCACTGGAAGTGGCCAGGACCTCGGTACGATTGCGCGACGAGATGCCAGCCGAGCTGGAGTTGCGTGGCCTGAGCCACGCAGAGTTCGAAGTGATCAGGGCCTACCTGGAATCCCTCCCGGAGCGCCACAATGCCTCTGTTGGCAGTTACCCACAAGCGGAGCCGACATCGGCCAAGATCATTTGGCTCAAGGACAAGAAACGCCCCGCCAGTACGGCGAGATCCAGGACGCTGCCACATCGCTAGCCGTTCAGGACGCCAGGCGCAGGCCATCGCGCGCCGGTTCTTCAATATCACACAACTCAGATCGACGCCGGAGCGCACTTGTTGACCGGCGTCGATCCTTCTAGGCTGCACGCCTGCCAAGGAGGTGTGGCCGATGCCGATCCGATTTTTCATCAAACAATGGCTGATGCCGCCGGGCGTCTTGTTCCTGCTGCTGCTTGCGGCTTGGTGGCTGCGTACGCGGCGGCCACGGCTGGCGGTGCTGTGCTTTGCCGTGGGGTTGGGTGGCCTATGGTTGATGAGCCTGCCGCTGGTGGTGCAGGAAACGGCTCGGCAACTGGAAACCGAGCCGCCACTGGTGGTGGGCGACTGGGCAGGCCTGGCGAGCCGGGCCGATGCCATTGTGGTGCTGGGCGCGGGGCGCGAACGCGGTGACCCGGCTTGGGGCGGCAGTGACCAGCCCACCGCCACGGCACTTGAGCGCATGCGCTTTGCTGCGCGATTGGCCAAGGCCTCGGGCCTGCCAGTGTTGACCAGTGGCGGGCTGCATTACGGCACGCCGCCCAGTGAGGCTCGGCTGATGGCTGATCGCCTGCAGGAAGACTTCGCTGTCGCGGTGAAGTGGCGCGAAGAGGCCAGCCGCACGACCTGGGAAAATGCCCAGCTGACGGCCAAGGTGCTGCAGCCGTTGGGGATTCGCCGGGTGGTGCTGGTAACCCAGGCCTGGCACATGCAACGCTCGCGCTGGAGCTTTGAACAGGCGGGGTTCGAGGTGGTGCCGGCGCCGGTGGGGTTCCTGGGGCGCGATCATGCGCGGCCGTTTGCGGGCTTGTTGCCCGAGAGCCGGGCGATGTGGCAAAGCGGGCAGTTGTTCAATGAAGTGGTGGGGTTGGTGGGGTATCGGGTGTTCTATTGAGCCTTCTGTCGCCTGTACCGGCCTCTTCGCGGGTAAACCCGCCCCCACAGAAGCCGCACAGGTTTCTCGGGCGGTGGTGTACCTGTGGGAGCGGGTTTACCCGCGAAGAGGCCAGTGCAGGAGAACTTAAACAGTCTTGGCTATGCGGCCTGCCAGCAACGCCCAACCCAGCAGCAGCGCACAGACAATCGCCAGCGGCCACGAACGCCATTGCAGGTAAGGCGTCAGTTGCTGCATCGGTACTACTTCGCCATACAGCACGGCTTGCTGGAACTGCGGAATCTGCGTGGTAATGCGGCCAAATGGGTCGATCAGCGCAGTCACGCCGTTGTTGGTGGCGCGGATCATCCAGCGGCCGGCTTCCAGCGCACGCATTTGTGCCATTTGCAGGTGCTGCAAGGGGCCGATCGATTTACCGAACCAGGTGTCGTTGCTGATGGTCAGCAGCAGGTCGCTGCGTGCGGCCAGGCCGGCGGCGAACTCGGGGTAGACCACCTCGTAACAGATGTACGGCGCAATCTGGTAACCCTTGGCCTGCAGCAGCGGCTGGTCCTCCGGCCCGCGGGCAAAGTCCGACATGGGCAGGTTGAAGAACTCGATGGCGCCACGCAGCAGGTCTTGCAGCGGTACATATTCGCCAAACGGCACCAGCTTTTGCTTGAGGTAGGTGCCGTCACCTTCGCCAGTGGCAGTGATGCCGTTGTAGTAGCGGCGCTGGTGGTGCACTTCTTCACGCACTGGTACGCCGGTGATCAGCGCCGAATGCCGCTCGGCGGCGAAGCGGCCCATTACGTCGATGTAGCCTTGCGCCTGGTCCTTGAGTACCGGCACCGCAGTTTCCGGCCAGACAAGCAGGTCCACCGGCTTGGAACTGAAGCTCAGGTCGCGGTACAGCGCCAGTTGCGCGTCGATGTGTGCCGGGTCCCATTTCAGGTCCTGCTCGACGTTGCCCTGGATTGCCGCCACTTTCAGCGGGTCGCCAGCCGGCTTGGTCCAGGCATGGCCCTTGAGCGCCAGGCCCAGCACCCAAGGGGCCAGTAGCAGTACAGTGGCCACCGCCAGGAACGAGGGGCGGGCGCGCAGGCGGTGCAGGTTGCACAGCAGGGCAGCGGTGAGGGCCAGGGTGAAGGATATGAGCCACACGCCGCCCAGTGGTGCCAGGCCGGCCAGTGGGCCGTCCAGCTGGCTGTAGCCGGCGTAGAGCCAGGGGAAGCCGGTCAGGAACCAGCCGCGGAAGGCCTCTTGCAGCAGCCACAGGGCGGCGAAGCACAGGGCGTCGGCCAGTGGCGCTTCGTTGCGCCGTAGCCAGCGCGCCCATAACCAGGTGGGCAGGGCAAAGAACCACGCCAGGGCGGCGAAAAACGCCAACAGCAGCAGAATGGCCAACAGCGGCGAGGCGCCGCCATAGGTGTTCATGCTGACGTAGATCCACCAGGTGCCAGCGCCATACAGGCCAAAACCGAACCACCAGCCACGCCACATGGCCTGGCGCGGGCTGAGCTCGCGTAAGCCGAGGTAGAGCATGGCGATGGACAGCACGGCCAGCGGCCAGATGTCGAACGGCGCCAAGGCCAGTAGGGTGGAAGCACCGGCCGCCAGGGCCAGCAGGTTACCGGGCCAGCCGGGGCGGGTGATCCAACGCATGTTTGTCCTTAACGGGTGATCGGGGTCAGGCGCAGCAAGTGTATCCGCCGGCTGTCGGCGTTGAGAATACGGAACTTGTAAGACCCGATCTCGGTGGTTTCGTTGCGCTTGGGCAGGTGGCCAAAGGCGCTCATCACCAGGCCGCCGACCGTGTCGAACTCGTCATCGGAGAACTCGCTGTCGAAGAACTCGTTGAAGTTCTCGATCGGGGTAAGCGCCTTGACCAGGAAATCACCGCTGGGCAGCGGCTTGATGTAGCTGTCTTCCTCGACGTCGTGCTCGTCCTCGATGTCGCCGACGATCTGCTCAAGCACGTCCTCGATGGTGACCAGGCCCGCTACACCGCCATATTCGTCGATGACGATGGCCATGTGGTTATGGTTGGCGCGGAACTCGCGCAGCAACACGTTCAGGCGCTTGGACTCGGGCACGAAGGTGGCCGGGCGCAGCAGGTCCTTGATGTTGAAGCTGTCGCCGTTCTCCTTGAGGATCAACGGCAGCAGGTCTTTGGCGAGCAGGATCCCGAGCACATCGTCATGGCTTTCGCCGATGACCGGGTAGCGCGAGTGCGCGGCGTCGATCACCGCCGGCAGGAACTCGCGTGGCGACTGACCTGCCTTGATGCTGTTCATCTGCGAGCGCGGCACCATGATGTCGCGCACCTGCAGGTCGGCGACCTGGATGGCGCCTTCGACGATGGTCAGTGCTTCGCTGTCCAGCAGTTTGTTCTGATGGGCTTCGCGCAGCAGCTCAAGCAGCTCCTGGCGGTTTTTCGGCTCATGGGCAAAAGCCTGGGTCAGTTTACCCAACCAGGACTTCTGCCCGTTGCTCGATCGATCTTCGCTCATGGCGGTTCTCGTGATCCTTCGTGTATCAGTGTGTGATTGTGTCGGTTTCATCGTCGGCGTACGGGTCGGGGTGACCCAGTTCTGCCAGCAATTCCCGTTCCAGGCCTTCCATTTCCTCGGCTTCCTCATCCTCGATGTGGTCGTAGCCGAGCAGGTGCAGGCAACCGTGCATGACCAGGTGTGCCCAGTGCGCTTCCAGCGATTTGCCCTGTTCGGCCGCTTCGCGCTCGACCACCGCCACGCAGATCACCAGGTCGCCCAGTAGCGGGATATCGAGCAGGTCATCGGGCACATCGGCCGGGAACGACAGCACGTTGGTCGCGTAGTCTTTGTGCCGGTAGGTGTGGTTCAGCTCGCGGCCTTCGGCTTCGTCGACCAGGCGAATGGTCATTTCAGAGTCGGCGGTGCGCTGGCGCAGGGCCAGTTCGCACCAGCGGCGGAAGGCGGCGTCATCCGGGGCGGCGGCATCCGTGGCCCGTTGGATATCAAGTTCAAGCATCTTTGCCGGGCGCCTCGGGCTTGTTCTGGCGGCCTTCGAAGCGGTCGTAGGCCTCGACGATGCGCTGCACCAGTGGGTGACGAACCACATCTTTGGGTTGGAAGTGGGTGAAGCTGATACCCGGAACGTCCTCGAGCACCTCGATGACGTGTGCCAGGCCCGACTTGGTGCCCCGTGGCAGGTCGACCTGGGTGATGTCACCGGTGATCACCGCCGTGGAGCCGAAGCCGATGCGGGTGAGGAACATTTTCATCTGTTCCAGCGTGGTGTTCTGGCTTTCGTCGAGGATGATGAAGCTGTTGTTCAGGGTGCGGCCACGCATGTAGGCCAGCGGGGCGATCTCGATCACCTGGCGTTCGATCAGCTTGGCAACGTGTTCGAAGCCGAGCATTTCGTACAGCGCGTCGTACAGTGGGCGCAGGTACGGGTCGATCTTCTGTGCCAGGTCGCCGGGCAGGAAGCCGAGCTTTTCACCCGCCTCGACCGCCGGGCGCACCAGCAGGATGCGGCGCACCTGTTCGCGCTCCAGCGCGTCCACGGCGCAGGCCACGGCCAGGTAGGTCTTGCCGGTACCGGCCGGGCCGATGCCGAAGTTGATGTCGTTGGCCAGGATTTCCTTCACGTAGCGCTGCTGGTTGAGCCCGCGCGGGCGGATGTTGCCCTTGCGCGTGCGCAACGACACGCTGACCTCGTTGACGGCCGGGTTGTCGATGTTCTCGACAGCCGATTCCTGCAGGTACAGGTGCACGGTTTCCGGCGACAGGTCGGTGGCCTTGGTCTCGCGGTAGAGACGGCGCAGCAGCTGTTCGGCAGCGGAGGTGGTCCTGGGTTCGCCGATCAGTTCGAACTGATTGCCGCGGTTGCGGATTTCGATTGCAAGGCGCTGTTCGATCAGGCGCAGGTGCTCGTCGAACTGGCCGCACAAGTTGGCGAAACGGTGGGCCTCGAAGGGCTCGAGGATGAAACGATGGGGTTCTATGGGTGCGTTCAAGGTCGTTTTTAGCCGCTCGACGGCGATGGATGTGAACTCAAGAATAACCCTTGAATGGCAGTGGCGAAAGCACTGAAACGTTCAACGGTATGTGCGGCCTGTTCCGGCCTCGTCGCGGGTTTACCCGCGAGCAGGCCGGCACTGCTATGATGCCCGCCTTTTCTTACGCATGTGTTATCCCGTCGAACATGAGCAAACGCGAACCTGCCATCTATAAAGTGATCTTCCTCAACCAGGGGCAGGTCTTCGAGATGTACGCCAAGCAGATCTACCAGAGCGACCTTTGGGGTTTTCTGGAAATCGAGGAGTTCGTGTTCGGCGAGCGCTCGCAACTGGTGGTGGACCCGAGCGAGGAGAAGCTCAAGAGCCAGTTCGAGGGCGTTATCCGCAGTTTCGTGCCGATGCATGCGATTGTGCGCATCGATGAGGTGGAGCGACTGGGCACGGCGAAAATCAGCGAAGCCAAGGGTGGCGGCAATGTCATGCCGTTCCCGATGCCGATGCCGGAAAAGTAACCCTCAGGGGAGTGGCGAGAACGGCGTGCGGCCTTCGGCGTTCTGCAGTTCCAGCAGGTATTTGCGGAAGATCTGGCCGAGCACCTGGGTGGCATGCTCCAGCTCGTCGCGGGGCATTTGCTCGGTCACTTCGTCGGCCATGTCCAGCGCATCTTCGGCGCCATTGACCGCGGCCATCTTCAGCAGAATGTAGGCCTGTACGTTGTTGGCCTTGACCCCTTCACCATGGAAGAACATGGCACCCAGGCGATACTGGGCATCAGCCTGGCCTTGCAGCGAAGCCTTCTGGAACCAGTCCAGGGCTTTGTCGAGTTTTTTTGGCGTTTGCGTGTAGTAGTACTCGCCCAGTTCGAACTGCGCCTGGGCATCCCCCGCGGTTGCCGTCTGCTCGCAGGCCTTGAGGGCGTTTGCCAGGTCTTCAGGCTGAACGTTCAAGGTGCAGCGGCCCGTCGCCGGAATCAGCAACGAGTTACCGCCCTCCGCCAAGGCCAGCAGGGGCTGAAGAAGCAACAGGCAGCCCAGGGTCAGGGCGCGGCCGGTGCGGTTCATGGGGATCGACTTACCTCTGCAAAGCTGCGGCCAATGTCTCTGGTGGCACATTATGGGATAAGCAGCGCCAACCTTACAAAGTTTTACTCGAATTTCTGCTTGGTTGGGGGCGTTAGCTGATTGTGCGCGGTCTTTTGTTGCCTCTACCAGCCGCTGTGGGCGCGGCCTTGTGTCGCGATAGGGCTGCGCAGCAGCCCCAAAATTTCAGCAAAAATGCATCAATCGCTGGGGCCGCTTTGCGCCCCTATCGCGACGCAAGGCCGCTCCCACAAAGGGGAGCAACTGCTTATTTCAGCGCTGCAAAAGCCTTTTCAGCCGCATCCAGGGTGATCTGCAGCTCCTTGTCGCCATGGGCGATGGAGGTGAAGCCCGCCTCGAACGCGCTCGGCGCCAGGTACACGCCACCGTCGAGCATCAGGTGGAAGAAGCGCTTGAAGCGTTCGGCATCGCTGGCCATCACGTCTTCGAAGGTGACAATGTCGTCAGCGCCGCTGAAGTACAGGCCGAACATGGCGCCGGCCTGGGTGGTGACGAATGGTACGCCAGCCGCATCGGCGCGCTGCTGCAGGCCGTCGAGCATGCGGCTGGTGTAGTCGGTCAGTTCGGCGTGGAAGCCTGGGCGGCTGATCAGCTTCAGGGTGGTCAGGCCGGCGGCCATGGCCAGCGGGTTGCCCGACAGGGTGCCCGCCTGGTAGACCGGGCCGAGCGGAGCGATGCAGCCCATGATTTCACGTTTGCCGCCGAAGCAGCCGACCGGCATGCCGCCGCCGACGATCTTGCCGAAGGTGGACAGGTCCGGCTTGATGCCATAGTGGCCCTGGGCGCCACCGAGCGAGACGCGGAAGCCGGTCATCACTTCGTCGAAGATCAGCACCACGCCATGCTTGTCGCACTGCTCGCGCAGGCCTTCAAGGAAGCCCGGCGCCGGGGGGACGCAGTTCATGTTGCCAGCCACCGGCTCGACAATGATGCAGGCCACGGTCTGGCCGACTTCTGCCAGTGTCTTCTCGACCGCGGCGATGTCGTTGAACGGCAGGGTCAGGGTGTGCTTGGCGAAGTCCGCCGGCACGCCTGCCGAGCTTGGCACGCCTTGGGTCAGCAAGCCGGAGCCGGCTTTTACCAGCAGGCTGTCGGAGTGGCCGTGGTAGCAGCCTTCGAACTTGATGATGGCGTCACGGCCGGTGTAGCCACGGGCCAGGCGGATGGCGCTCATGGTGGCTTCGGTGCCCGAGCTGACCATGCGCACCATTTCCATGGACGGCACCAGCGAGCAGACCAGGTCGGCCATGTCGGTTTCCATGGCGGTCGGTGCGCCATAGGACAGGCCGTGCTCCAGTTGCTTGCGTACCGAGTCCAGCACGTCCGGGTGGCCGTGACCGAGGATCATCGGGCCCCAGGAGCCAACGTAGTCGACGTAGCGCTTGTCGTCCTCGTCAACGACATAGGCGCCTTCGGCATGCTTGAAGAACAGCGGCGTGCCGCCAACGCTCTTGAAAGCGCGGACCGGCGAGTTGACGCCACCGGGGATGTGCTTCTGGGCTTTGGCGAACAGGTCTTCGGAACGGGACATGGAAGTTCTCTCGAAATCAGGATGCGAACAAGGCATTGAAGGCGCGGGCGCGGCGGGTGACTTCCTGCGCGCTGTCGGCACCGAACAGGCCGTGGATCACCGCCAGCAGGTCGGCGCCATGGGCGACCAGCGGGGCGGCGTTGTCGAGGGTGATGCCGCCGATCACCGCGATTGGCAGCTTCACCTGGGCGCGGGCCTGCTCCAGCAGGTCGACGTTGGCAGCGGGCGCGCCCGGCTTGGTGACGGAGTTGAAGAAGCGGCCAAAGGCCACGTAGCTGGCGCCTTCGCTGGCGGCCTGGGCGGCCAGCTCGAGGCTGGCGTGGCAGGTGGAGCCGATGATCGCCTGGCGGCCGAGCAGGGTGCGGGCCGGGGTCAGCGGGCCGTCCGTCTGCCCCAGGTGCACGCCGACGCCCAGGCGTGCGGCCAGTTCGGCGTCGTCGTTGATCAGCAATTGGGTGCCGTAGCGCTCGCAGAGCTTCATAAGCCCTTCGGCTTCACGCAGACGGCGCGCCGCGTCGTCACTTTTGTCGCGGTACTGCAGCAGGCACACGCCGCCGTCCAGGGCCGCCTCGACATGGGACAGGAAACGGCCGGCGAGCAGCTGGCTGTCGGTGATGGCATACAGACCGCGTAGCTTCATTGAAGGCCTCGTATCAGGAGCAGAAGTCCAGGGGCAGGCGGCGCGGCACGAACTGGCCTTTGCCCAACTGCTCGGCATCACGCAGGGTGCGCCAGGTATAGTCCAGGGCGCTGCGCACGGCGCTTTCCAGCTGTTCGCCGAGGGCCAGGCGGCCCGCCAGGGCGCTGGCCAGCGTGCAGCCCGAACCGTGGTAGCTGCCTGGCAGGCGCTGGCAGGTCCAGGTGTGTTGCTGGCCGTCCTGGGTGTACAGGCGGTTGTGAATTTCGACTTCGTCGCCGTGACCGCCGGTAATCAGCAGGTGTCTACAGAACGGCAACAGTTTTTCGGCGCATTCGTCGGCGGTGCCTTCAGGCAGCTCGGCGAGGATGCGTGCTTCGGGCAGGTTCGGCGTGGCGATGGTCGCCAGCGGCAGCAGGCGTTCGCGCAGGGCATAACCCACTTCGTCCTTGCCCAGGCGGCCACCGCCACCGGCCCGCAGCACCGGGTCGCAGACCAGCGGCAGGTGCGGGTGGGCAGCCAGCAGTTCGGCGACGGTGTCAACCATGTCGATCGAGCCGAGCATGCCCAGCTTGACGGCGGCCACCGTGGAGTCGGCCAGCACGGCGTTGGCCTGGGCCAGCACCCACTCGCGGTCGAGCACGCGGAAGTCGGAAACGTTGACGGTATCCTGCACGGTCAGGGCGGTCACTGCAGGTGCAGCGTGACAGCCTTGGGCGATCAGGGCTTCGATATCTGCCTGCAAGCCGGCGCCGCCACTGGGGTCGTGGCCGGAGAGACAGAGGACAACGGGGCGGGAGCTGTAGGTATTCATGGTCGGCGAGCTTACCACCAAACCTGTTTGGGCGGATCGTCCGACAAACGAGATTTGTTGATCGAACGGTCAGATTAGATTTTGTTTTTCTTCTGAAAGCATTGAGTTAGAGCCTTTTCTTTGTGTTTTTATATGGCCGATTACCAGGTTGTGAAGCTATGCTAGAGTGCTCGGATAACTCGACAAACGGGTTCTGCAGGATCACGTCGTCTCAAACGGATGGGAGGCTACCGCGACGCGACCGGACAGGCCATGCTGGGGCTGTATGCGCTATTTGCTGATTGTGCTTCTGGGTTTGCTGCCCGTGCTGGCCGGAGCGGTCGATTTCGACGACGCTACCCGGCATCTTCCACTGGGCAAGGCCATGCAGGTTTATGAAGACCTCGATGGCAGTGCCAGCATTGCCCAGGTCAGTGCCCCTGGGTTCGCCAAACACTTCCAAGCCCACCATGAAGACGTGCTGAACGCCGGTTACTCTACCTCGGTGTTCTGGCTCAAGGTCGAGTTGCGCCCGCTTGCCGCGCCTGGCGTGGCACCACGGCAATGGCTGCTGGAGCTGGCCTACCCGCCGCTGGATCACCTTGAGCTATTTTTGCCTGACAGCAGCGGCTTGTACCGCCTGGCGCAACGCACCGGTGATGCCTTGCCCTACGACAGCCGGCAGATCCTGCAGAACAACTACCTGTTCGAACTGCAGTTGCCCCCTGGCAAGGTGACCACCGCCTACCTGCGGCTGCACAGCCAGGGTTCGGTGCAGGCGCCGTTGGCGCTGTGGTCCGCCGAGGCCTACATGGAGGAGCAGCCCACACGCCTGTATGTGCTGGGGATGATCTACGGCGTGTTGCTGGTGATGCTGGTGTACAACCTGTTCATCTACCTCAGCGTGCGCGACGTCAGCTACCTCTACTACATCCTCTATATTGCCTCGTTCGGGTTGTACCAGGTGTCGGTGAACGGTGCGGGCGTGGCCTACTTCTGGCCGGACAGCCCCTGGTGGGCGAATGCATCCACGCCACTGTTCATTGGTGCCTCCGGCCTGTTCGGTTGCCAGTTCGCCCGGCACTTCCTGCAACTGGGCAACACCAGCCGTGGTTTCGACCGGCTGCTGCAGCTACTGATGCTGGGCGGCGCGCTGGTCATGGTGCTGGCGGTGAGCATGCCCTACGGTATTGCCCTGCGCATGGCCACGCTGCTGGCATTGCTGTTTACCGTGAGCATCTTCAGCGCCGGCTTGTACGCCTGGTGGCGTGGCTTGCGCGTGGCGCGCTGGTTCATTATCGCCTGGACTGCGTTCCTGCTCGGTGGCTTGGTCAACACCTTGATGGTGCTGGGCTACCTGCCAAATGTGTTCATTACCATGTATGCCAGCCAGTTGGGTTCTGCGCTGGAGGTGGCCTTGCTGTCGCTGGCGCTGGCCGACCGTATCAACAGCCTGCGTGAGCAGCAGGCGCAGACCCTGCGCGAAACCGGGCGCACACTGGAGCAACTGAACCTGCAACTGGCCAGGAGCAACCGTCTGAAGGACGAGTTTCTGGCCAGCGTCACCCATGAACTGCGTACCCCGATGAACGGCGTGATTGGCTCGCTGGAGCTGATGCACACCCTGCCGATGGAGGCCGAAATGGCGCAGTACCATCGCACGGCGGCGGGGTCTGCCCAGGGCATGATGGACATGGTGGATGCGATCCTCACCCTGTCCGAACTGCAGGCCGGCCGCCTACGGGCGCAGCCAGCACCGTTCAGCCTGCGCGCCCTGTTGCAGGGGTTGCGCGCCGGTTATGCCGGGCAGGCCTTGGGCAAAGGTTTGTACCTGAGCCTGGATATCCCGGCCGACCTGCCGGACGGGTTGCTCGGTGACGGGCAGAAACTGGCGCACTGCCTGGGCTGCCTGGTGGACAACGGTTTGAAGTTCACTCATCAGGGTGGGGTGATGATTCAGGTGCGCGGCCGCCGCGTGGGGCCGGACGATCTGGCGTTGACCTTCACGGTCAGTGATAGCGGTATCGGCTTTGATGACCTGGACCAGTCGACCCTGTACCAGCGGTTCTTCCAGGTGGATGGTTCGATGACCCGGCGCTACGGCGGCTTGGGGATCGGGTTGTCGATTTGCCGGCAGATGGGGGAATTGCTGGGCGCCAGGTTGGCGCATGAGTCGACGCGCGGGTTGGGCAGCCGGTTTGAACTCAGTTTGAACATGGCTATTTCGCAGGTGCAGATGAGTCCGAGTATCCTGCAGTCACGGCGCTCGCTGTAGCACTCATGGCCTGTGGCGCGCGTTTGCTCCCACCGCCACACGTTTAGTCATGAATGCCACTTTGACTGCCCCGCAGGGAGTGCTTCACTGGGTCTCTCAAGCCTACCCGGATCCAGGAGCCCCCGATGAACCTGCACCAGTACGCTGAAACCCACGAAGTCACCAACCAGCCGCCGTCCCTCGACGGTGCCAACCTGTACCGCCTCGACTTGCCATTGCAAGAATGGTCCCGGCGTTTTGGCGCGGGCTGGGCCGAATCGCGGATCGATGCCTACGGTGCCCTGGCCGGCGGCCCACTGATGCAGGCGGGCTTCCTGGCCAACGCGCATAAGCCTGAATTCAGCAGCCACGACCGCTATGGCCATCGCATCGACCTGGTTGAGTTTCACCCGGCCTACCACGTGCTGATGCGCACCGCCGTCGAGCACGGGTTACCTTCTTTGCCATGGGCCGAACCCCGCGCAGGCGCCCATGTGGCGCGGGCGTCGATGACCTACCTGCACAGCCAGGCCGAGGCTGGCACCGGTTGCCCGCTGACCATGACCTTCGCCGCTGTGCCGGCGCTGCGCTTGCAACCTGAGCTGGCCGAATACTGGCTGCCAAAAATGCTTGCCTGCGAGTACGACCCGCGCAACGTCGGCGACCGGCACAAGGCCGGAGTCACCCTGGGCATGGCCATGACTGAAAAGCAGGGCGGTACCGACGTGCGCGCCAACACTACGCGGGCCTACCCTGTCGGTGCACCAGGCCCTGGCCAGGCCTATGAGCTGGTCGGCCACAAGTGGTTCTGCTCGGCGCCCATGTGTGATGCTTTCCTCACCCTGGCGCAAACCGAAAAAGGCCTGAGCTGCTTCCTACTGCCGCGCCACCGGCCGGATGACAACCGCAACCAGTTCTATATTCAGCGCCTGAAGAACAAGTTGGGCAACAGTTCCAACGCCTCCAGCGAGGTGGAGTTCCGTGGGGCGCTGGCGTGGATGATTGGCGAAGAAGGGCGGGGCGTACCGACCATCATCGAGATGGTGGCCATGACCCGTTTTGACTGCATGGTCGGCTCCAGCGCCTTGATGCGCCAGGCGTTGACCCAAGCCGCCCACCACTGTGCGCACCGCAAGGTCGGTGGCCGTGTGCTGAACGAGCAGCCACTGATGCAGAACGTTCTGGCCGACCTGGCCCTGGAAAGCGAGGCGGCACTGGCCCTGAGCCTGCGCATGGGCCAGGCGCTGGAGCAATTGGACGACCCACAGCAAGCGCATTTCGCCCGGCTGGTCACGGCGGTGGGCAAGTACTGGATCTGCAAGCGTGCGCCGGCCATGATCAACGAGGCTGCCGAATGCCTGGGTGGCGCCGGTTATGTGGAAGACAGCATTCTGCCAAGGCTGTACCGCGAGGCGCCGGTCAACTCGACCTGGGAGGGCTCGGGCAATGTGCAGTGCCTGGATGTGCTGCGGGCCTTGTCCAAGGAGCCGGGTGTGCTCGATGCGCTGTTCACCGAACTGGGCGATGGCCATGGCGACCCGCGCCTGGCGGCGCACATCGGCAACCTCAAGGGTGCGTTTGCCGACACCGGCGATATGCAGTACCGAGCGCGGCAGTTGACCGAAGATATTGCCTTGGCGTTGCAGGCCAAGCTGTTGCTGGAGGCGGGGAATGCGGTGGTCAGCGATGCGTTTATCGGCAGCCGCCTGGCGGGGAGCGGGAGGGCGTACGGGGCATTGCCGCGGGGGGTTGATGCCGAGGCGCTGGTAACAAGGGCTACGCCCGCCTGGCCGCTGTAGGCGCGGGCTTGCCCGCGAATGAATCCAGCACCGATCAATGGGGGTGTATTTAACCCAGAAGGCAGGCAAGATGGTTCACATGCATGTCCAGACAGGAAGCACAGTGTGAGCCAAGCTTTTGTAGTCGTTGATACCCCCGAACAGGCCGTCGACCGTCTGGCGGCCCTGCATGAACAGGCCACCGGGGCCCTTAGCCAGGCCCTCAAGCGTTACCTGAAGGACCGTACCGAGCCGAACGCCGAGGAGCGCGACCTGTTCCGCTACCCGGCACTGCGCCTGACCTACATCAGCCACGGTGAGGTCGCCGCCACCACGCGCGCCTACGCCAAGGTCCAGGTAGCCGGTACCTACAGCGTTACCGTCACCCAGCCTGCTGCATTTCGTGGCTACCTGCTGGAGCAACTGCGCCCGCTGATGCACGACTACACCGTCACGGTAGAAGTCGGCGTCAGTGAACAGAACATCCCGTACCCCTACGTGGTCGATCAGGGCGACGAGCTGGCCGGCAGCGGCATTACCGCCGCGCAGCTGGCGCGGGTGTTCCCCAGCACCGACCTGTCGGCCGCCACCGACAATATCGCCGATGGTCTGTACGACTGGGACCGTGCCGAAGTGCTGCCGCTGGCGCTGTTCGATGCCGCGCGGGTCGATTTCTCGCTGCGCCGCCTGGTGCACTACACGGGCAGCGACTGGCGCCATGTGCAGCCGTGGATCCTGCTGACCAACTACCACCGTTATGTCGACCAGTTCATCAGCCATGGCTTGGAGCAACTGCGTGACGACCCGCGCTTCGTGCGCATGGTGCTACCGGGCAACGTGGTGATCGAAAAGGGCATGGACCACGGCGAAACCCAGGCCCTGGTGGCCAGCGTGGTCTGGCACCGCTACCAGATGCCGGCCTACCACCTGATTGCCGCCGACGGCGACGGTGTTACGTTGGTCAACATCGGTGTCGGCCCGTCCAACGCCAAGAACATCACCGACCACCTGGCGGTACTGCGCCCGCACTGCTGGCTGATGATCGGCCACTGCGGTGGCCTGCGGCAGTCGCAAACCATTGGCGACTATGTGCTGGCCCACGCCTACATGCGCCGCGACGGGATTCTCGACCGGGTTGTGCCGCCGAATATCCCGATCCCGGCCTTGGCCGAAGTGCAGATGGCCTTGCAGGAAGCCGCCGCGCAGGTCACTGGCGAGCGTGGCGAACAGCTGAAGAAGCGCCTGCGCACCGGCACCGTGCTCACCTACGACGACCGCAACTGGGAGCTGCGCTGGGCCCAGGAGCGCCCGCTGATCAACCTGTCGCGTGCGGTGGCGGTGGACATGGAAAGCGGCACCATCGCTGCCCAGGGCTACCGCTTGCGCGTGCCGTACGGCACTTTGCTGTGTGTGTCCGACAAGCCGCTGCACAGCGAGATCAAGCTGCCGGGTTCGGCCAACGCCTTCTACAACCGCGCGGTCAGCCAACACCTGAAAATCGGCATTGCTGCTCTCGACCTGCTGCGCACCGAGCTCAACTCGCTGCACTCGCGTAAACTGCGCAGCTTCGATGAGCCGCCGTTCCGCTGAGGATTCATGTCACTGCCACCCCGTAACAAGCCGCGCCGTCCCCAGGCGCGGCCTGCCACCGGCCCGCGTCGCCAGGCCAAGGCGCCACCGGCCGAGCCGCGCCTGATCCTGTTCAACAAGCCGTTCGACGTGCTGACCCAGTTCAGCGACGGCGAAGGGCGCGCGACCCTCAAAGACTTCATCGACATCGCGGGCGTGTACCCGGCCGGTCGGCTGGACCGCGACAGCGAAGGCCTGCTGTTGCTGACCAACGATGGCGGGCTGCAGGCGCGGATTGCCGACCCCAAGCACAAGCTGGCCAAGACTTACTGGGTACAGGTGGAGGGCGAACCGAGCGACGAGCAGTTGCAGCGCTTGCGTGACGGTGTGGAACTGAACGATGGGCCAACCTTGCCGGCCGAGGCGCGGCGGCTGGAAGAACCCGAGCTATGGCCGCGCAACCCGCCTGTACGCTTTCGCAAAAGCGTACCGACCAGCTGGCTGGAACTGGTGATCCGGGAGGGGCGTAACCGCCAGGTGCGACGGATGACGGCAGCGGTGGGGTTGCCGACCTTGCGCCTGGTGCGGGTGAGGATTGGCGATTGGGCGCTGGATGGGCTGGAGCAGGGTTGCTGGCGCGAAGTCCCGGCAAAGTTAAAGCGCTAGCCGGGGCCGCAGCACGCTCCCGGCAGCCTTGAGCCTTACACCCCTTCGAGAAACCCCACCACCACGCTCTTGATGATGAAGGCCAGCACCCCGAGCCCCAGCACGAAGAACAGGATCAGCGTCCCGAACTTGCCCGCCTTGGATTTTTTTGCCAGGTCCCAGACGATGAAGCCCATGAAACCGATCAGCACGGTGACCAGGATGATCATCATCCACTCTTCGAATACGGCGGGATCCATCGGTGTTCTCCAGGCGGGTTGAGCGTCCGATTATACGCTGGCTGGCGTGAGGGTTTAACGCAGGTGGGTCAATGGCAACTCGGTGCTGGCCAGTACCTGGTTGAGCACGAAGCTCGAACGCACGCTGGTGACGCCTTCGATACGGGTCAGGCTGCCTAGAAGCAGTTTCTGGTAGTGGTCCATGTCGGGCACCACCACTTTGAGCTGGTAGTCGGCATCCATGCCGGTGACCAGGCTGCATTCCAGCACCTGCGGCAGGTTGCGGATGGCGGCCTCGAACGTTTCGAAACGCTCAGGGGTGTGGCGGTCCATGCCGATCAGCACATAGGCCGTCAGGCTCAGGCCCAGCTTCTTGCGGTCGAGCAGCGCAACCTGGCGCGAAATGTAGCCATCGTCCTCCAGTTGCTTGACCCGACGCGAGCATGGCGAAGGTGACAGGCCGATGCGTTCGGCCAGCTCCTGGTTGGAAATGCGCGCATCGCGCTGCAATTCGGCGAGGATGCTCAGGTCGTAACGGTCAAGTTTGCTCATGGCATTTGCCTTTTCTGTTCGTATTGCGGCGAATTATCAATCCAGGGTGAAAAATTGCGCAAGTGCTATTTATCTGAGCAATCTTCGCAATCATCTGTCGCAAGCCGTCCGGTATCTTTATCACCAGAATCACTGCCCGGACATCAGTCCACGGCGACGCGCCCTAAGCGGGCGGTCGCGGCCAGCCATCCAACAGGATCTGCAGGCCCCCGGGCTACACACCCTCCAGAAGACGGTGTGAGGTGAGCCGGCGCCACAAGTGCCGAGCACGGACGACAATTCCTGAAGGGAGGCCTTGTGGCCTCCCTTTTTTCTGTCTGGAAATTTAATTGGCCTGCGTGATGGGCGCGGTAGACTGGTTGCGGGCGCAGTTTTTCTACCGAGAGGAATACCATGAAGTCGCGCATCTGGCAGTTGGCAGGTGTTGGTTTGCTGGGTTTGAGCATCAGCCTCGGGGCCATGGCCGAAGGGCCGGGCGAGGGGCATGGCGAACGCGGCCAGCAGGTGCAAGGTGAGGGCGGGCCTGGCCGCTCGCTCAACTCGCGCGACGAAGTGCGCCAGACCCAGCCCCCGCGCCAGGGTTATTACCAGGACATTCCCCGCCGCCACGGTGATGACCATCACTGGCAAGCCGGTGGCCCTGGGCAACGGCCCGGTGGTGACTGGCAAGGGCGCCCAGATGGCCATGGCAATGGCTGGGGGCCTGGGCCGCAGTATCGCCCCGGGCACACCGTCGACCATTTTCCCGACCGCTACTGGAAAGTGCCTTACCGTGGTGCTGACTACTTCTACTCCGGCGGCTACTGGTACCGCCCTCATGGTGGCAGCTACATCGTGGTGAGGCCGCCCTATGGCGTGCGGGTCAATTACCTGCCGCCTTATGCGCGGGAAGTGTGGCTGGGGGGTGGGCTGTTCTTCCTGGTAGCCGATACCTACTACCAGTACCTGGCGGACAGCCAGGAGTACGTGGTGGTCAACCCACCGGTCGGCGTGCCGGCGCCCGTACCGGTGGCACCGTCGAACGGTGGGTATGACGTGGTGGCTTACCCGATGTATGGCCAGGGGCAGGAACAGCAGGAGCAGGACCGTTACCAGTGCCATCGCTGGGCAGTGAGCCAATCCGGCTTCGATCCGGCGACGGCGACGTACGCACCGCCAGCCAATGTGCTCGACAATTACCGGCGGGCGCTGGGTGCCTGCTTCAGTGGCCGGGGATACAGCATCAACTAAAGCGGTAGGCGCGGCCTGTTAGCCTGAAGAATATCTATACCGGGTCGGCGTGCACCATCACATCCGCCTGTGGATAACGCTGGCGGATCACCCGTGAGGCCTCCACGCACAATCCGTGTGCTTCATGCAGTGGTAGCTGCCCTGGTAGCTCCAGGTGCAACTGCACGAACCACTGGTTGCCCGACACCCGCGTACGCAGGTCGTGCACGCCCTTGACGCCGGGAATGGCCAGTACCCGCGTGGCCATGTCTTCGCCGACATCGCTGGGCAGTTCCTTGTCCATCAGGATTGCCGTGCTTTCGCGGGCAATCTGCAAGGCACTCCAGAGGATGTAAAAGGCGATGCCCAGGCCGAACAGCGCATCCAGCTGGGGCCAGCCGAAACGCGCCAGCAGCAGGGCCAGCAGGATGCTGCTGTTTAGCAGCAAGTCCGAGCGGTAGTGCAGGGAGTCGGCCCGCACCGCGGTAGAGCCGGTCAGGCGGATGACCTTGTACTGCAAGGCCAGCAGGGCGACGGTCAGCACCAGCGACAGCAGCATCACCGCGATGCCGATGGCGGTATCACCCAGCGGTTGCGGGGTGTGCAGGCGCTCGACCGCCTGCACGCCGATCAGCACTGCACTGACCCCGATGAACAGCGCCTGCGCCATGCCGGCCAGGGCCTCGGCCTTGCCATGGCCGAACCGGTGATCGTCGTCTGCCGGGCGCAGCGCATAGTGCACCGCCAGCAGGTTGAGGAACGAGGCTACAGCGTCCAGTGCCGAATCGGTCAGCCCGGCCAGCAGGCTCACCGAACCGCTCAGCCACCAGGCCAGCGCCTTGCTCAGCACCAGAATACTGGCCACCGCCAATGACGCGCGCGTGGCCAGGCGTAGCAGGCGCTGGTGTTCAGCCGGGGTGGTGATCATCCGTGGTCGGTGTCCTTGTGGCTCAGGCGGCTGGCACCAGGCCCAGGCTGGCCAACTGCTCGACACTGCCGCGGTGCTGGATCAGCCGAGGGTCGTCCAATGGCAGGCGCTGGCCCAGTTCGCTTTCGAGAATGGCCTGCAACTTGAGGTTGTCGACCTTGCCATCTGGTTTGACGGCTTCTTGCAGTTTGGCTGGGTCGACCTGGGCGGTGCGGCCACCTGGGTAGTAGATGGCGCCCGTGGCGAAGTCGATGCCGAAGGCGATCAGCCCAGGGATCACGTAGAACAGGATGCCAATGGCGTCCATTGCGGCAACCACAGGGTCGATCTTGCCGCCGATCTGGCCGCGCCGGTCCGGGTAGAAAATGGTGCCGCAGGCCGTCAGTTGGGTCAGCAGGGTGGCAATGAGGGCGCCACCGATGACGCGGGTCGAGATGCGCATGTAAATCTCCGAGAAGGTGTTCAGCAGGGCAAGCGAAGCGCCTGCGCCTGATGCTAAGACCATGATAGAGCAGGCTGGGTTCGCCGTTATACTCGCCAGACTGTTCGAGGACCACCATGATTTCATTACCCATTGATGCGGCCTTGCCCGCTTTGCGCCAGGCCCTGGCAAACCGTGACGAAGCGGTGCTTGAAGCGCCGCCCGGCGCTGGCAAGACCACCCGCGTGCCGTTGGCGCTGCTGCACGAGCCGTGGCTGGCCGGGCAGACCATCCTGATGCTTGAGCCACGGCGCCTGGCGGCGCGGGCGGCCGCCGAGCGGCTGGCCAGCGAGCTGGGCGAGCAGGTGGGGGAAACGGTGGGTTACCGCATCCGCCTGGACAGCAAGGTCGGGCTTAAAACCCGTATCGAAGTGGTGACCGAGGGCATCCTCACCCGCCGCCTGCAGGCCGACCCGGCACTGGAGGGTGTGGGCTTGCTGATCTTCGACGAATTTCACGAGCGCAGCCTGGATGCCGACCTGGCCCTGGCGCTGAGCCTCAATGGCCGCGAGTTGCTGCGTGACGACCCGCCGCTGAAGATTCTCCTGATGTCCGCCACCCTGGAAGGCGAGCGCCTGTCGCGGTTGCTGGACGATGCGCCGGTGGTCAGCAGCGAAGGCCGCATGCATCCGGTGGATATCCGTTGGGGGCGAGCGTTCCAGCCGGGCGAGTTCATCGAACCACGGGTGGTGGACAGCGTGCTGCAGGCGCTGGCAGACCAAGCCGGCAGCGTGCTGGTATTCCTGCCTGGGCAGGCCGAGATCCGCCGGGTGCACCAGAGCCTGCAGGAGGCCTTGGGCGATCGGCCCGAAATTCTGCTCTGCCCACTGCATGGCGAACTGGATCTCAATGCCCAGCGTGCCGCCATCGACCCGCCGGCCAAGGGCCTGCGCAAGGTGGTGCTGGCCACCAACATCGCCGAAACCAGCCTGACCATCGATGGCGTGCGTGTGGTGATCGATGCCGGCCTGGCCCGTGTGCCGCGCTTCGACCCTGGCAGCGGTATGACCCGCCTGGACACTCAGCGTATCTCCCGCGCCAGCGCCACTCAGCGCGCCGGCCGGGCCGGCCGCCTGGAGCCCGGCGTGTGCTACCGCCTGTGGTCCGAAGCCCAGCATGAGCAACTGGCCGCCCATGGCAGCGCCGAAATCCTCCAGGCCGACCTGGCCGGGTTGGCCCTGCAACTGGCGCGCTGGGGCGTTACCCCCGAGCAGTTGCGCTGGCTTGACCAACCGCCGGCTGCCGCGTTCGCCCAGGCCCAAGACCTGTTGGTGCGGCTCAATGCCTTCAAGCCTGGCAGCCGTGACAACCTCAGCGAACACGGCCAGGCCATGGCCGAACTGCCGGCGCACCCGCGCATCGCGCATTTGCTGCTGCGTGGCCAGGACCTGGGCCTGGCACAGATGGCCTGCGATGTGGCTGCGCTGCTGGGGGAGCGGGATATCCAGCGTGGGGGTGGCGCGGACTTGCACAACCGGCTGGCGCTGGTCAGCGGCGAAAGCAAGGCGGCGCGTGGCGGCCAGGGTGGCGTGCAGCGGGCGCGTCAGCTGGCCCGCCAGTACCGTGGCCTGTTGCGAGGCAAGGCCGGTGCGCCGGTCGCCGACCCGGACCACTCGCGCTGGCTGGGCGCGCTTCTGGCGCTGGCCTACCCCGACCGCGTCGCCTTGCAGCGCCGCGAGGGTGGGGCGGAGTATCGGTTGGCCAATGGCCGTGCGGCGCTGTTTGCCGAAGTTGACGCGTTGATGAAGTGCCCGTGGTTGGTAGTCGCCGACCTGGGTAGCCGCCAGGGGCAGCGTGAGGAGCGCATCTACCTGGCCGCCGAATTCGATCCGGCGTTGCTCGATGGCGTGCTGGCCGAGCAGGTCGAGCGGGTCGATATCGTTGATTGGGACGAGCGCGAGCAGGTGTTGCGCGCCGAGCGGCAGGTCAAGGTTGGCGAACTGGTCCTCAGCCGTGAGCCACTACCGGGCCTGGATGACGAGGCCAAGGCCAGGGCGCTGCTTGGCCTGGTTCGGCGCAAGGGCCTGAACCTGCTGACCTGGACGCCGGAACTGCGCCAGTGGCAGGCACGGGTGGCACTGCTGCGCCAGCTGGACCTGGGAAAGGATGGCCACAGCGAATGGCCCGACTTGGGCGACGAGGCCCTGCTCGCCAACCTGGAAGACTGGCTGCAGCCCTACCTGGGCAAAGTGTCGCGCCTTAGCCACTTTGCCGCGCTGGACCTGCCGTCGCTGTTGCGCAACCTGTTGCCCTGGCCGCTGCCACAGCGCCTGGACGAACAGGCCCCCGCGCACCTGGCGGTGCCGTCCGGCTCGAACATTCGTCTGGACTACAGCGAGAGCCCGCCGGTCCTCGCCGTGCGCTTGCAAGAGCTGTTCGGGCTTGCCGACACCCCACGCATCGCCAACGGCCGGCAGCAGGTCAAGCTGCACCTGCTGTCACCCGCACGCCGGCCGGTGCAGGTGACCCAGGACTTGGCGAACTTCTGGCGCACCACCTACGCCGAGGTGAAGAAGGATTTGAAGGGGCGGTATCCGAAGCATTACTGGCCTGACGACCCCTTGGTGGCCGAGGCTACGGCGCGAGCCAAACCTCGGGGGACCTGAGCGTGGCCGGGGCGGCTGTCAGCCGAGCGGTACGAGCAGGAAGGTGAACACTTCACCTTCCTCGACATTGAGCAAGGCCACCCAGTCGCCGCTTTTGTGCGGCGTATCCTTGATGATGCCAACCCTGTGGCCTCGGTGGTCGCGCAGATGGCAGACCAGGCCGTCCTCGGTCAGCTCCAGTGGCTCGATCTTCCAGTAGTCAGTGACGTCGGCATGCCAGTAGAAGCCCAGGTAGCCATTGCGGCTGATGCCCAGTTTCTTGGCTTGTGGTCGCCCAGGGATGCTGATGTGGTGATGCAGGCGATCGTCGGTCTGCGAGTGGTAATGAAAGTCCATCACCGGCGAGTCCTGCTTTCCCCCAACCTGTAGCCAGTCATCCTCAGGGGTAACCCCCCAGCTGAACTTGTCACTGCTGCGGCTCAGGCGCAGTGGGATGTACCGGTTGACGGCGCGCATGTACAGCCTGCCGCGAAACGACCTGGCAAATTCCGCTTTGATGTCTTCGTGCATGGTGCTTTCCTCGGTTGGCATTGAAGGTTTCGCACCCTAATGCCCAAGCGCGACGCCCAGGCAGATCGAAGACTTTCCCCGGTTGCCTCAGGCGCCGGCTTCACCTTCCAGCAGCATGAACAGGCGGTACAGCACCACGGTGCTGAACAGCTGCAGGAAGCCGCTGAGGCTGTCCATGGCCAGCTCCATGCCAGGCGAGGGTTCTGGGAAAGCCATCAGCAGCAGCCCGTCGATCAGCCAGATCGGTGCCAGCACAGCCACCACACAGAACATGATGCGCATGAAGTGACCGGTGGTCATGCTGGCACTTTCGCGCATCGCCTGCACCACCGGGCGGCCGCGCAGCACCAGCAGGTACTCGGCGAACACCAGATTGATCATGATCCATACGCCCGGGAAGACGAACAAGGCAAGGCCCGCCATGATCAGCAGCGAACTGATGAGAATCAGCAGGGCCAGTTGTGGCCAGAGCTGCAGGGCGCGGGCGAACAGGTCGCGCTTGGCGATTTCCTGGCCCTTGCTGCGGGTATCGAGGTAAAGGATCAGCGCGGCGCTGTACAGCGGGTAGAGCAGCAGGCTGACGAGCATGCCGTAGGCAGGCGATGCCTGGTCGCCCAACTGCCGGTACAGCAACTGAGTGAGCAGGGCTTCCAGCACCACCAGCGGCAGGCACAGCTGGACAATGTTCGGCAGGTGGCGGCGGAAGAAGTACAGGGAGTCGCGCAGAACGCTCAGCGGATTCATCAGTCAACATCGCATGGCAGTAAAAACAGGGGCCTAACTTTAGCCCAAAGCAGGCCTGGGGCTGTCACTTGCTGAAAAAAGTTTCACCGCGCCGGTGATTGAATCCCGCGTCCGTACGCCCCATCTTTGACGCTGTCCGTTGTCCCGCTACCCCACGAGGTCGCCCATGAACACTGAAGAACAAACCCTGATCGACGGCCTGTTCGGCCGCATCAAGCAAGCTGAAGACCCGAGCCAGCCGCGCGATCCGCAGGCCCAGGCGTGCATCGAGCAACATCTGCGTCAACAGCCGGCGGCGCCTTACTACATGGCACAAGCCATATTGGTGCAGGAGGCTGCGATCAAGCGCCTCGACGAGCAGAACAAGCAGCTGGAGGCCGAACTGCAGCAGGCCCGCGCCCAGGCCCAGGCCGCACAAGCCGCCAGCAGCGCGCCAAGCAATGGCGGGGGTGGTTTCCTGTCCAGCCTCTTTGGTTCGGGTGGGCGTAACGCGGCCCCGGCGGTGCAGCCGCAGCGTCCCGCTGCTGCCCCGGTGGCGTCGGGTGGTGGCTGGCGCGAGCCTTCGGCACCGGGCTTCTCCCAGCCGCCAACACAGCAACCTGGCTTTGCCGCCGCGCCGGCGCGCGGCGGCGCCAGCAGTTTCCTCGGTGGGGCCATGCAGACCGCTGCCGGTGTGGCCGGTGGTGTGTTGCTGGCGCAGGGTATCAGCAGCCTGTTCAACCACAACTCGCAGCCGGAAGAAGTGGTCGAGGTGATCAAGGAAGAACCGACACCGGCCAGCGACAACGGCGGCTGGAACGACCAGGGCGGTCAGCAGCAAGTGGCTGACAATGGCGGTTGGGGCAGTGACCAGGGTGGTTACGCCGACAGCGATTATGGCAGCGATGATGGCGGGTTCTTCTCGGACGACGACTCGTACGTCTGACAGGTCTGGCATACTGCTGGCATTTTTGAGGGGCGCTGTGCGCCCCTTTCGCGACGCAAGGCCGCTCCCACAGGTAAAGTGCAGGTTTCACACGCATTGCCCGACCTGTGGGAGCGGCCTTGTGTCGTGAAAGGGCTGCAACGCAGCCCCAAAATCCCAGACCGGACACGAGGTTCCCAGGTGAAAAAGATCGCGCTGTTCGCCGATGTGCAGAACCTCTACTACACCGTGCGCCAGGCCCATGGCTGCCATTTCAACTACACCGCCCTTTGGGCCGACGTCAGCCGCGAAGGCCAGATCGTCGAAGCCGTGGCCTATGCCATCGACCGTGGCGACGCCAAGCAGCAACAGTTCCAGCAGATTTTGCGCAACCTCGGTTTCGACGTGCGTCTCAAACCCTTCATCCAGCGCAGCGATGGCTCGGCCAAAGGCGACTGGGATGTGGGCATTACCCTGGATGTAATCGACGCGGCAAGCAGGGTCGATCAGGTAGTGCTGGCTTCTGGCGATGGTGATTTCGACCTGCTGCTGGAGCGGGTGATCCAGCGCCATGGCACCGAAGCCGTGGTGTATGGCGTGCCGGGGCTGACGGCGCTGTCATTGATCCGTGCCGCCACCCGCTATGTGCCCATTGAGGGCACACTGTTGCTCAAACACTAAGGTTTTTCATGGAACGTATCGCTGTCATCGACTTTGAAACCACCGGTATTTCCCCCGGTGCCGGTTGCCGCGCCACCGAGGTGGCGGTGGTAATGCTCGAAGGCGGGCGCATTGTCGAGCGCTACCAGAGCCTGATGAACGCGGGCGTGCCAGTGCCGGCCTTCGTCGCCGGCCTGACCGGCATCACCACCGCCATGTTGCGCACTGCGCCGCCGGTGGACAAAGTGATGAACGAGGTGGCCGAGTTTGTCGGTTGCACCCCATTGCTGGCGCACAACGCGGCCTTCGACCAGAAGTTCTGGGACTACGAACTGAGCCGCATCGGTCGCAGCCGCAGCCAGCCGTTCGCTTGCTCTCTGCTGCTGTCACGGCGCCTGCTGCCGGCGGCGCCGAACCACAAGCTGGGTACTCTGACACGTTGGGCTGGGTTGCCGGACACCGGGACCGCGCACCGGGCCATGGCCGATGCCGAAATGGCCGCCAACCTGCTGCAACACCTGACTGGCGTGTTGCGCCAGGACCACGGTTTACAGCAACTTTCGCACGATCTGCTTTGTCGGTTGCAGAAAGTCCCGGCTGCAAAGGTGCGCGACACGCTGGCCAAGTACCGTTAGGGCTGGCCGGCAATACAGGGCTCAAGCCGAACGCACCAAAAGTGTGCCGCTCATTTGAGCCCGTTCTGTAACGTATCTTCGCCCAGGCAGGCCGTTAAACTGAAGCACCCGTAAACGGATTTCGAGTTTTCCCATGCCTGCCGCCCGTCGCTTCCCGCTGTTGCTCATTGGTGCTTTCCTGGCCTTGTACCTGGTTTGGGGTTCCACTTATCTGTTCATTCGTATCGGCGTGGAGAGCTGGCCTCCGATGCTCATGGCCGGGGTGCGCTTTCTGATTGCCGGCGGCCTGCTGTACGGTTTTTTGCGCTGGCGCGGTGTGCCCGCGCCTACCTGGCCGCAGTGGCGGGCGGCAGGGGCAATTGGCTTTTTGCTGCTTAGCTGTGGTAACGGTGGTGTGACCGTGGCCGAGCATGCTGGCGTGGCGTCGGGCGTAGCGGCGCTGGCCGTGGCGACAGTGCCACTGTTCACCCTGCTGTTCGGCCTGTTGTTCGGGCACCGCAATTCGAAGCTGGAGTGGGCGGGCATTGCCCTGGGGCTGGTGGGTATCGGCCTGCTGAACCTGGGTTCCAACCTGCAGGCAAGCCCGATGGGTGCAGCGCTGATCCTGTTCGCAGCGGCGTCCTGGGCGTTCGGCTCGGTGTGGAGCAAAACCTTGCCGCTGCCCCAGGGGCCGATGGCCAGCGCGGCAGAAATGCTGGTGGGGGGGGCGGTACTGTTGCTGGGCAGTGTGCTGTCGGGCGAGCGTATGACGCAGATGCCGACCGCTGCCGGCTGGGGGGCGTTGGCCTATCTGGTGTTCTTCGGCTCGATCCTGGCGTTCAGTGCCTACATGTATTTGCTCAAACATGTGCGCCCGGCAGCCGCCACCAGCTACGCCTACGTCAACCCGGCGGTGGCGGTGCTGTTGGGCATCGTCTTCGCCGGCGAACAGATTGGCGCCGAAGAGTGCGTGGCGATGGCGGTGATTATCGGTGCGGTGGTGCTGATCGGCCTCCCACAGTGGCGCAAGGCGCCTGCGCAGCCGTTGAAAGGCGAAATCTGCAAGTAGGCAGGGGTGATGCGGTAAACTTGCCGCCTTCGCTGAACCCCCCGACGGTATTGCCATGAATTTCGCCAAACTCGGCCTGATCGAACCGCTGCTGCGTACCCTGCAGCAGCTGGACTACACCACCCCGACCCCGGTGCAGGCCAAGGCCATCCCCGCCGTGCTGGCCGGCCGCGACCTGATGGCCGCAGCCCAGACCGGTACCGGCAAGACCGCAGGCTTTGCCTTGCCCGTGCTGCAGCGCCTGGCGCTGGAAGGCGAAAAGGTGGCCAGCAACTCCATCCGTGCGCTGGTGCTGGTACCTACCCGCGAACTGGCCGAGCAGGTGCACAACAACGTGCGCGAATACGCCGAGAACCTGCCGCTGAGCACCTACGCGGTGTATGGCGGCGTCAGCATCAACCCGCAGATGATGCGCCTGCGCCGTGGTGTCGACCTGCTGGTGGCCACCCCGGGTCGTTTGCTCGACCTGTTCCGGCAGAACGCGGTGAAGTTCAACCAGGTGCAGACCCTGGTACTGGACGAAGCTGACCGCATGCTCGACCTGGGCTTTGCCGAGGAGCTGCAATCGGTTTACGCGGTGCTGCCCCGCAAGCGCCAGACGCTGCTGTTCTCCGCCACCTTCTCCGATCAGATTCGCGTGCTGGCGGGGTTGGCCTTGAATGACCCGCTCAGTATCGAAGTGAGCCCGCGCAACGCCACCGCGACCAGCGTCAAGCAGTGGCTGGTGCCTGTGGATAAAAAGCGCAAGGAAGACCTGTTCTGCCACCTGCTGCGCAAGCAGCGCTGGACCCAGGTGCTGGTGTTCGCCAAGACCCGTAACGGTGTCGACCAACTGGTGCAGCGTTTGCTGGCCGAAGGTGTGAACGCCGACGGCATTCATGGGGACCGCCCGCAGGCTACCCGTCAGCGCGCGCTGGACAGCTTCAAGGCCCGCGAAGTGCAGGTGCTGGTGGCCACCGATGTGGCAGCCCGTGGCCTGGACATCGATGATTTGCCGCTGGTGGTCAACCTTGACCTGCCGATCGTTGCCGAGGACTACGTGCACCGCATTGGCCGTACCGGGCGGGCGGGCAACAAGGGCGAGGCGATTTCGCTGGTGTGCGCGGATGAAGTGCAACTGCTGGCGGCTATCGAAGTGCTGACCCGGCAGACCCTGCCGCGTCATGAAGAGCCTGATTTTATCCCTGATCATCGGGTGCCGCTGACCGATGCCAGTGGCCAGGTGATCAAGAAACCGAAGAAGCCCAAGAAGCCGAAAGAAAACAGCGCCAAGCGCGGGCTGGGCCGTTGGATGGACAGTTCTGAGGCGGGTAATTCCGAGCCGGCAGTCAAGGCGGTGCGCAAGGTGCCGAGTTTCAATGGTGGGCCGCGCAAGCGTAAGCCCTGAGATTTCGGGGCCGCTCTGCGGCCCATCGCGACACAGTTCAGGCCCGCGCCGTACCTGTGGCAGCGGCCTTGTGTCGCGAAAGGGCTGCGCAGCAGCCCCGGCAATCTTTCAGGAAACCGGCTTAACCCAATCCGCCGCCGCTCGCCCGGCGCGCAAGCCGCTGGCAAAGCACGCCGTTAGCAAATACCCCCCGGTCGGCGCCTCCCAGTCCAGCATTTCGCCGGCACAGAACACCCCCGGCATGCCCTTGACCATCAACCCCTCATCCAGCCCCTCGAAACGCACCCCGCCGGCGCTACTGATCGCTTCATCCAGCGGCCGTGTACGCACCAACGTGATCGGCAATGCCTTGATCGATCGGGCCAGCGCCTGCGGGTCGGCAAAGCTCGCGTGATCAGTCAGCTCCCGCAGCAGTGCCGCCTTGACCCCATCGATACCCAACTGGCTGTGCAGATGCTTGGCCATGGAGCGTGAACCGCGTGGCTTGGCCAGTGCCTGGGCAATTTTGTCCACAGGCTTGTCCGGCAGCAGGTCGAGCAACAGCAGCCCACGGCCGTCACGGTTGATGGCCTCGCGCAGCGGAGCCGACCAGGCATACACCAGGCTGCCCTCCACACCTTGCGCGGTGAGGATGAACTCGCCTTTGCGCGGTGCACTGCCCGGTACGCTGAGGGCAATGTTCTTCAGCGGCGCGCCGGCGAACTTGTCCTTGAGCAAGGCGCTCCAACTGTCTACTTCAAAACCGCAGTTGCTCGGCTGCAAAGGCGAGATATCCACAGCCCGTTCGGCCAGCAGCGGTTGCCAGCTGCCGTCGGAGCCCAGTCGCGCCCAGCTGGCGCCCCCCAGTGCCAGCACCACGACGGCGGCTTTCACCAGCCGTTCGCCCTGTGGATAAGCAATCCGCAAGGCGCCATCGGAGTTCCAGCCCAGCCAGCGATGACGGGTGTGGATAACTACCCCGTTGTCACGCAGGCGCTTGAGCCAGGCACGTAGCAGCGGCGCGGCTTTCATGTCGGTCGGAAACACCCGGCCCGAGGTGCCGACGAAGGTTTCGATGCCCAGGCCGTGAATCCATTGGCGTAATGCGTCCGCATCGAAGTCGCGCAGCAACGCCTCGATCTCGCCCTGGCGTTCGGCATAGCGGGCCACGAACGCCGAGTAGGGCTCGGAATGGGTGATGTTCATGCCGCCGACGCCCGCCAGCAGGAACTTGCGCCCAACCGAAGGCATGGCATCGAACACCTCGACTGACAGGCCTGCCTGGGCCAGTGCTTCGGCAGCCATCAAGCCGGCAGGGCCGCCACCGATGACGACAGCGAGGGGAGAGGATGCGGGGTTCAGATCGGGCATGGTGGGCAGCAGGCTGTGGAAAAGAGGCGCATTCTAGCGCAGCGCTGGCCATGGAAGCACTGGTCAAAAAATGCTCAGAAGTCTGCAGGCCTTGCCATCAAAGGGCTGTAGCGCCTTTCCCGCAGGTTATCCACAAGCGGTTCCACAGTCATTGTGAACAACCGATGACGCGTGCTGCGCTGTGGTGAAGGATGCCGTGGCGTTTGGCCAAGGCTGCGCGGTCCTTGCTGTAACCACCGCCGATCACGCCCACCACCGGGATATCGCGGCCCAGGCAGTGGCGCAATACGGCTTCGTCACGGGCGGCAACGCCAGCATCGGTCAGTTGCAGGTAGCCCAAGGCGTCGTCTTTGTGCACATCGACGCCGGCGTCATACAGCACCAGGTCGGGCTGATACAACGGCAGCAGGTAATTGAGGGCGTCGTCCACCACCTTCAGGTAGGCGGTATCGCCCATGCCACGGGGCAGGGGGATGTCCCAGTCGCTTTGCGCCTTGCGGGCCGGGAAGTTCTGCTCGCAGTGCAGCGACACGGTGATGGCCTCTGGCGTGTCGTGCAGGATGCGCGCGGTGCCATCGCCCTGGTGCACGTCGCAGTCGAAAATCAGCACCCGGTGTACCCGGCCAGCCGCCAGCAGGTAACGGCTGATCACCGCGAGGTCGTTGAAGATGCAGAAGCCGGCGGGGTGGTCGTAATGGGCATGGTGGGTGCCACCGGCGAGGTGGCAGGCGATGCCGTGCTGCAGGGCCATTTCGGCCGTGAGCAGCGAGCCGCCGACGGCGCGCACGGTGCGCCGGGCCAGCGCCTCGCTCCAGGGCAGGCCGAGGCGGCGCTGGTCCTCGCGCGACAGCTCGCCGTTCATGTAGCGCTCGATGTAGCTGCGGTCGTGGGCCAGGGCGAGGATGTCGTTGGGGCAGATGTCCGGGCGCAGCAGGGCTTGGTCGGTGGTCAGCCCGCTGTCGACCAAGTGGTCGCGCAGCAGGCGGAACTTGTCCATCGGGAAGCGGTGTTCGGCGGGGAACTCCGGGCTGTAGTCTTCGTGGTAGATCAGCGGCAGCGGCATGGGGTGTTCACAATCGGGGCCAGTGCTGATCTTGCCAGTTATCGTCCTGCGCTGGCCAATACGCGTTGCCAGTCCGGCTCGTTCAGGCGCCCTAGGATGCGCGCCTTGCCATCGCCATCCACCGACACGAACAAAGCGCTGGCGTAGCTGCTTTGACGCTCGCCACCGGCAACGTTCTGCTGGCGGGCGAAATGGTCGATGCAGCCGTTGTGGGTCACCAGCACCAGGTTGTGCCCCGCACGTTTGCGCGCCAGCGCCTCGCTGGCGAACTGGCTGTCGCAGGTTTCCAGCCAGCCTTCGCTGGCCACCGCCTGACCGAGGATGAAGTGCGCGGTTTGCCGGGTGCGCAGTTTCGGGCTGGTCAGCAGGTCGGCGTTGTGCAGGCCCAGCCGGTTCAGCCCTTGGCCAACACGGGTTGCGGCCTGGCTACCGCTGACGGTGATACCGGTGGGGTCGTCCAGGCAGGGGCCGGGTGCGCTGTCGCAGCGTTCGGCGTGGCGGATCATCACGATCACCGCGCCTTCGGCCCAGTCTTGCAGTAAACCGCTGTCACTCAGTTGTTGCTCGTTGCCAAGGTCCACGATATGCGTCCTCGTCGCCAGCCAGGTGGTCAACGCCGCCACGACCATGCACAGGCCAAGGGCGGCACCGAGGGCTTTGCGAGACAGGCGCCGCTTGCGCCGGGTGTGTATGGCAGCGTGCCCCAGGGTATTGCTCGATTGCATGCGTAGCTCCGTTGGCATGGCCGCGTCTGGCGCGGCAGAGATGGCGGCATTGTGCTGAGGGGCCTGTCGGGGGCCGGTGAAGGGCGTGTGAAAATTGCATTCGGCGGCTACCGGTTGGGTGAAAGCCGAGCCCGCGCCTACGCTGTACACTGCAAGGCGGCAAAACCGGAGCAGGCCCCATGACCCCCATCCTTGAACTGGAAAGCGCACGGCTGGTGCTGCGCCAATGGCACGACGACGACCTGCGCGAGTTCGCCGCGCTGTGCGCCGACCCGCAGGTGATGCGCTACTTCCCGGCGCCCCTGACGCGTCTGGAAGCCGCTGCATTGATCGGTCGGGTGCGCGGGCACTTCAATGAATACGGTTTTGGTTTGTGGGCCCTTGAGCGCAAGGACAGCGGCGCGTTCATCGGCATGACCGGTTTGCTGCACGTGGGCTTCGAGGCCGATTTCACCCCCGCTGTGGAGATTGGCTGGCGCCTGGCCCGCCGTCACTGGGGCCTGGGTTTTGCCAGCGAGGCGGCGTGGACCTGCCTGCGTTGTGCTTTCGCCCAATTGCGCCTGGAGGAAGTGGTGTCGTTCACTAGCGAGAGCAACCTGCCGTCGCAGAAGGTCATGCAAGCCATCGGTATGCAGCAGGACGCGCAGGGCAGTTTCGAGCACCCCCGCCTGCCTGAGGGCCACCCGCTGCGCCCGCATGTGCTGTACCGCATCGACCGCACCCATTGGGAGCGCACCCTGCGCCCCTGAATGCATGGCCATGCCCGGCACCAATGACAAACCCTGTATTATTTGCCCACTTGGAAGGCGCTGCATGTTGCACGTTCAGCGCCTGTGAGATCGAGCGCCGCTCGGGCGGCGCATCGCGAGCAAGCTCGCTCCTACGGAGAACCCCCGATGAGTCATGTGTTGGACGACCTGGTCGACCTGTTGAGCCTCGAAGCCATCGAGGAGAACCTGTTCCGTGGCCGCAGCCAGGACCTGGGCTTCCGCCAGCTGTACGGTGGGCAAGTGCTGGGGCAGTCGTTGTCGGCAGCCAGCCAGACGGTCGAGGACGCGCGCCATGTGCATTCGTTGCACGGCTACTTCCTGCGCCCGGGCGATGCCAGCCTGCCGGTGGTGTACTCGGTGGACCGCGTGCGCGATGGCGGCAGTTTCAGCACCCGGCGGGTGACGGCGATCCAGAAAGGCCAGACCATCTTCACCTGCAGCGCATCGTTCCAGTACGACGAGGAAGGGTTCGAGCACCAGGCGCAGATGCCAGAGGTGGTCGGCCCGGAAAACCTGCCGACCGAAGTAGAACTGGCCCGCGCCATGGCCGACCAGTTGCCCGAGCGCATTCGCGACAAAGTGCTGTGCGCCAAGCCGATCGAGATCCGCCCGGTCACCGAGCGTGACCCGTTCAACCCCAAGCCCGGCGACCCGGTGAAGTACGCCTGGTTCCGCGCCGACGGCAACCTGCCTGACGTACCCGCCCTGCACAAGTACCTGCTGGCCTACGCCTCGGATTTCGGCCTGCTGACCACTGCGCTGCTGCCCCATGGCAAGTCGGTGTGGCAGCGCGACATGCAGATCGCCAGCCTCGACCATTCGTTGTGGTTCCATGGCAACCTGCGCGCTGACGAATGGCTGCTGTACGCAACCGATAGCCCCTGGGCCGGTAATTCCCGTGGTTTCTGCCGCGGCAGCATCTTCAACCAGGCCGGGCAACTGGTGGCATCGTCCAGCCAGGAAGGCCTGATTCGTCATCGCAAGGATTGGGCATGAGCCTCCTTGGCGAGGTGCGCAACTGGGTGTTCGACATGGACGGCACCTTGACCGTGGCGGTGCACGACTTTGCCGCCATTCGCGTGGCGTTGGACATCCCGGCCGAGCACGACATCCTCACCCACCTGGCGGCGCTGCCGGCTGATGAGGCGGCAGCCAAGCATGCCTGGTTGCTGGAGCACGAGCGGGACCTGGCGGTTGCCTCCACGGCGGCCACCGGGGCGGTGGAACTGGTGCGCGAACTGGCCGAGCGCGGTTGCCGGCTGGGTATTCTTACCCGCAATGCGCGTGAGCTTGCGCATGTGACGCTGGAGGCCATCGGCCTGGCGGACTGCTTCGCGGTGGAGCACATTCTCGGGCGTGACGAAGCGGCGCCCAAGCCGAGCCCGGATGGGTTACTGAAAATTGCCAGTGCCTGGGGCGTGGCGCCCAGTGAGCTGGTGATGGTGGGGGATTACCGCTTTGACCTGGACTGTGGACGGGCGGCGGGGGCGCGCACGGTGCTGGTGAACCTGCCGGATAACCCGTGGCCGGAGCTGGTGGATTGGCATGCGGCCGATTGCCAGGCATTGAAGGTGATGCTGGGCTGATTCTTGTATTGGCAATGCGGGTCTGTTCGCGGGCATGCCCGCGAAAGGGCCGGACCTGTCTATGCTGAACCCCATTCTTTCTTCTGATACGGAGACCTACCCATGACCAGCAAGGCCATCTACGTACAACCCGGCGGCGGCTACGACAAGGTCGAGGTCGGCACCAGCGAGGCCCTGGCCCCCAAGGCCGGCGAGATCACCGTGCGCCTGCACGCCAGCTCCCTCAACTACCACGATTTCGCCGTGGTCAGCGGCATGTGGGGCCCGAGCGAGCGGCGCATCCCCATGGCCGATGGCGCCGGTGAGGTGGTCGCGGTGGGGGCTGGCGTTACCGAGTTCCAGGTCGGCGACAGCGTGGTCAGCACCTTCTTCCCCGATTGGCTCGATGGCCAGGCCAATGTCGAGGGCTTTGCCCAGGTGCCTGGCGACGGCCTCGATGGCTACGCCCGAGAGCAGGTCACCGCCCGTGCCACTGCGTTCACCCTGGCGCCCAAGGGTTTCAGCCATGCCGAAGCGGCCACCCTGACCACCGCCGGGCTTACCGCCTGGCGCGCGCTGATGAGTGATGATCACCTCAAGCCCGGCGACACGGTTCTGGTGCAGGGCACTGGCGGTGTGTCGATTTTCGCCTTGCAGTTCGCCAAGCTGGCCGGCGCCACAGTGATCGCCACCTCGTCCAGCGATGCCAAGTTGGAGCGCCTGAAAGCGTTGGGTGCCGACCACCTGATCAATTACAAGAGCACCCCGGCCTGGGGTGAGAAAGTGCGTGAGCTGACGGGCAACCGCGGGGTTGATCATGTGATCGAAGTGGGTGGCCCGGCGACGCTGGAGCAGTCGATGATTGCCGCGCGCATCGGTGGGCATGTTTCGCTGATCGGTATCCTCACCGGGGTGGCTGGGCAGTTGCCGCTGGTGCAGGCGCTGGTGCGGCAGATTCGCCTGCAAGGGGTGCTGGTAGGCAGCCGTGCGCAGCAGCAGGCGATGGTGCGGGCGATCGATGCCAACGGCCTGCGCCCGGTGGTGGACAAGCATTTCGAGTTGGAGCAGATCGTCGAGGCGTTCCGTTACCAGGAGAGCAACCGGCATTTCGGCAAGATCTGCCTGACTTGGTGAGGATAGGTGAGGGCGGCTGGATGTAACGGCCACCCTACAAGCCAATACATTCGCGCACATCGGCAGCACAGGGCGGCTGGCTAGAATGCCCCGCTCTGTTGCGATTGGTTCTCTTCAAGAGGATGCCCCGATGTGCCCGACTCCCCTTTTCTGGCAGCGTTTGCTGCCTGTCTTGCTGTTGGCTACCTGCCTCGGCTTCATCCAACCTGCCAGCGCCATGCAAGTGACCGACGTGCTCGGGCGCAAGGTCGAGGTTGACCACCCGCCTCAGCGCATCGTGCTTGGCGAAGGGCGCCTGTTCTTCGCGCTGGCTTTGCTTGACCGTGACAACCCGTTCCAGCGGGTGGTTGGCTGGCAGAACGACATGCGCCTGCTCGACCCGCATACCTATGAGGTGTATGCGCAGCAGTACCCACAAGTGGCCAAGTTGCCGCTGATCGGCCAGGCGTCCGAGCAGAGCGTGAGCGCTGAGCAGATACTGGCGCTCAAGCCCGACCTGGCCATTTTCAGCATCGCCGGTGAGGGCCCGACCCAGCACAGCCCGGTGGCCGATCTACTGGAAAAGGCCGGGGTGCCGGTGCTGTTCATCGACTTTCGCGTGCACCCGATCCGCAATACCCGGGTGAGCATGCAGGCACTGGGCACGCTGCTGGGGCGTGAGCCGCAGGCGGCGGAGTACCTGAACCTGTACGACCGTCACCTGAAGCGGGTAACCGACGGCGTGGCCAGGATCAAGGAAAGCGAGCGGCCCAAGGTGTTTCTCGAACTGTTGGCTGGCGTGTGGCAGGCACCGGGGCATACCACTGGCAAGAGCGGATTGGGCAGCGTGGTCGAAGCCGTAGGCGGGCACAACATTGGTGCCGATGTGGTGCCTGGGGCGCTGGGTGATGTGAGTGTCGAGTACGTGTTGCAAGCCGACCCGGACGTGTACATCGCCACCGGCAACCGCGCGCCCGGGGTGCTGCTGGGGGCTGGCGTCTCCACCGATACGGCACGCCAGAGCCTGGCGAAGATCACCGCGCGCCCCGAGTTCGCCCCGCTGCGGCCGATCCAGGCTGGCCAGGCCCATGGCTTGTGGCATGACTTCTACAACTCGCCCTTCAACATCCTGGCGGTCGAGGCCATGGCCCGATGGGTACACCCGGAGCGTTTCAAGGCGCTCGACCCGCAGGCAACCATGGGTGAAATCAACCGCATGCTCAAGGTCGGCCTGGACGGCCAGTACTGGGTCGATGCCAGGTGACCGCGCTGGCCCACGAAGGCGCGGCGTTGGCAGCCTGGCATTATCGTCGCCTGTTGTGGCGGCGGGCCTTGCTGGTCTTCACGCTGGCGTTGTTGCTGTTGTTGTCGGTACTGGGCGACCTGGCCAGCGGTGCCTCGGGCATGGGCCTGGGGCAATTGCTGCATGGCGTCTTCGACCCGGCGACGTTGAGTGCCACCGAGCGGGTGATCATCTGGAACGTGCGCCTGCCGTACTCGCTGATGGCGGTGCTGGTGGGGGCGGCCTTGGCGCTTGCCGGTGCCGAGATGCAGGCGATTCTAGACAACCCGCTGGCCAGCCCCTTCACCTTGGGTGTGTCGTCATCGGCGGCACTCGGCGCCTCGCTGGCGATTGCCTACCCACTGGGCATTGCCTGGCTGGCGCCGAGCGCCCAGGTGACGGTGATGGCGTTCATCTTCGCCTGCCTGTCGGTGGTGCTGTTGCAGGCCATGTCGCGGTTGCGTGGCGCCGGGGTCGAGAGCCTGGTGCTGTTTGGCATCGCCTTGGTGTTCAGCTGCAATGCGTTGGTCTCGTTGCTGCAATTGCTGGCCACCGAGGATGTGCTGCAGCAACTGGTGTTCTGGACCTTGGGTAGCCTGGCCCGCGCCGACTGGCACAAGCTTGGCATGCTGGCCCTGGTGCTGGGGTTGCTGTTGCCGTTCTCGCTACGAGCGGCACCGGCCATGACCTTGCTGCGCATGGGCGAGGACCGTGCGCGCAGTTTTGGCGTCGATACCCGGCGCCTGCGTTTTGCCTCGCTGCTGCGCATCAGCCTGTTGTCGGCAACGGCGGTGGCATTCGTCGGCACCATCGGTTTTGTCGGCCTGGTCGGGCCGCACATCGCCCGGCTGCTGGTCGGTGAGGACCAACGCTTCCTGCTGCCCGCCAGTGCGCTGGTGGGGGCGTTGATGCTGTCGCTGTCGTCGCTTGTCAGCAAGGCGATCTTGCCGGGGGTGATCGTGCCGGTGGGCATCGTTACCGCGCTGGTGGGCGTGCCGGTATTCGTGGTGCTGGTGTTCCGCCGGGGGAGAAGGTTGTGAGCCTGTTGATCGAGGGTGTTTCGGTGGCCTACGGCGCGCGGCAGATCCTGCAGGGGGTGAGCCTGCCGGCGTTGCCGGCCGGCAGCCTGGTAGCGCTGGTCGGGCCAAATGGTGCGGGCAAATCCACGTTGTTGCGTGCCTTGGCAGGGCTGGAGCGGATGCGCGGTGGTTTGCGCCTGGATGGGCAGGATGTGACGCGCCTGGGCTTTGCCGAGCGCTCACGTCGCCTGGCCTATATGCCCCAGCAGCTACCGCCGGGTATCGCCTTGGGCGTATTGGAAAGCATTGTTGCGGCCTTGCGCGTGAGCGCTGGCAGCGATCTGCTGGGCTGCGCCTTCGATGCGTTGCGCCAGTTGGGCATCGAGGGTTTGGCCGAGCGCTCGCTGGACAGTTTGTCTGGCGGGCAACGGCAGCTGGTGGCCTTGGCCCAGTTGCTGGCACGCAACCCACAGGTGCTGTTGCTAGACGAGCCGACCAGTGCGCTGGACCTGCATTACCAGTTGCGGGTGATGGGCGCTGTGCGCGAACGCGTGCAGGCGCATCGGTTGCTGGCGGTGGCGGTGCTGCATGACATCAACCTGGCAGCCAGCCACGCAGATTGGCTGGTGGTGTTGCGTGAGGGCAGGGTGGTGGCCTGCGGGGCGCCGGTGGATGTGCTGCAGCCGGGGCTGTTGGCTGAGGTGTATGGCGTGGTGGCCCGGGTGGAGCGCTGTTCGCAGGGGCGCCTGCAGGTGCTGGTGGACCGGGCGGTGGCTTGAAAACCGGCCAGATGCGGTCCCTTGTAGGAGCGGCCTTGTGCCGCGAAAGGGCTGCGAAGCAGCCCCCCGATTTATGCGATATAGCTGATGACCGGGGGCCGCTTCGCGGCCCTTTCGCGACACAAGGCCGCTCCTACACAGGGGGGATGCGCCAGTCGGATGATTATCAACCTGGCAGCAACCGGTCGCGGCTGTTGGACAGGTGCAGGCACACAGCCGCCCGCGCCGCATCCGGGTCTTGTCGGCGGATGGCATTGAGGATCGCCTCGTGCTCCAGGTTGGCCAGGTAGGCTTGCCGCGCCAGCTTGGCCCCGGAGCGTTCGGCCAGGGCCATGCGGTTACGCGGGATCAGGCCGTTGCCTAGCTGCAGCAGCATCTCGGTGAAATACAGGTTGCCAGTGGCCTCGGCAATCAGCAGGTGAAAGCGCCGGTCGGCTTCGATGCAACTGTCGCCAGCTGCGGCCAGGTCCTGGTAGTCATCCAGCGCCTGGCGCATGCGTGCCAGCTGCCCCTCGTCACGGCGCAGCGCGGCCAATGCGGCGGCCTGACCCTCCAGGCCAATACGCAGTTCCAGCAGATCACGCACATTCGCCGCGCTTTCCGCCGCCACGCGCAGGCCGGCCTGGGCCTGGCGCTCCATCACGAACGTACCGATACCGTGGCGCGGCTCCACCAGCCCCGAAGCTTGCAACTTGGACAAGGCTTCGCGCACCACCGTGCGGCTGACTCCGTGCTCGCGCACCAGGGTGTTTTCCGAGGGCAACTTGTCGCCCGGTTTGAAGGTGCCCAGCAAAATGTGCTGGGTCAGGCTGGAAACCAGGTCATGAGCGCGGCTGTGGCCGCGTTTACGGGCGTGTTCGGGTTCCATGTGCCATCCGCTGACTGTTGTACTTGTACGACAAGTTAATCGATAGAAATATTTTTTGCTGGTTTTTCACGTGATCAAGTCAACGCGTAGGTTAAGTGTTTTTGCATAATCGAAGCAGATTGCCATTGTGATGGCTTGTATTTTGAGGATTTACCGACGTTAGTGAGCTTGTCGTACAACTGCGCGGCGCATATGCTCACCCCCACTGCCATGTCAGACAACCTCGACCCGCACAAAAACAATTAGTGGGAGATCCGCAAGTGAACGACACCCTCGCTCCGTCTGGCCGACATGACGGCGACGCGTTGGCCAGCGCCGTGGCCAAGGTCAAGCGCCACGTACTGCCGCTGTTCGTCATCATGTTCATCGTCAACTACCTCGACCGCGTCAACATCGGCTTTGTCCGCCCGCACCTGGAAAGTGACCTGGGCATCAGCGCTGCGGCCTTCGGCTTTGGCGCCGGCTTGTTCTTCATCGGCTACGCACTGTTCGAAGTGCCCTCCAACATGCTGCTGCAAAAGGTCGGTGCCCGCCTGTGGCTGACCCGCATCATGTTCACCTGGGGGCTGGTGGCCACGGCCATGGCCTTTGTGCAGAACGAAACCCAGTTCTATGTGCTGCGCTTTCTACTGGGTGTGGCCGAAGCGGGGTTCTTCCCAGGGGTGATCTACTACTTCACCCGTTGGTTGCCGGCTGCCGAGCGCGGCAAGGCCATTGCCATCTTCCTCAGCGGTTCGGCACTGGCTTCGTTGATTTCCGGGCCGCTGGCCGGGGCGCTGATGCAGCTTCAGGGCTTGGGCCTGCATGGCTGGCAGTGGATGCTGTTCATCGAAGGCATGGCCTCGGTGGTGCTGTGCTTCTTCGTGTTCTTCTGGCTCGACTCCAAGCCGCAAGATGCCAAGTGGCTGAGCAAGGCCGAACAGGACGCACTGGTCGCCACCATCGACCGCGAGCAGCAAGCACGCGAGGCCGTTGGCGCTGTCAAACCGTCGGCCTGGAGCCTGCTCAAGGACCGCCAGATCGTGCTGTTCTGCCTGATCTACTTCTGCATCCAGTTGACCATCTATGCCGCCACGTTCTGGCTGCCGAGCATCATCAAGCGCATGGGCGATCTGAGTGACATGCAGGTCGGGTTCTTCAACTCGATCCCGTGGCTGATCTCGATCCTGGCCATGTACGCCTTCGCCGCCGGTTCCACACGCTGGAAATTCCAGCAGGCCTGGGTGGCGGGTGCCCTGCTGGTCGCCGCCATCGGCATGTTCATGTCCACTACCGGTGGGCCGGTGTTCGCCTTCGTCGCGGTGTGCTTCGCCGCGATTGGCTTCAAGTCGGCGTCGTCGCTGTTCTGGCCAATCCCCCAGGGCTACCTGGATGCCCGTATCGCGGCAGCGGTCATTGCCCTGATCAACTCGGTCGGCAACCTCGGCGGCTTCGTCGCCCCCACCACCTTTGGCCTGCTGGAGCAGCAAACCGGCTCGATCCAGGGTGGGCTGTACGGCCTGGCGGTAACCTCGGTGCTTGCAGCCATCGCCATCTTCTTCGTACGCATGCGCCCCAAAGGCGCCCCTTCCGATGACCTCAAGGCCCCTTCGGCCCTGGGCCAGACCCACTGATGACTGCGAGACAACAACCATGAACATGCAGACCAACCCAGCCGTTCACACCAGCACCCCGGTGGTCACCGACCTGCGCGTGATCCCCGTCGCCGGCCATGACAGCATGCTGCTCAACCTCAGTGGCGCCCATGGCCCGTACTTCACCCGCAACGTGGTGGTGCTGCGCGACAGCGCCGGCAACACCGGCCTTGGCGAAGTGCCCGGCGGCGAGAAGATTCGCCAAACCCTGGAGGACGCCCGCAGCCTGGTGGTCGGCCAGCCAATCGGCCATTACCAGCGTGTGCTCAATGCCATGCGCCACACCTTTGCCAACCGCGACTCGGCCGGCCGTGGCCTGCAAACCTTCGACCTGCGCATCACCGTGCACGCGGTGACCGCCATCGAGTCGGCGCTGCTCGACCTGCTCGGCCAGCATCTGAACGTGCCGATGGCGGCACTGCTGGGCGAGGGGCAGCAACGCGATGCAGTGAAGATGCTCGGTTACCTGTTCTATATCGGCGACCGTCAGCAGACCGACCTGGCTTACCGCAACGAAACCGATAGCGATGAAGACTGGTTCCGCCTGCGTCACGAAACGGCGCTGACCACAGAGGCGGTGGTACGTCTGGCCGAGGCCGCCAAGGCGCGTTATGGCTTCAGCGACTTCAAGCTCAAGGGCGGGGTATTGCGCGGCGAAGAAGAGATGGACGCGGTAACGGCCTTGGCCGAGCGCTTTCCCGAAGCGCGCATCACCCTCGACCCGAACGGCGCCTGGTCATTGCAAGAGGCCATTGCCCTGTGTCGCGACAAGCACGGCGTGCTGGCCTACGCCGAAGACCCGTGCGGTGCCGAGAACGGTTACTCGGGCCGTGAAGTGATGGCCGAGTTTCGCCGCGCCACTGGTCTGCCCACCGCCACCAACATGATCGCCACCGACTGGCGACAGATGGGCCATGCCATCCAGTTGCAGTCGGTGGACATCCCGCTGGCCGACCCGCACTTCTGGACTTTGCAGGGTTCGGTGCGGGTGGCGCAGATGTGCAACGACTGGGGGCTGACCTGGGGTTCCCACTCCAACAACCACTTCGACATTTCGCTGGCGATGTTCACTCAGGTGGCGGCTGCGGCGCCGGGTGAGATCACCGCCATCGACACCCATTGGATCTGGCAGGACGGCCAACGCCTGACCCGCGAGCCGCTGCGTATTGTCGACGGGCATGTGCGGGTGCCGGCGCGGCCAGGGCTGGGGGTGGAGTTGGATGAAGACCAACTGGCCAAGGCGCATGAGTGCTACCGCAACATGGGCCTTGGCGCGCGGGATGACAGCGTGGCGATGCAGTACCTGATACCGGGGTGGTGCTTCGATAACAAGCGGCCTTGCCTGGTTCGTTAAGGCGGGTTCAAGACTTTGCAAGGAAGGCCTCGGGAAACCGGGGCTTTTTTGTATCTGACCGATAGGGCCAGTGCAGGCAACACACATCCAAATGAAAAACAAAAGCGCCAAACGGCCCGGTGACGCGATCGGGCATGCCATTCGCGACATCTGGCGTTAATGGAAACGCCCTGTCGTGATCGAACAGTTCCGGGGCGTTCTCGTGTAATTACCCACAGCCATGCGGGGCTTAAATGAAGCCCGTCCTGCACTGACAGCTGCTCTGTGATGCGTGCCAAAGATCAACAACAGAACGCGAGTAAGCTGTCGACTTATTGAATTCAAAGGAGATATTTTCGCCTACGCCTGCCCGTCCATCCTTGTGTCAGCAAAAAGAGAACAACATCAATGAACACCGTGGGATCTGATGGCAACCTTGCACAAGGTTTCAAGCCACGTCATGTAACGATGCTGTCCATCGCCGGCATCATCGGCGCCGGACTTTTCGTAGGCTCCGGCCATGCCATCGCGGCAGCCGGGCCAGCAACCATAATTTCCTATTTCGTGGCCGGGACCCTGGTGGTACTGGTCATGCGCATGCTCGGCGAAATGGCCGTGGCACACCCTGACACCGGATCGTTTTCCACCTATGCCGACCAGGCCATTGGCCGCTGGGCCGGGTACACCATCGGCTGGTTGTACTGGTGGTTCTGGGTGCTGGTCATCCCTATCGAAGCGCTGGCCGCCGGGCATGTGCTGAACGCCTGGTTCCCGCAGGTGGACAGCTGGATCTTCGCCTTGGCTTCGGTGCTGTTGCTGGCCGGTACCAACCTGTTCAGTGTGGCCAAGTACGGCGAGTTCGAGTTCTGGTTCGCCATCCTCAAGGTCACCGCCATTCTGGGTTTCATCGGCCTGGGTTTCGCCGCGCCGAAGGGCTGGTCGGCCGTGGTCGGTGCGTTCATTACCGTGATGTTCAGCTTCATCGGCACCGAGGCGGTGACCATCGCGGCCTCCGAGTCCAGCGACCCATCGCGCAACATCGCCAAGGCCACCCGCTCGGTGATCTGGCGTATCAGCACCTTCTACATCCTGTCGATCTTCGTGATCATCTCGGTGGTGCCGTGGAACGACCCGCAGCTGGCGGTGGTGGGTTCGTACCAGCGTGCGCTGGAAATCATGAACATCCCCAACGCGGCGTTCATGGTCGACCTGGTGGTGCTGGTGGCCGTGACCAGTTGCATGAATTCGTCGATCTACATCGCTTCGCGGATGATGTACTCGCTGGCCAAGCGCGGTGACGCCCCGGCCTTCCTCAACAAGACCTCCAAGGTCGGTGTACCGCGTGCCGCGGTGTTCGGCAGCACGCTGATCGGTGCGGCCATCGCTGTGCTCAACTACTTCGCGCCGAAGGGTGTGTTCGAGTTCCTGCTGGCAAGCTCCGGCGCCATTGCCTTGCTGGTGTACATGGTCATCGCCATCTCGCAGCTGCGTATGCGCCGCCGCCTGGAGCGGGAAAACACCGAGCTGAAGTTCCGCATGTGGCTGTTCCCGTACCTGACCTGGGCGGTGATCATCTTCATTGCCGGGGCGCTGGCGGTGATGATGTACACGCCTGAGCACCGGGCGGAAGTGAGTTCCACGTTGGGCCTGGCGATCGTGATTTCCTTCCTGGGGATCGTGACCTCGCGGGGCCATGCGCAACCGGTGGGGGCGCGGTCGATGGGGTGATTGAGTTCACCGGGTGGTAGGGCAAAGGGCACTCGTGGATGGGTGCCCTTTGTTTTTTGAAACACTTGTTTGGCAGCACGAGCGGTCGGCGTGGGGCTTGCCAGGCGTAGACGCGGCGTGAGCTTGAGCGTCAACTTAAAGCCGCTCTGTATGAGCGCTGCGTTGCTAACCCGGCAAAAGTTTCGGCAGCGCTGAGGCAGAACTATCCTGCGGCCATGGACGTTTTTCGGGATACCTACATGGTCGAATTTCTTGGTCTGCCTGGTGTGCATGCCGAATCAGACCTGCATTGCGCATTGATGGACCGGCTCAAACAGTTCCTGATCGAGCTGGGCCGGGATTTCTGCTTCGTCGGCTCACAATACCCGCTTCAGGTCGGCGGCCGTGACTTCGCACTCGACTTGCTGTTCTTCCACCGTGGCCTCAACTGCCTGGTAGCGATCGAACTGAAAGTCGGTCGCTTCGAGCCAGAGTACCTGGGCAAGCTGGATTTCTATCTTGAAGCACTGGACTGCAATGAGCGTAAGCCTCATGAAAACCCGGCCATCGGTGTGTTGCTATGCGCCAGCAGAGACGACGAGGTGGTTGAGTACGCACTCAATCGCTGTTTGTCCCCCGCGCTGATTGCCGAGTATCAAACGCGCTTGCCAGACAAGGCACTGCTGCAAGCCAAGCTGCATGAGTTCTATGCCTTGGGTACTGCAGACGATCCGAGCGTTTGAGCAGCCATCAAGTGCCGCCCATCACGCTTTGCACATACCGCATCACTGCCGGCGCTTTTTCGAAGCGTCGATGGATCAGGCTCAGCCACGAGCTGGCCTGGCAGTCGACTATTCGCCGGAAGTTCACCTGCGGCAGGCTAATGCGCTGCACGACCGATTCCGGGACCACGGCAATGCCTTGGCCAAGGGACACCAGGGTAATCACCGCCACCAGGCTGCCAGGTTGCGGGCCGAGCCGTGGCACGAAACCACCTTGCGCGGCCACCTCCAGCGTGCCGGAGATCTGCTCGGGCAGGATGAAGGTTTCATTGGCCAGGCGCGCGGCCGGGATCTGTGGTACTTCATTGATGCGCGAGCTGGCGGGCAGGGCGAGCACGAAGCCTTCCTGGCGCAAGGCAATGGCTTCGAGCGCTTCCGGCAGCTCCATGGGCGAGCGCACATAGGCCAGGTCGAGCAGGCCATCGCGAACCATGCCGGGCAGATCGGCCATGGGCAGTTCGCGGATATTCAGGCGCACGCCGGGGCAGGTTTCGCTGTAGTGGCTGACTTGCTGCTGAAGCATGCCCGAGTAGGCGGCCGAGGCCACGTAGCCCAGCTCGATGCGCCCGCTTTCGCCACGGGCGGCGCGCTGCGCGCCCAGTTGTGCGGCGTCGAACTGGCGCACGGCCTGTTCAGCCTCGATCAACAGCGCCTGGCCGGCGGCGGTAAGGTTGACCTCGCGCTGGTTACGCTCGAACAGGCGCACGCCCAGCTCGCGCTCCATGTCCTGGATCTGCCGGCTGAGGGTGGGCGGGGCGATGCCCAGTTGCTCGGCGGCCCGGGTGAAATGGCCGTGGCGGGCGACGCAGAGGAAGTAGCGGAAATGGCGGATTTCCATGGGTGTTACCTACAGGGTAATGACGCAGGCCGCCGGGGCTAACAAGGCTTGGTGTTGGCGGCGTTATGGTGGGGTCAACACTACAAGGCTGGCGCTGATACGACCAGCCTGCTTCTGGAGCCTGCCATGCCTGCCCCTTCAGCACGCTTTACCTTGCTTACCGCTTCCCTGGTCTGCGCCCTGATCATCCTCGACACCAACATTGTTGCGGTCAGCCTGCCCAGTATCGCGCGAGACCTGTCCGGCTCGTTCGCCGACATCGAATGGGTAGTCAGCGCCTACCTGCTGGCCTTCGCCGCTTGCCTGTTGCCCGCCGGTAGCCTGGCCGACCGCTTCGGCCGGCGGCGCATGCTGCTGCTCGGCCTGGTGCTGTTCGGCGTGGCTTCGCTGGCCTGCGGTGCGGCGCCCAGCCTGCTGTTTCTCGACCTGGCCAGAGCCGCCAAGGGGGTAGGCGCTGCGTTGCTGCTGACCTCGGCCCTGGCGGCGATTGGCAACCGGTTCCATCAGCCACAAGAACGCATGCGTGCCTGGGCCTTCTGGGGCGCCTGCATGGGCGCCACCATCACCTTCGCGCCGCTGCTGGGCGGGGTGATTGCCAGTACCTTGGGCTGGCGCTGGATCTTCTACATCAACCTGCCGCTGGTGGCACTGCTGGCGGTAATGGTCATGCGCAGTATCGAAGAGTCTCGGGACAGTGCGGCGGCACGCCTGGACCCTTGGGGCAGCCTGACCTTCGCCGGCAGCCTGGGCTACCTGATCTGGGCGATGATCGATGCCAACCAGGTGGGCTGGGGCAGTGCGCAAACCCTTGGCCGGTTGGTGATCAGCGCCTTTCTGTTCAGCCTGTTCATCATGGTCGAGCGCAGCCAGCAGCGGCCGATGATCGACTTGCAACTGATGCGTAGCGGGCGTTTTGTAGGGGCTCTGCTGGGCATGTTTGCCTACGCCGCCTGCGCCCAGGTGATGATGACCCTGCTGCCGCTGTATTTGCAGAACGGCCTGCAACTGTCGGCCCTGGCCGCGGGGGCGGGCATGTTGCCGTTCGCCGTTGCCATGCTGCTGACGCCGCGCCTGGGCATGCGCCTGGCTGCCCACTGCAGCCCGGCGCAGGTGTTTGCGCTGGGCCTGGTGCTGGTGGGCACGGGCAACTTGCTGTGTGCCTGGGCCACGCGCCACGGCGGTTATGGGGCATTCGCCCTGGCCAGCGTGGTGTTGGGGGCGGGCGCCGGGCTGCTCAATGGCGATACGCAGAAAAACATCATGGCCTGCGTACCGCGTGAGCGTACCGGTATGGCCTCGGGCCTGAGCACCACCACGCGGTTTGGTGCGATCGTGCTGGCCATTGGTGTGCTCGGGGGTGTGCTCGCTGCCCGTAGCGGGCAGTTGCTGCAGGAGGCCATGGCCACTGTGGCACCCGCACAATCGAGCCAGGTTGCCGCGATGGCCACGCGGGTTGCAGCGGGCGACTTGCAGGCGGCGCTGGCCCTGCTTGAGCCAGGCTTGCGTGAGGCGGTGACGCCATTGGCCCGCCAGGCATTCATGGGCGGTTTCGAGGCTGTGTTACAGGTCGCGGGTGTGGCGGCGTTGCTGTTTGCGCTGCTGGTCGGCGTGTTGCTGAGCCGGCCACTGCCTGCCATGCAGGAGGGGCTGATGGCCGAAGGGCGACCTTGAAACGGCCAGGGTCCGTGCAACGATCTAAAAATAAATGAGGTGTTTTATCATTCTCGTTCGGCTTGTAGAGAAGGCCGGAATACAGGCCAGCCCGCCGACCCCTCTACGGAGCGAGAAAAATGAGTTCGACCCCGGTTCCACAGCGCCACCCATTGAGTCGTGCTGTGCACGGTGCTTTCCTGGGCCTGGTTGTCAGTAGCTGTGCGCTGCCTGCCCTTGCGCAATCTGCAACTGCTGAACACAGCAACCAGGCGCAGCAATGGAACATTCCTGGCGGCCCACTGGCGCCGGCGCTTGACCGCTTTGCACGCCAGGCGGGCATTAGCCTGTCCTTCGACGCGCAGCGCATAGCCGACCGCAACACGGCAGGTGTGCAAGGTACGCTGGGCACGTCGGCGGCTCTCTCGCAGTTGTTGCAGGGGACCGAGCTTCAGGCGCAGCAGCAAGGCCCCAGTGCTTACCTGGTGGTACCGCAGCCCAAGCCTGCCGGCCCGCTGGAGCTGGGGGCGACCGAGGACTACCGCCTGGCGCCCGTCATCATCAATGCCAAGGTCAAAGCCAGCGCCGACGAAGACAGCAACTCGGTGGTTGCCAAGGAGCTGTGGGTAGGCGGCAAGGTGGCGACCAGCATCCTCAACACGCCAGCCTCCGTGTCTGTGGTGACCAACAAGGAAATGCAGCAGCGCAGCGTCAGCACCACCGAAGAGGCGCTGCAGTACACCCCCGGCGTGGTCAGCGACTACTACGGTTCGGACGACCGCAACGATTACTTCCTGATCCGCGGCTTTCAGGCCACCACCTACCGTGACGGCCTGACCCTCAGCTCGATGCGCGGTGTGCGTGAAGACCCTTACGCCTACGAGCGCATAGAAATTCTGCGTGGTGCCAACTCCACGCTGTTCGGCCCGGCAGACCCAGGTGGCTCGGTCAACTTCGTGACCAAGCAACCGCGCTTCGAGAAGTTTGGCCAGGGCTACGTGACCTACGGCTCCTACAACCATGCCGAAACCGGTATCGATGTAGGTGATGCCTTGAACGACGAGCAAACCCTGGCCGGCCGCTTCACGGCCAAGATGCAGAACAGCGACCGCGAGTACGACCACTCCCAGGACGACAACCGGTTCGTGATGGGCGGCCTGACCTGGGCGCCCACCGACTTTACCTCGGCCACCATGGTGCTCGACTACCTGAAAACCGATAGCTCGCCGAACAGTGGCGGCTACCCGCTGGACAAGGAATACGACCGCAGCGATTTCTATGGCGAGCCCAGCTACAACTTCCACAATGTGGAGCGCACCAGCCTCAGCGGCAACATCACCCACGACTTCGACAATGGCTTCGTATTGCGCAGCAACCTGCGTTACAGCGAGCTGAGCGATGACTTTGGCTACGCGTACCTGAGCGACAGCACCTCGCGTGTCGGCACTACGATTCCACGCTACATCTTCGGCACCGACAGTGATGCTGATCAGCTCAATGGCAACCTGATGCTGCAGTACGATGCCCAATTCGAGCATATCGACAGCAGCACCCTGGTGGGCGTGGAGTACCTCGACTCGACGTCCAAGCAGAGTTCGGTCTACGGCCTGGCGCCTTCCATCGACATCGCCAACCCGGTATTCACCGGCGTGCCAGGCGGCATCACGCCCTATACCCGCAAGAAGAATGATGCCACCACCAAGGCGGTGTTCCTGCAGCAGAACCTGTCGTTCTTTGACCGCGTCATCGCCACCGCAGGCGTGCGTAATGACTCGATGGACCTGTCCAGCAAGGAGTACATCGGTGGCGAGCAGACGGAAAAGGACAACTTCTCCGAAACCTCTTATCGCGCGGCACTGACCTATATCGTCAACGATGAAGTCTCTACCTATGTGAGCATGGTGGAGTCCGTATCACCCCCGCAAGTTGGCGTTACGCCGCAAACGGGCAGGCAGTATGAAGTGGGCGTGAAGTATTCGCCCTTGGGCATGGACGCACTGTTCTCGGCTGCCGTTTACGACCTGACCCAGGAGAACGTGACCATTGCCGTGGTGCTGCCAAGCGGCATCATCGAGCAGCAGACAGTGGGCGAGTCACGCGTGCGCGGTCTGGATCTGGAAGCCAAGGCGCAAGTCACGCAAGACATCAGCGTGATCGGTGCTTACTCCTACATGGAGTCCGAGGTGCTGCGCGGGTCGTTGTGGAACGGCGACTCGCTCAAGGGCAATGAATTTGCCACTGCACCGAAGCACACCGCATCGCTGTGGAGCTATTACGACGTACCGGGCACGGATGTGAGCGTGGGTCTGGGCGCGCGGTACGTGGGTGCCTACTACATGGATGCTGCCAACACCAAGAAGAGCGACGGCACAACACTGTTCGACGCGGCGCTGAACTACAAGATCGCCAAGGGGACCGACCTGGCGCTGAATGTCAGCAACCTGTTCGACGAGCAACATGTGGTTGGGTCGGGGACGGCGAACTACTACAACCCGGGGCGCGAAGTGACGGCCAAGTTGAGTTACAGCTGGTGAGGTGGGGCGGGCTGGCACGGGCTTCGCCCGTGTTCGCGGGCAAGCCCGCTCCCACAGAACAACACATGACGCGTTGCAGCTAGAGCAAGCGCCCTGCGTCAGTACTTCATCAACCACGGTTGCAGTTCCTGGAGGTTGCTCACCACCAGTTGCTGGGCCTCGGGCAGTATCGCCATGTTGCGGTGGTCGATTTGATACCGCTGCAACACATACTTCACCAATGCCCTGCGGCTAGGCACCACCAATTGGCCATCGGTCATGCCGAAGTCGGTTTCGATGATTGCCTGCTGCGCCGTGTTCAACCGCCCATCAGGCGCGAAGATGACCGGCACCTCGACATTCCAGTCTTCATCCTGCTCACGCGTGTTCGGCGACGCGTCGAGCAAGCCTGGCTGCCCACGCAGGCGGCTGAGGACGAAGTCGCGGTACTGGCCGTTCTTTTCGCAGTAGGCCCGCACGTGCCAGCGCATGCCGGTGTACACCAGCGTGTGCGGGGCGATCAGGCGCACCTCGACGTTGGGGGTGTTGAAGGATACGTATTCGGTTTCCAGGCGCAGGCCTTCACGGCAAGCCTTGAGCAATGGGCGCAGCACCTCTGGCCGAATAGGGCGGTCAGGCACCTCCAGTACACGGGTGTGCGCGTAGGCCAGTGCCAACCCGTCGATGTGCGGCGCCCGTTCGTTGTTCTGGTAGAGCAGGTGCAGATAGGCGCTGGCGCTGTTATCGATGAACAGCGGCTCGAACTGCTCGCTCGGTACATAGCCCTTGATCTGCTTGTCATACGTCAAGTTTTCGGGCGCATGTTCGGTGATGTAGGTATTGATGTCCTTCGACGCCTGCTGGCGGCTGATGCCAAAGCTCTGCATCAGGTGGCCCGTGGTCAGCCGGCCTTCCCACCAGGCAACGGTTTCGATCAAACGATAGCGAAGTGCCAGGTCCCAGCGTACCTGCTCGATGGATTGCTTGCGTTTCATACCCTCTCCATGTGCGCGATTACTTTACCTGTATAAGTCTACATTCTAGACGTGTAGTTATGCATTACATATCTTTGGTTCGTCTTCGGAACGCTCCGAAGGTAGCAAAGGACATGAGCATGACGATGCCGGAAGTGGTTGCGACGGGTGCCTTGGTGGCGATGGGGATCATCTTGCTGGTGCTGATTCAGCAGGGGTTGAGGCTGGGCGAGCTGGGCAAGAAGGTGGAGCACTGCCAGAAGGATTTGCGCTGGTTGCAGATTTGGGAAATGGAGAACCGCGAGCTGAGGGCGGCGTTGCGGGCGGAGCGGGAACATGTGGGGCAGTTGCGGCGCAAGGTGGAAATCTTGCAGGGCATGACCCATGCGAATGAGCGTTGAGTATGGGCAAAACTGAACGGATTGGAGGCTGCTCAGGCGAGCCATGCTTGAACTGGCCGGGCATGGGGCTCATGTTCGAGCCCCTTATCAACGGTGCTGGCCAGTGAACTTACGCAGCTTCGAGCACTGCCATACGGCCATTGGGCAACGTGAGCAATAGTTGATTTTCTGTCGACTGAATCAGTTGCCGTGCCCTATCTTCGATGCGCTGCAGGACTACGGTCTTGTCGCCCATGTTTCCCCGCACCAACTCGCGATGTTGGGCATTGAGGAACCCCTTGTACTGTTGCATTGCACCCTGATACCGCTCTGCGCCATCTTCCAGTATCTGCTGGGCGAGCATCGGCTTGCCTACACGGGCGGCCAGCAAATATTCCGTGTGAATGCCCAGCGGCATGATCTCCAGCATCATGTGGGCGAAGTTGACCACCAGCTCGTAGTGCTTACTGCTTACCTCGCTGCTGTTTTGCGCCAATGCCAGGACGTTGTCGATGAACGACATCGCATGGTTACGCTTGGCTGCAGCTGATGCCAGCAAGGGGTAAGCCACATCCTTGATTTCGCTTGCCAGGCTGCGGTCTTTGAGCAAGGTGCGGGCGACTTCGATACTGCCGATGTAGTCGGTGACCTTGTCCATGTAATAGACGATGTTCTGGGTATGCAGCTCTTTGGCGATTTCGTCGACCGTGTTCTGAATCTTGTCGAGTTTTGCCGCCAGGTACTTGGTCTGGATGATCAGCGCCCCGAGAATCACGCAGGTGGACGCGGCGGTGGCCATGACGGTAGTCATCTGCGCGGCCTTGAGTGCTTCTTCGGCGGACTTGAACACGGCTTCTTTGAACGGCAGGTGCTGGATGACGCCCGTCTTGCCACTGCCCGCCGCGTAATACGCCACGCCGTCATGGATGACTGCCTTGCCTGCCGCCAGCGCATCCAGGAGGGGCTTCGAAAAGGCCGCCTCGTCGAGTACCCAGATTTTGCTCAGAAGTTCTGCTGCTGCCTGCATTAGAAGTGATCCTCTTTTTCATACTGGCGCCGCATGAACGCGATTTGAATGACTGCCGGGATCGTGACCCGATAGGCCGTACCGCTGAGCAGAGGAACGGTCACAGCGATCGCTGCCAAAGGCCCGGCGATGGCCGCTACCGCGCGCCCGCCTACCAGCGCTGCAGCACCGCCGAGGGTCACCCCGATCGCATTGCTGAATGACGCAGTGGTACCCCTTGCAAGCCACGATGACCACTGCAGCGAACCCAGACCACCTGCACGAATGGCATTGATGATCGCGGCCAGCGGCAGCGCGCCGAGCGCGCCATTGAGGTTCATTTCCTCGGCTGTGCTACGCCGCTGTTCCGGCGACATTTGTTCCCAGCTCTTTTCTACCAGTTTTTCGATGAGCTGGTTTTCGATGGCGTAGGCGCTGGCTTTGCTGTCGTACTTCACATCGGTCTTGTCGCAGACGTCGCAGAGCATTTCCTTGTAGAGCACACCCTGACGGCGGAACAGGTTGACGATGGAGTCACCCGCGAAATGCTGCAACTCACCGGCAACCAGTTGCCAGCAGCGACGCCATTGATCTGGCTGGCCCTGCAGTTTCTTGAATTGCGGCTCATCGGCGATTTCGCTTGCTCTGCGCTTTTCTCCGTCCTTGTCGAACATGAGATAGGCCGCCAGGTTGCGGATGTCGTCTTCCCGGCAGTATTGCAGGAAGGCCAGGTCATCATCCGCGCGGTAGCTGATACCCATTCTGAAGTCCCTATGGTTGTGTAAAGCGGTTGTCTGTAGAAGCCAGGATTACCCGGGTGGCCTCGCCAGCGCCGAGCGCCTGCAATTGCTTGCACCCGGCTTCGTTCTTCTTGACGTACGTTTCCCAACTCATTGCCTGGCGATAATGCAGTTCGTACTGCCTATCGATGCGACAGGCGTCCGGCCGCTGGTCGTAGATGCGGCACCCGGCGTTGGCTTCATCCAGGTGCCGGCATACACCGTCGCCGCGGTCCATCACCGCGGTTTCAGCAAGCAAGTGCACACGTCGGCAGCATTCCATGCAGCGGCTGCAGGCAAAGGGCGTGGGGGTATCAGGCATACTCACCCATCGCGGCCTGGGCCTGGACCAACCGTTCACGGTCCTCGCTGAGACGGCGCTGGTCCTGGCCAAGGCTGCCACGCAGGCTCTGCAGTTTGTCCTTGATATCGGCAAAGTTGGTCTTCAGGTGACTATCGACCATGGCGTTCAGCGACCGCGAGAATTCCCAGGCCGTTTCGTCGGCGAATGCTTGGATTGCCTGTTCGCGGCGCTCGCGCTCCTGCTCCTCGCGTTTGGCTTGTTCTTCCAGTCGCTGCTGCTCAGGGTCGCCGGCAAAGGCGGAATACAGCGCACTGCCTACCTGGAAAGCAATACCGATGACGGGGATGACCTTACCGACGATCTGTTCGGCAACCTTGCCCATGGTGACCGGCCCGACCCCTTTGAACAGTGTCGGCAGCCACTGTTTGCCGACTTTCAGCGCGCTGACGACATGCTCGGCCTTGAGCATGCTGCTGGCCTGACGGACACCGGATTCGAGCAGGCTCAAGTCGACGCCCTGCGATGCGGGCAACTGGTTGGCGGGGGCCTGCGCTGTATCGAGGTCGGGTGCAGCCTGAGCGTTGTAAGCCTGTGGTTGTACCTGTACCTCTCGAATGACCTCGTCGAGCATCTCGGAGGCGTCCAGGCCCAGGCGGGTGAGTGCGTCTTCGAGCTCGCTGCAGACTTGTTCGTTGGCCTGCCCGATAAGCTGCTCGACCTTGCCTTGAGCGCCTTCGATGTTTTGGTTAAGCGCTGTGATCGTGCTCTTGGCAATGTAGGCGGCCTTGGCTTCGATCAGCGATTTCAAACCATGGCGAATATCGATTTCGCGGCGCGCGATCTCGCCATAGAAGGCGTCCAGGCGTTTGATCGCAGCTTGGTCCTGGCGTTTGTCCAGCTCGGCTACCGTTGCATCGAGGAAGCTGCGCAGTTCGTTAGCGACACGCGCCACGATTGCCTTCTGCTCCACGGATGCGAAGAACCCTTCCAGATCGCGTTCAAACTTTGGAAAGCCCGAGCTGTTCAGCAGGTTCTGCTTGTTCTCCAGTTTCGCCTTGAGCGCGGAGCGGGCGTTAACCTCGACGATCGGGATATGCCCCAGCACCTTCTGGGAGCCGGCCTTTTGTTGAATGCGCTCGCTGAGTTCGTCCTTGATGCGGGCCAGGTCGATCGGGTCGAAGCGGCTTTTGCAGTTGAGCACCAGAAAGATCATCTTGCCGGCAAGCACCAGTTCCAGCAGCACATCGAGGGTTTTTTCCTCCTCGACCACACCCAGCGGGTTGACCACGAAGATCACCACATCCGACTGCACCAGCTGTTCGCGCGTGATGGCCTCGTGCTCTAGCGGCGCGTCGATGCCGGGTGTATCGAGCACTTCGAAGTCCCCCCAGCGATAGCCCTGCACACGGGCGGTCTCCGGCACATCGGCTACCGCAGCCAACTCTTTGCCAAGCAAGGCGTTGATCAGCGTGCTTTTACCGGCGTTATAGACGCCGTACACCATGATGCTCGCACCCGCTTGCGCCTTCTTCGCCCGGCTCAGTTCGCGAATGCTGGCGACAGTGTGCGGGTTGTAGGTTTCACACAGACCATCCACTTCGTCGTAGAGGGCTAGCAGTTGGGTCATCGGGCCTGGTTGAGTCATTGCGCGGTGCTCGTTTCAAGGGTTATGAGCGCCTGACGCAGGCGCTCCATTTCGATGGTCAGGATTTGGCAGTATTCGAGCATGGAGTCCCGTAGGGGATCGTAGATGCCACGTACCTGCTCGTTGAGGTAGGCAGGCAGGGCGTCGGCGTACTGCTCGAGAGCTGCCTGGCGTTGTTCTTCCAGGTTGTCGCCGACCACCACATTGTGTTTGGCGCGGATGGCCTCGGCGCTGCGACCAATCATGCTCGCGGCACTGCCCAGCGAAGCCCCGGCTGCGGCGCCTGCGGGGCCGCCGACGAAGAAGCCAATGACACCACCGACAACCGCCCCGCCCGCTCCCCAAGCGGTTTTGGTGCTGCTGCGAGTGCCGCTGATGTATTCCTTCTCGACCGTGACCTCGCGGTACGCCGGAATGGCGCCGATGCGGCTGGTATCGAAGGCACGTTGCAGCGCATTTTGCTGGCTTTCGCCGATACCCTTCATGGCCTCGCCGGTCAGGCGGCCCAGCAGGGTGGCCAGGCGCTCGCGCAGCTGAGGCTGTGCGTCGCCGGGGCGTGGCCCGTTGTAGAGCTGGTTGACGAAACTGCGCATTTCCGTGACGCCCTTCTGGCTCAGGGTCCGCAGCTCGCGCTCCACTGCCTGCTCCTGCTTCTGGATCTGCAGCTCGAACGTCTCGGTCAGTTCCTTGATCAAGCTCAGGTCGTCGCAGGTTTCAGCCACGGCCTTGCGCAGGTTGTTCAAGGGGGTGGTCAGCTTGAGGTTGAGACCTTCACCTTGCGACAGCGTCTTGAGGGTTTGGAACAGGGTGCCCAGGCCACTTTCCTGCAAGTGCGAGGGGTGGCGCTCGGCGAAGCGGGTCGAGATGGGCAGGATGCGGACATGGCTGGCAGCGTCCTTCTGCATCTCCACCAGGTTGCCGGTGACTTCCTGGATTTGCCGCTGCTGGGTTTCCTTGGATTTCATCAATACTTCGGTGACGAGTTGCCCATCATCGTCTTCGTCTTCTTCGGTGATATCGCTGCCGGTCAGCAGAATCATCAACGAGCGTTTGCCATCGAGCAGGCTCCTGACCTCGCTCATGTCCGACTGGCGGCCAGGCGCTTGCGAGTTCATGGTGTAGAGAATCAGGTCCGCCTGGTCGACATACTTGCGCGCCAAGTTGCCATTGGCCGCATTGGTGGAATGCAGCCCAGGCGAGTCGACCCAGGTGAACCCAGGCAGCTTGAATCCTTGAATCGAACTGGTGGCCTCAGTGGCACCGACCCTGAATTGCTTGGAGCTGCATGCCTCGCCTTCTTTGTCGCCACTGGCGACGTCGGTTCGGTCATGAGAAAAGTAAGTGGGTTTCAGCGTGGCCTGGGCTTTCAGTTGCGCAGTGGGTTCACTGTGCCCCCAAGCCACGTAGTTGCCCAGCGAGCTTTTGCCTGATTTGACCTTGCCGTACACGAACACCAGTAAGGAGTCGTTGAAGTTCTCACGAAAGACCGCGCCCTTCGCACGCACCTCGGCGCGCTCTTCCCAGACCATGAATTGGTCAGTCAGGCGCTGCGCCATCTGGGTCGCACCTTCCTTGAGCGGATTGTTGTCACTGACCGCGCTGGCCATGCTTTCGGTCTGCTGACGCAAGTGCTTTACAAAACCGGTGCGCAGCGTGTCGAAGCGTTGCTGAGCTTGCGCGAGGTTTTGCTTCTGGCTGGAGAATTGCCCCTGCAGTTGTTGAAAGACCTGCATCAATTCATCACGAGTAACGGTGCTCATCGATCTATCACGCCTTAAGCAGAAGTTGACGTTTCAGTTGCTGCAGGCGCTCGATACGTGCCTGGGCGACTTGCGCTTGGGCGAGCGCCGCCTGGTCGGAGGCAGATGCTTCGGCAGGCGCGGTCACGGATTCGAGCAGGTTCACGCCCTGCATGAAATGAACGATGTGCCCACCTTCCATAGTGGGCGACGCTTGGAGAATAGCTTTGACCGTCTTACCGTAATTGGACGTCGACGACGCGGTGCTGCGGATACGTTGTTCAAGCTGATCCCCCGTCACCCCTTCGAGCGTCAAGCGCGTCATCTTGGTTACGCCTTCAGAGACCGGGTTGTGCTTGTCCAGCGAGGCGGCCAGTGTCGATGCCGCCCCTCTGAGCTGGGCCTTGAGCTGTTCCCGCCGCTCGCCGGCCAGAGACTGGACGCGGGCTTTGAGGTTTTCTTGCTCGCGCAGGCGCTTGGCTTCCCGCTCCTGCTCAAGCCGCTCGCTATCGTCGTAGTGGGTGGTGGTGCTTGAAGACGAAGGGGTGTCGTCACTGACCGCTTTAGCAATGGCGGCGGCAGCAGCGACTGCCGCAACGCCGATCAACCAAGGTAGAGGCATTGCAAGTCTCCTTACTTGAGGCTGTCGAGTTTGGTGCGTGCTTTCTGCATGTCGGACGTATGGGTCTTGAAGGTCCGGCGAGCGCTGTCGATGTGCTCGACGAAGGCTTTGGCCTTGACCACATACGGCTCGGTGATCTGCTCGATCAGCTTGAGGTCCTGTTCAATCAATGCGTCGATACGCGTGCCCAGCTCCAAGGCGCGCCGTGCCAGGCGCTGTTGCCGGGCGTCAGCGAGCGACTTGGCGAGGCGCTTCGAAAGCGATTGCAGGTGTTGCGCCAGCTGTGGAATGCCGCTTTTTTCGCAGAGCCCTTGCTTGTTTTTCTCTACACCGCTTTTGAAACGCGTGTTGGAAATGACAAAGCATTCAGGCGCCGTGCCTAGATGGATCAGGGCCTGACGTTCGATGGTGTCCTTGACTGCGGCGAGGTCGGCGTCTTGCAGCTTGTCCAGCTGGCTGATCACCAACACCACGCGTTCACCCACGTCTTGGCCATAGGCGCTGCGCAACTGATCGAGCAGGGCCACTTCTTCCTGGTCAAGCTCACCAGGTGGGGCATGGACGAACAGCACGACATCAGCGGCATCAAGGCCCTGGTTCGCTTGCAGAGTGTCGTCCTGGTCATAGCCCAAGCCTGGGGTGTCCACTAGCACGTAGTGGTCTAGTTCCAGTGCCTGGTTGGTACGGGTGGTACGCACATCACCCGTTTGGAAATGCTCGTCGCTGGCATGGCCGCTGAGCATATTGAGCAGGGAGCTTTTCCCTGCTTTGACCAGGCCCCAGGCGGCAATGCGGGGCTTGGCCGGGGAAGCCTCGTCGCGCTGGCTGGCAAACAGCTGGTACTCCGCCTCCAGCGCCTCAAGTCGTTTGGTTCGGTCCATCAGTCAGCGTCTCCTGTCGCATCACTGTTGCTGCAGTGCATCAGCCCACTGCAAGGCTCCGGGTGCCGGCATGATGTCATATGGCTAGTAACTTTGCTGTTTGACTTTTGTTGGGCGGGAAGGGGCACTGCTATGGTCTTTTGCTGAAAGCGAACGGCTTGGGTGGGAACGGGGAATGACTGCAGCGATTACCGGCACCATCCGTTCGGTCGTCATGACTTTAGGCAGCAAGGTTTGGTCGAAAGTGACCATCTGGCCTTCGTGCAGCCCCTGCATTTTCTTCAGGTAAGTGGCGAAGGCTTTTTGGCTTTCGAGCATGGTGATAATCCTTTAAGTGCCGGGCGTGTTCGCAACAACAGGGCTAGTGCAAGGCGCTTAATGCTTGCGGATGTGCAGATGCCGGGCGGCTTTGGCCAGCAGGCCGGCAAGGGCACCGGCCCGAGCAACTTGCAGGTTGGGGTTGCCACACTTAGGGCAGCTGTGATGCCAGTCTCCTGGGCCCAGCGCGTCACTGGCTGGGGCCACGGTCATGCTCCAGTTGCATTGATCGCAGTGGAAGGTCATGGGGCTAGGAGGGATAGGCATTCACACATCCTGTATGAGTTCAGAGTGGGCGCATGATGGCACTCTGATTACCCTTCGTAAACTGTCAATAAAACGCACTGTTATTGGCGAGAGTAGGGGCTGGAAGCGGCTTTTTTGACGGGTTTTTTGAAGTTATGTGTGCGGATGATTTACCTGTTTATCTAGACAGGTTTGGGCTGATGGATTGTTGTTGAAGCGTTGACCTGTTGCAGGTCGGCTCTTGGACATTTATGCGGGAGCTTGGACCGCTAGGGCCGCTTTGCGGCCCTTTCGCGACATGAGGCTGCTTTCAGAACGCGGGGCTGTAGGGCTATTTCAAGGCGTTTTCATCATGCCCAGCTCGGCATCGTCCAGCAGCGCTTTGCCCAACGCGCACAGGTAGTGCGCCGCCCAAATCAGCTTGGGTTTATCTTCCATCAGACCGTCGATGGTCAGGTCCCGCGCGTAGCCCATCAGTTCCGAGGCCTGTTCGCGGGCGTTCTGGCAAGGGATGCCGGCCTCAATGCGAAACAGTGGGTGGGTTTGGTTTTCGCCTTGAAAGAAAATGGTTTTACCGACAGTGCATTGGGGGGCTTCGGTGGTCATTGATCAATCTCCCTGGTCTTTTTGATGCCTGGGTTGGCCCCGTCGCCGATGAGCCGGGCTTCCACAGGTTTTGGTTCGGCATGTGCATCAATGCATCGGTTGCCGGTTCGCGGGCTGCTGCATTTGCGCCAGCGCTGATTCGAGGAGTCGGCGCAAGGTTTCAAGCTCGTGCATCGAGGCCATGATCAAGGCCGATGCGGGTGATCTGGGCTGCAGCAGCATCGCTTGCTGGGCTACGGCTTCTGCACAGAGTGCGTAGTCCGAGGCCAGGATGATTGTGTCTTCCAGGGAATGGAGATGGTGGGGTGGGGCGGGGACAATTTTTAGCATGGTGTGGCTCCTGTCGTAGTGAAGCAACCACCCACCGCGGCTAAACAGTAAGGTGGCAGCTGTACGCGGGTTAGCCGACCGGGACGTCAGGCACCCGGCGCACCCGAAGGTGCCCCACGCACAGCCGCCATAAAGCGCCAATGCCGATTGCTCGGTATTGCATGGCTGTGTTGTCTGACGAAGTCGGGCGGCTAAACCCGGTCGTTGAATGGCAACGACACGTCGAGACTAGAGACCGTGTTTTGCGTGTGCAACGGAAAATAGGCGCTGCGAGTATCTTTGGGAAACGTCCTACACGGAAGGGGGTAAATCCGGTTTTTGAACTGTGCATTCCACAGGCGAAAAAAGACGTTCTTTGGGCTATTATTTTTTGGGATTTGGTGGGCCGGGGTAATCTGAATCAATACTCTATCTGTATGACTTTTATGAAAATTCTTTGGTTTAAAAAACTAATGGAATACCTTTTGGAATACCGCTTGATAAAGCTCTTAAATTCGTCTTTCTAAGACGTTCACAAAGCTTGCTCCCTTGTAGTGCTCCAGCTCAGGTTTGGACACACTGCGTCAAGGTAAGGGATCCCACCTCCTGCCACGCTGAGTGAATATTTCGGCCGTGCTCTGTGGTTGTGATGGGGTTAAATTCTAAGTCGGGATACCAACTGGAATGTTGCCATACCTAGGGTCAAACCTGTGGCCCGTAGTAGGCAAACCTATGGGCCGATCTAGTCGTATAATTAGCTTTTCAATCCCCTTAGATTCTCAACCAAAATCTGCTGCGCCTCAGGCTTGGGGTCTAGTTTCTTCGGGTCGATCTGATAGCGCTGTAGCACATACTTTACCTGGGCTTGACGGCTGGAGATTTCGAGCTCTCCGCCCACCATCCCGAAATCGGTCTCGATAATTGCCTTCTGCGCAGGGGTTAGCCGCTCATCCGGCACGATCAGCACGGGTACCTCGGTGTTCCATTCGTCATCTCCGTCGATACCGTTTCGGTCACGTCATCCATGAACTCCGGTACACCGCGCAGGCGACTCAGCACGAAATCGCGGTACGCCTGGTTCTCCTCGCAGAACGCGCGCACGTGCCAGCGCATGCCGGTGTAAATAAGCGTATGAGGCGCGATCAGCCTGACTTCAGGCTCAGGGTTGGCCAACGAAACGTATTCGACTTCCAACCGTAGGTGTTCGCGGCAGGCTTTCAGCAAGGGTCTCAGAATCTCGGCATTGATCAAGCGGTCTGGCACCTCCAGCACCCGCGTATGGGCATAGGCCAATGCCAGCCCCTCGATATGCGGCGCGCGAGGCGGCGGAGCCAGAGCAGCATGCAGCGTGCAGCGAGGGCCGAAGGCTTTATTGACCTGCTCTGGCGTATGCGTGTGCTGTGGGATGAATATGTGATCAAGTGGGTAGATCAGGGTGATGACGAGATCCACCAGATCTACCATACCTCGATTTCTGCCAGTGATGACAAGCGTTACATCAACCGTAGACGTGATGCCGCTCAGCATCAGGGTTTGTCGTTGCTGCAGGGCATGCTCTACCACTCATTATTGGCTCACGCCATTTCTCTACTTCATCCACAAGCATGCGCAGACACTGCGTGGCGGCCTTGGGGAGGTGGAGCGCTATTACGGCTTCCTGCGCCATCTGGACAACCAGTTGCTGGGGGAGGTGACAAGCGATCCGTTGGTGATACGTACTCGCGCGTTCATGAACGACCCTTGCCATCGGGTTTGGGGTGAACGTGCAAGCGGCCAACCACATTATTCACTTCACTCGTTGCTGGAACCCGGCCAAGGAAGATCAAGCGACAGATCGGGCTTATCGGATTGGGCAGCAGAAGGATGTGTATGTGTACTACCCAACGGTTCGGGATGTGACCATGCCGCCGTTTGAGGCGACGCTCGATGAGTTGCTGAGTAAGCGACGGGCGTTGGCGCGGGACATGTTGAGTGGGGCTTCGGAGATTCAGGCTTCGGATTTTGAGGGGTTGCTGAAAGCACGCTGAGCCCGCCTGCGGAAAACCAGTGCTGGGCGATATGTAAACTATGAGTACAGGTAAGTTCATCTTCAGCTTTGCAAATTATCAAAAATCAGCGAAGTGGTGTTTGCCTAGCGGCGTAGTGCTATCGGTATGTGAGCGGATTACTTACCTGTGCACACGTCCAGTATTGGCGCCGAAAGCTCAGCGGCTTACTGTTCGCGGCATCCAAGTCCGCCGGCCACGGTCTGCGACCTTCCGGGTGATTGAACTGTGGCCGTGGATGAAGACCAGAATCAAGGGCGAAATGCTGGCCAGACGAAGCCGAAGTAGATAAGGTTCACCCATTAACCGCAGGTAAAGCACCGCTTCGCTACAAATATCTGTCGACCCCCGACTAATGTTGGCGCCATGGGCATTTTCCCGAGCGCGTAACAGGGGGCGCCTGCGCACTTACTCGTTACCTCAGTCAGGGTTGCCAATGGCTATCAAGAAATCCGATCTTTACTCCTCCCTCTGGGCCTCGTGCGATGAGCTGCGCGGTGGGATGGATGCCAGCCAGTACAAGGACTACGTCCTGTTCATGCTGTTTATCAAGTACATCTCCGACAAGTACGGGAACTCGGATGACTTCGCTCCGCCGGTGACCATCCCGCCGGGAGCCAGCTTTAAAGACATGATCGCCCTCAAGGGCAAGTCCGATATCGGCGACAAGATCAACACGCAGATCATCCAGCCGTTGATCGATGCCAACACCCGGCTTGCGCGCAGTGACTTCCCCGACTTCAACGACCCAAACAAGCTGGGCGAAGGCGATGCGATGGTGCAACGTCTTACCAACTTGGTGGCCATCTTCGAAAAACCCGAGCTGGATTTCTCGAAAAATCGCGCCGAAAACGATGACATTCTCGGCGACGCCTACGAATACCTGATGTGCCACTTCGCAAGCCTGAGCGGCAAAAGCAAGGGCCAGTTCTACACCCCGTCCGAGGTCAGTCGCATCATTGCCAAGGTCATTGGCATCAGTCCGACCAATGCAGTGGGCGCCACGACTGTGTATGACCCCACCTGCGGCTCAGGCTCGCTCTTGCTAAAAGTGGCTGACCAGGCGGGCAAGCAGATCACCTTGGAAGGTCAGGAGATGGACGTGACCACCGCCGGTCTCGCCCGCATGAACATGATCTTGCATGACTTTCCGACTGCCAACATTCAGCAGGGCAACACGCTGTCCACGCCCAAGTTCAAGGACGGCGAACAGTTGCGTACCTATGACTACGTAGTGGCTAACCCTCCGTTCTCGGTCAAGTCTTGGAGCGTCGGCCTGACGCCAGCCAAAGATCCCTATCAGCGCTTTGCCTGGGGCGAGCCACCGGCAAAACAGGGTGATTACGCCTTTCTGCTACACATCATCCGCTCGTTGAAGGGCACCGGCAAAGGTGCCTGCATTTTGCCCCACGGCGTGCTGTTTCGGGGTAATGCCGAGGCGGTGATCCGTGAGCAACTGGTGCGCTCTGGTTACCTGAAGGCCATTATCGGTCTGCCGGCCAACCTGTTTTACGGCACTGGTATTCCCGCCAGCATTCTGGTATTGGACAAGGAAAACGCAAGCGCCCGCAAAGGCATTTTTATGATCGATGCCGCCAAGGGCTTTATCAAGGACGGCCCGAAGAATCGCCTGCGCGATCAGGATGTGCACAAGATCGTCGATACCTTTACCCGAATGGCCGATGTGCCGCGTTACGCGCGTATGGTTTCCTTCGACGAAATCAGTGATCCGAAGAACAACTTCAGCCTCAACCTGCCCCGCTATATCGACAGTAGCGAGCCTGAGGACATTCAGGATATCGACGGCCATTTGCGCGGTGGCATTCCCGAGCGTGATATCGATGCGTTCGATAGCTACTGGCAGGTCATGCCTGCCCTGCGCGCGGCCCTGTTCAAGCCGGCCAGCCACCTCGGTTACTTTGAGCTCGCCAGTCGCGAGGTGAAGCCGGTTATCTTCGCTCACCCGCAGTTCACCGCCTTCAAGGCGGGTGTGGATACGCTGTTCAACCAGTGGCTGGCCCGCAGCATCCCGCTACTGAAAAGCTTTGCTGCCGATGAGGCCAGCAGCCACCCCAAGACGTTGATCGCCATACTGTCTGAAGATCTGCTCAGCGCCTTCGCCAAAGCTCCCTTGCTCGACTATTACGACATCTACCAGCATCTCATGGATTACTGGACTGGGAGCATGCAGGATGACTGCTACCTGATCAGCGCCGACGGCTGGAAGGCCGGCGCTAAAGTGCGTGAAATCCTGAAGGTAAAGGACAAGACCAACAAGCTGGTTTGGGCCGAGAAGCATGACTACTGCCAAGGCAAGCGCCGCTTTAAGTCCGACCTGATTCCGGTCGAGCTGCTGGTTGCCCGCTACTTTACGGCTGAGCGCATCGCCATTGAGGAGCTCGAAACCCAGCTGGTAAGCGTCGAGCAAAGCATGAGCGAAATGATTGAAGAGCATAGCGGTGAAGATGGCTCGCTCAGCGAAGTGATAGATGGCGAGGGCGATAGGCAAAAGGTCACCGCCAAAGCGATCAAGGCGCGCCAGCGCGAGATTGGTAAAGACCCTGACTATGAGGACGAACTCAAGGTCCTGACCGAATATGCCATCTTGCTCGACCAGCAAAGCACCTTCAAGGCCAAACTCAAAGCGGTAGAAGAAAGCCTCGACGGCAAAATCCACACTAAATACCCGCAGCTTAGCGAGGCTGAAATCAAAACCCTGGTGGTTGACGATAAGTGGCTGGCCACCCTGGCTGCAGCTGCACAGGGTGAACTGGATCGCGTCTCCCAAACCCTGACCGGACGTATTCGTGAGCTGAGTGAGCGCTACGCCACCCCGTTACCGCAGCTCGAAAACGAAGTCGCCACGCTTGCCAGTCGCGTGGAAGAACATCTGAAAAAGATGGGGGCGGTATGGCAGTGAAGCCGGGTTATAAACAAACGGAGGTGGGCGTAGTTCCGGAACAGTGGGATGTCTCTACTTTCAGCGAATTGTTCAATATTACCGCAGGGGCCGATTTTGACCCGAAGCGCTCTCAATCATTCCAAGACTCCATCCATCCGTATCCGATTTATTCAAATGCACTGACGAACAGCGGTCTATACGGCTATTGTTCCTATGCCGACCACCCGGCAAACTCGATTACGATTACAGCTCGCGGTATGGTTGGTAGAGCGAATTTCCGCGACCATCCTTATACCGCAATCGGTCGAGTTCTGGTGCTAAACCCAAAGTGCGAGATGGCTGGTTTTTACTTCGCACAAGTCATTAACAATAGCGTCAAGTTCGCAAATGAGAGCACTGGCGTACCGCAGCTGACCGCTCCGCAGATTTCAAAATATCGACTCCCTGTTCCTCCTCCGGAAGAACAACAGGCCATCGCTACGACTTTGAATGATGTGGATGCGCTACTGGGTGCGTTAGAGCTGCTTATTGCCAAGAAGCGCTACCTTAAGCAGGCCGCCATGCAACAACTTCTCTCAGGCCAGATTCGTCTCCCTGGTTTCCATGGAGAGTGGGAGTTCGTGCAGGTTCAGGATGTGATCTCGGGTTTTTTCTGCGGACCGAGCCCAACTTGCGAGGAGCGGAATATCCAAGACGAGTCCGAGTGGGGCGTTTTAAAAACGACTGCTGCAACCAAAGAGAATGGCTGGGATTGGACTAAGCATAAGACGCTGCCGCGAGTGTTTTGGAACAAGCCTCAGATCGAACTCAGGACGGGCGATGTTATCGTCACGAAGGCTGGACCTCGGCACCGGGTCGGCGTGGCCGCTTGGGTTAATTATGTGCCGCCGCGAATCATCCCTTCCGGCAAGATGATCGCACTTCGACCCCGTCCGAATAAAGTTGAGTCACTGATGTTGGCTACCGCGATCTCCGCCCGTGACGCTCAGACATACTTGGACCAGCGGACAACTGGCATGGCAGAAAGTCAGGTTAACTTCGAAAATACTGCGCTTCTGGAAGCACCGATACGAATCCCTCGCATCGAAGAGCAAACCGCTATCGCCGCAGTACTGACCGATATGGACGCAGAGCTGACCTCGCTGGAACAGCGTCTGGTTAAGACCCGAGCTCTTAAGCAGGGGATGATGCAAGAACTGTTAACCGGAAGAACCCGACTGCTATGACCAACCTGAGCATGGATGCGCCTCAACTGCTACAGGCTACTGAGCTCTCCAGCAATATCATCAGCGTTTACGAACTGCTCATGGATTCTGCGCTGGATATCCCCCAGTACCAGCGCCCCTACAAGTGGACCGGCAAGAACATCAGCCAACTGTTCTCCGATATCGCTATCCATAAGGACAAGTCCGCCTACCGCCTGGGCACTATCGTATTTCACCACGAAGGTGGGACCAGGAACATCGTCGATGGCCAGCAGCGGACCATCAGCCTGCTGCTGGCGGTCCGTGCGCTGATCCAGCGGAACAAGGAAAAAAAGCTCGAACGCAAAGACTTGCGCGAACGCCTGCTCGAGCTTGAGCAAGCGATGGTGAACCCCGGTTTTACCAGCGAAATCTCGCAGAAGAACATCCACAGCAATTACCTTGAGGTGGCCCGCATTGTTTCCCGTGCGGACTTTACCGAGGCGCATATAGACTTCTTCCTGAACAAGTGCCAGGTCGTGGCCGTGGCTTTGAACGATGTGTCGGAAGCCTTCCAGTTCTTTGACTCGCAGAATGCGCGGGGCCGGGATCTGGAGCCCCATGATCTGCTCAAGGCTTACCATCTGCGTGAGTTCGGCCCGCGCGACGAGCAGTTTAAAGCGGCCACGGTGGCGCGCTGGGAAAGCAGTGATACCGAGGAGTTAGCCACGCTGTTTTCGCAGTACCTGTACCGCATCCGCAATTGGTCGAAAGGGGTTTCGGCGCGTTACTTCAGCAAGGATGACAGTGACTTATTCAAGGGCGTAAACATCGACACGGTGACCAGCTACCCCTATGTGGAGCAGTTGCGTATCGCCCACCATTTTGTCGATAACTACAACGGGCAGTACGAGCGCAAGATCGACTCGCGCGAGCTTGGTTTTCCCTTCCACCTGGATCAGATCATCATCAATGGCCGGCGCTTCTTTGAGTTGATCAGCCACTATCAGGGCAAAGTGGCGCGGATCAGCGCCGAGTCCTGGAACGGGCATGAACTGGTGGGTGCTGAAGGGCTCGATGGCTATGCGAAAACCATCATGGATACGCTCAATAGCTATCCGGCAAGAACCCGCACCGGCGATTGTTATGTGCGGGCGATGTTCGATTGCCTGTTGATTTACTATATCGACAAGTTCGGTCAGGCGGGCATTTCCCGTGCCATCGAGAAGATTTTTATCTGGGCCTACAGCCTGCGCCTGAAGATGCAGGTGGTGCAGCTGGCCAGCATGGATAACCACGTACTGGAGAACAATCTGTTCCGGTTGATCAAGGACGCCACACGTCCGGCTGACTTTATTAGCTGCACCCTGCCGGTATTGAGTGGCCAGAAGTCAACCAGAACCGGTGAGATCGAAGCTCTGTTCAAGGCGATGAAATATTATGAGTAGCGAAATCAGTCAGCTATCCATCAAGGCGCTGCTCAGCGGTCGGGATGAGTACGTCATCCCGATGTACCAGCGTAATTACGCCTGGGAGGAGGGCGAAATCACGCAGCTGATTCAGGACGTGATCGATTACCTGCCGAAGAAGGACGATAAAGAGCGCAATTACTACATTGGCACCTTGGTGGTGTATGAGCGCCCGGATAGCAAAACACCGGTGTTTGAAACCATTGACGGCCAACAGCGGCTGACGACCCTCTCGCTACTGACTTCGTACTTGAAAAACACCCGGTTGGTTGATCTTGCCTGGTACTCGAACCTGAGTATCCACTTCGATAGCCGTGAGCATTCGCGCGCCACCTTTTCGGCCATTTTCGAGGGGAAATTCAACGACGACCCTGCCGAGGTGCTGGCTGAGAAACAGATCAATACTGGCATTCTCAATGGCTACCGCCTCATCCAGAAACTTTTGCCGCAAAAGCTGAAAGAGAACAGCGTTTCGCTTCAGCAGTTCTACGACTACCTGTTCCGCTACGTGCAAATCATGCGGGTGAAGGTTCCGGCGGATACGGAGCTGAACCATTACTTCGAGATCATGAATAACCGCGGTGAGCAGCTGGAAAAGCACGAGGTGCTCAAGGCGCGGATGATGAAGGAGTTGCAGGGCTGCGAGCAGAGCCAGAACTGCCTCCATGCCGTTTGGGAAGCCTGCGCGAACATGGAGCGCTATGTGCAAATGGGCTTCACGCCTGGCCAACGTGGCAGCATTTTTGGCGACAAGGACTGGGGACAGTTTGAGCTTGCTGACTTTGATGCGCTGCGGGCTGCGCTGCACAGTTCGCAAGAGGAGGCCGCCAAGCAGGAAACCCGCTTAACCCTTGATCAGATCATTGCCAAGGCACCGGTTGCTGCGAAGCAGGATGAGTCAAGTGAGGATGCGCCAGAGCGTTTCAACACGGTTATAAACTTCCCGAACTTCTTGTTGCATGTACTGCGTGTCGATACGAAAGCTGACATCCCATTGGATGACAAACGTCTGCTCGATACCTTTGAAGCTTATGTGCTCAAACAGCCAGATCCTGTAGCCGCGGTGAAGCGTTTTACCTTTAGCCTGCTGCGCTGCAAGTATCTGTTTGACCAGTATGTAATCAAGCGTGAGTTCATCAAGGGCGCAGATGGCTGGAGCCTCAAACGCTTCAAATGGAATGACGGCGGAGAACGTAGCCGGGCGGGGCGGGGGAGTTATGTGAATACCTTCGGCGAGGAGGATGGCAACGAGGGCATCAACCGCCGCATCCTGATGCTGCTGTCAGCGTTTCATGTTTCTACGCCAACGCTGGTTTACAAGCACTGGTTGAATGCGGCGCTGTTTCACCTGTTTTATGTTGAACAGATTGAGGCTCAGGCTTATCTGCAGCACATGGAGTCGGTAGCAAAAGCGTTTGTCTTTGACCGTATTCTGGCTCAAGGGGCGGGTCTTGATTACTTTGCGATGATTTATACCAACCGGGGCGTCTGTCAGACGCGCCGCGAAAGTATTGCGGCAGAGACGATTGAGTCTAGGTTGACGTTCGGCAACATCGAAAACAACCTGGTGTTCAACTTTCTGGACTACTTGCTTTGGCTTGAACACAGGGCGAAGGAGTCGGTTAAATCCTATGAATTCACCTTCCGTAGTTCGATTGAGCATTACTACCCGCAGCATCCGCTAGACGGACAAGTTCAGCTGGATGCTGACACGCTTAACTCGTTCGGCAATCTGTGCCTGATCAGCCACAGCAAGAACTCTCGCTTGAGCAATTTCATGCCTTCGGCCAAGAAAGAGTTTTATAAAAACAACACCATCGATAGCGTTAAACAGTATCTGATGATGGAAATAGAATCTTGGGATGCCGACGCCATACGCGCCCATTCCGAACAAATGAATAACGTGTTGCTCAACAGTCTCGTCAGCAAACACGAATCCGAGTAAACCCTGCAGGATGCACCTGATGATTCAACAACCTCGCTCCGAACGTCGCACCCAGAATCGCATTGTGGCCTTGTTTACGGACAAGTCGCGGCCTGATTGTCTTGGCTACAACTACCTGGGTGAGTGGAGCAAGCGTGGGCAAAATCGCAACATTGAAGTCGAGCTGTTGCAGGCAAACCTGAAGCAGCGGGACTACTCCGATGCGCAAATTTCAGCAGCGTTGCAAAAGCTCATGGCTGCGGCTGATTCCACCGGCATCACGCTGTATCAAGCTAATTTGCGTACCTACCAACTGCTGCGTTACGGCGTGCCGGTACAGGTAGCCGTTGGGCAGGCCCACGAAACGGTGCATCTGATTGATTGGGAGCACCCTGAGGACAATGACTTCGCCATTGCCGAAGAAGTGACCTTGCGCGGTGGCTATGAGCGCCGCCCTGATTTGGTGATTTACCTGAACGGAATCGCCATCGGCGTGATTGAGCTCAAGCGCAGTTCGGTTGAGGTGGCCGATGGTGTTAACCAGTTGATCACCAACCAGGAGGAAATCTTCAACAAGGGCTTCTTCAGTACAGTGCAGTTGGTCTTCGCTGGCAGTGACTCCCAAGGCTTGCGCTATGGCACCGCGACTACCCGCGCCGAGTTTTTTGTCGAGTGGAAGGCGACAGCATTAAAAACAGAGTCAGAAGAGCTGAATATCCAGCGCGAGATGCCCGCCCACTATCAAGTGACTCCTTTCCCGGAAGCGGCACAGTCGGGCTATCTGCTAGATGTCCCCTTGGCTCAGATGTGCGAGAAGTCGCGGTTGCTTGACCTGGTCCGCAACTTCATCATCTTCGATGCGGGTATCAAGAAGGTGCCGCGCCCTCATCAATACGCTGCAGTGAAGGCCGCGCAGGAGCGGGTTCGGCGTAAAGAGGGCGGGGTTATCTGGCATACCCAGGGCAGTGGCAAGAGCATTCTGATGGTGCTGATCGCCAAGTGGTTGCTGGAGCATGATCCTGAGGCGCGCATTCTTGTCATCACCGATCGCGATGAGTTAGACAAGCAAATATCCGGGGTGATGCGTAATGCCGGGGTAATCGGTAACGACTCGCCCTCGCCACGCATTGTCTCGCGTGCCGATCTTGTGCAGAAACTATCCGCCAGTACGCCACGATTGCTTTGCGCGTTGCTGCACAAGTTCGAGCCTGATTTGAGCGTACCGCCACCGCCCATGCATGGGCGCTTCTATGTATTCGTGGATGAATGTCACCGCACCCAAGGCGGTGACATGAACAAGCAAATGAAGCAGTGGCTGGCCAATGCCCTGTTTATTGGCTTTACCGGTACACCGCTGCTGCGCAAGGACAAACAAACTACACGTGACGTGTTCGGCACCAACATTCACACCTACAAATTCCACGAAGCTGTCGCGGACAAGGTGGTACTGGACCTTAAGTACGAGGCGCGCGACGTACCGCAGCAATTGGCTTCGCAAGAGGCTATCGATAAATGGTTCGAGGGGGCAACCAAAGGGTTGAACAACTACCAGAAGTCGGTCCTGCGTAAGCGCTGGGCAACTATGGAAGGGCTGATGAGTGCGGGTGAGCGTAAGCAGCGCATCATCGCCAGCATCATTGAGGATTTCAGTCTGAAACCACGGCTGAACAATGACCGGGGCACAGCCATCCTGGTGGCGGCCAGTATCTACGATGCCTGCCACTACTTTCGCTTGTTTCAAAACACCTCGTTCGGCACGCACTGCGGAATCGTAACCTCCTATGAGCCGAATCACAACTTGATCTCCCGAGAACCGGCGAAAAGCGATGAGCGTTACAAGTTCGATACCTATACGCAGCACGTGTTGAAGCAGGGGCAGACTACGACTGCCTATGAAGAAGAGACCAAGCGTCGCTTCATTGAGGAGCCGGCCAACCTGAAGCTACTTATCGTGGTCAGCAAGCTGCTAACCGGCTTCGATGCGCCAAGTTGCACCTACATCTATCTGGACAATGAGCTGCGGGACCATAACCTGTTCCAGGCAATTTGCCGCACCAATCGGCTCGACGGTGATGATAAGGACTTTGGCTATATCGTCGATTTCAAAGAGCTGTTCGGCGATGTGCAAGACGTCATTTCGGTTTACACCTCTGACGAGTTGGATGAGGAAGCTGGCAGTGGTGACGGCAACAACGTTGAACTGAAGAACTGGCTAGTTGAGGGCAAGAAACAGCTGGACGCCGCCCGAGAGGCATTGAGTTACTTGTGCGCCCCTGTGGCACCGCCGCGTGAGGTTGAGCAGTTTATCCATTACTTCTGTGGTGCTGCCGCAAACGCCAATGGGCTGGATGAGACGGAAGCATTGCGAGTGTCCTTCTACAAGGCGGTGGCTTCGTTTGTGCGGGCGTTTGCCGACTTGGCGCAGAACCTGACCGAAGCCGGTTACTCGGCTGCTGAAGCCGGCAGGCTTCAGACAGAAGTGCAGTTCTACGCTGACCTTCGTGAGGCGATCAAAAAGCATTCGGGCGAAGAGCTAGATATCAAGCCATTCGAAGCGGACATGCGGCATCTGCTCAATACCTACATTCAGGCAGATCACGCGAACCCGATGAGCACCGTCGATAATTTCTCGCTGGTTGAGCTGATCGTTCAGACTGGCGTTCACGATGCCATCGCCAAAAAGCTCAATGCCAAAGGTAACCTCTCCAAGGGTGCGATTGCCGAAGGCATTATCAACAACGTGCGCAAGACCATCATTCGTGAACAACTGACAGACCCGAAGTTCTACGAGGGTATGTCGAGGTTGCTCGAGGACCTGATCAAGCAGAGTCGTGAAGATGCAGCCGCTTACGAGGAGTTTTTGCGCAAGGCCGAGGCGCTGGTCAAACAGCTGGCGCAGAAGGGACCGGGAAGCTCTCCAGCTGCATTGAACGGACATCGGGAAGCCATCGTGTTGTTCAACAACCTGGACAGCATTGCAACGACCACTTTCCAGTGCCCGATAGATGAAGAGGCAAAGGTGAAGCTGGCTTTGGATATTGATCTGGCCATGCGCGGCTCGGCTCCTTCATCCTGGCGAGGAGACCCAGCGCGGGAAGCGCAGGTTCTGAATGCGCTGTTCCCTCTGATGGGGCGTGACCGTGTAGCGACTTCGGCAATATTCGAGATCATCAAGAACCAACAGGGATATTGATGAACGAGATTATTGAGCTAGGCGATATTTCAATTTCAGTGACCAGGAAAGACATCAAGAATGTTCACCTGAGCGTGCACCCGCCCGATGGGCGGGTAACGTTAGTCGCCCCGACAAGCACTCGGCTTGAAGTCGCCCGGGCTTATGCTATTTCCAGGCTGGGCTGGATTCGCGAGCAGCAGAACAAACTGGAGGCGCAGGCGCGTGAAGCGCCGCGTCAGTTTGTGGAAAGAGAAAGCCACTATGTCTGGGGTCGGCGCTACCTGATGGTGGTTAACCACTTGGACACCAAGCCATCGGTGGTGCTTGACCACAAACGCATCACCTTAACCGTTCGCCCGGGCAGTGATGCACATAAGCGCGCCGAAGTGATCCATGAATGGCAGAAGCGGCAACTGCACGCCGTGGTGCCGTTGTTAATCGAGAAGTGGGAGCGCAAGCTGAAGGTGAAGGTGGTGGGTTATTACCTGCAGCGGATGAAAACCAAATGGGGCAGCTGTAACCATCAAGCAGGGAACATTAGACTGAACACCGAGTTGGTGAAGAAGCCTAAAGACCTGCTTGAGTACGTGATCGTTCACGAAATGGTTCACCTGCTCGAACCCACCCACAATGAGCGCTTTATCTCCATCCTCGGGGAGCATTTTCCAACCTGGCGCGAGGCCCGCGCCGAGTTGAATGAGTTGCCGTTGGCTGCTGAGGTTTGGAAAGAGTGAGGTTGCACTTGCCCGATTGTAAGTGCGACTGGTGGGCTAGGCTAGGACTCGGCGAATATCACATCAGCAGCTCTCGGACTCTCCCTAATCGCTTCCAGAGCAAAAGAGCTGTGAGTCGATAGTAATACCGGGTGGCGTCGGTATGGTCTTTCAGGTGCTGAGTGAGAAACCAGCGCAAATGCTTGAGCTGCCAGGTCCAAGGATTATCTCGCTGCCATCGCTGTTGAATGGCAGCTTGCATGATTCGGGCTTGCCGTAGATGTCGTTGCTGGGTGGCCTTCGAGCCAGTCAGTACGCCGCTCAGGAACAGCGCCATATCGAAGGGCTTGGTCACGCTCGACCTCCAATGTAGGCCGAAACCACATCGATCCGGTTATGCCCAAGCTCAAGGCTGATCTGTTGGCGCGCCAGTTGATCAAGGCCGCGGTCAATGCGATAGCAGTGGCTACGATTGACCGGGGCGGTATGGCCCGTGAGTTGCTCATAACGCTCGCATGCGTAGGCTGCTCGTAGGTCATGGAGCCCCTTCAGTCCGTGTTCATGCAGCGTTTCGCGGGCGGGGAGCACGGTCTTTTGCAGGAATGCGGCGTAGCTTTCGTCGCTGGCGAGCAAGTTGCGGCTTCGGGGCGGCGACGCATCAAGCGCAAATTGGAGGGCCGCGTTAACTTGTTCAGTGGCAATGATCCAACGTGGTGCAGATGCCCCTGAGCGGCCTCCTTTGGTACCGTCCTGAATATTGATGCGGCCTAGGTGCACTGCTTCGCGTTGCAGGCGTGGCAGATCCGCCAGGATCGCTTCACGCAGGCGCATACCCGTTGCGCGGGCCAGCATGACAACGGCCGCTATTCGCTCGTGTTGCTGCTCAACAAGCGAATGAAGCACTCGCTGTACTTCTTGATGGTCTTGGCCATCTGGTGCTCGAGTGCGTACGTTGGAGCGCTGCTGCCCTAACGCCTGGCACGGGCTGATGACTCTCACGTGCTGATCACCGCGCAGCGCAGCGAGGGTGCGGTTAACGCTGCTCAGGCGGTTTTGCGCGGTAGCGATGCACAGATCGCCTTGCTGGATCTGCTGACGTAGGTACGCGACGTACTCTAGCAGCGTCTGTCGATCAATCTGGCGTGCATCGTTGTAACCGGGGCCGTCCTCTGACCGGCACCAGCGCACGAAGGCTTGCCAGCGATCGCTGTGTGCTTTGACGGTGGAGAAGTGGCCGCCGGCAAACAGATCTTCCAGTGCCTGCCGACCGGCATAGCTCAGTTGGCGACCGTAGCCAAAGTTGCGACCGTCACGCCGACCGACCAGCGCCATTGTCTTCACCTTGATCATTGGTTTGAAGGAGCAGCAGCAGGGCTTTCCAATGGGGGCCGATGGTGTCCAACTGTCCCCAGTGCGCTGGGCGGATGAGGAGGGCATTTTCGCTGCGTTGCAGCAAAGCCCCTTCTTCTTGCAACTGCTCGATAAGCCGAGTGAGGTCGATTGACTCAGATGTTGGAGCGGCGACAGCGGCGACACTGGCGACAACCCCCGCCGCATCTGGATTGGCACGTGGCGACAAAGTGGTGGCAGTGGCGGCGACACGCCGTAACTCGGTCGGCGAGCAATGTTGCGCCTGATAGCGGCGCACGGCGTCATTGAGTCGGAACATGGCGCACCTCGAATATGTCCCCGTCATTGTCCAGCCAGTTATGGGCAACCAGTTGCAGCAATAACTCGAAGGTGTGCCGCGTGCTTTTACGGGCAAAGCGGGGGCCGTTGCGCGTAAGGTCGCGTAGGCGAAACGGTGGCCAGTTCTTCTTTATCAACCAGCGCAGCAGGCAATCAGCCTCTGCGCGAAGCTTATTCAGTGGTTCCTGTTCAGTCAGGCGTTGGTTCTCGGCCAGGTAGTAATCCATCAGCGTGGAGGCGCGCTGAATGTGCATGTCTTCCAATACAGTCGATTCCTCAACCACCGCCATCACACCAGCCATGCGTAGTACGTTCGCGGCGGCTTTGCCCGCGGCAGCTTGCACGTTGACCAACTCGCCGAACTCCCCTGACTCGCATTCAATGGTGTCGTGAATGGCAATCCAGGCCTCACGGGCGCGGGGGCTCAACTCCAGGGCCGCAGGGTTGAGGCCGCCGTCTTTATGGCGTGACCAAGGCTTCTGCATCAGCGCGGCAATGCGCTGCTGGTACAGGTGCACCTTTGGATCTCGGGTCAGGTCGATGGCTTTGTACAGCCGTTGTCCAACCAGACGCTCGGGCCAACTGATCAGGCAACGTCCCAGGATGCCTTGGTCTTTGATATCAGCGTCCTGCAGCAAGCGGTCTGCCAGGCGTGGTTGCAGCATCAAGTGCATGCTGAGGCGGCGGTCATAGGCACGCAGACTTTCCCCAGCCATCGCGCGTGACCGATCAATCGGGCTACCGTCCCATAACGTCGACAAGTGAGTGATCGCCTTGATCATGTTGTCCTTGCTCATGGTGCTGCCGCCCAAAAACTGCCCGCCTTCATCGCTGAACAGCCCCATGCTCGGCAAACCATGGCAGAGGCTTTTGACCAGGCCTTCAATGGTCGGCTCAGCACTGAGGAGTCTCGGTTGGACGGGTTCAGGTTGGGCGTCCAGCGCTAGCTGTGCTGACTTCTTCGAGGTCGGTGACTTCGCGGTGAGGCTCATTGCAGCTCGGTGCGCCTTGAGCTGTTCGCCATAGGCGATCCACTGCTGTCTTTCCCAGTCGCGTACGGCCTGCAGTGCAATATGGTCCACCGCGCTTTTGCGATCACCCGAGCAAGCCACCGTCAGCAAGTACAGCGACAACGGATAGATTCGGCCGTCGAGGTGAACATTGGCGTGCGCCTGGCTCGCTAAAGCTGCCGTGGCCAGAATGGATTGCGCGGCCATGGCGCAGGGCACGCCGATCACATCGGCCATGCGTTCCACGGCAGGCCCCAATAGATCGCCCAGCGCCGCGACCGGGTAGGGTAGGGGCGTAACCTGCTGTTCCAACAAGGGGCGTGGTGGCCCTTGTACTTCGCGCAGTTGCATAGCCGTCCTCCATAAATTACCGATCTCTCCCTCACGTCATCCCGCCAAGAATGCTGAGTGTTATCAGGGATCAAGGCCCCTGCGACCTGTGAGGGTGTCCACTGACGCGGGACTGGCGGCTCCTTACGACCAGGAGCAAGGGCATCTCATGATCTGGCCTCCTGAGCACCGTTACCGGTGGGCGGGTGGAGGCTGCATTGGCTGACGAGACCCGTGCCGCGAGATCCTGAGCCATGTGCAAGCAGCAATGCGATGACTGGGGCATGCCTGACTGTCAGTCAGGTGCAGTCCATTCCCTGGTCTGCGGCACCATCATCTACAGCGCTGTTGCTGGTGACATCGGCGCTTGTCACGCCGATTGTCACGAGGGGAATTGCCGCAAAGCCATGTACGATGAGGGCTGCAGCAGTGGTAGGAGCGCCCGTCTCTTTTCTGGAAAAAGAGACGGGCGAACGGTTGGCGCAAAACATTGGCCGAGCAGGTTCGTTGCTGCAGGGCTAAAGGGTTAGCGGGCAGCCGCACTAGGCGGATTGTTTAGAGGGCGTCCATCATTCTGGCGAATGACTGTGCGAGCCTCCGGGCGCGAATCGCACTTTGGGTTGAACCACCGGGTTAGCGGCATGACCTTGAAGGCTCTGGTCATCTGGGGTGCTGCCTAAGGCAGCGCTTTGAATCTTCGTTCTATCGGTCGCCGCGGCACGGGTCAATTGGTGACGGGCACATGGAAATGCGCCAGATTCCACCTCTGGCGTGCTTTGGAAGTCGGTGGGTGTCAGTGGCAGAGTGGCCGTTTGTCGCTTTTCTAGTGTTAGCCCGTGAGCATGGGGATGCGAAGCCTCCCCATGCTCACGGGCTTAGCCGGAGAAGCCAAAATCGAGGCGAGTTGGCGACTGTCGCCATCCGCTCAGACGGCAAGGATGTAGATGGCACGCGGTCTGTCGCCAGTGTCGCCGTTGTCGCCGCGCCCTATCGGATGGGTACTACGTTCCGATCCCTAGCCACATTCATCGCGCTGGCCGAGAGATTGCCCGTCGACGCCTTCAGAATGTACTCGCTCCACCAAGCCATCATCGGCCGCCGTCGCTCGATGTAGTCGGCTCGGTTGTAGGCACTGCGCACCTCATCCTTGTCGACGTGCGCCAGCGCCACTTCGATGAGCTCCGGGTCCCACCCATGTTCATTCAATATGGTGCTGGCCATCGAGCGCATGCCGTGGCTGACCAAGCGGTCCTGGAAGCCCATGCGTTTCAACGCCATGTTGGCGGTCTGGCTATTGGCATGAGTACGAGGGTTTCGGTCTGCCGGGAAGACGTATTCTCGATGACCACTGTGGGACCTCAGTATCTCCAGCAATGACATGGCTTGATCGCTCAACGGGATGCTGTGCGGTCGGCGCTTCTTCATCCGCTCCGGTGGGATGGTCCAGACACGCCTTTCAAAATCGATGTCTGCCCAACGAGTAGTCGCCGCCTCGGCGGGGCGAGTCATGGTGTGCAACTGCCATTCGATCAGGCAGCGGGTCGTGCGCTTGATACTGGCGTTCGCTATTTCCAGCATGAGTTCAGGAAGCTCCTCGGGTGGTAGCGCCGCCATGTTTTCTTTCTTCGGTTTCTTGAATACCGCCCGAATCCCGCTGAGCGGGTTCGCGAAGATCATTCCCGAATTGACCCCATAGGTCATGATCTCGTTGAGGCGCTGGCTAAGACGCTTCACCGTTTCCAAGCTGCCTTTGGCTTCTATAGGGCGAAGGATCTTTATCACCATCGGTGCGCTGACTTCCGAGATCGGAGTCGATTTCATACTCGGGAAAACGTGCAGAGTGAGTGAGCGCCAGATGTCCTCAGCATAGGCCGGCGTGACCGAGTCCTTTTTCAGCTCGAACCAGGCGCTAGCTACTTTCTCGAACGTATGTTCCGTCTCGGCTAGCTTGGCCTGCGCGAGCTCATTGCGCTGAGCTTTGGGATCAATCCCCTGCGCAAGTACTTCCCTAGCCTCAACCGCTTTCCGCCGAGCTTGCGCCAGAGAGACCTCAGGGTAGGAGCCGAGCGCCATGTTGATTCGATTTTTGGTGACCGGATGCCTGTAGTTGAAATTCCACTGCATCGAGCGGTTGACCCGGACTCGGAGCTGGAGGCCGTCGCCATCCGTGAGGACATAGTCCTTGTCTTTGGGCTTGACTGCCTTGAGCTGGCGGTCGGAGAGGCGAGCTGTTTGAGCGCACATGGGAGAAGCTCCATGACACCTTTTGGTATTCCCAAGATTAGCCCCAGGTAGGCTGGAATACCACCGGGAATACCGGGATGGCTGGAACTCAAAAAACCATTGTGGTCCTCAAAAGAGCAGTAAGCCCTTGATTTCACTGACTTCCAGGCACAAAAAAAGACGTCCGTGGACGTCTTTGATTGATCATTTGGTGGAGCCGGGGGGATTTGAACCCCCGTCCGCCAGTACTCCGCTGTCGGTACTACATGCTTAGCCGTGTCTACTGATTTAATCCGCAGCCGCCCGACGGGCAGGGTGCTTTGGATGAGTTGTGTAAGTTTTAGTCACTTCGCCCACAACGTGCTACGCGACGATCCTGTTCTGTATGACAATCAGTTCGGGTTTACAGGCATCCCCTAGTGATTGCTGGAGCCGAAGCTACCAGAAGCAACGGGTCAAGAGGACCGCTTAAGCGGCCAGCTTGAACTCCGCGCCGTAGTTTTCGTCATTGGCAACTATAAAAGTTGCAACAGTGGATTTACGAGTTCTGTTACCAACTCGGCATGCACCTAGAGTTTCGCTACCGGCGTCGAATCCTAATCGGCCCCACACTAGCGTTACGCTAACGCACCTTACGGCGCGTGGGATGGAGTATACGGCATTGCGCGGGCGACGTCGACAGCCGGTCCTGTCGCCCGCCTTCGGGCTTACGCACCGCCGCTGCCGGTGCCGCTGCCTTTCTCGGTTTTTTCCAGGCGCTCCAGCACTTTGCTGGTGATGGCGATGCATTCCTTGGTGTCGCCCGAGGCCTGGGCGGCCTTGGCTTTGTCGACGTGCTCGGTGATGGCTTTGTCCAGGCCCTCGGAGGTGGCGCCGGCAGTGGCCATGCTGTCGTCGATCTTTTGCAGGTTGGTGGTGCAAAGGTCTTCGGCGGCGAACACCGGCGAAGCCAGCAGGGTGGCGGCCGCGAACAGGGCCGAAAGCGCGGTACCTTTCATGGGTGTCTCCTCTGGGGCCTCTGGAAGGTGGGCCTGTAAGGTGGACTGTGGGGGATTGGCGGGGGTTCAATCGGGATGGTGGCGGGGCGATATGAGAGGGGGGATGGCACCGGCTTTGCCGGTGTTCGCGGCTGAAGCCGCTCCCACTGGACCGTGCTTGGCCCGGGCTTGCGCTGTACCTGTGTAGGAGCGGCCTTGTGTCGCGATCGGGCTGCGAAGCAGCCCTAGGATGTCAGCGTGGGTGCATAAATCGTGGGGCCGCTTTGCGGCCCGATCGCGACACAAGGCCGCTCCTACAAAGGTGAAGGTGCCAGCCTTCAGATGCTGCGGGGGCGGGTGACGCGGTCTACTAGGTAGACCAGGCCGTGGTAGTCGATGCCGCTGTGGCTCGACAGGCCGATTTCGCAGGTGCGGCTGGTGGAGATGCCTTCGCTGCAATACTGCACGGCATCTTTCAGGCTGCGCAGCGAATGGGCGTTCAGCTCGGGGGTGGTGAAGCCTTTGTCGCCGGCAAAGCCGCAGCAATGAATGCCTTCGGGGATGACCACCTGTTTGCTGCAACGCCGCGCCAGGTCGATCAGCGCCTGGCTTTCACCCAGATGCTGGGTGCTGCAGGTCACGTGCACGGCTACGGGTTCGTCCTGGGGGGTGAATTCCAGGCGGTCGAGCAGGTGGGTGCGAATGAAGCGCACCGGGTCGTACAGGTCCAGCCGGTTGTCGCCCAGGTCTTGCACCAGGCGCAGGGTGCAGGGGCTGGTGTCGCAGTAGATCGGGTCGAGGCCGCCACGGCTGGCGTGCAACAGGGCGTTGATCAGTTCCTGGCGCTTGTGTTCGGCCTGCTCGGGGTAGCCCTTGGAGGCGAACGGCTGGCCGCAGCACAAGCTGTCGGCGTTGTCGGGGAACACCACTTGGTAGCCGGCCTTTTCCAGCAGGGCGCGGGTTTTGTCCAGCAGCGAGCTTTGTTCGCGGTCGGCGTAGGCCGGGCCCATCACCCGTGAAACGCAGGCCGCCAGGTACACCACGCGGGGGCGGGCATCGTTGCTGGCCGGGCCGAAGCTGATCGGGCGCAGCGGTTGCGGCATGGCCGGGGTCCACTGTGGCAGGCGGCCTTTGCTGGCTTTGCTCAGCGAGGCGCTCAAGCGGCCCAGGCGCGGGGCACCCAGCAGCTTGCGGGCGGTGTTGGCGGCAGTGAGTGTCAGGCGCGCACCGCTCAGGGCGGTGTGGAAATGTTCGGCCAGCCAGTCGGCGGTTTTTTTGTGGTCGGCGGCCTGGCTACACAGTTTCTTCACCAGTTCGCCGGTGTTGATGCCGACCGGGCAGCGCTGGGCACATAGGCCAGTGGCGGCGCAGGTGTCGATGCCCTGGTACTGGTAGGTCTGCATCAGTTCGCGGGTGTCGATGCCGGCGCGTTGCTTGGCCTTGATGTCACGCCACATGACGATGCGCTGGCGTGGGCTGAGGGTCAGGCCCTTGGACGGGCACACCGGTTCGCAGAAGCCGCATTCGATGCACTTGTCGACGATTTCGTCGGCGGCAGGCAGTGGCTTGAGGTTTTTCAGGTGGATGTCCGGGTCTTCGCTCAGCACCACGTCGGGGTTGAGAATGCCGTTGGGGTCGAGCAGGCGCTTGAGCTGCCACATCAGCTGGTAGGCGTCATGGCCCCATTCCAGCTCCACGAACGGCGCCATGTTGCGCCCGGTGCCGTGCTCGGCCTTGAGCGAGCCACCGAACTCCACCGCCACCAGTTGCGCCACGTCGTCCATGAACGCCTGGTAACGGGTGACTTCTTCGGCGCTGTTGAAGCCCTGGGTGAAGACGAAGTGCAGGTTGCCTTCCAGTGCATGGCCGAAAATGATCGCTTCGTCATAGCGGTGCTTGTCGAACAGCTGGATCAGGCGGTTGACGCCTTCGGCCAGCTGTTCGACGGGGAAGGTGACGTCTTCGATGATGACTGTGGTGCCGGTCTGACGCACAGCGCCGACAGCGGGGAAGGTGTCCTTGCGGATTTTCCACAGCTGGTTGTACACGGCCGGGTCTTCGCTGAAGTCCACCTGTTGTTCCAGTGGGTAGTCGGCGATCGAGGCCATCACCTGTTGCAGTTGCTCGTGCAGCAGGCTTTGGCTGGCGGCGCGGGACTCGATCAGCAAGGCGCAGGCGTTGTCCGACAGGCCTTTTACCCACAGCGGCATGCCAGGCATGTTCTGCACCGAGCGCAGGCTGCGGCGGTCGAGCAGTTCCACGGCCGAGACTGGCTGGTGCTTGAGCACGGTCACCGCGCGGCAGCAGCTTTCGACGCTGGGGAACACCAGCAGGGCGCTGGCCTTGTGCGGGTGGTCGGGCACAGTGTCGTAGGTGACGGCGCTGATGAAGCCCAGGGTGCCTTCGGAGCCAACCAGCAGGTGTTGCAGGATATCCAGCGGCTGGTCGTAGTCCACCAGTGCGTTCAGTGACAGGCCGGTGGTGTTCTTCAGCCGGTATTTGTGCCGGATGCGTTCGGCCAGCGCGGTGTTGGCGCGGGTTGCGCGGCCCAGGCGGGCCAGCGCCTCCAGCAGCTCGGCGTGGCTGGTTTCGAAGGCGGCCACGCTGGCCGGGTCTTCGCTGTCCAGGCGGGTGCCGTCGGCCAGCACCAGGCGCAGGCCGGCCAGGGTGTGGTAGGTGTTCTGCGCGGTGCCGCAGCACATGCCACTGGCGTTGTTGGCGACGATGCCGCCGATCTTGCAGGCGTTGATCGAGGCCGGGTCCGGGCCGATCTTGCGGCCGAAGGGGGCCAGCCAGGCGTTGGCCTGGGCGCCGATCACGCCAGGTTGCAGGCGGATCTGCTCGCCTTGGCCGCGGATTTCCTTACCCCCCCAGCTGTCGCCGAGTACGATCAGCACCGAGTCAGTGATGGCCTGGCCGGACAGGCTGGTGCCGGCGGCGCGGAAGGTGACCGGCACCCGCTCGCGCTGGGCCAGTTTGATCAGGCCGACCACTTCGTCCTCGGACTCGACGCGTACCACCAGCTTGGGGATCAACCGGTAGAAGCTGGCGTCGGTGCCGAAGGCCAGGGTGGAAGTGGGGTCGTCGAAGCGGCGTTCGGCGGGTATCAGGCGCTCGGCATCACGCAGGAACGCGGCGGGCAGGCTCATGCAATCTCCTCGCGGGGCTGTGGCGTCTGTGCGCCACATGCCCCGGGTCAATCAGGCGGTCGTTCTTGCAGGCGGTCAGGCGCCCAGTTCGCGTACCAGCGAGTCACGGGTGATCTCGCTGATCGACTTGGCACCGGTCAGCACCATGGCCACGCGCATTTCTTTCTCGAACAGCTCCAGCAAGTTCTTCACGCCAGCCTGGCCATGCACGGCAAGGGCGTAGAGGAAGGCGCGGCCGATCAAGACGGTGTCGGCGCCCAGGGCGATCATGCGCACCACGTCGAGGCCGCTGCGAATGCCGGAGTCGGCCAGAATCTTGAGGTCGCCCTTGACCGCGTCGGCAATCGCCGGAAGGGCGCGGGCACTGGACAGCACGCCGTCGAGCTGACGCCCGCCGTGGTTGGACACGACGATACCGTCGGCACCGAACTTGACCGCATCGCGGGCGTCGTCGGCGTCGAGGATGCCCTTGATGATCATCGGGCCGTCCCAGTACTCACGAATCCATTCCAGGTCTTTCCAGGAAATGGACGGGTCGAAGTTGTTGCCCAGCCAGCCGATGTAGTCGGCAAGGCCGGTTGGGTTGCCACGGTATTTGGAAATGTTGCCCAGGTCATGCGGGCGGCCCATCACGCCGACATCCCATGCCCACTCTGGGTGGGTCATGGCTTGCAGCACGCGGCGCAGCGGGCCGTTCTTGCCGCTCATGCCGGAGTGGGCGTCGCGGTAGCGGGCGCCGGGCACTGGCATGTCGACGGTGAATACCAGGGTCTTGACCCCGGCAGCCTTGGCCCGCTCCAGGGCGTTACGCATGAAGCCGCGGTCCTTGAGCACATACAGCTGGAACCACATCGGCCGGTCGATGGCGGGCGCCACTTCTTCGATCGGGCACACCGACACCGTGGACATGGTGAACGGGATGCCATGGGCGGCCGCCGCACGCGCCGCCTGCACTTCGCCACGGCGGGCGTACATGCCGGTGAGGCCGACCGGGGCCAGGGCCACCGGCATGCTCAGGGTTTCGTCGAACAGGCGGGTGGAAAGGCTGAGCTCGGACATGTTGTTCAGCACGCGCTGGCGCAGGGCAATGCTGGCCAGGTCCGAGACGTTGTGGCGCAGGGTGTGCTCGGCGTAGGCGCCGCCATCGGCGTAGTGGAACAGGAAGGGAGGCAGCTTGCGTTGGGCCGCGGCGCGATAGTCGGTAGAGGCAGAAATGATCATGGATTCTCGCAGCGTTGCTTGTGGGGAGTGCCGGGCGCGCGATGGCGCCCGGCCCCTTTCACTTTAGTGATGAACCAGCATGCCGGTCAGCCAGTAAGCCTGGATCAGGGTGATCAGGCCGACGATGGTGGCGAAGAACAGGCTGTGCTTGACGGTGAAGCGGAACAGGTCCGATTCCTTGCCCACCAGGCCGGTGGCGGCGCAGGCCACGGCGATCGATTGCGGCGAGATCATCTTGCCGGTCACGCCGCCGCTGGTGTTGGCCGCTACCAGCAGGGTGTCGTTAACCCCGATCTGGTGCGCGGTGGTGGCCTGCAGCGAGCTGAACAGGGCGTTGGACGAGGTGTCCGAGCCAGTCAGGAACACGCCCAGCCAGCCGAGGAACGGCGAGAAGAACGGGAATGCAGCGCCGGTGCCGGCCAGCACCAGGGCCATGGTCGAGGACATGCCGGAGTAGTTGGTGACGAAGGCGAAGGCCAGCACCATGCCGATCGACAGAATCGGCCAGCGCAGTTCCCAGAAGGTTTCTTTGAAAGTGGTAAGACCAGTTTTGAAGTTGATCTTCAGCACCGCCATGGAGATCAGTGCCGAGAGGAAGATCGCGGTGCCGGTGGCGGAGATCGGGTCGAGCTTGAACACCGCAGGCATGGCGGTCGGCGCGGCAACGATCGGTGCGGTCTTGATCACCAGCTGGTCGAGGTGTGGGATGGCGAAGTTGAACACGAAGTTGTACATCGCGCCGCCTGGGGCGAACGCTGCCTTGAACGGCTTCAGGGTCCAGATGGTGACCAGTACGGTCAGGATCAGGAACGGCGACCAGGCCTTGAAGATCTCGCCAAAGCTGTACGGGCTAGGCTGGCTGCCGCTTGGCTGCACCACGGCGGCGCCGACGCTGCCCTTGGCTTCGCTGAACGAACGCTTGGGCTGCCAGACCTTCAGGAACAGGGTGAGGCAGATCAGGCTGGCCAGTGCCGAGGTGATGTCTGGCAGCTCTGGGCCGATGAAGTTCGAAGTGAAGTACTGGGTGACGGCGAAGCTCAGGCCGGCGACCAGCGCGGCAGGCCAGGTTTCCTTCACGCCGCGCAGGCCGTCCATCATGAACACCAGCCAGAACGGCACGAACAGCGACAGCAGTGGCAGCTGGCGGCCGGTCATGGCGCCGATGTGGAAGGCGTCGATGCCGGTGACCTGGCCGGCCACGATGATCGGGATGCCCAGGGCGCCGAAGGCCACCGGTGCGGTATTGGCGATCAGGCACAGGCCGGCGGCGTACAGCGGGTTGAAGCCCAGGCCCACCAGCAGCGCGGCAGTGATTGCCACGGGTGCGCCAAAGCCTGCAGCGCCTTCCAGGAAGGCACCGAAGCAGAAGCCGATCAGCAGTACTTGCAGGCGCTGGTCGTCGGTAATCGACAGCACCGAGCTGCGGATCACCTCGAACTGGCCGCTCTTGACCGTGAGTTTGTACAGGAACACCGCGGCAACGATGATCCAGGCAATTGGCCAGAGGCCGTAGAGGAAGCCGTAACCCGCGGCGGCGAAGGCCATGTCGACAGGCATCTGGAAGGCGAAGATCGCCACCAGGATCGACAACGCGAGGGTGATGCTGCCCGCTACGTGGCCCTTGAGGCGGAACACGGCGAGGGCCAGGAAGAAGAACACGATGGGGATGACCGCCGCCAGTGCGGACAGGCCAAGACTACCAAGCGGGCTATAGAGTTGTTGCCAGGTTTGCATATGGGGTGGCCCCTAATTGTTGTTGGTCAGCACTGGCATTGGATAATTGGTAAGACCAATTTACAATGGCTGGTCGCTAGGTTAAAAGCGCTGTCGTGGGTGTGTCAATTTGTCCTGCGCAAAACTTTGGTCGCGTGCCGATGAGCGGGCACCTGATGCGCTGGGAAAATCGCGGCTTGATGGGTGTGTGCGCGTCCTGGATCGGCGAGAATAGGCGCCCCCTGAAATTTGCTGGGGGTTTGTGGAGAGCATGTGATGGTTTTTGATCAGGTCCGCCAACGGCGCCTGTCCGACGACATTGTCGATCGGTTGGAAGGGATGATTCTGGAAGGCACGCTGACCTCGGGGCAGCGGCTGCCGGCCGAGCGCGTCCTTGCCGAGCAATTTGGTGTGTCCCGCCCGTCACTGCGTGAGGCGATCCAGAAGCTGGTGGCCAAAGGGCTGCTGGTCAGCCGTCAGGGCGGGGGCAATTTTGTTGCCGAGTCGCTGGGGTCCACCTTCAGCGACCCATTGCTGCAGTTGCTCGAGCACAGTGCTGAGGCGCAGCGTGACCTGCTCGAATTCCGCCATACCCTGGAGGCGTCGTGTGCCTACTATGCTGCCCAACGTGCCACCGAGCCTGACCGAGCGCGGCTGAAGGCGGCCTTCGATGTGTTGCAGGACTGCTATGCCAGGGTCGACGAAGTGACCCGGGCGGAGGAGGGCGCGGCGGATGCACGCTTCCACTTGGCGATTGCCGAGGCCAGCCATAACGCAGTGTTGCTGCATACCATTCGGGGGTTGTTCGACCTGCTCAAGCGCAACGTGGTGACTAACATTGGCGGCATGTACCAGCAGCGCACCGAAACCCGGGACATGCTGATCAGTCAGCACCGGGAGCTGTACCTGGCGATTGTCGAGGGCAGGGCGGAGGATGCGCGCGAGGTGTCCAGCCGGCACATTCTGTATGTGCAGGAGGTGCTGGAAGAGGCGCACGAAGAGGCGCAGCGGGTGGCGCGGGCAGAGCGGCGTAGCGGGCGTTGAGATTTGTGGTGGCAGTGCTGGCCTCTTCGCGGGTGAACCCGCTCCCACAGGGTTCTCACAGCCTTCAAGGGCAGTGATATACCTATGGGGGCGGGTTTACCCGCGAAGAGGGCCGAACAGGCGAAAGAAGATCTAGTCTTCCTTGCCCTTGTTCCGCACAGCCCGCTGCAGCTCGCGGTTGGAGTCGCGCTCGCGCATGGTGTCGCGCTTGTCGAACTCCTTCTTGCCCTTGCCCAGTGCGATTTCGCACTTGATCAGGTGCTTGCTCCAGTACAGCGCCAAGGCCACGCAGGTGTAGCCTTTTTGCGCCACGGCCGCTTCCAGGCGCTCAAGCTCGCGCTTGTTCAGCAGCAGCTTGCGGGTGCGGATGGGGTCGGCGATGACGTGGGTGCTGGCGGTGGTCAGCGGAGTGATGTGGCTGCCGAACAGCCAGGCTTCACCGTCCTTGAGCAGCACGTAGCTGTCGGTCAGGTGCGCCTTGCCAGCTCGCAGGCTTTTTACTTCCCAGCCGGACAGGACCAGCCCGGCCTCGAACTTGTGTTCGATGAAGTAATCGTGTCGCGCTTTCTTGTTTTGCGCGATGGTCCCGGTCGGATGTTTTTTTTGCTTAGCCATAGGGGCGGCATTATAGGCAAGTCCGCGCGTCGTCCGCTATGGGATTTCGGTGTGCTTGAGCCACCGGAATGAATACCGGACAATACAACCCCTGTCATACGCACAGAACCTGTTTTCGGCACGCTGCGAAGCGCCGCCACCCAGCCTTGGAAGTGACGCCTGGATGACTACCCATATTCAACGCTCCGCCCTGCTGCCATACCCCGCCCAGGCGCTCTACGATCTGGTCAACGATGTGGCCAGCTACCCTGAGTTTCTGCCGTGGTGCTCGGCCTCGACGGTGATCGAAGCCAGTGACACGCACATGCGGGCCAAGCTCGAAGTGGCCAAGGGCGGCATGAGCCAGCACTTCGTCACGCGCAATGTGCTGGTGCCGGGGCAGTCCATCGAGATGAACCTCGAAGAGGGGCCATTCACTCAGCTGCATGGTGTGTGGGTGTTCAAACCGCTGGGTGAAAAAGCCTGCAAGATCAGCCTGGACCTGTCCTTCGATTATGCCGGGCCGATCGTGCGTGCCACGTTGGGGCCGCTGTTCAATCAGGCAGCCAACACCCTGGTCGATGCCTTCTGCCAGCGCGCCAAGCAATTGCATGCCTGACGGATAAGGCGCAAAAAAAAGCCCGGACCAGGTCCGGGCTTTTTTGTATCTGCTGTGCGATTACCGGGTTTCCAGTGGTGCTGGCGTCGGGACTGGGGTGGTCTCGATGGTATCGATTTCGCGCTGGATGGACTCTTCGGTCGAACCAGGCTTGGCTGGTTTTTCCACCGGCTGTGGTGCCGGCTGTTCGGCCTGGCCTGGCTCGGTGGCTGGGCTGACGGTGGTGTCGCTGCTGCCGCCGAGGATTTCCTGGTCGCGGCTTACGCCCGGCATGAAGTCGCCAGACAGGCTGACCAGTTGGTCGCTTTCGTTGAAGAAGATGCTCATGCGCTCTTGCTGGCGTTTACCGCCACCAGGCTGCAGGCTATACAGGTAATCCCAACGGTTGGTGTTGAAGGTATCCTGAATCAGCGGGTTGCCCATGATAAACCTTACTTGCCGTCGGGTCATTCCCGGGCGTAATTGGTCTATCATGTCTTGCGTGACGACATTGCCCTGCTGGATGTCGATTTTGTAAACCCCGGGAAACGAGCAACCGGCGAGTGCGAGCAGTCCCACTAGGGTGAGGCTGGTTAGCAAGAGCTTGGTGTTTTGCATCGGTGGGCGACTTCCACTATCTTGGCTGGACAACGTAAACCCCGATCATACCCGTATTAAGAGAAGCTGCGAAGCAGCATCGGCGAGAAAGCTGACCATGGTTGAAAATAGCGAATTGCGCAAAGCCGGTCTCAAGGTGACCCTGCCTCGAGTAAAGATCCTTCAGATGCTCGACTCTACCGAGCAGCGTCACATGAGTGCAGAGGATGTCTACAAGGCGCTGATGGAGGCTGGCGAAGATGTGGGCCTGGCCACCGTCTATCGCGTGCTGACTCAGTTCGAAGCGGCGGGTCTGGTGGTTCGCCACAACTTCGACGGCGGCCACGCGGTGTTCGAACTGGCCGATGGCGGTCACCACGACCATATGGTGAACGTGGATACCAGTGAAGTCATCGAGTTCATGGATGCCGAAATCGAGAAGCGCCAGCGCGAAATCGTGGCCGAGCATGGCTACGAGCTGGTGGACCACAATCTGGTCCTGTACGTGCGTAAGAAGAAGTAACGATTTATATCGTTATGAATAGCAAAGGCGACCTTCGGGTCGCCTTTGTGCTTTCTGAGGGTCTTAAGGCAACGCAGGTCGCTTTCACAACAACTGCATTGGCCTGGTAGAGCAGCTCAAGCCTTTCCAGAAACCACCATCTTGCGCGCATGCGCCAAGGACTCTTTGGTCAGGTCGATGCCGCCCAGCATCCGCGCCACTTCTTCTACCCGCTCACGTTTGCCCAGGCTGGCCACGGCGGTGTGGGTGGTATCACTGTTGCGCACCTTGTGTACGAACAGGTGATGATGCCCTTGTGCTGCTACCTGTGGCAGGTGTGTCACGGTCAGCACCTGGCCACGCTCGCCCAGGCGACGCAGCAATTGGCCGACGATTTCGGCAGTGGGGCCGCCGATACCCACGTCGACTTCGTCGAATACCAGGGTCGGGATGCGCGAGGTCTGTGCCGTGATCACCTGGATCGCCAGGCTGATACGCGACAGTTCGCCGCCCGAGGCCACCTTCGCCAGGCCTTTGAGTGGTTGGCCGGGGTTTGCGCTGACCAGCAGCTCGATCTGCTCCAGGCCATGGGGTGAGAGGTCGGAGCCCTCGTTAGGTGTCAGCTCGATGCAGAAGCGACCGCCAGGCATGCCCAGGCGCTGGATTTCCTGTTCGACGGCGCCCGCCAGTTGCTGGGCTGCCTGCTGACGCAGGCCGCTGAGTTCGCGGGCCTTCTCTTTATAGTGCTGGGCGAAGGCGGCAAGCTCTTCACCCAGGCGCTCGATCGACTCGTCACTGGCGTTAAGGCCTTCGATTTCTTCCATCAGCCGTTGCTGCAGGTGAGGCAGTTCGGTGGGGTGCACGCGGTGTTTGCGCGCCAGCGTATAGAGGGTGTCGAGGCGCTCTTCCAAGGCCTGCAGGCGCATCGGGTCGGCATCGAAGTTGTCGAGGAAGCGGTTGAGTTCGCCCACGGCTTCCTCGACCTGGATTTGCGCGCTGGCGATCAGGTTGGCTGCTTCGCCCAGTGCCTTGGGTGAGTTGGTGGCGGCACCCAGACGATTGAGGCAGGAGGTGAGGGCACTGAGCACGTTGCCCGAGTCGCTCTCGCTGCACTGGTCGATGACCTGGCGACAGATGCCGAACAGGGCTTCGGCGCTGGTCAGGTTCTTGTGCTCCTGTTCCAGCTGCTCCAGTTCGTGCTCGCCAAGGCCCAGGTTGTCCAGTTCTTCCAGTTGGTAGCTGAGCAGTTGGTGGCGGGCGCGCTGCTCGTCGCCGGAATTGGACAGGCGCTCCAGCTCCAGGCGGGTTTGGTTCCAGCGCTTGGCTGCCAGCTGTACCTGGCGGGCCAGGTCGACGGCGCCCGCATACTCGTCGAGCAAGCGGCGATGGGTGTCGGTCTTGAGCAGCGACTGGTGCTCGTGCTGGCTATGGATGTCGATCAGCAGTTCGCCCAGCGCTTTAAGGTCGCCAAGCGGGCAGGGCGTGCCGTTGATGTAGCCGCGGCTGCGGCCTTCGGCGGTGATCACCCGGCGCAGGATGCACAGGCCGTCGTTGTCCAGGTCGCGCTCGGTCAGCCAGGCATGCGCCTCGGGGATGTCCACCAGGTCGAAGGTGGCGAGGATGTCTGCCTTGTCGGTGCCGGGGCGCACCACACCGCTGTCGGCTCGGTCGCCCAGGGCCAGGCCAAGGGCGTCGAGCATGATCGATTTGCCGGCGCCGGTCTCGCCGGTGATGACAGACATGCCACGGGCGATTTCGAGGTCGAGGTGCTCGACGATGGCGTAATTGTGAATGGACAGGTGCACCAGCATGGGGCGGCTCCCGAAAGTCAGGTCTGGTTATTTATACAGTACTTTTTTCAGGCCTGCCAATGCCCCTTGGCAGATTCTGTTGCGGCCCTGAAAACCACCTTGCCCCTTGAAGCTGGTTTTTCAGGCCCCATATAGCCGGCAGACACGGCGAGCTTTGCTCGTACTACAGAAATTGCGGAGGAGAGAACCCATGGCTGACGATCAGCTGAACGAGAAAGACCTTAATGCCGAAGAAGCCGCTGCAGTGGATAACGGCGCCCGCGTTCAGGAGCTCGAGGAGCAGCTGGCCGCCGCCAAGGATCAGTCCCTGCGTGTCGCAGCAGAAGCGCAGAACAGCATTCGCCGCGCCGAGCAGGAAGTCGACAAGGCCCGCAAGTTCGCCCTCGAGAAATTCTCCAGCGACCTGCTGCCGGTGATCGACAGCCTGGAACTGGCCTTGGCTCACTCCAGCGCCGACGACGAGCACGTCAAGCAGATTCGTGAAGGCGTCGAGCTGACCCTGAAGATGTTCCAGGACACCCTCAAGCGCTACAACCTCGAAGCTGTCGACCCGCACGGTCAGCCGTTCAACCCTGAGCACCACCAGGCCATGGCCATGCAGGAAAACGCCGAAGTAGAGCCAAACAGCGTGCTGAACGTGTTCCAGAAAGGCTACCTGCTGAATGGCCGCCTGCTGCGCCCCGCCATGGTGGTGGTCAGCAAGGCGCCGGCTGCCCCGCAACCTTCTATCGACGAGAAGGCTTGAAATTAGTCCGGGCATCCCCATCTAGGTGTCAAGCGATCAAGTATTACCGCAGTTGGCCGAAGTAGCCGCTGCCGCCAAATTCAAGTTTCGGGAGAGTTAACATGGGCAAAATCATCGGTATCGACCTGGGGACCACCAACTCGTGCGTCTCCATTCTGGAAAACGGTAACGTCAAGGTCATCGAAAACGCCGAAGGCGCGCGTACTACCCCTTCGATCGTGGCTTATGCCAACGACGGCGAAATCCTGGTTGGCCAGTCGGCCAAGCGCCAGGCTGTGACCAACCCGCACAACACCCTGTTCGCAGTGAAGCGCCTGATTGGCCGCCGCTTCGAAGAAGAGGTCGTGCAGAAAGACATCAAGCTGGTGCCATACAAAATCGTCAAGGGCGGTAACGGCGACGCTTGGGTACAGGCCGGCGGCAAGGACATGGCGCCACCGCAAATCAGCGCCGAAGTGCTGAAAAAAATGAAGAAGACCGCCGAAGACTACCTCGGCGAGCCTGTCACCGAGGCGGTCATCACCGTTCCGGCCTACTTCAACGACAGCCAGCGCCAGGCCACCAAGGATGCCGGCCGCATCGCTGGTCTGGACGTCAAGCGCATCATCAACGAGCCGACCGCCGCTGCTCTGGCTTACGGCATGGACAAGGCCAAAGGCGACCACACCGTCATCGTTTATGACCTGGGTGGTGGTACCTTCGACGTTTCGGTCATCGAAATCGCCGAAGTCGACGGTGAGCATCAGTTCGAAGTACTGGCCACCAACGGCGACACCTTCCTGGGTGGCGAAGACTTCGACATGCGCCTGATCGACTACCTTGTCGACGAGTTCAAGAAAGAGTCCGGCATGGACCTGAAGAACGATCCGCTGGCCCTGCAGCGCCTGAAAGAAGCTGCCGAGAAAGCCAAGATCGAGCTGTCCTCGACTCAGTCGACCGACGTCAACCTGCCGTACATCACCGCAGATGCGACAGGTCCGAAGCACCTGAACGTGAAAATCTCCCGCGCCAAGCTGGAGTCGCTGGTTGAAGACCTGGTTCAACGTACCATCGAGCCTTGCCGCATCGCCCTGAAAGACGCCGGCATCGACGCCAGCAAGATCGACGACGTGATCCTGGTCGGTGGCCAGACCCGTATGCCGCTGGTGCAGAAAACCGTTGCTGACTTCTTCGGTAAAGAAGCGCGCAAGGACGTCAACCCGGACGAAGCAGTTGCCATGGGTGCTGCCATCCAGGGCGCGGTATTGGCCGGTGACGTGAAAGACGTACTGCTGCTGGACGTCAGCCCGCTGACCCTGGGTATCGAAACCATGGGTGGCGTGATGACCGCGCTGATCGAGAAGAACACCACCATCCCGACCAAAAAGTCGCAGGTGTTCTCGACCGCCGATGACAACCAGGGCGCCGTGACCATTCACGTGCTGCAGGGTGAGCGTAAGCAGGCTGCGCAGAACAAGTCGCTGGGCAAGTTTGACCTGGCTGACATTCCGCCAGCACCACGTGGTGTACCGCAGATCGAAGTGACCTTCGACATCGACGCCAACGGCATCCTGCACGTTGGCGCCAAAGACAAGGCCACCGGCAAGGCTCAGTCGATCGTGATCAAGGCCAACTCCGGTCTGTCGGACGAGGAAATCGAGCGCATGGTGCGTGACGCCGAGGCCAACGCCGAGGAAGACCGCAAGTTCGAAGAACTGGCCGCTGCCCGTAACCAGGGTGACGCGCTGGTGCACTCGACTCGCAAGATGGTCGTTGATGCCGGTGACAAGGTCACTGCTGAAGAGAAGGCCGCGATCGAAGCTGCCGTGGTTGCCCTGGAAGCCGCTGTCAAAGGCGACGACAAGGCCGCAATCGACGCCAAGGTCGAAGAGCTGTCCAAGGTCTCTGCCCCGGTTGCCCAGAAGATGTACGCCGAGCAGTCGGCCGAACAGCCTCAGGGTGGCGCGCAGCAGGCCGAGCCGGAAGCCAAGCACGATGACGTGGTTGACGCCGAGTTCGAAGAAGTGAAAGGCGACGACAAGAAGTAATCGTTGCATGTTGTCGGCCAGTTCACCGGTGTTTGCCGGTGAACTGGTAGGATGTCGCCGCGCGGGGGCTTGCTCCCGCGTTGGCGTATCTGGAATTCGAGAATTTTTACAGCATCTGTCAGCGCTCCTTGGGGGTGGGCAGGTGTTGACGGCGCGGCGCAGATGCCTGACGCCTAACAAGGTGCAAATGACCTATGTCCAAGCGTGATTATTATGAGGTCCTGGGTGTCGAGCGCGGCGCCAGCGAAGCTGACCTCAAGAAGGCGTATCGCCGTCTGGCGATGAAGTATCACCCGGACCGCAACCCGGGCGATAAAGAGTCGGAAGACAAGTTCAAGGAGGCCAACGAGGCCTACGAAGTGCTGTCTGACGCGAGCAAGCGCGCGGCCTTCGACCAGTATGGCCACGCTGGCGTCGACCCAAGCATGGGTGGCGGCGGTGCCGGCTTCGGTGGCGCCAACTTCTCCGACATCTTCGGTGATGTGTTCAGCGATTTCTTCGGTGGCGGCCGCGGTGGCGGACGTGGCGGTGCCCAGCGCGGCAGCGACCTGCGCTACACCCTTGAACTGAACCTGGAAGAAGCGGTGCGCGGCACCACGGTCAGCATTCGCGTGCCTACCTTGGTCAACTGCCAGCCTTGCGACGGTTCTGGTGCCAAGAAGGGTTCGACCCCTTCGACCTGCCCGACCTGCGGCGGCATCGGCCAGGTGCGCATGCAGCAAGGCTTCTTCTCGGTGCAGCAGACCTGCCCGCGCTGCCATGGCCAAGGCAAGATCATTACCGACCCGTGCACCTCGTGCCACGGCGAAGGCCGTGTCGAAGAATACAAGACGCTGTCGGTCAAGGTGCCGGCGGGTGTTGATACCGGTGACCGCATTCGCCTGTCGGGCGAGGGTGAGGCCGGTACCCATGGTGGCCCGACCGGTGATCTGTACGTGGTGATCAGCGTGCGTGAGCACGAGATCTTCCAGCGCGACGGCAAGCACCTGTACTGCGAAGTGCCGATCAGCTACACCGATGCCGCCCTGGGCGGCGAGCTGGAAGTGCCGACCCTGGATGGCCGCGTGAAGCTGAAAATTCCGGAAGGCACCCAGACCGGCAAGCAGTTCCGTTTGCGCGGCAAGGGCGTTGCTCCGGTACGTGGTGGTGGTGCGGGCGACCTGCTGTGCCGCGTGGCGGTGGAAACCCCGGTCAACCTCAGCCGCCGCCAGCGCGAGCTGCTCGAGGAGCTGCGTGATTCGCTGGAAGGCGACAGCTCCCACTCGCCCAAGGCCAGTGGCTGGTTCGATGGCGTGAAGCGCTTCTTCGGCGATCTCTGACAAGGAAATGGCTATGCGACGTATTGCGGTAATGGGTGCGGCTGGGCGGATGGGCAAGACCCTGATCGAAGCCGTACAGCAAACCCCTGGTGCTGGGCTGACGGCGGCGATCGATCGCCCTGACAGCTCGCTGGTGGGCGCTGATGCTGGTGAGCTGGCGGCCCTCGGCCGGATCGGAGTGTTGCTCTCCGATGACCTGGCCAAGGTGGCTGACGAGTTCGACGTGCTGATCGACTTCACGCACCCTTCGGTGACCCTGAAGAACCTGGCGTTCTGCCGCAAGCACGGCAAAGCCATGATCATTGGCACCACGGGCTTCTCTGTCGAAGAGAAGCAGTTGCTGGCCGAGGCCGGCAAGGACATTCCAATCGTGTTCGCCGCCAACTTCAGTGTGGGTGTGAACCTTAGCCTCAAGTTGCTGGATATGGCGGCGCGGGTGCTGGGTGATGATGTCGATATCGAGATCATCGAGGCGCACCACCGGCACAAGGTCGATGCGCCGTCGGGTACTGCATTGCGCATGGGTGAAGTGGTTGCCAATGCGCTGGGGCGTAACCTGCAGGAAGTGGCGGTGTATGGCCGCGAAGGCCAGACCGGCGCGCGTGATCGCAAGACCATCGGCTTCGCTACCGTGCGGGCCGGCGACGTGGTGGGCGATCACACCGTGTTGTTTGCTGCCGAAGGCGAGCGCCTGGAAATCACTCACAAGGCCTCCAGCCGCATGACCTTCGCCAAGGGGGCCGTGCGTGCGGCGCTGTGGCTGGATGGGCGTGAGCCTGCGCTGTACGACATGCAGGATGTGCTCGAGCTGCGTTAAGCCGCTACGCGGTGTTGGTTTCTTCGCGGGTTTGCCCGCGAAGAAACCAACATGGACGTCAGCCTGTCGCATTCATGTGTTTTAGAGACACATCCACGGTAGACCGAAAACGCACTTTTCTGTAAGCTACAGCTTTAGTGTGTCCACTAAAAGCGCGCAGCGAATTGAATTCAGCACATGAAAGCGGGGTGACGTGTCCATACGTCACTCCGCTTTTTTGCAACCTGCGATCGCCCTTTCATGCTTGATTTACGGGAGGTCTTCTTGACAAAGCCAGCCATACTCGCCCTTGCCGACGGCAGTATTTTTCGCGGTGAAGCCATTGGTGCCGACGGTCAGACCGTTGGTGAGGTGGTATTCAACACCGCTATGACCGGCTACCAGGAAATCCTTACAGACCCTTCCTATGCGCAGCAAATCGTTACCCTGACCTACCCGCACATCGGCAACACCGGCACCACGCCGGAAGATGCCGAGTCGAACCGCGTCTGGTCCGCTGGCCTGGTCATCCGTGACCTGCCGCTGCTGGCCAGCAACTGGCGTAACACCCAGTCGCTGCCTGAGTACCTCAAGGCCAACAACGTCGTTGCCATCGCCGGCATCGACACCCGCCGCCTGACCCGTATCCTGCGTGAAAAGGGCGCCCAGAACGGTTGCATCCTCGCCGGTGACAACATCAGCGAAGAAGCCGCCATCGCCGCTGCCCGTGGCTTCCCAGGCCTGAAGGGCATGGACCTGGCCAAGGTTGTCTCCACCAAGGAACGCTACGAATGGCGCTCCAGTGTGTGGGAGCTGAAAACCGACAGCCACCCGACCATCGACGCTGCCGACCTGCCGTATCACGTGGTTGCCTTCGACTATGGCGTCAAGCTGAACATTCTGCGCATGCTGGTTGCCCGTGGCTGCCGCGTGACCGTGGTGCCGGCCCAGACCCCGGCCAGCGAAGTGCTGGCACTCAACCCGGACGGCGTGTTCCTGTCCAACGGCCCTGGTGACCCCGAGCCGTGCGACTACGCCATCCAGGCGATCAAGGAAATCCTCGAAACCGAGATCCCGGTATTCGGCATCTGCCTCGGTCACCAGCTGCTGGCCCTGGCTTCCGGCGCCAAGACCGTGAAAATGGGCCATGGCCACCATGGTGCCAACCACCCGGTCCAGGACCTGGACACCGGCGTGGTCATGATCACCAGCCAGAACCACGGCTTTGCCGTTGACGAAGCCACCCTGCCGGGTAACGTCCGCGCCATCCACAAGTCGCTGTTCGACGGCACCCTGCAAGGTATCGAGCGTACCGACAAGAGCGCGTTCAGCTTCCAGGGCCACCCTGAAGCGAGCCCAGGCCCGACCGACGTCGCGCCACTGTTCGATCGTTTCACCGATGCCATGGCCAAGCGCCGCTGAGCATCCTGCATCAAGGCCCCGGGCCGGCTCCTGCCGCGCCCGGAAGCGCCTGACCCAGATTGTTCAAAGCGGCTTGCCGACTGACCCCGGATTTGAGTGACCACCATGCCAAAACGTACAGACATCAAAAGCATCCTGATTCTCGGCGCTGGCCCGATCGTGATCGGCCAGGCCTGCGAATTCGACTACTCCGGCGCCCAGGCCTGTAAAGCCCTGCGCGAGGAAGGTTTCCGCGTCATCCTGGTGAACTCCAACCCAGCCACCATCATGACCGACCCGGCCATGGCCGACGCCACCTACATCGAACCGATCAAGTGGCAGTCGGTGGCCAAGATCATCGAGAAAGAGCGCCCAGACGCCGTATTGCCGACCATGGGTGGCCAGACTGCACTGAACTGCGCCCTGGACCTGGAGCGCCACGGCGTTCTGGAGAAGTTCGGCGTAGAGATGATCGGTGCCAACGCCGACACTATCGACAAGGCTGAAGACCGTTCGCGCTTCGACAAGGCGATGAAGGACATCGGCCTGGAGTGCCCGCGCTCCGGTATCGCCCACAGCATGGAAGAGGCCAATGCGGTCCTCGAGAAGCTCGGCTTCCCATGCATCATCCGCCCGTCGTTCACCATGGGTGGCACTGGCGGTGGTATTGCTTACAACCGTGAAGAGTTCGAAGAAATCTGCACCCGTGGTCTGGACCTGTCGCCGACCAAAGAGCTGCTGATCGACGAATCGCTGATCGGCTGGAAAGAGTACGAGATGGAAGTGGTCCGCGACAAAAAGGACAACTGCATCATCGTCTGCTCCATCGAAAACTTCGACCCGATGGGTGTGCACACCGGTGACTCGATCACTGTCGCTCCGGCACAGACCCTGACCGACAAGGAATACCAGATCATGCGCAACGCCTCGCTGGCGGTGCTGCGTGAAATTGGTGTGGAAACCGGCGGTTCCAACGTGCAGTTCGGTATTTGCCCGAACACTGGCCGTATGGTCGTGATCGAGATGAACCCGCGCGTTTCGCGTTCGTCCGCCCTGGCTTCCAAGGCTACCGGCTTCCCGATCGCCAAGATCGCCGCCAAGCTGGCCATTGGCTACACCCTCGACGAGCTGCAGAACGACATCACTGGCGGCCGCACCCCGGCTTCCTTCGAGCCGTCGATCGACTACGTCGTCACCAAGCTGCCACGCTTCGCCTTCGAGAAATTCCCGAAAGCCGACGCCCGCCTGACCACCCAGATGAAATCCGTGGGTGAAGTCATGGCCATCGGCCGTACCTTCCAGGAATCCCTGCAGAAAGCCCTGCGCGGCCTGGAAGTCGGTGCTTGCGGCCTCGACCCTAAAGTCGACCTGGCCAGCCCGGAAGCTGCCAGCATCCTCAAGCGCGAGCTGACCGTGCCGGGTGCCGAGCGTATCTGGTACGTGGCTGACGCCATGCGTTCGGGCATGACCTGTGAAGAAATCTTCGCCCTGACCGGCATCGACATGTGGTTCCTGGTGCAGATGGAAGATCTGATCAAGGAAGAAGAGAAGGTCAAGACCCTGGCCCTGTCGGCGATCGACAAGGACTACATGCTGCGCCTCAAGCGCAAGGGCTTCTCGGATCAGCGTCTGGCTGTGTTGCTGGGCATCACCGACAAGAACCTGCGCCGTCACCGCCACAAGCTGGAAGTGTTCCCGGTGTACAAGCGCGTCGACACCTGCGCCGCCGAGTTCGCCACCGACACCGCCTACCTGTACTCCACCTATGAGGAAGAGTGCGAGGCCAACCCGTCGACCCGCGACAAGATCATGATCCTGGGTGGCGGCCCTAACCGTATCGGCCAGGGTATCGAGTTCGACTACTGCTGCGTACACGCTGCCCTGGCGCTGCGTGAAGACGGTTACGAGACCATCATGGTCAACTGCAACCCGGAAACCGTCTCTACCGACTACGACACTTCCGACCGTCTGTACTTCGAGCCGCTGACCCTGGAAGACGTGCTGGAAGTCTGCCGCGTCGAGAAGCCGAAAGGCGTGATCGTTCACTACGGCGGCCAGACCCCGCTGAAACTGGCCCGCGCTCTGGAAGAAGCTGGCGTACCGATCATCGGTACCAGTCCTGACGCCATCGACCGCGCCGAAGACCGTGAGCGCTTCCAGCAGATGGTTCAGCGCCTGAGCTTGCTGCAGCCGCCAAACGCCACCGTGCGCAGTGAAGAAGAAGCCATCCGCGCTGCGGGCGGCATCGGTTACCCGCTGGTTGTGCGCCCATCCTACGTACTGGGCGGCCGCGCCATGGAAATCGTCTACGAGCTGGACGAGCTGAAGCGCTACCTGCGTGAAGCGGTTCAGGTGTCGAACGACAGCCCGGTACTGCTCGACCACTTCCTCAACTGCGCCATCGAGATGGACGTGGATGCGGTGTGCGACGGCACCGACGTGGTCATCGGCGCGATCATGCAGCACATCGAACAGGCCGGCGTTCACTCCGGTGACTCGGCGTGCTCGCTGCCTCCTTACTCGCTGAGCAAGGAAGTGCAGGACGAAGTCCGCGTACAGGTCAAGAAAATGGCCCTGGAGCTGGGCGTGGTCGGCCTGATGAACGTGCAGCTGGCCCTGCAGGGCGACAAGATCTACGTGATCGAAGTCAACCCGCGTGCCTCGCGTACCGTGCCGTTCGTGTCCAAGTGCATCGGCACTTCCCTGGCCATGATCGCCGCCCGCGTCATGGCTGGCAAAACCCTGAAAGAGCTGGGCTTCACCCAGGAAATCATCCCGAACTTCTACAGCGTCAAGGAAGCCGTCTTCCCGTTCGCCAAGTTCCCAGGGGTTGACCCGATCCTCGGCCCTGAGATGAAATCGACCGGTGAAGTCATGGGTGTCGGTGACAGCTTCGGTGAAGCCTTCGCCAAGGCTCAGATGGGTGCGAGCGAAGTGCTGCCGACCGGCGGTACCGCGTTCATCAGCGTGCGTGACGACGACAAGCCACAAGTGGCAGGCGTTGCTCGCGACCTGATCGCCCTGGGCTTCGAAGTGGTTGCAACTGCTGGCACCGCCAAGGTTATCGAGGCGGCTGGCCTGAAAGTACGCCGTGTGAACAAGGTGACCGAAGGTCGCCCGCACGTGGTCGACATGATCAAGAACGACGAAGTGTCGCTGATCATCAACACCACCGAAGGCCGCCAGTCGATCGCCGATTCCTACTCGATTCGTCGCAATGCGCTGCAGCACAAGATTTACTGCACCACGACCATTGCGGCCGGTGAAGCCATCTGCGAAGCGCTGAAGTTTGGTCCGGAAAAGACCGTTCGTCGCTTGCAAGATCTGCATGCAGGACTGAAAGCATGAGCATTACCAAGTACCCGATGACCGTCCAGGGCGCTCGCGCCCTGGAAGAGGAGCACCTGTTCCTGAGCAAGACCGAGCGCCCACGCCTGAGCCAGGCGATCGGTGAAGCACGTGAGCTGGGTGACCTCAAGGAAAACGCCGAATACCATGCTGCCCGTGAAGAGCAGGGCATGGTCGAGGCGCGTATCCGCGATATCGAAGGCCGTCTGCAGAATTCGGTCGTGATCGACGTGACCACGATCCCTCACACCGGCAAGGTGATTTTCGGTACCACCGTGGTACTGGCCAACACCGAAACCGATGAAGAGGTGACCTATCAGATCGTCGGCGAGGATGAAGCCGACGTGAAACAGGGCAAGCTCTCAAGCGGTGCGCCGATTGCCCGTGCCATCATCGGCAAGGAAGAAGGTGATACTGTCGTCGTCAAGACGCCTAGCGGCACGGTCGAGTACGAGATTGTCGAAGTCAAGCACATCTGACCGGCGCCTGCGGGCGCCATCCCTCGAGGGGATCCTCTGGCAATTGGCCCAGGTGTTCTGGGTCGGTGGCCTGTGGGTGTTCCATGTGGGGCTGGTGCCTGCGCTCAAGGTCAGTGGCCTGGCGCCGCTGCTGGTGCAGGATATCGCCGGGCAGATCGACCGCTGGTTGATCGGCGTGGCGTTGCTTGGTTTGTTGACCCAGCTTGCGGTGCTGGCGAGGGTGGACGGCCTGGCGGCCTGGTGGCGGCAGTTTCGTGGCCAGATGTTGTTGCTCGGTTTCGGTGCGTGCGTGGGGTATTACACCTTGCGCTACGGTATTTCCGTAGGCGAGCGCTGGCAGATGTTCTGTTTCCTGGTGCTGGGTTTTTCCGGCATCGTGCTGGTGGCCCAACCGGTCCCGGTCAGGGCGCGTTCACCGCGCCACTGATCGGAGCTACCGTTACTTGTAACGGTGGATGTTGGACAGCTGCTTGTTCGGCTGTGGGTTCTTGCGGTAGATCAGGGCTTTCTTGCCGATGGTCTGCACCAGCTCGGCACGGCCGGCCTTGCACAGTTCTGCAATGGTTTCGGCACGTTCTTCGCGGTCTTCCGAGCGAATTTCGACCTTGATCAGCTCATGGTCGACCAGCGCGCGCTCCAATTCGGCGATGACGCCTTCATTCAAACCGTTGCCAGCAACGATCAGGACCGGCTTCAGGTCATGACCAATGGACTTGTATTGCTTCTTCTGCTCGTTATTGAGCGGCATAATCTGACCCTTTCCGTCTGATTCTGTAAAATTGACCGGCATTTTACCCGAGGGCCACCGGCTCCGCCCAGTCAATCACGACGCATATCATCGAGGTGCCCCGTGGTACAACGTTCCAAAAGCAGCGCCAACTGGCTGCGAGAGCATTTTAACGACCCTTTTGTGAAGCAGGCGCAGAAGGATGGCTACCGCTCGCGTGCGAGCTACAAACTGCTGGAGATCCAGGAGAAGGACCGTCTGATCCGCCCTGGCATGAGTGTGATCGACCTCGGCGCCGCGCCTGGTGGCTGGTCCCAGGTGACCAGTCGTCTGATTGGTGGCCAGGGTCGCCTGATCGCTTCCGACATTCTGGAAATGGACTCGATCGCTGATGTGACCTTCATTCAGGGTGACTTCACCCACGATGAAGTGCTGCAGCGCATTCTCGAGGCTGTCGGCGATTCGCACGTAGACCTTGTGATTTCCGACATGGCCCCCAATATGAGTGGTACGCCCGCGGTGGACATACCGCGTGCCATGTTCCTCTGTGAGCTGGCCCTCGATCTGGCGACCCGCGTACTCAAGCCCGGCGGCGACTTCCTGATCAAGATTTTCCAGGGCGAAGGTTTTGACGTGTACCTGAAGGACGTGCGCAGCAAGTTCGACAAAGTGCAAATGCGCAAGCCATCTTCGTCGCGGGATCGCTCCCGTGAGCAATACCTGTTGGGCAGAGGCTTCAAAGGGGCATGAAAGGTGTGAAGCGGGGTGGCCGATAGTTAATTCCAATCGGCCACTGCGTCAGGATCGTCCGAACTTCGTGTAGTCTAGCTTTCACAAAGGGTTACAGACGGTGCCTGCGGCTGCGTAGGTAATGTAGTAAGTTAGGGCGATGAATATCATGCGAGGCACGGCTGCGTCGTGCGCCGGCCTCAGAGGGTAGCGAATTGAACGACATGGCAAAGAATCTGATCCTGTGGTTGATCATCGCAGCTGTCCTGGTGACAGTGATGAACAACTTCTCCAGCCCTAACGAGCCGCAGACCCTCAACTACTCCGACTTCATCCAGCAGGTCAAGGATGGCAAGGTCGAGCGTGTGACCGTAGACGGCTACATCATTACCGGCAAGCGCGCCGACGGCGACAGCTTCAAGACCGTGCGTCCGGCCATTACCGACAATGGCCTGATCGGCGACCTGGTCGACAACCATGTGGTTGTCGAAGGCAAGCAGCCTGAGCAGCAGAGCATCTGGACGCAGCTGTTGGTGGCGAGCTTCCCGATCCTGGTGATCATTGCCGTGTTCATGTTCTTCATGCGCCAGATGCAAGGCGGCGCAGGCGGAAAGGGCGGGCCGATGAGCTTTGGCAAGAGCAAGGCGCGCCTGCTGTCCGAAGACCAGGTCAAGACCACGCTGGCCGACGTTGCCGGCTGCGACGAAGCCAAGGAAGAGGTTGGCGAGCTGGTCGAGTTCCTGCGCGATCCAGGCAAGTTCCAGCGCCTGGGTGGCCGCATTCCACGTGGTGTGCTGATGGTTGGCCCGCCCGGTACCGGTAAGACCTTGCTGGCCAAGGCCATTGCTGGCGAAGCGAAAGTGCCGTTCTTCACCATTTCCGGTTCGGACTTCGTGGAGATGTTCGTCGGTGTCGGTGCCAGCCGTGTGCGCGACATGTTCGAGCAGGCCAAGAAGCACGCCCCGTGCATCATCTTCATCGACGAGATCGACGCCGTTGGTCGCCACCGTGGCGCCGGCATGGGCGGCGGTCACGACGAGCGTGAGCAAACCCTCAACCAGTTGCTGGTGGAGATGGACGGCTTCGAGATGAACGATGGCATCATCGTTATCGCTGCTACCAACCGTCCGGACGTACTCGACCCTGCGCTGCTGCGTCCGGGTCGCTTCGACCGCCAGGTGGTGGTCGGCCTGCCGGATATCCGTGGTCGCGAACAGATCCTCAAGGTGCACATGCGCAAAGTACCGGTTGGCGAGAACGTCAACCCGGCGGTCATTGCCCGTGGTACCCCAGGCTTCTCCGGTGCCGACCTGGCCAACCTGGTCAACGAGGCTTCGCTGTTTGCCGCACGCTCCAACAAGCGCCTGGTCGAAATGAAAGAGTTCGAACTGGCCAAGGACAAGATCATGATGGGCGCCGAGCGCAAGACCATGGTCATGTCCGAGAAAGAAAAACGTAACACTGCCTACCACGAGGCTGGCCATGCCATCGTTGGTCGCCTGGTGCCAGAGCACGACCCGGTCTACAAGGTTTCGATCATTCCGCGCGGTCGTGCCTTGGGCGTGACCATGTTCCTGCCGGAAGAAGACCGTTACAGCCTGTCCAAGCGCGCGCTCATCAGCCAGATCTGTTCGCTGTACGGTGGTCGTATCGCCGAAGAAATGACCCTGGGCTTCGATGGCGTGACTACCGGTGCGTCCAACGACATCATGCGTGCCAGCCAGATCGCCCGAAACATGGTGACCAAGTGGGGCTTGTCGGAAAAACTCGGCCCGCTGATGTACGCAGAAGAAGAGGGTGAGGTATTCCTCGGTCGTAGCGCCGGCAGCCAGCACGCCAGTGTGTCCGGCGAGACTGCCAAGCTGATCGACTCCGAAGTGCGCAGCATCATCGATCAGTGCTACGCCACTGCCAAGCAGCTGCTGATCGAGAATCGAGACAAGCTTGAAGCGATGACCGAAGCGTTGATGAAGTACGAAACCATCGATGCCGATCAGATCGACGACATCATGGCTGGGCGTACGCCACGCGAGCCGCGTGACTGGGACGATGACAAGGACTCGGGTACGCCTGCGGCCCAGAATGATCGTCCGGAATCGCCAATCGGCGGCCCAGCAGCTCAACACTAAGGGCATCTATGAGCTCAGTGCAGTACCCGACCCGGTTGCCTTGCGGCAACCGGGTTCTTGATTTGTCACGTACCCATGTCATGGGTATTCTCAATATCACCCCCGATTCCTTCTCCGATGGCGGGCGCTTCAGTCAGCGTGACGAGGCCCTGCGCCATGCCGAGGCAATGGTTGCCGCCGGCGCTACGCTGATCGACATCGGCGGCGAGTCCACGCGGCCGGGCGCACGCGCAGTATCGGTGACCGAAGAGCTGGAGCGGGTGGCGCCAATGGTTGAGGCGATCAATAGTCGCCTTGACGTGGTCATCTCGGTCGATACCTCGACGCCTGCCGTCATCCGCGAGTCCGCGCGTCTAGGCGCCGGGCTGATCAATGACGTGCGCGCCCTGGAGCGCGATGGCGCTCTGGACGCCGCGGCCGATACTGGCCTGCCGGTGTGCCTCATGCACATGCGTGGCGAGCCGGGTAACATGCAGGATGACCCGCATTACGAAGATGTGACCGCCGACGTTGCGCGTTATCTTGAGCAGCGGATGGCCGCCTGTTCGGCGGCGGGCATCGATTCAAACAGAATCATTCTTGATCCGGGCTTTGGTTTCGCCAAGACACTGGCGCACAACCTGAGCCTGTTCAAGCACATGGAAGCGCTCTATCGCCTTGGGCGCCCACTGCTGGTGGGTGTTTCACGAAAGAGCATGATCGGCCTGACGCTGGAACGTCCGGTCGGCGAGCGCTTGTACGGCAGCCTTGCGCTGGCGGCGTTGGCCATGACCAAGGGGGCGAGCATACTTCGTGTCCATGATGTGGCCGAAACTGTCGATGTAGTGCGCATGATCGCTGCGGTGCAAAACGCCGAATAAGAACATTGGAGTCCCTATGAGCAGAAAATACTTTGGTACCGACGGCATTCGTGGCCGCGTCGGCGAATACCCGATCACGCCTGACTTCATGCTGAAGCTTGGCTGGGCGGCTGGCATGGCGTTCCGCAAGCAGGGCCATTGCCGGGTGCTGGTGGGCAAGGACACGCGTATCTCTGGTTACATGTTCGAGTCCGCGCTCGAAGCCGGCCTGGCCGCCGCGGGTGCCGATGTCATGCTGCTGGGGCCAATGCCTACACCAGCCATCGCCTACCTGACGCGCACATTCCATGCCCAGGCGGGCATTGTCATCAGTGCCTCGCACAACCCGCACGAAGACAACGGCATCAAGTTCTTCTCCGGTCAGGGCACCAAGCTGCCTGACGAAGTCGAGCTGATGATCGAGGAACTGCTCGACCAGCCGATGACGGTTGTCGATTCGAGCAAGCTGGGCAAGGTGTCGCGCATCAACGACGCGGCGGGCCGCTACATCGAATTCTGCAAGAGCAGCGTGCCGAGCAGCACCAGCTTCGATGGCCTCAAACTGGTGGTCGATTGCGCCCACGGCGCCACCTACAAGGTCGCGCCAAGCGTGTTCCGCGAGTTGGGTGCCGATGTGACCGTGCTGCATGCGCAACCAGACGGCCTGAACATCAACGAAGGCTGCGGCTCGACCCACATCGAATCGCTGCAGGCTGCCGTGCTGGTGGGCCATGCCGACCTTGGCATTGCCTTCGATGGCGACGGTGATCGGGTGCTGATGGTCGACCACACCGGCGCCATCGTCGACGGTGACGAACTGCTGTTCATCATTGCTCGCGACTTGCACGATCGTGGCAAGCTGCAAGGTGGGGTAGTCGGCACGCTGATGAGCAACCTGGGCCTGGAGCTTGCACTGAAAGACCTGGATATCCCGTTCGTGCGGGCCAAGGTCGGCGACCGTTATGTCATGGCTGAGCTGCTGGAGCGCGAGTGGCTGGTTGGTGGCGAAAACTCCGGCCATGTCGTGTGCTGCAACCACACCACCACCGGTGACGCGATCATTGCCGCTTTGCAGGTGCTGATGGCGCTCAAGCGCCGTGGCGAAACCTTGGCGCAGGCCCGTCAGGCGCTGCGCAAGTGCCCGCAGGTGTTGATCAACGTGCGCTTCGGCGCCAGCAAGGTCGACCCGCTGGAGCACCCGGCCGTCAAGGATGCCAGTGCCAAGGTCACTGAAGCGTTGGCCGGTCGCGGTCGTGTGCTGTTGCGCAAGTCTGGTACCGAGCCGCTGGTGCGGGTCATGGTCGAAGGCGAAGACGAAACCCAGGTGCGTGGCCATGCTGAAGCACTGGCCAAACTGGTTGGCGAAGTTTGTGTCTGATGGCGCTTGCCAGCGCAGATCTGGTTGGGTAAGATCTGCGCCCACTTTGACCGACGAGGTAAAGCATGCGTCGCCCTATGGTAGCTGGTAACTGGAAGATGCACGGTACCCGCGCTAGCGTCGCTGAGCTGACCGAAGGCTTGAGCAATCTCGCCTTGCCGAGCGGAGTGGAAGTCGCGGTATTTCCACCAGCCCTGTTCATCAATCAAGTGATCGATGGCTTGGCGGGTAAAGAAATTACTGTCGGCGCACAGAATTCTGCTGTACAACCCGAACAGGGTGCGCTGACCGGGGAAGTTGCTCCGGAGCAGCTGGTTGAAGCAGGTTGCAAGTTGGTGTTGATTGGTCACTCGGAGCGTCGCCAAGTCATTGGTGAAACCGACGAAGTGCTCAATCGCAAGTTTGCAGCGGCCCAGGCCAAAGGTTTGAAGCCAGTGCTTTGCATCGGGGAAACCCTTGAAGAGCGCGAGGCTGGCAAAACGCTTGAAGTTGTCGGGCGTCAACTAAGCAGTATCATCGAAGCATTCGGTGTTAAGGCTTTTGCCAATGCAGTAATCGCCTATGAGCCTGTATGGGCCATCGGCACTGGCCTTACGGCCACGCCACAGCAGGCCCAGGATGTGCACGCCGCCATCCGCGGCCAGCTGGCGGCAGAAGATGCTGAAGTAGCTGCGAAGGTGCAGTTGCTCTACGGCGGCAGCGTGAAGGCGGCCAATGCGGCCGAACTGTTCGGCATGCCGGATATCGATGGGGGTCTCATTGGTGGGGCTTCCCTGAACGCAGACGAATTCGGTGCAATTTGTCGCGCCGCAGGAAACTGAACAAATGCTGGAAACAGTCATCGTTGTTTTTCATCTGTTGGCAGCGCTGTCGCTTGTAGTGCTGGTTCTGTTGCAACAGGGTAAAGGTGCTGAAGCAGGTGCATCTTTCGGCGCGGGTGCCTCAAACACCGTGTTCGGGAGCCAAGGCTCTGCAACGTTCCTAAGTAAATTAACTGCTATACTCGCTGCCACTTTCTTTTTGACAGCACTTGGGTTAGGATACTTCGCGAAGCAACAAGCTCACCAGCTTAGCCAAGCAGGTCTTCCAGATCCAGCAGTGCTAGAAGTGAAAGAGCAGCAAAAACCGGCAGTTAATGATGATGTACCGGTGCTCCAACAGCAGGAGAGCGAAACCACCAATAACACGGGTGATGTACCTCCTCCGGCAGAAGAGCAGAAGTAACGGGTTTCAAGTAGTAGTATTGCCGAGGTGGTGGAATTGGTAGACACGCAACCTTGAGGTGGTTGTGCCCATAGGGTGTAGGGGTTCGAGTCCCCTTCTCGGTACCAATTAAAGCTTGAGAGCCCGCTTTAGCGGGCTTTCTTGTAGGTGAATGTTTGGATTTGACCCTCAGTAGGGTTCGGTCTTATACTTTTGCCCCAGCTTTGTCGCGGGGTGGAGCAGCTTGGTAGCTCGTCGGGCTCATAACCCGAAGGTCGTTGGTTCAAATCCAGCCCCCGCAACCAGCTTCAGCGGAGCCCCTTTTCAGGGGCTTTTTGCTAACCGAACAGTTTTCGGCGTCGTTGTCCAACGGCGCTTTCAGGGATGGGCGCTTCGCCCATTTTTTATTTGCACAGCATGCACGAGGGGGTTCAGGTGTCGAGCAAGCTAGAACAGTTGCAGGCCTTGTTGGCCCCGGTTGTCGAGGGTCTGGGCTATCAGTGCTGGGGGATCGAATACGTTTCCCAGGGTAAGCATTCGGTACTGCGCATCTACATCGACAAGGAAGGCGGCATTCTGGTGGAGGACTGCGAAGCGGTCAGTCGTCAGGCCAGCGCAATCCTCGATGTGGAAGATCCAATCAGCAGTGAGTACACCCTCGAGGTGTCTTCTCCAGGCATGGATCGCCCACTGTTCACTCTGGAACAGTTTGCCTCGCATGCCGGCGAACAAGTGAAGATCAAGCTGCGCTCACCCTTCGAGGGTCGTCGTAACTTCCAGGGCCTTCTCCGTGGTGTGGAGGAGCAGGATGTGGTGGTCCAGGTGGACAACCAAGAGTTCCTGTTACCGATCGACTCGATCGACAAGGCCAATATTATTCCCAGTTTTGACTGAGACGTGCCGGGCCCGGCGGACTATCCGGGCCCAATGGCTTGCGCAAGGCGAGGCGTACGATGAGCAAAGAAGTACTGCTGGTTGTTGAATCGGTATCCAACGAAAAAGGTGTACCGCCCGGCGTCATTTTCGAAGCGCTGGAAGTGGCCCTGGCCACTGCAACCAAAAAACGTTTTGAAGACGAAGTCGACCTGCGTGTGGAAATCAATCGCCACACCGGTAGCTACGAGACTTTCCGTCGTTGGACCGTGGTCGACGAAGCCGATCTTGATGATCCGGCAATCGAGACCTGGCTGGACAAGATCAAGGACACCCACCCTGAAGCCAAGGTCGGTGACGTGATCGAGGAGAAGATCGAGTCCATCGAGTTCGGTCGTATCGCCGCCCAGACCGCCAAGCAGGTCATCGTGCAGAAGGTCCGTGAGGCCGAGCGCGCCCAGGTGGTCGATGCCTACCGCGAACGCGTGGGCGAGATCATCTCCGGTACCGTTAAAAAGGTTACCCGCGACAACGTCATCGTTGACCTGGGCAACAATGCCGAGGCCTTGCTGGCTCGCGAAGACATCATTCCGCGCGAAACCTTCCGTGTTGGCGTGCGCCTGCGTGCGCTGCTCAAGGAAATTCGCACTGAAAACCGTGGCCCACAGCTGATTCTGTCGCGCACCGCGCCGCAGATGCTGATCGAGCTTTTCCGCATTGAAGTGCCGGAAATCGCCGAGGGCCTCATCGAAGTCATGGCTGCTTCCCGTGATCCGGGTTCGCGAGCCAAGATCGCCGTCCGCTCCAAGGACAAGCGTATCGACCCGCAAGGTGCCTGCATCGGCATGCGTGGTTCGCGCGTCCAGGCCGTATCCGGGGAGCTGGGTGGTGAGCGTGTGGATATCGTCCTGTGGGACGATAACCCGGCGCAGTTCGTCATCAACGCCATGTCGCCGGCCGAAGTCGCGGCGATCATCGTTGATGAAGATGCCCATGCCATGGACATCGCCGTCGCCGAGGACAACCTGGCCCAGGCCATTGGCCGTGGCGGTCAGAACGTTCGCCTGGCCAGTCAGTTGACCGGCTGGACCCTGAACGTGATGACCGAGAAGGACATCCAGGCCAAGCAACAGGCCGAAACCGGTGACATCCTGCGCAATTTCATCGATGAACTGGAAGTCGACGAGGAGCTGGCCCAAGTGCTGGTCGACGAAGGCTTCACCAGCCTCGAAGAAATTGCCTACGTACCGTTGGAAGAAATGCTCAACATCGATGGCTTTGACGAAGATATCGTCAATGAGCTCCGCGCTCGAGCCAAGGACCGTTTGTTGACCAAGGCCATCGCTACCGAAGAAAAACTGGCAGACGCCCACCCGGCCGAAGACCTGCTCTCCCTCGAGGGCATGGACAAGGACCTGGCGGCTGAACTGGCGGTGCGCGGCGTGGTTAACCGCGAAGACCTGGCCGAGCAGTCGATCGACGATCTGCTCGACATCGACGGCATCGACGAAGAGCGTGCCGGCAAGTTGATCATGGCCGCCCGAGCCCACTGGTTCGAGTAATTAGGCGCGGCCTGAGGAGAGAAGTGCATGACGCAAGTCACGGTGAAAGAACTGGCCCAAGAGGTCGAGGCACCGGTAGAGCGCCTGCTGCAGCAGATGCGTGAGGCAGGTCTGCCGCACACCGACGCCGGTCAGGTAGTGACCGACAATGAGAAGCAGACCCTGCTGACTCATTTGAAAAGCAGCCACAAGAGCAAGGCGGAAGAGCCGCGCAAGATTACCTTGCAGCGCAAAACCACCAGCACCCTGCGTGTCGCCGGTAGCAAGAGCATCAGCGTAGAAGTACGCAAGAAGAAAGTTTTCGTGCAGCGCAGCCCGGAAGAAATCCAGGCTGAGCAGAAGCGTGAGCTGGATGAGCGCCGCGCGGCTGAAAATGCCGCTCGCGACAAGGTCGAGGCCGAAGTTCGCCAGCGCAACGAAGAGCAAGCCCGTCGTCAGGCGGCCGACTCCGCTGTAGCCGCCCCTGCGCCTGCCGCCAAGCCAGAGCCGGCTCCTGCCGCTGCCCCGGCCCCGGTAGTCGCCGACGCTCCGGCCTCCGAAGACGCTGCAGCCCGTGCTGCCGAGCGCAAGAAGGACGAGACCCGTCGCAACGAAAGCCGTACTCGCGATGACGACCGTCGTCGTGGCGAGGCGCCTCGTGTGTCGATCAAGGTCAAGGTCAAGGAGAAGGAAAAGGCGCCGACTCCGCGTGCTGCTCCGCGCACTACCGACGAAGAGAGCGATGGCGCTCGTCGTGGTCGTGGCGGCAAGGGCAAGCTGAAAAAGCGTAATCAGCACGGCTTCCAGAACCCGACTGGCCCCGTCATCCGTGACGTGACCATCGGCGAGACCATCACGGTCTCCGAGCTGGCCAACCAGATGTCCGTCAAGGGCGCTGAAGTGGTCAAGTTCATGTTCAAGATGGGTACTCCGGTCACCATCAACCAGGTGCTCGACCAGGAAACCGCTCAGCTGATCGCAGAAGAGCTGGGCCACAAGGTCACCCTGGTCAGCGACACCGCGCTGGAAGACTCCCTGGCCGAATCGCTGAAATTCGAAGGCCAGACCGAGTCGCGTGCACCGGTGGTTACTGTCATGGGTCACGTTGACCATGGTAAGACCTCGCTGCTCGACTACATCCGTCGTGCCAAGGTTGCCGCTGGCGAAGCCGGTGGTATCACCCAGCACATCGGTGCCTACCACGTGGAAACCGACCGCGGTATGGTCACCTTCCTCGACACCCCGGGCCACGCAGCTTTCACCCAGATGCGTGCACGCGGTGCCAAGGCGACCGACATCGTCATCCTGGTGGTGGCAGCGGACGACGGCGTGATGCCTCAAACCCGCGAAGCCGTTCAGCATGCCAAGGCAGCTGGCGTTCCGCTGGTGGTTGCGGTGAACAAGATCGACAAGCCAGGTGCTGACCTCGATCGCATCCGCAACGAACTGTCCGTCGAAGGCGTAACCTCCGAGGACTGGGGTGGTGACACTCCGTTCGTTAAGGTTTCGGCGAAGATGGGTACCGGCGTCGACGAACTGCTCGAAGCTGTCCTGCTGCAGGCCGAGATCCTCGAACTGACTGCAACCCCGACCGCTCCAGGTCGTGGCGTGGTCGTCGAATCGCGCCTGGACAAGGGCCGTGGCCCAGTGGCGACCATCCTGGTTCAGGACGGTACCCTGCGTCAGGGCGACATGGTTCTGTGCGGTTCCAACTATGGCCGCGTGCGTGCCATGCTCGACGAGAACGGCAAGCCTGTGAAGGAAGCCGGCCCGTCGATCCCGGTCGAAATCCTCGGCCTGGACGGTACCCCGGAAGCCGGTGACGAGCTGTCCGTGGTTGCCGACGAGAAGAAAGCCCGTGAAGTTGCCCTGTTCCGTCAAGGCAAGTACCGCGAGGTCAAGCTGGCCCGTGCTCACGCCGGCAAGCTGGAAAACATCTTCGAGACCATGGGTCAGGAAGAGAAGAAAACCCTCAACATCGTTCTCAAGACCGATGTGCGTGGTTCTCTGGAAGCACTGCAGGGCTCGCTTGGCGGCCTGGGCAACGACGAAGTGCAGGTGCGTGTGATTGGTGGTGGCGTCGGTGGTATCACCGAAAGCGACGCCAACCTGGCACTGGCTTCGAACGCAGTACTGTTCGGCTTCAACGTGCGTGCCGATGCCGGTGCGCGCAAGATCGTCGAGCAAGAAGGTCTGGATATGCGTTACTACAACGTGATCTACGACATCATCGAAGACGTCAAGAAGGCCCTGACCGGCATGCTCGGCAGCGATGTTCGCGAGAACATCCTGGGTGTCGCCGAAGTGCGTGACGTGTTCCGTTCGCCGAAGTTCGGCGCCATCGCTGGCTGTATGGTCATCGAGGGTACCGTTTACCGCAACCGTCCGATCCGCGTACTGCGCGACGACGTTGTGATCTTCGAAGGCGAGCTGGAATCGCTGCGTCGCTTCAAGGACGACGCCTCCGAAGTGCGTTCGGGCATGGAGTGCGGTATTGGCGTCAAGAGCTACAACGACGTCAAGGTCGGCGACAAGATCGAAGTCTTCGAGAAAGTCCAGGTGGCTCGTACCCTTTAAGGGCGAGCGAGCCGCAAGCGCCCGCTACAGGGCGGCTTGCGGTACCTCTTCAGGTAGCGCCCGGTCAGGCATTCGTCTGTCCGGGCGTTTGCCGCTTTAAGTTACAGGTAGCAAGAATGGCCAAAGAATATAGCCGTACCCAACGTATTGGCGATCAGATGCAGCGCGAGCTGGCCGAACTGATCCGTCGCGAAGTCAAGGACCCACGCGTCGGTCTGGTGACCATCACCGCCGTGGACGTCAGCCGTGACCTGGGCCATGCCAAGGTGTTCATCACCGTCATGGGCGAGGAAACCCCGGACGCCGTGCAGCAGTCGCTCAAGGCATTGAACAGCGCTGCCAGCTTCCTGCGTCTGCACCTGGGGCGTTCGATGCAACTGCGCAGCGTGCCGCAGCTGCACTTCCACTTCGATGAAAGTGTCAGCCGTGGTGTGCACCTGTCGGCGCTGATCGAGCGTGCAGTGGCCGAAGACCGCCTGCACAAGGATGCCGACGAGTCGGGCACCAAGGAGTAAGTGGTGGCCCAGGTCAAACGTATCCGCCGCAATGTCAGCGGCATCATCCTGCTCGACAAGCCGCTGGGCTTCACGTCCAACGCCGCCCTGCAAAAGGTGCGCTGGCTGCTCAATGCGGAAAAGGCCGGCCACACCGGTAGCCTCGATCCGTTGGCAACCGGCGTGCTGCCGCTGTGCTTCGGCGAGGCGACCAAGTTTTCGCAGTACTTGCTCGATTCCGACAAGGGCTACGAAACCGTCATGCAGATGGGGCAGACTACCAACACCGGCGATGCCGAGGGCGAGGTACTGCAGACCCGCGACGTGACCGTTGGTCGCGCCGATATCGAGGCGCTGCTGCCACGTTTTCGTGGCCCCATCAGCCAGATACCGCCCATGTACTCGGCGCTCAAGCGTGATGGCCAGCCGCTGTACAAACTGGCGCGTGCAGGAGAGGTAGTGGAGCGCGAGGCGCGTTCTGTTACTATTAACCGCTTGGAGTTGCTCGAGTGCGAAGGCACCCGTGCACGGTTGAGCGTAGGATGCAGCAAAGGCACCTATATCCGCACCCTGGTGGAGGATATCGGTGAAGCCCTAGGCTGCGGCGCTTATGTCGCCGAGCTGCGCAGGACCCAGGCCGGGCCCTTCGCGCTGGCACAGACGGTTACCCTCGAGGAACTCGAACAGGCCCATGCCGACGGTGGCAACGAAGCGCTCGACCGCTTCCTGATGCCATCTGACAGCGGGCTGCAGGACTGGCCGATGGTCAGCCTGTCGGAACACAGTGCGTTCTACTGGCTGCATGGGCAGGCGGTACGCGCGCCGGACGCGCCACAATTTGGCATGGTCCGGGTACAGGATCATAATGCGCGCTTCATCGGTATCGGTGAAGTGAGCGAAGACGGGCGCATTGCGCCGCGTCGGCTGATTCGGTCGGAATGACCGAAACCGCGGGGCCAGGCTGTTGCCGGGTCTCACGGAATCAAGGGTGGCTGTCAGTAGGCACGGTCACACCTTTTTTATTAATACAGGGATTTGTCCCTGGCCTATTGGACCCCGCATGCGGGATCCGTTATCAGGAGAAGCCAAATGGCCCTCAGCGTTGAAGAAAAAGCTCAAATCGTTACCGACTTCCAGCAAGCCGCTGGCGACACTGGTAGCCCAGAAGTTCAGGTTGCTCTGCTGACCGCGAACATCAACAAGCTGCAAGGCCACTTCAAGGCCAACGGTAAAGACCACCACTCGCGTCGTGGCCTGATCCGTATGGTAAACCAGCGTCGTAAGCTGCTGGACTACCTGAAGGGCAAAGACACCACTCGTTACAGCGCCCTGATCGGTCGCCTGGGCCTGCGTCGCTAATAGCGGCCTGGTCAGTGGTGTGCATGGCGTGTCTCATGCATTGGCAACGCTGCCTGGCAGCGTTGTCTATGAGCATGTCATGCGTATCTCCGAGGTTGGCAGCCTGGTGAAGTTGAGCGGTTTTCCGCTCTTCAGCCAGGCTCCCAACCTCGTGTTGTATCTGGACGGTCAATGGGGCCGATTCCCCGTTCTGCCCAAGAATTCGCAAGAAACCAGTTCCCCCAAGAGCCACTGAAAAAGGTAGGAAACCGTGAACCCGGTAATCAAGACTTTCCAGTTCGGTCAATCGACCGTTACTCTCGAAACGGGCCGTATCGCCCGTCAGGCAACCGGCGCCGTGCTGGTTACCGTCGACAACGACGTCACCGTGCTGGTGACTGTGGTAGGCGCCAAACAGGCTGATCCAGGCAAGGGCTTCTTCCCCCTGTCGGTTCACTACCAGGAAAAGACCTACGCCGCCGGCAAGATCCCGGGTGGCTTCTTCAAGCGTGAAGGCCGTCCTTCCGAGAAAGAGACGCTGACCTCGCGCCTGATCGACCGTCCGATCCGTCCGCTGTTCCCGGAAGGCTTCATGAACGAAGTGCAGGTTGTCTGCACCGTGGTTTCCACCAGCAAGAAGACCGACCCGGACATCGCTGCGATGATCGGTACCTCGGCTGCCCTGGCCATTTCCGGCATCCCGTTCGAAGGCCCGATCGGCGCCGCTCGCGTTGCTTTCCACGAAAGCACCGGCTACCTGCTGAACCCGACCTACGAGCAACTGGCTGCCTCGAGCCTGGACATGGTCGTTGCCGGTACCGCCGACGCCGTACTGATGGTTGAATCGGAAGCTCAAGAGCTGACCGAAGACCAGATGCTGGGCGCTGTACTGTTCGCCCACGACGAATTCCAGGCTGTGATCCAGGCTGTCAAAGAGCTGGCCGCCGAAGCTGCCAAGCCGACCTGGGACTGGAAACCTGCAGTTGCCAACACCGAGCTGTTCAACGCTATCCGCGCCGAGTTCGGCGAAGCGGTTTCGCAGGGCTACACCATCACCGTCAAGGCCGACCGCTATGCGCGTCTGGGCGAGCTGCGCGATCAGGCGATCGCCAAGTTCTCCGGTGAAGAAGGCCAGCCTTCGGCTTCCGAAGTGAAAGAAATCTTCGGCGAAATCGAATACCGCACCGTTCGCGAAAACATCGTAAACGGCAAGCCACGTATCGACGGTCGCGACACCAAGACCGTTCGCCCGCTGAACATCGAAGTCGGCGTGCTGCCGAAGACTCACGGTTCGGCGCTGTTCACCCGTGGCGAAACCCAGGCCCTGGTCGTTGCGACCCTGGGTACTGCCCGTGACGCCCAGCTGCTGGACACCCTCGAAGGCGAGAAGAAAGACCCCTTCATGCTGCACTACAACTTCCCGCCGTTCTCGGTAGGTGAGTGTGGCCGTATGGGCGGTGCTGGCCGTCGCGAAATCGGCCACGGCCGTCTGGCTCGTCGTTCGGTTCAGGCCATGCTGCCTGCCGCTGACGTGTTCCCGTACACCATTCGCGTGGTTTCGGAAATCACCGAATCCAACGGCTCCAGCTCCATGGCTTCGGTCTGTGGTGCTTCCCTGGCGCTGATGGACGCTGGTGTGCCGATGAAGGCACCGGTTGCCGGTATCGCCATGGGCCTGGTCAAGGAAGGCGAGAAGTTCGCGGTCCTGACCGACATCCTGGGTGACGAAGACCACCTGGGCGACATGGACTTCAAGGTAGCCGGTACCGCCAAGGGCGTGACCGCGCTGCAGATGGACATCAAGATCAACGGCATCACTGAAGAGATCATGGAAATCGCCCTGGGCCAAGCCCTGGAAGCGCGCCTGAACATCCTCGGTCAGATGAACCAGATCATTGGCCAGTCGCGTACCGAACTGTCGGCCAACGCCCCGACCATGATCGCGATGAAGATCGATACCGACAAGATTCGTGACGTTATCGGCAAAGGCGGCGCCACCATTCGCGCCATCTGCGAAGAGACCAAGGCCTCGATCGACATCGAAGACGACGGCTCGATCAAGATCTTCGGCGAAACCAAGGAAGCGGCAGAGGCTGCCAAGCAGCGCATCCTGGGCATCACCGCAGAGGCCGAGATCGGCAAGATCTACGTCGGCAAGGTTGAGCGCATCGTCGACTTCGGCGCCTTCGTCAACATCCTGCCTGGCAAGGACGGCCTGGTGCACATCTCCATGCTGAGCGATGCTCGCGTCGAGAAAGTCACCGACATCCTCAAAGAAGGCCAGGAAGTCGAAGTGCTGGTACTGGACGTGGACAACCGCGGCCGTATCAAGCTGTCGATCAAGGACGTAGCTGCGGCCAAGGCCTCGGGCGTTTAAGCGACGGTTGCACGCAACACGGAAAGGGCCCTTCGGGGCCCTTTTTTCATGCGCGACGGGAACCTTTAGCGGACTTGCATCTTGCATGCAGGTTTCCCACGCTGATTGCAAAATGCACGAACGCTCAAGTGATGGCGTTTAGCTAAGTCATTGATTTATAAAGGTTCAAGCGAAGCGGTAAAGCTGGCACAGCACATGCAACTACCCTCATACCTGACGCCAGGACATACGGCGCAGACCTTTCGAAAAACAGGAGTGACCCACATGAAGAAGTTCGCCATTGCTGCCGCTACTGCCACCGCTCTGACCCTGACCATGGCTAACGCGGCATTCGCCCAGCAATCTACCCAGGCGCCGATGACTCTGGCGGCTGGTGAGGTGACCAAAGCCAAGGAAGCTACCTCCGACACCTGGATCACCACCAAGGTGAAGGCTGACCTGATGACCGAGAAAGGTGTGCCTGGCAGCGACATCAAAGTCGAAACCAACAAGGGTGTCGTGTCGCTGTCGTCCGATGTGGCGGTGACCGATGCACAGAAAGAGATGGCTGTTGCCATCGCCAAGAAGATCAAAGGTGTGCAGGCCGTTTCGGCTGATGGCCTGAAATCCGAGTAAGGAATGTCCCGTCGGCCAAACGGATTTGGCCACTTATGCACAAAGCCCCGGCCTGAGCCGGGGCTTTTTCATCTCAGCTAGTACATCGGGTTGCGCGTGATCACATCGCTTTCGAAGCATTCCTGTTTGGCGATCAGGGGCTCGATCAATGGGCGGCTATCGCGGAAATGTGCGGTCTGGGTGTGCGCGTCATACGCCGCATCATCGCGATAGATTTCGTAGAGGTAGATCACGTCTGGGTCGAACCGGTCCTGCGACACATCGAACACCAGGCAGCCTGGTTCGCTGGCGACGGAAGCTGCGGCATTGACTTTGATCGCGGTCAGGAAAGCTTCGGCGCAGCCGGGCTTCACTCGGGTCTTGATGAACAAGCTATACACAAAGCGCTCCTTTTGTTTTAAATTCTGCTTTGAATTGTATACAAAAATGGAGCCCCGCCAATGTCCGAATTGCCTGCACGCCCTGGCCGCCTGAATGGCCTGCGCCACATCGCTTTGCTGGTACCCAACCTTGAAGAGTGTGAGCGTTTCTACGTCGATGTGCTGGGCATGGAAGTGCTGAACCGCGCCAACGAGGACCTGGTGTACCTCACCTGCGGTAACGACAACCTGTCGCTGGGGCGGGGGGCCGGGGCGGCCAATGGGTTGCAGACCCTGGATCACTACGGGTTCATCGTGGACAGCGTGGACAGCGTGGAGGAGCTGGAGGCGTGGTACCAGTACTTCAAGGCCCATGGCGTGACCTTGCTGGACCGGCCTTTCAACCATGGTGACGGGGCGCGCAGCTTCCACCTGCTGGACCCGGCGGGGAACAAGGTGCAGCCGCTGTATCACCCGGCGGTGTCGGGGCAGCGGTTGGTGAGTGCCTGAATTGATATCACCTGATCGGGCCCCTTCGCGGGTAAACCCGCTCCCACAAGGACTGTGCAGTACCTGTGGGAGCGGGTTTACCCGCGAAGAGGCCGGGCCTGCCTTAAGCGATTATTCGGCATCCAGATGCATCGGCGTCACCACCCGGCCATCGCTTTCAGGCTGCCCCAGGCTGGTATCGATGAAATACACCCGGTCATCTTCCAGCTTGCCCTTGTCCACTAGGTAATCCTTGATACTGCTGGCCCGCTCCTGGCCCAAGGTACGCAGCAGTGCGGTGCTCTCTGCCCAGGACTTGATCACAGCCTCGCGCAGCTTGGCGGTGCGCTCGTCGCGGCCCAGTTGCTCCCATTCGGCAGGCGGCTGCTGTTTAAGGCGAGTGCGATAGATGCCCTCAAGCATTGCCGGCTTGTCGCTGTCGTCGACTACCAGCATCGAGGCATTGGCCGGTACTTTGTCGCCACGGCGCTGCAGGATCTTGTACCAGGTAGCCTGGTACTCACGCTCCAGGCGTTGCTGGGCGATCAGCGGGCCATCGCTGGCCTGGGCGCTGGTGCCTTCGATTTCCAGACGCAGTTCCGGGCGCTCCTTAAGTGCTGATGCCAGTTTGTCCAGGGACGACTGGGCATCGCCGCTGAGTTCGCTGGAACCCGGGGCGAACGCTACGTTGCCGAGGTCTTCCGCGCCCCCGCCGCTAATCAGCCCACCAATGAACTTGAACGGTGCCTGTGCCGCACGCAGCACCAGGTTACGCAGGGTTTGCCAAACAATCGGCATCACGCTGAACTGCGGGTTGTTGAGGTCGCCGGTGACCGGCAGTTCGATCGAGATCTTGCCCTCGGTATCCTTAAGCAGTGCCACTGCCAGGCGGATCGGCAGGTCGACCGCGTCCGGGCTGTCGACTTTTTCACCCAGTTGCAGCTGCTCCACCACGACCTTGTTCTCGGCCTTGAGCTGGCCGTTGGTGATCAGGTAGTGCAGGTCGAGGCTGAGCCGGCCTTTGCGGATGCGGAAGCCGGCAAATTTACCGGAGTAGGGCGTCAACGTGGTCAGCTCGACGCGCTTGAAGCTGGTGGCGATGTCCAGGCTGGCCAACGGGTTGAACGGGTTGAGAGCGCCCTTGATGGTAACCGGTGCGTAGCGGTCGACCTTGCCCTTGACGTCCACCTTGGCCGGCAGCGGCTTGCGGTTGTCGATGGTGCCGATTTGGCCATTGAGCTGCTGGATGGCCGTGGCGAAGTTGGGGGTGAGCGACAGGTCGGCGAAGTTGGCCGAGCCGTCGTTGATGTCGATCTGGCCGATGTGAATGCCCAGTGGCTTGCCGCTGCTGGCCGAGGCCGGCTTTGACGTGTTGCTCGCCGGGGCGCCGGCCGGTTGTGGGATCAGCAGGTCATTGACGTTGGTGGTGCGGTCTTCGTTGATGATGAAACGCGCATAGGGCTGCAGCAGGGTTACCTTGTCGATCGACAGTGCATCGCCGTGCACGTAGGACAAGCCGTCGACGTTCACTTGCTGCCATTTGACGAAGTCGCGGCTTTTGATGGTGTCGAGGGTGTGCAACTGGCTGACTTGCGCCTTGCCGGTGACATTGAACGCCAGCGGCGCGGTGTTCTTCAGGTCTACCTTGAGGTCGCTGGAAAGCATGCCGCTGCGCAGCTCCAGCAGGATGAACGGGCTGATGTAGGCTTGGGCCACGCGCAGGTCGATGTCACGGGTGCTCACATCCAGCTTGGCCCAAATTGGCGCCAGGTTGACCTGGCCAGCCGCTTGCAGCTTGCCTTGCTTGCCCACGCCGGTGTCGAGCTTGAGGGTGAAGGGCGACTGGTTGAGGCTGTCGAAACCTTGCAGGTCGGCGTTGAGAGGGCCAATGTCCAAGGCTACCGGTTCTTTCTGGCTGCGGTCCGCCAGGTGCACCAGGTAGTTGCGCAGTTGCACATCCTTGAGCAGCACTTGCCAGGGTTTGCTGGGCGCCTTGGCGGCTTTCTCTTCAGGCGTAGGCTCGGCGGCGGCAGGTTCGGCCTTTTCCTTTGGCGTGGCCTTGGCCGGTTGGCTGGCGAACAGCTTCTGCCAGTCGAGTTGGCCGTCCTTTTCCAGTGCGGCCCAGGTTTCCAGTTTTTCGCTGCGGATCTTGCCCACGGTGACCAGTTGCTTGACCAGATCGACAGAGGTTTCGCTCACCTCCAGGCTGGCCAGGCGTGCCAACGGGCGGCCATCCGGCGCCTTGATGGCGAACGGCGCGATGCGCACGGAGGCGTTGTCCAGTTGCAACTCGGTCTGCTGGGCGAGGTTGAGCTTGTAGTGGGTGTCGAGGCTGATCACGCCGTCTTCCAGCACCAGCGGCACGGCGTCACGGACATAGGGCCAGAACGCCTTCATCTTGCCTTCGGTGACCTTCAGCGTGCCTTCGGAGGCGATCGGCGCCAGGCTGAGGGTGCCTTTCCAGTCGATACGCCCGCCGTTGGGGCCGAGGGCCACCAGGGACATGTCGGCATTGTCGTTGGGCAGGGTGCTGAGGTTTTTCAGCTCCAGGTTCATGTTGTCGTAGAGGAATTCGATCGGCTCGCTAGGGCGCTGGTCCTCGAAGTGCAGGTAGCCGTCGACCAGCTTGATGCTGCCAATACGCAACGGGAACGGGTCGCTGGGCGGCTCGTCAGGTTTGGCCTCACTGGCGGGCAGCTTGAACAACCCGGTCAGGTTGAGGGCCCCGTCCTTGGCGAACAGGACTTCGTTGCGTGGTTTGTCGAGTTCGATCGCTTCCAGGTGCAGGGCTTTGGTCCACAGGCTGTCGAGCGAGAGGTTGGCGTACAACCGCTCGAACGCGACTTGCTCTTTGCCCGGCTCGCCGATCTGCAGGCCCCACAGCGTCAGCTCGAGGCTGAAGGGGTTGAGTTCGATCCGCTCGAGGTGGGCCGGCACGGTCGCGTACTGGGCCAACTGCTGGTTGGCGATGCGCAGCGCGACACCGGGAAGAATAAGGAAGCCGAGCAGGCTATAGAGGGCTACCAGGGCCACGATTGCGCCAGCGGCGCGAGTCAATCCTTTGTACATGTGTCGCTTCGTCTGTCTAAGCAGGAGTGCTTGGAGTATGGCACGTTAAATCAGTTCCGCAGGGGCGACCATTTGACCTCACTCAATGCCCATGCGCCGTTTGGCCCGGTGCGCCGAGCCGTCGCGCATTGCCCAGCGCAGTACTGGCGCTGTGCGCCTGAGGCCCAGGCGAATCAGGCGCTGCTGCAAAGGCCCATGTTGCAGGCCGAGCATGGCCTGTGCCCAGCCCGGTAGCAGGTCGATACCGGCGTGCAGCATCAGCTTGCCCACCGGCTGTGCCAGGCGGCTGGGGGCAGGGGCATCGAGCAGGATTCGTATCACTTCATGGCTGCGCGCATCGCAGTGCAGCTGGGGGTGCATGCGTTGCAGATAGTCTTCCACCTGTTGGCACGAACGCGGCACGTCACGGGCGCCAAGGCGCTCGGCGATCAGGGCGATTTCGTTGTAATAGGCATCCTGCTCGGTGCGCGGCAGCTGCGGGTTGCGGTAACGCAGATGAGCGGCGAGGAAACTGCTGACCTCCGCCACATGCACCCAGGTCAGCAGGTCCGGGTCGCTGGCCGCATAGGGGCGGCCGTCCGGCGCGGTGCCGGTAACTCGCAGGTGAATGGTGCGCACTTTGTCGATCAGCCATTCGGCGTCGCCCGTGGCGCCGAACGTGGTGCCGGAAATGAACTGGCTGGTGCGGCGCAGGCGGCCGAGCAGGTCTTCGCGGAAATTGGAGTGGTCCCACACGCCGGCCAGGGCCAACGGATGCAACAGCTGCAGCATCAGGGCGCTGATGCCGCCGACCAGCATGCTCGGGAAGTCGCCATGCACCCGCCAGCTGATGCTGTGCGGGCCGAACAGGCCAGGGTCGCCCTTGGGCGATTCCAGGTCGAGCTGGCCGAGGGCCAGCCCGGTGAGGCTCATGACCTGGGTTTCGATACGGCGACGAAGGGCTTCCATGGGGACCTGCGGTGCGGGGCGGCCATGAACAGCGGCCGCCGGTTACGGGTTAAGGCGTTTGTCGATCAGGCCCTGTACCACGCTGGGGTCGGCAAGGGTCGAGGTATCGCCCAGGTTGTCCAGCTCGTTGCAGGCGATTTTGCGCAGTATACGCCGCATGATCTTGCCTGAGCGCGTCTTGGGTAGCGCCGGCGCCCACTGAATCAGCTCGGGTTTGGCGAAACTGCCGATTTCCTTGCTGACCAGTGCCAGCAGCTCGGCCTTTAGCGTGTCGTCTGGCGTCACGCCATTCATGGTCGTGACGAAGGCGTAGACGCCCTGGCCCTTGAGGTCGTGGGGGTAACCGACCACGGCTGCCTCGGCGACGCTGTCATGCAGCACCAGTGCGCTTTCTACTTCGGCGGTGCCTATGCGGTGCCCGGACACGTTGATCACATCGTCGATGCGCCCGGTGATCCAGTAGTCGCCATCGGCGTCGCGGCGGGCACCGTCGCCGGTGAAGTAGTAGCCGGGCATGGGTTTGAAGTAGGTGTCGACCATGCGCTGATGGTCGCCATAGACGCTACGGATCTGCCCGGGCCAGCTGGCCTTGATGACCAGAAGGCCAGCGCCGGGGCCTTCGATCAGTTTGCCTTTTTCGTCCAGTAGCGCCGGTTGCACGCCAAACATGGGCTGTGTGGCGCAACCGGGTTTGAGTGCCTGCGAGCCGGGCAGCGGGGTGAGCATGATGCCGCCGGTTTCGGTCTGCCACCAGGTATCGACAATGGGGCAGCGCTTCTGCCCGACCGCCTCGAAATACCACTCCCAGGCTTCAGGGTTGATTGGCTCGCCGACGCTGCCCAACAAGCGCAGGCTCTTGCGCGAGGTGCCCTGCAGCGGCGCGGAGCCCTCGCGCATCAATGCGCGCAGGGCGGTCGGGGCGGTGTAGAAAATGTTTACCTGGTGCTTGTCCACCACCTGCCAGAAGCGTGAAGTGTCCGGGTAGTTGGGTACGCCTTCGAACATCAGCGAGATGGCGCCATTGGCCAGCGGGCCATAGACGATGTAGCTGTGGCCGGTAACCCAGCCGACATCGGCGGTGCACCAGAAAACCTCGCCGTCACGGTAGTCGAACACTACCTTGAAGGTCATTGTCGCTTGCAGCAGGTAGCCGCCGGTGGTGTGCAGCACGCCTTTTGGTTTGCCGGTGCTGCCGGAGGTATAGAGGATGAACAGCGGGTCTTCGGCCGCCATCGGCTCGGGGGGGCAGTCGTCGCCGGCCTTTTCCGTTACTTCGTGGTACCAGAGGTCGCGGCCTTCGGCCCAGGCGACATCGCCGCCGGTGCGGCGCACCACCAACACGCTGCTGACCGCTGGGCAGCTGGCCAGGGCCTTGTCGACGTTCTGTTTCAGCGGGACACGCTTGCCGCCACGCACGCCCTCATCGGCGGTGATCACGGTGCGGCAGTCGGCGTCGAGAATGCGGTCGCGCAGGGCGTCGGGGGAAAAACCGCCGAACACTACCGAATGTATGGCCCCGATGCGGGTGCAGGCGAGCATGGCGAAGGCGGCTTCGGGGATCATCGGCATGTAGATGCACACTCGGTCGCCTTTCTTGACCCCGCGCGCCTTCATTGCATTGGCCAGGCGGCAGACCTGGCGGTGCAGCTCGCGGTAAGTGATGGCCTTGGAGTCTTTTGGGTCGTCACCTTCCCACAGCAGGGCCGTCTGCTCGCCGCGCTGGGCTAGATGGCGGTCGATGCAGTTATAGCTGACGTTGAGCTGTGCACCGTCGAACCAGCGGGCCTTGCCGGTATTCAGGTCGCATTGCTGCACGCTCGACCAGGGCTTGATCCAGTCCAGGCGTTTGGCCTGCTCGGCCCAGAAGGTGTCAGGATCGTCGACCGACTGGCGGTACAGGCGATGGTATTCGTCGGGGGTGAGGGTGGCGGACTGGCTGACGGCCAGGGCCTGGGGATAGTTGCGGATATCGAACATGGCGGGTGGTCCTGCTCTTGTAAGGGGCGATGGACTGCAACGGCTATTCGATAGGACAGTGTAGCTGGGAGAGGTGTTCAACCTTGCAGGCCTCTTCGCGGGATTGCCCGCGAAGAGGTGCGTACAGGCTTTAGATCACCCGCGGTGGCGGCCGCGGAAGTAGTTGATCAGCCCTTGGGTGGAGCCATCTTCGGCGCTTTCTTCCAGGCTGCCGACCAAGCGCTGGTAAACGCCCTTGCCCAGCTCCTTGCCCAGCTCAACGCCCCACTGGTCGAAGGCATTGATACCCCAGATCACGCTCTGCACGAACACCTTGTGCTCGTACATCGCCACCAGAGCGCCCAGGCGGCGAGGGCTGATACGTTCGACCACCAGGGTGTTGCTCGGGCGATTACCCGGGATCACCTTGTGCGGTGCGAGCTTCTCGATATCCGCTTCGTTCAGGCCTTTGCCGCGCAGCTCGGCTTCAGCCTCCTCACGGGTTTTACCCAGCATCAGCGCCTGGCTTTGCGACAGGCAGTTGGCATACAGCCACTGGTGATGGTCGGCCACCGGGTTGAAGCTCACGACCGGCACGATGAAGTCGGCCGGAATCAGCTGGGTGCCCTGGTGCAGCAACTGGTGGTAGGCGTGCTGGCCGTTACAGCCCACGCCACCCCAGATAACCGGGCCGGTGTCGGTCTTCACCGGGGTGCCGTCCTGCAGCACGCTCTTGCCGTTGGACTCCATGTCCAACTGCTGCAAGTGCTTGGTGATGTTGCGCAGGTAGTGGTCGTACGGCAGGATCGCGTGGCTGTTCGCGCCCCAGAAGTTGCCGTACCACACACCTAGCAAGGCCAGTAGCACCGGCATGTTCTTGTCGAAGGGGGCGGTCTGGAAGTGCTGGTCCATGGTGTAGGCACCGGACAGCAGTTCCTTGAAGTTGGCCGTGCCGATGGCCAGGGCGATCGGCAGGCCGATGGCCGACCACAGCGAGTAGCGCCCGCCTACCCAGTCCCACATCGGGAAGATGTTCTCTTCGCGGATACCGAACGCCACCGCAGCGGCCTTGTTGCTGGAAACCGCGATGAAGTGGCGGTACAGCTCGGCTTCCGAGCCGCCCTGGGCCAGGTACCAGGTACGCGCGGCCATGGCGTTTTTCAGGGTCTCGAGGGTATTGAACGACTTTGACGAGACGATGAACAGGGTGGTTTCGGCGCGCAGGTTGGCCGAGAGCTCGTGGAATTCACTGCCGTCGATATTGGCCAGGTAATGGCAGCGCACGCCGCGCTGGGCGTAGGGCAGCAGCGCTTCGGAGACCAGCTCGGGGCCGAGGAACGAGCCGCCGATACCGATATTGACCACGTCGGTAATCGGTTTTTCGCTGTAGCCGCGCCACAGGCCGTCGTGGATGCGCCCGACCAGTTCGGTGATCTGGTTGAGTACCTTGTGCACTTCCGGCATGACATTCACGCCGTTGACGCTGAGCTTGTCGCCTACGGGCCGTCGCAGGGCGGTGTGCAGCACCGGACGGCCTTCGGAGGCATTGATGATTTCGCCGGCGAACATCGATTTGATGGCGTCCTGCAGGCCCACTTCGTTGGCCAGGTTCACCAGCAGGTCGCGGCTTTGTTCGGTGATCAGGTTTTTCGAGTAGTCGAGGAACAGGCCGCAGCAGCTCAGGGAGAACTGGTCGAAGCGTTGGGCATCGGCGGCGAAGGCTTCGCGCATGCTGAAGCCTTGCATGGCGTCGCGGTGTTGCTGAAGCGCCTGCCAGGCGGGCAGGGCCGTCACATCGTGGGGTGTACGGTAATACGCCATTGCGCGGGGTTCCCTTGGTGCGTGGTGAGGCCTTGGACACGGCAGTTATTGCCGGGTTCAGGCTGGCATCATTATAGGCAAAGGCCACTTGCAGGGAATGGGTATGGCGGGGGAATTTGGCGGGCGCCCGTGGGAGCGGGCTTGCCCGCGAATGGGCTGCAAAGCAGCCCAATGCCGTTACGCAGTCTTTTCTTCCAGATGCAGGTACAGGTTGTCGATCAACCGCGTGTTACCCAGGTACGCCGCCGCGATCACCACCAGGTCTCGATCGTCGATCAGTGCCGGGCGCAGGCTCACGGCATGGCGCACTTCCAGGTAATCCGGCCGGAAACCCGCAGCGCTCAGTTGCGCCTGGCCTTCTGCGACCAGCGCGGCAAAGTCGCGCTGGCCACGGCCGATGCCCGCTGCAATGTGCTGCAACGTGCGGTAAAGCGCTGGCGCGGCAGTACGCTGCTCAGGCGTGAGGTAGCCATTGCGCGACGACAGCGCCAGGCCATCGTCGGCACGCACGGTGGGTTCGCCGATGATCTGGATCGGCATGTTCAGGTCGCGCACCATGGCGCGGATCACCGCCAGCTGCTGGAAGTCCTTCTCGCCGAACACGGCAAGGTCTGGCTGAACCATGTTGAACAGTTTGCTGACTACCGTGGCCACGCCTTCGAAATGCCCTGGTCGGCTGGCGCCGCACAGGCCTTCGGAAAGTTGGGGCACGCTGACGCGGGTTTGCACGCTCATGCCGTCGGGGTACATCTCTTCCACGGCGGGCGCGAACAGCAGGTTGCAGCCGGCCTGCAGCAGGCGCTCCTGGTCGGCGGCCAAAGTGCGCGGGTACTTGTCGAGGTCTTCGTTGGCGCCGAACTGCAGCGGGTTGACGAAGATGCTGGCGACCACAAAATCGGCGCGCTGCGCGGCCTTGGTCACCAGCGCCGCGTGGCCGCTGTGCAGGTTGCCCATGGTCGGCACGAAGCCGATACGTTTGCCTTCACCGCGGGCGCGGGCTACTGCCGCGCGCAGTTCGCGGACGGTCTTGACTGTATTCATGCACTGAACCCGTGTTCGCTGCCTGGGAAGCTGACTTGCTTGACGGCCTCGACATAAGCGACGAGGGCGCTGTGGATATCTGGCTGGCCTTGCATGAAGTTTTTCACGAACTTCGGTACCCGGCCACTCAGCGACAAGCCGAGCATGTCGTGCAGCACCAGTACCTGGCCATCGGTGGCGCTGCCCGCGCCAATACCGATTACGGGAATACCCACGGCGTTGGTGATTTCCGCCGCCAGTTCGCTGGGTACGCATTCGAGCAGCAGCATGGCCGCACCGGCCTGCTCCAGGGCAATCGCGTCGGCGCGCATCTGCCGGGCCTGGGCTTCCTGGCGGCCTTGCACTTTGTAGCCGCCCAGCACATTGACGGTTTGCGGGGTCAGGCCCATGTGTGCGCACACCGGCACGCCACGCTCGGCCAGCAGGCGGATGGTTTCGGCAAGCCAGGCTGCGCCTTCGATCTTGATCATGTGGGCGCCGGCTTGCATCAGCGTGGCGCTGTTGGCAAAAGCCTGCTCCGGGGTAGCGTGCGCCATGAAAGGCAGGTCGGCGAGGATCAGCGCACCGTCGTTGCCGCGTTTGACGCAGGCGGTGTGGTAGGCCATGTCTGCCGTGGTTACCGGCAAGGTGCTGTCGTGGCCCTGCAGGACCATCCCCAGTGAGTCGCCCACCAGCAACACTTCAACGCCGGCCTGGCTGGCGGCCTTGGCGAAGGTCGCGTCGTAGCAAGTCAGCATGGTGATTTTTTCACCCTTGGCCTTGAGGCCATTGAGGGTGGTAAGGGTTACTTCAGGCATGTAGGAAATTCCTCGTTCAGGCGCTGTAAAAAACGACTGCATTCAACGCGTGTAGTCATCTTCCGGAGCGGCACATCATCGCGTGTGATGTTCGGGTACAGGTCCGTCCGGGCCTAAATACGGGTATGCGGCACTTTGGTGCCACACGGGACGCCTATAGTCGTGAGCGAGGTAAGGGAAGTCAATCACCCTGTTACCGCATTGTTACGATCAGGGTGTTACTGGCGTTACCGCTGCTGGGCGGCAGGCTGGAACGCCCGGTTTACAGGCGTTCCAGGCCGACGAACGGGCAGCCGTCGAGCAGTTGTGCGAGCGCGCGGCCATCGGCCAGGCGGAAGTCGCCCGGTACCAGTTCGGCCAGCGGGTACAGCACGAAGGGGCGGGCATGCATGTGGTAATGCGGCACTTTCAGGCGTGGCTCGTCGAGTACCTGGTCGCCGAACAGCAGAATGTCCAGGTCCAGCGTGCGCGGGCCCCAGCGTTCCTTGCGCACGCGACCCTGGTCGTTCTCGATGGCCTGCAGGGCATCGAGCAGGGCCAATGGCGCCAAGGTTGTGTCCAGCGCGGCCACGGCGTTGGTATAGCGCGGCTGGCCAGGCAGCAGCGAGTCGCTGGTGTAGAGTGCCGAGGCCGCTACCAGGCGTGTGGCCTCGACCTGGTCGAGCGCCTGCAAGGCGCTACGCAACTGCTCGGCAGGTGCGTCCAGGTTGCTGCCCAGGCCTACATAGGCGCGAATGGTCACTCGAACGCCTCGTCGCCACCGCGTTTGCGTTTGCTGCCGCTGCGCTTGCGTTTGCGTGGGCCGGCGCCGGTGCCTTCGTCACGGTTGCCCAGCTCGCGGATCATCTCGCGGCGCTCGCTGTCGTTGGCATCCTGGTAATCGGTCCACCACTGGCCGAGGTCGTCGGTTTCTTCCCCAGCGCTTTCGCGCAACAGCAGGAAGTCGTAACCGGCGCGGAAGCGCGGGTTGTCCAGCAGCATGTCGGCGCGCTTGCCGCTGCGGCGTGGCAGGCGCTCCTGCATGTCCCAGATCTCGCGGATCGGCAGGGTAAAACGCTTGGGAATGGCGATGCGCGCGCATTGCTCGGCGATCAGGTCGTGAGCCGCACCGTTCATGGCCGGGATCGGCGGCACACCCTGGTTCTGCAGGTGCAGCACGCGGGCTGGCAGGGCTGGCCACAGCAGTGCAGCGAACAGGAAGGCCGGCGTCACCGGTTTGCCCTGCTTCACGCGCAGGTCGGTGTTGTTCAGCGCCTGGCTGATCAGCGTGTGGGTGTAGGTTGGGCGCTCGTCCAGGGCATGGGCGCTGGCAGGGAACAGCGGCTCGAACAACTCCAGGTCGACCAGCATTTCGAAGGCGATAGCACCTTGGCCGCTGAGGAACAGCTTGAGGCACTCTTCGAACAGGCGCGCGGGCGGAATCTCGCGCAGCATCGGGGCCAGGCCGCGGATCGGCTGGAAGGTGTGCTTTTCGATGCCAAAGTCGAGCTTGGCGGCAAAGCGCACCGCACGCAGCATGCGCACCGGGTCTTCCTGGTAACGGTGGGTCGGGTCGCCAATCAGCCGCAGCAGGCGATTGCGCACATCGTGCACACCGTTGGCGTAATCGAGAATGCGCTCGCTGACCGGGTCGTAGTACAGGGCGTTGATGGTGAAGTCGCGGCGTTGCGCGTCCTCTTCCAGGGTGCCGTACACGTTGTCTCGCAAGATGCGACCACTGGCGTTATGCGACGAACGGTGGGCGTCGCCCTGGTCGTCTTCCGAGTGGTGGGCGCGGAAGGTGGCGACTTCAATGATCTCACGGCCAAAATGCACGTGGACCAGCTTGAAGCGGCGACCAATGATGCGCGCGTTGCGGAACTCGGCACGAACCTGTTCGGGGGTGGCGCTGGTGGCGACGTCGAAGTCCTTCGGCGTGATGCCCAGCATCAGGTCGCGGACACAGCCACCGACCAGGTAAGCCTGGTAGCCGGCGCTTTGCAGGCGCTCCACGATGTTCACCGCATGGCGGCTGAACTGGTGGCGCTGCAGCGAGTGCTGGCTCTTGTTGATCACCTCAGGCGTGGTGCGCCTGTGGTGCGGGCCCGGTACGGGCGGGCGGAAAGACTGGAACAGCTTCTTCAGCATGGGATGCACTGTGTGAAGGAATGTTCGGCCAAGAATAGGAGAATGGCCGCATGATGGGCGGGGATTCTAGCATTTACTCGAGGAATGGTGTAGGCGGGTGGCAGGATGCCTGCCAGAAGGGTAGAAACGACAAGGGGAGCCTAAGCTCCCCAAGAAGTCGTTGCGTGCTCTTATTGTTTTTTTTGCTGGGCTTCTTGTTTTTGTTGAGCGCCCTGTCCACAAATCTCGAAGCTTGTGGACGACCCCTAAACCAGGGGTTAAGAGCAAACGGATTGCTTTGGCCGCTGATGTCACGTTGATCTGTCGATCCAACCAGTTCAGGCGCTGCTTTTTAGTGCAGTTTTTGTTGTTCTCTGCCTGGTCGTGGGGCAAGCCCCAAACACGCATCCTCTCCAAAAGAATCAGTTAGCTGCGCCTCCGCCGTCTTGTTTTTATTGTGCGTGAGCCGTTTCGTCTTGTTCTTATTGTAGGTTGCAGTGCTTGTTATTGTTTTTGTACTAAGCATATAGCAGGTGCCGTGCCAACTTTTTGAAACCTAGCAAAATCAAGGGGTTGAGGTGTTCTGGTGATTTTTGTGACGCCGAAAATGTCGAAATTTCGTTACCGTACGCCTCGGGAACTGTTACGGCGGAAAGGTTGGGTAACAGATTTTTGCGGGAACTGATGTGTTACCGGGGGGCTTTGAAGCCAGGTGTGCTCGCCATGGCCCGTTCAGGGCCTATGCGATCGAGCGCCGCCCGCGCGGCGCTCGATCGCATAGGCGCCGCAATTGCTGCGGCGTACCGTGCGCAGGCTGGTTATTCGCTGGTAGCGTTGCTTTTGCGCCGCGGGATGCCCAGGCGCTGACGGCGTTCCCACAGGCACTTGCGGCTGACGCCCAGCTTGCGTGCCAGTTCGGTCTCGGTCATGTGGTCCTGGTGTTCGAGCACGAAGTGCTGGAAGTAGTCTTCCAGCGACAGGTCCTCGGTCGGCTCGTGGCTGGCACTGGCCGCACTGGCCACCACCAGGGCGTTGTCGAGGATGTCGTCTTCTTCCAGGTCGCTCAGCTCGATGTCGATACCCAGCAGGTCGGCGGAAATCTCTGCGCTCTCGCTGAGAATCACCGCGCGCTCCACGGCGTTTTCCAGCTCGCGCACGTTACCCGGCCAGCTGTAGTGTCGAATGGCCTGCTCGGCTTCGGCCGAGAAGTGCAGGTCGTCGCGGCCGATGCGCGCACTCTGGCGAGCGAGGAAGGCGCTGGCGATCTCGTTGACGTCGCTGCCGCGCTCGCGCAGGGCCGGCAGCTTCAGGGCGATCACGTGCAGGCGGTAATAGAGGTCTTCACGGAACTGGCCGGCCTTGGCCAGGTTCTTCAGGTCGCGGTGGGTCGCGGCGATCAGGCGCACATCCACCTTTTGCGACTGTACCGAACCCACCCGGCGAATCTCTCCTTCCTGCAGCACGCGCAACAGGCGAGCCTGGGCTTCCAGCGGCAGCTCGCCGATTTCATCGAGGAACAGCGTACCGCCATCGGCGGCTTCCACCAGGCCGGCGCGCCCGGCGCTGGCACCGGTGAACGCGCCTTTTTCGTGGCCGAACAGTTCGGACTCGATCAGTGTCTCGGGGATGGCCGCGCAGTTCACTGAAATCATCGGCGCCTTGGCCCGGCGCGACAGGTTGTGCAGGGCGCGGGCCACCAGCTCTTTACCCGTGCCCGACTCACCCTGGATAAGCACATTGGAGTCGGTGGGTGCGACCTTGCGGATCTTGCTGTACATGTCCTGCATGGGCGGGCACGAGCCGATGATGCCGATTTCGCCATTGGCCGCTGCCGCGCTGCTTTTATCGGCTGAGGCAGCCTTGCCATTGCTGGCGCGTGGCTCGGCAGCGGGTGCGGCGGCCGGGGCGTTTTGCCGGTCACGCAGGATGCGCGCCACCGCTTGCAGCATCTCGTCATGGTCGAAGGGCTTGGCGATGTAGTCCACCGCGCCCATTTTCATCGAGTCCACCGCCGAGCGCAGGCTGGCGTAACTGGTCATGATCAGCACCGGGGTGCCCTGGCCGAGCTTGATCAGCTCGGTGCCGGGAGCGCCTGGCAAGCGCAGGTCACTGACGATGAGGTCGAAGGTGGCAATGCTGAAGCGTTCCTGGGCTTCCTGCACCGAGCCGGCTTCGCTGACCTGGTACTGGTTCCGCTCAAGCAGGCGACGCAGGGCCGAGCGGATGATGGTTTCGTCTTCGACGATCAGAATGTGCGGCATTGATTCAATTCTCTCGACGGTCTCGAATTTCAGGGGACGTCGCTACGACATGCCGGGGCAGGGTCACGCGGATCCGGGTGCCACGTTGCCGTTCGATATCGGCCGGGCTGTCGATGGTGATTTGCCCATAATGCTCTTCCACGATGGAATAGACCAGAGCGAGCCCCAGTCCGGTTCCTTCGCCCGGGTCCTTGGTGGTGAAGAAGGGTTCGAACAGGCGGTCCTGGATGTTCTTCGGAATCCCGCTGCCCTCGTCTTCGACGATCAGGTCGACGGTGTGCTCACTGGTCTCGCTACGCACGCGCACGGCACTGCCGGCGGGCGAGGCGTCGCGGGCGTTGGAGAGCAGGTTGATCAGCACCTGGGCCAGGCGCTGCGGGTCCCCTTCGGCCCAGTGGTCTGGGTCGCAGAGGTTGAAGAACTGTACTTCGAAATTGCGCCGGTTCAACGCCAGCAGACCGATGGCATCCTGTGCCACTTCGGCCAGGCACACGGGTTCCTCGCTGTTCTGGTGGCTGCCACCGGCATGGGCGAAGCTCATCAACGACTGGACGATGCGCGACACGCGCTTGGTCTGGTCGAGGATCTGGCTGGACAGCTCGATGATTTCGCCATCGCCTTCGCGTTCTTCACGCAGGTTCTGCGCCAGGCAAGCGATGCCAGTGATCGGGTTGCCGATTTCGTGGGCCACGCCGGCGGCCAGGCGGCCGATACTGGCCAGGCGCTCGGAGTGCACCAGCTTGTCCTCCAGTGCCTGGGTCTCGGTCAGGTCTTCCACCAGCAGCACCAGGCCACTGTTACCGGGGGCCAACGGCTCGTCGATGGCCGCCTTGTGCAGGTTCAGCCAGCGCGGCTGGCCGTCCAGCGCCAGGCGCTGCTTGTGCAGGTGCTCGTCGGGCACGTCGATGAACCCTTGCAGCAGGCCGCGCCAAGGCTCGTCTATGGTGAGCAGGCGCGAACCGACCACATGCTTGGCGGCAATGCCGGTAAGCTCTTCCATGGCCTTGTTCCACATCAGGATTTCCTGGTCCTTGGCCAGCGAGCAGACGCCCATGGGCAGCTCCTGCAGGGTTTGGCGGTGGTAGCGGCGCAGGGCATCGAGCTCGGCGGCCAGGCCGGTCAGACGCGAGTGGTAGTCTTCCAGGCGGCTTTCGATGAAGTGGATGTCTTCGGTCACGTAGTTTTCGTTACCGGACTTGTACGGCAGGAACGTCTCGACCATGTCCTGGGCCACGCTCGGCCCCATCAGGCCGGACAGGTTGGCCTCGATGCGGTCGCGCAGGCGGCGCAGGGCATAGGGGCGGCGCTCGTCGAACGGCAGGTAGAGGTCGCGCAGGGCTTGCTCCACTTCCTTTTGTGCGGCCTTGGCCCCCAGCGGTTTGGCCAGCTGAGTGGCGAACTCCTGGGGCGAGGCGGCGTGCAGCTCGCGGCGTTGCGGGCGGCGCACGTTGTCCACCGCGCAGGCTTCGGCCGCACTGACCTCTTCGTTGCTGGCGTTGGTGAATAGCGAGATCAGGGTGAACAACAGCACGTTTGCCGCCAGCGAGGCGATTGCCGCCATGTGCCAGCTGGTGTCGTCCAGCACATAGATCATGTCCAGCAACGGAATGTAGAAACCCTGCAGGTTGCCCAGCAGCGGCAGCAGCATGGTCACCATCCACACCAAGGTGCCGGCCAGCAGCCCGGCGATGAAGCCGCGGCGGTTGGCGGTCGGCCAGTACAGTACCGACAGCACGCCAGGCAAAAACTGCAAGGTGGCGACGAAGGCGACGATGCCCAGGTTGGCCAGGCTCTGGTGGTTGTTCTGGGTCAGGTAGAACATGAAGCCGGCGGTGATGATGGCGACGATCAGTGCCCGTCGGGTCCACTTCAGCCAGCGGTAGATGTTGCCCTCGGCCGGGGGTTGGTACAGCGGCAGCACCAGGTGGTTCAGGGCCATGCCCGACAGCGCCAGGGTGGTGACGATGATCAGGCCGCTGGCCGCCGACAGGCCGCCAATGTAGGCCAGCAGTGCCAATGCCTGGTTGTTGGCGGCAATCCCCAGGCCCAGGGTGAAGTACTCGGGGTTGGTGCTTGCGCCCAGGCGCAGGCCGGCCCACAGCACCAGCGGTACGGCCAGGCTCATCAGCAGCAGGAACAGCGGCAGTCCCCAGCTGGCGCTGACCAGCGAGCGCGGGTTGAGGTTTTCGGTGAAGGCCATGTGGTACATGTGCGGCATGACGATGGCCGAGGCGAAGAACACCAGCAGCAGGGTGCGCCATGGGCCTTCCTGCAGCGGGGTGTGCAGGGCGGCAAGGGCGGTCTGGTTCTGTAGCAGCCAGACTTCCAGCTCATGCGGGCCGCCGAATACGCCATACAAGGCGTACAGGCCGATACCGCCCAGGGCCAGCAGCTTGATCACCGACTCGAAGGCGATGGCGAAAACCAGCCCTTCATGTTTCTCACGCGTGGCAATGTGCCGCGAGCCGAAGAAAATGGTGAACAGGATGATCAGCGTACAGAAGGCAAACGCTACCCGGGCCTTGACCGGCTCACCGGTAAGGATGCTGATCGAATCGGCCACCGCCTGGATCTGCAGAGCCAGCAACGGCAGCACACCGATGAGCATGATGATGGTGGTCAATGCCCCGGCCCAGGTGCTGCGGAAGCGGAACGCCAGCAGGTCGGCCAGCGATGACAGCTGGTAGGTGCGGGTGATCTTGAGGATCGGGTAGAGCAGCACCGGTGCCAGCAGGAAGGCGCCGGACACCCCCAGGTAACAGGCGAGGAAGCCGTAGCCATACTGGTAGGCCAGGCCCACCGAGCCATAAAAGGCCCAGGCACTGGCGTACACGCCCAGCGACAGGGTGTAGGTAAGCGGGTGGCGAATGATCGAACGCGGGATCAACCCGCGCTCGCTGATCCAGGCCACGCCGAACAGCACCATGAGGTACCCGGCGCTGATCAGGATCATCTGGGTCAGGCTAAAGCTCATCGGCATCTCGTTGGCTCTGCAGGATGAAGGTGACGACGATCAGGATCAGCCAGAGCAGGTAGGGGCGGTACCAGGCTCCGGTCGGCTCGATCCACCAGTCCATGATGGCCGGGGAGAACAGGTAGATCCCCACGACCAGAAGCAGGACCAAACGATAGATGTACATGCTGGCCTCGATGGTTGGGCGCTGCGGGCTTGGACTTATTATTGGCGCAAATGGCGGGGGGGATGCTAGCGGGAATCCACAGTGTTCGCCAAGATTTTGAATTCATTGGGCTTTTGTTTTCGAGAGATGGTTTGCCCGTGCCCGCGAAGGGGCTGGTAGAACCTCAGCGCAAATCAGCCTCTGGCACTGTAGTTTTCTGCGCAATCGCCTCTGGCCGCCACTGTTTACGGGCTACCGCCAGTACCTCAGCCGGCGTTGCCACCAGCAGCTCCGGGTCGGTGTCCTGCCCCAGCGCCCGCAAGGCTCGCAGCAACAACGGCGTTGCATGCTCCACCTGCAGCGGAGGCGAACGGTAGGACTTGCCCAGCTTGTGCCCGTCAGGCTGCACGATCAGCGGAATGTGCAGGTAACGCGGCTGCGAGAAGCCCAGCAGCTCTTGCAGGTACAGCTGGCGCGGGGTGTTGTCGAGCAGGTCGGCGCCGCGCACGATGTCGGTAACACCCTGCCAGGCATCGTCCAGCACCACCGCCAGTTGGTACGCATACAGCCCGTCACGGCGCTGGATGACGAAATCGCCCACCTCACGGCCCAGGTGCTGCTGGTACTCACCCTGCACCCGATCGGTGAAGCGGTAGATCAGTTCTGGCACCCGTAAGCGGATTGCCGCGCCTTCACGGGCATGCCCGGCATTGCGGCACAAGCCGGGGTAGATGCCGTTGTAGCCTTCAAGCTGCTTGCGCGAGCAGGTGCAGGCATAGGCCAGGCCCATGTTGAACAGGCGGTCTACCACGGCGGCATAGGCATCGTGTCGCTGGCTCTGGAACACCACTTCGCCATCCCACTCCAGGCCATAACGCTCCAGGGTCTGCAGGATGGCATCACGGGCGCCAGGCATTTCCCGGGGTGGGTCGGTGTCTTCCATGCGCAGCAGCCAGCGGCCATTGACGGCGCGGGCATCGAGCCAGGAGGCGAGGGCGGCGACCAGCGAGCCAAAATGCAGGAAGCCGCTGGGGGTGGGGGCGAAGCGCCCGATGTAGCTGGAGTTGGTCATGGTCAGGCTGGGCACATAAATGAAACGGGGCGCATCAAGCGCCCCGTTCAGGTGGAAGAAAGATCAGCCTTTGCCGACCGTTTTTTCCTTTTTCTCGGCGATTTCCTTGCAGTCGAAGCACAGGTCTGCGGTAGGACGGGCTTCCAGACGGCGCAGGCCGATTTCGATACCGCACGATTCGCACCAGCCGTATTCATCGGCCTTGATCTTGTCGAGGGTCTTGTCGATTTTCTTGATCAGCTTGCGTTCGCGATCGCGATTACGCAGCTCCAGGGCGAATTCTTCTTCCTGGCTGGCGCGGTCGGCCGGGTCGGGGAAGTTGGCTGCTTCGTCCTTCATGTGGTCCACAGTGCGGTCCACACTGGTCATCAGCTCTTGCTTCCACGCGCCAAGAAGCTTGGTGAAGTGCTTTTTCATGGGCTCGCCCATGTACTCTTCACCCTTGGTTTCTACGTAGGGCTCGACACCGTACATGGTCTGGGCTTTTTGCTTTTCTACGGTGGACATGAATAGACCGCCTCTCACTCATCTGATCCAATGCGCAGGCTGCTCCATCTCCGGCACCCGCCGGCCCTGCGACTGCGAGCCGCCGAACTTACCAGATAGATCGGGGGTGCGCTACCCCGCCTGTTACTGGCAATTGACAGCGGCGCAAGCCACACGTTCGGTGGTGTGCAGAGGTAGAATCTCCAGTTTAGACCCAATTGAGAGAAGGTCATGGCCCACCCCTACAGTGCGCGCAGCCGCGCCATCGAACCCTTCCACGTCATGGCGCTGCTGGCCCGGGCCAACGAGCTGCAGGCGGCCGGGCACGACGTGATCCACCTGGAAATTGGCGAGCCGGACTTCACCACCGCCGCGCCCATCGTCGCCGCCGGCCAGGCCGCACTGGCCGCCGGGCACACCCGTTACACCGCCGCACGCGGCCTGCCGGCACTGCGCGAAGCGATTGCCGGCTTTTATGGCCAGCGCTATGGCCTGAGTATCGATCCGGAGCGCATTCTCATTACCCCAGGTGGCTCTGGCGCGCTGCTTCTGGCCAGCAGCCTGTTGGTCGACCCGGGCAAGCACTGGCTGCTGGCCGACCCGGGTTACCCGTGCAATCGCCACTTCCTGCGCCTGGTAGAGGGTGGGGCGCAGCTGGTGCCGGTGGGCCCGGAGGTGAATTACCAGCTGACCGCTGACCTGGTCGAGCGTTACTGGGACAAGGACTCGGTCGGTGCGCTGGTCGCTTCACCGGCTAACCCGACCGGTACGGTGCTGGGGCGCGAGGCGCTGGCCAGCCTTGCCAAAGCCACCCACGAGCGGCATGGTCACCTGGTGGTGGACGAGATCTACCATGGCCTCACCTATGGCATGGACGCACCTAGCGTGTTGGAAGTGGACGACTCGGCGTTCGTCCTGAATAGTTTTTCCAAGTATTTCGGCATGACCGGTTGGCGCCTTGGCTGGCTGGTGGCCCCACCCGGCGCGGTGGCTGACCTGGAGAAGCTGGCACAAAACCTGTACATCAGTGCACCGAGCATGGCCCAGCATGCCGCGTTGGCGTGCTTCCAGCCCGAAACCCTGGCCATTTTCGAAGAGCGCCGCGCCGAGTTCGCCCGCCGTCGCGACTATTTGCTGCCCGCCCTGCGCGAACTGGGCTTCCGCATTGCCGTCGAGCCGCAGGGCGCGTTCTACCTGTATGCCGACATCAGCGCATTTGGCGGTGACGCGTTCGCCTTTTGCCGACACTTCCTGGAGACCGAGCACCTGGCCTTCACGCCGGGCCTGGACTTCGGCCGCCACCTGGCCGGGCACCATGTGCGCTTTGCCTACACCCAGAGCCTGCCGCGCCTGGAAGAGGCGGTGCAGCGTATTGCCCGTGGCCTGCGGAGCTGGCAAGGCTGATGCGTTTCTTTCCCCCTCTTGAACAGGGCCGCCTGCTGCGCCGCTACAAGCGCTTTCTGGCCGATATCGAACTGACCAGCGGCGAGCAGATGACCATCCACTGCCCGAACACCGGTTCCATGCTCAACTGCATGCGTGAAGGCGGGCTGGTGTGGTTCAGCCGCTCCAACGACCCCAAGCGCAAGCTTCCGGGCACCTGGGAGATCAGCGAAACCCCACAAGGGCGGCTGGCTTGTGTGAATACTGGGCGGGCCAATGCGCTGGTCGAAGAGGCGCTGCGGGCCGGCACCATCGCCGAGTTGGCCGGCTTTACCGCGCTCAAGCGTGAAGTGGCCTATGGCGAGGAAGGCAGCCGCATCGACTTTCGTTTGGAGTTCGACGGGGCCCCGGTTTATGTCGAGGTCAAGAGCGTGACCCTGGGCTACCCCGACACCGCAGTCGCAGCCTTTCCCGATGCGGTGACGCAGCGCGGTGCCAAGCATTTGCGCGAGCTGGCGAAGTTGGCGCGGCAGGGGGTGCGGGCGGTGCAGCTGTATTGTGTGAACCTGACCGATGTAGAAGCGGTGCGCCCGGCCGAGGAAATCGATGCGGCGTATGCCCAGGCGCTGCGTGCCGCAGTGGCGGATGGGGTGGAGGTGCTGGCCTACGGCACCCGGTTGGATGCCGAAGGCATCGTCATCGACCGCCGCTTGCCAGTGCTGCTTAACCCTTGAACCAGATGCCCTGGCTGTCTTCGAGGCAGCCCAGGGCCTGCAGTTGATCACCCTCACAGGGGCCGGCCACGCATTCTCCGCTTTCTATCAGGAACAGCGCGCCATGATGGGCGCAGTGGATGAGGCTGGCGCCGTCGTCCAGAAACGCGTCTTCTGCCCAGTTCAGCGGGATGCCCCGGTGTGGACAGCGGTTGCGGTACAGGTAAACCTGGCCCTGGCGGCGCACGCCGAACAGTTCGAGCCCGTCTACGCTGAAGGCGCGGCTTTGGCCTTCGGCCAGGCCGTGGGAGTTACAAAGGAAATGCATGGCAAGGATGACTCGTGAAACACGTGATGGCTTGACGCTTCAATGCGAATAATTATCAAATTGCCCGCATTCGCTGCGCCCGACTGTCTATGGTGCGCAGTTCCGTCGCTCGCCACAAGGCGCGCGGCCCGCCTTCAGAAGGAACCCGATGATGCGCCGTCCCGCCGCTTTGCTCGCCTTATGCGCAAGCCTTGTGCTTTCTACCCAGGCCTTGGCGGCCGAACTGCCGCAACGCTGGGTCAGCGCGGGTGGCGCCCTGAGCGAGTGGATAGCCGCGCTGGGCGGTGAAGCCCGCCTGGTCGGAGTGGACACGACCAGCCAGCACCCGGCTTCGTTGAAATCGCTGCCTAGCGTGGGTTACCAGCGTCAGTTGTCGGCCGAAGGCATTCTCAGCCTGCGCCCGGATGTGCTGGTGGGCACCGAGGAAATGGGGCCGCCACCGGTACTGGCGCAAATCCGCAAGGCGGGCGTGCGGGTCGAGTTGTTCTCCAGCAAGGCCGAGCTGGCGGCGGTGGACGAAAACCTCAAGCATCTGGGGCAGTTGCTCGGCGCAGAGCAGCAGGCTGCGACGCTGGCGACGGACTACCGCCAGCAGCTTGATGCGTTGCACGCCAAGGTCAAGCAGGCCCAGGCCGGGCAACAGGCGCCTGGGGTGGTGTTGCTGGTCGGCCATGCCGGCGCCAAGCCGCTGATTGCCGGGCAGGGCACGGCGGGTGACTGGCTGTTGGGCCAGGCTGGCGGGCGCAACCTTGCAGAGCACCAGGGCTACAAGAACTTCTCCAACGAAGCACTGGCGGCGCTGGACCCGGATGTGATCGTGTTTTCCGACCGGGCGCTGGCCGATGAGCAGGCCTTGCAGGCGCTGTTGAAAGAAAACCCCGCACTGGCCGCTTCGCGGGCGGTGCGGGAGAAACGCCTGGTGTCACTGGACCCGACGCTGCTGGTCGGCGGGCTCGGGCCTCGCCTGCCAGCGACCTTGCAGTCGCTGGCAGCCACTTTCTACCCGGCAGCCCAGGCTAGCTTTGCGCAATGAAACAGCGGGTCCAGCCACGTACATTGTTCATTAGCCTGAGCCTGCTGTGCCTGTTGGCCGTCTGGCTGTCACTTGCGCTGGGCCCTGTCAGCCTGCCGCTGCTCGACACCCTGCGCGCCGGCCTGCGCCTGTTGGGGCTGCCGATTGCTGCTGATGGCCTGCAGCAGGCCGAGATGATTCTTGGCCAGATCCGCCTGCCGCGTACCCTGCTGGGGTTGGCGGTGGGTGCGGTGCTGGCGCTGTCCGGGGTGGCCATGCAGGGGCTGTTCCGCAACCCGTTGGCCGACCCTGGGCTGGTAGGGGTTGCAGCCGGGGCAGCGATGGGGGCAGCGGTCGCCATTGTCGGCGGCGCCTGGTTTGGTGGCATGCCGGATGCTTTCGCGCCTTATCTGCTGTCGTTCTGCGCTTTTGTCGGGGGGCTTGGAGTAACTGCGCTGGTCTACCGTCTGGGCCGCCGCGATGGCCAGACCAACGTCGCCACGATGTTATTGGCCGGTGTGGCCATGACCGCGCTGGGGGGCGCGGCCGTGGGGCTGTTTTCTTACCTGGCCGACGACGCCACCCTGCGCACACTGACCTTCTGGAACCTGGGCAGCCTCAATGGCGCCAGTTACGAACGCTTGTGGCCATTGTTGCTGGTGGCGGCCGGTGTGGCGATGTGGTTGCCACGGCGGGCCAAGGCGCTTAATGCCCTGCTGTTGGGTGAGTCAGAGGCGCGTCACCTGGGCGTTGACGTGGAGCGGCTCAAGCGTGAGCTGGTGTTCTGCACCGCGCTGGGCGTGGGCGCGGCAGTGGCTGCTGCGGGGCTGATCGGTTTTATCGGCCTGGTCGTGCCACACCTGGTACGCCTGCTGGCCGGGCCCGATCACCGCGTGGTGTTGCCGGCCTCGCTGCTGGCCGGCGGTGTGTTGATGTTGTTCGCCGACCTGGCAGCGCGCCTGCTGCTGGCGCCTGCCGAGCTGCCGATTGGCATCGTCACGGCGTTTATCGGTGCGCCTTTCTTTCTGTTCCTGCTGATACGAGGGCGCAGCTGATGTTGCAAGTAGAGGGCCTGTATCTGCGCAGGGGCAGCAATGAGGTACTGCACGACATTCACCTGCAACTGCAGCCAGGGCAAGTAGTGGGCGTGCTTGGCCCCAACGGTGCCGGCAAGAGCAGCCTGCTGGGTGTGCTGTGCGGTGAGCTGGCGCCCGACCATGGGCGGGTGACGCTGCAAGGGCGACCTTTGGCCGATTGGGCTGGGCAGGAACGAGCCAGGCGCCTGGCGGTATTGCCGCAAGTGTCCAGCTTGGGTTTCTCGTTCCGGGTCGAGGAAGTGGTGGCTATGGGGCGTATGCCACATGGCACCGGGCAGCGGCGTGATGCAGAAATTGTCCAGGCAGCCTTGCAGGCGGCAGATGCCTGGCACCTGGTGGCGCGCAGTTACCTGGCGTTGTCTGGCGGCGAGCGGCAGCGGGTGCACCTGGCCCGCGTACTGGCGCAGCTGTGGCCAGGGGAAGAGGGCAGCATATTGCTGCTCGACGAGCCGACCTCGATGCTCGACCCGCTGCATCAGCACACAACCCTGGAAGCCGTGCGCCGCTTCGCCGACAGTGGTGCCGCAGTGCTGGTGATCCTGCATGACCTGAACCTGGCGGCGCGTTACTGTGACCGTATCCTGTTGCTGGAGCAGGGGCGCTGCCATGCGTTTGCCTCCCCTGAAGAAGTGCTGACGCCAACGGCGTTGAGAGCAGTCTACGGTCTCGATGTGCTGGTGCAGGCGCACCCGGAGCGTGGGCATCCGCTGATCATTGCCCGCTAGGAGGCATTGCCGATGCGTCACCTGCTGCTGTCCGGTTTTTCGTTTTGCCTGATGTTGTCATTGGGCGGCTGCCAGGCCAGCTTGCCGCCATTGCCCGCTTGGCAGAGCAGTGAAGGGCGCACGCATGCCGAGTTGGGGCACATCATCGACCTTGCCGATGGCCAGATGATCAGCGCTCGGCAGTTGGTGCAGCGCCTTGCTGTCGCACCCCGTGTGCTGGTTGGCGAAAAACATGACAACCCTGATCATCACGCGCTGCAGCTTTGGCTGCTGCGTGCATTGCAGGGCCAGCGTGCGCAAGGCAGCCTGTTGCTGGAGATGCTGCAGCCCGAGCAGCAACCGCTGGTCGACAAGGTGCAGGGGCAGCCTTTGCCGGCAAACCTGCCCAAGGCGCTGGCCTGGCAGGAGGGCTGGGATTGGCAGATGTACGGGCCGATTGTCAGCGAAGCCTTGCAGCAGCGGGTGCCTTTGCTGGCAGCCAACATTTCACCCGGCGAAATGCGCCAGGCCTATCGACAGCCGGCTCCGCTGCAGGGCGAAAAGTCCAATGCACCGGCGGTAAGGGCCGCCCTGTTGGAGCAGGTGCGCGCCGGGCATTGCGGCATGCTGCCGGAAAGCCAGCTGCCGGCGATGCTGGCCGTGCAGCAGCAGCGCGACCGCCGGATGGCCGAGCGCCTGCTGGCGGCGCCGCAGCCGTCGCTGCTGTTCGCCGGGGCCTATCACGTGCGCAAGGACCTGGGCATACCTTTGCACCTGGCAGACCTGGGGGCGTCGGGGGAGAGCAAGGTTTTGCTGCTGGCCGAGGTGGGCGAGCAGGTCGCACCAGGCGAGGCCGATTATGTGTGGTACACGGCAGCGATGCCGGAGCAGGATTACTGCGCGCAGCTGCGGCGGTAGCCCTTAAGAAATCACAGGCAAAAAAAGACCCGGCAAATTGCCGGGTCAATAACCGTGATTAGCCTGATGAGGAGATAATCTGAGAGTCCGAACCAGGGGCTCTTAGCTTATCCAACCAGTCTCGCGACCAGTTGTGATAATCATAACGATTCTCATTTAACAGTCAATCCCCTTACCAGGATTATTTTGGATTTTTTTGCGTAGGGCTTTTCGCGTCCAGTTGTTGGTTTAGCGCTTCCTTACGTTCGAGCGGCAAATCGTTCCAGTGCATGTCCAGCAGGGCGCCTTCGATGGCGTACAACAGCACCTTGGAGGCGCGGAACCCTCGTGTCTTCACGGCCTGGTATGCACCCACCGCACCCAGGCGGCGCAGATCCGATGCGCTGTGGATGCCGGCGGCATGCAGCCACTGCGCAGAGGTCTTGCCAAGGTTCTTCAGGTGCTGCAATTCATCGTTCATCGAGCCTCCTTGCGATGGCTGAACGGGGAATGGGGATAAATCGCGAGCAGGTCAGAAAGGAGTGTAGCGGGGGTTAAGAATTACGCGGCCTTTTGCCATCGGGGGCGATGAGAGGACCTGTACCGGCCGCTACACGGGCTTGCCCGCGAAGTGGCCGGTAAAGGAAAACGGCGAACTTACAGGCCAGGCAAGCGCTGACGAACCTGTTCGATCACCTGGTCCATGCTGCCAGCGTCCTGGGTGTCGACCCGGGTGCTCTGCACCAGCTCCTGCGCATCCAGTGCTTCACGGCTGGCCTGTTGGGCCTTGACCACGTCCAGGGTGGCATCCGACGGGTCGCTGTTTTCGGCCTGACGCTGCTCCAGCCAGCTGGCGATGACCGCCTCTGGTGCATGGCAGTCGAGGATCAGGAACGGTACGCCGGTCTGGCTGGCGACGTCTGCCGCAGCCTGGCGCTGTTCATGCTTGAGGTAGGTGGCATCCAACACCACCGGGAAGCCGGCTCGCAGAATGGTTGCTGCGACTTGATGCAGGCGTTGGTAAGTGGCGGCACTGGCACCCTGGTCATAAATGCCGGAGGCCAGCTGACCGGCGTTCTCTTGTGGCTGTTCGCCGAACAGGCGCTTGCGCTCGACATCGGAGCGCACGCGAATGGCGCCCAAGGCTTCGACCAGGCGCATTGCCACGTGGCTCTTGCCCACTGCCGAGACGCCATGGGTGATAGCCAGCAGCCGCGAAGGGATGGCGCTGTAGCTTTCCGCCAGGTTGGCGTAGTTGCGGTAGGTGCGCAAAGTCGTGGCCCGTTGCACGCCATCGGCATTGGCCGGCATGCTGAACAGTGCGACCTTGGCCCGCACCAGGGCGCGATAGGCTTTATAGAAGTTCAGCACTTCCAGGCCTTCATAATCGCCGGTCAACTCCAGGTATTGGCTGATGAAGCGTCGTGCCAGGCACTTGAGGCCGCGATCTTCCAAGTCCATGGCGAGGAAGCCGGTGTCGGCCCACACATCGGTCATGCGGAACGGTTCGTTGAACTCGATGCAGTCGAAGATCACCACCTGGCCGTTGATCAGGGTGGCGTTGCCCAGGTGGATGTCGCCATGGCACTCGCGGGTGAAGCCATTGGCCTTGCGCGAGGCGAACAGGCCTTGCAGCCGCTCGAAACTGCTCCGCGCCCAAGCTTGCAGGTTGTCCAGTTGCAGCAGGTCGGCCTTGTCGCTCAGGAATGGACGGATCTGCTCGAAGTTCTGCTCGACCGGGGCCATGACGCTTTCAGGCGAGCCGTAGGGCTGTTCGGCAGCTACCTTGGGCGTCTGCAGGTGGAATTCAGCGATCTGCCGGGCCATTTGGTCAATGTGCATGGCGTTCAGCTCGCCATTGGCCTGCAGGGTGCTGAGCATTTGCCCCTGGGGGAACTGGCGCATCTTCAGTGCGTATTCGATAGCTTCGCCGTTACCACCGATCTGCGGTGCATCAACACTGCCGGTGATCGGCAGCACTTCCAGGTACAAGCCTTCGGTCAGGCGCTGGTTCAGGCGCAACTCTTCGTTGCAAAAATGCTGGCGCTGGTCCAAGCCGGTAAAGTCAAGGAAGCCAAAGTTCATCGGTTTCTTGATCTTGTAGGCGTACTCGCCGGTGAGCAGTACCCAGGAGATATGCGTCTCGATGAGCTGGAACCCATCCACGGGGTGAGGGTACAGGGCTGGGTTCTGCAACGCAGTGATAAGAGCTTGGCTCACGGCAAATCCTTCCGGGGCAAGGGAATTCGAATGCGCCATTATGGTCAATGGTGCCGTCCCTGCCTACCGCTGGGCCGTCTGCCCAGCCTTTATAAAGTGCGTATAATCCGCCGCCATGACCCGAACTCGAAATCCCCGCACCCCTCAGAAACGCCCGACCGGCCGCTCCCGCGCCTGGCTGGGCTGGGCTTTGAAGCTCAGCCTGGTAGGCCTGGTGATCGTTGCCGGCTTCGCGGTTTACCTCGATGCCGTCGTCCAGGAGAAGTTCTCCGGCAAGCGCTGGACCATCCCGGCCAAGGTGTATGCCCGGCCGCTGGAGTTGTTCACCGGCCAGAAACTGAGCAAGAACGACTTCCTCACCGAGCTCGATGCACTCGGCTACCGACGCGAAAGCGCGGCCAACGGCCCAGGGGCGGCGGCGGTCAACGGCAATACCGTCGATCTCAATACCCGTGGCTTCCAGTTCTACGAGGGCATGGAGCCGGCGCAGTTCGTTCGCGTGCGTTTCTCAGGGGATTACGTGGCGGGCCTTTCTGCTGCCAATGGCAAGGCGCTTGACGTTGTGCGCCTGGAGCCGCTGATGATCGGCGGCATCTACCCGAAGAACCTTGAAGACCGCATCCTGATCAAGATCGACCAGGTCCCCAAATACCTGCTCGAAACCCTGGTGGCGACGGAGGACCGCGACTTCTACAGCCACTACGGTGTGTCGCCCAAGTCCATCGCCCGGGCCATGTGGGTCAACACGTCGTCCGGCTCGATGCGCCAGGGCGGCAGTACCCTGACCCAGCAGTTGGTGAAGAACTTCTACCTCAGCAGCGAGCGCAGCCTCAGCCGCAAGCTGACCGAGGCGATGATGGCGATGCTGCTCGAACTGCACTACGACAAGCGTGAAATCCTCGAGGCGTACCTCAACGAGGTGTTCGTTGGCCAGGACGGTCAGCGTGCCGTGCACGGCTTTGGCCTGGCCAGTCAGTTCTTCTTCAGCCAACCACTGTCGGAGCTGAAACTGCACCAGATCGCCCTGCTGGTGGGCATGGTCAAAGGCCCGTCCTACTACAACCCGCGGCGTTACCCTGATCGCGCCCTGGCTCGGCGCAACCTGGTGCTCGACCTGGTGGCCGAGCAGGGCGTGGCCAGCCAGGCGGAAGTCGATGCAGCGAAGAAGATGCCGCTGGGTGTGACCAAGCGCGGCAGCCTGGCCGACAGCTCGTTCCCGGCCTTCCTCGACCTGGTCAAGCGTCAATTGCGCCAGGACTACCGCGACGAAGACTTGACCGAAGAAGGCCTGCGCATTTTCACCAGTTTCGACCCGATCCTGCAGATGAAGGCCGAAACCTCGATGAGCGAGACCTTCAAGCGCCTGGCGGGCCGCAAGGGTGCCGACGAAGTGGAGTCGGCAATGGTGGTGACCAACCCTGAGACGGGTGAAGTGCAGGCACTCATCGGCAGCCGTCAGGCAGGTTTTGCCGGCTTCAACCGGGCGATCGACGCCGTGCGGCCGATCGGCTCGCTGGTCAAGCCGTCCGTGTACCTGACAGCGCTGGAGCAGCCAAGCAAATACACCCTCACCAGCTGGGTGCAGGACGAGCCATTCTCGGTCAAGGGCGCCGACGGCCAGGTCTGGCGCCCACAAAACTACGACCGTCGCCCGCATGGCACCATCTACCTGTACCAGGGGCTGGCCAACTCGTACAACCTGTCTACCGCCAAGCTCGGGCTGGAAGTGGGTGTGCCCAATGTGATCAAGACCATTGGCCGGTTGGGGGTGAATGTCGACTGGCCAGCGTTCCCGGCCATGCTGCTGGGGGCCGGCGGCATGTCGCCGATGCAGGTCGCGACCATGTACCAGACCATCGCCAACGGCGGCTTCAACACCCCGATGCGCGGCATCCGCAGTGTGCTTACCGCTGAGGGCGAGCCGCTCAAGCGCTACCCGTTCCAGATCCAGCAAACCTTCGACCCGGGTGCCATCTACCTGGTGCAGAACGCCATGCAACGGGTAATGCGCGAAGGTACCGGGCGCTCGGTGTACAACACCTTGCCACGTTCGCTGACCCTGGCGGGCAAGACCGGCACCAGTAACGATTCGCGTGACAGCTGGTTCTCCGGCTTCAGCCAAGACCTGCTGGCCGTGGTGTGGATGGGGCGTGACGATAACGGCAAAACGCCATTTACCGGCGCCACCGGTGCCCTGCAGGTGTGGACCAGCTTCATGAAGAAAGCCGACCCGCTGCCGCTGGACATGCCGCAACCGGACAACGTGGTGCAGGCCTGGATCGACCCCTACACGGGCCGTGGGTCTGATGGCAGCTGTCCGGGAGCAGTGCAGATGCCGTATATTCGCGGCAGTGAACCGCCCGCCGGCGCGACCTGTGGCGGCGAGGAGAATCCTGCCGAGTCGGTCATGGACTGGGTCAAGGGCTGGATGAATTAAGCACAGGCTGCATTGATGAGGTGTGACGTGAACAAGTGGCTGTTTCCTGCCGTGACGGCGTTGGCTGTGCTCCAGGGGTGCTCCAGCGTCCCGCGCGGCAATATTCCGGTGGTCGATTCGAGCACCCGCGTGTCCAACAGCGAACGCGTGACGGCCAACCGCTCGGCGGGCGGCTATAGCACCGGCACCGCCCAGGCGCAGACGCTTGCGGAGGATTCCGGCGTTACCGTGATGATTCCGCAGGGCGCAGGCGCTTCGGGTATCCAGACGTTCCCGGCGGCCAATGGCGCAGCGCCGATCAGCACCTCGCCGATCACCCCGGGGCCGATCAGCACTGGCCCTGTCAGTTCGGCGCCGATGACCACCAACCCCAACCCGATTGCCGACGAGCCGTTCGACATCGCGGCGATGAACAACGCCCCGCAAAGCACCAGCGCGCCAACCGGTATTCCGCGTAGCACCGCTGCTGCCGGTGGCCTGTCGGCCGACGAGCAGTTGGACGGGCCGGTGCTGGCACTGCTGACCACCGCCAAGACCCAGCAGCGCAGTGGAGACTTCAACGGTGCCGCCTCGAGCCTGGAGCGTGCCCAGCGCATTGCGCCGCGTGAGCCGCAAGTGCTGTACCGCCTGGCCCAGGTGCGCCTTTCGCAAGGTGATGCCGCGCAGGCCGAGCAACTGGCGCGCCGCGCCCTGACTTACGCCAACGGCCGCCCAAGCCTGCAGGCGGAGCTATGGAACACCATCGCCCAGGCCCGTGAAAAGCAGGGTGACAGCGCTGGCGCTGCGCTGGCCCGGCAAAAGGCGCGGGTCAATTCGTGATGATCGAGCAGCGCATTCTGGATATTGCCGACCACCTGCTGCTGATCGAGCGTGAACTGCAGGTGCAAGGCTGGTGGGACGACGAGCCACCAAGCGACGAGGCACTGGCCAGCACAGTACCGTTCGCCGTCGATACCCTCAGTTTCGAGCAGTGGCTGCAATGGATCTTCCTGCCACGCATGAAGATCATTATCGAGTTGGGCCACCCGCTGCCCAATGCCTCGAGCATCCTGGTCATGGCCGAAACCGTGTTTACCGACCGGCCGGAGCAAAGTCGCGAGCTACGCCGTCTGTTGGCAGCTTTTGACCAATTGATCGCTCCTTCCGCCTGATTTCTTCAGTTTTTTCGTCAAGGGCCGCAGATTGTGGCCCTTTTTTTTGGAAATCTTATTAAATCTGCTGCTGAAGCGATTTTTAGTGGTGGCAGGAATTCATCTTGGGGAAAAATTGGCAATAATTTTTCTTGACTTGTTGGCGCCGAATCACAAGAATCCAACTTCCGCTGTAGAGGGACTGCCAGAAGCAGACCCGCTAAGCAGATCATGAGGTGCACACCCGCGCCGACCTGTTACACCCCGCAACGCGTTACCTCGCGCTGGGTGGGAAATCCCCGCAACACTCTGGGGGGCTCCCAATACTTGCTCAGTCAGTGCTGACGTTTTCGCTCATGCTCTGCTTGGCAGTAAACCTATTAAGACCCGTCCACTAGGGACGGTATTCTGGCGTTTTAGAGGTGAACAACGTGGAGCTTTTATCTGGCGCTGAGATGGTCGTCCGCTTCTTGCGTGACGAAGGCGTTAAGCACATCTACGGGTACCCTGGTGGTGCTCTCCTGCATGTTTACGACGCACTGTTCAAAGAACCGGAAGTGGAACACATCCTGGTTCGTCACGAGCAGGCGGCAACCCATATGGCGGACGGCTACGCCCGCGCCACCGGCAAGGCCGGTGTGGTGCTGGTAACCTCCGGCCCAGGCGCGACCAATGCCATCACCGGCATTGCCACCGCCTACATGGACTCGATTCCGATGGTCATCCTGTCCGGCCAGGTGCCTAGCACCATGGTGGGCACCGATGCCTTCCAGGAAACCGACATGATCGGTATCTCGCGGCCGATCGTGAAGCACAGCTTCATGATCAAGAACCCGACCGAGATCCCGGAAGTTCTGAAAAAGGCTTTCTACCTGGCGCAATCCGGTCGCCCAGGTCCAGTCGTGGTCGACATTCCAAAAGATATGACCAACCCGGCTGAGAAGTTTGAATACGTCTACCCGAAAAAGGTCAAACTGCGCTCCTACAGCCCAGCGGTCCGCGGCCACTCCGGCCAGATCCGCAAGGCTGCCGAGATGCTCCTGGCTGCCAAGCGCCCGATCGTCTACTCCGGCGGCGGCGTGATCCTCGGTGGTGGCTCTGAAGCCCTGACCGAAATCGCCAAGTCGCTGAACCTGCCGGTCACCAACACCCTCATGGGGTTGGGTGGCTTCCCGGGTACTGACCGCCAGTTCCTCGGCATGCTCGGCATGCACGGTAGCTACACCGCCAACATGGCCATGCACAATGCCGACGTGATCTTCGCGGTGGGTGCTCGTTTCGACGACCGCGTGGTAAACGGCCCGGCCAAGTTCTGCCCGAATGCCAAGATCATCCATGTCGATATCGACCCAGCGTCGATTTCGAAGATGATCAAGGCCGACGTGCCAATCGTCGGCCCGGTCGACAGCGTGCTCAGCGAAATGCTCGGCATCCTCAAGGAAATCGGCGAGCAGCCCGACAAGGCGGCGCTGGATGCCTGGTGGAAGCAGATCGACGAATGGCGTGGCAATGGTGAGATGTTCCCCTATGACAAGGGCGACGGTAATGTCATCAAGCCGCAGAAAGTCATCGAGACCCTGTGCGAAGTGACCCATGGCGACGCCTTCGTCACCTCCGACGTGGGCCAGCACCAGATGTTCGCGGCGCAGTACTACCGCTTCAACAAGCCAAACCGTTGGATCAACTCCGGCGGCCTGGGCACCATGGGCTTCGGCTTCCCGGCGGCGATGGGCGTCAAGCTCAACTTCCCGGACCAGGACGTGGCCTGCGTGACTGGCGAAGGCAGCATCCAGATGAACATCCAGGAGCTGTCCACCTGCATGCAGTACGGCCTGCCGGTGAAGATCGTCAACCTGAACAACGGTGTGTTGGGCATGGTCCGCCAGTGGCAGGACATGGCTTACAACGGTCGTCACTCGCACTCGTACGTCGAGTCGTTGCCTGACTTCATCAAGCTGGCCGAGGCCTATGGCCATGTGGGCATCCGCATCACCAGCCTGAAGGACCTCAAGCCGAAGCTGGAAGAAGCGTTTGCGATGAAGGACCGCCTGGTGTTCATCGACATCGCGGTTGACCGCAGTGAGCACGTCTATCCGATGCAGATCAAGGACGGCTCGATGCGTGACATGTGGCTGAGCAAGACGGAGCGTACCTGATATGCGGCACATCATTTCCCTGCTGCTGGAAAACGAACCAGGTGCGTTGTCCCGTGTGGTCGGCCTGTTCTCCCAGCGCAACTACAACATTGAAAGCCTGACCGTGGCGCCGACCGAAGACCCGACCCTGTCGCGTCTGACGCTGACCACCGTTGGCCATGACGAAGTGATCGAACAGATCACCAAGAACCTGAACAAGCTGGTCGAAGTGGTCAAGCTTGTCGACCTGTCGGAAAGCGCCCACATCGAGCGCGAACTGATGCTGGTCAAGGTCAAGGCCACCGGTGCCCAGCGTGCCGAGATCAAGCGCACCACGGATATCTTCCGTGGCCAGATCGTCGACGTGACCGCCAGCGTGTACACCGTACAACTGAGCGGTACCAGCGACAAACTGGACAGCTTCATCCAGGCGATCGGCACTGCATCGATTCTCGAAACCGTGCGCAGCGGCGTTACCGGCATTGCCCGTGGCGACAAAGTGCTCAGCATCTAAATTCAAAAATTAGCGATGGCTCCGCAGGGGCCGAGATATAACCAGGGGTATTTTCATGAAAGTTTTCTACGATAAAGACTGCGACCTTTCCATCATCCAGGGCAAGAAAGTCGCCATCATCGGTTATGGCTCCCAGGGCCACGCTCAGGCGTGCAACCTGAAGGACTCCGGTGTAGACGTTACCGTCGGTCTGCGTAAAGGTTCGGCTACCGTTGCCAAGGCTGAAGCCCACGGCCTGAAAGTTGCTGACGTTGCTACCGCTGTCGCTGCGGCTGACCTGGTCATGATCCTGACCCCAGACGAGTTCCAGGGCGCTCTGTACAAGAACGAGATCGAGCCGAACATCAAGAAGGGCGCTACCCTGGCCTTCTCCCACGGCTTCTCGATCCACTACAACCAGGTTGTTCCGCGTGCCGACCTCGACGTGATCATGATCGCGCCGAAAGCCCCGGGCCACACCGTTCGCTCCGAGTTCGTCAAAGGCGGCGGCATCCCTGACCTGATCGCTATCTACCAGGACGCTTCGGGCAACGCCAAGAACGTCGCACTCTCCTACGCTTCGGGCGTGGGCGGCGGCCGCACCGGCATCATCGAAACCACCTTCAAGGACGAGACCGAAACCGACCTGTTCGGTGAGCAGGCTGTTCTGTGCGGCGGTACCGTCGAACTGGTCAAAGCCGGTTTCGAAACCCTGGTCGAAGCTGGCTACGCGCCAGAAATGGCCTACTTCGAGTGCCTGCACGAGCTGAAACTGATCGTAGACCTCATGTACGAAGGCGGCATCGCCAACATGAACTACTCGATCTCCAACAACGCCGAATACGGTGAGTACGTCACTGGCCCGGAAGTCATCAACGAAGAATCCCGCAAGGCCATGCGCAACGCTCTGAAGCGCATCCAGGACGGCGAGTACGCGAAGATGTTCATCTCCGAAGGTGCTACCAACTACCCATCGATGACCGCCAAGCGTCGCAACAACGCCGCTCACGGCATCGAAATCATCGGCGAGCAGCTGCGCTCGATGATGCCTTGGATCTCGGCTAACAAAATCGTCGACAAGACCAAGAACTAAGTCTTATCGAAAGATGAAAAACGCGGCTTCGGCCGCGTTTTTTCGTTCTGGCAGCCCGCTTCTGGTATAAAGCAGACCAGTGGCCTGCTGTCAGAACCTGTTTCGCGGGCCCGTGTCGAACATTTTCCATCCTGTTGCAAGGTACCCTCCATGAGCGAACGTCCCGAAGAGCCGAACAAGCCCTCCGACGCCGAAAGCCTGCTACCTGTCGATGAGCACGTTGAAGAAGGGCATGACGCCGAAGGCCGCAAGGTGCGCCACCGCGGCATCTACCTGTTGCCCAACCTGTTCACCACCGCCAACCTGTTTGCCGGCTTCTATTCCATCATCAGCTCGATGAGCGCACAGAGTGCCCTGAGTGCCGGTGACCCGCGCGAGGCGAGCAAGTACTTCGCCTTTGCCGCCATCGCCATTTTCGTGGCCATGGTGCTCGATGGCCTGGACGGCCGTGTTGCGCGCATGACCAATACTCAGAGTGCCTTCGGTGCCGAGTATGACTCGCTGTCTGACATGGTCGCCTTCGGTGTGGCCCCGGCCTTGCTGGCCTTTGGTTGGGCGCTCGGTGACATGGGCAAGGTTGGCTGGATGGTCGCCTTCATCTATGTAGCCGGTGCCGCGTTGCGCCTGGCGCGCTTCAACACCCAGGTCGGTACTGCCGACAAACGCTACTTCATCGGTTTGGCCAGCCCGGCTGCCGCGGGTGTGGTGGCGGGTACCGTATGGGCGTTCAGCGACTACGGAATCCAGGGGTCCAAGCTGTCTTTCCTGGTGGCGCTGCTGGTGGCTGCTGCCGGTATGCTGATGGTCAGTAATATCAAGTACAACAGCTTCAAGGAGCTGGACCTCAAAGGGCGTGTGCCGTTCGTGGCGATTCTGGCCGTGGTGCTGGTATTTGCCGTGGTATTCAGCGACCCGCCACGCATCCTGCTGCTGATCTTCCTCGCCTACGCGGCATCGGGGCCGATCCAGTTCCTGCTGAAGGCGCGCCGGCGCAAAGCGTGAAAATCGCTTAACGCTGGAATAACCTTCCGGCTCCATAGTCTTACGGGTACATCCGTTACTCAGTGCTATGGAGCCGCCCATGCTCATCAAGCTTCCCAGGTCTTCCGAGTGCAAGGCGTCGGAGATTACCCCCGAAGGCCTCTATCTTTCCCGTCGTACCCTGCTGGGTGGCTCATTGGCCGGCTTGGCGCTGGGCGCGCTGCCGGGCGGGGTGGGGGCTGCGGAAGTTTCGCGTTATGCCGATGTGCAGGCCGGCACCGGGCCGGCCTGGTTCACTGACAAGCTTGCCGCCACGCGCTGGCAGGCGGTGACGGTGAACAATGAGGTGATCACGCCATTCAAAGACGCCACCCACTACAACAACTTTTACGAGTTCGGTCCCGACAAGGGTGACCCGGCTGCCAATGGCGACAGCCTTAAGACCGAGCCGTGGTCGATTGTGGTGGATGGTGAGGTGGGCAAGCCCGGGCGCTATGCACTGGAAGACTTCGTCAAACCTTACCAGCTTGAAGAGCGGATTTACCGTCTGCGTTGCGTAGAGGCGTGGTCGATGGTCATTCCCTGGCTGGGGTTTCCGCTCGCGCAGGTGCTCAAGCAGGTCGAGCCGACTTCCAAGGCGCGTTATGTGCGCTTTGAGACCTTGAAGGATCCCGAACACATGCCGGGGCAGCGTTCAGGGTTTGCCCTGATCGACTGGCCCTATAGAGAAGGTTTGCGTCTGGATGAAGCAATGCACCCATTGGCTATCCTGGCGGTGGGCATGTATGGACGGGAGTTGCCCAACCAGAACGGCGCGCCGCTGCGGTTGGTGGTGCCATGGAAATATGGTTTCAAGAGCATCAAGTCGATCGTGCGTATCAGCCTGGTGGCCGAGCAGCCTGGCACTACCTGGGAAGGGTTGGCGCCGGATGAATATGGTTTCTATGCCAATGTGAATCCGACTGTCGATCACCCGCGCTGGAGCCAGGCGCGCGAACGACGGTTGCCCAGCGGGTTGTTCAGCCCCAATGTGCGGGAGACGCAAATGTTCAATGGCTACGCTGATGAGGTTGCGTCGCTGTATACCGGGCTCGATCTGCGGAAGAACTATTGATGCGCTATCCCTGGTTCCGCCTGGCCATCTTCGTTGTGGGGTGCCTGTTCCCGGCATGGTGGTTATATGAGGCAGCGATGAGCCTGCTGGGGCCTGATCCCGGGAAGATCATGATGGACCGCCTTGGGCTTGGGGCGCTCACCTTCCTGCTGGTGACCTTGTGCATGACCCCGTTGCAGAAGCTGACGGGGTGGTCGGGGTGGATCGTAGTGCGTCGGCAGCTGGGGTTATGGGTGTTTGCTTATATAGTGCTGCACATCCTGGCCTACCTGTTCTTTATCCTGGGGCTGGATTGGGGGCAGTTGGCGGTGGAGCTGCGCAAGCGGCCCTACATCATTGTGGGCGCGTTGGGCTTCCTTGGGTTACTGGTGCTGGCGATTACCTCGAACCGCTATAGCCAGCGGCGGTTGGGGGCGCGGTGGAAGAAGCTGCACAGGTTGGTGTATGCGGTGCTTGGGTTGGGGTTGCTGCATTTTCTGTGGATTGTGCGCTCGGATCTGAGGGAGTGGTCGATCTACGCGCTTATTGGTGCTGTGCTGATGGTGCTGCGTATACCGGCTGTAGCGCGTGGTCTTCCCAGGGTTGCCCGTGCGCGAGGCAGGGCAGTCTGA
>NZ_JBFPFV010000003.1:0-252500 GCF_047978165.1 Pseudomonas sp. LFS074 | reverse complement strand
GTCACGCCAGTGGCATTGCCGGGTAGCTATGTTCGGAAGAGATAACCGCTGAAAGCATCTAAGCGGGAAACTTGCCTCAAGATGAGATCTCACTGGGATCTTGAATCCCCTAAAGGGCCGTCGAAGACTACGACGTTGATAGGTTGGGTGTGTAAGCGCTGTGAGGCGTTGAGCTAACCAATACTAATTGCCCGTGAGGCTTGACCATATAACACCCAAGCAATTTGTGCGTCAGCCAAATTGCGGTGGTGAAGATGATACGAACCGAAAGTTCGCAACGAACCACACAATCACATATCCGAATTCGCTGGGCTGTCCATCTGGACATTCTGGCTACAGAATTTCTTGACGACCATAGAGCATTGGAACCACCTGATCCCATCCCGAACTCAGCAGTGAAACGATGCATCGCCGATGGTAGTGTGGGGTTTCCCCATGTGAGAGTAGGTCATCGTCAAGATTTATTTCGCAAAACCCCTATCTGCGCATGCAGGTAGGGGTTTTGTCTTTGGGGCCAGAAAAAGATTTGTCTCCACGCATGCCATGGTCCAAGGCATGCCTCGTGATATGGTTTTGCACCGGAATCAACCGCTCCCAGGGAATGCACTATGGCTACTACCACTCTCCACCCCGGCTTCATGATCGTCCACGGCAACCGCCTCGACGACCTGCGCAGCCTGGTAGTGAGCTGGATGCGTCGCTATCCCCTGGCGCCGCTGGAAAACGAAATAGCCTTGGTGCAAAGCAATGGCATCGCCCAATGGCTCAAGTTGGCCCTGGCCGAAGACCCGCTGGAAGATGACCTGGGCGGCTGTGGCATCGCCGCCGCAATCGATGTGCAACTACCCGGTAGCTTCATGTGGCAGCTATACCGCAGCGTGCTGGGCCGTGACGAAATTCCCGAAGTTTCCCTGCTCGACAAGGCCCCACTCACTTGGCGCCTGATGCGCCTGTTACCCGCCCTGATCGAACGCCCTCATTTCGAGCCGCTGCGGCGCTTCCTTACCGACGACAGCGACCTGCGCAAGCGCTATCAGCTAGCCGAACGGCTAGCGGACCTATTCGACCAGTACCAGGTCTACCGCGCCGACTGGCTCAAGGACTGGGCCGCAGGCGAGCATGTCCTCAACACCGCCCGTGGCGAGCGCAAAGCGCTGCCGCCGGGCAACCGTTGGCAAGCCGAGTTGTGGCGAGCATTACTGGAAGATGTTGGCGAGCAGGGTATGGCGCAGAGCCGTGCCGGGGTTCACCAACGCTTCATCGAGCGGATCAACAGCCTGGAGCAGGCACCTGCAGGGCTGCCACCGCGGGTGATCGTGTTTGGCATCTCCTCACTACCCGCCCAGGCCCTGGAAGCACTGGCCGGTCTGGCGCGTTTCAGCCAGGTGCTGTTGTGCGTTCATAACCCATGCCGCCACCACTGGGCCGACATCGTTGCCGACAAGGACCTGTTACGCCACCAGTACAAACGCCAGCAACGCAAGCAGGGCATGCCCCTGCAACTGGATGACCAGTCGTTGCACCAGCATGCCCATCCGTTGCTGGCCGCCTGGGGCAAACAAGGCCGCGACTACATCAACCTGCTCGACAGCTACGACGACCCGGGCAGCTACCAGGGCGTGTTCAGCGATGGCCGCATCGACCTGTTCAGTGACGGTTCGCCCACCACGCTGCTCAATCAATTGCAGGACGACATCCTGGAGTTGCGCCCGCTCACCGAAACCCGTGAGCTGTGGCCGCCCGTGGATACTGCAAAGGATCGCTCGATCCGCTTCCACATCGCCCATAGCCCGCAACGTGAAGTGGAAATCCTCCACGACCAACTGTTGGCCCGCTTCAGCGCCGACGCAACTTTGCGCCCGCGTGACGTGATCGTCATGCTACCGGCCATCGACACTTACGCGCCGCACATCCGCGCTGTCTTTGGCCAGTTGCAGCGCAACGACCCGCGCTACATCCCGTTCACCCTGACCGACCAGGGCCAGCGCGGCCGCGAACCTTTGCTGATCGCTCTTGAGCACTTGCTCAAACTGCCAGACAGCCGTTTCGCGGTCAGCGAAGTGCTCGACCTGCTGGACGTGCCGGCAGTGCGCGCTCGCTTTGGTATTCGCGAAAACGACCTGCCCACGTTACACCGCTGGATCGAGGGGGCCGGCATACGCTGGGGCCTCAACGCCGAGCAGCGGGCCAGTCTTGGTTTGCCCGCCGGGCTCGAACAGAACAGTTGGCGCTTCGGCCTGCGGCGTATGCTGCTGGGCTATGCAGTGGGTGTGGGCGTGGCCTGTGACGGCATTGAACCCTACGATGAAATCGGTGGCTTGGACGCTGCACTGATCGGCCCACTGGTCGCGCTGCTCGATGCGCTCGAAGTCGCCTGTCAGGCCTTGTCCGAGCCCGCCACCGTCACGCAGTGGGGCGAGCGCCTGCATGCTTTGCTACAGGTGTTTTTCCTGGCCGAGGGCGAGCGTGACGAGTACCTGCTGATGCAACTGCAAGATCTGCGCGATAGCTGGCTTGAAGTGTGCGAGACCGTTGGCCTGCAAGACCCGTTGCCGCTGACCGTGGTGCGTGAAGCCTGGCTGTCGGGCCTCGATCAGGGCAAGCTGTCACAGCGCTTCTTAGCCGGCTCGGTGAACTTCTGCACCCTGATGCCCATGCGCGCCATCCCGTTCCGGGTGGTTTGCCTGCTGGGCATGAACGATGGCGACTACCCGCGCGCCCAGCAACCGCTGGACTTCGACTTGATGGCCAGCGACTACCGCCCCGGTGACCGCTCTCGCCGCGAAGACGACCGTTACCTGCTGCTGGAGGCGCTGTTGTCGGCACGCGACCAGCTGTATGTCAGTTGGGTCGGGCGCAGTATCCGTGACAATAGCGAACGCCCGGCCTCGGTACTGATCGGCCAGTTGCGCGATCACATCGCCACGGGATGGCATCTGGCCGGCACGCAGCAGGGGCAGCCAGCCGAACCGGGCGAGCAACTGCTGCACGCTCTGACTCAGGAGCATCCCTTGCAGCCGTTCAGCGCACGCTACTTCCAGAAAGGCAGCCCGTTGTTCAGCTTTGCCCATGAATGGCAACTGCTGCACCAGCATGGCGAGACAGATGAACAGGGCGAGCCCGGCCTGCCGCCATACCTAGGTGATGAAGCCCTGAGCCTGACCCAACTGAATGACTTTCTGCGCCATCCGGTACGGCACTTTTTCAGCCAGCGCTTGAAGGTGTACTTTGAAGCGCTGGAAGCACCAACCCCGGACGAAGAACCCTTCGTCCTCGATACGCTGCAACGCTATGGCGCCAGTGAAAGCCTGCTTGGCGCAGCCTTGGCCGAGCCGGACAATGCCGAACAGGCCTTGCGTGCCCAGGCCCGGCGCCTACAGGCCTGCGGTTTGCTGCCGCTGGCCGGTTTCGGAGAATCGCTGCAAAGCGAGTTGATCGAACCGCTACCCGATTTGTTGCAACGTCACCAACAGCTGCTGCAACGCTGGCCTCAGCTGGTCGAGGGCGCTTTGCCGGTGCATTTCGAGCACGCTCAGCACCGTCTCGAAGGCTGGTTGGGCCGGGTGTTCCAGGCTCAGGACCAGAGCCTGCTCAGCATCACCACGGTACCCAACACAATCAGCGCCGGGCGCAACAACCTCAAGTGGCATCGTCTGATCGCACCTTGGGTTACGCACCTGGCCGCCTGTGCGGCCGGCTATCCCTACAACAGTGCACTGGTAGCCAGCGACCTGACCCTGTTACTTGCACCGCTACCGCAAGCACAGGCTGCTCAGCTGTTGGGCGACCTGCTGGTGGCCCGTCAGGCGGCGATGAATGCGCCGCTGCCCGTCGCGGCCAAGACCGCGTTCGCCTGGCTGGCCCAGGACGACGCCGACAAGGCTTTGGCCGCCGCAGCCCGTGCCTATGAAGGCGACGAGCGCACCAGCTTTGGCGAGCGAAGTGAGAGCATCGCTCTGGCCCGCCAGTTCCGCGACTTTGCTGCACTGACGGCTGACGAAACCTTTGAAGGCTGGTGCGAAACCTTGTACCGCCCGTTGTTCACCGCCCCTTGGCAGACCCTGGGCAACCCGGAGAAAGGCGCATGACCCAGGACCGTCCCCTGGCACTGAGTTTCCCCCTGCACGGCAGCCAGCTGATCGAGGCCAGCGCCGGCACGGGCAAGACCTTCACCATTTCGGCGCTGTACCTGCGCCTGATCCTTGGCCACGGTGGCGAACAAGGCTTCGACCGCGAGTTGCTGCCACCGCAGATACTCGTGGTGACCTTCACCGACGCTGCCACCAAAGAGCTGCGCGAACGTATCCGCGCCCGCCTGGCTGAGGCTGCACGGTTCTTCCGTGGCGAACTGGAAGGCGCCGACCCGCTGTTGCACCAATTGCGTGATGATTACCCGCAAGAAGCCTGGCCGCGTTGTGCCGGCCGCTTGGAAATCGCCGTGCAGTGGATGGACGAAGCTGCGGTATCGACCATCCATGGCTGGTGTCAGCGCATGCTGCGCGAGCATGCCTTCGACAGCGGCAGCCTGTTCACCCAGACCCTGGAAACCGACCACAGCGAGTTGCTGGGCCAGGTCATGCGCGATTACTGGCGGCGTTTTTGCTACGGCATGCAAGGCGATGCACTGGCCTGGGTGCGCGGCAACTGGGGCAGCCCCGACGCTTTGCTGCCGCGCATTCGCCCACTGTTTGGCCGCGTGCGTGCTCAGCAGGATGGGCCAGAGCCGGCAGCATTGATCCAGGCATCGCTGCAGCAACGTGGCGAGCAGCTGGCCCGGCTCAAGGCGCCATGGGCGCAGTGGGCCGAGCAACTGCGGCAAATCTGCCGCGATGCGCTGGCCGCCAAGCAGGTCGACGGCCGCAAGATGCAGGCCCGTTACTTCGAGCCCTGGTTCGACAAGCTCTGTGCCTGGGCGGGTGATGAACAGCTGGTTGACCTCGACTTGGGCACGGGTTTTACCCGCCTGACCCCGGCGGGCATGGCCGAGGCCTGGAAGGGTGAACCGCCTGAGCACCCCGGCCTCAACGCCATGCAGAGCTTGCAGCAACAATTGCAGGCCTTGGACAGCCCGGATGCGCCCTTGCTTGAGCATGCTGCCAGCTGGGTATCGGCACGTTTCGAAGTAGAGAAGCGCCGGCGCGCGGAAATGGGCTTCGACGACATGCTCGTGCGCCTGCAGCACGCCTTGGCCAGCGAGGCCGGCGAGCGCTTGGCCGGTTTGATCCGCGAGCAGTTCCCGGTAGCGCTGATCGACGAATTCCAGGATACCGACCCGGTTCAGTACGGCATTTTCGAGCGCATCTATCAGATCAGCGAAAACCGCGCAGACACTGGCCTGTTCATGATCGGAGACCCCAAGCAGGCGATCTACGCCTTCCGTGGTGCCGACATCTACACCTACCTCGCTGCACGGCGCGCCACCCGCGACCGCCTGCACAGCCTGGACACCAACTACCGGTCCAGCAAGGCCATGGTCGCGGCGGTCAACCAGGTGTTCCTGCAGGCCGAAGTGCGTGAAACGGGGCGGGGAGCATTCCTGTTCCGCGCGGCGGATGACAACCCGCTGCCGTTCATCGAGGTGCGCGCGAAGGGCCGTGGCGAACAGTTGCTGATTGACGGCGAAACCAGTGCAGCCCTGCAGTGCTGGCAACTGGAAAGCGAAGAGCCGGTTTCCAGCAGTGTCTACCGCCAGCAGCTGGCAGCCAGCTGCGCCAGCCATATCGTCGCGCTGCTCAATGGTGGCCAGCAAGGCACGGCAGGCTTCCAGAATGCCGAAGGCGAGTTGCGTCCCTGCCTGCCCTCGGACATCGCCATCCTGGTGCGTGATGGCCACGAAGCGCAGGTGGTCCGCGCCGAGCTGGCCGCGCGCGATGTACGCAGTGTGTACCTGTCCGACAAGGACTCGGTGTTCGCCGCCCAGGAAGCCCACGACCTGCTGGCCTGGCTCAAGGCCTGCGCCGAGCCCGACTCCGAGCGCCTGCTCAAGGCCGCACTGGCCAGCCTTACACTGGGCCTGTCATTGGCCGCGCTGGACCAGCTGAACCAGGACGAGCGGGTCTGGGAAGGCTGGGTCATGCGTTTTCGCCATTATCGCGATACCTGGCAACACCAGGGCGTGTTGCCCATGCTGCGGCACCTGCTGCATGACTTCCAGCTGCCGCGCACGCTGATCCGCCGCAGCGATGGCGAGCGGGTACTGACCAACCTGCTGCACCTGGCCGAATTGCTGCAGCAGGCTGCTGGTGAGCTGGACGGCGAACAGGCATTGATCCGCCACCTGGCCGAGCACCTCGCCAATTCCGGGCAGGCCGGTGAAGAGCAGATCCTGCGCCTGGAAAGCGACGAACAGTTGGTCAAAGTCGTGACCATCCACAAGTCCAAGGGCCTGGAGTATCCCTTGGTTTACCTGCCGTTCATCTGCACCAGCAAGCCGGTGGACGGCAGCCGCCTGCCGCTGGCCTGGCATGACAGCGAAGGTAACGCCCACCTCACCCTCACCCCGGATCAGGAACAGATCGAGCGCGCTGACGACGAGCGCCTGGCCGAAGACCTGCGCCTGCTCTATGTGGCCCTGACCCGCGCCCAGCATGCGTGCTGGTTGGGGGTCGCCGACCTCAAGCGTGGCAACCAGAAGAGTTCGCAGCTGCACCGATCGGCATTGGGTTACCTGCTGGGTGGCGGCCTTGCCCTGACAGGTTCGCAGCAGCTGACGGACTGGTTGCAGGCGTTGGCGTCGACATGCCCGCACATTACCTGCCCGGGCCTGCCGCAGGCCAATGAGCAGGCGTATCGCGTACCGCACGCCGAGCGTGAGCTGCTGCCCGCACGCAAGCCCCGCCGCGCGGCCGCCGAGCACTGGTGGATCGCTTCTTACAGCGCCCTGCGCGTAGGCGACCAGACCCTCGGTGCCGACAGCTCACAGGCCCAGCAACTGCTGGATGACGAGACGGTCGATGCCCAGGTGTTGCGCGAGGTCCCGGCTGACAGCGGCGATATCCACCGTTTCCCGCGGGGGCCAAACCCAGGCACCTTCTTGCATGGCTTGCTGGAATGGGCGGGTCGTGAAGGCTTTAGCCAGGTCAGCGGCAACCCACAGCTGATTGAGCGCACCGTTGGCCAGCGCTGCAACCGTCGCGACTGGACCGGCTGGATCCCCACCCTGAGCCAGTGGATGCAACGCTTGCTGGGCGAGGCGTTACCGCTGCCAGGCAGCGACCAGAGCGTAATGCTGGGCCAGTTGCATCATTACCAGATCGAAATGGAGTTCTGGTTCGCCAGCCACCAGGTCGATGCTGAACAACTCGACCGCCTTGTCGCACGCCACACCCACCCCGGCCTGGCGCGCCCGGCGGCGCAGCCGACCGTGCTCAACGGCATGTTCAAAGGGTTCATCGACCTGGCCTTCGAGCTGGACGGGCGTTACTACGTCACCGACTACAAGTCCAACTGGCTGGGCCCGGACATCCAGGCCTACGACACCCAAACCATGGAAAAGGCCATTATCGAGCACCGCTACGACCTGCAGTACGTGCTGTACCTGCTGGCCCTGCACCGGCAGTTGCGTGCCCGCCTGCCGGACTACGATTACGACCGCCATGTTGGCGGTGCCCTGTTCATCTTCCTGCGTGGTGCCAGCAGCAGCGGCCATGGCGTGTATCACGCCAAGCCACCGCGTGAGCTGATCGAAAGCCTCGATGCGCTGTTCCGTGGCGAGCACCCACCCGTACAGCAGGACCTGTTTGCCGGAGCCGTGAAATGAGCCGAAGCCTTGTCGACCTGTTGCCCACGCCGTTGCACGCCGAGCACCTGCTGGCGCTGGCACCACAGCATGACAGCGGTGACCTGCTGCAACTGCTCGACCGCTGGGTAGAACGGGGCTGGCTGCGCGCGCTGGACCGCGCATTCGTGTCGTTCCTGGAAGAGCGCGCTCCCGGCAGTGATCCCTTGTTATTGCTGGCGGCGGCGCTGGCCAGTCATCAACTGGGGCACGGGCATGTCTGCCTCGACCTGCAACAGACCTTGGCCGAGCCTGATTTCGCCCTGTCGTTGCCGCCGGAGGGCGATGCGCTGACAGGCCCCTTGCTGCTTCCCTCGCAACTGCTGGCCAACCTCGATTTGAATGCCTGGCGCCAGCGCATCGCTGCCAGCGCGCTGGTGGCCGAGGGCGATAGCCCAGGCCAGCAAGCGCGGCCACTGGTGCTCAGCGGCCAGCGTCTGTACCTGCGCCGCTACTGGAGCTATGAACGGCGTATCGACCATACCCTGCGCCAGCGCCTGACCCAGGCCGAAGCGCCGCTGACCGACCTGACCGGTCGCCTGGCTCAGCTGTTCGACGGTGGTGCGCCAGCTGGCCAGGTAGACTGGCAGAAGCTCGCTTGCGCGCTGGCCACCCGTGCCGGTTTCAGCATCATCACGGGTGGCCCCGGCACGGGCAAGACCACCACTGTGGTGCGCCTGCTGGCCTTGCTGCAAGGGCCGGCAGTGGAGCAGGGCAGGCCGCTGCGCATCCGCTTGGCCGCGCCGACCGGCAAGGCCGCTGCGCGCCTCACCGAATCCATTGGCCAGCAGGTCGAGCGCCTGCAGGTCAGCGCCGAAGTGCGTGGGCACATTCCCACAGAAGTCAGCACCGTGCATCGTCTGCTCGGTAGCCGCCCGGGCTCCCGGCACTTCCGCCACCATGCTGGCAACCCGTTACCATTGGATGTGCTGGTGGTCGACGAAGCATCGATGATCGACCTGGAAATGATGGCCAACCTGCTCGATGCCTTGCCGCCTCGGGCACGCCTGGTGCTACTGGGCGACAAGGACCAGTTGGCGTCGGTGGAAGCCGGTGCGGTGCTGGGCGACTTGTGCCGGGATGCCGAAGAGGGCTATTACTCGCCGGCGACCGCAGCATGGCTGGAACAGATCAGTGGCGAGTCACTGGCCGGCAGTGGCCTCAAGGCTGGCGACGAACAGCGCAATCCACTGGCCCAGCAAGTGGTGATGCTGCGTTTTTCGCGACGCTTCGGTGAAGGCAGCGGCATTGGCCAACTGGCCCGGCTGGTCAACCGGCAGGACTCCCATGCGGCGCGCAACTTGCTGGCCACGCCACCCGCCGACGTGCACAGCCTGGCACTCAAGCACGAGCAGGACCGTGCTTTCGACCGCCTGTTGCTCGATGGCCTCAACCGCGGCAGCGACGGCCCGCAAGGCTACCGCAGCTACCTGCGTACCCTTGGCCGCTATCGGCCAGCACTCGAAACCGCTGCTGACGACCCCGCGTGGGAGCAATGGGCCGGCAAGGTGCTGCACAGCTTCGAGGACTTCCAGTTGCTGTGTGCAGTGCGTCGTGGCGCCTGGGGCGTCGAAGGCCTGAACGAGCGGGTGGCGCGGGTGCTGCACAATGCTGGCTTGATCGACAGCCAGCAGCACTGGTACGAAGGGCGCCCGGTATTGGTGACCCGCAACGATTACGGCCTGGGCCTGATGAACGGTGACATCGGCATCGCCCTGCACTTGCCGGATGAGCGCGGTGAGCCGCTGCTGCGCGTGGCCTTCCCGCGTAACGATGGCAGTGGCGGCGTGCGTTTCGTCCTGCCCAGCCGGCTCAACGAAGTGGAAACGGTGTTCGCCATGACCGTGCACAAGTCCCAGGGCTCGGAGTTCAGCCACACGGCGCTGGTGCTACCGGATGCGCTCAACCCGGTGCTGACCAAGGAACTGGTGTACACCGGCATCACCCGCGCCAAGCACTGCTTCAGCCTGGTCGAGCCTCGGCAGGGCATTTTTGAAGAAGCGGTGGCGCGCAAGGTGCGGCGTATTTCAGGGTTGATGCTGGAACAAGTCTGATACCGAACGCGGTCCCTTGTAGGAGCGGCCTTGTGCTATCGTTGCGCCAATTCGAGAAAGGATTTTAAGAGACTCCCCACATGCACGTGGCCGCAAGGCGAGTGACAAGCTGTGCGCTTTCGCTATTGCTGGCCGCCCTGTTCCTTTACACAGGCCCTGCCCAGGCAGACTCCGCCACAACCGCCGCTCGGGCTCAACAACGCGCCCAGGCAGTCACCCAGGTCGTATTGGGTATCTTCAGCTACGCCCGCTGGCCTATAGAACCCTCACCCTTGCGCTTGTGCCTGATCGGTCCGACCGAATACGCCGATGACCTGATCAAAGGCCATGTCCAGGAATCCGGTCGCCCCCTGCAGGTGCGGCGCCTGTTGGCAGAAGATACCCAGGTCGCCCAGGCCTGCGATGCCATCTATATCGGCAAGCTCGACCAGGGCCAGCGCGACCAGCTGTTCCAGCGTGTCAGGGGCCATCCGGTGTTGAGCATCAGCGAGGCGGATGACCCCTGCACGGTCGGCAGCCTGTTCTGCCTGCGGGTCAGCGACCAGCAGGTGGCCTTTGATGTCAACCTCGACTCGGTGGCGCGCTCTGGCGTGCGTATTCATCCCAGTGTGTTGCAATTGTCGCGGCGCCGGGCGGTGCAGCCATGAAACCGACCCGCAAGCGTAGCGTGCGCCCCACCCTGCGCTCGGTGCTGGGCCGTGGCCACCTCAGCGTCGCCTTGCTTGCCGTGGGCCTGGCGGGTATTTCCTTGACCCTGCTGGGCGTGCTCGCCCTGCGTGTCTACGCCAACCAAAACCTGCAGCTGATTGCCCGCTCGATCAATTACACCGTAGAGGCAGCGGTGGTGTTCGATGACAGCGCCGCCGCCAATGAATCGCTGGCGCTGATCGCCAGTACCGAGGAAGTGGCTGAGGCCAAGGTCTTCAACGACGAAGGCGAGCTGTTGGCGCACTGGCAACGCGGCGACACCGACATGCTCGCGCAACTGGAAGTGCAGGTTGCCACCGCGTTGCTGGATGAGCCGGTCAACCTGCCGATCCTGCACCAGCAACAACAGGTCGGGCATATCGAACTGGTCGGCCAGGGCCGTAGCCTGTTGCTGTTCCTGCTCAGCGGTCTGGCCGGCATCCTGTTCTGCACCATCCTCAGCGCCTTGGCTGCCCAGTACCTGTCGCGGCGCCTGCTCAGCGATATCACCCGCCCGCTGCGTGGCCTGGCCAGTGTCGCCCACGCCGCCCGCCGCGAGCGCAGCTTCGACCGGCGTGTGCCGGAAGCGCCGATTGCCGAGCTCAACGAGCTGGGTAACGACTTCAATGCCCTGCTGGACGAACTGGAGGTGTGGCACAGCCACCTGCAGAGTGAAAACCAGAGCCTGGCCCACCAGGCCAGCCACGATAGCCTGACTGGCCTGCCCAACCGGGCCTTCTTCGAGGGGCGCCTGAGCCGCAGCGTGCGCAATGCTGCACGGCAGCAGGACCACTTGGCCTTGCTGTTCCTCGACAGCGATCACTTCAAGCAAATCAACGACACCCTCGGCCATGCCGTAGGCGACGAGGTTCTGATCAGCGTGGCCGACCGCGTACGCGCCCAGTTGCGCGAACACGACCTGGTGGCGCGCCTGGGCGGTGATGAGTTCGCCGTGCTGCTGACACCTTTGCAGTCGCGCAAGGACGCCGAACACATCGCCGAGAAGATCGTTGCCAGCATGAAGCTGCCGGTGCAGCTGGACAGTGGCCGCAGTATCGCCACCTCACTGAGTGTCGGTATTGCCTATTACCCGGATGACGGCGCTGACCCCGCCAGTCTTCTCAATGCCGCCGATGCGGCGATGTACCAGGCCAAGCGTAAACGCCGTGGCCATTGGCAAGTGGCGCAGACGGAACGGTCCGCCAACGAAATCAAGAACAGGAGCTGAACCCGTGATACAGGCTTTACGTTTCCCGCTGTGGGCCTTGTTGCTCGCCGTGCTGGCACTGACTGGCTGCCAGACCGCCCCTCCCAAGGGCCTTACCCCCGAACAGATTGCCGTGCTCAAGCGCGAGGGCTTTACCCCGACCGACGAAGGCTGGGCGTACGACTTGTCTGGCAAGGTGCTGTTCGGCAGTGACCTGGACAGCCTCAACGGCCAGAGCCAGGCGATTGTCGAGCGCATTGGCAAGGCACTGCTCAGCGTTGGCATCCAGGGCGTGCGGGTGGACGGGCACGCCGACGCCTCGGGCAAGGCGGCGTATAACCAGCAATTGTCCGAACGCCGCGCTCAGAGCGTGACCAAGGCGCTGGTCGGGGTCGGCATGCAGCCGCAGAACATCCAGAGCCGTGGCCTGGGCAGTACCCAGCCGGTGGCGGACAACCGCACCAGTGCCGGGCGCACCGAGAACCGGCGCGTGTCTATCGTGGTGGCGTCTTACTGACGGGAGGGTTTGGGGTTGCACAGCAACCCCATCATTCCTGAGCAAAGCGCATCTGGCGTGTGTCACCCATCAGCAACGGCGCATTCGTCTCCGTCACACCTCGGATGTAATCCCACAACAGGGTAATCCGCTTCAACTTTCTCAAGTCCTCCCGGCAGTACATCCAGAACTGGCGCGTCACCTCGATCTCCTCCGGTAACACCGTCACCAGCCGAGGGTCCTGCGCGGCGAGGAAGCACGGCAAGATCGCCAACCCTCGCCCCTGCAACGCTGCGGTGTACTGCGCGATCACGCTGGTGCTGCGCAAATGCGCGCTGGCGCTGGGGATGAGGTTGGCCAGGTACAGCAGCTCGGAGCTGAACGCCAGGTCATCCACGTAACTGATGAACGGATGTTTGGCCAAGTCCGCCACCTGGCGGATCGGCGCGTGGTTGTCCAGGTAGTCTTGGGTCGCATACAGCCGCAAGCGGTAGTCGCACAGTTTGCAGCACACATAAGGCCCATGCTCCGGCCGCTCCAGCGCGATGACGATGTCCGCCTCGCGTTTGGACAGGCTGATGAAGTGCGGCAGCGGCAGGATGTCCACCGAAATCGCCGGGTAGGCATCGACGAAATGGCTGAGCTGCGGGGTGATGAAGAAGCTGCCAAAGCCCTCGGTGCAGCCCATGCGCACATGCCCCGACAACGCCACACCCGACCCGGACACCTGCTCGCAGGCCATGTGCAGCGTGCTCTCGATCGATTCGGCATAACCCAGCAAGCGCTGGCCCTCGGCGGTCAACACAAAGCCGTTGGTCCGCGACTTTTCGAACAGCAAGGTACCCAGCGCGCCCTCCAGCGAGCTGATGCGCCGCGACACGGTGGTGTAGTCCACACTCAGCCGTTTGGCGGCACTGCTGGCCTTGCGGGTGCGGGCCACTTCAAGGAAGAACTTCAAATCGTCCCAGTTGAGCGCGCTCAGGGATGTGAGGTCTTTTTGCATGATGATCCGGTTTTTTTGTGCGTTCTTGTTGGATGTTTGCACATCTATACTCGAAACAAGCCTCAGGACGCCACCTCGCGTTTGCCCGGCGCTGGCGATCTCGTCCCGACAATAATTCCAAGGAGAACGCAGATGAACGCACCGCAATCCCCTAACAGCACCAAGGTCGAGCAGGTGAAGCTGCTGATTGACGGCCAGTGGGTCGAGTCCAAAACCACCGAATGGCGCGACATCGTCAACCCGGCCAGCCAGGAAGTGCTGGCGCGCGTACCGTTCGCCACCGTCGAGGAAGTCGACGCTGCCGTGGCCGCGGCCCACCGAGCCTTCCAGACCTGGCGCGACACCCCGATCGGCGCGCGCATGCGCATCATGCTCAAGCTGCAGGCGCTGATCCGCGAACACACCAAACGCATTGCCCAGGTGCTCAGTGCCGAACAAGGCAAAACCCTGGCCGATGCTGAAGGCGATATTTTCCGCGGCCTGGAAGTGGTCGAGCACGCCGCCTCCATCGGCACCCTGCAGATGGGCGAATTTGCCGAAAACGTCGCAAGCGGTGTCGACACCTACACCCTGCGCCAGCCGATCGGTGTGTGCGCCGGCATCACCCCGTTCAACTTCCCGGCGATGATCCCGCTGTGGATGTTCCCCATGGCCATCGTCTGCGGCAACACCTTCGTGCTCAAACCGTCCGAACAAGACCCGCTGTCGACCATGCTGCTGGTGGAGCTGGCGCTGGAAGCCGGTGTGCCGGCCGGTGTGCTGAACGTGGTGCACGGCGGCAAGCAGGTGGTGGATGCCATTTGCACCCACCAGGACATCAAGGCGATTTCCTTCGTCGGCTCAACCGAAGTCGGCACCCACGTTTACAACCTCGGTAGCCAACACGGCAAGCGCGTGCAGTCGATGATGGGCGCCAAGAACCATGCGGTGGTGCTGCCCGATGCCAACCGTACGCAAACCATCAATGCTTTGGTAGGGGCTGCCTTTGGTGCGGCGGGCCAACGCTGCATGGCCACCTCGGTGGCGGTGCTGGTGGGCAAGGCCCGCGAATGGCTGCCAGATATCAAGGCAGCCGCCAGCAAGCTCAAGGTCAATGCCGGCTGTGAGCCAGGCACCGACGTTGGCCCGGTGGTTTCCAAGCGCGCCAAGGAGCGCGTCCTGGGCCTGATCGAAAGCGGTATCAAGGAAGGCGCCAAACTTGAGCTGGACGGCCGCGACGTCAAGGTGCCGGGTTACGAGCAAGGTAACTTCGTTGGCCCGACCCTGTTCTCGGGCGTGAAGACCGATATGCAGGTGTATACCCAGGAAATCTTCGGCCCGGTGCTGGTGACCCTGGAAGTCGATACCCTCGACGAGGCCATCGCCCTGGTCAACGCCAACCCGTTCGGCAACGGCACCGGCCTGTTTACTCAAAGCGGCGCGGCAGCACGCAAGTTCCAGAGCGAAATCGATATCGGCCAGGTCGGCATCAACATCCCGATTCCGGTACCGGTACCGTTCTTCAGCTTTACCGGCTCACGTGGCTCCAAGCTCGGCGACCTCGGCCCGTACGGCAAGCAAGTGGTGCAGTTCTACACTCAGACCAAGACCGTCACTGCCCGCTGGTTCGATGACGACAGCGTCAACGACGGTGTGAACACCACCATCAGCCTGCGCTAAGGAGAAGTCATGCGTATCGCATTCATCGGCCTGGGCAACATGGGCGCGCCCATGGCCCGCAACCTGATCAAAGCCGGGCACCAGCTGAACCTGTTCGACCTGAACAAGGCCGTGCTGGCCGAGTTGGCAGAACTGGGCGGGCAGATCAGCCCGTCGCCCAAGGACGCGGCAGCCAACAGCGAACTGGTGATCACCATGCTGCCGGCCGCAGCCCATGTGCGCAGCGTGTACTTGAACGAGGACGGCGTGTTGGCCGGTATTCGTCCCGGCACGCCGACCGTTGACTGCAGCACCATCGACCCGCAGACCGCCCGTGATGTGTCCAAGGCCGCAGCGGGCAAAGGTGTGGACATGGGTGACGCGCCGGTGTCCGGTGGTACTGGCGGCGCGGCGGCTGGCACCCTGACCTTCATGGTCGGCGCCAGTGCCGAGCTGTTCGCCAGCCTCAAGCCGGTACTCGAGCAGATGGGCCGCAACATCGTGCACTGCGGGGAAGTCGGCACCGGGCAGATTGCCAAGATCTGCAACAACCTGCTGCTGGGTATTTCGATGATCGGCGTGTCCGAGGCCATGGCCCTGGGCAACGCGTTGGGTATCGACACCAAGGTGCTGGCCGGCATCATCAACAGCTCGACCGGGCGTTGCTGGAGCTCGGACACCTACAACCCGTGGCCGGGTATCATTGAAACCGCGCCGGCATCGCGTGGCTACACCGGTGGCTTTGGCGCCGAACTGATGCTCAAGGACCTGGGGCTGGCTACCGAAGCGGCACGCCAGGCTCACCAGCCGGTGATCCTCGGGGCTGTGGCCCAGCAGCTGTATCAGGCCATGAGCCTGCGCGGCGAAGGGGGCAAGGATTTCTCGGCCATCGTCGAGGGGTATCGCAAGAAGGATTGACAAGCGAGGACTTCATCGCGGACCGGGCGGCCTTTCCTCTGTAACTGCGCACCAGAGGGAAGGGGACCCGCCCGCGATTTTTTTATTGTGTTGGCAGCCATATTGTTTGCAAGTTACGTAATGCGCTTGCTAAACCGTTATAGGTAATGCGCTATTATCAAGGCGCTGAATAGAGTGATGTGCAGCGCCCAAAGTGTTACAAGTAAGATCTTGGTTTTTTTCGGAAAGCCTTCGATCTCTTGCCTATCTACTAGATTTCTTTTTGTAAAAAAAGATGGTAATGCAAGTATTGTTGAGATTGCGCCCGTGCGCATCATCTTGCCGATTGATCCGGCTCGCTCGTAGAGTAGTTTGTTTTGTTTTATATATTTGCTTTTGGGGAATAGGGATTCAAAATATTCTGTGCGTCGTGAGGCGACAAAAAACTGAGTGATCATTGTGATGATAATCAAATTTATAATGACGGCTGCAATGATCCCATCTTCAATAGCCATCAGTTTGAGAGCGCTCTATACAAAAAATCGCCGTAAGCTTCACCTTTCTCCCCACCAGCCTTGCCTCCAATTGTGGCGCCTGCGGCACCAATTATAACTGCACAAAGAAGCCCACCTGTTCCACCTGTTGGTAACCCGATCGCTGCGCATAAAACTGGCGCGATAATAGCTCCACCCAAATATCCGCCTGCACCGCCTCCTGCAAGGCCTCCCACGAGTGAGCCTCCGTCGATGTACTTTGCCCTTGTGCAATCCTCTTCGTGACCGAGCGTACAAGCGTTGTGGATATCCAGTCCAGTGGCTGCGATTTCAAGTGCTACCCTATGTAAGTTCCTTGTTTGATCAAGCTGGATGCCCTCGCGACACTGGCTACCTTGTTGGCGTAACCGGCTATTTCGCCTGTGTGAATATAACGCTTGGTGGATATTCCCAGCGTCCTTTTGATCGATCCCTTGTTTCTCAGGCCTGAACCATAAGCCGCCATCTTGCCCAACTGTTCATCCAGTTTCATGAACAAGGCCGATCGCTTCGCATAGAACTGTTCGCGGGCTGTCATCGTTCCTGACCCAAGAAACTGCTGGTGGAGTTTTTCGATATCCATCAAGGTGACCTCGATAGCCCTCAGGTGCCTGCTCCATCCGTCACTGACCATTCCAGCGCCCATTGACGCATGCGCGATCAGGCTTTTCAAAGTCTCGAAATTATCCAGAAAGAAGTTATCCACACCTTGGCCGTTGCGCATCAGCCCCATGTGCACAATGGCAGCCTGCCTCATCATCCAGGCTTCCTGGCTGGTGCAGGAAGCCGTGGTGGGGTCGCCAATGATGATAAGCTCACCGCTACGCACCACCGTATTGGCAATGTGCGAATTTAGAACATCAAATTTTTCCAGCGCATGGCCGCTCAGTGCGAGGTCGGATTTGAGCCGATGATAGTTTTGCAGCTTGAGGTTGAGAAACGCGCGGGCTTCGGACATGACTTGAGCCTCACGCGTATTTTTTATTGCCGATACGGTCCCAGCCGCCGGCGATGTTGCCGCCACCGCCGCCATCGATGCGCCGTTGCTGGGTGTAGGTGGTCTTGATTCGACCGTAGTTGAGCTGTACAACTTCAAGCGGTACACCGGTGTCGACGCTCTGCGAGTACTCGGCAATGATGACTTCTTCAAGAATGATTTCGTAATACTTGAGCTTGTCACCGCCGGCACGACAGAGTGCCAGCTTCACCGCTTTGAGATGCTGCCCTGTACAACTGGCCTCCATCAGCTTGCAGCTGGCACTGTCGAGGTATTTGGTGAATGTGAAGTTGGTGACGGAGCTTCGGCCGGATGTGGCACCACCAGCCGAGCTTGCAGTGGCGGATGTACTTTGACTGACCCCAAAGTCATAGCTAAGTACTTCAATCCATTGACTGTATTTTTCGTCCCGTGCTTCGCCTGGAATACGGTCAATCTGAATATATGCATCGAAAGCCATGTCTACCTCTCCCTGGCAACTTTTGATTGGGCAATGCTACCCACGAATGGGGGCAGTCAGTGCAGGCTAGGCCTGAGTGAGTGCGAGGGCAATACGCATTGAGAGGTAGGGATTAGATTCAGAAAAGGACTACAGAAATGGGCGGGGATGTGTAAGGCCATGTAACTGTGGTTCAATGCTTTGATTAATTCACGCTCTTTTGTTGCCTTGTTCAAACAAATTGTTCAAGAGTGTTTCTGGCCCTGTGGGAAATTTAGCGTTTTCCACAGGGCCTATATCGGGTGGAAATTTCTGATCAGGCAAAGACGAAATACTTGCGCACGGTCTCGACCACTTCCCAGGTACCTTTCATCCCAGGTTCGATCACGAACACATCACCCGCTTTCAGGTGTTTCGGCTCTTCGCCTTCCGGGGTGATGATGCAGTAGCCATCGAGGAAGGTTAACCCAAGCTATAGTCCCAAAAAATTTGGCCTACCTCTCTACTGGACCGAGCTCAGCTATGCTGTGAAAACGAAGCTCTCCAACTGCATTGATCTCCGGAGTCAGCAAAATGGCTGTTTTCTTCGAACGATCCCATCGTGAGTACAGAGCGCTGAGATTCGATGCAACTGGTTTTCGACCGGTGTTGCCTGTAATCATCACAGATGAAGGGATACTTAAGGATTTTGCTTACTATATGTACTTGAATGGGCGTAAGAGCAGGTCATGGCAAGATAGTACGACTTTTGCTGTGCAGCTGTTGTTGGAATATGTAGAAGCTAATCATCAGTTTTTTGATTCTCCCCAAATGCTGTTTAGATCGTTTTCCAATTCACTGTATAGTGGTACCGTGGAGCGGGGATGCGATCCATCTGAATTGTGGTGGGAGCCAAGACAGCCAGATGATGCCTCCAAGATTATTTCCGCGATTACTCAATTTTCAGACTGGCTGGCTGCGCTAAATGAAGATTCTGGATTGGTTTTAAATACTTGGCGCAAAGCGAATCGTGCTGAGGAAAAACTTAATTGGGCAGCTTACGTCCATCGGAAGAGTAATGCCTTTCTTTCGCATCTTTGGATAAAGCCACCTGATTTTTCAATGAGTAGGGAGGTCAGGTCTACTTCAATGATAAGCTTTGATCTAGAGCCTGCAAAAGATTTTCCTGAAGAATCGATTGATGCCTTTCTTGCGCAGGGGTTCAAGCTTCGGAAGAATGTATACAGTATCAGAGATATCTTAATCACTATGCTCATGCATTATGGCGGGCTAAGGTTATCTGAGGCGCTGAGCTTGTGGTGCGATGATGTCACAGTTGAAAAAGGTGAAGTTGTTGTTCGAGTTTATCATCCTCAACTCGGATTAGCGCCTGGAAAAAAACGGATGAAGCGTCAAACATTTCTGCGTGACAAGTATGGGCTGACTCCTAGAAATCTACTGGTCAAATCGCAGGATTCTCTATTTTTGGGTGCGAAGGGAAGGGCGTTTACTGACCGTCAGCGAATGAGTTTTGAGGTTTTCTTTCATCCGGCATTCAAGGCAGAAGTATTTGCGCAGTTGTGGAGTGAGTATCATTGCATGCACAGAGTGAAACCTGCATTAGGTCAAGAGCATCCTTATGCATTCACTAACAAACTTGGGCAGCCGTATTCACATACTGCCTACAGGAAAGCACATAGAGGGGCTGTAAAGCGCATTGGGTTGATCAGTGAGAAAATGTTAGGTACTACCCCTCATGGACACAGGCATTCCTATGGGCAGCGACTTGCCGCAGACGGAGCCACGGATCTTACTATTAAGTCAGCTATGCATCACTCGTCTATTGAATCAAGTGGAGTATATACTCAGCCAAAATCAACGCAGGTTCGCGCAACTCTGGCTGCTCTTGAATCGAAAATGGCATACAAGCATCACGATGCAGATAGTGGCGATTAAGGTGTGCGGAGTCTACTGGGACAATTTAGGTTAGAGTCGCCACTAGTTTCCTCGGTGCTCTCTAAGCTCAGGATCTAGCGTTTCTCGTACTCTGCTGGCAACAGTTGCATAATATATGCCGTGCCGGCGTTTATGAGTATCTCCATGTAATCGAAAATACAACTCCGGCCTTCGTCATGCGTTGCGTAGATTTTTCGTCGGATTCGCTCCCGCTTCAGAATTTTTCAGTTCACATTTCGAGCGCAGTTGGCCAGTGCTGAGCGCATCCACTTAGGCATTTTGCATTCCATGAGCCTGTTGAACTCTTCAGCGCTGAGCGAGCTCACAATCTTGCTCGCGACCTGTTCATCCACCCCATTTTCTCCGAGATACCAAAAAGCGGTCAGGGCCGTCCCTATTGGCGTTCCAGCTTGCTGGAGTCGTTGGCGAGACGCATGGCGCAGCCTAACAACCGCGTTACCGATCTTGATCTCACGTGTCGTCCCGCTGGTGTAGTAAGTAGGCAGGACCTGCATCTGAACACTCAGCCCCAGTCGACGAACAGCTTCTGCACCATGGATCTGGATAATCTCGCCTCTTGCCCTAGCAACGGCTTCCAATACAGAAAGCGGGTTGGCTCGAACCCTTTTACCCGTGTATTGGCTGTGCTTGGGACGCATGTAAACGCCGCGGGCAACGCGCTCCAGGGAACCCCTGAGCACCATTCGAGAAAGAGCTTTGTTTACCGCGGAGCGAGAGCCGGCTCGCTCGAATACGGATCTAACAAAGGGCCTTCCCTTAGGCATACGCTTGATTCGGTTCGATATAGACTCTGCGATAGACACAGCTAAACCTATGTCAGACGAGTAGTGGACAGGTCCTCTGGCATGGAACCTTGCGGCGTTAAGCATAGACGCCGTGTTCAATTCGTCCTAGAAGTGTCACCACTTTCTGGTAGCCCGATCGACTTACCATGATGATGCAAGGTACCTGATGACTTAGCCCTATCGCTGGTTTGTATAGCCATTGCGCGGCGAGCACTCGACTGCCAAGCACTCGCGTCGCCAGGTGCAGGATTTGCTCGCACCTTCCCTTGTAGCATCGGTGGACGATGCTCCAGCATTCCAGCGGTGAACTGGGGCAAAGCGCTAGTATCTGAGAATCGTTCATTTGCACACCTCAAATGTGAAAGCGTATCTCTCAACCGGCAAGTCGGCCAACGGGTTCCATTCTCTTGCCGGCTTGTGCCGCTATATCGAGGAACCTTCCTTGCGTCTGTGCCCGCCCTCGCAAAAGCTCTTGGGCGCTGCCTTCCAGTTCCGACTTGATACGCCACTTCTCAGTCTTTACCTTCCGCCGGCCTTTCAATGTATCTCCTTTCCCGCATAGGTAGGGCCAAGGCGCAACCCAGCCACTGGGTCAGGGAGCGCAGAATTTGGTTGCATCAGACAAGACATCTCAGCCCATGCTGAAGGGTGCAGATGCCCATCCTCATCGGTCCGATGGCGTCACGCTGAGCTCCTCACGAACGCGCTGAATGATTGAATCCAGAGTGGCATCCTTGTCCATAAAAAGGTAGCACTGGGTCAAGATCGTCAAAGGATGAACATTCATGGCAGAGGCGAGCCCATGCACCATTTCGAGGGTAGGGCCTTTTCCTCCGGCTTCCAGTTGACTGAGGTAGGTTTGGCTGCTGTGGCCACCGAAATCTTCTTGGTTAAGGTTGCGGGATTTTCTGAGCTGCCTCATTGCTTTCCCAAATGCCTGTTTCAGTTCCATTTTTTCATTCCTACAAAAGGAATGATGAAGCCGTCTTGAACGTCGGACATCCATTAACTATTGTTAATATTTTGAGGATTTTTCGATGTTCAAGACCTACAGGCACGCCGAACTCAGCTCAGCCGACATTTTCGGAGAGCCTTCCAGTCGCCGCTGGAAATTTATTGAGCTGGAACTGCACCATCCATGGTTTTACGTGGAGCTCGTGCGCGATTATGGTGATGACATCGTGGGCAGCATGCTGATGATCCCCACGGTACCGATACTTAAACAGATGCTTTCGGAGCTTGATGACTGCTCATGGATCGCGCAGGCACATCTGATGTCTCCTGGCCACATGAGAGGTGGGAAAGACTGGGTGATGGAACCGCTTCAGGAAGTGAGCATTGCTGAAGATGCCTCAGGAACGGATGAGGGCTATATCTACAAGGTAGTAGGCGGGGCTTGCTACAGCATTCATCACTCGCCTCATCGAGAGAACCTCAAGGTCACAGAGATTATTTTTTCGGCTGATCGCGATATGCGCGTGAGTGGATGAGTAGAGCCACTCGCACTCGCCGAGTGTCATGATGGTGTTTCGGTCGAGGCCTCTCGATGCTTTGAACTCAATGTTTTCGAGTGTGGCCTGCGTCTCTCGCAGCTTGGCCGCCTTGAGCAGGCGCTCAATTTTCCGGGTTTCGCGCTCGCTTTTTTTCGCATCCATCATCAGGCCGAGGCGGGTCTCGAAGGGTTGACCGAGCAGCGCCGGATCGTCCAGCTGGCGCTCGTATGCCTCAGCCATCTCGCTCAGCCCGAGGCTGCTCAAACTTTCAGCTGTGTTAGCGATCGTTTTCATGGCAGTTCATCTCCTTGAGACGCGTAATACTGAGCGCCGCAAATGTTGTCGTGCTCAATCAGCGGTGCAGATTTTCTGGGCATTGGGCGCAAATCAGACTCGTTGCGAATGATTGACCGCAGTCGTTCAGAGCTCAAAATGTTCAGCGTATTTGCATAGGTGCATATATACATGCGTCTCTCCACCTAAATTTGATGGTCTATCAGAACTCGAAGCGTAGAAAGCAGCGTTTGACCTGGACTCAGCGGGTGAAGGTAATTAACCAGTTGCTTAGTGGTCGAATGGGAATGGACGTGTGCTATGCCATGCAGCCTAGTTACAAACTTGCTGTCGACGAAGACCAGATTCCTATCGAATTGGTAGGTGATTTCCTGCGCAGCGCATCGCTACATAAATGGGCGTGGGACTGCATCAAGGAGGAGCGAGTCGAACGGTTTCCCCCAGCCAATTTGTTGGTTGCGAACATCCCTAGCAAGTACTGATTCTCGGCGAGTCGCCGCCGAAATGTGAAAACCCCACTCCCGCGTTGTACAGTGCAAGTAGGCCGGGGGGTGAATAAGCAGTTGCCGAAAGAAAAACCCAGCCCTCTAACCACTAGTTCCCGCGAAAGGAAGCCAGATGCACATTCGCCTTGCTCAACTCAGCGATGTCCAGGCCATTGCCGAGATCTACAACCAGGGGATCGAAGACCGCAGCTCTACGTTCGAGACCCAACCACGCAGCGCCATGGATGTGCAGCCCTGGGTGGCCGACATGTCTCGCCATCCGGTGCTGGTCGTCGAGGTCGACGGTGCGGTAGTGGCGTGGGCAAACCTGAGCAGCTACCGCGCGCGTTCGTGCTACGCCGGCATCGCCGACTTCTCGATCTATCTGGGCCGTGACGTCCGCGGACGTGGCATCGGCAAGGCGCTGCTCAAGGCATTGCTCAGTGAGGCTGAGGCACGCGGCTTCTGGAAAGTCCTCTCCCGCATTTTCACCTTCAACGAGGCGAGCCTCGCGCTCTGTCAGTCCTGCGGTTTCAGGACGGTTGGCGTCTATGAGAAGCACGCTTGTCTTGAAGGCCGTTGGCTGGATTGCGCGATCGTTGAGCGGGTGTTTCCGTCGAACCAACCCGTTCCAGATGACGAAGCAGCAGGCTGTCGTAGTACTTGCGCCAGTTTCCGCCTGGGCGCGTCTGCTCATCTAGGATCAGAAAGTCCAAGCCGTGCTGCTGTAAATGCCAGCCAAGCGCCAAGCCCGCTTGCCCACCACCGATGACGATCACATCCACCGCGCGACTCGATTTATTCATATGTGCGCACTCAAGCATATATCAGGACAAAAAAAGGGCACGAGCTACGGGCAGCACAGCGAAACCAGACCCTTGGTTCGCTGGAGCAGGCCCTCAAGGCGCTCGACGATCGCCCCACCATTCACTTCGTAGAACACCTGCCTGCCCACCTTGGTGGCTTTCACGATCTGGGCATCGTGCAGCACCTGCAGGTGCCTGGAGACCACCGAGCGCTCCTGCGGCAGCTCTTTAGCGATTTCGCCGACATCCGCCCGGCCCAGCAGGAGCACGCGCTTGAACACCGCGACCCTGGAGGGCTCGCAGAGTGCTTTGAAGAAGGCTTCGTCCAGCGACTCGATGGCAGCGTCGATGGCTTGGGTGCGGAGGTTCTGGTTGGTCGTCATGCCGCCAATATATGTGCACGAATATGCACATGTAAAGCCACCCATCACCGGAGGGGTTGCGATACATTCGGAAAAGCGTATATTCGAAAAATCATATACATGCATAGTACCTCGCGATGACTGGCAAGATCCGCGTCCTGTTTGTTTGCACCGCAAACGCTGCTCGCTCCCAGCTCGCCGAAGCATTGCTCCGACACACAGACCCTGTGCGCTTTGAAGCATTCAGCGCCGGCACTCAGCCTGGCGAAGTAGATCCGCGTACCTTCGCGGCGCTTGAGCACCTCGGTATCGATGCCAGCGGCCGCGCAGCAAGTCCATCGATGAGTTCGCCGGCGAACACTTCGACTACCTCATCACCCTTTGCGACAAGGCGGCGCTGGAGTGCCAGTTACTACCGGCATTGGGCGAGCGCTTGGCGTGGCACTTTGAAGATCCGGTCACCAGCGACAAGCACGATGCCTTCCGCCATACGCTTCACGAGATCCATGAGCGCATCAAGATGTTCGTCTTCGTGAAAACCAAACACTGAGAATCGTTATGACTGATCCACTGACCCCTACCAAGGTTTTCAAATGCCTCGCCGACGAGAACCGCATTCGGATGATGCTGCTGATCGCCCGCGAGGAAGAGCTCTGCGTCTGTGAGTTGACCTGTGCGCTGGAAGAAAGCCAGCCCAAGGTTTCCCGCCACTTGGCGCAATTACGCACCTGTGACCTGCTGGCAGACCGCCGCCAGGGCCAATGGGTTTATTACCGGCTGCATCCAGAGCTGCCCGCCTGGGTACGCGAGATCCTGAAAACGACGCTGGAGGCCAACAGCGAGTGGCTGAACAGCAGTTCCACTCGACTGGACGCCATGGGTGACCGCCCACAGCGTGCTGCTACCTGCTGCTGATTACTGCCGAGCAAAAGCCGATGAAAGTTCTGTTCCTCTGCACCGCCAATAGCTGCCGCAGCATCCTCTCCGAGGCTGTTTTCAATCACCTGGCTCCGGCCGGCATGAAGGCCTACAGCGCCGGAAGCCAGCCCAAGGGCGAGGTACATCCGCTGTCCATCTCCGCGCTGCAGCGCGCCGGTATTTCCACCGATGGCCTCAGCAGCAAATCCAGCGATGCACACGCCGAGCTGGCACCGGACTTCGTCATCACCGTCTGCGACAAGGCCGCTGGCGAAGCCTGCCCCGTGTTCTTCGGACCAGCAGTGAAAGCCCACTGGGGACTTTCTGACCCTTCGGATTTGCACGGTAGTGCCGCCGAGCTGGACGCGGCATTCGACAACACGCTTGAACAGATCAAGCGACGCCTCAAGGCATTCATCGCACTGCCTTTCGACCAAATGGATGCCGCCCAGCTCAAGGTCGAGCTGGCCCGCATCGGAACGCTCTGACGTTTAGGGAGATCCACCATGAGCAAAAGCCGACTTTCATTCCTAGACCGCTACCTGACGGTCTGGATCTTTCTGGCCATGGGCCTGGGCATTGGTCTGGGCAGCCTGTTCCAGGGATTGCCTGCGTGGCTGAATAGCCTGTCGGTAGGCTCGACAAACATCCCCATCGCGATTGGCCTCATCGTCATGATGTACCCGCCGCTGGCGAAGGTGAAATACGAGGAACTGCCTCAGGTTTTCAAGGACAAGCGCATCCTCGTGCTGTCGCTGGTCCAGAACTGGGTAATCGGCCCGGTACTGATGTTCGGGCTGGCAGTAGTGTTCCTTTCCGACAAGCCTGAGTACATGACTGGCCTGATCCTCATCGGCTTGGCGCGCTGCATCGCCATGGTGCTGGTGTGGAACCAGATCGCCGGTGGCAACAACCAGTACGTGGCGGGCCTGGTCGCCTTCAACAGCATTTTCCAGATCCTGTTCTTCAGCGTGTACGCCTGGATCTTCCTTGGCCTGCTGCCACCTCTGTTTGGCCTTGAGGATAGCGTCATCGAGACCAGCTTCCTCGACATCGCCCAATCGGTACTGATCTACCTGGGCATCCCGTTCCTGGCCGGCTTCCTGACCCGCAAGATTCTGATCAGCAGCAAGGGCGAGACCTGGTACCAGGAGCGCTTCATTCCGAGGATCAGCCCGCTGACGCTCTTGGCGTTGCTGCTGACCATCGTGGCCATGTTCAGCCTGAAAGGCGACATGGTGCTGCAACTGCCGCTGGATGTGCTGCGCATCGCTATCCCGCTGACTATCTACTTCGTGGTGATGTTCTTCATCAGCTTCTGGATGGGCAAGCTGCTGGAAGCTGACTACCCACGTACCACTGCTCTGGCGTTCACCGCAGCGAGTAACAATTTTGAACTGGCCATTGCCGTGGCCATCGCCACCTTCGGTCTTGCCTCGCCGGTCGCGTTTGCCACCGTCATCGGGCCCTTGGTGGAAGTGCCGGTACTGATCTCCCTGGTGGGCGTGGCCTTGTGGCTCAAGCGCCGCTGGTTCGATCAGCCATCTGGCGCCTTGTCTCAGGAGTAAATCATGACCGAACACCACATCCCCAACATCGACAACGATCTGGTCGAACTGCCGACAGCAGACAAGCTGGCAGTCGAGCAAAAGTCCACCCATAAGCCTCGCATCCTGCTGCTGTACGGATCGACCCGCGAACGCTCCTTCAGCCGCCTGCTGACGGAAGAAGCTGCACGCCTGCTGGAACACTTCGGTGCCGAGACGCGGATATTCAATCCGACCGGGCTGCCGCTGGCGGATGACGTGCCCGATGACCACCCCATGGTCAAGGAGCTGCGCGACCTGGTGCTGTGGTCGGAAGGCATGGTCTGGTGCTCGCCAGAACGCCACGGCGCAATGACTGGCGTGTTCAAATCGCAGATCGACTGGATTCCACTGAGCATGGGCGCCGTGCGCCCGACCCAAGGCAAAACCCTTGCGGTGATGCAGGTCTGCGGTGGCTCGCAGTCGTTCAACGTGGTCAACCAGCTGCGCGTCCTCGGCCGCTGGATGCGCATGTTCACCATCCCTAACCAGTCGTCCGTGCCGAAGGCCTACCTGGAATTCGACGAGGCGGGTCGCATGAAACCCTCTTCGTACTACGACCGTGTCGTCGACGTGATGGAGGAGCTGGTGAAGTTCACCCTGCTGCTTCGTGATCGCTCCGACTATCTGGTCGATCGCTACTCCGAACGTAAAGAGTCGGCTGAAGAACTATCCAAGCGTGTCAATCAACGATCCATTTGAGGCTTTGTGAGCATGCAATTGCACCCGTATTCCGTGTTGGCTAATTCCGAACTGGTCGGCCAGCTGATCTTCACTCCGTGCCCAGGTACCAAGGAGACATCGGTATCTCAGGCTCTGGCAACGCTGCGCGATGCCGGCGCGAGCGCGCTGGTAACCCTGATGCCGAGTGAAGAACTGCTGCAGAACGAGATCGATCTGCTTCCCGAGGAGTGCCAACTGCTGGGCCTCGAATGGTTCCACCTGCCGGTCGAAGACGACGAAGCACCCGGTGAGCCGTTTGCTGCTGCCTGGGAAACTCACCGGGAACGCCTGAAAGAGCTGGTGGTGACCGGTAAGACGATCGCCATTCACTGCAAGGGCGGCTCTGGCCGCACCGGCCTGTTTGCCGCCCGCCTGATGATCGAGTGCGGCATCCCTGTGCAGGAAGCTGTTTCCCAGGTCCAGGCCCTGCGTCCACGTGCAATTCAGAACCCTGCGCACGTCGGCTACATCAACCAGTTCAGCGTTACCCTCTGACCCTTCGCTAATCGCGACCCGAGAACAAGAACATGGCTATCAAAGTAGGTATCAATGGGTTTGGCCGTATCGGTCGCTTGGCGCTGCGCGCGTCTTGGGACTGGCCAGAGTTCGAGTTTGTGCAGATCAATGACCCGGCCGGCGACGCCGAGACCCATGCCCACCTGATCAACTTCGACTCGGTCCACGGCCGCTGGCTCCGTGAAGCCCGTGCTGAGGGCAGTACGGTGGTGATCGATGGCAAGCGCATTCAGGTCACCGCGAACAAGACCATCGCCGACACCGACTGGTCAGGCTGCGACCTGGTCATCGAGGCCAGCGGCAAGATGAAGTCGGTAGCCGTGCTCCAGGCCTACCTGGATCAGGGCGTCAAACGTGTGGTGGTCTGCGCTCCAGTGAAGGAGAAAGGCGCACTGAACGTGGTGATGGGCGTCAACCAGCACCTGTTCGACCCGGCGCAGCATCGCATCGTTACCGCCGCCTCCTGCACTACCAACTGCCTGGCCCCGGTGGTCAAGGTGATTCACGAGAACCTTGGCATCCGCCACGGATCGATCACCACCATCCACGACCTCACCAACACCCAGAGCATCCTCGATACGCCGCACAAGGACCTGCGCCGCGCCCGTGCCTCTGGCATGAGCCTGATCCCAACCACCACGGGCTCGGCTACTGCGATCGCCGAGATCTTCCCCGAGCTGCGCGGCAAGTTGAATGGTCACGCCGTGCGCGTACCGCTGGCCAACGCCTCGCTGACCGACTGCGTGTTCGAAGTGGAACGTGAGACAACGGCTGAAGAGGTCAACGCTCTGCTGAAGGCGGCGGCCGAAGGCCCGTTGAAAGACATCCTGGGCTACGAAGAGCGCCCCTTGGTGTCCATCGACTATCGCACCGATCCGCGCTCCTCGATCATCGACGCACTGTCGACCTTGGTGGTCAATGGCACCCAGGTGAAGCTCTACGCCTGGTATGACAACGAATGGGGCTACGCCAACCGTGCAGCGGAACTGGCCCGCCTGGTCGGCGCAGCGGAGTAAACAGCGATCATGAAGGCGTTGTCAGCCCTGTCTGCGGAAGTGCGTCAGTACCTGCTGGTTACCGGCAACTACTGGGCCTTCACCCTCACCGACGGCGCGTTGCGCATGTTGGTGGTACTGCACTTCCATTCGCTGGGCTACACGCCGCTGCAGATCGCCGCGCTGTTCCTGTTCTACGAAGTGTTCGGCGTGATCACCAACCTGGTGGGTGGCTACCTCGGCGCCCGCCTGGGACTCAACCGCACCATGAACATCGGCTTGGGCATGCAGGTCTTTGCACTGCTGATGCTCACAGTGCCGGCAGCCTGGCTTACGGTGCCGTGGGTGATGGCCGCTCAGGCGCTGTCCGGCATCGCCAAGGACCTGAACAAGATGAGCGCCAAGAGCTCCATCAAGCTCCTGGTACCGGACAGCCAACAGGGGACGCTCTACAAATGGGTGGCCATCCTGACGGGCTCGAAGAACGCGCTCAAAGGCGTGGGCTTTTTCCTCGGCGGAGCACTGCTCGCGTTGCTCGGCTTCACCCTGGCGGTGCTGGCCATGGCGGCAGTACTGGCCCTGATCTGGATTGGCAGTCTGGTGCTGCTGAAAAAGGACTTGGGCAAAGCCAAGGCCAAACCCAAGTTCCGCGACATGCTGTCCAAGAGCCGAGCCATCAACATCCTCTCGGCCGCACGGCTGTTTCTCTTTGGTGCCCGGGACGTCTGGTTCGTCGTGGCGCTGCCGGTGTACCTGAGCACCGCGTTTGGCTGGGACTTCTGGCTGGTCGGCGGCTTCCTCGCCGCGTGGATCATTGGCTACGGCATCGTCCAGTCGTTTGCTCCTCACATCACCGGTAAGAAGCGCGGTCACGTGCCGGACGGTCGAGCGGCCTTCATTTGGGCGATCGCCCTGGCGGGACTGCCTGCGCTCATTGCCGTGGGCCTATCGGCAGGCTGGTCGGCCCAGGTGGTGCTGCTCGGTGGGCTGATGCTGTTCGGTGTGCTGTTCGCGGTGAACTCCTCGCTGCACAGCTACCTGATCGTCAGCTATGCCAAGGAAGACGGCGTCTCCCTGGATGTAGGGTTCTATTACATGTCCAACGCCCTGGGGCGGCTGGTCGGTACACTGCTGTCAGGCTGGGTGTTCCAAGCCTACGGTTTGCAGGCCTGCCTGTGGGTTTCCAGCATCTTCGTATTGGCTGCCGCGCTCATCTCGCTCGGGTTGCCCAGACACAGCGAAATGGCGCAGCAGACCCACTGAGCACAGGGGAAGAGCGGATGCACTCAAGCCTCCGCTTTCACCATAAACTGCTCGATCTCAACAACAGTGCTGCGGACTGTGCGTGTCACCCCGATCAAGGTCGCGGATGCAGAGCCTGTCCACTCGCCATAACCCACCAGCCAAAGGGCAGGCTCATTCACTGACCGTGTACCTGAAACTTCGACGCGTCCGTCACCCGTGACTACCCCGAGGCTCGCCAAGTGCCCCAGCGCCGGCTTGAATCCGGTGCACCAGATCACCGCATCGACCGCGGTCTCCGAGCCGTCCGCCCAAACCACACCGTCGGGGGTGAAACGAACGAAGGGCCGCACAGCGTGCAGAACGTCTCGCTCACGCGCCTCGACCACAGCCGGGACCATCACGATATCGCCCAGCCCACCGACTGGCTGCTCAATCACACGGCCCTCCATCTGCGCTTTCCAGCGCTCTGTCGCCCGTTCGAACAGCACTCGACCATCCACATCATCAGGCAGGAAGAGTGGCTCGGTGGGCGTTACCCAGGTCGCATCCGCTACTTGGGAAACCTCAGCGAGAATCTGTGCCCCGGAGTTACCTCCACCGACGATCAGTACTCGCTTACCCGAGAAGGCCAGCGGCTCAACATAATGAGCTGAATGCAGCTGCTGACCACGGAACAGCTCGGCACCGGGATAAGCAGGGATATTAGGGTTGCTCCAGGTGCCCGTGGCACTGACCACTGCTTTGGCATCCCAATACCCGTGCTCGGAATGCACACGCAAGGCACTGACGAGGCGCTCACCCAGGATCTATGCTGCGCCCAGGGAATGAGCTTTTCTGGCCTTTCACCAGCTCTCAGAGAATGCCGTTCGACACCGCTTGCCGACTGACAAAGATGTAATCCACAGATCACCCGAGAGACAGGTGCTGCCCCCTAAGATTCAATCACACCAAATCGGAGTGACGAACATGAAAGCTCTCAACGGCGTTGCCGCCATACTGATTCTGATGGCTTCCTCGGCCGCGATGGCTGAGGGCGGGTCCGACCGCCTGCACGGGAAAATGATTCAGGCGAATGAGCAGGCCATGCGCGCATACGCAGCCTCCATCGGTAAAAATCCCCCAGAGGTAGTCCACTACCGCTACGGCATGGAGCTCGATGTAGCAAAAGTGATTGCTGTGACCTCAAACCGGGGAAGCTGTGATGTGATGCCTGCGCAAATGACCTATGAAGACTCGACAGGCAAGCTCAACATTCTCGAATACCGCGCAGCTGGCATCAATTGCCGCGGCCAGAACTGAGCTCTTGAACTCTATTCAAACTAAAACGGCGCCTTTAAAAGCGCCGTTTGCGTTGGGAAAACTGTCGATCAGTGGCCTGGATACTCCGCAACCACTACATCCTGCCCGCTCTTGTTGAAACCGATGACTTGGTATGCATGAGTGACACCATCCACTTCCATACCTGGGGAGCCTGCCGGCATACCTGGGACGGCGACACCGATCAGATCATCTCTGTTTGCCAGCTCACGAACCTGCTCAGCTGGCACGTGTCCTTCGACAAACTTCCCATCAATCACTGCCGTGTGACAGGAAGCCAAACGCGGTGCGACCCCAAGGCTCTGTTTTACAGCACTCATGTCGGTTTCAACATGGTCAATGACCTTGAAGCTATTTTGTTCCAAGTGTGCGATCCACTTTTTACAGCAGCCGCAATTGGCATCCCGATGAACATCAATCGTGGTCGGTACGGCTGCGTAGACTGGCGGCAGCGCGATGAATGCCGCGAAGGCGGCCAACCTGAGAAAGCGGCTGTTAGCCTTCATGGGTGTGTACCTTTCCATCTTTGTGTGTGTGCGTCTTCGAACCTGGTTTGGAATTCTGATCACTAGAGGACTCGGTAGCATCATGATGGCCGCCCTCAGATTCGTGACCCTCGGAATCTGCCGAGTGTGAGTGATGAGCCTCTGACTGCTCCATATCGTGGTGCCCTGCCTCAGAGGAAACCTTGCCATGATGGTCTGGCTCATTGCCGCCATGCTGGCCCTCATGGTTGTGCATCTCACTTTCCCCACCACCGTGCTGGTGGCCGCCACTGGTTGTTACCAGGGCCTTGTACTGCTCTGCGTTCATCTGCGGCATTTGCTCAAGGAAAGCGACAATACCCCAGATGTACTGGTCACCCATGCTCTTGCCCCAAGCGGGCATGCCGGTAGCCTTGATACCGTGTTTAATGGTCCAGAAGGCCGCTGCGGGGTTATTGCTTGAACCAATCTTGGCAAGATTGGGCGGTGCCGGATAAAGCGCTTGGCTGAGCTCGGTTTTATCCACCCCAGGGGCGAGGTGGCAGCCAATGCACATCGCATTGTAGTTACCGGCACCTGTACGGATAAGGGTTTCATCCTTTAGGTTCGGTACCTCGATGTCCCGTGCGCGCACTTCAATGGAGCGATCCCGCGCCATGGCGAGGAAAGCATGCACGGCTGGGAAGTGAGGATCATCAGCACCGACGTTGACCAGGCCAAAATACGCGGCCCCCAACGCCGCCGCACTACCCACGGCGCCTGCTGCTACCAACGTTGTAATTGTTCTCTTCATGTCAGGCTCTCAAAACCACATCCGAATGCCGGCAACGAAACGCGCTTCATCGACATCCCCGCCTTCATCGCGGATCAGGTCTGCCGTTTTGCCGTAGGAGCGGCTCCAGGTGACGCCGACGTAGGGTGCGAACTGGCGCACGATCTCATACCTTAAGCGCAGACCGACTTCGGTGTTTGCCAGGCCAGAACCCACCCCGCGCTCGGGATCGTTTTTGCCATAAAAATTGGCTTCAGCGGTTGGCTGCAGGATCAGGCGATTGGTCAGGAGAATGTCGTATTCGCCCTCTAGCCGAGCAGCTGTCTGGCCATTCTCACCGATGAACGCTGTGGCTTCGGCTTCGAAGTCATAGAGCGCCATGCCCTGGATACCAAAAGCTCCCCATGTCTGTGGAGATCCTGGTTGGAAATCCTGGCGCACCCCAGCGACCACATCCCACCATGTGCTAATGGATCGCCCATACAGAAGCTGCAACTCAGCGTCCTCGGTGACGCCATTCGTCCGCTCACCTTCGGAGCGGATCCACAGCCGGTTGATATCGCCGCCAACCCATCCAGAGGCTTCCCAAGCCAGCGCGCTGCCTTCGTCTGCATCCTGGTACTCAAGCTTATCTAGCAGGAAGAAGCTGTTGATCGCGCTGTCGTGCATCTGATGCCCGCCCAACGGAGGAAAGGCAGCTTGGCGATCAGCATCCGTCAGCACAGGTATCGGAGTACGGCTAGTCGTCGTTGGGGCATCAGAGCCATGGTTCATCATCGAGTGATCCATGGCCCCATGGTCCATCCCCTGCATGCTGCCATGGTCCATCTTGCTGTGGTCCATGTGTGCAGGTTTGGCCGCAGGTTGACTGTGTTTCATTTTGCTGTGATCAACGGGCGCGGCTTTCTTCTGCTGCTTGCTCGCGCCCATCTGAGCGTGGTCCATGCCTGGCATCGGGTCAGCCGACGGAGCGGAATCCATTTCCATGGCTCCGTGCCCCATTGCCGAATGGTCCATCTCCTCAGCAGCAAAGCTGGGCGCAGCACCCAGCAAGCTGAATGAAACGGTCAATGCCAGCAGCGATGGTCGTACCAGGCTATTGGTCATCTTTCCCTGCCTTAGCGTTATCGCTGCCATGCGATTCCATCATTTTGCTGTGATCCATACCTTCCATCGAGCCATGGTCCATACCTTTCATGCTGTCGTGGTCCATACCCTTCATGGAGCCATGATCCATACCCTTCATCGAGTCATGATCCATGCCCTGAGAACCCTTCGATTTCGCGGCATCGGCAGACTTCTGGGTGTGCTGTTCATGATTGTCGCTGGACCACGACGAAGGAGCATAAACAGCAAACAGACCAGCCATCGCAGCAGAAAGGAAAAAGGCGTTTCGCTTCATTGGTTTGCTCATCTTGGATCTCCAGTTCATTCGTCCACGCGGACTTCTCGGAACATGCCCATTTCCATATGGAACAGTAGGTGGCAGTGGTAGGCCCAACGGCCCAAAGCATCCGCGGTTACTCGGTAGCTTCGTTTTGAGCCTGGAGGCATGTCGATGGTGTGTTTTCGAACCATGAAATTACCCTCCTCATCTTCCAGATCGCTCCACATTCCGTGGAGGTGGATGGGGTGAGTCATCATGGTGTCGTTGACCAACGTGATTCGCAGACGCTCGCCATACTTGAGGCGCAGGGCTTCAGCATCGGAGAATTTGACGCCGTCAAAGGACCAGGCGAACTTCTCCATATGGCCTGTGAGATGCAGCTCGATGGTGCGCCCTGGTTCACGTCCATCTGGATCAATGAACGTGCTGCGCAGATCCGCATACGTCAGGACACGTCGTCCATTGTTGCGCAGGCCGATTCCCGGATCGTCCAACTTGGGCGTTGGACTCATAGTCTGCATGTCGACCAAGGGGTTATTAGTTTCTGAGGCTGGGTGAGACTGCATGGCGCCGCCCATGTCTCCCATGCTGCCGTGGTCCATACCAGCCATCTTGCTGTGGTCCATGCCGGCCATGCCGCCTTGGTCCATCCCTGCCATTTTGCTGTGGTCCATACCAGCTATGCTGCCTTGATCCATCCCAGCCATTTTGCTGTGGTCCATACCGGCCATGCTGCCTTGATCCATCCCAGCCATTTTGCTGTGGTCCATACCGGCCATGCTGCCTTGGTCCATCCCAGCCATTTTGCTGTGGTCCATACCGGCCATGCTGCCTTGGTCCATCCCAGCCATTTTGTTGTGGTCCATGCCAGCCATGCTGCCTTGGTCCATCCCAGCCATCTTGCCGTGGTCCATGCCAGCCATGCTGCCGTGATCCATACCCATATCGCTCATTGAAATGAGAGGGCGAGGATCAACTGCCGGAACTGCAGCTTGCATACCTTCGCGAAGGGCTAAAGTGCCTCTGGAGTAGCCTGTGCGATCCATGGATTGAGCAAAAATGGTGTAAGCCTGCTCGTCTTCCGGCTCAACAATTACGTCGTAGGTTTCGGCAACGGCGATGCGGAACTCGTCGACCGCAACGGGTTTGACATGCTGCCCATCCGCTGCGACAACCGTCATCTTCAGGCCGGGAATTCGCACATCGAAATACGTCATGGCCGAGCCGTTGATGAAGCGCAGGCGGATTTTCTCGCCCGGTTTGAACACGCCCGTCCAGTTACCGTCCGGGGCCTGGCCGTTCATCAGATAGGTGTAGGTGTAACCATTTACGTCAGCGAGGTCGGTAGGGCTCATTTTCATCTCAGCCCACATTTTCCGATCCGCCACCGCAGCCGACCATCCCATCTCGCCTACGTCGTTGACGAAGTCGCCCACGGTGCGCTTGTGGTAGTTGTAGTAGTCAGACTGCTTCTTGAGCTTGGACAGCACACGTGCAGGGTCTTCATCCGTCCAGTCGCTGAGCATGACCACGTAGTCCCGGTCATAGGTGAACGGCTCAGGCTCTTTCGCGTCGATGACTAGGGCGCCATACACCCCGACCTGCTCCTGGAGCCCGGAGTGGCTGTGGTACCAGTAGGTACCGTTCTGATGGACCTTGAACTTGTACTCATACATGCCATCGGGTGCGATGCCATGAAAGCTCAGACCAGGCACACCATCCATGTTCGCTGGCAGGATGATGCCGTGCCAATGGATAGAAGTGTCCTGTTTCAAGCGGTTGCGTACGCGGAGCGTGACTGTGTCTCCCTCCCGCCAACGAAGGATCGGCCCCGGCAACGATCCATTGATTGCCATGGCTGTGCGAGTTGCTCCGGTGATGTTGACCGGTAGCTCACCGATGTAGAGATCAAAATCGGTGCCTGTCAGAACATTCGGTTGGCCATGGCTGGTCACAGCCCAGACCGGCGCGCGCCACATGCCCAGTCCACCCAGTAGTCCAGTAGCGGCCAGGCCTTTGACGAAAGATCGTCTCGTGGTTTTGCTGTGCATGCCGTAGTGTCCAGTCAGTCAGATAATTCGCTGATATCCGGGCCGCTCGATCGCAGACCCGGCTTCCTTGGGGGTCCCACAAGTCTTATGGACTTGCTCGAAAGCGCAAGCCACAGTGGGAGAAAGCGATTTGAAACTGCCACATAAAAGATTCCCGAGTGATTACATTTCTGTAAGCTCGGATTAGCAGTTCTCATGCTGCCCGTGTTTATGGCTTTGGCTTGCCATCGGCGCCTTGTCGGTCTTCTGCTGTGCAAGCTGATACGCCTCAGTGGCGGTTTGGCGGGCAGCCTCCATTTTCGCAAAGGTACGGTCGCCACCACCTTCAGCCAGAGCAAGGCCAGCCATTCCAAAAGTGATAACCATTACGAGAGCTTTGATCGAGTTCATCTGTTGTTCCTCGGCGGATTACTGTGCGGCCCATGGAGTTCAGGCTTGGGGTCACATTAGCCAGGCTGCGCTTTCAGAAAGCTGAGCTCGGCATTACAGTTCCGTCAGCTTCATGCGGCCCACAAAAAAAACGGCGCCGTGTGGGCGCCGATAGGCCAAAGGAGCAGAGGGGGAACGGCCACGAATCCTGGGCTATGGATGACACTCCTTGTCCGCCATCATCAATTTGTGTTCACGAACCATTTGACTGAGTACGTCATCAACCATCTTGTCGTGTTTCTCCATCCACGCCAGGTGATCTTCTTTGGACATACCCGCTTTGGGGTGATCTTGGTGCAATTGGCCCATCAGGTCCTTAAGCATGGACATGTGCTCTTTCATATGCACATGTCGTTGGCCGGGCTCAGCTTTTTCAGCCCTCACCAGAACTGCTTCGGCTTTGTCGCGAAGCTGCTGCATCCGCTCTATTGCTCGATCGCTCCCACCTTCAGCAAAAACGGCCGACGACAGCAGCATAGATGTAGCCACAAGCAAAAGTCTGATCGATTTCACGGGACTATCTCCATCAGGTGGTTTGAAACCATTGCTACCGATAACGGCAGGCGTGACTGCAATGCCCGTCTTCAATGACCGTAGACGGCAGGCCCTGACAGCTGGCTGATCCCAACATTACTTTTACGTCAGCTTCTGGTTTGCTCACTTTTTTGCTGCACACTGGGTGTGTACACCTTTTGAAGGCTGAGCACATGAAACTACTCGTAGCTGAGGATGAACCGAAAACCGGTGCTTATTTACAACAGGGCCTTGCAGAGGCGGGATTCACTGTTGACCGGGTCCTCACGGGTACCGATGCCCTTCAACATGCACTGAGCGAAAGCTATGACCTGCTGATACTCGACGTGATGATGCCGGGGCTAGAAGGATGGGAAGTCTTGCGAATGGTCCGCGCAGCCGGCAAAGACGTCCCTGTATTGTTTCTGACTGCCAGAGATGGGGTGGATGATCGAGTGAAGGGCCTTGAGCTGGGAGCCGATGACTACCTGATCAAACCCTTTGCTTTCTCAGAACTGCTCGCTCGTGTGCGGACTTTACTACGCAGGGGCACCAGCACAGCAGCCCAGACCACTGTGAGAATGGCGGATCTTGAGGTAGACCTCCTCAAACGAAGAGCTACTCGAGGTGGCAAGCGAATGGACCTTACTGCTAAAGAGTTTTCACTTCTGGAACTTTTGATGCGCCGGCGTGGTGAAGTGCTCCCCAAATCTCTGATTGCTTCCCAGGTGTGGGACATGAATTTCGACAGCGACACCAATGTGATCGAGGTTGCGATACGACGGCTACGGGCAAAGATTGATGATGACTTTGCTCCTAAGCTCATTCACACAGCTCGAGGAATGGGCTACATGATGGATGCCCCGGAGTGATTTTGTCCCGGTCCTCGCTCGTAAAGCGCCTGACTCTGATGATCATGTTCGCGGTCATTGCTGTTCTTGTGGTCGCGGGCATCAGCTTCAACATGCTGAGCCAGCATCACTTCCGCATGCTCGATGAACAAGCGCTGTCCGAGAAGCTGGAGTCAACGAGACACATTCTGTCAATCCAGGCACCTGGAACGGGAATGGAAGAGTTGAGACCACAACTCCGCGCATTGCTGGGTGCTCATCAGGATCTGACGGCAGAGGTGCTGACCTCACAGGGTGAGGTACTATTTTCAGATCTCAAAGCCGTACAAATTCCAGACCACTACAAGCGCGCTGACAAGGAAGAGGTGTGGGAATGGCAGGACGAATACCATAATTTCCGCGGTATCACCGCTGACGTTGCGATCCAGGGCCAACCAGCTCTCGGCACCGTCATGCTGATGCTGGATATCACCAGCCATGCGCACTTCTTCGAAACCCTCCAGCGGTGGTTTGCGATTGGTTTGGTTATTAGTGCGTTGGTCAGTGCTGGTATAGGCTGGCTGGTCGCGAAAAGTGGCCTACGCCCCGTCGAACAAATTACGAAGGTTGCGACGTCCATATCTGCCAGGTCACTTCAAGAGCGAATCCCGCTGGAGCCTGTACCACTCGAACTGCAAACACTGATCTTGTCCTTCAACGGGATGCTCGCACGCCTGGAAGATGCCTTCGTTCGTCTATCAAATTTCTCAGCCGATATCGCGCATGAGTTGCGAACGCCTGTCAGTAACCTGTTAACGCACACCGAAGTGGTGCTGTCCCGGAAGCGCGATGTCGACGCGTATGAAGAGAACCTGTATTCAAACCTGGAAGATCTGAAGCGGATGTCACGCATGATCGATGACATGCTCTTCCTCGCCAAGTCAGACAACGGCCTCATCATCCCTGAGCAGGTGGACATCCAGCTTCATGACCTTGTTGCCAAACTCTTCGAGTACTACCAGTTGCTGGCCGACGATCGCGACATACGCCTCACGCTTCAAGGGAAAGGCATCATCTCCGGAGACAGGCTCATGATTGATCGAGCTGTATCCAACGTTCTCTCGAATGCCGTGCGATACACGCCGGACGGGAGCGAGATCTCGGTAGAAATTCAGCAAGCAGCAGACAAGGTAACCCTCACGATCAAAAACGGCGGGTCCGCCATTGACACGCAACACATCAACAAGATTTTTGATCGCTTCTACCGGGCCGATCCGGCAAGGCGAGAAGGAGGACCTAGCAATGCAGGGCTTGGTCTGGCCATTACCCGCTCCATCGTCAAAGCACATGATGGAAAAGTCTGGTGCACCTCGTCCGAAGGGGTTACAGCATTCAATTTCGTTTTTCCTGCCGCGCACCGAACGGCTAACAATCGCACGCGTCGTTAATGTTGCGCTAACCGCTTTGGCCTACACTCGACCATCATGATTCGATTCCTACGACTGCTAACTATGTTGATGCTCGTGGGCGCGCTTCCTCTCCATGGGATGGCGGGAATCGACTCACCCATAGAACCATGCCCGATGCAGTCTCAGGGCATGGATATGATGGCAGGCATGGACCACGATTGTTGCCAGGATCAAGACAACGGAGAGCCCAACCAACACTCATCCAAAGCCTGTAAAGTCGGTCAGGAATGTAGAACTGCAAGCACACTGCAGGTCAGCATGGTCGAGCCCGCACTCACCTTCGCCACTCCACGTCCCGTCGATACCTACGGTCAAAGCCTTCTAACCAGGGCTCCCCCCGATCACTGGCGCCCTCCTCGGGCCTGATTCTTTCGTAAAACTCACACCATTGTTCTGCCTCGGCGGCTGAACGATGACACGCGCCTATGCGCTGGTTTTTTCGAGGAATCATCTTCATGACTCCCCTATGTTCCCATTCAGGGCGGATGCTTGCTGCCGCCCTGACACTCCTGCTGCCGGTGCTATCCGCGCAGGCGAATTCGCTCACGCTGGACGATGCGCTGCAACTCGCCGAGCGCAACGCACCTTCGCTTCAAGCACGCCAAGAACAGGCTTCCGCAGCACGTCACTCAGTTGTGCCTGCGGGTGAATTGCCAGATCCACGATTGAATCTCGGTGTGCAGAACCTGCCCGTGGATGGCAGCGATCGATGGAGTACCAACCGAGACTTCATGACCATGCAGGTGGTCGGCCTTTCTCAGGAGGTGCCCAACCGCGACAAACGAAAAGCGCGGGTCGAAACCGCTCAGGCCACGGTCGAGCGGGCGGATGCCGAAGCGCTGTTCGAGCGTCTGAAAGTGCGTGCAGCCACGGCACAAGCCTGGATTACCGCGTACACCCTGCAACGCAAATTGCAGCAGTTCGACAATCTGTTCAACGAGAACCGCCTGCTGGCAGCGGCGGTACGTGCACGCCTGGCCGCAGGGGGCGGCGCTTCCGCCGACGCCCTGGCCCCGGGCCAGGAGGCCGCGCAGCTGGAAGAGCAGAAGGACCAACTACTGACCCAAGCCACCCAGGCCCGCGCCGCACTTAAACGCTGGATCGGACAGGATGCCGACGCATTACAAGCGCCGACGTTTCCGCAGTGGCCGGTACGCGCACCTGACTACCTGCACACCCTACACGCCCATCCGGAGTTGGCCGCCTACGGGGCCATGACCCGTGAAGCCCAAGCTCAGGTGCAGCAGGCCATCGCCGAGAAAAAGTCAGATTGGGGCTGGCAGGTTGACTACCAACGCCGCGGGCCTGAATTCAGCAACATGGTCAGCCTGCAGGTCAGTTTCCAGTTACCGCTGTTCAGCGGGTCGCGGCAGGACCCGATGATCGCCGCTCGCCAGGCCCAGGTGCGGCAACTGGAGGACGAACAGGAAGCGGCACTGCGTGAACACACCGCGCAGCTCGAAGCTGACCTGGCGGAATACCAACGCCTGCAAAGGGCGGTGACGCGCAGCCGCGAAACCTTGCTGCCGCTGGCCGAACAACGCGTCAGCCTGGCCTTGGCCGACTACCGGGCAGGCAAGTCGGCGCTGGAAGAGGTAGTCACAGCGCGGCGTCAGCGCATCGAGGCACGGTTACAGGATATCGACCTGCAAGGGCAGCTAGCGGCGACCGCCGCTCGCCTGCACTTCGTATATGGAGAGGTGCGTGCATGAACAACACGTCTATCGGTTTGATCACAGCACTCGCCCTGGCCATTGGCACCGGGACAGGCTATTGGCTGGGGCATCCTGGGCAACCTGCACAAGCACCCGCAGCAACAGCGGAACAGAAGCCATTGTATTGGTACGACCCGATGTACCCGCAGCAACACTTCCCAGCGCCCGGCAAGTCGCCGTTCATGGACATGCAACTGGTAGCGAAATACGCCGAAGAAGGCACAGATCCCGTGCAGCCAACGGTGCAAATCAGCCAAGGCGTACAACAGAACCTTGGGGTACGCCTAGCGACGGTGAGCCGTGGCCGGCTGCAGCGCAGCCTGCAGGTCAGCGGCGTACTGGCCTTCGATGAGCGGGATTTCAGTGCACTCCAGGCACGCACCGCAGGCTTCGTCGAGCGCACCTATGGCCGAGCCACAGGGGATGTGGTGGCCAAAGGCGCGCCTCTGGCGGATGTACTGGCTCCGGAATGGGCTGGTCTGCAGGAAGAGTTTCTCGCGCTGCGCCACTTGGGTGATGTGCAGTTGCTAGCTGCAGCACGCCAGCGCCTGCTGCTGGCCGGTATGCCGGGTGAACTGGTCGACCGGGTCGCACGCAGCGGCAAGGTGCAGAACCAGGTGACACTGGTCGCGCCGAGTGCCGGGGTCATCCAGGCGCTGGATCTGCGTCCAGGAATGACCGTGACACCTGGCGCAACTCTGGCACGTATCAATGGCATTGCGAATGTGTGGCTCGAAGCCGCTGTGCCGGAAGCTCAGGCAAGTGGCCTGCACGAGGGGCAAGCAGTAGAGGCCCACTTGCCGGCTTATCCCGGCGAGACCGTTCTAGGCAAACTGACAGCTCTGCTCGCGGATGCAGACCTGCAAAGCCGTACCTTGCGCCTGCGTATTGAGCTGCCCAACAAAGATGGTCGGCTACGGCCGGGAATGACCGCGCAGGTTGCGCTGCGCCCAGGCGAAAACGCCGATGACAGCCTGCTGCTACCTGCCGAGGCCGTAATCCGCACCGGCAAACGTGATCTGGTGATGGTGGCCGAAGACCAAGGCCGGTTCCGCCCAGTGGAAGTGCTGCTAGGCCAGGAGAACGGCGGCCAGGTTACCATCTTGAAAGGCCTGCAGGCCGGGCAAAAAGTCGTGGCATCCGGACAGTTCCTGATCGACTCCGAAGCCAGCCTCAAAGGCATCGAGGCGACCACCGCCTCGGACTCACCGGCCGCCTCGCAACCGCCCGAGCTGCATGAAGCAGACGGTCGAATCGTGCAAATTGAAGGTAATCAGCTGACCATCGCCCATGGGCCTTTCGTCACCCTGGGAATGCCTGGGATGACCATGACTTTTCATGTGGCCGACCCCACGCTGATTACTGGGCTCAAGGTGGGTGAACGTATCCGCTTTGGTGTTCGGGAGCGCGACGACGGCATGGTCATCGAGCAGATCAATGCGCTGGAGGGCCAGCCATGATCGAAAAACTGATTCGTTGGTCAGTGAGCAATCGCATACTGGTTCTGCTCACCACTTTGTTCCTGGTGGCCTGGGGGATATTTTCGCTGCGCAGCCTGCCGATCGATGCCTTGCCCGATCTGTCGGACGCCCAAGTGATCATCCGTACCTCCTACCCAGGGCAAGCACCCCAGATCGTCGAAAACCAGGTCACCTATCCGCTGACCACCACGATGCTCTCGGTACCGGGCGCCAAGACCGTACGTGGCTTTTCTGCCTTCGGCGACAGCTTCGTCTACGTGCTGTTTGAAGATGGCACCGACGTGTACTGGGCACGCTCACGCGTGTTGGAGTACCTGAGCCAGGTTCAGTCGCGCCTGCCTGCCTCAGCCAAACCAGCACTTGGGCCGGACGCCACAGGCGTTGGCTGGATCTACCAGTACGCTTTGGTCGACCGCAGTGGCAGGCATGATCTGGCACAGCTGCGCAGCCTGCAGGATTGGTTCCTGCGCTTTGAGCTCAAGACCGTACCGGATGTCGCTGAAGTGGCAAGCATTGGCGGCATGGTCAAGCAGTACCAGGTGGTACTCGACCCGCTGCGTATGGCCAGTCTCGGCATCACCCAGGGCGAGGTCGCAAACGCCATCGGCAAGGCCAATCAGGAAACGGGCGGTGGCGTGCTGGAACAAGGTGAGGCGGAATTCATGGTGCGGGCCTCGGGCTACCTGAAGACGCTGGACGACTTTCGCGCCATCCCCCTGCGCTTGGCTGCCAACGGTGCACCGGTGACGCTGGGCGACGTCGCCCGAGTACAACTCGGGCCGGAAGCCCGGCGGGGCATCGGGGAGCTGGACGGCGAAGGCGAAGCCGTGGGCGGCGTGGTGATCCTGCGCAGCGGCAAGAATGCCCGGGAAGCCATCACCCGTGTGAAGGAAAAGCTCGAAACACTGAAGAAAAGCCTGCCCGCCGGCGTCGAGCTGGTGACTACCTATGACCGCAGCCAATTGATCGACCGCGCCGTAGACAACCTCAGTCACAAGTTGATCGAGGAGTTCATCGTGGTCGCACTGGTGTGTGCGGCCTTCCTGTGGCACCTGCGCTCGTCGCTGGTTGCGATCGTGTCATTGCCGGTGGGGGTGCTGATCGCGCTGATCATCATGCGGCACCAGGGCATCAACGCCAACATCATGTCTCTGGGCGGAATTGCCATCGCCATTGGCGCAATGGTCGATGCCGCTGTGGTGATGATCGAAAACGCGCACAAACGGGTCGAGGCCTGGCATGCCCGTCATCCGGGGCAGGTGCTGAGAGGAGCCGAGCACTGGCGGGTCATGACAGATGCCGCCGTGGAGGTCGGGCCGGCGCTGTTCTTCAGCCTGATGATCATCACCCTGTCGTTCGTGCCGGTGTTCACCTTGCAGGCCCAGGAGGGACGGCTGTTCGCACCCCTGGCGTTCACCAAGACCTACGCCATGGCGGCCGCGGCGGGGCTAGCCGTGACATTGGTGCCGGTGCTAATGGGCTACTGGATCCGTGGGCCATTGCCTGCCGAGCAGCGTAATCCACTCAACCGTGGGCTGATTCGCGTGTACCGGCCGGCGCTTGAGGTCGTACTGCGTAGGCCGTGGTTGACGCTGTTGGGCGCGCTGGCGATCTTGCTCAGCAGCCTGTGGCCATTGAGCCACCTGGGTGGAGAATTCCTGCCGCCGCTGGACGAAGGTGACCTGCTGTACATGCCCTCGGCCCTGCCAGGCCTGTCGGCGCAAAAGGCCTCGGAGCTGCTGCAGCGCACCGATAGACTGATCCGCACGTTGCCAGAAGTCGCCAGTGTGTTCGGCAAGGCCGGTCGCGCGGAGTCAGCCACCGACCCGGCACCGTTGGAGATGTTCGAGACCATCGTGCGGCTCAAGCCCAAGGATCAGTGGCGGCCAGGAATGACCAGCGAAAAACTGGTCGAGGAACTCGACCGGACCGTACGCGTACCGGGCCTGACCAACATCTGGATTCCGCCAATCCGCAACCGAATCGACATGCTCGCCACCGGTATCAAGAGCCCGATTGGCGTAAAGGTGGCCGGCAGCGACCTGGCGCAGATCGACCGCACGACCTTGGCTATCGAACGGGTAGCGAAGTCTGTACCTGGCGTGACTTCAGCCCTTGCCGAGCGTTTGACCGGAGGGAGATACGTCGATCTCGACATCGACCGCCAGGCTGCTGCCCGTTACGGTTTGAACATCGCCGACGTGCAGGCCATTGTCGCCGGCGCCATTGGTGGCGAAACCATCGGTGAGACGGTCGAAGGGTTGGCGCGTTACCCGATCAGCGTGCGCTATCCCCGCGAATGGCGCGACTCAGTCGACGCCCTGCGTCAGCTACCGATCTACACCGAACAAGGGGGCCAGATCACCCTCGGTACCGTGGCAAATGTGCGAATCGCTGAAGGCCCGCCGATGCTTAAGAGCGAAAACGCCCGACCCTCTGGCTGGGTGTACATCGACGTGCGGGGCCGTGACCTGTCGTCTGTGGTCGCTGACTTGCGTCAGGCAGTTGATAGCGATGTGAAGCTCGATCCAGGAGTGAGTCTGAGCTATTCAGGGCAGTTCGAGTATCTGGAGCGCGCCAACGCACGGTTGGCCTGGGTGGTGCCGGCGACCCTAGCAATCATCTTCGTCCTGCTCTACCTGACCTTTGGCCGCCTCGGCGAAGCGCTGCTGATTATGGGCACCCTGCCTTTCGCCCTCACCGGTGGCGTGTGGTTGCTGTACCTGATGGGTTTCAATCTGTCGGTGGCCACCGGTGTTGGCTTCATTGCCCTGGCCGGGGTCGCGGCGGAATTCGGAGTGATCATGCTGATCTACCTGAACAACGCTTGGTCTGAACGGCAAGCCAATAGCGAGCGCACGCAAGTTGCACTTCTGGAAGCCATTCGCGAGGGCGCGGTGCAGCGCATCCGGCCGAAGGCGATGACAGTGGCAGTTATCGTTGCAGGCTTGTTACCCATTCTCTGGAGCAGCGGGACAGGCAGCGAAGTGATGAGTCGCATCGCCGTACCGATGGTAGGCGGCATGCTGACGGCGCCGTTGCTCTCTCTCTTTGTGATTCCCGCAGCGTATTGGCTAATACGGCGCCGCGAACTTGCAGTAACCCATGATTCCAAACCAGGAGACATCCAATGAAAAAGCTCTACCTCAATGTTGCACTGTTCGTTGCCTTCGCATCAGGCGCGCAAGCCCAAGACTCCATGGTCGGAATGAACATGGACGGAATGGATATGAAGGAAGCCCCATCAGCACCTGCTGCTCACGCTGAAGGTACGGTAAAGGCTATTGACGCCTTGGGCGGTAAAGTGACCCTGGCACATGGACCGGTGCCGGCATTGAAATGGCCAGCCATGACCATGGGCTTCAAAGCTTCTGCGCAGCAGCTCGAACAATTGAAGGTGGGAGACAAAGTAGCGTTTGATTTCCGGATGGAGGGCAGCGCGGCGACGATTGTTGATATCCAAAAAGAGTAGATCGCTTACGCCCATGGGCTATCAGCGAAAGGTACCCCTACAGGACTGATCGCCTTAGGCAACTCCCGAGCAATGCTCGGGAGTTGGGCCGTACATGACCGCCTATCCAAACAAGGCGCCTCCGGATTTCCGGATATTCACATTGGAAATAGGGGAACTCAGGTCTCCACCTTCACCAAAAACTGCTCAATCTCAGCAGCGGTGCTACGGGCTGTACGGGTCACTCCAATCAAGGTCGCCGAGGCAGAACCTGTCCACTCGCCATAACCCACCAGCCAAAGGCCAGGCTCATTCACCGCACGTGTACCTGTAACTTCGACGCGACCGCCTTCAGTGACTACACCAAGACGCACCAAGTGCCCCAGCGCCGGCTTGAATCCGGTACACCAGATCACCGCATCGACTGGGGTCGATGATCCGTCCGCCCAATGCCCGCCTCTTCAACAAGAATATTGACGTGGCAGTACAGATCTTCTGGGCCTCGTAGATAATTGAAAATCCTTGATCTAACGACGCCGCATACCCCTCCTTTGACCGCCGTAGAGGGGAGATTGATAACATCACCGACGCACGGAATAAGTGCTAAGCCATGGTCGCTGTTGAAGATAATTTCAGTTGGACAGGCATCAATCCTGGCATGCGATTGACCTTGCGAAACCTGCTGATAATAAATGCTATACCTCATGTACAGCCTACCTCATTTGTTGGGTGAGGAATCAGCGCCGCGGATCGTAGACAGAAAGCTCAAGCTCGCAAGCGACGGGAGTATATAACTGATTTTCGGTACGAGAGATCTTGGCAATTATCGCTTTTCGAGCACATACCCTACGCCCCGAAGCGTATGTATCAGCTTGGTCTCGAAAGGGTCATCTATCTTGGCTCTGAGTCTTCGAATCGACACCTCTACAACGTTTGTGTCGCAGTCGAAATTCATATCCCAAACCTGCGAGATAATTTGCGTACGGCTCAGCACCACACCGGTATTACGCATCAGGTAATGCAGTAACGCGAATTCTTTCGTGGTCAGGTCTATGCGCTGACCGTCCCTGAATGCCCTGTGTCGGCTCTGATCAAGCTCTAGGTCAGCGACGCGAATGACTTCTACGGATGCGGGGTGATCTGACCTGCGCATCAAGGCGCGAACCCGGGCCAGAAGCTCAGGGAACTCAAATGGCTTGATCAGGTAGTCGTCTGCGCCGTTCTCCAGCCCCCGGACCTTATCCGCCAGCCGGCTTCTCGCCGTCAGCATCATGATGCGGGAAGGGCAATTTTTACGCCGCAACAACTCAAGAACCTGCCAACCGTCCATCTCTGGAAGGTTTATATCGAGAATAATCAGCTCGTATTCGTGCTGCTTGGCCAAGAATAATCCATCTGACCCGGTGTGGACGCAATCTACGACATAGCCACATTCCGTCAGACCTTGACGCACATACTCCGCAGTTTTTACTTCATCCTCAATTACCAGAATTCGCATGGGATTTTGTCTCGATATCACTGAGCAATTAACCGCGCACGCGCGCCGGCATTATTGAAAGGGATGGTAAATCAAAATGAGCGCGTCGGGGCTCAAATGACGGATTTGTAATTTCTAGGTAATACAGTTGATAGTCTAGCGGTATATCTTGTCGCGGTTTGGGTTTGACAGTTGCGGGCCCTCTCTCCAGCAGGTGATTTGACCTTATGAAGTATTGGGTTATTTTCTTCTTTGTGCTGGCTTCGTTCCGCTCAGATGACGGCGAGGTCGCTCACATCGAGGAGACTGGTCATTGGTGTAGTCATGAACTTCACCGACATGCGATGCGTACAATCGAACGCTTACTTGAATTCTAGGCAAAAAAAAGGCGCCCAATGGGCGCCAAATATTCACCTTTTACCAAAGGAGCACTTAAGCCTCTCAAGGTGAATTCGTAATGCTCGTTGTGCTAATAGGACCAGCTAATGAATAACTGGTCCGGCTAGCGAATTACAGAATCGAAAGCGGGTACTCGATGATTACACGAGTTTCATCCAGATCAGATTCGAATGCAGTGGCACGCGTTGTTGCCTGGCGCAACCGGAAGGACAGATCTTTTGCCGGACCGGTTTGGACAACGTATTTGACTTCGACGTCACGTTCCCAACGCTTCTGATTGTCGAGCGGGTTGCCGTTGTCGTCAGTGCGCATGTAGAACTGGTTAGCGTTCGAGTAATCCGCGCCCGAGCCTCTGGCGTAGCGGGTCATGAACGTCAGGCCTGGAATGCCGTAGCTGGTGAAGTTCAGGTCATAGCGCAGCATCCAGGAACGCTCTTTCGGCGAGTTGAAGTCGCTGTACTGGATGGAGTTGTCGACGAAAATCGAGTCCGACTGACGTAGGTAGTCGAAATCGTCGTCTCCGTTGTTGCGCTGGTGCGACAGGGCCAGGGTGTGGGCACCGTAACGCACGCCGACCTTGGCACTCCAGATGTTGTTGTCAAATTCACCCAGGCGCTTCTTACCTTCATCTACGGCTTTGTAGTAGTTGAAGCCACCGATCAGCGCCAGATCGTCGCTCAGCGGGTAAACCACGCTGGTGCCGGCGTAGTACTGATTCCAGACGTCTTTCAGCTGGCTGGCATAGACGCTCACAGTCCAGTTGTCGTTGACCGAGTAGTCACCACCACCGTAACCGATCCATGGCGAGTTGACCGGGCCGCCGTAGAAGGTCACGAAGTTGTCGTTCAGGTCACTGGAGACTGGCTGGCTCATGGCGTGCAGTCGACCACCCTGAAGGGTGAGGCCCTGGATGCTGGTGTTCTCAACGGTCACACCGCGGAAGCTTTCAGGCAGCAGGCGAGAGTCGCCGGATGCAACCACCGGTGTCGATGGGAACACATCACCCACTTTCACGATGGTATCGAACAAGCGGACCTTGGCTGCGCCGCCTACCTTGGTGTATTCGTCGCGAGCTTCGCCCTTGTTATCAACAGGTAGCACGTCGAAGGAGCTACGGCCGCCGTTGCGACCATCACCGGTGTCGAGCTTAAGGCCGATCATGGCGAAGGCATCAACGCCGAAGCCAACGGTACCCTGGGTAAACCCAGAGTTGAATTTGCTGATGATCGCGTGCGCCCAGGCTTCGGAGTAGCCGTTGGTATTGCCCTTGCCACTGTTGTAAGTGGGGGCGGTGCTGTCGCGGTTATCACGGTTGAAGTAGAAGTTACGGTTCAGCACTGTAAGGCTGCTGCCTTCAATGAAGCCTTCGGGCTTGTCTTCAGCTTGTGCCGAAATAGCATAGCTTCCAGACAGCGCAGAAACTGCCGCCAGGTACAGTGGTACTTTGATTTTCATCCGATGCTCCTTTGATTCACGGCAGTTTTTATTATGTTTACCTGCGCGGGTGTCGTTAATTGTTCTGACCCGGCGGTGCGCCTAGCGTAGCGCGAGCTCATATTTGCAGGCCGAAGATAACGGGAGGGTGATAGGATAATTACAATTTCGTCATCTGCCAGCTATTTGGCGCTTCTACACCGCGTGTTTGCCATCTCCGTTGCTTGTAACGAAATCATAGTGCCGGGTTGGTTTTCCCAGTATTTACGGGCATTACAGAGATTTCTTACGAAATTGTAATTTTCTAGCCACCCCTCTGATAGCTACCGCTCATTAGAGTGCCATCACCTAATCAAGTGGGGCTTGGCAGCTGTTTCGGCGTTCTCGCCAAGCTTTATCGAAGTTTGTGCACGAGGACCATCAAAGTGCCCCGGTATAACCGCAATGTCTTATCTAAGACCTCCGTCACTCCTTGGAAGATCGCCGCCCTTTGCGCGGTCATGGCCGGGTTGATGGCCCCAGAAGCACTTGCTCAAAGCATCAGCTTGCCCCAGGCGCTTTCGACGGCCATGGATGCCAACCCTGACCTGGCCGCGGCCAGGCAAGAGATTGGAATCGCTGATGGTGCTCGCAAGCAGGCCGGGCTTATCCCCAACCCCACTATTTCGTACGACGTAGAAGACACCCGTCGTAACACCAGCACGACGACCGTGTCGCTTAGCCAGACCCTGGAGCTGGGGGGTAAGCGAGGAGCTCGTGTCGACGTCGCCACTTACGGGCAGACCGCCGCACAGCTGGAGTTGGACCGTCGCGTGAACGGTCTGCGTGCAGACGTCGTACAGGCCTTCTACGCCGCGTTGCGGGCCCAGACAGGCCTTGACCTGGCCAAACAATCTCTCGAACTGACTGAGCGCGGCCTCCGCATCGTCGATGGCCGTGTTCGCGCAGGTAAATCGTCCCCAGTAGAGGCCACCCGCGCCCAGGTGCAACTGGCCGAAGCCAAGCTTCAAGTTCGACGTGCCGAAACGGAAAAGACGACCGCTTACCAGCAGCTCGCGCAAATTACCGGGAGCTCGGTCACGGTCTTTGATCGACTCGAATCGCCAACCCTCTCCCCGGGGTTGCCACCGCAGACTGAAGAGCTGCTGGCAAAGCTCGATCAGACCGCAGAAATGCGCCAGGCCGTGGTGCAGATCGACAAGAGCGATGCCTCGCTCGGTTCAGAGAAAGCTCAGCGTATCCCGAATCTTACTGTCAGCGTAGGCAGCCAGTACGACCGCTCTGTGCGCGAGCGGGTCAACACTGTGGGCCTGTCTATGCCTCTGCCGCTGTTTGATCGTAACCAAGGCAACATTCTTTCCGCTTCTCGACGTGCCGATCAGGCCCGAGACCAGCGCAATGCTGTGGAGCTGCGCCTGCGCACCGAAACCCAAACCGCGTTGAACCAGTGGTCCACCGCAATGCAGGAGGTCGAGTCCTACGACAAGACCATTCTGCCGTCAGCCCAACAAGCCGTAGAGACCGCAACCCGCGGCTTCGAGATGGGCAAATTCGGCTTCATCGAAGTGCTGGATGCCCAGCGCACCTTGATCGTCGCTCGTGGCCAATACCTCGAATCGTTGGCAGCGGCGACCAATGCGCGTGCGCAGGTGGAAAGGGTTTATGGCGAAGTCGGCTCAACTGCCGGCGCTCGCTGAACGGGCCAAACATTTTCTTCGGCACCCAGCCTTGAACAAGCCGGTGCCAACGATCAGCAGGAGTAGCAATGGATAATAAACGCAAGATCGCCCTCGCGGTAGCCGCTGTGGCAGCCCTCGGATTTGGCAGCCTTGCCTGGAACAACAGTTCCGAGCAGCAGGCCGCTAGTACCGCCGAGCACGGTGCTAACGACGGTCATGGCGACGAAAAGAAAGCCGCATCTGCCGCCATAGAGGAGGGTGATGAGGGTCATGGAGAAGAGGGCCACAGCGAAGAGGGTGGTGAAGAAGAGGGCAAGCTGACGCTCAGCGCTGAACAGATCAAGGCAGCCGGTGTTGCCCTGGAAGCTGCAGCGCCTCGTGATCTCGGTACTGTCGTGAGCTTCCCGGGCGAGATCCGCTTCGACGAAGACCGCACTGCCCACGTCGTTCCTCGTGTCCCTGGCGTTGTTGAAGCGGTGCAGGCGGACCTGGGTGAGACGGTCAAAAAGGGTCAGGTCCTCGCTGTAATCGCCAGCCAGCAGATCTCTGACCTGCGCAGTGAACAACAGGCCGCACAGCGTCGCGTCGAACTGGCGCGTGTGACCTTTGAGCGTGAGAAACAGCTGTGGCAGGACAAGATCTCTGCTGAGCAAGACTACCTCCAAGCACGCCAAGCGCTGCAAGAAGCGGAGATCTCCTTGGCCAACGCCAAGCAGAAGGTCGGCGCGATCGGTGCCTCGGTTAACTCCGTTGGCGGTAATCGTTACGAACTCCGAGCTCCCTTCGACGCCGTGGTAGTGGAGAAACACCTGACCGTTGGCGAAGTCGTTAGCGAGGCGACCAACGCCTTCATCCTTTCCGACCTGAACCAGGTCTGGGCAACCTTCGCCGTCCCACCTACAGATCTGGGCAAGGTCACGACTGGTCGTGCGGTGAAAGTCTCTTCGCCTGATATGAACGTCGAGGTCGAAGGGAAGGTGGGTTATGTCGGCAGCCTGCTGGGCGAGCAAAACCGTGCAGCTACTGTCCGCGTCACCTTGACCAACCCCAACGGTGCCTGGCGTCCAGGCCTGTTCGTGAACATTGCGGTCACTTCCCAGACTGATCGAGTTGCCGTAGCGGTCCCTGAGCACGCAGTGCAGACCGTTGAAGACAAACCCTCGGTATTCGTACGAACCCCAGAAGGTTTTGACACCCGCCCGGTAAAACTGGGTCGTCGCGACAATGGGTACGTGGAAATCATCGACGGTATTGAAGCCGGCGCCCAGGTAGCAACCAGTGGCAGCTTCACACTCAAGTCTGAGCTCGGCAAAGCTTCTGCCGAACACGGTCACTGATGCGAACTGACAGGATGATTTCTCATGTTTGAACGTATCATCAGATTCGCCATCGAGCAGCGCATCGTAGTAATGATCGCTGTTCTGATCATGGCGGGTATCGGTATCTACAGCTATCAAAAGCTGCCCATCGATGCGGTACCCGATATCACCAACGTTCAGGTGCAGATTAACACTGCAGCGCCTGGTTATTCGCCTTTGGAAACCGAACAACGGATCACGTTTCCTGTTGAAACGGCCATGGCCGGTCTCCCGGGCCTTCAGCAGACCCGTTCCCTGTCTCGCTCTGGCCTGTCTCAGGTCACCGTGATCTTCAAGGATGGCACTGACATCTTCTTTGCCCGCCAGTTAATCAACGAGCGGCTGCAGGTTGCGAAGGAACAGCTGCCAGACGGTGTAGAAGCCGTCATGGGTCCGGTATCTACCGGCCTCGGCGAGATCTTCCTGTGGACCGTTGAAGCCGAAGATGGCGCGGTCAAAGAGGACGGTACACCGTACACCCCGACCGACCTGCGCGTGATCCAGGACTGGATCATCAAGCCTCAGCTGCGCAATGTGCCGGGTGTAGCGGAGATCAACACCATCGGCGGCTACGCCAAGCAGTTCCTGGTTGCGCCGGATCCAAAGCGCCTGGCTACCTACAAGCTGACCCTCAATGACCTGGTCGCAGCGTTGGAAAGTAACAACGCCAACGTCGGCGCCGGCTACATCGAGCGTAATGGTGAGCAGTTGCTCATCCGTGCGCCAGGTCAGGTAAGCAGCATCGAAGACATCGCCAACATCGTGATCACCAGCGTGGATGGTGCACCGATTCGCATCAGCAGCGTTGCTGACGTCAGCATCGGCAAAGAGCTCCGAACAGGTGCTGCTACTGAGAACGGCCGCGAAGTCGTGCTCGGTACTGTGTTCATGCTGATTGGTGAAAACAGCCGTACCGTATCTCAAGCTGTCGCCGCCAAACTGGCGGACATCAACCGCACCCTGCCAAAGGGCGTGGTGGCCGTGACCGTTTACGACCGCACCAATCTGGTTGAAAAAGCCATCGCTACGGTGAAGAAGAACCTGGTGGAAGGTGCGATTCTGGTAATTGCCATTCTGTTCCTGTTCCTCGGCAACATCCGTGCTGCACTGATCACCGCGATGGTGATCCCGCTGTCCATGCTGTTCACCTTCACAGGCATGTTCAACAACAAGGTCAGTGCCAACCTAATGAGTTTGGGGGCACTCGACTTCGGCATCATCGTCGACGGTGCTGTGGTGATCGTAGAAAACGCGATCCGACGACTGGCTCATGCGCAGCATAAGCATGGCCGCATGCTCACCAAAACCGAACGCTTCCATGAGGTCTTTGCTGCGGCGCGAGAAGCTCGCCGGCCGCTGATCTTCGGTCAGCTAATCATTATGGTGGTGTACCTGCCGATCTTCGCCCTCACCGGCGTCGAAGGTAAAATGTTCCACCCGATGGCCTTTACCGTCGTGATGGCGCTGCTGGGAGCAATGATCCTGTCCGTTACCTTTGTTCCTGCAGCTATTGCCATGTTCGTCACTGGCAAGGTAAAGGAAGAGGAAGGCGTGGTCATGCGCACAGCTCGACAGCGCTATGAGCCAGTTCTGCAATGGGTGCTGGGACATCGGAACATCGCTTTCTCGGCCGCAGTAGCCTTGGTCGTGCTCAGCGGTGTACTGGCAAGTCGGATGGGTAGCGAGTTCATCCCAAGCCTCAGTGAGGGCGATTTCGCGATGCAGGCGATGCGTGTGCCTGGAACGAGCCTCACTCAGTCCGTAGAGATGCAACAGCGCTTGGAGAAAGCGGTGATGGCGCAGGTTCCCGAGGTAGAGCGGATGTTCGCTCGGTCGGGTACTGCAGAAATCGCTTCTGACCCAATGCCGCCTAACGCTTCCGACGCCTACATCATGCTCAAGCCGCAGGACCAGTGGCCGGACCCCAAGAAGTCACGTGATGAGCTAATCGCTGAAGTGCAGAAAGCCGCTGAAGGTATTCCAGGGAGTAACTATGAGTTGTCCCAACCAATCCAGCTGCGTTTCAACGAACTGATTTCGGGTGTGCGTAGTGACGTCGCTGTGAAGGTCTTCGGCGATGATATGGACGTGCTCAACAATACTGCCAACAAGATCGCAGCAGTGCTCAGAGCGGTCCCGGGCTCGTCGGAAGTGAAAGTTGAACAGACATCCGGTCTGCCGGTCCTAACCATCAATATTGACCGTGAAAAAGCTGCGCGCTACGGCCTAAATATCGCGGATGTTCAGAACTCGATCGCTATCGCGGTGGGTGGCCGTCAGGCCGGTACGCTGTATGAAGGCGATCGGCGCTTCGACATGGTGGTACGCCTGCCTGAGACCGTTCGCACCGACGTGGCGGGTATGTCTAGCCTGCTGATCCCGGTACCTGCCAATGCGGCCCAGGGCGCCAATCAGATCGGCTTCATCCCGCTGTCGCAGGTTGCGAATCTAGACCTGCAACTGGGACCGAACCAGATCAGCCGCGAGAACGGCAAACGTCTAGTGATCGTTAGTGCAAACGTTCGAGGCCGCGACCTGGGATCCTTCGTTGAGGAAGCAGCAGCCTCGCTGGATACTAAGGTGCAAATTCCCGCCGGCTACTGGACCACTTGGGGTGGCCAGTTCGAGCAGCTGCAGTCGGCAGCCAAGCGTCTGCAGATCGTTGTTCCAGTCGCCTTGCTGTTGGTCATGACCTTGTTGTTCCTGATGTTCAACAACCTGAAGGACGGCATGCTGGTCTTCACTGGTATTCCATTCGCACTCACTGGTGGTGTTGTGGCGCTGTGGCTGCGGGACATCCCTCTGTCGATCTCGGCAGGTGTCGGCTTCATCGCACTGTCCGGCGTTGCAGTACTGAACGGCCTGGTGATGATTGCCTTCATCCGCGGGCTAAGAGAGGAGGGGCGGACGCTCAGGCAGGCAGTCGATGAAGGCGCATTGACCCGTTTGCGACCTGTTCTGATGACAGCTTTGGTAGCGTCCCTGGGCTTCATCCCGATGGCTTTGGCCACCGGTACCGGTGCAGAAGTTCAGCGGCCATTGGCGACAGTGGTGATTGGTGGGATCCTGTCCTCCACCGCACTGACCTTGCTCGTACTGCCTGCCCTGTATCACTGGGCACACCGTAAGGATGAAGACGGCGAGGAGGCCGAAGTGGTTAGCTAACAGCCTCCGCTAGAGAGAAGCCCACAACACGTGTTGTGGGCTTTTTTGTTTAAAGTGAAGTAGATGCACTTACCTTTCAAAATTGTAAGTTTCTCGTCATGCCGGTGATGCCTATGCATTGCTAAGGTTATGCCCGAGAAGATTTGAAATTGAGAGGGTTTTATGAAAAAGATAATTATCGCTGCTGCACTTGTTGTTTTCTCGATGGCTTCGCAGGCCAACACTTTCTCCGAGAGCAAGCAGCTGCAATACACCAAGGAACACCAGACCGCAGTGGCTACGTACGCAGAGAAGAATGGCAAGCCAATGCCAGAGATTCAGGATTACAAATATGGTATGAAGATAGACGTTGCTAAGTTCGTGCGTCAGTCGCAGGACCCCCGTACTTGCCAAGTCTACCCACGGTTGATGACCTTCGAGGACTCCCAGGGCACGCTCAAGACCGTTCGTTACTCGATGTATTCGCAATGTATCAACAACAAGTAGTAAGCAAGTTGAACAGAACAACTAGAGCATTCATAAATGCCAGGCAGCGCCTGGCATTTTTTATTACGCCCGATACCACCATAGGTTCGGAATGTTAACGCCTGGGCCCGGGCAAACCGTGCATTAGATGTTAGCTAATTAATAGCGACGGCTCCCAACTGCAGAGGGCAATTGGAAGCCTTGACCCCAGAAGGGACGAGTTATGAAGAGTTTGATTGAACGCCCTGATGATCAAGCCGGGCATGAAGGTCATAGCCATGAGCATGGCGGCATTTTTGGCATGAACACCGAGCTGATTTTCGCGCTGATCTGTGGTGCTCTCCTGGGGGCCGGAGCCCTCGCAGGAAAACTCGACCTAATTGATCGACTACAGCTGGTTTTGTACGTGTCGGCCTACGTTTTCGGTGGATGGTTCACCACCAAGGAAGCGATCAGCAATATCCGCCAGAAACGCTTTGACATCGATTCGCTAATGCTTCTCGCCGCAGCCGGTGCCGCGAGCATTGGCGCCTGGGCGGAGGGGGCTCTGCTGCTGTTCCTGTTCAGTTTGGGGCATTCCCTTGAAAGCTACGCGATGGGGCGGGCGAAGAAAGCGATTGAGGCTCTGTCCAAGCTCGCACCGGCCACCGCTATCGTACGCAGAACAAACGGAACGCAGGAAATGCCGGTGGAGCTTCTCGTTCCCGGTGACGTTGTCATCGTGCGTCCCAATGACCGCCTGCCTGCCGATGGCTTTGTGGTTGTAGGCTCCTCAAGCATTAACCAGGCGCCGGTGACCGGTGAGAGCGTCCCCGTTGACAAGCAGCCTGTAGTTGATGCTGAACTCGCACGGAGCAAGCCAGATGCAGTGGACGCAGCCTCCAAAGTCTTCGCCGGTACCATCAATGGCGAAACGCTCATCGAAGTTGAGGTAACACGTCGCTCCACTGAAAGTACTCTGGCGCGGGTCATCAAGATGGTCAGTGAAGCGGAGGTCAGGAAGTCACCGACCCAGCGATTCACGGACCGCTTTCAACGCGTATTCGTCCCGTTAGTTTTGCTGCTAGTGGTAGGGTTGATCTTTGCCGGCATTTTCCTTGACGAGCCGTTCCGTGACTCGTTCTACCGGGCGATGGCCGTACTGGTTGCAGCCAGCCCCTGCGCGCTTGCGATCGCAACACCAAGCGCCATTCTATCGGGCATCGCCAGGGCAGCTCGTGGTGGGGTACTGATCAAGGGCGGTGCGCCGCTTGAAGAGCTTGGCTCCTTGAATGCCATGGCATTCGACAAGACCGGTACCCTGACCGAAGGGCGCCCACGTATCACCGATGTAATACCCGTAGGCGGTACGCAGATTGAGGATTTACTAAACGTCGCCATCGCAGTGGAGTCGATGAGCGACCACCCGCTGGCTGCGGCAATTGTGCGTGACGGTGAAGAGATGATTGGCACATGGCGCCGATTCCAAGCCAAGAACATGACCAACATGATTGGTCGCGGCGTGCGTGCTGAGCTTGATGGGCAGTTCGTCTGGATTGGCAAGGTCGAGATGTTCGGTACTGATGGTGTTCCCGCACTGAGCAAAGCAGCCTTGGAGGCTGCAGAGCGTCTGCGTCAGTCGGGCCGCACTACCATGGTGGTACGTCGCGCCGACAAGGATCTGGGCGCTATCGGGTTACTGGATACCCCCCGAGAGGGAGCCAAAGAGGCACTCCAAAAACTCAGAGAGATGGGCATCGGCCGTATGGTCATGATTTCTGGTGACCACAACCGCGTTGCGGAAGCTGTAGCCAGACAAGTTGGCTTGGATGAGGCTTGGGGAGACCTGATGCCGGAGGACAAGGTCAAAGCCATCAAGAATCTCCGCCTTAGCTCCAGTGTAGCTATGGTGGGTGACGGCGTGAATGATGCCCCTGCCATGGCCAACTCAAGCGTGGGCATCGCAATGGGAGCTGCGGGATCCGATGTGGCTCTGGAAACGGCTGATATCGCGCTTATGGCTGACGACATCAGGCAACTCCCCTTTGCGGTGGGGCTGAGCCGTCACACGCGATCGATCATTCGCCAGAACCTGTTCGTCAGCTTGGGGATTGTGGCCATCCTCGTTCCGTCAACCATCATGGGTTTGAGCATTGGCGCTGCTGTTGCGATCCATGAGGGCTCAACACTGTTGGTAGTATTCAACGCCTTACGTCTGTTGGCCTACCCTAAAGGCACCTAATTTTCATTATAAAAATGTCCCTGTCGACATAGAGAACGGCGCTTTTTATCGCTGCTGGTGCCCAGCTTGGTGAACAGTCCCTGAGCTGGCGCATCCCTGTCCGATGACATCGCGCCGCCAGGCTATCCGGGCATGCTGATTTTTACGATCCGTCCGGGTATCTAAACCAGCGGTCTTGGTTAAAACCAAGGGGGTAGGCCCGGAACGATGGCGCTTGTCACTGATATGTTTGCCGCAGAGATTCAGGAAAATGACGTTGCCTAGCTTGCCATCGCGGTCAGACAGCATGGGCGAGAGTGGTACCAGCTGCCGATGGAAGATGATCAACCACTTCCAAAGCCGTAACAGCCATCTCGTTGCGGAGATCAAGTTGATTTTACTTAGACCGGAAGACTTGGAGCGGGGGCTTGGCTAAATCTTCTCCATATTCCGGCGAGTCCTCTTCTGGCATCGGATTTGCTGATCCTCAGTGCGCCTGCTTTTACGTTGCTTCGCAGAGTGCGAAAATTGAAGGTTTCTATGACCGGTGAACAGCTTTCTTAGCCAGAACGTGAAGATTGCAGTAATGCTGCGATGGAGATATCCCCCAATACTGGGTAAGCCCATTCTTTTCCCCATGTATAGGGGAGGTGAATTAGCAACTTTCTCGGCCGGCACCTGCTAAGGACCTGCCGAGGACCAGGAGGCGTGATGGGATTGTTTTCTGGACGGATGCGCACCTGGCAATTTCGGGCGAGGCCTCCTGAGCGTTCTGAACCGCTCAACCTGATGCTGCGTTTCTCGCTGACCAGTTTCATCATCATCGGCGCGGTGGCTCTCGGCCTTGCCGGGTTTTCAACGCGCTTTCTGGTCAATGAAAGCTTGGAACGCGATGCGTTGCTTTCGGCTCAATTCATCCAGTCGATCGCCGTTGGTGAAATTCGTCACCATGACCTGACGGGGATGAAGATGGGTGACGTCTTGTCCGCTGTGCGTTACGGCATGCTCACGCGGGGCACCGCAGAGAATCGTCAGCGGGCGCGATTAGAGTTTCTCGATCACCTGTCCAACCTTCCAGACCTTCTGTTGGCCACCATCTTCTCGCCGGACAAAGAGGTCATCTGGTCCACCAACCCTCAATTGGTGGGCCGCAAGCTTGAACACGATAGCGTGCTGGATAGCGCTTTTCGCTCAGGGGGCGAGTCAGTGCCCGGTACGACGAAGTCGAGCCTGGCAAACCAGAGCAACAGTTCACTCGGTCACCGAAAATGTTCTTCGTCGAGAACTACATTCCCTTGCTGGATGATCAAGGCAAGGTCTTGGCGATGGTCGAGATCTACAAGGAGCCAGTCGATCTCTTCGAGCGGTTGGAGCGCGGTCGCAGGCTGATCTGGGCCGCAACAGCACTGGGTGGGATGGCAATCTACTTCGGTCTGTTCTGGATCGTGTGGCGAGCGGCGCGACTGCTGACCGAGCAGCAGGACCAGTTGGTGGCAAACAAGACGTATGCCGGCTTGGTGGAGATGTCCACCGCAGTCGCACACAGTCTGCGCAACCCATTGGCAAGCATCCGCAGCAGTGCGGAACTGGCACAGGTCATGCCAAGTCAGCCAGCCGTTGGAAACATCGCGGATATCATTGCGCAGGTCGACCGGATGTCGGGGTGGGTGAATGATCTGCTGCAATACCTGCGGTCGCTGCGCGGCGAGGCAGAATCCGTGGACCTGGTGGCCATCACCCGTGAGGCGGTGAGCAGTTTCGAGGCACAGCTTCAGCAATCGCGGATTCGCACTACGCTGGCGATCAGCGGTAAGGTCGAGGTGATCAGTCACACCTTGTTGCTGGGACAGGTCCTCAACAGTGTGCTGGCCAATGCGATCGAGGCGATGCCAGAGGGCGGAGAATTGCGCTTGTCGCTAAAGCGCTCAGGCACCGCCGAAGCACTTCTGTTGATTGACGACACCGGCCCCGGGATTTCCCGTCAGCAGGAGATATCCGCGTTCAAATCGTTCTACACCACCAAGCAGGGTGGCCTGGGCATCGGCCTGTTCATGGTCAGCCAGGTGATGGAGCATTTTGGCGGCGAGGCGACGTTGCTCAACCTCGAACCGCAAGGCACCCGAGCCAGCCTGCGCTTCCGTTGCTGAACAAGAGTCAGCAGTCGTGCCGGGTCAGCGACTCGATGATGCGACACTCTTCGATCACACCGCCTTTGCAACATCCCAGCAGCCGCTGCAATTCAGCCTCAAGGGCTTTCAGGTCGCGTATGCGGCTTTTCACCTGACTCAATTGTTGGGCGACCTTCGCGTCCACGGCCGCACAGGACGCTTCGCGGTGGTCAGCGAACCCCAGAAGCTCACGGACATCATCGAGGGTGAAACCCAGGCCACGGCTGCGGCGCACAAACAGCAGCCTGTCACGCTCAGCTTCCCCGTAGATCCGGTAGCCCGCGGCGGTGCGGCCACTTGGCGGCAGCAGCCCGAGCTGCTCGTAGTAACGGATGGTCACGGCCTTCGTCTGCGTCGCCTTGGCCAGTTCACCGATGCTCAACGTTGTTTCGCTCATGGAGCTTGACCTTATAGTTGCTATAACCCTGAGTCTACGCGAACCGACTTGAGGGAGCGAACTGCATGAAGTACGGCGCGGATCTATGTCCTTGTGAGTAGTGGGGCGACACGTTTGCCGCGAGGGCTGCTTGTGGCCGCTTGGTTTCTCGCGTTGGCGCTGAATGTGATGCTCTGGGGGCAGGAAGTGGTGTTGGCTCAAGCGCCTGGGGTGATTTGTCTTGTTCAGTTGATGCTGCTCGTGCCAATCCTGTGGCTGGCGTCGACAGCGCTGTATCGCCACGGCCAGAGCGCCCTTTATCGGGGGCTACTCTCAGCGGCAGCAGCAGGCACGCTGGCCTCTTCGATCTGCTGGTGTATTTGCAGCCGGACATTGGCCCAGCAGAGGGTAACATCCGCTGGGTTCGACATGCCGGCGAAACCATAGGGCCGCTGCCTTCGGCATTGCTCGCGGTTCTGATCGTAGTCTGCTTACTCAACTGCCAACTCCAGGCGTACTGGGAGGCCCGGGCAAGTCAGTGATACGCACAGAGCACCAGGGTTGACCTTATAGCCGCTAGAACCCTGATGCTTATACTCAGACCCTCGACAGTGTTGATTGTCGATTCCGCCTCAGAACTCGACCGGGCTTCTCTCTATGGATGCAACATCAAAAACGTTACCGAGCGACGCCGGGCTGCTGTTCACGGCTTGGTTGCTGGCACTCGTTTCGACGCTGGTAGTGCTGTTCGTGGGTGAAGTTATGGGGCAGGAGCCCTGCGTGTTGTGCTGGTATCAACGAGCGTTCATGTTCCCGCTGGCCATCATGCTTGCCGTCGCGACGGTACGGTGTGATTCGGACATCTGGCGCTATGCCGTACCACTCGCAGCCGCGGGTTGGCTTGCAGCCCTGTATCACAACCTTTTGTACTTCGCCGTCATCCCGGAAGCCATCAAGCCCTGCGGCACAGGTCCTTCATGCTCAGGAGTGGACATGACGATGATGGGCGTACTGCCCTTGCCCTCACTCTCGCTGGCTGCATTCACCCTCCTGATCATTCTTCTCTTGCTTCTTCGTCGGAACGCCAAACCATGAGCAGACGCACTGCGGTCATCATCATCAGCCTCCTTGCCATCGCGGGTTTCCTGGCGGCTGCATTCATCTACAAAGGTAAAGAGCCCGCACCGGAGGTGGCCGTGCCGGTGCAATCCACCAGCGCGCTGCTGCGTTTCAATGCACCCAGTTTCGGGCCCGCCAAGGCTCCAGTCACCATTGTGGAGTTCTTCGACCCATCATGTGAAAGCTGCCGGGCGTTCTATCCGATCGTCAAACAGATGATGGCCAAACACCCCGAGGACGTCAGGCTGGTCCTGCGCTATGTGCGCTTGCACGTTGGCTCTGAGGAGGCCATTCGCTTACTGGAGGCTGCGCGCAAGCAGGGTGTATTTGCGCCTGTGCTGGAAGCCGTCCTGGAATCTCAGCCGCAATGGCATGACGACGCCACGGCTGCGGCTGCGTGGGAAGCCGCTGCCTTGGCCGGATTGGACGTCGACAAAGCGCGCTCGCACATGATGTCGCCGGACATCATCGCAGCCATCGAGCGAGACACTCAGGATGCCAAAACACTGGGGGTCAAAGGCACGCCGACATTCTTCGTGAATGGCAAGCCGCTGCTGTCATTTGGTGCGCAACCGCTGTACGACCTGATCCGTAGCGAGATCAGCCAGTCACGCTGAGCGTGACCTAACTGTCAACGATGCCCCTTGTCCCTATAGTCGCTATAGGGTGTTTACTGATGTCCATCGATGCTCAGGAACTGCCTATGAAAAGCTGCTGCGGTGACAAACCCTCCAACACCAAAGGCGCTGTCGAAGTGTTCGACCCAGCGGCAGCGGCTGATGTGAATGCTCAATCCTCATCCTGCTGCCAGGGGAATTCGCCGAAGCTGTCTGCCCAGGAGTCTGGCCTTTACAAGTTAGCCGAGCCGGTAGGTAGCCCTGCACCGGACAAGCAGGAAGAACAAGCTGATGCATGCTGCACCTCAGGGGAGGCGTGCAAGGTTGAGACTGAGCAGTCCTCGGTCGAGAGCTGTGCGACAGGCTGTTGCGCTTCGTCTCCGGTTGCACGAGCCGCATCGTCCTCCACGCTGTATGCACTGGCGGAGCCAGCAACTGCCGCGAACGCTTCTACTCCGCTGTTCGTCCATGCCAGCGCTAATGTGAAGGTTGATGAATCGCGTGCGCCCACGGGAGAGCGGCGCGGTCAGTTCGAAAGATTCAGCATCGCCCAAATGTGCTGCCCAACCGAGCAGACCATGATCGAAGCGAAACTGAAGAAGGTCACCGGCATTCATGCCCTGGAATTCAACATGATGAACAGGACGATGGGTGTCTGGCACGAGCTGGCTGACAGTAGCCAGATCGTGGCCGCCATTCATGCACTGGGCATGCAAGCCGTGCCGGCGGCTTCGTCTGGGCAGGGCAGCGACTCGGCAGCCAAGGTTGTAGCGCCCAATGCCCACGTAAGCCGCTGGTGGACCATTGGATTGGCCGGGATCGCCGCAGTGTTCTCGGAAGTGCTGCACTTCACCGCCGCCGCACCTGAGTGGGTGGTGGCCCTTATGGCCTTGTTGGCCATCGCGTTGGGAGGTCCGTCCACCTACAAGAAGGGTTGGATTTCGCTGCGTAACCTGAACCTGAACATCAATGCGCTGATGAGCATTGCTGTCACGGGTGCGGCGCTCATTGGCCAATGGCCGGAAGCGGCGATGGTCATGGTGCTGTTCACGCTGGCCGAGCGGGTTGAGGCGAGATCCCTGGATCGCGCACGCAATGCAATCAAAGGCCTGATTGATCTGACGCCTGACCGCGCCACAGTGCAGCAGCACGATGGCAGTTGGCGGGAGGTCGAGGTCAAAGGTGTTGAGCTGTGGGCTATTGTGCGCGTGCGCCCAGGCGAGCGCATAGGCCTGGATGGTGAGGTGATCTCGGGGAGTTCGGCGGTCAATCAGGCTCCGATCACCGGTGAGAGCTTGCCCGTGGACAAGACTGTGGGTGACCCCGTGTATGCGGGCACGGTCAACGAGTCTGGCTCGGTCGAGTACCGCGTGACGGCCAAGGCCAGCGATACGACATTGGCGCGGATTATCCACGCGGTCGAGGAGGCACAGAACTCGCGGGCGCCGACTCAGCGATTCGTGGATCGTTTCGCCCGAATCTATACACCGGCAGTGTTCTTTTTCGCGGTTGCCATTGCGGTCGTCCCACCACTGTTCATGGCTGGCGTCTGGACCGAATGGATCTACCGTGCGCTCGTTCTGTTGGTGGTCGCTTGTCCTTGCGCGTTGGTCATTTCAACGCCGGTAACCATCGTCAGCGGGCTGACTGCCGCGACGCGGAAGGGGATTCTCGTCAAAGGCGGTATCTACCTAGAGCTTGGCGCCAAGCTCAGTTTCATTGCCTTCGATAAGACCGGGACACTGACACATGGCAAACCCGTACAAACAGATTACCGTCTGTGGGGTGAAGTCGCTGACGTTTCCCCTGAACTGATCGCGGCCAGCCTGGCGGTCCGCTCCGACCACCCGGTTTCCCAGGCAATCGCCAAAGCAGCGTCGGATTCGCTGGACCAGTTGGCCGATGTCGAGCAGTTCGAGGCGCTGCCAGGGCGAGGCATCCAGGGTGTCATTGGCGGTCACCTCTACTACCTGGGCAATTACCGCCTTGTCAGTGAGCTGAGCTTGACCACACCCATCCTTACCGGCGCCATGGATGCGCTGGAGCGTGAGGGTAAAACGGTAGTTGCGCTGCTCGACACACAACGTGTGCTTGCCATTTTCGGAGTGGCCGACACTATCAAACCTTCGAGCCAAAAGGCCATCGAGGCTCTCCACCAACTCGGCATCAAGACTGCGATGCTGTCTGGCGACAACGAGCATACCGCTGAGGCCATTGGTAGGAGCCTAGGCATCGACCAGGCGCGCGGAAACTTGCTTCCAGCAGATAAGCTCGATGTGATTGGCAAGCTCCAGAAGGCCAATCATATAGTGGGCATGGTAGGTGACGGTATTAACGACTCGCCGGCGTTGGCTAAATCCCAGATCGGCTTCGCCATGGGCGCAGCAGGTACCGGTACCGCGATTGAGACGGCAGATGTCGCGCTGATGGATGACGACCTGCGCAAGGTCCCTGCATTCGTGCAACTGTCGCGGGATACTGTCAGCATCCTCAAGCAAAACATCTACTTCGCGCTAGGGATCAAAGCACTGTTTTTGACCTTCACCCTGATGGGGCTCGCCACGATGTGGATGGCAGTTTTTGCGGACGTGGGGGTCAGTTTGCTGGTGGTACTAAATGGTCTGCGGCTCTTGAAAAAGTGAATGGCCCATTGCTGAACGGCCTGAGATCTTAGAGCGCAATTCAATCGCAAGGGAGTGGTATAGCAAAAATGATGAGCGGTTACCCTGCAATTGCCCTACACGCCTAACATTTTCTACCTAGGCTCGTGACGTGCCCAAATTAAAGCGGCGAGGGTGCATGAAGATATGCGTGAAGTGGTTTGGGTCGTAACCTATTCGTGGGCATTTGAACAAGCTCGCGAACTTGGCTGCGTCATAGTAAAGCTCACCTGCGACCGCGCTCGCCCTGACGCGCATCGCTTCTCTGAGTCATTGGGCTTTGTGCCCAGCCATATCAGGATTCAAAATGAAATTCTGAATGAAGGCTCTGCAATAGCGAGAAAGGCTGCCTTGATTAGTGGGCCAGCTGATCCTGGAGTAGAAGCACCGGGCGGGCGCAGATAGCGCACGACCGGTGCTATTCACTCACTCGTCGATACCGATACGCTTGAGGCTTTCAAGGGCCTTACCACACTCAGGTGAGCCATGCCGTAAACCGCAGGCCAAGGCAGCTTTGAGGCTCATCACACCGCCTACAAAACCGACTTGATTGCCGACTCCGTGTCCGTCCGAAAATCCCTGATCATACGCAATCTCGACAAGCGCATTGATCGCCGCCAGGGTGTCTTGTTTGTTTTTACTGTTCTGCATATCTACTCCGCGAGCATTCAGCTCATATCGCTCGGTTAGGTGGCGGCACCTTCAGGTTTGGGCTGAGCGAATCCCGCTCCCATAGCCAATCCCTTCAGGGGAGGGCAAAGCCCCGCCACCGAAAGAAAATCAGCTATTGAGAGCAGGTGGCTCGTTTTGGTCATCGGTGCTGCTCGCATCCCCGCACTGGCACTGAGTGGGTACATCCGGATAGCCGCTGTGTTTCTCGATGAACAGCGTTCGGCAGGTTTCGCACCCATAGATCCGCGGCAGAGACTTCAAACCCTCTGGCAACACATCGCTCAGAGGCTCGTTATGCCAAGGAGCTCCGTCAAGGATCCTGGAGCGCAGGATGTTTCCCAGGCGCCAGGTGTCACTTTGTGCGCGCCAGGACCACATCGGCGCAGAAAGCGAATACTGGATGAAGGTCTCTTGTGACTGCCTGGCGAGCGGGTACTTGGGGCGGGTCCAGCCGGAATCGATGATGCTGAAACCCATGCCCATTTCTGCGCTCGGATGGGTCTTTTCACCAAAGAAACGGTCATGCGTCGCTGGAGCCGTCGCATGATGGTCAGTCGGTGGGAATACCCACAAATAACACTCATCTCGGTTCACCATGCTGATGAGCTCGCTTGGCCCGCGCATAGGGGAATTTGCAGCCAAGGCGAAGCGATCCTTCCACGACATGTTGGGAGGCGGCGCAATACCAGCAGCGATGGCCAACGTGGCCGTCTTGGGGACGAACCGATCGCCGAGCTCGTTCAGATCCAGATTCTTGCAGAGGGCTTTGAAGGCCTTTTTGCGAGTCTTCGAGGTGAAGGTGGGGTCAAGAAGCAGGCGAACCTGGTTCACGCCGATTCCCGCGGTTCGTAGCACCTCGATGACCTCTTCTGCCACACCGACTGCTTGAAGATCGGTCAATCCCAAGCACTTTTTCGCACGCTCGACCGCCGCGTAGAGGTTGTACTGCCGTGTGTCGTTGTCACGACTGACCTGGATTGGGAGCTTGTCTTGGGAGGCTACTTGCGGTGCAACGGAGCCGATGGCCGCGTGGAACAGCTGGTGGATGTCCTGGTGAGAATACAGGCGGCCAGAAGCCGAAAACGAGGCGTGCAGCTGAGCAGCGAGAGGTTGAAGCAGCTTTTTGGCAGACATGACTATCCCCTAAAGAGCGACGTTGGGGTAGCTGCGCTTGTAGGGCCGTTAGACGCGAAGCTGGACGTCGAATCAGGTTCAATCATGAGTAGGAGTCAGGTTTGATTTGCTTGCACGGCCACCATGCAAAGCCCGACGCGGCAATCACACCAGATTCGCCGAGCGTTGGCAAGAGAGGTCATCGGTAAGCAAAAGCAGGTAGGAGGAGGGCGCTCCATGCTTGATCACGTCAGAAACAGGAAAGCCGGAAGCACATACAGCGCTTCCGGCTTTCTCACGTCAGACTGATGAGAGGGATCAGAAGACGTATTGCAGACGGGTCACGATGGCATTGCCGCTGTCGTCGCCCACGGTGTTCTCGTTATTGTCGGTACGCACGTTGATGTAGTTGGCACTGACTTTCACCGCCTCGTTGACGTACCAGTTCACACCCACAGTGTGGCTCTTGGCCTTGCGCTCGTTTGATTGGTCCGCTGCGGTGACCAGGTTGCCGTCTTCGACCTTGATATCGTCAAAGCGGTAGAAGACTTCCCAGGCCCCCAGTTCCTTGTTCTCTGGTTTGATAGTGTCGAACTTGGCACCGTCGAGCTTGTAGATACGCGGCTCGCCGGTCAGGGTGTAAGCCATCTGGGCGTAGTAACCGGAGGCCTTCATGTCGTTGTTGGCCTGGTCAGCTTTCAGCTTGCGGCGAAGGTATTCCGCTTGCACCGAGAACGGGCCGGTGGCCCAGGCACCTTCGAGACCCCAGACCGAATCGTCCTTCCACAGGCCATCTTGTGCGGCGGCACCGCCAAACAGCATGCGGTTACCGTTGGTGCCGGCATCGCCGCCGCCATTGGTATCTACACCGCGAACGCCCAGACGCGAACGAATCCGGGTATCGACCGCACTGTTTTTGAGGTCGCGGTAAGCGTACTGAGCACCGACGTGCAGGACGTTGCCATCACTGTGCAGTGGTGCGAACACGCCACGTACGTTGTAGCGCTTGGTGCTGTCGCCATCCGAGTTGTTGTTGGTTTCACTGAACACGCTACCGGAGACATAAGCCATGTCAGCGATGGTGCTGGTGGCTTGTACACCCATGCCGGCGTTGTCGTTGATCCAGTCCGCCAGGTCGTACGAGAGGTTCCGCTCCATGGCGGTGGTCCACTTCGAACTTGTGGCTTTCTCAAGACCGAAGTCGGTATAGAAACGGCCGAACCGCAGTTGGACCGGCTTGAAGCCGGTGTAGGTCAGGCTGGCTTCGTCGAAGTAGCCGTCGGAGTCGTTGCCCGTGTTGCGGGAAAGGTCGTAGTTGAGCTGATACTTCCAATCGCGGTACAGCACGCCGCCGAGCTCAAGGTAGGCGCGACGGAAGTACCCTGCGTCAGCGGTATCGCCATTCTTGGTGAAGACACCATCGAACCGGCCGTAATCGGCCTGAACTCGGCCGCCCAGTTTGAAACTGAATTCCTTGTCAGAAGTCGATACTTCAAGACCGCCCTTGGTCTTCAGAACGATGTCAGCTCCGTCAGTGGTTACTGTTCCGGAGAATGCTTGCGAGGAAAATGTGCCTATTATTGCGGCAGCCAACAGCTTTTCCCGCATGTTCGAAGAACGGATCATTGCTTGCCTCTCGTATGTTAAGTGCTTAGGTACCGACGTTGTGTTTCGCCCTGCGCCGGCCTAAATTGATCTTGCAGATGGGAGCAGGCCACGGTTGTCACCTGCTGTAACAAGATGCCTTTGTTCTAAGCACTCTGACTAGATTGCAAGCGAATATGACAGTTGTGTTTCTTAAGTGTTAACGGGAGAGTTTCAAACCTAACAAAACTGTTACCGAACAAGCCAGTCTTTCTTATCAAAGAAGCTCTTCTTGATCAATCTTCGAATTTCCAAAACCTGGGGATTACGTATCAATTTCGATTTGATAACAAGATAGACATCTTTCTCCTCCAGGTCGTCCAGGAAACCCGGCACGGGTAGGATATTTCTCTCCAGTTTTCGGCTGTAGTCGGGCAGCACTCCAATACACGCACCACCAACGACAAGGCCTCGTGATAGGTTGTAGCTCTTGACCCGAGTGGTACCGCCCTGATGCTCAGACATTATCGATGCCCACTTTCGTGAGCCCGCCAAGATCTCTTCATCCCAAGGGACAACGAGCATGAAGTTGTGCAAATCCAAGCTCTCCACAGGAAGGGTGACGCTCCTTGAGTAGCGGCTGGAAATGAACAGCGCGTGCCCAATCCGGCCGAGCCGTTCAAACCTATACGTAGGATGGCGATCAAAAGCGCCCTCATCATCTGGGCTCACGAAAGCGATACCCACATCGACTTCACACTCAGAAAGCATCTGCGTTGTGCACTCTGAATGGATTTCCAGCCGCATTTCGGCATGATCGCGTACGTAGGCGACTAGATCGCGGTTCACGATGTCGCTCAGCACTGGCTCTGTGATCGCGATGGTAAGCCTGGAGTCCTCCTTTTCACCAGACTTGCCCAGGCCTTCAGGGCCGAAGAGTTGGCACAGGTACTGGCTGACCCTCTCGCCTGTCCGGGTCAGAGCAAGCTTGTTGTGCTTGTAGACAAACACGGGAGCACCAATGTGCTCTTCCAGTTTCTCCAAGCGTTTGCGAAGGCCTACCACTGGCACATTGAGCCCTCGGGCAGCCTGTTTGAAACTGGCACAACGTGCTGTTGCGAAAAACTCTACGGCCAGCTGATCATCAATTGGCAGATCATCCAATATGTCAGGACTGTAAGAAACAACGCTGCTTGTATATGTTTCATTTTGTGTAACCATTCGATCCCCCTTCATTCGGGGAATCTAGCTCAATGTCGTCTGACATTTCCTTATCTTGACAACATTGTAATGCACAGGTCATGCGTGCGTTATTGGCAGGCCTTTATTTCAAAAGCGTAATCCTCAGGCAATCCCTCTGATATTGTAGCGTGCTAGTCTAGTGCGCCAACTCATTACTTATCATATATAGATTCAGCTAATTAAGCATTTACATTTAGTTCACTGTTTTTTCACCTTTGCCTCCATAGGCTTTGGCCATGGAAAATCAAAACCCACCTCTTATTACCTTACTAATTCGTTATCTGGGGATCGGCTTCATAGCAACGGGAATCCATTACGTGGTGTTCCTAGTGCTGGTTACGACAGAATTTGCTACTCCGTTGCTGGCCAGTATCTGTGGCGGCATGGTTGGCGCAATCGCAAGCTTTATTGGAAATAGGGCGCTCTGTTTTGTGGCAGATGGCTCTCGTAAGTTTCAGCCTGTCAGGTTTGCACTGGTCGCGTTAGCCACAAACTTCGGCAATGGCGTGGGTATGTGGTTCCTCATCAAGTCGAATCTGTCACCGCTTATCTCCCAAGTCCTAGTGACCTTAAGCCTCACTGCACTTGGATTCATTGCACATCGTTTTTGGACATTCAATCATGCAGACATTACATCGCTTTCCCGAGCGCCCTGATCCCTTGTTAACCATCGTGGTCCCTTGCTTCCAGGAAGAGGAAACCATCCCCGAGTTCCACCAGCGAATCACCCGCGTGGTTAAGCGCTTACCCGTCTCCTGCGAAATCCTCTATGTCGACGACGGCAGTAGTGACCGGACAGCCGACATTCTTCGCCACTATCAGGATGGGTCATCTGTACGTTGCCTGTCCCTGAGTCGCAACTTCGGTAAAGAGGCTGCACTGAGTGCCGGGATAGATCATGCCCGTGGCAGTGCGCTGATTTTCATTGATGTCGACCTGCAGGATCCACCAGAGCTCATCGCGGCCATGGTGGACTACTGGCAACGCGGCTACGACGTAGTGAACATGCAGCGCAACTTGAGAATCGGTGATTCGTGGTTCAAGCGCATGAGTGCCCGGGCTTACTACTGGGTCATGCAGCGCCTGGTGGAGAAGGTGGACATGCCGGCCGATGTCAGCGATTTCCGATTGATTGGGCCTGCGCCGCTGGCAGCACTGCGGGCGCTGGACGAACGCTCCAGGATTCTCAAAGGCATGATCGGCTGGGTAGGCTTTCGTACTATCGAACTGCCCTACAATCGCACTGTTCGCCATGCCGGGAGCACCAAGTGGAATGCATCTGGCCTGTTCAATCTGGCCATCGAGAGCATCGTCAGCTTCTCTCGCAAACCGCTGCGCATTTTCAGCCTCATCAGTTTCGGACTATTCGTCTCCAGCATCTGCTACATGCTCGCGTCGCTTGTGGCAGGCAGTTTCGACATCCATCACCTGATCGTCGGAATGGCTTCATTCATGTGCGTCGGTGTCGCCATGGTGGGAGAGTACCTGGGCGTGACACTCGCGGAAGTGAAGCGCCGGCCTCTCTATTTCCTGAAGCACAGCAACAAGGTAGATCCCGTGTCACTCCACCCTTCGATGGCTTCGATCGAGGGTAAGAAATGCTGAATCTGAAGAACGAGAGGACGCTGTGGTTGATCCTGGGTTCGATTTTGCTATTGCGCTTGGTGGGGCTGGGCATCTACCCGCTGATGGACACATCTGAGGCCCGCTACGCTGAAATGGCTCGCAAGATGGTCGAGTTGAATGACTGGATCACGCCCATGTTCGACTACGGGGTACCATTCTGGGGCAAGCCTCCGTTGTCCTTCTGGACTCAGGCCGCGAGCATGACGGTCTTCGGCGTTAACGAGTTCGCTGCGCGTTTCCCAGCGTGGCTACTACACCTGGCAAGCTGTTTCATCATCATCAAACTCGGTACGCAGCAGATTTCTCGTAACGCCGGCATCTGGGCTGCCATTATTTTTTCCAGCACCACACTTGGCCTGGTCTCCAGCGGTGTTGTGCTGACTGACCCTGTTTTGTCGTTCTCGATTCTGCTGGCCAGCTACGGTTTCTGGCGTTGGATGAAGTGCGCCAGCAAGGCGGATGCCTACCTGATGTTCGCAGGTCTCGGGCTGGGCTTGCTTGCCAAAGGGCCGCTGACCCTTGTGCTTATGGGGGCGCCGGCATTCGCCTGGTTCGTTATCTACAAGGAATGGGGACGGGTACTGAGGCTTCCCTGGATTAGCGGCCTTGTGCTCATGTTCGGTATATCCGTGCCGTGGTATGTCGCGGCCGAAATGAAAACGCCCGGCTTCATGGAGTACTTCTTCGTTGGTGAGCACTGGAGCCGCTACGTCGTCAGTAACTGGGCAGGGGACCTCTATGGTAGTGCTCATGCCAAGCCGTACGGCAGCATCTGGATCCAGCTCGGATTGTCGCTACTGCCATGGGCCTTGTTCCTACCACTGTTGATCCGCAAGCGTGGATCGATGCAGCGCTTCGAAGCCTACCTCTGGCTGTGGGCCTTGGCGACACCGGTCTTCTTCACATTTGCAGGCAACATTCTGTGGACCTACCTGCTACCCGCGCTGCCAGCGTGGGCCTTGCTGCTGTCTGCACGGGTCAGCGAAGTTGGCCCGAAGACCACCTGGGCTGCCGCTGCGAGCGCATTGGTGTTGCCAATCATCGGTGCGGGCATCATCTACGCCGGGGTACTAGAGGAGCGACCTCAGAATCAGCGAGATGTGGTTCAAGCCTGGCTCAATGTGCAGTCTGCTCATTCCGCTCCCCTGATCTATCCTGGCCGCCGCTCATACTCGTCGGAGTTTTACAGCAGCGGGAAGTCCGAGAACATCAAGGATCCTGCCAAGTGGCCGCAGGATGGCTCGTTCTATCTGTCCAGGCGCTTGCGAGACAGCAAGGATGGTCTGCCCGCTGATCTAGCTTGCACATCGATTACCGAAGCGAACGCCAGCCAGCTCCTGCTGTGCCATTGGAAGCGTACCGCACAAGGTGCCGAGGGTCTGGCCGGAGAAAGCAATGCGGAAACGCCTCGCAAGAACGAAGGCTAAATTCCAAGCACAAAAAAGCCAGGTTTTACCCTGGCTTTTTTGTCGATTACTTTCGTCATTTGAAGTCCTATTTAACCGCCGATTAATTGTCGGCTTGTTCCTTACCATCCTTGCTTTCTTTCTTTTGCTCTTGAGCGACTTGTTGTTTGTTCTGGTCCGAAGAGTCATCGCTCCATAGGCGAGCCTGTTCGGTTCGGAAGTTCTCGTTGAACTGTTTCGCTCGCTCGAAGCCGCCTTCAGCGTAAGCGGTACCCATGAGACCCAGCAGCAGGCTGCCAATAGCGATAGACTTGACAAATTTCATTGTGAACCTCGGTTCATACTAGGCCTACCTGATTAGCGGCCTTTGTTGGTTTGTAGTTTAGGAACGCGAAGCTAACGACAAGGTGAGTCAATAATTACAATTCCGTAATTTTGGCTGCAGATAGGATGCGTTAAATCGTCAAATCTGGAAGGATCATGTCTATCTCGGCACTGTCGAGGGCGACTTCGAATTTTGTCTTAAATTACAATTTTGATATCTAGCGCGTTAATTCAGCGCGGCGTTGTTGGCCGCCCTAGGAGATAGCCATGAATGACATAGAGCCCTGGGCAGTTGCTATCGGTGACTTTCGCCGCTGCACTGAAAAACTCACTGTCCAACTCGACGAGCTGACCTCGCAGACGCGCACCTCCAGCGCTGTTCTGGAGAGGTCGAACGAACTGGTGGAACAGGTGGACGCTGTCGGCCGGCAGATTCAGGAGGAGGTGCGAAAGGCGGAGAAGGCTTGGTCGAATGCGGAAGAAGTTGCCTTGCGCGCCGCTGCATCAGCATATTCAGCTGCATGCCGCGGAGTCGAAACCGCCATCCAGCCACTGATTTCGGAGCTTACAGCAGCGACAAAGGCCGCGGACGCCTCTATCCAGGAGCTCAAGCGTGCACCGGTGCTGGCCAAGCGTTATGTGATGGTGGTTGCCACGGCGTTCTTCATTCTGGCGCTGATCTGTGTCTACTCGACAATGCGCCTGATCGATGCCGCCGGCAGCGTAAGTGCTCAAGAGAAAGTGAATGCTCAGTACTTCTCCCACCTGTGGAAGAATGCCAATCCTGACGAGCAGAAGATCATCAAGTCGGTGATTCTGCGGTCGCCCATGGACCCTGTGGTCCTCCGGCACTGATGCATTGAGGCAAACAAAAAGGCCCGTCGATTGACGGGCCTAATCGTGTCTGCGCAATTTAAGCGGCGGTCATTGCCGGCTGCATTTGCTGGGCTGCGGGAAAGTGAAGGTGGAACCACGTGAAGTTTTCTTCGGTCACCTCCACGCTCGCCGACCCTTGGTGCAGGCTCATGATCGACTGCACAATGGCCAAGCCAAGACCGGTACCGCCTTCGCTCCGTGCTCGGCTCTTGTCCACACGGTAGAACCGCTCAAACAAGTGCGCATGGTGTTCCTTGGCAATACCGCGGCCGGGGTTGCCGACACTCAACGTCGTACCGCTCGCACTATGCTGCACCTTCACGTAGACCGTGCGGCCGCGAGGGCAGTAACGGATCGCGTTCGAGACCAGATTCGAGACGGCACGTTGAACCATCAGGCGGTTCCCGCGCACCACGTCATCACTGCCAGAGATCTGCAGCTGGATCTCGCCTTCTTCTGCCGAAATGCTGAAGAGATCGCACACTCGCTGAACCTCGTCCACCAAGGAAACGGGTTCGAACTCCACCATGGATGCTGGATGACTGACCTGGGCCAAGAACAGCATGTCGGAAACCATGCGGCTCATGCGGTCCAGCTCTTCTGTGCACGACTCTAGAACCTCCCGGTACTCGGAAAGCGATCGTTCTCTGGTCAAGGCAACCTGGGCCTTGCCCATTAGGTTGGAGAGCGGTGCCCGAAGTTCGTGAGCAAGGTCGTCAGAAAACTGCGAGAGCTGCTGAACCCCATCATCCAGGCGAGCCAGCATGATGTTGATACCGTCGGCGAGCTTCTTGAGTTCTGCAGGCATCCCATCAGTTGGAAGGCGATGGTCGAGGCTCTCGGTTGAGATCTTCGACGCGATCTTGAGGAACTTGGTCAGTGGCAGCAGGCCTCTGCGCACGGTCCACCAACCAATGGCCAGGATCAACGCGAGGATGACAGGGGACATCATTAGGCCCCAGGTTAACAACGCATCGAGTAGGGCTTCATTGGATGACTGATCAGCAGTCATGTAGACGCCGACCTCCGTACCATCGCCCAGAGTCATGGCCTGAGAAGCACTGAGCAGGGGGCGTCCGTTATAGTCGCTCCACTCATATTCCGTGGTCTGCGCCGCAGCCTGGAACCTATGAACCTCTCGATTGATCTGTTTGGAACCGATGGTGAGTAAAGGATCTTCACTCTCTGCGGACCTGTAGATGCTTACGTAGAGGTTGTTCTGGCCTGTGACCAAATCCACCAGCTTGTGCGAATCTGAACTGACATCGGCAATATCAGTGATTTCGGAAAGGCTGTGCGCCATTGCCTCCATTTTGACGCCGAGATCGATGCGAGCATTTCTATCCAGTGCTTGCCCAACCATCATGTAACCGAAGGTAGCGAACATCAGCAGCAGCGCTGCGCTCATCAATCCAACTTTTAGTCCCAGCTTTGCAGCCAGGCTGAATGGCCTCATGCGCGTTCCTCAAAAACGTACCCAACGCCACGAAGCGTGTGAATGAGCTTGGTTTCAAACGGGTCATCGATCTTCGAGCGCAAGCGCCGGATGGCTACATCGATGACATTGGTGTCGCAGTCGAAATTCATATCCCAGACCAACGAGATGATCTGAGAGCGAGTCAGCGCTTCGCCCGTTCGGCTCATGAGCAGGTGCAAAAGCGCAAATTCCTTGGTGGTGAGATCGATTCGTGTGCCACCGCGGAAAACGCGATGGCGGACGGAGTCGAGTTCTAGGTCGGCAATTTTCAGCGAGCTCTTCTCTACTAACTCATCACCACGGCGTTGCAGCGAACGGATGCGTGCAAGCAGCTCAGGGAATTCGAATGGCTTAACAAGGTAGTCATCCGCGCCGCCGTCCAAGCCCTTGAGCTTGTCATTGATGCGTCCGCGGGCGGTCAGCATGATGATGCGGACCCGGCTGCTCTTGCGGATGGTTTCCAGCAGATCCCAGCCGTCGATACCTGGGAGGTTCACGTCCAGCAGGACCAACGAATAGACATTAGTGTTGAACAAGTGCAGGGCATCTACACCGTTGTGCACGATATCTACGACATACCCGCTTTCGGATAGGCCCTGCTGAAGATATTCGGCAGTTTTAATTTCGTCTTCCACAACTAGAACGCGCATAACTTATCTCAAGGTGTGAGGAAGGAGTTGGCCTAATCCGCCATGGTTGCAGGCTGTTCGAAAGTTTGGCTGGGGGTATGGCATGTGGTAGTCGCTACCTCTGTCCATACGCCGGGTCACCTGAGGACGCTTGAATCTTAACGCGAAGAAGCTGGTCGCGGCGAAATCCTACAAATTTGTAATGTAGCCGCAAGATTTCTGACAGTCATGCAGGCTCCACCCTTGAGCTTAGCGGATTCTGGGGCCTGCAACGGTGTACGACAGCTTCGCCTGACGGGTGGAATCGGCCAGGACAGGCAGCATTTCTGCCGCTAGCTGGCGGGACTGGTACTGGCCTTGGATCGAGTGCCATGCAGGCAGTCCCCATGGACGGCCCCAAACCCCTGCGCCTTTCTGTGAATTAGTTCACGCGAGGGCTCAGTATTCTCTCGAATAATTATCTTACAATCTATTACATGTCCAAATTGTAATTGCGCGATCATCTTGGTGTTAGCCTCCTTTGCTAGTTTAACGGCAGCGTAAGAGGCATTGCTGCTTTGGAAATTGTCTCATTTCAAAGCAGCTTGGCAAGAGCGACGGGCAGTTGTTCACGCCAGTGCATTCACCTGTAAACCATACGCTCCTTTGGTAGGTGAATTTTAGCGCCCCCCTACGGGCGCTTTTTTATTAAGGGACTTCTTATGAACACTACTGTATCAGCGATCGCCGTGTTTATGCTCTTTACATCACTAACAGCCAATGCCCAAAGCGGTATGGAGATCAATCAACGCATTGAGCGATCTGCTAGAGAGGCTACTGCGGATTATGCTCAGCGCGTAAAAAAGCCCATGCCTCAGCTTGAAGACTACGCCTATGGCATGGACCTTGACGTTAGTAAGTTGGTGTATGTATCGCCCAGCGTGCGGTACTGCGGTAACGTGAGAAGCATGATGACCTACGAAGACTCAAAGGGCGAACTACATATGGTTCGCTACCTGGTCAAAGGTGAGTGCATCAATAGTCGTTGAACGGCCCCTGAATTGCAGTCCTGGCTCGTGACTTATAACAGCTCAATGCCAAATCGACGGAGCAGCAGGGCAAAGCCCCCAAAGCTCACCATGGTGATGACGATACTGCTGATAAGCGTTGGCCAGAATCCCAGTTTGGGCAGCAGCACTGGAAAAGCGATGAACATCGGCAGGGTCGGCAGCACGTACCAGAAGGTGTACCAAGCATGATTGGAGATCTTCTCCATGCTCTGGTTCTCCAGGTAAAGCCAGACCAGCGTCAAGACCGTGACCAGCAGCAGGGCGGCGACCAGCCCGCCCAGCTTGTCACTGCGCTTTGCCAGCTCCGATACGAGAATCACTAATCCGGCAGTGAGTAGATACTTCGTGATGATCCAAGCCATCGCTGAACCTTCTGGAGGTTATGGTCGGGGGCAGGCGAAGCCATTCACCAACCCCTCTCGAAGTGCTCCTGCCGTTTACGCCATCCTTCACCGCATGTCTTCTACGACATCACCCTCAGCCAGGAGGGTGATGTGTTTGTTTGGTTTTTACCGATCGATCAGTGTGAGGGCGACGGAACGCTTTCGTGGAAAGCTGCCCGCTCGATCTGGATGGTGCAGTGATGGATTTCGAATGCATCGCTGACAGCATCCACGACGGCCGCCAGCACAGCATCCCCATCTGCAGAATCCCGTATCACTACGTGCGACGTCATCACGTTGCTGCCACTGCTGACGGCCCAGACGTGCAAGTCATGAACGTCCGTAACGCCATCTACGCCGAGGATGGTAGCCTCGATTGCCGTCACGTCGAGCCCCCTCGGCACACCCTCCATGAGGATTCCCAGGCTTTCGCGAAGCAACTGCCACGTCCGCGGCAGAACCCAGAGGCCGATTGCCACAGCGACAATCGTGTCGACCCAAGTCCAGCCGGTGAAGCGGATGATGAGTGCCGCGATGATTACGCCTAGCGAGCCGAGCATGTCGCTCCAAACTTCGAGGTAGGCTCCTTTGACGTTGAGGCTCTCGTTGCTCGCAGATGCCAGAAGGCGCATCGAAATTAGGTTGATGATCAGGCCGGCGATTGCGATCCACATCATCGCTCCGGTAGCGATCTCCGCCGGCATGAAGAAGCGCTGGTAGGCCTCATACAAGATGTACATCGCCACCAGGAAGAGCAGCACGGCGTTGAACGTCGAAGCCAGAATTTCCAGGCGCGCATAGCCGAAGGTTCTTTTCTGATCTGCCGGCCGCTTGGCTATCTGAAGTGCAATCAGTGAGATCGCCAAGGCGGCAGTATCTGTGAACATGTGAGATGCGTCCGACAGCAGCGCCAGGCTGCCGGTAATCCACGCGCCGATCACTTCTGCAATCATGAAGCTGCCAGTCAAGGCGAGCGCCATGATTAGCTTCTTCTGATGCCCCTCGCGTACTGCAGCGCTGCCATGGTCGTGATTTGAACCCACGTATTTCTCCTTGCGCAGGGTTGTGGTCTCGTTGGCCTTCCTGTCTAGCTAGCCTTAGAGCGTCGCTTGGCCACACTGACTGCAAAATCTTGCTCCTGCACTCAGCAGCGAGCCGCAGGCGGTGCAACCACTCGATAGCGGTGTTCCGCAGTTTAGACAAAAGCGTGCTGACGGATCGTTGGCCGTCCGGCACTGCCTGCAGCCCTGCAGATCTTTGATGGGGGCTGGAGTGGCAGGGCGCCCGCCGTCATACACCTGATTGCCGCCGTCGCAGCCCTGCTGCCGGCCATGGCGATCATATTGCTCGGCCCCATGTCCCCCGCTGTGGTGCTTGCCTCCACCGTGGTTTTCACGACCATGGTGCCCGCCCAGGATGTTTTTGAAAAAGCTCATGGTATTCGCCCCTCATTGATGGGTGACATATTAACGAGCAAAAGTTGAAAATAATGTTCTGCTCGCGAGAAAGACTTGTAAGTTGAATTGAAAGTTCAAAATTAGCCTACGACAAAACGAAACCGTTTTGTTCGTGAAATTAAATTTATCTAGCTGAGCGGCGCATTGTTTTTGGTGGGTGGTATTCCCCTAATTTTGATCATAGCGTGATCATTGACAATCAAAGCAGCAGTTATTGGATTTCTGTCAGCATTGTAATCCCGAGGTCATCGTGTCGTTATCAGGTCCCGGAAATAATGCGCTCAGCGAGATTCATTTCTCTTTTTATCCCTATGCCTCACACATACTAAGCGTCCCCAACGCGTAGGGGCCCAAGGCCTCTGGCGCTCCGCACATTGCGCAATCGCTCAGCATCTGTCGACGGCTTGCCTTGTAGCTCCCGCTAACTCCATAGCTACCGCCATGGATAAGCAGCTTCCAGAGTTTGATAATGACACCTTCCAAATCCATTGTTCACACCCTGTTAAGCAAATGGATCTTTGCTATTCGCAATGCGCGGCAGAAAGGCATCAGTACTAATTTGCTAATCGGCCTGGTGACTTTTTGGTTGCTGCTATTCGCGAACGCTGAGCTCTGGAACGTGCTCTGGACGCTGGTATTCAAAACCGATGAAGTGAACTGGCTGCTAGCTGCTAGCCTCCCAGTCATAGTATTCGCATGGGTGTTTACCGTTCTGAGCTTGCTGTCATGGGGGCGGCTGGCCAAACCCTTGCTGTGTCTGGTACTGATCAGCGCGTCTTTCGCGAGTTACTTCATGAATGCCTACGGCATCGTGGTCGATTACACAATGTTCACCAACGTTGTGGAGACCGACGTCGCTGAGGCAACCGAGCTGCTGAATTGGAAGCTCGGTCTTTGGGTCGCAATGGTTGGGGTGTTGCCCGTCTACCTGATTGCCCGGGTTCCCCTCCGGCGTAAGCCTTGGGCCAAAGCTTTGGTCAGCAGGTTCATTGCTCTGTCGCTCGCTCTGTTGACCTTATCTGGCATCGCGTTGAGTCAGTACCAGTCGTATGCCTCCTTGCTGCGCAACAATCGGGAGATCCGGCTGATTCTGGTACCTACCAACTTGTTTGCGGCTGGCCATGGGTACCTGAAGCGTCAGCTGGCCTCACCTAAAACGCTGACGGCCATTGGTACTGATGCGGTAGTTAATCGACAGGGTGCGGCTCGTAAACCCAGGCTGCTGGTACTGGCAGTAGGAGAGACCGCTCGCTCCGCCAACTTCTCCCTCAACGGCTACTCCCGTGAAACGAATCCGGAACTAGAAAAGCGAAATGTCATTAGCTTCACGAACGTGAGCTCCTGCGGTACCGCCACCGCGGTCTCGCTGCCATGCATGTTCCTGGACGTGGGTAAGGCCCAGTACAAAGATGGCTTGGCCAAGAGCCGAGAAGGGCTGCTCGACGTGCTTCAACGCGCTGGCATCAGTGTCATGTGGACTGACAACAACTCGGGGTGCAAAGGGGTCTGCGACAGGATTCCCAACCACAAGGCTGCCTCTCACGCGGATTCCCAACTGTGCACCAGCGAGGAGTGTAAGGACGGGGTGCTGCTCACGGAGATGCAAGACTTCATCAAGCGCCAGGAAGGCGATGCTGTCCTGGTGCTCCACTACAAAGGCAGTCACGGCCCGGCCTACTACAAGCGCTACCCCTCGCAATTCAAGAAATTCGCACCGGTGTGCGAGACCAACGAGCTCGACAAATGTAAGCAGGAGGAGGTGGTCAATGCCTACGACAACTCAATCCTCTACACCGATTATGTGACTGCAAATCTCATCGATATCCTGGCGGCCAACACCAAGTTCGACACTGCGCTAATGTACGTTTCGGACCACGGCGAATCGCTGGGGGAGGGTGGGCTCTATCTGCACGGGCTGCCTTACGCGATGGCTCCTGACGAGCAAACAAAGGTGCCGTTGGTACTTTGGATGTCTGACTCGCTCGCGAAGAGCGAAAAGGTCAACGTGGGTTGTTTGAAAGCTCAAACCACGTCACCGCTGAGCCACGACAACCTGTTCCACACCGTGCTCGGCATGATGAACGTCCAGACGTCCTCGTATCGCTCAGCGCTGGATTTCACAGCCCCTTGCAAGCCCTTGGCCGGAGGCTCTTATTCAGGCCTTTAAATGTTCGATATGGCCCGGATCATCGGCCAGGCGGCTCTGCACAAGCCTGCTTTGACAGCTGAGAGAAGCTGGACTAATTACATAGCTGCATCCAACAACCCAAGCGGAAAAGGAAGTTTTGCATGAGCATCAAGCCAGGCCCTAAGCGCACCAATGAAGATGGCACTCCGGACAAAAGGCAGCGAGTCACCCCTGAGAAGCAGAAGGACCATCCGGACCTGAAACCTCACAAGCACAAAAAGGGGGAGTAAGAGAAAAGCAGCTCTCGGGAGCTGCTTTTTTGTTTAGGCTGCGTGCAAACCTTCCTGACTGTAGTCGTGAGTCTTCTGCTTTGCGTGATCGGTTGGGGTTGTTTTAAGTCACTACAAGGTGGTCACTTGTCGGGCGCGACTCACAAAAAGCTTAGATCGGCTTGATTACCGCCTCGCTTTGGCTAGCTTGGAATCCATCGCTATCCATCGATTGCAGGGGGCTGCATGCGTTTGCGCGGAGATGTTTATTGAAGCTGGGCAGATCCTACGCTTCATCACCGGACCCACGAAGAGATCCTGAATGACGGATTTTATCTCGACGTGCAGGTAAAGCTTTCGCGGAAAGCCGCAACGCAGCTGTTTATCGGTGTGTACGCGCCGTCGGGAACCGCGCTTTATGAGGAAGCGTTCGACACCCGGCCGAACGAATCAATGACGAGCGCGTTGGCCTGGGGAGTCGCCAGAGCGCGTGTCGTAGCTACGTTGTAAACCACTTTTTTTCACTGTAAGCCACTGTGGTTTACAGTGAAAAAAGTGGTTTACAGCAGGCCTCCTCAGGCTTGAGTCAGCTCCAGCAGATCGCCCAGTTCCTCCCGGGCCATCTTCACTCAACACTGAGCCAGTCGTGAGGTTGCACCGCACAAAGTCTTCCGCATCTATGTCCCGCTTGGCAGAATTCGAAGGCGTGATGTCTGTACCTCCTTCAAATCCGCGATCATGGTCATGCGCCGACGCGATGGCGCGGCGCTGCCATTTGACATTTAAGAGAATACGAAATATTTGCGTACGGTCTCTACTACTTCCCAAGTTCCGGAAAAGCCAGGCTCTATAATAAATTTGTCGCCTGCTTTGAGGTGAATTGGCTGCTTACCATCGGGGGTAATCACGCAATAACCTTCTTGGAAGTCGCAGTACTCCCATTTGGTATAGGCCACGCGCCATTTACCGGGCGTGCATATCCATGTACCCATAATCTTCGAGCCATCTTCCGAGGTGTACGAGTTCAGATTGACAGTGTGAGGCTCGCCCGACAGCCGTTCCCAGGTGCATGCGTCAAGAACTGGTAAAGGGGAGGTGTCGCGCAGTACAACGATTAGGTCTTTCATAGAATGTGTTCGTGTGGTGATGATGTTTTGTAGCATCACAAAGTATGTCAGAAGAGAGATGTCTGTACCCGACACTAATATGCCCGTTTGCGAATTTCTGTCTAGGCTAACTCCATATGAAGGTGAGCGTTAGTGTTTTTTATATCTGATTATCAGCTCAAATGGTCGATGTTTCTATCCGGCCATTCAAAAACGATCTGAGGGTGGCGGTGGAAGGTGGTGATGTATTGAACTACGCTATACATGCGTCGCTGCAATAAACTAAATTGCATGAGAATAAAAATGCCAGAAGAATCTTATTGTAGCTATGATGAAGCTCGCCAGATAATTGCCGCGCTTAATATATGCACTGCCGGTCAATATAGGAGTCGATACAAAGAGCATGCGGGATTACCATCAAATCCCCCAATTTTCTTTGCGGGAAAAGGATGGGATTGTTGGTATGTGTTTCTGAGCAAGGCAAAGCCAGACTTATACGAATCGTTGTCGCAAGCACAGATTGCAGCAAGGTTTCTAGGTATTTCAACTCAGCTAGAATACGTGGCTCGTTATAAGGAAGACTCACGTCTGCCTTCCGATCCCGTACGGTTTTACGATGAATGCAAATCTTGGAGGCATTTCTTCCAAGAGGATTATGAGAAAGCTTATCCAACCTATGAAGAAGCAAAAAGCGCAGCGAGAAGGCTAGGTGTACACACCGCGAAAGAATATAAAAACCGTTACTTAGCCGATAAAAAACTGAGGAGTAATCCAAATGAAGTCTACGCGAAAACAGGTTGGAAAGGGTGGGGGCCGTTCCTTTCAGATGAGCTGGTTGCTATATACGCGAGCTATGAAGAGGCTAAGCAAGCGACAAAAAAGCTGGGGATTGTGAGTGTTCCGGATTATCGGAAAAGATACTACGAAGATCCCAGGCTCCCATCTAGCCCTGAAAAGGCTTATTCTGGCCGCGGCTGGACTAATTGGTATGATTTTTTTGATAGGCAGAAATCTAAATTTTATCCCACCTATTCAGAGATGGAGCAGGCGGTGCATAAATTGGGCATTACGAGTAAAGATGAGTATTTGGTTAGGCGTAAGGAAGACGAAAAATTACCCTGTGCGCCTTGGTCGGAGTACGCTTCTAAAGGCTGGGTCAGTTGGAAGTTTTTGTTTCGTTTCTTTAAACCGCTTTTTTATAGTGATTTGGCCGAGGCTAGCGCCGCTGCTCAGCGGTTGGGGATTATAAGTGCGTCTGACTATAGAGCTAAATATAAACTGGATCCTCGTCTGCCGTGCGACCCTAAGAGTCACTTTCTTCCATGGTCAGGATGGCCAAATTTCCTTGGGGTTGAGCGCGACAGGAATTACAAAACATATGAAGAAGCAAAAAAAGCTGCCGAAAAATTTGGTTTTAAGTCATATGCCGAGTATAGAGACGGATATAAGCAGGATCCTAGGCTGCCGAGTGCTCCCTATCGAGCCTTCAAGCACAAAGGCTGGATCAGTATACAAGACTTTCTTTCGCTGGAAATAGCTCCTGATTATTCAGATAGCTACCCATGCTTGTGTGATGTATATGAGAAACATTTGAGGTTTCAAACAAATTATGCAATACGTCGCATGGCGTTGAGGGTGCTGATAAACGGATACTTTCACGAATTAAATTTACCTGATGATCCAAAATTTTTATTATTAAGGGCTAATAAGTTTAATGCTGCGCTGTATATATCATTGATTGAGTCTCAGGCAGAGTCCCTGAAGCAGCAGGTACACACGTCAATTTCGACATTTTTTCAGTGGGTTCTCGACGAAGAATGTACAGATGTCGATGGGGATGAGAGCGTCGTGCTAAACGACTTCAGAAATCCGTTTTCTAGCATCCTCGCCGGATTCGCCAAAGGGTTAGGCTATTCTAAACTAGGTCAGACGAATAAACCCTCGCTTGGTTACGAGTATATTTTGAGAGCTAGAAACTACCTCGTTCCTGATTATGAGATGTCTCTATCACGACGCGTGTCCCTAAGCCAGTTAGAGCATCTCCAAGAGTTCTTCGATAGCCGCGGAGACTGGCTTGATGTCCCATTATCGAAAATTGATGTCGATGATCCTCATACGGTATGGCGAAAGCTTGAGCGAATTGAGCGGGTTGTTGCTGGGAAACGGCGCAGAGTAGTTGTGTATCAGGTATGGTCTCCGGTTCGGTTTGTAGCGCTTTATACCTTGCTAAGGTTTCCATTACGGGGGCAACAGATTCTGTGGCTGGATAGCGGAGAGGCTGACCGAGAGGTCGGAGTTGTTGACATGGAAACTGGTACAATTGAGTGGAGGAAGAATACTGGGCATCTTGCTTTGCGTGGCACCAGGAGCAGTACACCTCAGGCGGCAGTTCAAAAAGGGAAAAATGGATATCCAAAGTTCTATTGCACAACTAATAAAACTGGTGCTCGTGATCAAGGATACGAAGTCGAATGGATTCCAGAGGATTTGGCGTATTGGTTGTTGGTGTTGAGGGACTGGCAGGAAAAATACTCACCGCTTGATTACCCCACACCATGGACTTCGATAAAAACACACGCAGAGATCAATAGTGAGATTTTGAAATCTCGGGGTAGCCAATGCTTTCTTTTTCGACAAGATAAAACGGGTCAGCCTATTACTACGGCAACGGCCTTCCAGACCACATTGCCTAAGCTACTTTATCTCATTCAACGGGGTGGGGAAGATCTAGCCAGGAAAAACAGTCAGTACGGACCTCGTTATCTTAGTGACTACACTCCTCACTGCTTGAGGGTAAGTCTCATCACCGCCTATATAGCGGACGGGGATGCGCCGATACATATAGTGTCGAAGCTGGTTGGGCATGCAGCGCTCGTCATGACCATTCACTATGTGAGTCTTAAGGAACACCAAATGCGGAGGCCTATGCAAGAGGCCGAGAAGCGTGCTGAATATACCGCCTGTGATAATTTGGTGCGAGACGTGCTTGCCAATGGCTTGCAATCGCAAGCTAGGAATTTGATTGCAACTGACGGAAATAGGATTTTTTTCGAGAAGTCATCGACAAAATCTGCAAACGTAATTTTTGATTGGGGAATATGCCCGATGTCGGCTGCCGCCTGCAATATAGGTGGTGATCTCATTGAGAATGTATATGCCGCGGTTGAAGCTGGGTATCTAGGGCAGAAAAATTGTCCTCGTTGTCGTTTCTTTGTTTCAGGGATAGCATTCTTAGGAGGATTGGTTTCATTGGCGAATGAGATAGCTCTTGAAATTCATGATGAAAGCGGTAGATATCAAGCTTATACAGCTGAACTGGATGAGTTGGAAAGCGCCTGGTACGATGCGAGCATCAAAGATCTACCATTTGATCGGGAGCTGGACCGTAAACGTTCAGTCGCTCAACAGCAACAAAGTGCAGCAAAACTCGAAGTGTTGTTACGTGACTATGGGGCTGTCAATCGCTACGTAATGGATTGCGTAAAAGCAATCGATCACACTGAGTCAGAAAATAGTGAGGCAGAGCTTAAGTTAGTTGTTTCGGAAGACCTGAAGGAGATGAGCTTCAGGGCCTCAGAGTCGACCTACCATCTGCTGTCTGAAATCTGTCAAAATGCAACTATTTACAGATCTGCGAACCCATCTCGTGCCTTGCCATTGATTTCAGAAATGATCGACAGGATGGCAGCTAATAACGGGTTGCGGCCAGCAATGTATAAGCTTACAAATGCGCAAAAGCTTGCTGCATGCAATCAGTTAAATTCGTTGCTGATGAGTCGTCTGCATTCCTGGGAAAGAATCGATAATTTGATCTCAGGGAAGTTAATGATATTGGATGTTGATGAATATCAAGCCGGTTTGACTCCCATAACATCCGAAATCAAGGCGATTTTTTCGAATTACGTATCGCTTACCTCTGGTGCGCATGGAGACGAGAATGATGAGTGAGCTTCCAGAAGTGGTATTTGAAAGGTTGACATCCGAAGCAAGTGACTCTCGACGCCGTCGAAGTCTGGAGGCGATCAACGAAGCTTGTAAGATTGCTGCGAGCCTTGAGGTAAAGGACTTCTCATACAGAGCTCTGCTGGCTATGGGACAAGCTCGCGGCTTGGCAGTACCCAGTGAAAAGTCGATTGTGAATCCTACAGGGGAACATTACAGATTGCTAATCCATGCTTGGAAACAAGCATCGATGCCAGCTCCAACGCATCAATTCTCTGATGCATTATCTTGGGTCTCGAGTATCGAAGATCCGGTGCTGAAGTTAAATGTTTCTTTGCTGGTAAAGGAGTTGAAGGCGTTAAAATCAAAGATGCGTCGACAGCTTTCTAGTGGCATGACGCCCATTTTTTTAGGTGCGGTTGAAGGGAAAACACCTGAAACATACTTTCGGCTGAGGGAGGTTGAATTATCGGCGCTGAGGTTTGCAATCGATGAGGATAATCTGCGTCAGATGGGACAGACAATCGGGCCTCGTGGCGAGGTCTCGGACTCCAAGGGCCGTATCATTCAAAAACCGGGATTCAGAGATGCGATTGAGAAAGTGTTGACCTTGGAGAGGGGAGGTTAGCAAAGGGCCTTATCGGTGGCTTCGATTTAGGAACTGGATGCTGGGGTATCCTAAAATTATTCCCAAAAAAAAATCAAGAAAAACAAGTCGATAACGTATTTTTGTTGGTTTTGGGATATTTTTGGTTTCACTAAGCGAGGAAGTGGCAGAACTCCCACTTCTCGTAGTTGACCTCGAACTTGCCTGGGGTGCAGATCCAGGTGCCCATGATCTTGCTGCCGTCGGCAGACAGGTAGGCATTGAGGTTGACGGTGTGCGGATCGCCGCCGATGCGCTTCCACTTGGTGGCGTCCACGACCGGCGTCGGGCAGGTTTCGCGCAGGACGGTGATGAAATCGGACATGGCACAACTCCTGGTGACTGGCTGAATGACGGGTCACCATAGGCCCATCGGCCGAGCCGCAGTTGCCTGGGCTCGACGTCCAGCTGCCTGCCCGCGCTATGCCAGGCGTTTTACCTCGACGGTGATGTGCGCCAGTTCTTCGTGCCCGCCCAGAGCCTTGCGCACGCTGTTGGCGCTGAGAGCGACTTGGCTGGCCAGCCGAGAATGCAGGCGTACCGGTCTTTGCCCACGCGCCATAAATGCAGGTCGGTGATGCTGGCCGGCACTACCTGCACTTGTTGCTTGCCTCAGCCGCAGAGTGTGGTGACCAGCCCTGCGGCATAGCCCGGTAGCGCAGTAAAATCCCGCGCGCATACCAGCAACTTGCGGTTGGCCCATGGTTCCTCAAGCGCTACCCAATGCAACGGCAACATCCCTTGCCAGCGCTGCACCGCTGCCAGCGGCACCACCCCGACACCTGCACCGCCCGCCACCATGCGAATCACCCCGTCAAACCCTTCTGCCCGCACCCGAATCCGCATGCGCCGCCCCTCGCGTAGCGCCTGCTCTTCCAGGTACAGCGCCAACGCACTGCCAGCCCCAAGGCCGACATAGCCATGGCTCAGGCTTTCGATGAAGCTGGGCGCGGCTGCATGGGCCAGCGGGTGGCCCAGCGGTGTCACCAGCACCAGCGGGTCGTCGCGAAACGGCCGGGTTTGCAGATGCTCGCTGGGGGCAGCGGTGGAAACGATGCCCAGGTCGGCGATGCCCTGGGTAATCGACTGCACGATGCGCAAGCTCGGCAGCTCTTGCACGTCCACGCTGACACCGGGGTTTTCCGCCAGGAAGCTGGCCAGCAGTTCGGGCAGGTACTCGGTAAGCGCAGCGGTGTTGCACAGCAGGCGCACCTGGCCTTGCTGCCCCTGCGCATACTGGCTTAGGTCGAACTGCAAGCGCTCGACTTGCTGGGTTATCAGCCGCGCATGCTGCAACAACGCCTGGCCGGCCGGCGTCGGTTGTACGCCACGACGGTTACGCTCAAGCAAAGGAATACCCAGCGAGGCTTCCATGGCGCGGATGCGCGCACTGGCCGCTGCCAGTGAAAGATGGCTGCGGCTGGCGCCGGCGGTGATGTTGCCGCACTCCAGGGTGTGCTGGAACAGCTTGAGGTCGATCAGGTCAAAGTGCATGTGGCTCTGTCTTGGCAAGAGGCTGGCTGAGTATATGGCAGATTTTCACCTCGTTCGCTGTACGCCATCATCGGCCCCATGACTACCTTGCTCACTTTCTTCCAGAACATTGGCCCAGCACTCTCGCTGCTGGTGGTACTGACTTTCCTGCTAGCTGGTGCAGTGAAGGGGGTGATCGGCCTGGGCCTGCCGACCATTGCCATGGGCTTGCTGGGCCTGGCCATGTCACCGGCGCAGGCTGCCGCATTGCTGATCGTGCCCTCGACCCTCACCAATCTTTGGCAGTTGGCCAGCGGTGGGCACCTGCGGGCGCTGCTGGTGCGGCTGGGGCCGATGCTGGTGATGATCTTTGTCGGTACATGGCTGGGCAGCGCCTGGCTGGGAATCAACAGCGGCCCGTGGGCTGCCCACGCGTTGGGAGCCGCCTTGCTGGTCTATGCGTTGTATGGGTTGGTCGGCCTGGGCTTTCATGTGGCTGCGGGGCACGAGCGTTGGCTGGGGCCGCTTTGCGGCCTGGTCACTGGCGTGGTCACGGCGGCGACTGGGGTGTTCGTGATGCCCGCTGTGCCCTACCTGCAGAGCCTGGGTCTGAGCCGAGAGCAGATGATCCAGGCCTTGGGCCTATCATTCACGGTCTCGACCCTGGCCTTGGCCGTTGGCCTGGCTGGGCAGGATGCCCTGGGTGGCCAGGCGCTGGGGGCATCGCTGCTGATGCTGGCGCCGGCCCTGCTTGGCATGCTGGCCGGGCAGTGGCTGCGTCAGCGCATCAGTGCGCTGCTGTTCAAGCGTTGCTTCTTCATCGGCCTGGCCGTACTCGGCGGCCATCTGCTGATTAACGGTTAGCAGATGATGCGCTGAGCATGTCGACCCGCTGGATATCGAAATCGCGCTCCAGGTATTCCATGCGTTTTTCGAAGAACGCAGTCATGTGCGGCAGGGCCGAATGCACGTCCAGTGCAGCCTGGTCGGCCCACACTTCGAAGAACACGAACAGGCTCGGGTCTTCCTTGTCGCGCAGCATGTGGTACTCGATGCAGCCTGGCTCCTGGCGGCTTGGCTCGACGTAGGGGCGGAACAGGGTTTCGAACGCATCAGCCATTTCCGGGCGGGTCTTGGCTTTGAGGATGAAGGCGAACTGCTCACTCATGGGGCGCTACTCGATGATGGTTGGTGAGCTGATTCTACGGCAATAATTCATTGCCAATTCGTGACTTCTGATCAATTGTATTTTGCCCCGTCACTGCTGTATCCCACACCCGTGAGCCTCTAATCTGCCGGCCTGAATTTTGATTCGGCCGTGGAGGCCAGCATGAAAAAGATCCTTCTGCTCAATGGTGGTAAACAGTTCGCTCACTCTGATGGCCGTCTCAACGCAACCTTGCACGAAGCGGCCCTCGCTCATCTGGACCGCGCCGGGTTCGACGTGCAGCAGACATTCATTGACGGTGGTTACGATGTGCAGGCAGAGGTGGAGAAATTCCTCTGGGCTGATGTGATCGTCTACCAGATGCCCGGTTGGTGGATGGGGGCGCCGTGGACGGTTAAGAAGTACATCGACGAAGTCTTCACGGCAGGCCACGGCAGCCTCTACGCCAATGATGGCCGCACCCGTTCGGACCACTCGCAAAAGTACGGCAGCGGCGGCCTGGTGCACGGCAAGCAGTACATGCTGTCGTTGACCTGGAACGCGCCGCAGCAGGCGTTCGATGACCCGAGCGATTTCTTCGAAGGCAAGGGTGTTGATGCCGTTTACTTCCCGTTCCACAAGGCCAACCAGTTCCTTGGCATGAGCGGCCTGCCGACCTTCCTGGCGGTGGATGTGATGAAGCGGCCGGATGTGCCGGCTGCCTTGGCAGCGTATGAAGCCCATCTGGACAAGGTATTCGGCAAGGCGCAGTAATGGGAGGTTGGGGCCGCGCAGCGGCCCCTTGCACAGACTCCGATGACCCGCTATCAATCACCGCATACCCCTGCCAAGGCCAATCGTGTGATAACCCGATCCGAAGAACTCCAGGTATTCGTCGCCGTCATCGACTGCGGCTCGATCTCCGCCGCCGCCGACCAGATGGGCCAGACCCCCTCCGCCGTCAGCCGCACCCTGTCGCGGCTGGAAGGCAAGCTGGGCACCACGCTGGTCAACCGCACCACCCGGCGCATGGACCTGACCGAGGAGGGCCGTTTCTTCCTCGAGCGTTCGCGGCTGATCCTGGAGCAGATGGACGAGATGGAAGAGCGCCTCTCGATGAACCGCCAGACCCCCTCCGGGCGGCTGCGCATCAACGCCGCTGCGCCGTTCATGCTGCATGCCATCCTGCCGTGGATCGGCGAGTTCCGCCGCCAGTACCCGGGCATCGAGCTGGAGCTGAACACCGACGACTTGATCATCGACCTGCTGGAGCAGAGCACCGACGTGGCGATCCGCATCGGTGAGCTGGCCGACTCCAGCCTGCATGCGCGCAACCTGGGTTGCAGCCCCGTGCAGGTACTGGCCAGCCCTGCCTACCTGGAGCAGCACGGCACACCGCAGCGCGTCGAGGATTTGGCCAACCACTGCCTGCTCGGCTTCAGCCAGCCCGAATCGCTCAACCATTGGCCACTGCGCCACGCCCAGGGCGACCGCTTCAGCATCCGCCCGGCATTGCTCGCCTCCAGTGGCGAGACCCTGCGCCAGCTGGCGCTAGCCGGGGAGGGCATCGTCAGCCTGTCGCATTTCATGACCCACGAAGACATCCGCACCGGGCGCCTCCAAGTGCTGCTGGGCGAAGCCAATAATGGCTACCGTCAGCCGATCCACGCGGTCTACTACCGCAACACCCAGCTGGCGCTGCGTATCCAGTGCTTCCTGGACTTCATCCAGCGCAAATTGGCGATGTACGCCTGCTGAGTTGCCTGAACGCGACAAATCCTGCCCACAGGCGGCGAAACTTCCTACGGTTGATTGCACAGTCGAAGCGCTTCGGCCTTACTGACTGCTCAACAAAAACAACACCAAGGAAGTGTCATGCGTATTGTCCCGTTCCAGTACCTGGCTCTCGCAGCCGCGATTCTGAGCTGTTCCTCGGTTTACGCCGCCAACCTGGAGGGCGGCGCGGTGGCCGCACCTGATCAATATGGTGCACAGGTAGCCGCCGACATTCTGAAAAAGGGCGGCAACGCGGTGGACGCCGCAGTGGCAACCGCCTTCACCCTGGCGGTGACCTACCCCGAGGCCGGCAACATCGGTGGTGGCGGCTTCATGACCCTGTTCATCGACGGCAAGCCCTACTTCCTCGACTACCGCGAAGTCGCGCCCAAGGCCGCCACGCGCAACATGTACCTGGACGACAAGGGCGAGGTCATCGAGAACCTGAGCCTGGTTGGTGTACGCGCCGCTGGTGTACCCGGTACGGTGATGGGCTTGTGGGAGGCGCACCAGAAGTTCGGCAAGCTGCCCTGGAGCGAGTTGCTGACCCCGGCCATCGGCTATGCGAAAAACGGCTTCAAGGTGGCGGAAAAACAGTACCAGTACCGCAACGATGCCCAGGGCATGTTCAAGACAGCGACCAACTTCAACGACTACTTCGGCAACATGAAGGTTGGCGAGCTGTTCAAACAGCCGGAAATGGCCCAGACCCTGGAGCGCATCGCCGACAAGGGCGTGAGCGAGTTCTACCAGGGCAAGACCGCCGACCTGCTGGTGGCGCAGATGCAGGCCGACAAAGGCCTGATCACCAAAGAAGACTTGAAGGACTACAAGGCCGTGTGGCGTGAGCCGATGGCCGTAAGCTGGCGCGGCAATGTGGTGTACACCGCCCCACCGCCGAGCTCCGGTGGCGTGGCACTGGCCCAGTTGCTGGGCATCAAGGAAGACCGCGCGGCGGACCTCAAAGGGGTGGCGCACAACTCGGCGCAGTACATCCACCTGTTGGCAGAGATCGAAAAGCGGGTGTTCGCCGACCGTGCCGACTACCTTGGCGACCCGGCCTTTACCAAGGTGCCGGTGGACCAGCTGGTGGCCAAGGATTACCTGGCCAAGCGCGCCGCGCAGGTCAACCCGAAGGCCATTTCCGACACCGACAAGGTCAAGCCAGGGCTGGAGCCGCACCAGACCACGCATTTCTCGATCGTCGACAAGCAAGGCAATGCGGTCAGCAATACCTACACCCTCAACCTCGACTACGGCAGTGGCGTGGTGGTGAAGGGCGCGGGCTTCCTGCTGAACGACGAGATGGATGATTTCAGCGCCAAACCGGGTGCGGCTAACGCCTTTGGTGTGGTCGGCGGTGATGCCAACGCCATCGAACCGGGCAAGCGCATGCTTTCATCGATGAGCCCTAGCCTGATGACCCGCGATGGCAAGGTCGAGCTGGTGATCGGTACCCCGGGTGGTTCACGGATCTTCACCTCGATCTTCCAGGTGATGAACAACCTGTACGACTACGGCATGCCGTTGGACAAGGCGGTGGCGGCGCAGCGGGTGCACCATCAGTTGCTGCCCAAGGACACCATCTACTTTGACAGCTATGCGCCCCTGACCGGGCCGGTAGCTGATGAACTGAAGAAGATGGGTTACGTGCTGGAGGACCAGGGTTGGGAGATGGGCGATATCCAGGCGATCCGGGTGGATGGGGCGAAGCTCGAGACCGCTTCTGATCCGCGTGGGCGTGGGGTGGGGATGATCGTCAAGTAAGCCTGTTCGGGCGCTGGGAGGGCTTCGCCCTCCTTTCGCGACACAAGGCCGCTCCTACAGGGGAACGCGATTTCCTGTAGGAGCGGCCTTGCGTCGCGATGGGCCGCTAAGCGGCCCCAGGGGCTTCAAGTCAGACGCGGAACTGGCTGACCAGTGTCTGCAACTGCCCACCCAACCGCGCCAGCTCAACGCTCGCCGACGCCGTCTCGTCACTGGCCGCCGCCGTCTGCTCCGACACATCACGTACATTCAGAATGCTGCGGCTGATCTCTTCAGCCACCGCACTCTGCTGCTCTGCCGCCGCGGCAATCTGCTGGTTCATCGACTGAATGCTCGACACCGTGCTGGTGATGCTCTCCAGCGAAGCCCCGGCCTTGCGCGCCAGTTCGACGCTGCTGTCGGTCAAGCTACGGCTGCCCTGCATGGCACTGGCCACTTGCTGGGTACCCTGCTGCAGGCTGGCAATCAGCTCTTCGATCTCTTCGGTGGACTTCTGCGTGCGTTGGGCCAGGCCGCGCACTTCGTCGGCGACCACGGCAAAGCCACGCCCGGCCTCGCCGGCGCGCGCCGCCTCGATCGCCGCGTTGAGTGCCAGCAGGTTGGTCTGTTCGGCCACTGACTTGATCACGTCCATCACGCTACCGATCTTCTGGCTTTCCTGCTGCAACAGGGTCATGGCCTCGGTGGAGCGGTGCATGTCTTCGGCCAGGCGCTCGATCTGGCCAATCGCCTCGCCCACCACGCGGTCACCGGCGCGGGCTTCGTCATCGGCACCGGTTGCGGCATGCGAGGCCTGCTCGGCATTGCGCGCCACTTCCTGAACGGTGGCGGCCATTTCGTGCATGGCGGTGGCTACCTGGTCGGTCTCGACCTTCTGGCTGTTGGCGCCGGCGCTGGTCTGTTCGGTTACTGCCGACAGCTCTTCGGCGGCGCTGGCGATTTGGGTGACGCCATCGCGGATGCCACTGATAAGTTCGCGCAAGGTAGTGCCCATTCGCGCGATGCCTTGCTGCAGTACGCCCAGTTCGTCGCGGCGGGTGACGCGCATGTGCTGGGTAAGGTCGCCGCTGGCGATCTTCTCCACGGCCACCAGGGTGTCGTGCAACGGGCGAGTGATCTGGCGGGTGATCAGCACCGCTGCCAGCACACCGACCAGCAGCGCCAGCAACGTTGCGATGGCCTGCAGGCTGCGGGCCTGGGTGCTCTCGATGTCACGGCGCTGCAGCTGGATCTGGTACAGCGCATCGCTTCGCTTGACGATATCGGCGCCCTGCACAGTCATTTCGGCACGTGAGGTGGTGATGTTGGCGACCGCATCGCGGAACTGGCGCACGGCGTCACGGTAAGCCAGTACCGAGCTTTCGAACTGTTGCAGGCGGGCGTCTTCGGCGGGCAGCTGGCGCTTGAGGTTGTCGATGTCGGCCAGCGCTGCATCCAGCTGGCGCAGGGCGGCCTGCTCGTTGGCGCTGCTGTTGTCGGCGATGTAGCCGCGCACATCGATGCGTACCTGCAGCAGTTGCTGGCGGGCCTTGCTGATCAGTTGGTACTGGGCCAGGCGCACGCTGTCCGCCTCGGGGCGTGCCATCACTTCCTGGCTGAGGGCGTCCATGGCCTGGTCGGCACGGGTGGCCGAGCTGTCCATGGTAACGCGTGCGCTGCGGGTGGCGTCGTAGCCCTGGCGCATCTTGTTCAGCGAAAGCTTGTAGGCGCTGATGGTGTCGCCCAGCTCACCCAGCAGCTTGATGTTTTCCGGGCTTTTGAACGTGGTGGCCAGGTAGGCTTGCTGCTTGCTGAAGGCGTCCAGCTTGGCCTGGGTGTTGGCGGCGGCAGTATCGTCGCCGTTGGCGATCATGTACTGCAGGCGCGCAATGCGCAGGTCAGTGAGATCCTTGTTCAACTGGCCGATATCGCCCATCCAGTTGCTGCGGTCGATCAGGCTGCCCAGGCTGGTCCAGCCGGTGAGGGCCAGCAGGCCAGTGAGGACCAGCACAAGGCCGAAGCCCAGGCCGAGTTTGAGGTTGACGCTGATGTTGGCGAACCAGCTGTTCATGCACGCTCTCCAGAAGTTGATTTCGCTCTTTTGATCTTCGATCGCCAGGCGTTGTTGTTCTGGATGCCCGCTGACTCGTGCAGGAGTTATCGGCAATGATGGGGGAAGCTGAAACGCTTTTTCAGCAGATTTGTAACTGGATGATTGGGGCCGCCAAACGGCCCCAATCCGTGTCAGAGGTTACGTGCACTGAAGGTATCGCAGCTGTTCACTTCACCCTCGGCAAACCCGGTCTTGAACCAGCGCACCCGCTGCGCCGAAGTGCCATGGGTGAAGGAGTCCGGCACCACACGCCCACGGCCCTGCTGTTGCAGGCGGTCATCGCCAATGGCATTGGCCGCATTCAGCGCTTCCTCGACGTCACCTGGCTCCAGCCAATTCAGGCGCTTTTGGGCCTGGTAGGCCCAAACACCGGCCAGGCAGTCGGCCTGCAACTCCTGGCGCACCAGCAAGCCGTTGTCGCCCTCCATCCGCTGGCCACTGCGACGTGCGGCATCGACCTTTGCCGAAACGCCCAGCAGTGTCTGCACGTGGTGGCCGATTTCGTGGGCGATCACATAAGCCTGGGCAAAGTCGCCGGCCGCAGCGAAGCGGGTTTCCATTTCGCGGAAGAACGACATGTCCAGGTACACCCGCTGGTCCGCCGGGCAATAGAACGGCCCGACCGCTGCGGAGGCAAAGCCACACGCCGAGTTGACCTGGCCGCTGAACAGCACCAGCTTGGGGTCGCGGTATTGTTTGCCGGCCTCGGCGAACAGGGCCTTCCAGGTGTCTTCGGTATCGCCCAGTACCGAGGCGACGAAATCGGCCTGCTGGTCGTTGGCCGGCGGCGCCTTGCCGCCCGCACCACTGGGCGCCGTTTGTTGCTGCTGCTGTTCCATCTGGCCGGTGAGCTGGCCAAGAATCTGCAACGGGTCCTGCCCGGTAAGCCAGCCGATACCGACGATCAGCAGAATCGCCCCGAGCCCCAGCCCTTTGCCGCCGCCGAAACGCATGCCGCCGCCACCGCCACCCTCGCCTCGGGCATCGACCACGTTGTCGCTGCGTCGGCCTTTTCGCCATTCCATGAGTGCTCTCCCGAGCGTGAAACAAGAAGACAAAGATTAGTTCACGACAGCGGCGAGTGTCAGGGCAAAGTGTTTAGGCATAACCATTTGGTTATGTTTCGTGTGGTTGATTTCAATGTTCATCGTGCGCGACCTGTCGGAAACTGTAAGTCCGCCTGCCACGCCCAGGCGTTCAGATAATTCCAAGAGAGGAAATCGGCATGCCCGCACAGGACAACAGCCGCTTCGTGATCCGTGATCGCAACTGGCACCCCAAAGCCCTTACGCCTGACTACAAAACGTCCATCGCCCGCTCGCCGCGCCAGGCACTGGTCAGCATTCCGCAGTCGATCAGCGAAACCACTGGTCCGGACTTTTCCCACTTGGGCTTCGGTACCCACGACCATGACCTGCTGCTGAACTTCAACAACGGTGGCTTGCCGATTGGTGAACGCATCATCGTCGCCGGCCGTGTCGTCGATCAGTACGGCAAGCCTGTACCGAACACCCTGGTAGAGATGTGGCAAGCCAACGCCGGCGGCCGCTATCGCCACAAGAACGACCGTTACCTGGCGCCGCTGGACCCGAACTTCGGTGGCGTTGGCCGCTGCCTGACCGACCGTGACGGCTACTACAGCTTCCGTACCATCAAGCCGGGCCCGTACCCATGGCGCAATGGCCCCAACGACTGGCGCCCGGCGCACATCCACTTCGCCATCAGCGGCCCGTCGATCGCCACCAAGCTGATTACCCAGTTGTATTTCGAGGGTGACCCGCTGATCCCGATGTGCCCGATCGTCAAGTCGATCGCCAACCCTGAAGCCGTGCAGCAGTTGATCGCCAAGCTCGACATGAGCAATGCCAACCCGATGGACTGCCTGGCCTACCGCTTCGACATCGTGCTGCGTGGCCAGCGCAAGACCCACTTCGAAAACTGCTGAGGAACCCGCCATGCCAATCGAACTGCTGCCGGAAACCCCTTCGCAGACTGCCGGCCCCTACGTGCACATCGGCCTGGCCCTGGAAGCGGCCGGCAACCCGACCCGCGACCAGGAAATCTGGAACCGCCTGGCCAAGCCTGACGCGCCGGGCGAGCACATTCTGCTGATCGGCCAGGTGTACGACGGTAACGGCCACCTGGTGCGCGATTCGTTCCTGGAAGTGTGGCAGGCAGATGCCAACGGCGAGTACCAGGATGCCTACAACCTGGAAAACGCCTTCAACAGCTTTGGCCGCACCGCTACCACCTTCGATGCCGGTGAGTGGACGCTGCACACGGTCAAGCCGGGTGTGGTGAACAACGCTGCTGGCGTGCCAATGGCGCCGCACATCAACATCAGCCTGTTTGCCCGTGGCATCAACATTCACCTGCACACGCGCCTGTATTTCGATGATGAGGCCCAGGCCAATGCCAAATGCCCGGTGCTCAACCTGATCGAACAGCCACAGCGGCGTGAAACCTTGATTGCCAAGCGTTGCGAAGTGGATGGGAAGACGGCATATCGCTTTGATATCCGTATTCAGGGGGAAGGGGAGACAGTCTTCTTCGACTTCTGATTCAAACCTTTGGGGCCGCAAAGCGGCCCCAAAGGTGCGACGGTCAGCGCCTGACCAGTAGAACCCCGCTCTCCATATGGTGGGTATAGGGGAACTGGTCAAACAACGCACACCGCTCGATACGGTGCGTGTCCTGCAACTGGGCAATGTTTGCCGCCAGCGTTTCCGGGTTGCACGAGATGTACAGGATCCGCTCGAAGCGCCGGGTCAGCTCGCAGGTATCCGGGTCCATCCCCGCCCGCGGCGGGTCGACGAACACGGTACCGAACTCATAACTTTTCAGGTCGATGCCTTCCAGTCGACGGAAGGGTCGCACCTCATTCAGCGCCTGGGTCAGCTCCTCTGCCGACAACCGCACCAGCCGCACGTTATCCACAGCGTTCTCGTCGAGGTTGCTCAACGCGGCATTGACCGATGTCTTGCTGATTTCGGTGGCCAGCACCTGGCGCACACGGGTAGCCAGCGGCAGGGTGAAGTTGCCGTTGCCGCAGTACAGCTCCAGCAGGTCGTCCTCACGCTCACCGATGGCCTCGAAGGCCCAACTGAGCATCTTCTGGTTCACCGCACCGTTGGGTTGGGTGAACGCGCCTTCTGGTTGGCGGTAGCTGAACACACGGCCTGCCACGTCGAGTTCTTCAATCGCGTAGTCGCGGCCGATCACCAGGCGCTTGCCCTTGGAGCGGCCAATGACGCTTACGCCCAGCGCTTCAGCCAGTTGCCGCGCTTCCACTTCCCATGCCTCGTCCAGCGGGCGGTGGTAGCACATCGTGATCATCGCATCGCCAGCCAGGGTGGTGAGGAACTCCACCTGGAACAGGCGGTTGCCCAGTTCCTCGCTGGCCTGCCAAGCTGCCTTCAGGCGCGGCATCAGGGCATTGATGCGCTGGCTGGCAATGGGGAAATCATCGATCAAGATCGCCTTGTGCTTATCGCCCTGGGCAAACATGGCGTAGTGGCGCTGGCCATCCTCGCGCCACAGGCGGAATTCGGCGCGCAGGCGGTAGTGCTCACGCGGCGAATCGAAAACGGCCGGCTCCGGCGCGCTGAACGGCGCCAGCAGCTCGCGCAGCCGGGCCACCTTGGCGTCCAGCTGGGTGGCGTAGGAGGAGGGGTCGAAAGCAGCACTCATGCGTTGAACCAGCCCAGCTTGATGACGAACAGGATGGAAAGGATCACCAGGGCCGGGTTCAGGTCGCGGTGGCGGCCGGAAATCAGCTTGACGGCGGTCCAGGAGATGAAGCCGAAGGCAATGCCGTTGGCGATCGAGTAGGTCAGCGGCATGGCCAGGGCGGTCACCACCACCGGTGCGGCTTCGGTGACATCGTCCCAGTTTATTTCCGCCAGGCCAGAGGCCATCAGCACTGCGACGAACAGCAGGGCCGGGGCGGTGGCGAATGCCGGTACGCTACCGGCCAGCGGGGCGAAGAACAACGCCAGCAGGAACAGCACGGCCACCACGATGGCGGTCAGGCCGGTGCGGCCACCGGCACTCACGCCCGCAGCGGATTCGATGTAGCTGGTGGTGGTCGAGGTGCCCAGCAGCGAACCGGCCATGGCGGCGGTGCTGTCGGCGATCAGGGCACGGCCCATCTTCGGCATGTGGCCGTCCTTGCCCATCAGCCCGGCGCGCTTGGCCACGCCGATCAAGGTGCCGGAGTTGTCGAACAGGTCGACGAACAGGAAGGCGAAAATCACGCTGACCAGGCCGACGTCCAGCGCGCCAGCGATGTCCAGCTGCAAGAAGGTTGGGGCCAGCGACGGCGGCATGGAGACGATGCCACCGAACGGCGTCACGCCCATCACGATCGAGGCGATGGTCACCGCCAGGATGCCGATCAACACGGCGCCGCGCACTTTCAGCGACTCCAGGCCGACGATCAGGAAGAAACCCAGGGTGGCGAGGATCGGTGCAGGTTGCTTGAGGTCGCCCAGGCCCACCAAAGTGGCCGGGTTATCGACGACGATGCCAGCGTTATGCAGGGCGATCAGCGCGAGGAACAGGCCGATACCGGCGGCAATCGCCGAACGCAGCGGCAACGGGATACTGTTCACGATCCATTCGCGGATGCGGAAGATCGACAGCAGGAAGAACATCACCGCCGACAGGAACACCGCCCCCAGCGCCACCTGCCAGGTGTGGCCCATGTGCAGCACCACGGTGTAGGTGAAGAACGCGTTCAGGCCCATGCCCGGTGCCAGGGCAATCGGGTAGTTGGCGATCAGGCCCATGGTGGTGGAACCGATGGCTGCAGCCAGACAGGTGGCGACGAAGATCGCCCCTTTGTCCATGCCGGTCTCGCCGAGGATGCTCGGGTTGACGAACAGGATGTAGGCCATGGCCAGGAAGGTGGTAACGCCCGCAAGAATCTCGGTGCGCACGTTGGTGTTGTGTGCTTTTAGTTGAAACAGCCTTTCCAGCATGCCCGCTCCCCAAGGCGCCCCCGGCGCCATGAATGTATCGACCCCATCAGCAAAGCACAGACCGTACCGGTTGCCGTGGTTTTGTGTGGGGAGGAAAAAAGCCGCGCATCATACCAGCATGCTCGGTGAGCGGTAATCAATGTCGCGATATACTGCCGATTCTGCGCCGCGCGGCATGCGGCCTCGTGGGAGCAGCGCTGTGCAGTTGATTGACTACCGTGACCTGAACCAGGCCCAGCGCGCCCAATTGCTCGATATCCAGCTGCACCCAGCGCAGCAACGCCATGCCGGTGATGTGGCCAGTGCGTTGTATCTGCTGCTCAACTGCAAAAGCGATCAACGGCGTGCACTGGTGATTGTGCTCGACAGCGTGCCGCAGGGGTTGCTGTTGCTTCAGTGCGGGGCATTTCTACCCGCCTGGGCCAAGCCTGGTGCGGCGATGATAACGGCCTTGCAGGTCGACAAACGCTTGCAGGGGCGTGGCTTGGGCCGTGGGTGCATGCAGGCCTTGCCGGCAGTGGTGCGCGCGATGTGGCCGGATGTCGAATGCCTGCAATTGTCAGTGGACCGCGACAACCATGCGGCGTTGGGTTTGTACCGCGCCACCGGCTGGATGGACAGTGGCGATGGCTACACGGCCCGCAGCGGCCATGAACGTTGCATGACCTTGATGCTCTGAGCGGCCAGCGATCGGGCCACGGCGTTCAGTTGGTGGGCTTGCTGTGCAGTTGATCGCGCTTGGCCAGGGTCGGGAACAGCTTTATCCATACCCCGGTCACCACCAAGGTGCCCACCCCGCCCATCACCACCGCCGGCACTGTGCCAAACCAGTGCGCCGTCACCCCCGATTCGAACTCACCGAGCTGGTTCGAGGCACCGATGAACAAGCCGTTCACTGCACTCACCCGCCCGCGCATTTCATCCGGTGTCTCCAGTTGCACGAACGAGCTGCGAATGACCATGCTGATCATGTCCGCCGCGCCCAGCACCACCAGCACCGCCAGCGAGAACCAGAACGAGGTCGACAGGCCGAAGGCGATGGTCGCCACGCCGAATACGCCAACGGCGGTGAACATGGTCCGCCCGACTTTGCGCTCGAACGGGAAGCGTGCCAGCCACAGCGACATCAGCAACGCCCCCACCGCGGGTGCCGAGCGTAGCAGGCCAAGGCCCATCGGGCCGGTCAGCAGGATGTCCTTGGCGAACACCGGCAGTAGCGCGGTGGCCCCGCCCAGCAACACTGCAAACAGGTCCAGCGAGATGGCGCCGAGGATATCGGGCCGGCTGCGGATGAAGCGGATGCCGGCCAGCAGCGATTCGATGCTGGCGCGCCCACGTTGGGCGACTTGGCCGCGTGCCTGCAGGCTCAGGGTCAGCACACAGGCAATGGCGTACAGGGCAACGGTCGGGCCGTACACCCAGATGCTGCCGAACGCATACAGGAAACCGCCCACTGCCGGCGCCACGATGGTGGCCGACTGGGTGGCCGACGCCGAAGCCGCCACCGCCCGCGGGAACAGCCCAGGTGGCACCACATTGGGCAACAAGGCCTGGGTTGCCGGCATTTCGAACGAGCGCGTGGCTCCGAGCAGGAAGGCCAGGGCAAAGATCAGTTCGCGGGTGACGTTGTCGGTCGCGCTGCCCACCGCCAGCGCCAGGGCAATCAGCCCCTGCAGGCTCTGGCACAAGGCAGCGACCTTGCGCCGGTCATAGCGGTCGGCGACATGCCCGGTGTGCAACATGAACAACACCCGTGGGGCGAATTCGACCAGACCGACCAGGCCCAGGTCCAGCACATTGCCGGTCAACTGGTAGAGGTGCCAGCCAATGGCCACGGTGAGCATCTGGAAGCCGCTGGCGGTGAACACGCGGGCCAGCCAGAAGGCCAGGAAAGGGCGGTGGTGACGCAACAACTGCGGTGCGGAATCGGACATCGGAAACCAGGGGCCTCGGCGCAGTAGAGGGGTGGGCAGCGTATCATCTGTTTGTAACAAACGGTTACTGTTTGCCCAGGTCTGCACTTTTCCACGGTTTATGAAAGAGGGTGGGGCAACCGGTCACGCGGCAATCAACCACACGGCCCGTCAGGCCATTCGGGACTATGCTTCCTAGCAGTCGTTGATCTGGATCAATCGTTCCAGATGTAACGATCGGGCCCTTGGGCCGAAATCCCTGCGATCGAACAGAACAATTCCAACGCGCCGTACTCGACCCAGTGGGGGCAGTGGGCGACTGGGGCCACAAGCCCGGACGCCGGATTATCTGAAGAGGAAGCACCATGTTCGGAATAGAGGCCTTAGAGCTCGCCCGAATGCAGTTTGCCTTTACCGTGTCGTTCCACATCCTGTTCCCGGCCATCACCATTGGCTTGGCGAGCTACCTGGCAGTCCTCGAAGGCCTCTGGCTGAGGACCCACAACCAGGTCTACCGTGATCTCTATCATTTCTGGTCGAAGATATTCGCCGTCAACTTTGGCATGGGCGTGGTCTCTGGCCTGGTCATGGCCTACCAGTTCGGCACCAACTGGAGCCGCTTCTCCGACTTTGCCGGCGCCGTCACCGGCCCGCTGCTCACCTACGAAGTTCTCACTGCGTTCTTCCTCGAGGCGGGCTTCCTGGGTGTCATGCTGTTTGGCTGGAACCGCGTCGGCCGTGGCCTGCACTTCTTCTCCACGGTGATGGTGGCGCTCGGCACACTGGTTTCGACGTTCTGGATCCTTGCCTCCAACAGCTGGATGCAAACCCCACAAGGCCACGAGATCATCGATGGCCGGGTGGTGCCGGTGGACTGGTTTGCAGTGGTGTTCAACCCCTCGTTCCCCTACCGCCTGATGCACATGGCCACAGCCGCGTTCGTTTCCACCGCGTTCTTCGTCGGTGCTTCGGCGGCTTGGCACCTGCTGCGCGGGCGTGACAACCCGGCCGTGCGCAAGATGCTGTCGATGGCCATGTGGATGGCGCTTATCGTCGCCCCGATCCAGGCGGTGATTGGCGACTTCCATGGCCTCAACACGCTCAAGCATCAACCGGTGAAAATTGCCGCGATCGAAGGCCACTGGGAGAACGTACCCGGCGAGCCGACCCCGCTGATTCTGTTCGGCATCCCCGACATGAAGGCCGAGACTACCCGCTTCAAGGTCGAGATTCCCGCGCTGGGCAGCCTGATCCTGACCCATAGCCTGGACAAGCAGGTGCCGGCGATGAAGGAGTTCCCGCCCGAGGATCGGCCTAACTCGACCATCGTGTTCTGGTCGTTCCGGATCATGGTCGGGCTCGGCTTCCTGATGATCTTCGTCGGCCTGTGGAGCCTGTGGTTGCGCAAGCGCGGCACGCTGTACAGCTCGCGCCCGTTCCTGCATGTGGCCCTGTGGATGGGCCCATCTGGGCTGGTCGCGCTGCTGGCCGGCTGGTTCACCACCGAAATCGGCCGCCAACCTTGGGTGGTGTATGGCCTGATGCGCACGGCTGACGGCGTGTCCAACCACAGCTACGCCCAGCTTGGTTTCACCCTGGTGGCCTTCGTGGTGGTGTATTTCGCCCTGTTCGGCACCGGCCTTGGCTACATGATGCGCCTGGTGCGCAAAGGGCCGCAGACCGGGGAAGGTGACGAGCACACGCCGGGTGGCCCTGGCCAGAAACGCACTCCGGCGCGGCCGTTGTCCGCCGCCGATGATGGCCGAGAGGCCACCTCTGCCAGCCTGAACAAGGGGAACTGAGCCATGGGTATCGACCTTCCGCTGATCTGGGCCGTGATCATCATTTTCGGCGTCATGATGTACGTGGTGATGGACGGTTTCGACCTGGGCATCGGCATGCTGTTCCCCTTCGTCAAGGGCGAGCAGGACCGTGATGTGATGATGAACACTGTCGCGCCAGTGTGGGACGGCAACGAAACCTGGTTGATCCTGGGCGGGGCGGGGCTGTTCGGGGCTTTCCCGATGGCTTACGCCGTCGTTCTCGAGGCCTTGTACCTGCCGCTTATCCTGATGTTGATCGGTTTGATCTTCCGTGGCGTGGCCTTCGAGTTTCGCTTCAAGGCCAAGGCCGACAAGCGGCATATCTGGGACAAGGCATTCATCTGGGGGTCGTTGGTCGCCACCTTCTTCCAGGGTGTGGCGTTGGGTGCCTTCCTCGAAGGCTTCAAAGTGGTCGACCGCCATTTCGCCGGTGGCACACTCGACTGGCTTACCCCGTTCAGTCTGTTCTGTGGTTTGGGGCTAATCGTTGCCTACACGTTGTTGGGGTGCACCTGGCTGATCATGAAGACCGAAGGGCCGCTGCAACAGAAGATGCACGACATGGCCCGGCCGCTGGCGCTGGTGCTGCTGGCGGTGATCGGTATCGTCAGCCTGTGGACCCCCATCGCCTACCCGCAAATCGCCGACCGCTGGTTCAGCATGCCCAACCTGCTCTGGTTCATGCCGGTGCCGCTGCTGGTGCTGGTGACCTTCTACGGGCTGCTGAAGGCGGTAGCGCGCAATGCACACTACACGCCGTTCCTGCTCACCCTGGTGTTGATCTTCCTGGGTTACAGCGGCCTGGGCATCAGCCTGTGGCCGAACATCATCCCGCCGTCGATCTCGATCTGGGAGGCCGCAGCGCCCCCGCAAAGCCAAGGTTTCATGCTGGTGGGCACCCTGTTCATCCTGCCGTTCATCCTGATGTACACCTTCTGGAGCTACTACGTGTTCCGCGGCAAGGTGACCCACGAAGACGGTTATCACTAGGAGGGCCGCATGATGACGGGCAAACATGGCTTGGAAGACAAGAAACCGCTGTGGCAGCGGCTGGGTTGGCTACTGCTGATTTGGGCGATGAGTGTTGCCGCGCTGGGCGTGGCGGCATGGGTGATGCGGCTGTTCATGGGGGCTGCGGGATTGACCACCCATTGAGAGCAGCGGGGGCGCCTGTGGGAGCGGGCGTGCCCGCGAAGCAGGCATCGCGATAGATGGCACCGGCTTCGCCGGTGTTCGCGGGCAAGCCCGCTCCCACAGGGGCGGCGCGGGCTCTTATTTGCGGGCTTTCAGAATGACGAACTTGGGCGTAGCCGCCACCTGCTCAACCCCTCGGAACAACCGCGCCAGCTTGCTGTGATAGCCCAGGTGGCGGTTGCCCACGATGTACAGCGCCCCACCCACCACCAGCGCTTCTCGCGCCTGCTGGAACATGCGCCAGGCAAGGAAGTCCCCCACCACCTGTTGCTGGTGGAACGGCGGGTTGCACAGCACCACGTCCAGCGATTGTTTCTCTACCCCGGCCAACCCATCGGCCGCGACGAAATTGGCGGCACGTTCGCCCAGTGCAGCTCGCCAGTTCTCCTGCGCTGATTGCACGGCCATGTACGACTCATCGACCAAGGTGTACTCAGCGTCCGGGTTGCCCAGGGCGCTGGCAATCGCCAGCACGCCGTTGCCGCAGCCCAGGTCCGCTACCCGCGCGTTGCCCAGGTCGCGGGGCAAGTGGGGCAGGAACGCCCTTGTGCCGATATCCAAGCCCTCACGGCAAAACACGTTGGCGTGGTTGACCAACTCCAGCACCGGCGCGTCGAGGTGGTAGCGGCTAGGGTAGGGTGAGCGGGCGAGCGGGCGTTCGGCCACCGTTGCGGTCAGCAAGCGGGCCTTTTTCTGTGCCAGCGAAGCCTGCACAGGGCCGATGTACTTCTCCATCAGGTCACCGGCCGCCCGTGGAAGGTGCTTGATCATGGCCCCGGCAATCACCTGCGCGCCAGGCGCCAGGTGGCCCTGCAGGCGGATCAGTTGTTCTTCAAGCAGGGCCAGGGTCTTGGGCACGCGTACCAGCACTCGGTCGAAGAGGCCTTGCCAGTGCTCGCTGGCCGGTACGAACGGCACGCTATCGAACGTCAAACCGTTGCGCGTCAGGTTCTTTTCCAGGCCAAGGTGCGCCAGATGTGAGTCACCGCTGCTGACCACCTGCAGGCGGCCCGCCAGGCTGACGGCCAGGGCGCCGAAGCTGTCATTGAGCACCAGTACCCGGCAGTTGGCGTCAGGTGCCTGTTCGTGCAATTGCGCTAGCAGGTACTCGTCGGCGGCATCGAAGGCCTGCAGCGGGTCGTTGGCCTGCTCCGGCTGGCGGATCAGGTCGAGTTCGGCGTAGGGGGTGGTCAACAGGGGCATGGCGTCTGGCTCGGGTACGAAACTGCCCGTTGCGGTTCGCTCCGGGCTTTGCCGGGCGATTCTACAGGGCTTTGCCCAAGGTCGCAGGTGTGAAGGTCAGATCCAGCCACGCAGGGCGGCTATGGCGATGGCGCCAGCCTTGTTGGCAGCGTTGGTCTTGGTGATCACGCTGCGGATGTGGAAGTTCACCGTGCTTTGCGAAAGCGACAGGATGCAGGCAACGTCGGCAGCGGTCTTGCCGGCAGCCGACCATTTCAGCACTTCCAGTTCACGCTCGCTCATTCTTGGTTGAGGTGGGCACAGTGCGTTCAGGTGGTGTTCGCCAAGCACGGCATGCAGGGTATGGCACAGCCACTGGACGCTGCCGGCCTTGTCATAAAGCTCGACGATGTCGATCTTTTCGGCAGGCCTGGCCACGCTGATCTGGCTTTCGTTGTGCTGCAGGTCGTGCAGTGATTGCGTCCAGCCGTGACGCAAGCCGTGCTGACAGGCCGCTTCGCGAAATTGAGGGGCGTCTCGGTATAGGTCGTCAGTCCATAGTACGGGGGTGGTCGAACTGTGACTCATGTGCGCTGCCGGGTCCTGCTTGTAGAAATCGTCGCGCTGATAGCGCTCGATCCACTCACTTGGGTAGTTGCTGTAGAGGTACAGCCTTGGTGTTTGCGTGGCGATCTGGATGCGGATATTCAGCCCAAGGTAATCCATGCCCAGCTCCTGAGCCAGATGGACTGCGATGTCGAACAGCTTCTGCGGGTTGCGCTCGCTGACGAACGCATGAAGATGCTCGGGTTTCCAGTGAAGCATCGAGACATTCCTCGGGGCGTAGGATCCAATCCATTTGGGTACCCGATGATTGTAGGAAAGTCCTACCTTAGTGTTGGGATTTTTTTGTTATAGCACTTAGGGTTTTCTGCCAGTTCGGCACGATCCCCCTTGGTGAGGCCCTACAAAGCGGTGGTTTTTATCCAAGCCACTTTAAGCGACACTGTGCACACGCCAACCCTGGAGCCCGATATGACCGCTAGCGCCGAAAAGTTCACCCGCCAGACCCTGCTCGATGTTCAGCCGCTGACGCCGAACCTCTTCAGCCTGCGGGTTACGCGCGATGCGGGGTTCCGCTTTCGTTCCGGTCAGTTCGCCCGCCTTGGCGTGACCAAGGCCGATGGCAGCGTGGTGTGGCGCGCCTATTCAATGGTCAGCGCGCCCCATGATGAGCATCTGGACTTTTTCTCCATCGTGGTACCCGGTGGCGAGTTCACCAGCGAGCTTAGCCGGCTGGGTGCGGGCGATACCTTGCTGATCGACCGTCAGGCTTTCGGTTTCCTCACCCTCGACCGTTTCGTCGGTGGTCGCGACCTGTGGCTGCTGGCCACGGGTACGGGCATTGCGCCGTTCATGTCGATCCTGCAGGACTTCGAGGCTTGGGAGCGTTTCGACAACATCAAGCTGGTGTACTCGGTGCGCGAAGCCAAAGAGCTGGCCTACGTAGATGAAATCGCCGGGCTGGAGCAACGCGAGTACCTGGCGGAGCATGCGGGCAAGTTGCAGTTCATTCCGGTGGTGACCCGTGAACAACACCCAGGGGCGTTGAACCAGCGCATTACCACGTTGATCGAGAATGGTGAACTGGAGAAGGCGGCGGGGCTGGCGCTGTCGCCAGAGCATTCACGGGTGATGCTGTGCGGTAACCCGGAAATGATCGACGAAACCCGTAAAGTGCTGAAAGCGCGTGACCTGCAACTGAGCCTGAGCAAGCGGCCAGGGCAGGTAGCGGTCGAAAACTACTGGTAAGGCCAGGGGGCTGCAAGGCAGCCCCCTGCTACCTCACGGCAAGCGATTCTGATTCTGCGTCTTGAGCAAGTCGCGAATCTCGGTCAGCAGTGTCTCTTCAGCCGAAGGCACCGGCGGCGTAGTCGGCGCCACGGCTTCCTCACGCTTGAGCCTGTTGATCGCCTTCACCCCCATGAAGATGGCAAAGGCCACGATCACGAAGTCGATCACGGTCTGGATGAACTTGCCATACGCCAGCACTACCGCTGGTACGTCACCTTCGGCAGCCTTCAGGGTAATGGCCAGGTCGCTGAAGTCCACACCACCGATCAGCAGGCCCAGTGGTGGCATGATCACGTCACCGACGAAGGACGAGACGATCTTGCCGAAGGCCGCGCCGATGATGATACCGACCGCCATGTCGACGACATTGCCTTTGACCGCGAAAGCCTTGAACTCGTTGAGCATGCCCATGTTTGGTTCCTTGTAACAAAAGGTAAGGTTAACGCAGTGTAAGCCACTAAAACGCTTCATGCGTTGTGTTCAGGGCTACTGACTGCAGTTAGAACGAATAGTTTTGTCGCATCCCGAAGCGTTCGAGACACGTCCTGCTCGGCTATCATGGCGATTTTTTCCAGGAGACCCCACCCATGGCCAAGGCCAAGCGCTTGTATGGCTGCACCGAGTGCGGCGCGACCTTCCCCAAATGGGCCGGCCAGTGCGGCGAATGCGGGGCCTGGAACACGCTGGTCGAAACCATGATCGAAAGCGGCGGCGCCGCTGCGCCCAGCAGCGGCCGCGCGGGTTGGACCGGGCAGCAGGCACAGATCAAGACCTTGGCCGAAGTCAGCGTCGAAGAAATCCCGCGCTTCACCACCAGCAGCACTGAACTGGACCGCGTACTGGGCGGTGGCCTGGTGGATGGCTCTGTGGTGCTGATTGGTGGTGACCCCGGTATCGGCAAGTCGACCATTTTGTTGCAAACGTTATGCAACATCGCCGTCGGCATGCCGGCGCTGTATGTCACCGGTGAGGAGTCGCAGCAACAGGTTGCCATGCGCTCACGGCGGCTGGGCCTGCCCCAGGACCAGCTCAAGGTAATGACCGAAACCTGCATCGAGACCATCATCGCTACGGCACGCGTCGAGAAACCCAGGGTGATGGTGATCGACTCGATCCAGACGATTTTCACCGAGCAGCTGCAATCGGCCCCCGGCGGTGTGGCCCAGGTGCGCGAAAGCACGGCGTTGCTGGTGCGTTACGCCAAGCAGAGCGGCACGGCGATCTTCCTGGTCGGCCACGTGACCAAGGAAGGCTCGCTGGCCGGCCCGCGGGTACTGGAGCACATGGTCGATACCGTGCTGTATTTCGAAGGCGAGTCCGATGGCCGTCTGCGCTTGTTACGGGCGGTGAAGAACCGTTTTGGCGCGGTCAACGAGCTGGGCGTGTTCGGCATGACCGACCGTGGCCTTAAAGAAGTGTCCAACCCGTCGGCGATCTTCCTCAACCGTACCCAGGAAGAAGTGCCAGGCAGCGTGGTGATGGCTACCTGGGAGGGCACCCGGCCAATGCTGGTTGAAGTGCAGGCGCTGGTCGACGATAGCCATCTGGCCAATCCGCGGCGGGTAACCCTGGGCCTGGACCAGAACCGCCTGGCCATGTTGCTGGCGGTGCTGCACCGTCATGGCGGTATTCCTACCCATGACCAGGACGTGTTCCTCAACGTGGTGGGCGGGGTGAAGGTGCTGGAAACGGCTTCGGACCTGGCGCTGCTGGCGGCGGTCATGTCCAGCCTGCGCAATCGGCCGCTGGCCCATGGTCTGCTGGTGTTTGGCGAGATCGGCCTGTCGGGTGAGGTGCGGCCGGTGCCCAGTGGCCAGGAGCGCTTGAAGGAAGCGGCCAAGCACGGCTTCAAGCGGGCCATCGTGCCCAAGGGCAATGCGCCGAAAGAGCCACCGGCGGGGTTGCAGGTGATTGCCGTGACCCGGCTGGAGCAAGCCCTGGATGCATTGTTCGAGTAACTTGTAGCCTGTTCTGGCCCTATCGACGGCAATAGGCCAGAACAGGCAAACGAAAAAGGGGCCGATGATGCGCATCGGCCCCCTCCACCTCACCGCTCAGTCAGCAGTCAATGCTCGGCAACCGCTGCGCGCCTGACCGTTTCATTGCCATGCTCGTCCAGCTCCAGCATCGGCACTTCGTTACCCTCGGCATCGAACAGCTTGCCGTCCTTGAAGTAGTCGCCATCACGCAGCGCGGAAATGTCCGAATACTGGATGGTGCGCTCGTACGCCGCAGCGAACACCGACTGGTTTTCCGAGTTGCCGGTGGTGAAGTGGTTGAAGATCAGGTTCAGCAAGATGGCCATGATCGCCGCCGAGCTGATGCCCGAGTGGAAGATGGTCTCGAACCAGTTCGGGAAGTGGTGGTAGAAGGTCGGCGCGGCAATCGGGATCATGCCGAAGCCCAGCGAGGCCGCGACGATGATCAGGTTGACGTTGTTCTTGTAGCTGACCTTGGACAAAGTACGGATACCGCTGGCCGCCACGGTGCCGAACAGCACGATGCCAGCGCCACCCAGTACCGGGGTAGGCACGGCGGCAATCACCCGGCCCATGATCGGCAGCAGGCCGAGTACCACCAGAATCACACCACCGGTGGCCACCACGTAGCGGCTCTTGACCCCGGTCACGGCCACCAGGCCGACGTTCTGAGCGAACGCGCTCTGGGTGAACGAGCCGAAGATCGGTGCCAGGATGCTCGATGCCATGTCGGCACGCAGGCCGTTGCCCAGGCGCTTGGAGTCAACCTTGGTGTCGATGATTTCACCCACGGCGAGGATGTCGGCCGAAGTTTCCACCAGGGTTACCATGATCACGATGCACATCGACAGGATCGCGGCGATGTGAAACTCCGGCATGCCGAAGTGGAACGGCGTGGGGAAGGCCAGCATCGGGCCTTCGGTGACCTTGCTGAAGTCGGCCATGCCCAGCGACCAGGCGATCAGTGTGCCGATCACCATGGCCAGCAGGATCGACAGGCGCGAAATGGTCGCGCTGCCCAGCTTGCTCAGCAGCAGCACGATGGCGAAGGTCAACCCGGCCAAGCCGATGTTGGCCACGCTGCCGAACTCTGGCGAGGCGCTGTTGCCACCCATCACCCAGCGTGCGGCCACTGGCATCAGGGTCAGGCCGATGGTGGTGATGACGATGCCGGTCACCAGGGGAGGGAAGAACTTGGTGATGCGCGAGAACACCGGGGTGATCAGGAAGCCGATCAGCGACGCCGCCATGACCGCGCCAAGCACGCCAGGCAGGCCACCGCCGCCCTCGCTGCTGAGGATCGCACCCATGGTCGCCACACCGGCGAACGACACGCCCTGCACCAGCGGCAACTGGCAGCCGAAGAACGGCAGGCCAAGGGTTTGCAATAGGGTGGCCAGGCCACCGGCAAACAGCGAGGCGGCGATCAGCATGCCGATTTCGGCACCGTTCAGGCCCGCGGCCTGCCCCAGGATCAGGGGTACCGCGACGATCCCCCGTACATGGTCAACACATGCTGCAGACCATAAGCCAGGTTGGCACCAAGGCCGAGGTTTTCATCCTCGGGGCGCTTGGCGGGAGACGTGCTAGGGGACGTAGTCATGGAGCAGGCTCTCTGTTTATTGTTGTGCCGCTACTGTAGACACTTACCTCAAATGATTGCCACAAGAATTGTATACAATATTTTGATCGGAGCGCGCACAGATACGACCGCATGGGGTGCTAAATCCCAATGCAGAAGGCGTACCAACTTGTCAGAAGCTGTATTGGAAAGCTGTGTACAAAGTTCTGCTACCCAGGCTTAAAGCTGTCTGGGTAGACAGGAAACACTCGGTGGGAATGATATTAGCTAGCTAAGAGATTTCATTATTCGATGAGTTCGCGCAGCTCGCGCATCATTTCGGTGCTGTCGGCCACGTTCAATTCCACAAGACGGTGCAAATGGCTCATCGAATCGATGTCGATGTACAGGCAGATGAAGCCCAGCCGGCTCGGTTCTTCGTGGCGCAGTTCGACCTGCATCTGCACCTCGGTCACTTCGTCGTTGAGCACGATGTAGGCTTCGAAATCCTGGCTCAGGTCGGGATCCCAGGTTTTCGGGCTTTCGACCAGCAGGCCTTTGAGGGACAGGTCGAGCAGTTTCACCTCCCAGCAACGTTCGCCCTGGCAAAGCCTGGTCGGGGCGTCGAACTGGATACGCTGGAAACGGCGGCGTTCGTCGTGATCGCTCATGGCATGGATCCTTGGGTAGGTCCTAAGGTGACATCCTGACTATAGTTAGAATGTTATGTGCATCAGGTACCGCAATCTGGCCGCAGAGGCTCTAGACCAAAGCAAGTGTGGCAATGCGCGATGACTCGCCCTAGACTCGGTGGGCGGTCTTTCCAATCCACCAGCTGGAAGCTAACCATGAACAACAATAATAGCCTGCTACGCCACATTCCGTGGTTGGCGCTGGCAGTCATAGGGGCCTGCGCGCTGGGTGTGGTTGCCCTGCGTCGCGGCGAGGCAATCAACGCCTTGTGGATCGTGGTCGCGGCGGTGGCCATTTACCTGGTTGCCTACCGTTACTACAGCTTGTTCATCGCCACCAAGGTGATGCAACTCGACCCTCGCCGTGCCACCCCGGCGGTGCTCAACAACGACGGTCTGGACTACGTTCCGACCAACAAACACATTCTTTTCGGTCACCACTTCGCCGCCATCGCGGGCGCAGGCCCCTTGGTCGGCCCGGTACTTGCCGCGCAAATGGGCTACTTGCCCGGCACGTTGTGGCTGATTGCCGGCGTGGTGCTGGCCGGTGCGGTGCAGGACTTCATGGTCCTGTTCATGTCTACCCGCCGCAATGGTCGCTCGCTGGGCGACATGGTGCGCGAGGAGATGGGCCGCATTCCGGGGACCATCGCCCTGTTCGGCTGCTTCCTGATCATGATCATCATCCTCGCGGTGTTGGCGTTGATCGTGGTCAAGGCCCTCGCCGAAAGCCCGTGGGGCATGTTCACGGTGATGGCGACCATCCCGATCGCGATGTTCATGGGCATCTACATGCGCTACATCCGCCCGGGCCGCATTGGCGAGATCTCGGTGGTTGGCGTAGTGCTGCTGCTGGCGTCTATCTGGCTGGGCGGCGTGATCGCTGCGGACCCGGTATGGGGCCCGGCGTTCACCTTCACCGGGGTGCAGATCACCTGGATGCTGGTGGGCTACGGCTTTGTCGCCGCCGTGCTGCCGGTCTGGCTGGTGCTGGCACCACGTGACTACCTGTCGACCTTCCTCAAGATCGGCACCATCGTGGGCCTGGCCATCGGTATCCTGATCATTGCCCCCGAGCTGAAAATGCCGGCGCTGACCCAGTTCACCGACGGCACGGGCCCTGTGTGGAAGGGCACCCTGTTCCCGTTCCTGTTCATCACCATTGCCTGTGGTGCGGTGTCCGGCTTCCACGCGCTGATTTCCTCGGGGACCACCCCCAAGCTGCTGGATAACGAAACCAACGCCCGCTACATCGGCTACGGTGGCATGCTGATGGAATCGTTCGTCGCCATCATGGCCATGGTCGCCGCTTCGGTGATCGAGCCTGGCGTGTACTTCGCCATGAACAGCCCGGCTGCCGTGGTCGGTGCAGACGTAGCGTCGGTGGCGCAGACAGTCAGCAGCTGGGGCTTCCTGATTACACCCGAGCAGCTTGAAGCCGTCGCCCGTGACATCGGCGAGCACACCATCCTGGCCCGTGCTGGGGGTGCGCCTACCCTGGCGGTCGGTATCGCGCAGATCCTGCACCAGGTGTTGCCAGGTGAAAACACCATGGCCTTCTGGTACCACTTCGCGATCCTGTTCGAGGCGCTGTTCATCCTCACCGCAGTGGACGCCGGTACCCGAGCCGGGCGCTTCATGCTGCAGGACCTGCTGGGCAGCTTCGTGCCAGCACTCAAACGCACTGAATCGTGGGGTGCCAACCTGCTCGCCACCGCTGGCTGCGTGGCACTCTGGGGCTACCTGCTTTACCAGGGCGTGATCGACCCGCTGGGCGGCATCAACACCCTGTGGCCGCTGTTTGGCATCTCCAACCAGATGCTGGCCGGTATCGCCTTGATGCTCGGTACCGTGGTGCTGATCAAGATGAAGCGTCAGCGCTACATCTGGGTCACCCTGCTGCCGGCCGTCTGGCTGCTGATCTGCACCACTGCTGCTGGCCTGATCAAGCTGTTCGATCCGAACCCGGCGGTTGGCTTCCTGGCCCTGGCCAAGAAGTACAGCACCGCGCTGGACGCAGGCCAAGTGCTGGCCCCGGCCAAGGACATCGGGCAGATGCAGCACGTGATCTTCAACGCCTACACCAACGCGGGCCTGACGATTCTGTTCCTGCTGGTGGTCTTCAGCATCCTGTTCTTCGCCATCAAGGTCGGCTACGCCGCCCTGGGCCGCAAGGAGCGCACCGACAAGGAAACCCCGTTCCAGGCGTTGCCTGACGCGTAATCGAGAGGACTGCAGTTATGTTCAACGACTTGGGTCGACTGGGAAAATACCTGGGGCAGGCAGCCCGCCTGATGGTCGGCATGCCCGACTACGACAACTATGTCGAGCACATGCAGAAGACGCACCCGGACAAGCCGGTGATGAGCTACGAAGCGTTCTTCCGCGAACGGCAAGAAGCGCGTTACGGCGGCAAGTCCGGGCCCAAGTGCTGTTGAGCCTGCGACACGTGTGAACCTGTGGGAGCCTGGGTAACCGGCTCCCACAGTCATTTTCAGATTCAGGAGACTTTCTGCGTGCAGACGCCTATTCCCGTAACCGTCCTCACGGGCTTCCTCGGTGCCGGCAAGACCACCTTGCTCAAGCACATGCTCAAGGCCGAGCACGGCCTGAAGCTCGCGGTGATCGAAAACGAATTCAGTGAGGCCGGCATTGACAGCCAATTGCTGGGCGACCAGCCGGTGCAGGTGATGACCCTGGCCAACGGTTGTGTGTGTTGCAGCATCCATGGCGACCTGACCCGCGCCCTGTACCTGCTGCTCGAGCGCCTGGATGCCGGGGAAATCGCCTTCGACCGCCTGGTGATCGAATGCACCGGCCTGGCCGACCCGGCGCCGGTAGCGCAAACCTTCTTCATCGACGAGGAACTGCGTGAGCGCTACATCCTCGACGGCATCATCACCCTGGTCGATGCCGCGCATGCCGAACTGCACCTGACCCAGACCATCGCTCAGGCCCAGGTCGGCTTTGCCGATCGCTTGCTGCTGAGCAAGACAGACTTGGTCGAGCCGGCTGCGGTAGACGCGCTGCGCGAGCGCCTGGCCCGCATCAATGGTCGGGCCGCGATCCGGGTGGTTGAACACGGATGCATCGACCTGGCTGAACTACTGGATGTGCGAGGTTTCAACCTCAACCCTGACCTGGGTGCGAACTTGAAACTGACACTGCGCCCGGTGCTCAAACCCGCCACGCCGGACCGTATCTCCACGATGGTGCTGCGCACGGACACTGCGTTGGATATCGATCGCCTCAGCGGCTTCATGAACGAACTGCTGGAAACCCACGGCACACAACTGTTGCGCTACAAGGGCGTGCTGAACATTGCCGGCGAAGAGCGCAAGCTGGTATTCCAAGGTGTGCTCAAGCTCTATGGCTTCGATTGGGACGCCGAGTGGGGCGCTGGCGAAACGCGCGAGAGTGTGATGGTGTTCATCGCCGATGAATTACCCGAAGCTACGATTCGGGCTGGCTTCGAGGCGTTGGCTGCGGGCTGAGCCGCCGCGGCGTCTGCGCTGCGAACCACTGCGGCCAGGAGCTGCGGTGGCGGGTTTCGACCTCGATGCACGGGATCAGCCGCTCGGTCAGCACGGCAGTTTGCCGCACGGCTTTGGCGGTGCGGTACTTGACGCTGTGGATGCACTCGCGGTCGCCGAACTCGCAGCGGTTCAGGGCGGTTCCACCGCAGGGGCCATTGGCCAGGCCTTTGGGGCAGGTTTCTGGGCAGACGTACAAGGTATCTTCGAGGCGGCAGCGGCCACAGGTATCGCAACCCACCAGTGGCCGTTTCACAGCACGCTCCACCTTGTGCAGCACCAGTGCGCCAAGGCGCGTAGCCCATAGAGGCTGGCGCACCGCCCAGCCAAATGCCTTGCTCAGGCCGTTGCGGCGGCTGAACAGCAGTGAATGCATGCCGTGCATCAGGTGATAGCGCGCTTTCTCCTTGAACGTGGCATCGACCTGTGACTCGCCCTGGCGCCAGCTCGCCTGCGGCGGATGGAAGATCACTGCCGGCAGGCCGGGCATCTGCCAGCTGGCCTGCCAGGCGGGCGCCCATTGCTCCAGCGTGTGAACCCGGGTTTGCCAGTGCTCGATACGGGCTTCCAGGGCCAGCAACTGCTTGAGTTCGTGCACCCCTGAGAGGTGCACACCGGCGTAGCCCATCAGCTTTACACCGATGATCTGCAAGGCCAGGCGGTCAACACTGCGCGCCTGGGCAAATACCTTGGACAGCGCGGTCTCCGCTTCGAGCATGTCGCGCATGGACGGGGTGACGGTGACGCCGGCCACATGGTCGAGCATCGTCGCGCGCCCGTGGGTGAGGCTCATGAGGCAGGCCAGCATGGGCTTGGGCGTGGGCTGGCGGCGCATCCAAAGCATGGCTTCCTGGTGCTTGGCGGCATCAAAGCCCAGTTGCAGGGTGAAGAAGTCAGCCCCAGCCGCCAGCTTTTTCTCGGCCTTGAAATACTGGGCGCCGCCTTCTTCCTCGTGGTACTTGAACGGGTTCAGTGCCGCGCCCAGCAGCCAGTGCGGACAGGCTTGGCGGGCAATCTGCAGGGCGGCGACCGATTCCAGGTAGCGCACCGGGCGCAGGCCTGGTTCATGGCCGGGCAGGCGGTCGCCGGTAAGCAGCAACAGCTGATCGAGGCCTGCGGCGTCCATACGCTGCAGTTGCGCGAGCAGGTGATGGCGTTCGCGATCCTTGCCGGAAAAATGCGGCAGGGCAGGCACAGGGTTGGCGAACGAGGCGAGGGCGTCCAGCGGCGACATGTCCAGCGGGCTGCCGACGCGATCGCCGATGGCCACGGTCATCGGCCAGCCGCACAGGTGCGCACGGGCCAAGATCGCTTCCATGGCGGCGAAGCGTTCAGCCGAAGGCTTGGGGACGAATTCCATGACGCAGACGAAGTTCTTTTCGCGCAGCGCGGTTTTCAGCAGGCTCATGTGGCTGGGCACCCGGTGTGGTCAGGGTGGCATTGTGCGGCAGAAGGCGGGCGGGGTCATGTCCGAATGCGCAGGGTGATGCTCTGAATGAGACATCAGCATGATCATGAAGAAATCTTGGGTTCATCTCAAATTTAATGAGTTTGTCTCAAGCGTTTATCCGCCGGAAAATCCCTCTCATTCATTTATGCAGGTTAAGGGACAAAACATGGCACTGGCACACAACCTGGGCTTTCCACACATCAGCGGTGACCGCGAGGCGCGTGCCCGTCACTGGCAGGCTCAGCGTGATGCCGGCATCCAATTGCTGCCAGTGGGTGACTTTGCCTGGCATGATCAACCGTTCGACCTGAGCTGGGCGCAGCTTTTTGATGAAGTGGCACAAGCCAAGGCCTTGGGCCATGCGGTCAAGCCAGTGGTGATCGGCCCGTTGACTTATCTGTGGCAGGGCGAAAACAACGGCAGCATCGAAACGCTGGAACTGCTCGAGCGCCTGCTGCCGCTGTACGATCAGTACCTCAACCGCCTGGCTGCAATGGGCGTGGAGTGGGTGCAGATCGATGAACCGATTCTCGCCGAAGACCTGCCGCAGGACTGGAAAAACGCTTACGAGCGCGTCTACAACATTCTTCAGCGCGCGCCGCTGAAAAAGCTGATTGCCACCTACTACGGTGGCCTTGACGGCAACCTCGGCCTGGCCGTGAACCTGCCTGTCGATGGCCTGCATGTCGACCTGGTACAGGCACCCGAGCAGTACCAGACCCTTCTGGACCGCCTACCGACCTACAAGGTGTTGTCGCTGGGCCTGGTCGACGGCCGCACTGCAGCTGCTTGCGACTTGGGAGAAACCCTGGGCCTGCTGCACGATGCCCATGAGCGTCTGGGGGAGCGGCTATGGCTGGCGCCGGCCTGCTCGTTGTCGCGCAGCCCGGTGGAAGTGGCCGTGCAGAAGTGCCAGGAAGTGGCCGTGCTGGCAGCTGCGCTGGACGAAAACCGAGCTGCGGCTTGATCATCGCCACGGGCGCTTAAAACCCCCTAGAATGCCGACTCCGATCAAATCGACAGGGAGTGATGCGATGCGTGTTCTGGTAGTCGGCGCCAGTAAAGGCCTGGGCAAGGCTTTCATGGAAGGGTTGGGCAAACCCGGCGATACGTTGATTGGGGTGTCGCGCAGCAAACCCGCGGCAGTGAATGTCGGCAAGGGTATTGACGCCCAGTGGATCGAGGCCGATCTAGGCCAGCCTGCCGCTGCAGTAGAGTCGATAGCCCGAGCGCTGGCTGAGGGTGGCGTGGATACGCTGATCTATAACCTCGGCCTGTGGGAGGCCGAAGCGTTCGAAGACCACTACAGCTTCCTTGATGACTGTGACGCAGCGCTGCAGCGCATGGTCGACTGCAACATCACCGCCACCATCCTGCTGGTCAAACGGCTGCTGCCGCTGCTGCTCGAAAGCGAAAAACCACGGATCATCCTGACCGGTTCCACTTCCGGCCTGCCCCAAAGCGGTCGCCCAGAAGTGACCTTCGCTGCCTCCAAGTTCGGCCTGCGCGGCATCGCCGAAGCATTGCGTGAAGGCTATCGAGGGCAAGGCCTTGGGGTGACGTGCCTGAACCTTGGGTACCTCAATACCGAAGACGGCCTGGATGTGCCGGTGGAAGAGGCTGCCGCGCGTGGGGAAGGGGGGCTGATACCGCTGCACGATGTGGTGCTGATGGTGCGCACGCTGCTGGAGCTTTCGGCGGCCAGTTATGTGCGGGAGCTGACCTTGCCGGCGATTGCCGATGAGCGGTTCTGAAGCCTGAGAGTGGTGTTCAAGCAGGCCCGGCCTCTTCGCGGGTAACCCCGCGAAAGGGCCTAGCCTGTTCTACTCAATCTGAGATCAGCGCTCGATCGCCAGTGCCACACCTTGCCCACCGCCAATGCACAAGGTCGCCAGGCCTTTCTTGGCATCGCGCTTGATCATCTCGTGCAGCAAGGTCACCAGCACGCGGCACCCGGAAGCACCAATCGGGTGGCCCAGGGCAATCGCTCCGCCATTCACGTTGACCCGCGCGGCATCCCACTCCAGCGCCTTGCCCACGGCCAGCGCCTGTGCGGCAAAGGCTTCGTTGGCTTCGATCAGGTCCAGTTCGGCCAACTGCCAACCGGCTTTGTCCAGGCAACGCTGGGTCGCCGAAACCGGGCCGATACCCATGATCGCCGGGTCTACCCCGGCACTGGCATAGGCGGCGACCTTCGCCAGCACTGGCAGGCCCAGGGCTTTGGCCTTGGCCGCGCTCATCAACAACACGGCGGCGGCGCCGTCATTCAGGCTGGAGGCATTGCCCGCAGTGACGCTGCCGTCCTTCTTGAAGGCCGGGCGCAGTTTGCCCAGGGACTCGGCGGTGGTGTCCGGGCGTGGCTGCTCGTCACGGGCGAAGACCTTGGGCTCGCCCTTTTTCTGTGGCAGCAGGATGGGGGTGATTTCCGCGTCGAATCGGCCGGCCTCGATCGCCGCCACCGCCTTGCGCTGCGATTCGGCGGCAAAGGCATCCTGCTGTTCGCGGGTGAGGCTGTACGTGTCCACCAGGTTCTCGGCAGTGATGCCCATGTGGTAGTCATTGAACGCATCCCACAGGCCATCGGTGATCATGCTGTCGATCAGTTGGCCATGGCCCATGCGCTGGCCAGTACGGGCCGAGGGCATCACGTAGGGAGCAAGGCTCATGTTCTCCTGGCCACCGGCAATCACCACCTCGGCGTCGCCGCAGCGGATGGCCTGGGTGGCCAGGTGCAGGGCCTTGAGGCCCGAGCCGCAGACCTTGTTCAGGGTCAGGGCCGGTACGCTGAAGGGCAGGCCGGCCTTGATCGCAGCCTGGCGCGCCGGGTTCTGCCCGGCGCCGGCGGTGAGCACCTGGCCGAGGATGACTTCGTCGACTTGCGCCGGGTCCAGCCCGGTCTGCTCCAGCAGCCGCTTGATCACGGCGGCGCCGAGGTCGACCGCAGGCACGGAGGCCAGGGCGCCCTGGAAGCTGCCAATGGCGGTACGGGTTGCGGCGACGATAACCACGTCGTTCATGTTGTTGTTCTCCGGGCAATAGGCGTAGTGCCACCAGCATCGGCGGGTTTGGCTTATTTGTTAAGTTTGTTTTTCTTTCGGAATGATATGAAAAACAAATCAATGGGCACTTGGCGTCCTCCCCAACTAAGCTGAATTTCGTGCTGTTTCACTCAACCCAATGGAGCCCATACCCATGCGCATCCTGATCGCACTGACCCTCCTGATCGGCAGCAGCACAGCATTCGCCGCCACCCAATGCACCACCGCGGATAAAAGCACCTGGCAAGACCAGGAAAAGTTCCAGGCCCAGCTCAAGGAGCAGGGCTACAAGATCAACAAGTTCAAGGTTACCAAGGGCAATTGCTACGAGATCTATGGGTTCGACAAGGACGGTCGCAAGGTCGAGATTTATCATGACCCGGTGACCGGCAAAGCGGTCAAGTCCGAGTACCACGATTGAACAGCGACGGCATGGTGCGGCTGTGGGATCCCCTCCTGCGGCTGTGCCACCTGTCGATCGCAGCGGTGTTCTTCGCCAACTACTTTTTCAACGAAGAGGGCGATGACTGGCACCAGTGGCTGGGCTACTACGCACTGGCGTGCGTCGTGGTGCGCGTGGTCTGGGGCTTTGTCGGGCCAGCCAGTGCGCGCTGGGCCGACTTCTGGCCAACCCCGGCACGCCTGGCCGGGCACGCGCGCAAGGTGCTGCGTGGGGAGCCTTGCCATCGTCTGGGGCACTCGCCGATTGGCGCCTTGGTGATGCTGTTGATGCTGGCGGGTATCGCTGGCCTGGGCCTGACTGGTTGGGCGTCGCAGGAAGTGGATGCACTGTGGGGCGCCGATTGGCCGACCGACCTGCACGGTTGGTTGGCCAATGCGGTGCTGGCGCTGGTGTGTGTGCATGTGCTGGCGGCCATCTACGAAAGCGTGCTGCTGCGCGAAAACTTGCCGTTGTCGATGATCACCGGGCGCCGGCGGCGTCGTGATTGAGGCCAGGCCAGGCAACCTCATTCAAACGGCCGGGCACTGATGGGTCACACAGTGAATCCCCCCACCTCCAGCCGCGATGGCATCGATGTCCAGTTGCACGATATCCCGCCCTGGATACAACGCCGCCAGCAGTGCTCGGGCCTTCTCATCCGCCTGCGCATCACCGAACTGCGGTGCGATGATCGCGCCGTTGATCACGAAGTAATTGATGTACCCCGCTGCAAAGTCGTCATTACCTTTGCTGAACTTGTTACGCCGCCCGCGCAGCGGCGGTGACACTACGTGAACCTGCAGTTTACGGCCTTCGGCATCGGTGGCCTGCTTCAGGATTTCCAGGTGTTTACGCGTCACGGCGTGGTCATAGGAGTCCGGGTCGTTGTCCAGGTTGGCAATCACCACACCCGGCCGCACGAAGCGGGCGTAGAAATCCACATGCCCATCAGTGATGTCTTCCCCGGCGATGCCCGGCAGCCAGATTATCTTGCTCAGGCCCAGCCGCGCCTTCAGCTCGGCCTCGACCTCGGCTTTGCTCCAGTCCGGGTTGCGGTTGGCATTGACCCAACTGCTCTCGGTCATGATGCCGGTGCCGTGCCCGTCCACCTCGATGGCGCCCCCTTCACCCACCAGCTCACTGCGCTGGTAGCGCGCGTTGGCCAGGGTGGCAACGCGTTTGGCCAGCTGGGCATCGTTACGGTGGCGCTGCTTGTTGCCCCAGCCATTGAAGTTGAAGTCCACCGCCGCCAGGGCGCCGTCATCGTCGACGACGAAATTGGCACCGATGTCGCGCATCCAGATGTCATCCAGTTGGCATTCGACAAAATGTGTGTTGTGGTGGCCACAGTGCTGCTCGGCCAGCTGGCGCTCGCTGGCGCGGCAGAACACGGTCACCGGCTGATAACGCGCGATGGCTTGGCTAATGCGACCGAGTGCGGCTTGCACGTCGGCGGTGAAGTCCTCCCAGATCGCATCCTGGGCGCCAAAGGCGATGAAGGCGCGCTGTTGCAATTCGCCCTCGTCAGGCATGAACCAGCGCCCCGGTTCTTCGGCACGGGCCAGCCCCAGGGGCAGGCCAAGGCCAGCGCCGAGGCCGGCGGCCAACGACAGTTGCAGGAAGGTTCTACGGCTTGGCATGGTTCAGTCCTGTGCAGTCTTGAAGCGCGTCCACACACGCATGCGTGCCCGCATGTCGGCCTGTGGAATATCCCGGCCCGGAATCAGCCGGGCATAGGTGGCTTCGTCGAGATAGATATCGGGGTTGTCGCGCATGCGTGGGTCCACCGCCTGGCGCGCTTTGGCGCTGGCCGTGGGGTAGCCGGTAAAGTTGCTGATGGCAGCCATGTTCGCCGGGCGCATGACGAAGTTGATGAAACGATAGGCGTATTCCGGGTGCCTGGCATCGGCCGGAATGGCCATGGTGTCCATCCACACCGTGGTGCCTTGGCGCGGTACGCGGTACTGGAAGTCGAGGTGCTTGCCAGCGGACTCGGCGGTACGCTGGGCCTGGATCACATCGCCGCTGTAGCCCAGTGAGAGGCACAAGTTCTCGTTGACCAATTCGGTCACCGGCTGGGACTGGAACTTGCGCACATACGGGCGTATCGCCTTGAGCAGTTCGCTGGCGGCGGCCAGGTCCTCACGCTTGGCACTGCGTGGTTCGCGGCCCAGGTAGTTGAGTACCACGGCCAGCACTTCATCGGGCGAGTCGATGACCGAGATACCACAGTCAGCGAACTTGGCCGCCAACTCCGGCTTGAACAGCAAGTCGAGGTTGTCCAGCGGTGCACCAGGCATGCGCTGGCGAACCTTGTCGGCGTTCACCGTCAGGCCGATGGTGCCCCAGGTGTAGGGCACCGTGGCCTGGCTGGCCTTGGGGTATTGGGCATGCAGCTTGCGCAGGCCGGGCTCGATATCGTCGAGCGCCTCCAGGCGGCTGTGGTCCAGTGGCTGCAGGCTGCCAGCGCGCATCAAACGCTCTGCAACGGTATCGCCGGGGAACACCAGGTCGTAACCACTGCGCCCGGACATCAGCTTGGCTTCGAGCACTTCACTGCCGTCCATCACGTCGTAGATCACCTGAATACCGGTTTCGGCCGTGAACTGCTTGAGGGTGTCCTCGGCAAAATAGTCGGCCCAGTTGTACAGGCGCAGCACCGGCTGTTCGGCCAGTGCCTGGCCAGCGCAGGCGGCCAGTGCCAATGCGGCTAGAACGTGGTGTTTCATGCTCAGGCCCTCAGGCTGTGTGGGTGTTTACCGTCCAGGGTCAGCAGCGTTGCGTACATTTCCGGGCGGCGATCACGGAAGATGCCCCAACTCAGGCGGTCTTCGCGCATGCCGGCCAAGTCCAGGTCATGCAGCCAGATGCCGCTGCTGTCGCGGTCGGCTTCGGCGAGCATGGCGCCCTTGTGGTCGCAGATGAACGATGAGCCATAGAAGCGCATGGCTAGCGCTGCATCGCTGGCGGCAACTTCCTCGCCCACGCGGTTGGCTGCCACCACCGGCAGCAGGTTGGCGGCGGCATGGCCGCGCATGGCGACCTGCCAATGGTCGCGAGAGTCCAGTTCGGCGCAGCCCGGCTCGGAGCCGATGGCGGTGGGGAACAGCAGCACCTCGGCGCCCATCAGGGCCAGGCAGCGAGCGGTTTCGGGGAACCACTGATCCCAGCAGATACCGATGCCCAAGCGCCCGAAGGCGGTATCCCAGACCTTGAAGCCGGTGTCGCCAGGGCTGAAGTATTCCTTCTCCTGGTAGCCGATGGCGTTGGGGATGTGGGTCTTGCGGTACACACCGAGCAGGCGGCCATCGGCGTCGGCCACGGTCAGCGAATTGAAGAAGGCATTGCCGGCGCGCTCGTACCAGCTCAGCGGCAGCACCACGCCCAGCTCGCCGGCCAGCGCGGCGAAGCGCTGCAGGATCGGGCTGTCGGGGTAGGGCTGGGCAAGGGCCTGGTGCTGGTGATCCTGCTCGATGCAGAAGTACGGGGTAGCGAACAACTCCTGCAGCAGGATCACCTGGGCGCCCTTGGCAGCGGCCTGGCGTACCAGTTGCTCGGCGCGGTCGAGGTTGTCGGGCAGGTTCCAACTGCACGGCATCTGCGTGGTGGCGATACGCAACTGGCTCATGGCTGTACCTCGGGCTGCTGCTGGGTGATGCAATGAATGCCGCCACCGCCGTAGGCGATGTGGTCAATGCGCACCGGCACGATCTCCCGGCCTGGGAAGGCGTGGCCCAGCTGCGCAGCGGCCTCCTGGTCGGCAGCGATGCCATAGGCCGGCATGATGATCGCGCCGTTGGCGATGTAGAAGTTGGTGTAGGACGCGCAGAACACCTCGGCATTCTGATCGACGGCGGCGCTGGCCTCGTACAGGTCGAGCAGTTCGAAATGGCGGCCTTGGGCGTCGGTGGCCAGTTCCAGGGCGCGGCGGTTTTCCCGCACCACCTCGGCGTACACCGAGTGTTGCTCATGGGTGGCGTCGACCAGCAGCACGCCTGGGCGGGCGAAGGCGCATACGCCATCGACGTGGCCGTCGGTCATGTCACCGGTGACGTACTGCGGGTCACCCGGCAGCCAGATGGTCTTGCTGATGCCCAGGTAGCGGGCGAAACAGGCCTCGAATTCAGCCTTGCTGATGCCTGGGTTACGGTTAGGGTTGAGCAGCACCGATTCGGTGGTGATCAGTGTGCCTTCGCCATCCACATGGATCGCCCCACCTTCGTTGCACAGGGACGTGCTGAAACCGTCCAGGCCCAGCTGGTCGAGCATGCGTCGGCCAAGGCTGCGGTCCAGGCTGTGGTGCGACTTGCCGCCCCAGGCATTGAAACGCCAGCTCAGGCCGGCCAGGCCATGCTGTGGGTGGCAGACGAAGCTTGGGCCGCTGTCACGGCACCAGCTGTCGTCCACGGCCAGTTCGATCAGCTCGATATTGGCGCCGCACAAGGCGCGGGCGCTGGCCATGGCGGAGGGGTCGACCACCATCTTTACCGGTTCGAAACGGGCGATGGCCGCTGCGACACGAGCGTAGTCCTGTTGTACATCGGCCAGGCGCACGTGCCAGCCGCTTTCCCATACGGCCTGGTTGTGTGGCCAGACCATCCAGGTTGCCGCGTGGCGGGCCCATTCGGCAGGCATACGCCAGCCGCTGTCGAGGGACAGGTGCATAGTGAACTCCGATCTATTAAGGATTTTTATCAACGAAGCCCGCCGTCGCGGGTGTTGGTGTCCATGCTATGGCTAGGCTTGGCTGGCGACAAACGATAGATTTAGCGCAAATCTGATTAGCGGGTCTTATCAATCATGCTCAAACACTGGCCACCCCTTAATGCCCTGCGCGGCTTCGAGGCCGCTGCGCGGCTAGGCAGCTTCCACAAGGCCGCCGAGGCGTTGAACCTGACCCAGTCGGCCATCAGCCAACAAATTCGCAGCCTGGAAACCTACCTGGAGCAGCCGCTGTTTCATCGCAGTGGCCGTAGCGTGAGCCTGACCGACGCCGGGCACGACCTGCTCAGCACCACGCAATCGCTGTTGCAGCACCTGGCCGTAGGCATTCGCCGGCTAGACCAGTACCGCAAGCCCAATCAGCTGGTGGTGAACACCAGCCCGGCTTTTGCCAGGCACTGGCTGCTGCCGCGGCTGGCGGACTTTCACCAGCGCTGTCCGCAGGTCGACTTGTGGTTGTTTACCAGTTTCGAGGTGCCGGACATGGCCACCGAGACCATCGACCTGGCTATCCGCGATGATCTCAGTGCCCAGGCTGAGTGCAGCTTCAGCGTGCTGCATCAGGACCAGCTGTACCCGGCTTGCCATCCTTCCCTGGCGACTGCAACCGCGCGTACGACCTTGCACGGCGAACGGGAGATGGACTGGAGCCATTGGCAACTGGAGGGCGGCGAGGATGTTGGGCAGCAGGGCAAGGGGCTGAATTTTTCCGACCCGGGGCTGTTGCTGGATGCGGCGAGCGAGGGGGTGGGGGTGGCGTTGGTCAGCCAGTTGCTGGCGCGTCGGGCCGTGCAAGAGGGGCGTTTGCAGGCGTTGTCGGCGCAGCGGGTGCGGGGGCCTGCGTGGGCTTGCCTGGTGCATCGGGAGAGTCAGGAGGATCCGCTGGCCCGGCAGTTTCTGGACTGGTTGAGAGCCGCGTTGGCCTTGGATTGATGCCGGCACGCAAGAACCTCGGTTTTGCATCCCCATGATCACCCCGTAATATGTGTCGGATAACCTGCGGGGGTAGTCTCACCCTCTGATCAATCGGAATCGCCCCAAGCGGCGCTTCCCCGGCATAAACCTGACGAGGTACAGACATTGGCCATCATTCATCCTAAGGTTCGCGGTTTCATCTGCACCACGACTCACCCGAAGGGCTGCGAGCTCAACGTCCGTGACCAGATCGAAGCCACCCGCAAGCTGGGCGTGCGCGAGGATGGCCCGAAGAAGGTCCTGGTCATTGGCGCTTCCAGCGGCTACGGCCTGGCAGCTCGCATCACCGCGGCGTTCGGCTTCAAGGCCGACACCCTGGGTGTGTTCTTCGAAAAGCCTGGCACTGAGACCAAGGCCGGCACCGCTGGCTGGTACAACTCTGCAGCCTTCGACAAGTTTGCCAAGGCCGAAGGCCTGTACAGCAAGTCGATCAACGGTGACGCCTTCTCTGACGAAGCCCGTGCCAAGGTCATCGAACTGATCAAGAACGAAATGGGTGGCAAGGTCGACCTGGTCATCTACTCGCTGGCATCGCCCGTGCGCAAGCTGCCGCAGACCGGTGAAGTGATTCGCTCGGCACTCAAGCCGATCGGCGAGCCGTACAAGTCGACCGCCATCGACACCAACAAGGACACCATCATCGAGGCCAGCATCGAGCCGGCCACCGAGCAGGAAATCGCCGACACCGTCACCGTCATGGGTGGCCAGGACTGGCAGCTGTGGATCGATGCCCTGGCAGGCGCCAACGTGCTGGCCGAAGGCGCTCGCACCGTGGCCTTCAGCTACATCGGCAGCGATATCACCTGGCCGATCTACTGGCACGGTGCCCTGGGCCAGGCCAAGCAGGACCTGGACGAAACCGCCCTGCGTCTGGACCAGAAACTGGCCGATGAAGTGAAAGGCGGCGCCAACGTGGCCGTGCTCAAGTCGGTGGTGACCCAGGCCAGCTCGGCCATCCCGGTGATGCCGCTGTACCTGTCGATGGTCTTCAAGATCATGCAGGAGAAAGGCATTCACGAAGGTACTCAGAACCAGCTCGACCGCATGTACCGCGACCGTATGTACCGTGCCGACGGTGCGCCGGCCGACGTTGACGAGAAGGGCCGTCTGCGCCTGGACGACTGGGAACTGCGCGACGACGTTCAGACCGCCTGCAAGGCCCTGTGGCCACAAGTGACCACCGAGAACCTGTTCGAGCTGACCGACTACGCCGGTTACAAGAAGCAGTTCCTCAACCTGTTCGGTTTCGAGCGCGCTGACGTCAACTACGACGAAGACGTGGCCACCGATGTCAAGTTCGACTGCATCGAGCTGTAACCGTAGTTAACCTGCACCGGCCCTTTTGCGGGTAAACCCGCGAAGAGGCCGGTACAGGCTATAAAATCTTTGCTAGCTTTGGCGCACAACAACAGGGAATGCGCCATGAGTAGCCTCACCCAACCCGCCGCCCCCTTTCGCCAGGCCACAGCCGACGGTTACAGCCTCGGCGGCTTCTGCTGGCGCCACGCTCGCCCTGACCCCCAGCGTCCGCTGGTGATCATCAACGCTGCCACTTCGGTACGCTGCCGCTATTACTCCCGCTTTGCCGACTACCTGTTTGCCCATGGCTGCGATGTGCTGACCTACGATTACCGTGGCATCGGCGAGTCCCGCCCAGCTTCATTGCGCGGCTTCCAGGCCTCGTGGAGCGATTGGGGCAGGCTGGATTTCGAAGCGATGCTGGCGCATGCGGCAGAGCATTTCCCCGGTCAGCCAGTGGACGTGGTGGGGCACAGTTTCGGCGGCTGCGCAGTAGGGCTGGCCGCGTCGGCAGGCCAGGTACGCCGGGTAGTGATGGTGGGCGCGCAGTTTGCCTATTGGCGCGACTACGCTGTCGACCAGCGCTGGCAGTTGCTCGGCAAATGGCATGTGGTAATGCCGCTACTGACGCGGTTATTCGGCTACTTCCCCGGCAAGCGCCTGGGTTGGCTTGAAGACACGCCATCCGGCGTGGTGCACGACTGGACCACACGTACCCCACGTTACGAGCATCGCCCCAGCGCTCGGGCGCTGGCGACGCTTCCGTTCGTTCAGGTGCGGGCGGCGACGCTGGCCATCAGCCTCACTGACGACCCGTTTGGCACCGTGGCGGCGACCGAGCGATTGTTGGGTTATCTACAGGGTGCCCGGCACCTGCGTATCGCGCCTGTGGATATCTCGGTCGACGAAATTGGCCATTTCGCGTTTTTCCATGACCGGTTTCGCGAAAGCTTGTGGCCGGTGGCCTTGCAGTGGCTGCAGCAGGGAGAGCTGAAAGAAGGGGGGCCTGGAACCATCATGGATTGAGGGTGGGATCGATATTTTGGGGCTGCTTTGCAGCCCATCGCGACACAAGGCCACTCCCACAGGAAGTATGCGCCCCTTGTGGGAGTGGCCCGGGCTATCTCAAGCCTTGCGCGACAGGGGCTGCCCGGCAAATTTCACGCCCGCCAGACCCTGCTTGATCAGCGCGCGGATATTGCCATGGTCGCTGCCCTCGGGCGTGGCCACCACGTCACGGTAGTGCTCGCCAAAGGCCAGCAGCGCTTCCTGGTCGCTCAGCCCTTCCAGCAAAGCTAGGCCCAGGGTTTTGCACGAACCTTCGTTTTGCCCGGCCGCATTCTCCACGCCGCCATTGTTGAACGCCTGAGGCTGGTAGCTGTAGTTGTCGGCAATGAACGCCAGGGTATCGGCAAAGACATGTTGGCCGCTGGCCAGGCTGGCGCGCAGGGTGTTCAGATCAGTCACGAGGTTTTCCTTTTTCGAACGCCGCTTGTTGTTCGGCGCTGGCTTCTTTCTGGTGTTGGGCTTTCCACTCGGCGTAGGGCATGCCGTACACCGCTTCGCGGGCATCATCCAGGCTCAGGTCGAGCTGGCGCTCGTCAGCCGCGGCCTTGTACCACTTGGACAGGCAGTTGCGGCAGAAACCGGACAGGTTCATCAGGTCGATGTTCTGTACATCGGTGCGCTTTTGCAGGTGTTCGACCAGGCGGCGGAACGCGGCGGCCTCAAGTTCGAGCTGTTGTTGTGGCGTCATGGGTGTCTCTCAAGTCATGCGGTTCTTCAGGTGGCGGCCACCGTTGATGACCACCTGGCTGCCGGTGCTGTACTGGCTGGCGAGCAGGTACTTGACGGTCTCGATCAGCGGGCCGGCGCCGGGTTCGAATTCCAGCAGGGCCTTTTTCAGGGTTTGCTGGCGGTAGGCTTCGTCACCCCCTTCCTTGAGGATCAGCAGCCCAGGCAGGATACCGTTCACGTGCACCTTGGGCGCATATTTTTCGGCAAATGACAGCACCATGTTCTGCAGCGCGGCCTTGGTGGCGGCGTAGCCGATGTGGCTTTTACTGCCGCGCGAAGAGGTTTCGTCGCAGATGTGGATGATGTCGGCCTTTTCCACCTTGGCCAGCAGGTCGCCCAGGGCCAGGTTGAGGTGGTAGGGCGCTTCGACGTGCAGGCGGAACATGGTGTCGAGGTTGTCGAGGCCATCGTCGAGCCACAGTGAGGCGTTATGGATGATGGCGCGCAAGCCGTCGTAATGGGTGTGCAGGTGGTCGATCAGGGCCTGGCGGTCGGCCGGCTGGCACAGGTCGGCCTGGAACTGCACGATGTTCGGGTGGGCCGCCTGTGGCTGGATGCTGCGGCTGGCACTGACCACCGTATGGCCGGCCTGTGCCAGTTCAAGGGCCAGGGCCAGCCCGACGCGCTGGCTGGCTCCGGTAACGAGAATGGGGCTGTTCATGTTCGGGGCGGTCAACTTGTCTGTCCTTTGGTTGCCACCCAGCATACCCGAACTGTTTCCCTGTTGTATGGCCTGGCCTCAGCGGCTGCGCAAGGCGCCAGTGGTGGCCGGGGAGGCCAGCAGCCAACTGGCTAGCAAGCGGGTGGACAACGGGATGAACAGGTACACCATCAGCGGCGTCAGGGCCAAAGTGCTGAGCAGTACGCGGGGTATCAGGTCGAGTGCCGACAACCAGTGGCCGAACAGCAGGTTGAATGCCAGCGATACCGGGAAGAACGCCAGCCAGATGGCCACGGCCTGCTTCCAGCGCGGTGGTTTTTGCACCATGTTGGTGCCAAACCAGTCATCGATGCCGCTTATGCGCGCCTCTTTGGGGCGCTCGAACAGGCCGTTGCCGCGCTGCAGCCAAGCCCGCCGCGAAGCGGAATGTTCCCAGGCATGCAAGGTGGGCTCGTCGCTGAAACGGAAGATGATCTGGAATTCGTCGCCATCGCGTGGCGGGGCGAGGATGCCCGAGCCGAGGTAACCGGGGAAGTCGGTGGCCAGCTGCTCGCCTTCGTGCAGCCAGGCCAGCAGGTCCTGGTAGCGGCCATGGGCGGCGCGGCGCGACACCATCAAGGTGACGGGTGGGGTAGACATCGTGTATCTCCTGGCAACGGGGCTGGCGGGTAGCTGGCCCCTTTGGCTGCGTGGCCCGGGGTGGTGGGCGACGCAGGCGTGCATGCAAGAATCGGGCGCGGATTATCGCGCAGTTGCGATCACCGGCAAATGTCAGCCGGCAAATGGCTGCACCCTGCGGCGGGTGCTGTCGTAGTAGACTATGTGTTCAACTTCCGCACCCAGGGTACACCGTGCAGATGAACGAACAGGGACGTAGTCCGGTTATCGATGCCAGCTTCGAGCAGCAGGAGCTGTTTCCGATTCGTGAAGTTTCCCGCCTGACTGGCGTCAACGCCGTGACCCTGCGTGCCTGGGAGCGCCGCTATGGCCTGATCCAGCCAATTCGCACCGACAGTGGCCACCGCCTGTACTCACAGGCCGACATCGACGAGGTCCGCCGTATCCTTGGCTGGCTGGAGCGCGGTGTGTCGGTCAGCAAGGTGGGTAGTATTCTCGCGCGAGGCCATGCCCTTGCCGGGCAGGCGGGTGGCGCGACAGATGCCTGGCAGCGTTGGCAGCACCAGATTCGTCTAGCGGTGCAGAGCTTCGATCTGGCAGGCCTGGATCGCCTTTACGAGATGGTATTTGCCGCCAGCACCCTGGATCAGGTTTTCGCCGAAGTGTTCATGCCTGTGTGGCACGACATGGCCGTGCGGCAAGGCGGCTACGGGCAGACCAGTGAATGGCTGTTCCTTGACCAGTTCCTGCGCGGTCGGGTGTTCGCCCGTCTGCAGCTTGCCCATGTGCCGCGCAGCCGTAACGTGTTGTTGGCGCCGTTGCCGGGGCAGTGTCATGAACTTGAGTTGCTGGTAACCAGCCTGCTTCTGAGCAGCGAGGAAACAGGTGTGACCCTACTGGCGAGCGGGCAGCCGCTGCGAGAACTGGCGTTGGTCTGCGAACGTCTGAAGCCGGACGCTCTGGTGCTGTTTTCTCATCAGGCACCGACAGCAGAAACTACCCGGCACGTTACGCGCCTGGCGGCGATGCTGGAATGCCCGTTGTTGCTGGCCGGCGAAGCGGCAGAAGTGGCACAGGAGAGCTTGGCTGGCAGCCTTGTCGCTTGCCTGGGGGCGCAAGGTAGTGTGATGCGCCAGCGTTTGCGGCAGTTCCTGGCCGGTCAGCTCGATACCTGAGTGTGCAGCTCGGGATGGGCCTGGCGATGGGCCTGGAGGATGTAGTCCCGCAACCGTTCGATTTCTTCGGCCGGGCTTTGGCTGAGGTCGTAGGCCGCCAGGTTTGGACCGATGCGCCGGCCCAATACGCCATGCAGTTCGATCGGGCTGATGCCGCCTGGGGCGAAGCGAAGCTCGAAGCGGGCGGGTGCCGCTGGCAGATCACGGATTTCCAGCAACACACCTTTGAAGGAAATATCACGCACCCACAGGCCGCAGGTCTGGTCATGGGCATCAAGCAGTGCGCTCGGCTGGTCCATCGACAGGCGCCAAGGGCGCAGCATGGGGCCGTCTTCGTAGATTTCCGGTGAGCCCAGTTGCAAGTGCAGGGCGTGAAACTCGTCCTCGACCAGTTGCAGCGGGAAACTGATCTGCTGGTTATTGAACTGGGCCTGCAAGGTCACTTGCTCGTTGGCCACCAGCTGGGTGAGCAAGTTCTGGATGCGGCGGTCGCCATTGACCAGCAGGCTCGACATGGAGTCGGCCAGGTTCAATTGCGGCGAGTGTTGCATGTTCTGTATGAAGTCCAGCTCGTCCTGGGTGAGGAGCACGTCTGCTTGCATGATCGAACTCGGTGGTGGCGATTTCTTCAACGGGGTTGACCGTGCGTGGCGTACTTGGTTCAGGCGCGTTCGTCGGTTTTCGGACGAGCGCACATTTCGGCCAGTTCCCGTTCCAGTTCGACCTGGCGGCTGACGTCTTTCTGGATGCCGATGAAGTAGGTGCGCTGGTCGGCGTCGCTTCTCACCGGCGTGATCGACAGTTCGTTCCAGAAGGCGCTGCCATCCTTGCGGTAGTTGCGCAGCACTTCGCGGCACGGGCGGCCTTCGGCCAGGGCCTTGCGGATGCGCGCGCGGCCAAGCTGGTCACGGTCGTCGGCCTGCAGAAAGCGGCAATCCTGATAGAGGACTTCGTCGCGGCTGTAGCCAGTCAGGCGTTCGAAGGCGGCGTTCACGTAGATCAGGATAGTGTCGTCGCCTTCCTGTTCGGCGACCACGATCCCGTCATTGGACGCATCGACCATCGATTGCAGCAATTGCGCGTTGATCATGTTCGGGCCATTGAGCAAGAAGGGGCGAAGCAGGGCTGAAGGCGGCGACTTTGGTAGAGGCGGCCTTTTGCCATCGCTGGATGCTAGTATCCTACGTTTTCACTCAGTTTCGGAATCCTCTTCCCGATGAAAGTCGTCATTATTTCCGGATCGGTCTACGGCACCGCCGAAGAAGTCGCACGTCACGCTGAATCGCTGCTCAAGGCAGCGGGGCTGGAGGCCTGGCATGCGGCCCGCGCCACCCTTCAGGATCTTCAAGGCTTTGCCCCCGACGCCTTGCTGGCCGTGACCTCGACCACCGGCATGGGCGAGCTGCCGGACAACCTCATGCCGCTGTACAGCGCCATTCGTGACACCCTGCCTGCGGCCTGGCGCGGCCTGCCGGGCGCAGTGATTGCGCTGGGCGATTCCAGCTATGGTGACACCTACTGTGGTGGTGGCGAGCAGATGCGCGAGCTGTTTGCCGAGCTGGGCGTGCGCGAAGTGCAGCCGATGCTGCGCCTGGATGCGAGCGAGACAGTGACCCCGGAGGCAGATGCCGAGCCGTGGTTGGCTGAGTTGGCGAGTGCCTTCAAAGCCTGAGTCCCAAGGTAGAGCCGCTCCTACAGGGGCAGTGTCAGGCGTTGAGCTCGCGCAACAAGGCCAGCCACGCCTGAGCCGCCCGTGACAGATAGGCCCCGCGTCGCCAGATGAACGCGATATCCCACCGCAGGTCTTCCGGCGAACGCAGCGGCACACGCACCACCCCGGGGCGCTCCAGCGCTTTTGCTACCACCCGGGGCAGCAACACCACACCCTGGCCCGCCGCCACCAGCGCCGCCAAAAAATCTGCCTGGCCACTGCGCCCGCCTTCTTTCGGGGTAAAGCCCTGCTGCTGACACGCCTTCAACAGCCGATCGTTAAGCACGAAGCTGCGCTGGTACAGCAAGAACGGCGTATCGGCCAGTTGCCCCAGGTCCACTCCGGCCAAGCCCGACAAGGCATGCCCAGCCGGCAGCAAGGCGTCCAGGGGTTCGTTGCAGAACGGCTGGTAGTCGAATGCCTCGTCACTGGGCGTCAAGCTGCCGCCCAGTTCCAGCTCGCCGCTTCTGACAGCCTGTTCGACGCTGCGGCTACCGCCTTCGAGCAGTTGGATGGCGATGTTCGGGTGGCGCCGTCGGTACTCGGCGAACAGGCCGGCGAACAAGGCGTCGCTGCCTAGCATCGGTAAACCCAGGCGCAGTTCGCCACGCTCCATCAGGCTGAGATCGTCCAGTTCGTTGAGCAACGCCTGACGCTGACGCAGCAGGGCTTCGCCACGCTCCAGCACGATGCGCCCGGCAGCGGTCAGGTGCAGTTGCGAGGCCTGACGCTCCAGCAGCGGCTGGCCCACATCTTGCTCCAGCTGGGCTACCTGCTTGCTCACCGCCGACTGGCTGATGTGCAGCGTCTGTGCGGCCTGGGTAAAACCGCCCCGGTGGACCACTTCGATAAAGCTGCGCAGTTGTTTGAATTCCATGCTTGGATTCCATTATGGAATGGCGATCAGTCTAACAATTCGCTTCTGGCCTAGGCAGTCGAATCTTAAAATGAGGGCCTGTCGAGGAAACCCGCCATGAAACCCGCCTTATTGAAAAAAGCCCTGCGCCTGCTCATCGAGTTGGCGATCCTCTGTGCCCTGTTCCTGCTCGGCGGCCAGCTCGCCAGCTGGTTGGGCTGGCCGATCCCTGGCGGCGTGATGGGCCTGGCCCTGCTGTTGATACTGTTCGCTTCGGGTGTGCTCAAGCCGGCCATGTTGCAATTGGGCGCCGGCTGGCTGATGGCCGAGATGCTGCTGTTCTTCATCCCGGCGCTGATGAGCCTGTTGGACTACGGCTCGCTGATCCGTGAAGAGGGCTGGCGCATCTTGCTGGTAATCGCTGTGAGCACGTTGATGGTGATGGTGGTGACGGCATTGACCGTGGAACTGGTGTGCCGTTGGAGGTTACGCCATGAGCCTTGAACCCATGCCGCTGTTCTGGCTGGCGCTGACCTTGCTGGCCTACCTGGGTAGCCGCTGGCTGTACCGGCGCAGCAAGCGCTACCTGCTGTCGCCATTGATCCTGGTGCCGGTTTTGCTGCTGGCGGTGGCCGTGCCGCTGCATACAGCCTATGCCGAGTATGCCCGCAACACCCACTGGTTGATGAGCGTGCTCGGCCCAGTGACCGTGGCTTTCGCGGTGCCGATCTGGCAGCAGCGGGCCATGCTGGCGCGCCATTGGCCAGCCCTGATGGTGGGCATGGTGGCTGGTAGCTGTGCCTCGATTGCCAGCTCCTGGGGCTTGGCGCACCTGCTGGCGCTGGACAGCGCAACCAGCCTGTCGCTGGTGCCGCGTTCGATCACCACGCCCTTCGCCATGCCGCTGGCCCACGACCTGGGTGGCGTGCCGGAACTGACGGCGGTGTTCGTGATGTTCACTGGCGTGCTCGGCGCCATGTTCGGCGGCGTGCTGCTGCGCTGGTTGCCGCTGCGTACACCGCTGGCACGGGGTGCGCTGTTTGGTGTTGGCGCGCATGGCGCCGGGGTCAGCCGGGCGCAGGAGGTGGGCCGCGAAGAAGGCTCGGTGGCCGGCCTGGTCATGGTCCTGACTGGGCTGCTCAACCTGTTCGCAGCGCCGCTGCTGGCCATGCTGCTCTGACCGTTCGTGCCACTGACTCGCTCAGTCATCAAGCTGGCTGGCAACGCAAGTTCCAGCCAACGGGCTGCTGGCTAGACTCTGCCTCGACATAGAGAGCACATGTATGTGCCGAGGTGACATGCAATGACCGCAGCCTTGCCCTATTCCGTCAACACCACTTCTCCGGGACCGCTCTGATGCCTATGGCCGAAATTCCATTGTGCGTCTGGCGTACCCGGGGACAGAGTTTCATCTTCCGGGGCCAGAGCATCCGCTACTGGACCGCAGGGCAAGGAGAGCCCCTGCTTCTGTTACACGGTTTTCCCACTGCCAGCTGGGATTGGCACTACCTGTGGGGGCCTTTGACCCAACGTTTCCGGGTGATCGCGTGCGACATGCTCGGTTTTGGCGATTCGGCCAAACCGGTTGATCATGCCTACAGCCTGATGGAGCAAGCGGACCTGCAGCAGGCCTTGCTTGCCCACCTGCAGGTCAAGCAGCCGGTGCATCTGCTGGCCCATGACTATGGCGGCAGCGTGGCCCAGGAATTGTTGGCGCGCCATCATGAGCAGCGCGCCGACATCGCCAGTTGCGTGTTCCTCAACAGCGGGCTGTTCCCCGAAAGCTGCCGCATGCTGCTGATCCAGAAGCTGCTGCTCAGCCGCTTTGGCTGGCTGGTGGGGCGTTCGTTCGGGCGTGACGACCTGGTGCGCAATGTGACCCAGGTCTATGGCCCCTGCACTCACCCCAGTGAGAGCGCGCTGGATGACTTCTGGAGCCTGATCGCTACCAACCGGGGTACACGCATCCTGCACAAGTTGGTGGGCTACATGCCCGAGCGCAGGTTGCACCGTGAACGCTGGGTCGGGGCGATGCAGCGCAAAGGCGTACCACTGCGCTTCATCAATGGCGTGGTCGACCCACTGTCCGGCGGGCACATGCTCGAGCGTTACCGGCAACTGGTGCCGGAGCCGGACACCGTGCAGCTGCACGGCATTGGCCATTACCCCCATACCGAAGCGCCGATGCAGGTGCTGCGCCACTACCTGGCCTTTCGCGAACAACCGTCCAGCTACTACCAGCCGAAAGTGGCGTGGTCCTGACGGGGCCTCATCGCCCTGCGTTATTGCCAGGCATTCAGCCTGTGTGAGCTTGATTGTCCGCCTGCCGCTGGCGGCGGACACTCGGCTGACCTGAACCTGCCTGGAGCCATGAGCATGAGCGAGCCCGTCCATTTGCAAGATCGCGTGGTGATCGTCACCGGCGCCGGTGGCGGCCTGGGCCGCGCCCACGCGCTGCTGTTCGCCGCGCGGGGTGCCAGGGTGGTGGTCAACGACCTTGGCGGTTCTACCCACGGGGAAGGTGCCAGCGCCTCGGCCGCCGACCGGGTGGTGGAGGAGATCCGCGCCGCCGGTGGCAGCGCCATCGCCAACCATGACTCGGTCAGCCACGGTGCACGTATCGTCGAGCAGGCGCTGGACACGTTCGGCCGGGTCGATGTGCTGGTGAACAACGCTGGCATCCTGCGCGACAAGACCTTTCACAAGATGGACGACAGCGATTGGGAGCAGGTGTACCAGGTGCATGTCGAAGGGGCCTTCAAAGTCACCCGCGCCGCCTGGCCACACTTGCGCGAGCAAAACTGGGGGCGGGTGATCTTCACGGCTTCCACCTCGGGTATCTACGGCAACTTTGGGCAGGCCAATTACGGCATGGCCAAGCTGGGCCTGTACGGGTTGACCCGCACGCTGGCCATCGAAGGGCGCAAGCACGGCATCCTGGTCAACGCCATTGCTCCCACGGGCGGTACCCGCATGACCGAGGGGCTGATCCCACCCCAGGTATTCGAGCGGCTCAAGCCCGAGCTGGTCAGCCCACTGGTGGTTTACCTGGGCAGCGAGCAGTGCCAGGGCACGGGGGAGCTGTTCGAGGTGGGCGGCGGCTGGGTGGGCAAGGTGCGTTGGGAGCGCAGCCTGGGAGTGGGTTTTGATCCGCGCGAGGGGTTTACCCCGGAGCAGGTGGCGGAGCACTGGGCGCAAATCGGCGACTTTGACGGGGCGGTGCATCCTCAGGACAGTTTGCAGGCATTGCAGCAGATGATGGCGAACCTGCAGAAGTACCCGCTGGGCTGAAGATTTATCCGCTCAAATAAAAAAGGCCGCTGCAAGCCGCAGCGGCCAATCGAGACGTTAGATCAAGGAGCTTCAAAATCTACGTCGGTGAACCTCGCAGGCCTGAAAGGCGGGGGGGAGAGCCCTTCATGCCGGCCAGTGAGTTAAGAATAAGCGCTTGATCCGCTGGGAAAAATAGCTGCTTATGACATTCACCTTTACGTATCGGGCAATAGTGCCGCTAGCGCTCAGGTAGCGGGCGAATAGCCCATGCGCCAGCTGGTTTCCCGCGCTGCCGCCAGTAGCCGTTGCGCCGCTGGGCCATGTTCGTCGGCGTGGAAGATCGAAGTCGGCCCGACCACGGTCATCACCGCCGCCACCTGCCCCATGGCATTGAACACCGGCGCCGACAGGGCGTCCACGCCCGGCATCAGCAGGCCGTGCACATGGTGCAGGCCACGTTCGCGAATGCCTGCCAGCACCGGCTGGTAATCGTCGGCGTGGTGCTGCAGGGCGGCCAGTTCGCGGTCACGCAACTCGACGGTTTCGCGCTCGGGCAGGTAGGCGGCGAACACCAGGCCGGTGGAGGAGGTGAGCAGCGGCAGCACCGAGCCCATCTGCGTCACCACGGTAACTGCACGCACCGCCGGTTCAATGCTGACCACGGTCGCGCCCTGGTTGCCCCACACGGCAATGAAGCAGCTCTCGTTAAGTTCGTCGCGCAGTTGCGACAGCGGCAGTGCGGCAGTTTTCAGCACATCGATGCTGCCCAGCGCCGCCAGCCCCACCCGCAATGCCTCGCGTCCCAGGCCGTAATGGTTGGTGGCGGCATCCTGTTCGGCAAAGCCGCTGGCGATCAGCGCTTGCAGGTAACGGTGCACTTTGCTTGCCGGCATTTGCACATGTTCCGCCAGGCGTGACAGCGAGGTGGACGGGGACAACTCGGCAAGGGCCTTGAGGATGTCGGTGCCGACCTCCGCCGAGCGGACTTTCTGCTTGCCGTTGTCGGCGGGGGAGCTGGCTTTGGTCATGGACATCTTCTTCTGGATTCTTCAAGTCGGGCCTTTATAGCTTGACGCCATGCGTGGAGCAAATTACGTTATTCGTAATCTGATTACGATAAAAACAATGCAGACGCGCTGCCACCCCACATCGGGCCAGCAGCCAGCTGCCCGCAACGGCTCGGCCAGAGCCCGGAGGCATCGATGAATCGCGACACCTCACCCGACCTTCACTACCTCAGCGGCTTCGGCAACGAGTTTGCCAGCGAAGCGCTGCCAGGGGCCTTGCCGGTCGGGCAGAACTCGCCACAGAAGGCACCCTATGGGCTGTATGCCGAGCTGCTCTCGGGCACGGCGTTCACCATGGCCCGCAGCGAGCTGCGTCGCACCTGGCTGTATCGCATTCGCCCGTCTGCCTTGCACCCTCGTTTCGAGCGCCTGGCGCGTCAGCCGCTGAGCGGGCCGCTGGGGGGCATCAACCCCAACCGCCTGCGTTGGAGCCCACAGCCGATTCCCGCCGAACCGACCGATTTCATCGAGGGCTGGTTGCCCATGGTGGCCAACGCCGCAGCGGAAAAACCGGCTGGCGTGAGCATCTACATCTACCGCGCCAACCGTTCCATGGAGCGGGTGTTCTTCAACGCCGACGGTGAACTTTTGCTGGTACCGGAACAGGGCCGCCTGCGCATTGCCACTGAACTGGGCGTAATGGAAGTCGAGCCGCTTGAAATTGCGGTGATCCCGCGTGGCATGAAGTTCCGTGTGGAACTGCTCGACGGCCAGGCCCGTGGCTACATCGCCGAAAACCACGGCGCGCCGCTGCGTATTCCAGACCTGGGCCCGATCGGCAGCAATGGCCTGGCCAACCCACGCGATTTCCTCACCCCGGTGGCGCACTACGAAGAGGCCGAAGCGCCGGTGCAACTGGTGCAGAAATTCCTGGGCGAACACTGGGCTTGCGAGCTGCAGCACTCGCCGCTGGACGTGGTGGCCTGGCACGGCAGCAACGTGCCGTACAAATACGACCTGCGCCGCTTCAATACCATCGGCACCGTCAGTTTCGACCACCCGGACCCTTCGATCTTCACCGTGCTGACCTCGCCGACCAGCGTGCATGGCCTGGCCAACATGGACTTCGTGATCTTCCCGCCACGCTGGATGGTGGCCGAGAACACCTTCCGCCCGCCATGGTTCCACCGCAACCTGATGAACGAGTTCATGGGCTTGATCAATGGTGCCTACGACGCCAAGGCCGAGGGCTTCCTGCCTGGCGGTGCCTCGCTGCACGGCGTGATGAGCGCCCACGGCCCCGACGCCGAAACCTGCGAAAAAGCCATTGCCGCCGACCTGGCGCCGCACAAGATCGACAACACCATGGCCTTCATGTTCGAGACCAGCCAGGTGCTGCGCCCGAGCCTGCAAGCCCTTGAATGCCCGCAATTGCAGGCCGACTACGATAGTTGCTGGGCAACCTTGCCAAGCACCTTCAACCCGAACCGGAGATAACCGATGAACCACACTGCCAATGCCCGTAGCTGGGTCGAGCACGCCAACGGGCACAGCGACTTCCCGCTGCAGAACCTGCCATTGGGCATCTTCAGCCGGCCGGGTGAAGCCCGGCGCTGTGGCGTGGCCATCGGCGACGCGATCCTCGACCTGGAAGCGGTGTTGGCCGCCGGCCTGTTCGCGGGGGAAGCCAAGGCCGCCGTCGAGGCTACTCGGGGTGGGGCACTGAACGCTTACTTCGCATTGGGCCGCAGCGCCCGTGTCGCCCTGCGCGAGCGTCTGCAGGTGCTGCTTGGCGAGCACAGCGAGCACCAGGCTGCTCTGCAGCCGGCACTGTATCCAGCCAGCGACTGCCAACTGCATGTGCCAGCGCAGGTCGGGGACTACACCGACTTCTACGTAGGCATCGAGCACGCCAAGAACGTGGGCAAGCTTTTCCGCCCCGACAACCCGCTGCTGCCCAACTACAAATATGTGCCGATCGGTTATCACGGCCGTGCCTCGACCATTCGCCCGTCCGGCACCGATGTACGCCGGCCAAAAGGCCAGACCCTCCCGGCTGGGCACACCGAGCCAAGTTTCGGCCCATGCGCACGCCTGGACTACGAACTGGAACTGGGCATCTGGATTGGCCAGGGCAATGACATGGGCCAGGCGATCCCGGTTGGCGATGCCGCCGAACACGTAGCGGGCCTGTGCCTGCTCAACGACTGGTCGGCGCGCGATATCCAGGCATGGGAATACCAGCCATTGGGGCCGTTCCTGTCCAAGAGTTTCATCACCAGCATATCGCCCTGGGTGGTTACCGCCGAAGCGCTGGAGCCGTTCCGCTGCGCCCAGCCTGCACGCCCGGAAGGCGACCCGCAGCCGCTGTCGTACCTGCTGGACAAGCGTGACCAGGCCGCCGGTGCATTCGATATTGAACTCGAAGTGTTGCTGCTGACCGAGCGCATGCGCGAGCAAGGTGTTGCCCCGCACCGCCTGACCCTGAGCAACACCCGCAGCATGTACTGGACCGTGGCGCAGTTGGTGGCGCACCACAGCGTCAACGGCTGCCAGCTGCAGCCGGGCGACCTGTTCGGTTCGGGCACGCTGTCGGGTGCTACGCCGGGTTCGTTCGGCAGCCTGCTGGAGATCACCGAAGGCGGCAAGCTGCCGATTGAGCTGGCCAGCGGCGAGGTGCGCAAGTTCCTCGAAGACGGCGACGAAATTATCCTGCGTGCCCGCTGCACGCGTGACGGCGTAGCCAGCATCGGCTTCGGCGAATGCCGTGGCACGGTCATCGCGGCCAACTAAGGAGGCAGGGGCATGGAGCTGTACACCTATTACCGTTCCACCTCGTCCTACCGGGTGCGCATTGCCTTGGCATTGAAGGGGCTGGCTTACCAGTCCCTGCCAGTCAACCTGCTGCAGGGGGAGCAGCGCGGTGCGGACTATACCGCCGTCAACCCGCAGGGCCGCGTGCCAGCCTTGCGCACTGACGGCGGTGAGTTGCTGGTGCAGTCGCCAGCCATCATCGAGTACCTGGAAGAGGTTTATCCACAACCTGCGTTGCTACCGACCACGGCCGTGGAAAGGGCAAAGGTGCGTGGTGTGGCGGCAATCATCGGCTGCGACATTCACCCGTTGCACAACGTCAGCGTGCTCAACCGGCTGCGCCAGGCGGGTCAGGACGAAGGGCAGGTCAATCAGTGGATCGGTTACTGGATAAGCCAGGGGCTGGCAGCAGTGGAGCGACTGATTGGCGATCACGGCTTCTGCTTTGGCGATACGCCTGGGTTGGCGGATGTGTACCTGATCCCGCAGTTGTATGCGGCCGAGCGCTTCAACATCGACCTCGACAGCTTCCCGCGCATCCTGCGGGTTGCCGCACTGGCGGCCGCGCACCCGGCGTTCGCCAAGGCCCACCCCGCCCAGCAGCCGGACAGCCCGGCTCAGTGAAGTGAACGGTTTGCCGCCGGAAGCTTGCCGATTCGCTCGGACAGCTTCAGGCGCTGGACCGGGTCTTCCGTCAGCAGCAACGCATGCTCCAGGTCGAAGCGCTCGGCCTGCGGGCAATCCAGTTGTTGGTAGAGCGAAGCGCGGGTCACGTAATCGCTGACTTGCACCGGGCCCAACTGCATGACCCGCTCGGCGTCGATCAACGCGGCCAGGTGGTCATCGTTGCTGATGTGCAGTTGACGCAGGTTGCGCGACAGGCGTTGCAGCATCTGCAGCGGCGTAGCGCTGCGCATGTGCTCTGCCGTCAGCGCCACATGCGGGCCAAACTGGCGTGCCAGCAGTTCGCGGCAGTCACTCGGGTACAAGCGCCGACCGCCACAGGGGTCGAGCAGGTGGTCGGCACCCGGCACGCGCAGCAAGAAATGGCCAGGAAAGCCCACGCCCTCCAGCGGTATGGACAAGCGCCGGGCCAGCTCCAGGGAAAGAATGGCCAGGGTCAGCGGTTGGCCGCGGCGGCGCTGCAGTACTTTGTCCATCATCGCCGCATGCGGGCGTAACGGGTGGTATTCATCCTGCTGAAAGCCCAGCGCAATCAGTTGGCGCAGCAGTGGCTGGGCCAGTTCGCACACTGGCAGCATCGGCAGGTTGGCGCTTATCTCGCGCTGCAGCTCGTTCAGGGTGGCAAGGCTGGCCGCGGGCTCGACACTACGATCGTGCTCGGCGGCAATCCACAATGCGGCTTCCAGCAGGGCGACAGGCTCGCGTTCCAGGCAGGCCAGGCAGGCTTGACGTGGCTTCATGGGGCATCTCCACACACGTTTGAGTATTAGCTGTGACGCGTGGTTTCGTCCAGTGGTCCGGCGGCGGCGTCAATGCCGGGGCCGTGCCTATACTGGAAGGAGCACCTCGTGGGGGAGCCTGTCGATGTTCGCACTGATGCAAAGTACCCGGACCCAGTCACTGCATTTGTTCAACGACCCACCTACGGGCCTTAAGGCGGTGGTGGCGATCCACAGTGAGCACCTGGGCCCGGCCATGGGCGGTTGCCGCTACCTGCCTTACGCCGATGACGAAAGTGCCATGACCGACGCCATTCGCCTGGCCCAAGGTATGAGCTACAAGGCGGCATTGGCCGGCTTGCCGCTAGGTGGCGGCAAGGCGGTGATCATGCGCAACCCGCACGTGGAAAACCGTGCCGCGCTGTTCGAGGCCTTTGGCCGCTTCATCGATACCTTGCATGGGCGCTTCATCATCGCCGTGGACAGCGGCACCTCGACCCTGGACATGGACTGCATCGCCCAGAGTACTCCCCATGTGACCAGCACCACTGCCTCGGGCGACCCTTCGCCGCATGCGGCGATGGGGGTGTTCGCTGGCATCCGCGCCACGACCTCGTTCCGCCTGGGCAGCGATGACCTCAGGGGCCTGCGGGTGGCGGTGCAGGGGTTGGGTAATGTCGGTTATGCACTGGCCGAGCAACTGCATGCGGTGGGCGCGGAACTGCTGGTCAGCGACCTGGACCCCGGGCGGGTGCGGCTGGCGATGGAACAGTTCGATGCCAAGCCTGTGACCAACGATGCACTGATCAGTACCCCTTGCGACATCTTCGCCCCCTGCGGTGTGGGGCCGGTGCTGAACGGGCAGAGCGTGATGCAACTGCGTTGCGCGGCAGTGGCGGGGGCGGCCAACAACCAGCTGACCACCTTGCAGGTGGCAGACCAGCTGGAGTCGCGGGGGATACTGTATGCGCCTGACTACGTTATCAATGCCGGTGGGCTGATCTACGTGGCGCTGACCCATCGTGGCGAGGACCTGGGCACCATCACCGCGCACCTGGCGCGGATACCGTCACGGCTGACCGAAGTGTTTGGCCATGCGCAGGCGGAAAAACGTTCGCCGGCGCGGGTGGCGCAGATGTTGGCGGAGCGGTTGCTCTACGGCTGACTGTTGATGTTGGCTCTACTGGCCTCTTCGCGGGTTTACCCGCGAAGCAGCAACGTCGCTATCACTCGGCAGCGCCACCCTCTAGCAACTCGGCCAGGGCATCCGGCTGGCTTTTGAAGGCCCGAGCGAACACATCGCGGTTCTTGGCCATGTAGATACCGGCTTCCTCGACCTGTTGCTCGCTCAGCGACGGCACTGCCTTGTGCAGCACTTCGGCCAGGCGCTCGGCCAGTTCGAGCATCTTGTCGTGACGGTCTGCTTCGGCCTTATCCATGAACAAGCGCTCCGGGTCGCGGCTGCTGCGGTACACCACTTCGACGGCCATTCATCACCTCTATGCCTTTTTGCTGGTTGTGTTGCTGGTTACTGTATCTATATACAGTAATGGCATTTGCCATCACCACGCAACCAGATTCTCACGGCAAAAGCCTAGTACACAGGTGCCTTGCGGCAATCGGTCGCCTTCCAAGCCAAGGGCCTGGCCCTTTAACTGCATGGCACAAGCGTCACATCGGTGACGCATCATCCTTAAAGACGTATCGGGGAATGGAACATCGTGAACATCAAGTGGGCAGAAAAGCTGCGCAAGGGCCTGCACGGCTCGGCGGACTCGCTGGGCAACCTGTGCGTCGAGGCCTTCCATTACCTGGCGCTGTTCGGCATTGGCGCGATTACCGCCTATGCGGCAGTGGTGACCTTCCTGGACATGCTTGGCAAGGGTGGGGTCAGTGTCGATGACATCCTGCTGCTGTTCATCTACCTGGAGCTGGGGGCGATGGTCGGTATCTACTTCAAGACCAACCACATGCCGATCCGCTTCCTGTTGTACGTGGCGATTACCGCGCTGACCCGTCTGCTGATCGGCGATGTCTCGCACCACAAGGCGCCGGACGAAGGGCTGTTGTACCTGTGCGGCGGCATCTTGTTGCTGGCCTTCTCGATTCTGGTGGTGCGCTACGCCTCGTACCGCTACCCCTCGACCAAGGTGCTGGATGCCAACGGCAAGGAAGTGGAGGAGGGCAAGTAGCCCTCAGTTGGCCACGACATGGCGTGGGTGGTGGCGGGCATCGCGGGTCAATGCGGCCAGCACCTGCATGGGGTTCTGGCTGAGTTCGATGGCCAGGCCCAGGCGGATGCTGTCGATTACCCGCTGCAGGCGCACCGGGTCGTTGCGCTGGGCCTGGGTGATGAGGCGCTTGGCGACCACGCCTGCGTCGTCGGACAGGGTCAGCATGATGCTGCCATCGAGGTTTTCGATGCTCAGGTTGACCCGGTATTCGGGGGCAAATGCGGCACTGATGAGTTCGAATGGGTTGTTCATGTTCAGGCTTCTGCAGCGAATGAGTGCAGAAGTTGACTGGCAAAACGGCGGGTTGGTTCAGTGCCGTTGATCGCTGCAAATAAAAACGCCCGGCTCTAGGCCGGGCGTTTTGCATTGCCAATCAGGCGTCTGGGTCACTCAGTTCCAGGGCGCCGCGCTTGCTGCGCAGCTTGCCGTAGAAGTGTTCCAGCGCGTGGCTGAGCTTGGTGGCTGCACCGTCCACTGCCTGGTCCAGCGAAGTGGCGGTGTGGGTCACCGAAATCGGTTGGTGGCCTTTGGGGCGAGCCTCCATCTGGCAGCGTTTGTCATGCGGTCCGGGCTTGGCGCCGTTCTCGTCGCGCAGGTGAACCTCGATACGGGTGAGGTCTTCTTCGTAACGTTCCAGCGAGTTCTGCAGTGTGCTGCGGACCCACTGATCAAGCCGGGCGTTGCCTTCGAAATGGTTGCTGCTGTTGACCTGGATTTGCATGATTCAATCCTTATTCAGCTTGCTCGCATGGAGGCGCGCCTAGGCCCTTGAGACCCTTGGAATTTCTGCGCCTCTTGACTCTAAGGTCAGGCAACCACGAAACGAATTCAAGCCCTTTTTGAAAATAAATGTCTTGTTGCAAATGGGGCGGCAAAGCGGCCCCCCATTTGCAGTCGATCAGAATTCCACCGACGTCTGCACATACAAGGTACGCGGCTCACCCACGTACTTCCCTTTGTTGTTGTCATCGTAAGAGCGCGTGTAGTACTCGCGGTTGAACAGATTCTTCACCCCAACCGCCACTTTCAGGTTCGACAGCTGCGGGCCAAAGTCGTACCCGGCGCGGGTGCTGACCAGCATGTAGCCCGGAATGCGCCCGGTGCTGCCGTCGGCGCTTTCGGTGCTGGTGTTGGCGTTGTCTGCGTACTGGCTGCTCTGGAAGCTGCCGTCCAGGTTCAGCTGCCAAGGGCCATCGGTGTAGCCCACGCCCAGGTTGCCCTTGTGGCGTGACGAGAACGGCACCTGGTTGCCTTTGTTCGGCCCGTCCTCGCGGATAGTGGCGTCGACGAACGCATAGCTGGCATGCACATCGAAACCGGCCAGGGCGGGGCTCAGGCCGTCGAGCGCGTAGCGCACGCTGGTCTCGATGCCCTGGTGGCGAGTTTCGCCGCGGGCGATCACCGAGTCGTTGGTCTGGTTGCTTTCGTACTGGTTGTCGAAATTGATCAGGAACGCGCCAATCTCGGCCTGCAGGTCACCATTGTCATAACGGGTACCCACTTCCCAGGTACGCGCCTTTTCCGGTTTCACTTCGCCGCTGCTGACCCGGTTGGGCATCTGGCTGTACTGCACGCTGCCGAACGAGCCCTCGGTGTTGGCGTACAGGTTCCAGCTGTCGGTCAGGTGGTACATCACGTTCAGCGCCGGCAGCGCGGTGTTGTAGCTGCCTTGGTAGCGCTGGCCGTTGAGCTTGTTGCTTTGCTCGGAGTCGATCATCTCGTAGCGCACACCGGGGGTGATGGTCCAGCGGCCGATGTCGATGCGGTCATCCAGGTAGATGGCGTGGGCTTCGGTGCTGCCACGGGTGTCGCGGTCATTGCGGCTGGCGGTGGTCGGCAGGCTGCCATTGACCGGCTCGCGGAAGCGCAGCTCGTGGCCGGCTTCGTTGACGTAACGGTAGCCGATGCCCAGCTCGTGCCAGCTGTCGCCAAGGGCCAGGCCCTGCGAGAAGCGGGTTTCGATGCCGCGTACCCAGTACTCGCGTGGCGACAGCGAGACGAAGCTGCCCTGGTCCAGGTAACCGCTGCGCAGGGTCTTGGTGAAGAAGCTGTTGACGCTGAACTGGCGGTCGTCCTGCTTGTAGTCGTAGCCGAAGTTGAACAGGGTGCGGCGGCCCCAGAACTTGTCCTTCAGGCGCGTCGACTGGTACGGGTCGGCTGCGAAATCGGCAGTGCTCAGGCCGCCGGGCATGTCGGCTTCACCCTCGTAGTACTGGGCCATGGCGTGCAGGCTGTTGGCTTCGTCCAGTTGCAGCTTGCCCTTGAGGATCAGGTCGTCGATTTGCGTGTCGCTGTGTTCGCGCCAATCACCGCCACGGGTGCCGGAGTACAGCAGGGCGCCGCCCAGGCCGTTGGCATTGGTGCCGCCGACCAGCAGGTTGGCGCTGTTCTTGAAGCCATCGTGGCTGGAAGACGGGCTGATCTGGTTCTGCATGGCGGCCTTGAACGTGGCCTGTTCAGGGATCGCCCGAGTGACGAAGTTGACGATGCCGCCAACGTTCTGCGGGCCGTAGCGCACCGCGCCGTCACCGCGCACCACATCCACGGCGTCCATGTTGCCCATGCTCAGCGGTGCCAGCGACAGCTGCGGCTGGCCGTACGGGGCGAAGGGCACCGGGATGCCGTCCATCAGCACGGTGGAGCGCGATGCCAGGCGTGGGTTGAGGCCACGGATGCCGAAGTTCAGCGCCAGGTCGTGGCTACCGGTGCCGTTGTTGTCGGGGGCGTTGACACCGGGGATACGGTTGAGCACTTCGCGGGCGGTGGTGGCGCCGTTGCGCTCGAATTCCTCGCGACGCACTACGTCGCGGGCACCGGGGTGCTCGAACACGTTGTCCTGCCGGGCCTCGGCCAGCCAGTCGCCGACCACGGTGGAAGCACCGAGCTCGACCGGCGCACCCGCAGCGGGGGTATCGATGGGCTGCAGGCTGAAGGCGTTGTCGGTTTCCTGCCGCACCTGCAGGCCGCTGCCGCGCAGCAGTGCATCGAGGCCCTGTCGCACGTCGTACTGGCCGTCCAGGCCTTGAGTGTGGATGCCTTGGGTCAGTTGCGAGCCGAACGAGATCAGCGCCCCGCTTTCGCGGCCAAACTGGTTGAGGGCGTCTTCAAGCGAGCCGGCGGCGATATGGTAGCTGCGGGTTTCGGCATAGGCGGCAGGCGTGGCCAGGCCGAGGGTAGTGGTGAGCAGCAGGGCGTGGACGAACGGGCTGTGGCGCAACGGCATGGGTCGGGTCCTGAAAGAGGGGTTCTGCCATGTCTGTCACGCGAGGTTGGAAAAATGGCTCACTTGATTGAAAAAATGTACGTACGGCTCTACCCGATCTTCGGCTCGACCGTCACCCAGTACCGGGTGAACCGTCGCACCCGCACCGGTAGCGCCACCTCCAGCATCTGCAGGATGCGTTCACTGTCATCCAGCGGATACGATCCAGAAATACGCAAGTCGGCAACCTGTTCGCTACACCCCAACTGCCCATGGCGATAGCGCCCAAGTTCGGCAAGAAAGTCCGCCAGGCGCATCTGCGACGCCACCAGCATGCCGTCTACCCAGGCCCCGACATTAGGGTCGAGCGGCGTCACCGATCGCCAGGCGCCGGTGAAGCGGGCCTGTTGCCCGGCCCGCAGTGGCTGCCCAGCCGCGCTGGCAGCCCCCTGGAATACCGATACCAGGCTGTAACCGTCGAACTGGCGCACGTTGAAGCGCCCGCTGTCCAGGCGCATCGCCCCTTCAGCGGTGCGCAACAGCAATGGCCGTGCATCGCTGGCCACTTGCAATGCCAGTTCACCTTCGAACAGACGCAGCTGTCGCTGCTGGCTGTCGAAGCGCGCGTCTGCGGCACTGCGGGTATTGAGTTGCAGCACGCTGCCATCAACCAGCTGCATGCGCCGACGCTGGCCGAGCGGGCTACGGTAGTCGGCCATCAACCCAGGCAGCGGATTGTGCTGTTGCAGGCCAAGCCCGGTGGCACTCGCCACACCGACCAACAGCAACGCCTTGAGTGCCCGGCGCCTGGCCGGCGAAGGCGGGGCTTGCAGCGTTGCATGCACCACGGGCGACGACACACCGCGCAGCCGCTGGTTGACCTGCTGGATATGGGCCCAGGCTCGCTGGTGCTCCTGGTTGGCCTGGAGCCAATGCTCAAGCGCCAGTTGCTGTACCTGGCCGAAGTCATCGCCCTGAGATTCGATCAGCCAGTGCACGGCCTGCTCCGCAACCTGCGCAGAGAACGAGGCGTTCACAGGGCAAAGTAACAGCGCATGGCTGCCTTGCTCAGGTAGCGTTTTACCGTGGCCAGGGAAATGCCCAGCTCACGGGCGATTTCGCCTTGGCCAAGGCCGTCGACCTGGGCCAACAGGAAGGCACGTTTGACCAATGGAGGCAGGCCGTCCAGCAGGCGGTCGAGTTCCAGCAGGGTCTCGAAGATGATCGCCCTCTGCTCCTCACTGGGTGCCACTTCTTCCGGTATTTGGGCCAGGGCCTGCAAGTAGGCGCGCTCCAGCTCCTGGCGGCGGAAGTGGTTGCACAACACACGCTTGGCCACGGTGGCGAGAAATGCGCGAGGTTCGATCAGTTGCGGTGTTTCGCGGGCCTGCAGCAGGCGCAGGTAGGTGTCCTGGGCCAGGTCGGCGGCACTCTGCGGGCAGCCCAGGCGGCGGCGCAACCAGCTGGTGAGCCAGTTGTGATGGGCGTGGTAAAGGCCTTCGACCGTGGAAGAGAGCGCGCTGGGCACCGTGATACTCCGGCGCTCGATCGCGCAACTGGTAGTAAGAATTGTTCGCATTATATGGACGGTCGCGCTACTCGGCAATCGTCACTCGTCTTGGGGCTTTGCTTATGAGAATTGAAATCATTATTATTGCAGCCCCGAAAACGCCCGGACCTTCGCCATGACGCGCAAAACCGCCGGCCTCCCGCTCAGCTATCGCCTGGCCGTGACCTCTCGCAGCCTCGCCGCGCTGCTGGGCGGCTACTTGCTGGCGTCCCTGGCGAGCGTCTGCATTGCCTTGCTGGCACCAATGCCAAAGGTGGATGCCACGCTCACCGGCCTGCTGCTGTCGTTCGTCTTCTACCTGCTGGCGTTCATCTGGTGCTTTGCCTGCCGCAGCGCTTGGCGTGCGTGGTTGGGCGTGCTGGCGCCAAGCCTGTTGCTGGGCATGATCAGCGGCGTTGCCTACTGGATGCAGAACCCATGAAAGAAGGCTTCCGCCAGGCCATGGCCTGGCTGCACACCTGGACCGGCTTGATCTTCGGCTGGCTGTTGTTCGCCATCTTCCTCACCGGCACGCTGTCGTATTTCAAGGAAGAAATCACTCACTGGTCGCAGCCCGAAGTGCGCAGCCACGCCCTGGACCCGGTCAACAGCCTGGGGGTGGCGCAACGTTACCTGCAGGACAATGCCGGGCATTCGGGTACCTGGTTCATCCGTATGCCCAATGCGCGTGAAGCGGCCCTGAGCGTGGGCTACCGCGACCCCAATGGCGGGCCGCGTGGCTTTGTCAGCAAAACCCTCGATACCCAGACCGGCCAGCCGGTGGAGGCACGCGACAGCCGCGGTGGTGAGTTCTTCTACCGCTTCCATTTCCAGCTGCAGATGCCTCATCCGTTTGGCCGTTGGCTGTCGACGTTCTGCGCTTTCATCATGCTGTTGGGGCTGGTCACCGGCATCATCACCCACAAGAAGATCTTCAAGGAGTTCTTCACCTTCCGCCCTGGCAAGGGCCAGCGCTCCTGGCTGGATGGGCACAATGCTATTGGCGTATTGGTGCTGCCGTTTCACCTGATGATCAGCTACAGCAGCCTGGTGCTGTTCATGTACATGGTGATGCCGGCAGGCATCATGGCCAGTTACGGCAATGACACCGACAAATACTTCAATGACCTGTTCGGCCGTAACGATGCGCCCAAGGCTGCCCAGGTGGCTACACCTCTGGTAGCGCTGCCGAGTTTGTACGCCAAGGTGCAGGCACTGCAGCCGGGGGCGCGCATTGGCAACATCCAGGTGCAGAACCCAGGCGACAGCAATGCCCGCGTCACCTTCACGCAATCGGCCGCCGACCACGTGGCTTATCGGCGCAGCGCCAATTGGACTTTCGATGGCGCCAGTGGTGCGCTGCTGAGCCAGGGCAAGCCGGAGAGCGGGGCAATGATGACCGCGTTCAGTTTCGCCGGGTTGCACATGGGTAACTTCGCCGGGCCCTGGCTGCGCTGGTTGTACTTCTTCTTTGGCGTGGCCGGTACTGCGGTGATCGGCACCGGGCTGGTGATGTGGTTGGGCAAGCGCCAGCTCAAGCACGCCAAAAGCGCACACATGCCAGGCGAGCTACGCCTGGTCGAGGTGCTCAATATTGCCAGCATGAGCGGCCTGTTACTGGCAGTGGCGGGCTTTTTCTGGGCCAACCGGCTGATGCCCATGGGTGTCGAAGGCAGGTCGGACTGGGAGGTCAATGCATTCTTCATCGCCTGGGGGCTGTCGCTGGTGCACGCCGTTTTGCGCAGTGGGCGCAGGGCCTGGGGCGAGCAACTGGCGTTGGGCGCGCTGGCCTTTACCTTGTTGCCGCTGCTCAATGGCCTGACGACCGATCGGGGTTTGAACCATTCACTGCCGGAAGGTGACTGGGCCATGGCCGGCTTCGACCTGACTGCGCTGGGCACTGGCCTGTTCCTGGCCTGGCTGGCCAGCAAGATGCTGCGCAGCCCCAAGCCCGTAGCCAAGCGCGCCGCGCGTGCGGCAAAAAAGCCGAGCACTGAAACGGCGGAGGCGAGCTGATGCTGGGTAACGCACTGATCGCATTCGCAGGCTTCGTCGCCCTCTGCCTTGCCATGGAAAAGCACTTTAGCGACCTGCTTGGGCGCAAGCCGCGCCCAGGGCAGCTGCGCCTGTTGCGTGTCGTGGGTTGGCTGCTGCTGATGCTGTCGTTGGCGCTCAGCGTGCACCTGCGTGGCTGGGCTCATGGCCTGGTGGAGTGGACGGCGGTGACGATGGCCGGGGTGACGCTGTGGGTGTTTGGCCTGCCATACCAGCCGCGCCTGCTGTTGGGCCTGGCCGCCGCCAGTGGGGTGCTGGGCCCGTTGCTTGCCGTGTTTGCCGTGTGACGCTGTGAGCGAGCAGAGCGATAGCATAGAGCCTGACGCCGACAGCGCAGGTGCGCGTGCTCGTTTCGTCCAGGTGTTCCAGGCCCAGCGCGCGCGCATGGAGGCGCTGGTCAGCCGCAGGGTCGGCTGCCGAGCTACCGCTTCGGACCTGGTCCAGGAGCTTTTTCTACGCTTCTGGCGCCGCCCCGAGGTCAAGGTCGAAGCGTTGGACACCTACTTGCTGCGGTGCGCCGGTAACCTGGCCATCGACCACCTGCGCAGCGAGGGTAGCCGCGAACGCGTGGCCGAAGTTGCTCTGCAGGTGGATGAAGCGGCCATGGGCCATGCCCCGGAGCAGGCGGTGGAGATCGACCACGACTTGCAGCGAATCGAAGCCGCCTTGCGTGCCTTGCCCGAGCGCACCCGGCAGATCTTTTTGCTCAACCGCATTCACGGCTGCAAGTACGGCGAGATCGCCAAAGCCATGCAACTGTCCCAGAGTGCTGTGGAAAAGCATATGATGCGCGCCCTTGAAGCGTGCAAGGCGAGTATTGCCGAACCCGCGCCCACCCCACGCCGGCCAGGGAGCGCCCGTCGATGAGCAGCATGCCCCCCATCACCGAGGCGCAATCCCAGGCCGCCCTGCAATGGCTCAGCCGCATCAACGAGCAGCCCGCACAAGCCGAAGGGGCGGCGTTCAAGCGCTGGTTGCTGGCCGACCCAGGGCACCGTGCAGCCTACCGACAGGCGCAGGCGCTGTGGCAGAAAAGTGCCGCCCCGGCGCAGCGGTTGGCCGACGAAGAACAGCAAGCCCTGCACCGCTACCTCGATGCCATGGCCAGGCCAGCGCCCCGTGGCCGGTGGCGGCGGGTGGCAGCACTGGCGATGGCAGCCTGCATGGTACTGGCCCTAGGTATTGCAGGTGGTTGGCACCCGGGTTACTGGTTGCAGGACCTGCAAGCGGACTACAGCAGTAACGGGCAGGTGCGCCAGGTGACCTTGGCTGACCAGTCGCAGGTCACGCTTGATGCAGGTAGCGCCATTGCGGTCGATTTCAACCAGGGCGAGCGCCGTGTGCGGCTGCTGCATGGCGCAGCCTTCTTCCAGGTGACCCATACCGGCGAGCCGTTCATGGTCGAAGCTGCCGGTGGAGAGGTGCGAGTCCTCGGTACCCAGTTCGAGGTGCGCGAGCAGGGTGAGGGGGCGCTGGTCACGGTGCGCAGTGGGCGCGTGGGGGTTAGCCCTGTTCCGGGCGAGTTGGTGCGTGAACTGACTGCCAACCAGCAGGTGGCCTATCGCGCAGGGCGCGCGGGCGACACGTTGGCGGTGGACAGTGATAACCGCCTGGCCTGGCGGGAAGGCTGGCTGAACTACTACCAGGTGCCGCTGGCGCAGGTGCTCGAGGACCTTGGGCGCTATTACCCAGGGCGCATCCTGCTGCTGGATGGCGAACTGGGGCAGCGCAAGGTCAGCGGCAGTTTCCCGGTGGCCGAGCCGTTGCTGGCGCTGGATTCGTTGGGCAATGTGATGGGCTTTTCGCGGCAGACGGTGTTGGGGCGTTTGACCCTGATTCGGTAGTTGTCGGCGAAGCGGTCGGCACAGGAAAATATTTTTCAGATAGCGGGTGAGGTAACAGGACGTGGCATCCGTGTAATGAGTGGAAGTGCGATTCATTCGCAGTAATATCCCTCTCACAGGTCAGCGTCCATGAAGTTCTCCCCGCGTTGCGTCCCTCTCTGGCTAGGCCTTGCTACGCTGCCTGCCATCGCTGTCGCCCCCCTGGCCTGCGCCGCCGAGCAACAGCAGGCCTACGCCTTCGCCCAGCCAGCCCAGCCCTTGGCCCAGGCACTCAACGCTTTCAGTCGTACCACCGGCCAGAGCGTGGTCTACACCCTTGAGCTACCAGGCGTGCAGGCGCCTGCGCTAAATGGCCGGTACAGCGCCGAACAGGCCCTGCAACAGCTGCTGGGTACTTCCGGGCTGGCCTGGCGCCGCGTCGATGCACGCACCTTCACCCTCGAAGCTGCCGACACCTCCGGTGCCCTCAACCTGCAGGCCACAACGGTGACCTCGCAACTGGATGACTACAGCTATCAGCCCCCGGCTAGCGCCTCGATCATGCGCGGGCAGGGCCCTAACCAGGACATCCCCCAGGCGATCAACGTGGTACCGGCGCAGGTCATCCGTGATCAGGCGCCGCGTAACCTCGATGACGCCCTGGCCAATGTCAGCGGCATTACCCAGGGCAATAACTTCGGTGGCACGTCCGACACGGTGATGAAGCGTGGTTTCGGCGACAACCGCGATGGCTCGATCATGCGCGATGGCATGCCCATCGTGCAGGGCCGCAGCCTCAACGCCAGCACCGAGCGGGTCGAAGTGCTCAAGGGCCCGGCTTCGCTGCTGTACGGCATCCAGGACCCGGGTGGGGTGATCAACGTGGTCAGCAAGCGCCCGCAACTGCAGCAGTACAACGCCCTGACCGTGCGTGGCTCGACCTACGGCAGTGGCAAGAACGGCAGTGGCGGCGGGCTCGACAGCACTGGCGCGCTGGGCGACAGCAACTTCGCCTACCGCTTGGTCGTCGACCACGAGGACGAAGACTACTGGCGTAACTACGGCGTGCACCGCGAATCGCTGGTGGCGCCGTCGCTGGCCTGGCTGGGCGAAGATACCCAGGTGGTGGTGGCTTACGAGCACCGCGAGTTTCTCTACCCGTTCGATCGGGGTACCGCGTTCGGCAACAACGGCCACCCGCTGAACATCCCCGCCACGCGTCGTCTGGACGAGCCCTTCAACGACATGGAAGGGCGCTCCGACTTGTATCGCCTGGAAGTCGACCATCAGTTGGCCAATGACTGGAAGCTGCACTTCGGCTACAGCTTCAACCGTGAAACCTACGATGCCAGCCAGGTGCGGGTGACGGCCGTCAACGAAGCAAAAGGCACGCTGACACGCAGCATCGACGGCACCCACAACGCCATGAGCCGTGACCAGTTCGCGACCGTCAGCCTGGCAGGCAACGTGAATTTGGCCGGCATGCAGCACGACTTGCTGTTCGGCATCGACCACGAAGACCGCAAGATTTTCCGGGGTGATCTGATTCGCCAGATGGCCAAGTCCACGTTCAGCTATGTGGACCCAGTCTACGGTCAGGAAGTGGAAGGCAGCACGGCGCGCGCCAGTGACAGCGACCAGACCGACAAGCTGCGCACCGATGCGCTGTTCGTGCAGGACGCCTTGCACTTGGACGAGCACTGGATCCTGGTGGCCGGCGCGCGCTTCCAGCAGTACGACCAGTACGCCGGTCGCGGCCGCCCGTTCCACGTCAATACCGACATCAGTGGCCAGGCCTGGGTGCCTCACGCCGGCATTGTCTACAAGGTCGACGACCAGCTGTCGTTCTATGGCAGCTACAGCGAATCGTTCAAGCCAAACTCCACCATTGCGCCACTGACCGGCAATATCGTGCTCGACTCGTCGGTAGCCCCGGAAGAGGGCAAGTCGTGGGAGCTGGGGGCCAAGCTCGATATGCCGGGCCGCATCACGGGCACCCTGGCGCTGTTCGATATCACCAAACGCAACGTCCTGGTTTCGAACTTCGACGCCAGCACCAGCGAGACGGTCTACAGCAACGCGGGTGAAGTCAATTCACGAGGCGTGGAACTTGACCTGACCGGCCAGCTGACTGATCGCTGGAGCTTGATTGGCAGCTATGCCTACACGGATGCCAAGGTTACCAAGGACCCGGACCTGCAAGGCAACCGCCTGCAGAACGTAGCCAAGCACACTGGTTCGTTGTCGGCTGTGTACGACTTCGGCAGCCTGTTCGGTGGCGACAAGCTGAGGGTAGGTGCGGGTGCGCGCTACGTGGGCGAGCGGTCGGGTAACTCGACCAACACCTTCGACCTGCCGTCCTACACCGTGGCGGATGCATTCGCCAGCTACGAGACCAAGCTCGATGAACACAATGTGCGCCTGCAGCTCAACGTGAAGAACCTGTTCGACAAGGTTTACTACAGCTCGGCGGTGAACCAGTACTTTGTGGCGATTGGAGATGCGCGGCAGGTGAGTTTGTCGAGTACCTTTGAGTTTTAAGTACAGCCTGTGCCGGCCTCTTCGCGGCTAAAGCCGCTCCTACAGGGATCGCGTTACTCTGTGGAGCGGCTTTAGCCGCGAATGGCCGAGCGATATTCCCCAGGCGTTGCGCCAAGGGCCTGCCGGAAGCGGTTACTGAAATGGCTGGCACTGGCAAACCCGCACAACAGGGCAATTTCGCCCAGCGGCATTTCCCCCAGTCGCAACAACTCGCAAGCCCGCTGCAGCCGCCTGGCCAGCAAGTACTGATGCGGCGGTAACCCGAAACTGGCGCGGAACATGCGCGCGAAGTGGTATTCGGACAAGTTGCAGCGCAAGGCCAGTTCACCCAGGGTAATCGGCTGGTCCAGGTGCGCTTCGATGTACTCGACCAACTGCCGGCGCAGGTTCGGCGCCAGCCCGCCTTTCAGGCGCAGGCCTTGGCGCAGCCCGACCTGGTTGAGCAGCGCATGGTCGACGATTTCGTGTGCCAGGCTGCTGGCCAGCAGGCGTTCGCCGGGCTCGTCCCAGTCCAGTTGGATGAGTTGGCGAAAGCGTGCCGCCTGCTGTGGATCGTCCAGAAAGGTCGCCTCCTGCAGTTGCAGCTCCCGTGGCTCACGGTCGAGCAGGCGCACGCAGCCCAGTGCGAACTGCGCCTCGCTGACATACAGGTGTGCCAGCCGGATCGCGCCATTGACCACCCAGTTCGATTCCTGCCCGGCCGGCATCACGCACAGCTTGCCGGGTGCGCCCTTGTCGGCCGGGCGTTGGCGGCGGAAGGTGCCGGTGCCGTCGGCGATGTAGCACGACAGGGTGTGATGGGTCGGTGCCTGGTAATCACGAGCATCGTCACGGTTGCTCCACAACGCCGCCGCCAGCCCGTCGCCCAGGTGCGCGCTCAGCTCCAGCCGGGCGTGGGGCGAGGCATGCATGGCGTTGAACACTTGCAACTGGGTGAGTGGCGTCATGGCGGGTTCCTCTTGCCAGTCATCCTACTGCGCCCTGCACAGCGTGACATCTACTGGCGCAAGAAAAGCGCAAGTTTGTGCAAGCCGGTAAAGGCCCATCTAGCGAACACTGGTGATCCCTGTGGGAGCGGGTTTACCCGCGAAGCGCCGGGCACCGATCCTGAAAGGCCCAAGGAACTGCCGCCATGAACCTGTCACTCTACCTGCTCACCGTCCTGATCTGGGGCACTACCTGGATCGCCTTGAAGCTCCAGCTGGGCGTGGTCGCCATCCCGGTCTCGATCGTCTATCGCTTCGCCCTGGCTGGCCTGATTCTGTTCGCCATCCTATTGCTCACCCGCCGCCTGCAACCGATGAACCGCCGTGGCCACCTGATCTGCCTGGCACAGGGCTTTTGCCTGTTCTGCGTCAATTTCATGTGCTTTCTCACTGCCAGCCAGTGGATCGCCAGTGGTCTGATCGCCGTGGTGTTCTCCACTGCAACCCTGTGGAACGCACTTAATGCGCGGGTCTTCTTCGGCCAGAAAATCGCCGCCAATGTACTGGGCGGTGGTGCCCTGGGCCTGCTTGGGCTGGGGCTGCTGTTCTGGCCCGAGCTGTCCCATCATGCGGCCAGCCGTGAAACCCTGTACGGCCTTGGCCTGGCGCTGCTCGGCACGCTGTGCTTCTCGGCGGGCAACATGCTGTCGAGCATGCAGCAGAAGGCCGGGCTCAAGCCCATGACCACCAATGCCTGGGGCATGGTCTACGGGGCGGCCATGCTGATGGTTTATTGCCTGGTCAGCGGCATTCCTTTCAACATGGAGTGGAACACCCGCTACATCGGTTCGCTGATGTATCTGGTAATTCCGGGTTCGGTGATCGGTTTCACCGCCTACCTGACTCTGGTCGGCCGCATGGGGCCAGAGCGCGCGGCCTACTGCACGGTGCTGTTTCCGTTGGTGGCGTTGAATGTGTCGGCGGTGGCCGAGGGGTATCAGTGGACGGCACCGGCCTTGTTGGGGCTGGTGGCGGTGATGGCGGGGAATGTGCTGGTGTTTCGCAAGCCTCGGGTCCGGGTGGCTGGCGGTGTTGTGGTGGCCAAATAGGACATGCGTTGCCTGCACCGGACCTTTCGCGGGTAAACCCGCTCCCACAGCGTTCTGGACCTGTGGGAGCGGGTTTACCCGCGAAAGGGCCGGTGCAGGCAATAGAGCGCTATCAGCCTTTCCACACCTGCGGGTTCACCAGGTCCCGCGGCCGCTCGCCCAGCAGCGCCGCGCGCAGGTTGTCCATCGCCCGATTGGCCATGGCCTCACGGGTTTCGGCAGTGGCCGAACCAATGTGCGGCAAGGTCAGCGCATTGGGCAGCTTGAACAGCGGCGAATCGCTCAGCGGTTCCTTCTCGTACACATCCAGACCAGCCCCACGAAGGGTACCGTTCTGCAGGGCTTCGATCAGCGCCGCTTCATCCACCACCGGCCCGCGAGCGATGTTGATCAGGAAGGCACTCGGCTTCATCAGTTTCAGCTCGCGGGCGCCAATCAGCTTGCGGCTGGCGTCGGACAACGGCACCACAATGACCACGAAGTCAGCTTCGGCCAGCAACTGCTCCAGGCTGCGCAACTGCGCCCCAAGTTCTTGCTCCAGCGCGGTCTTGCGGCTGTTGCCAGCGTAGATGACCGACATGTTGAAACCGAACCGGCCACGGCGGGCAATGGCAGCGCCGATGTTGCCCATGCCGACGATACCCAGCGTCTTGCCATGCACATCGCTGCCGAAATGGGCCGGGCCTACGGTGGCCTGCCAGTTGCCGGCCTTGGTCCAGGCATCCAGTTCGGCGGTGCGGCGGGCACAGCCCATGATCAGCGAGAAGCCCAGGTCGGCGGTGCTTTCGGTGAGCACGTCGGGGGTGTTGGTCAGGGCGATGCCGCGTTCGTTGAAGTAGTCCAAGTCGTAGTTGTCATAGCCGACCGAAACACTGGACACCACCTCCAGCTTGGCCGCGCCTTCAAGCTGTGCACGGCCCAGCTTGCGGCCAACGCCGATCAGGCCGTGGGCCTCGGGCAGGGCTTCGTTGAACTGGGCGTTGATGTCGCCGAGCTTGGGGTTGGGCAGAATCACGTTGAAGTCTTGCTGCAGGCGCTCGGCCATGGCCGGGGTGATACGGCTGAAGGCCAGGACAGTCTTTTTCATCGGGCAACTTCTCTGCAAGGCGGGGGTGGACATTGGTTAGCAACCTACCATTGTCCACCCCCGCCATGCAGCAGCTTTTTAGTTGGCGATGAGCACTTGATGGGTTTTCAGGTCCGCCTCATGGGCCGCGAGAATCTCTGGCAGCGAGTTGCGCAGGTACTCGACCCAGGTCTTGATCTTGGCATCCAGGTACTGCCGCGATGGGTAGATGGCGTACAGGTTCAGTTCCTGCAGGCGGTACTCGGGCAACACTCGCACCAGGCTACCGTCACGCAGGCCGTCGATGGCCGAATAGATCGGCAGCACGCCTACGCCCATGCCGCTGCGGATCGCGGTCTTCATGGCATCGGCGGTGTTGACCATGAACGGCGAGCTGGTGATGTTGACCATCTCCTGGCCTTCCGGGCCGTCGAACAGCCACTTTTCCAGCGGGATCACCGGGCTGACCATGCGCAGGCAGGCATGCTTGAGCAGGTCGGCGGGCTTGTGCGCAGTGCCGTGGCGGGCGATGTAGCCGGGCGAGGCGCAGACGATGCTGTAGGTGATGCCAAGGCGCTGTGACACGAACCCCGAATCGGGCAGTTCGGTGGCCAGCACGATGGACACGTCATAACCCTCGTCGAGCAGGTCGGGCACGCGGTTGGCCATGGTCAGGTCGAAGGTGACGTCCGGGTGCGACTCGCGGTAGCGGGCGATGGCATCGACCACGAAGTGCTGGCCCACCCCGGTCATCGAGTGCACCTTCAACTGCCCGGCCGGGCGGGCGTGGGCATCGCTGGCTTCGGCTTCGGCTTCTTCCACATAGGTAAGAATCTGTTCGCAACGCATCAGGTAACGCTTGCCGGCCTCGGTCAGCGCAATGCGGCGGGTGGTACGGTTGAGCAGCCTTGTTTGCAGATGGGCTTCCAGGTTGGAGACCGCCCGCGACACGTTCGCGGTGGTCGTATCCAGTTGCGCGGCAGCAGCGGTAAAGCTGCCAAGCTGGGCTACGCAACTGAAAGCACGCATGTTTTGCAGGGTGTCCATGGGTCACTCTCGATGTAGAGGACAAAATTGTGTCACGAAGTAACGCAAAAAAGCTGAAAAGTTACCTTCGACCAAAGGCGGATTATCGCTGTTTTGGTAACAAAGATTCGCAGGAATCTGCGCTTATCGCCAGTGCTGTCGCCCCCTAGAATTGCCCGGCCCCTTCACCTCTTCCTCGGGAAATCGCAGCTGTGCCGCGTCGCATCATCAGAACGCTCAATGCGTTCAGTGCCTGTGCCCTTGCCCTCACCTTGAGTGGCTGTATCGGAACCTGGGGCATCGCCCCGCAAAGCAAGACGCTGCAAGCCAATACCTTGACCACCGACGCGGCCATACGCGAAGCCGCGACCGACGCCCATTGGCCTGATCAGCAGTGGTGGCACGCCTATGGCGACCCGCAGCTGGACCGCTGGATTGCCCTGGCCGTGGCCGGCAGCCCAAGCCTGGCCATGGCCGCGGCGCGGGTGCGCGAAGCCAAGGCCATGGCTGGCGTGGTCGAGTCGGCGGAAAAGCTCCAGGCCAACGGCCAGGCCACGCTCAAGCGCCACAACTGGCCTGAAGACCAGTTCTACGGCCCTGGCGCGCTGTCGGGCGCCAACACCTGGGACAACAACGCTGCCATTGGCTTCAGCTACGCCCTCGACCTGTGGGGGCGCGAGCGCAACGCCAGTGAGCAGGCCGTGGACCAGGCGCACATGAGCGTGGCCGAAGCCCGCCAGGCGCAACTGGAGCTGCAGAACAACGTGGTGCGCGCCTACATCCAACTGAGCCTGCACTTTGCCCAGCGCGATATCGTCAAGGCCGAACTGGAGCAGCAGGAGCAGATCCTGGCGCTGGCCAAGCGTCGCCTGGATGCCGGCATCGGCACTCACTTCGAAGTCAGTCAGGCCGAAGCGCCGCTGCCGGAAACCCACCGTCAGCTCGACAGCCTCGACGAAGAAATTGCCCTGACCCGCAACCAGCTGGCGGCGTTGGCTGGCAAAGGCCCGGGGGAGGGCGCACAGTTGCAGCGCCCGACCCTGGCCCTGGCCGCGCCGCTGAAGCTGCCCTCGAACCTGCCTGCCGAACTGGTCGGCCAGCGCCCCGATGTGGTCGCCAGCCGCTGGCAGGTGGCCGCTCAAGCGCGTGGCATCGATGTTGCCCATGCCGGCTTCTTCCCCAACGTCGACCTGGTCGGCAGCCTGGGCTTCATGGCTACCGGTGGTGGCCCGCTGGAGTTCCTGACCGGGCGCAAGTTCAACTACAACGTCGGCCCGGCGATCAGCTTGCCGATCTTCGACGGTGGCCGCCTGCGTTCGGAGCTGGGCGTGGCCTCGGCGGGGTACGACGTAGCGGTGGCGCGCTACAACCAGACCGTGATTGGTGCGCTGAAGAACATTTCCGACCAGTTGATCCGCCGCGAGTCGATGAAAGAGCAGTCGCACTTCGCGGCCGAGTCCGTCGCCGCAGCCCAGAAAACCTACGACATCGCCATGGTCGCCTTCCAGCGCGGCCTTACCGACTACCTGAACGTGCTCAATGCGCAGACATTGCTGTTCCGCCAGCAGCAGGTGCAGCAACAGGTGCAGGCCGCCCGCCTGGTCGCCCATGCCGAGCTGGTCACCGCCCTGGGCGGCGGCCTGCAGGCCGGCCAGGATGTGCCGAAGGAGGAACGCCAGGCTGCGCCGAAAACCCCGGCTACCCTGGCCATTTTCGACAAGAAGCCGGATAACGCCGAATGAGCACTTCCAGTTTGCCCGTGCGCTGGCTGCAAAGCCTGGAATGGCGCCGGGGCTTCTTTGCCTGGGCGCGCACCGACGGCGTGACCTGGGTGTACATCTTCAAGGTGCTGGCCGCCGCGTTCATCACGTTGTGGCTGGCCATGCGCCTTGAGCTGCCGCAACCACGCACGGCCATGATCACCGTGTTCATCGTCATGCAGCCGCAAAGCGGGCATGTGTTCGCCAAAAGCTTCTACCGGGTGCTCGGCACCCTGGCCGGCTCGGCGATGATGGTGGCACTGATCGCCATCTTCCCGCAGAACACCGAGCTGTTCCTGCCCAGCCTGGCGCTGTGGGTGGGCCTGTGCTCGGCCGGTGCCATGCGCTACCGCACCTTCCGCGCCTATGGCTTCGTGCTGGCCGGTTACACCGCCGCGATGATCGGCCTGCCGGTACTGCAGCACCCTGACCAGGCGTTCATGGCAGCCGTATGGCGGGTGCTGGAGATTGCCTTGGGGATTCTGGTGTCGACCTTCGTCAGTGCCGCAATCCTGCCGCAGTCGGCCAGCGCCGCGATGCGTAACGCCCTGTACCAGCGCTTTGGCGTGTTCGCCGGGGTGGTGGTCGAGGCCCTGCGTGGCGATAGCCAAAAGGACCGTTTCGAGAGCAGCAACGTGCGTTTCGTGGCAGAGGCCGTAGGCCTTGAAAGCTTGCGCAACGTCACCGCCTTCGAAGACCCGCACATGCGCCGGCGCAGTGGTCGGCTGGTGCGGATGAACAGTGAGTTCATGGCCATCACCACGCGCTTCAACGCCCTGCACCGCTTGCTGGAGCGGCTGCGTGCCCGTGGCCCGCTACAGATTGTCAGTGCCATCGAGCCGGGCCTGAATACCTTGGTGGAGCTGCTGCAGCCCTACGTGGGGCGGGCGTTGACCGACGCCGATGCACTGCGCCTGACCCTGGAGCTGGCCGCCTACAAGGAAGGCCTGCAGGCCCAGGTGCGCGGCTTGCGGGCCGAATACCTGGCGACCGACCCCAGTGAATCCGACTTGCTCGACTTTCACACCGCGTTCGAACTGCTGTATCGCTTCGTCGACGAGATGTTCAGCTACGCCGAAACCCATGCCTCGCTGGCCGCGCACACGCACCAGCGCGAGCAGTGGGACGAGCCCTACGTGGCGCAGACCAGCTGGCTGGTGTCGCTGGCCGCCGGTGTGCGTGCCTCGGCGGTGCTGTTGCTGCTGGGTAGCTACTGGCTACTCAGTGACTGGCCCAGCGGCGCCATGATGACCCTGATCGCCACCGTCACCGTGGGCCTTTCGGCGGCGTCGCCGAACCCCAAGCGCATGTCGTTCCAGATGGCCTGCGGCACGGCCATCGGTGCTTTTGTCGGGTTCTTCGAAACGTTCTTCGTGTTCCCCTGGATCGACGGTTTCCCGCTGCTGTGCATGGTGCTGGCACCCGTGTTCGTGTTGGGCGCGTTTCTGTCGTCGCGCCCGGCCTATGCCGGCTACGGCATCGGCTTGCTGGTGTTTTTCGCGATTGGCTCGGTGCCGAACAACCTCACCGTGTATGACCCCTACACCTTCATCAACGACTACATCGGCATGGTGATCGGCATGTTCGTCTGTGCCGCCGCCGGGGCGATCATCCTGCCGCCCAACAGCCGCTGGTTGTGGAGCCGCCTGGAACAAGAGCTGCGCGAGCAGGTGCTGTTCGCCATCAGTGGTCGCCTGCGCGGCATCGGCACGGCGTTCGAAAGCCGCACCCGCGACCTGTTGCACCAGGCCTATGGCCTGGCGGCGGGCAAGCCGCAGGTGCAGAGCCAGTTGATGGGCTGGATGTTCACCGTGCTGGAAATCGGCCACGCCGTGATCGAGTTGCGCAAGGAGCAGGCCCGTGCGCCGGAGCACCCGGCCTACGCAGAGTCGCAGCCGTGGCGCCAGGCGATTCGCGTCATGGGCCGTGCCCTGGCGCGGTTGTTCCTGCAGCCAAGCGCCAGCAACCACGAGCGTGCATTGGTGGCCGTGGACCATGCCATCGCCCGCGTGCAGGCCACCGACGAGCCGTTCGCCCGGCACTTCGACACCTCGGTGCTGCGCCGTGCGCAAAGCTACCTGCACTTCATCCGTTCTTCCCTGCTGGACCCACAGTCGCCACTGGCACCGGCGAAAGGATTGCACCATGCCCCGTGAAATCGCCTTCCATGGCGTGTACATGCCCACCATGACCTTGATGTTCCTGTTCGCCCTGGGCCTGGCCTGGGGCCTGGACCGGTTCATCGCCAGCCATGATGGCTACCGTTTCTTCTGGCACCCGGCGCTGCTGCGCCTGAGCCTGTTCGTCTGCCTGTTCGGCGCCATGGCGCTTACTGTCTACTGGTGAGAAACCTTCGATGAAAAAGTTCTTCAGCCTGATCGCCACCCTGCTGGTGCTGGTCGCTGCCGTGGCCATCGGTCGCCAGTTGTGGTTGCACTACATGACCACCCCATGGACCCGCGACGGCCGCGTGCGTGCCGACATCATCAACGTCGCCGCCGACGTGCCCGGCTACGTGGTGGACGTACCGGTCAAGGACAACCAGCGGGTGAAGAAGGGCGACCTGCTGATCCAGATCGACCCCGAGCACTACCAGTTGGCGGTCGACCAGGCCAAGGCGCTGGTCGCCTCGCGCAAGGCCACCTGGGAAATGCGCAAGGTCAACGCCAAGCGCCGGGCCGACATGGACAACCTGGTGATCTCCAAGGAAAACCGCGACGATGCCAGCAACATTGCCAACGCTGCCCAAGCCGATTACCAGCAAGCCCTTGCTGAACTGGCCGCAGCCGAACTGAACCTCAAGCGCACGCACATCGTGGCCACGGTGGATGGCTATGTGACCAACCTGAACATCCACAAGGGCGACTATGCGCGTACCGGTGAGGCGGTGATGGCGGTGGTCGATGAGAACTCGTTCTGGGTGTACGGCTTCTTCGAGGAGACCAAGCTGCCGCACGTGAAGGTGGGTGACCAGGCCGAGCTGCAGATGATGAGCGGCGAGCGCATCAAGGGGCATGTGGAGAGCATCGCCCGTGGCATCTACGACCGCGACAACCCGCAAAGCCGCGAGCTGATTGCCGATGTGAACCCTACGTTCAACTGGGTGCGGCTGGCGCAGCGGGTGCCGGTGCGTATTCACATCGATGAAGTGCCGGAAGGGTTTTTGCTGGCGGCGGGGACGACTTGTACGGTGGTGGTGAAGCCGAGTTCGCCTTGAGAGATTTGTAGTCAGGAACATCGAGCGCCGCCCGCGCGGCGCTCGATCTCAAAGGCGCTGTAAAAATCATGGCGAGCACCTGCATGCCCAAATGAAGCTCAGAGCCAAGCGTCCAATCTTCTGTGATTTCTACCCCGCCGCCCCCACCAACACTGGCACCTTCACCTGGTCAATCACCTTCGCGCTGATGGAAGGGTCGAGCAACCGTCCCAGCCGCGACAGGTGACGGTGGCCCATGATGATCAGCTCGCAATTGAGTTCGTGCGCCTTAGTCACGATCACATCGACCGGCTGCCCAGCCACCATGCAACCTCGGCTGGCAAAGCCGGCTTGCTGCAGTTCGCGCACGGCCTCGGTCACGGCGTGGTCGGCATGCTGCTGTTCCTCGCAGGCGGCGGGGTATTCCTCCAGCTCTTCGGTGGTATAGGGCGCTGGTTGCTCATGCACGGCGAAGGTGGAATCGATGGCCAGCAGCACGTGCAATTCGTGATGGCCAGGGCGGCAGTAGCGGCGGGCGAGGGCCAGCAGGGCACTGGAAGCCGGGGAGGCGTCGATGGCGATCAGGACGGAGCTGGGCATGTAGGATCCTTGGCAGTGGCTGGCGGGTGTATCTGCAGGATCGGCCCTTTCGCGGGCACGCCCGCGAAGAGGCCGATCCTGCCAATGCTCTATTTAAGGCCGAACACGGTCAGTGAATAAATGCCCCACAACGCACGAGCGCATTGCGTCTGGTGCAATCGAGCAACCTGTTACCATCGCCATTCCCACAGCTGTAACGGAAAACGGCCATGCAACTCCCGGACATGAACCTGCTCGTCGCCCTCGATGTCCTGCTCGACGAGGGCAGCGTGGTCGGCGCAGCTCAGCGAATGAACCTGAGCCCGGCGGCCATGAGCCGGACACTGGGGCGCATTCGCGAAGCCATGGGTGACCCGATCCTGGTGCGTGCCGGCCGTGGCCTTGTGCCCACGCCGCGGGCGCTGGCCCTGCGCGAGCAGGTGCATGGGTTGGTAGAGCAAGCCGGGCAGGTGTTCCGTAGCCGTGATGATGTCGACCTGGTGAACCTGGACCGTGCCTTCAACATACGCACCAATGACCTGTTCATCGCCCTGTACGGCGCCCAATTGCTGAGCATGATGCTGGCCCAGGCGCCGCGAACGGTGTTGCGCTTCGTCCCGGAGGGCAGCGGTGACGATGATGCGGTGCTGCGCAACGGGCATATCGATTTGATCATCAGCTCGGCCGTTGAACTTGGCCCGGAAATCAAGGTGCAGAGCCTGTTCAGCACCTACTTCGTGGGCCTGGCGCGTGTGGGGCACCCGATTTTCGACGCCCCGATCACCCCAGAGCGTTTTGCCGCCTACCCGCAGATCAGCGTATCGCGGCGCGGCCGGGCCAATGGGCCGATCGATGTGGCGTTGGCCAACCACAAGGTAGAGCGGCGGGTGGCCCTGATCACCACCAGCTTTCATTCGGCGATGTTCTCACTGCCGGATTCGGACTTGATCCTGCCGATACCCGCCAACATCCTCAACAGTGTGCAGCGGCTGAAGCTGCCATTGCGCTCGTTCGAGATCCCGGTGCCGTTGGAGAAAGTCAATGTGAAGCAGGCGTGGCACCCGCGTTTCGACAACGACCCCGCACACCGTTGGCTGCGCCAGACGTTGAAAGCGTGTGGGCGCATTGACCCGTGATGTCGCCATTGATTGCGTCTGACGCAATATAAAACTGCCAACAAGTCAGTTTTCGTCAGCATTCGACCTTCTTAAACTTGCTCCAGCCCTGAAATTGTTGCTGGAGATGTATTCCCATGAGTTCCCTGACCGCGCCCCCTGCGGCGCTGGCCGCCGCCCCCGCGCCGGCCGCGCCTGCGCAGACGGCGTTTGGCCTGCAGGTGGTAGTGGGGCTGTTCGGTGTGTTGCTGGCCGTGCTGTGCGCAGGCCTCAACGAGTCGGTTACCAAGATTTCCCTCGCCGATATCCGCGGTGCCATGGGCATCGGTGCTGACGAAGGTGCCTGGCTGCTGGCGGTGTACAGCGCCGCCTCGGTCTCGGCCATGGCCTTTGCGCCGTGGCTGGCCACCACCTTCTCGCTGCGGCGCTTCACCATGAGCGCCATCGGCCTGTTCGCCGTGCTCGGCTTGCTGCAACCGTTCGCCCCCAACCTGCACAGCCTGATGCTGCTGCGCGTGCTGCAGGGCTTTGCTTCGGGGGCCTTGCCACCGATGCTGATGAGTGTGGCCCTGCGCTTCCTGCCACCGGGCATCAAGGTCTACGGCCTGGCCTGCTATGCCCTGACTGCCACCTTCGGCCCCAACCTTGGCACGCCGTTGGCGGGGCTGTGGACCGAGTATGTCGGTTGGCAATGGGCGTTCTGGCAGATCATTCTGCCCTCGCTGCTGGCCATCGTCTGCGTCGGCTGGGGCCTGCCGCAGGACCCGCTGCGCCTGGAACGTTTCAAGCAGTTCGACTGGCGTGGCGTGCTGCTCGGCCTCCCCGCCATCAGTTGCATCGTACTGGGCCTGTCGCTGGGCGACCGCTGGGGCTGGTTCGATTCGCCGCTGATCTGCTGGCTGCTGGGCGGTGGCTTGGTGTTGCTGGTGCTGTTCATGTTCAACGAGTGGTCCGAACCGCTGCCGTTCTTCCAGTTGCGCATGTTGCAGCGGCGCAACCTGAGTTTCGCGCTGGTGACACTGGCCGGTGTGCTGATCGTGCTCTCGGGCGTGGGCAGCATTCCTTCGGCCTACCTGGCGCAGATCCAAGGCTACCGCCCGGCACAGACCAGCCCGCTGATGATGCTGGTGGCCATGCCTCAACTGATCGCCCTGCCGCTGACGGCGGCACTGTGCAACATCCGTGCAGTGGACTGCCGCTGGGTGCTGGGTATCGGCCTGGCGATGCTGGCGGTGTCCTGTGTCGGCAGCAGCCTGCTGACCAGCGAATGGATCCGTGGCGACTTCTACCCGTTCTACCTGCTGCAGGTGTTCGGCCAGCCGATGGCCGTGCTGCCGTTGCTGATGCTGTCCACCAATGGCATGACCCCGCAGGAAGGCCCGTTCGCCTCCAGCTGGTTCAACACTGTGAAGGGCTTGGCCGCCGTGATTGCCGGTGGCCTGCTGGACGCCCTTGGCACCCTGCGCCGGCACTTCCATTCCAACCACCTGGTGGACAGCCTGGGCAACGCCCCGCTGGTCGACGACAGCGCTGCAGGCCTGGCCAAGCGCATCCACGACCAGGCGTTGGTCCTGACCTCGGCCGACCTGTACCTCGTCATGGCCTGCATTGCCGTGGCCTTGATCTGCCTGATTCCTTTCGTGCCTACCCGGGTCTATCCGCCGCGTGCGGTGGCCTGAACCCTGGATGAATTCGAGAACCGCTGAAATGACCAACAACCGCAAAACCCTGTTCATCGGCTCGGTGCTGGCCGTGGCCGTCCTGGCTGGCATCGTCGGCCCCTGGATGTTGGGCAGTGACCACCGCCAGAGCACCAATGACGCCTATGTGATCGCCGACTACACCGTGGTCGCGCCCAAAGTCGCCGGTTTCATCAAGGACGTGCTGGTGGAAGACAACCAGCAGGTCACCGCAGGCCAGTTGCTGGCGACCATCGATGCCCGTGACTACCAGGCCGCGCTGGATGCCGCGCAGGCGCAGTTGCTGGTAGCCCAGGCGCAAAGCGCCGATGCCCGTGCCACCCTGGAGCGCCAGGCGGCGCTGATTGCCCAGGCCGAGGCTGCTGTCAAAGCGGCCCAGGCCGAAGCGGCGTTCGCCGACCATGAAGTCAACCGTTACAGCCGCCTGGCCGAGCAGGGCGCCGGTACCGTGCAGAACGCCCAACAGGCGCGCAGCGGTGTCGACCAGGCCCGTGCTCGCCTGGCCAATGCCCAGGCGGCGCTGGTGGCGGCGCGCAAGCAAGTGGACATTCTCACCGCTCAGGTGGCCAGCGCCGATGGCCAGCTCAAACGTGCCGAAGCGGGGCTGGAAAAGGCTCAGCTCGACCTGTCCTACACCCGCATCACTGCACCGGTGGACGGTATGGTCGGCGAGCGTGCCCTGCGCGTCGGCGCCTACGTCAACCCAGGCGCCCGCCTGCTGTCGGTGGTGCCGTTGCAACAGGCCTATGTGGTCGGCAATTTCCAGGAAACCCAGCTGACCCACGTGCAACCGGGCCAGCCGGTGAGCATCAGCGTCGATACCTTCTCCGGCGAAAAGCTGCACGGCCATGTAGAAAGTATCGCTCCCGCCACCGGCGTCACCTTCGCTGCCGTGAAACCGGACAACGCCACCGGCAACTTCACCAAGGTGGTGCAGCGCATCCCGGTGAAAATCGTCTTCGATGACGGGCAGCCGCTGCTCAGCCGCCTACGTGTGGGCATGTCGGTGGAAGCGACCATCGACACCCGTGGTGACAAGCTGGACGGCAAAGAGGTAAGTGCACGATGAAATCGGCATTTCGCTTGAGTCCTTTATTGCTGGCCGTACTGATGGCCGGCTGCACCATGGGCCCGGACTTTCTGCGCCCCGACAGCCAGGCACCGCAACAGTGGGCGCCGCTGCAGGGTGAGGCAGCGGCCAGCCAGCCGCAGGCCGAACCGCTGGAGTTGCGCTGGTGGGAATCCTTTCACGATGCCCAGCTCAGCGCCTTGATCCAGCGCGTCGCCGAACGCAACCTCGACCTGCAGATGGCCAGCGCACGGTTGCTGCAAAGCCGTGCCCTGCGCAGCACCGTGGCCGCCGACGAAATGCCGTCGGTGGACGCCAACGCCGGCTACAGCCGCGCGCGTAACAGCGCCGAAGGCCTCAGCGACCCGTCCGGCAAAGCGGGTAAAGCGGCGTACAACCTCTGGCAAGGCGACCTGGTGGCAGGTTGGGAGTTGGACCTTTGGGGCCGCGTGCGGCGCCAGGTCGAGGCTGCCGATGCCAGCGTCGAAGTGGCTGAGAACGACCGCCGTGGGGTGCTGCTTGCCCTGCTGTCGGAAACCGCCGGCAACTACATCCAGCTGCGCGCGGTGCAGCACACCCTGGATGTGACGCAGGACAACCTCAAGGTTGCCCGGCACAGCCTGAAGCTGTCCGAAGACCGCCAGGCCGAAGGCGTTGCCACGCGCCTGGATGTGGCCCAGGCCAGCGCTCAGGTCGCGTCGATCGAGTCGCGACTGCCCAGCCTGGAGGCCCGCCGTGATGACCTGATCAACGCCCTCAGCCTGCTCGCTGCCGAACCGCCACGCAGTTTGCAGGCCGAATTGCTGCAGGGCGGCGAGCTGCCCGCGCCGCAGCAGAAGTTTGCCATTGGCTTGCCGTCCGAACTGGCCGAGCGCCGCCCGGACATCCGCCAGGCCGAGGCCCGCCTGCATGCCGCCACCGCCAGCATCGGTGTGGCCAAGGCAGATTTCTACCCGAGCATCCGGCTGTCGGGCAGTGTCGGTTTCCAGGCCATGCAGCTGTCTGATTTTGGTGGCTGGGATTCGCGTCGGTTTGCTTTCGGGCCGCAGCTGTCGCTGCCGATCTTCGAGGGTGGCCGGCTCAAGGGCACCCTGGAACTGCGCGAGGCGCAGCAGCAAGAGGCCGCGCTGAACTACCGCAAGGTGGTGCTGGGGGCCTGGCATGAAATTGACGATGTGCTGCGCCTGTACAACGCCAGCCAGTTGCGCCGCGACCATTTGGCCGAGGCCGTGCGGCAGAACCGCATCGCCCTGGAAACCGCCCAGCGCCAGTATGTGGAAGGGGCAGTGGACTTTCTCAATGTGCTGACAGTGCAAGGGGCATTGCTGGCCAGCGAGGAGCAGTGGATCGACAGCTCGGCAGCGGTGTCGCAGGCCTTGGTGGGTTTGTACAAGGCTTTGGGCGGTGGCTGGCAGGCGTTTGATGAGCAGCCAGCGAACAAAGCCTAGAAAGCGGGGCCGCTGTGCGGCCCATCGCGACACAAGGCCGCTCCTACAGGAGACCGCGACTGCCTGTAGGAGCGGCCTTGTGTCGCGATGGGCTGCAAAGCAGCCCCAGGGCATCCGAAAACTCAGAGCGGCCGCAGCAGCCCAAAGCGCTTGCGTAACGCCCAGTCCAGCAACCGCCGTGGCAGCAACCGGGCCATTAACGGCAACGCCGTACTGCCGTTGCCCAGCCGCACCACCCCTGGTATCGGCGCCTTGCCGACGGCCGCCAGCACCCCCTTGGCAAACACTGCCGCCGAAGTCGGCCTGTCCTGCGAAGCCCGCGCCCGTGCCTGCACATGCTCGCGCAGCGGCCACCACGGTGAATCCGCCGCCAGCACCTGCTCGGCCTGGCGCTGGGCATGGCTGGCGAACTGCGTGGCAATCGCCCCCGGCTGCACTTCCATCACCTGCACACCGAACGGTGCCAGCTCCAGGCGCAAGGCATCGCTCAGCGCATGCACGGCGGCTTTCGAGGCGCAGTAGGCACCGGCGAATGGCGTGACCAGCACGCCGGAGACGCTGCCGATGTTCACCACCAGGCCCCGTGAGCGGCGTAGCAGCGGGAACAGCGCACGGGTAACGCCGACTACGGCGAAGACGTTGGTTTCGAACTGCTGGCGCAGGGCATCCACGCCGCCATCGAGCAACGGGCCCATGGCGCCGTATCCGGCGTTGTTGATCAGGATGTCGAGGCTTTCCAGTTCGTCGGCCAAGCGGGCCAGCGCCTCGCCGTCGTTCACATCCAACTGCCGGGCGGTGTAGCCGGCGGCGCTCAGTTGCTCGACATCTTCAGGCTTGCGGGCAGTGGCCCAGACGTGGTGGCCGGCATCGCGAAAAGCATCGGCCAAGGCGCGGCCGATGCCGCTGGAACAACCTGTGATCAGGACAGTGGGCATGGGAGAGGCCTTCGATTAATTGGCGAATGTACCTTGCAGATGCTCGGCACGAAATTCCAGGGTCTGTGGCCGGTACCCGGAGCGCAGCGGCGGCACCGGCAGGCAATCTTTCCACTCGGCTCCCGGCTGCAACTCACCCGGTCCACGGTAACGCGGTGCGTTGTAGGTATTCTCGGCCAGGTTCACGGTATCGCCCGGCGCATACGCCGCTACCCGCCAACGAAGCTCGGTGAGCGGGGCCTTGTTGCCGTTTTTCATGCGTACCTGCAGGGCGCGGTCGGCAGGGCACTGCTCGGGAGCGTAGCTCAGGCGCAGGTCCAGGCGGGCCAATTGCGAGGCTTCGCGGTTTTCCTGCCAGGCAACGAACAGGGCTACCAGGCCCAGGCCGCAAACGGCGGCCAGCGAAATCGGCAAGGCCTTGGCCGGGTAGCGCAACAGCAGCACCAGCCAGGTGAGGATGAGGAAGGCACCGATGATCATTGGGCTTGAAGACCTTGGTTGCGCGGGGTCTGACCATCGTAGCCTGAAATGGGGGAGGGCTCAAAAGCGCGAGGGCTTCGCCCTCGTGTCGAGAAAGGGCCGCAAAGCGGCCCCAGGGGTTTACTTACTGCGCAATCGTCTTGACCGAAACACCTCGCTCCACCGGCGTCGATGTCCGCCCATACACATCCTCGAAGCGCTCGATGTCATCCTCGCCCAAATAACTGCCGGACTGCACTTCGATGATCTCCAGCGGGATCTTGCCTGGGTTGCGCAGGCGGTGCACCGATGCGATCGGGATGTAGGTCGACTGGTTTTCGGTCAGCAGGAACACGTTCTCGTCGCAGGTGACCTCGGCGGTGCCGGACACCACGATCCAGTGCTCGGCGCGGTGGTGGTGCATCTGCAGCGACAGGCTGGCACCCGGCTTGACAGTGATGTGCTTGACCTGGAAGCGGCCACCCATGTCCACCGAGTCGTACGAGCCCCACGGGCGATACACTTCCAGGTGGTTCTGGGTTTCAGTGCGACCCTGTTCGTCGAGGGTCTTGACCATCTGCTTGACGCCCTGGACCTTGTCCTTGTGGGCAATCATCATGGCGTCCTTGGTTTCGACCACCACGATGTTTTCCAGGCCGATCACCGACACCAGCTTGCCGTTGCCGTGGATCATGCAATTGCGGCTGTCCTGCACCACCACGTCGCCCTTGGTGACGTTGCCGTTGTCGTCCTTCTCGTGCACTTCCCACAGCGATGACCAGCAGCCCACGTCGCTCCAGCCGGCCGACATCGGCACTACGCAGGCGCGCTGGGTTTTTTCCATCACCGCGTAGTCGATGGAGTTGTCCGGGCAGCAGGCGAAGGTGGCTTCGTCGATGCTCAGCACATCGCCGTCTTCCTCGCTGCGCTCCAGCGCCAGCACGCAGGTGTCGTAGATGTCGCCGTCGTGCTTTTTCAGCTCTTCGAGGAAGCGGCTGGCGCGGAACAGGAACATGCCGCTGTTCCAGAAGTAGCCACCGGCCTGGACGAACTCGGCGGCGCGTTTCTCATCGGGTTTCTCGACAAACTGGGCCACGCGTGCCACGCCTTCGGGCAGCAGGGCATCCTGGCTGGAGCGGATGTAGCCGTAGCCGGTTTCCGGCTTGGTCGCCGGCACGCCGAACAGCACCATCTCGCCACGCTCGGCGGCGATGGTGGCCAGGGCCAGGGCGCGCTGCAGGGCCTTCTGGTCGTCGATCACGTGGTCGGCTGGCAGCACCAGCATCAGCTCGTCGCGGCCTTCGTTGACCAGTTTCATGGCGGCCATGGCCACGGCCGGCGCGGTGTTACGGCCGAACGGCTCCATCAGGATGCCTTGGGTTTCCAGCTTCAGCGCAGCCAGCTGTTCCTGGACGATGAACTTGTGGTCCTTGTTGCAGACCACGATCGGTGTGTCCATGCCTTCGAACGCCAGGCGCTCGATGGTTTGCTGGAACAGGGTGTGTTCGCCGGTCAGGGCCAGGAACTGTTTTGGGAACTGCTTGCGCGACAGAGGCCACAGACGCGAACCGCTACCACCAGAAAGAATTACCGGGATCATCATGTTTCTCCAATAGTCGTTAAAGGCAGGGGGATCAGTTGCTAGCCACGGGGCGAGTTACCCACACCGGCGACAAGGCGTTGCCGGAACCCGTTACATACAGCACGGCGGCTTCGCCGCGCTCCAGGGCGACGGGTTTCACGTCACCCACTTTCTTGTCACCTTGGTACAGCGCCAGGTTGACCTTGACCGGGTTGATTTCGCGTTCGCCCCGGCCGTTTGCGGCCACCGGCTTGACCACTTCGGTCTTGCCGTCGGCGGTTTTCAGGGTCAGCTGCTGGTCGCTCAGGTTCTGCACGCGCACCAGGGCTTTCTGCTTGTTCTTGAACGGTGGTTCTTCGATCAACTGCGGGTTGCCGCTGCTGCTGTTGACCAGGGTGTAGTACTTGTCCGAGGCCAGCTTGACCGGCACGCTCTTGCCGCCGACCTGGGCTGTGTAGTCGCCGCCTGGCAGGAAGCTGAAGTCGCTGCTGGCCTGGGCGCCAACCTGCTTGATCTGGGTGTTGCCGACCGAGGCGGCGGCCGGTGCGCTGGCCGCGTTGTACAGGCGCACGAAGGTCGAGCCTTTCGGCGCGCTCGGGCCATACAGCGCGGCATCCGCGCCGGCGAAGGCCTGCATGGAAGCAAGGGACAGGCCGGCCGCGAGGGTGAGGGCTTTGGCAATGGAAGTCTTGGTAGTCATGTGCGTTTCCTCTCTATCGATCAGTGGCGCGTCTGGTTGGACGACAAGGCCAGGTTTTCTTCGGTTTTACGGGTGTTCTTCAGCTGCGCGATCCACTGCGGATCGAAACTGCTGAGGTCGTTTTTCATGGGCAGATAACGCTCGGGGAATTCCCACACCACCACTTGCGGTGCGGCGTTTTTAAAGGCATCGCTTTGCAGGTACTTGAGCATTGGCAGCAGCGGGCCATGGCCGTCTTCTGCGTAGTTGGCGACGTCGCTGTTCAGGGCCTGCTGCAGGGCACCAAGGAAGTTCCAGTGCGGGTTGGCGCTGTAGCTGGTACCCACCAGCGCAACCGGAATCTGCTTATCGGCGAACAGTGCGTCCCCCGCGTCACCCTCGGCATCGACCGGGCGGGTGGTGCGCTGCTGCAGGTTGTCCGGGGCCGGCAACAGGTTGCTGAACAAAGGGTCCAGTGGCAGGAAGTTGGTCAGGTCGCCTTTGTAGGGCGCGGTGCTGCCAGCTTCGGTGACGAAGGTTTGCGGGTCACCGTTGAGCAGGTTCTGCCGGCTTACCGCCTCGGCCAGCGTCTGGGCGGCGACTTCGGCGCCCATTGGTGTCCAGTGGGTGTCGGTGCGCAGGAATACCTGGCCGCGGGCTTTGGCTTGTTCCATGGCCGCTTGCAGGTCTGGGGCGAACACGTTGGCCTGGCGTACCTGGGCGTGGAACTGGTTGTACAGGTCATCGTGCAGGCTGGCCGGTTGCTCTTTGCCCAGGTATTCCGAATAGAGGCGCGCCTTGGCCGGGATGATAGCCAGCACCAGCTGGCTACCGTGCTGCTGCAAGGTGTCGCGCACGCCACGGATCAGCGCCAGGTTTTCCTGCATCAGTTGTTCGGCACCGGCGGTGGGCTTGAACTCTTCGTCGCTGAACAACCACTGGTCGCGGCCCAGTACCACACCGGGTCGGCCCTCGTTGAACAGCTTGAAGTCCATGGCCGCCCAAAGGTTCGTGCCCAGGCGCTTGATCGGGAACTCGTCGTCGTAGTGGGTCTCGGCGGCCTTGGCCAGCTTGCCGTTGAGCAGTGTCATCTGCTCGGTGCGCTGAAAGCTTTGCAGACCACCGGTGGACCACACGCCCATGCCCACCAGCAAGCCAAGAAACGACAGGGAATAAGTGATGCGTAATGTGCGGTTCATGTCATCGGCCTCAGAACTGGAAGTACAGGAACGGCGAGTAGCTCTGCGCCGAAAGCTTGAGGATCGAGGCGACGAACAGCAGCAGAATCAGGGCGCGGGTCATCACCCGGGTCCAGTCCAGGCCGATCGAGCCATCGCTGTTCACCTGCACCGGGGTTGCCTTGGGCGTCGGTTTGGCATTGCGGTAGAAGTCGCGTAGGCCGAAGAACGCCAGGGTGAGGTAGGCGATGACCAGGGTCGCCACCTGCAGGCCGGTCAGCTGGGCACTGTTGAGTTCCGACAGCTGCCAGTCGCCGAAGCTGAACATGGCGCCGTACATGCGGCCGGCCACGTGCAGGTTCTCGGCGCGGAAGATCACCCAGCCGACCACCACCAGCAGGAAGGTGAAGGCCCATTTGACCGGGTTGAAGCGCTGCGGGTTGGTGTCGATGCCCAGCGCGCGTTCGATGGCCAGCCACATGCCGTGCCAGGCGCCCCAGATGATGTAAGTGAAGTTGGCACCGTGCCACAGGCCGCCCAGCAGCATGGTCAGGAACAGGTTGCGGTAGGTGTTGAAGGTGCCTTTGCGGTTACCGCCCAGGGTGATGTACAGGTAGTCGCGCAGCCAGGTCGACAGGCTGATGTGCCAGCGCCGCCAGAACTCGGTGATCGATTGGCTGATGTATGGCTGCTTGAAGTTCTCCATGAAGCGGAAGCCCATCATCAGGCCCAGGCCGATGGCCATGTCGCTGTAGCCGCTGAAGTCGAAGTACAGCTGTGCGGTGTACGCCAGCGCGCCCAGCCAGGCATCGCCCGTGGTCGGGTTTTGCAGGGCGAAGCAGTGGTCGGCGACCACGGCCAGGGTGTCGGCGATGAACACTTTCTTGATGAAGCCCTGCATGAAGCGGGTGCAGCCTTCGGAAAACTTGTCCAGGGTGTGGGTGCGGTTGTTGAATTGCTCGACCAGGTCCTTGAAGCGCAGCACGGGGCCTGCGATCAGGTGCGGGAAGATGGCCACGAACGCGGCGAAGTCGATCAGGTTGCGAGTAGCCGGGGTGTCGCCACGGTAGACGTCGATGATGTAACTGATCGACTCGAAGATGTAGAACGAGATACCGATCGGCAGCAGCACGTGGGTGAGGATGAACGGCTCAAGGCCGAACGAGGCCATGATCGCGTTGAGGCTGTCGACGCCGAAGTTGGCGTACTTGAAGTAGCCGAGAATCGCCAGGTCGACACCCACGCCAAGCAGCAGCCAGCGCTGGGCGGGCTTGGTGCGCACACCGGCGGCACCCACTTTGAGGCCGATCCAGTAATTCCACAGGGTGACCCCGGCGAACAGGGCCAGGAAGTCCACCCGCCACCAGGCATAGAAGATGTAGCTGGCGATCAGCAGCAGCAGGTTGCGATAACGTTGCCCGCTCAGGTAGTACAGGCCGAGGAAGATCGGCAAGAACAGGAACAGGAACACGTTGGACGAGAAGACCATCCCGGTTCTCCTAATTTGTTCACAGCATCCAGGGCAAAGCGCCCCCCAAACCCCCCAGCAAAAAGCTGGAGGAAACCGTTGTCACTTCATTCCTGATGGGCCGCAAAGCGGCCCTAACCCAGGCGACATCTATTTCTTGCTCTCTGCGTTCGGGTCGTAGACCCGGGTCAGGTCGCCGCCCAGCCGGAAGCTGTTGAACGGCTGCATGCCGTGCTTGCGCTGCAGGGTGTCGCCGACGCAGTGGTACAGTTCGCACCAGGGTTCGAGCCAGGCATACTTGCTGTCGACCTTGAGGTCCTTCATGTCCTGCTTCTCGCCGGTGCGGGCCTTGAACTGGCTCGGGTCGCGGGCACCGGCCAGTACGCCTTCACCCAGACGCTGCAGGGCGAAGTTGTTCTCTTTGCGCAGGTCCACGCCATTGGCCTGGGCAAAGCTGGCAATCATCGCCAGGGGCGGCAGGGCATAGTTGTGGTAGGCCAGTGCGCGCTGCTTGCGCTTGATTTCGTTGGGCAGAAAGCCCTGGTCATCCACCTGGTTGGCGCCCACCTTGTATTCCTTCACGGCCCAGTCGAACAGGTCGCGACGGTCGGTGGCGACAGCGGTCGCCATGACCGACCAGGCCGCCCAGTAGCTGTGGTTGTTGATCTTCTCCAGCGGCAGGTCGCTCCAGTCGCGCACGGTCTGTTCAGCCAGGCGGGCGAACCATTTTTCGATGACTTCGGCTTCAGCCTGGTGCGCGGCCAGCGGCTGCGAGTGGGAGAACTTCAGGCGCAGCCACGAGCCGCTCATGCTGCCCAGTGCCCATTTGCGCATCGACTTGCCGGTGTGGTTGTAGTCGGTGGACAGCAATGCGTCGGCGCGCGCCCAAGTGCCCAGCCAGGCCAAGGTGCAATCGAGCTGCGCCGGGCGGCCATCGCGCATGTACTGGCCAACCATCTTGCTCACGCCTTTCTCAAGCGTGGTGATGTCTTCGGTCGACTTGCGGAAGGCCTTTTCCGAGGCAACATTGAGCGTTGCCCGCGCCTTGTCAGAGCCTTCGTATTTGCTGCGAAACTGCAACGCGCCGGTGTACGGCTTGGGCGCCGCTTCGCAGTGGAAATTGCCGTCGCCGGTCTTGAGCTTTTCGATCCCCTCGTAGTAACCCTGCGGGGGTACCAGCGCAGCGTGCGCGGCACCGCCAAACAGGGCCAAAGCGAGCAGGGCGGGGCTGGAAATTCGCTTCAATAGGGTCATGGATCGCCTCACTGGCCGGCCTGCGCGGTCTGCGCAGGCACGGCGAAGTTGTTGCGTTTGCAGAGCTTGGCCTCGACCTTCTGGGTGCCGCTTTCCGGCCCCTGTACCTCGAACGCCAGCAGGCCCTGGCTGGCCCAGTCTTCGTCTTCACGCATTTGGAAGACGAAGCGGCCGTCGGTGTCGGAGGTTTCCGGTTTTTCCAGCTTGATGTCCTCGTGGCGGCCGTTGAGGTACCAGAGGGTGGCTTGCAACACCTTCACCGACGGGTCTTCGAACTTCACGTCCATCTGCAGGTTGCGGTTGATCAAGTCTTTGATCACGCCGCCCTTGCCGTTGACCATCAGCTCGTTCTTGCCGGGCTTGAGGGTGGTGCTGGCGCTCATCAGGGCAGGGCGGTCGTCGCAGCCGTCATCGAGCAGGCCAAGGATTTGCCGCCAGATGGTTTCCTGGTCCAGGCGGTACAGCGGGGAGAACTCCCACACCAGGATCTTCGGCGGGTGCTTCTGGAATTCCTCGCTGCCCAGGTACTGGATCATCGAGCCCTCCAGGCCACCGCCAGGGAAGGCAACGTTGAGCACGTCGGCGCCGATGTACTGCTCGAGGAAGCCCGAGAAGTTGTAGTTCTTGCCACTGTGGCTGGTGCCGACCAGGGTGATCTGCGCGTTGCCGCCGTCACCGAACAGGTCGTCGCCGCCGCTCGAACCTTTCGGCTCGGTGGCGAACTGGTCCATGTACTGCACCGCGTAGCTGGTGCCGCACAGCTGGCCGGCTACGTTATGCAGGGTGCCGGTCTTGCCCATGCGCCCGGACTTCTTGGTCTCGAATTCCTTGCGCGGTATGCCTTCGAAGGCCGGCATCTTGTGCACGGTGTCGGCCACGATTTTTGCCGCGCGCTCGGCGCCATAGGGCGTCCAGTGCTGGTCGCCACGGAAGTAGAAGTCCTTGCCCTGGTCGGCGGCGGCCAGTTGCTCGTTGGTCAGCGGCGACAGGTCGGGCACGTTGTAGCCCATGCTGGCGAAGCGCTTGAGCATGGCCTGGTAGTTGCCCAGGGCCTTTGGGTAGTCGAAGGCGGCTTTCTCGGCCGGGTTGAGCATGTTGCGGTTCACCAGGCCACGGGTCGGCTGGTACACCACCACCAGTTCCACGCCACGCTTCTTGAACGCGTCGTGCACTTGTTGCAGGCGCTTGTAGCCGGCCGGGGTGGTGGTGAACTCGGTGCGCAGGTCTTCGCGGGTACGGAACAGCCAGTCACCCTTGGCCTGCACCAGCGTGGTGAAGTTCTGCTGGTAGCGGGTGGTGTAGCGGCTGGCATCGTGCGCTTCGGGGCACAGCTGGCAGCAGGGCTCGGCGCTGAAGGTCGGGGCCTTGACGTCTTCGGCGCGCACGCCCTGGCTGATCGCCAGAAGGGCGGCGGACAGGCCCAGCAATTTCATCAGGTGTGGAGTCATGGTCTGGGCTTCCTTAATCGATCATTTCGGTCTGGCGTTCGACCGGGTCGATCAGCACAGCCTTCTGCTGGCGTACCAGCAGGTCGAGGATTTCGTCCTGGCGCTCGCCCAGCACGCCATTGAGGCTGATGCCGCTGGCCTTGCGTGGGGCGAGCATGGATACCTTGTACAGTTCGACCGACAGCGGCGAGTCGATCGACAGCGGGCCGGAGCCGTTGGCCGCCAGCTCGCCACCCACCACGATCAGCGACACCTTGGTGTCGAACGGGTCGAGGGCAATATCGCGGTCGGTGTCGGACAGGTCCTTGATGTGGCCGTACACGCCGACCAGGCCGTTGGCCATGGCGACGTTTTCGTACAGACGGATGTTCACGCTGTTGCGCACGCGGATGCCGTGGCGGCGGTTGTTGATCAGCTTGTTGCCCCAGATCAGGTTGTCGCCACTTTCGTACAGGGTGATGCCGTCGGTGTGGTTGCGGTAAATCTCGTTGTAGGCCACCAGGTTGTTGACGCTGTTACGGTCGATCACTACGCCCGAGAGCTTGTTGTCGTAGCTCTTGTTGTTGATGATCCAGCTGTCGTTGACCTCACGCGAAACGATGATGCCGTGCTTCTTCTTGGTGCCGTACACCGTGTTGCCGGCGATGATCAGGCGGTGCGAGCGGTCGTGCGGGTCGATGCCGTAGACGATGTTGTCGCGGTAGGTGCTGTCCTTGACCACGAAATCCTGGGTTTCGTAGCAATAGAAGCCGTACCACATGTCGCTGAATTCCGAGCCGATGATCCAGCCGGTGGGTTCCGGGCGGCCCATGCGCTTGGCCATGTTCGGCGTGTACTGCGAAATGCTCACGCCATACGACTTGGACTTGGCGTAGCCGAAGCTGGCCATCCTGGTGTTGACGATGTAGGTCTCGGTGCCGCCCCACGACAGCAGGAACGGGCGGAATTCCTTGGGCGAGCGGAAGGTGGCCGGGCCATTGTCCTTTTCCCGCCAGCCGGTCACCTGGGTGTCGGTGACGAACAGCTTGCCGTCGTTGACCAGGAACGAACCGCCCTCCTGGGACAGGCGCAGCTGCTTGACCTTGCCGTCGATCTCGAGGATGCCCTTTTGCCCGACCACGATCGGCAGGCGCGCCAGGTACACACCGGGCTCGACTTCGCTGAGGTACTGTTTGGGCACCTTCTTGCTCAGCTCGACCAGGTCGACATGGCCGTCATCGACGAAGATCGCCTGCGGAATGCCGTGCTGGCGCTGCACCCACTCGGCTGCCTTGTTGTCGCCGCCGACGAACTCCTTGAGGGTGTCCTCCTGGAACATGCGGCGCAGGCTGACCTTGCCTTTGTGGCTACGGTCGATCTTTTTCTGCACCGCCTCGGCGGTGAAACCGGTCAAGTCGGGCAGCTTTGGCGGGTCCATCTGCAGCGGTTCGATCGGTGCGCTGGCCACTGTGTAGGTCTTGGCCTGCTGCAGCTCCTTGGCGATCACCTGGGGTTCTGCGGCAGCGGCCAGGCCGCTGGCCAGCAGCAAGGCGCTGGCCAACAGGCTGTGACGTAAGTGCGGGTGAAGGTTCATAACGGTCAGTCCCCTACCGGCCTCAGAAGCGCCAGATCACATCGACGAAGGCGCGGTGCATGTACGAGTCCGCTTCCTTGCCGTAGGCATCGCCCGGCTTGAATACACCGGCACGCAGGCGCACCAGGGCGGACGGCTCGTCGATGGCCTGGCTCATCGATGCCGGCAGCAGGCCTTGCTTGAAGTACTTGGTCACGACCACGTCCATTTCCTGGCCAAGGTCTTTTTCGCCGTCGACCAGCGGGCGGTTCACGCCGTTGTCGTTGACCACCGCGTTGATGCCGCTGGAGCCGATGTTCTGGTTACCGTCGACCCGCCAGAATTTGTGGTAGATCAGGCTGGCGTCGTAGTCGTCGCGCAGCTGCCAGGAGGCGAACAGGGTGGCTGCCTGCAAGTTGCCCAGCTCGCCACGGAAAGCTTCGCCGAAGCGGTGCACGCGCGAGCGGGTGCCGGTGAAGTTGGAGCGGTTGCTCTCAAGGCCGGTCTGCTCGAAGTTGTTCGAGCCGTCGTCGCCACCACCGCCGCTGCCACGGGCGTAGGCCGCACCGACTTGCCATTGCGGGTCCAGGCGCAGGCGAATGCCAAGGTCGGTGGCCCATGCATTGACGTCGCCGCTCTGCTTGCCGGTGGCAATCTGATCGTTGCCGACGGCCTGGCTGCTGAGGGTGTCGCGGTCACCGGTCAGCCAGGTGACGCTACCCCAGTAGTTGACGGTGTGGTCGTTGCGCCAGTTGTAGGCGTCGCTGTTGGCTTCCAGGCCCAGCCAGGTCAACTCGCCAGTGCGGGTCTTGTCCAGCGCGTCGACGGTTTCGCCGGGGTTTTTCAGGCTGCCGCTGTCGTGCGTATGGTGTGCCCGCACGCCAACCCAATGGCCAGGCGTCCACTGCGTGGCGACGTTGCCGTAGATGTGGGTGCGGTCCTTGTCTTCCGGGGCCAGTTCGGTGAGGTCGGTGCGGTACTCGCTGAAGCGCTGGGCCACGCCCAGGTCGGCCTTGAGCAGGGTGGTGTCGAAGGTCCAGTTCAATGCTTCGATGTTGGTGTCGCGCCACATGCCATCGTCGCTGCGCAGGCGCTGGCGGCCGAAGCGCAGTTGCTCGCCGGGGTAGGCGGTGAGGCCGCTGTAGCCGACCCAGAACTCGCGCATGGCCAGGTAGCTTTTGTCCGGTTGGCGGCTGTCGTCGCCGGTTTCGGTGCTGGTGCCGTCGTCGTTCTGGCGCAGGGTGTCGGTTTCGATGGTGTCGGTGGCGGCGACGGCCTGGCCCATGGCATAGGCACTCCAGTTACCGCGCTCGCCGTACACCCAAGGGCGCAGGTCCAGGCCCAGGCCGTTGACGTCTCCACCAGGGCGGGTGCCCAGGTCGCGGTCGTCTTCCGACTGGCCGGTGATTTTCACGTCCAGGCCAAAATTCTTTTCAGCGGTCATTTCCGCCAGGGTCGGGCAGGACCACAGCAGGGCGAAGCTCAGGCCGATGCCGGCTTTCACGAAGGGATTGAGCGTCATAGCGAGTCCTCACCGTCTACTTCTTTTTCGTCGTCTTGCAGGGCTTCGAGGGCCAGGGTGCTGTTCGCGCCCTGCGCCATGCTGCCGCGTGCGCGCTTTTCCTGGCCCAACAGTTGCTGGGCCTGGCTGCGCTGGTCAGGCGTGAGTTGCTGGTCGAGTTGCTGCAGCAGTTCGCTCGATTGCGGCGTCGGGTTGGCCTGCGACAGCTGGGCGAACACCCAGGCGTTGCCCGGTTGCGGGCGGATGCCGTGGCCTTCGCTGAACAGCTGGGCCAGGGCATAGTCGGCGCTGTTCTGCCCACCACGGGCGGCGGCCAGCAGGTGATCGACGGCTTTCTGCGGCTCGACATTGCCCAGGTAGCCACGGCGGTACAGCTGGCCCAGGTAGTAATGGGCGCTGATTTCGCCAGCGTCGGCGGCGGCTTGCAGGTGCTGCTCGGCTTTTTTCGCGTCGGCTGGCAGGGTTTTGCCTTCGTAGTACAGGCGGCCCAGCAACAGTTCGGCGCGTGGTTGTTCGGCCTCGCGGCCCTTGTCGATGTAAGCCATTAGCTGGTCGGTATCGCCCAGTTCGGGGAAGTCGTACAGCAGTTGCGCCAGGCTGACCCAGGATGCCGGGTTGGCGGGGGCCACCTGCTCAAGCAGGTCCTTGGCGGTTTTCTCGTCGGTCTGGCCAAGGCTGCGGTCGGCCAGCACCCGGACAACGCTGTCGACCCGAGTGGCCGGCACCGCGCCACGGGCGTAGGCGGACTTCAACTGGGCGAGCAGGGCGGCTTGCTGGTCGGCCTGGCCACGCTTCTGGTACACGGTGGCCAGTTCGACGTAGCAGATGTCGGTGCTGTTCAGGGCGGCCTTGCAGATCTTCTCCACGTCGCCCAGGTGCTGGTCGTAGGTGCCCTGGGTGCGGTACAGCAGCACTTGGGCCAGGCCCGCTTCCGGGTTGCCGGCGGCGCGCCATTGGTCGATCTGCTGCTGCGCATTGACCTTGGGGAAGCTCTGCGGGTAGCTGAGGTAGAGCATTGCCAGCGGAATCAGGGTATTGCTTTCGCCCTGCTTCGCAGCCTGCTTGAGCAGGGTTTCGGCTTCTTCGCGTTCGGCCTGGGTGCTGTCGGGCTTGGCCACCAGCAGGCGGCCAAGGCGCGCCTGGGCACGGGGCGAAGTGGCCGCCGCTGCGCGGTAGGTGGCCTCGGCTTCCTTGATTTGCGATGGGTCGCGGGTGGCCACCTTGATGTCTGCCAGGCCTACTTGTGCTTCGCTGTAGCCCAGGTCGGCCAGGGCCTTGTAGTTGCGCTCGGCCAATGCCGTGTCACCGCGCTTCATGGCCTCGTTGGCCAGGCGCTGGTCGGGCAGGCCGGCACAGCCGGCCAGGGTAATGGCCAGGGCGAGTGTGCACCATGCGAATGGGCGAGCGCTGCGCGCTCGATCGCGACGCAAGGCCGCTCCTACAGGTTGAGTGCCAGGCGACAGATGGGAGAACGACTCGGACCCTGTAGGAGCGGCCTTGTGTCGCGATCGAGGGCAAAGCCCTCGCAACGGCGGCATGCTAGTCATCGCAAGTTCCTCTTACAGCCCACGGGCCACTGCTTTGTCGATCAGCCAGTTCATAGACGGGCCACGGTCGCTGTTGACCGAAGCCGGGCGGCCGGCCAGTTCGGCGGGCATTCCAGTGTCAGGCTTGATCTGCACGCGGATGTCGGAGGACAGGTCTTCGCTGTTGAGGCTGGTGCTGCTGACGATCTGGCCGGTGCGCACTTCGTCTTCGCCGGCGACCTGGAAGTTGACCCGGGTACCCGGCTTGACCTCGTCGAACTGGCGGTAGCTGAAGCGGGCCTCGACCATCGGCGTGGTGGTGCGCGGGATCAGCTGGAAGATCGCCTGGCCTTTGGCTGCGTACTGGCCATCGTCCACCAACTGGCGGGCGACCACACAATCGCAGGGGCTGGTGAGGGTGCCGGACAGCTGCTTGCCGAACAGCTCCTCGATCTTCGCCGGCTCCAGCTGTGCGTCTTCAAGGTTGCCCTTGAGCATGTCCAGCATGCTGGTGGTGAAGCTGGCCAGTGGCGCGCCCTTGGCGATCTGCCCGCCACTTTCGACCAGGCTGCTCACAGTGCCGTCGCGCGGCATGGTGACGGTGGTGGTCGGTACCGCGACCACACCCGCTTCGGCATGGCTGACGAAGTACATGCCGTACAGCGACTTGGCGACGAAGCCAAAAGCTGCAACGCCGACCACGAACACGCCGAGGGTGACGGTAACGGCCTTGAGCCGGCCGAAGGCGCTCAGGCCAGAACCACCGTCCTTCTGCTTGCGCGCCTTGGTGAAGTTGTCGCGCTGCAGGGTACTGAGCACGTCGCCGATGCTGATCAGCTCACCGGACAGGTGGCTGGTGATGATGTGCCGCAGCGTGGCGATGTCGCGTGGTTCAAGGTTCTGGAACTGCGCGCCGGTACGGCCATTGTCCGGGTTGTACGAGCGCACCTGGAACTCGATGTCGATCGACAGGCCCAGGTTGTCGACCACGAACTGCAGGCGCCCGCGCAGTACATCGCCTACCGTCAGCTGCTGCTTGGTGTGGAAGCTCAGGCCACCGGCGGAAAGGTCGTCGACCTTCACTTCGTGGGTCTGGCGCTGGGCGTCCAGGAAGCGCAGCTTGGCGGGAATGCGTACCCGGGCGTGTTGGCGCTGGGCTTCGGACTCATGCACGACATTGACGTTCACGGCGGTATTCATGGTGGTTTGTTCCTGTTAGATCCGATCCGGGTTGGGCTCACACGACCATGAACAGCACAGCAACGAAGATGCTGGCAGCCGAGAAGGTCATGGTCCGCGAGGACCAGGTGTTGAACCATTGTTGAAAGCTGGCGAGGTCACGCTTGAGGGCAGTGGGCTGACGCGTCCACGACTGTTTGTCGAGGCGGAAGAACACGTAGATCTTCATCAGTGCGCCGATGATCTGGTTGTAATAGAGAATCAGCGGGTAGGCCGGGCCTACGTTGTGGCCGGAGCACAGCAGCATGATGGTGAGGATCAGGCGGGTAATGCCGATCCACAGCAGGTACACCAGCAGGAAGGCCAGGCCGAACTTGAGGCTGGCGATCACCGCCACGGTCAGGCCCAGCAGGCTGGTCCACATCGACACGCGCTGGTCGAACAGCACGATGCTGGTGAACAACCCCAGGCGGCCCAGGCCCAGGCCCAGTGCGCGGGAGTTCTGCCGCAGGTTGTTGCCGTACCAGCGGTACATCAGCTTGCGGCTGGCTTTGAAGAAGCTTTTTTCCGGCGGGTGCTCGACCGTGTTGATGGCCGCGTCCGGCACGTAGAACGTGTCGTAGCCCAGGCGCATCAGGCTGAACCAGCTGGACTTGTCGTCACCGGTGAGGAACTTGAAGCGGCCCAGGCGCCAGTGCATCAGCGAGTCGCTTTCAACATCGGCGATGAATTCGGGGTTGGTCACCACGCTGGCGCGGAACATCGACATGCGGCCGGTCATGGTCAGCACGCGCTTGCTCAGTGCCATCGAGCACATGTTGATGTGGCGCTGGGCGAAGCGCAGCTTGTGCCACTCGCTCATGATGTAGCCGCCGCGCACCTCGCAGAATTCGTTGGTGGTCAGGCCACCGACGTTGGGGAACAGCTTGAACCACGGTACGGTCTTGCGTACCACGCCATCGGCCAGCACGGTGTCCCCGTCGATCACCGCCACCACGGCGTTCTCGTCCGGCAGCATGCGTGAGATGGCGCGGAAGCCGTAGGCCAGGCCATCGCGCTTGCCGGTGCCGGCGATGCGCACGATGTCCAGCTTCACATGGGCTGGTGGGTTGTATTTGGCCCACAGGCTTTTCACCAGCAGCTCATCGGACATTTCCACCAGTGAGCAGACCACGGTGGTGGGGAAGCCGCAGTTGATCGCCTCGCGGATCACCGAGCTGTACACCTGGGCGGTGGTCAGCGCTTCGATGCGGAAGCTGGTCACCATCAGGTAAACGTGCGACGGGTCGGCAGCAGTGCCCATTTTCTGCACCTTGCGGCGCAGGTACGGGTACACGCCGTAGAGGAAGATCATGCCGCGGATGAAATGGGTGGCGCCCATGGAATAGCGCCAGATGCCGACTGCGCCGACCAGGAAGATGAAGTGCTTCGATTGCGAGTCGAAGATATCGGCTGGCAGGGCCAGGGCGATCAGCATGAGCAGGCTCATGTAGAGCAGCCACCCGGCGCACTGCAACAGCACGGTCTGGAGCCTTTGCATGTTCAGCATCCGTCGAAAATTCGGGGGAGGGTGGGCAGCGCAAGTGGGGAGGGCTTGCGCTGCCCGGTCAGGCACTTACCAGCAGATGCCTTCGGTACGGCTGGTGGTGCAGGTTGGTTTGCTCATGAAACCGACCAAGTCGATTACTTGCTTGCCAGCTGGCGCTTGCTGGGCCAGCGCGCGGAACTGCTCGTCACGGTTGCCGAGGACGATGATGTCGGCGTTGTCGATCACCTGCTGGAAGTTGGCATTGAGCAGCGACGACACATGCGGGATCTTCGATTCGATGTAGTCCTTGTTGGCGCCGTGGACGCGGGCGTACTGGACGTTCTCGTCGTAGATGTCCAACTGGTAGCCCTTGCCGATCAGGCGCTCGGCCAGCTCGACCAGTGGGCTTTCGCGCAGGTCGTCGGTGCCGGCTTTGAAGCTCAGGCCCAGCAGGGCGACCTTGCGCTTGTCGTGGGCTTCGATCAGCTCGAAAGCGTTCTGCACCTGCGATTCGTTGCTGCGCATCAGCGAGTCGAGCAGCGGTGCGCGCACATCGAGACTGGCGGCACGGTAGGTGAGGGCACGCACGTCCTTGGGCAGGCACGAGCCGCCGAAGGCGAAACCTGGGCGCATGTAGTACTGGGACAGGTTCAGCACCGTGTCCTGGCAGACCACGTCCATCACTTCACGGCCATCAACGCCTACCGCCTTGGCAATGTTGCCGATTTCGTTGGCGAAGGTGACCTTGGTGGCGTGCCACACGTTGCAGGTGTACTTGATCATCTCGGCCACCTCGATCGGCTTGCGGATGACCGGGGCGTCAAGCTCTTCGTACAGGGCCTGGAGGATGTCGCCGCTGGCGCTGTCCAGTTCGCCGATAACCGTCATCGGTGGCTGGTCGTAGTCCTTGATGGCGGTGCTTTCACGCAGGAATTCCGGGTTGACCGCGACACCGAAGTCGACGCCGGCCTTTTTGCCCGAGCAGTCTTCGAGGATCGGGATGACCACATTCTTGACGGTGCCCGGCAGCACGGTGCTGCGCACCACGATGGTGTGACGGCGGGTGGTGTCACGCAGCACGTAGCCGATTTCACGGCACACCGATTCGATGTACTCAAGGCCCAGGTCGCCGTTTTTCTTGCTGGGCGTACCCACGCAGATCATCGACACATCGCTGGCACGGATGGCTTCGGCGAAGTCGGTGGTGCCACGCAGGCGGCCATTGGCGATGCCCTGTTGCAGCAGTGCTTCCAGGCCAGGTTCGACGATGGGCGACTTGCCCTGGTTGATCAGGTCGATCTTGGTGCTGGACACGTCCACACCGATCACTTCATGGCCACGCGCCGTCAGGCAGCCTGCACAGACTGCACCCACATAACCCAAACCAAAGATGCTGATACGCATCGCTATCACCTCATGTGTTTATCACGCCGGCGCCTCCGCAGAGTGCCGGGCTGGGTTGATTAACAACAGTTTTCGGGCGCACGGATCCATGGCGAATGCACACTTCGCCGAGCGCAGGCAAAATAAATCCGGAGCGCAAAAAGTTATGCGCTCAAAGTTGGCAGTAAAAAGCCATCAATTAAAAAACGTGCCCTGAAATGCAGCCGTCTTTATTGCAATGCGCTACTTGGCGCGTTGCTGTGCTTGTTTTTTCAAGTGGATAAATCCTTTGAAATCAACCACTAGGACGATTTTTAAGGGGCGCGTATCTCCAGCATGGACACGGTCTTGGGGTGTTCCCGTAGTACCTGTCGAAGTTGTAAGGGCACGGTAGTGGATACCTGCCATTGTCATCTGTAAGTCATCTCTCACAGCCCACAGGCAGGAAAATCGTTACGGCACTATGAGCGATTGCTCCTAGCAGAAGTTCCTGAGCCGGTTTCGCTCGGATGAAAGATTTCTAAATATTTATTCAGTTGTAGGCAGTTTCAATTTGATAGCACGCGGGTGTTTCACCCCCGTGTATCAAGGGTGTAACTGTTACGAGATGTTTTTATGCCAGTATCGGAAAATATTTTTCAAAATTCGTCAAAAAAGGTATGAACGGTCTTATGGCGTTTGGCGATAAAGGTAGGCGTGTCGATTTGTTGGCGCCTGATTTATGGCGTGATGGCGATTTGCATCGTGCCCTGTTGCAGGGCGGAGGGGATGGGGCTTGGCTGATGGCCCCTTCGCGGACACGCCCGCGAAGAGGGCTTTGCAGGCTTAATCGGCAGGGTGATCGCGCAGGAACACCAGATGGTCCGGCTTGGACTGCTCGGCACTGTAGTAATAGCCCTGCACATCGAACTGCTTGAGCTGCTCTGGGTCGCTGATGCGCTGCTGGATGACGAAGCGGCTCATCATGCCGCGGGCTTTCTTGGCGTAGAAGCTGATGATCTTGTACTGGCCGTTCTTCAGGTCCTTGAAATCGACATTGATCACCCGGGCCTTCAGCGCGCTGCGTTTCACCGCGCTGAAGTACTCATTGCTGGCCAGGTTCAGCAGCACGTCATCACCCTGTTCGGCCAGGGCCTCGTTCAGCCATTCGCTGATGCGTGTGCCCCAGAAGGCGTACAGGTCCTTGCCGCGTGCGTTGGCCAGCTTGGTGCCCATTTCCAGGCGGTAGGGCTGCATCAGGTCCAGCGGGCGCAGCAGGCCGTACAGGCCAGAAAGCATGCGCAGGTGGTCTTGTGCGTAACTGAAGTCGTCTTCAGCCAGGCTTTCGGCGTCGAGGCCGGTGTACACGTCACCCTTGAACGCCAGCAGCGCCTGTTTGGCATTGGCGGGGGTGAAGTCTGGGGTCCAGCTGCCGAAACGAGCGGCATTCAGGCCCGCGAGCTTGTCGGACAGGTGCATCAGTTCGCTGATCTGCGCTGGCGACAGTTCGCGCAGCTGCTGGATCAGCGCCTGGGAGTCATCCAGGTACTGGGGCAGGGTGAAACGCTCGGTTACTGGCGGGGTGTCGTAGTCGAGGGTCTTGGCGGGGGAAATCACCGTCAGCATCGGGTCGGCTCCTGGCATCGTTGGCCGAGGATTCTACGGGCTGGGCGGTGCAAGTCCAAACTATGGCGACGATAGTCACAGACCATGGCCGATGCAGGCGCTATAGTTCGCGTTTTGCCGTTGCGGAGCCTTCGACCGTGCGCACTGCCTTTGCCTTGCTGGCCGCTCTGCTGAGCCTGGCCGTGCAAGCCGCCCCTTCACCCCAGGTCAGCCTGGACCGCAGCCTGTGGCCCGAGCAACTGAACAGCCCGGCGCTGTTCGACGTGGCCTCGCGGGCGGAAATTCTTTCGTTCGCCCAGGTGCTGCACGAAAGCGAGTTGCTGGATGACTCGGCGCTGGCGGCGAGGCTGGGGCTGCGGCAGATCAACCTGCAGAAGGTGCGCCAGGTGCGGGCACGTATGTGGCAGCGGTTGTGGGCTGGTTATCAACAGGCGCAGCGCAGTTGCGAGCAGGACGCGTCGTTCTGCTACCCGGTTACGTCGATGGCGGAGTTGCGCACGCAGGCAGCCACGTTCGCTGCTGATGTCGGCACGTTCTATACCGGCTGGGTCGAGCCAAGCCATCAGTTTCATGTGCGCTATCTGGACGAGCAGCTGCGCAAGGCGGCGTTGTTGCCGCAGACCAGTAGCGAAATCGAACGGTTGTCTTCGCGCGAGCGCAATGGCGACGAATTGAACGACCGTATGTTCCTGCTGACCTTCGTCGGCGGGCCCGGGCCTGAGAGTGGCAGTACCGATTTACTCACCGATTACTTGCGCCGGCAGAAGCTCGAAGGCACGTTCTTCGTGCTCGGCAACCGTCTGCAGCAACGCCGGGATGGCGGGGCTGCGAACGCCTTGCGCCGGCTCTATGGCGGCCAGTGCGTGGGCATCCAGGGTTGGGAGTACCGCTCCCATGCGCAGTGGACCGACTGGCAGGATTCGCTGCGGCGCAGCCAGGCGCGGGTGCAGGCCGACTTGCCGGAACAGTATGTGCCGCTGTTCCGCCCGCCTTATGGCCAGCGCCGGGCCGACGGCGAGGCGTTCATGGCCAGCCAACAGCTGCGGGTATCGTTATGGGATATCGATGCCCAGGATGACGGCGCACTGAGCGCAGAGGCGTCGGCGCAGCGTGTACTGACCCTGATGCTGCTGTGGCGCAAGGGCGTGATCCAGTTCCATGACAGCCTGCCCAAGGCGCAGCCGGCGGTGGAATGGGTGCTGCGCAATACCGCCCAGAGCGGGATTGGCTGGGAGAGTTGCCGAGAATATGGATATAGCGAATAGAGGGTATGACTTCTGAGCGTAGACCCCTCTGGCCCTGCCGCCAAGAGGGCTTCGTCAATCAGAAAAATAAAGTTCAAAAACACGTAAAAATGCTTTTTTTGGTCATGGTTTTTGCGGTATGAAGAAACCAGACAGCCGATTCCTGCAGCACAGGTGGCGTCATCCAGGCCCACCTTGCCAGGTTCGCTTCCCGCCCGTAACAACGCGGATACGGGAACAGCGGCAGTCACTTTGCGGCGCAACAGACCGCGCCGTATGGCTTCGACATAAGGTGACCGAGTATGGATGACCAAGGACGCAACCCTTCCTCCAGCAAGCCAATCCTCTATGTGCTCGATACCAACGTCCTGATTCACGACCCCAACGCGTTACTGAACTTCGAGGAGCACCATGTCGCCATTCCGATGACGGTGCTGGAGGAACTCGACAAGCTCAAGACCGGTAAACAGACCATCGCCGCCGAATGCCGGCAGGCCATCCGCCTGATCGACCAGACCCTTGGTGACGCTTCGCCCAGCGATGTCGAGCAGGGCGTGCCGATCCAACGCAACAAAAGCGGGCCCAAGGGCTTCCTGTCGATCCTGATGAGCCCGCGCAACGAGCCCAGCAAGTTGCTGCCGGAAAACCTCAACGACAACATCATCATCAACACCCTGCTCGACGTACGCAGCCGGCGCACCGACTTGGACGTGGTGCTGGTCACCAAAGACATCAACATGCGCCTGAAGGCGCGCGCCTGTGGCATTGCGGCCGAGGACTACAGCACCGACCAGTTGGTCGATGACGTGTCCTTGCTGTCCAAGGGTTACCACTCGGTCACCGGCTCGTTCTGGGACCGCGTCAGCAAGGTCGATACCCGCCAGGAGCGTGGCCGTACCTGGCATCGGGTGCAGATGATCGACAACTTGCCAGCCGTGCATATCAACGAGTTCATCATCGATGAGCAGGGCTTCGTCGGCTGGATCAAGGGCATCCGCAACGACGAACTGCTGCTGCTCGACTTGCACCAGGAACCGCTGCTGCACCAGGAAGCCTGGGGCCTGAAACCACGCGACATCCACCAAAGCCTGGCGCTGTTCGCCTTGCTCGACCCGGACATCCACCTGGTCAACCTGACCGGCGCCGCAGGCTCTGGCAAGACCATCCTGGCCCTGGCTGCGGCCATCGAGCAGACCATGGTCAGCAAGCGCTACCGGCGCATCATCGCCACCCGCAGCGTGCAGGGGCTGGACCAGGAGATCGGCTTCCTGCCGGGTACCGAAGCGGAGAAAATGGAGCCGTGGCTGGGCGCCATCACCGACAACCTCGAAGCCTTGCACATGGATGACGAAAGTACCCATGGCAGCGTCGAGTACATCCTCGAACGCGTGCCGTTGCAGTTCAAGTCGCTGAACTACATCCGTGGCCGCAGCTTCCAGCAAAGCCTGATCCTGATCGACGAGTGCCAGAACCTGACGCCGCACCAGATGAAAACCATCATTACCCGTGCCGGCTCCGGTTCCAAGGTGGTCTGCCTGGGCAACCTGGCGCAGATCGACACCCCCTACCTGTCCGCGACCAGCTCGGGCCTGACCTACCTGACCGAGCGTTTCAAGGACTTCCCCCACGGCGTGCACATCACCCTGCAGGGTGTGCCACGCTCGGTGCTGGCCGAGTACGCCGAGTCGCATCTGTAACCCTTGCCGCCGGGCGGTTCGCCGCCCGGCCTCTTCGCGGTCAAACCCTCTGCTCAAACCTGACCCACGGGTTTACACTGGCTGTTCCCTTCACAGGAGCAGAGCAGTGCTGACACATCTTGATTCCCAGGGGCGGGCCAACATGGTCGACGTCACTGAAAAGGCCGTGACCGAGCGCGAGGCCACCGCCGAGGCGCGGGTGCGCATGTTGCCGCAGACGTTGCAGATGATCGTCGACGGTGAACACCCCAAAGGCGACGTGTTCGCCGTGGCGCGCATTGCCGGGATCCAGGCGGCGAAGAAGACCAGCGATTTGATCCCGCTGTGCCACCCGCTGATGCTGACCAGCGTCAAGGTCGAACTCAGTGCCGAAGGGCAGGACGCCGTGCGTATCGTTGCCCGCTGCAAGCTGGCCGGGCAGACCGGTGTCGAGATGGAGGCGCTGACCGCCGCCAGCGTTGCTGCGCTGACGATCTATGACATGTGCAAGGCCGTGGACAAGGGCATGGTCATCGAGCAGGTGCGCCTGCTGGAAAAGCTCGGCGGCAAGAGCGGCCACTACAAGGTGCAAGCGTGATGAAGGTCAAGGTGAGTTATTTTGCCCGTTACCGCGAGCTGCTGGGCGTGGATGCCGAGCATGTAGAGGGCGCGTTCAAGGTGCTGGACGATGTCCGCCAGGTCCTGGTGGCCAAGGGCGGGCAATATGCGGTGCTGGCCGAGCAGAACCTGATGTGCGCGCGTAACGAAGAACTGTGCAAACTCGACGAGCCGCTGGCAGAGGGTGATGAAGTGGCGTTTTTCCCGCCGGTGACCGGAGGCTGAACATGGCAGTGCGAGTGCAGCAAGGCGCGTTCGACCCGGGGGCCGAGGTCAATGCCATGCATGCGGCCAACGTCGGCGTGGGCGCGGTGGTCGGTTTTGTCGGCTATGTGCGGGATTTCAACGATGGCCGTGAAGTGGCGGGGATGTTCCTTGAACACTATCCCGGCATGACCGAGAAGGCCTTGGCCAAGATCGTGGTCGAGGCCGAGCAGCGCTGGCCACTGCTGAAGGTGGAAGTGCTGCACCGCATCGGTGCGCTGGAGCCGGGTGAGCCGATCGTGTTCGTCGGTGTGGCCAGTGCCCATCGGCAGGCAGCGTTCGACGCCTGCAACTTCATCATGGACTACCTGAAGACCCGGGCGCCGTTCTGGAAGAAGGAGAATACCGAGGAAGGGCCGCGGTGGGTGGAAGGGAAGCAGAGTGACCAGGATGCGGCGGGGCGCTGGTAGTCAAGGTTGCACCGATTCCCTGTAGGAGCGGCCTTGTGTCGCGAAAGGGCCGCAAAGCGGCCCCGGCAATAGCTGCATTAAAGATGAAATCTTTGGGGCCGCTGCGCGGCCCTTTCGCGACACAAGGCCGCTCCTACAGGGACGGCGTTAGCATTTCGGGTAATCAGTGGTGCTTGCGCGGCACCGGCTTCAACAGCTCATCCGGCGGCATTTCACACTTGATCTTGCGCCCCAGCAGTTCTTCGATCGCCGGCAACTGGTAGGAATCATCCTCACCGGCAAAGCTGATCGACACACCACTGCTCCCCGCACGGCCAGTTCGGCCAATGCGGTGCACGTAGTCGTCCGGGTCTTCCGGCAGGGTGAAGTTGATCACATGGCTGATACCATCGATGTGAATACCACGCCCCGCCACGTCGGTCGCCACCAGCACGGTGATGCGCCCTTCACGGAAGCTCTCCAGGGTACGGATGCGCTTGTGTTGCGGCACGTCGCCCGACAGCTGGGCGGCATTGATGCCGTCACGCACCAGCTTTTCTTCGATACGCCGCACTTCGTCCTTGCGGTTGGCGAACACCATTACCCGTTCCCACTTGTTCTGGGTCACCAGGTTGTACAGCAGCTTGTACTTGTCGCTGCCGGCCACGGCATACACATGCTGCTCGACCGTTTCGCTGGCGACGTTTTCCGGTTCGATCTCGACGATGGCCGGGTTGGTGGTCCACTGCTTGGCCAGGTTCATCACGTCGTCGGTGAAGGTGGCGGAGAACAGCAGGGTCTGGCGCTCGCTCTTCGGCGGCGTCTGGCGAATGATCTGGCGAACCTGGGGGATGAAGCCCATGTCGAGCATGCGGTCGGCTTCGTCCAGCACCATCACCTCGACCATGTCCAGGTGCACCTCGCCGCGCTGATTGAAGTCCAGCAGGCGGCCCGGGGTGGCCACCAGGATATCGCAGTGGCGCGCTTCCAGGGCCTTGAGCTGCTTGTCGAAGTCCATGCCACCGACGAAGCTCATCACGTTCAGGCCGGTGTACTTGGTCAGGGCCGCGGCGTCCTTGGCGATCTGCACCACCAGCTCGCGGGTAGGGGCGATGATCAGCGCGCGCGGTTCGCCCATGTAGCGTTCCTTGGGCGGGGGCGTTTGCTGCAACTGGGAAATGATCGAGATCAGGAATGCGGCGGTCTTGCCGGTACCGGTCTGGGCCCGGCCGATGGCGTCCTGGCCACGCAGGGTGTAACCCAGTACCTGCGCCTGAATCGGCGTGCAGTATGGGAAGCCCAGGTCGTGGATGGCGTGCATCAGCTCGTTGGACAGCTTGAAGTCGTGGAAACGGGTTTTGCCTTCCTGCGGCTCGACCACGAAGTCTTCGGGCTTCCATAGGCTGGCCTGCGGTTTGGGCTTGCGCTCGCGACGCGGTTTGTCCTTGGCCGGCTTCTCGGCTGCTGGCGCTGGCGTAACGGCGGCAGGCCGCTCAGCCTTGGGGGTGGGGTTGGCGCGCGGGGCGGCCGGTTTGGCTGCGGGCCGGGGCTCGCTGGCGGGCGTGGGCGCCGGTGGCGTCACGCTGGCAGCAGGAGCGACGGCCTGTGGCGCGGCGTCTCCCTTGCCGAATATTTTCTTGAGTGCCTTGAGCACGATCGTCTCATCAACTGGTTAAGGAATGTACGCCGGGCAGTGTAATGCAAGATTCGGGCGCGGCGTAGTGGAATAGCCCTACAACTACAGGCGGTCGCGGCTTATTGCAGTTGCTTGGCCAGCCATTCGTGAATGTCGTTCAGCTCTTCGACTACCACTTCGTGCTCCATCGGGTACTCGTGCCAGCGGGCGGCGACGCCCCAGGTGTTCAGGTACTCGAAGGCGGTGCGGCCCATGGACGGGATCACTACCGGGTCGTGCACCCCATGCAGGCACAGGGCCGGGGTGCGTTGCTGGCAGGCACTCAACTGGTGCTGGTCGTTGAAGGTGGGGGCGTAGGTGGACAGGGCGATCACCCCGCCCAGTGCTTCTTGCCACTTTATATAGGCAGTGTGCAGCACCACCGCACCACCCTGGGAGAAACCGGCCAGGAAGATCCGCGACAGGTTGATGCCTTTGGCCTGCTCGGCCTTGATCAGGGCAACCACTTGCTCGGCCGACTCCTCCAGCTGAGCTTCGTCGATGGCGCGGGCTGGGGTCATGGCCTTGATGTCGTACCAGCTGGGCATGGCGTAGCCGCCGTTGATGGTCACGGGGCGGGTTGGCGCCTGGGGCATGATGAAGCGGGTGCTGAGCAGGCGCTCCTGCATGAATTCGGCCACAGGTAGGAAGTCGTAACGATCGGCCCCCAGACCGTGCAACCAGATCACACAGGCGTCAGCGGTTTTCTGTGGTTCGAGAATCAGCGGGTTGGTCATGACTGCTCCGAAAATGTGCGTGTCTTGTTATGGCGTGCGTGAAAAGAAGGCACGGAAAATGATTGTCGGAAAAAGAATGTCGCAACGATACAACTTTCCCTACTTGACGAGCGCTTAAACGCTACAGCCAAAGAATCTGGTACGCCCTTTGCAATTCAACCTGTGATGCAAAGGGCAAGCCGTGACGGTAACACCCTTTGCACGCGAAGGCTGTCACAGAACAGTCCATTGCGCCAATTGACCCAATAACAAGCCAATACGGGTCGGATACGCCTCAAAAGGGTGCGGTGCAATTCCGGCTCGATACAACAAGAGCGATTTGGAGGTTGTGAATGAAGATGTTGAAAACCACCCTGGCAGTCCTGACCGCTGCCGCCGCGCTGGGCGCCGTGAGCAATGCCCAGGCCGGCGCCACCCTCGATGCGGTAAAGAAAAAGGGCTTCGTCCAGTGTGGCGTGAGCGACGGTCTTCCAGGCTTCTCGGTACCTGATGCACAGGGCAAGATCGTCGGTATCGACGCCGATGTCTGCCGTGCCGTGGCCGCCGCCGTGTTTGGCGATGCCACCAAGGTCAAGTTCAGCCAGCTCAACGCCAAGGAACGCTTCACCGCCCTGCAATCGGGCGAAGTCGACGTGCTGTCGCGCAACACCACCTGGACCAGCTCGCGCGATGCGGGCATGGGCCTGGTGTTCGCCGGTGTCACCTACTATGACGGCGTCGGCTTCCTGGTCAACAAGAAGCTGGGTGTTTCCAGCGCCAAGGAGCTCGATGGCGCGACCATCTGCATCCAGGCCGGTACCACCACCGAGCTGAACGTATCGGACTTCTTCCGCGCCAATAACCTGAAGTACACCCCGATCACCTTCGACACGTCCGACGAAAGCGCCAAGTCGCTGGAGTCCGGCCGTTGCGACGTGCTGACTTCGGACAAGTCGCAGTTGTTCGCCCAGCGCTCCAAGCTGGCCGCACCGACCGACTACGTGGTGCTGCCGGAAACCATCTCCAAGGAGCCATTGGGCCCGGTAGTGCGCAAGGGCGACGAGGAGTGGTTCAGCATCGTCAAATGGACCCTGTTCGCCATGCTCAACGCCGAAGAGGCGGGCATCACCTCGAAGAACGTCGAAGCTGAGGCCAAGGCCACCAAGAACCCGGACGTCGCCCGCCTGCTGGGTGGGGATGGCGAGTACGGCAAGGACCTCAAACTGCCCAAAGACTGGGTAGTGCAGATCGTCAAGCAAGTCGGCAACTACGGCGAAGTGTTCGAGAAGAACCTGGGCCAGAGCACCGACCTGAAGATCGACCGTGGCATGAACGCCCTGTGGAACAACGGCGGCATCCAGTACGCGCCACCTGTGCGCTGATGGTTGCACCCTGCGGCGGCATCCCGCCGCCGCAGGCTGTTCGAATCCCTACTGTCCGGGGCACTTCATGCAAAATCAAATCGGCGCACCCAAGGGCTTGTCCCTTAACGATCCGCGTGTGCGCGCGTGGCTGTTCCAGATTCTCACGATCGTCTTCGTGGTCGGTCTGGGCTGGTACCTGTTCCACAACACGCAAACCAACCTGCAGCACCGAGGCATCACGTCGGGCTTCGACTTTCTGGACCGCAGTGCCGGCTTCGGCATCGCCCAGCACCTGATCCCCTACGTGGAATCCGACAGCTATGCGCGGGTGTTCGTCATCGGCCTGCTCAATACCCTGCTGGTGACCTTCATCGGTGTCATCCTGGCGACGATCCTGGGCTTCATCATCGGTGTGGCGCGGCTGTCGCCAAACTGGATGATCAACAAGCTGGCGACCGTGTATGTGGAAACCTTCCGCAATATCCCGCCGCTGTTGCAGATCCTGTTCTGGTATTTCGCCGTGTTCCTGACCCTGCCAGGCCCACGGGGCAGCATCAACATCGACGATATGTTCTTCATCAGCAACCGTGGCCTGAACATGCCGGGCGCCTCCATGGCCGATGGTTTCTGGCCGTTTGCAGTGGCCGTGGTGGTGGCAATCGCGGCCATTGCCGTGATGGTGCGCATGGCCAACAAACGCTTTGACGAGACTGGCGTGCCGTTCCACAAGTTCTGGGCAGGGCTGGCGCTGTTGATCGCCATCCCGGGCTTGAGCGTGCTGTTGTTCGGCAGCCCGGTGACCTGGGAAGTACCGCAGCTGAAGGGCTTCAACTTCGTCGGTGGCTGGGTATTGATCCCCGAACTGCTGGCGCTGACCTTGGCGCTGACTATTTATACGGCAGCTTTCATCGCTGAAATCGTGCGTTCCGGCATCCGTTCGGTCAGCCATGGCCAGACCGAAGCCGCCCGTTCGCTCGGCCTGCGCGAGGGCCCGACCCTGCGCAAGGTGATCATCCCCCAGGCACTGCGGGTGATCATTCCGCCGCTGACCAGCCAGTACCTGAACCTTGCGAAGAACTCGTCGCTGGCGGCCGGTATCGGCTACCCGGAAATGGTCTCGCTGTTCGCCGGTACCGTGCTCAACCAGACCGGCCAGGCCATCGAGGTGATCGCCATCACCATGAGTGTCTATCTCGCCATCAGCATCAGCATTTCGCTGCTGATGAACTGGTACAACAAGCGCATTGCGCTGATCGAGCGGTGAGGATACGCCCGTGAATGCCCATGTTTTCAAACCCGATATGCCGCCACCGGTGAAAACCGTCGGCGTGCTCGCATGGATGCGTGCCAATCTGTTCTCCAGCTGGCTCAACACGTTGTTGACCCTGTTTGCCCTGTACCTGGTGTGGCTGATCGTGCCGCCGTTGCTGCAGTGGGCGTTGATCGACGCCAACTGGGTCGGCACCACCCGCGCCGACTGCACCAAGGAGGGCGCCTGCTGGGTGTTCGTGCAGCAGCGCTTCGGCCAGTTCATGTACGGCTACTACCCGGCGGAGCTGCGCTGGCGCGTGGACCTGACCGTGTGGCTTGCCGTGCTCGGTGCCGCGCCGCTGTTCATCAAGCGCTTCCCGCGCAAGGCCTTCTATGGCCTGGGCTTCCTGGTGCTGTACCCGGTTTTGGCCTACACCCTGCTGCACGGGGGCTACCTGGGCCTGGATAGCGTGCCGACCAGCCAATGGGGCGGGCTGATGCTGACCCTGGTGATCGCCACCGTGGGTATCGTCGGTGCCTTGCCGCTGGGCATCCTGCTGGCCCTGGGCCGGCGTTCGCGGATGCCAGCCGTGAAGGTGGTGTGCGTGACCTTCATCGAGTTCTGGCGCGGCGTACCGCTGATCACCGTGCTGTTCATGTCCTCGGTGATGCTGCCGTTGTTCCTGCCTGAAGGCATGAGCTTCGACAAGCTGCTGCGGGCGATGATCGGCGTGATCCTGTTCCAGTCGGCGTACATCGCCGAGGTGGTGCGCGGTGGCCTGCAGGCCATCCCCAAGGGCCAGTACGAAGCCGCTGCGGCCATGGGCCTGGGCTACTGGCGCTCGATGGGCCTGGTGATCCTGCCGCAGGCACTCAAGCTGGTGATCCCCGGCATCGTCAACACCTTCATCGCCCTGTTCAAGGACACCAGCCTGGTGATCATCATCGGCCTGTTCGACCTGCTGAACAGCGTCAAGCAAGCCGCCGCCGACCCGGCCTGGCTGGGCATGGCCACCGAGGGCTATGTGTTCGCCGCCCTGGTGTTCTGGGTTTTCTGTTTCGGTATGTCCCGCTACTCCATGCATCTGGAGCGCAAGCTGGACACTGGCCACAAGCGTTAGGAGTTTCGAAATGAGTGAAGCGATCAAGCAGCCTGCTGGCCCCGAAGGCATCATCCAGATGCAGGGTGTGAACAAGTGGTACGGCCAGTTCCATGTGCTCAAGGACATCAACCTGAATGTGCGCCAGGGCGAGCGCATCGTGCTGTGCGGGCCGTCCGGCTCGGGCAAGTCCACCACCATCCGCTGCCTCAACCGCCTGGAAGAGCATCAGCAGGGGCGTATCGTGGTCGACGGCGTGGAGCTGACCAACGACCTCAAGCAGATCGAGGCTATCCGCCGTGAAGTGGGCATGGTGTTCCAGCACTTCAACCTGTTCCCGCACCTGAGCATTCTGGAAAACTGCACCCTGGCGCCGATGTGGGTGCGCAAGATGCCACGGCGCAAGGCCGAGGAAATTGCCATGCATTACCTGGAGCGGGTGCGTATTCCGGAGCAGGCGCACAAGTACCCAGGGCAGTTGTCGGGTGGCCAGCAGCAGCGTGTGGCGATTGCCCGTGCGCTGTGCATGAAGCCCAAGATCATGCTGTTCGATGAACCGACCTCGGCGCTGGACCCGGAAATGGTCAAGGAAGTGCTCGATACCATGGTGGGCCTGGCCGAGGATGGCATGACCATGCTTTGCGTAACCCACGAAATGGGCTTTGCCCGGACTGTGGCGAACCGGGTGATCTTCATGGACAAGGGGGAGATTGTGGAGCAAGCCGCGCCGGATGACTTCTTCGACCGGCCGCGCAGTGATCGGACCAAGTTGTTCCTCAGCCAGATCCTGCACTGATGCAGTTGGGGCCGCAAAGCGGCCCCATTTTTATTTCTCTTCCGGGTTGGCAGCCGGCGCCGGCGGCGGCCGCAGCCCCACCTCGGCAACCAGCTTCAATTGCTGCCCATTGCGCATCACCTCGATGGTGATCTTCTCATTGGGCTTGATCCGCGCCACCTGGTTCATCGACTTGCGCCCGTCACCGGCCGGCTCGCCGTTGATGCTCAGGATCACGTCACCCAGCTGCAGCCCGGCCTTGGCCGCCGGCCCTTCGCGGAAGATACCCGCCACCACGATGCCTGGGCGGTCCTTCATGCCGAACGACTCGGCCAGCTCCTGGCTCAGCGGCTGCACTTCGATACCCAGCCAGCCACGAATCACCTGGCCATGCTCGACGATCGACTTCATCACCTCCAGTGCCAGTTTTACCGGGATGGCAAAACCGATGCCTTGCGAGCCGCCGGACTTGGAAAAGATTGCCGTGTTGATGCCGACCAGGTTGCCATTGGCATCCACCAGCGCGCCACCCGAATTGCCGGGGTTGATCGCCGCGTCGGTCTGGATGAAGTCTTCGTAGTTGTTCAGGCCCAGCTGGTTGCGGCCGGTGGCGCTGATGATGCCCATGGTCACGGTCTGGCCGACGCCAAACGGGTTGCCGATGGCCAGCGACACGTCGCCGATATGGATGTTGTCGGAACGGCCGATGGTGATTGCCGGCAGATTCTTCAGGTCGATCTTGAGCACCGCCAGGTCGGTTTCCGGGTCGCTGCCGATCACGCGGGCCAAGGTTTCGCGGCCATCCTTCAGCGCAACGACGATCTGGTCGGCGCCGCTGGTGACGTGGTTGTTGGTCAGCAGGTAGCCCTCGGGGCTCATGATCACCGCCGAGCCCAGGCTTGATTCCCAGCGGCGCTGCTTGGGCAGGTTGTCGCCGAAAAAGCGGCGGAACTGCGGGTCTTCGAAGAGCGGGTGAGCGCTTTTGTTCACCACCTTGGTGGTGTACAGGTTGACCACAGCCGGGGCGGCCAATGTCACGGCGTCGGCGTACGACACCGGGCCTTGCATGATCCGCGTGGTCTGCGGTGCTTGCTGCAGGTTGACGTCCTGGCTGGGCAGGCCGACCCATTCCGGGAAACGCTGGATGATCAGCATGGCGATCAGTACGCCGGTAAGCAGGGGCCAGCCAAAGTAACGCAAAGCCTTGAACATGAACGAATCCTGGAAAGAGCGGGGGCCAGCGGCCGCGCAGTGGGGCATGAGCGCGCGCGATGATACACCGGTTCCCCCAGTGCCGGCGACGGCCCATAATGGCCGGCATTATACGGGCGTTCGCTAGGCGTTGTGCCTGGGAAAAGCGCAGTTTTCGAGGAGATTTTCATGGCCGTCGCTCTAAACACCCTGGTCGAAGAAGCCGAGCGTTACCTGGGTAGCGCGAAGATCCAGGATTATTGCCCCAATGGCCTGCAGGTCGAAGGCCGGCCACAGGTCAGCCGCATCGTCAGTGGCGTTACCGCCAGCCAGGCGCTACTGGACGCAGCGGTCGAGGCCGGGGCCGACCTGGTGCTGGTGCACCATGGTTACTTCTGGAAAGGTGAAAACCCATGCATCACCGGTATTCGCCAGCGTCGCCTGAAAACCTTGCTGAACAACGATATCAGCCTGCTGGCGTTTCACCTGCCGCTGGACGTGCACCCGGAGGTAGGTAACAACGTGCAACTGGCGCGGCAACTGGACATCACCGTCGAAGGGCCGCTGGACCCGGAGAACCCCAAAGTGGTCGGGTTGGTCGGTTCGCTGGCCGAGCCCGTGACCGCGCGTGATTTTGCAAGGCGGGTGCAGGACGTGCTGGGGCGTGAGCCGTTGCTGGTCGAAGGCGACGAGATGATCCGTCGGGTCGGCTGGTGCACCGGTGGCGGGCAGGGTTACATCGACACGGCGATTGCGGCCGGGGTGGACCTGTACCTCACAGGCGAGGCGTCGGAGCAGACTTACCACAGTGCCCGCGAGAATGGGGTCAGCTTCATTGCGGCCGGGCACCATGCCACCGAGCGCTATGGCGTGCAGGCGCTGGGCGATTACCTGGCGCGGCGGTTTGCCGTGGAGCACCTGTTCATCGATTGCCCGAATCCCATCTGAAATCAGTGCTGCCCTCTGCGCGGGCTCGCCTGCTCCCAAAGGGCCGCAACGCGGCCCCAATATCAGCCAAACCCCCAGTCATATCGTTAGACCTTTTCGATCTAGCCCGCCGCCTAAATAGAAGCAGCCGCTGTGATAAAGTGGCTCGCTCGAACACGGCCCGCAGGCCGTCCATAAGATCGTTTTTCGTGAGTAGCCATGGTCGACAAACTGACGCACTTGAAACAGCTGGAGGCGGAAAGCATCCATATCATCCGCGAGGTGGCCGCCGAGTTCGACAACCCGGTGATGCTGTACTCGATCGGCAAGGATTCCGCCGTGATGCTGCACCTGGCGCGCAAGGCCTTCTTCCCGGGCAAGCTGCCGTTCCCGGTGATGCACGTCGACACCCAGTGGAAATTCCAGGAGATGTACAGCTTCCGCGACAAGATGGTCGAGGAAATGGGCCTGGAACTGATCACCCACGTCAACCCCGAGGGTGTGGCGCAGGGCATCAACCCGTTCACCCATGGCAGCTCCAAGCACACCGACATCATGAAGACCCAGGGCCTGAAGCAGGCGTTGGACAAGCATGGTTTCGACGCCGCTTTCGGTGGCGCGCGCCGCGACGAAGAGAAGTCGCGGGCCAAGGAACGCGTGTATTCGTTCCGTGACAGCAAGCACCGTTGGGACCCGAAAAACCAGCGCCCAGAGCTGTGGAACGTGTACAACGGCAAGGTCAACAAGGGTGAGTCGATCCGCGTCTTCCCGCTGTCGAACTGGACCGAGCTGGACATCTGGCAGTACATCTACCTTGAAGGCATCCCGATCGTGCCGCTGTACTTCGCCGCCGAGCGTGAAGTCATCGAGAAGAACGGCACCCTGATCATGATCGACGACGAGCGCATTCTCGAGCACCTCTCCGAGGAAGAGAAAGCCCGCATCGTCAAGAAGAAGGTGCGTTTCCGTACCCTTGGCTGCTACCCGCTGACGGGCGCTGTCGAGTCGGAAGCCGAAACGCTCACCGACATCATTCAGGAAATGCTCCTGACGCGCACTTCCGAGCGCCAGGGCCGAGTCATCGACCACGATGGCGCCGGTTCCATGGAAGACAAAAAACGTCAGGGCTACTTCTAATTTTCAGGGTTACTCCATGTCGCACCAATCCGATTTGATCAGCGAAGACATCCTCGCTTATCTGGCTCAGCACGAGCGCAAAGAACTGCTGCGTTTCCTCACCTGCGGCAACGTGGATGACGGCAAGAGCACCCTGATCGGGCGCCTGCTGCACGATTCGAAGATGATCTACGAGGACCACCTCGAGGCCATCACCCGTGATTCGAAAAAAGTCGGTACCACCGGCGAAGAAGTCGACCTGGCACTGCTGGTAGACGGCCTGCAGGCCGAGCGTGAGCAGGGCATCACCATCGATGTTGCCTACCGCTACTTCTCCACCGCCAAGCGCAAGTTCATCATTGCCGACACCCCGGGCCACGAGCAGTACACCCGCAACATGGCCACCGGTGCATCCACCTGCGACCTGGCGATCATCCTGGTCGATGCCCGCTACGGCGTGCAGACCCAGACCCGCCGCCACAGCTACATCGCCTCGTTGCTGGGCATCAAGCACATCGTGGTCGCGGTCAACAAGATGGACCTCAAGGGCTTCGACCAAGACGTCTTCGAGTCGATCAAGGCCGACTACCTGCAGTTCGCCGAAGCCATCAACCTGACCCCGAGCAGCCTGCACTTCGTGCCGATGTCGGCGCTCAAGGGTGACAACGTGGTCAACCACAGCGAGCGTTCGCCGTGGTATGCCGGCCCGACGCTGATGGAAATCCTCGAAACCGTCGAAGTGTCGGCCGACCGCAACTTCACCGACCTGCGTTTCCCGGTGCAGTACGTGAACCGCCCGAACCTGAACTTCCGTGGCTTCGCCGGCACCATCGCCAGCGGCGTGGTGCACAAGGGCGACGAAATCGTCGTGCTGCCGTCGGGCAAGAGCAGCCGCGTCAAGTCCATCGTCACCTACGAAGGTGAGCTGGAAAACGCCGGCCCAGGCCAGGCAGTGACCCTGACCATGGAAGACGAGATCGACATCTCCCGTGGCGACCTGCTGGTACATGCCGACAACGTACCGCCGGTGACCGACCAGTTCGACGCCATGCTGGTGTGGATGGCCGAAGAGCCGATGCTCCCGGGCAAGAAGTACGACATCAAGCGCGCCACCAGCTATGTGCCGGGCTCGATTGCCAGCATCACCCACAAGGTCGATGTGAACACCCTGGAGCAGGGCGCTGCCAGCGCACTGCAGCTGAACGAGATCGGCCGCGTGAAGGTTGCACTGGACGCCTCGATCGCCCTGGACGGCTACGACAGCAACCGCACCACCGGTGCGTTCATTGTCATCGACCGCCTGACCAACGGCACCGTTGGCGCCGGCATGATCATCGCTCCGCCCGTTCTGCCACACGGCAGCACCGGCCAGCATGGCAAGCAGGCCCACGTGTCGACCGAAGAGCGCGCCCTGCGCTTCGGCCAGCAGCCAGCCACCGTGCTGTTCAGCGGCCTGTCCGGCGCTGGCAAGAGCACCCTGGCCTATGCCGTGGAGCGCAAGCTGTTCGACATGGGCCGTGCGGTATACGTGCTCGATGGCCAGAACCTGCGCCACGACCTGAACAAGGGCCTGCCGCAAGACCGCGCCGGTCGCACCGAAAACTGGCGCCGCGCCGCCCATGTGGCGCGCCAGTTCAACGAGGCCGGCCTGCTGACCCTGGCTGCGTTCGTGGCCCCGGATGCCGAAGGCCGCGAACAGGCCAAGGCGCTGATCGGCAAAGAGCGCCTGGTGACCGTTTACGTCCAGGCCTCGCCGCTGGCGTGCCGCGAGCGTGATCCGCAAGGCCTGTACGCGGCCGGTGGCGAAAACATCCCGGGCGAAAGCTTCCCGTTCGATGTGCCGCTGGACGCCGACCTGGTGATCGACACCCAGTCGATAAGCGTCGACGAAGGCGTGAAGCTGGTGCTGGACGTGCTGCGTCAGCGTGGCGCGATCTAAGCGCTGAGCTGCAAGAAAAACCCCGCTGCGGCGGGGTTTTTTATTGCCCGCCACATGCCTGTACGACCCCATGTAGAAGGACCGTCTTCCTCAGAATTCCAAGGCTAATGCAGCCCGTGTGGCAGCTGGCTTACCGGCGATCACCGGCGCAGCCGGTGCCATCCAGCGTGATGCCTGCTTCGCGCCAGTTCGATATCTCGATTCGCCCGCTCCAACGGGTATCCCGTGACCTTCAAGTTCACACCGTGTCTTGGGGGCGCGGTTAGTGCTCAAGCTTTAATGCTCTCAAGATCTGCATTATAAGTTCAGACGCTTCCTACAAGTTTCATACCGCCTCATCCGGTAAGCTGTAATTGCTCCTGAAACACGTGGTTTTTAGTTGGGCGCAGGATGTGAGTATCAAAAGTTTATGAGGGAGAATCGTATGGATCTGCGTAGAGAACTGATGCCGCCTGAGCTGGATGAACAGTTAGTTTCGAAGCTGTGTGAGCTTTCAGAGGAAATAGACTGTGGGAAGCGTGATCTGACGGAGCACCTCGTTATCGAATTTAATCGGCTAGCCGCGACTGAATTTGATTTCCGAGATTTTCAGGGGATTTATGGCGCGCAAGACCATAACACCTGGGTGCGTAAGGTTCTGTATGAGCCGTATATTCAGCCGGTTGCTGATGTTACCAAAGATGAGTTGGTGGAGATGGCGCGAAGAGGGATGGAGTGTGAAGGGGCTGAGCATGACGTTGATTTTTGGCTTCTTATGTTGGAAGTGAATATTCCTAACGAACGCGTAATGGATTTGATATTTCATCCCGGCGTATACTTTGGTGGTGCTGAATTTACACGGGATCTCTCACCTGTTGAGGTGGTTGACCTTGCGCTGAGTACAAGAGCGGTTACGGTAATCTTCTAGTTCCTTTGAGAGCTGCTTGTTTAATTTATATAGAGTGTAACTGAAGGCCCTGACAGATCAGGACCTCGCTCTATTTAGCTAGGTTTGAATCCTTCTTTGCCGTTGGCCGGACGGAGCATGTGTCGAGTTAAGACTTGAAACCGCTTTTTCCGTTGGCGGCTCGCCAAGACTTGATGATTTCTATAATTTTCTCGGGCTTGCCATCCTCTGGTGTAGCTGGTCTGTAGAGGAGATTTATTCCAGAGGGGTGTTCAGTGATTTTTCTGAAATGTTGTAGCAAAGGGGTTAGCACTTGATCAGGTTCGTCTTCATTTGCTCTGTCAATTTCAGCTAAAAACTCCAGAAATTCCTGCTCTGTATAGTCGCTTAGATTTTCCTTGAGTATCATGGCTTTTCTCCGTAATGAATGGTGTTATGAACCTTAGGGGTTACGACTTTCAAATTGCTCATGTCGTAAACGCCACCGCCTTCACTTATTGGTATCACGTGATGAATCACGAAAGTCATTTGACTCATGTAAATGTCCTCGTCATCCACCAGCGGTGAATTTCCATTTTTCTTCATGCGCGCCAAGTCCCTTTCGCTGAATTGTTTGGAGAGCTCAGGATCGTTAGCCACAGCCTTCCAGAACTGCCCCCTAAACGCGTCAAAACTCCTGAATTCTCTGTCTCTGAGAAGATCAGCAATCTGCGCAGGAATTGGAGCCCCTTCGAGGTTGGCTGCCGATTTACGCCATGTATCTGATACCTGTGTACCAGTTCCGGTCGATGTACCTGGCTCGTACCGCGGGCTTTTGAACACCACCAGAATAGGCGGTAAACCCGAGTCCATGGGGAAGGTGATGATCAGCCGTTCCTGGTCCAGCAAATCCAGCGCGGGGTAACCCTCCGTCTCGGTGCTGACGGGGTTCAGGGTACTGCCGGTGTAAACGACGGTACCGGGCGGCGCTGGCGGCAAGCTTATAGAACTTCCACCTTCACCGCCCGGCGCGCTGGAAGGTGTCCAGGTCAAAATCCGCTGCGGGTTATCCAGCGCCAGGCTGTAGACCTGCCGCTCACTGTCGAATGTCGCAGCGCGTACCGGTACCGGTTTACCCCCAGCCACCACATACAGGTCCATGCCATTTGGGTGCTCGGATCCAGCCAGCAGATACGGCAGGTCGATGCTGGTTGATGACGCTGCCAAGGTTGCAAGGTCAGGCCCACCGGGTGGCGTAAGGCTGGCTAGCGGGGTGCTGATAAGATAACGGCGCTCACCGTTACCCAGCGTTGACGGCCAGGCCATCGCAAGTGTGCCTACTGCAAGCGAAGGGATAGTCGTAGCAACAAGGCGGGCAATCGCGGCCGTGATTGCTTCACCCAAAGCCGAGTAAGCCGCTTCGGCTACTGCAAAAGAGGTAGCACCAATGGGGATTACGGCAGGCGTCAGTCCCGCCAAACGCGCTTCATTGATATAGGAAATGCTCCGCCGCAGAGCCTCTTGCCTTTGCCGCTCGGCTTCTGCAGCCAAGCGCGCAGCTTCGGCCTGCTGGCGTGCAGCTTTTTCCTGTGCGGCGAATTGACTTTGGAGGTTCTCCACTTCAGCGGCGCGCTGCATCAGGTTTTGCGTGGCACCTGCATATACGCCCAGGAATCTGATCGATTCGTTTAGCGCCAGTGTGAGGTGGTATTCCTGCCAGCGCGGGCCGGCCCGGCGTAATCGTTGTTCATCTACAAGATGCAAAAGCCCTTCAAGTTGAGGCTTCGACAGGGGGGCGTTGATGCGGGGGTTTTGATCATGGTACGCCGGAATTTGCGATTGCTTGGCCTGCACCAAGGCAGCAGCGGTTGCAAGGTAGGCACTGAGGGTTTGAACAAGCGTGAGCGCGTCGTCAATGACGGTTTGCCCTAACTCATGCTGAAGAACGTTGGGTAAACAATCGAAATGTATTTGCCGCTCTGCGTGAATCTGAGCTGTTCGACGCGCGATCATTTCCAGCAGATTTAGAGGCTGGTGGTTGAGCTCCTCCTGATCCACTTGCCTTGCGAGGCCCTCAAGTTCGTCTGCCAGCGCTTGGTGCTTTTGAGCTTCGATGTGTAAACGGTAGGTGCCATCCCAAGCCCTCTGCAGCCTTGTGGCCCATTCCACACCGAGCTCCTGGCCTGTTGTTGCTGCGAAGAAGCCCGGGTCCAGAAACCGGCTCATCATTGAATCGCCGCGCTTGTAGAATGCGGGTACGCCAAAGTAGTTATTGGCGTCGGGTAAAATCTGCAAATAACCGTCACGAATCTGACTGATGCGTGACGACAGGATTTGTTGTTCTGTTGAAAGTGTGGAGGCCGCGCCGTTTGCACTGTTCGCCTCGGCTTTGATCTGGGCTTTCAGTGCAGCAATGGTTTCAGGGATCTGATTTACTTCGTGGGCATATTTGTCTGAATAGTCCTTCTCTATAATCTGAAACTCTTCTGTCAGCACCCTGCGAGTGGAAATGACCCGTGCGATGTCATTTTTGGTTGGGCTGGTCCCGCGTGGATAACCATCGCTTAGCCCCCAGCCACCTGCGCCCGGTCCACCACCACCGCCACCAATCAAACTTAGTTCGGCACCTGTTGGTGCTTGCGCACTGATGTACAGCGCTTCATCGAGATAATACGTGTTGTCCCGTGCCATGTAGGTTCTCCTGGTCACTACACGGGCTAGCTTTACGTATATTGAATTCGCGGTATGTCAGCTCCGGCCTGTCAATCGGTGGGAAGCTTCCTGGCACTCGGAAAGATCTGTCTTAGATGTGTTTTTCCGACACAGGTATCACCCGTTTCTCCTTCACCGCCTTGTAGGAAAAACTCGAATAGATCTCCTTCACCCCCGGCAGCCGTTGCAGCACTTCCCGGGTAAATTCGCCAAACGACTCCAGGTCCCGCGCCAGAATCTCCAGCAAGAAGTCATAGCGCCCGGAGATGTTGTGGCAGGCGACGATTTCGGGGATTTCCATCAGCCGCTGCTCGAACGCCAGCGCCATGTCCTTGGTGTGCGAGTCCATCATGATGCTGACGAACGCGGTCACGCCAAACCCCAGCGACTTGGGCGAGAGGAGGGCCTGGTAGCCGGTGATGTAGCCGTTGTCTTCCAGAAGCTTGACCCGTCGCCAGCAGGGCGAGGTGGTCAGCGCCACCTGGTCGGCGAGCTCGGCGATGGTGAGGCGGGCGTTGTCCTGCAAGGCAGCCAGCAGGGCGCGGTCGGTGCGATCGAGGCTTGAAGGCATGTTTTGCCCTCCTGGTCCGTTGATTATTGTTTTCGTTCCAACAAGCACGCGTATGCGTGGGCCAATTTGGAAAAAATCGGGCAGCCCGGTGGCATAAGCTTATAACAAACCACAAGAGGCTGTTGCCATGCGCGACTCCCATAACAACACCGGTTTTTCCACGCGGGCCATTCACCATGGCTACGACCCGCTTTCCCACGGTGGTGCCCTGGTGCCACCGGTGTACCAGACCGCTACTTATGCCTTCCCCACTGTCGAATACGGCGCTGCGTGCTTCGCCGGGGAGGAAACGGGGCATTTCTACAGCCGCATCTCCAACCCGACCCTGGCCTTGCTCGAGCAACGCATGGCTTCGTTGGAGGGCGGTGAGGCGGGGCTGGCGCTGGCGTCGGGGATGGGCGCGATCACTTCGACCATCTGGACCTTGCTGCGGCCTGGCGATGAACTGATTGTCGGGCGTACTTTGTATGGCTGCACGTTCGCTTTCCTGCATCACGGCATTGGCGAGTTCGGGGTAAAGATCCACCATGTCGACCTCAACGATGCCAAGGCCCTGAAAGCGGCGATCAACAGCAAAACGCGGATGATCTACTTCGAAACGCCGGCCAACCCCAACATGCAACTGGTGGATATAGCAGCGGTCGTCGAGGCAGTACGAGGGCGTGATGTACTTGTGGTGGTCGACAACACCTATTGCACGCCGTACCTGCAGCGGCCGCTGGAGCTTGGGGCGGACCTGGTGGTGCATTCGGCGACCAAGTACCTCAGTGGCCATGGTGATATCACGGCGGGCCTGGTGGTGGGGCGTAAGGCGCTGGTCGACCGCATTCGCCTGGAGGGGCTGAAGGACATGACCGGGGCGGTGCTGTCGCCGCATGACGCGTCGCTGCTGATGCGCGGTATCAAGACCTTGGCCCTGCGCATGGACCGCCATTGCGCCAACGCCTTGCAGGTGGCGCAGTTCCTCGCGCGGCAGCCGCAGGTGGAACTTATTCACTACCCAGGTTTGCCGTCGTTCGCCCAATACGAACTGGCGCAGCGGCAGATGCGCTTGCCGGGTGGGATGATTGCCTTCGAGCTCAAGGGGGGGATCGACGCCGGGCGGCGCTTCATGAATGCGCTGCAGCTGTTTGCACGGGCGGTGAGCTTGGGTGATGCCGAATCGCTGGCGCAGCATCCGGCGAGCATGACGCATTCCAGTTACACGCCGCAGGAGCGGGCGCATCACGGCATATCGGAAGGATTGGTGCGGTTGTCGGTGGGGCTGGAGGATGTGGAAGACCTGCTGGCGGATGTCGAGCAGGCATTGCAGGCTTGCAAATAGGCAGCCTGTACCAGCCCACAAAAAAGGCCTCTTGCGAGGCCTTTTTCATGTTCAGCCGATCAGCGCTTGAGCCCGTAGCTCTCGTCGAGCATGCCCGGCGAGTTCGGCGCTTTTGGCGCATAGTCGCGTGGCACTTCGGCGGTGTCCTTCGGCGGGGTCAGGCGGTCACGCGGGCCTTGCGGCGCTTCGGAATGCAGCGCAGCCAGCAGGCGCTGGCGGGTGACGTCGTCGAGGGCCAGGCTGTTGGCGCCTTCGGCCAGGTGATCCTGTACGTCCTGGTAGCTCTGGGTCAGTTTCTTGACCAGCATGGCGGTGCTGTTGAAGTGGGTGACCACTTCGTTCTGGTAGCTGTCGAAACGCTTCTGGATATCATCCAGTTGGCGCTGGGTGTTGCTCGGCGCCGCATTGGGCAGCAGGCGGGCAACGATGAAACCGACCGCCACACCGATGACCAGGGCCAGGGTTGGCAACAACCAAACAAGGAGCGAGAGTTCCACGAGTCCTTCCTCTATAAACGGCTTTGCTTTACGTTAACGGCTCAGACCTGCGCTGTATACCGCGAGCGATCGCAAATCAGAACAGAATTCCTCACCTAGACGAATCGACCCTTCCCGAGGTCACGGAGTAGTGCCTTGCTTGTCCGCGAAACCCCCTTGTTCATCGATGGCCCCAGCGGCCAGCTGGAAGCCTTGTACCTGGACGTGGCCGACGCCCGTGGCGCGGTGCTGATCTGCCACCCCAACCCGGTCCAGGGCGGCACCATGCTCAACAAGGTGGTCTCGACCCTGCAGCGCACCGCACGTGATGCCGGCTATGTGACCCTGCGTTTCAACTACCGTGGTGTTGGCCAGAGCGCCGGTAGCCATGACATGGGCGCTGGCGAAGTAGCCGATGCCGAGGCCGCTGCCGCCTGGCTGCGTGCCAAACACCCCGAGCTGCCACTTGTGCTGATGGGCTTCTCGTTCGGTGGTTTCGTGGCCACCAGTCTGGCTGGGCGCCTGGAAGCTGCAGGCACGCAGTTGCAGCATCTGTTCATGATCGCCCCCGCCGTCATGCGCCTGACCACCGAGTTCCCGGTGCCGCAGCGTTGCCCGATCACCGTGGTGCAACCGGACGCCGACGAAGTCGTCGCACCGCAGCTGGTTTACGAGTGGTCCGACAGCTTGTCGCGCCCCCATGAGCTGCTGAAAGTGGCAGAATGCGGACACTTCTTCCATGGCAAGCTGACCGATCTGAAGGATCTGCTGCTGCCGCGCCTTTCGAACTGAGCCAAGCCTGAATAAGCGAACACCCATGACCACGCGCATTCTTACCGGTATCACCACCACCGGCACACCGCACCTGGGCAACTACGCCGGCGCCATCCGCCCGGCGATCCGTGCCAGCCAGCAGCCCGGTGTCGACTCGTTCTACTTCCTGGCCGACTACCACGCCCTGATCAAGTGCGACGACCCGCAGCGCATTCAACGTTCGCGTCTGGAAATCGCCGCCACTTGGTTGGCCGGTGGGCTGGACCCGGACAAGGTGACCTTCTACCGCCAGTCCGATATCCCGGAAATCCCCGAGCTGACCTGGCTGCTGACCTGCGTTGCCGCCAAGGGCCTGCTGAACCGTGCCCATGCCTACAAGGCCTCGGTGGACAAGAACGTCGAGAGCGGCGAAGACCCGGACGCCGGCGTGAGCATGGGCCTGTTCAGCTACCCGGTGCTGATGGCTGCCGACATCCTGATGTTCAACGCCAACAAGGTGCCGGTTGGCCGTGACCAGATCCAGCACGTGGAAATGGCCCGCGACATCGGCCAACGCTTCAACCACCTGTTCGGTCAGGGCCAGGACTTCTTCGCCCTGCCAGAAGCGGTGATCGAAGAAAGCGTGGCCACGCTGCCCGGCCTGGATGGGCGCAAGATGTCCAAGAGCTATGACAACACCATCCCGTTGTTCACCAGCGCCAAGGACATGAAGGACGCCATTTCGCGCATCGTCACCGACTCGCGCGCGCCAGGCGAAGCGAAAGACCCGGACAACTCGCACCTGTTCACCCTGTACCAGGCTTTCTCGACGCCGGAGCAATGCGCCGGCTTCCGTGAAGAGCTGCTGCAGGGTCTGGGCTGGGGCGATGCCAAGCAGCGCCTGTTCCAGTTGCTGGATGGCCAGCTGGCCGAAAAACGCGAGTACTACCACCAGTTGATCGCCCGCCCGGCGGACCTGGAAGACATCCTGCTGGCCGGCGCCGCCAAGGCCCGCAAGATTGCCACGCCGTTCCTCGAGCAACTGCGCGAAGCCGTTGGCCTGCGTTCGTTCCGTACTGGCGTGCAGGCCACTACCGAAGTGAAGAAAAAAGCCGCCAAGAGTGCGCGCTTTGTCAGCTTCCGTGACGAAGATGGCAGCTTCCGCTTCCGCCTGCTGGCCGCTGACGGCGAGCAACTGCTGCTGTCGCGCAGCTTTGCCGACGGCAAGAGCGCCGGCGCCGTGAGCAAGCAGCTGCAACAGGGTGGCGAGGCCGATGTACGGGTTGAAGGCCTGAGCTTCGGCCTGTGGCTGAATGGCGAGCAGGTTGCCGACGGGCCGCAGTTCGACAGCACCGAAGCCCGTGATGTGGCCATTCAAAGCCTGCGTGATGCCCTGGCACCACAGCACGACTGAGGCATATTGACGCAAGTCTGATTGCCATTAAGCGGGCCTGTCGCTACAGTGACGGCCCGTTTTTTGTTGCCTCGCTAACGAATCATGACTCCCTTAGAACGCTATCAAGCAGATCTGAAACGTCCCGACTTCTTCCATGACGCGGCGCAGGAAACTGCGGTGCGTCACCTGCAGCGCCTGTACGACGACCTGGTGCAGGCGCAGAACAATAAGCCAGGCATGTTCGGCAAGTTGTTCGGCAAGAAGGAGCAGACCCCGGTCAAGGGCCTGTACTTCTGGGGTGGGGTAGGGCGAGGCAAGACCTACCTGGTCGATACCTTCTATGAAGCGCTGCCGTTCAAGCAGAAGATGCGCACGCACTTCCACCGCTTCATGAAGCGCGTGCACGAGGAAATGAAAACCCTCAAGGGCGAGAAGAACCCGCTGACCATCATCGCCAAGCGCTTCAGCGAAGAAGCCAAGGTCATCTGCTTCGACGAATTCTTCGTGTCGGACATTACCGATGCCATGATCCTCGGCACTCTGATGGAAGAACTGTTCAAGAACGGCGTATCGCTGGTGGCCACCTCCAACATCGTGCCGGACGGCTTGTACAAAGACGGCCTGCAACGTGCGCGCTTCCTGCCGGCCATCGCCATGATCAAGCAGTACACCGACGTGGTGAACGTGGATAGCGGCGTCGACTACCGCCTGCGTCATCTGGAACAGGCCGAACTGTTCCACTTCCCGCTCAATGATGCGGCGCATCAGAGCATGCGTGCCAGCTTCAAGGCGCTGACCCCTGAGTGCACCCAGGCGGTCGAGAACGACGTGCTGATGATCGAGAACCGCCCGATCAATGCCCTGCGTACGTGCGACGACGTCGCCTGGTTCGACTTCCGCGCCCTGTGCGACGGGCCGCGCAGCCAGAACGACTACATCGAACTGGGCAAGATCTTCCACGCCGTGTTGCTCAGCAACGTGGAGCAGATGGGCGTTACCACCGACGACATCGCCCGTCGCTTCATCAATATGGTGGACGAGTTCTACGACCGCAACGTCAAGTTGATCATCTCGGCCGAGGTGGAACTAAAGGACCTGTATACCGGTGGGCGCCTGAGCTTCGAGTTCCAGCGTACCCTGAGCCGGTTGCTGGAGATGCAGTCGCACGAATTCCTGTCGCGCGCGCACAAGCCATAAATTTGGGGGCCGCAAAGCGGCCCCATTGGCCTCAAGCCTCTTGCATGAACTGCTGCCGATACTGGTTTGGTGACAGCTCGGTGTGCTGGCGAAACAGCCGCGCGAAGAAACTGGCATCGTCATAACCGACCTCGTAGCTGATGGTCTTGATGCTCTTGCGCGTGCTCGACAACAACCCCTTGGCTGTCTCGATGCGTAGCCGTTGCAGGTAGTGCAGCGGCTTGTCACCCGTTGCGCCCTGGAACCGGCGCATGAAGTTGCGGATGCTCATGCCGTGGTTGCGGGCCACATCTTCGAAGCGGAACTTGTCGGCGAAGTGCTCTTCCAGCCAGTGCTGAATCTGCAGGATGATCAGGTCCTGGTGCAGTTTTTGCCCGCCAAAGCCCATGCGCCCCGGGGTGTAGTTGCGTTGCACTTCGTAAAGAATGTCGCGTGACACCGCACGGGCCACATTGGCACCGCAGAAGCGCTCGATCAGGTAGATGTACAGGTCGCAGGCTGAAGTTGCACCGCCGGCGCAATAGATATTGTCGGCATCGGTCAGGTGCTTGTCCTGGTTCAGGCGGATCTTCGGGAAGCGTTCGGCAAAGCTGCTGAAGAAGCGCCAGTAGGTGGTGGCCTCCTTGCCGTCGAGCAGGCCCGACTCGGCCAGCCAGAACACGCCACTGGCCTCGGCGCAAAGCACCGCGCCACGCGCGTGCTGCTCACGCAGCCACGGCAGCACCTGCGGGTAACGTTGCAGGAGGTTGTCGAAGTCATCCCAGTAGGCCGGGAGAATGATCACATCGGCGTCGTCCAGGCCACCATCGACCGGTAGCTGCACATTGCTGAAGCTGTCCACAGGTTGGCCGTCGGGGCTCACCAGGCGGATTTCGAACATGGGCTGCAAACCCAGGCCCAGCTGCTTGCTGTAGCGCAGGCTGGCGAGGTGGAAGAAGTCCTTGGCCTGCATCAAGGTCGAAGCAAACACCTTGTCAATGGCCAGGATGCTGACGCGCCGCAGCGACGCGGAGGGTTGGGTAAACATCATTGTCATTGTTCTTATAGGGTAGAGTGGTCAATCACCGGCTGGATCGTCTTATTTTTTGGCGATTGTGTCTACCCCATGTAACAGCGGGGCTGCTTTGCAGCTCAAGGTGCCGGGTTAGGCTGCTCCTGGTGGATGGCTTCAATCGCCGCCAGCAACTCATCGCTCAGGTTCAGCTCAAGGCTCGCCAGGTTGCTGTCCAGCTGTTGCAGGCTGGTGGCACCGATGATGTTGCTGGTCACGAACGGCTGTCGGGTGACGAACGCCAGGGCCATCTGCGCCGGGTCCAGGCCGTGCTCGCGGGCCAGTTGCACATAGCGGCTGCAGGCTGCCACGGTCTGCGGGTTGGAATAACGGGCAAAGCGGCTGAACAGGGTCAGGCGTGCGTTGCCCGGCCGTGCGCCGTTCTCGTACTTGCCCGAGAGCATGCCGAAGGCCAGCGGCGAATAGGCCAGCAGGCCGCACTGCTCGCGGATGGCCACTTCCGCCAGGCCTACCTCGAAGCTGCGGTTGAGCAGGTTATACGGGTTCTGGATCGACACCGCCCGCGGCCAGCCACGGCTTTCGGCCAACTGCAGGAACTTCATGGTGCCCCACGGCGTTTCGTTGGACAGGCCAATGTGGCGGATCTTGCCCGCGTGCACCTGCTCGTCGAGTACTTCGAGGGTTTCTTCCAGCGGGGTGAAATGGTCCTGTGGCAGGTGCTGGTAGCCCAGCTTGCCGAAGAAGTTGGTGCTGCGCTCCGGCCAGTGCAACTGATACAGGTCGATACGGTCGGTTTGCAGGCGCTTGAGGCTTTCGTCCAGCGCCGCGACGATGTGCTGGCGGTTGTGCTTGAGCTGGCCGTCGCGGATGTGGCTGATCCCGTTGCCGGGGCCTGCGACCTTGCTGGCCAGGACCCAGTCATCGCGATCGCCGTTGGCCCGGAACCAGTTGCCGATGATGCGTTCGGTGGCAGCGTAGGTTTCCGGGCGGGGTGGCACCGGGTACATTTCGGCGGTGTCGATGAAGTTGACCCCGGCTTTCTTGGCCCGGGCAATCTGTTCGAAGGCCTCGGCTTCAACGTTCTGCTCGCCCCAGGTCATGGTGCCCAGGCACAGGGCGCTGACGTTGAGGTCGGTACGGCCGAGCTGACGGTATTCCATCGGTTAGACACTCCTTGGCAATAGAAGCCTATCAAAGCAGGTTGAAATTTTTCTCGCAATCTGGATAATTCAGCCCCTCTCCGCGTGGCGGAAGTGATGCACCATCACGCAGGAAGAACCCCGTCGAACATTGGCGTGCCCGACCCGAGCCCCCAAAAGCGTCTGTGTTCGGCTGCGCGCTTGCCCTTGGCAAGCTGTGCACTATCCAGTAAGATTCGCCGTCTATTTTTCGCTGGGCGGCCTCTGAGGCTTTAGAGAATGAAAACTTTTACTGCTAAACCGGAAACAGTAAAGCGCGAGTGGTTCGTAGTCGACGCCGCTGGCCAGACCCTGGGTCGTCTGGCTACCGAAATCGCTACCCGTCTGCGTGGCAAACACAAACCAGAATACACCCCTCACGTTGACACCGGCGACTACATCGTCGTTATCAACGCCGAGCAGGTTCGTGTGACTGGTGCCAAGTCTTCCGACAAAATGTACTACTCCCACTCCGGCTTCCCGGGCGGTATCAAGGAAATCAACTTCGAGAAGTTGATCGCCAAGGCCCCTGAGCGTGTTATCGAAACCGCGGTCAAAGGCATGCTGCCTAAGAACCCGCTGGGTCGCGACATGTACCGCAAGCTGAAAGTGTACGCGGGTGCTGCTCACCCACACACTGCTCAGCAGCCTCAAGAACTGAAGATCTAACGGGATAGTTCATTATGTCGGCGACTCAAAATTACGGCACTGGCCGTCGCAAGACCGCAACCGCTCGCGTATTCCTGCGTCCGGGTACTGGTAACATTTCCATCAACAACCGTTCTCTGGACGTGTTCTTCGGTCGCGAAACCGCTCGCATGGTTGTTCGCCAGCCACTCGAGCTGACCGAAACCGTTGAGAAGTTCGACATCTACGTCACCGTTTCCGGTGGTGGTGTCAGCGGTCAAGCCGGTGCGATCCGTCACGGTATCACCCGCGCTCTGATGGAATACGACGAAACCCTGCGTGGCGCTCTGCGTCGTGCTGGCTACGTCACCCGCGACGCTCGTGAAGTTGAGCGTAAGAAAGTGGGTCTGCGTAAAGCGCGTAAGCGTCCTCAGTACTCCAAGCGTTAATACCGCTTCGGCAGTCGAAAAAAGCCCGGTTCCTTGGAACCGGGCTTTTTTTTTGGCTTGAACTAACCTGTCAGCATGTCAGTGGCCGCTTGTCGCATAGACACAGATCAAGCAAAGCGCGGGTTGTCACCCTTGCCGGGGTAATCACCTTGTCAGTGTGTGGATTTGTTTCTTACCATGGCGGCCAATTTTTAGTGCCATTGACACAACCTAAGTACAAGCCTGGTTCAACAGGCCAAGCAAGCTGATGGGAGAGGACTGAATGAGCAATGACGGCGTCAACGCAGGCCGGCGCCGCTTCCTCGTAGCCGCGACATCCGTGGTCGGGGCAGCGGGAGCAGTGGGGGCTGCGGTACCGTTCGTGGGGTCATGGTTTCCCAGTGCCAAGGCGAAAGCCGCGGGTGCACCGGTGAAGGTCAATATTGCCAAGGTCGAGGCCGGGCAGCAGATGGTGGCCGAGTGGCGTGGCCAGCCCGTATTCATCGTGCGCCGAACGGAGGAGATTCTCGGTAACCTGAAAAAAATCACCGGCGATCTGTCTGATCCAGAGTCCAAGGCCTCGGTCCAGCCGGCTTACGTCGACCCCGAGGTTCGCTCGATCAAGCCGGAAATCCTCATTCTCGTGGGCCTCTGCACGCACCTGGGTTGCTCGCCCACCTTCCGCCCGGAAGTCGCGCCCGCCGACCTTGGCCCGAAATGGGTAGGTGGCTACTTCTGCCCATGCCACGGCTCCCACTATGACCTGGCTGGCCGTGTCTACAAGTCGCAGCCGGCGCCTCTCAACCTGCCCGTGCCACCGCACTCTTACGAGTCGGACGAGATCATCGTCATTGGCGTCGACCAGGAGAACGCATGATGAGCAAGTTCATGGACTGGATTGATGCTCGCTTCCCCGCCACCAAGATGTGGGAAGACCACCTGAGCAAGTATTACGCGCCCAAGAACTTCAACTTCCTGTATTTCTTCGGCTCCTTGGCATTGCTGGTATTGGTGAATCAGATCGTTACCGGCGTGTGGCTGACCATGAGCTTCACGCCCTCGGCGGAAGAGGCGTTCGCCTCGGTCGAGTACATCATGCGTGATGTGGAGTACGGCTGGATTCTGCGCTACCTGCACTCTACCGGTGCGTCTGCGTTCTTCATCGTGGTCTACCTGCACATGTTCCGCGGCCTGCTCTACGGCTCCTACCAGAAGCCACGCGAACTGGTCTGGTTGTTCGGCATGCTGATCTACCTGGCGCTGATGGCTGAAGCGTTCATGGGCTACCTGTTGCCGTGGGGGCAGATGTCTTACTGGGGCGCCCAGGTGATCATTTCGCTGTTCGGTGCCATCCCGGTGATCGGTGACGACCTCACCCAGTGGATCCGTGGTGACTACCTGATCTCGGGCATCACCCTGAACCGCTTCTTCGCCCTGCACGTGGTTGCCCTGCCAATCGTGATTCTCGGCCTGGTGGTGCTGCATATCCTTGCGCTGCACGAAGTGGGTTCGAACAACCCTGATGGCGTGGACATCAAGAAGAAAAAGGACGAAAACGGCATTCCGCTGGACGGCATTCCGTTCCACCCGTACTACACCGTCAAAGACATTGTCGGGGTGGTGGTGTTCCTGTTCGTGTTCTGCGCCGTGGTGTTCTTCTTCCCGGAAATGGGCGGTTACTTCCTGGAAAAACCGAACTTCGAGCAGGCCAACGCGTTCAAGACCCCTGAGCACATCGCACCGGTGTGGTACTTCACACCCTTCTACGCGATCCTGCGTGCGGTGCCCGACAAGCTGATGGGTGTCATTGCCATGGGTGCGGCCATCGCCGTGCTGTTCGTACTGCCCTGGCTCGACCGTAGCCCGGTGCGTTCCATGCGTTACAAGGGCTGGATCAGCAAGGTCTTCCTGCTGGTGTTCTGCGTGGCCTTCGTCATCCTCGGCGTGCTGGGCGTACTGGCGCCGACACCTGGGCGTACCTTGTTGTCGCAGGTATGCACGGTGCTGTACTTCGCCTACTTCCTGCTGATGCCGTTCTACACAAGGCTCGAGAAGACCAAACCGGTTCCGGAAAGGGTGACTGGCTGATGAAAAAGTTGATTGCAGTATTTTTGCTGGCAGTGATGCCTGCCTTTTCCTTCGCTGCCGAACACGGCCTGGAGCTGGACAAGGCCGATATCGACCTGACCGACAAGGCCGCCATGCAGGACGGTGCGCGTACCTTCGCCAACTATTGCATGGGTTGCCACAGTGCCAAGTTCCAGCGTTACGAGCGAGTGGCCGATGACCTGGGCATTCCGCACGAGCTGATGCTCGAGAAGCTGGTGTTCACCGGTGCCAAGATCGGTGACCACATGCAGATCGGCATGAAGCCCAGCGACGCCAAGACTTGGTTCGGCGCTGCGCCACCCGACCTGACCCTGGTGGCTCGGGTGCGCGGTACCGACTGGCTGTACACCTATCTGCGCAGCTTCTACGAGGACCCGTCGCGGCCTTACGGGGTGAACAACAAGGTGTTCCCGAACGTCGGCATGCCGAACGTGTTGGTTGGCCTGCAGGGTAACCAGGTGATCGGCTGCAAGCAGGTGCAGACCGTGACCGATGGCAAGAAGCAATTCGACCCGTTGACCGGTAGCCCGATAACCCATGAAGCCTGTGACCAGCTGACCATTACGCCGAAATCCGGTACCCTGACCACTGAGCAGTTCGACGAGAAGGTCAAGAACCTGGTGACCTTCCTGGCCTATTCGGCCAACCCGGTCAAACTGGAAAGCCAGCGCATCGGTACCTACGTGTTGCTGTACCTGGCTTTCTTCTTCGTATTCGCCTACTTGCTCAAGCGTGAATACTGGAAGGACGTGCACTGATCACGCAGTAGTTTCTGGTTGTTGAACGCGCCCGTGGCGCCCTGGCAATACTGCCAGGGTGCCCCGGGCGCGTTTTCATTTACAGTGTCACAAGCATCCCGTGCGAGGAGCCGCTACATGGGCGCAACCAACAGGTTAGCCTGCTATTCCGATCCCGCTGATCACTATTCTCATCGGGTTCGCCTGGTGCTGGCCGAGAAGGGTGTGAGCGTGCAGGTCATCGATGTCGACCCAGCTCGCCTGCCGCCCAAGCTGGTCGAGGTCAACCCTTACGGCAGCGTGCCGACTTTGGTCGACCGAGACCTGGCGTTGTATGAGTCGACCGTGGTGATGGAATACCTCGAAGAGCGTTACCCGCACCCGCCGCTGATGCCGGTCTACCCGGTTGCGCGCGGCAACAGCCGTTTGCTGATTCACCGCATCCAGCGCGACTGGTGTGCCCTGGCCGATACCGTCCTCGACCCGCGCAGCAAAGAGGCTGTCCGAGCCGATGCGCGTAAGGCCTTGCGTGAAAGCCTGACCGGGGTCTCGCCGTTGTTCAGCGAGTTCGCCTGCTTCATGAGTGATGAGCAAAGCCTGGTCGATTGCTGTCTATTGCCCATACTCTGGCGTCTGCCGGTGTTGGGTATCGAGTTGCCGCGGCAAGCCAAGCCGCTGCTTGATTACATGGAGCGCCAGTTCGCCCGCGAGTCTTTCCAGGCGAGCCTGTCCTCCGTAGAACGTGAAATGCGCAAGCTTTAAGGAGCCGTTGATGAACTCCAGTCGCCCCTATCTGGTTCGAGCACTGTACGAGTGGATCGTCGACAACGATTGCACGCCCCATATGCTGGTCAATGCCGAATTCCCGAAAGTTCAGGTGCCGGATGGTTTCGCCAGTGATGGCCAGATCGTCTTGAATATCTCGCCAAGTGCCGTGCGCAGCCTGAACATGGACAACGAAGCGGTCAGTTTCGATGGCCGCTTCGGTGGCGTGCCTCATTCGTTGTACGTGCCGGTTGGCGCCATCCTGGGCATTTATGCTCGCGAAAATGGCCAGGGTATGGTCTTCGAGCTGGAGTCCCCGTTGATGGATGGCGACGACCTTGAAGACGATGATGTACAGCCGGATGACGATGGCCCGCCAGAGGGCGGTGGCCAGCCGCCGCGTCCGACTGGTCGGCCAAGCCTGAAAGTGGTCAAGTAACAAAAAAGGCGATCCAACCGGATCGCCTTTTTCTTTACCGCCAATCTGGGTTACAGGTCGCTGATGGTGCGTACCTGGTCCTTGTTGATGCGGGTGCGCTTGCCGTCGAGCTGTTGGAACTCGTAGAAGCCGGCGTCGCGGTCGAACTTTGGTGCATCGACAGCCTGAATTTCACGGCCATCGTTGAGGGTGATCAGGCTTGGGGTGGAGCAGCCGGCCAGGGTGGCGAAGGTGCCGATCAGCAGGGCGGGCAGCAGAAGCTTTTTCATGCGGTGTTTCCTGGGTTTCTTGAGGGTGTTGTCTGCGCCGGCCTCTTCGCGGCTAAAGCCGCTCCTACAGGGTGTAGCGTACCCCTGTAGGAGCGGCTTTAGCCGCGAAGAGGCCGGAGAGTCAGTCGATGTACTCGAACAGCTTGACGATCTTTTGCACGCCCGACACGCCTTGCACCACGGCAGTGGCCGAGTTGGCCTCTTGCTGGGTGACCAGGCCAAGCAGGTAGACGATGCCGTTTTCGGTGATCACCTTGATGCGCGAGCTTGGCACCGCATTGTCGGTCAGCATCTGGGTCTTGATCTTGGTGGTCAGCCAGGCGTCGTTGTTGCGCGCCAGGATGGAGGAGGGCTGCATCACCTGCAGCTCGTTGTGCACTTTCTTGACCCGTTGTACCTGGCTGGCGGTTTGCTCGGCCAGGCTCTTGAGGTCGGCGCGTGGGGTCTGGCCGGCCAGCAGGACAATGCCGTTGTAGCTGCTGACAACGATGTGCGAGCCCTTGTCCAGGTCTGGGTTGGCCTTGGAGATGTTCACGGCGGCCTTGGTCTCGATCAACGAGTCGTCGATCTTGCTGCCAATGGTGCGCGTACCGCGATCGTCCTCAATCGGCGAATTGCGAGTAGAGGTGAGTACCGAGCTGCATCCGGTGACGCTCAGGCACAGGGTCAGGGCCATCAGGCCGAGGCGCATAGGGGTCATTCTTCACTCCCGAACAGTTGGCTGTCGATCAGATCGCACAGGCAGTGGATCGCCAGCAGGTGGACTTCCTGGATGCGCGCGGTAACCGTCGAAGGAACGCGGATTTCCACGTCCTCGGGCAGCAGCAGCGAAGCCATGCCGCCGCCGTCGCGACCAGTCAATGCTACGACAATCATTTCGCGGTCATGTGCGGCCTGAATCGCTTGAATGACGTTGGCCGAGTTGCCGCTGGTGGAGATCGCCAGCAGAACGTCGCCGGGCTGGCCCAGGGCGCGGATCTGCTTGGAAAAGACTTCGTTGTAGCTGTAGTCGTTGGCGATAGAGGTCAGGGTCGAGCTGTCGGTGGTCAGCGCGATGGCCGGCAGGCTCGGGCGCTCGCGCTCGAAGCGGTTGAGCAGCTCTGAAGAAAAGTGCTGGGCATCGCCGGCCGAGCCGCCGTTGCCACAGGCGAGCATCTTGCCCTCGTTGAGCAGCGCATTGACCATGACCAGGCTGGCCTGCTCGATGTGCGGTGCCAGGATGTCCATTGCCTGTTGCTTGGTATCGATGCTGGCCTGAAACAGCCGGCGAATTCGGGATTGCATGTCCATCTGGTGACCTTAAGTGGGGCGGTGGCCTTTGCTACGCGCAACAACGACCAGCCCGCGAAACATAGAGCAAAAAAAACGAAGTGGGTTCAGCATTCGAAGGCGTTTTTCAGCCATTGAAGCGGTCTGCCTGCATGGTGGCTGCCCTGCAGGGCGACTACGTCGAAGCGGCAGGGGTGGTTGCCCCAGTGGGGCTCCTTCTGCAGGAACAGGCTGGCGGCAAGCACCAGCCGTTTCTGCTTGCGCCCATCGATACTGTCGAGGGCGCCTCCGAAGCCCGCGTGCAACCGGTAGCGGACTTCGACGAATACTACTGTATCGGCGTCGAGCATGACCAGATCAAGCTCACCGCCTTTGCATCGCCAGTTGCGTGCCAGCAGTTGCAGGCCTTGCCCCTGAAGGTACTCAAGGGCTTGGGTCTCTGCTGCTTGCCCGGCACGGGTAGGCGATGCTGCAGGCATCAGCGCGGGGTGTCAGGCAGGCGCTTGACCTGGCCGCCGGCAAACTCGGCCCATGGCAGCTGGCGCTCGACGCGTTGGTTGGCGTTGATGCTCAGGCTGCCCGAAAGGCCCAGGACGCGGTTGTCCGGCAGTGCTTTCAGCTGGCCCAGGCGTGGCGCCAGGCTGTAGGCATCGACGCCCATGGCATACAGACGGCCCAGGCTGCCAGCGGCCTGTGGCCACTGCTGTACGACCTGTTGGCGCAGGCTGTTGCTGGTGTCGAGCAGCCACGGCGTTTCGCAGAAGCGGATGCCGTTCATGTCGTTGTACTGGTTGACGTCACCGCTGGCGCTGTACAGGTTCGAGGTGGCGTAGACCGGTACGTCACCGGCGTACTGGAAGTTCAGGGTCGGCTTGATCTGCTGGGCCTGCTGTGGGGTCGAGGCGAGGAAGATGAAGTCGATGTCCTGGCGGCGCGACGGTTGTGCGGCAATGCTGCCGCCTACCGTGCTTTGCAGGCTCTTGGCGCGGCCTTCGCTCTGGCGCAGTTGGAACAGGTCGGCAATCTGCTGGGCCAGGGCGACCGGCTGGGCGATGCGCTCGGCGGCGAGCAGGGTGCCACCATTGCCTTCCCAGTCCTGACGGAAGGCGGCCAGTACGCGGTCGCCCCATTCACCGCTCGGCACCAGGGCCACGGCGCGGACCATGCCATCGGCGCGGGCGCGGCGGGCTACTTCGCGGGCTTCGTCTTCGGCAGCCAGGCCGAACTGGAACAGTTGCGGCGGGGCTTTCTGGCCGGCGTCGGCGTAGTTCAGGGCCAGGGTAGTGATCGGCAATTGCGGTTTGGCGGCCAGTTGCTTCACCAGCGGCTTTTCCAGCGGGCCGATGACCAGTTGCACGCCGGCGGCCTGGGCCTGGCGATAGAAGTCATCGAGCGAGCCGATGCGCGAGCTGTCGAACACCTGCACGGCAGGTGCCGGTTGGCCGGCTTGCTGGGCCTGGAAGTGAGCGGCCATGAAGCCGTCACGCAGGGCGCGGGCAACACCGGCCAGCGGGCCCTCCTGAGGCAGCAGCAGGGCGACCTTGGTCAGCGGTTGGCTGGCCAGTTCCTTGAGCTTGGTCAGCGCCAGCGGCAGTTGCTGGGCGGCAGGGTGGTCCGGGTGTTGTTTGACCCAGGTCTCGATGGCCGCTTGTTGCTGTTCCAGGGTGCCTGCACTTTTCACGGCGAAGGCCAGGCTGGTCCAGCCGGCCAGGGTCTGATCGTTGGCTGGCTGTTGCAGTTGCTCTGCCGGCAGTGAGGCAACCAGGGCCCAGATGGCGTCATTGTTGGCGCTGGCGGCCTGGCCGCTGAGCAGCGGGGCCAGCAGCACGCGCTGTTGTGCGGCCGCCAAGGCCTGGCCGTCGGCTTCGAGGGCGGCGGCATGCACGTTGTAGGTGCGCGCTTGCTGTTCCTTTGGCAGCTCAGCTACGCGCTGCAGGCTGGGGTGGGCCAGGGCAGCCAGGGCCGCTTTGGGCTGGTTGCGGCTCATGGCCAGCTCGGCGGCGAGGGTGCTGGCGAACACTTGCTGGGCCGGCTTGAGCGTGTCCAGCGGAACCTGCTCGAGAATGCGTGCGGCGCGTGGGAAATCCTTCTGCTTGTAGGCCAGGTCGGCCGCGCTCAGGCGCAGCAGGGCCGCGTCTTCAGCAGACTTGCTGGAAGCGGCTTTTTCGAGCAGTTGCTCGATGCTGGCGTCCGGGGTGCGTGGCAGTTCGCCCAGGCTGGATGAGGGCGAGCTGGCGCAGGCTGCCAGCAGGGCGGCGAGGCAGAGGGCTGTGAGCAGCCGCAGGCAAGCGATCATGTAAAGGTCCTGTTACTCGATCAAGTTGGCCGGCAATTGTACCCAAGCACTGGCCGGGGCGCGATGTTGCTGTGTCGATCCTTCACTATAGGCGGCTTGTTGCTGATCGCCGGCGAAGATCTTTGCGCCCTGTTGCAGGCGCTCGGGCTACAATGGCGCCTTTGATCCAAATGACAGGTGTACGCAGTGACTGATGTGGCAGGGGCTTCGAAATCCACGGTGGGGACGCTGTATGTGGTGGCAACCCCCATCGGCAATCTCGACGACATGAGCGCCCGGGCGCTGAAGGTGCTGGCGGATGTGGCCCTGATCGCCGCCGAAGACACCCGTCATTCGATCCGCCTGCTGCAACACTTTGGCATCGATACGCCGTTGGCGGCCTGCCATGAGCACAACGAGCGCGACGAGGGCGGGCGCTTTCTCACCAAGCTGCTCGCGGGTGAGCATGTGGCGCTGGTTTCCGATGCCGGCACGCCGCTGATTTCCGATCCGGGTTACCACCTGGTGCGCCAGGCGCGGGCCGCGGGCGTGAACGTGGTGCCGGTGCCGGGCGCCTGTGCTTTGATCGCCGCGCTGTCGGCAGCCGGCTTGCCGTCGGACCGCTTCATCTTCGAAGGCTTCCTGCCGGCCAAGCAGGCCGGGCGTCGGGCACGCCTGGAGCAAGTAAAGGAAGAGCCGCGTACGCTGATTTTCTATGAGGCCCCGCACCGGATCCTGGAGTGCCTTGAGGACATGGAAGCGGTATTTGGTGGCGACCGCCCGGCGTTGCTGGCGCGCGAATTGACTAAAACCTTCGAGACCCTGAAGGGTTTGCCGCTGGCGGAGCTACGTGCATTCGTTGCTGGTGATAGCAACCAGCAGCGCGGTGAATGCGTGGTGCTGGTCGGCGGCTGGAGTGCGCCGGAGGGCGAGCAGGCCATCAGCGCCGAGGCGCAGCGTGTGCTCGACCTGCTGTTGGCCGAGTTGCCGCTGAAGCGGGCGGCGGCACTTGCCGCGGAAATTACCGGTGTGCGCAAGAACCTGTTGTATCAACTTGCCCTTGAAAAGCAGAAAGCCGAATAGTGGCACTTTGATATAAATACCGGTATTGCTTGTTCTTGTGCGCGCGTGCCGGTAACCTTGGCGGCGGAGAGTCGATCGGACAGTCGCTGCCTGTTTTTGTTCCGCAACTTTGTTGTGTGGACAGCAGGGGGAGGAAAGTCCGGGCTCCATAGGGCAGAGTGCCAGGTAACGCCTGGGAGGCGCGAGCCTACGGAAAGTGCCACAGAAAATAACCGCCTAAGCACTTCGGTGCCGGTAAGGGTGAAAAGGTGCGGTAAGAGCGCACCGCACGTCTGGCAACAGTGCGTGGCTAGGTAAACCCCACTCGGAGCAAGACCAAATAGGGTTCCATCAGGCGTGGCCCGCGTCGGAACCGGGTAGGTTGCTAGAGGCGTCCAGTGATGGCCGTCGTAGAGGAATGACTGTCCTCGACAAAACCCGGCTTACAGATCGACTCTCCACCTTTCCTTCCCTGCGTGATTCGGTAGCAGATCCTCTCTGGTAATACCGAAAAAATCTTACTCTTGATAAATCACTTTAACTTTGAACTCCATTCGCTTGAGTGGGTTTGATTTTTCACGTGTTTTTTTCTCTTCGGCAGTCCTTCCACATTCCCTTATCGCGCTAAATCTCGGTCCTGTAAGGCTTTTCCTTATGAACGCGCCTTGACGGTGCTGCGGACGGATTCCTATAGTGTGCGCAAGTGGCAGAAAGTGGGATGAAGTGGGTTTTCTGGCACAAAAAAGCTAACATTGTGGGGAATCGCAGCCGTGTTCCGCGGAGCCAACGCCGTCAGCCTCGATGCCAAGGGCCGTCTCGCCATGCCGAGCCGGTACCGTGACGAGCTCGATTCGCGTTGCAATGGTCAGCTGATCGTGACCATCGACGCCGTAGACCCCTGCTTGTGTGTTTATCCCCTCGATGAGTGGGAACAGATAGAAGCCAAGTTGCGTGCCTTGCCATCGTTGCGTGAGGAAAACCGCCGCCTGCAGCGCTTGCTGATTGGTAATGCGGTTGACCTGGAGCTCGATGGCAGTGGTCGTTTCCTGGTGCCGCCCCGCCTGCGTGAGTACGCCAAGCTCGACAAGAAGGCGATGCTGGTGGGGCAACTGAGCAAATTCCAGCTGTGGGATGAAGATGCCTGGAACGCGGTTTCGGCAGCCGACCTTGCAGCTATTCAACAACCGGGCGCCATGCCCGACGAATTGCGTGACCTGATCCTGTGACCATAGATAGCGGCTTCAACCACATTACCGTCCTGCTCGACGAAGCTGTCGAGGCATTGGCCCTGCGCGCCGACGGTTGCTATCTGGACGGCACCTTTGGCCGTGGCGGACACAGCCGGCTGATACTCAGCAAGCTCGGGCCGCAAGGGCGGCTGCTGGGCTTCGACAAAGATCCACAGGCGATTGCCACGGGGCAAGCGCTGGCGGCCGAAGACGGCCGCTTTGTCATTGTGCAGCGCAGCTTTGCCGAGCTGGGCGCTGAGGTGGCCGAGCGCGGCCTGCACGGGAAGGTCAGTGGTGTGCTGCTGGACCTGGGCGTGTCTTCGCCGCAGCTGGATGACCCCGAGCGTGGCTTCAGCTTCCTCAATGATGGCCCGCTGGACATGCGTATGAACCCGGGCCAGGGCATCAGTGCCGCGGAGTTCATCGCCACTGCGCCAGTAGAAGAAATCGCCCGCGTCTTCAAGGAGTACGGCGAGGAGCGTTTCGCTGGGCGTATGGCGCGGGCCGTGGTCGAACGCCGCGAAAAGCAGCCGTTCACCCGTACCGCCGACCTGGCAGAAGTGCTCAAGGTGGCCAACCCGGCTTGGGAAAAAGGTAAAAACCCGGCTACCCGTGCCTTCCAGGGGCTTCGCATTCACGTCAACAACGAGCTGGGCGACCTTGAGGCTGGCCTTGAAGCCGCACTCGATGCGCTCGAAGTCGGGGGCCGTCTGGCGGTCATCAGTTTCCACTCGTTGGAAGACCGTATCGTCAAGCTGTTCATGCGCAAGCTGGTGAAAGGCGAGGCCGACAACCTGCCGCGCAACCTGCCGGTGCAGCACAAGGTCTTTGAGCCAAAAATCAAACTTATCGGCAAGGCCCAGTTCGCCTCCGAAGCCGAGCTCAAGGCCAACCCGCGGTCGCGTAGCGCCGTGATGCGTGTGGCGGAGAAACTGCGGTGAGCAGGCTGTTCGCCAAGCCTTTGCCAGGCGGAAGCTTCCTGATGCTTCTGCTGTTCGTTGGCGTGCTGGTTTCGGCCATTGCCGTGTCCTACAGCGCGCACTGGAACCGCCAGCTGCTCAATACCCTGTACGGTGAATTGAGCGAGCGCGACAAGGCTCAGGCCGAATGGGGCCGGCTGATTCTGGAGCAGAGCACCTGGACCGCCGCCAGCCGTATCGAGAACCTGGCTTCCGAACAGCTGAAAATGCGCGTGCCGTCGGCTGACGAAGTACGGATGGTGGCGCCATGATGAAGCTCGAAGGCGCACTCTACCCGTGGCGCTTCCGCGTGGTGATCGGCTTGCTGGCAATCATGGTCGGTGCGATCTGCTGGCGCATCATCGACCTGCAGGTAGTTGACCGTGACTTCCTCAAGGGCCAGGGCGATGCGCGCAGCCTGCGTCACATTCCCATCCCGGCGCACCGTGGGTTGATTACCGACCGCAACGGTGAGCCATTGGCCGTGAGTACCCCGGTTACCACCCTGTGGGCCAACCCCAAGGAAATGCAGGCCTCCAAGGAGCGCTGGCCGCAACTGGCTGCCGCGCTGGGGCAAAACCCGCAACAGCTGATCGAACGCCTGACTCAGCAGGCCAACAAAGAGTTCATCTACCTGGTGCGTGGCCTGACCCCGGAGCAGGGCCAGCACGTGCTCGACTTGAAAGTGCCCGGTGTGTACGGCCTGGAAGAATTCCGCCGCTTCTACCCGGCCGGTGATGTCACCGCGCACATGGTCGGCTTTACCGACCTCGACGACCACGGTCGTGAAGGGGTGGAGCTGGCCTATGACGAGTGGCTGGCCGGTGTCCCAGGCAAGCGCCAGGTGATCAAGGACCGGCGCGGCAGGCTGATCAAGGACATCCAGGTAACCAAGAACGCCAAGGCCGGGAAGACCTTGGCGTTGTCGATAGACCTGCGCCTGCAGTACCTGGCTACCCGCGAGCTGCGCAATGCCATTGCCGAGCAGGACGCCAAGGCCGGCAGCCTGGTGATCATGGACGTGAAGACCGGTGAGGTCCTGGCCATGGTCAACCAGCCGACCTACAACCCCAACAACCGCCGCAGCATGTTCCCGGCGGCCATGCGTAACCGGGCGATCATCGATGTGTTCGAGCCGGGTTCCACGGTCAAGCCGATTTCCATGAGCGCGGCGCTGCAGAGCGGCCGCTGGAAGCCGACCGACAAGGTCGAGGTGTACCCGGGTAGCCTGCAGATCGGCCGCTACACCATCAAGGACGTGTCGCGCAGCGAGGGCCCGATCCTCGACCTGACCGGCATCCTGATCAACTCCAGTAACGTCGGCATGAGCAAGATCGCCTTCGACATCGGGGGCGAGGCCATCTACCGGGTCATGTCCCAGGTCGGTCTGGGTCAGTACACCGGCCTTGGCTTCCCGGGCGAGCGTGTCGGTAACCTGCCCAACCACCGCGAGTGGCGCAAGGCCGAGACCGCGACGCTGTCCTATGGCTATGGCTTGTCGGTGACTGCCTTGCAACTGGTGCATGCCTACGCAGCGCTGGCCAACGACGGCAAGATGGTGCCGCTGTCGATCATCAAGGTCGACAAGGCCCCGGAAGCGGTGCAGGCCATTCCGAAGGAAACCGCCGAAACCGTTCAAGGCATGCTGCAACAGGTGATTGAAGCGCCGCGTGGTGTGTTCCGTGCCCAGGTGCCGTTCTATCACGTGGCCGGCAAGTCCGGCACCGCGCGTAAAGCCACCGTGGGCTCCAAGGGTTACACCGAAAACGCCTACCGCTCGCTGTTCGCCGGCTTCGGGCCGATGAGCGACCCGCGCTACGCCATCGTCGTGGTCATCGACGAGCCGGGCAAGGGTGGTTACTTCGGTGGTCTGGTCTCGGCGCCGGTGTTCAGCAAGGTCATGTCCGGCACCCTGCGCCTGATGAACGTGCCGCCAGACAACCTGCCGCCACCAGCACCCGCGGCACCTGCCGTGCAATCGCAAGTCAATGCAACAGCCGCCAAGGGAGGGCGTGGATGATGACAATGCCATTAAGCAAACTTTTCGCCCACGCCAGCCGTGACCCGCTGATTCGTGAACTGACCCTGGACAGCCGCAACGTGCGCCCGGGTGACCTGTTCCTGGCCGTGCCGGGTGCCAAGGTCGATGGCCGCGAGCATATCGCCGATGCCTTGACCCGTGGTGCCGCCGCCGTGGCCTATGAAGAGCAGGGCGCCACCGTGCTGCCGCTGACCGAAGTGCCATTGATTCCAGTCAAGGGCCTGATCGCACAGTTGTCGGATGTCGCCGGGCGTTTTTATGGCGAACCCAGCCGCCAGCTGAACCTGGTCGGTGTGACCGGGACCAACGGCAAGACCAGCGTTACCCAATTGGTGGCCCAGGCGCTCGACCTGCTCGGCCAGCGCTGCGGCCTGATCGGCACCCTGGGTACCGGCTTCTACGGCGAGCTGCAGAGCGGCCGTCTGACCACGCCCGACCCGATTGCCGTGCAGTCGACCCTTTACGATTTGAAAAAGCAGGGCGCCAAGGCTGTGGCCATGGAGGTTTCCTCTCACGCCCTGGAGCAAGGCCGAGTCGCCGCATTGGAGTTCGACATCGCGGTGATGACCAACCTGTCCCGCGACCACCTCGACTACCACGGCAGCATGGAGGCCTATGAGGCCGCCAAGGCCAAGCTGTTCGCCTGGCCCAGCCTGCGTTGCCAGGTGGTCAACCTGGATGACGCCTTTGGCCGTCGCCTGGCCGCTGACTTTGCCCGCCGTCCGAGCGTCGACCATATCGACACCCGGCTGCTGAGCTACAGCCTGGAAAACCCAGATGCCTCGCTGTTCTGTCGCGAGGCCGCGTTCAGTGACGATGGCGTGCGCGCGACGATCGTTACCGCACAAGGTGAGCGTATCCTGCGCAGTCAGCTGCTGGGGCGCTTCAACCTGAGCAACATGCTCGCCGCTGTCGCGACACTGCTGGCACTGGATTATGCACTGGACGAAATCCTCAAGGTCACCCCGCAACTGCACGGTCCGGTAGGCCGTATGCAGCGCCTGGGTGGCGGCGACAAACCGCTGGTGGTGGTCGATTACGCCCACACCCCGGACGCCCTTGAAAAAGTGCTCGAAGCCCTGCGCCCACACGCCCACGGTAAGCTGCTGTGCCTGTTCGGCTGCGGCGGCGACCGTGATCGCGGCAAGCGCCCGCTGATGGCCGAAGTGGCCGAGCGCCTGGCCGATCGCGTACTGGTCACCGATGACAACCCACGTACCGAAGACCCACAGCGCATCTTCGACGACATCCGTCCCGGTTTCGCCCGGCCTGTCTCGGTCGAGTTCGTTGCCGGTCGTGGCGAGGCCATCGCGCAGTTGATTGCCTCCGCTGCTGCCAACGACGTGATCGTGCTGGCTGGCAAGGGGCACGAGGATTACCAGGAGATCAATGGCGAGCGCCATGACTTCTCCGATTTGACCGAAGCCGAAAAGGCACTTGCAGCCTGGGAGGCGCCACATGCTTAAGCCACTATCACTCAGCCAGCTGACCACAGCACTGAGTGGTCGACAAAACGGTGCCGATGCCACGTTTACCGGTGTCAGCATCGACAGCCGCAGTGTCGGCGCCGGGCAACTGTTCGTCGCCCTGGCCGGTCCGCGTTTCGATGGTCACGACTACCTGGCCGATGTAAAAGCCAAAGGCGCGGTCGCAGCCTTGGTAGAGCGTGAAGTCGCCGATGTAGACCTGCCACAGCTGTTGGTGGCCGATTGCCGCCTGGCCCTTGGCCAACTCGGTGCATTGAACCGCGCCGCATTCGACAAGCCGGTGGTGGCCATTACCGGCTCCAGCGGCAAGACCACGGTCAAGGAAATGCTCGCCAGCATCCTGCGTACCCGTGGCCTGGTGCACGCTACCCGTGGCAACTTGAACAACGACCTCGGTGCGCCGCTGACACTGCTGGAGATCGCCCCGGAGCACAGCGCCGCAGTGATCGAGCTGGGCGCCTCGCGCATTGGTGAGATCCGCTACACCGTGGGCCTGACCCAGCCGCAGGTGGTCATCATCAACAACGCCGGTACCGCCCACGTTGGCGAGTTCGGCGGCCCGGAGAAGATTGTCGAAGCCAAGGGCGAGATTCTCGAAGGCCTGGGCGAGGGCGGCATTGCCATCCTCAACCTGGACGACAAGGCCTTCGCCATCTGGAGTGCGCTTGCCGGCTCGCACAAGGTCGTCAGTTTCGCGCGCAGCAACCCGAAGGCCGATTTCCACGCCACGGTCATCGGTCGCGATGCACGTGGCTGCCCGTCGTTCAAGCTGCATGGCGCGGGTGAAACGGTAGACGTGCAACTCAATGTGCTGGGCGAGCACAACGTCAGCAATGCCCTGGCCGCTGCCGCCGCTGCGCATGCCGTTGGTCTGAGCCTGAACGGTATTGCTGCCGGCCTGGCTGCAGTGCAGCCGGTCAAGGGCCGTACCGTGGCACAGATTGCGCCGAACGGGGTACGGGTGATCGACGACAGTTACAACGCAAATCCCTCCTCCATGTGCGCGGCCATTGATATACTCGCCGGCTTTTCCGGACGCACCGTCCTGGTGCTTGGGGATATCGGCGAATTGGGGCAATGGGCGGAAGAAGGCCATCGTCAGGTGGGTGACTACGCGCGTGGCAAGGTCGATGCCCTGTACGCAGTGGGTTCCAACATGACACACGCGGTCAAGGCGTTCGGCGCCAATGGCCGCCATTTCGCTACTCAAGCTGAGCTGATCGACGCAGTTAGCGCCGAACACGCCAGCGACACCACTATTTTGATCAAGGGCTCGCGCAGCGCTGCGATGGAAAACGTCGTGGCGGCATTGTGCGGTGCCAGCGGGGAGAAACATTAATGCTGCTGCTGTTGGCCGAGTATCTGCAACAGTTCCACAAAGGCTTCGCGGTCTTCCAGTACCTGTCCCTGCGCGGGATTCTTGGTGTACTGACCGCGTTGTCCCTGGCGCTGTGGCTGGGGCCGTGGATGATCCGTACCCTGCAAATTCGCCAGATCGGCCAGGCCGTGCGTAACGACGGCCCGCAATCGCACCTGTCCAAGTCCGGCACCCCGACCATGGGTGGCGCGCTGATCCTGTCGGCCATCGCCGTCAGCACCCTGCTGTGGGCGGACCTGAGCAACCGTTATGTCTGGGTTGTGCTGATCGTCACCCTGGCGTTCGGTGCCATCGGCTGGGTCGATGACTACCGCAAGGTGATCGAAAAGAACTCGCGTGGCCTGCCGAGCCGCTGGAAGTATTTCTGGCAGTCGGTGTTCGGCCTGGCGGCGGCAGTGTTCCTGTACAAGACCGCGCCAACCAGCGTGGAGACCACCCTGATCCTGCCGTTCATCAAGGATGTCACCATTCCGCTGGGCGTCGGCTTCGTGGTGCTGACTTACTTCGTCATCGTCGGCTCGAGCAACGCGGTCAACCTCACCGATGGCCTCGACGGCCTGGCAATCATGCCGACAGTGATGGTCGGCGGTGCGCTGGGCATCTTCTGCTACCTGTCAGGTAACGTGAAGTTCGCCGAATACCTGCTGATCCCCTATGTGCCGGGCTCGGGCGAGCTGATTGTGTTTTGCGGCGCGCTGATCGGTGCCGGCCTGGGCTTCCTGTGGTTCAACACCTACCCGGCACAAGTGTTCATGGGCGACGTTGGCGCGCTTGCGCTGGGCGCTGCGCTGGGCACCATCGCCGTGATCGTGCGCCAGGAAATCGTGCTGTTCATCATGGGGGGCATCTTCGTTGTCGAAACCCTGTCGGTGGTGATCCAGGTCGCCTCCTTCAAGCTGACCGGCAAGCGCGTGTTCCGCATGGCGCCGATCCACCACCACTTTGAACTCAAGGGCTGGCCAGAGCCACGGGTGATCGTCCGCTTCTGGATCATCACCGTGATCCTGGTGCTGATCGGCCTTGCAACCCTGAAACTGAGGTAGATGAGCGTGTCTTTGATCGCTTCCGACCAATTCCGCATCGTTGTCGGCCTCGGCAAGAGCGGCATGTCCCTGGTTCGCTTCCTGGCGAACCGGGGCATTGCCTTTGCGGTCGCCGACACCCGCGAGCAACCGCCGGAACTGGACACCCTGCGCCGTGATTACCCGCAGGTGGAAGTGCGCTGTGGTGAGTTGGACGTGGACTTCCTGTGCCGCGCCAACGAGCTGTACGTGAGCCCTGGCCTGGCCTTGGCCACGCCGGCGCTGCAGCAGGCGGCCGCGCGCGGCGTGAAGCTGTCCGGCGATATCGAGTTGTTCGCCCGCCATGCCACCGCGCCGATCATTGCCATCAGCGGTTCCAACGCCAAGAGCACCGTCACTACCCTGGTCGGCGAAATGGCCGCCAAGGCCGGCAAGCGCGTGGCCGTGGGCGGCAACCTCGGTACCCCGGCGCTGGACCTGCTGGCCGATGATGTCGAGCTGTACGTGCTGGAGCTGTCCAGCTTCCAGCTGGAAACCACTGACCAGCTCAACGCTGAAGTGGCTACGGTGCTGAACATCAGCGAAGACCACATGGATCGTTACAGCGGCCTGCCTGCCTACCACTTGGCCAAGCACCGGATCTTCCGGGGCGCCAAGCAGGTGGTGGTCAACCGTCAGGACGCCCTGAGCCGGCCGCTGCCGGTGGAAGGCCGCCCATGCTGGACCTTCGGCCTCAACCAGCCGGACTTCAAGGCCTTTGGCCTGCGTGAAGTGGATGGCGAAAAATACCTGGCGTTCGAGTTCCAGGCGCTGATGCCGGCGCGCGAGCTGAAGGTTCGCGGCGCTCACAACCAGAGTAACGCCCTGGCGGCCCTGGCCTTGGGGCATGCCGCCGGCCTGCCATTCGAACCCATGCTCGAAGCCCTGCGTGAGTTCGGTGGCCTGGCCCACCGTTGCCAGTGGGTACGCGAGCGTAACGGGGTGAACTGGTACGACGATTCCAAGGCCACCAACGTGGGTGCTGCCCTGGCCGCCATCGAAGGCCTGGGGGCCGATATCGAAGGCAAGCTGGTGCTGATTGCCGGTGGCGATGGCAAGGGCGCTGAATTCACCGCACTGCGCGAGCCGGTCAAGCGTTTCTGCCGCGCCGTGGTGTTACTGGGGCGTGATGCCGAGCGTCTGGCCGACGCCTTGGGCGATGACGTGCCGCTGGTACGGGTCAAGAGCCTCGACGACGCCGTGCAGCAGTGTGCCCAGCTGGCCCAGGCCGGTGATGCCGTGCTGCTGTCGCCGGCGTGCGCCAGCCTCGACATGTTCAAGAACTTCGAAGAACGCGGGCGCCTGTTCGCCCAGGCAGCGGGAGGCCTTGCATGATCTTCGGCATCCTCAAGCCTTACCCGTCGCCGCTGATCAGCGGCCGTGGCATCGACCTGGACTTCCCGATGCTTGCCGGTTGCCTGGCCTTGCTGGGCCTTGGCCTGGTGATGATCACCTCGGCGTCCTCGGAAGTGGCTGCGGTGCAGTCGGGCAACCCGCTTTACCACATGTTCCGCCACCTGGTTTACGTATCCCTTGGCCTGGTTGCCTGTGGTGCGACCATGCTGGTGCCGATCGCCACCTGGCAGCGCATGGGCTTCATGATGCTGCTGGGCGCCTTCGGCCTGCTGGTGCTGGTGCTGGTGCCAGGCATCGGTCGTGAAGTGAACGGCTCCATGCGCTGGATCGGTTTCAGCTTCTTCAACGTGCAGCCTTCGGAAATTGCCAAGGTGTTCGTGGTCATCTACCTGGCCGGCTACCTGGTGCGCCGTCAGACCGAGGTGCGCGAAACCTGGATGGGCTTCTTCAAACCGTTCATCGTGCTGCTGCCCATGGCTGCACTGCTGCTGATGGAGCCGGACTTCGGTGCCACCGTGGTGATGATGGGCGCGGCGGCGGCGATGCTGTTCCTTGGCGGGGTGGGGCTGTTCCGCTTCAGCCTGATGGTGGTGCTGGCGGTGCTGGCGGTGTTCGTGCTGGTACAGGCGCAGCCGTACCGGATGGCGCGCCTTATCACGTTCACCGACCCGTGGTCCGACCAGTTCGGCTCGGGTTACCAGCTGACCCAGGCGCTGATTGCCTTCGGCCGTGGCGAGTGGCTGGGTGTTGGCCTGGGCAACAGTGTGCAGAAGCAGTTCTACCTGCCTGAAGCGCACACCGACTTCGTGTTCTCGGTATTGGCCGAAGAGTTGGGCGTGGTCGGCTCGCTGGTGACCATCGCCTTGTTCGTGTTCGTCACCGTGCGTGCCCTGTACATCGGCCTGTGGGCCGAGAAGGCCAAGCAGTTCTTTGCCGCCTATATGGCGTTCGGCCTGGCCTTCCTGTGGATCGGCCAGTTCCTGATCAACATTGGCGTGAACGTCGGCCTGCTGCCGACCAAGGGCCTGACCTTGCCATTCCTCAGTTACGGGGGCAGCTCGCTGGTGATCTGCTGTGCCTGCGTGGGCCTGTTGCTGCGCATCGAGTGGGAAAGCCGCACGCACCTGGGCAGCGAGGAACACGAATTCAGTGAAAGCGATTTTGCCGAGGAGACCAGTCATGGCCGCTGACGGCAAGAATGTATTGATCATGGCAGGCGGCACCGGGGGCCATGTGTTCCCGGCCCTGGCCTGCGCCCGAGAGTTCCAGGCACGCGGTTACAGCGTGCACTGGCTGGGCACCCCGCGCGGCATCGAGAACGAGCTGGTGCCACAGGCAGGCTTGCCATTGCACCTGATCCAGGTCAGCGGCTTGCGCGGCAAGGGCAAGCTGTCGTTGCTCAAGGCGCCGTTCACCCTGATCAAGGCCGTGCTGCAGGCGCGGCGGATCATTCGTCAGCTCAAGCCGGTATGCGTACTGGGCTTTGGCGGTTACGTGACCGGCCCTGGTGGCGTTGCTGCGCGGCTGTGCGGCGTGCCGCTGGTGATTCACGAGCAGAATGCCCGGGCCGGTACCGCCAATCGCCTGCTGGTGCCACTTTCGGCGCGGGTCTGCGAAGCTTTCCCGAACACCTTCGAGGCTAGCGACAAACGTCGCACCACCGGCAACCCGGTGCGCCCGGAGCTGTTCATGGACGCGCAACGCGCGCCCCTGGCCGAGCGCCGTGCACGCCTGTTGGTGCTCGGTGGCAGCCTGGGTGCGGAACCATTGAACAAATTGTTGCCTAAGGCCCTGTCCGAGGTGCCCGCTGGGCTGCGGCCAGAGGTGTTCCACCAGGCCGGCAAGCAACACGCGCCGATCACTGCCGAGCGTTATCACGAGGCGGGCGTCGCAGCTCAGGTAGAGCCCTTCATCAAAGACATGGCCCAAGCCTATGGCTGGGCCGACATGGTGGTGTGCCGGGCCGGTGCCCTGACCGTCAGCGAGCTGGCGGCAGCAGGCCTGCCTTCGATGCTGGTGCCTTTGCCCCACGCAATCGACGACCACCAGACCCACAACGCCCAATATCTGGCCCGCGAAGGCGCTGCCTTCCTGATGCCACAAGCGACAACTGGCGCAGCGCAGCTCGCTGAACGCCTGAACGAGGTGCTGATGCAACCCGAGAAACTCAACGTCATGGCAGGCACCGCACGGCGCCTGGCCAAACCTGCCGCAACCAGCACCGTGGTCGATATCTGCCTGGAGGTGGCCCATGGTTGAGAGCCAGAAAGCCATGCCCCAGCCGAAGATGGGCCGTATTCGCCGTATTCACTTCGTCGGTATCGGCGGCGTGGGCATGTGCGGTATTGCCGAAGTGCTGCTGAACCTGGGCTATGAAGTGTCCGGTTCCGACCTTAAAGCTTCGCCGGTCACCGAGCGCCTGGAATCGTTCGGCGCCGAGATTTTCGTTGGCCACCGTGCCGAGAACGCCGCCACCGCCGACGTGCTGGTGGTGTCCAGCGCGATCAACCCGGCCAACCCGGAAGTGGCCACCGCCCTCGAACGGCGCATCCCAGTGGTACCGCGTGCCGAGATGCTGGCTGAGCTGATGCGCTATCGCCACGGCGTTGCCGTTGCCGGTACCCATGGCAAGACCACCACCACCAGCCTGCTGGCGTCGGTGTTTGCCGCCGGTGGCCTGGACCCGACCTTCGTCATCGGTGGCCGCCTGACCGCTGCCGGTACCAATGCCCAGCTGGGCACCAGCCGCTACCTGATCGCCGAAGCAGACGAAAGCGATGCCAGCTTCCTGCACCTGCAGCCGATGGTGGCCGTGGTCACCAACATCGACGCCGACCACATGGCGACCTACGAAGGTGACTTCAACAAGCTGAAGAAAACCTTCGTCGAGTTTCTGCACAACCTGCCGTTCTACGGCCTGGCCGTGATGTGCCTGGACGACCCGGTGGTGCGCGAAATCCTGCCGCAGGTGAAGCGTCCGACCGTGACCTACGGCTTCAGCGAAGAGGCCGACATCCGCGCCATCAACGTGCGCCAGCAGGGCATGCAGACCCACTTCACCGTGCTGCGCCGCGACTGCGAGCCATTGGAGGTGTCGGTGAACATGCCCGGCAACCACAACGTGCTCAACGCCTTGGCCACCATCGCCATTGCCACTGACGAAGGCATCACTGACGAAGCCATCATCCAAGGCCTTTCTGGCTTCCAGGGTGTCGGCCGTCGCTTCCAGGTGTACGGCGAGCTGCCGGTCGAAGGCGGCAGCGTGATGCTGGTCGACGACTATGGTCATCACCCGACCGAAGTGGCCGCGGTGATCAAGGCCGTGCGCGGTGGCTGGCCAAGCCGTCGCCTGGTGATCGTTTACCAGCCGCACCGCTACAGCCGCACCCGCGACCTGTATGACGATTTCGTCCAGGTACTGGGCGATGCCAACGTGCTGCTGCTGATGGAAGTGTACCCGGCCGGCGAAGAGCCGATCCCCGGTGCCGACAGCCGTCAGCTGTGCCACAGCATCCGTCAGCGCGGCAAGCTGGACCCGATCTATATCGAGCGTGGCGCCGAGCTGGCGCCGCTGGTCAAGCCACTGCTGCGCGCTGGTGACATCCTGATCTGCCAGGGTGCCGGTGATGTTGGCGGCCTGGCCCCGCAGTTGATGAAAAGCCCGCTGTTCGCAGGCGCCAAGCAGGAGAAGTCGAAATGACCAGCGCCTACGACAAGCTGCACTCCACCTTGGACGTCAAGGCATTCGGCCGCGTTGCCGTGCTGTACGGTGGCAAGAGCGCCGAGCGTGAGGTGTCGTTGAAGTCTGGCGCTGCGGTGATCGATGCGCTGACAACTGCCGGTGTCGACGTGGTTGCCATCGACGTCGGTGACGACCTGCTCGCGCGCCTGCAAAGCGAGAAAATCGACCGCGCCTTCATCATCCTCCACGGCCGTGGCGGTGAAGACGGCAGCATGCAAGGCCTGCTGGAGTGCCTTGGCATCCCCTACACCGGCAGCGGCATCCTTGCTTCGGCGCTGGCCATGGACAAGCTGCGCACCAAGCAGGTGTGGCAGAGCCTGGGCATTCCGACCCCGCGTCACGCGGTATTGGCGAGCGAAAGCGATTGTTTGCAGGCCAGTACGGAACTGGGCTTCCCGCTTATCGTCAAACCCGCCCATGAAGGCTCTAGCATCGGCATGGCCAAGGTGAACAGCGCCCAGGAACTGGTCGCCGCCTGGCAGGACGCCGCCAAATACGATTCCCAGGTACTGGTGGAACAGTGGATCCACGGCCCGGAGTTCACCATCGCGGTACTGCGCGGCCAGGTGCTGCCGCCGATCGCCCTGGGTACGCCGCACGTGTTCTACGACTACGACGCCAAGTACATCGCCAACGATACCCAGTACCGCATCCCGTGCGGCCTGGATAGCGCCAAGGAACAGGAACTGATCGACCTGACCGCACGTGCCTGCGATGCCATCGGCATCGAAGGCTGGGGGCGGCTGGACGTGATGCAGGACGAGCAGGGCCGGTTCTGGCTGCTCGAAGTCAACACCGCACCAGGCATGACAGATCATAGCCTGGTGCCCATGGCGGCCCGCGCGGCCGGCCTGGACTTCCAGCAACTGGTGCTGGCAATCCTGGCCGAAAGCGTGGCGACGCGAGGTTAACAACCATGCAAGGCGCGATGATACGTCAGCAGCAACCCGTTACCGGCCGTAGCAAGCCGGTGCCGCGTGGTGCCAGCCGGCTGGTGGCCGACGAGCCCGTATCGGCGCGCCTGCCACGGCCAAGCCTGGGCGGCCTCAAGCGCCTGCTGTGGCCGGTGCTGCTGGTGGCGGCCGGTTTTGGTGCCTACGAGGGCGCCATTCGGCTGATGCCGTACGCCGACCGGCCCATCACCAAGATCGACGTGCAGGGTGACCTCAGCTACATCAGCCAGCAGTCGGTGCAGCAGCGTATCGCGCCCTACGTGGCGGCAAGCTTCTTCAGTGTCGACCTGCCGGCGATGCGTGCCGAGCTTGAGCAGATGCCCTGGATCGCCCATGCCGAAGTGCGCCGGGTGTGGCCCGACGAGGTGGTGATCCGCCTGGAAGAGCAACTGCCGGTAGCCCGCTGGGGTGATGAAGCTTTGCTCAACAACCAGGGCCAGGCCTTTACCCCGCGCGAGCTGGCCAACTACGAACACCTGCCGCAGTTGGCCGGGCCGCAGCGTGCGCAGCAACAAGTCATGCAGCAGTATCAGGTATTGAGCCAGATGCTGCGCCCCCTGGGCTTTTCCATCGCTCGCCTGGAGCTGCGCGAGCGAGGCAGCTGGTTCCTGACCACCGGTGCGAGCAGTGCCGGGCCGGGCATCGAGCTGCTGCTGGGGCGCGACCATCTGGTGGAGAAGATGCGCCGTTTCATTGCCATTTACGACAAGACACTCAAAGACCAGATCACCACTATCGCCCGCATTGATCTGCGTTATTCCAACGGACTTGCCGTTGGTTGGCGGGAACCGATTGCACCGACGACGGCCCAACCCGCCGTTGCGAAGAATTAGAGAGAGGCAGGACCATGGCAAACGCGCATAGCGGCAAAATGATCGTCGGGCTGGACATTGGCACCTCCAAGGTGGTGGCGCTGGTGGGCGAAGTGGGCGAAGACGGCACCCTGGAAATCGTCGGGATCGGCACTCATCCGTCCCGTGGCCTGAAGAAGGGCGTGGTGGTGAACATCGAGTCCACCGTGCAGTCGATCCAGCGCGCCGTGGAAGAGGCACAGCTGATGGCCGGCTGCCGCATTCACTCGGCGTTCGTCGGCGTGGCTGGCAATCACATCCGCAGCCTGAACTCCCACGGTATCGTCGCCATCCGCGACCGCGAGGTCAGCGTGGCCGACCTGGAGCGCGTACTCGACGCCGCTCAGGCCGTGGCGATTCCGGCCGACCAGCGCGTGCTGCACACCCTGCCGCAGGATTACGTGATCGACAACCAGGAAGGCGTGCGCGAGCCGCTGGGCATGTCGGGCGTACGCCTGGAAGCCAAGGTTCACGTGGTCACCTGCGCGGTCAACGCGGCGCAGAACATCGAGAAGTGCGTACGCCGCTGTGGTCTGGAAATCGACGACATCATCCTCGAGCAGCTGGCTTCGGCCTATTCGGTACTGACCGATGATGAAAAAGAGCTGGGCGTGTGCCTGGTGGACATCGGTGGCGGCACCACCGACATCGCCATCTTCACCGAGGGTGCCATCCGCCACACCGCAGTCATCCCGATTGCCGGCGACCAGGTGACCAACGACATCGCCATGGCCCTGCGTACCCCTACCCAGTACGCCGAAGAAATCAAGATCCGCTACGCCTGCGCCCTGGCCAAACTGGCCGGCGCCGGCGAGACCATCAAGGTGCCGAGTGTGGGCGACCGCCCACCGCGTGAGCTGTCGCGCCAGGCCCTGGCCGAGGTGGTGGAGCCACGTTACGACGAGCTCTTCACCCTGATCCAGGCCGAACTGCGCCGCAGCGGCTACGAGGACCTGGTGCCGGCCGGCATCGTGCTCACCGGCGGCACCGCGAAGATGGAAGGCGCCGTGGAACTGGCCGAGGAAATCTTCCATATGCCGGTACGCCTGGGCGTACCGCACAGCGTTCGGGGGCTGAGCGACGTGGTGCGCAACCCGATCTATTCCACCGGCGTGGGCTTGCTCACCTATGGCCTGCTGAAGCAGTCCGAGGACCTGGTCCTGACCGGTAACAGCAACAGCAGCAACAACAGCTATGGCGATGAACCGAAGGCCCCAGTGCTTGAGCGCTTCAAGAAATGGGTCCAGGGCAACTTCTAAGTTTCAAAGCAGTAGTGGTAGGCGCAACAACTAGAGAACTGTAAGGAGAGGGAAAATGTTCGAGCTCGTAGACAACGTCCCGCAAAGCCCGGTCATCAAGGTGATCGGCGTTGGTGGTGGTGGCGGCAACGCCGTCAATCACATGGTCAAGAGCAGCATCGAAGGCGTGGAATTCATCTGCGCCAACACCGATGCCCAGGCGCTGAAAAACATTGGTGCGCGCACCATTCTGCAATTGGGCACTGGCGTGACCAAGGGCCTGGGTGCTGGTGCCAATCCGGAAGTCGGCCGTCAGGCCGCGCTGGAAGACCGTGAGCGCATCGCTGAAGTGCTGCAAGGCACCAACATGGTGTTCATCACCACTGGCATGGGCGGCGGTACCGGTACCGGTGCAGCGCCGATCATTGCCGAAGTGGCCAAGGAAATGGGCATTCTCACCGTAGCCGTGGTGACCCGTCCGTTCCCGTTCGAGGGTCGCAAACGTATGCAGATCGCCGATGAAGGCATCCGCATGCTGGCTGAAAGCGTCGACTCGTTGATCACCATCCCCAACGAGAAGCTGCTGACCATCCTGGGCAAGGATGCCAGCCTGCTGTCCGCCTTCGCCAAGGCTGACGATGTACTGGCCGGTGCCGTGCGCGGTATTTCCGACATCATCAAGCGCCCTGGCATGATCAACGTCGACTTTGCCGACGTGCGTACCGTAATGGGTGAGATGGGCATGGCCATGATGGGTACTGGCTGCGCCAGCGGCCCGAACCGTGCGCGTGAAGCCACCGAAGCCGCGATCCGCAACCCGCTGCTGGAAGACGTCAACCTGCAGGGCGCGCGCGGCATCCTGGTGAACATCACCGCAGGCCCGGACCTGTCGCTGGGTGAGTACTCCGACGTGGGTAGCATCATCGAAGCCTTCGCCTCTGACCACGCGATGGTCAAGGTCGGCACCGTGATCGACCCGGACATGCGCGACGAACTGCACGTGACGGTCGTGGCCACTGGCCTGGGCGCGCGCATCGAGAAGCCTGTGAAGGTAGTCGACAACACCCTGCAGACCGCCCAGCAGGCGTACGAAGCGTCCAACCCTGCGCCGGCCCGCCAGGAGCAGCCAGCGGTCAACTACCGTGACCTGGAGCGCCCGACCGTAATGCGCAACCAGGCCCATGCAGGTGCTGCCGCAGCCGCTAAACTGAACCCTCAGGATGACCTGGACTACCTCGATATCCCGGCTTTCCTGCGTCGTCAGGCTGATTAATGGAATTTATCAGGGGTATAAAGGTGATTGGTATTCATCAAAGGTTGGGTCTGTTATCATCCCCAGCCTTTGTTGATACCTGTTCGCAATTTGCGCTGAAGCGGCCAATGCCATGATTAAACAACGCACCCTGAAGAATACCATCCGTGCCACAGGTGTCGGTCTGCACTCCGGGGAGAAGGTTTACCTGACCCTCAAGCCTGCACCTGTTGACACCGGCATCGTCTTCCGCCGCGCCGACCTCGACCCTGTGGTCGAGATCCCTGCGCGTGCGGCCAACGTCGGCGAGACAACCATGTCGACGACGCTGGTCAACGGTGACGTCAAGGTCGATACGGTCGAGCACCTGCTCTCCGCCATGGCGGGCCTGGGCATCGATAACGCCTACGTCGAGCTCTCCGCCTCGGAAGTGCCGATCATGGATGGCAGCGCCGGACCCTTTGTATTTCTGATTCAGTCTGCCGGCCTGGAAGAACAGGACGCAGCCAAGAAGTTCATCCGCATCCTGCGTGAGGTAACTGTGGAAGAGGGCGACAAGCGCGCCACATTCCTGCCTTTCGAAGGGTTCAAGGTGAGCTTCGAGATCGACTTCGATCACCCGGTGCTTCGCAACCGGACCCAAAGCGCCAGCGTCGACTTTTCCAGCACCTCGTTCGTGAAGGAAGTCAGCCGCGCGCGTACCTTCGGCTTCATGCGTGATATCGAGTACCTGCGCAAGCACAACCTTGCGTTGGGTGGCAGTGTCGAGAACGCCATCGTGGTCGATGAGGACGGCGTGCTCAACGAAGACGGCCTTCGTTACGAAGACGAATTCGTCAAGCACAAGATCCTCGACGCCATCGGCGACCTGTACCTGCTGGGCAACAGCTTGATTGGCGAGTTCAAGGGCTACAAGTCCGGCCACGCGCTGAACAACCAGTTGCTGCGCAAGCTGATTGCTGAAACCGATGCCTGGGAAGTGGTCACTTTCGAAGATGCCAGTACGGCACCGATCTCGTACATGCGCCCTGTTGCGGCCGTGTAAGTTCGAACACTCTCTCTAGTGTTGTAATCAAGGCCACCTTCGGGTGGCCTTTTTTATGGCTTGTGCTGAGCGTGGGCTGCCAGCCGTTCCAGCGCTGCGCGCAGCTTGGGGTCGGTGATGCCCTCGGCGGTATCGCGCAGGCTCTCGGCCGCGCTGTTCGACAGCTCTGCGGCGTGCCCACCACGCTTGGCCGGCACCAGCGGCGGCTGCACCTTGAACAGGATGCGCCTGAGGTTGCCGAAGGCTTCCATGGCCTGCAATGCCGCCAGCAAACGCTTCTGCTGGTAGCGCAGGCGGGTTGCCCAATGGCCGTCGGTCACCACCAGCAACAAGGTGCCATCACGCCACGACGCCACGTGACAGTGCTCGCGGGCCGCCGGTTGCAGTTGGCTTTCCAGCAGGCGCTGCAGGTGCTCCAGGCGCTCGGCCTGGTTCAGCAGCAGGCGCAGTGGGCGCACCTGGCGCAGCAGGGCGGAGGGCGGCTGGGCGGGGGAGGGTTTGTAGGCCATGGGGTACGCATGAGATGGCAAGAGCGGCAGTTTAACACCTCTATAGCCTGTGGCGGCCGTTCGCGGGCAATGCAAGATACGAGTCATTCTCGATACGTTTCATGAACACGGGCCTTGAACTCAGGGAAAATGCCCCTATCTAAAACAAGCCCCCGCCAAAACGCTGTAATAGCATCGTGGAAATCCACCACTTTCCTCACCATCGTTTCCGGGTAGAATGCTCGTTCGCATGCGGCCTTAGGGCTGCACGGGCGACTCATGGGGCCGCCCTCCATCCCTACGTGTGGAAGATCCTGCCGATATGTTTGCGCCTTTGTTAAAAAAACTTTTTGGAAGCAAGAACGAGCGTGAAGTCAAACGCATGCTCAAGACGGTGAGTATCGTCAATGCCTTCGAAGAGAAGATGGTGGCCCTCTCCGACGAGCAGCTGCGGGGCAAGACCGCAGAGTTCAAGGAGCGCCTGGCCAAAGGCGAGACACTGGACCAATTGCTGCCCGAAGCCTTCGCCGTGGCCCGTGAGGCCGGCAAGCGCGTAATGGGCATGCGCCACTTCGACGTGCAGCTGATCGGTGGTATGACCCTGCACGAGGGTATGATCGCAGAAATGCGCACCGGTGAAGGCAAGACCTTGGTCGGTACCCTGGCCGTGTACCTCAACGCATTGTCCGGCAAGGGCGTGCACGTGGTCACCGTCAACGACTACCTGGCCCGCCGTGACGCCAACTGGATGCGCCCGCTGTACGAGTTCCTCGGCCTGTCGGTCGGTATCGTCTCGGCCTTCCAGCCGCCGGAAGAAAAGCGCGCCGCTTATGCGTCCGACATCACCTACGGCACCAACAACGAATTCGGTTTCGACTACCTGCGCGACAACATGGCGTTCAGCCAGGAGGAGAAGTTCCAGCGTGAACTGAACTTCGCCGTGATCGACGAAGTCGACTCGATCCTCATCGACGAAGCGCGTACCCCGCTGATCATTTCCGGCCAGGCTGAAGACAGCTCCAAGCTGTACATCGAAATCAACCGCCTGATCCCGCGCCTGACCCAGCACATCGAAGAGGTCGAAGGCCAGGTCACCCAGGAAGGCCACTTCACCATCGACGAGAAGAGCCGTCAGGTCGAGCTGAACGAGGCCGGTCACCAGTTCATCGAAGAGATGCTGACCCAAGCGGGCCTGCTGGCCGAAGGCGAGAGCCTGTACTCCGCCCATAACTTGGGCCTGTTGACCCACGTTTACGCTGGCCTGCGCGCGCACAAACTGTTCCACCGCAACGTCGAGTACATCGTCCAGGACGGCCAGGTCCTGCTGATCGACGAGCACACCGGCCGTACCATGCCGGGCCGTCGTCTGTCCGAGGGCCTGCACCAGGCCATCGAGGCGAAAGAAAACCTGAACATCCAGGCCGAGAGCCAGACCCTGGCTTCGACCACCTTCCAGAACTACTTCCGCCTGTACACCAAGCTGTCCGGCATGACCGGTACCGCCGACACCGAAGCGTTCGAGTTCCAGTCGATCTACGCCCTCAACGTGATGGTCATTCCGCCGAACAAGCCGCTGGCGCGCAAGGACTTCAACGACCTGGTGTACCTGACCGCCGACGAGAAATACGCCGCGATCATTGCCGACATCAAGGAAAGCATGACCAAGGGGCGGCCGATCCTGGTGGGTACCGCGACCATCGAAACTTCCGAGCACATGTCGAACCTGCTCAAGAAGGAAGGCATCGACCACAAGGTACTGAACGCCAAGTACCACGAAAAGGAAGCCGAGATCATCGCGCAAGCGGGTGCTCCGGGTGCCCTGACCATCGCCACCAACATGGCTGGCCGTGGTACCGACATCCTGTTGGGCGGTAACTGGGAAGCCGAAGTGGCCGCCCTGGAAAACCCGAGCGCCGAACAGATCGCCCAGATCAAGGCCGACTGGCAGAAGCGTCACCAGCAGGTGATCGAGGCCGGTGGCCTGCACGTAATCGCCTCCGAACGTCACGAATCGCGTCGTATCGACAACCAGCTGCGTGGCCGTTCCGGCCGTCAGGGCGACCCAGGCTCCAGCCGCTTCTACCTGTCGCTGGAAGACAGCCTGATGCGCATCTTCGCCTCTGACCGGGTGAAGAACTTCATGAAGGCACTGGGCATGCAGTCGGGCGAGGCCATCGAGCACCGCATGGTCACCAACGCCATCGAGAAGGCCCAGCGCAAGGTCGAGGGCCGCAACTTCGACATCCGTAAGCAACTGCTCGAATACGACGACGTGGCCAACGAGCAGCGCAAGGTGATCTACCACATGCGCAACAGCCTGTTGGCCGCCGAGAACATCGGCGACACCATCGTCGAATTCCGCCAGGAAGTTCTGGACGCTACCATCAGCCAGCACATTCCGCCGCAGTCGCTGCCCGAGCAGTGGGACGTGGCCGGCCTGGAAGCTTCGCTGGCCAGCGATTTCGCCATGAAGCTGCCGATTCAGCAGTGGCTCGACGAGGATGATCACCTCTACGAAGAGACCCTGCGCGAGAAGCTGCTTAACGAAATCACTACCGCCTACACCGAGAAGGAAGACCAGGCCGGTATCGAAGCCCTGCGTACCTTCGAGAAACAGATCCTGCTGCGCGTGCTGGACGACCTGTGGAAAGACCACCTGTCGACCATGGACCACCTGCGTCACGGTATTCACCTGCGCGGCTATGCGCAGAAGAACCCGAAGCAGGAGTACAAGCGCGAGTCGTTCAGCCTGTTCCAGGAGCTGCTGGAGTCGATCAAGCGCGACACCATCCGCGTGCTGTCGCACGTACAGGTTCGCCGCGAAGACCCTATCGAAGAAGAAGCCCGCCTGCGTCGCGAGGCCGAAGAACTGGCCAGCCGCATGCAGTTCCAGCACGCCGCCGCACCGGGCCTGGAAAGCGAGCAACTGAGCGAGGAGGGTGCCGAAGTGGCGGTAGCCGCGGCGCCAGTACGTAACGACCAGAAGTTGGGCCGCAACGAACCGTGCTGGTGTGGTTCGGGCAAGAAGTTCAAGCATTGCCACGGGCAGATCGAGTGATCTGATCCACTCGCAGTAACGTGACAAATCCGGGGCCGCCGTGCGGCCCATTCGCGGCACAAGGCCGCTCCCACAAGGACCGCGCCGCATTCTAGGCTGCGATGCCCTTGTGGGAGCGGCCTTGTGCCGCGAATGGGGCGCGAAGCGGCCCCGTTCTTCCATCATCATTTCACCGTTTTTCTAGGAGCGCTCTAATGGCTGTTGGTCTTGGTCCTTTGCCCACCCTGCACCCGGTTCCGGGTTTTGAACTCGGCATCGCTTCTGCCGGCATCAAGCGCCCAGGGCGCAAGGATGTGGTGGTCATGCGCTGTGCCGAAGGCTCCAGCGTGGCTGGCGTGTTCACCCTCAACGCCTTCTGCGCGGCGCCGGTGATCCTGTCCAAGCAGCGCGTTCAGGGCACCGTGCGCTACCTGCTGACCAACACCGGTAACGCCAATGCCGGTACCGGCGCGCCAGGCCTGGCCGCAGCCGAACGTACCTGCGCCAAGCTGGCCGAGCTGGCGGGTGTGCCAGCTGAATCGGTATTGCCGTTTTCCACCGGCGTGATCGGCGAACCACTGCCGGTCGAGAAGATCGAGGGAGCACTGCAGGCCGCCCTCGACAACCTGTCGGAAAACCACTGGGCTGAAGCCGCCACCGGCATCATGACCACCGACACCCTGCCCAAGGGCGCCAGCCGCCAGTTCCAGCACGAAGGCGTGACCGTTACCGTGACTGGCATCAGCAAGGGTGCAGGCATGATCCGCCCGAACATGGCCACCATGCTCGGCTACATCGCCACCGACGCCAAGGTTGCCCCTGCGGTGCTCAAGGACCTGATGCTGGACGGCGCCAACAAGTCGTTCAACCGCATCACTATCGATGGCGACACCTCGACCAACGACTGCTGCATGCTGATCGCCACCGGCAAGGCCAACCTGCCGGAAGTGACCGAAGCCAGCGGCGCGCTGTTCGAAGCGCTGAAAAAAGCGGTGTTCGAAGTGTGCATGGAAGTGGCCCAGGCCATTGTCCGTGACGGCGAAGGCGCCACCAAGTTCGTGACCGTGCAAGTCAACGGTGGTGGCAACCACCAGGAGTGCCTGGACGTCGGCTACGCCGTGGCCCATTCGCCGCTGATCAAGACTGCGCTGTTCGCCTCCGACCCGAACTGGGGCCGTATCCTTGCCGCCGTTGGCCGTGCCGGCGTACCGGAGCTGGACGTGAGCTTGATCGACGTGTACCTGGACAGTGTGTGCATCGCCAGCAAAGGCGGCCGCAGCCCAAGCTACACCGAAGCGCAGGGTTCGGCAGTGATGGCCCAGGAGGAGATCACCATCCGTATCGAGCTGGGCCGTGGCCAGTGCAGCGAAACCATCTGGACGACCGACCTGTCCCACGAGTACGTGAAGATCAACGCCGAGTACCGTACCTGATCGAAAATGGGGCCGCGTTGCGGCCCAATCGCGACACAAGGCCGCTCCCACAAGGTCCTGTGAGAGCGGCCTTGTGTCGCGATTGGGCTGCAAAGCAGCCCCAAGACATCCAAACCAATGGAGCCGAACCATGAGCTATCACCTGATCATCGGCGACAAGCTGTATTCCTCCTGGTCGCTGCGTGGCGCCCTGGCCCTCGAGCTGGCTGGCGTGCCCTACGAAGAAACCCTGATCAAGCTCAACCAGCCTGATACCCGTCAGCGCATCCTCGCTTTTTCCTCCACCGGCAAGGTGCCGCTGCTCAAGAGTGAGCAGGGTGTGATCGCCGATTCCCTGGCCATTGCCGAATACCTCAACGAACAGCACCCCGAAGCCCAACTGTGGCCTGCCGACGTAGCCGCCCGTGCCCAGGCCCGTTCGGCTTGCGCACAGATGCACAGCGGTTTCTTCGCCTTGCGCAGCGCCATGCCGTTCGACCTGTCGCGTGACCAGGCCCT
>NZ_JBFPFV010000002.1:977500-1253381 GCF_047978165.1 Pseudomonas sp. LFS074 | reverse complement strand
GGACGATATACCGCTTGAGGTGCAGGTCGACATCGATCGCATCGTCGCGCTGTGGTCCGAATGCCGCGTGGTGGCCAAGGACAGCGGCCCGTTCCTGTTCGGCAAGCCGAGCCTGGCCGACGCCTTCTTCGCCCCGGTGGCCGTGCGCCTGCGCACCTACCGCGTAGAGGTGCCGGCAGAGGCGGCAGCCTACATCGAAACCATTTATCAGTGGCCAGCCTTCCAGGCATGGCAGCAGGCCGGCCTGGCGGAGCGTGAAGGGTGAAACGGATACATGTTGTAGCTGCGGTCATTCGTGGTACTGACGGCCGCATTCTGATTGCACGCAGGGCCGATACCCAGCACCAGGGCGGCCTGTGGGAGTTTCCCGGCGGCAAAGTGGAGGAGGGGGAAGGCGTGGAAGCGGCATTGGCCCGTGAGCTGCGCGAGGAGCTGGGCATCGAGGTGACCCGCTCGCGTGCGCTGATCAAGGTCAGCCATGACTACCCGGACAAACAGGTGCTGCTGGACGTGCGCGAGGTCGAAGCGTTCACGGGCGAACCTCATGGCGCGGAAGGGCAGCCGCTGGAATGGGTTGCGCCGCGCGATTTGCCGCAGTACGAATTCCCTGAGGCCAACAAGCCGATCGTTGCAGCCGCACGCCTGCCGGACCAGTACCTGATTACCCCGGATGGCCTGGAAGTGCCGCAGATGCTCAAAGGCATCCAGAGGGCGGTGGCCAACGGTACGCGCTTGATTCAGTTGCGGGCGCCGGACATGTACGACCCCAAGTACCGCGATGTAGCGGTGGATGCCGTCGGGCTGTGCGCAGGCAAGGCTCAGTTGATGCTCAAGGGGCCGCTGGAATGGCTGGGCGATTTCCCGTCGGCGGGTTGGCACCTGACGGCTGCGCAGTTGCGCAAGTACGCCGCCAAAGGCAGGCCGTTCCCCAAGGAGCGCTGGCTGGCGGCGTCCTGCCACAGCGTCGAGGAACTGGCGCTGGCTGAGCAGATGGGCGTGGACTTTGTCACCTTGTCGCCGGTGCAGGCGACCCAGACTCACCCAGAGGCGGTGCCGCTGGGGTGGGATGAGGCGCAGCGATTGATTGCCGGGTTCAGCAAGCCGGTTTACCTGTTGGGCGGGGTAGGGCCGGGCGAGCGCGAGCAGGCCTGGAATGCCGGGGCACAGGGTGTGGCAGGGATCCGCGCGTTCTGGCCTGAAATCTGAGTCAATTGGGCCCCAGTGGGAGCGGGTTCATCGAGGCGTCGAACCGCCGCGAACACCGGCGCAGCCGGTGCCATACACCGCGTTGGATGCTTCGCGGGTAAATCCGCTCCCACAGGGAATCGCGTAAATTTCAGCCTTTCGGTTTCTCAGCAGGCTGCCACAACACCTCAGCCACGCCCTGGCGTCTGCCAATGATCCGCGCTGCCACGAACAGCAGATCGGAAAGCCGATTGATGTACGCCAACCCAACGCCTTGCAGCGGCTCTATGGCATTCAACTGCTGACACCGCCGCTCTGCACTGCGCGCCAGGCTGCGGCACACATGGGCTTGTGCCACCAGCGCCGAACCACTGGGCAAGATGAAGTTCTTCAACGGCCCCAGCTCTTCGTTCCACACATCGATGGCCGCCTCCAGGCGCTCCACCTCTGCCAGGGTCAACGCCTGGTAACTGGGCATCGCCAGCTCACCACCCAGGTCGAACAAGCGGTGCTGACATGGCACCAGCACAGCACTCAGCTCGTCCAGCCCTTGCTCGTCCAGCCCCGCCAGCAGCAGGCCCAACTGGCTGTTCAGGCTGTCCACCTCGCCAATTGCCTCGATCCGCGGGTGGTCCTTGGGTACCCGGCGTCCGTCGCCCAGGCCGGTTTCGCCCTTGTCGCCGGTGCGAGTGTAGATCTTCGACAGGCGGTAGCCCATGTCACTTCTCCGTGTTGGCCGGCGTCGCCGGCTGGCCGAGGGGCAAGCGCAGGGTAAAGCAAGTGCCCTGGCCGGGCGTGGACTGCACTTCCATCTGCCCCTTATGGTTATTGGTGATGATGAAGTACGAGACCGACAGGCCAAGCCCGGTGCCCTGGCCGATTTCCTTGGTGGTGAAGAACGGCTCGAAGGTGCGCTTGCGCACCGCCTCGGGCATGCCGACGCCGTTGTCCTCGACCTGGATCTCCGCCCATGGCGGGTTCAGCCGGGTACGCAGGGTGATGCGCCCGGGCTCACTCGGCTGCGGGCGCTGGTGGATGGCCTGGGCGGCGTTCTTCAGCAAGTTGAGCAGCACTTGTTCCAGCTCGTTGGCCGTGCAGGGTACTGGCCCCAGGTTGGGGTCGAACTGGCGCACGATTGCCTGGCCCTTGAAGTCGAAACCGATGGCCAGGTCGAAGTCATTGCCAGCAATTTCCAGTGCCTGGTCGATCAGTGCCGGCAGCTCGCACGGCACCAGCTGGCGGTTGCTGCGTCGGCTGAAGCTGAGCATGTGGGTTACGATTTTCGCCGCCCGGGCGCCGGCTTGCGCGATGCCGTCGAGCAGTTGCGGCACCTCGCGGCTGTCCAGGTAGCGGTTGACCGTGGCCAGGTCGATGCCCAGCTCTTGGGCCTGTTCCTGGTTGCGCGGCAGGTCGGTCGACAGGCGTCGGCGTATGTTTTGCACGTTGTGCAGGATGGCGCCCAGCGGGTTGTTGATTTCGTGGGCCATGCCGGCAGCCAGGCCACCGACCGAAAGCATTTTCTCCGATTGCACCATCATTTCTTCCAGTGACAGGCGCTGGGTGATGTCGTCGATACGGATGACCACACCGCGCCCGCCGCCGCCGGTCAGCGGGTAGAAGGTCAGGGCGTAATGGCGCAGGTCGTCGTCTTTGGGCCAGGTAACCCGCTCGATCTTCGCCACCCGGTGTTTTTCCACGGTTTCCTTCAGCTGTGGCAGGAACGGCTTGAGCGGTTCAAAGGCAATGAACACTGGCTGGTTCAGTGCTTCGTCCAGCGGCGTGCCGGAAAGCACCGTGGCTTCGTGGTTCCACTGGGTCACGTAAAGCTGTTCGTCGAGGGCGATCAGTGCCGAGGGCATCGAGTCGATGATGCTATTGAGGTAGTTCTGGAAGCCGGTGAGCTTTTTCTCGATCTTGCTGCGCACCTGCACTTCCAGTTCCAGCTTGCGGTTGGTGTGGCGGGTCTCCTCGGCCAGGCCCTGAGCCTGGTCGTAGGCATCCTGGAATTCGTCGCGGGCGCGCTTGAGCTGATGCTCGCGGGCCTCGATGCGCGACAGCATGGTATTGAAAGCCTCGGCCAGGCTGCCGATTTCATCGTCGTTGCCGCGCCGGGCGCGCAAGGCGTAGCTCTCTTCGCGGGTGACCTGGCGGCTGAGTTCTTCCAGCTGGTTGATCGGCTGGGTGATCAGGCGTTTGATCTGCCGGGCGATGACGATCCACAGCAGGATACTGAACACCAGAATGCCCAGGCTGGCGCTGAGGGTGCCGGTGTAGAAGGCCGTGGGCAGTTCGCTGCTGGCCACCAGCAGCAGGTGCGCCGGTGGGTTGGCATCGCGCGGAATGCGGATCAGCTGAGTGCTTCGAAATTCCATCAGGCGCCAGCCGTCGATGTTGCGAAAACGCTTGGGCAGGGCCAGCGGCTCGCCATGCTGCAGTTGTGCAAGCAGGCGACCATCACCCCCGTAGACAGCGGCAGCGCGCAGCGGTGTGTAGCTGTCCAGCTCCTTGAGCAGGGCGCTGGCGGTGTCGGGGGTATCGCCGGCGCGGGCCGCAAGCTGCGGGTTGGCTACCAGCCGGCCTATGGTCTGCAGAGCCTGCGGTGCCATGCTTTCCTGGGTGATCCAGTAGGCGGCGCTGATGAAGGTAAGGTTGGCCACCAGCAGGATGGTTACCAGCAATACCAGCAGGGCCGCCAGCAGCTTCTGCCCGACCGGCAGGTTTTCCAGGCGTTGGCGCAAGGTCATGGGCTAGGCAATGTCCGTATCCGGTTGGAGGGCCGCGTCAGTCGCAGGGCAAGCCACGCGTGCGCAGGTTTTCGACCAGGCGCTGCAGCAGGTGTTCCAGCTGCGGCAGCTGCAGGCCATGCCGGCCTGCGGCCCGGCAGGCATGGCCGAGCAGGTAGTGCAGCTCGGTGCGCCGGCCCGCGCGCACGTCCTGGTACATCGAAGAGTAGTTGGCTGCGGTGGCGAGGATAACCCGCTGCACTTCTTCGTCCAGCTCATCGGCTGCTTTCGGCTGACCACAGCGGCGTAGCAACTGGGCCAGCTCGACGCACAGAGCCTGCACTTCAGCCAAGTGCCCCAGCAGCCCGCCGTTCTGGCAGTCGTGCAGCACAGTCAGCGGGTTGATGGCGCAATTGAGCGCCAGCTTGCGCCACAAGCGGGTGAGAATGTCCACCGTCCACTCAGCGGGAATGCCTGCTTCGTGCAGGTCATCGAACCAGGCAGGGATCGTGGGGTTGCGTGGGTCGCCCAGCCAGTTGAAGCCATGGCCGGCAAAACGCACCTGCCAGTCCCCTTCGCGAAAGGCCCCCTCGGTGCTGGAGACGAAGATGCAGCGCGCGCGTGGCACCAGGTCGGCGACCTCATCCTGGCTGCCAAGGCCATTTTGCAACAGCAGTACCTCGGCGCCCTCGGCAAGCCGCGGTGCTACACCGGCGATCGCCAGCGCCGCATCATAGGCCTTGCAGGCTACCAGCAGGCGGTGGATCGGGCCTTGCGCCTGCGCGGTTTCGGCAGGGATGGCGTAGTGCTGGGGTTGCTCCTGTTCGACCAGGGTCAGGCCGCCGGCCTGCTGATAAGCCTGCAGCCGTTGCCCGTCGCGCAGGATCAGGCGCACTGCCTTGCCCGCGCGTGCCAGGCGGCAGGCCCACAGGCTGCCCAGGCTGCCGGCGCCGAGAATATGCCAGGTGCTGCTCATATGCGTTTCGCAACCCGTTATAATGAGCCCGCATTTTAACCGTCAAACCCAGCGCGCTCCATCTTCAGCCTGAGCGCGCTTTTATTTTGGGAGAACAACCATGCCTTCGTTCGACGTGGTATCGGAACTGGACAAGCACGAAGTGCAGAACGCCGTTGATAACGCCATCAAGGAGCTTGATCGCCGTTACGACCTGAAGGGCAAGGGCTCCTTCGAGTTCAAGGACAAAGATCAGACCGTGATGCTTACCGCCGAGGAAGAGTTCCAGCTCGAAGCGATGCTGGAAATCCTGCGCTTGGCACTGGTCAAACGCAAGATCGACGTGAAATGCCTGGAAACCAAGGACCCGTACCCTTCCGGCAAGGAAAAGAAACAGGAAGCCAAGTTCCGCGAGGGCATCGACAAGGACCTGGCGAAAAAGATCGTTGCCACCATCAAGGATGGCAAGCTGAAAGTACAGGCCGCCATCCAGGGCGAGCAGGTGCGCGTAACCGGCAAGAAGCGCGACGACCTGCAGGAAGCCATTGCCCTGCTGCGCACCAAGGAATTTGACATGCCGCTGCAGTTCAACAACTTCCGCGACTGATGCAGGCGCCGCCCGGAACCCCGATGGCGTAATGATGTCCATGGGGGCCGGGGCTGCGTAAACACGCGCGGCCTGTTTTACCGTGTACTTGCCGCTCGGCATCAGGAGATGAGTATGGATTTGAACGCTGAAGTCGATCAGCTGGTCCGCCAATCGCAAACCTGGATCCCTTTGATCATGGAATACGGCAGCCGTGTGCTGCTGGCACTGCTCACCCTCGCGGTCGGCTGGTGGATCATCAACAAGGTCAGCGCCCGCCTCGGCAAGCTGGTTGGCCTGCGCAACGCCGACCTGGCGCTGCAGGGTTTTATCAGTACCCTGGCGAACATCGTGCTGAAGGTGCTGCTGATGGTCAGCGTGGCCTCGATGATCGGCATCGAGACCACCTCGTTCGTTGCCGCCATCGGTGCCGCAGGCCTGGCCATCGGCTTGGCCTTGCAAGGTAGCCTGGCGAACTTCGCCGGCGGTGTGTTGATTTTGATGTTCCGCCCGTTCCGTATCGGTGATTGGATTGAGGCGCAGGGTGTTTCCGGCACCGTCGACAGCATCCAGATCTTCCACACCGTGCTGCGCACCGGTGACAACAAGACCGTCATCATGCCCAACGGTAGCCTGTCCAACGGCATCATCACCAACACCAACCGCCAGCCGACGCGCAAGGTGGTGTTCGATGTAGGTGTGGACTACGAGGCCGACCTGCAGAAGGCTCGCAATGTGCTGCTGGCGCTGGCAGAGGACCCGCGTGTGCTGCCTGACCCTGCACCGCAGGCGGTAGTGGCGACGTTGGGCGACAGCTCGATTACCGTGTCGCTGCGGTTGTGGACCAAGACGTCCGATTACTGGGACGTGATGTTCATGCTCAACGAGCATGCGCGTGACCGGTTAAAGGCCGAAGGGATCGACATTCCGTTCCCGCAGCGGGTGATTCGTGTGGTGCAGGAGACTGCAGCGCAGTAATTACGCATGAGACCGGGGCCGCAATGCGGCCCTTTTTTTACACTTGTTCACAGCAATATCACCCCATTTCTGGCATATAGCCTGACCCTTCCTGTCACACCCGATACGCCATCATGAAACCACTGCTGTACATCACCCCCTTGCGTGCCTTGCTGTTCGGCCTGACCCTGGCTCTGTTCGAGCTGCTGACCTACCTGGCCAGCGACGCGGTCATGCCGGCCATGCCGGTGGTGGTCGGCGACCTGAACGCCAGCCCCGAATACATTCCCCATGCTCTCAACCTGTACCTGCTGGGGGGCGTGGTACTGCAATGGCTGATCGGCCCGCTGGCCGACCGATATGGCCGGCGCCCGTTGCTGCTGGTCGGTTGCGCGTTCTTCGGTTTGTCCTGCCTGGCCACCTTCTGGGTCCATGATATTGGCCTGTTCAACCTGCTGCGCCTGTTGCAGGGCATAGGCCTGGGCTTTGTGGTCACGGTCAGCTACCCGGCGCTGAACGAGGCCTTCAGCGAGGCTGATGCCGTGCGCATGATGGCCTTGCTGGCCAACATTGCCCTGCTGTCGCCGCTGCTCGGGCCGCTGGTGGGCACCTTGTTGCTGCAGTGGCTGGACTGGCGCTGGCTGTTCGTGGCGTTCGCCATTGGCGCGGTGTTGGTCTGGCTGCTGCTGTATCGCCTGATGCCGGAAACCCTGGGTGTGGAACGCCGAGATGGCTCGCGCCTGGCATTCACACCAATCCACCTGCTGCCACTGCTGGCGGGTTACGGCCAGTTGCTGGCCAACCGTCGCTTCGTTGCCGGCAGCGCTGCCCTTGGGCTGGTCGGCTTGCCACTGATTGGCTGGATCGGCCTGTCGCCGGTGCTGCTGATTCACGATGAGGGTTTAAGCACCCTGGAATACGCGTTGTGGCAGTTGCCGGTATTTGGCGGGCTGATTCTCGGCAACCTGATCATCAACCGTATCGCCGACCGCTACCCGTTGCCGGCTTTGGTGCGTGGCGCGCTTTGGCCGTACCTGGCCGGCCTGAGCCTGATGGTGCTGGTGACCTGGTACTGGCCGAGCGTGACCAGTGTGGTGGCGGGCATGTCGCTGTACGCACTGGGGTTGGGCGTGGCCAACGCGGTGCTGTACCGCATGACGTTGTTCTCCAGCGAGCAAAGCAAGGGCCTGGTTTCGGCCATGCTGGGGATGATCACCATTGCCTTGTTGGGGCTGGGCGGGGCGTTGCTGGCGATGATTGGCGCCGGTGCCAGCTTGCTGCACTTTGCCTTGGCGGCGGGTGTGGCGGGGGCGTTGGCGTTGTGGCCGTTGTGGTTTGTCGTAGGCGGGCGCCCTGGGGAAGGGGCTGTAGCTCAGTAACTTCATTGCCTGTACTGGCCTGCGCGAGTTCACCCGCGAATAGGCCAGTACAGGGGCCATCGATCTATCAGGGCCGCTCGGCCGCCGAGTTTTCCTCTGCCACCGGGGTGCCTCGCCCAGCCTCCTGGCGCCACTGCAGGGCGATCAGAATCAATGTAGGCACGCCCAGCAAGGCAGTAATCAGGAAGAAGTCGTGGTAACCGAACTTCTCCACCATCACCCCCGAATAGCCGCCGATCAGGCGTGGCAACAGCAGCATGATCGAGCTGAGCAGCGCATATTGGGTCGCCGAGAACTTGAGGTTGGTCAGGCTCGACAGGTAGGCGACAAAGGCCGAAGTGGCCATGCCAGAGCTGAAGTTGTCCAGCGAGATGGTCACCACCAGCATTTCCAGGTTCGGGCCCATGTCTGCCAGCATCAGGAACAGGATGTTGGTGCCGGCCGAGGCTACGCCGCCGATGAACAGGATCGGCATGATCCCGAAGCGCACGATCAACAGGCCGCCGACCCCGGCGCCGACCAGGGTCATGATCAGGCCGAAGATCTTGCTGACGCTGGCGATCTGGTCCTTGGTGAAGCCCATGTCGATGTAGAACACGTTGGCCATTACGCCCATCACCGTGTCCGACATGCGATAGGTGGCAATCAGGCCAAGCAGCAGCAGGGCTTGCCAGCGGTAGCGGGCGATGAAGTCGTTGACCGGGGTCAGCACTGGGGCCAGGCCGCGACGGCCGAGGCTCGACAGGCACGCCCAGGTCAGCAGCACGTAAAGGATCAGGCGCAGGAAAGCGCGGTCTTCCAGTAACAGATCGAGCGGCGTGGCGTCACCGGAAATCACGCTGGACCAGCCGGTGTTGAACATCTGGGTGAAGCTGGCCGGTACCGACACCAGGAGGATGATCAACACGAACACCGAGGCCATCTGGTGCACCAGCCCATAGCGTGCTGCCGACAGCTGAGTGCGCATGGGCACTGGCGGTTCGCGCATGACCAGGGTGGTGAACAGGGCGGGCAGCATCATGACCCCGAACATCACGTAGGTGCCGGCCCATGCCTTGTGCAGATAGCTGAAACCGGTGGAGCCGAACCATTCGGCAAAGAACAGCGCGCCGGCCGTGGCCAGCAGGGCAGCTACCCGGTACCCGGCCATGTAGCTGGCAGCGAGCGCAGCCTGACGCTGGTCGTCAGCGATCTCCAAGCGGTAGGCGTCCACAGCGATGTCCTGGGTCGCCGAGGCAAAGGCCACCAGCACGGCCATGGCAATCAGCCATGACAGATGTTGTTGCGGGTCGCACAGGCTCATGCCGACCAAGCCGATCACCACCAGCGCCTGCGATAACAGCAGCCACGAGCGGCGGCGACCCAGGCCACCGAGCAGCGGCAGGCGCCATTGGTCGAGCAGCGGCGACCACACCCACTTGAAGGCGTAGGCCAGGCCGATCAGGCTGGCATAACCAATGGTTTCACGGGCCACGCCGGCTTCGCGCAACCACACCGACAGGGTCGAGAACACCAGCATGTAGGGCAGGCCGGCGGCGAAACCGAGTAGCAAAAGTACCAAGGTTGACGGGCTGGCATAGGCAGCAAGCGCAGCGCGCCAGGTTTTACGGGGCATGGGCCAACATCTGCCTCAAGTTTGCGAAAACAAAGCGCGCACTCTAACCGCTGTGCTCCATTGGGCGCCAGCCATGGCGCGTCATATCCACACGATTGTTGGTTACATTCACACCTTCCGCGCGTAGTCGCGCCCGTTGTTCATCCCCCGATGGGGTGCCCAGTGCCAGGCTCAACCGGCCCCCTGCACCGAGCACCCGGTGCCAGGGCAGGCGTGTGTCCTCGGGCAACTGCCCAAGGGTACGGCCGACCCAACGCGCTGCTCGGCCAAGCCCTGCCAGTTCGGCCAGTTGGCCATAGCTCACCACTTTGCCGGCCGGCACCTGCCCAAGTACTGAATATAGCGCCGTTCGTCGGCCCTCGGCGGAATCAAGCGCGTGCGCATATCCATCAGACATCACGCCCCCCTTGGGCTGTAGATGAAACCGGACCGGTGGTCCGGCAAATGAGAGTTGAACTCAACGGCATGTGCTCGGTCTGTCCTTGCTCTGGCCGGCGGTATCTGGATAATGCCCGGCTTTTTTCGTCGAATCGAACCCGTAGTCCGCTTATGAATACTAGATCGTTGTTGTGCCTGCTAGCTGCCTCCTTGTGCGCCTCCCCGGTGTTCGCCGACACCGTGTGGATGAAAAACGGTGACCGGCTCAGTGGCAAGATCAAAGTTTTCGACGGCGGCAAGCTGCTGCTGGAAACCCCCTATGGCGGGTCGATCGCCCTGGACTGGAAAGAAGTCCAAACCCTGGAAAGCGACCAGGAGATGCTGGTCAAGCAGGACGCCTACAGCGGTGAGAAGGCCAAGTCGCTGAAGGCCGCCGAGCCAGGCAAGGTGACTCTGGCCAATGGCGAGGCGCCGAAAACGGTGGAACTGGCCAGCATCGAGCAGATCATGAAGCCCAAGCCCCTGGTCGAGGACTTCGTATGGAAAGGCAACGTCGACGTAGCGCTGGACTACAAGCGCGCCGAGAACGACACCGACGATTACGACGTAGGCTTCAAGACCACCGCCCGCCATGGCCGCTGGCGGCACAATGCCGAAGGCGAATACAACCGCGAGACCAAGGACGACGTCACCACCACCGACAACTGGAGCGCCGAGTACGCCCTGGACCGCTTCATGACCGAGAAGTGGTTCTGGCAGGGGCGTGCGGAATACAAGCGCGACCGTATCGAAGACCTGGCCCGTCAGCGTACCGTCGGCACCGGCCCGGGTTACCAGTTCTGGGATGACGAACTGGGCGCGTTCTCGCTGGGCTCGCTGATCAACCGCACCGACTTCGAGTACCAGGACGGCTCCAAGGACAACTTCTATTCCGCGGCGGTGAAGTGGGACTACACCCGCTACCTGATCGGCAAGAACGTGCAATTGTTCACCAACGGCGAGTTCGCCAAACCGTTGGGTGGCGTGGCCGACTACTCGCTGGATGCCGAGATTGGCCTGCGCTACAAGGTCACCGAGTGGGCCTCGCTGAACCTCAAGGCGGAGAAGGACATCATCACCGGCACGCGTGAGAGTGACCTGGACAAGACGCGCTATACCGCGGGCTTCGGCGTTACCTGGTAATTTTTTGGGGCCGCTTTGCGGCCCATCGCGACACAGGGCCGCTCCTACAGGGGATGGTGTACGGCCTGCAGGCGGTCGGAAGGACCCCATTGGCACTGGACCTGATAATGCTTATCTTGTCCTCCATCCAGTCCGCCAGGAGCCGCCCTCAAGTGAGTACCAACGCCATCCGCCCCGCCCGGGAACTGCTGCTCAAGGAATACCGTGGCGTGCTCTCGACTCATTCCAAGTCGATGCCCGGCTACCCCTTCGGTTCCGTCGTGCCGTACTGCCTGGACGCCCAGGGCAACCCGCTGATCCTCATCAGCCGCATTGCCCAGCACACCCACAACCTGCAGAAAGACCCGAAATGCTCGCTGCTGGTGGGTGAGCGCGAGGCGGAGGATGTGCAGGCCGTGGGGCGCCTGACCGTGATGGCCGAGGCACACAAGCTGGTCGACGAAGCCGCTATCGAGGCGGCTGCCGAGCGCTACTACCGCTATTTCCCGGAAGCGGCCAACTACCACAAGGCCCACGACTTCGATTTCTGGGTGTTGCAGCCAGTGCGCCACCGCTACATCGGCGGCTTCGGCGCCATCCACTGGCTTGACCAGGTAACCCTGGGCAATCCGTTCGCCGGCAAGGCCGAGGCAAGCATGGTCGAGCACATGAACAGCGATCATGCCAACGCCATCGCCCATTACGTCGAACTGACCGACCTGCCGCAGCATGCGCCGGCGCAGATGGTTGGCGTAGACAGCGAAGGCATGCACCTGCGCATCGGTCAGGCCGTGTATTGGCTGCCATTCCCGAATACTTGCAACACGCCGACACAAGTCCGCGAAGCCTTGGTTTTACTGGCGCGCGCCGACCAGTGGCCGGTTCAGGCGCAAGTCGAGGGTTGAAATCTGGAGCGCAGGCATCCATGTGAGGTCTTATTGGAAGGTTATCTTCCGTCGAGGAACCCTTGATGCGTGCTTTTCTACTGCTGTTTCTGATTTTTCCTGTGCTGGAGCTGTTCGTCTTCGTGAAGGTCAGCGCGGCAATCGGTTTCTTCCCGGCGTTGCTGCTGATCATCGCCGGCTCCGCCCTGGGTGTGCTGGTGATGCGGGTGGCCGGCCTGGCCACCGCACTGCGCGCCCGTGAAAGCCTGCAACGTGGCGAATTGCCCGCCGAGGACATGTTCCAGGGCATGATGCTGGCCGTGGGTGGTGGCCTGCTGCTGCTGCCGGGCTTCATCAGCGATGTGCTGGGCGTGCTGTGCCTGCTGCCGTTCACCCGCCGCCTGGCGGCGCGCAAGATGCGTGAGCGTGCCGAGGCCCAGGCCATGCGTCAGCGTGCGTTCCAGGATGACCCGTTCCAAGCGCAGCCACGAGAGGGTGGCCATCGCCCGAACGTGATCGAAGGCGAGTACGAGCGCCGCGACAAGTAAAACGCCCGGGGCCGCGCAAGCGGCCCCGGTTTTTTTGGTCTGACGAAAAATTTTGTATCTCAAGCCTTGTAATTGATTATGGCGGCCTCATGTATGTGGTCACCGCAAGGTTTCTGGCGGCAACGCCAGACATTACACAGGTGGTTCGCCCATTGCGGGCCACCTCCCGGCAACGCCGGACAGCATCAACCCGCCGGTGTCGATACCGGCCGATGAAAACCACAATTTGGGAGAGATCGACAATGAAGCTTCGTCCTCTGCATGACCGCGTCGTTATCCGTCGCAGCGAAGAAGAATCGAAAACCGCTGGCGGTATCGTCCTGCCGGGTTCGGCCGCTGAAAAACCAAACCGCGGCGAAGTTGTTGCCGTCGGCACCGGTCGCATCCTGGAAAACGGCGAAGTTCGCGCGCTGGCCGTGAAAGTGGGTGACAAAGTGGTTTTCGGCCCTTACTCGGGCAGCAACACCGTGAAAGTCGATGGCGAAGACCTGTTGGTCATGGCCGAGAACGAAATCCTCGCCGTCATCGAAGGCTGATTTCCCCGACTTCCCGTTACTCCAAAGAATTCCAAGGATTAAACGATCATGGCTGCTAAAGACGTAAAATTCGGCGATTCCGCTCGTAAGAAAATGCTGGTTGGTGTCAACGTTCTGGCTGACGCGGTAAAAGCGACCCTGGGCCCGAAAGGCCGTAACGTGGTACTGGCCAAGAGCTTCGGCGCGCCAACCATCACCAAGGACGGCGTTTCCGTCGCCAAAGAAATCGAGCTGAAAGACGCGTTCGAAAACATGGGCGCCCAGCTGGTCAAGGAAGTGGCTTCCAAGGCCAACGACGCTGCCGGTGACGGCACCACCACCGCTACCGTTCTGGCTCAGGCCATCGTCAACGAAGGCCTGAAAGCCGTCGCTGCCGGCATGAACCCGATGGACCTCAAGCGCGGTATCGACAAGGCCACCGCTGCAGTCGTTGCCGAGCTGAAGAACCTGTCCAAGCCATGCGCCGACTCCAAGGCCATCGCCCAGGTAGGCACCATCTCCGCCAACTCTGACGACTCCATCGGCAACATCATTGCCGAAGCCATGGAAAAAGTCGGTAAAGAAGGCGTGATCACCGTTGAAGAAGGCTCGGGCCTGGAAAACGAACTGTCCGTCGTAGAAGGCATGCAGTTCGACCGTGGCTACCTGTCGCCATACTTCGTCAACAAGCCAGACACCATGGTTGCCGAGCTGGAAGGCCCGCTGCTGCTGCTGGTCGACAAGAAAATCTCCAACATCCGTGAGCTGCTGCCAGTTCTGGAAGCCGTTGCCAAGGCCGGCCGCCCACTGCTGATCGTTGCCGAAGACGTCGAAGGCGAAGCGCTGGCTACCCTGGTAGTCAACAACATGCGCGGCATCGTCAAGGTTGCAGCGGTCAAGGCGCCAGGCTTCGGCGACCGCCGCAAGGCCATGCTGCAGGACATCGCCGTCCTGACTGGCGGCCAGGTCATCTCCGAAGAAATCGGTCTGTCCCTGGAAACCGCTACCCTGGAGCACCTGGGTAACGCCAAGCGCGTCATCCTGTCCAAGGAAAACACCACCATCATCGACGGCGCTGGCGCCGACACCGAGATCGAAGCACGCGTCAAGCAGATTCGCGCCCAGATCGAAGAAACTTCTTCGGACTACGACCGTGAGAAGCTGCAAGAGCGTCTGGCCAAGCTGGCTGGCGGTGTTGCCGTGATCAAGGTCGGTGCCGGCACCGAAGTTGAAATGAAAGAGAAGAAAGCCCGCGTTGAAGACGCCCTGCACGCTACCCGTGCAGCCGTTGAAGAAGGCGTGGTGCCTGGCGGTGGTGTTGCTCTGGTTCGTGCCCTGGCCGCGATCGTTGACCTGAAAGGCGAAAACGAAGACCAGAACGTCGGTATCGCCCTGCTGCGCCGTGCTGTTGAAGCCCCGCTGCGCCAGATCACTGCCAACGCCGGCGACGAGCCAAGCGTTGTCGCTGACAAGGTCAAGCAAGGTTCGGGTAACTTCGGTTACAACGCTGCTACCGGTGAATACGGCGACATGATCGAGATGGGTATCCTGGACCCAGCCAAGGTCACCCGTTCGGCCCTGCAAGCTGCTGCTTCGATTGGCGGTCTGATGATCACCACCGAAGCCATGATTGCTGACGCTCCGAGCGAAGCCCCAGCTGGCGGCGGCATGCCAGACATGGGCGGCATGGGTGGCATGGGCGGCATGATGTAAGCCAGCCTTACCCCCTGCACCATCAAAAAGCCCCGGTTCGTGAGAACCGGGGCTTTTTGCTTGGTGTGGGTTATGTGGCGCCTGCGAGATCGAGCGCCGCGCGGGCGGCGCTCGGTTTACGCACCGCATCAAACTCAAGACATGCTCCTCTGTCAGGCGACGCTACGCTCGACGACAGGCTCCTCAGCCACCCCATGCCGATACAGCACAAGGTAATAAGACCCCAACCCTATCAACCAGCAGAACACTGCCGTCCACACGTTGTGCGACAAGAAGTGCGCCCCTTGCATCATTCTGCCCACCGACAGCACCGACCCTGCTATCAAGGCCACCACGAATGCCACCTGTGCCAGACGCGGCTTGCGATCACGCAACATGAAGAACAGGCCGAACAGGCAGAACCCGGTGGCTGCATGCCCACCCGGCCAGCACAGCCCGGCTTTGTCGGTAGCCGGCCGTGGCTCCAGCAGCTTGCTGTAGGTTTCCGTGCCGCCAAACTGTGTGAGGCTCCACGGGCACTGCACCTGGGTGACCTTCTTCAGCGGTGTGACAAACGCCGTGGACAAGCCCAGTGCCAGCACCAGGCAGCCCAATTCGCGGCGCCAGCCGAACAAGCGCTTCCAGAAAAAGCTCGCAGCAAAGGTGAACAGCGATAGCACCCCCAGCAAAATCACCACTTGCTTGACCCGGTCATGCAGGATGTTTTCCAGAAGGTAGCTGTGGCGGCCAATGAACTGCCCGGCAACGGGATCGAAGAACAGGTTGGCCACATCCATGTCGACCGAAGTCAGCTCCAGCAGAATCAAGGCCAGCGCGGTCGCCAGGGGTATCCCCAGGTACAGCCAGTAGTTGATCGGGCGAGGGCGGGTGCGTTGCTGCATGACGGCTCCAGGGCGCGAAAAAGATCGGGCATTGTCGGCTGGCCGCTATCCTGTGTCCGTGAAGGATCAGTGAAAAAACCGTCAAGTGCGGTGAATTTTCCCAGGGGCTGGCACCGTGCAGGCATAGGCCTTAAGCTGCGCCTGCCGCGCACCACAGCGAGAAGCGCCGCACAGGAGAAACCGATGCGCATTCTTTTGGTTGAAGACAACCGCGATATCCTGGCCAACCTGGCCGATTACCTGGGCATGAAGGGTTACACCGTCGACTGTGCCCAGGATGGCCTGTCCGGCCTGCACCTGGCCGCCACCGAACACTACGATTTGATCGTGCTCGACATCATGCTGCCCGGCATCGATGGCTACACCCTGTGCAAGCGCCTGCGCGAAGACGCCCGCCGCGACACGCCGGTGATCATGCTCACCGCCCGTGACCAGCTCGACGACCGCTTGCAAGGCTTCCGCTCAGGTGCCGATGACTACCTGCTCAAGCCGTTTGCCCTGTCGGAGTTGGCGGCGCGCATCGAAGCGGTGCTGCGCCGTGCCCAGGGCGGCGGGCGCCGTACCCTGCAGGTGGCGGACCTCAGCTACGACCTCGACACCCTCGAAGTTACCCGCCAGGGCCGCCTGCTCAAGCTCAACCCGGTCGGCCTCAAGCTGCTGGCGGTGCTGATGCAAAAAAGCCCGCACGTCCTGCGCCGCGAGGTGCTGGAAGAAGCCCTGTGGGGCGACGACTGCCCCGACAGCGACAGCCTGCGCAGCCATGTGCACCAGCTGCGCCAGGTGATCGACAAACCGTTTGAAAAACCGTTGTTGCATACCGTCCATGGCGTCGGCTATCGCCTCGCCGAGGGCCGCGATGGAGTTTAAGCAAAGCCTTGCCCAGCGCATCATCATTGCTTTTGCCTTGATGAGTGCGCTGGTGGCCGGGGCCTTCGCCTTTGGCATCGTCGCCACCGTGCACCTGGTTGAAGAGCGGCTGATTTCCTCGGTACTGGGCGGTGACCTGCAGCGCCTGTTGCGTATGGACAGCGTCAGTGACTGGAGCCACCGGCCGCGTCCCGACCAGCTGTTCTACTTCAGCGGCGGGCGCGACGATTTCGAGCTGCCCAAGGACTTGCGCCACCTCGATCGCGGCTTCCACGAGGTGTTCCGCGACCAACTGTCGTATCACGCCATGGTCGAGATCGTCGATGGCCGCCGCTATGTACTGCTGCAGGATCAGAGCGATTTCGAAGAGCGCGAGCGTGTGCTGTTCGCGGTGGTGGTGGTGGGCTTCGTGCTCAGCCTGGTGCTGGCCGTGATCCTCGGCTGGCTGGTGGCACGTCGGGTAATGGCACCGGTCATCCGTCTGGCGCGCCAGGTGCGTCACCGCGACCAGTTGCTGGGCCTGGCCCCGCCACTGGCACCGGATTACGCGGCGGACGAAGTGGGCCAGCTGGCAGTCGCGTTCGATGACACCCTGGGCCGCCTGCGCGACGCGTTGACCCGCGAACGGCTGTTCACCAGTGACGTCAGCCACGAGCTGCGCACACCGTTGATGGTGCTGGCGACCTCCTGCGAGTTGCTGATGGAAAACCCTAACCTCGATGCTCGCGCGCGCAGCCAGGTGGAACGTGTGGCGCGGGCCACCGAGGAAATGCGCGAATTGGTCAAGACTTTCCTTATGCTGGCCCGGGCGCAGCGCGACGAGGGTGCGGTGGCATCGCAGGCGACCCTGCGCGAAGTGGCCGATGAGCTGATCGGCGTATGGCGCGACACCATCGAACAGAAGGGCCTCACCCTGTACTTCGATGGCCGTGTCAGCGCCAGCCCGGTGCTGTACAACGCCACCTTCCTGCAGTCGGTGATGGGCAACCTGCTGCGTAATGCGGCGCACTACACCGATGGCGGCTACATACGCCTGAGCCTGGAAGCCAACGGCTTCAGTGTAGAGGACAGCGGCGTGGGTATTCCTGAAGAGCAGCGCGAGGCCATGTTCAAACCGTTCGTGCGTGGTGATGAACGGCGTGGCGAGGGCCTGGGCCTGGGCCTGTCGTTGGTGCAGCGAATTTGTGACGACCAGGGCTGGCATGTCACCCTGACATCCACTTTGCCGCATGGTTGCCGCTTTCGGGTAGACCTGAGCAACACAGCCGGCCAAGGCGACCCGGATGCCTTGGCTGAGTAATCTGTTGTAACAGGTCAAATGGGGCTCAACGTTTTTTTCACATTGGCATGACCTGATTCCAACGCTTGCCTACCTAATGTGCTCGCAATGGAGTCAGGAGATACCCAATGCGTAGCCCCATCAAGCTTGAATTTTCCGAGAAGTACGACAAAGACCATGCGCGTGAGTACTTTCTCAAGCACCAGGACGGCCTGGCGCGACGCCTTTCCCACAAGCGAGATGAGCAGCTGGCGCGTCGCGCCCTGGCATTGGCTGGCGAGCCTGGCCTGGTACTGGACCTGCCGTGCGGTGCCGGCCGCTTCTGGCCACTGCTGGCTGAAAAGCCCAACCGGGTGATCATCGGGGCCGACAACTCCGAGGCGATGATCGAGACGGCCTGTGCGGCGCAACCGCCAGAGGTGGTGGCACGGGTACGGCCTTTGCAGACTTCGGCATTTGCTATCGACCTGCCGGACAACTCGGTGGACAGCATTTTTTGTATGCGTCTGTTCCACCACATTGGCGAATCGGCGCACAGAAAGACCATACTTTCGGAATTTCAGCGGGTTAGCCGTGATAGTGTGATCCTGTCCCTGTGGGTGGATGGCAACTTCAAGGCCTGGCGCCGGAAAAAACTCGAGCAGCGCCGCAGCGCCAAGGCCGAACAGGACAATTACCAGAACCGTTTCGTGTTACCGGCCGAAACGGTCGAAGAAGAATTCACGGCCGCCGGCTTCAGAATCCAGGAACGCCTCGACTTCCTGCCGTTCTATGCCATGTGGCGGGTCTACGTATTGCGTAAGGGGTAGTGTTTGATGGCTGTAGCCCAGAGAGGGGAGTCGCGCTTCGATTTTTATTGGCGCCAGCAAGGCGAGTGGGTCGAGGAGCCTAACCAGCGGCGCGGCGGTGAGAGTGGCGTGCAACGCCTCAACGATGCCAATGGCAAGCTGCTGTATGCCAAACGGCAGGTCGGGCATATCTACCGCAGCCTGCTGCACCCTTTCGGCCGGCCTACGGTATTGCGTGAACTGGATGCGTTGAACAGCTTCGAGCAACTGGGCGTGCGTGTACCGCGCATTGTTTTCTGTGGCGCCGAGCGCGATGCCGACCACCAGTGGCGTGCGCTGCTGGTCAGTGAAGCGCTGGACGGCTTTGTCGAGCTCGACACCTGGCATGCCGAAGGTGCCCGCGAGCGGTACCCACAGGTGGTGCATGAGCGCATGCTCAAGGACCTGGCGGACAACCTGGCACGCATGCACCTGGGGCACTGGCAGCACGGCTGCCTGTATGGCAAGCACGTGTTCATCAAGGTAATTGGCGAGGGTGAGCAGGCCCGCGTCGAGGTGGCGCTGTTGGACCTGGAAAAGTGCCGACGGCGCATCAGCTGCCAGCGTGCAGCAGGTAACGACCTGCGCCAGCTGCGCCGCCATTCGTCGATCAATGACGCGGAATGGCAGACGCTGCTCTACTTTTACAAGATGGCGTTTGGCAGCGCTGTCAAAGGGTTAGAGTAATGAAACTAGAAATAGCTCGAGCTTTGTTCCTGGTAGCTGGCCTGGCGGTGACCACCGTGGCGGTGGCAGCCTGGGAAGAGCCGAGGCCGAACGTGTTCAGCAAGGCCGAAATGGCCGACCAGTGCGCATTGCCGCGGGAAGCGAAACCGCAGCAACAGGCACAGGTCGCGCCAGATCAGGACCTGTTGCTGTTCCTGTTCGGCCTGCGTCAGGGGTTGCGGCCATTTGGTTGAGCCCTGCGTTAGCTAGAAATGCCAGAGGCCCCGCCAATGCGGGGCCTCTGGCATTTTTGTATGTGCCTTTCCGGCAGGTGTCAGCAGTGCTGAAAGCTGTTGTCCCTGAGGCAAGCAAGCAGCAAGAAACCGCTAATGGCACTGCTCAAGAATAGAATGCCTAAGGTCATTGGAAGCAGATGTTCGGCTGAAGCAACTAAAGTGCCAGCGAATCCACCTCCAGCAAATAGCAAAGTAGTGTTGAGCGACGCTGCTGCCCCTGCCTGCTGCGGATAACGTGCCAAGGCCTGCGTAGTCGTGACGGGTCGTACCATCGTTGTGCCTGCCGTACATAAGATCATCGGTAACATGAGGCCTATTACCGTTAGGCCTGCTGCCCACTGCCAGATCAGCAGAGTGGCCCCTGCGGTAGCTATAAGCAGGAATCCCGTGAGAATTTGAGCCTGCGCGGTGATGCGATTGTTCAAGAATGTCGCGACTGCACCACCGACGACATATGCCAGCCCGTAGGCGATTAATACAACGGAGAACTGATACGGCGTGAGGCCCAGTTGTTCCATGAGCACCAAGGGTGCAACAACGATGAAGGCAAAATGGCAGGCGAACGCTAAAGTCGCCTGTAGGGAATAGGCAACATATAAGGTGTCACGCAACATGGGGACATAGCTTTGAATGCCTGAGTTATTCTGGCGTAAACCAGGTGTTTCTTGAAGTAGTTCCCATGCAAGTAAGATGACAATGCTGGCTATTGCAATAAATACCGTAAAACTACCTGCCCAGCCGAGTAGCTGTTGAAGAGCCGCACCCGCGACGGGTGAGATTGATATGAACAAACCACTAGCACTCGTCAACAAGATGCGCATGGTGTTACGCTGCTTGCCAGTATATAGGTCTTGCACGAGAGCTTGACCCAGAACCAAGCTTCCACAGCCGACGGCTTGTAACAACCGAAAAGCCATAAAAATTTCATAGTTACTTGAAAGTAGGCAGCCAACAGCCCCGGCAATGGAAACCCCTAAGCCACCAAGCAACAACCGTTTGCGTCCGACTTGATCTGACAGGGGGCCAATCACCAATTGCGCCACTGCAACGCCAAACGCGAAGAAACTAACGGAGTAGGCGATTTGCGTAGCCTCTACTCGAAAGGCTTCTGCAAGTGCAGGGAACGAAGGAAGGATGACATCCAGAGGAAAAACACCTAGAAGGCATAAAAGAACCAAAAGCACTGGGCGAAGAATGGTGTGTGTTGAAGTTTTGGTCTGGCTCATGCTATCAGTCCAGCGGACCTGAACTGTAATGCATAGCGTTCCTCCTTCAATAAGTCGGTACGCATTATTGCTCGAAGCGTCATTTTGGATGTAATAGGCATCCGGATCGTCCAATTTTCATTTATGTTGTCAATAATCACTTTTCCGAAGGATGGATGCTTTTTGAAAATCGATCCTAAAAAATTCTCGTCGGGTTGGCAGAAAGCTTTGAGCGTTTTCAGTAGAGTTGCTACCAAGTAATCCCTCTGTGGGATACATAACTGCTGCCAGAGTCGTGCAAAACAGTCTGAGAAGAAAATGGCATGACGCCCTTCATCATGAAGGTGGTCTATCAGCATATGCGCTACAGGGGCGACGAGAGAGGCACGAGTCAAGCTGTATAGTTCGTAAGTTATCAGTGTTTCAGAAACGAAGGCGATGCAGAATCGGGTAATGCTGCTGAGCGCTGGAGGGCTATTTTTTAATACTTGATCAAGTCGCTTGAGGCGCGCAGAATTTATTCGCTCTAGGCAAAAGTGGTTTGCCACCTGATCTGCAATTTCTCTGGAGAAGAGCGCGTGATAGGCCTCGTCAGCATAAAGTTTTAAAGCGTTTAGATAAATTGTTTCATCGAAATATTCTTTTAATTTACCAGTAACTATGCTTTGAACAGCCTTATTGATGTGACACATCTCAAGCTGGGTTGTATAGTCCATGAAATGGACGAGGTGGTAAGCGTGTAGTATTAGTTTATCTTTTTTCGAAAGCAGCGTTGTCAAGTCATGGGCCAGCGCTGGGCTCAGGGCGCTAGGAAACCAAAGGTCGAGTTCGGACTGCGTAAAATCTTCTACAGAAAAATGATAGGCATAAGGGCGCGAGCGTACAGCGCTCGTGGTGTGCCAGCTTTTGAATACTGTACAGCTACGGTTGGTGGTTTTTTTCATGTCTGTATCCCGCGCCAGCGTCTTACGACATCAGAGCCCTTAAGCAACTGGGTGTCGCATTCCCGTTGCCATAGCCACATGCAACGAAAAAAAGGACTTGTTCACTTGGGTTTTCAAACATGAGTAGGGGTTCGATGTCCGTTTCATTCAATGCGCCAGTGAGCCAGGTGCTCATTCCGCGATCGGTTGCTGCAAGTTGGAATGTTTGTGCAGCATGCCCAACCTCTATCAAAGCCATTCTATAAGCGCGGGAGTGCTCGTATTTCCACCACAGTTTGTCGAATCTGGAACTCAAGAATAATCCAGCGGGTATGTCATTGGCGAAGTGCTGGCCTGATAATAAGTCACCTAGAGCACAAGGCAGCGCGCTTCGCCAGTGCAGTTGATGTCGCCGTGGATCGTAGTAATAAATCCCCGCTTCTAGGCTATCTACGTTATTTACATATACATAGCCTTCTGTAGCGTTTAGCCCGCCTACTGAGGGGGTGGCCCGGCGTCTTGAATATTCATTTCCTTCTTCTTCTACTTCGACGTTATTAACGGATCTGTTTTCAATAAAGCCTAGGGTATGGTGCAAAATTTCGGCAAGATCAACTAGGGAGATCGATATTCGCTGAAAATCTCTAACGGTTGCTCGGTTTTTGAATGTCTTGTCAACTGCAAAGGTACTTCTCGGTGTAGGCAGTGAAATGCCGATTTCGCTGATGCGTTTATTGTTAGGGTGTATAGGCTTGTTTCGTACGGAGTTGCAGTGTTCAAGGTACTGCAGTGCCCACTCCTCCTCGCTTGAAGGAAGTTTTTCTATAGGGATGTCTTTAGTGCCGTAATGGAATATTCTTGAGAGTACATCCCAGCCCCAGTCAGCATGGTCGTCAGCATCGTCCATGAAAACTCTGCAGCGTTTCAGGTCGTCGGTTAGGTTATCATTTAAGTCTTTGTGGTTTTTCTCGTAAATGAGATGGATTAACCGGTCTGCATGGGCTCTTGATAACTCGTACTGTTTGTGATTTTTGAAATCCCAACAAATCAGGGAGTTATTCATGACGATAAAGAAGCAATTTTTACTTATCATGGTCACTCCTTTAACTGAAGGGCAGGCCGGCACTGCTCTTCAGTGTTTATGGATTAAGGTTTATTTGGTTTTTTTGACAAGGTGCGCCATGTTCGCCAGTTTGGTGCATTCCATTTTAATGGTTTTCATATTGTTTTCTCCATTTTGGTGTCGCGTCATTGCGACGTTCTTGATAATAGCGGTAAGTTCAAGAGGTACAAGTCAAAGGGGGTGATGAAATTTCTGATAAAGTTGTAGGAATTTTTACCAGAGCCATTTTCAAGGGCGGTTTTATTTCTCTGCAAGACGTCTAGAGTGCGGGTGCCATAGCATCTCTACTCTGACTTTTACCATGCGAATTAGATGCAGAAATTGCTCTGCTTTTCCACCGACAAGCAACAACATCAGGCTCGAGTCTGGATAATGTGAGAGATTGGGAGCGGTGATTTTGAGACTGTGTTGCGGAGCAACGCTTTTCTATTGGGGATTTTGTATCTGGCCTTTCGGCCTCCTCGCGAGCGAGCCCGCGAAGAGGCCGGATCAGGCGATGGCAGGTTCCTGGGCTTTGGTCTTGTGCGCCAGCAGGGTGTAGATGCAAGGCAGCACGAACAGGGTAAACAGCGTGCCAATCGACATCCCGGTGGCAATCACCGTACCGATGTCAAAACGGCTGACCGCCCCGGCGCCAGTCGCCAGAATCAGCGGCACCATGCCGAACACCATCGCCGCCGTGGTCATCAGCACCGGCCGCAGGCGAATCGCCGCCGCTTCCTCGATGGCCTCGCGCACGCTCAAACCGCGCTCCTCACGCAACTGATTGGCGAACTCGACAATGAGAATGCCGTGCTTGCTGATCAGGCCGATCAAGGTCACCAGGCCGACCTGGGTGTAGATGTTCATGCTCGATATGCCCAGGAACAGCGGCAACAGCGCGCCACAGATCGACAAGGGCACGGTTACCAGAATCACCAACGGGTCGCGGAAGCTTTCGAACTGCGCCGCCAGCACCAGGAAGATGATCGCCAGTGCCAGGCCAAAGGTAACCCACAGCGCGCTGCCTTCCTGAACATACTGGCGGGCCACGCCGGCATAGTCGAAGGCGAAGCCTTCCGGTGCCTCTTCGCGGGCGATGTCCTGCACGGTCTTCAGCGCTTCGCCCAGGCTGACCATGGGCACGCCCTGGATGATGGCCGAGTTCAGTTGCTGGAACTGATTGAGCTGGCGTGGGCGGGCGCGGTCGGTGAGGGTGATCAGGGTCGACAGCGGCAGCAATTGGTTCTGGTCGTTCTTCACGTAGTAGTTGTTCAGCCAGCCCGGGTTGTCGCGGTACGGCCGTTCTACCTGGGCGATCACCTTGTAGCTGCGGCCCTCAAGCGTGAAGCGGTTGATTTCCGCTTCGCCCAGCAAGGTCGCAAGGGTGCCGCCGAGGGTGTCCATCGACACCCCCATCTGCGCCGCCTTGGCCCGGTCGATATCCACCACCACCTCGGGCTTGTCGAAGGCTAGGTCGACGTCGAGGAAGGCGAACTTGCCCGATTCCTGCGCGCGCGCCTTGATGCGCTGGGCCACTTCCAGCAGTGCTGGGTAGTCGCCAGCGGTATTGATCACGAACTGGAACGGCAGGCCCTCGCCAGTGCCCGGCAACGACGGCAGGTTGAAGCCGAAGATCTGCAGGCCGCCGATTTCTTCGAGTTTGGCCTGCACCAGCGGCAGCAACTCCATCTGCGTGCGCTCGCGCTCGTTCCAGGGCTTGAGCAAAAAGCCACCAATGCCGGTCTGCACGCCGTTGAAACCGTTGATCTGGAACGATGAGTAGTATTCGGGGAAAGCCTTGAACAGCGGCGTGAACTGGTCGGTGTAGGCGTTGAGGTAATCGAGGTTGGCCGGTTGCGGCGAGCTGCTCATCATGAAGATCACCCCCTGGTCCTCGTTGGGCGCCAGTTCGTTCTGGGTGAACTTGAGCAGCACCGGGATCAGGCACAGGATGATCACGGCAAACACCAGCACTACCGGCCGGCTGTCGAGGGTGGCGTGCAGCAGCTTCTGGTAGCGCACCTTCAGGCGTTCGAACAGTTGGTCGAGGCGGTGGGCCAGGCCGCTGGGGTTCTGCTCCTGGCGCAGCAGCAGGGCGCACATCATCGGTGACAGGGTGAGGGCAACGATACCGGAAATGATCACCGCCCCAGCCAGGGTCAGGGCGAACTCCTTGAACAGGGCCCCTGTGAGCCCGGTGAGGAAGCCGATCGGTGCGTATACGGCGGCCAAGGTGATGGTCATCGACACCACGGGCATGGCGATCTCGCGGGCACCTTCCAGGGCTGCGTCGAACGGTGACTTCCCTTCCTCCATGTGCCGGTGGATGTTTTCCACCACGACAATGGCATCGTCCACCACCAGACCGATGGCCAGGACCATCGCCAGCAGGGTCAGCAGGTTAAGCGAATAGCCCATCATCTGCATGAAGAACAGCACGCCGATCATCGACAACGGTATGGTCACCACCGGGATCAGTACCGAACGCAGGGCACCGAGGAACAGGAACACCACCACGATGACGATCAGCACCGCTTCGCCGAGGGTTTTGATCACTTCGTCGATGGAGGCCTGGATGAACAGTGTGGCGTCGTAGGCGATCGACACTTTCAGGGCCGAGGGCAGCTGGCTTTGCAGTTCGGGCATGATGCGCCGCACTTCCTTGATCACCTCCAGCGGGTTGGCGGCGGGGGTGGCCTTGATGCCGATGTACACCGACGGGGTGCCATCGAACGAGCTGACCGTGTCGTAGTTTTCCGCGCCCATTTCGACCCGCGCCACATCGCCCAGCAGCACGCGGCTGTCACCGCTGGTCTTGACCGGCAGGGCGGCGAACGCCTCGGCCGACTTCAACTCGGTACTGGCGTTGATACTGGTGACCACGTATTCGCCCTTTACCTCGCCGGCGGCGGAGAGGAAGTTGTAGCGGCGTACGGCGTTGGTCACGTCGGTGGCCGACAGGCCGAAACCGGCCAGTTTGACCGGGTCCAGCCACAGCCGCATGGCGAACACCTGGTTGCCGAGGATTTCCGCCTCGGCCATGCCCGGCAAAGTGGCCAGCTTGGGTTGGATCACCCGCGACAGGTAGTCGGTGATCTGCGGGTTGCTCATTTCCTTGCTGTAGAAGCTGACGTACATCAGCGCCGAGGCATCGGCGGCTTCCTTGCTCAGTACCGGGTCTTCGGAGTCCTGGGGCAGCTTGTTGCGCACTTCGTTGGCCTTGGCCAGCAACTCGGTGAACAGCCTGTCGCTGTCGGCGCCGATCCGCGCGTAGATGGAAATGATCGAGAAGTTCTGCCGGCTCACCGAGGTCATGTAGTCGATGCCTTCGGCGCTGGCCAGGCTTTGTTGCAGCGGCTGGGTGATGTAGCCCTGGATGGTTTCGGCGTTGGCCCCAGGGTAGGCGGTAGTTACCGTGATCAGGGCGTTTTCCATCTGCGGGTACTGGCGGATCTGCAGCTTGTTCCAGGCCTGGAAGCCCAGCAGCAGGATCAGCAGGCTGACCACACTGGCCAGCACCGGGCGGCGGATGAACGGGTCGGTGAACGCCATGCCAGCCTCCTGTCAGTCCTTGGCCGCTGTGCCCGGTGCGGGCTTTAGAGCGTTATCCTGGCCGATGCGTATCGCAGCACCGGGGGTGAGTTTCAGCTGCCCGGCAGTGACCACTTGCTCCCCTGCCTGCAGGCCTTTGCTGACCACCACCACGCCGTCTCGGCGCTCGCCGGTCTGAACGGTGCGCTGTTCGGCCACCCGTTGGGGTTGGCCTTTGTCGTCGTTTTCCGGCTTGCCGTCCTTGTCTTTTTTCGGCGAGGCGACATACACCGAGTTGCCATACAGGGTGTAGGTAATGGCGCTTTCCGGCACCACCACTTGCGGCTGTGGGTTGGGCAGCAGGATCAACAGGCTGGCGAACATGCCCGGCAGCAGTTTGCCGTCGGGGTTGGCCATGGTGGCGCGTACCAGCAGGTTGCGCGTGGCTTCCTCGACCTTGGGGTTGATGGCGCTCAGGCTGGCGGGGAAAGTCTGGCCCGGGTAAGCGGCCACTTGCACCAGCACCTGCTGGCCCAGGCTCAGGCGTGGCAGGGCCTGTTCCGGTACGTTGAAGTCGACGTACAGGCTGGAGGTGTCCTGCAGGGTGGCGATCACTGTGCCGGCGGCCAGGTATTGGCCGATGTCCACCTGGCGGATGCCGATGGTGCCGCTGAACGGGGCGTTGATGCTTTTCTTGATCTTCTGCGCCTTGAGCTGCTCGACCACCGCCTGGTTACGCCGGTATTGGGAGGTAAGGCGATCGAACTCGCCACGGGAGATGGCCGCGTCGCCGACCAGCTGGCTACCACGGCCGAAATCGACCTTGGCCAGGCCCAGGTCGGCCTGGGCGGTGCCGAGCAGGGCGGTTTCCTGGTCGTCATTGAGTTGCAGCAACAGTTGCCCGGCCTTGACCTGCTGGCCCGAGTCGAAATGCAAGGCTTTGACGATGCCTTCCACCTCCAGGCTCAGGTCAACGCCTTGCAGGGCCTTGAGGCTGCCGACGGCGGGCAGGCGCTCTTGCCACTGGCGCTGTTCGGCCACAGCGGCCGCTACGGTGATGGGCGGCTTGGGGGCAGTGAACATCTGGATCTGCTGGTAGATCGAAAAGGCTTTGTAGCCCCCCAGGGCCAGCACGATCAGCAGAACCACGGCCAACATGATGAGCATGCGGCGGCGCAGCATAGGTCCGGTTCCTTGGATGCAGTTGTTATTCGTTTGGACACGAAAACGGGCGATCCTGCCCACGTGGCTGGGAGAATTATTGACTGTTTTTGGGAGGAAGGGGAGTGAAATGCCTGTGCCGGCCTCTTCGCGGGCACGCCCGCTCCCACAGGAACCGCGCAGTCAGTGGGTTGCGCGGTCCCTGTGGGAGCGGGCGTGCCCGCGAAGAGGCCGGTGAGGGCAGCAGAAAAATCAGACGAGATGCAAGTGGTTGTCCCAGAAACCGGACGGCAGGTTCATCGGCTGCCCGACCAGCTCGGCCTTGGTGCAGTCGTAGAACCGGCAACGGCCCTGCCCGGACGTGACGACAAAACCATCTTTCACCGTACCCACCCCTGCGCAATCGGGCATCGGCGCATCCAGCCGCACCGCACCGCTGTCCAGGTCCCAGACGAACAGGCGGTTGGCCCGTGGTGCAGTCAGCGCCACCAGCCGTAGTTCGCTGTGGATGGCAACGCTGGCGGTGTACTGGGCCATGGCCTGCAACTGCCGCTCTGGCACCGGGAAGGCCTTGAACGGCTCGCCTGGGCGCTTGATCGCCAGCAGCTCGGCCGTTTCATCGGCATCGCCCATGAACTGCTGGCAAGCGGCGATGGTGCCGTCGCTGCCCACCGCCAGGTGGCGCACGCTGTTCATCTGCTGGGCCAGGGTTTCCTTGCTCAACAGGGTGCCGTCGCGCTGCATCAGTACCAGGCTTGGCTCCATGGCATTGAGGTTCATCTCCACCCGGCTTTCGGCTTCGGTGCGAATGCCGCCATTGGCCACGATCAGCGTCTCGCCGTCGGGCAGCCAGGCCACCTCGTGCGGGCCGATGCCGTGGGTTGGGATTTCGCCGGTGTGCACCAGCCGCTCGCCCTCGAAACGGTATACCCCAAGCACGCCGCGCCCAGGGTCGGTGGTGTCGTTCTCGGTGGCATACAGCCATTCGCCGCCTTTGTGCACCACGGCGTGGCCATAGAAGTGCCGGTTTGGCTGTGAGGCGAGCGTTTGTAGCAAGCGCCCGTCGCGCAAATCGATCAGGTAGCTTTCGGTACCGGGGCGGCGGGCGACGAACAGGGCGATCGGCTGCTCGGGGTGGTGGATGATGGCATGGCAACGCTGGGCGACCTGGGTGCTGAACACCTGGGTGCCGTCCAGGCGGAAACCGACGGCATAGTGCTTGCCGTCGCCGTCGTCACGCGCCGAGAGCAGCAAGGGTTCGCTGCCTTTGTTGCGGAACAGGCTCCAGCCGCCCAGGGTGAGGGCGCTGAGCAATACGCTACCGAGTTTGAGTGCCTGGCGTCGCAGCATGATCAGTCACCGTCGTTGGCATTGAAGCCCAGCTGGATGTTCAGCGCCTTGGCCAGGTCGCCTTCGTGCAGGCGGTGGACGGCGTTGAGGCTGTCGTAGATCTGGTTGAGGGTTTGCTGGCCAGCGTCGTCGGCCAGCAACTCACCGAGGGTTTTCTGGTTGTCGGCCAGCAGTTTGAGCGAGGTAGCGTAGGCGGCGTCGATCTTGTCCGCCAGCGCTTTCTGATCGCTGGGCAGCAAGCCGCGCAGGCCCTGGTTGTCGACACCGACCCAGACGGTTTCGGCAGCCTTGAGGGTGGCTTCCAGGCTCTTCAGCGAGGAATGGCTGCGCCAGGCTTCGGCCTGCAGCGGCTGCGGGATGCCCTTGCTTTGGCGGCCCATCGGCGCGCCCAGCTTCTTCTTCAGGGTATCCAGGGCGGTGACCTGGGAGCGCAACAGGTCGGCGATGGCCTCGTGGGAGTCAGCGTAGCGCTGGTTGGGGAACTTGGTCATCTGCGAGAGCATGCCGTCGGTGCTGTTCCAGCTCTTGAGGATCTCCTCGGCCAGGACCTTCTGGTGTTCACCGATGGCCACCAACAGTGGGCAGTAACGGGCTTTCTGCTCGGCAGTGGCGATGTCTGGCTTGCTGTCGAACAGGATGTACTCGTAGGCCGACAGGCCACGTACTACCACGCTGGCTTTGCCCAGAGCGGCGGCATCGACGGGCTTGTCGCCGTTGACCAGTTGCTCGACCTGGCGGCCGACCAGGTTCTTCTTGTCGGGCCAGAACTGGACCTGCCAGGCGCGGTTGCCTTCGGCCAGCGGGCCGACCAGCAGCGGTTGCAGCTCGGCCCAGGCTTTTTGCGCGTTGAGGAAGTCGGCGCGGGCTTTATCCAGGGACTCCTTGCCTTCGCAGTAGGCCAGGGCGCTGGCAGCCAGCGTGCGATCGGCTTCGACCCAGCGGCTGTAGGTTGGCAGGATCACCTGCTTGGCGATGGCGGCGGAGGTCACGGCTTGCGGGTCCTGCGGCGAGCAGGCACCAAGGGCGAGTGCGGCGAGGCTGGTGAACAACAGTTTGGGTCGGAACATGCCCGGCTCCTTTGCGCGTTTTAAAGTGAATTCAGGAACGCCAGCAACGCGGCGCGCTGCTCTGCGTTGAATGTGAGCACGAAGTTGCGTGCCGCCTCGGCTTCGCCACCGTGCCAGAGCACGGCTTCTAGCAGGTTGCGGGCGCGCCCGTCGTGCAGGAACTGGCTGTGGCCACTGACCGTTTCACTCAGGCCGATGCCCCACAGGGGCGGGGTACGCCAGTCCTGGCCGTTGGCGGCGAATTCGGTACGCTCGTCGGCCAGGCCAGGGCCCATGTCATGCAGCAGCAGGTCGCTGTAAGGGCGGATGACCTGGTTGGCCAATTCTGGCTCGGTCGCATCGGCGGCAGTGGTGAACTGCGGTGTGTGGCACCCTTGGCAGCCGGCCTGGTAGAACAGGTTCTTGCCCGCCAGCACCTGCGGCGAGCCAACGTCGCGGCGGGCCGGCACCGCCAGGTTGCGGGTGTAGAAGGTGACCAGGCGCAGGATGTTGTCGCTGACTTCTTTCTCGCCATCGGCGCCGTCGCCGTTGGGCGCAGCCAGGCAGTCGGTTTGTGCCGGGGTGCAATCGTCATTGGGCTGCAGGGTGCTGGTAAGGCCCATGTCGCCGGCAAAAGCGTGCACGTTCTGCTGGTTGACGTTGGGCTGCCCGGCTTTCCAGCCGAAGCGGCCGATCACGGTCTTGCCCAGGGCGTCGTCCCACACACGGTTGGCACGCCCGCGGATGCCGTCGCGGTTGCGGTCGTCCGGGTCTTCGTTGGCCAGCAGGTCGGCTTCGGGGATGGCCTCGAGCAGGCCCAGGCCGATCATCGGCGGGGCCACCCGCGCCGAAAAGCGTGTGTCGGGGTGCATGACGCCGTAGCCGAGCTGGGTGATCTGCAGGGCAGGCTTGCGCAGCTCGACCTGATGACCGTCCTTGAACGCTACCGTTTCCTGGGTGTAGCTCACCCGTACCTTGCCTTCTGGCGCCACGCCCGGGATGGCCATGTCCTGCAACTGGGTGCCGTACACCGGCTCCGGCACCACGCCGAGGCGTTCGATCACTTTGGCCAGGTAAGGCTGGTCGGGGATCGACAAGCGCACCAGCATGCCCACCGCGTTGCTGTTGCCAGGCTCCGGCGGGTGACCGCGGCCATCGCGCACATGGCAGTTCTGGCAGGCGTTGGTGTTGAACAGCGGGCCCAACCCGTCGCGGGCAGTGGTGGTGGACGGGGCGATCACCCAGGGGTTGCGGAAGAAACTGTTGCCTACGGCAAAGTCCACGCGCCGCTCGGGCGAGAGGTTGGCCGAAGGCAGGGAATAGGCGTTGCGGTCAGTGCGCTGCACAGTCGCCTTGCCGGCCGACAACGCTTCGCCAGGCTCGGCTTGGGTGAAACGCGGGGCGTCGTCACAGGCGGCGAGGGCAAAGGCCAGCAGCAAGGGGGAGAGTCGGGACAGCGACAAGGACATGCAAAATCCTGGGCGTGGACGAAAAACCGGCGTGCAAGCTTAGCAGGCCAGCGGCTCTTGAATAAGAGCAATTTGCAATTACCTGGGTGAAAGGGATGTGAAATGCCAGCATTTTCATGTGCCTGTTCGCGGTCCGGTTGGCCGCGAACAGGCCATCAGCAAAAAAGGCGACCCGAAGGCCGCCTCTTTCAGTACCGCTACAGCAGGATCAGAATTCGTGATCCGCAGTGTCCGGGTTCAGGTTGGCGATGCCCAGCTTGCCTGCAGCCTGCTCGATCGAACCGGTCTGCTTGACCAGGGCGGCGATGGCGTCACGCACGATCTGGTTGCCGGCCGCGTTGTCGGCAGCGATCAGCTGGTCGTAGTGCTCGCCTTTGAGGGCGTGGTCGACGATTACCTGAATCTTGGCTTCGGTGGCCTCCAGGTCGGCCTTGAGGGCTGCATCGGTAGCCGGGTCGACCTTGGCGACCAACGACGACAGGCTTGGGCCGCTTACCTTGGTGCCGTCCGGGCGGGTGTACTCGCCCAGGTAGACGTTGCGGATGCCCTTGGCGTCGTAGAAGTGCGAGTAGTGGGTGTTGTCGCTGAAGCAGTCCTGCTCGTCTTCCGGCGAGTTGGCTTCCAGCGAAACCTTCATGCGCTCGCCAGCCAGTTCGCCCAGCGACAGGCTGCCCATGCCGAACAGCATCTTGCGCAGGCCGTCGTTGACAGGCTCGGCTTCCAGCTTGGCGCGGTAGTTGTCGGCGACGTTCGGTGCCCAGTTGCCGACCATCTCTTCGAGGTCGCTGACCAGCAGGTCGGTAACCGCTTTCAGGTAGGCACGACGGCGGTCGTTGTGGCCACCGGTAGCGCCCTGGCCTTCCAGGTAGTCGGATGCCGGGCGGTTGCCAGCGCCTGGGCCGGTGCCGTTCAGGTCCTGGCCCCAGAGCAGGAACTCGATGGCGTGGTAGCCGGTGGCGACGTTGGCCTCGGAGCCTGCCAGCTCGTTCAGGCTGGCCAGTTTCTCGGGGGTAATGTCCTTGACGTCGACCTTCTCTTCGCCCACCTGAATCTCGGTGTTGGCGATGATGTTGGCGCCAGCGGCCGGGTTGCCCAGGGCGTGCTCGTAGCTCTTGTCGACGTAGTCGATCAGGCCTTCGTCCAGGGGCCAGGCGTTCACCTGGCCTTCCCAGTCGTCGATGATGGTGTTGCCGAAGCGGAAGGCTTCACTTTGCAGGTACGGTACCCGCGCGGCGAACCAGGCTTCCTTGGCGGCCTTCAGGGTTTCGTCGTTGGGCTTGGCCAGGAACGCGTCGATGGCGGTCTGCAGCGTCTTGGCGGTGCTCAGCGAGTCGCTGTACACGGCGTAGACCATTTCGGTGTAATGCTTGACCACGGCTTTGCCGGCGGCTTCGTCGACGGCCCCTGGCGCAGCAGCGGTGGTGCTGGCGGCAGCAGGTGCCTGGGCTTGCGGCGCGGCGGCTTTTTCGTCCTTGCCTTCGCCGCAACCGGCGAGGGCGATGGCAATGGCCAGCAGACTGGCGGAGGCCAGAGGCATTCGAATCATTATTGGTTTTCCTGCGTCGTGTGGTTGGACCAAGGGGTGGACCGTGCGCCGTGGCACGCGAAACCGCAACATCATGCGAAAGATTTGCATTTGCTGTAAAGGGGCGGGCACGCAATTCATGTAAATCCCGGTCACAGCCTGTAACCGGGCAGGTGGGCTCAGAACATCGAAACCTGGTTGCGTTGCGCCTGCTTGAGGAAGTGGGTCAGCTCGCGGGCCGACAGCGGCTTGCTGTAGTGGTAACCCTGGCCCTCGTGGCAACCCTGGGCAACGATGTAGGTTTCTTGCTCGGCGGTTTCCACGCCTTCGGCGATTACCTGCATGCCCAGGCTCTTGCCCAGCTGGATGATGGCGCGAACGATGGTGGCGTCGTCATCGTCGTCGAGCAGGTCCTGGACGAAGCTCTTGTCGATCTTGATCTTGTCCAGCGGCAGCGACTTCAGGTAACTGAGCGATGAGTAGCCGGTGCCGAAGTCATCGATGGCAATCAGCGCCCCGGAGCGGCGCAGGCTCAGCAGGTGCTGGGCGGCGGTGCTGATGTCTTCCATCAGGCCGGTTTCGGTGACCTCCAGCTCCAGGCTGCGCGGCGGCAGGCGATAGGCCTGCAGCAGGTTGTTGACCACCCGTGGCAGCTCGCTGTGGTGCAACTGCACGGTGGACAGGTTGACTGCCATGCGCAGGTCGCTGAAGCCCTGGTCGTGCCATTCGCGTAATTGCCGGCAAGCCTGGTCCAGCACCCACTCGCCGATGCTGATGATGCTGCCGTTCTGCTCGGCCAGGGGGATGAACTGGTCGGGTGGCACCATGCCCAGCTCCGGGTGCTGCCAACGCAACAGCGCCTCTACGCCGACCACGCGGTGGTCGCGGTAGCTGATCTGTGGCTGATACACCAGGTACAGCTGGTTGCGCGGCAAGGCTTCACGCAGGTCCTTTTCCAGCTCGCGGCGGCGGCGCATCTCGCTGTCGACGCTGGCGATGTAGAACTGGTAGCGGTTGCGCGAACGGGCCTTGGCCAGGGTCATGGTCTGTTCGGCTTTCTGCAGCAGTTTCTCGGTGCTGTCGCCGTCTTCGGGGAACAGGGTGATGCCGATGGTGGCGCGCAGGCGGATCTGCTCGTGGTCGAGGTCGAACGGCACTTCCAGGTCGTCGAGGATGCTTTGCGCCAGTTCGGCCGCTTCGTAGGGTTGCTCGATATTGGCCTGCACCAGGGCGAACTGGTCGCCGCCCAACCGCGCCAGCGCGCCCAGGCGGCCGCTGTGGGCCCGCAGGCGGTCGGCCAGGGCCAGCAGCAGCTGGTCACCGACCTGGTAGCTGAATTGCTCGTTGATGCCCTTGAAATCGTCCAGACCCACGCACAGTACCGCCACGCGATGCTGCAGGCGGCCGCCGTCGACAAGAATCTTGTCCAGTTGCTGCTGCAATTGCTGGCGGTTGGGCAGGCCGGTGAGGAAGTCGTACTGGGCCATGCGCTGCAGGCTGTTTTCCGCCTCGTGGCGCAGGTGGGTGTTGCGCTCGATCGAGGCCAGCAACTGGTTGGCGGTGTTCACCCACAGGCCCAGCTCGTTCTTCTCGTGGCCTTTGAGCAGCGGTAGCTGGTGCTGGCTGGGGCGGTCGGGGTTGATCTGGGTGAGGTGCTCGATGATCTTCGACAGCGGTTTGGTCAGCAGCCAGTGGTACACCAGATACAGCACCAGGCCCATGGCCAGGGCCCGCAGCACGCCGGAAATGAAGATGATCACCGCGTTGATCAGGAAGTCTTCACCGTAGGACGAGGTGTCCAGGGTAATGCTGAGGTCGCCGTAGTATTCGCTGTATGGGCCGCGGCCAACCAGTTGCGTGGTATAGGTGCGTTCCTGGCCGAGGATCAGGTCGGTGAGCCAGCGCATGGACATGTCCTGCAATGGACGTGACTTTTCTGCCAGCATGGTTTCGTTGGGGTGGCCAATGGAGGCCATGCGCACCGATTCGTCCTGGAACAGGCCTTCCATCACCTGCATGCCCATTTCGCGGTCGAGGCTGTACACCGCCTGGGTCGAAGGGTCACGGAACATGTCGAGGATGCGCTGGGCATCATTGTTCACGGCCTGGCGGGTCTTGTAGGTGTCGTAGACGATTTGCGCACAGCTGAGCACGACGCCGACCGCCAGCGCCGACAGCAGCACGACCCTGAGCAACTTGACCGACAAGCTGTTCCGCAATTCCAGCTTCAATGGGGTTTCCTTAATCCATGCGCATGGCATCATTTTGCCATCAACGATGACGATACACTATCGGCCGATCATGAGCAGTGTATCGGTTGCCTGACCCCGCAACTTGAGTGCGCTGTATCAATCTTCCAGAGGTTTGATGTTAGCGCGCTATGCGGGCTGAGCAAGCAAAACCGTGCGTGCCTCTGTGGCTGCGGGTTTACCCGTGAAGGGGGCCGGCACAGGCATAAAAAAACCCGGCACAAGGCCGGGTCTTTTCATTCAGGGCTGAAGACTCAGGCCTTGAAGGTCTTGCCTTCGAACTGCTCGGCAACGAAGGCCCAGTTGACCAGGTTCCAGAACGCCTCGACGTACTTCGGACGCAGGTTGCGGTAGTCGATGTAGTAGGCGTGTTCCCAGACGTCGCAGGTCAGCAGCGGGGTATCGCCGCTGGTCAGCGGGCAGCCGGCGCCGATGGTGCTGGCCAGGGCCAGGGAACCGTCAGCTTTCTTCACCAGCCAGCCCCAGCCGGAACCGAAGGTGCCAACCGAAGTCTTGGTGAATTCTTCCTTGAACTTGTCGAAGGAACCGAAAGCGGCGTTGATGGCGTCTGCCAGGGCACCGGTCGGCTGGCCACCGGCGTTAGGGGCCAGGCAGTTCCAGTAGAAGGTGTGGTTCCAGACCTGAGCGGCGTTGTTGAAGATGCCGCCCGAAGAGGTCTTGACGATCTCTTCCAGGGTCTTGCCTTCGAATTCGGTGCCTGGGACCAGGTTGTTCAGGTTCACGACATAGGTGTTGTGGTGCTTGTCGTGGTGAAACTCCAGGGTTTCCTTGGAGATGTGCGGCTGCAGGGCATCGTGGGCGTACGGCAGCGGCGGCAATTCAAAAGCCATGGTGGATCTCCTGATTCAGGTCTAGTTCGCGGTTTGCGCAGGGCCGATCACGGGCGGCCCTATGAGCGTCGGCGAGTTTGTACTCTTTGCGACGCAAGGGGTCGATCATAGCACCAGCCCCGGCGCATAACCACGCAACAAACATAGGGAATAGAGGTTCCAGAGCGGTTGGCGGTCGCCGACCAGTGGTGGTCGTTTTCAGGCCAGCAGGTGTGTGCCGGGCCTTGCAGGCCTGCGATCAGTTGAAGATCAACTGCGCTGCCACCGCGAACATCATCACCGCCACCATCAGGTCGAGCATGCGCCAGGTCGCCGGCCTTGCCAGCCATGGGGCCAGCCAGGCCGCGCCGATCGCCAGGGTCGAAAACCACAGCAGCGAGGCGCTGGCGGCGCCGGCCACGTAGGCGCCGGGGGCGGTCTGCTGGGCGCCCAGCGAGCCGATCAGCAACACCGTGTCGAGGTACACGTGCGGGTTTAGCAGGGTCACCGCCAGGGCGCTGAGCAGCACGGCACGGCGTGAGCGGGCGCCCTGGCCTTGCTGGTGCTGCAGGCTCTGCTTGGAGCAGGCGCTGCGCAGGGCCTTGGCGCCGTACCAGATCAGAAACACCGCGCCGCCCCAGCGTGCGACCGCCAGCAAGGTCGGGTTGTGCGCCAGCACGGTGGCCAGGCCGAACACCCCGGCTGCCACCAGGAGGGCATCACAGACGATGCACAGTGCCGCCACCGGCAGGTGATGCTCACGGCGCAGGCTTTGGGCAAGTACGAAGGCGTTCTGCGCGCCGATGGCCATGATCAGGCCGAAGGCCACCAGCATGCCGTTGAGGTAGCTTTGCCACATGGCTGGGCTCTCCAAAAAGGTCGTAAAAGATGCTGGTTATTGTGAGGATCGGCACTGTATAAGAAAAACAAATAAAGCTGATCCGTCATTAGGAAAATCGATGTTCGACTACAAGCTCCTGGCCGCCCTCGCGGCGGTGATCGAACAAGGTGGTTTCGAGCGTGCGGCGCAAATACTGGGCTTGTCGCAATCGGCCATCTCCCAGCGCATCAAGCTGCTCGAAGCGCGGGTTGGGCAGCCGGTGCTGGTGCGTGCCACGCCACCCAGCCCGACCGAAGTCGGCCGCCAGTTGCTCAACCACGTGCAGCAGGTGCGCCTGCTTGAACGTGACTTGCAGCGCCAGGTGCCGGCGCTGGATGAAGAGGGCATGCCGGAGCGCCTGCGCATCGCCCTCAACGCCGATAGCCTGGCCACCTGGTGGGCCGGTGCGGTGGGCAATTTCTGTGCGCAACAGAACGTGCTGACCGACCTGGTGGTAGAAGACCAGGAGGTGGGCCTGAAACGCATGCGTGCTGGCGAAGTGGCGGCCTGCCTGTGTGGCAGTGAACGCCCGGTAGCCGGCGCACGCAGCCTGCTACTGGGGGCCATGCGTTACCGGGCGTTGGCCAGCCCCGGGTTCATGGCGCGGCATTTCCCCCACGGCTTCGTCGCCAGCCGCCTGGCCCGCACCCCGGCGATCGTGTACGGCCCGGATGATTTCCTGCAGCATCGCTACCTGGCATCGCTGGGCATCGAGGACGGCTTCCTGCACCACCTGTGCCCGTCATCCGAAGGCTTCCTGCGCATGACCGAAGCCGGGTTGGGGTGGGGCCTGGTGCCAGAACTGCAGGCCCAGGAGCAGCTGGCCAACGGGCAATTGGTGGAAATCTGCCGCGATACCCCTATCGATGTGCCGCTGTACTGGCATCATTGGCGCAATGGCGGGCAATTGCTCGCGCAACTGACCGACCACCTGCGGCACACCGCACGGCATTGGCTGGTGCCCTTGTAGCCACGGCTGGCGTCAGTTGCATCTGAAATCTGGCAAGACGGAGTGTTACATGCGAATTCTGGTCACCGGCGCGAGTGGCTTCATTGGTGGGCGCTTTGCGCGCTTCGCCCTGGAGCAGGGCCTGGACGTGCGCGTCAGCGGCCGCCGTGCCGAAGGGGTGGAGCACCTGGTCAAGCGCGGCGCCCAGTTCATCCCCGGTGACCTGGGCGATGCCGAGTTGGCCCGGCGTTTGTGCCAGGGCGTCGAGGCGGTGGTGCACTGTGCAGGCGCGGTGGGCAACTGGGGGCGTTATCAGGACTTCTACCAGGGTAACGTGGTGGTTACCGAGAATGTGGTCGAGGGCTGCCTGAAAGAGCATGTACGGCGCCTGGTTCATCTGTCCTCGCCGTCGATCTATTTCAATGGCCGTTCACGCCTGGACATCCGTGAAGACCAGGTGCCGCGCCGCTTCCACGACCACTATGGGCAAACCAAACACCTGGCCGAGCAGAAAGTGTTCGGTGCCCAGGAGTTCGGCCTCGAAGTATTGGCGCTGCGCCCGCGCTTCGTCACCGGCGCCGGTGATGCCAGCATTTTCCCGCGGCTGATGCAGATGCAGCGCAAAGGCCGTGTGGCGATCATCGGCAATGGCCTGAACAAGGTCGATTTCACCAGTGTGCACAACCTCAACGAGGCGCTGCTCAGTGCGCTGTTCGCTGATGAACGGGCGCTGGGCCAGGCTTACAACATCAGCAACGGGCAGCCGCTGCCGCTGTGGGACGTGGTCAACTACGTGATGCGCCAGATGCAGTTGCCACAGGTTACCCGCTACCGTTCCTACGGCCTGGCCTACAGCTTCGCCGCGCTGAACGAGGCGGCTTGCATGCTGTGGCCAGGGCGCCCGCAACCGACCTTGTCGCGCCTGGGCATGCAGGTGATGAGCCGTGATTTCACCCTGGATATCAGCCGCGCCCGGCAGTACCTGGACTACCAGCCCAAGGTCAGCCTGTGGACGGCGCTGGATGAATTCTGTGGCTGGTGGAAGCACTTGCCGCCGGGGCATTGAAGCCGCCCGGCGGACAATGGTCATCAACGCGCCGCGCTGGCGGTTTATACTCGTGCCTCTTTGCGACTACCGCGGTTGAATGTATCCATGCGTAACCATGCTCACGATGACTACGATGACGTGCCTACCTTGCGGGCGGGCACGGTTGATGATGACGAACTGATGCCGGCGCACGTGGTGCGCAGCCGCCAGAAGGCCGCCCGTGGGGCCAGCACGGCGCCGTTGTGGGCGTTGTTGTGCGCCTCGTTTATCGCGTTGGCGGGCTTGGGCTGGTGGAGCTTTCAGCAGATCTCGCTGATGGAGCAGCAACTGGTGGCGACCCAGGAGAGCTTTGCCCGCATCAGTGAAGAAGCGGCCGGGCGCCTGCAGGCGATCAGTGGCAAGGTGGAGGCCAGCGAATCCGGTGTGACTACCAGCAGCGAGGCGCTGAAGCTGCAGTTGCGTCAGCTGCAGCAGGGCGTGGCCGGGCAGACCGGTGATCTGGGCAAGCGCCTGGAGCAGGTGCTGGCCGATACCCGTGCACAGCAGAAAGCGGTGACTGAGCTGCAAGGCCAGTTGCAGGCGCAGTTGAAGTTGGTGAATGGTGAGCTGGCGGCGCTGCGTTCGGGGCAGGTTGATGGTGGCAAGCTGGATACCCAGTTCAAGGGTTTGAACGAGCAGGTTGCCGCGCTGAAGGCTGCGCAGGTGGATGGCGGCAAGCTGGACGTGCAACTCAAGAGCCTGGGTAGCGATGTGGCTGCCTTGAAGAAACAAGGCAACCCGAGTGCTGCTATCCAGAGCCTGGAGCAGGACATGTTGGTGCTCAAGAGCCAGATCGATAATCGTCCGGCTGCTTCGTCGGCAGGCGGTGCTTCGGTGCAGGAGTTCGATGCGTTCCGGGCGCAGATGACCCGCAACCTGAATACCTTGCAGAGCCAGATCCAGAACCTGCAGCAGCAGATCAACTCCCGTCCGTAACATGGCAGGGGAGGGCCTTGCCCTCCTTTCGCGGCACAAGGCCGCAAAGCGGCCCCGGCGAAATCAGTTACAACCGCGGATAATCGATATACCCCACCGGCCCCTTGCTATAGAAAGTGTCCGGCCGGGCGTCATTCAACGGCGCATCCGCCGCCAGCCGCGCCGGCAGGTCGGGGTTGGCGATGAACGGCACGCCGAACGCCACCGCATCGGCCTTGCCACTGGCCAGGGCCGCATTGGCACTGGCTTTGTCAAACCGCTCGTTGACGATGTACGGGCCGCCGAACGCTTCTTTGATCAGTTGGCCAATGCTGTCGTCGGCTTCCCGTTCCCGCGAGCAGATGAAGGCGATGCCGCGCTTGCCCAGCTCGCGCGCCACATAAGTGAAGGTTTCGGCGCGGTCGGCGTCGCCCATGTCGTGGGCGTCGGCACGCGGCGCCAGGTGCACGCCCACGCGGTTCGCGCCCCACACTTCAATGGCCGCATCGGTCACTTCCAGCAGCAGGCGCGCGCGGTTTTCCAGTGAGCCGCCGTAACGGTCGGTGCGCTGGTTGGTGCTGCTTTGCAGGAACTGGTCGAGCAGGTAACCGTTGGCACCGTGGATCTCCACACCATCGAAGCCGGCCGCCTTGGCATTTTCCGCGCCGCTGCGGTAGGCCTCGACGATGTCAGTGATTTCTTCGGTTTCCAGCGCACGCGGGGTGGGGTAGTCACTCAGTGGGCGTACCAGGCTGACATGGCCCTTGGCCTGGATCGCGCTGGGAGCCACCGGCAGTTCGCCATTCAGGTAGCTGGGGTGGGAGATGCGGCCCACGTGCCACAGCTGCAGGAAGATACGCCCGCCTGCGCCGTGTACGGCCTTGGTCACATTGTTCCAGCCACGAACTTGTTCATCGTTCCAGATACCGGGGGTATCCGGGTAGCCGACCCCCATGGCGCTGACCGAGGTCGCCTCGCTGAGAATCAGCCCGGCACTGGCACGCTGTACGTAGTACTCGGCCATCAGCGCATTGGGCACGCGCCCTTCATCGGCGCGGCAGCGGGTGAGCGGGGCCATGATGATGCGGTTGGGCAGTTGCAGGTCGCCCAGGGTGATCGGATCGAAAAGCGTGGTCATAGCGGTTACCTGCCTTGTCAAAGTGCTTGGCGCAGTTGTTCGAGGAACGCCTGGATGGTGTCTTCGTCGCGTTTGAAGAAGTGCCATTGGCCAATCTTCTGGCTGCTGATGAGCCCGGCGCGCTGCAAGGTGGCCAGGTGGGCAGAGACGGTCGACTGCGACAGGCCGCAGCGTTGGTCGATCTGCCCGGCGCACACACCGTTTTCGGTGCTGTGGTACTGGTCGGGAAACTGGGTTGCCGGGTCTTTCAGCCAGCTGAGGATTTCTCGCCTGACCGGATGGGCCAGCGCTTTTATGATTTCGTCGAGATCGAGTGGCATGGTTGAGGCTCGTTGTAGCGGCATATCGCGATACGGCGAAATGTAAATCGCTGAATTCCGATATACAAATACGAAGGTGTTCTGAGCTGAGCACGAATCGGTATATCGCGTTATAACGATATACGCGCTGGCGGTGCTAGACTGCGTGCATGAATTACCTCGCACACTTGCACCTGGGCGGCCCGGCGCCGCAACAACTGCTTGGCAGCCTGTATGGCGACTTTGTCAAAGGCTCGCTGGAAGGGCGCTTTCCGCCTGCGCTGGAGGCGGCCATTCGGCTGCATCGGCATATCGACAGCTACACCGATCGGCACCCGTTGGTATTGGCGGCGCTGGCGCGTTTTCCGCGTGAGCGGCGGCGCTTTGCCGGCATTGTCCTGGATGTGTTCTTCGACCATTGCCTGGCGCGACATTGGCGTGATTATGCCGAGCAGCCACTGGCACAGTTCACTGGGGCGTTTTACCGGGTGCTGCTGGCAGAGCCACAACTGCCGGGGCGGCTGGCGCGGATTGCACCGTTCATGGCGGCGGATGACTGGCTGGGGGCCTATGGTGATTTCGCCACATTGGAGCAGGTGTTCAATGGCATTGCTCGGCGCCTGTCACGCCCTGAAGGGATGTCCGGGGTGATGGGCGAGCTGGAGCGGCTGTATGAGCCATTGCTGGCGGACTTCAGGGCGTTTTATCCGCAGTTGCAGGCCTTTGCGGCGGCGGGGCGGTTGTCTGACAGTTAGTTCTGTTTCGGCCTCTTCGCGGGCACGCCCGCGAAGAGGCCGGTAGCGATAGTGCGAAAAATCAGGCAGCCCGTGCCTGCCGCCGTGGCGCCAGCTCAACTTCTTCAACCCCGAACAACGCCAAATGGATCGCCTGCTGTGCCTGCAACGCCAGCACCGCACGTTCCTTGCCCACACTACCAATCGGCTGCAGCAGGTGAATGCACACCTCGGCCCGCGGTTGTGCAAACAAGCGCATCAGGTGCGATACCAGGTCGTCATCACCGATGAACGGCGCAATCGGATCGATCTGGCCATCGCGCAAATACTGGATAGCCACCGGCTGCACCGCCACACCTCGGTCGATGGCTCCGGCCAGCAGGCGGCCATGGAAGGTGCGCAAGGTGCGACCGTTGGTCGTGGTGCCTTCGGGGAAGATCAGCAGCGGTCGAGCCAGGCCCAACTGCCCGGCGATCTGTTCGCGCAGGCGCTGGCTGTCGCCACCGCCCCGACGAATGAAAAGCGTGCCGGCTTTTTCCGCCAGCCAGCCGGCCACCGGCCAGTGGCGCACTTCGGCCTTGGACAGAAACGACAGCGGCATCAGCATGCCCAGCAGAGGGATGTCGGCCCAGGACACATGGTTGCTGACCCACAGCATCGGCCGCTGCGGCAGCTCGCCGATGACTTTTACGTCGAAGGGCAGGGCAGCGACCAAGCGCTTCATGAACAGGCAGGTCCAGCGTTGACGGCGCTCGATCGGCGTCTTGAAGCCCAGTCGCTCGCTCAAGGCAATCATGCTGGCCATCAGCATGCCCAGCGCCAGTACCAGCAGCAGTCGAGTCAGGCGGGCCAACACCCGCAACTTCGGCATCAGACCGCCGCCTTGAAGTGGCGAGCGTAGCGTGGGCACAGTTCGTCGCGCTTGAGCAGGATGAACACGTCAGCCACCTGGAAGTCCTCGTCCCAGCATGGCTCGCCGCAAATCTTCGCGCCCAGGCGCATGTAGGCTTTGAGCAGCGGTGGCATTTCGGCAATGACGTTAGTGGGCAGGGCCAGCTTCGGCAGCGGGTTTTTCGGCTCGGCACGCAGGTGCTCGGTGCACAGGTAACGGTCACGCAGGCGCTGCATCACCGCATGGGCCTGCACGCCGCCGTCCTGCATGGGGATGCTGGCGCAGCCCATCAGGTAGCTGTAGCGACCCTCGTTGAGCACCTCGGCCAGTTCGCCCCAGAGCACGGCGATGGTGCCGCCGTTGCGGTAGTCGGGGGCCACGCAGGTACGGCCCAGTTCAAGGATCGGGCCTTGCAGTTGCAACAGGCCGTGCAGGCTGAATTCTTCTTCGCTGTAGAAACGGCCCAGGCTGCTGGCGGCCTGGTGGTCGAGCAGGCGGGTGGTGGCAACCAGTTCGCCGGTGCTCAGGTCGCGCACACCAATGTGGCGGCAGTGCACGTCGTAGTCGTCCATGTCCAGGCCCTGCTCGGCACCTTTGAGCTTGGCCTTGAATTCTGCGCTGAACACTTTGTAGCGCAGGGCCTGGGCTTCTTGCAGCGCCGCGGCGCCAACCAGGCGTTCGGCTTGCAGACGGCGTTCAGTGCTGTTGTCGCTAGCGTGAGCGATCCGAGTCATTGCGAGTCTCCATAAGCCAGCCATGAAGGGTTGCGGCCGGTCGGCTTTGTTGTGCAAAGTCAGCCTAGGTAGACGTGGTGTCACCCCTGTGAATCTTTGGTGATGCTTGCGTGACACCCCCTGAGCCTTCCCCGAAAGCCCCCAGCAAGGAGCTGTGCCATGGCCTGGTTGCAACGACTCAACGACCCGCTTCGCCACGCGCTGGCAGGCACCCTGGGCGAAACCTACGCCGGGCTGCTCGAGCGCCTCGGACCGGTTGCCCCGTTCGAACTCGCGGCACTGGGCGGGCGCGCGATGGCCACCCCTGGCCTGGCCTTTCTGGTGGGTTACCAGGCCGCTCTGCGGGTGCTTTGGCCCAGTGCGCCGCCCAGCCTTGGCGCCTTGTGTGCCACCGAGCGGCGCAGTGTGCGGCCAGCGGACATGCACACGCGGCTGGACGGCTTGCGGCTGACGGGCAGCAAGGACTTCGTTACCGCAGGCCTGGAGGCGGAGTGGTTGCTGGTGGCGGCGCGTAGCGAAGCGGCTGGCGCGGCGCCGCAACTGAACCTGGCGGTGGTTTATCCCGGTGAGCCGGGGGTGAAGCTGGAGCCACTGCCGACCCTGCCGCTGATGCCGGAAGTGGGCCATGGCCGATTGCTGCTGGAGCAGGCCGCGTGCGAGTTGCTGGCCGGTGACGGCTGGGATGCCTACGTGAAGCCGTTTCGCTCGCTGGAAGACTTGTATGTGCTCACGGCACTGACGGCCTGGTTGTATGGCGTGGGGCAGGAGAGCGCCTGGCCACAGGACTTGCGCCTGCAACTGCTGGGGTTGCTGGCAGGGTGTGCCGAGGGCAGCCGGCAGTGTGCTGACAGCACGGGTTGCCATTTGCTGCTGGGTGGGTTGTTCGCGCAGTTTCAGGCGTTGCGAGGGGCGATCGACGCGGCCTTGGCAGCAGGGCCGGTGCATTGGGCGCAAATCTGGCAGCGTGACCAAGGGGTGATGGCGTTGGCTGCGGCGGCGCGGGAGAAACGGTTGAACAAAGCTTGGGCGGCTGCCGGATTGTCATGAATGGCTGATAGCTTTGGGTGAACTTCTGAATCCTGGGGCCGCGTTGCTGCCCCAACATAAGTGAGCCTGTATGGGGATGCTGAAAGGTCTGCTGCTGCTTTTGTGCATGGCCATGGCGCCCGCCTGGGCTGAAGAGTGGCCTGACCCGGAGTGGCAAAGCGACCCTGCCGCATTCGATTGGCAAGCCGTCGACGCCTACGCCTTCCCCGAACGCGCCCCCTCCGAGCGTAGTGGCATCCGCACCGACGCCTTGCTGATCATCCGCGACGGCCGTATCGTCCACGAGCGCTACACCGCGCCCACCACTGCCGCCACCGCGCACCTGACCTGGTCGGTGAGCAAAAGCGTACTGGCCACGCTACTGGGGGTGGCCCAGGGCGAAGGCCGCTTTCAGCTGCAAGACGCGGTCAGCCGCTTCTATCCACCCATGCGCGCGCATCCGGGCGTGCGTATGGCCGACCTGCTGCACTGGGCCAGTGGCCTTGCCTGGCAGGAAGACTACGAGTACGCCCCGCTGAAATCCTCAGTGGTGGCCATGTTGTATACCCGTGGTCGTGCGGACATGGCGGCCTACACGGCCGCGCGGGGTACGTCGGCCAGCCCTGGGCAGCGATTTCTCTATTCCAGTGGCGACAGCAACCTGCTGGCCGCCGCGCTGCGCGGCATGCTCGATGCGGGCCAGTACCCGGATTACCCCTGGCAGGCACTGTTCACTCCGCTGGGTATCGACAGTGCGGTGTGGGAGCGTGACCGGGCAGGCACTTACGTGGGCTCTTCCTATCTGTACCTCAGTACCCGCGACCTGGCGCGTATCGGCCTGCTGATGCAGCGCGACGGCCGCTGGCAGGGCCGGCAACTGCTGCCCAAGGCCTGGATAGCCTTCAACCGCACACCGTTTGCCCAAGCCGAAGTGCTGAGCGGCGAGGCCAACCCTGGTGGGCACTGGTGGCTCAACCAGCCGCTGACCGACGCCCAACGGCCTTGGCCGAGTGCCCCCGCAGCTACCTTCGCCGCCCTTGGCCACTGGGGCCAGGCGCTGTACGTGCTACCGGAGCAAAAATTGGTGATCGTGCGTTACGCCGATGACCGCGACGGCAGCTATCAGCACGACGAACTGCTGAAGCGGGTGCTGGCGGCATTGGCCGGGGCGGGAGCATGAAGCGGTTAGCGCTGCTGGTGCTGGCGGGGCTGTTGTACTGGGCTTGGCAAGAGCGCCAGGCGCTGGCGGATTTCCCCGACATTCTCTCGGCCTACTCGGCCAAGGAATATTGTTCGTGCCGCTTTGTCATGGGCTTCGATCAGGCGTATTGCCGCGGTTACGTGAAGCAATGGCTGCCGCTGACCCTGCTGGAAGAAAACAGCTGGCAGCGCCAAGTGACCGCAGAGGGTCTGGGGCGGCGCAACCAGGCCGCTTGGCAAGGCGCGCGCGAGGGCTGCCGCTTGCTGCCATGAAGGCAGGCGGGTAAGGTTGGCGGCTTGGTTTCACGAGATCTGTCATGTTCAAGCTGCCCCGTCTGTTACCCGCCTTGCTGCTGGCTTTGTGCCTGCCCGCCCATGCCAATTGGCACCTTGATGGCGAGTCTTCACGCCTGTCGTTCATTACCGGCAAGAACGGCGACACCGCCGAAGTGCATCGCTTTCTGGTGTTGCACGGTACGGTCGACCGCAAGGGTGTGGCGGGGTTGAGCATCGAGATGGACTCGGTGAGCAGCGGCATCCCGCTGCGTGACGAGCAGATGCGCGACAACCTGTTCGAGGTCGAGCGATTCGCCGAGGCCACAGTGAAGGCGCAGATCGACCTGCGGCCGATCAATGACCTGGCCGACGGTGCGCAGATCGAGTTGCGCCTGCCGCTAACGGTTACCCTGCATGGCCAGTCGCACAGCTACAACGCCCTGCTACTGGCCACCCGCCTGGATGCGCGGCGCTTCCAGGTTGTAACCCTCGAGCCGCTGCTGCTGCGTGCCGAGGATTTCGGCTTGCTGCCTGGGCTGGAAAGCCTGCGCAAGTTTGCCAAGTTGAAGTCCATCAACCCATCGGTGCCGGTGAGTGCGGTGCTGATTTTCACCGCTCGCTGACATGGCGGGGCCAGTCTTCCCCTGGCGGGATGGCAACCAGTTCGAATTGCTGATCGACGGCCCCGCGTTCTTTCCACGCATGCTCAATGCGATCGAGCACGCGGAGTTTCAGGTGGACCTGGAACTGTACCTGGTCGAGGCCGGCGCCTGTGCCGAGGCGGTGGTCGAAGCGCTGGAGCAGGCCGCCCGGCGCGGCGTGCGGGTGCGTTGCCTGTTTGACGACTACGGCTCATTGGCTTTCAACAGCGCGCTGCGCCAACGCCTGTCGGACGCCGGCGTGTACCTGCGCTGGTACAACCGCCTGCGCTGGAAGCGTGGCCTGCGCAACCTGTATCGCGACCACCGCAAACTGCTGCTGGTGGACGAGCGTTGGGCAGTGGTGGGGGGCACGGGCGTTACCGACGAATTCTGGACGCCGGGCGAAGCGACCAGCGAATGGCACGAAGTGATGGTGCAGATGCAGGGGCCAGTGGTGAACGACTGGCAGTTGCTGTTCGATCGCCAGTGGCACGCCAACAACCGCCGCACCGCCTGGCGCCCTGCCGAGGGCTTTGGCCTGCCGCGCCTGCCCAAGGTGCCCGCACAAGGGCAAGGCATGGGCCGGGTCGCTTATGCCGACGCCCGCCAGCACCAGGACATCCTGCATGCGCTGGTGAGGGCGCTGAACAGCGGCAAGCAACGGGTGTGGCTGGCCACACCGTACTTCCTGCCGACCTGGAGCGTGCGCCGCTCGTTGCGCCGGGCCGCCAGCAAGGGGCTGGACGTGCGCCTGCTGCTGACCGGCCCCCGCACCGACCATCCCTCGGTGCGCTACGCCGGGCATCGCTACTACCCACGCCTGCTGCGCGCCGGGGTGCGGATTTTCGAGTACCAGCCGTGCTTCCTGCACCTGAAAATGGCGGTGGTGGACGACTGGGTCAGCGTCGGTTCGTGCAACTTCGACCACTGGAACCTGCGCTTCAACCTTGAAGCCAACATCGAGGCGCTGGACCCATCGTTGACGGCGGCGGTGGTGGCCAGCTTCGAGCGCGATTTTGCCCAATGCGAGGAAGTCGACCTTGCCCATTGGCATGCGCGCCCTTTGTGGCGCAGGGTGAAACAACGGATCTGGGGCTGGCTCGATCGGTTGGTGGTCAACTTCCTCGACCGTCGGGACTGACAGCGGCTATCGTGCAGTGACTATTCACAGTTAACCGAAGGAGTGGGCGTGATGACGGCGAAGAAAATTCTCATGCTGGTGGGCGACTACGTTGAAGATTATGAAGCGATGGTGCCGTTTCAGGCCCTGAGCATGGTCGGCCACACAGTGCATGCGGTGTGCCCGGAAAAGCTGGCCGGGCAGACTGTGCGCACCGCGATTCATGACTTCGAGGGTGAGCAGACCTACAGCGAAAAGCCTGGGCACAACTTTGCCCTGAATTATGACTTCGTGCGGGTGCGGCCCGAAAGTTACGACGCATTGCTGATCCCGGGTGGCCGTGCGCCAGAGTACCTGCGCCTGGATGAAAAGGTGCTGGAGCTGGTGCGGGCGTTCGACCAGGCCGGCAAGCCGATTGCGGCGGTGTGCCATGGCGCTCAGCTGCTGGCGGCGGCCGGGGTGCTCGAGGGGCGTGAGTGCAGTGCGTACCCGGCATGTGCGCCGGAAGTGCGATTGGCGGGCGGTACGTTCATCGATATCGCAGTGGACCAGGCGCATGTGGACGGCAACCTGGTCACTGCCCCCGCATGGCCAGCGCATCCGGCGTGGCTGGCGGCCTTCCTCAAAGTGCTGGGTACCCGTATCGCCTGATCGGGCCCCTTCGCAGGCACGCCTGCTCCCGCAGGTTTACCACCGCCCCCGGGAGCAGGCGTGTCAGGCTTAGGCAACCTGCTCAACCCAGTCATTGAGGTTGTAGTAGTTGGTCACCCGGGCAATCTTGCCGCAGTGGATGTAGAAGAAAGCCCCCGCCGGCAGTACATAGGTCTGCCCGTTGGCAGTTGGCAGCCCTTGGTCATCGGCCAAGTATTCGCCATGCACGGTGAACTCCGCTGCCGCGCGGCTGCCATCGGCGTTTTGCATCACCACGATGTCGGCCAGACGTTCGCGGTAGCAGCGGTTCATCTTGTCCATGAACGCAGCAAACCTGGCCTTGCCCATCTGCCGCTCGCCCTGGTTGATGTCGTGGATCACGTCCTCGCTGAGCAGCGCCAGAAAGCCCGGCATGTCGCCGGCGTTGAAGGCGGCGTAGTAAGCATTTACCAGTTCGGTAGCGGTCATGGAACAATACCTGTCGTGTAGGGAAAAGGCGGGTCGTTGCCTCGGATGATAGGGTTTCCCCTCAAGCCCGGCTTAGCCGAGCGCGTCATCCACATCGACAAAACGACCGCCAAGCATGGAAATACGCCTGTTGCACGGCGCCGCTATCGCGCCTTACATCGATGACCTCGCTCGCCTGCGCCTTACCGTGTTCCGCGAGTTTCCCTACCTTTACGACGGCACCCCGGAGTATGAGGCTGACTACCTGTCCAACTACGCCCGCTCCGGGCGCAGCCTGGTAGTGCTGGCGCTGGACGACGGCAAGGTGGTCGGTGCCTCTACCGGCCTGCCGCTGGTGGATGTCGCGGCCGAATTCCAGCAGCCGTTCCTGGCCCAAGGCCGCGACCCCGCCAGTGTGTATTACTTTGGCGAATCGCTGGTGCTGCCCGAATACCGTGGCCAGGGCCTGGGGGTGCGCTTCTTCATCGAACGCGAGTCCTACGCGCACAAACTGGCCGAGTTCGATTACTGCGCGTTCTGCGCGGTGGAGCGGCCAGGCGTGCACCCGCGACGGCCAGCGGACTACAAACCCTTGCACGGCTTCTGGCGCAATCGCGGCTTTCTGCATGACCCGTCGCTACGCACCCGCTATGCCTGGCGCGACTTGGACGAACCGGAAAGCTCCGACAAGTTGATGTCGTTCTGGCTCAAGGCGCTGCCGATATGATTCGTATGGCGGCCTGCCAATACGCCATCGAACTGCATGAGACCTGGGACGCCTACGCCGATCACCTGCAACGCCTGTGTGCCGAGGCGGTAGAGGCGGGCGCTCGCTTGCTGTTGTTACCGGAGTACGCCGGGCTGGTGCTGAGTGGCCAGCTGAGTGCCGAGCAGCGAGGGGACCTGAAGGCTTCGATTGCCGGTATTCAGCCGCTGATCGAACCCTGGAAAGCACTGTGCGAGGGTCTTGCCCGGCGCTGGGGGATCTACCTGCAACCGGGTAGCGTGCCGGTGCTGGACAGCGATGGGCGCTACCGCAACCGTGCCTGGCTGTTCGGCCCCCAGGGTGTGCTGGGCTACCAGGACAAACTGATGATGACCCGGTTCGAGCGCGAACAGTGGGACATCGCTGCAGGCCAGGGGCTGCAGGTGTTCGACACCGAATTGGGTCGGCTGGGGATTCTGCTCTGTTATGACAATGAGTTCCCCATGCTGGCCCGGCGTTTGGCCGAGGCTGGTGCCGACCTGATCCTGGCGCCGAGCTGTACCGATACCGAGGCCGGTTACCACCGGGTACGCATTGGCGCCCAGGCGCGGGCGCTGGAGAACCAGATCGCCGTGTTGCAGAGCCCTACGGTTGGGTTGGCACCCTGGTCACCGGCGTTGGACGAGAATATTGGCCGGGCAGGGTTGTTCGTGCCGCCGGATCACGGGATGCCGGGGGATGGGGTGGTGGCGTTGAGTGAGGCGCTGAGCCCAGATTGCAGCCAGTGGCTGGTGTGTGAGGTGGACCTGGAGGAAGTGCGGCGGGTGAGGCGGGAAGGGCAGGTGTTTACCTGGCGGGACTGGCCGGAGCAGTTTGAAAGAGCCCTGTGATGACAGCAGTGGCCTCTTCGCGGGCAAGCCCGTTCCCACACGTACAGCGCAAGCCAGAAGGCTACGCGTTACCTGTGGGAGCGGGCGCCGCAGTTACATCTGGTTACTTCACTTCGACTGCCAGGCTTTGGGCAATCTTGCTCTGCCACAGGGCAGGGCCAGTGATGTGTACCGACTCACCGTTGCTATCGACGGCGACGGTAACCGGCATGTCCTTGACCTCGAACTCGTAGATCGCTTCCATGCCCAGCTCGGCGAAGGCCAGTACCTTCGACTTGCGGATGGCCTGGGCTACCAGGTAGGCAGCACCGCCAACGGCCATCAGGTACACGGCCTTGTTGTCCTTGATCGCCTCGATGGCGGTCGGGCCACGCTCGGACTTGCCGATCATGCCCAGCAGGCCGGTCTGCTCGAGGATCTGGCGGGTGAACTTGTCCATGCGAGTGGCGGTGGTCGGGCCGGCTGGGCCTACCACTTCGTCACCGACCGGGTCGACCGGGCCTACGTAGTAGATGAAGCGGCCTTTCAGGTCGACTGGCAGTTCTTCGCCACGGTTGAGCATTTCAACCATGCGCTTGTGCGCGGCATCGCGGCCGGTCAGCATCTTGCCGTTGAGCAGGATGGTTTCGCCCGGCTTCCAGCTGGCGACTTCTTCCGGGGTGATGTCGTCGAGGTTGACGCGACGGGCGCTCGGGCCAGCTTCCCAGACGATTTCCGGGTAGGCATCCAGCGACGGCGCTTCCAGTTCTGCCGGGCCGGAGCCATCGAGCACGAAGTGGGCGTGGCGGGTGGCGGCGCAGTTGGGGATCATGCACACCGGCAGGGAGGCGGCGTGGGTCGGGTAGTCCATGATCTTGACGTCGAGCACGGTGGTCAGGCCACCCAGGCCCTGGGCGCCGATGCCCAGCTGGTTGACCTTCTCGAACAGCTCCAGACGGATTTCTTCCAGGCGGTTTTGCGGGCCGCGGGCTTTCAGCTCATGGATGTCGATGGACTCCATCAACACTTCCTTGGCCATTACTGCGGCTTTCTCGGCGGTACCGCCGATGCCGATGCCGAGCATGCCAGGCGGGCACCAGCCAGCGCCCATGGTCGGCACGGTCTTCAGCACCCAGTCGACGATCGAGTCGGACGGGTTGAGCATGGCCATCTTCGACTTGTTCTCCGAGCCGCCGCCCTTGGCTGCGACATCGACCTCGACCTTGTCGCCGGGGACGATGGAGTAGTGGATCACTGCCGGGGTGTTGTCCTTGGTGTTCTTGCGGGCACCGGCCGGGTCGGCCAGGATCGAGGCGCGCAGGACGTTTTCAGGCAGGTTGTAGGCGCGACGCACACCTTCGTTGATCATGTCGTCGACGCTCAGGGTGGCGCCGTCCCAGCGTACGTCCATGCCCACGCGCACGAACACGGTGACGATACCGGTGTCCTGGCAGATCGGGCGGTGGCCGGTGGCGCACATGCGCGAGTTGATCAGGATCTGGGCGATGGAATCGCGTGCAGCAGGCGACTCTTCACGCAGATAGGCCTCGTGCATGGCCTGGATGAAATCGACGGGGTGGTAGTACGAGATGAATTGCAGGGCGTCGGCGACGCTCTGAATCAGGTCGTCTTGCTTGATCACGGTCATGCAGCGCGCTCCTCTTAAAGACGGGAACATTCAAAAAGACGCTCGACATTGCCGACCAGCATGTCGAAGCGCCTTGCAAGGCGCCGGCAGGTCAGGCCGACGGAAAAAGGCGCGGCAGTATAGCGCGCATCCGTGGCGGACACACCTGCGGCCGGTCTGGACCATGGTCGGCAGCGGTCAGGCATCCTTTTTGCTGGCGTGCTCTGCTTGGCTTACAGTGAGCCTGGGATAGCAGGAGAAGTACCGAACATGCCCGAAATTTGCGTGGGCGAGCACCGTTGGGCGGTGCCGACTGGCAGCAACCTGCTCGATGCCCTGAACGAGGCCGGGTTGAATGTGCCCTACAGCTGCCGCGCCGGCAGTTGCCATGCCTGCCTGGTGCACTGCCTGGCGGGGCAACCGTTGGATGCCTTGCCCGAGGCGCTGGCGCTTGACAAGCATGCCCAGGGCTGGCGCCTGGCCTGTCAGTGCCGTGTGGTCGAGGACCTGCGCCTGGTGCTGTTCGACCCTCGGCACGACGGTGTGCCGGCCAAGGTCAGTGCGCTGGACTGGTTCGGCGATGTGCTGCGTTTGCGCCTGCAGCCACAGCGTGCGTTGCGCTATCAGGCGGGTCAGCATGTGGTGCTGTGGCTGGACGAGGTTGCACGGCCTTATTCCCTGGCCAGCCTGCCAGGTGAAGATGATCAACTTGAGTTTCATATCGACTGCCAGCGCCCTGGTGCCTTTTGTGACAAGGCGCGCGGTCTACGGGTTGGCGATGAAATGCGTCTGGGTGAATTGAGAGGGGGGGCTTTGCATTACGACCCGGACTGGCAGGAGCGGCCGCTGTGGTTGTTGGCAGCGGGCACCGGGTTGGCGCCATTCTGGGGCATCTTGCGCGAGGCGCTACGCCAGGGGCATCGGGGGGAAATTCGGCTGTTGCATGTGGCACGGGATCGGGCGGGGCACTATTTGGCGGAGCCATTGCAGCAGTTGCCAGGGGTGAAAGTCGAGTTGGTGCTGGCGGAACAGATGGATGATGCGCTGGCCGGGTTGCGGCTGGCGTCACGGCAGACGGTGGCGCTGGTGTGCGGGGCGCCGGGGAGTGTGGAGCGTTTTGCCCGGCGGCTGTTCATTGCCGGGGTGCCACGGGGGCAGGTGTTTGCTGATGTGTTTGTCGAGCATGCCTGAATAGCAGGGGGCCGCAAAGCGGCCCCCTTTGTAGCAGCAGATCAACCGACCAGCGGGTCACCGACATGCAGGATCTTCATGCCGTTGGTGCCACCGATGGTGTGGTAGCTGTCACCCTTGGTCAGGATCACCCAGTCACCTTGCTGCACCAGGCCACGCTTGAGCAGCTCGTCCACGGCTGCCTGGCTCACCTTGTCGGCCGGCAGCGAAGCCGGGTCGAAGGCAATCGGGTACACGCCACGGAACATGTTGGCGCGCGCCTGGGTAGCGCGGTGCGGCGACAGGGCGAAGATCGGCACGTGCGAACGCAGGCGCGACATGATCAGCGGGGTGTAGCCGCTTTCGGTCAGGGCGATGATCGCCTTCACGCCCGGGAAGTGGTTGGCGGTGTACATGGCCGCCAGGGCGATGCTTTCGTCGCAGCGCTCGAAGGTGGTGTGCAGGCGGTGGCTGGACTTCTGGCTGGTCGGGTGCTTTTCGGCACCCAGGCAGATGCGGGCCATGGCCTGGACGGCTTCGATCGGGTAGGAACCAGCGGCGCTTTCGGCCGACAGCATCACCGCGTCGGTGTTGTCCAGCACGGCGTTGGCCACGTCGGACACTTCGGCACGGGTCGGCATCGGGTTCTGGATCATCGACTCCATCATCTGGGTCGCCACGATCACCGCCTTGTTGTTGCGGCGGGCGTGCTGGATGATCTTCTTCTGGATGGCGATCAGCTCGGCGTCGCCGATTTCCACGCCCAGGTCGCCACGGGCAACCATCACTGCGTCGGAGGCGGCGATCAGCTTGTCGAGGGTCTCGTCGTCGGCAACCGCTTCGGCGCGTTCGATCTTGGCCACCAGCCAGGCGCTGCCGCCGGACTCGTCACGCAGCTTGCGCGCGTATTCCATGTCGCTGGCGTCACGTGGGAAGGATACGGCCAGGTAGTCCAGGTCCATTTCCGCGGCCAGCTTGATGTCGGCCTTGTCTTTTTCGGTCAGGGCCGGTGCGGTCAGGCCGCCACCTTTACGGTTGATGCCTTTGTGGTCCGACAGCGGGCCACCGATGATCACCACGCAGTGCAGGGCGTCTGCAGTGGCGGTTTCGACGCGCATGACCACGCGACCATCGTCGAGCAGCAGCTCGTCACCAACGCCGCAGTCCTTGACCAGGTCGGGGTAGTCGATACCGACGATGTCCTGGTTGCCTTCGGTCAGCGGGTGGGCGGTGGAGAAGGTGAACTTGTCACCGATCTTCAATTCGATGCGCTTGTTGGCGAACTTGGCGATGCGGATCTTCGGACCCTGCAGGTCGCCCAGCAATGCAACATGGCGGCCGTTCTTGGCGGCGATGTCACGGATCAGGCGCGCGCGGGCCTTGTGCTCGTCCGGCGTGCCGTGGGAGAAGTTCAGGCGTGCCACGTCCAGGCCGGCAAGGATCAGCTGTTCGATCACTTCCGGCGAGTTGCTGGCGGGGCCAAGGGTGGCGACGATTTTGGTACGGCGGATGCTCATGCACAAACTCCTATAGTGAAGCGCAGCGAAAGGCTACTCCTGAATCTCGCTGTAGTCATTGTTCCGTTGCACTACCTGCGACCAAGGCAGGGTGGCATTTGAACGGGCAGGGTATCCTTGCAAAAGGGTGTGAAGATTTGCAGGCAAACGCCGATACACTGGCATCAAAGGAGATCCCCATGCGAGCCCTGATCGTTTTAGCCCTGGCCGTCAGCGCCGTCGGCTGCACCCGCTGGTCGATGGACCACCACCTGAACAATGCCTACCGCGCCTACGACCGGGGCGATTGTGCACGCGTCATGCTCGAGTTGTCGCAGGTTGACCGCACCAGCCGTGCACGGCCGTTCATCCACCCCGAGGTGTCGTTGCTGCGCGGCCAGTGCCTGGAGCGCCAGGCGTTGTACGTGGATGCTGCGCAGACTTACCAGTACTTGATCCAGCAGTACCCGGGCAACGAGTACGCCTATCGTGCCCAGGCGCGCCTGCAGACGCTGGAAAAACTCGGCCATGTGCGCGGCGTTGAAGCGGCCGTGGCCAGCCCGGTGACGACCGCACCTTGGCGCTAACACCAAGGTGTGGTTTATTTCACGAGATTTGCTGCGCGCGCTGCGCTAATCTGTAACTCAGCTGTTACAACAACCGCCAGTACCTTGTATTCCTGGCATCAGGTACGGAATACACTCGCGATCATGTTCAACAAGCGCCACATCGAACGTCATCAACTGCCTTGCGTCCTCAAGGTGTTCAACCGTTTTACCGGTCAGGAACTCGGTCAGCTGGGCAATGCCTCCGAAGATGGCTTGATGGTCATCAGCCAGCTACCCGTGCTGGTCGGGCCTGATTACGAGCTGCAACTGCGCATGCCACTGGCTGGCGGCGGGCACCAGTTCGTCAACCTCACCGCCAGTTGCCTGTGGTGCCGCGAGGACCAGACGCCGGGGCACTACGATTCGGGCTTCATGCTGCTGCAGTCTCCACGCGAGTACGATGATTTCGTGCGCTCGCTGCGCGAGTATTTCAGTTTCCGCCCCGCCAACGCTCGCGTCTGAACCTTGGCTTTCTAGAATCGCGCTAGAATCGGGTCGACCTCGATACAGGACGACCCCGTGAGCTCCAGCATTTTCTGGCACGACTACGAAACCACTGGCATCAACCCGCGCTGCGATCGGCCGCTGCAGGTGGCTGGTGTGCGCACTGACTTCGACCTCAACGAAATCGACGAGCCGATCAGCCTTTATTGCCGGCCCTCGGACGATATCCTGCCGCACCCGGCGGCCTGCCTGGTAACCGGCATCACCCCGCAGTTGCTGGCTGAGCAGGGCCTGTGCGAAGCCGAGTTCATGACCCAGGTGCACGCACAACTGGCGCAGCCGGGCACCTGTGGCGCGGGCTACAACACGCTGCGCTTCGACGATGAAGTGACCCGCTACAGTTTGTACCGCAATTTTTTCGACCCCTATGCCCGTGAGTGGCAGGGCGGTAACAGCCGCTGGGACCTGATCGACATCGTGCGCACCGCCTATGCCCTGCGCCCGGATGGCATCCAATGGCCGCAGCAGGACGGGCGCACCAGCCTGCGCCTGGAACTGCTGAGCAAGGCCAATGGCATTGACCACGGGCATGCCCACGAAGCGCTTTCCGACGTGCGGGCAACCATTGCCCTGGCCCGCCTGATTCGGCAGAAACAGCCCAAGTTGTATGACTGGCTGTTCCAGTTGCGCAGCAAGCATAAAGTGATGGAGCAAATTCGTTTGTTGCAGCCCCTGGTGCATATATCCGGGCGTTTTTCTGCGGCGCGTAATTACCTGGGTGTCGTATTGCCACTGGCCTGGCACCCGCGTAATCGCAATGCGCTGATTGTCTGCGACCTGCACCATGAAACCCTACCGTTACTACGGGAAAGTGCTGAAGTTCTGCGTCAGCGCTTGTACACCCGTCATGATGAATTGGCCGAAGGTGAATTACCGGTACCGCTCAAATTGGTGCAGATCAATCGCTGCCCGGTACTGGCGCCGCTGTCGGTATTGCGCCCGGCCGATCAACAACGGTTGGGTCTGGACTTGACGTTGTTACAATCGCGCGGTGAACAGTTGGCCAATCAACAGGCGCAATGGCAAGACAAGCTGGAACACATCTATGGCAAGGATGAGTTCGCCCCGAGTGAAGACCCGGAACAGCAGTTGTATGAGGGATTTATCGGTGACCGCGACCGGCGTTTATGCGAGCAAGTTCGTGCGCTGGAACCGGCGCAGTTGAGCCGTGGCCACTGGATGTTCGATGACCCGCGTTTGCCGGAGCTGTTGTTCCGTTATCGGGCTCGTAACTTCCCTGAAACCTTGACCAGCGAAGAGCGGCAACGGTGGTACGGCTTCTGCCAGCAACGCCTGAGCGACCCGCAGTGGGGCGCACCCAATACCCTGGGCGACTTTGAACAGGCGCGCCAGCAAGCCTGGCAGGGGGCCGACGAGGCGGGCCGGCGAGTGCTCGAGGCCTGGCAAGTGCATGCCCGTCAATTGCAGGCACAATTTGCAATTGGCTGATGGTAGGTAAACAAAAACGCCGGCAATGTGCCGGCGTTTTTGTTGTGTGAAGCAAACGGTGTATGCGGACTATCAGTCCAGCAGGGTTGCCCAGCTTTCAACCACATCGCCGCCCCAAGTGGCTTTCCACTCTTTCAGGGTTTTGTGGTTGCCGCCTTTGGTTTCGATCACTTCACCGTTGTGCGGGTTTTTGTATTGCTTGACCTTACGTGCACGCTTGGTGGCGGTAGTCTTGACCGCGCCACGCGGTGCTTTGCTCAGTTTCGACTCTGGGTCGAGCAGGGCAATCACGTCGCGCAGCGACTTGGAGTACTCGCCCATCAGTGTGCGCAGTTTGCCTTCGAACTCCAGTTCTTTCTTCAGCTTGTCATCCTGCGACAGGTTGGCCAGGCGGGCCTGAAGTTCCTTGATGGCTTCTTCGGTAGCGCGGTACTCGTTGATCAGGGACATGGAGTGTTCCTTAATGCGTGTTCAGAAATGTGTGGGGCAATAATAGACAGGCGATACTCGCAAGTAAACATAAGATTGGACCATTAACTGTTAATTAAGCTGTGACAACATTTCTCAACGTGAACAAAATTTTACATAAAGCCCATGTCTGCCAGACGCTGCCCGTGCATCGATTTGGGCCTGCATATGCCATCGTGGCTGCGATCAATACTGCGCTTTTGCTGGCGTGCCGCTAGAATGGGCGCCTTTGCGAAGTTCTGGAGTCTCATTCATGCGCACCTATCGTCTGGTGATCGCCTGCCCCGACCGTGTAGGCATCGTGGCGAAAGTCAGTAATTTCCTGGCCTTGTACAATGGCTGGATCAACGAAGCCAGCCACCACTCCGATGAGCAGAGCGGTTGGTTCTTCATGCGCCATGAAATCCGCGCTGAATCTCTGCCGTTCGGTATCGAAGCTTTCCGTGAGGCGTTTGCGCCAATCGCCGAAGAGTTCTCCATGGCCTGGCGCATTACCGACTCGGCGCAGAAAAAACGCGTGGTACTGATGGCCAGCCGTGAGTCTCACTGCCTGGCAGACTTGCTGCACCGCTGGCACACCGATGAGCTGGACTGCGAGATCCCTTGCGTGATCTCCAACCATAATGATTTGCGCAGCATGGTCGAGTGGCACGGTATTCCGTTCTTCCATGTGCCGGTCGATCCCAAGGACAAGGCCCCGGCCTTCGCCGAGGTGTCGCGTCTGGTGCAGGAGCACGCCGCCGACGTGGTGGTACTGGCCCGCTATATGCAAATCCTGCCGCCGCAACTGTGCCGGGACTATGCAGAGAAGGTCATCAACATCCACCACAGCTTCCTGCCTTCGTTCGTCGGCGCCAAGCCGTACCACCAGGCCGCCCTGCGTGGCGTGAAGCTGATCGGTGCGACTTGCCACTACGTCACCGAAGAGCTGGACGCCGGCCCGATCATCGAGCAGGACGTGGTGCGTGTCAGCCATGCCGACAGCATCGAGGACATGGTCCGCTTTGGCCGTGATGTGGAGAAGATGGTGCTGGCCCGTGGCCTGCGCTATCACCTGGAAGACCGCGTGCTGGTGCATGGCAACAAGACTGTCGTGTTTGACTGAAACAGCAGGTTGCCTGTGGGATTTTTGGGCCGCAAAGCGGCCCCAAAAATCTTGAAAGGATCGCTAATGGCCAAGCAGCGCAATGCCCCAACCGCTTCACCCCCACCCACCCTTGGCGAAGGGTGCCTGGCCCGTTACGACCCCGAAGCCCTGGACGAAACCGACGGCACCGACTTCCCAGGCGCCGCCGAACTCTGGCAACAGCTCAACCCGCCTGCCGCCGCCAGCGCTCCAGCAAAGGACGCGCCAGCAGGCACACGAACACAGGCCCGCCTGCCAGCAGATAAAAGTAGTAAGTAACCCCTCGCCATATCAGGATCGCCGCCGCTGCGGTCGAGCTGCCCACCAAGGGTGTCAGCAAGGTGGCCGAAGTCAGCTCGGCGGCCCCGGCCCCGCCAGGCAGCAGGCTGAACTGGCCGGCACTGAGCGACAGCATCTGCACCAGGAAGCTGGGGATCCACGCCAGCTCTACCCCCAGCCCCCGCAACACCAGGAACAGCACGCTGTAGCGCAGCCCCCAGTGGACGCAGGTGAGGGTGAACACCAGGCTCAAGGTGCGCTTGGGCAGGCGCCAGGTCTGTGCCAGGGCAGCGATGAAGTGCAGCAGTTTGCGCGCCCAGCGGCGTTTGCGCGGCGGCCCCATGCCCAGGCGCTGCAACAGCCTGCCGTTCATGCGCATTACCGTGCGTCGGTAGCGCAACAGCGCGACCACACCGGCCAGCGTTGTGCACAGCAGTAATGCACTGCCAAGCAGCATGCTTTCCTGGCTGCGGCCCAGGCTGTGGAACAGTGCGTAGCCGGCGATCGTCAGCATCGCGCAGAAGAAGAACACCAGGTCGTTCAGCTGGTCCATGGCGAATACCGCAGCGCTGCGCGCCGGGCCGATGCGATTGCGCGCCAGCAGGGCCATCAGGGTCAACGGGCCGCCACTGCCGCCGGGGGTGGTGCAGATGGCGAACTCGGTGGCCATCACCACGCCCAGGCTGCGTGCAGGGCTCAACTGCTTTGCCTGCTCGCCGAGCAACAAGCGCAGGCGCAATGCGTTGATGAGCCAGCACGACAAAATCATGCCAAGCAATAACAGCATCAGTTGTGGGTCGAACCGGCTTAGCCTTGGCAGCAGCTCGCTACCACCCAGCAGCACGGGCACCAGCGCTGCACCCAGCAATGCCAGCGCCAGCCAGGCCCAGCGGTTCATGCTGGCACCTGGCGCTCCAGCCAGGCAGATTTGGTCAGCGGCTCGCGGCCGTCCTTCAACAGGCTTTCGAGTGTTCGCAGCCAATAGTCACGGGATGAGCGGTGGCGCATGTCCACAGGGTGCAGCCCGAGGCGCAATGTGCTCGCGTCCTGCCAGCGTTGACATTGCCAGTTGCACACTGCGCGGGACAAAGTACGACGCCATGCGCTCCGGGCACTCCAGACCAGGCCTGGCGCATCGATGGCTGTGAAGTCCGGCAAACGGTAAAGGTGTTGCGGTGTGCTGGTGTACTTCAGCGGCAGGCGGCGCAAGGCTTGCCGAGTGCCCTGGCTCATGAGCCAGGCGGGTGCGACAAAGCCTGCTACGGGCCAGCCTTGGTCCTCGAACAGCGCCAGGCCATCCTGCAGCCGGGTAAGCGCGGCGTGCTCATCGAGGCTATAGAACTCACCTTCATGCGTGTAGATGCGCCGCATGAAGTAGTCGATGGGGCTGCGCGGTGCCGGCCCTTCGTCGGCATGGGCGTAACCGTGCAGCGCCAGCTCGTCGCCGTTGGCCAGGCGTTCGTCCAGCACGCGGCAGAACGAGGGTGCCTGGTGCAGCGGATTACGCCGATGGAAGTCAGGGACCACCAGCCATGTCATGGGCACGTTGCCCAGCGCATCCACGGCGTGTACGAACGGCGCATAGTCCGGCCAGGTTTCTGGGGCCACATCATGCAATACCAGCAGGAGGCTGCGTTGCCTGGAGGAGGGCTCAAGCATGGGCACGCACCTGCGGCTGATGGCCGAGCACGGCTTGGTAGTGCTGTAGCAGGCCCGCCACCACCTTATCCCATGAATAATGTTGCTCTACATGACGACGGGCCTGCATGCCGAGCTTGCGGACCCCCGCCTCGAACGCCTCGCGCACTGCCATCGCCATCGCCCGACCCTCGTTGGGCGTGCACAGGCGGCCACACTGCTCGTTGATGATTTCAGTGAACGCACCTGCGCGTACGGCCACCACGGGTGTGGCGCTGGCCATGGCTTCGAGGATGACCAGGCCGAAGGTTTCCTGGTCGCCAGCATGCACCAGCAGGTCGGCACTGGCCATCAGCCGGGCCACCTCTGCAGCGGGGCAGAAGTGGTCGATGACGCTGACGTTGTGAGGCACGCTGGCCGGCATGTTCGAGCCCACCAGCAGCAGGTGGTAGGGGTGGCCGAGTTGCTGCATGCAGTCGAGCAGCACCGGCAGGTTCTTTTCCCGCGAGCCGCGGCCGGCGTAGATCAACAGGCGGCTGGTGTCGGCTATGCCCAGTTCGGCGCGCAGGTGCGGGTCGCGCTGGGCGGGATGGAACGTGGCAAGGTCAACGCCCAGCGGCTGCACGTGTACATCGCGCACGCCCAGGCGGCGCAATTTGTCGGCCATGACCTGGCTGGGCGCCAGTACCCGGTCGAAATTGCCGTACAGCTTGCTGACATAGGCTTCGACATTGGGCGTGAACCAGTTGCCCATGCGGTTGCTCACCAGCAACGGCAAGTCGGAATGGTAGAAACCGATTACCGGCACGTCGAGTTGGCGCCGGGCCTCCAGCGCGGCCCATGCGGTGAGGTAGGGGTCGCCGACTTCTATCAGGTCGGGTTTGAGCGTGCGCAGCGTATTGCACCATGGGGCCAGGCGTACAGGAAAACGATAGCCCTTGCCAAACGGCAAGGGTGGAGCGGGAACCTGGTAGATGCCATCGGCTTGGTGGGCGCTGGCGCCGGGGATCAACAGGCTGTGGCGTACGCCGTGGATGGCGTCGAGACGGTGATGTTTGGCATCAAGATAGGTACGTACGCCACCGCTGGCCGGGGCGTAGAACATGGTGATGTCGGCGATATGCACGATCAGCATCCCTCCGGGATCGTCTTCGGGTCTGTCATCCGGCGGTGGCTTGCCGGCGATGACGCGCCTAAAGGTTGACCTGTGTGAAGGATAGTTTGTTCGATCGGGGTTGGGTGGGGCAGGCTCGTCGAGTGGTGTTGGTTGTTTCGCGGGCTCGCCCGCCCCCACAGGTAGGGCGCAACCCTTCGGGGTTGTGCTGTCCTTGTGGGGGAGGGCGGTGCGGTCTGTATTTAGATGCGGAAGCTGCCCACCAGGTGCTTCAGGCGGCCAGCCTGCTGCTCAAGGTCGGAGCACGCGCGCAGGGTCGCCTGCAGGTTTTCCACGCCTTCCTGGTTGAGCATGTTGATCTCGTTGATGTCCATGTTGATCGCCTCGACCACGGCGGTCTGTTCTTCGGTGGCAGTGGCCACCGATTGGTTCATGCCATCGATCTCGCCAATGCGCACGGTCACGCTGTCCAGCCGCTCACCGGCCTGGTTGGCGATCTGCATGCTGTCCTGGCTGTGGCGCTGGCTCTGGTCCATGGTGTCGACCGACTCGCGGGCACCGACCTGCAGCTCTTCGATCATGGTCTGCACCTGCTGCGCCGATTCCTGGGTGCGGTGCGCCAGGTTGCGCACTTCGTCGGCAACCACGGCAAAACCACGCCCGGCTTCACCCGCGCGGGCTGCTTCGATGGCGGCGTTCAGCGCCAGCAGGTTGGTCTGCTGGGAGATGCTGGTGATCACTTCGAGGATCTGGCCGATATTCACGGTCTTGCTGTTCAGCGTTTCGATGTGCTCGCTGGACGTGACGATCAGGTCGGACAGGCGGTTCATCGCAGCAATGTTGCGCTCGACCACTTGCTGGCCCTCTTCGGCCAGCAGGCGCGCGGAACTGGCGTGCTGCGAGGCTTGAGCAGCATTGCCGGCAATTTCCTGAGCGGCGGCGCCCAACTCGTTGATGGCGGCGGCGACACTGTTGGTGCGGTTGGACTGCTCGTCGGAGTTGGTCATCGATGAATTCGAAGCACTGATGACCCGCAGGGCCACTTCGTTGACCTGCTCGGTGGCCGAAGACACTTCGCGGATGCTGCTGTGAATACGCTCGACGAACCGGTTGAAGGCGTTGCCGAGGATGCCGAATTCGTCGTGGTTGTGGATGCGCAGGCGCTTGGTCAGGTCGCCTTCACCTTCGGCAATGTCTTCCATGGCGCGCGTCATGGTGTGCAGCGGCTGCATCAACACGCGAATCAGCAAACCGAGCAGGCCGATGATGATCACCACCGCCACTACCGTGGCGATCACCGCCGAGGTGCGGAAGGTGCTGAGCATCGAGAAGGCCTTGTCCTTGTCCACCGACAAACCGATGTACCAGTTGGCCGACGGCAAGCCGGTGATCGGGGTGAAGGTCAGCAGGCGGGCCTGGCCATCGCTCTGCACTTCGGTCAGCTCGCCTGTCAGTTTTGGCGTGTGCTGCGGGAACAGGTCTGACAGTGACTTCATCACCAGGTCTTTGTCCGGGTGCACCAGGATCTTGCCCTGGTCGTTGACCAGGAAGGCATAGCCCATGCCGCCGAAGTTCAGCGAGTTGATGATCTGCACCAGGCCGTCCAGGGCCAGGTCGCCACCAACCACGCCAACGCTGCTGGAGACCTTGCTGAGGATACCGATGACCATCTTGTTGGTGGTCATGTCGATGTACGGTTCGGTCAGGGTTGCGCCGCTGGCGCTCATGCCGTCCTTGTACCAGGGACGGGTACGTGGGTCATAGCCGTCGGGCATCTTCGCGTCGGGGCGCACGCTGAAACCGCCGTCGACCTTGCCCAGGTACACGGTAAGGAAGCTGGATATCAGCGCATTCTGGCCCATCAGGGTTTCGGCGTTGGTCGGGTCCTGGGCAATGTTCTGTGCCAGGTTCTCCACCAGTTTGATGCGGCCTTCGAACAGGTTGCGGATGTTGGTCGAAGTGGAGGTGCCCATTTCAGCCAGATAGTTTTCCAGGTCCTCGCGGATCGCATTACGCTGGAGGTAATCGTTGTAGAGGGTGAAAAGGCTGAAGGCAAGTATCACGATCAGTGATGCTGCCAAAAGAATCTTGTGGCTGAAACGAAGGCTTTTGTTCATGGCGTAATCGGTTCCGCTAAGGTTTTATATCAGGCGTTCGCACGAGTGGAGCGGTAGGCAGTGCAACATCCAGAAAAGTCCCTTTTCGGTTGTTCCTCTCTATTAAGGCGAATATCACCCACAGGTATCGGCCGAATTAAGCTAAAGCTTGAGCAGAGGATTAAAGAGATGTCGGAATTTTCGACCATCGTTGTAGGTGCTGGCCCGGATGGCCAGCCAGTCGGGCAAGCAATGCGCCTGGCCAACCGCCACGGTCTGGTGGCGGGCGCAACCGGTACAGGCAAGACCGTGACCCTGCAGCACCTGGCGGAAGTGTTCAGCGACGCCGGGGTGGCGGTGTTCGCTGCTGATGTCAAAGGTGACCTCTGCGGCCTGGGCGCAGCCGGTGCACCCCAGGGCAAGGTGGCCGAGCGCATCGCCGGCATGCCGTGGCTGGGGCATACGCCTCGGGCTTACCCGGTGAGCTTGTGGGACATTGCCGGGCAGTCCGGCCACCCGCTGCGCACCACCCTCAGTGAAATGGGGCCGCTGCTGCTGGGCAACTTGCTGGAGCTGACCGACAGCCAGCAGGCGGCGCTGTATGCAGCCTTCAAGGTGGCTGACCGCGAAGGCCTGCTGCTGCTGGACCTCAAGGACCTCAAGGCTCTGCTTGCGCACCTGAAAGACAACCCGCAACTGCTCGGCGAAGACAGTGCGCTGATGACCACGGCCTCCACTCAGGCCTTGCTGCGCCGGCTCGCAACCCTTGAGCAACAGGGAGCGGAGGCGCTGTTTGGTGAGCCGGCATTGCAGTTGGAGGACTTGCTGCGCCCGGACCCGGATGGCCGTGGCCACATCCACTTGCTCGATGCCAGCCGGCTGGTGCACGAAGCACCCAAAGTGTATGCGACGTTCCTGTTGTGGCTGCTGGCCGAGTTGTTCGAGCAGTTGCCCGAGCGCGGCGATGCCGACAAGCCGGTGCTGGCACTGTTCTTCGATGAGGCGCACTTGCTGTTCAACGGCACGCCCAAGGCATTGCAGGACCGTCTTGAGCAAGTGGTGCGGCTCATCCGCTCCAAGGGCGTGGGGGTGTATTTCGTCACCCAGTCGCCAGGAGACTTGCCCGACGCGGTGCTGGCCCAGCTAGGTTTGCGCATACAACATGGTCTGCGGGCGTTTACTGCCAAGGAGCAGAAGGCGCTGCGGGCTGTGGCCGATGGCTTCCGCCCCAATCCTGCGTTCGACACCCTGGCGGTGTTGACTGAGTTGGGGATTGGCGAGGCGCTGGTGGGCACGCTGGAAGAAAAGGGCACGCCGGCCATGGTGCAGCGGGTACTGGTTGCACCGCCGCAGTCACGTATAGGGCCGCTGAGTGCAGTTGAGCGCAGTGCGTTGGTTGCGGCCTCGCCGTTGGCGGGGCGCTATGATAAGCCTGTGGACCGTGAGTCGGCCTATGAGATGCTGACCCAGCGCAAGGGCGAGGCGGTGGAACCGGCGCCGCAACCGAAGGCGGATGAGGAGAGCTTTTCCGACAAGGCCGGTGAGTTCTTGCAGAGTGCGGCGGGGCAGGCGATCAAGTCGGCGGTACGCCAGGCGGCCAACCAGTTGGGGCGGCAGTTGGTACGCGGGTTGATGGGGTCGTTGCTCGGCGGCAAGAAAAAGTGATGACCTGCACCTGGCAGGCGACCTGCTCCTACTAAGTGCAGGAAAATAGCCATAGAAAAGGCGCCCTTGGGCGCCTTTTTCTATTGCGGTGTCCGTCAGCCAATGGCTTTGGACGCCAGCCAGAACAGGCCGGCCGCCAAGCCCATCGAGGCAGGCAGGGTCAGGATCCAGGCCAGCAGGATGGTCTTCACGGTGCCGCCTTGCAGGCCACTTTTGTTGGCGACCATGGTGCCGGCCACACCGGACGACAGCACATGGGTGGTCGATACCGGCAGGGCGAACACGTTGGCCATGCCGATGGCGCAGGCTGCGGTGATCTGTGCCGACATACCTTGGGCGTATGTCATGCCCTGTTTGCCGATCTTCTCGCCAACGGTCAACACCACACGCTTCCAGCCAACCATGGTGCCAAGGCCCAGGGCCAGGGCGACGGCCACGATTACCCAGAATGGGGCGTATTCGGTGGTGGCGGTGAGGTCTTTGCGCAGTTTCTCAAGGTCGGCCTTTTCACGGGCTTCCAGGCCTGGCAGTTTGCCAACCTTCTTCGCCGTGTCATCCAGGCACAGCAGGTAGCGACGCACTTCGACGCGCTTCTCGGCGTCCAGGCTGTGGTAGTCGGTCACGCCTTGCAACGAGGACTGCAGTGCGGCGATGGTCGGTTCGGTCTGCTGTGGGTTGCAGCTGAACTGCTCCGGCAGGTCGCTGGCCTTGGCCTTGCCCAGTGCCAGGAATTCGCCCAGGGTCGCGGCATTGCGCTGGTAGAACTGGCTCATGTGCAGGGTAGCGTCGCGGGTACGCTCGATCTGGTACGTGGTGCTGTTCAGGTCGAGGACGAACTTGGCCGGGACGATACCGATCAGTACCAGCATGATCAGGCCGATGCCTTTCTGGCCGTCGTTGGAGCCGTGCACGAAGCTTACACCCATGGCGGAAACCACCAGGACCAGGCGGTTCCAGAACGGCGGGTGCTTCTTGTCGTCGAGCTTGCGGCGCTGCTCGGGGGTTTTGTGCATCTTCGACAGCGGGCGCCACCATTTCAGGCCGATCAGCACCAGGGCGGCAACGGCGAAGCCGGCCATGGGCGAGACCACCAGCGACATGGCGATGTCGATCGCCTTTTGCCAGTTGACGCCGTCGCCCAGCGGGATGTCGTTGATCAGGGCGTTGGCCAAGCCGACACCGAGAATGGAGCCGATCAGCGTGTGCGAGCTGGAGGCCGGGATGCCGAAGTACCAAGTGCCCAGGTTCCAGGTGATGGCCGCAGCCAGCAGCGAGAAGACCATGGCCAGGCCGTGTCCGGTGTTCACATTGATCAGCAGCTCTACCGGCAGCAGGTGCACGATGGCATAGGCCACCCCAACACCACCGAGCAGAACGCCAAGGAAGTTGAACACGCCGGAGAAGAACACGGCGAGGTGCGGCGGCATGGCTTTGGTATAGATGACAGTAGCTACCGCGTTGGCGGTGTCATGAAAGCCATTGATGAACTCGAAGGCGAGTACGAAGGTCAAGGCGAGCAGCAGGCTCACCAACACCCAGGCATCCAGTCCGCTGAATAAATCGATCATGAAGGTTGTCTGGCGGGTCATAGGGGGGCGGGATTATGCCAGAAAACCTTGGCAATCGATGCACCTGCTGCAGACCGATGGCAATCTTCATGGCGCACGCGAGCCGTGCTTGACGGGGACTATGGGTAGGTGAAAATCGGCTAAAAAGCACAAACGCTGGCGAAAAAAGACATAAAAGCGAAGAAAAATCCGCTTCGCCATTATTCAAACGGCCGTATGAAATTTGTGTAATTCCATTTCATCATCAGCCGGACAGTAAAAATCGACCGCGCCCGGGCTGGCCGGGCGACGACGCGCGGGCGTGGCTCCGAGCCTCAGGGATTGTCGCTGCGCAGTTCCTTTTCCATGCGTTCCAGTTCCTGGCTGAAGGACTGGTCACGCACGCTGGCACGTTTGCGCCAAGGTTTGCGTTCTGGATCCGGTTGTGCGGCGTAAGTGGTGACTTCGCCACCGTAAACATCCTTGTAACGTTCAGCCTGGCGCTCGAGTTCTGCGCGCAGTTCATCTTTCGTCACATGCAGTACCTGAATGAAGAGTAATGACTGTTTTTATGCATGGTGCACATGCACATGCCTTGCTGGCCGCAACGGCTTGATACAGCGGAAGGTTCCATTACCACGGTAGCGTGGGGGCCTGCGTAATCGATTATAGCAATCGATAATTTGCCGAACATCGTTATTTACCAAACCTGACATCAGCTGATGCAAGTACTGGGATGTGTTCGGAATCAGTTTGGACCTTTCGTACAAGTTTGAAAGGCATCACCGATAAAAGTTCGCTGCATTGCCGGAGCGCGGCTGTAATGAAAAACGGCCTCGCCGGAAGGCGAGGCCGTTGCCTGGGGACTTCTACGGTGGGTACCTGACCAGTCTCTCCAAAGAAGCCACAAGTGGCATGAGAAAGGTATAAGCAAAAGTGTCGGCGGTCAATTGCGATTATCGGCCGTTTGTTCGATAATCGCACGAACCGGCGTTTTTTTTGAGGTGTGCGATGAGTGACGAAACCCTGGGCAACGATTCCGGCAATCCGGAGGCAGCACGACCTGCTTCGGCTGCCATGGCGCCGCCGATCGTGGCCTCCCCGGCCAAGCGCATCCAGGCCTTTACCGGCGATCCGGACTTCATGACCTCCCTGGCGCGTGGCCTGGCCGTGATCCAGGCGTTCCAGGAGCGCAAACGCCACCTGACCATCGCCCAGATCAGCCACCGCACCGAAATCCCCCGCGCAGCGGTGCGCCGTTGCCTGCACACGTTGATCAAGCTCGGTTACGCCACCACAGACGGGCGTACCTATTCGCTGCTGCCCAAAGTGCTTACCCTGGGGCATGCGTACCTGTCGTCGACGCCGCTGGCGATTTCTGCCCAACCCTACCTGGACCGCATCAGCGATCAGTTGCATGAGGCGGCCAACATGGCCACCCTCGAAGGTGACGACATCCTTTATATAGCGCGTTCGGCCACGGTGGAGCGGCTGATTTCGGTCGACCTGTCGGTGGGCGGTCGCTTGCCGGCGTATTGCACGTCGATGGGGCGCATTCTGCTGGCGGCCATGGACGACACCAGCCTGCGTGAGTACCTGGACCGTGCCGACCTGAAGGCGCGCACCAGTCGGACGCTGAATGACCCAGAGTCATTGTTTGCCTGCATCCAGCAGGTACGCGCCCAAGGGTGGTGCGTGGTGGACCAGGAGCTGGAGCAGGGGTTGCGCTCGATTGCAGTGCCGGTTTACGACGCTTCGGGGCAAGTGTTGGCGGCATTGAACGTGAGCACCCATGTTGGCCGGGTGACGCGCAGCGAGCTGGAGCAGCGGTTCTTGCCGATTCTGCTGGCGGCCAGCCGCGACCTTTGCCATCAGTTGTTCGGGTGAGGCCGCAGGGGCCGCAAAGCGGCCCCAAAATAGAACAGGCAAAACCGTTTCTTGTGCGATAAACGCACAGTGTCGTTCAGGGTGAATTGCTTCACCTACGCCCGCTGATTAATGTTTCTCGCAGCGGTCGGCTTGCCGACCGAACAAGAAAAACATAAGAGGCACTTACCCATGAATACTGTCACCTCGCTGCTGCGGCCGCACCCGCACGCAGTACCGTTGTATCCAGGCTGACGCAGACCCTATTTCCAATCATCGCCCTCTTGCACCGGTTATTCGCGTGCAGTGGCCTTGCTGTGCCCCACATTCTGGATAACAACAATGAACCAAGCACAAACCAACGTCGGCAAAAGCCTCGACGTTCAGTCGTTCATCAATCAGCAGCCGCTGTCCCGCTATCAGTGGCGGGTCGTGCTGTTGTGCTTCCTGATCGTTTTTCTCGATGGCCTGGACACCGCCGCCATGGGTTTCATTGCCCCGGCCCTGTCGCAGGAGTGGGGGATCGATCGCGCCAGCCTCGGCCCGGTGATGAGTGCCGCATTGATCGGGATGGTGTTCGGCGCCTTGGGCTCCGGGCCGCTGGCTGACCGTTTCGGCCGCAAAGGCGTGCTGGTGGGTGCTGTGCTGGTGTTCGGTGGCTTCAGCCTGGCCTCGGCCTATGCCACCAACGTCGACCAACTGCTGGTGTTGCGCTTCCTGACAGGGCTGGGCCTGGGGGCAGGTATGCCCAATGCCACCACGTTGCTGTCCGAATACACCCCTGAACGCCTCAAGTCGTTGCTGGTGACCAGCATGTTCTGCGGTTTCAACCTGGGCATGGCGGGTGGTGGCTTCATCTCCGCCAAGCTGATCCCGGCCTACGGCTGGCACAGCCTGCTGGTGATCGGTGGCGTGTTGCCGTTGCTGCTGGCACTGGTGTTGATGCTCTGGCTGCCGGAGTCGGCGCGGTTCCTGGTAGTACGCAACCGAGGCACCGACAAGGTGCGCAAGACTTTGTCGCCGATTGCGCCGCACGTAGTGGCCGAGGCCGGCAGCTTCAGCGTGCCGGAACAAAAGGCGGTGGCTGCACGCAACGTGTTTGCGGTGATCTTCTCTGGCACCTATGGGCTGGGCACCGTGCTGCTGTGGCTGACCTATTTCATGGGCCTGGTGATCGTCTACCTGCTGACCAGTTGGCTACCCACCCTGATGCGTGACAGCGGCGCGAGCATGGAACAGGCCGCGTTCATCGGCGCGCTGTTCCAGTTCGGTGGCGTGCTCAGTGCAGTTGGCGTGGGTTGGGCCATGGACCGTTTCAACCCACACAAGGTGATCGGCATTTTCTACCTGCTGGCCGGGGTGTTCGCCTACGCCGTGGGGCAGAGCCTGGGCAACATCACCTTGCTGGCCACGCTGGTGCTGATCGCCGGCATGTGCGTGAACGGTGCACAGTCGGCGATGCCATCTTTGGCGGCACGCTTCTACCCCACCCAGGGCCGGGCCACCGGTGTATCGTGGATGCTGGGTATCGGCCGCTTTGGCGCCATTCTGGGGGCCTGGAGCGGCGCGACGCTGCTGGGCCTGGGCTGGAACTTCGAGCAAGTGCTGACCGCACTGTTGGTGCCGGCGGCGCTGGCGGCCGTGGGTGTGATCGTGAAGGGCCTGGTGAGTCACGCGGACGCGACGTGATAAGCGGTGGGCCGCTATGCGGCCCATTCGCAGCAACGGCTCGATGCTTAGGCAAGCAACAAATGGTTCGATAATCGCACATATAGTCGATTATCGAATTGAAAGCTACCTGCCAGTCTCCTTAATCTGGGGCCACCGAAGCACCCTGACCAGGAGCCTCCAAATGCCACGTGCAGACCATTACCGAACCCACCCAAGTCGAGCTGTCCACCCTGTGTGACCTCGAAGCCCGTACCGCCGCAGCCCATGGCCAAGTGGCAGGAGAAAGCCTGATGCACGACGTATTCATCTGTGACGCCATCCGCACCCCGATCGGCCGCTTCGGCGGCGCCCTGGCCAGCGTGCGGGCCGATGACCTGGCCGCCGTGCCGCTGAAGGCGCTGATCGAGCGCAACCCCGGCGTGCAGTGGGACCAGGTGGACGAGGTGTTCTTCGGCTGCGCCAACCAGGCCGGTGAAGACAACCGCAACGTGGCACGCATGGCGCTGCTGCTGGCCGGCCTGCCGGACAGCATCCCCGGCGTCACCCTGAACCGCCTGTGCGCATCGGGCATGGATGCCATCGGCACCGCCTTCCGCGCCATTGCCAGTGGCGAAATGGAGCTGGTGATTGCCGGTGGTGTCGAGTCGATGTCGCGCGCCCCGTTCGTCATGGGCAAAGCCGAAAGCGGTTATTCGCGCAACATGAAGCTGGAAGACACCACCATCGGCTGGCGCTTCATCAACCCACTGATGAAGCACCAGTACGGCGTGGATTCCATGCCGGAGACCGCCGACAACGTGGCCGACGACTATCAGGTTTCGCGTGCTGACCAGGACGCTTTCGCCCTGCGCAGCCAGCAGAAAGCTGCAGCCGCCCAAGCGGCGGGCTACTTCGCCGAAGAGATCGTGCCGGTGCGCATTGCGCACAAGAAGGGCGAAACCATCGTTGAGCGTGACGAGCACCTGCGCCCGGAAACCACGCTGGAAGCGCTGACCAAGCTCAAGCCGGTCAATGGCCCTGACAAGACGGTCACCGCTGGCAACGCCTCGGGTGTGAACGATGGTGCGGCGGCGCTGATCCTGGCGTCGGCCGCAGCGGTGCAGAAACACGGCCTGACCCCACGTGCCCGCGTGTTGGGCATGGCCAGTGGCGGCGTTGCGCCACGTGTCATGGGCATTGGCCCGGTGCCGGCGGTGCGCAAGTTGACCGAGCGCCTGGGTGTGGCGGTCAGTGATTTCGATGTGATCGAGCTTAACGAAGCGTTTGCCAGCCAAGGCCTGGCGGTGTTGCGTGAGCTGGGTGTGGCCGACGACGCGCCGCAGGTGAACCCTAACGGCGGCGCGATCGCCCTGGGTCACCCGCTGGGCATGAGCGGTGCGCGCCTGGTGCTGACTGCACTGCATCAGTTGGAGAGGAGTGGTGGGCGCAAGGGCCTGGCAACCATGTGTGTGGGTGTCGGTCAGGGCCTGGCACTGGCCATCGAGCGGGTTTGACCTGTACCGGCCTCTTCGCGGGCAAGCCCGCTCCCACAGGTGGAACCACGCCTCCTACTGTGGGAGCGGGCTTGCCCGCGAAGAGGCCGGACCTGTTAGACACAAGGCCAATTGCCAGCCTGATAGCGGAACGAGTGTGTTACCAGGTATGTCTAGACTTACCTAGGACCCTCCAGGAGTAAAACCGTCATGACCTCAACCTATTACACCGGCGAAGAACGCAGCAAGCGCATCTTCGCCATTGTCGGTGCCTCATCAGGCAACCTGGTGGAATGGTTCGACTTCTACGTCTACGCCTTTTGCGCGATCTACTTCGCCCCGGCCTTCTTCCCCTCCGATGACCCTACCGTGCAGCTGTTGAACACGGCAGGCGTGTTCGCTGCAGGCTTTTTGATGCGCCCCATCGGTGGCTGGATCTTCGGCCGTCTCGCTGACCGCCACGGTCGCAAGAATTCCTTGATGATCTCGGTGCTGATGATGTGTTTCGGCTCCTTGATGATCGCTTGCCTGCCTACCTATGCCAGCATCGGCACCTGGGCCCCGGCGCTGCTGTTGCTGGCCCGCCTGATCCAGGGCCTGTCGGTGGGTGGCGAATACGGCACCACCGCCACCTACATGAGTGAAGTGGCCCTGCGCGGCCAGCGCGGTTTCTTTGCTTCGTTCCAGTACGTCACCCTGATTGGCGGCCAGTTGCTGGCGGTGCTGGTGGTGGTGATCCTGCAACAACTGCTGACTGAAGATGAACTGCGGGCCTGGGGCTGGCGCATCCCATTCGTGGTGGGCGCCATCGCCGCGCTGATCTCGCTGATGCTGCGCCGCTCGCTGCACGAGACCAGCAGCGCCGAAACCCGTAATGACAAGGATGCAGGTTCGATTGGTGGCCTGTTCCGCAACCACGCAGCGGCGTTCATCACGGTGCTGGGTTACACCGCTGGCGGCTCGTTGATCTTCTACACCTTCACCACCTACATGCAGAAGTACCTGGTCAACACTGCAGGCATGACGGCGAAAAACGCCAGCTACGTGATGACCGGTGCGCTGTTCCTGTTCATGGTGCTGCAGCCGTTCTTCGGCATGTTGTCGGACCGCATCGGTCGGCGCAACTCGATGCTGCTGTTCGGCGCTTTGGGTACCCTGTTCACCGTGCCATTGCTGATGGCGCTGAAAACCGTGACCAGCCCGTTCATGGCCTTCGTTCTGATCAGCCTGGCCTTGTGTATCGTCAGTTTCTACACCTCCATCAGCGGCCTGGTGAAGGCCGAGATGTTCCCGCCGCAAGTACGCGCGCTGGGTGTGGGCCTGGCCTATGCGGTGGCCAACGCGGCATTCGGCGGTTCGGCCGAGTACGTGGCCTTGGGCCTGAAAACCCTGGGCATGGAAAACACCTTCTACTGGTACGTGACGGCGATGATGGCGATTGCCTTCCTGTTCAGCCTGCGCCTGCCGAAGCAGGCGGCGTACCTGCACCATGATGATTAAGGACGCTGCATGAGCAACCAACTGTTCGACGCCTACTTCACCGCGCCGGCCATGCGCGAGGTTTTTTCCGACCGTGGCCGGCTGCAGGGCATGCTCGATTTCGAAGCCGCGCTGGCCCATGCCGAGGCCGCTGCCGGGCTGGTCCCGCACAGCGCTGTGGCGGCCATCGAGGCAGCGTGCCAGGCCGAGCGCTATGACGTTGGCGCGCTGGCCAATGCCATCGCCACCGCTGGTAACTCGGCGATCCCGCTGGTGAAGGCGTTGGGCAAGGTGATTGCCACGGGCGTGCCTGAAGCCGAGCGCTATGTGCACCTGGGGGCTACCAGCCAGGACGCGATGGACACCGGTCTTGTGTTGCAGTTGCGCGATGCCCTCGATTTGATCGAAGCCGACCTTGGCAAACTGGCCGACACCCTGTCGCAGCAGGCCTTGAAGCATGCCGATACGCCATTGGTGGGCCGCACCTGGCTGCAGCACGCCACCCCTGTGACCCTGGGCATGAAACTGGCCGGTGTGTTGGGCGCCTTGACCCGCCACCGTCAGCGCCTGCGGGAACTTCGTCCGCGCCTGCTGGTGCTGCAGTTCGGCGGTGCCTCGGGCAGCCTGGCGGCACTGGGCAGCAAGGCGATGCCGGTGGCTGAAGCGCTGGCCGAGCAACTCAAGCTGACCCTGCCCGAGCAACCCTGGCACACCCAGCGCGACCGCCTGGTGGAATTTGCCTCGGTACTGGGCCTGGTTGCCGGCAGCCTGGGCAAGTTCGGCCGCGATATCAGCCTGCTGATGCAAACCGAGGCGGGGGAGGTGTTCGAACCTTCCGCACCAGGCAAGGGCGGTTCTTCGACCATGCCGCACAAGCGCAACCCGGTCGGTGCCGCGGTGTTGATCGGTGCTGCCACTCGCGTGCCGGGCCTGCTGTCGACGCTGTTCGCCGCCATGCCCCAGGAGCACGAGCGCAGCCTCGGCCTGTGGCACGCCGAATGGGAAACCCTGCCGGATATCTGCTGCCTGGTCTCTGGCGCCCTGCGCCAGGCCCAGGTGATTGCCGAGGGCATGGAGGTGGATGCCGTGCGCATGCGCCACAACCTCGATCTGACCCAAGGCCTGGTGCTGGCCGAAGCGGTGAGCATCGTCCTCGCCCAACGCCTGGGCCGTGACCGTGCTCACCACCTGTTGGAACAATGCTGCCAGCGCGCGGTGGCTGAACAGCGCCACCTGCGTGCTGTGCTGGGTGACGAGCCGCAGGTCAGCGCCGAGCTGTCTGGCGAAGAACTCGATCGCCTGCTCGACCCTGCCCATTACCTGGGCCAGGCCCGCGTCTGGGTGGCGCGCGCCGTATCCGAACATCAACATTTCACTGCCTGAAGGAGACTGCTGTGGCGCATTTGCAACTGGCCGATGGCGTTTTGAACTACCACATCGATGGCCCGGACAACGCCCCGGTGCTGGTATTGTCCAACTCGCTGGGTACCGACCTGGGCATGTGGGACACCCAGATTCCGCTGTGGAGCCAGCACTTCCGTGTGCTGCGCTACGACACCCGTGGCCATGGCGCATCGCTGGTCACCGAAGGCCCTTACAGCATCGAACAGCTGGGCCTTGACGTGCTGGCCCTGCTCGATGGCCTGGACATCCAGAAAGCGCACTTTGTCGGCCTGTCGATGGGGGGGCTGATCGGCCAGTGGCTGGGCATCAACGCCGGCGAGCGCCTGCACAGCCTGATCCTGTGCAACACCGCCGCCAAGATCGCCAATGACGAGGTGTGGAACACCCGTATCGACACCGTGCTCAAAGGTGGCCAGCAGGCCATGGTCGATCTGCGCGATGGTTCCATCGCCCGTTGGTTCACCCCAGGCTTTGCCCAGGCCCAGCCAGAGCAAGCCCAGCGCATTTGCCAGATGCTGGCGCAAACCAGCCCGCAGGGCTATGCCGGTAACTGCGCAGCAGTGCGTGACGCCGATTACCGTGAGCAACTGGGCCGCATCCAGGTGCCTGCACTGATCGTTGCCGGCACCGAAGACGTGGTCACCACCCCTGAACATGGCCGCTTCATGCAGGCCGGTATCCAAGGTGCCGAGTACGTCGACTTCCCGGCAGCGCACCTGTCCAACGTCGAAATTGGCGAGGCGTTCAGCCGCCGCGTGCTCGACTTCCTGCTGGCTCACTGAGGGCAACGCCATGGATGAAAAACAGCGTTACGACGCCGGCATGCAAGTGCGCCGTGCGGTGCTTGGCGATGCCCATGTGGACCGCAGCCTGGAGAAGCTCAACGACTTCAACGGCGAATTCCAGGAAATGATCACCCGCCACGCCTGGGGTGATATCTGGACCCGCCCAGGCCTGCCGCGCCATACCCGTAGCCTGATCACCATCGCCATGCTGATCGGCATGAACCGCAACGACGAGCTGAAGCTGCACCTGCGGGCGGCGGCCAACAACGGCGTGACCCGCGACGAGATCAAGGAAGTGCTGATGCAGAGCGCGATTTACTGCGGCATTCCGGCAGCCAATGCCACCTTCCACATGGCTGAGTCGGTGTGGGACGAGCTGGGTGTAGAGTCGCGTAGCTGAGTGCTACGCGGTCGCTCCTACACAGACCGCATCACAACAGGGCCTGCGTTGTTTTCTACGGCCTGTTTCAGGGCCGGGCACAGGCCCAGCATGAACGCGGCTTCTGCCACCACGAACAGCGGCCCGATGATCAAGCCGCTGACATCGTCGACGAAGGCCGGTTTGCGGCCTTCATAGTAGTGGCCGACGAACTGGATGATCCAACCCACCACGAATGCCCCTAGCCCGGCGCTGAGCCACAGTGCAGTCGTTTGCACTGCCAGCACCTGGCCGACCCACAGACATAGCCCCAGCAATGCACCCATCACCAGGCCGAAGCGCAGGTCCAGGCGCAGGTAGAACCATACCGATGCCGCCGCTGCCAGCAGGGCAGGGGAAAGCCACATGCCGGCAAATTCCCAGCCTGGGCGTGAAAGCAGGATGGTGACCGCCAGCACGATCATAGGGATACCGATGAAGTGAGTGATGATGTTGCGTGGGTCGCGGTGGTAGCTGGCGTACTGGCTCAGGTGGTCGACGAGGGTTTTCATTGTTATGCCTCCCTGGTTTGCCTGATCGGGGTGTATTGCCTGTACCCGCGAAGAGGCCGGTACAGGCAACCGATATAGCTCAGGATAGCCTGCGGCTACCACCATCATCAGCTCAGCGAATGGCAGCAGCCCGTACAGGCGTATCCAGCCCCACCAGTGTCTCGATCATCGCCCGCGCCGCTGGCGACAGACGGTAGCCACTGCGGCTGACCACGCCACAGCGAACGCTCAACACTTCCAGCGCCGGCGGCAGGTTGCGCCAGTGCAGGCGCACCAGGCTTCCGTTGGCCAGGTCATCGGCCACGGCCTCTTCACTGGCAGTGCCGATAGCATCGCTGGCCTGCACCACGCTGCGCAGTATGGCCAGGTGCTCGGTTTGCAGGTGCGGCGTGAAGTCGCTTCGCCCACTGAGGTTGGCCAGGCGTTTGCGTACACCGGGGTCAAGCAAAGCGCTGGCCAGCGGGTAGCTGAACAGGTCGTTGGTCGACAGGCTGTCCTTGGCCAGCAACGGGTGGCCAGGGCGGCAGAAGAAAAGGCCGGGGCGGGGTGACAAGGCTTCGGTGTGGAAGTTGGGGTCGGCTTCGAACGGGCGGATATCGTCGACGAAAAACTCGATCTGTTCACGGCGCAGGGCCTGACCCAGACGTTCGGTATTGTCCACCAGCAGCGAGGTGCGGATGCCTGGGTGGCGTTCGATGAAGTGGCGCAAGGCATCGGGCACCAGGCGCACGGCCAGCGCCGGGCCACTGCCGAAGTGCAGTTCGCCGGCGTCGAGCTTGGTCATTTGCAGCACTTCGTTGCTCAACTGCGCAGCCCCCTGTACCAGGCGCCGGGCATGTTGCAGCACCACAAGGCCTTCTGGGGTGGGCGGCAGGGCTTTGCTGGCGCGGTCGACCAGTGGGCAGCCGAACGTGTGTTCCAGGCCCTGGATGGCGCGGCTGAAGGCGGGTTGGGTGATGCCCATGGCCTCGGCGGCCCGAACGAAACTGCGGTATTCGGTGAGGGCAATGAAGTAGCGCAGCTGGCGGAGGTCCATGTCACGGCTCTGGGGCGGGGATCAGGGCTCTATTCAAGCGGTTACAGCTTATATCGTCAAAGAAGCTTTAAGGATTTGTTTATTTCTTTTGGTTATTTTGTTGTATCTCCGGCCTCTTCGCGAGTTCCTCGCGAAGAGGCCAGCAGATTCAAAGCAGATTCAGCGGGTAACTCACGATCAGGCGGTTCTCATCGAACGCATTGGTGCTGAAGTCCCGGCGCATGGTGGAGTTGCGCCATTTCACCGACAGGTCCTTGAAGCTGCCCGACTGCACCACATAGGCCAGCTCGGTTTCCCGTGCCCATTCCTTGCCATCGTCCACGTTGCCAACGGTCACGTTGTCACCCTTGATGTAGCGGTTCATCAGGGTCAGGCCGGGTACGCCGACGGTGGCGAAGTTGAAGTCATGGCGAACCTGCCAGGAGCGCTCCTTGGCATTGTCGAAGCTCGAGTTGTAGCTGTCGTTGGCCAGGGTGCCGCCACTGGTGCCATTGACCCGCATCCAGGCATCGTCGCCGCTCACCTTCTGCAGCCCGACATAGAAGGTATGGCCTTGGTAGCGTGCCGAAAGCAGGGCGGAAGCGGTGCGGTTGTCCAGCTTGCCGGCACGTTCGCCGCCGTCTTCCTTGCCGATGAAGTAGCCGAGGTTGGCGCCCAGGGTCCAGTCGCCCAGCGGCTGGCTGTGCGTCAGGTTGAGGTACTGCTGGCGGTAGATGTCCTTGAGCTGGGCGTCCCACAGGCCAATCATGGTGCGCTTGTCGTTGAAGGTGTACTCACCGCCGCCGAAGTTGAATCGGTCGGAGGTGAACGCGGCTTTGCCGTTCAGCGACATGTCTTCCATGCTGGCGTCATTGCGCGGGCTGTTGCCGCGGAACTGGCCGGCGTACAGGGTCAGGCCGGCGATTTCCTTGGAGGTCAGCTGGCCACCGCGGAAGGTTTGCGGCAGCGAACGGCCATCGTCCGAGCGCAGGATCGGTAGTACCGGCATCCATTCACCGACTTTCAGTTCGGTTTCGGACAGCTTGGCTTTCAGTGCTACACCCAACCGGCCAAAGTCATCGGCAGGGCGGCCGTCGTCATGCACGGGCAGCAGGTGAGTGTTGGTGGTGCCTTTGCCACCGTCGAGCTTGACCGAATACAGGCCCAGGACGTCCACGCCGAAACCGACGGTGCCCTGGGTAAACCCGGAACGGGCGTCGAGGATAAAGCTTTGCGTCCATTCCTCGGCCTTGCCCTGCGGATGGGCCGGGTCGACGAAGTTGCGGTTGATGTAGAAGTTGCGCAGGTTGAGGGTGGCCTTGGCGTCCTCCATGAATCCACCTTCGTTGGCGGCGAACACGGGGAGGGCGCAGGACATGGCTAACAAGCCGGGCAGCAGCTGGCGTGCGGGTTGCAAAGTGCTCATCTGTCGTGGATCTCTTGTTTTTATGGGGCGAGCCGGTGCACTGCTGGATCGAGCCGGCAGGTGCGGGTCTTTAGTGATGAACTTGGGCAACGTTGCGTGGGGGGATGGTGCGGGGTTGGGCGGGGGTGAGGCAATTCGCCGCAAACGGAACGGGGCGATAATCGAACGGAATGTTCCGGTTGGTTAATTCTTTCTGTACCGACGAATAAAAAGCCCACCGTGAAGGTGGGCTTGACGTTGCTGCGAACTCAATCAGCCTTTCGGTGCATCCACCGACGCCTGCTGGTTGGCCTGCCCGGTCTGCTCGTACCAGCCACCGCCGAGCGCCTTGTACAGGTTGACCTCGCTGGTCAGCTGCGAAAGACGGTCGCCGATCAGTGCCTGTTGGGCGCTGAACAGGTTGCGCTGGGCGTCGAGGAAGGTCAGGTTGCTGTCGATCCCGATGCGATAACGGCGTTCGGCCAGGCGGTAGTAATCCTGGTTCGCCTGCACCAGGTCGCGCTGGGCCTGCAGCTGCTCTTCGAAGGTCTTGCGCGCCGCCAGGCCATCGGAGACTTCCTGGAAGGCGGTCTGGATGGTTTTTTCGTACTTGGCGACGTTGATGTCCTTCTGGATCTTCGAATAATCCAGGCTGGCCTTCAGGCTGCCGGCGTTGAAGATCGGCAGGTTGATCTGCGGCTGGAACAGCCAGGTGCCCTGGCCACCTGCGAACAGGTGGCCCATGTCGGGGCTCAGGCTGCCCGCGTTGGCGGTCAGGCTGATGCTCGGGAAGAACGCTGCGCGGGCCGCGCCAATGTTGGCATTGGCGGCCTTGAGCAGGTGCTCGGCTTCCTGGATGTCCGGGCGGCGCTGGAGGATATCCGACGGCAGGCCGGCCGGCACTTCGGCCAACTGGTCGGCATTGAGCTCCAGCGGCTTGGCCAGGTCGGCTGGAATGCCGGTGCCCAGCAGCACGGTCAGGCTGTTGACGTCCTGGGCGACCAGGCGCTGATACTGCGAGTACTTGACCCGGGCGCCTTCCACGGCGGTGCGTGCCTGGCTGACGTCGAGTGCAGAAGCGACGCCGACTTCATTGCTGCGACGGGTGAGGTTGTAGCTTTCCTCGTAGGTCTTCAGCGTTTCTTCGGTCAGCTTGAACAGGGCCTGGTCGGCCTGCCAGGTGTAGTAGGCATTGGCCACGCTGGCCACCAGGGCGATTTGCGTGGAACGACGCGCCTGCTCGCTGGACAGATAGGTTTCCAAGGCTTGCTCGGTCAGGCTGCGCACGCGGCCGAACAGGTCCAGCTCGTAGGCGCTGACACCCAGGGTTGCCGAATACTGGCTGGTGATGCCAGATTCACCGGTTTGCGACATGTTCGCCGGGACGCGCTGGCGGCTGCCGCTGCCGGTGGCCGAAACCGCCGGGAACAGGTCGGCACGCTGAATGCGGTACTGCGCGCGGTAGGCGTCCAGGTTCAGCGCCGCGACGCGCAGGTCGCGGTTGTTCACCAGCGAGGTCTGGATCAGCTGTTGCAGCGCCGGATCGTGGAAGAACTGGCGCCAGCCCTGTTCGGCGGCGGCAACATCCGCCGATTGCGTTGGCGAGTACGCAGGGCCTTGCGGCCACTGCGCAGCCACCGGCGCTTCCGGGGTCTGGTAGTCAGGGATCAGCGAGCAGCCGCCAAGAATGAAAGCGGTTACCGCCAGGGACAACAAAGACTTGGTCATTGCCCAGCCTCATAACGTGGAGTTTCAGGGGTGACGTCTTTTTCCGGCTCTTTGCTGCCGAACAGCGACGACACTGCGACGAAGAACAGCGGTACCCAGAAGATAGCCAGTACGGTCGCACTGATCATGCCGCCGATCACACCCGTACCGATGGCGTGCTGGCTGCCGGCGCCGGCGCCGCTGGCGATGGTCAACGGTACCACGCCAAGGATGAACGCCAGCGAGGTCATGATGATCGGGCGCAGACGCATGCGGCACGCCTCGATCGCCGCGTCGTACAGGCTGCGGCCTTGCTCGTGCAGTTCCTTGGCGAACTCGACGATCAGAATGGCGTTTTTCGCCGCCAGGCCGATGGTGGTCAACAGGCCGACCAGGAAGTACACGTCGTTGGACAAGCCGCGCAGACTGGTGGCGATCAGTGCACCGATGATACCCAGCGGTACTACCAGTACCACGGCGATCGGGATCGACCAGCTTTCGTACAGGGCTGCCAGGCACAGGAACACGAACAGTACCGAGAGGGCGAACAGCGCCGGCATCTGCGAACCGGAGAGCTTTTCCTCGTAGGACATGCCGGTCCAGGAGAAGCCTACACCGCTTGGCAGTTCGCCAGCGATACGCTCGACCTCGGCCATGGCTTCACCGGTACTGTAGCCCGGCGCCGGCGCACCGAGGATTTCCATCGCCTCGACGCCGTTGTAACGCGACAGTTTCGGCGAGCCGTAGGTCCATTCGCCTTTGGCGAAGGAGGAGAACGGCACCATCTCGCCTTTGCCGTTGCGCACGTACCACTTCTGCAGGTCTTCAGGGCTCATTCGGGCGTTGGGTTCGCCCTGGATGTACACCTTCTTGACTCGGCCACGGTCGATGAAGTCGTTGACGTAGCTGGCACCCAGGGCAATCGACAGGGTGTTGTTGATGTCGGCAATGGTCACGCCCAGGGCGCTGGCACGCTCGTCATCGATGGTCAACTGATACTGCGGTTCATCGTTCAGGCCGTTAGGGCGCACAGCGCTGAGGATCTTGCTCTGCGCGGCCTTGGCCAGGAACTGGTTGCGCGCTTCCATCAACTTCTCGTGGCCGACACCACCGCGGTCCTGCAGGAACACGTCGAAACCGGTGGCGTTACCCAGTTCGAGTACCGCAGGTGGGGCGAAGGCGAACACCATTGCATCACGGAAGGTGAAGAAGTGCTGCTGGGCACGCTGGGCCAGGGCGAACACGCTGTTCTCCTTGGAACGTTCATCCCAGGGTTTGAGCATGATGAATGCCATGCCCGAACTCTGCCCGCGACCGGCAAAGTTGAAGCCGTTGACGGTGAACACGGACGCTACGGTGTCGGCTTCATCCTTCAACAGATACTCACGCATCTGGTCGACCACCACCTGGGTGCGCTCGGCACTGGAGCCTGCCGGGGTTTGCACCTGGGCGAACAGCACGCCCTGGTCTTCCTCGGGCAGGAACGCGGTTGGGATGCGAGCGAACAGCCAGATCATGCCGACCACGATCAGCGCATAGGCCAGCAGGAACGGCACCTTGTTGCGCAGGATAGTGCCCACGCTGCGCTCGTAGCCGTTCACGCTGCGGTCGAAGTTGCGGTTGAACCAACCGAAGAAGCCGCCTTTGGCAGTGTGGTGCTCGCCCTTCTTCAGCGGCTTGAGCATGGTGGCGCAAAGCGCCGGGGTGAAGATAAGCGCAACCAGCACCGACAGGCCCATGGCCGAGACGATGGTGATGGAGAACTGCCGGTAGATCACACCCGTGGAACCGCCGAAGAACGCCATCGGCAGCAGTACGGCCGACAGTACCAGGGCGATACCCACCAGGGCACCCTGGATCTGTTCCATCGAACGCTTGGTGGCTTCCTTGGGCGGCAAGCCTTCCTCGGACATCACCCGCTCGACGTTTTCCACCACGACGATGGCGTCGTCCACCAGCAAACCGATGGCCAGGACCATGGCGAACATGGTCAGGGTGTTGATGCTGAAGCCCGCGGCGGCAAGGATGCCGAAGGTACCCAGTAACACCACCGGTACGGTCATGGTGGTGATGATGGTGGCGCGGAAGTTCTGCAGGAACAGGTACATCACCAGGAACACCAGGACCACGGCTTCGATCAGGGTGTGGATCACGCCGCTGATCGATTCGGTGACCACCGGAGTGGTGTCATACGGGAATACCGCTTTCACCCCAGGCGGGAAGAACGGTTCCAGGCCTTTGATGGTCTCGCGCAGTGCCTTGGCGGTGTCCAGGGCGTTGGCGCCGGTAGCCAGTTTTACTGCCAGGCCGGAAGCCGGCTTGCCGTTGAACTGAGCGCTGACCGCGTAGTTTTCACCCCCCAGACCTACCTGGGCGACATCACCCAGACGCACCTGCGAACCGTCGTTGTTGACCTTGAGCAGGATCTTCTCGAACTGCTCGGCGGTTTGCAGGCGGGTCTTGCCGATGATGGTGGCGTTCAGCTGGGTGCCCGGCATGGCCGGCAGGCCGCCGAGCTGGCCGGAGGACACCTGCACGTTCTGCGCGGCCACGGCGGTCTTGACGTCGACCGGGGTCAGCTGGAATTTGTTCAGCTTGGCCGGATCGAGCCAGATACGCATGGCGTACTGTGCACCGAACACCTGGAAGTCACCCACACCCGCTGTACGCGAGATCGGGTCCTGCATGTTGGAGACGATGTAGTTGGCCAAGTCATCCTTGGTCATGCTGCCGTCTTCGGACACCAGGCCGATCACCAGCAGGAAGTTCTTCACAGCCTTGGTGACGCGGATACCTTGCTGCTGCACTTCTTGTGGCAGCAGTGGGGTGGCCAGGTTCAGCTTGTTCTGTACCTGAACCTGGGCGGTGTCGGGGTTGGTGCCCTGTTCGAAGGTGGCGGTAATGGTCATGCTGCCGTCGGAGTTACTTTCCGACGACACATAACGCAGGTTGTCGATACCGTTGAGCTGCTGCTCGATCACCTGCACCACGGTGTCCTGCACGGTTTGCGCCGAGGCGCCCGGGTAGGTCACGGCGATGGCGATGGCCGGCGGTGCGATGCTGGGGTACTGGTTGATCGGCAACTTCAGGATCGACAAGGCCCCGACCAGCATGATCACCAAGGCGATCACCCAGGCGAAGATCGGGCGATCGATAAAGAACTTCGACATGGTTTACTCCGCTTTGGCGTCTGCTTTTGCCGCGTTGGCCTGATCAGGGCTGGCCGGCTTCTGGACGTTGGTGGCTTCGCTGACCTTCACCTCGACACCTGGGCGCACGTACTGCAGCCCTTCGGTAATCAGGCGGTCACCTGGGTTGAGGCCTTCTTCGATCAGCCAGTCGCTGCCCAGGGTACGGTTGGCCTTCAACTGACGCAGTTCGACCTTGTTTTCCTGGTTGACCACCAGTGCGGTCGGCGCGCCTTTCAGGTCGCGGGTCACGCCTTGTTGCGGCGCCAGGATGGCGTTGGCGTTGACCCCGGCCTTCAGCCGCGCATGCACGAACATGCCTGGCAGCAGGGTGTGGTCAGGGTTGGGGAACAGGGCGCGCAGGGTGACCGAGCCGGTGGTTTCGTCGACCGCGACTTCGGAGAACTCCAGGCGACCTTCCTGCTTGAACAGGCTGCCGTCTTCCAGCACCAGCTGAACCGAGGCGGCGTTGTCGCCGGCCTTCTGCAACTGGCCGCTCTCCAGGTCACGGCGCAGCTTGAGCAGCTCGGCGGTGGACTGGGTAACGTCGACGTAGATCGGGTCGAGTTGCTGGATGGTGGCCATGGCGTTGGTCTGGCCGTTGCTCACCAGTGCACCTTCGGTGAACGAAGAACGACCGATACGGCCGCTGATCGGTGCCAGAACCTTGGTGTAGCGCAGGTCGATCTGGGCGCTCTTGAGCGAAGCCTCGGCCTGCAATCGTTTGGCATTGGCGTCGTCGTATTCCTGTTTGGAGACGGCTTGCTCGTCAATCAGCTGCTTGTAGCGCTCGGCCAGCGAGCGGGTAGCCTGCAGGTTGGCCTGGGCATTGGCCAGGGTGGCTTCGTACACGGCAGGGTCGATCTGGTACAGCTGCTGGCCTTCCTTGACGTCGCTGCCTTCCTTGAACAGGCGCTTGAGGATGATGCCGTTGACCTGCGGGCGCACCTCGGCAACGCGGTAGGCAGTGGTACGCCCCGGCAATTCCGAGGTCAGGGTGAAGGCTTGGGGCTGGATGGTCACGACGCCGACCTGAGGAGCCTGCGCCGCTGGCGCTGCTTCTTCTTTCTTGCAGCCACTGAGCAGGGTTGCCAGGGCGACGGCGGAAACCAGAGCGGTAACGGCTGGCTTGAATTGCATGAGGATCCTCGGGTCGCAGGAGCAGGGAGACGCTCAAGAGTAATGGAAGAGACTTGATCTGGAAAAATTGCTATCCGGTGGATAAATAGCTTGCTAAGGAATATACTTACATTCATGGTTGTTTGTAAATACCGCTGGGTTGTACTTGGGTACTGCCACAGCCCTTGATTAGCTCATCCGTGAGGCCCCCTGCAGAGGTGCCACCGGAGCGTTCCCCGCACGCGCTGCGCGTTCGGGCCAGATGAGGTTGTACTGCCATGGTCCGTCGAACCAAAGAAGAAGCCCAGGAAACCCGCGCCCAGATCATCGAGGCGGCGGAAAAGGCCTTCTACAAGCGCGGGGTTGCGCGAACCACACTGGCTGACATCGCCGAACTCGCGGGTGTGACGCGCGGGGCTATCTACTGGCACTTCAACAACAAGGCCGAGTTGGTGCAGGCGTTGCTCGACAGCCTGCACGAGACCCATGACCATTTGGCGCGGGCGAGCGAAAGCGAGGACGAACTCGATCCGCTTGGCTGCATGCGCAAGCTGCTGTTGCAAGTGTTCAACGAGCTGGTGCTCGATGCCCGAACCCGGCGTATCAATGAAATCCTGCATCACAAGTGCGAGTTCACCGATGACATGTGTGAAATTCGCCAGCAGCGCCAGGGTGCGGTGCTGGATTGCCACAAGGGCATCACCCTGGCGTTGGCCAATGCCGTACGCCGGGGCCAGTTGCCTGGCGAGCTGGATGTCGAGCGCGCGGCGGTGGCCATGTTCGCCTATGTCGATGGCCTGATCGGGCGCTGGCTGCTGCTGCCTGACAGTGTCGATCTGTTGGGTGATGTCGAAAAATGGGTCGACACCGGGCTGGATATGCTGCGCTTGAGCCCGGCGTTGCGCAAATGACACTTTGTTAAGGATTGTGAGGGAGTGTTTCCCCTTTGTGTTAAGAGGGGATTAACAGCGTGGCCGCCTTGCGGCCCCTGGGATATTAGTACCCGCGCAGTTGTCTGTCAGGCAACGCCAATGCGGCAAAAAGCCCCAGTACCGCAATCAGCGCGCTGCCCATCAGCAACTGCCGGAATGTCTCCAGCAAGCGTCCCTGTGTCACCAGGTCCACTTCACCGGCCTTCAGGCTCCCCAGCAACGGGTTACCCAGCAATTCGAAACCACCTTGGTGCAGCAGTGCCAGCAACAGGCTGGACATGCACGCCACGCCCATGGCCCCGCCCAGCGAGCGGAACAGGTTGGTGGTGCTGGTGGCCACGCCAATGTCCTTGCTGGCCACCGCGCTTTGCGTGCCCACCAGCGAGGTCGGAAACTGCAGCCCGCAAGCAATGCCGGTCAGCAGCATGAACAGTGCACTGAGCAACGTTGACTGCGGCGGCGTCAGTGCCATGGCGAAAATGGCCACTGGCATCAGCAGCGCACCGGCCAGGATCTGCGGCTTGTAGCGCCCGGTCCGGCTGGTCATGCGCCCGCCTGTGAAGGCCCCCATGGGCAACCCCATGGCCAGTGGCAGCAGGTGCAGGGCAGCGCTGTCGGCACCGGCGCCAGTGATGCCCTGGTAGCGCAAGGGCATGAGCATGGTCAGGGAAATCGACTGGAAGCTGGCGAAGAAGATCACCCCCCAGCAAAGTACCGCCACCCGGTTGCCGAACAGCCCGAGCGGCAGCAGCGGCTCTGGGCAGCGGCGTTCGTGGGCGATGAACAACGCCAGGCCGAGTAGGGCGCAGGCGAACAGCGCCAGCACGGCCGAGTCGGCCCAGGCCTGGCCCTGGCCGACCAAGGTGATCCCCAGCAGCAGGCTGCCAAGGCCGAGGATCAACAGCACGGCGCCAAGGTAGTCGACCTGGGCCTCGCGACGCTGCACCGGCATGCCGGCGAGGGCGCGGCGTATGGCCCACAAGGCGACCAGCCCCAGCGGCAGGTTGATCCAGAATACCCAGCGCCACGACAAGTACTCGGTCAGCCAGCCGCCCAGCACTGGCCCAGCGACGCTGGCCACGGCGTACATGCTGCTGAAATAGCCCTGGTAGCGGCCGCGTTCACGCGGCGGTACGAAGTCGCCGATGATCGCCTGGCTCACCGAGACCATACCGCCCGCGCCAATGCCCTGGAGTACCCGGGCCAGCACCAACTGCTGCATGTCCTGGGCCATGGCACAGGCAATCGAGGCCAGGGTGAACAAGCTGATCCCGGTGAGGATCATCCGGCGCCGGCCGTAAAGGTCGCCCAGCTTGCCGTAGATTGGTACGGCCACGGTCATTGCCACCATGTACCCGGAGATCACCCAGGCCAGCAGGCCGACGTCGTTGAACTGGGCCGAGATGGCCGGCAGCGAGACGGCGACGATGGTCTGGTCCAGTGCGCCGAGGAAGATGGCCAGCATCAGGGCGGTGAGCACGTTGCGCAGGGTGGTGGGGGGCAGGGCAGCAGTCACGGGAATACCTTGTCTTGTCTATGCAAGCCTCTTTGTGGGCAAGCCCACTCCCATAGAGGCCCACGAATTGTAACCTGAGTTAGGTAGCTTCCTATGTACTATCTGCATCCCCTATGCCGAATCGGCATTGGCGCATTCATCCAGTGCTGCATGGCCGCGTGATATCGTTGGTATGCCACAGGGGCTGAAATCCGGGGCTTGCACCAGGTTGGTGCAACATTCTGCCGCAGGTTTTTCAGGCCGCTGTCTCCCACACCTTTTATTCCTCTGCCTGCATGTCGAGCATGACCGCCCAGATGGCGACGGTTGGAACAGGTCAGGTAGACCCGATTACAGGGGTCGGTAGTTACCGTTCAAATTTCAACTTAATTGCGGAGTGATCATGCCCAAGGCTTCCCATCAAGATCTGCGTTTTGCCTTCCGCGAGCTGCTCGCTTCAGGTTCCTGTTTCCACACGGCATCGGTGTTCGACCCGATGTCGGCACGCATTGCCGCAGACCTGGGCTTCGAGGTCGGTATCCTCGGTGGTTCCGTTGCATCCTTGCAGGTGCTGGCCGCACCGGACTTCGCCCTGATCACCCTCAGCGAGTTCGTCGAGCAGGCCACCCGTATCGGTCGGGTCGCGCAACTGCCGGTGCTGGCCGACGCTGACCACGGCTATGGCAATGCGCTGAACGTGATGCGCACGGTGATCGAACTGGAGCGCGCCGGTGTGGCCGCACTGACCATCGAAGACACGCTGCTGCCAGCCCAGTTCGGGCGCAAGTCCACCGACCTGATCCCGGTCGAAGAGGGCGTTGGCAAGATCCGTGCGGCCCTGGAGGCGCGGGTCGATTCGTCGCTGTCGATCATTGCCCGTACCAACGCTGGGGTACTCAGCACCGAAGAAATCATTGTGCGTACCCAGAGCTACCAGAAGGCCGGTGCCGATGCTATCTGCATGGTGGGGGTTAAGGACTTCGAACAGCTCGAGCAGATTGCCGAGCACTTGACTGTGCCGCTGATGCTGGTCACCTATGGCAACCCGAACCTGCGCGACGACGAGCGCCTGGCGCGCTTGGGCGTGCGCATTGTGGTCGATGGTCACGCGGCCTACTTTGCCGCGATCAAGGCCACCTACGATTGCTTGCGGCTGCAGCGTGGCCAGCAAAACAAGTCGGAAAACCTCAGTGCCACCGAACTCTCGCACACCTACACCCAGCCTGAAGATTACATCCGCTGGGCCAAGGAATACATGAGCGTCGAAGAGTGACCGGCAGGGCGCCGTCGACTCAACGGACGGCGCTCAAGGTTGCGGTGTGGGGCACGCAATGTGCCCGCTCGCAGCTGTTGGCGGCGCTAGGCTGGCTGCGCAGCAGCTCGACGCGCCAGCAGGCCGAGCCATACAGCCCTGCGACTGCGGTCAGGGCCATGACAACGGCGACTCTTCTTGATTTGATACCCATGGTGCTCACCTCCCATTACAGCGATAGGGGTGTACAGCATTAGTATAGATCCTGGTCCCACTCCGGCTCGTCCTTGAACCGCAGCACTAGAAAATCCAGCATGCTCCGCAAGGTTGCCGGCATGTGTTTGCGCGACGTGTACACCGCATTCAGGTTCAATTCACGCGGCCTCGCCTCGGGCAGCAGGCGCATCAGTTCGCCTCGGCGCAGGGCCTCGGCTGCCTGATAGGTCGGCAGCATGGCGATACCCGCGCCAGCCAGTGCTGCCTTCTGCAGGGTCATCGCCTCGTTGGCGCTGATGTTCCCCGCCACCGGCACGGCGACGTGCTGCCCGGCCACCTCGAAATGCCACAGGCTGTGGCCGAAGTAGGCGTGGGTCAGGCAGTTGTGTCGGCTCAGTTCCTCGACCCGTTGTGGCGTGCCGTGCTCGTGCAGGTAGGCCGGTGCCGCGCACACCACCGAGCGGCACACGCTCAGGCGCCGGGCGATCAGGTTGGGGTCCAGGTCGTTGCTGGTACGAATGGCCAGGTCGATGCGCTCGTCCACCAGGTTGACGGTGCGGTCGAGCATTTGCAGTTCCACCTTCACTCCAGGGTAACGCTGCACGTAGGCTGCTACGGCGTCTACCAACTGTGCTTGGCCGAATGAGGTACTGACGCTGATACGCAGTGCACCCTTTGGTGCGTCTTCCGGCTGCTGCACGGCGGCCTGCAGGTCGCCGGCCAGTTCCAGCAGTTGCCGGCAGCGGGGCAGGGTTTCCTGGCCGGCGGCCGTGAGGCTGAGCTTGCGCGTGGTGCGCTGCATCAGCCGCGCGCCAACCCAGTCCTCCAGCTCGGCCAGATAGCGCGATACTACCGGTCGCGACAATTGCAGATGATCCGCTGCCGCCGACTGGCTGCCCAGGTCGACGACGGTTACGAATACGCGCATGGCGTTCAGACGGTCCATGATTTGCCCGATTTCAGAAACAAACTATGTTCGAGCATCGCATTTTTTGTGACGGATTGGGCAACTAAGCTGTTGGGCATTGTTCAGCTGAAGGCGTTGCTCATGTCCCTGTTCTCTCCTTTGCGTGGCCTGCTGCTGGCCTGCGTTGCCCTGGCCGGCCCGGTGCTGGCTGCCGAGCCCTTGCAGTTGGAGGTCTACAACCCCGGGCACGAAGCGATATTCCCGGTCAGCTCGGTGATCGTCAGTGGTCAACATGACGCCGTGCTGGTCGATGCCCAGTTCGGCAAAGCCCAGGCCGAGCAGTTGGTGCAGCGCTTGCGAGCCGGTGGCAAGCACCTGACCAGCATCTACATCAGCCATGGCGACCCGGATTACTATTTCGGCCTGGATACCCTGACCCAGGCTTTCCCCGACGCCAAGGTGCTGGCTTCAGCCGCGACCGTTGCGCATATTCGCCAGACCATGGGCGCCAAGCTGGCGTACTGGGGGCCGCAGATGGGGGCGGACAAGCCCGCGCGGCTGGTGCTGCCGCAAGTGCTCGAAGGCAACCGCCTGATGCTGGAAGGGCAGGCCTTGGACGTGGTTGGCCTTGACGGCCCACAGCCAGACCGCAGCTTTGTCTGGATCCCGTCGATCAAGGCGGTGGTCGGTGGGGTAGTGGTGTCCGAGCATATTCATGTGTGGATGGCCGATACCCAAACAGCCAAGTCGCATGCCGATTGGCTCGCCACCCTGGCGCGGATCGAAGCGCTGGCGCCGCGCACAGTCGTCCCGGGCCATTATCTGGGGGACAGCAGCCGTTCATTGCAAGCTGTGCGTTTCACTGCGAACTACATTCGTGATTTCGATGCCGAAACCGTCAAAGCAAAAGATGCTGGCGTCTTGATCGAGGCCATGAAGCATCGTTACCCAGGCCTGGCCGATGAAAGCTCCCTGGAGCTTGGGGCCAAGGTCGCCAAGGGCGAGATGAAGTGGTAATTCCGTTCAACTGATGGAGAGTTTCCCATGAGCAAGATTGCAATCATCGGTGCCACTGGCCGCGCTGGCAGCCAGTTGCTGGAAGAGGCCCTGCGCCGTGGCCATAGTGTGCTGGCCATTGCCCGCGACCCTTCCCGTTTGCAGGGGCGTGACGGGGTGACCGTCAAAGCGCTGGATGCCAAGGATAGCGCGGCCCTGCAAGCGGCTGTCGAGGGTGTGGACGCGGTGTTGAGCGCGGCGCATTTTTCGACCATCGAGCCGCACGCGATCATCGAGCCAGTCAAGCGCGCCGGGGTCAAGCGGTTGCTGGTGGTGGGGGGGGCCGGCAGCCTGTTGTTGCCGTCGGGGCACCGGGTGATCGACAGCCCGGACTTCCCGGAAGCCTACAAGGCCGAGGCCACTGCCGGGGTGCGTTTTCTGGAGGCGTTGCAGCGCGAGCCAAACCTGGACTGGACCTTTCTCTCGCCGTCGGCGGAGTTCGTTGAAGGTGAGCGTAGCGGGCGCTACACGTTGGGTAAGGATCACCTGCTGATCGGTGCGGACGGCAAGAGCTGGATCACCTTTGCCGATTATGCGATTGCCATGCTCGACGAGCTGGAAAAGCCTGCGCATTCACGGCAGCGCTTCACAGTCGGTTACTGAGTCGCCTGCTTCGTGGGCACGCACGCTCCCACAGGTATTGCACAAATTCCAAGCCCTGTGCTGTACCTGTAGGAGCGTGCGTGCCCGTGTATGGGCCCTCACTGGCTAGCCTGGCGCTGCAGCCAATCCAGCAACTCCGTTAAACCCGGTGGCAAGCTTCTGGCCTGGCTTACCAGGTAATAACCTTTACCCGTCAGCACCTTCAGCGCAAACGGCATGCACAGCCGCCCCCCGCGCAAGTCATCGCCAATCAGCGACCAATCACCGATAGCCACGCCAGTCCCCTGCGAGGCCATGGCCATTGCCATGTCCAGCGTCTCGAAATGCTGCTTGGGCCCATGACTGGCCAGCGTCACACCTGCTGCCTGCAACCACAACCGCCAATCATGCTCATCTCGTGACGGGTGCAGCAGCATATGCCGCGCCAGGTCTTCCACCTGCTGCAAGGGCAGCGGCCCTTGAAGCAGTGACGGTGCGCATACCGGTGTCAGTTGCTCATCGAACAACTTGCGCACGTGCAGCCCGTGGTTCGGTGCATCGCCATAGACCACCGCGGCGTCAAAGCCCTCGCGGCGAAAATCCACCCCATGCTGCACGGTGGTGGTGAGTTCGACCGGTATGTCCGGGCGCAGGGCTTGCCATTCCATCAGGCGTGGCAGTAGCCAGCGCATCACGCAGGTCGGCGCCTTGAGCTGCAAGGTCGTGCTGTGCTCGCCCACCTCGCGCACGCCTTGATCGATCAGCGCGAACACCTGCTGCACCCGAGGCAGCCAGTCCTGGCCTTCACGGGTCAGGCTCAAACCGCGGGCCTCGCGCTTGAACAGCGCATAACCCAGGTGCTCTTCGAGGGCTGCGATCTGCCGGCTGACGGCGCCCTGGGTGATGTGCAACTGTTGCCCTGCACGGGTGAAATTGCAGTGCTGGGCAGTGACCAGAAAGGTGTACAGGGCAGGCAGAGGCGGGAGGCGTTTCATTGCAGTAAGCCATGATCACAGGACATGGCTAGTATGTGTTTTTTTACATTGTGGGGATAGCCGTGGCTTGGGTCCAATAAGGGCATAACCCAACAAGATTCATGGTGAACCCCAATGGCAACCTGCGGTGAAGTACTGGTCAAACTCCTTGAAGGCTATGGCGTGGACCATGTCTTCGGTATTCCCGGTGTACATACCGTGGAGCTCTACCGTGGCCTGGCGGGTTCGTCCATTCGCCACATCACCCCGCGTCACGAGCAGGGGGCCGGGTTCATGGCTGACGGCTATGCGCGCACCCGTGGCAAACCCGGGGTGTGCTTCATCATCACCGGCCCTGGCATGACCAACATCACCACGGCCATGGGCCAGGCCTATGCCGATTCGATTCCGATGCTGGTAATTTCCAGCGTGCAGACCCGCGACCACTTGGGCGGTGGCCGTGGCAAGCTGCATGAGCTGCCCAACCAGGCCGCGCTGGTAGCGGGTGTGGCTGCGTTTTCCCACACCTTGATGAGTGCCGCAGACTTGCCGCAGGTGCTGGCCCGAGCATTTGCCGTGTTCGACAGTGCCCGGCCGCGCCCGGTGCACATCGAGATACCGCTCGATGTACTGGTCGAACCGGCTGACTTCCTATTGCCGGGCCGCCCGGTACGTGGCAGCCGGGCAGGGGCGGCTCCGCAGGCGGTGGCGCAGATGGCTGAACGCCTGGCCAGTGCGCGTCGGCCGCTGATCCTTGCCGGTGGCGGGGCATTGGCTGCGGGGGCTGCGCTGGCACGCCTGGCTGAACACCTTCAGGCCCCGGTGGCGCTGACCATCAATGCCAAAGGCTTGCTGCCGGCCAGCCACCCGTTGCAGATCGGTTCGACCCAGTCGCTGCCGGCCACACGTGAGTTGGTGGCCGAGGCCGACGTGGTGCTGGCGATTGGCACCGAACTTGCCGAAACCGATTACGACGTGACCTTCAAGGGCGGTTTCGAGATCCCGGGCAGCCTGCTGCGCATCGATATCGACCCGGACCAGACGGTGCGCAACTACCTGCCGGAGCTGGCGCTGGTCGCCGATGCCGAGCTGGCCGCCGAAGCGTTGTTCGGTGCCTTGCAGGCCCAGCCGCAACCGGTGCACGAAAGCACTTGGGGTGTGGCCCGCGTGGCCAAGCTGCGCCAGGCTCTGGCAGCAGATTGGGACCAGCCGACCTTGAGCCAGACGCGTTTGCTGAACGCCATTCTCGAACGCCTGCCCAATGCCATTCTGGTGGGCGATTCCACCCAACCGGTGTACACCGGCAACCTGACCCTGGACATGCATCAGCCACGTCGCTGGTTCAATGCCTCGACCGGTTACGGCACCCTGGGTTATGCACTGCCTGCGGCCATGGGCGCCTGGTTGGGCAGTGCCGAACAGGCCGACCAACGTGCGCCAGCGGTGTGCTTGATTGGTGATGGCGGCTTGCAGTTCACCCTGCCGGAGCTGGCCAGTGCGGTGGAGGCGCAGGTGCCGCTGGTCGTGCTGTTGTGGAATAACCAGGGGTACGAGGAGATCAAGAAGTACATGGTCAACCGGGCGATCGAGCCGGTAGGCGTGGATATCCATACCCCGGACTTCATCGGTGTGGCGCGGGCGTTGGGCGCGGCGGCGGAGCATGTGACGGATGTGGTGCAGCTACAGGCAGCACTGGGGCTGGCGTTGGAGCGCAAGGGGCCGACCTTGATCCAGGTTGACCAGAACCAGTGGCAAGAAACAGTGCTGCGATGATGTAGCGCTTAACCTGTTACGGCCACTTCGCGGGGTTACCCGCGAAGTGGCCAGTACAGGATCAGCCCGACTTTAGCCAGCAGTAGCCCGCAACCTGGCCACATCCCGAATCGGTGGCGCGCCGTAAAGCCGGCTGTATTCACGGCTGAACTGCGACGGGCTTTCATACCCCACCCTATAGGCCGCCACCGCCGCCTCGAGCCCGTCGTTCAGCATGAGCCGCCGGGCCTCCTGCAGGCGCAACTGCTTCTGATACTGCAACGGGCTCATCGACGTCACGGCCTTGAAGCGGTGGTGCAAGGTCGAGGTGCTGAGGTTGACCTCACGGGCCAGGTCCTCGATACGCAGCGGCTGCTGGTAGTTGTTGTTAAGCCAGGTTATGGCTTGGCAAACCCGGTGGGTCTGGCTGTTGGCCAACGCGATTTCATACAGCCGGCAACCCTGCGGCCCACGCAGCAAACGGTAGAGAATCTCGCGGCGGAACAGCGGTGCCAACATCGCGATATCACGCGGTGTGTCCAGCAGGCGGATCAGCCGTAGCAGGGCGTCAAGCAACGCCGCATCAGTCCTTTCCACGTACAAGCCACGGCCCGAAGGTCTATTGGGTACCAGCATCGGTCCGCTCTCGGCGATCAGCTGGCTGATTTCGGCCGGGTCCAGGTCCATGCGCAGGCCCAGGCTGGGGTTCTGCGGGCTGGCATCGAGCTTCACGCCGCTTAGCGGCAAGGTCACCGAGACCACCATGTAATGCAGTGGGTCGTAGGCGTACTGCTCGTCGCCGAGAAACAGGCTTTTGCTGCCTTGGGCAAGGATGCACAGGGCGGGTTGCGCAAGGGTCGGCACCGAGCGCACGTTCTCGGTGTAGCGCACCAGGTACAGGTCATCGATGGCCGAGGCCGGGCCGTGGGGCTCGCCGGCGTGGCGGGTAATCAATTCGGCCAGTTCCAGGCGCTGCAGTTCCAGGGTGGGGTCGGTGGACGTGGCGGTGGTCATGATGGCTTTCCTCTACTGACCGACGCAGCATAGGTTTGGGCACAGACGGGCGCTAGTCGAAAGCTGCACGTCGATTGCCTGATCCTGCAGCGCTGCAGGATCAGGCAATCGACGTGCAGTATTGGCCTAACGCGCCGCGCGGGTGAGCCCCTAACCTTGGCAGCCTGGCTTTTCCGTCCGCCCGCTTCAAGGAGATTGTGCAATGACCCTAAAACAACCGGTCACCCATCTTGCTTTCATTCGTGCCAGCAGCGGGCGTTCTGCAGAGCTGGGCGCGCGCCTGCGTGACCTGCTCGAGCCCTCGCTGCGTGCACCGGGTTGCCTGAGTTTCACCGTGCAGCGTTCGCAGGCTGATGCTGACCTGTGGCTGCTCAGTGGTAGCTGGCAGGACCAGCAGGCGATGAGTGGCTACTTTGCTTCGCCGACGCTGGAGGTGTTTGGTGAGCTGGTGCAGGCACGTGTGGTCAGTAGCCTGGACTTGCATACCTTCGATTGAGGGTGGATGAGGTAAAGTGACGCACTTGTTCAACCAAGCGGATAGCGACATGGCACGTAGGGAATTTACTCATTTCGAAGCGGTTTCGGCGATGGTGCCGGTGGAGGGGGGTGGCTACAACGCGGCCATCGCGGTCAAGGCCCTGGGCATGGGCGGTGCACCACGCTTTCACAAGGTGCTCGACGGGCAGGTGTTCAAGGGCGCCGTGGCCGCCGACGAAGCGGCCACCGCCGAGCTGCAACGCCTGCAGGGCGTCAGCGAAGAGGGCGAGCTGGTCTGGTGATCAGGCTGGCGGCCGGGCCATCTTGAACAGATTGCCCAGTTCGAAATAGTCCGCCGGGCCACCGCCACGCAGGATCGGCTCGGCGGCAGCGGTATCGTAGATGCCGTTGTTCAACAGGTGCTCGGCAATGTGCACCGCCACGACTTCCCCGAGGATCAGCCAGCTAGGCACCAATGCCTGGTCGGCCCGCTTGAGCTGGACGATCTGGCTGACCTTGCACTCGAAGGCTACCGGGGTTTCGCCCACGCGCGGCACCTTGACGATGCTCGACGGTGCGGCAGTGAGGCCGCTCAGTTCAAATTCGCTCACATCGGCAGCAACTGGCGCGCAGCTCAGGTTCATTTGCTCGGCCAGTGGGCGGGTGGCCAGGTTCCAGACGAATTCACCGGTCTGCTCGATGTTGTTCAGGCTGTCTTTGCGCCCGACGCTGCAGAAACCGATGATCGGCGGGATGTAGTTGAAGGCGTTGAAGAAGCTGTATGGCGCCAGGTTCAGGCGACCGTCGCGGTCTTGAGAGGAGATCCAGCCGATAGGGCGGGGACCGACGATGGCATTGAACGGGTCGTGGGGCAGGCCGTGGCCTTTGGCGGGTTCGTAGTAATACATCTGTGCTGGGCTTGCTGGCCCTACCTCCTGGTGGACAAGGTGCCTAGTGTGCCAAGCCTGAGCTCGCCTGCAAATGATCAAGCCCGGCTAAAGCCGGGCTGGGTGCTCGCATCAGGGATCAGCTGATGCGGTGGGCGTTGGTGCGGTCGAAGCCATCTTCGGCGAAGCGTTGGCCACCGGTGCGGTCGAAGCCGTCTTCGGCGAAGCGTTGGCCGCCGGTGCGGTCGAAGCCATCTTCGGCGAAGCGTTGGCCGCCGGTGCGGTCGAAGCCGTCTTCGGCGAAGCGTTGGCCGCCGGTGCGGTCAAAGCCGTCTTCAACGTAATTAGCGGATTGAGTCTGGGCTGCGGCGAAGGTGTGGGCGTTGGTGCGATCGAAGCCATCTTCGGCAAAGGCGCCCGTTGCGAGAACCGAGAGGGCCAGGGTGAGGATCAGTTTGTTTTTCATGGTCGTTGCTCCAGGGGTTCGTGAGTTGTTTGTTTCTATGGGTTAAATGCTACGCCTATTAATTCGATTAAAAAGCGCAAAAAATAGCGGTTAAAAATCTAATAAATAGATATATATGGGTGCGCATACCGTCAATCAGGCAGCAGCCTGGCCCAAGGTACGTCGGTGCTTGCACCAACGTTCTGCCAGCCATTCACACCGCCATCGACAGCGGTACACCCTGCAGCCATTCCGGGTGGTAGCGCAACAGCATCTCCAGGCCGCGCTCCTGGTAGGCCGGGAAGCTGATCGCGACCAGCGTCTCGCCCTTGACCTTCTGCGGCGGGCCGAGGCGCTGGAGGATCACGCCGTTGCGAACGAAATAGCGCTCCATGGCCGTGGTGGTCACCGCCACCACCGAACTGGCCCCCAGGTACCAGCCGCATTGCAGGCTGGACCAGAATATCTTCATCGCCAGCTGCGGATCGTCCGCCGCGCTGGCGGCGTAGCGCGAAAGCTCCCAGACCGACGGATCGCTCGGCGGGGTTTCGCTGCACAGGTAGGCGAAGACGTCCTTGAGCAGGTAGGCGTCGGTCGTCGGCAGCAGGCGGGCGCAACCGCAGATGCCCTGGCGGCCCATGGCGACGATGTAGCGGGTTTGCGGATGGTCGAACTGGTCGAATTCCTGGTCGCGGACCCTGGAGGTGGAGACCACGTCCCAGCCCAGCTTCTCGATGAAGACTTGATGCCGGTAGCGTCCCAGCTCGGCGATCATGGCGGCGGAAAGCCCTTCCAGCGATTCAGAGAGCAATTCGATCATTGCAGCTTGATGAGGTGGAATTAATAGGGCGTTAAGAAGGAAAAATCTGAAGCAGATGGCCGATGAACGTATTTTTCATCTATCACCAACCGATTTTTCAGACGCTGCTCAGCACCATCGCCGCACCTAAAACTGGAGCGGCACAACAATGAACAAACTCCCGCAAATCACCTTGGCCTTCTGGGTCATGAAGATCTGCGCTACCACCCTGGGTGAAACAGCAGGCGACTTGCTGTCGATGACCCTGAACATCGGCTATGCACTTAGCTCGCTGCTGCTGATCAGCGTGTTTCTGCTGACGTTGCTGGGCCAGTTGTACTCGCGCCGCTATCACCCGATGCTGTACTGGTTGGTTATTCTCTCCACCAGTACCGCTGGCACCACCATGTCCGATTTCATGGACCGTACCCTGGGGCTGGGTTATGCCACGGGTTCGGCGCTGCTCATCGGCATCCTGTTACTGACCTTCCTGGTCTGGCGTCTGAGTGGCAACCCGCTGGATGTCACCCGTATCAAGAACCGCACGGGCGAGCTGTTCTACTGGGTGGCAATCCTGTTTTCCAACACCCTCGGCACCGCGCTGGGCGATTACCTGGCCGATGACTCGGGGCTGGGCTTTGCCGGTGGCGCACTGTTGATTGGCAGTGCCATTGCATTGGTGGTGGTGGCTCGATATTGGACCCGCATCCCAGGCGTTGTGTTGTTCTGGGTCGCGTTCGTGCTCACCCGGCCGTTTGGCGCCACCTTGGGTGACTTCCTGACCAAGCCGCATGAGAAGGGCGGCCTGGACTTTGGCACGGTCGGCTCTTCGGCAGTGCTGGGCGGGGTGCTGCTGGTGCTGGTGCTGATGGCCAACTGGTACCAGCGCCGTGAACCGCGTCAGGCGTTGGAGGTGTCTTGAATCGGCTCATCAGGGGCTTTGGAGGTATGGCTTGATGTTTGCGGTGTTGCTGAAATCGAGCGCCGCGCGCGGCGCTCGATCTCGAAGGCGATAAACCTGTTTTGACAAGCACTTGGCAGCCGAGATCCTTTATCAGAGCGGGCATAAAAAAGGGGCGCCCCATACAATGGTGCGCCCCTTTCAGTATTACCAGGCCTGCGTCAATCAGTAGTAATTCGCGAGTGTTGCTTGGTGTCCTTCATGGTTGCGTAAACCAGCAGCGAGCAAGCGATGCAGGCGGTAACGTACCAGTAGAAGCCGCTTTCCATGCCGACGCTCTTGAACCACAGGGCCACGTACTCAGCGGTACCGCCGAAGATCGACACGGTCAGCGCATATGGCAGGCCTACGCCCAGTGCGCGAATTTCAGTTGGGAACAGCTCGGCCTTGACCACGGCGTTGATCGAGGTGTAGCCGCTGACGATGATCAAAGCAGCCATGATCAGGAAGAACGCGCCCCACCAGGTTTGGATGGTGTGCAGGGTGCTGAGGATCGGTACGGTGAACAGGGTGCCGAGCACACCGAAGGCGATCAGGATCGGACGTCGGCCGATCTTGTCGGACAGCCCGCCGATCACCGGCTGCAGGCACATGAACAGGAACAGCGTGGCGGCCGAGATGGTGGTCGAGTCGCTGATGCTCATGCCCACGGTGTTGACCAGGTACTTCTGCATGTAGGTGGTGTAGGTGTAGAAGGCCAGGGTGCCGCCCATGGTCAGGCCGACCACTGTCATCAGCTCCTTGGGGTGACGCAGCAGGGTGCGCATCAGGCTTTCCTTGGCCTTTTCCTTCTTGGTGAACGATGCGGTTTCTTCCATGCCGCGACGCAGGTACAGGGCCACTACGGCGCACAGCGCACCGATCACGAACGGCACGCGCCAGCCCCAGGCATACAGCTGCTCGGTGGTCAGGGTCTGCTGCAGGACGATCAATACCGCCAGGGCGATGAGCTGGCCGGAGATCAGGGTCACGTACTGGAAGCTGGAGAAGAAGCCACGGCGTTCCTTGCTGGCCATTTCGCTGAGGTAGGTGGCCGAGGTGCCGTATTCACCACCTACCGACAGGCCCTGCAGCAGGCGTGCGATGACCAGCAGGATAGGCGCGGCGACGCCGATGGTTTCGTAACCCGGGGTCAGGGCGATGACCAACGAGCCTGCGCACATCAGCAGTACCGAAGCCATGAGCGCGGCCTTGCGGCCCTTGCGGTCGGCGTACAGGCCCATCAGCCAGCCGCCGATCGGGCGCATCAGAAAGCCCACGGCGAAGATCGCGGCGGTGTTGAGCAGTTGTGCGGTGGAGTCGCCGGCCGGGAAGAAGGCCTTGGCGAAGTACAGCGAGAACGCGGCGTAGACGTACCAGTCGTACCATTCGACCATGTTGCCGATGGACCCGCTGAAAATCGACTTCAGGCGGCTGGCGGTGGTTTTTTCTGCGGCAGGCGCGGTGGCCGCCCCGGCGGGCAGGGAGGTGGCGTTATCCATCAGGGATACCTTCTCGTTGTTTTTGTGGAGCGCGCCGTGGCGCAGCTTGCACAGGTGATTGCAGAAGGTGTGCCAAATGGGTGCAGGCTGATTCATTTGAGGGCGTAGTCTGCCCAGACCCCGCATGTTAGTGGCCTTGTAGGAGCGGCCTTGCGTCGCGATGGGCTGCAAAGCAGCCCCAAGATCGCCGAGAAGTAAGCGGATGTTTGCTTATTAGTCATTACCAATAAGCGGATTTCCGCTCATTCCCGCCCGACAAAATCCTCACGTACCAACCCATGCCGCTGCATCTTCTCGTTCAGTGTGCGCCGTGGCAGCTGCAACGCCTCCATCACTGCATTGATCGCCCCACCATGCTGGCGCAACGCCGCGCGTAGGCATTGCGCCTCGAACGCTTCCATTTGCTCGCCCAGCGATTGCCCGGCAGGCGCCACCTCGATGTTCGGCGAACCCAAACCCAATGCATGCCGCTCCGCCGCATTGGCCAGTTCACGCACATTGCCCGGCCAGTCATGCGACAGCAGTTGCGCCAGCTGTGCTCCCGACGGCGGCGGCGCGGCACGCCCAAGCTTTTCGCTTGCCGCACGGGCAAAGTGGTCGAACAGCAGCGCGATGTCCTCACGCCGTTCACGCAATGGTGCCAGGCGCAGCTCGGCCACGTTCAAGCGGTAGGCCAGGTCTTCGCGAAAGCGCCCGGCACGGGCTTCGTCGAGCAGGTCGGGCTTGGTCGCGGCAATGATTCGCAAGTCGACGCTGATGCTCTGGTTGGCCCCCAGGCGCTCCACCTTCTGTTCCTGAATCACCCGTAGCAGCTTGGCCTGCTGCGCCAGTGGCATGCTCTCGATTTCGTCAAGGAACACCGTGCCACCGTTGGCGTACTCCAGCTTGCCGATGCGCTTGCCCTGGGCGCCGGTAAAGGCGCCGCTCTCGTGACCGAACAGCTCGGCCTCGAACAGCGACTCTGGGATTGCTGCACAGTTGAGGGCAACGAACGGCTTGTCGGCGCGCGGGCCAAAATCGTGCAGGCAGCGGGCGACACGCTCCTTGCCACTGCCGGTTTCACCACGAATCAGCACATTGACCGGCAGGCTGGCCAGCTCCAGCACTTGCCGGCGCAGTTGCTGCAGGCCTTGGGACATGCCAAGCAGCGTCCCCTCCAGGCGTGACTTGAGGTCGGCCTGCTCGTGCAACCGGCGGTTCTCCAGCACCAGCTGGCGCTTCTCCAGGGCTCGGCGCAGGCTGCCCAGCAAGTGTTGCGGGGTAAAGGGTTTTTCAAGGAAGTCATAGGCCCCGTTGCGCATGGCTTCTACCGCCATGGGCACATCACCGTGGCCGGTGAGCAAAATCACGGGCAGGTCGGGGTCATCCGCCTGCAGGCGTTCGAGCAATTGCAGGCCATCCATGCCCGGCATGCGGACATCGCTGATGATCACCCCGGGAAAGTGCCGCGGCAGGTGTGCCAGGCACTCTTCGGCGCGGGCGAACAACTGCACGCTGAAGCCGGATAGGCTCAGCCATTGCTCGACAGCCGTGCGGATACTGGCTTCATCATCGACGACGATCACCGAATTCAACATACAGGCTCCAGGTCACGGGGCAGGGTAAGGCTCAGGCGCGCGCCGCCGGGCAGGTTTTCGGCCTGTAGCTGGCCACCGGCCTCGTGCACGATGCCATAGGAAATGGCCAGGCCCAGCCCCAGCCCTTCACCCACTGGCTTGGTGGTGAAGAATGGGTCGAAGACCTTGGCCAGGTCGGCTTCGGCAATGCCGCCACCGGAGTCGAGCACGCTAAGGCGCCACAGCTCGCCGTCGGGCTCGATGCGGATTTCCAGGCGTTTGTAGCGCTTGTCGGCCATGGCGTCGAGGGCATTGCGCAGCAGGTTGATCAGTACCTGCTCCAGGCGGATGGCATCGCCACGTACCCAGGCCGGGCGTGCCAGGTACAGGGCCACCTCTACTTCTTCGCTGCGAATGCGCGCTTCGAGCAGGTGCAAGGCCTGGTCGACCACGGTGGCCAGGTCGAGGCGCTCGCGCAGGCCCACCGGGCTGTTGCGGGCGAAGGTTTTCAGGTGGCTGGTAAGCGCTGCCATGCGTGTGAGCATTTGTTCCAGCGGCTCCAGCGCCTGCCGCGCTTCGTCATGGCGGCCATGGTCAAGCAGCAGGCGCAGGGTTTCCAGCTGCATGCGTTGGGTGGTCAGCGGTTGGTTTATTTCGTGGGCCATGGCCGCCGACATCTGCCCGAGCGCGGCCAGTTTGGCGGATTGCACCAGGCCTTCCTGGGCGGTACGCAGCTCGCGCGTGCGCTCCTCGACCTGGCGCTTGAGCTCTTGTCGGCTGCGCTGGCGCAGGCGGGCCAGGCGCAGGCGCTGGCTGACGAACAGCGCAGCGAACACCAGGCTCAGCCAGACGGCGGCGGCGCCGAGGGCGGCATTGCGGCCATCGGCGGCGACCTGCGGTTTGCGCAGCAGGTGCAACGTCCAGTTTTCGCCTTCCAGCGGCAGGCTCTCCCACAAGTACTCGGCGCTGCCCTCCGGGCCTTGCACGCGGCTAAGGGTGCTGTTGGCGGCAAAGCGCGTCAGCACCTGATGTTGCAGCGGCACCAACGGTTGCTTGTCGTACTGGCGGGTTTCGGCCAGTTCGGCCCGGTCGGCGCCACTGAGCGGCTGCAGCTCGCGGTAGCGCCAGCCGTCCTGGTTGGCAATGAAGGTAATGCCGCGGGCGTCGCTGACCAGCAGGGTATCGCTGCCCTGGCGCCATTCGCGTTCCAGCTCGGGGAACTCCAGCTTCACCACCATGGCGCCGAGGAAGCGGCCATGCTCATCGTTGACCGCGCTGGCGAGGAAGTAACCCGGCACGCCACTGGTCACCCCCACGGCGTAGAAGCGGCCGCTGCCTTGGCTGCGGGTTTGCTTGAAATAGGGCCGGAAGCCGTAGTTGGAACCCACGTAGCTGCTGGGCAGCCGCCAGTTGCTGGCGGCAATGGCCAGGCCGGTGCGGTCGAGCAGTTCGAGGGTGGAGGAATTGGCGGCGCCGTTGATGCGTTCGAGCTTGTGGTTCAGGGCGTCCTGTACGTGTTCGGTGACCGGACCGCGCAACGCGGCGATCAGCTCGGGGTCCAGCGCCAACACGGCGGGCAGGGCGCGGTAGCGGTCGATCAGGGTGTGCAGGGCGTTGGCGTACAGGCCCAACTGCTGGCTGGCACGCTGGGCGTCGTCTTCCATGGCCTGGCGCTTGGCCTGGTGCATGGCCCAGCCGGCACTGAGGGCGGTACCCAGCACGATCAGCAGGGTGATCAGCCCCAGACGCAGGGCGCGAAAGGAAAAGGGCATGGGGGCGGATCCGGATGATTGGGATGTCGGGGCCGGCCCTTTCGCGGGGAAGCCCGCGAAAGGGCCGGTACAGGCGACCTTTCAGTTACAGCAGCTCGAAACTCTGTTGCTGCACCGCCTGGGAATCCAGCCCGACCTGGACATTGAATTCCCCGGGCTCGGCAACCCGCTGTAGCTGGCCATTGTAGAACTTCAGGTCGTCCTCGCTGATGCTGAAGGTCAATGTGCGCGTCTCGCCAGGCTTGAGCATAAGCTTCTGGAAGTTTTTCAGCTCCTTCACCGGGCGGCTCATCGAGGCGGACACATCCTGCAGGTACAGCTGCACCACCGTCTCGCCTGCCACCTTGCCGGTGTTCTTGACCGTTACCTTGGCTTCCAGCGTATCGCCGCGCTTGAGGTCTTTGCTCGACAGCGCCAGGCCCGACAACTCGAAGCTGCTGTAGCTCAGGCCATAGCCGAACGGGTACAGCGGCCCGTTGGGCTCTTCGAAGTACTGCGAGGTGTAGTTGCCCGGCTTGCCCGGCGTGAATGGCCGGCCGATACGGGTGTGGTTGTAGTACATCGGGATTTGCCCGACCGAGCGCGGGAAGGTGATGGCCAGCTTGCCAGAGGGGTTGTAATCGCCAAACAGTACGTCGGCGATGGCATTGCCGCCTTCGGTGCCGGCGAACCAGGTTTCGAGGATCGCGTCGGCCTGCTCGCGTTCCCAGCTGATCGACAGCGGGCGGCCGTTCATCAGCACCAGCACCAGTGGTTTACCGGTTGCCTTGAGGGCCTTGATCAGCTCGCGCTGGCTGGCCGGGATTTCCAGGGTGGTACGGCTCGACGACTCGTGGGACATGCCGCGCGACTCGCCGACCACTGCCACGATCACATCGGACTGCTTGGCCGCTTTGACCGCTTCATCGATCAGCACCGCAGGCGGACGTGGGTCGTCGACGATTTCCGGGGCATCGAAGTTGAGGAAGTTCAGGTAATCGAGGATCGCCTTGTCGCCTGTGACGTTGGAGCCTTTGGCATAGACCAGCTTGGCCTTGCCCTCCATGGCACGGCGCAAGCCTTCGCGAACGGTTACCGAGTGCACGGGTTTTCCGTCGGCGGCCCAGCTGCCCATCATGTCGATCGGGGCATCGGCCAGCGGGCCGACCAAGGCAATGGTGCCGGCTTTTTTCAGTGGCAGGGTCTGGTTGCGGTTTTCCAGCAGCACCAGGCTGCGGCGGGCCACGTCACGCGCGGCTTCGCGGTGCAGGCGGTCGTTGCCGTAGTAGTCTTTCAGGTCGGTTTCGGCCTTGCCGATACGCACGTACGGGTCTTTGAACAGGCCCATGTCGTACTTGGCACCCAGCACTTCACGCACCGCCTGGTCCAGCTCGCGCTGGGTCACTTCGCCAGACTTCAGCAAGCCCGGCAGTTCTTCGCCGTACAGGGTGTCGTTCATGCTCATGTCGATGCCGGCCTTGATCGCCAGCTTGGCGGCTTCACGGCCGTCGCGGGCGACGCCGTGGCGGATCAACTCCTGGATTGCACCGTGGTCGCTGATGGTCACGCCCTTGAAGCCCCACTCCTTGCGCAGCAGGTCGTTCATCAGCCAGGTGTTGGAGGTGGCCGGCACGCCATTGATTGAGTTCAGCGCCACCATTACCCCGCCGGCACCCGCATCGAGTGCGGCGCGATAGGGCGGCAGGTAGTCGTTGTACATTTTCGGCAGGCTCATATCGACTGTGTTGTAGTCGCGCCCGCCTTCCACCGCGCCATACAGGGCGAAGTGCTTGACGATGGCCATGATGCTGTCGGGGTTGGCCGGGCTGCTGCCCTGGAACGAGCGCACCATCACCTGGCCGATTTTCGAGGTCAGGTAGGTGTCTTCGCCGAAGCCTTCACTGGTGCGGCCCCAGCGCGGGTCACGGGCGATATCGACCATCGGTGCGAAGGTCATGTCCAAGGCGTCGGCCGAGGCTTCGATAGCGGCGGTGCGACCGACCTTGGCAACCGCGTCCATGTCCCAGGTGGCAGCCATGCCCAGGCCGATCGGGAAGATGGTGCGTTCGCCGTGGATGGTGTCGTAGGCGAAGAACATCGGGATCTTCAGGCGACTGCGCATGGCGGCGTCTTGCATCGGCCTGTTTTCCGGGGCGGTGCGTGAGTTGAAAGTGCCACCGATGCGGCCGGCGGCGATTTCCTCGCGAATCTTGTCGTGGGGCATTTCTGGACCGATGCTGATCAGGCGCAACTGGCCGATTTTCTCGGCTTCGGTCATCTGGCTGATCAGATGGTCGATGAATGCCTGCTTGTCCTGCAGGGGCGGGGCGGTGGGGGCGGCGAGGGCCGCCTGACTGGCAAGGCCCATGGCCAGGCCCAGCAAAGACAGTTTCATCATCAATTCCGTTGTGGGGCCTCTGCCGTATCCACGGTGATACGTGCGCGACCGAAGTTTTCAGGCGGCTATTGTTGTACGATTTGCAGGCATTTCTTCCAGCGGCGGATTATGCCTGAATATGTCGCTAGCGGATGAAGCCCCGAATGCCGGGACAACAACTATAAGAACGCTCAAGAGACCGACGGCATGACCCCTTTCGATGAATACCATCAGCGGCAGATTGCCGAAGCCATTGCCCGTGCCGAACGGCGTACCGATGCCGAACTGGTGACGGTGCTGGCCCGCCGTGCCGACGACTACGCCTATTGGCCTTTGTTCTGGGCCGCCGTACTGGCGCTGGCCGTGCCTGGGCTGTTGCACTGGCTGCTGGGCTGGCCTGGCGTGCGAGGCTTGCTGGTGGCCAATGTGTTGCTGTTCGTCGGCCTGTGCCTGCTGCTGCGCAACCCACGCCTGGCCGGCTGGCTGATCCCTCGGGGCCTGCGCCGCTGGCGTGCCTCGCGCCTGGCCCGGCAGCAGTTTCGCGAGCAGAACCTGCAGCGCACTGCAGGCGCCACGGGCGTGCTGATCTTTGTCAGCGAAGCGGAGCGGCATGTGGAGATTTTGGTCGACCGTGGTATCGAACATTACCTGGATACCACCGCCCGCGCGGCCATCGTGGCCCGCTTTGCCGAGCAGGTGCGCCAGGGCCGGACCTTGCAGGGCTTTGTCGAGTGCATCGAGGCCTGCGGCGAGTTATTGAGCGAGCACGTGCCGCCAACCCATGCCCGTAACGAGTTGCCCAACCGCCTGGTGATTCTCGATTGAGTCGGAAGCCGGCAGCATAGGGTGTAGAATGCGCTTCCCGCTATTCGAGGCACCGTTTCTCCATGTCCGCCAGTACTTCCGCCCCCTGTGCGCCAGATGCGCGCACCCAGTTTCTCGACCTGCTGAACGCCGCCTTGCACGGCAACACCCTGGTCAAGCTGGTGCTGGCGCGCCATGTCGGTGCCGACCAGACCTTGCAACGGATCATTGCCAAGCCGCTGCAGGTCAAGGGCCAGCCATGCCTGTCGCTGGTCTACCGCCACCAGACACGCGACATCACCCGCAACCTGCCGCTGGAGCAGGCCCAGGTGCTGGTCGCCGAGCTGCTGCCGGACAGCTTTCGCAATGCCCACCTGTTCGACGCTGACGGCGAAGTGCAGCTGACATTCAGCAAGAAGGGCAAACCGATGCTTCAGCGTCACGGTGCACAAGCACCGCGCGAGGCCGTCGCAGGCAGCGGCCACGACCGCGAGAAAAAGCGCTACCTGGAGCTGTCGCGGCCGTTCCTGCGCGACCTTGGCGTGACCGACGCACAAGGCGCATTGATCCCGTCCATGTCGCGCAAGTGGAAGCAGATCAACAAGTTCATCGAGGTCTTCGACCACGCCCTGGCCAGCGCGCCGGTGCCGGCGCAGCAGGCGCTGCGGGTCGCCGACTTCGGTTCGGGCAAGGGTTACCTGACCTTCGCCATGCATGACTACCTGCGCAACAGCCTGGGCCGCGATGCACAGGTGACTGGCGTGGAGTTGCGCCAGGACATGGTCGACCTGTGCAACGCCGCCGCCTCGCGCCTTGAGCACCCAGGGCTGGAGTTCCAGTGCGGTGACGTGCGCAGCGTCGTGCCTGCGGCCATCGAGGTGATGATCGCCCTGCATGCCTGCGACATCGCCACCGACTACGCCATTCACACCGGCATCCGCTGCAACGCTGCGATCATCATGTGTTCGCCGTGCTGCCACAAACAGATCCGTCCGCAACTGCACAGCCCAGGGTTGCTGCAACCGATGCTGCAGTACGGCCTGCACTTGGGCCAGCAGGCCGAAATGCTCACCGACAGCCTGCGCGCGCTGTACCTGGAAGCCTGCGGCTATGAAACCAAGGTGTTCGAGTTCATCTCGCTGGAGCACACCAACAAGAACAAGATGATTCTTGCGGTGAAGCGGCGGCAGGCGGTGGACAACGGCGCGCTGCTGGAGAAGATCGCCCAGCTCAAGGCGTTCTACGGGGTGCAGGAGCATTGCCTGGAGACGTTGTTGCGGGCGGATGGGTTGCTCTGACGGCCACCCACCTGCAGGTCTGTGGAGGACGTGTCAGCGTCGAGCAGAGGGTGGCTCGATCGCCAATGTCGCCTGCCCCAGCGGATGCGTACTGGCATCAAAGAAGTGCAGCGTGGTACTCACCAAGTCGGCGAACCGATCCACGAAATGCTGCTTCTGGTTGATCACCGAAGCCTCGCTCAACGGCCGGATAGCAATCGAAAGCTGCTTCGGCCGAGCCAGGCGAATGGCGTCGAGCAGGTGCTGGTCACTGCTGTCCAGATGCTGCCCGAACAGGCATAGCCCCTGGCTTTCCCGTGCCAGCTGCCCCAGGCACCAGCTCAGGTAGTCCGAGTGGCGGATGGCACGCAGTTTCTCGTCGCTGCGGTCTTCGTTGACGAACAGCGGTACTTCACCTGGGATGTTCACGGCAAACCCATCGAGCAGCTCGGCGCTTTCGGCGCTGCGTTGGCGGGTGGTGCCGTCGGGCAGCTTGAGCAGGTGCAGGCCGCCATGCAGGTGCAGCACGCGGGTGCCTTCGCTGCGGGTGCGGCGCACGTCGAAGTAGCCTTGCTCGTCGAACAGTTCGGCGAAGCCCTGCGGGGCGTATTGCACGGCCCACGGCAGCAGCAGGTCGTAGTTGCTGGTGTAGACGCAGCGGTAGCCGCGCAGGGCCTGGTTGAGCGCGGCCAGGGTGGTGGCAGGCATCAGTGGCCAGGGCAGGTGCACGGTACGCACGGCGTGGATCAGCGCTTCCTTGATCGAGTAGTAGCGGTTCAGCGGCGCGGTGGAGTTGATGGCCAGTGCGGCGTTGGCGCGTACTGTGATGTTGAGGGTGCTGAGTACGGGCTCGAACAGCTCCGTGCCCAAGGATTTGAACAATGCCTGGTCGCTGACCGCCAGGCCTTTCTTGCGGCCGGCGCGTTGCGCTTCCTCGAACAGCGAGAAGTAGCCGAACGGTTTCCACACTGCGCGGCTGGCGCCGTTGCCCAGCAGCAGGGCGTCGCAGGGGTGGCGGGCGGCGAGTGCTGGCCAGGAGGTGAGGGTGGCGTCGAGTGCAGGCATGCTGGGGTCCGTTGGGTGGAGCGGGGAACGGGGCGACTTTAGCATGTCGAGCGAGGTTCTCGAGAGCCGCTGTCCAGTTCCCGTCAGCGCTGTTCAGCTGTTTGCACACTTCGATTTCTGTTGCGCCAAACCCGATACGCCCGAATGCCTGCCCGCACCGAGCCGAACAGCAGTTTGTCTTCCATCTCCCGCGCCATCCCCGAGCGCACCAGCATGCGCAGGAAGGTACCCCGCGCGCGCGCGATGGCGAAGAAAATGCCCTGGGCGGCCAAGGTGTCGCGCACTTCGCGCAGGGCGGCGATGCCGCTGACATCGATGCTGGTGACGGCTTCGGCATCGAACAGCACGGCCTTTGGCTGGTTTTGGCTTTGCACGGCTTCTAGCAGGCGCATCTTGAAGTAGTCGGCGTTGAAGAACAGGATGGCGTCGTCGAAGCGGTACACCACCAGGCCAGGCACGGTGCGCGCGTCCTTGAATTTGCGGATGTCGACCTGGCCTTCGGTGCCCGGCAGCCAGCCCAGCACGGCATCGGTGGGCTGATAGATGCTGTAGAGCAGGCGCAGGATCGCCAGGGTCACGGCAAACACGATGCCGGGCAGCACGCCCAGGCCCAGCACTCCCGCCGTGGTCAGCAGGCACAGCCAGAACTCGAAGCGGCTTAGGCGTCGGATACGCCCCAGCGACTTGATGTCGATCAGCCCCCAGCCGGCCATCAGCAGCACGGCGCCCAGCGCCGCTTGCGGGATCCACGCCATGGGCGCGGTGAAGAACAGCAGGATCAGGGCAATCACCAGTGCAGCGATGATGCCCACCAGCTGGCTTTTGCCACCGACCATGTCGTTGACCGCCGTGCGCGAGTCGGCGCCGCTGATGGCAAAGCCCTGGGAAATACCGGCCGCCAGGTTACTCACACCCAGGGCGACGAATTCGTGGTTGGCATTGATCGCATAGCCATGCCGGGCGGCAAAGCTGCGTGCAGTGAGCATGGCGCTGCAGAAACTGACGGTTGCGATACCCAAGGCATCGCGCAGCAGGCTTTTCATTTCCGCCAGGTTGCTGTGCGGCCAGGCCAGTTTCGGGATGCCGGCAGGCACCGGACCGAGGATGGCAACGCCAAGGCGGTCAAGGCCGAACAGGCCGACCAGCAGCATGAACAGCGCCACCACCGTGAGGGCTGCAGGCAGGCGCGGGTAGCGACGTGGCAGCCAGATCAGCAAGCCCAGGGCGGCCAGGCCGATGATCAATGTTACCCAGTGGATTTCGCCCAGGCGCTGGAAGAAGTTGATCAGGCTGAGGATGAAGCCGTCGCCCTCGATCTTGAACCCCACTACCTTGGACAACTGGCCGGCGATCAGGCTGAGGCCGATACCGTTGAGGTACCCGATCAGGATTGGCCGCGAGAAGAAGCTGGCGATGAAACCGGCCCGCGCCAAGCCTGCGGCGATCAACATCACCCCGACCAGCACCGTGACGATAACTGACAGCTCGGCAATCCGCTGCGGATCGCCCATGGCCAGCGGCGCCACGGCGCCGGCAATCATCGCGCAGGTAGCGGCGTCGGGGCCGACCATCAATTGGCGTGAGCTGCCGATCAGCGCGTAGACCATCATCGGCAGCACACAGGCGTAAAGGCCATATTGCGGTGGCAGGCCGACGATCTGTGCGTAGGCGATGGCAATGGGGATCTGGATCGCGGCTACCGACAGGCCAGCTTGCATGTCGGCGTGGAACCACTCGCGGCGGTAATGCAGCAAGTTGGCAAGGCCTGGTAACCAGCGGGAGAGAAACATGCGTTGTCCTTTCGAAATGTTTCACGAATCCATTGAGCATATCCGCCAAAAGCCGTTTCGCTTGCACGCGCATACGCCCGCTGCGCATTGAAGCGGATCGGCGGGTAAATGGCCATGGGCCAGATCAAAGCAGAGGGGGAGAAACGAAAAAAGGAGCCATGGCTCCTTTTGACTGCGATGACGTTGCTGGAACGCCATGCGGGAATGCGATGTGGAGCGGGTAGAGGGAATCGAACCCTCAACTAAAGCTTGGGAAGCTTTCGTTTTGCCACTAAACTATACCCGCATCTGAGCTCGACTTTTTACCAGAACCCTCAACGAATTAGAAGCCCAAGTTATAAAAAAGCTTGTCGGCGCCCCATGGCTTGCGGGTGTCAGCTACAGGACGCCGAGCTGCTCAGATGGCCAATGCATGCTGCCCCTGTTGAACAGGCTGGTAACGTTGACGGGGTTCACGCACGGCTGGCTTGAGGAACCCCAGCATCACACTGCGGGTATCCTCGCAGGCGACCTTGTTCTCCATATCCAGGAAGTGGCCCGCATCGCGGATCACGCTGAACTGGCTTCTGCCCACGTGTTTGCTGAACTGCCGTGCATCTTCCACCGTGGTGTATTCGTCGCGTTCGCCGTTGATGAACAATACCGGGATGTTGATATTGCGCGCGCCATCCAGTGCACGTTCCAGGTCGTGATGCAGCACCTGGTTGATGTGGAAGTGCATCTGCGCGTACTCGTGGCTGTCCAGGCTGCTGACGTGGCGGTAGTTGAAGCGCTTGAACAGTGACGGCAGGTGCTTGCCGATGGTGTCGTTGACCAGGTTGCCGACCTGATAGCGGTCGCAAGCGGCCAGGTACTGGCAGCCACGGTCCAGGTAGTCGCGCATCGGCTCGTTGATCACGGGCGAGAACGAACTCACCACGGCCTTCTTCACGTACCGCGGCTGGTGCGCCAGCGCCAGCAGCGTACTTGCACCTCCCCACGAGAAGGACATCACGTGGTCCGCCTGGAAGTGCTCGATCAGCTCCAGGAGGATATGCGCCTCGGTCTCCTTGCTGATCAGCCGTTCCTGACGGTTGTGTGGTTTGGACTTGCCGGCATACGGCTGGTCGAACAGTACTACGTTGAACTGCGGGTGCAGGTTACGTACCGTTTGGGCGAACGAGGCCGTGGTGGCCAGCGAGCCGTTGATCAGGATGATCGTATTCTCGGCCGCATCCGCGCGATAGAACTCCGTGTAAACCCGATACTGACCTTGGATATCAAGTACAGCGATTTCTGGCCTCATGTCATCGACTCCTGGCGCAAAAAGGGTATTCGCGTCACCTAGGGTGCACGTTCTTTATGACAGGTAGGCATTTGCCTGAAGAGAAACCGGGGGCCCTGTGTCGATCCTTGGCACGTGCGTCGACGGTATTGTTTTTGGCGGGCAATTCGCCGTGCCCCAAGGCATCGAGGCCTTGGGTGGCCGGCAAAAAGGTGTCTTCGACTGCGGTCGTGACTTGGTAGTCACATGCAGACTGACGATTTGGATTCAAGCAGTGGGTCGTGGATCGCGCAAGTGCCGTTCGGGGAGAAATGTGACTTTTGTCGCTGAGCGGTCGTATGACGACTCCGCGCCGTCTGTTCCGGCCTCTTCGCGGGTAAACCCGCTCCCACAGGTATTGCACTGTACCCAATGACAGTGGACCTCCTGTGGGAGCGGGTTTACCCGCGAAGAGGCCAGAACAGGCAGTCTAGACAGTGGCTATTTCATCAGCCGTCAGTTCACGAAACTCCCCGGGCGCCAAACCAGGGTCCAGACAGATTGCCCCCATGCTTTCCCGGTGCAACCCCACCACCTTGTTGTTGAAGTGCCCGAACATGCGCTTGACCTGGTGATAACGCCCTTCGACGATCGCCAGCCGGGCCTGGCGCGGGCCGAGGATGTCCAGCTGGGCAGGTTGGGTGGTGAGGTTTTCGAAGGCGAAATAGAACCCCTCGCGAAACCTGGCCACATAGTGCTCGCCAATTTCGTCCTCGGTGTCCACCAGGTAATGCTTGGGCAGCTTGGTGGCAGGCTGGGTCAGGCGCCTTGACCACTGGCCATCGTTGGTCAGGATCATTAGGCCGGTGGTGTTGAAGTCCAGGCGCCCGGCTATGTGCAGGTCATCCCGCAACGCTGCAGGCAGCAGGTCGAGCACGGTCGGGTGCTGTGGGTCTTGGGTGGCGCTGACGCAGCCAGTGGGCTTGTGCAGCATCAGGTAGCGGGCCGGGCGGCCGGCCTGCAGCAGTTGCTCGTCCAGCTCCACGCGGCTGAATTCACGCACTTCGGCCAGTGGGTCGCTGACAATCTGGCCGTCCACCCGCACGCGGCGTTGCGCCAGCATCAGTCGGGCTTGCTGGCGGTTGTGGCTGGGCAGGTTGGCGAGAAAACGGTCAAGGCGCATGGAAACAGTCAGTGGTCAGCGGGTGAGCGGAGCTGGTCTTCGACAGCGGCGCAGCGCGGGCACAGGCAAGCCTTGTTGCGCAATGCGTCAGGCAGGGCCTGGATCACGGCCGGGTCGATGCTTACGCTGTAACACCAGCAGGCCTGTGTGGCGCGGCGCGGGTCGGCCAGGGCACATTGGTTGAGAGCGCCGCAAGCGGGGCAGTGTAGGCTGTCATTCATGGTTGGCATCACTGCAGACACGGTTGCGGCCTGCCTGCTTGGCACGATAAAGCGCACGGTCGGCGCGGGTCAGCAGGGTGTGCAGGGTATCCTCCGGTTGCAGGCTGCTCAGCCCGATGCTGGTAGTCAGGCGCAACGGCTGGTCGTCGTAGCTGAAGGTCAGTTGTTCGGTGCGCCGGCGGATCTTTTCCGCCACCTCGACCGCCTGCCGGCCTTCGGCTTCACGCAGCAGTACGATGAATTCCTCACCGCCCCAGCGGCACAGTATATCCGACTGGCGCAGGCTGCCTTGCAGCACATTGGCGAATTGGCGCAGCACTTCGTCGCCTGCCAGGTGGCCGTGGGTGTCGTTCAGTGCCTTGAAGTGGTCCAGGTCGATCAGCAAGGCCACCAGCGGGCCACTGTCGCGCTGGGCTTCGTGCAGTGCCTGGGCGGCGAGCAGGTCGAAGCTGCGCCGGTTGGGCAGGCCGGTGAGGCTGTCGAGGGTAGCCAAGGCTTCGGTGCTGGCCTGGTGGCGGCGGACCATGGCATGCACCAGCGCCAGCACCACCAAGGTGATCATGGCGCAGATCGCCAGGTTCAGGTACAGGGAGTGACGAATGCGGTCGAGGGCGCCGGTTTCGCGTTTGTCCACCAGCAGGTACCAGTCCAGTTCGGGCAGGTGGCGCACGTTGAGAAAGTGGCTTTGGGTTTCGCTGTCACGGTACTCGTGGCTGCCTTCGCCTGGCACTCGCTGCTCGGCCAGCACGTCATTCAGTTCGGGGTTGTCGCGCAGTGACTGGCCGACCCGCAAGCCATGCGGGCCACCTTCGGAGCCGGTCAGCAGCACCTTGCCTTTGGCATCGGTGAACAGCACCGCCCGCTGGTAGCGGCGTTGATACTGGTCGATCAGCTTGACCACCGACGATACGCTCAGCCCTACGCCTGCGGCGCCGATGAAGCGCTGTTGGTAGTCATGCACCTGGTAGTTGATGAACACGGTCAAGCTGTCGTGGTTGGCCATGTCCAGGTCGACATTGATCTCATAGGGGGCCTTGAGGTCACGCAGGCGGAAATACCAGGCATCGCGCCAGGTGCCCGGCTCGACATGTTTGAGTACGCCCTTGGCCTGGTAATAGGTCAGCGTGCGGTCGGACACGAAAAATGAGGTGAAGGTGTCCTGCTTGCCCATGACTTCGCCCAGGTAGCGGGTCATGCGCCCGGTATCCTGCTCGCCGGACAGCACCCAGTCGCGCAGGAAGGTGTCCTGGGCCATCATCGAGGCAATCAGCACCGGGCGAATCAGGTCTTTCTGGATTTCCGAGTAGACCGTGTCGGAGGTCAGTGGCAATTCGGTATTGACGATGCCGTCGCGGATGGCGCTGCGCGAGGCGAAGTAGCTGAGCAGTGAAGTGGCGAGGAAGCCGCAGGCAAGCAGCAGCAACAGGGTAAAGATCAGCGAGCGCTGCGAGAACAGAGCGGAACGTAATGGCATGATCTTCCCGTGATGTGTGCCCAGCCGCCCATTCTAGTGAGATGACCGGCAAATGACTGCAAGTTTTTCAGGGGTATTGCACCTGTATCAAATTGTTGCAGAAATGGCACTGCACCTTGGCGCCACTGTCTTATTCAGTGTCGATGAACGCATTTCGCATCGACGCTCGCCAGCGCCGCTGTTCGGGCACTCCAGCGGTCCAGGAGGCCGCCATGTCCTATCGAATTCTGTTGATCGCCCTGCTGGGGCTGATGACTTCTGCCTGCGCCCCTTATTACGAGAGCGGGGGCTATTACCGTTCGGACTACTACTCCACCGATCGCTATGTAGCGCCGGGGTATTACCGCTACGACCGCTACTACGTGACGCCACAGCCGCGCTACTACTACCAGCCGGCACCACGTTATTACTATCGGACGGCACCGGCGCCTTATTATCGACCGCATCCGCAGCCAGGGATGAACCAGTGGCACGGTAACCCGCGTTATGACTATGGCAACCGCCAGCGGCAAGACTACGGTCAGGACCGCGATCGCCATGACTATCGCAATAACAGCCAGCGTTACCAGCATGGCGACTGGCACTCCAATGGGCAGAGAAATGACGGCGGGCGCTGGGAGGGTCAGCGGGGGCAGGGCCGGGGAGGAAACTGGCAGCGGTAGGTAAATCGAAGCGGGGGCGCCTAGCGCCCCTGTCGCGACACAAGGCTATGCCAGGTCTGCCAACGGGTGCCGCCCCTCCCACGCCTTGGCAAAATGCGCCTCGACCACCGCTGCCGGCACCTGCGCCACATCCGGCCAGTGCCAGCGCGGCTGGTTGTCCTTGTCCAGCAGGCGGGCGCGCACGCCTTCGCTGAATTCAGGGTGGCGGCAACAGTTCAGGCTCATGCGGTATTCCATCTGGAACACTTGCGCCAACGACAGGTACCGCGCCCGGCGGATCTGCTCCCACACCAGGTGTGCCGTCAGCGGGCAGCCTTCGTGCAGGCGTTGGCCGGCAGTTGCCAACAAGGGGTCGTCATGCTGCTTGAGCCTTTCCAGCGCACACCAGGCCGAGGCCGCATCGGGCACGTCGAGCAACTGATCGATCTCCTGCCGTCGCGGCAGCCACTGGGCCTCTGGCAGCTCGGCGCAAGCTCGATGCTGCTCGGCCTTGAGCAGGCTGTACAGTTGCACGGCAGTCTGTTCTTGCCAGTTAAGTTGCAGTAATTCCTCGATCAGGGCTTCCTGCTGGTGCTCACCCAAAAAACGGTCGGCCAGGCCCAGATCCAGGGCGTCGCGCGCATTGATCGGCGCACCGGTCAGGCCGAGGAACAAGCCCAGCTTGCCTGGCAGCCGGGCCAGGAACCAGCTGGCACCGACGTCCGGGTACAGGCCGATGCTGATTTCCGGCATGGCCAAGCGGCTACTGGGTGTGACGATACGCACATTGGCGCCCTGCAGCAGCCCCATGCCACCGCCCAGCACATGCCCATGGCCCCAGCACAGCAATGGTTTGGGGTAGGTGTGCAGGGCAAAGTCCAGGCGGTATTCGGCGGCGAAGAAAGAGGCCGCCAGCGGTGGCACGCTGCCGGGGTGGTCGCGGCAGGCTTGCACCAGCGCCCGTACATCGCCACCCGCGCAAAAGGCTTTGGCACCGTTGCCGCGCAGCAGCACGCAGACGACGCCCGGGTCGCGGGCCCAGGCATGCAGTTGTTCGCCCAGTACTTCGATCATCGGCAGGTTCAGGGCATTGAGCGCCTTGGGCGCATCCAGGGTGGCAATGCCGATGCGGGCGCCATCGACGCCGGTAAGTACCTCGCAATGAATGGCCATGGACTACCTCTCGCAAGTCATCGCTCAAGTATGGCTGGCCTGGCCGATCATGCCGGTCGTCGGTCGGATCGTTTGACAAGCGGGAAGGGCTTACCTAGTGTCGCGCCATTGTTTACGGAAGGCCCCATGACTGACGACGATCGCATCAAACTCGAACCCAGCTGGAAGGCCGCATTGCGCGGCGAATTCGACCAACCCTACATGCATCAGCTGCGCGAGTTCTTGCGGGGTGAGTATGCTGCCGGCAAGGAGATCTACCCACCAGGGCCGCTGATCTTCAACGCGCTCAACTCGACGCCGCTGGACCAGGTGAAGGTGGTGATCCTCGGTCAGGACCCTTACCACGGGCCGGGCCAGGCACATGGCTTGTGCTTCTCGGTGCAACCGGGCGTGGCCACGCCACCGTCGCTGGTCAATATCTACAAAGAGCTGCAGCGCGACCTGAACATCCCGATTGCCAGCCACGGCTACCTGCAGAGCTGGGCTGAGCAGGGCGTGCTGCTGCTCAACACCACCATGACCGTGGAGCGTGCCAATGCGGCATCGCATGCCAAGAAGGGGTGGGAGTTCTTCACCGATCGCGTCATTCAGGTGGTCAGCGAGCAGTGCCCGAATGTCGTGTTCCTGCTGTGGGGCGCGCATGCGCAGAGCAAGCAGAAGCTGATCGACGGGACCAAGCACCTGGTGCTGAAGTCGGTGCATCCTTCGCCGTTGTCGGCTTACCGTGGGTTCCTCGGCTGTGGGCATTTCAGCCGGACCAACAGCTTCCTCGAACAACGGGGCATGGCGCCGATCAACTGGGCATTGCCACCGCTGTGATCACCTGAACTACCGCGTTGCTTTCTGAGCGGGCAAGCCCGCACAGAAGGCAACGTGATTATTGCGGGTTCGCATTCCACAAGCGGAACAAAGGCTCCGCCAGAAACAGCACGAACAGCAAGCGCATCACCTGCAGTGCCGTCACCAAAGGCACCGACAACTGCAGTGTCTCCGCCGTCAGGCTCATCTCGGCAATCCCACCCGGCATCATCCCCAGTGTCAGCGAACGCAAGTCCAGCGCAGTCATCACGCTCAGCACCCATGCGGCGCTGGCGGCAATCGCCATGCACAATGCCGTGGCCACCAGGGTGCGCCCGAGGAACGACGGTGCGCGGCGGAAGAACGCGCGGTTGAAGTGACAGGCCAGGCCACTGCCTATCAGCCACTGGCCGATTTGGCTGGCGCCATTGGGCAGGGCGATCTGCAGGTTACCGGCCAGGCTGACCGTGGCCGCCACCAGCAATGGCCCGAACAGCCACGGGTTAGGCTGGCGCAAACGCTGCCAGAGCAACGCAACGGCAACGCCCAGCGGGGCAATCAAGGCCAACCAACCCCAGCTCACGCTACCGGTGTGGTTCAGCGGCACCCCGTCACCCAGCAAAAACTTGAACAGCGCAGGCACGCACAGCACCACAGCCAGCACGCGCAAGCTCTGCGCTGCCGCGACCTGGCTGAGCACCGCACCATTGCGCGCGCCAAGGTTGACCATCTCCCCCGAACCGCCGGGCATGCTGGCGAAGAACGCCGTGGCGCGGTCTTCGCCGGTTCGCCGCAGCAACCATACGCTGATCACACTGGACAGGGTGGTGAACAACGCGCCGAAAAAGATCAGCGCGAAATGACTGGCCACCTGCTCGATCACCGCCGGCGTGAAATGCAGGCCAATGCCGATACCGATGATCCACTGCCCGCACTTGCGGCCATTGGGTATTTCCGACAGCTGCCAGGGGGTCAGGCAGCGCACCAGGATGATCGCCAGCAATGAGCCGACCATCCACGGCAAAGGCCAGCCGACCTTGCTGGCGGCAAAACCGCCAGCAAGGCCGACCAGCCCGGTCGCGACAAACAACGGCAACGAACGATCAGGCATCAGCCAGGGCCCGGCGCTGCTGGCTACGTTTGCGCCAGATGCGCAGCAGCGGCAGGGCGAACATGACCATGACCAGTGCCCAGACGCCCATGCTGATCGGGCTCGACCAGAGGATGCCCAGTTCACCGTTGGAGATCGACAGCGCCCGGCGCAGGTTCTGCTCCATCAACCCGCCGAGGATGAAGCCGAGCAGGATTGGCGACAGCGGGAAGTCCAGCTTGCGCAGGATGTAACCCATGATGCCGATACCGACCATCAGGAACAGGTCGAAGGTGGTGGCATGCACGGCATACACGCCGATCGCGGTGATGATGGCGATTACCGGCACCAGCGCCCAGTTCGGCACGGCGAGGATGCGGGTAAAGATGCGGATCATCGGGATGTTGAGGATCACCAGCATGATGTTGGCGATGAACAGCGAGGCGATCAGGCCCCAGACGATGTCCGGCTGCTGTTCGAACAGCAGTGGGCCGGGGGTGATGTTGTACAGGGTCAGGGCGCCGATCATCACGGCGGTGGTGCCGGAACCTGGTACACCCAGGGTCAGCATCGGTACCAGGGCGCCACAGCAGGACGCACCAATGGCGGTTTCCGGCGCGGCCAGGCCACGGGCATCGCCCTTGCCGAACTTGCCGCTTTCACCCGCCAGGCGCTTCTCGGTCATGTAGGCCACGGCGCTGGCCAACGTCGCGCCGGCGCCCGGCAGCACGCCCATGATGAAACCGAGCAGGCCGCAACGGATGTTGACCACGAACACCGAGGCCGCTTCCTTGAAGTTGAACAGCATGCGGCCGGTAGCCTTGACCGCCTGGTGGCCATGGTGGGTCTTTTCCAGCAGCAGGAGGATTTCGCTGATGGAGAACAGACCCAGCACCAGGACCACGAACTGAATACCGTCGGCCAGGTGCACGCTGTCACCGGTGAAGCGGTACACGCCGCTGTTGGCGTCGATACCGACCGCCGACAGGAACAGGCCGATCAGTGCGGCAATGAAAGTTTTCAGGGGTTTGTCACCGGCCATGCCGCCAAGCGCGACAATGGCGAAGACCATCAGCACGAAGTACTCCGCCGGGCCGAAGGCGATGGCCCATTTCGCCAGCAGCGGGGCGAATAGCACCATGCCGCAGGTGGCGATGAAGGCGCCGATGAACGAACTCCAGGCCGACAGCGACAGGGCCACGCCGGCCAGGCCCTGGCGGGCCATCGGGTAACCGTCGAGGGTGGTCATCACGGTCGAGGCTTCGCCCGGGATATTCAGCAGGATCGAGCTGATGCGCCCGCCGTACTCACAGCCCAGGTACACCGCGGCCAGCAGGATCAGTGCCGACTCTGGCGGCAGGCCGAGGGCAAAGGCGATGGGGATCAGCAGGGCCACGCCGTTGATTGGCCCCAGGCCCGGCAACAGGCCGACCACGGTACCGATCAGGGTGCCGGAGAGGGCGGTGACCAGGTTGTAGGGGGTCAGGGCAACGCCGAAGCCCTGGCCCAGGTAGCTCAAGGTATCCATGTGTCAGTTCTCCAGTACGCTCAGCAGGCCAAGGGGCAGGGGCACATCCATCACGCGGTCGAACAGCCAGTAGAGGAAGACGCTCATGCCGACCACCACGATGGCGCTGTACAGCCAGCGGCCGCCATACAGGCGGGCCATGGGCAGGCCAACGAGGATGGCGCTGAGGATGAAGCCCAGGGTCTCGAAGGTGGCGGCGAAGACGATCAGCAGGCCTACGCAGGCGGCGATCTTGGTCAGGGTCTCGCGGTCCAGCTCCGGCTCGTCGTCCTTGCGCACGATGGGGGTGGGGCGGAACACCAGATACAGCAGGCCCAGGCTCATCAGGCCGAGCATCAGCAGCGGGTAGGCGCGCGGGCCTACCGGTTCATAGGAAAACGCTGCCTGGTAGGGCCAGGCCATCACGGCCAGGGCGGCGCACACCGCCAGCAGGGCCAGGGCGAAGATGCGTTGCAGGATCATTGGGGAATCCTCGTTGGGATTGCTCAAGTGAGATGCAAATCCTGTGGGAGCGGCCTTGCGTCGCGATCGGGCGCGAAGCGGCCGCAAAACCTGCCACTGCGATGTGTCCGAAGCATTGCATCGGCTGTGCGGCCCATCGCGACACTAGGCCGCTCCCACAGGGGTGGTGGTGAGTCCGACAGGCTTACTGAATCAGGCCAAATTCCTTGGCCAGTGCCTTGTAGTCGGCCACTTGCTTTTTCACATAGCCGTCCAGCTCTTCACCGGTCATGGCGAACGGGAACAGCTCACGTTGATCACGCAGCTGGGCGAAGTCTTCCGAGGCCAGCATCTTGTCGAACGAAGCCTTCCACCAGGCGTAGTCTTCGTCGCTCACTTTCGGCCCCAGGTAGAAGCCGCGCACCACCGGCCAGACGATGTCGTAGCCTTGCTCCTTGGCGGTAGGGATGTTTTTCATTTCCGGCTCGTCCAGGCGGTTTTCCGAGAACACCGCGAGGATGCGCATGTTGCCGCTTTGGATGTGCGGCATGGAGTCGGAGATGTCGGTAGAGCCGACCTGGATATGGCCGCCCAGCAGCGCCGTGGCAATTTCGCCACCGCCTTCCAGGGCCACGTAGCGCAGGTCACGCGGGTTGATGCCGGCCGCCTTGGCGATAAGCGCAGTCTGCATCCAGTCCTGGCTGCCGACCGTACCGCCCGAGCCGATCACCACCTTGCTTGGGTCTTTCTTCAGTGCCGCGACCAGGTCATCGAGGGTTTTGTAAGGCGAATCGCTTTTCACCGCAATGGCACCGTAGCTGGTGCCGACAGCAGCCAACCATTTCACCGCGTTTTCGTCGAAGCGGCCGAACTTGCCTTGGGCCAGGTTCAGCAGCGAGCCGCTGGACCAGGCCACCAAAGTGCCTGCATCGGCTGGGCGCTGGGCGACCACGGCGTTGTAGGCCACCGCGCCGACACCGCCGGGCATGTAGGTGACGCGCATGGGCTTGCTGAGGATCTTTTCCTGCACCAGGGCGCTTTGCACCAGTTTGCAGGTCAGGTCGAAGCCTCCGCCGGGTGAGGCGGGGGCGATGCATTCGGGGCGTTTGGGTTCTGCAGCGAGGGCGTTGCCGGCCAACAGCAGGCAACCGGTTGCGAGGACGAGGCGGCGCAGTGAAAAGGTCATCGTCTATCTCCGTGAGCGTTGTTGTTATTGGATTACCGCTATGGGGTTACCACAGCGCCACGCTGTAGCTGACCAACAGCCTCACTTCGTCGGCGTCGCGGGCGAAGTTGGAGCGGAAGGTGGCGTTGCGCAGGCGCACGGCGACGTTCTTCAACGGGCCGCTTTGTACCACGTACTTAAGTTCCGTGTTGCGTTCCCACTCTTTGCCTTCACCGCCGGCCGCACGGCTGACGTTGTCACCGCTGATGTAGCGGGTCATGAAGGTCAGGCCGGGCACGCCGAGCGCGGCGAAGTTGTAGTCGTAGCGCGCCTGCCAGGAGCGTTCGTCGGCACCGGCGAAGTCGTTGATCTGGACGAAGTTGACCAGGTACGGGTCGGCGCCATCGACATAGGGGAAGGCGCTGTCGCCAGACAGCTGCTGCCAGGCGGCGCTGACCTTGTGCCCGCCCAAGGCGTAGCTGAGCATGCCGTTGAAGGTGGTGTTGTCGATGTTGCCGGCCTTGGCGGCGCCGGCGTCGTCGCTCACCGCCAGGCGCAGGTCGGCGCCCAAGGTGCCTGGGCCCCATGGCTGGGTGGCGACCATGCCGATGAAGTGCTGGCGGTAGATATCGTCGAGCTGGGCGAAGTGGTAGCTGCCGGTGATACGGTCGGTGAACTGGTAGTCGAGCCCGCCCAGGGCCAGGTTGTCGGCGCTGAAGGTGCCACCGAAGCGGCCGTTCTTGTTGTTCAGCGCCAAGTCTTCCCAGTTGGTGTCGTTGCGGTCCTTGGCCTTGTCCAGGCGGCCACCGGTGAAGGTCAGGCCCTTGATCTCCTTGGAAGTAAGCAGGCCGCCCTCGAAGGTTTGCGGCAGGATACGCCCGTCGTTGGGCTGCAGCGTTGGCAGCTCGGGGATCAGGGTGCCGATCTTGAGCTCGGTTTGGGAGATCTTCACCTTGCCGGTCAGGCCCAGCTTGGAATACTCATCGGCAGCCTTGCCGTCATCGTGGGTCGGCAGCAGGCCAGTGTCGGTACGGTCGGGGCTGGAGTCGAGCTTGATGCCGAGCATGCCCAATGCGTCCAGGCCAAAGCCCACGGTGCCATCGGTGTAGCCGGACTCGAAGTTGAGGATGAAGCCCTGGGCCCATTCGTCGCGCTTGGACTGCTGCGCGCTGGTGCCGTCGCGGAAGTCGCGGTTGAAGTACATGTTGCGGGTTTCGAAGGTGGCCGTGCTGTCTTCGAAGAAGGCGGCCTGGCTCATCGGGGCGACACCGGCAAGCGCGAGGGCGCTGGCGATGGCAGAGGGGCGTGCGGCAAAGGAACGGGTAGGCGCGAACGCCTGCGGCTGCGATGACAGCATCGTCGATGACTCCGTTTATTGTTCTTATTCGTTGCACCTTGCTGGTGCTTTTTTCGGCGCGAAGGGCGACCGTGGTGCGATGCTAGGCAACGAACCTTTCGCTAACCTTTCAGCGAGAAAGGTTTGTTACAAGGGGCTTCACAGGCGGGGTGACAGCGGTACACTCCGCGCCACTGCCCCACCCGAGCAGGGAGAATCCGATGCGTGTACTGCTGGTCGAAGACCACCTGCAACTGGCCGAAAGCGTGGCCCTGGCCTTGAAAAGCCACGGCCTGACCGTGGATGTGCTGCATGATGGCGTGGCTGCCGACCTGGCCCTGGCCAGCGAGGAATACGCTGTGGCCGTGCTGGATGTCGGCTTGCCGCGCATGGACGGCTTCGAGGTGCTGGCGCGTCTGCGCGGCCGTGGCAAGACCTTGCCAGTGCTGATGCTGACCGCGCGCAGCGACGTCAAGGACCGTGTTCATGGCCTGAACCTTGGCGCCGACGATTACCTGGCCAAGCCGTTCGAGCTCACTGAGCTGGAAGCAAGGGTCAAGGCCTTGCTGCGCCGCAGCGTGCTCGGTGGCGAGCGCCAGCAGCGTTGCGGGCCGCTGGTCTATGACCTGGACACCCGGCGCTTTACCCTCGGTGCAGATAACCTGACCCTCACCTCGCGCGAGCAAAGCGTGCTGGAAGCGCTGATCGCCCGGCCGGGCCGGGTGATGAGCAAGGAGCAACTGGCTGCCCAGGTGTTCGGCCTGGACGAAGAGGCCAGCCCCGACGCCATCGAAATCTACATCCACCGGCTGCGCAAGAAGCTCGACGGCCACCCGGTGGCTATCGTTACTTTCCGTGGCCTTGGCTACCTGCTCGAGCACCGCGATGCGTGACAACGGTAGCCTGCGCGGGCGCTTGCTGGGCAACCTGGCGTTGCTGCTGGTGGTACTGATGCTGGCCAGCGGCCTGAGTGCCTACTGGAACGGCCGCGAAGCCGCCGACACCGCCTACGACCGCACCTTGCTGGCCTCGGCACGAACCATCGCCGCAGGCCTGTCGCAACGCGATGGCTCGTTGAGCGCGGATGTGCCCTACGTAGCCTTGGACACATTCGCCTACGACAGTGCCGGCCGCATTTACTACCAGGTACTGGACATCAAGCAGCGGCTGATTTCCGGCTACGAGAACCTTCCGCCGCCACCGCCCGGCACGCCGCGCACCGACGACTACCCGGCCTTGGCGCGGTTCTACAACGCCACTTACCTGGGCCAGGACGTGCGCGTGGTGAGCCTGCTGAAGCCGGTAAGTGAGCCGAACATGAACGGCATGGCGGAAATCCGCGTGGCCGAAACCGAGGAAGCGCGGGTGCGCATGGCCCGTGGATTGATGGCCGATACCCTGCTGCGCCTGGGCATGCTGGCGTTGGCTGCGCTGGTGATGGTGTGGTTTGCCGTGAGTGCCGCGTTGCGGCCGTTGGAGCGCCTGCGCACAGCGGTAGAAGAGCGCCAGCCTGACGACTTGCGGGCCTTGCCGGTGGTGCAGGTGCAGCGCGAGCTGAGCCCGCTGGTGCGGGCCTTGAACCACTTTACCGAGCGCTTGCGTGGCCAGTTCGAGCGCCAGGCGCAGTTCATTGCCGACGCCGCCCACGAACTGCGTACGCCGCTGGCAGCGCTGAAGGCGCGGGTCGAGTTGGGTTTGCGCTCGTCCGAGCCGCAGGAGTGGCGACAGACCTTGGAGTCAGCGGCCCAGGGCACCGACAGGTTGACCCATCTGGCCAACCAGTTGCTGTCGTTGGCGCGGGTCGAGAATGGCGCACGGGCAATTGCCGAAGGTGGCGCGCAGCGCCTGGACCTGAGCCAGTTGGCGCGCGAGCTGGGCATGGCCATGGCGCCCCTGGCGCACAAGCGTGGAGTGGCGCTGGCGCTGGAAGCCGAGGCACCCGTGTGGCTCAAGGGTGAGCCGACACTGTTGAACGAGCTGTTGAGCAACCTGGTGGACAACGCCTTGGCGCATACGCCAGCGGGAGGCAACGTGATTTTGCGGGTCGTTGCGCCGGCGGTGCTGGAAGTGGAGGACGACGGGCCCGGTATTCCCGAGGCTGAGCGCGAGCGGGTGTTCGAGCGGTTCTACCGCCGCAGTGCCCAGGGCAGTGGGCTTGGGTTGGCGATTGTTGGCGAAATCTGCCGGGCGCATCTGGCGCAGGTGAGCCTGCATGATGGCGAGAAGGGCGGGTTGCGGGTGCGGGTAAGTTTTATCGCAGATTGATGGCCCTGCCAGGGCTTCGCACCGGTCAGCGCAACATGCTCCGCGCCTCAAGCAGTTCGTCCACCTCCAGCTCGGTGCCAAACGGCAGCCCCAGATGGCGGTACGCCGGCAGTGCCGCCAACGGCCGGTGGCGGCCGCGCTGGCTGATGCAGCGGGCGATCTGCACGATGTCGATGTAGTCGATCTTGTCGGTCTGCCGGTCCAGGTCCTGAACCTGGCTCGGCAGGTTGACAAGTTGTTCCGGAAACTCCCAAGCCTTGAGGATCTTGTCCCCCAGCACCGGCTGAATCTGCTCGATCACGTAATGCAGGCAAACCGGGTCGGACAACAGCTCGTTGTGTTCTTCGGCATAGATCAGTACCGGCAGTGCGCCAATCTGGTTGACCAGGCCGCCCAAGGTCGCCTGGTCGGGCTTGAGTTGCGTGTATCGGCGGCACACTTCGTAGCTGATGCCCGCCACCTCCAGGCTGTTAGCCCATATGTCTCGCAGCTTTTGCTCAACCGCCGGCGAGCGGGCATGGAAAATCTGCTCGATCACCAGGCCGATGGCCAGGTTGCAGCTGTAGTTGATGCCCAGCCGTGTGATGGCGGTGTGCAGGTCGGTAACCTCGACCGCCGCGCGCAGCAGCGGGCTGTTGACGACCTTGATCAGGCGCGCTGAAAGGGCCGCGTCACGACCGATCACCTTGCTCAGGGCCGCTACGCTGATCTCGCTGTCTTCCGCTGCCTCGCGGATGCTCAAGGCAACCTCGGGCAGGGTGGGCAGGACCAGGTCATCCTTTTCGATGGCGTCGAGCAATTGTGCTTGAACCATCTCGGCCAGCTTGTTCATGGGCATGTCTACCGCAGTGGTGGTGCGGCCCCGCCACAGGGACGGGGCAGGCTGGTCAGCGTTGGATTTCCCGGTCGCGGTCCAGTTCGTAAGGCAGGGTCAGCACTTGCAGGCGCGGGCCTTCGAGGCTGCCCAGGTGCAGGTTGTCGTCTGCCACCGCATCGGCGCTGAGCACCGCGAGCAGTTCGCAGCCCGGACCGTTGCTGGCCGCAATGACCACTTCACCGACCGACGAACCATGGGTGGGCGAGAAAATCTCGGCACCCGGGGCCGGAATGGCCTGCTGGTCCAGTGCCAGGCGGTACTGACGGCGTTTGAGCTTGCCCAGGTACTGCATGCGGGCGACGATTTCCTGGCCGGTGTAGCAGCCTTTCTTGAAGCTGACGCCATCGACAGCCTGCAGGTTGATCATCTGTGGGATGAACAGTTCACGGGTCGGCCCCATGACCTGGCCGATACCGGCGCGAATCTGCCCCAGCAGCCAATCGTTGACACTGCCCTCGGGCAGGGCTGCGGCGAGGGCCTGGCGTACAGGCTCGGCGTCGGCCGCAGGTACCCACAGCTCCACGCGGCCAGCGGATACCGCAACAGCGATCAGCCCGGCATGGCGCACAGTACTGCCGGCGGCCGCGGGCACATCGAGCCCCAGCGCCTGCAGCGCAGCGTCTCCACCCTGCAGGCCGAAGCGTGCCCAGGCGCTGCTTTCGTCGGTCAGCGTGGCCTTGGAGAACACAGCGTACTTCTTAAGGTCCGCCAGTTGTGCGTCGAGCAGTTCGCTGGCCATGGCCAGCAGGTAGCCGTTGCCTTCAGGCACGATGCGGAAGCTCGACTGCATGCGCCCCTTGACCATGCAGCGGGCACCGAGGCTGGCGTGCTCCTGGCTGAGGTAGTTGATATTGCAGGTCAGCTGGCCTTGCAGGAACTTGCCTGCATCGGAGCCGCGGACAGCGAGGATGCCCTCGTGGGACAGGGGGCAGAAGAAAGCGGAATCGGCCATGGGTCATCGCGGTGGCTAAAGACTGGCGGCCATCATAGAACGCCGGTAACAAAATAGGTAGGTGACTAGACCAACGCCCGGTGTCGCCTGGCGCGCCTGGCTGTATACTGGCGGGCCATTCGAGGAGGGCCCCATGGTCGAACAAACTGAACTCAACCGGCTTTTCTGGCACAGCCGCCGCGGCATGCTGGAACTGGACGTGCTGCTGGTGCCTTTCACCCAGGAAGTCTACCCCACCCTCAACGAGACTGATCGTGAGCTTTATGTGCGTCTGTTGAGCTGTGAGGATCAGGACATGTTCGGCTGGTTCATGGAGCGCACCGAGTCGGAAGACCCGGAGCTGCAGCGCATGGTCCGCATCATTCTGGACCGTGTCCAGCCCAAGTGAGTGCTTCGAGTGCCGTTGGCAAGGCTCGCGCCTGCTGCTGACGGCCTACTTGGCCTGCCAGGCAGTGGCGTGGCTTGCCGTGTGGGCGAGCGCGCTGCCTGGGTGGTTGGCTTTTTTTGTTGTCGCTGCCTGTCTTGCCCACGCTAGCTGGGCCATTCCTCGTCGTATCTTGTTGACCCATGAGCATGCCGTTGTCGGCCTGCGGCGTGATGCGCGCGGCTGGCAGGTGTTCAGCCGTGCCTGCGGGTGGCAGCCGGTGCGGCTGTGTCGGGATAGCGTGGCGTTGCCGGGGTTGGTGGTGGTGCGCTTCGAGCGGGCGGGGCGATGGTGGGGGGAGAGCCAGTGCATACCGCGGGATGCGCTGGGGGCTGATGAGCATCGGCGCTTGCGGGTGCGGTTGAAGTTCAGTCGGCGGCGCTGGGCTGAGGTGGGAATGGGGCAGGGCTGAGAAGTGTTCGACATAGCGGGGGCAGCGCCTGTGAGATCGAGGGCCGCCCGCGCGGCGCTCGATCTCACAGGCGCTGCAAATGTCAGACCGGACTGAGAACGGTATCCTTGGCCTCGTCCAACATCCCCGGGTAATTCAGGGTGTAATGCAACCCACGGCTCTCCTTGCGCTGCATCGCCGACAAGATCATCAGCTCGGCGACCTGCGCCAGGTTGCGCAATTCGATCAGATCACGGCTGACCTTGTAGTTGCTGTAGAACTCGTCGATTTCATCCAGCAGCAGCCGAATGCGGTGCTGGGCCCGCTGCAGGCGCTTGCTGGTGCGCACAATGCCCACGTAGTCCCACATGAACCGCCGCAATTCGTCCCAGTTGTGCGCAATGATCACGTCTTCGTCCGAGTCGGTGACCTGGCTGGCATCCCAACCGGGCAGGGCTTTGGGCATGGGCACTTGCTCCAGATTTGCCTGGATGTCAGCGGCGGCAGCGCGGCCATAGACGAAGCATTCCAGCAGCGAGTTGCTCGCCATGCGGTTGGCGCCGTGAAGGCCGGTGAAGCTGGTTTCACCGATGGCATACAAACCTGGCACGTCGGTATGGCCGCGGTCGTCGACCATCACCCCGCCGCAGGTGTAGTGCGCAGCAGGTACCACCGGGATGGGCTGACGAGTGATGTCGATGCCAAAGGCCAGGCAGCGCTCGTATACGGTAGGGAAGTGGCTCTTGATGAAATCGGCTGGCTTGTGAGTGATGTCCAGGTAGACGCAGTCCACGCCCAGGCGCTTCATTTCGTGGTCAATGGCGCGGGCCACGATGTCGCGGGGGGCCAGCTCTTCGCGTGGGTCGAAGCGTGGCATGAAGCGTTCGCCGTTGGGCAGGCGCAACAGGGCGCCCTCGCCGCGCAGGGCTTCGGTGACCAGGAAGCTCTTGGCCTGTGGGTGGTACAGGCAGGTCGGGTGGAACTGGTTGAATTCCAGGTTCGCCACCCGACAACCGGCCCGCCAGGCCATGGCGATGCCGTCGCCACAGGCGCCGTCGGGGTTGCTGGTATAGAGATAGACCTTGGCCGCACCGCCAGTGGCCAGCACGGTGAAGCGCGCACCAAAGGTGTCTACCTCACCGGTGTTGCGGTCGAGCACGTAGGCGCCAAGGCAGCGTTCGCCGGGCAGGCCCAGGCGACGTTCGGTAATCAGGTCGACCGCCACGCGCTGCTCCAGCAGCTGGATATTCGGGCGCTGGCGAGCCTGCTCCAGCAGCGTGGTGAAAATGGCCGCGCCAGTGGCGTCGGCGGCATGGATGATGCGCCGGTGACTATGGCCGCCTTCACGGGTGAGGTGGAACTCGAAGCCGCCATCATCGACGCTGTAGTGCTCGTCGCGGGTGAAGGGCACGCCTTGCTCGATCAACCACTGGATGGCTTCACGGCTGTGCTCGACGGTAAAACGCACCGCTTCTTCATGGCAAAGGCCGCCGCCAGCATTGAGGGTGTCTTCGACATGCGACTGGACGGTGTCAGTGTTGTCCAGCACCGCCGCGACGCCGCCTTGGGCCCAGAAGGTCGAGCCGTTGGCCAGGTCGCCCTTGCTGAGCACGGCAACGCGCAGGTGGCTGGGGAGGTTAAGTGCCAGGCTGAGACCGGCGGCACCGCTGCCGATCACCAGGACATCATGTTGGAATTGTTGGCTCATGTCGGGACACTAGTAATCTTTGGAAGGGGCGCGGCACAATAGTCACGCGCAGATGGCATTGTGAAACTATCGTTAAACTTGGCCGGGATGCCTTTATAGCAGCCCCGGGTGGCCAATTTCCATGCCACTTGCCAGGTTGCGGCAACCTTTGTGGGAACTTTCCGGCATGGCCGGAAATCCTATGAAGGCTGCCCGTACGCCACAATTTGCCGCGGCGACGCAGGGCGGCAGGCCTGTCCGGGCTGCTCCTGCGTATTCGAAACCTGATTATCGACGTTAGCCGGCCGTGACCGCGCAGCGTCTTCCGTGCAAGCCGACCAAGGGCTGCAGGAAACTTGCTTGGAGGGGAGAACTTTTGCGCAAAGCCCGAGTCTATGGTTGCAAGCCTGAACGATGGCTGTTGCAGCGCTCCTTCGAGTTCACTGAGGAGTGTTCATGCTAACCCAGGAAGAGGATCAGCAGCTTGTCGAGCGCGTTCAGCGCGGCGACAGGCGAGCGTTCGATCTGTTGGTGCTGAAGTATCAGCACAAGATTCTCGGGTTGATCGTGCGGTTCGTTCACGACACCCACGAGGCCCAGGATGTAGCACAGGAAGCCTTTATCAAGGCCTACCGTGCGCTTGGCAACTTTCGCGGCGACAGTGCGTTTTATACGTGGCTGTACCGCATCGCCATCAACACGGCGAAGAACTACCTGGTGTCCCGTGGAAGACGGCCGCCAGACAGCGATGTGAGCTCCGAGGATGCGGAGTTTTACGACGGCGATCATGGTCTCAAGGATCTCGAGTCCCCAGAGCGCTCGTTGTTGCGGGATGAAATCGAAGGCACTGTCCATCGCACCATCCAGCAGCTGCCCGAAGACCTGCGTACGGCATTGACCCTGCGCGAGTTCGACGGACTGAGTTACGAAGACATTGCCAGTGTCATGCAATGTCCGGTGGGTACCGTGCGCTCTCGAATCTTCCGCGCTCGGGAGGCCATAGACAAAGCCCTGCAGCCGTTGTTGCAGGAAACCTGAGACAGCGGCGACAGCCAAGAGAGGAACCGCCATGAGTCGTGAAGCTTTGCAGGAATCGCTGTCCGCGGTGATGGATAACGAAGCGGACGAACTGGAACTGCGTCGGGTGTTGAACGCCGTCGACGATGCCGAAACCCGTGCCACCTGGTCGCGTTACCAGGTCGCCCGTGCAGCCATGCACAAGGAGTTGCTGCTGCCCAACCTGGATATCGCCTCGGCGGTGTCTGCTGCGCTGGCCGACGAAGCCGTGCCCGCCAAGGTCAAGAAAGGCCCGTGGCGCAGCATTGGGCGCCTTGCGGTAGCCGCCTCGGTGACCGTAGCGGTGCTGGCCGGTGTACGCATGTACAACCAGGACGAAATCACGGGTGCCGAGCTGGCTGCCCAGCAACCTGTCCAGCAAGGTCTGAGCGTGCCACAAGCACAGGGCCCGGCTGTTTTGGCAGGCTATAGTGAGAGCAGTGAGCAACCGACCGGGCCAATGGCCAATGGCGTGCTGCAGAACCAGGCCGGCTGGGATCAGCGTCTGCCAGGTTACCTGCGCCAGCATGCCCAGGAATCCGCGCTCAAAGGCACTGAAACGGCATTGCCGTATGCCCGCGCCGCCAGCCTGGAAAACCGTTAAGTAAGGAGGATCATGCGCGCGCTACCTCTCCTGTCGCTGCTGATTGGCAGCTGCATGACGGTGCCAGCATTGGCGGCCAACTCCTCGCCCGAGGCGAGTGAATGGCTGAACAAGCTGGCACAGGCCGAGCAAAAACAGAGCTATCAAGGCTCTTTCGTCTACGAACGCAACGGCAGCTTCTCTTCCCACGATATCTGGCACAGGGTCGAGGACGGCAAGGTCAGCGAGCGGCTGTTGCAGCTCGATGGCGCCGCCCAGGAAATCGTGCGCGTGGATGGCAAGGTGGCGTGTGTCAGCGGGGCCTTGGTCAGCGGTGTTACGACGCCGCCGGATACCGCGCCACGTGTACTTGATCCGCTGAAACTGATGGGCTGGTACGATTTGAGTGTGGCAGGCAAGTCACGGGTCGCCGGGCGCGACGCCGTGATCGTCACGCTCACGCCACGCGACCAGCACCGCTATGCGTTCGAATTGCATCTGGACCGTAACACTGGCCTGCCGCTGCGCTCGTTGATGCTCAACGACAAGGGGCAGTTGCTGGAGCGCTTCCAGATGACTCGCCTCGATACCGACGAATTACCCAGTGATGCTGACCTGCGCCCCAGTGCCGCGTGCAAACCGGTGCAGCATGTGGCGTCCGGCAGCAATGACACGGTCGCCGGCTGGCGTTCGGACTGGTTGCCACCTGGTTTCGAACTGGTCAACAGTTCGGTGCGCCAGGACTCCAAACGCAACAGCTCGGTCAGCAGCCTTATGTATGACGATGGCCTGGCGCGTTTCTCAGTGTTCCTCGAACAAGTGAACGATGATGGCGGTACGGACATGCGCACCCAGCTGGGCCCGACTTCCGCTGTCTCGCGCCGTCTGAACACGCCCAAAGGCAAAGTGATGGTGACCGTGGTTGGCGAAATACCACTGGGTACGGCAGAACGTGTCGCCTTGTCGATGCGCCCACAGGATGCCCAGGCACGTCAGTAATGGCGTGCTTTTGCGGGCCATGCCAAGGCAGGTGGACATACGGCTGAAATGAAATTAAAGCATTGTCATTTGCAATCCTTCGGCAAATTTTCTATAGGTCAGGCTTCTTGGAGCCTGGCCTTTCCTGCTTTGTGCAGGGGTCTTTCTAAACTACCGCTCGTTGTGACGGGAGCCGTATGTCAATACCACGCTTGAAATCCTACCTAACGATGTTCGCCGCCGTGCTCATGCTCGGCCAGGTGCTCACCGCCCAGGCCGAGGAAGCCCTGCCGGACTTCACCACCCTGGTCGAGCAGGCCTCGCCGGCGGTGGTCAACATCAGTACCAAGCAGAAGCTGCCGGATCGCCGCATCGCTGCAGGGCAGATGCCGGACCTGGAAGGCCTGCCGCCGATGTTCCGCGAGTTCTTCGAACGCAACATGCCGCAACAACCGCGCTCGCCACGCGGTGACCGCCAGCGCGAGGCGCAGTCGCTGGGCTCGGGCTTCATCATTTCCAGTGATGGCTACGTGCTCACCAACAACCACGTGGTCGCCGACGCCGACGAGATCATCGTCCGCCTGTCGGACCGCAGCGAGCTGCAGGCCAAATTGGTCGGCACCGACCCGCGTACCGACGTGGCCCTGCTGAAGGTCGAGGGCAAGAACCTGCCGATCGTGAAGCTGGGTGATTCCGAGAAGCTCAAGGTGGGTGAGTGGGTACTGGCCATCGGTTCGCCGTTCGGCTTCGACCATTCGGTGACCAAAGGTATCGTCAGCGCCAAGGGCCGGACCCTGCCCAATGACACCTACGTACCGTTCATCCAGACCGACGTGGCCATCAACCCGGGTAACTCCGGTGGTCCGCTGTTCAACATGAAGGGCGAAGTGGTGGGTATCAACTCGCAGATCTTCACCCGTTCTGGCGGTTTCATGGGCTTGTCGTTCGCCATCCCGATCGATGTGGCGATCGATGTCTCCAACCAGCTGAAAAAAGACGGCAAGGTCAGCCGTGGCTGGCTGGGTGTAGTGATTCAGGAGGTCAACAAGGACCTGGCTGAATCCTTCGGCCTGGACAAGCCTGCGGGTGCCCTGGTGGCCCAGGTATTGGAAAACGGCCCGGCTGCCAAGGGCGGCCTGCAGGTGGGTGACGTGATCCTCAGCATGAACGGCCAGCCTATCGTCATGTCGGCCGACCTGCCGCACCTGGTTGGCGGCCTCAAGGATGGCGAGAAGGCCAAGCTGGAAATCATCCGCAACGGCAAGCGTCAGAACCTGGACATCAGCGTGGGCGCACTGCCGGACGACGATGTCGACATTGGCACTGGCGCCGAAGGCAGCGCCGAGCGCAGCAGCAACCGCCTGGGCGTATCGGTGGCCGACCTGACCGCCGAGCAGAAGAAATCCCTGGAACTCAAGGGAGGCGTGGTCATCAAGGAAGTGCAGGATGGCCCCGCAGCCATGATTGGCCTGCGCCCGGGTGATGTCATCAGCCACCTGAACAACCAGGCCATCGGTTCGGCCAAGGAATTCACCGAAATCGCCAAGGAGCTGCCGAAGAACCGTTCGGTATCGATGCGCGTCCTGCGTCAGGGGCGCGCCAGCTTCATCACCTTCAAGCTTGCTGAATAAGCGGTTTCGCAAGGCGAAAAGGGCAGCTTCGGCTGCCCTTTTTCATGAATCTTCACAATTGCGGGGGTGATTGCTGTGTACAGTCGGACAGAGGAATCTCCCATATCCCAGCAGCTTAAGGTACAATTCCCGGCTATTTTTCGGCGGGCGTCCGGCTCGCAGCCTTTTCGAGTGTTGACCTGTGAGTGATTTGAGTCATATCCGCAATTTCTCCATCATCGCCCACATCGACCATGGCAAGTCGACGCTGGCCGACCGTTTCATCCAGATGTGCGGTGGCCTGTCGGCACGCGAAATGGAAGCCCAGGTGCTCGATTCCATGGACCTGGAGCGTGAGCGCGGTATCACCATCAAGGCCCACAGCGTCACGCTTCACTACAAGGCGCAGGACGGCAAAACCTACCAGCTGAACTTCATCGACACCCCCGGTCACGTCGACTTCACCTACGAAGTCTCGCGCTCGCTGGCGGCCTGTGAAGGTGCACTGCTGGTGGTCGATGCTGGCCAGGGCGTTGAAGCCCAGTCCGTGGCCAACTGCTACACCGCCATCGAGCAGGGCCTGGAAGTCATGCCGGTCCTGAACAAGATGGACCTGCCCCAGGCCGACCCGGACCGCGTCAAGGACGAGATCGAGAAGATCATCGGTATCGACGCTACCGACGCCGTGGCCTGCAGCGCCAAGAGCGGCATGGGCGTGGACGAGGTGCTCGAGCGCCTGGTGCACACCATCCCAGCGCCGGAAGGCGAAATCGATGCACCGCTGCAAGCGCTGATCATCGACTCCTGGTTCGACAACTACCTGGGCGTGGTCTCGCTGGTGCGCGTGCGCCATGGCCGTGTAAAGAAAGGCGACAAGATTCTGGTCAAGTCCACCGGCAAGGTGCACCTGGTCGACAGCGTCGGTGTATTCACCCCGAAACACACCCAGACCGCAGATCTGAAAGCCGGTGAAGTGGGCTTCATCATCGCCAGCATCAAGGACATTCATGGTGCGCCGGTGGGTGACACCCTGACCCTGTCGTCGACCCCTGAGGTCGAAGTGCTGGCTGGTTTCAAGAAAATCCAGCCACAGGTTTATGCCGGCCTGTTCCCGGTCAGCTCCGACGACTTCGAGGACTTCCGCGATGCACTGCAGAAGCTGACCCTGAACGACTCGTCCTTGCAGTACATGCCGGAAAGCTCCGACGCACTGGGCTTCGGCTTCCGTTGCGGCTTCCTGGGCATGCTGCACATGGAGATCATCCAGGAGCGCCTGGAGCGCGAATACGACCTGGACCTGATCACCACGGCGCCGAGCGTGATCTACGAGCTCGAGCTCAAGACCGGCGAAACCATCGTCGTCGACAACCCGTCGAAGCTGCCGGATGTCTCGTCCGTCACCGACTTCCGCGAGCCGATCGTCACCGCGACCATCCTGGTGCCGCAGGAGCACCTGGGCAACGTCATCACCCTGTGCATCGAGAAGCGTGGCGTTCAGCGCGACATGCAGTTCCTCGGCAGCCAGGTGCAGGTGCGTTACGACATGCCGATGAACGAAGTGGTGCTCGACTTCTTCGACCGTCTCAAGTCCACCAGCCGCGGCTATGCTTCGCTGGACTATCATTTCGATCGCTACCAGTCGGCCAACCTGGTCAAGCTGGACGTACTGATCAACGGCGACAAGGTCGATGCCTTGGCATTGATCGTGCACCGTGACAACGCGGCCTACAAAGGCCGAGCGTTGACCGAGAAGATGAAGGAACTGATCCCTCGGCAGATGTTCGACGTGGCGATCCAGGCAGCCATTGGCGGCCAGATCATTGCGCGGACAACCGTCAAGGCGCTCAGAAAGAACGTACTGGCCAAGTGCTACGGCGGTGACGTCAGCCGTAAGAAGAAACTGCTGGAGAAGCAGAAGGCCGGTAAGAAACGCATGAAACAGGTGGGCAACGTGGAGATTCCACAAGAAGCCTTCCTCGCCGTGCTCAGGTTGGATAGCTAGGTCCTATGTCGCTAAATTTCCCGCTGTTGCTAGTCATCGCCGTCTTCGTCTGCGGTCTGCTGGGCTTGATCGACCTGCTGTTCCTGGCCCCGCGCCGGCGTGCGGCAATCGCCAACTATCAGGGCAGCGTCAGCCAGCCCGAGATGGCGGTGGTCGAACGCCTGAACAAGGAGCCGTTGCTGGTCGAGTACGGCAAGTCGTTCTTCCCGGTGCTGTTCATCGTGCTGGTGCTGCGTTCGTTCCTGGTCGAGCCGTTCCAGATCCCGTCGGGTTCGATGAAACCAACGCTGGAAGTGGGCGACTTCATCCTGGTGAACAAGTTCTCGTACGGCATTCGTCTGCCGGTGATCGACAAGAAGGTCATCGAGGTCGGTGATCCGCAACGCGGTGATGTGATGGTGTTCCGTTACCCGAGCGACCCGAACGTCAACTACATCAAGCGTGTAGTAGGCCTGCCGGGCGACGTGGTCCGCTACACCAACGACAAGCGGTTGTTCGTCAACGGCCAGCCGATTGCCGAACAACTGGTGGGCAGCGAACCGGGCACCTTGGGCAGCGCGCAGCTGTACAAGGAAAAGCTCGGCGAGGCCGAACACCTGATCCGCAAGGAGATGAGCCGTTATCGCATGCCACCGGACCAGCAGTGGACCGTGCCGGCAGGCCATTACTTCATGATGGGCGACAACCGCGACAACTCCAACGACAGCCGTTTCTGGGATGACCCGAACATTCCCAAGGAACTGCACGGCATGGTTCCGGACAGGAACATTGTCGGCAAGGCCTTCGCGGTGTGGATGAGCTGGCCAGAGCCCAAACTCAGCCATCTGCCCAACCTGTCGCGGGTCGGTCTGATCCATTGATACCCATCGGCGCTGTCCAGCAGACAGCGCCGAATGCATTTCTGACATAGGCTGTGTTCTCAGGGATCGGGAGATTCGCCGCACATCGCGCGGCGCACCACAGCCAAACAGTCTTTCAGGATGTTGATTTGAACAACGCGTTGAACAACCAACGGGTGGCCGCATGAGTGCTTCCCTTGCCCGTCTGGAGCGAAAGCTCGGTTACACCTTCAAGAACCAGGACCAGATGCTCCTGGCGCTGACCCATCGCAGTTACGCCGGGCGCAACAATGAGCGCCTGGAGTTTCTCGGCGATGCCATTCTCAACTTCGTCGCCGGCGAAGCGCTGTTCGAGCGCTTCCCGCAGGCCCGCGAAGGCCAGCTTTCGCGCCTGCGCGCGCGCTTGGTCAAGGGCGAGACCCTGGCCCGCCTGGCCCGTGGTTTCGACCTGGGCGAATACCTGCGCCTGGGTTCGGGTGAGCTCAAAAGTGGCGGTTTCCGTCGCGAGTCGATCCTGGCCGACGCCCTGGAGGCACTGATTGGTGCCATCTACCTGGACGCTGACATGGACACTGCCCGGGAACGCGTCCTGGCCTGGCTGGCCGACGAGTTCGAGGGCCTGACCCTGGTCGACACCAACAAGGACCCGAAAACCCGCCTGCAAGAGTTCCTGCAGTCGCGCAGCTGTGAGCTGCCGCGTTACGAAGTAGTGGATATCCAGGGTGAACCGCACTGCCGCACCTTCTTCGTCGAATGCGAAGTGGTACTGCTGAACAACAAGAGCCGTGGTCAGGGCGTTAGCCGGCGTATCGCCGAGCAAGTCGCCGCCGCGTCTGCACTGATCGCCCTGGGCGTGGAGAATGGCAATGACTGATAACAACCCGACTCGCTGCGGCTACGTGGCCATTGTCGGCCGCCCCAACGTGGGCAAGTCGACCCTGCTCAACCACATCCTGGGCCAGAAGCTCGCGATCACTTCGCGCAAGCCGCAGACCACCCGCCACAACATGCTCGGCATCAAGACCGAGGGTGATGTACAGGCGATCTACGTTGATACCCCTGGTATGCACAAGGCCAACGACAAGGCCTTGAACCGCTACATGAACCGCAACGCCTCGGCGGCCCTGAAGGACGTCGACGTGGTGATCTTCGTGGTCGACCGCACCAAGTGGACCGACGAGGATCAACTGGTGCTGGAGCGTGTGCAGTACGTGACCGGCCCGTTGATCATTGCGGTCAACAAGACCGACCGCATGGAAGAGAAGGCCGAGTTGATCCCGCACCTGCAGTGGCTGCAGGAGCAACTGCCGAACGCCGAAGTCATGCCGATTTCCGCGCAGCAGGGGCACAACCTCGACGCGCTGGAAGCACAGATCGCCAAGCACCTCCCCGAGAACGATCACTTCTTCCCGGAAGACCAGATCACCGACCGCAGCAGCCGCTTCCTGGCTGCCGAGCTGGTGCGCGAGAAAATCATGCGCCAGTTGGGTGCGGAGCTGCCTTACCAGATCACCGTGGAGATCGAGGAGTTCAAGCAGCAGGGCCATGTGCTGCACATTCACGCGCTGATCCTGGTTGAACGCGACGGCCAGAAGAAAATCATCATTGGCGACAAGGGCGAGCGTATCAAGCGTATCGGCTCTGAGGCGCGCAAGGACATGGAGGTGCTGTTCGACTCCAAGGTCATGCTCAACCTGTGGGTCAAGGTGAAAGGCGGCTGGTCCGACGACGAGCGCGCCCTGCGTTCTCTGGGCTACGGCGACCTGTAAGTTACCTCAGCGCACGGGTCGTCCTGTGGGAGCGGGCCTGCCCGCGAATGCGATAGTGGACTCACTGGCGCTTTCGCGGGCAAGCCCGCTCCCACAATTACATCTGGCCCCCCAGAGATAGTGCATGGACCAACCCACCCCCCAGCCAGCCTATGTGCTGCACAGCCGAGCCTACAAGGAAACCAGCGCGCTGGTGGACTTCTTCACCCCCCAGGGCCGCGTGCGCGCCGTGTTGCGCCGCGCGCGCAGCAAAGGGGGCAGCCTGGTGCGGCCGTTCGTGCCGCTGGAGGTGGAGCTGCGTGGACGTGGTGAGCTGAAGAATGTCGGGCGTATGGACAGCGCTGGTACCGCCGCCTGGCTGCACGGCGATGCCCTGTTCAGCGGGTTGTACCTCAACGAATTGCTGATGCGCCTGCTGCCCGCCGAGGCGCCGTTCCCGACCCTTTTCGAGCACTACACCTTGACCTTGCAGGCCTTGGGCGCCGGGCGCCCGCTGGAGCCGCTGCTGCGTTCTTTCGAATGGCGGCTGCTGGACGAGCTCGGTTATGCGTTTTCCTTGCAACAGGACGTTAATGACCAACCTGTCGCTGCCGACGGCCTGTACCGTTTGCGCGTGGATGCCGGCTTGGAGCGGGTCGAGTTGGCACAACCCGGCTTGTTCCGTGGTACTGAACTGCTGGCTTTGGCCGAAGCCAACTGGGAGGCCCCAGGTGCCTTGCTGGCTGCCAAGCGCCTGATGCGCCAGGCACTGGCGGTTCACCTGGGGGCAAAACCGCTGGTCAGCCGGGAACTGTTTCGCAAGCGCTGATCACGACGTATGCTGTGGGGCTCAATCTTCAGGAGAGCCTTTCGTGACTCACAGCAACCGCATGCTTCTTGGCGTAAACATCGACCACGTGGCGACCCTGCGCCAGGCCCGTGGCACGCGTTACCCTGACCCGGTCAAGGCTGCCCTGGACGCCGAGGAAGCGGGCGCCGATGGCATCACTGTGCACCTGCGCGAAGACCGCCGGCACATCCAGGAGCGGGATGTGGTGGTGCTCAAGGATGTGCTGCAGACGCGCATGAACTTCGAGATGGGCGTTACCGAAGAGATGATGGCGTTTGCCGAGAAGATTCGCCCGGCACACATCTGCCTGGTACCCGAAACCCGTCAGGAGCTGACCACCGAAGGTGGCCTGGACGTGGCAGGGCAGGAAGCTCGGATCAAGGCTGCCGTGGAGCGCCTGGCGCGTACCGGTGCCGAGGTGTCGCTGTTCATCGATGCCGATGAGCGGCAGATCGAGGCCTCGCGTCGGGTTGGCGCGCCGGCGATCGAGCTGCACACCGGGCGTTATGCCGATGCCCAAACCCCAACCGAAGTGGCTGAAGAGCTCAAGCGTATCGTCGATGGTGTGGCGTTTGGTGTGGGGCAGGGGCTGATCGTCAATGCTGGCCATGGGCTGCATTACCACAACGTCGAGGCAGTGGCGGCAATCAAAGGCATCAATGAACTGAACATCGGCCATGCGCTGGTGGCACATGCCTTGTTCGTTGGCTTCAAAGCTGCTGTGGCGGAGATGAAAGCCCTGATCGTAGCGGCTTCGCGCTGATTTGTTGGTTGCCTGTACCGGCTTTGTCGCAGGTACAGGCAGCTGATCATTCGCCAGGAAACACCAGGGTAAAGCGGGTAGGCCCCAAGGGGCTGCTGCGCACTTCGACCCGACCGCCATGCAACTGCATGATCGATTTGACGATTGCCAACCCTAAACCGGTCCCGCCCTCCAGCCGCGAACGCCCCGCGCCCACCCGGTAGAACCGCTCGAACAAGCGTGACTGGTGCTCTGCAGCAATACCAGGCCCTCGGTTCTCCACCGCTAGCCGTACTTCGTTGCCCGCACGCTCGATACGCAGTTCGACGGGCTCACCTTCCGGGCTGTGCCGAATGGCATTGCTCAACAGGTTTGACAGTGCTCGCTGGAACATCAGCCGGTCACCCTGTGCAGTCCCCCAGCCCTGAACGCGTAGCTCAACTGCCTTCAGCTCGGCACTGAAAGTAAACAGCTCGACAACCCGCGCTGTCTCGTCAGCCAGCGCCAAGGGTTTTAACGCGACTTGTGCTTGCGGCTGGTTGACCTGGGCGAGAAACAGCATGTCGTTGATGATGCGGTTGAGCCGGGTCAGCTCTTCGATGCTGTCTTCCAGCACTTCCCGATAGTTCGCATTGTCCCGCTCACGGGCCAGTGTCACCTGCGTCTTGCCCATCAGGTTGCTCAACGGCGTACGCAGTTCATGGGCCAAATCGTCAGAGAACTGCGACAGCTGGCTGACACCCTGATCCAGGCGGTCGAGCATCACGTTAATGCTGCTGGCCAGTTCCGCCAGCTCTTGCGGCAAGCCGGTAGAGGGCAGGCGGTGTTGCAAGTCTTGGGCGGACACCTGCCCGGCAATGCGCCGGAAGTGCCGCAACGGCTTCAAGCCACGTTGCATCAGCCACCAGGCACCCGCACCAATCAGGACCAACAGCAGCGGCAACGCCAGCAAGGTGGAGTGCAGGTAGGCCTGCAGCAGGGCGTTGTCGTCGGCGCGGTTGAGCGACATCATCACCTTGACCGGCGTGTTGTCGCGCAAGCGCATCTGCCGGGTAACGGTGAGCATCTGGTTGCCGCTGCTGTCGCGCCATTCGTGAAAGGCCAGGCGAGCATCGGTGTGCAGTTCGCCGACTCGCGCTTCCAGGGCTGGGCCGAGGCTGAGCAGGTGCGGGTGGCGGCCGTCCAGCGCCAGCACGCTGAGGCTCAGGTTGTCATGCCCCATCACCAGGTCGAGCAGTGGATGGGCGCGGGTGCCCAGGTCTTCGCTGCGCAGGTCGACGCGCAGGTTGTGCTCGACCTGCAACATTTTGCGCGCCAGATCCTTGCGCGCGCGGCTGTCCAGTTCGTGATCCAAGGCGAACACGGCCAGGCAGGCCAGCAGCATTACCAGGGCGGCGCCCATCAGTGTCACGCTCAGGCCCAGGCGCAGTGACAGGCTGGGGTTTCTCAAAAGCGCGCCTCAAGTACATAGCCCACGCCACGCAGGGTGTGAATCAGCTTGCTATCGAACGGGTCGTCGATCTTGGCCCGCAGGCGCCGGATCGAGACCTCGACCACGTTGGTGTCGCAGTCGAAGTTCATGTCCCACACCAGCGAAATGATCTGCGTGCGCGACAGCACTTCGCCTGTCTGGCGCATTAGCAGGTGCAGCAGGGCGAACTCCTTGGCGGTCAGGTCGATGCGCTGTCCGGCGCGGTAAGCGCGGTGGCGGCCGGGATCCAGTTCCAGGTCGGCGACCCGCAGGGTGCTGGGCTGCAGTTGCTGGTCGTTGCGGCGCAGCAGGCTGCGGATGCGCGCCAACAGCTCAGGAAACTCGAAGGGTTTGAGCAGGTAGTCGTCGGCGCCCAGGTCCAGGCCTTTGACCCGGTCGGCCAGGCGGCCGTGGGCGGTAAGCATCATGATGCGCGTTGCCGACTCGGCGCGCAGGCGTTGCAGCACGGTCCAGCCATCGAGTTCAGGCAGGTTGACGTCGAGAATGACCAGCTCATAGGGCTGTTGACGGGCCAGGTGCAGGCCATCGGTGCCAGTGTGGGCGCAGTCGACCACATAGCCGTTCTCGCGCAGGCCTTGTTGCAAATAGTCGGCGGTTCGCAGCTCGTCCTCGATGATCAGTAGGCGCATGGGTTGCTCGGTGTGATGAAAGGGGGGCGATTCTCGACCCTGTAGTGACATCAGGGTCAAGCTGCAGGATGTTACGGCATGCAAATGGCGCTGCGGCGCAGATAACCGATTTGTAATCCTGGCGTAATCTGGCTGCCTGCCAGGGCCACATTGCAGGACTGTAATCCCCGCCTCACCTTGTCGTTAGCTAGCCCTCGCTAGGATGGCCGTGTCTGATCGGTTATCACGAGGCAACCACGATGAACCTGACCAAATACCTGCTGTTGGCCACCCTTGCCCTGGGCAGCGCCAGTGTCTATGCCGAGGGCGGTGCGGAGCGCTCGAAGCAGTTCTGGCAAGCCTTCCGCGAAGACCAGCAGCGCCTGCATGGCGACAAGCAACAGGCTGTTGCGGAGCGCGAGCGCAAGGCGCAAGAGAAGGCCCGCGAGGTGGCCAAGGACTGAGGTAACAACACCTGCGCCGCGACAGCTCCTCGCCGCAGGTGTATTCAGGCGCCCAGATGGGCGCCTTTTTTATTTGCGCGCCAGCAAGGTGGCGCGGCGGGGGGCTGGCAGGCCTTCGATGGTCTTGCTGTGGTCGTCAGGGTCGAGGAAGTCACCCAGCGACTGGTAGCGCATCCATTCGGTGCTGCGTTGCTCCTCGACGCTGGTCACGCTCACGTCGACGCAGCGCACATCGCTGAAGCCGGCACGGCGCAACCAGCGGGCCAGGGCCGGTACCGATGGCAGGTACCAGACGTTGCGCATCTGTGCGTAACGGTCCTCTGGCACCAGCACCTGGTTTTCGTCGCCTTCGATCACCAGGGTTTCCAGCACCAGCTCGCCACCTTTGACCAGGCAGTCCTTGAGCGCCAGCAGGTGCTCGATGGGCGAGCGGCGGTGGTAGAACACACCCATGGAAAATACCGTGTCGAAACCTTCCAGGTTGGCGGGCAGGTCCTCCAGGGCGAACGGCAGGTGCCAGGCTGGCAGCTCCGGCAGGTACTGTTGCACGGCCTGGAACTGGCAGAAGAACAGCCAGTTGGGGTCGACGCCAATCACCATGTCGGCACCGGCACCGAGCATGCGCCACTGGTAGTAGCCATTGCCACAGCCAACGTCGAGCACGCGCTTGCCCTTGAGGTTCAGGTGCGGGCTTACCCGCGACCATTTCCAGTCCGAATGCCACTCGGTGTCCACATGCACGCCAAACAGGTCGAACGGCCCTTTGCGCCAAGGCGACAGGCCCATCAGTGCCTGGCGCATCTGCGCGCGGGTGGCGTCGTCGCAGTCGCAGTCCAGGCGTAGCCCGTTGACCAGGTCTATTTCGCTGGGTTGCAGGGTGGGCAGGGCTTGGAGTGCACCGCGCCAGCGGTCGAGGTCACCGTGGCCCTTTTCCAGCTTGGCTTCCAGTTGCGCTTGCAGGCCTTGCGACCAGGAAGCCAGGGGCGTACCCGCCAGACGGCGGACGAGAGGGGACAGATCGATCATGGCAGGGCTATCAACGAGGCGAAGTTAAGGCATTGGAACCAGGGCACCACTTCCGAGAAGCCGGCAGCGCGCAGGCGCTCCTGATGGGCTTCGAGCGTATCGGGCCTCATCACGTTTTCAATGGCGCTGCGCTTCTGGGCAATTTCCAGTTCGCTGTAGCCATTGGCCCGCTTGAAGTCCAGGTGCAGTTCATTGAGCAGGTCCTGCTCTTGCTCATCAGCGAAGCGCAGTTTCTCCGAAAGGATCAGTGCGCCACCCGGCAGCAGCGCCTGGCGGATACGCCCGAGCAGTTCCAGGCGTTGGTCGGGGGCGATGAACTGCAGGGTGAAGTTCATCGCCACCACCGAGGCGGGCTCGAAGGGCAGGGCAAGGATATCGGCTTCCAGTACTTGCACCGGCAGCAACTCCTGGAACATCGAGTCCTGGGCGGTGAGGTACTGGCGGCAGCGCTCGACCATGGCGGCGGAGTTGTCCACCGCGATCACCCTGCAGCCATCGCTGCGTACATGGCGACGCAGCGACTGGGTGACGGCACCCAGTGAGGCACCCAAGTCGTACAACGCGGTGTTTGGCTGGGCGAATCGTGCGGCCAGCACGCCGAGGTTCTCGACGATGGTGGGGTAACCGGGCACCGAGCGCTTGATCATGTCCGGGAACACGCGCACCACGTCTTCGTTGAACACGAAGTCGGGCACCTGCTCCAGGGGTTGGGCGAAAAGGCGGTCGGGTTGTTTGCTCACGGCGGGCTCGATACAGGGTGAAACGGGGGCGCATTTTATCCCAATGGCCACGCATCTTGCCATGGTAATGCTCAGGGACGGAAGGTTCATGCCGAGGTTAAAGAACTTTCCCACAGCGTTAAGTTACAGCGCTTAATGAATTGAGTACGGTTCAAGTGGAAGCTTTGAGTGCAATTAATTTATTGGCCTTATGGATTGAACTATGAATGTGACGACTGGGTGGGAAGCGCTGCCCGTAGATGAACTTGACCCCATGGCCAAGGTGAAAATGCTGCCGGAGCGCTACTTTTCATTTCTTGGAAATCGGATGGGCAACAGTCAGCAAATCGGAAGTTTACTGACGGCCGAGAACCTTAAAGCTATCAAGAAATACGTCAATGTCGTCAATCAGCTACCCCGTACGCAGGCAGAGATTGAACGGGAGGTCGACTACGGTGCTCTAGGGGTTGATGTGACGATGGTCAATGACCTTTATGTTGCGTTGCACCGGCATGTCTATGAATGGGACATACTGGAGCGCAGTATCAAGCAGTTAGGTCCTGAAATTGAATTGTTTGCTGAAAGCCTGGTGCAGCGCGGCGGTAACTTGCTGGATAACCTTGAAAATAGCGAGGTTTTCGCAGCACTCAAAAAAGCGCAAGGCTGAGCAAGGGGGTAATGTCTACACGCAGGAGTTCAGTGAAGAAGAGCAAGCTCAGATCACAAACCTGCTCACACCTGGCATCACTGAACTGGTCAGAGAAATCGAAAGCACTCAGCGGCGAATCGATGATGTCGATGCGCGTGCCAACTGGTTCAACAATGAAATAAAACGTGAGCTCAAACCGCGCATGGGGCGCTTGCTGAAGCACTTCGATGAGAAGGTGTCCCATGAGGGAACCCTGGAGAAACGCAGGCAGCTCGATCAATGGGATGAGCAGATCGATCAATTGAAGTCCGAGTACGATGCCAATGTGGGTTATGCGTTCACCGGTATGGTGTTAGGGCCGATTGGTCTGGTTATCACCGGGGGCGTTTTCGGCAGCCAGGCGGAACGCATCAGGGCCACGAAGAATGCGTTGATTGAACAGCGCGATGAGCTGGCGCGTGCGTTGGCCATGGTGGCGCCTGCCTTGAAAGACTTCGAGCGCGTTTCGACGCTGGTCAGGGACTTGCAGTTCAGATGCAAAGATCTTTCGGCGGCGACCAAGCGCTTGGCCGATGTCTGGTTGTTCCTTGCCTCGTATGCCAGTACCTCGGTCAGTGAAGCCAAGGAACTGGGTACGATCACCCAGCTCGAGTCCTTCGTGCATGATTTTTCCGAAGTCATAAAACCGTGGGCCAAGATAGGAAATATCTGCCACACGCTGTCCCAACTGTTCAATGAGCTGGTTGACGAATATGAGGAAGCTTGACATGGATGTTGCCAATATTGAAAACGTCATGCCTGATTTTGTGCGAATGCATAAAGCACAGGGCCAAATATTTCAGCGCCTGGAAAGGTGGGAGATGAACGTGCTTCCAGGGGCACGCGAGCAATTGGATGAATTGCGTGTGCTGTTGCTGGCTGTAGAGCGTGCATTCAAGGAGAGTTTGATAGGGGGTATCACGTTACTGGAGGACCGTGATTTCATTCCGGGTAAGGGAGGAACCGATAATCACCAACGGCTGGCCAGTGTTCTGGACCGCCTGAGCCAGTATCAGGCGCGGCTGGTCGGGAAAAATCTGCGGTTGGAACTTTTTTCATTATCGGCGATGGTCGACTCTTTGGAGGCGTTGGCAGAAAAAACGGCCACCCTTGAAGCCCAGTCTGCTTTGTTCGAACAACGGTTGGTACAACTGCGACAACAACGGGCGGATATCGTCCAGGCTGTCGAGTTGTTCGAAAAACCTTCGGTTGCCAGTGCACTGAAGGGGCTCATCCCAAGTGATGAAGAAATTGACCAGATAATGGGGTTGATCACAGACCCTAAGTTCGACGCCAATTTGTTCAAGGCGGTGGCGCAAAAGCTTGCCAGCCACGCTGATGCGCTGGAAGGGGCCAGGACATTCAGCGATCTGGGCGAGGCCCGTGCTCGCCTTGATAAAAAAATCGAGGAAGCACTGGGTGACCAACGGCAGGTGCAGCGCCCCCTGCAAACGGCGCGGGATGAGTTGGAAGCGGTCAAGGCTTTGTCAGGTGTCGAACCACTGAAGAATGACTGGCTGCACGAGCTTCGCAAGGTGGAGCTGGAGTGGCAGGCTCGGGCCGTAAAACTCAGCGCGACGATGGACTTGGACACCGCCACGGTCGCGCTGAAAGAGCTCTGCGAATACCTGAAAGCGGTGCAACTGATGTATGACCGCAGTTGATCGCCCTTAGCGGACGATAATCTTGCAGTCGAAGGTCTGCACGGGTGCGACATCAGCAGCCCAAGGCTGCTGGTAGGTCAGAACCAGTTGGGCATCCCCGCTGTTGCTGGCTTGGAAGCGCCAGGTGGAGACACCGGCGCTGCCGACCACACCCTCTTCTTCCGGGGCACTGTACACCTCTGAGCCGACGCTGTGCAGCACGCTTGAGGCTGCATCCTGAACACGCCAGCGGTAGCCGGTGGAGGGGTTGCTGGGCAGGGTCAGGGTCAGGATCTGGCCGACTTGCAGGCGCTTGGGGCACTCGCTTTCCGCGTCCAGATCGACGGGCTGCGAAGGTTGATGTGTGCAGGCAGAAAGCAGGGCGAAGCTCAGGGGAACGAGCAGACGAGGGGCGGTCATGTTGGCTCCGGGGACTGACGATGCCCTGAGGATAACCGATGACCGATAGGTTTTGTGTTGTCAGTGCCGGCCTCATCGCGGGCTTGGTCGCGATGAGGCCGGCGCAGGTCAGAACAGGACTTTGGCCACGTCGGCGAAACGCTTGGCGAAATGCACTGTCAGGCCTTCACGCAGGTAGTCCGGCAGTTCTTCGAAGTCGCCGCGGTTAGGCTCCGGAAGAATCAGTTCGAAAATCTTCTGCCGCCGCGCCGCAATCACCTTCTCGCGCACACCGCCAATTGGCAGCACCTGGCCGGTAAGTGTCAGCTCGCCGGTCATGGCCACACCTTTTTTCGGAGACTGGTCGCGGGCTAGTGAAAGCAAAGCACTGGCCATGGTGATGCCTGCACTCGGGCCGTCCTTGGGCGTAGCACCTTCGGGGACGTGCAAATGGATGAACGCTTCGTTGAAGAAGCTTGGGTCACCCCCAAACTGCTTGAGGTTGGAACTGACGTAGCTGTAGGCAATTTCGGCAGATTCCTTCATCACGTCCCCCAGCTTGCCGGTCAGCTTGAAGCCCCGGTTGAGGGTGTGGATGCGGGTCGCTTCGATCGGCAGTGTGGCGCCGCCCATGCTGGTCCAGGCCAGGCCGGTGATCACGCCTTTGCCAGCCAGTACCTGTTCGCTGCGGAACACCGGTTTACCCAGTGCTGCCTCCAGGTCCTTGGTGCCAATCTTCAGCTTGGTTTCGGGGGCTTCCAGCAGCTTGACCACGGCCTTGCGCACCAGCTTGCCCAATTGCTTCTCCAACTGGCGAACGCCGGCCTCGCGGGCATAGCCGTCGATCACCAGGCGCAGGGCGCTGTCATTGATGCTGAGGCTGGTCTTGGAAACGCCAGCCTTTTCCAGCTGTTTGGGCCACAGGTGGCGTTTGGCGATGGCCAGCTTTTCTTCGGTGATGTAGCCGGACAGGCGGATCACTTCCATGCGGTCGAGCAACGGCCCGGGGATCGAGTCGAGGGTGTTGGCGGTGCACACGAACAGCACCTTGGACAGGTCCAGGCGCAGGTCGAGATAGTGGTCGAGGAAGTCGACGTTCTGCTCCGGGTCGAGGGTTTCCAACAATGCCGAAGCCGGGTCGCCCTGGTAGCTCTGGCCCATCTTGTCGATCTCGTCGAGCATGATCACCGGGTTCATCACTTCGACGTCTTTCAGGGCCTGCACCAGCTTGCCGGGCTGGGCGCCGATGTAGGTGCGGCGATGGCCCTTGATTTCGGCTTCGTCACGCATGCCGCCAACGCTGAAACGGTAGAACGGCCGCCCGAGCGACTCGGCGATGGATTTGCCGATACTGGTCTTGCCCACACCGGGCGGGCCCACCAGCAGCACGATCGAGCCGCTGATTTCGCCTTTCCAGGCGCCCACGGCGAGGAACTCGAGGATGCGCTCCTTGATGTCGTCCAGGCCGGCGTGGTACTGGTCGAGCACTTTACGCGCATGCTTGAGGTCGAGCTTGTCCTTGCCGTACACGCCCCACGGCAGGGCGGTGGCCCACTCGAGGTAGTTGCGGGTGACGGCGTATTCGGGCGAGCCGGTTTCGAGGATGGCCAGTTTGCCCATCTCTTCGTCGATGCGCTTGCGCGCCTGGGCCGGCAGTGTCTTGCCCTCCAGGCGTTGCTCGAACTGTTCGAGGTCGGCGCTGCGGTCGTCCTTGGTCAGGCCCAGTTCCTGCTGGATGACTTTGAGCTGTTCCTTGAGGAAGAATTCGCGCTGGTGCTCGCCGATCTGCCGATTGACCTCGGCCGAGATCTCGTTCTGCAGGCGTGCGACTTCCACTTCCTTGCGCAACATCGGCAGGACCTTTTCCATGCGTTTGAGCATGGGCACACAGTCGAGCACTTCTTGCAGCTGGCTGCCAGTGGCAGAGGTCAGTGCCGCGGCGAAGTCGGTGAGGGGTGAGGGGTCATTGGGGCTGAAGCGGTTGAGGTAGTTCTTGAGCTCTTCGCTGTAGAGCGGATTGAGCGGTAGCAATTCTTTGATCGCATTGATCAGTGCCATACCGTAGGCCTTGACCTCGTCGGTCGGCTCGGTGGGCTGGCGTGGGTATTCGACTTCGACCAGGTAGGGCGGGCGATGGTGCTTGAGCCAGGTGCGGATGCGTACCCGCGTCAGGCCCTGGGCGACGAACTGCAGCTTGCCGTTTTCGCGGCTGGCATGGTGCACCTTGACCAGCGTGCCGTACTGCGGCAGCGCCGAGGTGTCGAAGTGACGGTGGTCTTCTGGCGGGGTGTCCATGAAGAACAGCGCCAGGCAGTGGTCCGGTGACTTGGCGACCAGGTCGAGGGTTTCGGCCCAGGGTTCTTCGTTGACGATGACCGGCAGTACCTGGGCCGGGAAGAACGGGCGGTTGTGGATCGGGATCACATAGACCTTGTCCGGCAGTTGCTGGCCGGGCAGGGCGAGGGCGTGGCTGGTATCGGCCTGGGTGGTGTGTTCGACTTCGCTGTGTTCGTCGGGGTGTTCCGGGAAATCCTGCTGGTCGCTCATGGGGCACCTGCGTAAATGACTATGGTGCTTAGATGGGGCGGGGGGGGATGGGTTTCAATGGTAGACGAAGGCAGCGGGGGAGGGGTTTCATCTTGGCTGGCCTGTGCCGGCCTCTTCGCGGGCAAGCCCGCCCCCACAGGTAGAGCACGGTATCTGTAGGAGCGGGCTTGCCCGCGAATGCGGCAGTGCGTTCACTGCCGCAACAAAGGTTTACTCAGCGAGTTTGTAAGCGATGATGTAATCGCCCATTTTGGTACCCAGCGAGCCATGGCCGCCGGCGGTCACCAGCACATACTGCTTGCCATCCTTGCCGGTGTAGCTCATCGGAGTGGCCTGGCCACCCGCTGGCAGGCGGGCACTCCACAGTTCCTTGCCGTTGTTCACGTCATAGGCACGCAGGTACTGGTCGAGGGTGCCGCTGAGGAAGCCGACGCCACCAGCAGTGACGATCGAACCGCCCATGCTCGGCACGCCAACCGGCAGGCCGATCGGTACCGGGGTGCTGTCGCGGGTGGTGCCGTTCTTGTGCTTCCACACCACCTTGTTGGTGAACAGGTCGATGGCGGCGACATAGCCCCAGGCCGGGGCTTGGCACGGTACGCCCAGCGGCGACATGAACGGGTGCATGGTCACCGCGTACGGCGCGCCGGTATTGGGCTGCACGCCGCTGGTCTCGCTTTCGCGCTTGCTGCCTTCGGCTACCTGCTCGCGGGGGACCATCTTCGACACGAATGCCATGTAGTTGGGCGAGGTGAACAGCAACTGGCGCACCGGGTCGACCGACACGCTGCCCCAGTTGAATACACCCACGTTGCCCGGATAAATCAGCGAACCCTGTTCGGATGGCGGGGTGTACTGGCCTTCGTAGCGCAGTTCGCGGAACTGGATGCGGCACAGCATCTGGTCGAACGGCGTAGCGCCCCACATGGCCTGTTCGGTCAGCTCTGGGCCGAGCAGGTTGAGGTCGGAGCGGGCTTGAGTCGGCGAGGTGTGGTCGCCTTTCACCGCACCCTGTGGGGTAGGGATTTCGCGGATCGGCACAATCGGCGTACCGTCGCGGCGGTCGAGCACGTACAGGCTGCCTTGCTTGGTCGGTACGATGATCGCCGGTTTCACGCCATCGTCGGTCTTCAGGTGCACCAGGGTCGGCTGGCTGCCGACGTCCATGTCCCACAGGTCGTGATGGGTGAACTGGTAGTTCCAGCGCGCCTTGCCGGTGGCCAGGTCAAGGGCGACTACGCCGGCGCTGTACTTCTCGGCACCTGGAGTGCGGTTGGCGCCCCACTGGTCCGGGGTCTGGTTGCCCAGCGGCAGGTAGATCATGCCAAGGTCTTCGTCGACGCTGGCGATTGACCACATGTTGGCCGAGTTGCGGCTGTACATTTTGCCGGCAGCCAATGGCTTGGTGTCGTCCGGGTTGTTGCTGTCCCAGTTCCACACCAGGTGGCCATCGTGCACGTCGTAGGCGCGGATCACCCCGGACGGCTCGTTGGTCGACTCGTTGTCGGTGACGTGGCCTCCGATGATTACCAGGTCACGGGTGACCGCGGCAGGCGAGGTGGAGTAATAGCCGCCGGCAGTGAACGGCCCGATGCCGGTGGTGAGATCGATCACACCCTGGTTGGCGAAGCCTTCGCAGACCTTGCCGTTGTCGGCGTTGATGGCGATCAGGCGGGCATCTGCGGTAGGCAGGTACAGGCGGCGCGGGCAGGCCTGGGCCACGGCTTGGCCGGCCTCGGTAATTTTCGGCGCTGGGCTGCCGTCGCGACTGACGTAGCGGTTTTCGTCATAGTACGAAACACCACGGCAGGTCATGTGGGCAAAGCCCTTGAACGTGCCGGTCGGGCTCTTGACCTGTGGGTCGTAGCGCCAGATTTCCGCGCCGGTGTCCGGGTCCAGGGCCAGCAGGCGGCTGTGCGCGGTGCAGGCGTAGAGCATGCCGTTGACCTTCAGCGGGGTGTTCTGGTTGGTCAGCTCCACCGGGTCGTTTTCGGTCGGCAGGTCGCCGGTGCGAATACGCCAGGCTTCTTCCAGGCGGTAGGCGTTCTGCGGGGTGATCTGGCGCAGTGGCGAGTAGCGGTCGCCATGTTCGGTGCGGCCATAGGCCTGCCATTCGCCGTCGGGCATCGCCGGGGCGGCGCTGGCCATTTCGCTGCTTTCGCGGCCCAGTTCGCCGAACACTTCACCGGGGTGGGTGAACTGGCTGCCCAGCGCGCAAGCGCCCGAAGCGACCACTGCCACGCTGAGCAGTGCTGTATTGGCTTTGCTGGCTGGGCCGATCAGCGGGCGACGTGCCCACGGCAGCAGCAGCACCACGCCGATGGCGAACCAGATAGCCAGGCGCGGTACCAGTTGCCACCAGTCCAGGCCTACCTCGAGCAGGGCCCACACGGTGCTGCCCAACAGCACCAGGCCATACAGGCCCAGGGCGATGCGGCGCTGGGCCAGCAGCAGGATGCCCGAAAGGGCAAAGCCGATACCGGCGATCAGGTAGTACAGCGATCCGCCCAGCTGGCTCAGCTTGATACCGCCAGCCAGCAGGGCCAGGCCCATCAGCAACAGCAGCGCGCCAATCAGGCGCGGTAGCCAGCGGCTTCCTTGGTTGGCACCTTCAGTGCTCATCGTAGGTTCTCCGTCAGGTCAAGAAAGGGTTAGAAACTGCTTTGGATCTTCAGGCCGCCGATCAGGGCGCCATCGACCTGCGACACCCCGCCCGGGTGGCGGATGTACTGCAGGTTGGGGCGTACCGTGAGCCAGTCGGCCAAATGGATGCCGTAATACAGCTCGGCGCTGTATTCGGTGTCCTGCACGGGCAGGAAGCCGGGGTTGTCGTAGTCGTCGAGGCCGGCAGCCTGGTTGGCCAGGCGGGCGTTCTTGCGGTAGGCAGGGTTGACGTGCACACGGGCCAGGGCGAAACCGATGTCGTCCTTGGCGCGGGCGTCGAAGGGCCCTTTGTATACCAGCCCTGTCTGTACATAGTTGTCGATGGCATTGGTCTTCTTGTCGTGCACCGTGGCGTTGGCGAACAGGCTCAGCCCACGCGACTGGTCGGACGCCAGCGAGGTCACCTGCTGCTGGGCGCCGAGCCACAAGCCGTGCTTGCTCGAGCTGCTGCGGTAGGCGGCGCCGCTGAGGGCTGCCGGCTGACCGTTGCTGTCCTTGAGAACATCTTGTGCCTTGGCATTACTGTAGTAGTAGCCGGCGCGATATTCCCCTTTCAGGCCTTGGATACGCGGGCTCCATACCAGTTCGACCGGCATTACCGCGCCCTGGGTGCCGCTGCCGCTGAGCTTGAAGCCATTGCCCGATTCGAGGTTGGAGGGGTTTTGCTCGAATACGCCGACCTGGGCGTACAGCTCAGGGGTGAGGTTGTAGCGCACGCGCAAGGCCCACTGGCTGACTGGCCAGTTGTACCAGATGCCACCCACCCAGTTGCCCACCTGCGAGCCGCAGAAGGCCAGGTTCTGGAAGTCGCAAGGGAAGCTGTTGAAGTCCTCGCCTTCACCGAAGCGGCCGAATTTCACATCCAGCGCGCCATCGAAGTACTTCTGCTTGATCCACATCTGCGTCAGCCGCCAGGTTTCACCGCGGCCCCAGACTTCCTGGGCCGAGGTGAAACCGCCAACGCGCGGGTCGTTGATGCGGTCGTTGCTGATGTTGTCGCCGTGGCGTTCGGTGACGGTCAGCTGGAATTCGGTGGCGTGCCAGCCGAGGATCTTTTCCAGGTCCAGGTGGCTGCCAAAGGTGAACTGGTCGCTGTAGCGCGCGGTACGGTCGTGGTCGTAACCGCCGTGCAGGTTGCTGCCCATCTCGCCGGTATAGCCGAGGGTAAAGTCGTAGCCCTGTTCCAGTAATTGGCTACGGGTGCCGCCCCAGTCTCCGAGCATCCACGGGGAGTCGCTGGCGAACATTTCGCTGGCGCTGGCGGGTGTCGCCAAGGCGCCAAGGGCAAGGCCGATGTAACAGGTTTTGGGCAGTTGAAACATGAGATAGCGCTATCTTTTGATTATTGAAAAAACGGCAAGCGCATCGAAGGGCCAGGCCTTCAATGGATATGGCGACAAGATGGTTTCGGTGAAGCGATTCAGCTTTAGGCGGGGAGGATATAGCGGAAGTTGTAAGAAAAAAAGACAATTTGTCGCAGTTGATTGTTGCCCATTGGGTAACAGTCTTGAAAAAAGGGCTGCAGCGCAGCCCCATGATTTCAGAAGGTGGTACGCAACCCGACCTCCACACTCCGCCCCGGCGCCGGCGCGATATCGCGCAGGATCGAGCTGGCGTAGCGCACGGTCTGGTCGGTCAGGTTTTCACCGCGTACAAATGCCAGCCACTGGCTCTGGCCAACTTCGAAGCGGTAGCCAACGCTGGCCCCCAGTGTGGTGTAGCCCTCGGTGCTGGTTTCGTTGGCCGGCTTGCGATGTTGCGATGCCGCATGCTGCACATCTACCCGCGCTTGCCAGCGGTCGAGCTCCCAGACCAGGCCGCTGTTCAGGCGCAGTGGGGCGATACGGGGCAGCGGCTCGCCACTGTCGAGGTTCTTGGCCCGGGTGTAGTCACCGGACAACTCCAGGGCGAAGCTGCCGTAACGGTTCTCGACCAGTTGCCAGCGGTCCTGGGCCTCGATGCCGTAGAAGCGTGCCCGCACGCCTTGGTACCGGTATTCCGGGAAGCCCTCATGGCCATGATCGTGGTCGTGGTCATCCTCGTCGTGGTCGTGGTCATGCCCGCCCTCGCGGGTGTTGCCGGTGCCGATCAGGCCGATGTAGTTGCGAAAGTGGCTATAGAACACCCCGACACTGCCTTTATGGGTGCCATTGTCGAAGCGCAGCGCCAGGTCAGCGGAAATGGCCTTTTCCTTGTTCAAGCTGGCATCGCCGACTTCAAAGGCGCCGGTGGCCACGTGCGCACCATTGGCGTACAGCTCGTAGAAGGTCGGCGCGCGCTCGGTGTAGCCGAGGTTGGCGGCCAGCGACCAGATCGGGTCGAGCTGGTACACCGCCCCCGAAGACAGGCTGAACGCGTTGAAGCTGCTGGCACTGTCGGCGTCGACGAAGTTTTCGTTACCTTTGGCGTCCGGGTCGACCCGGGTGTGCTCCATGCGTGCGCCCAGGCTCAGGTTCAGGCGTTCCGTGGCCTGCCACTGCTCGAGCATGAACAGCGCCAGGCTGTCGGTATTGGTGTGCGGGACGAAGGCCTCCTCGCCCAGGGCGGAGAACTCGTTGCGGCTGACCTGAGCACCCACCACACCCTCCACCGGCCCGAGTGGTTGGTGGCGGGCTTCGATGCGCGCTTCGTAGCCTTTGTTCTTGAAGGTGGTGTGGACTTCGCCTTCTTCGATTTCGCTGTGTTCGTAGTCGGTGTAGCCGGCATCGACCTTGACCGAGCTGAACGGGCCGTCAAGGTCGCGCAGCTCGGAGGCGAAGGCGTAGTGGTCCTGCTGCATGTCCAGGCGCACACCGGGTTCGGCCACCGAGCCGTAGTTGCTGTCGTAACGGCTGTACGACAGGCCGGCGTAACCGTGGTCCCAGTGATAGGCACCGCCTACCGCGCCACCGTCCTGGCGGCCGTCGCTGTTTTCCAGGCGGTGCTTGCTGCCCGGCTCATCGGCATCGCGCACCTTGGCACTGCGGGCGTAGCCGGGAATACGCAGGTCATTGAACTGGCGGCTGTTGGCGTCCAGGTGCAGGGCGAAGGCACCGTTGCCGGCCTCCAGCTTGCCGGCGCTGCTGCGGGTAGTATCGGCGCCGCCATAGCGCAGTTCACCGGCACCGTGGATGCCTTCGATCGGCGAATCCGGGATGCGGTTGTCGAACGTGTTGACTACCCCGCCAATGGCGTTGCCGCCGTAGAGCAAGGCGGCGGGGCCGCGGACGATCTCGACGCGGTCAACGGTGACCGGGTCCAGCGGTACAGCGTGGTCATAGGACAGCGATGAGGCATCCAGGGCACCGACGCCATTGCGCAGGATGCGAATGCGGTCGCCGTCCAGGCCGCGGATCACCGGGCGGCTGGCGCCAGGGCCGAACCAGGTAGAGGCGACACCGGGCTGCTTGTTCAGGGTTTCACCGAGGCTGCCGTGCTGTTGTTGCAGCAGGTTTTCGCCTTCGAGCACGGTGCTGGGGGCGGCCAGCTGGCGGTTGCCCAACGGGTTGGCGGTGATGACCTGGGGTTCGAGTTCCACGGCCTGGCTGGGCGGCGCAGCCAGCCAGAGCGCGACGGCAAGGGGGGAGAGGCGAAGCGGTGAGTACAGCATGGGGATGGGGCGTTCCTTGGCAGATGCTTTATTAGTGTTACAACATAACATAACTATTTCAGCACAGTGGTTTTGCCCCTGGCCAGCATTTTTTCTGTCGACTCGACGGATCCCACCCACCACTACACTCGTGTAAGGTGCGCATCTTTCCTACGGAGCACAGCATGAGCACGGCCCAACATAACGCGCTGCACGGCAAGACCCTCGAACAGATCCTCACCGAGCTGGTGGCGCACTACCAATGGCAGGGCCTGGCCGAGCGCATTGATGTGCGCTGCTTCAAGAGCAACCCGACCATCAAGTCGAGCCTGACCTTTCTGCGCAAGACACCGTGGGCGCGGGAAAAGGTCGAGCAGCTGTATGTGAAGCTGCAGCGTCAGGCCTGACATGCTGCGTCGTCCTTGGCTGACCGGCATGGCGGTGCTGGGCTGGTTCGGTCTGGCCGTGCAGGTGTACCTGGTACTGTTGGCGCGCTGGCAAGAACAGGCCAGCCTGATTGGCGGCCTGATCAATGTGTTCGGCTACTTCACCGTGCTGACCAACACGTTGGTGGCAACGGTGCTCAGCTATGCGGCGTTCGGCCACGAAGGCCGTGGCAAGCGGTTTTTCCTGTCACCCTCGGTGAGCTCCGCAGTGGCCGCCAGCATCGTGCTGGTGGCGCTGGCCTACAGCGTGTTGCTGCGCCACTTGTGGCAACCGCAGGGCTGGCAATGGCTGGCGGACGAGTTGCTGCACGACGTGATGCCGGTGCTGTATGCCTTGTACTGGTGGCGCGAGGTGCCCAAGGGCAGGCTGCGGCTAGGGCACCTGGCACTGTGGGCGGTGTACCCGACGGTTTATTTCGGCTATGCGTTGTGGCGTGGAAGCGAGATTGGCGTGTATGCCTACCCGTTCATCGATGTGGCGAGCCTTGGGTATGGGCAGGTGATGCTCAATGCCCTGGGGGTGCTGGTGGGGTTCTGGGGAATCGGGCTGGTATTGCTGGGGGTGGATCGGTGGCGTGGGTTGCGCAAATTTGCTTAGCCTGTGCTGGCCTTTTCGCGGGTGAACCCGCGAAGAGGCCGTAGCAGGCGATAACCATTACTCGTCGTCCGCAGTCCCGTCGGCACGCCAGTAGGCCGCAGCTTTCAGCGCATCTTCCGGCACCCCTTTCTCCAGCAGCAGCACCTTGGCCTGGCGGGTCAGGGCCTTTTCCAACGCCACCCAGCCATACAACCGGCCTTGCGGCAAGGTCAGGTTCCGCACCAGGGCCAGCAAGTCTTCCTGCTGGCGGCGCACCCAGATGACTTCGACCTGTGCCTTGCTCGGCAACGGCTGGCGCTCCTGCTCGTCTTCGATCTGGATCACCGCCAGCACCTGGCGGCCCGCCGGCAATTCCTCCAGGCGGCGACCAATCGCCGGGATGGCGGTTTCATCACCGATCAACAGGTAGCTGTCGAAAATATCCGGCACCACCAGTGACGCCCGTGGCCCGGCGATGCTCAGGGTTTGCCCAGGCGCCGCCTGTGCCGCCCAGGTAGAGGCAGGGCCGTCGCCGTGCAGCACGAAGTCGATGTCCAGCTCGTTGGTCACCAGGTCGATGCGCCGTGGCGTGTATTCGCGCATGGTTGGTCGCGCGCCACCGTCCCGACCCAGATTACGGGCGTCGATGGCCTGTTGTTGCTCCGGCGTTTCGGCAAACAACAACTTGATATGGTCGTCGCTGCCCACGCTGGTGAAGCCTTGCAGTTCGGCACCACCCAGGGTGATGCGGCGCATGCGTGGGGTCAGCTCGGTGACCCGCAATACTTGCAGGCGACGCTGGCGGATCTCGTGGTTGACGCGGTGAATGGTGTCACTCATGGGCAGTCTCCCTGACAGGTTCGGCCGGCCCGGAGGCGATGGCCTTGGCGGTATGGTTGAGCAAGTCGCGGACCCGTTCGATTTCTTCCGGTGTCCAGCGACCGCTGTGCATATGCAGTGCGTGGCGCAGGTTGCCGACCGCTTCATGGATCTCTGGCGGGCGGTCGTGACCGCGCAGGGCGCGTTTGCTGACTTCGATGCGCATGCGCACGCCATCCAAGGCGACAGCCTGTTCGACCAGGGCGCTGCGGCCGGCATCGGTGATGGCGTAGAGGCGCTTGCTACCTTGCACTTGGCCGCTGATCAGCTCGGCTTCTTCAAGAAAGTTCAGCGTTGGGTAGATCACCCCGGGGCTTGGGCTGTAGCTGCCGTCGAACAGGTTTTCGATCTGGCGGATCAGGTCGTAACCGTGGCCGGGCTGTTCGGCCAGCAGGTCCAGCATCAGCAGCTTGAGGTCACCGGGGGCGAAAACGCGTGGGCCGCGCTCACCACGGCCAGGGCGCCGCTCGAAGGGGTCATGGGGGGTGTGTTCGCGCATAAGGATGGGGCTCCGTCGTTTGCGATATATCGTAAGATATTACTCAAGATATATCTAAAGACAAGCCCCCGAATGCAGATGATTATCATCTAGTTCGTCGATGTGTTCCCTGTCGGCGGTGGCGTGTGCATGGCAACCTGCGGTGGCTTGCATTCGTTCGGATTGCCCGGCTGCAGGTACGGCATCAGTATCGGTGCCATGCCCTTGAGCACCTGCACCGGCAGTGCCGAGGTAAATTTGAAGGCCTCCGCCGAGCGCCCAGGTACGAAGGCGGTCAATGTGCCGAAGTGGTTGTCGCCCAGGAAGAACACGAAAGTGGCAGTACGGTTCAACGAGCGCGAGCCGATCAGCCGACCGCCGGCACCAAAGCTCTCGATGCGGTTGTCGCCAGTACCGGTCTTGCCGCCCATCACCAGTGGCGTGCCGTCCTGCAGCTTGAAACTGCCAGAAATACGCCGCGCGGTACCTGCATCGACCACCTGCGACATGGCGCCTTTGAGCGCACGCGCCACTTCAACCGGCAGAATCCGCACGCCCCGGTCCGGGTCGGTGACCAGTTTGGTCTCGTAAGGTGTGTTGGCCGCGAAGTGCAGGGTGTCTATGCGCAGGGTTGGCAGGCGAATGCCGTCGTTCTGGATGATCCCGACCAGTTCGGAGAGCGCGGCGGGGCGGTCGCCCGAACTGCCGATGGCGGTGGCCAGCGAGGGCACCAGGTGGTCGAATGGATAGCCCACGCGCTTCCAGCGCTGGTGGATATCGAGGAAGGCTTCAATCTCGACCATGGTGCGGATACGGCTGTCACGGGCGCCCTGGTAGCGGCTCTTGAACAGCCAGCCATACACCTCCTGGCGTTCGAAACGGCTGGCGTTGATCATTTCGGTCAAGGTCGAGCTTGGGCTCTTCAGCAGGTAGCCGAGCAGCCACAAGTCCAGCGGGTGGACCTTGGCGATGTAACCCTGGTCGGGCAAGTCATACTTGCCTGGGCCGTAAGCCTCGTACATCTCTGACAGGCGGCCGTCGGTCAGCTTGCCCAGCACGATCTTGTCACCCTTCAGGTGGGCGCGCACGAAGGCGTTGAACGTTTCCTGGCCGGCCTCGGGGAACAGGTAGCGGTGCACCGCCGCCAACCGCTGCGGGGTCACGCGCATGCTGTCGAGGAAGGTGTCCAGGCGCTGCTGCGAGGTTTTGCGCTGGTACTTCTTCCAGAAACGCATCAGGTAGTTGGTGCCTTCCTTGTCGGCGAAGCGAGCCAGGTATTCTTGGCGGCGTGGGTCTGCGTCGTCCTTGAGCAGCGGCACACGGTTGTACGGCTGCTGGTAGGTCACGTAACGCACCAGGTCGCGCATCAGGCGGATGAACGGCAGGTTGATCGATTCGCGCAGCGCATCCTTGAGCGTCGGGTTGCGGTTGTTGTCTTCCTTACGGAAGTTGTTGAACACGTGCATGCCGCCGCCTGTGAAGAAGGCTTCACCGGTGTTGGCGGAGTATTTGCGCTCAAGCGCAGCGTCGAGCATGGCATCCAGGCTTTGGTTCTTGCTGTTCTGCGCCAGCCATTCCAGCGACCATTGAGTGATGCGGTCGAGTTCGGCCACGTCGACCTTCTTCAACTCGGCGGCAGGTTTGCCGGCGTATTTGTCGTGCAGCTCGGCGATGATTTCCAGGTAGGTGGTCAGTACCCGCAACTTGGCGGTGGAGCCCAGTTCCAACTTGCTGCCTTCGTTGATGTCGAAGGGCTGGTTGGTGCTGTCGGTCTGCACCCGCACCCGGGAGCCATCGGCGGTGCGCTCGAACAAGGTGAAGCTGTAGCTCACCTGGTCGGTGGTCTTGGCGGTGAGCAGGCGCTCGCCGATCAGGCCCATCTGCGCGGCAAACGCTGGGTCGGCAAGGTTTTTCAGGTACTGGCTGACCTGCAACTGCAGGTCAGCCTGCAAGGTACTGGTGGCCGACACGTCGAGGCGGTCGAGGTCGTACAGCGGGCGGTTGAGCATGGCTGCCAGGCGGTTGCGCGCCAGGCTGATGCCCTTGTTGGTAACGATCGGCACGATGGTCGGTTGCGCTACCCAGTCGCGGTACACCGCCTTGCTGGCCAGTGCGGCATCGGCCAGTGGTTGCTCGATGATTTTGTTGGCGGCGAGCACGCGAATGTGCGCGTCGGTCAGCTCTGCCAGCTCGACCCGGCCTTTGGACAAGTAATGCGAGGGACGGCGCTGGGCAATCATCAGCGACAGCACCTGGCGCAGGGCCAACCCGCGCGCGGCCATGCTTTCGGGGTCGGTGGAGGTGGCGTTCAGGGCCTGGTTGACCTGGTCGAAGTCGGCGCCGTACCACACCCGCAGGCCTTCGGCCATGCCATGTACTTCACCATGCCCAGGCACCGCCGACAGCGGCACGCTGTTGAGGTAGTCGCGCACGATGCGTTGACGTGCCTCGGTGGTGTCAGGGCCGCCCTGGTAGGCACGCACGCTGGCAGAAACCATCTGGCGGATCTTTTCCGCGCCCGACACCGTCAGGCCATCGGGTGAGTGGCGATACTTCTCCAGCTGTGTGGCCAGGGTGCTGCCACCGGCAGACTGGCCGGGCAGGGCCAGGTACTTGGCCACCTGGCTGTAGGCGGCCTTGGCGAAGCGTGGCCAGTCCACGGCCGGGTTGTTACGTGGGTCTTGGGTGTCCAGCAGGTCGCGGTTTTCGATGAACAGCAGGCTGTTCACCATCACCGGCGGGATCGCTGCAAAATCCGGGTACAGGTGCTGTGGGTAGTTGTACTGGTACAGCGTGTCGCCGCGGCAGTCGGTGATCGACAGGCCGGCCTGGATCTTCTCGATATAGGGGGCGAACAGCCCATGATCGACGTAGTTCATCAATGCCGGTGAGAACTTCACCTGTTCGCTGATCAGGTAGTCGCGCTTGAGCAGGCGCGGCAGGAATTCGCCCAGGGCGCTATAGCCAAGGCGTTTGTCGAACGGCCCATCACCTGGGTAGATGATGGCATCGCTGGGGCCGGGCTGCAGCGAGTAGGTCAGCGTACCGGCCAGTTTGCTGAACTCGCGCGATTGCAGCTCGGAGGTACGGAATTCGTCATACGCGGCCACACCGATGGCTACCAGTGCCACCAGCAGGATAAGGATGATCAGCCGCCACCATAGCCGACGCTGGCGGGGGGACTTGGGTTGTGGCGTCTCGGCCGGAGGTATCTCGGGTGCTTCCGTTCTGCTTGGTTCCGATTGCCACAGTGCGCCCATAGTCTTCTATCCGGCCAGGTGTTTTCGTCTTGCTTGTCTGAAGCTTAGACGTTGAGCGGGTGAGGTGAAAAATTTGTAGGAGGTGGAGAAAAGCGGCGTAGGGCTATACGGCTTTGGTGTGGGTTTCTACGTACGGCGATGTTGCTATGGTGCCGCGGAGGTTTTGCGGCCGCTGGACGCCTGATCGCAGGCAAGCCAGTGCACCCAGGCTCGAGAGAACTTGCTGATTATTCCTGTATATACAGCGAAAATCCCTACAAGGGTCTTCCTATACTGCTCGCCCCCTTCGCCTTGCCGGGCGCTCTACTCCGGCACACGGGCCGGCCCACGAGGCCAGCCTGGCAAGCCAACATCACGCCTATCGGCATGGTCGGTGCTGCACGAAGGTCAAATCCAATAACAAAATGAGGTTGTATTGCTATGCCAGTCGGCAACCACTCTGCCCACGGCCAGGCCACTGAAGGCGGCCCGCTCAAGCGCGAACTGGGCGAACGGCACATCCGCCTGATGGCGCTGGGCGCCTGTATCGGTGTCGGTCTTTTCCTCGGTTCGGCCAAGGCTATCGAAATGGCCGGCCCAGCCATCATGTTCTCCTACATCATCGGCGGCCTGGCCATCCTGGTGATCATGCGCGCCCTGGGTGAAATGGCCGTGCACAACCCTGTCGCCGGCTCCTTCAGCCGTTATGCACAGGACTACCTCGGCCCGTTGGCGGGCTTCCTCACCGGTTGGAACTACTGGTTCCTGTGGTTGGTGACCTGCGTTGCCGAAATCACCGCGGTGGCCATCTACATGGGCATCTGGTTCCCCGACGTACCACGCTGGATCTGGGCCCTGGCGGCGCTAGGCAGCATGGGCGCGGTCAACCTGGTGGCGGTGAAGGCCTTCGGTGAATTCGAGTTCTGGTTCGCCCTGATCAAGATCGTCACCATCATTGCCATGGTCATCGGCGGCATTGGCGTCATCGCCTTCGGTTTCGGCAACGACGGTGTGGCCGTCGGTATCTCCAATCTGTGGAGCAATGGTGGCTTCATGCCCAATGGCGTGACTGGCGTGCTGATGTCGTTGCAGATGGTGATGTTCGCCTACCTGGGCGTGGAAATGATCGGCTTGACCGCTGGTGAAGCACGCAACCCGCAAAAGACCATTCCGCAGGCCATCGGCTCGGTGTTCTGGCGCATCCTGCTGTTCTACGTCGGTGCGTTGTTCGTGATCCTGTCGATCTACCCATGGAACGAAATCGGCAGCCAAGGCAGCCCGTTCGTCATGACCTTCGAGCGCCTCGGGATCAAGACCGCTGCCGGCATCATCAACTTCGTGGTCATCACTGCGGCGCTGTCGTCGTGCAACGGCGGTATCTTCAGTACCGGGCGCATGCTCTACAGCCTGGCGCAGAATGGCCAGGCCCCGGCGGCCTTCGCCCGTACGTCGAAGAATGGCGTGCCACGTAATGCCCTGCTGCTGTCGATCGGCGCGTTGCTGCTGGGCGTGCTGGCCAACTACCTGGTGCCGGAAAAGGTCTTCGTCTGGGTGACTTCGATCGCCACCTTCGGTGCGATCTGGACCTGGGTGATGATCCTGCTGGCACAGCTGAAGTTCCGTGCTGGCCTGACTACCGCCGAACGCAAGGCGCTGAAGTACCGCATGTGGCTGTGGCCGCTGAGCTCGTACCTGGCACTGGCCTTCCTGGTGCTGGTGGTCGGCTTGATGGCCTACTTCGAGGATACCCGTGTGGCCCTGTACATCGGCCCGGCGTTCCTGGTGCTGCTGACGGTGTTGTATTACGCGTTCCGTCTGGCACCCAAAGAAGTACAAGGTGTAGCGAGTACCGCTTCCTGATTTGAAGTAGCTGGGGCCGCAAAGCGGCCCCATGGCCCTATCAGGCCGCCACTTCGCTGTGTGGCTCAAAGCTGTCCGCCCGCGCCAGTTGCCACATCCGCGAATAGAACTGCCCATTCACCTCGCCGGTCAGCAACTCACCTGGTTTCAAGAACACATGCATCTGCGAGAACAGCTTGATTTCGGTAGCCGAGATGCGCCGAACCAGGTGCTTGGCTTCCAATTGCGCCGGATGCTCCAGGCCTGCCGCCGCGAGCATTTCAGCCAAGGCACGCAAGGTATTGTGGTGGAAGTTCAGCACCCGCTGCGCCTTGTCCGGCACCACCAGGGCGCGCTGGCGCAGCGGGTCTTGCGTGGCCACGCCGGTCGGGCATTTGTTGGTGTGGCAGCTTTGCGACTGAATGCAGCCAATGGCGAACATGAAGCCACGTGCCGAGTTGGCCCAGTCGGCGCCAATGGCCAGCACGCTGGCGATGTCGAAGGCGCTGACGATCTTGCCGCTGGCACCCAGTTTGATCTTGTCACGCAGGTTCAGGCCGACCAGGGTGTTGTGCACGAACAGCAGGCCTTCACGCAGCGGCACGCCGATATGGTCGGTGAACTCCACGGGCGCCGCGCCGGTGCCACCTTCCTTGCCATCGACGACGATGAAGTCGGGCAGAATGCCGGTTTCCAGCATGGCCTTGGCAATGCCCATGAACTCCCACGGGTGGCCCAGGCAGAACTTGAAGCCCACTGGCTTGCCGCCGGACAGTTCACGCAGTTGGGCGATGAACTGCATCATCTCGATCGGGGTGGAGAACGCGCTGTGGCGTGACGGCGAAATGCAGTCCTCACCCATCAGCACGCCACGGGTTTCGGCAATTTCCTGGGTGACCTTGTGTTTGGGCAGGATGCCGCCGTGGCCGGGTTTGGCGCCCTGGCTCATCTTGATTTCGATCATGCGCACCTGTGGGGTGCGTGCCTGGGCTGCGAAGCGCTCGGGGTCGAAGCGCCCGTCCGGGGTGCGGCAGCCGAAGTAGCCGCTGCCCAGCTCCCACACCAGGTCGCCACCGTGCTCGCGGTGGTAGGGGCTGATGCTGCCCTCGCCGGTGTCATGGTGGAAATTGCCCAGCTTGGCGCCTTGGTTGAGCGCGCGGATGGCATTGGCGCTGAGCGAGCCGAAGCTCATGGCCGAAATATTGAAGATCGACGCTGAATACGGCTGGCTGCACTGTGGCCCGCCGACGATGACGCGGAAGCTGGCCGGGTCGGCCAACGGCGCCGGGCGCATGGAGTGGCCGATGAACTCGAAGCCGGACTCATAGACGTCGATCAGCGTGCCGAACGGTTTGTCCGAGGCTTCGTTTTTAGCCCGGGCATACACCAGCGAACGCTGGGCGCGCGAGAACGGCAGGGCGTCGCTGTCGGACTCCAACAGGTACTGACGGATTTCCGGGCGAATGGCCTCGACCAGATAGCGGATGTTGCCCAGGATCGGATAGTTGCGACGTACCGCATGGCGCTGCTGCAGCAGGTCGAACACGCCGATCAAGCTGAGGATGCCGGTGGTCAGGGTGAACGGCCACAACCATTCATGGTGGGTGAAAGGCAGGCTCGCCAGGGTGAACAACACACAGGCGGCGAAGAAGGCATAGCGACTGAGAAGTGACAGGCTCATACAGGGTCCTTGCGATGGCGCGGTCAGGCTCAGGGCCTGGGGGCAAACCCCGACCATAGCCAAGTTGTCAGGCGCTGCAAATTAAAATCGGGGTAGCGAAAATCATTCGCGCAAGGTCCCTGGTCTGGCACTTACCTCTTTGGGCGTGTTTCGCGCAGCAGTATCTGCCGCCAGTTGTCCTGCTCTTGTGCGGGTGCGTCGACCAGAAATGAACAACGCCCGGCTACCTGAACCGCCACCGGTACCCCGTCGCGATACAGCAGGCGGTTACCACTCACCGCTGGCACTTTCGCTCCGGGCAGCAGCGAGCCGACAAGGTTCAGCGGGTCGCCGGCACTGATTACCTGCAGCGCTGCGTCTGGTTCACGTCGCCTGACCTGCCGCAGCAACCCCACCGCCTCCGGCAGGGCGAACTGTTCACCAGCCAGCCCGGCAATGAAGCGCCCGCCACGGACCTCGCCCCGCGCCTCCAGCCGGTGATAGCAGCGCAGCAGCTCACGCCACGGCGGCAGTACATCACTCTCGCGCTCCAGCAGCCGCCAGCAGATAACGCCATAGCGGTGCAGCAGGGTGCGGGCAATGTGCTCCAGGCGCTGTTCGTGATCCGGTGGTGTATCGCTGCGGCGCAGCAGTGCCCAACGCCCGGCATGCGCCATGCTGCTGGAAAGCGGCGGATGTCCACGGCGGCCGTTGCGTGACCTGCGCTTGGCCGCAGGCGTGATCAGGCTGCGCAGGCCGGTGAAACTGTCCGCGCCGACCAGGCCTGACCCCACCAACTCTTGCAGCGCAGTTTCCAGCTCGCTGGGCAGCAGGCGTGCCTCCTGCGCCAGTTCATCGAAGAACAGCGCACCCTGGCTTTTCAGTGTTTCGTGTACACGTTGCGCGCGCAGGCCGAGGGTATCGACTGCAGGCACGGGCGCCAGACTGCGCCAGGTATTCAGTTGGTCGCGCGGCAGCAGTACCAATGGCGTACTGGCCAGCGTGCTGCTTGCTACCGTTGCCGCCAACCTGCTCCAGGCAAACTGCCCGCTGCGGCAGGCATCGTCGAGCCAATGCGGGCTGTAGCCGTCGATGCGCGCTGGCAGCAGCTCCGCCTCCCAGGCGCCGGCGGCGCAGGGGAACCCCTGCAACTGGCCCAGCACTTGGGCCACCGCCTGCGGGCCACGCAGGCGCTCGTCAGGCGCCAGGTGCTGCCAGTCGAACAGAAAACGCATGAAGTCCTGCAGGCTGACCGGTTCGATCTCGCGACGCAGGCGTTTGACCGTGTAGCGGTGGATGCGCGCCAGCAAATGGCGCTCGCACCATTGCAGGTCAGTTGCGCCGGGGGTGAAATACCCGCGCAGCACGTAGCCTTCAGCTTCCAGGCGGGCCAACGCGTGCTCGATATCGATTGCCGATTTGCCCAATGGCGCAGCGATCTGTGCCTGGGTCTGCGGGCCATGGCCGCTCAGGCGGGCGCGCAGCAGCTCGCTCAGTGCACTGTCCGGGTCGATGGGCTGATCAAAGCCAGCGAGCAGTTCGAGCGCTGGCTCCAGGTGTGCTGCCGGGTACAGTGCCAGCAGCAGGTTCAGCCGCTCGCGGGCCAGCCAGAGGTTGTCATCGGCTAGGCGCAAGGCGCGCCCGGCCTTGGCCAGTTGCCTTAGCAGTAGGTCCCAGCTGGGGTTGGCCGCGACCTCGGCTTGGCTGATGGCGCCCAGGCTCATCAACGCTTCGTGCATTTCATCGCTATTGCCCGGCTGTGGCCAGGCCTCGGCCGCTACGGCAGCAATGGCATCCGCGTCCAGCGCGCCCAGGTCATCGCCACTGTGTACATCGTTCCAGCGCCGGTTGAGCACCGCCTGGGTGCGGCGTTCTTCCAGGGGGGCATCGTCCAGAAAAGCATACGGCCGCGCGTTGAGAATGGCTGAAGCGAGGGGCGAAGGGGCGGGCAGGTCGCAGCACAGCAAGCGCACTTCGCCGCTTTCCATGCGCCGTAACAAGGCTAGCCAGCCTTCGCTGTCCATCGCCTCGTGCAGGCAGTCGTCGAGGGTTTGCTCGACCAGCGGGTGGTCGGGAATCTGCCGCTCGCCGGGGATGTTTTCCAGGCAGGCGATCTGGTCGGGGAACACCGCGGCAACCAGGTCTTCACTCTTCATTCGCTGGATCTGTGGTGCCACTTTGCGCCCGCCCACGAAGCGTGGCAGGGCCATGGCGACACCCGCGTTCCAGCGCCAGCGCACGCCAAACAGCGGCGCGTCCAGCAGGGCCTGGATGAGGATAGGCTCGGCGCTGCGGCTATTGAGGTAGCGCCACACTTCGTCCAGTTCGAAGCTGTGGCTGGTGGACAGCGACAGCACGATGGCGTCTTCGCTGGCGGCTGCCTGCAGCTCGAAGTTGAAGGTGCGGCAAAAGCGCTTGCGCAGGGCCAGGCCCCAGGCGCGGTTGATGCGGCTGCCGTATGGTGAATGGATGATCAGTTGGGTCCCGCCGGACTCATCGAAAAAACGCTCCATTACCAGGGTGTCCTGCGAGGGCAGGGCGCCAAGCACTTCGCGGGTGCGGGCCAGGTAGTCGAGCAACTGCCCGGCGCTGTCCTCGCCCAGTTCGAAGGTAGCCTGCAACCATGTCAGTACCTCGGCCATGTCGCTGCCAGCCTGTGCCAGTCGCTGGTCGATCCGCGCCTGCAGGCGGGCCACGGCGGCAGACAGCTCGTCACTGCGCCCCGGCGCTTCGCCCAGCCAGAACGGAATGGTAGGTGGCAGGCCATGGGCATCCTCCACTCTTACCCGACCCGGTTCGACGCGCAGAATGCGGTAGGAGGCATTGCCCAGCTGAAAGATATCGCCGGCAATGCTCTCCACGGCAAAGTCTTCATTGACGCTGCCGATGTTCAGTGCCTGCGGTTCCAGCAACACGGTGTAGTCGGCGTTGTCGGGGATAGTGCCGCCGCTGGTCAGCGCCGTCAGCTGGCTGCCACGCCGGCCACGCAAGGTACCGCTGACCGCATCGCGGTGCAGGTAGGCGCTGCGTACTCCCAGGCGGCCGTTGTAGCCTTCGGCGAGCATGCGTAGCAGGGCTTGATAGTGGTCCTGGTCAAGCTCGGCATAAGGCGTGGCCTGACGCAGGCAATCCAGCAGTGCCTGTTCGTGCCAGGCCTGGTTGCTGGCTTCGGCGACGATCTGCTGGGCCAGCACATCCAGCGGTGCACGGGGGATGTGCAGTTCGTCCAGCTCGCCCTGGCGCACGCTGTCGAGCAGGGCGACGCATTCGATCAAGTCATCGCGAGAGGTGGGGAACAAGCGCCCCTTGGGCACACCATCGACTTGGTGGCCGGCGCGGCCAACCCGTTGCAGGAGGGCGGCAATCGAGCCCGGCGAGGCGATCTGGCAGACCAGGTCGACATCGCCGATATCAATGCCCAGCTCCAGCGATGCGGTCGCGACCAGCACCTGAAGCTGGCCGCGCTTGAGCCGCTGCTCCGCATCCAGGCGCAGTTCTTTGGACAAGCTGCCATGGTGCGCGGCAACCGCTTCTTTGCCCAACCGGTCGCTGAGGTGGCGGGTGATGCGCTCTGCCAGGCGCCGGGTATTGACGAATACCAGTGTGGTGCGATGTTCACGGGCAAGGGTGGCCAGGCGGTCGTAGACCAGGCCCCAGACATCGGTGGCCATCACCGCACCCAGCGGTACCGGCGGCACTTCGATGGCCAGGTCGCGCTTGCGCGCATGGCCGACATCGACAATGGCGCAGGGGCGCCCGCTACCGACCAGAAACTGCGCCACCCGTTCTACCGGGCGTTGCGTGGCGGACAGGCCGATACGCCGCAGTGGCTGGCGGCACAAGGCCTGCAGGCGCTCCAGGGTAAGTGCCAGGTGGGCGCCGCGTTTGTTGCCAGCCAGGGCGTGGATTTCGTCGACGATTACCGTGTGCACGTTGGCCAGGCCTTCGCGGCCAGACGCCGAGCCCATCAACACGTAAAGCGATTCGGGAGTGGTCACCAGGATGTGCGGGGCCAGCTTGCGCATGGCGGCGCGTTCCTTCTGCGGCGTGTCGCCGGTGCGCACCGCCGTAGTGATGCGTGGCGCGTTCAGGCCTTGCTCCGCGAGGGCCTGGCTGATGCCTTCGAGCGGGGCCTGCAGGTTCAGGCGAATGTCATTGGACAGGGCTTTGAGCGGTGATACGTAGACGACTTGGGTCTGTGCTGGCAGTTCGCCCTGGTGCTCCAGGCCTTGGCGGAACAGTTCGTCCAGCACGGCCAGGAAGGCACTTAGCGTCTTGCCCGAGCCGGTCGGTGCAGCCAGCAGCGTCGATTGGCCCGCATGAATCAGCGGCCAAGCCTGTGCCTGGGCATCGGTGACCGTGGCGAAATGGCGACGAAACCAGGTGCATACGGCAGGGTGGAACAGCTCGAGCACCGGGTGGTATTTGGCGGGCAGGTTCATCTGTTGGTTATGGCGGGTGTGTGGCGGGTTGGCAAGGGGCCGTTCGTCTGCCAGGCCAGCAAGAACCTGTGTTGCGAAGCGGCCGGTACAGGAATGACTGGCCTTGTCAGGCCAAGGGCCCCATGGGATCCTCCCCGGCCATAGTTTCCAGCGAGCCCACCCCATGCCCAACACCATCCGCATCGCCGCCGCCCTGCTGATCGACCCTCTGGGCCGTACCCTGCTGGTACGCAAGCGTGGCACCGAGGCCTTCATGCAGCCCGGTGGCAAGATCGATGCCGGTGAAACGCCGGTGCAGGCTCTGGTGCGCGAGTTGCACGAGGAACTGGGCCTGCACATCGACCCGGCCCAGGTCGTGCACCTGGGCCAGTTCAGCGCGCCAGCCGCCAACGAGCCAGGTTTTGAAGTGCAGGCCGAACTGTTCCGTGTCGACAGCGCCGCAGCCGTGGTTCCGGCTGCAGAAATCGAGGAGGTGGTGTGGCTGGCCGCCGATCAGGCGCCCGTCATGCCACTGGCGCCCCTGACCCGCGACCTGATCCTGCCGCTGTACCGTCAGGTACTCAACGCACCGCGCTGACGCCATCGAGGGTGGCGAACGAGGTGTCCTTGGCCGTCAGCAAGAAGTCGCGCATGTACGGCGCATCGAGCATGTCGGTGCGCACGGCGGCATAAAGCGTGGCAAACAGGCCTTTTTCGCCCAGGCGCTTGCCCTTCACATAGCCGCGCGAACTGTACTCGTGCAGCGCCCAATGCGGCATGCCGCACACCCCACGGCCGCTGGCCACCAGCTGCATCATCATTACCGTCAGCTCCGAGGTACGCACGGCGGCTGGCTCGATATCGGCCGGTTCCAGGAAGCGGGTGAAGATGTCCAGGCGGTCGCGTTCCACCGGGTAGGTGATCAACGTCTGGTCGAGCAGATCTTGCGGCACCATGTATGGCTTGCTCGCCAGCGGGTGCTGGTTGGCCACCGCCAGCATCGCCTCGTAGGTGAACAGCGGCACATAAGTGATGCCTGCCAGGTCCACCGGGTCGGAGGTCACCACCAGGTCAAGATCGCCGCGCGCCAGGGCCGGCAACGGGGCAAAGGCGAAACCGGAGGCCAGGTCCAGCTCCACTTCCGGCCAAGCATCGCGGAACTGGTCGATGGTCGGCATCAGCCACTGGAAGCAGCTGTGGCATTCGATGGCCATGTGCAGGCGCCCGGCAGTGCCACCGGCCAGCCGCGCGATGTCACGCTCGGCGCCGCGCAGCAGCGGCAGGGTGGCATCGGCCAGTTGCAGCAGGCGCAGCCCGGCGCTGGTGAAGCGAATCGGCTTGGTCTTGCGTACGAAAATGGGCAGGCCCAGGCGCTCTTCCAGCTCCTTGAACTGGTGCGACAGTGCCGACTGGGTCAGGTGCAGGCGCTCGGCGGCCTCCACCAGGCTGTCGGCTTCGCGCAGGGCATGAAGGGTTTTCAGGTGACGGATCTCCAGCACAGCTGACTCCGGGGTGTGGATTTGAGGAAACAGGGAATGAGTTGAGTTTCTCTCATGTTGCTGCGCCTGTCGACTGGGCGATCGGCCGCACCGTCTGGCGGGCGTCATGAAACTGTCACCGAACTGTGGCAGCGCGCCCGAACAGAATTCATCAGACTCGCGCTTTACTGGGGATCTGCATTCTGGTGTTTCTTTCATGCGGGCTTTTTGGCTTTTTCTTTTCTTCCTGTTCAGCGTACCTGCGAGTTTCGCCGAACAGCGTTGTGATGCACATGTAGCGGTGCAGCGTGCCGAACTGGGCGCGGTCAGCCTGGTGTACCAGAGCGTCGGTTCACCGCGTGATCCGGCCTTGCTGCTGGTCATGGGCCTGGGCGGGCAGTTGATTCATTGGCCGGACGATGTGGTCGAGGCATTGTGCCGCCAGGGCTTTCGGGTGATTCGCTATGACAATCGCGATGTCGGCCTGTCACGCTGGAACCAGATGCCACCTTCGGCCAACCTGACGGTCGAGTTGTTGCGCTACAAGCTGGGCTTGCCGGTGGCGGCGCCCTACACGCTGACGGATATGGCAGATGACGGCCTGCGCCTGATGGACGCCTTGGGTGTGCACCAGTTTCATGTACTGGGCGTGAGCATGGGCGGCATGATTGCCCAGCACCTGGCGGCGATGGCGCCCGAGCGTGTGCGCAGCCTGACGTTGGTCATGTCCAGTTCAGGGGCGGCGGGGCTGCCGGCACCGGATCCGGCGCTGGTGCAACTGCTGGCCCGGCGCAGCGCGCCGAACCGCGAGGTGGCCATCGAGCAGCAGGCCGACCTGCTGGCGGCCCTGGGCAGCCCCGAGGTACGGGATGACCGCGCGGTGTTGCTGCACCAGGCTGCCGTGGCTTACGACCGGGCGTTCAATCCTGACGGGGCCAAGCGCCAGATCATGGCGATTCTGGCCGAGCCGAGTCGCGTCGAGTTGCTCAACCAGCTGCGGGTGCCGACCCTGGTGGTACACGGCACAGCCGACCCGTTATTGCCGGTGATGCACGGCGTACACCTGGCGGCGCATATCCAGGGCAGCCAGTTGCGCCTGATACCGGGCTTGGCGCACCGCTTCCAGGAACCCTTCAAGGCGCCGCTGCTGGGGGCGGTGTTGCCCTACCTGCAGGCGCACCGGCAGGATGTCACGCACATCGCCGGGTTGTGAACCAAAGGCAGGTTGCAGGCTCAGTGCAGCCGCACCCACACGGTCACCAGCACGGTAGCGGCCATCAGCCAGGCCACCGTGGCCAACGCCAGCGATGCTTCCAGGCGTAGGCGATCGACCAGCACATACAGGGTCGCCAGGTACACGAAGTACGGAATGATCGACCACATGCCAAAGGCAATGGTGGTCTTCAGGTCGGCAATGCTGCGCCCCTTGCCGACGATGTAATGGGCGATCAGGGCGAAGGTGGGGAACAGCGGCACCAGCCCGGCGATGTAGTAGTTGCGCGTTTTCGACAGCACCGCCAGCAGTAGCACCACACCAGCGCCCAGGGCAGCTTTGAATACCAGGTCCACGTTGTCTTTCCAGTTTGGGTTGAACTCAGCCGAGGCCGTATTTTTTCACTTTGTCGAATAGCGTGGTCTTGGCCATGCCCAGCTCTTGGCTGGCCTGGCTCAGGTTGCCGCCGGTGCGTTGCAGCGCATCGCTGAGCAGGTTGCGTTCGAATGCTTCCACCGCCTCGGCAAAGCCCAGGCCTTGGCTGGCACCACCACTGGGGCCTTTCTTGAACGCTGGCAGGCCGAGGGCGTAGCGTTCGGCCACGTTGCGCAACTCGCGCACGTTGCCCGGCCAGTCATGGGCCATCAGACGCGATAGTGTCTGGCTGTCCAGTGTCGGTGTTTCCCGGTCGAAGCGCAGGGCCGACTGCTGCAGGAAGTGTTCGAACAATTGCAGGATGTCCTCACGGCGTTCACGCAGCGGAGGCAGTTCGAGGGTTACCACGTTCAGCCGGTAGTACAGGTCGCTGCGGAACTGGCCACTCTGGCCCAGGGTATCGAGGTCGGCTTTGGTCGCCGCGATCACCCGGCAGTCCACCGGGATGCTCTGGTTCGAGCCCAGTCGCTCCAGGGTGCGCTCCTGCAGCACGCGCAGCAGCTTGATCTGCAGGTTGATCGGCATGCTTTCCACTTCATCGAGGAACAGCGTACCGCCATTGGCATGTTCGATCTTGCCGATGCGGCGTTTGCCGGCACCGGTGAAGGCGTTGGCCTCGTGGCCGAAAATCTCGCTTTCGAACAGGTTTTCCGGCAGGCCGCCACAGTTCAGCGCCACGAACGGCTGACCCTGGCGGCGGCTGAAGTCGTGCAGGCAACGCGCGACCAGCTCTTTGCCGGTGCCGGTTTCACCTTCGATCAGTACGTTGGCTGAAGTATCGGCAACGTTGGCGATCAATTCGCGCAAGTGCTCCATGGCCGGCGAGCGGCCAATGATGCGCCCCTCCAGGCTGCTCTGTTCGGCCAGTTGGCGGCGCAGGGCCACTACTTCGCGCGACAGCCCACGTTGCTCCAATGCGCGGCGCACCACGTCGACCAGCCGCTCGGGGGAGAACGGTTTTTCCATGAAGTCGTAGGCACCGTTGCGCATGGCGCCGACGGCCATGTCGATATCGCCATGGCCGGTAATCAGCACCACCGGCAGGCTGCGGTCACGGGCCTTGAGGCGATTGAGCAACTCCAGGCCATCGATGCCCGGCAGGCGGATATCGCTGACGACAATGCCGGCGAAATCGTCGCCGATGCGCTCCAGTGCCTGTTCGGCGCTGCCCACGCCTTCGCAGGCGATGTCCTCGAGGGCCAGTGCCTGTTGGCAGCCGAGCAGCACATGCGGGTCGTCTTCGACGATCAGGACGGTAAGTGGCGCTTGGTTCATGGATGCTCTGCCGATTCGCTAGGGGGAGAAACCAGGGGCAGGGCCAGGACGAAGGCCGTGCCGCCGGTGGCGGGGTGCTCGACGTTCAGGCTGCCCTTGGCGGCGGCGGCAAGGCTCGCCGACAGGGTCAGGCCCAGGCCCAGGCCATGTTCGCCCGGTTTGGTGGTGAAGAAAGGTTCGAACAGGTGCTTGCGCGCCTCGGCGTCGATACCGTGGCCGTTGTCGCGCACCTGCAAACGGTACTTGTCGCCTTGCAGCTCGCCTTCGAGCCACAGCTCGGGGAGCGGTTGCGCGGCCATGGCATCGAGGGCGTTGCCGATCAGGTTGACCAGAATCTGCTCCAGGCGAGTTTGGTCGATGGCCAGTTGCTGGTCCTCGAACTGGTGGTGCAGTTGCAGGTGGCAGGCGCTGATGCGGTTGGCCAGCACCTGCAAGGTAGCCTCCACCGCCTTGGCCAGTGAAGCCTGGCCGCTGTCGTCGCCGCGCCGGGCGAACGAGCGCAGGCTGGCGGTGATGCGGCCCATGCGGTCGATCAGGTCGTTCATGGTGCGCAGGTTGGCACTGGCGGTTTCCAGCGCCCCGCGTTCGAGGAAGCGCACGGTATTGCCAGACAAGGTGCGCAGCGCCGCCAGTGGCTGATTCAGCTCGTGGGCAATGCTGGTGGACATTTGCCCGATGGCGGCCAGTTTGCCTGCCTGCACCAGCTCATCCTGGGCGTGGCGCAAGGTCTGCTCGGCATGCCGGCGCTCGCGAATCTGCCCTTTCAGGCGTTCGTTGCTGGCGCGCAGGTCGGCGGTGCGCTCGGCAATTCGCCGCTCCAGTTGGCTGTTGGCTTCTTCCAGCGCCTCGCGGGCTGCCAGGCGGGTGGCGATCACTTTGCGCCGCTCGTTCCAGGCGATGCCGAGGATCGCCAGCAAGGCGAAGGCCACGCCCACCAGTATGCCCTGCACCATGGACTCGCGACGCAGGTCTTGCAGCGGGGTCAGCAGGGTGAAATGCCAGGGCGTGTCGGCCAGCCGCCGGGTCTGTGCCAGGTAGGCGACTTCGTGCGGCTTGCCCTGGGCGGTTTCGCTATTGGCCGGGAAGGTCAGTTTTTCCACGCCATCGGCCAGGGTTTCCCGGGCCAGTGGCTGCAACTCGTTCAGCGGCCACCAGTAGTACTGCAGGCTGCGCGCCAGCCGTTCCTTGATTTGCGGGGTCAGCGGGCGCACCGATTTCAAGCGCCGGGCTGGGTCGCTGGAGAGGATGATGATGCCGTTCTCGTCGCTGACGAACGCCTCCAGGCGGGCACGTTGCCAGCGTTCTTCGAGGGTGTCCAGGCGCACCTTGATCACTGCCACGCCAATGATCTTGCCGTGTTCTTCCAGGCCATGGGCCAGATAGTAGCCGGCTTCGCCAGTGGTACTGCCGATGCCGTAGAAGCGCCCTGGCTCGCCGCGCACAGCGGTCTGGAAGTAGGCGCGGAATGACAGGTCTTCACCCAGGAACGAGTCGGCATCACGCCAGTTGCTGGTCGCCTGTACCCGGCCGTTGGTGTCGAGGACGAAGATGGCCCGGCTGCGGCTGCGCCGGTTCAGGCCCTCAAGGTATTCGTTGACCGTCTGGCGCGAGCCGCCATCCGGGTCGGTGAGCAGGTGCGAGACACTGTCTTCCAGCTCCAGCAGGCTCGGCAGGTAGGTGTACTTGCTGATCTCGCTTTCGACCGTGCGCGCGTGCAGCTCCAATTGGCGTTCGCCGTTTTCGCTGAGCGTGCGGATGCCGTTGTTTTCGCTTATCAGGTAGCCGGCCAGGCCCAGGCCGACCATCAGCAGGATGATCAGGGGCGGCAACAGCAATTGACGAATCAGGCGGGAATTCACGGCAGGCTTGGCAGGGAGCAGTAGCGAGGGGTCGCATTTCATCACAGTGGCCTTGTCACGACCAGCATCCGCTGCCCGGTGGGTCCCGTGGCAGCGGACGCTGTGGCCGAATCAGTGCTGCAGGATCTTGCTGAGGAAGTGCTGGGTGCGCTGGTCGCGGGCGCTTTGGTCACCGAAGAACTCTTCCTTGGTGCAGTCTTCGATGATGCTGCCCTTGTCCATGAAGATGACCCGGTTGGCGACCTTGCGGGCAAAGCCCATCTCGTGGGTCACGCACATCATGGTCATGCCTTCGTGGGCCAGTTGCACCATCACGTCCAATACCTCGCTGACCATCTCCGGGTCCAGTGCCGAGGTGGGTTCGTCGAACAGCATGACGATCGGGTCCATGGCCAGGGCGCGGGCGATTGCAACGCGCTGCTGCTGGCCGCCGGAGAGCTGGCCTGGGTGCTTCTTGGCATGGGCGCTGAGGCCTACACGGTCGAGCAGGGCCAGGCCCTTCTTGGTGGCTTCAGCCTCGCTGCGGCCCAGGACCTTGCGCTGGGCGATGGTCAGGTTTTCGGTGATGGTCAGGTGCGGGAACAGCTCGAAGTGCTGGAACACCATGCCAACGCGCGAGCGCAGCTTGGGCAGGTTGGTCTTCGGGTCGGCGATCGAGGTGCCATCGACCACGATATCGCCCTTCTGGAACGGCTCCAGCGCGTTGACGCACTTGATCAAGGTGGACTTGCCCGAGCCCGACGGGCCGCAGACCACCACCACTTCACCTTTCTTGACCTCGGTGCTGCAGTCGGTCAGTACCTGGAAGTCGCCGTACCACTTGTTGACGTTCTTGATGGAAATCATACGGTGATCCTTTTTTGCAGGCGCTTGACCAGCCACGAAGCGGAGAAGCTGATGATGAAGTAGACGACGCCGGCGAAGATCAGGAACTCATGTGAGCGCCCGATGATGTCGCCGTTGGAACGTGCCGAGTTGAGGAAGTCCACCAGGCCCACGGTGTAGACCAGCGAGGTGTCCTGGAACAGGATGATGCTCTGCTGCAGCAGCAGTGGGGTCATCTTGCGGAACGCCTGGGGCAGGATGATCAGGCGCATGGTCTGCGCGTAGTTCATGCCCAGCGCTTGCGCGGCGCCCATCTGGCCCTTGGAGATCGACTGCACGCCGGCACGGACGATTTCGCAGAAGTACGCGGCCTCGAACATCATGAAAGCGACCACGCAGGAGGTGAACGCACCGACCGGCGTGTCTTCGCCGGTAATCCAGCGCAGCACGAACGGCACGGCCAGGTAGAACCAGGTGATCACCAGCAGCAGCGGGATCGAGCGGAAGTAGTTGACGTACGCACCTGCCAGACGTGACAGCAGTTTGCTCGAGGACAGGCGCATCAGTGCCAGGATGGTGCCCAGTGCGATACCGCCGACAACACCCATGACCATCAGCTGCAGGGTCATGACCATGCCGTCCCACAGGGCAGGCAGGGCAGGGATGATTTCGCTGAAATCCATATCCATTTACTTGCCCCCCACGGAGATCAGGCCGGGCACGGCGACTTTTTTCTCGACCATGCGCATGAGCAGCATCAGGCCCATGTTCAGGGTGAAGTAGATCAGCGTGGCCAAGGTGAACGCCTCGAACAGGTTGGCGGAGAATTCGGCGGTTTGCTTGGTCTGCGCCAGCAGTTCCATCAGGCCGATCAGCGACGCCACCGAGGAGTTCTTGAAGACGTTGAGAAACTCGGAGGTGAGCGGCGGAATGATGATGCGGTAAGCCTGCGGCAGCAGCACGTTGTTGTAGATCTGCGGGAGGCTGAAACCCATGGCGCGGGCAGCGGCTTCCTGGCCTTTGGGTAGCGCCTGAATACCGGTACGTACTTGCTCGCAGACACGGGCTGCGGTGAACAGGCCCAGGCAGATGACCACGCTGATCAGTGCCGAGGTGGTCGGGTTGAGGTCCTGCTTGAACCACTCCTGCAAGCCTTCGGGCAGCAAGTCCGGTACCAGGAAGTACCAGATGAACAGCTGCACCAGCAGTGGCACGTTGCGGAACAGTTCCACATAGGCGGTGGCGATGCCCGATACCAGGCGGTTCGGCACGGTACGCATGACACCGAGGACCGACCCCAGCAGCAGCGCGATGATCCAGGCGGTGATGGCGATGGCGATGGTCCAGCCCAGGCCGGTGATGTACCAGTCCAGATAGGTTTCGCTGCCCACGCCGGTGGACTTGAAGAACACGCCCCAGTCCCAGTTGTAATTCATCGGGATTTCCCCTCAGACGGTTGTTTCACGGGCACCTTCGAGCATCCAAGGGCGGCACGCGCCCTCGGATGAAAGGTTAGACACTAATGAGTGGCCTGCAGGATTGATTCGTGCGCTTGAGCACCAGGCCACTAATTGCTGAGGATCAGGACTTCTTCTCGTCCGCGGCCTTGTCGGTTGGCTCGGCGATCAGTTTTTTCAGCTCGTCGCTCATCTGGAACTGCAGGTTCAGGCCTTTTGGCGGGATCGGCTGCATGAACCACTTCTCGTAGCTCTTGTTGACTTCGCCCGACTTGAAGTAACCGACAATGGCGTCATCCACCGCTTTCTTGAAGGCTGCGTCTTCCTTGCGCACCATGCAGCCGTAGATTTCATACGACTGTGGGGTGCCGGTAATGACCCAGTCCGACGGTTTGCGCGCCTTGGCCATTTCGCCGGCGAGCAGGGCGTCGTCCATCATGAAGGCCACGGCGCGGCCGCTTTCGAGCATGTTGAAGGCTTCACCGTGGTCCTTGGCGGAAATCACGTTCATCTTCATCTGCTTGTCGGCGTTCATCGCCTTGAGGATGCGTTCGGAGGTGGTGCCGGCGGTGGTCACCACGTTTTTGCCAGCCAAGTCCGGGAAGTCTTTGTATGCAGGCTGACCGTCCTTGACCTTGGTCAACAGGCGGGTACCGACTTCGAAGATACCGACCGAGAAGCCGACTTGCTGCTGGCGCTCGACGTTGTTGGTGGTGGAGCCGCACTCGAGGTCGACGGTGCCATTCTGCACCAGTGGGATGCGGGTCTGGGAGGTGACCAGGTTGTACTTGACCTTGATGTCGGTCCCCAGTTGCTTCTTCAGGGCATCGACGACAGCCAGTTGGATGTCATGCGAATAACCCACGGGCTCGGGCTTGCCGGCCAGGTAGGAAAACGGGATGGAGGAGTCGCGGTGGCCCAGGGTGATGGTGCCCGAATCCTTGATCTTCTTCAGGGTGCCGGTCAGCTCCTCGGCCATGGCCGGCGAAGCGATCACAGCGGCCGCAATGGCGGCGCCCAGCAATTGACGAACGATACGCATCAAATTTTCCTCGACGTGTTTGTTTTTTTTATGGAGCCGTTGGCGGACTCTTTCGTTCAACGAATACAGAAAGAAGCGTTTGCACTCGGCTACCAAGTGTAGAGCATGAGTCGTGCCAAGCCCTGATTTCGATCATAACGTCCCGCAGAACCTGGCAATCAATAGTTTAGCGGTGGTCATGTAACAGAATTTGCGTCCGAATCCCCGAATGAATGGGTATGCAATCGTTCGGTAATCCGAACGAATCGACGGGGCGCAAGCTGCGTACTATTTAATTAACACCGGATGACGGCTTCTTTCAGCTTTCTTGTCTGCTTCTCAAAATAGAGAGGCAGTCCATGAGCGATTTCCCCAGGCACGACCTGCCACCCGACTCGGTAGAGGCACTGATCGCCAGGCAGTTGCCCGATTGGTTCAAGCAGGCGCCAGCCGATGCGCTGAAGGAGCTCAACCTTGCTTTGAGCCGCCAGCAGCAAAGTGTCGACCAGTTGGATCGGTTGTTGAGCGCTATTCCTTGCTTGGCCAAATTTGCCGCTCCGCGCCTCGAAGTGGCCTTGCACAAGGAGCACAACCGCCATATCGATGTGCGCTCGACGCAGCTGTGCACTGTGGAGCGCAGGTTCTATCCGAGCAGTTTCCCTATGCCACCTTCGGTACGGACGGTGCGCACGAACGCGGTGCCGTTGCTGGCTGCAGCGATGCACAATTTCGCTGAGGATGAAATCGTGGCCAGGCCGGTTGTCCGCCGGCAGGTGGAGTCGGCGTCAGGCGCCGTGATGCCCATTTCGTTCGTGTCGTTCGCCAAGCTCTGCCGTAAGTTGGACCTGGGCGGCCACTACCAAGGGTTGTTGCGAGAGCATCTGTTACCCGCTGACGAGGCGGGCGGCACGCCGGGCCATGCTCGGCGTGCTGTCGAGGTTGTGTTTGAAGAGGCGCAGCGCACGGCATTGGATGCGGCGGTGCGCATCGCTTTTTTGAAAGCAGACATCGATGAGCGCAGCTTCCTGCAGATGCTGAGGGTTGTCGCGCCCACGCCGATCGTACCAGCCGACACCACAGTGCTTACCTGCAGGCAACTGTTCTTGCTTGGCAAATGCATCCAGGGTGTGGTGGTGGTCGAGTGCCGTGAACATGGCGGTGGCGCCCCTTCGGGGCTGATCGTCTGGATACCGGGCGACGCTGCTCGACCCGTTCTTCAGCATGCTTCCTGGGCCGCGCTCTACCAGGATTTAGGGCTGCGCTTGCGCGAAACACGGTTTGCCAAGTTTTTCATGCGGTTCATTGGCGAGCGCGAGCGTATGGCTTTCAGCGCCGTGCTTGAACGCCTTCAGGCCCAGACCGCGAAAGGAGCCGCACTGGCACTCGACGGTCGTCATTTTCCTTTGGACAAACCGCTGTTCGCTCATCTGCGGGCCCAGCGCATTGACAAGATCTTCGACGATGCCAGGGTGTTGGCGGTGCCTACCGGAGACGAAGATGCCGCCGCTCGCCGCCGGCGGCTCGCCGGCTATGAAAATGCCGGCTTGACTCTGCTAGGCCTGGCCGGATTGTTCGTACCCGTACTGGGCGAGGTGATGTTGGGGATTGCTGCGCTTCAGATTGCCGACGAGGTCTACGAAGGCTATCAGGATTGGCAGCTCGGAGACCGTGAGGCTGCCTTGGGGCATGTGTTTGCGGTCGCGGAAAACCTGGCGGTGGGTGCGGCGGTGGGCGTCGCGGCGGCGCAGGTGCGAGCGTTGGTCCCAGTGATGCTCGATGGCGGGCAATTGAAACTCTGCTCCTCTGACATGGCGGCATACCGGGTGGAGCAACCTCCCGGCTTGTCCATGGCGCAAAGTGAGGGGCACCTGGGGCGTTCTCAAGTGCAGTTTCACGAAGGCACTATCAGATGGCGCGCTCGCAGGATGGCAAGGACTTGGTAATCCGTCACCCGAAGCGCGAGCAGGCATATCGACCGTTACTCGAACGCAACGGCAGCGGCGGCTGGCGCCATGCGCTGGAGCGGCCTCAGGAATGGACGGGAGAGCTGCAACTTCTACGTCGGCTGGCCGCGGACTTTTTTGACATGACAGCGGAACAGGCGACCGCCGTGTTGGATTGCACGGGCTTTGACGAGGCACAGCTTCGTCAACTGCATGTTGAGCACGCGCCAGCGCCTGCACGGTTGCGGGATGCATTCGATCGCCATCGGCTGCACACCCTGCATCCAGCCATTCAGGCAGATGCATTGGAGTTGCTGGTGGCTGCCGCCCAAGAGGCCGAGGAAGTGGAAGACGCATTGATGCGGCGTTCATTTCCGGGGCTTACCGTTCGCGGCGCGAAAGAGATACGCAAGCAGGTCGACAATCAAGTGCTCGAACGATTGCGTTCTACCGGGCGAGTTCCATTGGCCATGGCTGAGCGTATCCGCTGGTTCCTGCATGACAGCCGGTTGGATCGCGCCTGCGCCGGTTTTCGTCAACGACAGGCGGTCAATGGTGATACTGAAAAGCTGGCCATCGGTTTGGTCCATGAGCTCGCGCCCTGGCCAGAAGCGTTGCGCGTCGAGCTTCGCGTGGGCTCGGCACAGGGCACTTTGCTGGGACAAGCAGGTGCAGAGTCGGCAACAGAGGTGATGTGCATCGTGCGAGAAGAGCAGGCCTATCGCATCCATGACCTGACGGTTGATCCTCGCCCCGTAGCCGCACCTACCGACAGCCTGATGCACGCGCTTCTGTTGTGCATGAGTGACGAGCAGAAAGTCGTCCTCGGCGATCCACTGCTGAACGAACAGCAACTGGTCGAACGGCTGGCGGGGCACGCCCGTATGCACCGCGACCTCGCATCAAGGCTAATAGGCCAGGTGCCTATTTCCGGTGGTGTGCGTCCTCCTGTGCGGTTTGCCGATGGCCGGCTCGGCTACCCACTCAGTGGCCGGGCAGAAAGCCGTGGCCAAGCTGCCAGGCGCGGCATTTCGCAGATCTTTCCAACGCTCGACGACGCGCAACTGCAGCAGTACATGCTCAGCCTGGTTACCGAGCGGGTTGACCCGTGGTCACACTACCAAGCGCTGTTTCAGCAATGGCGTGCCTTGCGTGAGGCCCTGGCGGGTTGGCGAGCCGGGTATGCAAACATGCTGGACCTTCTAAGGCGCAGCCGGGTGAGCAACGCGATCCGGCGTTGCTGGCGCCGCAAGCTTAGACGCCGGGGGGATGGCAGTTATGCGCTGGAAATCAACGGCGAACGCGTGGGTAGCCTGCCTGAGCTGCCTGCGGGTATCAGCTTCGGGCATGTTACTCGCTTGGCGTTGCGTAACATGGATCTAGAGAGCATCGACGCTGACTTTTTACGGCGCTTCCCGCAGTTGAGGCAGCTTGATCTGCGCAATAACCGACTGGTATCGGTACCACCGGGTATAGAGCATTTGACCGAACTTCGCCTGTTGCGTCTGGATAACAACCAGATCGTGATGACCCCGGCGGACAGCCGACGCCTTAATGCGTTGCTCATTCTGGAAAGGATAGAGCTCAATTACAACCCGTTGGGCAATGCTCCGCAGGTAAGGCGGTTATTGAACGTGCGCCAGTTGGGGTTGCGAGCGGCAAATATTGAACAGTTGCCCGCAGGCATTGAGCAGTTGCCTTGGCGCGGTATCGCCGACTTGCGTGACAACCGTATTCGGCAAGTCAATCGCGACCTTGTGGGCCTGCGCGCCCGCTTGCAGCAAATGGCGCTGCACGATAATCCACTGGATGAAGCCAGTGAGGCATTGCTGGAGGAACAACCGGGGCCTTCGAGTGCTGCGCGGCACACGGTTCAACACAACCCTGCCTACCGTCATCATGGGGATCTGCAGGCCGAGCAGGCAGAGTGGCTCGTCGGCGCGACTGGCCCGTTGCGCACAGAGCGCGAGGCGTTGTGGAGCAACCTGCGCAGCGAGGTAGGCTCGAATGACTTCTTCAACTTTTTGCGTGATTTCGCACGCGGTCCGGATTATCGGAAATATCCCGCGTACTACCGGGCGAGGGCCTGGGGCATCATCGAGGCATGCGAGCAGAACAGCGAGTTGCGCGAGTTGTTGTTCGAGCAGGCAGGCGGGCGGGCCACCTGTGAGGACAGGCTGCTGTGGCTGTTCAGCCAGATGGAAACGCGTGTGCTGGTTCATCGACAGACGGCGGGCCTCGCCCAGGGGCAGAGTGAAGCAGCTTTGATGAGGCTTGGGCGTTCGCTGTATCGCTTGCAACAGGTGGACAGGATCGCCGCACGCAAACTGGTGTGGCTCAGGGAGGTGAACGCGAATCATCCGAGAAACCTGGAGCGAATCGATGACATCGAAACCTACCTGGCGTACCGGGTCAGGCTGGCCGGGCTTCTGCAGTTGCCAGCGCAACCGCTGCGTATGCACTATGAGCTGGATGCTTTCGTGACCGTGGAAGACATCAATATCGCCAGGGCTGAAGTGCTGTCTTTGGAGTCCACCGAGCAACTGGCGCAATCGTTGGCTGAACAGGAGTTCTGGCAGCATTACCTGCGGGAGAGATACGTTGAGCGATTCAGAGCCTTGGTAGATGCTCATCGCCAAACGTTGGAAACGTACGAATCACAAGTTGAGACCGGCGCGCTCGATGAGCAGACGTACCTGGACCGGTGCAATGAGTTGAAGCGGCTCCTGGAAACGCAAGAAAGCGCCCTTATCAAGCGTTTGACTGTAGAAGCCTATGCACGTTGGCCTCTGTAGCGCAAAGAGGCCTGACGCAGGGCAGCGCCTTTGGCGAAGCCCTGCGACTACGTGGTATCAGGCAGCCTGGACGCCCTGGCGATCGTTCAGGTATTGCTTCAAGGTTTGCTGCTCTGCTGCTGTGGTGAACAGGCCCAGCTTGGTACGCCGCCACAGAATATCGTCGGCCGTCAGCGCCCATTCTTCGTTGCGCAGGTAATCCACCTCGCGTGTGAACAAGCCACCGCCGATTGCCTGGCCGAGGTCCACCGGCCCTTGAACACCGTCCAGCAGTTGCCATGCGCGGCTGCCGTATGTGGTAGCCCAACGTTTGGCAATGTCCATGGGTAACCAGTGATGGCGTGCCAGCAACGCATCGACCAGCGCCTGTGCGTCGGTCATGTTCTCGCCGCCCGGTAGCGGGCTTTCAGCCGTCCAGCTGCCGCGCATCTCGGTGAAGAATGGCTTGAGCTCGCCCATTGCCGATTCTGCCAGCTTGCGATAGGTGGTGAGCTTGCCACCGAATACCGACAGTAACGGTGCCTGGCCATCGCCTGCGGACAGCGCAAGGGTGTAGTCGCGGGTCACGGCCGAAGGGTTGTCCGATTCGTCGTTGCACAGCGGGCGAACGCCGGAGTAAGTGTGCAGGATATCGGCACGGCTGATCTGATGGTTGAAATGCTGGTTCACCACCTTGAGCAGGTAATCCGTTTCTCCCTCGGTGATTTTCACTTGAGCAGGGTCGCCACTGTATTCGCGGTCGGTGGTGCCGATCAGGGTGAAACGTTCCAGATAGGGGATGCAAAAAACAATGCGCTGGTCTTCGTTCTGCAGGATGTAGGCATGTTCGCCCTCGTACAGGCGCGGAACGATGATGTGGCTGCCCTGGATCAGGCGAATGCCATAAGGCGCATCGAGCTTGAGGTCGTCCTTGATGAAGCTGGCGACCCATGGGCCGGCGGCGTTGACCAGGGCGCGGGCGCGAAGGGTCTGCAGGCTGCCGTCGGCGTGCTGCAGTTCAACCTGCCACAGGCCATCGACGCGCTCGGCGCGCAGGCAGCGGGTGCGCGTGTGGATGTGCGCACCGTGCTCACGGGCGGCCATGGCATTGAGCACCACCAGGCGGGCGTCATCCACGGCACAGTCGGCGTATTCGAAACCGCGGCTGATCGCTGGCTTGAGCGGGTATCCCGGGCCAAAGCGCAGGCTGCGCGAAGCGCCCAGGCGCTTGCGCTTGCCCAGGTGGTCATACAGGAACAGGCCAGCACGAATCATCCACGCAGGGCGCAGGTGCGGGCGATGTGGCAACACGAAGCGCATCGGCTTGACGATGTGCGGTGCCTTGGCCAGCAGTACTTCACGCTCGGCCAGTGCTTCGCGCACCAGGCGAAACTCGTAGTGTTCCAGGTAGCGCAGGCCACCGTGGATCAACTTGCTGCTGGCCGACGAGGTGTGCTGGGCCAGGTCGTCCTTTTCGCAGAGGAACACCTTGAGGCCGCGCCCAGCGGCGTCGGCAGCGATGCCCACGCCATTGATACCACCACCGATCACAGCGAGGTCATAGCAGTCGGCGAGTGGGGGCTGGGACGAAACGGGCTGGGACACGGGCAAGGCCTCCTGAGGCTGTTCACATCGAATATGAACATTTATGTTCGTTTCCGAAAATACTAACGCAACAGAAAGCCCGTCGCCAGTCAGTCTCTATAGAAAAAACTGATCAGATGACAATAAAGTGAACATTTACGAAAATTGCGGGCCGCTTGGCAGCCCGCTTCGGCTCAAACCACTTCGAGGCGGATCTTGTACTGGTTGAGCAACTGAGTGAGGGCGGGGGTTGGCGCCTGGTCGGTCACCAGGCAATCGACCAGGCTGATCGAACCCAGGCGCACCATGGCGTTGCGCCCGAACTTGCTGGAGTCGGCGGCAAGGATCACTTGCCTGGCATTGGCGATGATCGCCTGGGATACCCGCACTTCCTGATAGTCGAAATCGAGTAGGCTGCCATCTTCGTCGATGCCACTGATGCCCACCAGGGCGAAGTCGACCTTGAACTGGTTGATGAAGTCGACGCTGGCCTGGCCAACCACGCCACCATCACGGCGCACCGTGCCACCCGCCACCAGCACTTCGAAATCGTCCTTGGCGGCCAGAATTGCAGCCACATGCAGGTTGTTGGTGATGACTTTCAGGTGGTTGTGGTTGAGCAGTGCCCGGGCAATCGATTCGGTGGTGGTACCGATGTTGATGAACAGCGAGGCGTGGTCGGGAATCTGCCGAGCCACGGCATCGGCTATGCGCTGCTTTTCGTCGCGCATCTGGTCGGCACGCATGGCGTAGGCAGTGTTCTCGATGCTCGAGTCGTAGGCCGCGCCACCGTGGTAGCGACGTAGCAGATTGAGCTCGGCCAGCTGGTTGATATCGCGGCGAATGGTTTGCGGTGTCACGACGAACAGCTGCGCCATTTCTTCGATACTGACGTAACCGCGATCGCGCACCAGTTCGAGGATTTGTTGTTGGCGAGGGGGCAGATTCATGGGCGGTCCTTTGGGGCAGCCGGACAAATTCTGCAATAATGCCGTAGGAAGGGGATGACGGCCAGTAGACGATTGGGGCCGCGTGGCGGCCCCAACAAGCGTTATGCCTCGTGGTCTTCCCAGTCACGGGTTCGCTCGACCGCCTTCTTCCAGCCGGCATACAGCTTCTCTTTCTGCGTTTCGTCCAGCTGCGGGCTGAACTCGCGCTCGATGATCGCCTTGTCGCGCAGCTCGTCCAGGCCGCTCCAGAAGCCACAGGCCAGGCCCGCCAGGTAGGCGGCGCCCAGCGCCGTGGTTTCGCGCATCTGTGGCCGTTCCACGCAGGTGCCGAGGATGTCTGCCTGGAACTGCATGAGGAAGTTGTTGGCCACCGCACCGCCGTCCACGCGCAGCTCGGACAGGTGCTGGCCGCAGTCCTGCTGCATGGCGTCGAGCACGTCGCGGGTCTGGTAGGCGATCGATTCCAGCGCGGCGCGGATGATGTGGTCCACCTTCACGCCGCGAGTCAGGCCGAACAGTGCACCACGGGCATACGGGTCCCAGTACGGGGCACCCAGGCCGGTGAAGGCTGGCACCAGGTAGACGCCGTTGCTGTCCTTGACCTTGCTGGCGAAGTACTCGGTATCCAAGGCGTCGTTGACGATCTTCAGTTCGTCACGCAGCCATTGCACGGTGGAACCACCGTTGAATACCGCGCCTTCCAGCGCATAGGCCACTTCACCGCGTGGGCCGCAGGCAATGGTGGTGAGCAGGCCATGGGACGACTTCACCGCCTGGTCGCCGGTGTTCATCAGCAGGAAGCAGCCGGTGCCGTAGGTATTCTTGGCCTGGCCTGGCTCCACGCACATCTGGCCGAACAGTGCCGACTGCTGGTCTCCGGCGATACCGGCGATGGCGATGCCGCTCTTGGTGTGGCCGTACACTTCCGAGGACGGGCGCACCTCGGGCAGCATCTGCCGCGGGATGCCCAGGATTTCCAGCAGTTTGTCGTCCCACTGCAGGCTGTGGATGTTGAACATCAGCGTGCGCGAGGCGTTGGTATAGTCGGTGACGTGCACCTTGCCACCCGAAAACTTCCAGATCAACCAGGTGTCGATGGTGCCGAACAACAGTTCGCCACGCTCGGCGCGTTCACGGGCGCCTTCGACATTGTCGAGGATCCACTTCAGCTTGGTACCGGAGAAGTACGGGTCGGTGACCAGGCCGGTGGTTTCACGAATGTACGCTTCATGGCCGTCACGCTTGAGCTGGGCACAGATCTCGGTGCTGCGGCGGCACTGCCAGACAATGGCGTTGTACACCGGGCGCCCGGTTTCCTTGTCCCATACCACGGTGGTTTCGCGCTGGTTGGTAATGCCCAGCGCGGCGACCTGGGCGTGGCTGATACCAGCCTGGGCCAAGGCCTCGACCATGGTCGCGCTCTGTGTGGCGAAGATCTCCATCGGGTCGTGCTCGACCCAGCCCGCCTGCGGGTAGTGCTGGGCGAACTCGCGCTGGGAGGTGCCCACCACGTTGGCATCACGGTCGAAGATAATCGCCCGCGAACTGGTGGTGCCCTGGTCCAGGGCGATGATGTAGTGCTTGTCCTGGGTGTCTGTCATGGTCGTAGGCCTTGCAAAAAAGGGTTCAGGGCTGGGCGTGATGCCGGCATCAATTGACTTGAGTATCGCCCTGGCGATTGTCATTTGTCTCAGGGTTCGCGGCAGGCGACATTGGCAAGTTGCGGGCAATCAGGCCGCGATACGTCGCGGCACCCAGGCAGGCGCCAAGGATCGGTGCGAACACCGGAACCAGGAAATACGGAATGTCCCGTCCGCCAGTGAAGGCGATTTCGCCCCAACCGGCCAGGAAGGTCATGAGTTTTGGCCCGAAATCGCGGGCCGGGTTCATCGCGAAGCCGGTCAATGGGCCCATGGCGCTCCCGATCACCGCAATCAACAGGCCGATCAGCAGCGGCGCCATGGCTCCGCGCGGCAGGCCGTTGTTGTCGTCGGTCAGGGCCATGATCACGGCCATCAAAATGGCCGTGATCACCACTTCGACCGCAAATGCCTGGCCGGTGGACAGGGACGGGTGCGGGTAGGTGGAGAACACCGAGGCCAGCTCCAGGCTGGCTTCACTGCCGCGCAGCATGGCGTGGGCTTGTTCGAAATCGAAGAACAGGTTGCTGTACAGCGTGTACACCAGCGCCGCGCCACAGAAGGCGCCGCACACCTGGGCCAGCATGTAGAAGGGCAGCTTGCGCTTGTCGAACCCGGCGAACAGGGTGAGGGCGATGCTCACCGCCGGGTTCAGGTGCGCACCTGAAATACCGGCACTGAAGTAGATGGCCATGCTCACGCCTACGCCCCAGATGATGCTGATTTCCCACAGCCCGAAGCTGGCGCCCGCGACCTTGAGCGCGGCGACGCAGCCGGTGCCAAAGAAGATGAGCAGGGCAGTGCCCAGGAACTCGGCCAGGCATTGGCTGGACAACGTGGGTTGGCGTAGAGCAGTCGTCATGTATGACCTCGTTTTTTTTGTTGTGAGGCGCGTGGCGCTCGACAGCAAAGCCCGGTGTCTATCCCCATTGACCCCGGGCAGATGTAGGAATGCACCTTAAAAGTGCAGTGTTTATTCAGAAACGAAAAAATATAGACAAGAAACGCTGATGTCAAAGGTCGAAAGTGAACGACCAGTCACGATATGGTCGCTAAAATCCGCTTCGAATCCCCGTAGTAGAGGCGCGCGATTGTGGTGCGCTGGCTGGGATGTGGGATTTGTCCTAAAGTAGCCGCCGAGCCGTCCCAGACCGGAGCCCTTGCATGACCCCCGCCCTAGACCTGTTGAAGAAGCACCGCGCCGAGCACCGTGTGCACAGTTATGAACATGACCCCAAGTCGGCGTCGTATGGCCTGGAGGCGGCGGAAAAGCTCGGGCTCGACCCGCAACAGGTGTTCAAGACCTTGCTGGCTAGCAGCGAGAAAGGGGAGTTGCTGGTAGCGGTCGTGCCTGTGGTAGGTACCTTGGACCTCAAGGCCTTGGCCCATGCTGCCGGGGTGAAGAAGTGCGAGATGGCGGACCCTGCGGCGGCGCAACGGGCCACGGGTTACCTGGTAGGCGGTATCAGCCCGCTGGGGCAGAAGAAACGGCTGCGTACGTTCATTGACGAATCAGCGCAGAACTTCGCAACCATCCATGTCAGTGCTGGACGGCGTGGGTTGGAAGTGGAGTTGGCGGCGGCGGTGCTGGCCGAGCATACCCAGGGCAAATTTGCCGGCATCGGTCGGGGCTGAGATTTCTGGGCCGCAAGGCGGCCCCGAGATTTCGAATCAGGTCGCCGAACTGTACCGACGAACGCCATTCTCTTGCCGCGGCAATTGCGCCGCCACACTGCCCGGCACCGGGAACAGCACCAGGTGATCGGCCTTCACCGCAATCCCCACATCTTCGCCGACCTGATGGTCGTTATGGCTAGGGAAGATAGCCTCCAGCTGGCTGCCGGTAGGCAGTTGCAGGCGGTACAGGGTCGATGCCCCCAGGAAGCTCTTGCCGACGATGTTCGCCTGCAGTGAACTGCCGGGTGCATGCACGATATCGTCGGGCCGCAGCAGCACATCCACCGAGCTGCCTGGTGCCATGATGTAGGCACGGTTGCCGCGCAGTTCACCCAGCTCGGTATTGACGGCCTCATGGCTGCTCATCTGCCCACGGATGAAATACCCCTGCCCAATGAAGCTGGCCACGAACGGCGTTTGCGGTTCGTGGTAAAGGTTGTAGGGCGTGTCCCACTGTTCCAGGCGGCCCTCCTTGAACACGCCAACCTGATCGCTGACGGCAAAGGCTTCTTCCTGGTCATGGGTAACCAGGATGGCGCTGGTACCGCGGCTTTTGAGAATGTCGCGAACCTCATGGCTCAGGCGCCGGCGCAATTCCACGTCGAGGTTGGAGAACGGCTCGTCCAGCAACAACAACTGGGGTTCAGGCGCCAGCGCACGGGCCAGGGCGACCCGCTGCTGCTGGCCACCAGAAAGCTCATGCGGGTAACGCCCGCCCAGGCCGCCCAGCTTGACCAGTTCCAGCATCTCTTCGATGACGGCGGCTTGGCGTGGGTGCTTGGCGATGCCGAAGGCAATGTTCTGCGCCACGGTCAGGTGCGGGAACAGCGCATAGTCCTGAAACACCATGCCGATGCGACGCTTTTCCGGGGCCAGGGTGAAGCCTGCACGGGAAATGACTTCGCCGGCCAGCTGGATCTCGCCGTCGTGCACCGGTTCGAAACCGGCAATCGCGCGCAGCGTGGTGGTTTTCCCGCAACCGGACGAACCGAGCAGGCAACCAATGTCGCCTGCGTTCAGGTGCAGGTTGAGATTCTGGACGATGCGCTGATCGCCATAACCGCAGGCGAGGTTGCGCAGGTTGAGCAGTAGGGGTTGACTCATGCGTGGTGGTAAGCCGGTTCTACAAGGAATTCGAGAAGCGCCTTCTGTGCATGCAGGCGGTTTTCAGCCTCGCCCCAGGCGACCGACCGTGGGTCGTCGAGCAGGTCCTGGCTGATTTCCTCGCCACGGTGGGCGGGTAGGCAGTGCATGAAGAGGACATCGGGTGCCGCCAGGTCGAGCAGTTCGCGAGTGACCTGGTAAGGCGCGAAATGCGCCAGGCGCCGTGCAGTTTCCTCCTCCTGACCCATGGAAGTCCAGACATCGGTGACCACAAGGTGTGCATCGCGCACGGCTTGCTTGACATCACGGATGATCTGCACGCGGTCACCGCCCAGCGCCATGAAGCGTTGATCCGGCTCGTAGCCTTCGGGGCAGGCGATGCGCAGCTGGAAATCGAACTGCCTGGCGGCTTCGATATAGGAGTTGCACATGTTGAAGCCATCGCCGATCCAGGTCACGGTCTTGCCCTGGATCGAGCCGCGGTGCTCGAGGAAGGTCTGCATGTCGGCCAGCAACTGGCACGGGTGCGACTCGTCGGACAGGCCATTGATCACCGGCACGCGCGATTTGGCAGCGAACTCGGTCAGCGTGCTGTGGGCGTGGGTACGGATCATCACCACGTCAAGCATGCTCGACAGCACGATGGCACTGTCGCCGATCGGCTCGCCACGGCCCAGCTGGGTGTCGCGCGGGGACAGGAAGATGGCCTGACCGCCAAGCTGGATCATTCCGGCTTCGAACGACACGCGGGTGCGGGTGGAGGACTTCTCGAAGATCATGCCCAGTACGCGGTTCTTCAGCGGCTCGAACAACACGCCTCGTTTGCGCAAGTCCTTCAGCTCGATGCCGCGGCGGATCACCCCGAGCAATTCGTCGGTGGTGAAGTCCAGCAGGGAGAGAAAGTGCCTAGCGCTCATGATTGACTACCTTATCTGCAACGGTATGCAGGTCGACCGTATGGTTTTTTTTGACAACGGGAGTGACCTGCGGCGTAAGCCGCACGGGGCGGACGAAATAGGGAAAGGCGCAATACTATAAGTAAATGTCGCCTGAAGCCAAGGGGGGAAACAGTGGCCTGATTGCAAAGGGTGTTGCAAAGGGTGTCTTTACCCGTTGGCCCGTGCTGTTTTTTATTTGCTACACCAAGGTTGTACACGGCTTGCTGGCAATTTGGCAAATGGCTGTCGCAAATCGTGCGCCTGATGTCGGTGGATTCACGCGGCGAAGCGCACTGGCTGTGGGCTGGGGGTGAGCGCATAGTCACTGCTGGACAACAACAAGGCAGAGGCGGCCATGACCAAGACCCTGCATCACCGTGCCTGTCACCTGTGCGAAGCGATCTGCGGATTGAACATCGAAGTCAGTCACGAAGACGATGGGCGGGCGTTTATCAGCTCCATCAAGGGCGACCCGCTGGACCCGTTCAGCCGTGGCCATGTCTGCCCCAAGGCTGTGGCGTTGCAGGACATTCAGAATGATCCGGATCGCCTGCGCCAGCCACACAAGCGAGTAGGCGAGCATTGGCAGCCGATTGGCTGGGACGAAGCGTTCGCACTGGCTGCCGAGAAATTGTGGGCGGTTCAGCAAGCCCATGGGCGCAATGCCGTGGCGGTCTACCAGGGCAACCCGAGCGTGCACAACTACGGCTTGATGACCCACAGCAACTACTTCTTGGGCCTGCTCAAGACCCGTAACCGTTTCTCAGCCACGTCAGTGGACCAGTTGCCGCAACACCTGGTCAGCCACCTGATGTATGGCCATGGTCTGCTGCTGCCGATCCCGGACATCGACCATACCGACTTCATGCTGATTCTTGGCGGCAACCCGCTGGCCTCCAATGGCAGCATCATGACCGTGCCGGACGTGGAAAAGCGTCTGAAGGCCCTGCGGGCGCGTGGTGGGCGGCTGGTGGTGATTGACCCACGGCGTAGCGAAACGGCGGCAATGGCTGACACTCATCTGTTCATTCGCCCCGGTGGCGATGCAGCCCTGTTGTGCGGCTTGCTGAACACCCTGTTCGAAGAAGGCCTGGCGCGGGGGTCGCACTTACCGGTCAGCGGCCTGCAGCAGGTGCGCGAGGCCATTGCGCCGTTCAGTGCCGAGGCCGTGAGCGCCCACTGTGGTATTGCCGCAGCCGACATACGCCAGCTGGCAGGCGACCTCGCCGCTGCCGGGCGGGCAGTGTGCTACGGCCGTATGGGCGTCTCGACCCAAGCCTTCGGCACGCTCTGCCACTGGCTGGTGCAACTGATCAACCTGGTGACCGGCAACCTCGACCGCACAGGCGGCGCGTTGTGTACGGAGCCTGCCGTCGACCTGGTGGCGACCACCTCGGGTGGTCATTTCAATGCCTGGCAGAGCCGTGTGTCGGGCTTGCCCGAGTACGGCGGTGAATTGCCCGTGGCGGCCTTGGCCGAGGAAATACGCACGCCTGGCGAAGGGCAGGTGCGCGCATTAGTGACAGTTGCCGGTAACCCCGTGTTGTCGACGCCTAACGGCCGCCAGCTGGATGCGGCACTGGATGGCCTGGAGTTCATGCTCAGCATCGATCTCTACATCAATGAGACCACCCGCCATGCCGATCTGATCCTGCCCTCCACCTCGGCGCTGGAAAACGACCATTACGACAGCACCTTCAACCTGCTGGCCGTGCGTAACGTCACCCGCTTCAACCGGGCGATCCTGCCCAAGCCGGAGGGGGCGCTGCATGATTGGGAGATCTTCGTCGGCCTGGCGCAGGCGTTTGCCAGGCGTGCCGAACTGGAGGTGAAACCCACCTGGGCGCCTGCGCAGATGATCGATCTGGCCCTGCGCAAAGGGCGCTATGGTGAAGCAACGCCTTGGCAGCTCTCTCTGGAAACACTGGGCAACCATCCGCATGGGCTTGACCTTGGGCCGTTGCGCAGCAACCTTGCTGTACGCCTGGCGACTGCCAGCAAAACTGTCGAAGCGGCGCCCCAGGTGTTGCTGGATGACTTGCACCGCCTGGCGCAAATGACGCCACCTGTGCCGGGCGAACTGCTGCTGATCGGGCGTCGCCATGTGCGCAGCAACAACTCGTGGATGCACAACTTCCATCGCCTGGTGAAGGGCAAGCCACGCCATCAGTTGTTGATGCACCCGCAAGACCTGCAGCAGCGCCAGCTGCAGGACGGCCAGCGGGTGCGTATCCGCTCGCGAACGGGTGAACTTGAAGTGGAGGTGCAGGCCTGCGAGGACATGATGCCCGGGGTCGTCAGCTTGCCCCATGGCTATGGCCATGGCCGTCAGGGCGTGCACATGCAAATCGCCCAGGCGCAACCGGGCGTGAGTGCCAATGACCTGACCGATGAGCGCTTTCGCGATCAGGTTTCCGGCAACGCTGCCCTCAATGGCGTGCCCGTGCAAGTAGAGGCCGCGTAAGCAACGGCAAGGCCGAGCACGCTGCTCGGCTTTCCGATACAATGCGTCACCGTGCCGACGACCGCGTCGGAAAGTTCAGCTGAGGTGCTAGATGGATATCATCGATACGATCAAAGAGCAGATTGCCAACAACACCATTCTGCTTTACATGAAAGGCTCGCCGAATGCCCCGCAGTGCGGGTTCTCGGCCAAGGCATCGCAGGCTGTGATGGGTTGTGGCGAAAAGTTCGCCTACGTCGACATCCTGCAGAACCCGGAAATCCGCGCCAACCTGCCAAAATACGCTAACTGGCCGACGTTCCCGCAGCTGTGGGTAGCCGGCGAGCTGGTTGGCGGTAGCGACATCATGCTGGAAATGTTCGAAAAGGGTGAGCTGCAAACCCTGATCAAGGAAGCGGCTGCCAAGGCCAAGGCTGCTGAAGCCTGATCTTCCGGCAAGCATAAAAAAACCCGCTGATCGCGGGTTTTTTTATGCGGCGAATAATTACTCTTCGCCCATCTGCGACTGCAGGTAGTTTTCGATACTGATCTTGTCGATCAACCCCAGCTGGGTTTCCAGCCAGTCGATGTGTTCTTCCTCGGACTCGAGGATGTCTTCGAGCATGTCACGCGAGCCGAAGTCACCGGCGGTTTCGCAATGAGCGATGGCTGCTTTCAGGTCGGCCAGGCCTTTCTTCTCCAGCTTCAGGTCGCACTCGAGCATTTCCTTGGTGTGCTCGCCAATCATCAGCTTGCCCAGGTCCTGAACGTTCGGGATGCCTTCGAGGAACAGAATACGCTTGATCAGTTTGTCAGCGTGCTTCATCTCGTCGATGGATTCCTTGTACTCGTGCTTGCCGAGTTTGTTCAGGCCCCAATCTTCGTACATGCGTGCGTGCAGGAAGTACTGGTTGATCGCGACCAGCTCGTTTCCGAGGATCTTGTTGAGATGCTGGATGACGCTTACGTCGCCTTTCATTTCGGGTTCCTGCCCTGTAGAAGTGTGCCAATACACTGAAGTTTGAGCCCGATACTTAGGAGTGTCAAACCTAAGTTGTTGAATAATAAGTGAAAATTAATAGGAATAAGAATGTTTGTGAACCGCGTTGGAACGCTAACTTATTGAATTTTGGGCATAAAAAAACCGGACACAGGGTCCGGTTCTTCAAATTCTGGGCGTTCAGGCTGCGGTAAATTCTACAGGGTAGGGCAGGGATGCCTGGCTGACCTGAAGCTCGGTCAGGGTCTCGCGGACCACCTGTTTGGCCAGGCAGGCGCATTTGCCACACTGGCTGGCGACATTGGTCGCGGCTCGCACTTCCTTGTAACTGCAGCATCCTTCATAGATCGCATCGCGGATCTGTCCGTCGGTAACGCCGACACAAAGACACACATACATAAGGGCTGACCATCGCGGGTTGAGTCGATGGGTGGAGCTTAATGTTAATGAGAATGCTTGTCAAAGGACTTTCTGGAAGGGCCGTGCTTGAGCGACCGGCGGTTGCTTTGTCGATGGAGTCGGCCTGTCATCAGAAGCCGTGTATGATGGTCGGCCTTTGTTGGATGTCGGGCAGGCCCGTCTGGCCCGGCAAACGGTTTTTCACCCTCATCAGGAGATTACAATGAGCGTACTCGTTGGTAAGAAAGCCCCCGATTTCACCGTTCCGGCCGTGCTGGGCAATGGCGAGATCGTCGACAGCTTCAACCTGGCCTCGGCCATCAAGGGCAAGTACGGCCTGGTGTTCTTCTACCCGCTGGACTTCACCTTCGTCTGCCCGTCCGAGCTGATCGCTCTGGACAACCGTATCCCAGACTTCCAGGCGCGCAATGTGGAAGTGATCGGCGTTTCGATCGACTCGCACTTCACTCACAACGCCTGGCGTAACACCCCGGTCAACAACGGCGGCATCGGTCAGGTCAAATACACCCTGGCTGCCGACATGACCCACGAAATCTGCAAAGCCTACGACGTTGAGTCCGAAGGCGGTGTGGCCTTCCGTGGCGCCTTCCTGATCGACACCAACGGTGTTGTCCGCTCGCAGATCATCAACGACCTGCCACTGGGCCGTAACATGGACGAGCTGCTGCGTCTGGTCGACGCTCTGCAATTCCACGAAGAGCACGGCGAAGTTTGCCCTGCCAACTGGAAAAAAGGCGACAAAGGCATGAACGCTTCGCCAGAAGGCGTTGCTGCCTACCTGAGCGAGAACGCTGGCAAGCTGTAATTGCCACTCGCATAAAAAAACCGGCCTTCGTGGCCGGTTTTTTTATGCCTGGACTTCAAGGCTTCCAGTGCCTGTCCTGGCTCTTTGCCGCTCCTACAGGAGTGTGCATTCCCCTGTAGGAGCGGCCTTGTGTCGCGAAAGGGCCGCAAAGCGGCCCCTGGATTTCAGATCAATCGTTGAAATCACGCCAGCCGCCCATTTCCTTCCAGCGGTTGACGATGCCGCAGAACAGCTCGGCCGTCTTCTCGGTGTCGTAACGCGCCGAGTGCGCTTCACGCCCGTCGAAGTCGATGTCGGCGCTCTGGCAAGCCCGCGCCAGTACCGTCTGGCCATACGCCAAGCCTGCCAGTGTGGCGGTGTCAAAGCTGGAGAACGGGTGGAATGGGTTACGCTTCAGGTCATTGCGCGCCACTGCCGCATTGAGGAAGCCGAGGTCGAAACTGCTGTTGTGGCCAACCAGAATCGCCCGTTTGCAGCCATTGGCCTTGAGCGCCTTGCGCACGCCACGGAAGATGTCGGTCAGCGCGCTTTCTTCGCTGACCGCCATGCGCAGTGGGTGGTCCAGCTTGATGCCGGTGAATTCCAGCGCGGCCGCCTCGATATTGGCGCCCTCGAACGGTTCCACCCGATGGAAATAGGTGTGCTCGGGGAACAGGAAACCCTTCTCGTCCATGCCGATGGTGACGGCGGCAATTTCCAGCAGAGCGTCGGTAGCGCTGTTGAAACCACCCGTTTCAACGTCCACCACTACTGGCAAGTAGCCACGGAAGCGCTCGGCCATCGGGTGACGCGAGCCACTGCTGCCTTGGGCGTCCAGGTCGTCTTCGTAGAGGTCTTCGCTCACGCGTTTTCCTCCAGCAGGCGCCAGCGCAGTTTTTCACCGGCGCGCAGCGGGACTACGGTTTGCTCGCCAAAAGGCAGGCTGTCTGGGGCTGTCCATTCTTCGCGGACCAGCGTAATGGTGTCGGTGTTTGCCGGCAGGCCGTAGAAGGCCGGACCGTGCAGGCTGGCGAAGCCTTCCAGCTTGTCCAGTGCGTTACGTTGCTCGAACGCTTCGGCGTACATCTCGATGGCCGCATAGGCGGTGTAGCAACCGGCACACCCGCAGGCGGCTTCCTTGGCATGACGGGCGTGAGGTGCCGAGTCGGTGCCGAGGAAGAACTTCGGGTTACCGCTGGTAGCCGCGTCCAGCAACGCCACCTGGTGGGTGTTGCGCTTGAGAATCGGCAGGCAGTAGAAGTGCGGGCGAATGCCGCCGACCAGCATGTGGTTGCGGTTGTAAAGCAGGTGCTGGGCGGTGATGGTCGCACCAACGTTGGCCGGGGCCTCGGTGACGAACTGCGCGGCATCGCTGGTGGTAATGTGTTCGAAAACCACTTTCAGCGTTGGGAAACGCTCGACCACACGGCGCATATGCTCATCGATGAAGCGCTTTTCGCGGTCGAACACGTCGATCTCGCTGCGGGTCACTTCGCCGTGCACCAGCAGTGGCATGCCGACTTCCGCCAGCGCCTCGATGGCGGGGAAGATGTTGTCGATGCTGGTCACGCCTGAATCGGAATTGGTGGTGGCGCCGGCCGGGTACAGTTTGGCCGCGTACACGATGCCGCTGGCCTTGGCCGCACGCACGTCCTCGGGGCTGGTGCGGTCGGTGAGGTACAGCACCATCAGTGGCTCGAAGCGGCTGCCAGCCGGGCGGGCGGCCAGGATGCGCTCACGGTAGGCGCCAGCCTCGGCGGCATTGCGCACCGGCGGAACCAGGTTGGGCATGATGATGGCACGGGCGAAGGTACGCGCCACATCGCCAACGGTGTGGGGCAGGACGGCACCATCGCGCAGATGGATGTGCCAGTCGTCGGGGCGCAGGAGGGTCAGGCGATCGGACATTGGGGATTCCAGGCGGGTCGAACTCAAGCCCCAATCGTACCGGAAAACCCTGGGGCGAGCACGGCTATCAAGTTTTCCGGGCGGCGTCCGATAGCCTGCAGGTAAGCCGTCAGAATTTGTGGAGCCGCCCGTGCGCCAGCGTTACCTAGCCCTGTTGACCCTGTTCGCCAGCCTGCCGGCCGGCGCACTGACTTTCCAGACGCGCATGGAGAACATCGCCTGGAAGGTCGAGGGTGATCAGTTCGAATGCCGCCTGATCCAGCCGATCGAAGGTTTCGGCAGCGGAGAGTTCGTGCGCCGGGCAGGTGAGCAGCCAGTGTTCCAGCTGCGTTCGGACAGCAACGTACTGGGGGCAGGTACCGCCAGCCTGCTGGCGGCGGCGGCGCCATGGCAGCCTGGACGTGGTGATATCAACCTGGGCAGCGTGCGCATGGCCCGTACCGGTGTGCTGTTCAGTTCGTCCCAGGGCCAGGCCAGCCGCCTGATAAACGGTCTTCTCGACGGGCGCAGCACAGTGGTGCGCAATTACGCCGGTGAGGCCGGCAGGCCAATGGAGGTGCGCGTGCTGCCGGTCAGCTTCGCCAAGGCCTACAGCGACTACCAAGCCTGTGCCGGCAAGTTGCTGCCGATGAACTTCGACCAGGTTCGCCAGACCCAAGTAGGCTTCCCGGGGGGCGGCACCGAGCTGGATGCGTCGGCGCGTGCACGGCTGGATGTGATCCTGGATTACATGAAAGCCGACCCGACGGTGAACCACATCGAGCTTGACGGCCACTCTGACAACAGTGGCAACCGGCTGACAAACCGTGACCTGTCACGCCGGCGCGCGCTCGCGGTGGCCGATTACTTCAAAGCCCATGGCGTGGCGGAAGAACAGATCATCGTGCGCTTCCATGGTGAGCAATACCCATTGGTGAAGAACAACAGTGCTGCCAACCGGGCGCGTAATCGACGGGTGAATATCGAGCTGGATCGGGTTACGGTAGTTGTGAAACCGGTGGAGAAACCTGCCGAAAAAGCCCCTGAACCAACTGCATTAGCGCCAGCTGCCAAGTAATCTGCGCGCCTGTCGGGAATTGATCGCTGCTACAGGCGCCGTCGCCCTTGCGAAAGTTCCTGTCGCTTTGTCGTCAGAAGCTGTCGCCCCACTGTAAATTTGTGCGCAAGGCCGTTAGAATCGATGCCTTTCCGTACAACCCCGTGGAGTGATGGCATGGCGGACGTAAAAAAGGTCGTACTGGCGTATTCCGGCGGCCTTGATACTTCGGTGATTCTCAAGTGGCTGCAGGATACCTATAACTGCGAAGTGGTGACCTTCACCGCTGACCTGGGTCAGGGCGAAGAGGTCGAGCCGGCCCGTGCCAAGGCCCAGGCAATGGGCGTTAAAGAGATCTACATCGACGATCTGCGCGAAGAGTTCGTGCGTGATTTCGTATTCCCGATGTTCCGCGCCAACACCGTCTACGAAGGCGAGTACCTGCTGGGTACTTCCATCGCCCGTCCGCTGATCGCCAAGCGCCTGATCGAAATCGCCAATGCAACCGGTGCTGACGCCATTTCCCATGGCGCCACCGGCAAAGGCAACGACCAGGTACGTTTCGAGCTGGGTGCCTATGCGCTGAAGCCAGGCGTCAAGGTCATCGCTCCATGGCGCGAGTGGGACCTGCTGTCCCGCGAGAAACTGATGGACTACGCCGAAAAGCACGGCATCCCGATCGAGCGTCACGGCAAGAAGAAGTCGCCGTACTCGATGGACGCCAACCTGTTGCACATCTCCTACGAAGGCGGTGTCCTGGAAGATACCTGGACCGAGCACGAAGAAGAGATGTGGCGCTGGAGCGTCTCGCCCGAAAACGCCCCAGACCAGGCTACCTACATCGAGCTGACCTACCGCAACGGTGACATCGTTGCCATCGACGGCGTCGAGAAATCCCCGGCCACCGTGCTGGCCGACCTGAACCGTATTGGTGGTGCCAACGGCATCGGCCGCCTGGACATCGTCGAAAACCGTTACGTCGGCATGAAGTCGCGTGGCTGCTACGAAACCCCTGGCGGCACCATCATGCTCAAGGCCCACCGTGCCATCGAGTCGATCACGCTGGACCGCGAAGTTGCTCACCTGAAAGATGAGCTGATGCCGAAATACGCCAGCCTGATCTACACCGGCTACTGGTGGAGCCCGGAGCGTCTGATGCTGCAGCAGATGATCGACGCTTCGCAGGTCAACGTGAATGGCGTTGTGCGCCTGAAACTGTACAAGGGCAATGTCACCGTGGTTGGCCGCAAGTCGGACGATTCGCTGTTCGATGCCAACATCGCCACCTTCGAAGAAGATGGCGGCGCCTACAACCAGGCGGACGCTGCCGGCTTCATCAAGCTCAACGCGCTGCGTATGCGCATTGCTGCCAACAAGGGCCGTTCGCTGCTCTGATTGCTGGCTTGTGCAATAAAAACCCCGGCTCAGGCTGGGGTTTTTTTATGCGCGAAGAATATTCAAGGCATTGAGCTGGAGTGGTTCGCAACATCGTCCTCAAGTGCACTGATCGACAGTTGCGCACACTGGCGTTTTTCCAGGTTGTAAAAGCGCCAGGTTCGCGTTGGCACGGGCGGTTGGGCAAGTGCATGCAAGAGTTGTTGCTCCATCAAACGATAGGCGTCCGGGCCGGAGAACATGAATGTGACCGGTTCGCCCTGAACCACTTCATGTTTATCATCGGCCATGGCGGGTGTGGCCACACTGTTCGGCGCTGGCGTATTGTCGTGTGTGGATCTGTTGGGTGAAGGGCTGTAGAACGACTTGTAATTGAAGTTGAGCGTCAGAAAAAACAGTGCCGTCAGAAAGAATGGAAAGCCTACCAGGAACCAGGTGTAGAGCTTCTGGCTGGATTCGCTAAGAAACGGCAATGTGGCAAGTGCGGAGGCTTCGATAATCCCCGCGAAGATGGCAATGATCGTCAGCGGGGCGACAGGTTGAGCTTGGGGCATGTGGGCCGTCTCCTGCGGTTTCGCCCATCTTTACCTCACGCGAGTACTCAACTAAAGACAGGAGTGTTTTCCGAGGGCGGAATAATCGCCATTACGCATCGTTGCTTTGCTTTTTCAACATGTTTGCTCTGGCGTTTCTTCGGCTTAAGCTCAGTTTTCAACTGGTGCGTTTTTGCAGGTGGGTGATACCTTCAATCCAGGTGACAAGGTATTTGCTTGTTACAGTCATAGTCGTGATGTGTAGGAAATTTCTGTAAGCGTTGTAAGTTTTGTCTGTCCATGAGTTTCGCCGGGAAATCACCGCGCCAGCAAGCGCCCTGTCGGTTATCTTGGCGTGCCAAAGCAATAACAATGAATGGATATCGCATGAATAAAGTGCTTATCGTGGATGATCACCCGGTCATACGCCTGGCCGTACGCATGCTGATGGAGCGGCATGGGTATGACGTTGTGGCGGAGACCGACAATGGGGTGGCTGCGCTGCAGCTGACTCGGCAACACCTGCCGGATATCGTGGTGCTGGATATCGGTATACCGAAACTGGATGGCCTGGAGGTGATCGCCCGCATGGCCACCTTCAGCCCGGGCAGTAAGGTACTCGTGCTGACGTCGCAGGCCCCCGGCAATTTTTCGATGCGTTGCATGCAGGCGGGGGCGGCAGGTTACGTGTGCAAGCAGCAGGAGCTTACCGAGCTGCTTAGCGCCATCAAGGCCGTGTTGTCGGGTTACAGCTATTTCCCCAACCAGGCGTTGCATGCGTCACGTGGCAGGGGCGCAGCTAGCGAGGCGGATATGGTCAATCGCCTTTCGGCGCGTGAAATGACGGTGCTGCAGCAACTGGCGCGGGGGCGTTCGAACAAGGAAATTGCCGACAGCATGTACCTCAGCAACAAGACGGTCAGTACCTACAAGTCGCGGCTATTGCTCAAGCTCAATGCGCGCTCGCTGGTAGACCTGATCGAGCTGGCGCAACGGCAAGGTCTTAGCTGATCGCCAGGCCTGGAAGCCTCCCGCCAGGAGGCTTTGCCAGGGCTGCATGTCCTACAGGTCGTAGTCGAAATCGGCCAGCTGCTTTTGCAGGCGCCGTTCTTCCAGCATGTTGTCGATGGTGCGGCGTTTGCTCAGGTTGGTCTTTGCGGTTTCTACCTGGGGCTCCGCGTCATCGTCTGCGGCAACAAAATCATCTTCGATCGACAGGTCGTCTTTGTCGGTACTCATGAGTCGCTCCAAGCCAAGGGGCCATTGGCCGTCCTTATAACCAGAAAGCAGACGCTGGTAAAAAAGATTTTTTCAATCGTCAAGCGTGGTTTCTAGCTATCGGCTCAATCGTCGGAGGTTTTGTGCTTGTACTCGCACAAATCTTCGATCCTGCAACTGCCGCACCTTGGCTTGCGCGCCTGGCACACATAACGTCCGTGCAGAATCAGCCAGTGGTGGGCGTCTAACAGGTAATCTTTTGGTACGAACTTGACCAGTTTCTTTTCCACTTCCAGCACCGTTTTGCCTGGCGCAATTCCCGTGCGGTTACTCACCCGATAGATATGGGTATCCACTGCCATGGTCGGTTGACGGAATGCGGTGTTGAGGACCACGTTGGCGGTCTTGCGGCCCACGCCAGGCAGCGCCTCCAGCGCTTCACGGGTTTGCGGTACCTCGCTGCCGTGGCGCTCGATCAGAAGCCGGCAGGCTTCTATGACATTCTTGGCCTTGCTGTTGTAAAGCCCGATGGTCTTGATGTACTCGCTAAGCCCTTCAACGCCCAGGGCATAGATGGCCTCGGGGGTGTTGGCGACGGGGAACAGGCGCGCTGTGGCCTTGTTGACGCCGACGTCGGTGGATTGCGCGGACAGCGTCACGGCGACCAGCAGTTCGAACGGGGTGGTGTAGGCCAGTTCGGTCTTCGGGTCGGGGTTGTCTTCGTGCAGCCTGCGAAAAATCTCCAGGCGTTTGGCGGCATTCATGAAATCAGAGCTTTCCTTGACGACGTGGGTGGGCTGAGCCCGGACGCAAGCGATTGTACAAGGCCAGCAGCAGTCCGAGCAGTAGCAGGGCGCCGGGGGCCAGGCTGGCCAGGTGCAGGTCGGCAAAATGGGCCAGCCATTGGCGGCTGGCGCCAAGCAGCAGGCAGCTGGCAAACACCGCGCCGAGGTGCACGGCGAGTACGCGCCAGCGCTGTTGGTCCGGCAGCAGGAGGTCGCAGGCCAAACACTGCAGGCACAACAAGGCGGGATAGAAGCCGAGCGCCAGTGCCAAAGGCAGCGACCAGGCAAGCAGTGCCATTTGCAGGCAGCAGGCCAAGGCGGCCAGCAACAGAAGGCTGGCCAGCGCGTAGGCCCAGCTGGCCAGACGCGGACGCAACGGTGCCAGCAACAGTTGGTGCATGCCCCCCATCACTACCGCACACAATCCGATGGTGGCGCCCTCGGTCAGGGTGCGGGTGGCGCCCAGCATGGGCACCAGGCTTACGGCCAGCAGGCAGAATCTATTCATGCGTGGCGTTCTCCAGCAGTACGCTGCGCTGCTCGTCAAAATAGCTCAGCGCCTCCTGCAATGCGGCGATCACTGCCCGCGAGGTCACGGTCGCGCCGGCCAATTGGTCAAAGTCGCCGTGGTCCCGCTTCAGCGCCCAGTGGTCGTTCAATTGGCGGTTTTCGAACTGCCCCAGCCAGTGCAGTTGCGGGTCGCCTACGCGTGCCCCCAGCCCAGGGCTTTCCTGTTGTTCGACCACCTGGCTGCCGATCAGCCGGCCGTCTGTGGCGATGGCAACACTCAGCACAATCGGCCCGGCATAGCCTTGGGTTTGCGTGACCAGGATAATAGCGCTTGGCTTGCCCGCCAGCGTGGCACGGTAAGCCGCCAGGATGTGGCTGTTGGGCCGCTGTGCGGCGGGCCTCGGTAGCGGGTTGTCCAGTGGCTGGTTGTCAAAACTGCCCTCGGGCAGCACTGCCAGGCGTTGGCGGCTTTGCAGTTGCTTCTCGGCGCTGGTGATGGCTGGGCCGGTCCAATGCCGCCACGCGAAAGTGGCAGACACTGCCAATACGCCAGTCAGCAACAGCAGGCCCACATCATGTGCCAGGCGCTTCATCGGGTAGCCTGCTGGCGCTGCGTGGCCAGGCGCTCGAGCGTCGGCGCCACAAGGTTCATCAGCAAGATGGCGAACGCAGTGCCATCCGGGTAGCTGCCCCAGGTACGAATCAGGTAGATGAGCAGCCCTGTTCCCAGGCCGAAGCACAGCCTGGCCCATTCGTTCCTGGGGCCGGAAACTGGCTCGGTGGCAATGAAGAAGGCTGCCAGCATGGTCGAACCGGAGAACAGGTGCAGCAAGGGCGAACCATTGGAGTCCGATCCCGAACCGTTCCAGCCCAATAAACTGAATACGAACAGCCCTGCCAGCAAGCCCGCCGGCGCATGCCAGCTGATTACCTTGCGCTGCAACAAGAACAGGCCACCGAGCAGGAATGCCAGGTTGACCCATTCGCTTCCTGCACCGCCAATGCTGCCGAAGCCCGGATGGCTGGCAAACAGCTCGTCGATGGTCAGGCTGCGGTTGTGGCGCAAGCCGTCGAGCAGGGTTGGCCGGGCCCAGGCATCGACCTGATCGCCCCCGGCGAACACTTGCTGCAGGCTGTCGAGCAAGCCCGGGGCCGGCCCTGGCCAATGGTTCATCTGCAACGGAAAACTCAGGAGCACAAAGGCATATCCGACCATGGCCGGGTTGAACAGATTTCGCCCAACCCCACCAAAGGCCTGCTTGCCGATGCCGATGGCAGCACTTGCCGCGATCACCGGCAGCCACCATGGGGCGAGCGTGGGCAGGGCGGCCGCCAGCAGCACGGCGGTCACCAGTGCACTGCCATCGTTTAGCGCCGTGCTGGGTGATTGGCCGCGCAACGCCAGCAGCGCCGCTTCGCACAGGAGTGCCGCACTGGCACACAGCAACAGGTTCACCAGCATGCCCCAGCCATGCAGCCATAACAGCGTCAGAAGGCCGGGCAAGCAGGCCAGCAAGACCAGGCCCATGCTGGTACGTAGCCGCGGGTCGGGACTGTTGATCATTGGCCGAACATTCCGTTGAAACCGGAAAATGCCATGGCCATTACCCCGGCGCCGATCAATTCGATGGGCAGGCCGCGCAGTACACCAGGGATGTCGGCATGGGCACTGCGTTGGCGCAGATCACTGAACACCATCAGCGCCAGCCAAAAGCCTCCTCCTGCCAGCAAGGCTTGCAGCAGCGTGGCTGACCAGGGGCTGTCGTCGCTTGCCTGCTGCAGGCCCAGCCCCAGCGCCAGGGCATTGCTCGACAGCAGCGCTGGTAACCCCACTACGGGCCAGGCCGGGCGCCACTTGGCCATTAGCCAGGGCAGGCCCCAGGCAAGCAGTGCCAGCCAGGGCAACAACAGGAACAGAGCAAGATCATGGATGTGCAGCGGGGCAAGTACCCCGCGCAGCAGCAGCTGTGCGCCGATCACGCCCAAGGCGATGCACAGCGCACCAGCCAGCCCGTGTACATGCAGATGCGGCCTGGAGAAAGGCTGTTGCAGGAGGCACAGGTGATTGACCAGCGCGGCGCTTATCAGGACCAGGATGTAGTCATTCATGAGATGAAGATAGCCGGGAATCGGGAGGGACGGCCGGCAATCGAGGTACAGAAAGAACTGCCCCGGCACGAGGGCCGGGGCAGAGGGGTTACTTGATGCGCTGGCCTGGCTTGGCGCCGCTGTCTGGGCTCAGCAGGTAGATTTCTTCACCGCCAGGGCCGGCAGCCATGACCATGCCCTCGGACACGCCAAAGCGCATCTTCCGTGGCTTGAGGTTGGCTACCATCATGGTCAGGCGGCCTTCCAGCTTGGACGGGTCGGGGTAGGCCGACTTGATGCCGGAGAACACGTTGCGGCGTTCGTCACCGATGTCCAGGGTCAGTTGCAGCAACTTGTCGGCACCTGCCACGGCTTCGGCCTTGACGATCAGCGCCACGCGCAGGTCGACTGCCGCGAAGGTATCGAACTCGATCTCCGCCGACAGCGGGTCCTTGGTCAGCTCGCCATTGCCCGCTGGTGCCTTGGCTTGCGTAGCCAGCAGGTCTTCCTTGCTGGCTGCGACCATGGCTTCGACCTTGGCCGGCTCGATACGGCTCATCAGGGCCTTGAACGGGTTCAGGGAGTGGTTTTCCAGGCGCGACAGGTGATCGCTCCAGGTCAGCGGGGCAACGTTGAGGAAAGCCTCGGCGTCAGCGGCCAGCACTGGCAGCACCGGCTTGAGGAAGATCACCAACTGACGGAACAGGTTGATGCCTTGGGCGCAGATGGCCTGTACTTCATTCAGGCGGCGATGGCTTGCCGGGCTGCCTGCCCCGGCTTGATTCCTAATGCCGCAAACGTTTGCGGATCAATATCGATCCAGCATGCGACCACCAGACGTCCGTCCACCTGCTTCGGCGGGCCTGCGCGGTGCGCGTGTATGCCGATCCGGCGGAACAGCCGCTCCATGCTCGCGAACGTCACGCCGATCAGCTGCCGCGCGCCGAGCTGCGCCGCGCATTCGACCACGGCCGCGAGCATCGGCCGCACGGCCCACTCGGCATTGCCCGACCCGCCTTCGTCGTCGGTCGCCGCGAACCTGGACAGCTCCCAGACGGCCGCCGATTGCGGCAGCGGCATGTCTGCGGCGATCAGGTCGGCGAACAGCGACTGCAGCAGATACGGGCGCGTCGTGGGCAGCAGGCGCGCACATCCGCACACGTCGCCGCCGGCATTTCGCGCGAACACGTACACGGTATCGTCGCGATCGAACTGGTCGCGCTCGAAGCTTTCGTTCGCCGACGGGAGCTCCCAACCGAGTTGTTCGACGAACACGCGGCGCCGGTAGCGCCCGAGATCCGCTGCAAGTTCGTGTGGTAACCGCCCTTCTTCGTGAACGAAGGTCCGCATCCTGCTTGCCTTCCTGTTTGGCCAGCGACCACGGGGCCTTGTCGGCGATCCAGGCGTTGGCGCGGTCGGCCAGCGCCATGATTTCGCGCATGGCGCGGCCAAAATCACGGACTTCATAGGCTTCGGCGATGGAGGGTGCGGCCGTCAGGAAGGCTTCGGTCAGCTCAGGCGCGGCATCACCGCTTACCATCACACCTTCGTTGCCCTTGTGGATGAAACCTGCGCAGCGGCTGGCAATGTTGACCACCTTGCCGACCAGGTCGGAGTTGACCTTCTGCACGAAGTCTTCCAGGTTCAAGTCCAGGTCGTCGACGCCACGGCCCAGCTTGGCTGCGTAGTAGTAACGCAGGTATTCCGGCTGCAGGTGGTCAAGGTAGGTACGGGCCTTGATGAAGGTGCCGCGCGACTTGGACATCTTGGCGCCGTTGACGGTCAGGTAGCCGTGCACGTTGACCGCGGTCGGCTTGCGAAAGCCCGCGCCTTCGAGCATGGCAGGCCAGAACAGGGCGTGGAAGTTGACGATGTCCTTGCCGATGAAGTGGTACAGCTCGGCCTTGGAGCCTTCGCTCCAGAAGGCGTCGAAGTCCAGCTCCGGGCGGCGTGCACAGAGGTTCTTGAAGCTGGCCATGTAGCCGATTGGCGCATCCAGCCAAACGTAGAAGTACTTGCCCGGCTCGCCCGGTATTTCGAAGCCGAAGTACGGCGCATCGCGGGAGATATCCCACTCCTGCAGGCCGGAGTCCAGCCATTCGGCCAGCTTGTTGGCTACCGCGTCCTGCAGGGTGCCGCTGCGGGTCCACTGCTGCAGCATGGCCTGGAAGTCGGGCAGCTTGAAGAAGAAGTGCTGGGAGTCACGCAGTACCGGTGTGGCACCGGAGATCGCCGACTTGGGGTTTTTCAGTTCGGTGGGTGCGTAGGTGGCGCCGCATTTTTCGCAGTTGTCGCCATACTGGTCTTCGGCCGCGCACTTGGGGCAGGTGCCCTTGATGAAGCGGTCGGCGAGGAACATACCCTTTTCCGGGTCGAAGTACTGGGTCACCGAACGGGTGGCGATGTGCCCGGCTTCACGCAGGCGCGTGTAGATCAGGCTCGACAGCTCGCGGTTTTCTTCGCTGTGGGTCGAGTGGAAGTTGTCGAAGTCCACCAGGAAGTCGGCGAAGTCGCTGCTGTGCTCGGCCTGGACATTGGCGATCAGCTGCTCCGGTGTGATGCCTTCTTTCTCGGCACGCAGCATGATGGCGGAGCCGTGGGCGTCATCGGCGCAGACGTAGATACACTGGTTGCCGCGCATTTTCTGGAAGCGGACCCACATGTCTGTCTGGATGTACTCGAGCATATGGCCTAGATGGATCGATCCATTGGCATAGGGCAGGGCGCTGGTGACGAGAATCTGACGTGGCTCGGACATGGTGGCTCGGCTACTTATCTGGCTACGGGGTAAAAATGAGGGTGATCGGCCACTATAAAGGGCTGGCGAAGATATTTCACCCCGCAAGCGCATCTGCTGACGATTGACGGGTTAGGATAGGCGCCTGTTTTACATTCAGTTTGCCAATGGGAGTCTCCATGAGTGCCGTCACCCGTGCCGCCGTCGAAGGCGTGCTTCGCCAGTACACCGACCCCTACCTGAACCAGGACCCGGTCAGCGCCGGCTGCGTGCGTGCCATCGATATCCAGGGCGGGCAGGTCAGCGTGCAGTTGCAATTGGGCTATGCCGCCGGGCTGTTCAAGAACGGTTGGGCCCAGGTGCTGCAAACCGCCATCGGCAACCTTGAGGGCGTCAGCGGCGCCCAGGTGTCGATCGACTGCGTGGTGGCTGCGCACAAGGCCCAGGCCCAGGTGCCGGCCATGGCCAACGTCAAGAACATCATCGCTGTGGCGTCGGGCAAGGGCGGTGTGGGCAAGTCGACCACGGCGGCCAACCTGGCCTTGGCCCTGGCCCGCGAAGGTGCGCGGGTAGGTATTCTCGATGCCGATATCTACGGCCCCAGCCAGGGTGTGATGTTCGGTATCGCCGAGGGCACCCGCCCGCAGATTCGCGAGCAGAAGTGGTTCGTGCCGATCAAGGCCCATGGCGTGGAAGTCATGTCCATGGCCTTCCTCACCGACGACAATACACCGATGGTATGGCGTGGCCCGATGGTCTCCGGCGCGCTGCTGCAACTGGTGACCCAAACCGCCTGGGATGACCTGGATTACCTGGTGATCGACATGCCGCCGGGCACCGGTGATATCCAGCTGACCCTGGCGCAAAAGGTACCGGTGGCCGGTTCCGTGATCGTTACCACTCCGCAGGACCTGGCGTTGCTGGATGCCAAGAAGGGCGTGGAGATGTTCCGCAAGGTCAATATCCCGGTGCTGGGTGTGGTCGAGAACATGGCTGTGCATATCTGTTCGAACTGCGGCCATGCCGAGCACCTGTTCGGTGAAGGCGGTGGCGAGAAGTTGGCCAGCCAGTATGGCGTCGACCTGTTGGCATCGCTGCCGTTGTCGATGCTGATCCGCGAGCAGGCCGACAGCGGCAAACCGACGGCGATCGCCGAGCCGGAAAGCCAGATTGCCATGGTCTATCAGGAGCTGGCTCGCCAGGTGGGCGCGCGGATCGTGCTGCAGGAAGCAGCGGCACCGGCGATGCCGAGCATTACCATCAGCGAAGACTGACGCACTTCCTGTTGGAGCGGCCGTTTAGCGACACAAGGCCGCTCCCGCACGTGCAGGCATAGCCTTTATGTCAGGCATAAAAAAACCCGCCAGAGGCGGGTTTTTTTGAAAGCTAGGAAGCGAGATCGACTTAGGCGATCTGAACTTCTTCAGCCTGCATGCCTTTCTGGCCGCGGGTAGCGACGAAAGTAACAGCCTGGCCTTCTTTCAGGGTTTTGAAGCCGTCAGCTTGGATGGCTTTGAAGTGCACGAACAGGTCGTCGCCCGACTGAGGGGTGATGAAGCCGTAGCCTTTCTCATCGTTGAACCACTTAACGGTACCGTTTTGACGGTTGGACATTTTTCTGTCTCCTTGGACAATTTGATAACGGTCAGGAAAAACCCTGCCCGGGACTGAGCGCAAAGAGAGCAGAAAATTCAGCGATGGGCCGATCAGGATCGTGCATCAAACTAGAGATTCTCGGTGTCACGTGCAGCACAGTGGCGCCACCTTACCCCACTTTCCGCAACCTGCCAATGGTCAGAGGGCGCTTTACGCAAATTCGGATCGACGGCGGCTGTAGCCCCCGCCCGGCGCGGGATGAGGCATGGAACTTTAACCTGGGCGCCGGGACCGGTAAGATGCGCATCACGATTTTCAACACGCAACTCTTCAGGACACCCCGCCATGAGCATCAAATCGGACAAGTGGATTCGCCGCATGGCGCAGGAACACGGCATGATCGAACCGTTCGTCGAGCGCCAGGTGCGCGGCGAACAGGACAGTCGAGTGATTTCGTTCGGGGTCTCCAGCTACGGTTACGACGTACGCTGCGCCGACGAATTCAAGGTGTTCACCAACATCAACTCGGCCACCGTCGACCCGAAAAACTTCGACGCCGGCAGCTTCGTCGACATCAAGAGCGACGTGTGCATCATTCCGCCGAACTCGTTCGCCCTGGCGCGCACTGTCGAGTATTTCCGCATTCCGCGTGACGTGCTGACCATCTGCCTGGGCAAGAGCACGTACGCCCGTTGCGGCATCATCGTCAACGTCACCCCGCTCGAGCCTGAGTGGGAAGGCCACGTGACGCTGGAGTTCTCCAACACCACCACGTTGCCGGCGAAGATCTACGCCAACGAAGGCGTAGCGCAGATGCTGTTCCTGCAGTCCGACGAAGAATGCGAGGTGTCGTACAAGGACCGTGGCGGCAAATACCAGGGCCAGCGCGGCGTCACCTTGCCGCGTACCTGAGCCGACAAGCGCGGGGAATTACCCGCGCCTTTGGCACTCCAACGCAGTAATGCCGGTGCGCATGATGTGCATCGGCTTTCGTCAGGAGCAGCCAATGAAACTCCATCCCGCAATCAGTGCCAAGCTGGCAGGCCTGCAGCCCAATCACGTGGGGTTGTTGCCCTGGTCACTGCTGGCGCACCCGCTGCCCATGCAGGCGGGGGGCGTGCCCCACCAGCCTGACCCCGATACCCCGCAACCGCCGGAACCGGGTGAAACACCCCCCATGGAGCCGGGCGAGCCGACCTTGCCGGACGAACCGCCACCAGCCCCTGTGGCCTGAGTGCTGTCACAACGGCCAGATGCGTCCCGCGCCAGCCAGGTATACCCGGCTGGTATCGGCTGGCGTGATTTCCCAGCCCCCGGTGAACTCACCGAATGCCGGCAGCAGGCTGACGTGCGCATCGATCAGGAAGCAAGGCAGGCGCAGGCGTTGCCGGGCCTTGCCGCGCAAGACGAACGCCGGATGCACATGGCCCGCCAACACCGGGTGCGTTGGGTGGGGCTGAGGCTCGTGCCGTAGCGCAAACGGTTCCAGTAGCCAGGGCTCGTCCTCGGTTTGAATATGCAACGAAGCCGGCGGATCGCCGGCATTGCGATCATGATTGCCGCGTATCAGCACGATTTTCAGGTGTGCATGCCGTTCCCGCCACAGCTGTAACCTGGCCAGCGTCGCTGGTGCTCGAGCTGTGCGTGCATGGAGGAAGTCGCCAAGAACGATCAGCTGTTCGCAGTCATGTGCTGCCAACAAGGCGTCCAACCGGGCAAGTGTCGCCTGGGTGGTACCGCGTGGCACCGGTTGATGCAGGGCGCGATAGCTGGCGGCCTTGCCGATGTGGACGTCGGCCACCAGCAGGGCGCGGCGGGCAGGCCAGTAGATGGCCTTGTCGGGGAGCAGCCAGAGCGACTGGCCACAGTGTTCGATGGGTTGGTAGTTCATCCTCCAACCGCCGCTTGTTCCAGTTCCGCCACCATGCGCGCAATCCGATCCGCCAGCTTCTCGGTGCTCAACGTCTCGCGCATGCCTTCCACCAACAACGCAAACGCCAGCGGCCCTGGCCGCCTCAACGCGCGCAGGTCCAGTCGCAACTCACCCATTTTCAGCAACTGCCGACGCAGTCGTTCGATCTCCAGCTCCTCGCTCAACACCTCATCCTGCGCCTGGCCAAGCAGCAGGTTCCCTGTATCGTGTTTGCGAAACACTTCATAGAACAGCCCACTGGAAGCCTGGATCTGCCGGGTGCTCTTCTGCGCCGCTGGGTAGCCGCCAAACACCAGCCCGGCGATCTGGGCAATCTCACGAAAGCGCCGCAGAGCCATTTCCCCGGCATTCAGGCTGGCCAGCACATCTTCCAGCAGGTGATCGGTGCTCAGCGCCAGCGGCAAGTAACTCGCCCAGTCCACCAGGGCAGGACTGAGCAGTTCGAACCCATAGTCATTGACGGCAATCGATACCGATAGCGGTTGCACGCGGCTGACCCGCCAGGCAATCAGGTTGGCCAGGCCCAGGTTGGCCATGCGCCCGGCAAAGGGGTACAGGAACAGATGCCAGCCCTGGCGTGACTTGAAGGTCTCGGCCAGCAGTGTGCCGGTGGTGGGCAAGGCCGACCATCGTGCCTGCAGCGCCAGCAGCGGGCGCACTGCGCGCATGTCCGGGCCATCAAAGCGTTCATGGGCTGCAGCATCGAGCTGTTCGACCAGCGCGTCGGCCAATTCGCTCGAGAGCGGCATGCGCCCGCCATTCCAGCGCGCCACCGCAGCCTTGCGCGCCGTGCTGCGACGCACATAGGCCGTCATGTTTTCCACGCGCACCAGCTCCAGCACCCGCCCGGCAAACACCAGCGCGTCGCCGGGGCGCAGGCGGGCAATGAAGGCTTCCTCGACACTACCAAGCGTCTTGCCCGCGCTACCCTTGCCCCAGTATTTGAGTTGCAGGTTGGCGTCGCTGACGATGGTGCCGATACCCATGCGATGGCGTCGTGCCAGGCGTTCGCTGGCGACCCGGTAAACACCGTCGGCGTGGCGCTCGACGCGCTGGTAGTCCGGGTAGGCGCTGAGCGAGTTGCCGCCATGACAGACGAAGTCCAGCGCCCATTGCCACTGGCTGTCGCGCAACTCGCGAAAGGCCCAGGTGCTGCGCACTTCAGCCAGCAGTTGCTCGGGACGAAAGCCACTGCCCAGGGCCATGCTGACCAGGTGCTGGACCAGCACGTCCATGCTCAGGCGTGGTGAGAAGCGGGCTTCGATGTGACCGGCAAGCAGTGCCTTGCGGGCCGCCGCTGCCTCCACCAGCTCCAGGCTGTGGGTAGGCACCAGGGTGACCCGCGAGCGCCGTCCCGGCGCATGCCCTGAGCGCCCGGCACGCTGCATCAGGCGGGCAATGCCCTTGGCCGAGCCAATCTGCAACACCCGCTCCACTGGCAGAAAGTCCACACCCAGGTCCAGGCTGGAAGTACAGACCACGGCTTTCAGGCTGCCTTGCTTGAGGCTGCGCTCGACCCAGTCGCGGGTTTCTCGGGCCAGTGAGGCATGGTGCAAGGCAATCAGCCCGGCCCAGTCGGGGCGGGCTTCAAGCAGGGCCTGGTACCAAAGTTCGGCCTGTGCACGGGTGTTGGTGAACACCAAGCAGCTGGCACTGGCGTCGATCTCGTGGCTGACCTGGTCGAGCATCTTCAGGCCCATGTGCCCCGCCCAGGGGAAGCGCTCGATGGCTGTTGGCAGCAAGGTATCGACCTGTAGCGCCTTGTCCTGGCGGCCCTGTACCAGCAGGCCGCCTTGCGGCAGCAGTACCTCCAGCGCATGTTGCAGGTTGCCGAGGGTGGCCGAGAGGCCCCAAGTGGGCAGGTCGGGGTGCCACTGGCGCAGGTGGGCCAGGGCCAGTTGCAGTTGTACCCCGCGTTTGTTGCCCAGCAGTTCGTGCCATTCATCCACCACCACCAGGCGCAGCGTAGCGAAGTCTTCGCGCGCCTGTGCCCGGATCAGCAGCAAGGTCAGGCTTTCGGGTGTGGTGACCAGCACGCTTGGCAGGCGCCGCGCTTGCCGGGCGCGTTCGGCGCTGCCGGTGTCGCCGCTGCGCACCCCCACGCGCCAAGGCAGTTCAAGTTCATCCAGTGGCGCCTGCAAGGCGCGCGCAGTGTCAGCGGCCAAGGCCCGCATGGGCGTGACCCACAGCACCTGCAATGGCACCGGTTGGCTGCTTTGGGGCTGGGGCTTGAACGCGCGAAGCGCGGCGAGCCACACGGCGTAGGTCTTGCCGGCGCCGGTACTGGCATGCAATAGGCCAGACTGGCCGCGCTCGACGGCTGCCCAGACGCGTCGCTGGAAAGCGAACGGCTTCCAGCCGCGTTTGGCGAACCAGGCATTGGCAAGGTCGATGGCGGCGGGCATAAGGCAGTGGTCCGTCGAAGGTCGTGCTTCTACAGACCACCCGCCAAGGGCAATGGTTTTACCGAATCAGTTGCCCAGCAGATAGCCGCTGCGGCACACCTGCTCGCCGGCCACATGGGCGATGACCATGCCAGCCGTTGCCATGCGCCGCACGCTACGGGCGTACAGCAGGCCCGGCTGGCTGTTGCGTATGGCGGTCACCCGGTCGCTTAGGGGGTCGATGATTTCTGCGATCAACTGGCCGGCTTCCAGGTGCTGTCCTGGTTTGGAGTGATACACCAGCAAGCCGCCCAGTGGCGTCGACACCGGCTCGACAGCGGCCAGCGGCGTGGCGGGGTTGAGCAAGGCCGGCAAAGGCGGGCTGGCGCCCTCGATAACACCCGCGTGGGTCAGAAAGTCGATTATCGCCTGGCAATCCTTGCTGGCCAGGTCATGGCTGACATCGGCCTGGCCACGCAGTTCGACGGTTACCGAGCAGCAGCCCAGCGGGATCGGGAAGCGCTTGCCGAAGCGCTGCTGCAACTGCCACCAGACCAGGCTGAAGCATTCGTCGAAAGACTGCCCGCCCGAATCGGTGGCCAGCAGGCTGGCCTGGGCGCCCAGGTAGCGGGCCAACGGCTCGATTTGCGGCCAGGCGTCTGGTGTGGTGTACAGGTGCTCGACTGCCTCGAAGTCGCAGTGCAGGTCCAGCACCATCTCGGCATCGCAGGCCAGGCGCTGCAGGATCAGGCGCTGGGCTTGCAGCGGTGTACGGGCTGGGTGCGCGTCCAGCCCGCGGCGCAGGTATTCGCGGATCAGTGCGAGGTTGTGAGCCGAGTCCTGGGTCAGGTGCTCTTCGATCTGGTCGCCGATGCTGTCTGACAGGTCGACGAAGTTGCGGTTGAAGTTCTCGCCGCTTTGCAGCTCGAAACGCCCCAGCGGCGCATCCAGCAACACTTGCTCCAGGCCGACCGGGTTGGCCACCGGCACCAGGATGATCTCGCGCTGCAGTCGACCTTGCTGTTCCAGTTCGGTTAGGCGACGCTTGAGGTGCCAGGCCACGAGCATGCCTGGTAGTTCGTCGGCGTGCAGCGAGGCCTGGACATAGACCTTGCCGCCACCGCGGGGGCCGAAGTGAAAGCTGTGCAGTTGGCGGGTGATGCCCGGAACGGGTGAGAGCAGGTCGTGGGTTGAATGGTGCATGGTGGTCCTGGCTGCGTAGCGAAAACGGTCTGCGACACGGGTCGGCACACAGATAGAAGCATAGTTTTCAGCCTTTCGCCTCCATCCGTGTAGCCCTGATTACCGCACTGGCCTCTTCAGGCCAGTAGCGCCTGCAAGGTCGCCAAGTCATCTGCCTCGTCCACCGGCTTGTCCAGCCGCCAGCGCAGCATGCGCGGAAAGCGCACGGCAATACCGCTTTTGTGGCGTCGAGACAGGGCGATGCCTTCGAAGCCCAGCTCGAACACCAGCGTTGGCGTCACACTGCGCACCGGGCCAAAGGTTTCCACCGTGGTCTTGCGAACGATGGTATCGACCTTGCGCATTTCTTCGTCAGTGAGCCCCGAATAGGCCTTGGCAAAGGGCACCAGCACCCGCCCTGGCGTGCCAGCCGGGGCGTCCCACACGGCAAAGGTGTAGTCGCTGTACAGGCTAGCCCGTCGCCCATGCCCACGCTGGGCATAGATCAGCACGGCATCGACGCTGAACGGGTCGATCTTCCACTTCCACCAGGTGCCCATATCCTTGGTGCGCCCCACGCCGTAGAGGGCTTCGCGCTGCTTGAGCATCAGGCCCTCGACACCCAGGCTGCGCGACAGCTCGCGCTGGTGGGCAAAGTCGGCCCAGTCCGGGCCTGTCAGCAGCGGCGACAGCAGCACGGGGGCAAGCGGGTGCTCATCGACCAAGCGTTCCAGTTGGCTACGGCGTTCGTGCTGCGGTCGGCTGCGCCAGTCTTCGCCTTGCCACTCCAACAGGTCGTAGGCCTGCAGCACCACCGGCGCATCGTGCAGCATTTTTTTGCCCAGCGTTTTGCGGCCGATGCGCTGCTGTAGCAAGGCGAAAGGCTGCACGGCCAGTTCAGCCCCTGTATCACCAGGCTTCCAAACCAGAATCTCACCGTCGAGCACAACGCCATCGGGCAACGTCTGCGCCAGGCTGTGCAGTTCTGGGAACCGCTCGGTAACCAGTTCCTCACCGCGCGACCAGACCCACAACTGGCCCTCGCGCTTGACCACCTGGGCGCGAATGCCGTCCCACTTCCACTCGATTTGCCAGTCGCTTGGGGGGCCGAGCAGGGTATCGAACTGGTCGGTGGAGGCTTGCAGCGGGTGGGCCAGGAAGAAGGGGTAGGGTTGCCCGCCACGCTGGCTGTGCTCATCGGCGGTCTCTGGAGCGATCAGTTGCTGGTAGTCGGCCGCCGTGGGGCGATGGCTGATGTCGGTGTAACCGACCAGGCGCTGGGCTACGCGTTTGGCGTCCAGCCCGGCCAGTTGCGCCAGGGCGCGGGTGACCAGCAGCTTCGACACGCCCACGCGAAAACTCCCGGTGATCAGCTTCAGGCACACCATCAGGCTGGGGCGATCCAGCTGCGCCCAGAGCGCCGGCAAGCGCTGCCGGATATGCTCGGGTGGCAGCCCGCGCAGGGGCAGCAAGTGCTGCTCTACCCAAGTGGCCAGGCCTTCCTCGCTGCCATCGATGTGCTGCGGTAACAGCAGCGAAATGGTCTCGGCCAAGTCGCCCACCGCCTGATAGCTTTCTTCGAACAGCCAGTCCGGCAGGCAGGCCAGGGCCGTGGCCATTTCACGCAAAAGGCGGGTAGGCACCAGCTGACGTGGGCGCCCCCCGGCCAGAAAGTACACTGCCCAGGCGGCGTCGTTAGCGGGGGCTGTGCCGAAGTAGTCGCGCAGTGCCTCAAGCTTGGCGTTGCTGGAGGTAGTCGCGTCCAGGCGCAGGTACAACATGGCAAAGGCTTTCATGGCGAAGGCCCGGTGTTCGGCACGTCGTCCTCGTCGCCATACTCGGTGACGAAGGCGCGGGCATCCAGGCCTTGTTCGTTGAGGTAGCGCACCAGGACGTTGACCGAGCCGTGGGTGACCATCACCCGCTCGGCGCCGGTCTGGCCAATGGCCCAGAGCAGGCCGGGCCAGTCGGCGTGGTCGGACAGCACGAAACCCCGGTCCACGCCGCGCCGCCTGCGGGTACCGCGTAGCAGCATCCAGCCGCTGGCGAAGGCGTCGCTGTAATCGCCGAAACGGCGCATCCAGCTGCTGCCGCTGGCTGACGGCGGGGCCAGCACCAGTGCCTGGCGCAGCAGTGGGTCGTTGCGTGGGATATCGCCTGCATAGCGCGTTTCCGGCAGGTGGACACCGGCGTCCCGGTATACCCGGTTGAGCGGCTCGATGGCGCCATGCACAAGAATCGGGCCGATGCTGGCATTCAGCCCATGGAGAATCCGCTGGGCCTTGCCGAAGGCATAGCAGAACAGCACGCTGGCCTTGCCCTGTTCGCGATTGGCCAGCCACCAGGCATTGATGCCTGCAAAGATTTCGCTTTGCCTGGGCCAGCGGTAGATCGGCAGACCGAAGGTCGATTCGGTGATGAAGGTGTGGCACGCCACCGGTTCGAACGGGGTGCAGGTGCCGTCGGGCTCTACCTTGTAGTCACCGGATGCAACCCAGACTTCACCCTGATACTCCAGGCGCACCTGTGCCGAGCCCAGCACGTGCCCGGCCGGGTGCAGGCTCAGGGTTACCCCGTGGTGCAGCAAGCGTTCGCCGTAGGGCAGTGTCTGCAAATCGATATCCAGGCCCAGACGACTGCGCAGAATACCGGCACCAGGGCTGGCGGTCAGATAATGGCCATTACCGGTGCGCGCATGGTCACCGTGGCCATGGGTGATCACGGCTCGGTCCACGGGCCGCCAAGGGTCGATGTAGAAATCGCCGGGCGGGCAGTACAGGCCTTCGGGGCGGGCGATGACAAGGTCCATGGGCTATGTGCACTGGTTGGGTTACCAGTTAGGAGCGGTGGTGATGGGGGGAAGTTCGGACGGGTTGGGGCGGGTGTTGGGCGGAAAACTGGCAGCGCTCGGTACCCGCACCCGCCCATCATTTGATCAATGCCTTACCGACCCGGCACCAAGGTCAGGCGCTGGTTGCCATACGCCCGCCCGAAGTTCTGCTGCTGCAGCGGCAGGCTCATGAAGCGCCCTTTGAACCAGGCATCCAGCCCGTCGCTGTAATGTGCGCTGGCCGGGTTGCCTGACTGGCCGCTGCTGGTCAGCACCTGCAACGGTTCGGCCTGGCCGAAATCGACGACCATCCGCGCCGAGGCTGGCAGGCGGGTGGCGAAGTCGCTGCCCCAGGCGTATGGCGTCAGGGCCAGGGTGGAAAAGTCGCCGCCAGCGGCCAGGGGCGAACGGCTGATGGCATCGCCCAGGCCATGGTAGGCCGGTGCCGGCCAGCGGTATTGGTGCAGCTTGCCCCATTGCCAGGCGCGGCGGTCGGCGCCCAGTTGCGCGATTCCGGTATCCATCGCACTGGCCAGGCTGCGGGCGAGGATGGCGGGCTTGTCTTCTTTTTGCGGAGTATTGCGGTCATCCCAGAACGGGCTGTCGTCGCGGCCCAGCAGGTGATCGGCCTGCGCCGAGAACGACAAGCGCGCATTGCTGACGAACGCCTGCCAGGCTGGGCCAGACTCCGGGCCCAGGTCATCGAGGAAGGTCTGCCGCGCGACCTCCTGCAAGAACAATTCGTACAGTGCGGCATCCGCCGACACCGGGCTCAAGCGGCCATCGAAGGCCTTCAGGCGGGCCAGCGTGTCCCGGGCCTTGTCACGCTGGGCTGCCGGTAGGGCGTCGATCGCCTGCTTCAGCGGCTGGGCCATGCCAGGGGCGTCGAACATCTGCTTGAGCTTGTCGGCCAGCAAGGTCACCTGATCGTTCTGCAGGGCCATCAGGCTGCGGCTGTCGTGGCGCCCGTTGCCGGCAAGCTGGGCCAGGCGTTCGGCGCGTTCGGGGTAATACCAGGTGCTGGACAGCTGCATGCCGTAGCCGCGCGGCAGGCTGCGCTGGTTGGCGTGGCCGATCCAGCCTGCAGGTGGGTCCTGGTCATACGGGTGCAGCATCGGGTCGGCATAGCCGTCCCAGTCGTAACGCCCATCCCAGCCCGGCGAAGGTAACAAGCCCTGGCCTTCGCGGCGGTTGGGGTAGCGGCCACTGACTTGCCAGCCGATGTGCTCAGGTTCGGCGAACACGAAGTTGAGGGCAGCAGCAGTGACTTCACGGGTGCTGTCGAAGGCCCGTTCCACGTTCTTGGCCCGGGTCAGGTCGAACAGTGCATCCAGGCTGCGGTCACCCTTGAACTGTGGCAGGTTCAGCGCCAAGCCAAGGCTGGCGTTGTCTGGCTGGGCCAGCAAGGTGCCGTGGCGGGTGTCATACATCACTTCGCGCAGGGGGCGTTGGCCACGCACAAAGAAGGTTTCGCTACGGGCGCGAGCTGGCAGCCATTTGCCGTCGGCCAGGTAGCTCAGCTGGCTGCCCTGGCGGCGCAGCTGCTCGATGAACAGGTCCTGGTTGTCGGCCATTACCGCGCTGCTGCTCCAGGCCAGCTTGCCGTTATAGCCGGCCAGCACGATCGGCAAGCCAGGCAACGACAGGCCGGCAACCTGGTACTTGCTGGTGTTGATTTGTACCGGGCTCAGGGCCCAGGCGGCACGGCTGTCGCTGGCCAGCAGGCTCTTGCCGCTGCGGCTGCGCTGCGGGGCCAGGGCCAGGTTGGCCGAACCCGGGCTGCCGAGCAGGTCAAGGTCGGCCAGCTTCTGGCTGGCAGCCGCCAAGGCTGGCAGCCCCGGCAACTGGCTGGCCAGGTTCAGGCCCTTGAGCTTGTCCACTTCGCTTTCGGCCAACGGCTCGTCGGGGGCCCCAGGCAGCAGCCAGGCCAGCTTGTCGCTGCCGGTTTTCTGCGCCAGGGTCAGGGCGCTGAGTTCTTCCTGCAGGTTCACCGACTGGCTGAAGGCATATAGGCAAAAGATCAGCGCCGAGTCTTCGGGCTTCCAGTATTCGGGGCGATAGCCGCTGCTGGCCAGGGCGGCCGGCAGCTTGTCGCGATAGCGGAACAGGTAGGCGTTTACCCCGCGCGCATACACTTCGAAGAAGCGCTTGAGCCGTGGTGATGCGTCGGCGTATTGCTGGGCCGCGCTCTGCTTGAGGTTGGCGGCGCGCATCAGGCGGTCGATATCCAGCGCTTCGCTGCCGGCCAGTTCGGCCAGGCGGCCCTGGGCGAGCAGGCGCATGGCGACCATCTGTTCGATGCGGTCGCCGGCGTGCACATAGCCCAGGCTGAACAGCGCATCATGGAAGCTGCTGCTTTCGATCAGCGGCGCGCCCATGGCATTGCGCCGTACCGAAACATTCTGCGCCAGGCCTTTGAGTGGCTGCACGCCACTGGTCGGTGGCACGCTGTCCTGGTAGCCGCCCGTCTGGCAGCCGGCCAGCCCGAGCATGCCGAGCAGCGTGGCAGCGGTGGTGAACCGCAGGCGGAAGGGAGGAAAGGCGGGGGCTGCCATGACAAGGGCTCCTGCAAGGCGAGGCTGGTTTGGAAAGGCGCTAAGGTAGTAAGCGCGCAGGCGCCGTGCAAGGTCCCAGGTCGGTTTATTTGATTACGCCGGGTCAAACGTCGAAGTGGTCAGCCAAGGTGTCGGAAAAATGCGTGCAATTGATACGCGCGTAGCGTTGGTAGTCACGGCTGACCGCAAATGCTGAACCGGGCATCAACAAGATCTTGTGTTGTTCCAGTTTGCGCATGAAAGGTTGCAGGTTTGGCAGGCCCGGGTGGTAGACCCAGAGGAACATGCCGCCTTGCGGCGCAATATCGAACTGCCAGCCGCGCTCGAGCAACAAGCGTTGGGTCTGCACTTGCTGACGGATCAGGCGCTGCTGCACGTCCTTCATGTGTCGGGCATAGGTGCCGTCAGACAATATGGTGTTGACGAAGCGTTCGCAAAACGCCGGCACGGCGACGCAGGTCAGCAGTTTCAGGCGTGTCAGTGGTTCGATCAGGTCTTGCGAGCAGGCAATGAAACCCACACGCAGTGATGCCGACAGGCATTTGGAGAAGCTACCGACGTAAATAACCCGGTCAAGGTTGTCCAGCTCGGCAAAGGTCTGGCGCACGGCAGGGCTGAAGTCGCCATACACATCATCCTCGACCACGAAAAACTCGTGCTCCACCGCCAGGCGCAGGACGCTGAAGGCGTTATGGGGGCTGATGTTGCTACCGGTCGGGTTGTGGAACGTGCTGTTGCAAAAGAACGCCTTGACCTTGTGCGTGGCCAGGTAGCTTCTCATTTCTTCCACGTCCGGCCCGTCCTGGGTTCGCCGAATGCCGACCACGTGCCCGCCCGCCAGCTGGATCAGCTTGATCAGGTTGCCGTTGCCTGGTTCGTCGACGAAAACGTGGTCGCCTGGTTTGATCAACAACCGTGCGACCAGGTCCAGGCCTTGCGTGGCACCCAGCGTGGTCAGCAACTGGTTGGGGCGGGCTTCGACACGGGTCAGCCGCTTCATGTGCACGCACAACTGCTTGCGCATGGGCAGGTAGCCCTGGATGTCGCCGTACTCTGCCAGTGAGCTTTGCTCCAGCCGCGCCGTGCGCCGAATGGCCTTGGCCAGCAGCTCGGTGTCTCGCCATGCAGGGGGCAGCCAGCCGCTGCCCAGCTTGGTGTAATGCTGGCCGCCCTGCAGCAGCCGGAACAGCGGATCACCGGCCATGCACTCGGGTTCGTGGATAACGCTCGCTTGCCGGGCCCGGTTTGCGACGAAATAACCACGGCCGGGTGAGGCCGTCAACACACCTTCGCTGACCAGCTGGGCATAGGCCGATACGACGTCGTGGTAACTGAAGTCGACCGCAGCCGTCAGCTTGCGGATGGAGGGCATGCGTTGCCCTGGCAACCACTCGCCGGCATCCAGGCGTTGTTTCAACAGGTGATGAAGGCTGCTGGGGTTCATGGCAGGTCCGAAACCGTTAGAAAAAAAAGCCTAACAGTTAACGGAAATGCTTGTCGACTGTTCGTTTGCAAATGGCCAGTACATGCCACTATCCCCTTGTCGGAACTTTCGGCTGCCAGCAAAGGCAGCACTTTTAGCGTCTGTGCACACCAGACAACTGGATATCAAGCCCATGCATACTATGGACATGCAATCAGCCGTGATTGCCAGGCTCCCTGTGCCTGATGAACTGGCGTCATTCAAAGTTGTAAAAAACCTTGTGACCTCGGCGTTGTTGGAGTGCTGTTCAATCGACGAGTTCGAGGCGCTGAAAGAAACATTGGTTATTGAAAGTGTTTCTGAACAGGCCCATGCCGACTTGCAGGCCTTTGCCCAGAAAGATCCGGCGGCTGGCCGTGACCTGGTATTCATTGCAAAAACCTACACCTCTTACTCGGCGGTTTTGCACTATCGACTTGCCCATTGGATTTACCGTAATACGGCCTCCACCTACGGCGCCGGCGGCCAATGCCTGGCTGCCATGATCTCCAGGCGCGGAAAGATGCTCTCGGGGGCGGAGATCCATTTCCGCAGCCGCATCGGTGCGCGCTTCATCATCGATCACGGCATGGGCACCGTCATTGGTGAGACCTCGACCATTGGTGACGATTGCTACGTGCTCGGCGGTGTCACCCTGGGCGCCCGAGGCATCAGTGACAACCCTTCCAGCGCCCGGCACCCGACCCTTGGCAACCGGGTACAGATCGGCGCTTTCGCCAGTGTGCTGGGTGCTATCCACGTCGGCGACGGCGCGTTTATCGGGCCGGGTTGCATTATTACCAAAGATGTCCCCGCCGCTGCTCGGGTACAGATAAAAACATCATTGCAGGTGGTACTTGAACCATGAATGCTCTCAACTATGAAGTTTTACGCAACACCGAGAAATTGTATTACAAAGACCAATACCAGGCCGGTGCAAACACGCAAGTAACGCGGGTGCACAGTGACGGTATCGAGTTGCAAAGTACCGTGGCCTACCCGGAAGGCGGTGGCCAGGAGGCAGACATGGGTACCATTGAACTTCCCATCGGTACCGTACGCTTCATCTGGGTTAAAAAACTTTACGGTAGCCCCATTCGCCTTGAAGGTTTCAAAGGCGGAAAGCTGGGCGGCATCATTATTCACAGCCTGCACCCCGATGACCTGCACTTGCTCGATGAAGTCACCGCAGGTATGCCGGCCCGCGTCACCATCGATATTGAACGGCGCGAACGGCTGACGCTGTCTCACAGTGCCAGCCACTTCTTGTATGCCGCCGCCATCGGGCTGCGAGAAGAGTTGAAGCAATGGACCATCGGCTGTCACATCAAAGAGGACTCGGCACGTTTCGATTTCCTGGTCGAGGACGCCTTCACCGCCGAGGACGTGGTTGAAATAGAACGGCGGGCCAATGAACTGATCGGCTGCGAAGCGCCCATCGAGCACTACGCGGTCGATGGGCTGGAAGACGCGCGCTTGTGGACCTACAACGGCATCGAGATCCCGTGTGGTGGCACACACCTCGATTCACCTCGGCGCATCGGGCACCTGAGCGTCAGGCGCAAACGCCTGGGTAAAGGCAAGGAACGGCTGATCTGCGTGTTCCCCGAGGCCGAAATCGACCTGTCTACCTATCACGAGCATGCACTATGAACAGCACGCTACCGCGGCGCACGTACCTGTATTTCACCGCACAGTCGATCAACCTGACGACTGCTGTCATGTCGGTGACCATGGCCGCCATCGTTGGCGCGGCGCTGGCGCCTGACGCTGCGTGGTCCACGGTGCCGTACGGGTTCCAGTTCCTGTGCCTGATGTTGGCAACCTATCCGGTCTCCAGGTTGATGGGCCGCATTGGCCGCAAAAAGGCCTTCATGCTGGGGGCGATCCCCTTGGCGTTGTCGGGTGTAAGCGGCTTCCTGGCGGTGGAGCACCAGCATTTTCCAACCCTGGTACTCAGCCATTCTGCGTTGGGTGTGTATATCGCGTTCGCCAACTTCAACCGGTTCGCGGCCACCGATAATCTTTCCCAGGCCCTTAAGCCCAAAGCCCTTTCGCTGGTCGTGGCAGGGGGCGTCATTGCTGCTGTCGTCGGGCCGACGCTCACCGAGTGGCTGCGGGATGTGGGCGGTTACCCACTGTTTTCGCTGTGTTATGCCGCGTTTGTCGGCCTGGCGTTGCTGTCACTGCTGATCGCCCTGTGCCTGCCCAACGATGCAGGGGTGGCCCGTGCGGTCAACAACGCAGCCAAGTCGTCTAGCGCCCGCACTGAGCCTGCGAGCCCAAGCGTGATGGTGGCCATGGCGGTTGCCGCGCTGGGCTACGGGATCATGAACCTGTTGATGATCCAGGCCTCGATGCACATGAAGCACATGCATGAGGACTTCTCTGACGTGCGCCTGGCGATCCAGTGGCATGTGATTGCCATGTTCGCCCCGTCGTTCTTCACCGGCGCCATCATCCAGCGGCTGGGTATCAGGACCACCATTTGCGCGGGCCTGGCCCTGTTGATCGGCTGTTCGGCGATGAATATCTGGTCGCACAGCTACGCCATGATGACCCTGGCGCTGATTGCCCTCGGGCTGGGTTGGAACCTGACGTATGTAGGCGGCGGTGCCTTGCTCGCTCAGTCGCTGCAAAACAGCCCGGCGGCGATGCAGATGCAGGGCAAGAACGACCTGGCGATTGCCATTTTCGCCACCCTCGGCGCATTCAGCCCTTCGCTGTTGCTGAGTTCGGTTGGCTGGGACGGCACCAATGCCATCTGCATGGTCCTGTGCATCGGGCTGCTGGTCGCCACTGCCGGCCTGCTGCAGAACAAGGCCTGCTTGCATACTTCAATGGAAGGTAGCCGCAAATGAGCGAGCTCATCAGTGTCAGCGAACGCATCTACACCAAGTTGGAAATGAACAACCCGGGCGGTAGCCACAAATACCGTGCGGCCCGGCGCATCGTCGAGCATGCCGTGCGCAATGGCAATATCATTCCCGGTGTGACAACCGTCATCGAAAAAACCGGCGGCAGTTTCGGTTTTGGCTTGCTGGCGGCTTGCCACAAGCACCAAGTCGCCGTTGAGCTGGCAGTCGGGTTGAGTTTCAGCCAGACCAAGCGGGACCTGCTGGAGTGCTTCGGTGCACGGCTGATTGGCAAGGAAATGCTGATGGCCGGTGCCACACCCAAGGATGTGGTGATGCATCACCTGGAAAACCAGGCCGCGCTGGGCAAGTCATACTTTTATACCGATCAATTCAACAACCCGGTGGGTGTCGAGGCGCATCGCTACCAGACAGCCAGCGAGCTGGCCGTGCAACTGACCAATGCCGGGGCCGGGCGGGAGATCCTGTTTGTCGGCTGCGCAGGCACTGGCGCCAGCTTCACGGGTATTACCCTGGGGCTGAAGGACCATGGCTTCGAGGTGTCGACGGTGCTGGTCGACCCCAGCGGCTGTGACTCGCGGGCTGGGGTGTTCGCCGATCATCGCTTTGAAGGCATGGCGGTGGGCGTTTGCCCGCCGTTCATGGACTGGTCGCTGGTGGACGAACGGGCTCAGGTGCAACATGCCGAAATGCTGGCCGCGCAGCGCTGGTTCTACATGCAAAGTGGCATTTTCGTCGGCAATACCGCCGCAGCCTGCCTTGCGGTCGCCCAACGTATGGCCCAGCACCCGCGCTATGCCGCAACCACCTTGGTGACCATCGCCTATGACGCCGGCCTGTGGTACCAGGACCTGCTGGGGACGAACCGACGCAAAGCCGCGTAGGCACAAGCCCACAGCAGGGGGCAGGTCAGATCAGGCGCCGTGGCACTTCTTGAACTTCTTTTCGCTGCCGCACGGGCAGGGGTCGTTACGGCCAACGTCCTTCAGGGCGTTGCGTACCGGCTCCTGGTGGCCGTGGTTGCAGTGCGGGCCGTGCACATGGCCGTGATCGTGGTGGTGATCATGGTCGTGGTTGCAGTCAGGGCCATGAACGTGGGGTTGTTGGGACATTGCAGGGTTACTCCGGGATGTGATCGCCGGGGATTATCTCACCACTGCGCGATAAGTGCAGGTCTCGATGGATGAGCAGCCCGGTCGCCAGTTCGCCCTGCAGGGTGTAATGCAGCGGCTGCTTGCTGCGTAGCAGCTTGGCCAGTGGCTTGAGGTGCTGCCACAGGTTGGTTCGCGCGGTGATCTTGAAGGTGCGCTGGGCGTGCCCGCCCACGCTGCGCCATACGCTGGTTTCATCCTGCACCAGCAGCAGGTCGTTGAGGCGAACGGCATACGACAGGTTGCGGATGAACAGGCGGCTGTCATTGGGGTTGTCGACCCGCAGGTGCAACACGAACTCCTGCTCCAGCAGCCTGGCCTTGACCGTTTCGACCTCGACCAGGTGCACTTCGGGTTCGCGCCAGTCGTCGCCACCCCAACTGGCGCAGCCCGTCAGCAATGCCATCAGCGTACCGAGCAACAGCAGACGGGCGCGGTCGATCATGTTCAGCTCCCCACGTAACTGGCGCAGCACTTCTTGAACTTCTGCCCGCTGGCGCAGGGGCAGGGGTCGTTGCGCCCGGCCTTCAGCCCGACCGTGGGGTCGATGAAGTACCAGCGCCCGGCATGCTGTACGAACGCCGAACGCTCGCGGTGCTGGTGATCGCCGTCCTGGTCGTGCCAGCGTGCGGTGAAGGTGACAAAGCCGTGTTCCGGCTGGCCGCCCAGCACTTCGGCGCTCTCTACCTCCAGGCCCAGCCAGGTGCTTTGGGCGCTCCAGGCTGCCATGGCGGCGCGGTCCAGGTCGGCCTGCTGGGCCGGCAGGGTCGTGGCCACCAAGTAGTCGACCAGGCCCAGCACGTAGGCACTGTAGCGTGAGCGCATCAGTGCCTGGGCATCCGGTGCCGGGGTGCCGGCATGGTAATGCCCGCAGCAGGCGTCAAGCAGGTTGCCACTGCCACAAGGGCAGACCGAGACACTCATCATCACCACCAGTACTTGCCGAAGTTTTCAGGGTTGGCCCAGAACTGTGAGGGGGCTGGCGGCAGGCCAAGCGTAGCGGGCTTCATAGCGGACCTCAAGGGTTTCTGGTGACAACATGGTGACAGCGTTGGTGACAGTTGGCGAGCCTCTGAGGTGACCTTTGAGTCTCCCATTCTGGGGTCCTTATCGCCTGTGCGGACCTGCGCGAGGGCACACGGGGGAACCTTGGCGGGCAGTATGAATGAGGTGGTCTCTCAGATTTTTGTGGCAAAACGCGAAAAGTCTTTACGGTGGCCTGTGCGCCCACAGCCAGAAGACCAGCCGGACAACCAGACAGACCCAGTAGAGGGCCTGTAGGTGGTCCATGGGGTTCTCCTTGAGGGATTAGAGTGACTTGTGAAAGCGAACGTCTGTGAGTTCGTGTTGCAGGGCTACCTCAAGGAGGCGCTCATATGAATGCGGCCAGCTCCCTTGGGATTGGTCATTAGAAGCGCCTGATTGAAGCAAGGCATAGCATAGCGCCGCATGTGGTGTCAGAGACTCGACAGGCACCTTAGTGACTACCCGTTTGCCCTTGTAGGTGTAGCACAGTGTGACACTCATCGCGGGACCTTTTTGTGGGCAACTTAGCTATTGAGCATAGCCCGTCACGCTTCGTTTGAGGAAGTATCAATCAACGGCCTCAGCGGGCCTTGAGACGCCTTGCAGCGGTCCTGATGTCCCTCATTGCGATTCGATAGTTGTCCTTCTCACGCTCGATCAGGTGGACCACAGCGGCCTGTACCGACACACGTTCAAAGCCTGAGCCTTCCAGTTCAAGCCAGCGCTTGACGATCATATTGGACAGCTTGAAGGAATACCGGGAGAGCAGCGTAAAGGTCAGCTCCTTGTCGAGGATGGTCAGCGGCTGGAAACGACCATAGCCATCTGGTGCCTTGGTCTCGACATACTGACATTGGTCCAAATCTGGGCCGATCTCGTTGAGCATCTTTCGGATGTCCCGAAGGACGTGCTTGTGGTTCTTCCCGGTGATCTCCGCGATCTCCAAGGACGACATACCGGGTAAGCCGTTGAGGGTCGTTGGGGAGACCGCTCCAGTCTTGGAGATTTTCTCGAAGATGGTTGCGGTGCTGTTGATCATGTTCATAGTGTCGATTTCCTTTTGGTAGTGCCCTTCAGGTCGCACCCACAGCCGAGCATCCAGACCCCGACAAAGGGACCCGGCGTGGCATGAAAGGCACTATCAGAAAGACTGGATTGGGTGATGCCCAGCGACGGGCGAATAGGTCTCCCCAGATTTGGGGCGTCCTCTTTAAGGAGAAGCTTCACGAAATTTCGGGAAGGTGGAGCGATATGCAAATCTGCACATCGTCTGATAGTGCCCCTGCCGGTCCCTCTTGGATCGGCCTTACGGGGCTCTCATAGATCAAACGATCAGGCAGTGAGCTTGATGTTGGTGATCATTGGGAAGGCGACAGTCTGGGTCTGGAGACCATCGGCAGTCAGCTTCACCTTGACCTTGCCGTTAGCCACGATGTCTACGACAGTCATGATCTCAATGTCCCATGCCTGATGGGCACCGTTGCGGGTTGCTTCGATCTTCCAAACGTTGCCGTCACGGCCTTCGCGATAGCTCAGCGATGTGAAGTGCTTCGGCAGCAGGAACAGGCCGTAATCAGTGCCACTGTAAGGCTGCACGGAGGCACCAATGAGGTCCTCAATGTCACCCACGCCAGCACGCTGAGCAGCACGCTCAAGCACCGCTACCAGAGACACAGGCAGCAGGACCACAAAGTCAGACAGCGAGGTGCCTACGGTCTGGTTGATGTGGGTCGTCAAGAGGTCAATGAGGTCCTCAGCGATCTCTACAGGCTTGCCGGTTGGCTTGGCCTCAGAAAACACTTCGGTGCTCGGAGCAGTCGAGAGGATGCCAGCGATCTTGCCCGCAGCGCTCAGTTCGATGTCACGCAGGATCTTGTCAGCGGTCTGAGCCAAAGAGCCCTCAGTGAAACCCGCCTGAATGTTGTGATCAAGGATGGTGGCACGGTGACTGATGACCAGAGCGGTATCGGTTGGCTCCGTGAAGATCACAGACCCGGCCAGGACTTCGCCTTTGCTGATGGTCTGGTTATCCCAGTTCTTGCGAGGGTCGAAGGTGACGGTACGGTCGGCCATCGCGATGATCTGCTGACCAGTTGCCTCCGCGCCAGCAGGACGGAACTCGCAAGGAGTCGCCTCCATGGCAGCCTCACGCCACTCATCACCGTTCAAGTAGTCCTCAGCGGCCTCTACGAGAGCCTGCACATAGACAGACGGATCGGTGGCCGCTTCGGTCTCGCTACGGACATCGGCAGTGTTGAAGCGAATAGACCCGCCCAGATGCTCACTACCATCGTTGATGATGGCGGTGGTGTAGGTGGACGGCTTTACGAATTGATTGATTGGTTTCATGGGAATGGGTCTCCTGAATAGATTAGTAGGGAAGTGATCGGGCAGGGTCTGGAGTTACCAGCCGTTGTTGCGAGAGCGAGCCGCTAAGATCTTCTGAGCGTGCGCACGATGGGCTGCTGCACGTTCCTCCTTATCGGCTTTCGCTTGGGCCAGTTCGCGAGGGGTTGGCTCACGGAGTCGCTCAGCGCGCTCATCGGCTTCTCGTTGGAGCTTTTCACGCTCTGCCTTCTGTACCCGCTTGGTCTCGAAGTAGGTCACGGCGTCCTCAGAGATGGCCTTGAGGGACAGACCGGCTTCGTCGAAGGCTTTGATCACTCCGAACTTAGCGCCGTTGTTCCGGCCACACTGGGCCATCAGCAAGGGCAGCATTACGTTCTCGACATACTCACGATTGAGGGTCTGGCCCGACACAGTTACTTCGTTCTTCAGGACTTTGGTGATGGTGATGTTCATTGGTTTGGATCTCCTATAGGCGACCCTTTGATCGACCTTGCGCCATAGACACGCGCACGACCAGACGGCCAAGGAGGGAGCCTCGTGGGCATCTTCAAGGTCGATCAAAAGGTTCTGGGTTTGGTTATTGGTGATGCTGGTCTATCAGGACATGGCAGCCTGAGAGGGCATCTGAAAGGAACAACCGTGGCGACGGTCGATGTAGCAGGGAGAGAATCTTTTATTGGGTTGAAGGTCTGTCCCAATAGTGAGGGGTTTTAAACGACACCTTGACAGGGCATCTTAAAGTCTGATCTTGATTGGGTCATTTCCGGCCATTGGGATACTCAAAGGCGTCTTAGCGAGAGCCTGAAGACTGACCCCAAGCGAGACCAGTTCGGAGACCCTTGAGGCCGTCCTTGGAGAGCCTTGAAAGGACACCTCTTTGATCAGAGCGTCAATGTCGAATGAGACAACTCCGTTCTCGTATGTCCTGTAGCTGGCTTTGCGGTCGTTGAGTAGGTTCTTAACGATGACCAATTGAGGACGGGAAGGCGTGGGGAAGACACGAGACAGTGTGATCAGGTCGTCTTCAGTGAGCGCATCGGTGGCTTGATAGATGGTCATGTTGTGTCTCCTTAATGATTTCTATGAGATGGATGAAAGGGAGGGGTGATTATTATCACTACCCCCTCTCTCTCTGAGGCTGGTCGATGCTCTGATCTCAAAGACGGTCGTTGAGGTTTTAATAGTATGCGGCATTTAATCAGAGCCGCCTTCCGCCCCCAGTGTCCGGAGGTCGTGGTGCAGCTTCGCGAGGTCTTCAGCGCTTGGCGGCTGCAACTGGTCTTCCCATTCACTGGGCCGTGTCGAATCCTTGAGGAATCCATAACGCATCTCGTGGGTCAGGCCATCGGGTCGGCTTTTGAGTAGGAACGGCATCGCCAACTCAATGGCTTTCACATAGCGTTGAGCCTGCCGAAGGCCAAGCCTGTATTGGGTCATTACGGTGGCCGCTGAGACGACTTCGAGTTCCGCAAGAATGGCTACAAGGCGCTTCACGGACAATGGCTTGGATGAACCGCCTACGCCGATGCCCCGGTCATGCCAGTCCAGCCTTGCGATGCCCTCAAGGATGTCCATAGCGAACGTTGGATACTGACCCCAGAACGTATGTGGGCCGATGAATCCATGGAAAAGATTGACGATGATCTTGGTGGGACGGCCTCGTCCGCGCTTCGGAATCGCGCACTGGGCGGTGTGGATGGCTTCTTGCTGGGCTGGGTCGTAGCTTGTCATTGGATCGGTCCTCAATCATCACCACGAAGCTGTGGCAATAGTGAGGGGTTTTAACGACACCGATCCTCAGACCCGCTTGCATTGCCGCTAAGGGCGTTCTAACTCACCACCGGGAAGTTGTCGGCAATATGCCCTAAGGCGTTCGATGTTGGAGACAACACAGGGCTTCTCGATACTCCATTGAAGTGGATAGAGCCAGTCGTAAAAAGCTTCGCACTGGTCGTTATCTTTTCCGGTGATTAAGTTTAAGAGTTCTTCGCCCTTTTGCATGGATATGGGCTGCATTGTCTCTTTGTCAAATATGTGAGCCGCGTAGCTATTCCTGAATTTGCAAATCTTTTTATTTTCGATGTCGGCAGCATCCTTGAAAATACCCGCTGTTTCTTCACGTGGTAGCGTGTTCAGGAACTTTCCGTATTTCTTCCTTAGCTCGTGTAGCTTAAAGAGCGTGAGAATGATCGAGTGATTGCATACTCGAATTTTGCCCATGGCCTGTCGAGTCGTAAGCCGGTCCTCCTTGAATTGACTGATAACCTCTCGGCCCATGCTCACGGCTGCCACTATGTCAATCATCTGGTCGGTAAGTAGCCATTTGATATAGTTTGCTTCGTTTGTAGTTTCCATATGTCTTCCTTGTCCTGACTACTGGAATTCTTTTGTGGCCATTGTAAACGCTTTCACCAGAGCCTCATGGAGGGTTCCCACTGGAATCCTTTGAGACCCTGCATACAGGTCGTATGTAATCGTCCCTGAGCTATGCCCAGTTATTCCCTGTGAGATGACCTCAGGGGTCGCAGCGGCCTTCAGAAGACCCGACAACGAGTGTCTCAGGGAGTGAAACGATTGGTCGCCCCCAGAGGCCAGCCCCAGAGGTTCCCTTAGAGCCTCATTGAGCGGCTTGTTGAAATAATGTTCCTTTGCCTTGAACAGACGGCCTTCGTTGGCGCTGACCCACTCAAGGAAGGTCTGAAGGGAGAACCCATAGGCCCCATCAACCAGAGGGACTTGTCTCACAGAGAAGCTATTCTTCAGGGTCTTGCCACCGTTCTCATCTTTGTTGATGTCGATAACGGTGATTCCGTCCACCTGCTTGATGTCCTCTTTGTTCAACTGGTAGATCTCGCCAATACGGGCACCTGTAAGAACCCCAAGGGACAACGCCCAGCGCTTCCAGTCGTCAATAGCCAGACCATTCGCGTGATCCATGATTGTGATCACCTGATCCTGAGTCAGGGGCTTGCGAGTGCTCTCAGCGCCTCGCTCAATCTTCAAGCCCTTATCAAAGGAGCGCTCAAGGAAACCGTTATTTACCGCCCAGCTCATCACCGTTGATAGCTGAGTTAGTAGCTTGTTGGATGTCAGAGGTTTGCGACCATCAATGATTTTCTCCTTGAGCGCCACCATATCGGCCCGAGTGTGGGTCTTGAGGTTCAAGTCTCCAAGGAGCCCGCTGAGGGTCCGGCAGGCTGACGTAACTGATTTGTGAGTGGTGGCGGTGACGTTGCCTTTGCGCTCAGCCAGATAGAGCCCTGAGAGGGTCTCAAAGGTTGTCGGCTCGCCAGACGGTAATACAGATAGGGACACAGGAGGGGCTACAGACGTGCCACAAGATAGCTCCCCGATGATCTCTGTGAGGTCCTGCGGACGACCCTCAAGACGCTCCTGAGCAGCCCTGAGCACTCGTTGACCCGTGCCTATGGCCCGTTGCTGGTTCACATTGAATCGACCAGTCGAGACAGCCTCAGCGAGGTGGTTGCTCATCTGGTCGTAAAGCTCCATGTAGAGGCCCCGTGAGTCCTCGCTATGGCCCTGTAGGGCGTCTTCAGCGATCTCCTTGAGGCGTTCCTTAAGGTCCTCCCACGAAGCCTCCGGGCGGTCGAGGTGGAAGACAGCCAGTGTCTTGAGGATGTCCTTGGAGAACTGCATAGCGGTCGGCCTATCGGTAGATCTTAGAGAGATGGTGAGACTACGGGCAGAGCAGCCCCGTGGACGGACCCTCAGGTAGTAGATCCCCGAGCGCCTGTAATGCCAGACAGAAAGGTCCTGAGCTGGTCGTTGGTGACAAGGCTGGTGACAGGCTGGTGACACTTGGCCCTGCACGGGCATAGCAATGCTGGAGGTCATGGTTAGGTAAGCCCTTGATATTCATGGGTTTACCACCAGTACTTCCCAAACATTTCCGGGTTGGCCCAGAACCTGGCGTTGAGCCAGTCCGGGACCTGCTTGTAGTCATGTAGATCATAGGTGAACAGGCTCAAAACCTGTTGGTCACGGCAGAATTTCTCGCTGGCTGACAGGGCCAGGGCGAAAAAGTCGGTGTCCTGCCAGCCGCAGGCGGCCAGGTCGGCCAGTACGGCAACCCGGCTGGCATTGAGGTTGCGAATGCCGCCGAGCAGCTCCAGGCCGGTGCGTTTGGGCAGGTGTTCCAGGCAGTCCACCAGTACCGCCAGGTCAAAGCGCTGGGCGGCCAGTTCGGCCGGCAGCGGGCCCGGGGCTGCGGTGGCGATAGTCACCTGCGGGTGCGCCTGGGCGAAGGCGTCCAGCGCCGGAAAGCGCGTGCCCACCAGCAGCAGGCGTTGTGGGGTGAAGCGCTCCAGCAGGGCTGCCAAAGCCTGCTGTGGGGTGCGTTGGGAAAAACCGTCGGTCATTGCCAATCCTCGTTCAAGTCGTCCAAGACTAGCGGGCCGCAGCGTGCGGGCAAAGAGGCATGTGCCTACGTCGTGGCTTATTGCTGGCAGGGATGGAATGGGCGGTCTTTACTCCCAGAGATCGGCCTTATGCCGATTCCCCCTAGGAGAAGCAATGAAATGAGCATAGTACGCACAGCGTTACCCCTGGTACTGCTCACCAGTGTGTTGACTGGTTGTGCAGGTTTGCAAAAAACCGACTGGCCGAAGTGTGCCGCCGTCGGGGGTGTAGGCGGCGCCGCTCTGGGCGCCATCGAGAGTTCCAGCTGGGCTGGCTGGGGCGCGTTGCTGGGCGGTGGCCTGGCGGCGGGCTATTGCTGGGCCCATGGCGATGGCGACGAGGATGGCGACGGCGTGCCGGACAGCCGTGACAAGTGCCCAGGCACCCCGCGTGGCGTGCAGGTCGATGCCAACGGATGCCCGCCAGAGCCGGCAGCGGTGGTCGAGGAAGTGGTGGTGCAGAAGGAAGAAGTCATCGTCATCCGCGATGTGCACTTCGAGTTCGATTCTGCGCGTCTGACCTCCAGCGACAAAGAGCGCCTCAATACCATTGCCACGCGCCTGAAGCAGGAAGCGCCATCTGCCCGGCTGAGCGTCAGCGGCCATACCGACAGTGTCGGCTCCGACAGCTACAACCAGAAACTGTCTGAGCGTCGCGCCCACTCGGTGACCGATTACCTGGTCGAGAGCGGTGTACCGCGCAGCAGCTTCGTTTCGGTGGTCGGTGCCGGTGAAACCCAACCGGTAGCTGACAATGCCACGGCCGAAGGGCGTGCCATGAACCGTCGTACCGAGATCAAGATCCAGCGGTGAAGCGGCGTGCGCCCGTGCCTTGAGCAGTGGCACGGGCGCGTCTTCATGCCGGTCAGCCGTTCGTGGCCAATGACACAGGAGCATTCAGCATGAGTGTGACGTCGAAGGCGGCATTGCCGCTGTTGGTGGCTGCCAGCCTGCTTGCGGGCTGCGCCACGCACAGCGATGGCAGCGCGCCACTCAACCAAAGGACCTGGCCCATCTGCAGCCTGCTGGGCGGCTTGGTCGGTGGTGGCCTGGGTGCCATCGAAAGTTCTACCTGGGCCGCCGGTGGCGGTGCCCTGGGCGCCATCGCCGGAGGGCTGATTTGCTATGCCCAGGACGGTGACGAAGACGGCGACGGTATTTTCGATCGCCGCGACCATTGCCCTGATACCCCGGCCAATACGGCGGTCGACCACATGGGCTGCCCGTTGAAGGAGTACCCTGCCGCGCCGCCGGCCACTGCGGCCGAACCCTCGCCCGAGGTGATCATCCTCGATGACAACGGCGCGGTGATGTTCGCCTTCGATTCCGCCGACCTGACGCCGGCGGCCCAGCAGCGCCTGCAAGGCCTGGTGGCGAAACTCGATTCACCAACCGTGGCCAAGGTCCGTGTGATCGGGCACACCGACAATGTGGGCTCCGACAGTTACAACCAGGCGCTCTCCGAACGCCGCGCCAGCAGCGTGGCCGAATACCTGATTGGCCAGGGCCTGGAGGCGGGCAAGGTCACCAGCCAGGGCCGTGGCGAAAGCGAGCCGGTCACCGACAACGAAACCGAGGAGGGCCGCGCGCGCAACCGACGGGTGGAGCTGCACCTCAACTGAGTGGTGCTGGCGCCTGCCTTGGCATTGCAGTTAATGTGGCGCGCACGGCCCGCTCGATCGGGGCGTCTCGACATAACAACAATCGATAGGGGCGGGGTATGAAGTTCATCCTGGGCCTGGGCAAGGTCCTGACGGTCGCTTTCTGGGGTGTGGTGTTGTTCAATCAGCTGATGCCACAACCCTTGCCCTTCAATCTGCTGATCAATGCCGCTGGTATTTTCCTGTTCGGCCTGCACCTGCTCGAAGTGCTGTTCTTCAATGGCAGCCTGCGTGGGCGCAGCCACCGCTGGTTCGACCGGTTGCAGATCCTGCTGACGGGTATCTTCCATGTCATGTCCATTCCCCGTGCGCAGGAGGCGCCGCGTAATGCGTAATCTGATGTTGCTGGCCATGTTGGCCGCTCCCCTTGCCCAGGCCGAAAGCCTGGAAGTCGCTGCCAATTCCATGTTGCGCCTGCCCGATAAGTCAGCCAGTGTGCACCTCACGCACCTGCGCGTCGCTGATGCGGCGACCCTGCTGTTGCCTGCCTCGCTCGCGGAACTGAAGGTCGACCAACTTGAACTGGGGCGTGATGCGCGTATCGCCATTGCACCTTCCGATAACCCGTTGCTGATAGAAGCGCGCAGCGCGCGGTTGGGCGAAGGCAGTGAATTCAGTGCACCGGGGGCAGCGGGCAGTTACCAGCGTGCAGCCCGTTCAGGCCGTAGCCTGGACCTGAAACTGGCTGAGCTGGATGCCGAGCGAGTAGCGATCGATGCCCGTGGCGGTGCTGGTGCGCCGGGCTATGTGGGCCTGGATGGTGCCAACGGCCAGGCCGGTGGCTGCACCTGGGGCCAGGCCAGCCGGGGTGCCAATGGTGATGATGGTGGCAACGGGCATGATGGTGCGCCGGGTGGGCGTATTCGCCTGAGCGTGCCGCAGGGCTTCCCGCAAGAGCGCATTGTCGTGCGACTGGATGGCGGTGCACCGGGTAAGCCAGGGGCGGCAGGCAAGGCGGGTAAAGGTGGGGCGAGCAAAGGGTGCCTGGTGTACAGCACCGATGCTGGGGCCAATGGGCGACCGGGCCAGCCGGGCCAGCCCGGCCTGGCGGGCGCTGCGGGTGAGCTGATTCTGCAGCCCCTTTGAGCCTCGCTGTCCCCTGTAGAAGTGGCCTTGTGTCGTGATGGGCCGCTCCTGCAGGGACCGCGTGAAACCTGTCAGATCATCAGGCGCGAACTGGCCACAGCCACCACGGCCAGGCCCAGCAGCAAGTTGATACCCACCATCCGCCGAATCCGCCCCAGCACCGCCGCACCCGTTGGCCAATCTTCGGCCAGCACCGCCGCCTTCAGTTCCGGCAGCAGCAACGCCTGAATGCGCATGAACAGGGCAAACATGGCGATCCCGCCACCGATCATCACCTGCACGTACTTAGGCGTGGTCTCGAAACCGCTGAAGCGCATGTGCAACATGCCGATACCACTTATCGCCAAGATTGCCACCGCCAGCCAGACCCAGCCGAAGAAACGTCGGAAAACTTCCACCCACAAGCGCAGGCGGGCAGGCCCTTCAAGGGCTGCAACCGTTGCCGGGCGTAGCACCAGCCAAGCGAAGAACATGCCGCCGACCCATACCAGGGCGGCTAGAACATGCAGTGTGTAGGGCAGGGCAAAGGCGAGCATCCGGATCTCCATGCGGCACAAAGGGCAATAGCGGGGTATGATAGCCGCCCCGTGTGAAACACTGAAAATATATCCAGCCCTCCGGGCGCCTGCAGACCATGATCAGCAACGAACTCAAAGCCACCATTCAGGGCGCCTATTCGCGTTTTCTCGAAGCCAAGAGCCTCAAGCCGCGCTACGGCCAGCGTCTGATGATCGCCGAAGTGGCCAAGGTGCTTGGCGACATTGCCTGCGACGATGAAGGCCGGCGTGCCGGTGAGCCTGCCGTGGTGGCCGTGGAAGCGGGCACCGGTACCGGCAAGACCGTGGCCTACAGCCTGGCCGCCATTCCGGCCGCCAAGGCCGCCGGCAAGCGCCTGGTGATAGCCACTGCCACCGTGGCCCTGCAGGAGCAGATCGTCTTCAAGGACCTGCCCGACCTGATGCGCAATAGCGGGCTCAACTTCAGCTTTGCCCTGGCCAAGGGCCGTGGCCGCTACCTGTGCCTGTCCAAGCTAGACATCCTGCTGCAGGAAGGCCATGCCCAGTCGGCCACCGCCCAGTTGTTCGAAGAAGAAGGCTTCCGTATCGAAGTCGACGAACGCAGCCAGAAGCTATTCAACAGCATGATCGAGAAGCTCGCCGGCAACCGCTGGGACGGTGACCGTGACAGTTGGCCCGAGGCCCTGGAAGACCAGGACTGGGCACGCCTGACCACCGACCACAGCCAGTGCACGGGCCGTCATTGCCCGAACTTCCAGCAGTGCGTGTTCTACAAGGCCCGCGAAGGCATGGGCAAGGTCGACGTGATCGTCACCAACCACGACATGGTCCTGGCCGACCTGGCCCTGGGCGGCGGTGCGGTATTGCCCGACCCGCGCGATACCATGTACGTGTTCGACGAAGGCCACCACCTGCCAGACAAGGCCATCGGCCACTTCGCCCATTATTCGCGGCTGCGTTCCACGGGCGACTGGCTTGAGCAGACGGCCAAGAACCTGACCAAGCTTCTGGCCCAGCACCCGCTGCCCGGTGACCTGGGCAAATACATCGAGCAGGTGCCGGAGCTGGCGCGGGAAGTGCGCACCCAACAACAGTTCATGTTCACGCTGTGCGAACAGGTGGCCGACTTCCGCCCCAGCGAGGACACCGAAGGCCGTGAGCGCCCGCGCTACCGTTTTGAGGGTGGGGTGGTGCCAGAACAGATTCGCGAGGTGGGCATCGAGTTGAAGAAGGGCTTCGCCCGCCTCAACGACCTGTTCACCCGCCTGGCCGACCTGCTCAAGGAAGGGATGGACGGTGAGGTGAGCATCGGCATTGCCAGCCACCAGGCCGAAGAATGGTATCCGCTGTTCGGCAGCCTGGTCACCCGTGCCCAGGGCAACTGGGAACTGTGGACGGCCTTTACCGCCGAAGACCCGGAAGACAGCCCGCCCATGGCCCGTTGGCTGACGTTGGCCGAAAGCGGTGCGATGTTCGACATCGAAGTCAACGCCAGCCCCATTCTTGCTGCCGAAATGCTCCGCCGCAGCCTGTGGAGCGTTGCCCATGGCGCCTTGGTAACGTCGGCGACGTTGACCGCGCTCGGCAAATTCGATCGCTTCCGCATGCGCTCGGGCTTGCCGCGCGATGCCGTCACCTGTGTGGTCCCCAGCCCGTTCGTGCATGGCGATGCCGGCCTGTTGCGGGTCCCGGACTTGCAGGCCGACCCACGCGATGCGGCGGCGCACACGGCGGCGATCATCCGCGAACTGCCGAACATCGTCGAAGATGCCCGTGGCGCGCTGGTGCTGTTCTCGTCACGCAAGCAGATGCAGGATGTGTTCGACGGCCTGGACCGCGACTGGCGTAAGCTGGTGCTGATCCAGGGCAACCTGTCCAAGCAGGAAACCCTGAACAAGCACAAGGCACGGGTCGACGATGGCCAGCACAGCGTGTTGTTCGGCCTGGCCAGCTTTGCCGAAGGTGTCGACCTGCCGGGTGCGTACTGCGAGCACGTGGTCATCGCCAAAATTCCCTTCTCCGTGCCCGACGACCCGGTGGAGGCTGCCTTGTCGGAGTGGATCGAGGCCCGCGGCGGCAACCCGTTCATGGAAATTGCCGTGCCGGACGCGTCGCTCAAGTTGATCCAGGCCTGTGGCCGCCTGCTGCGTACCGAGCAGGATCGCGGCGTCATCACCTTGCTCGATCGGCGTCTGGTCACCCAGCGTTACGGCAAGGCTATTCTCAATGCGCTGCCGCCGTTCCGGCGGGAGATTTCCTGAGCACCGGAGCACTTGCTCCGGCGCGTTGTCCATTACTCAGTCTTGGGCCATGACGGCCCTGAAGGAGAGCCCCAGCCTTATGGTCCGCCGTACCCTGCCCGCCGTTTTCGCCCTGTTGTTCAGCTCGCCCTTGCTGGCCGGGCAGCAGACGCTGTTCAGCTTCGTGCGCCCGGCCTCGGTGGTCAATGTGGTGACCGAGGATGCCGGCATGCCGCAGTACAACGCGGAGCAGACGGCCGAGGGCGAAGTGTTGCGGCGTGTGGTGTTCAACCCGGCCCAGCGGCCGACTTTGCGCCTGAGCCCGCAAGGCGGGGCGTGGGACTGGTCCGCCGGGCAGTTCCTGACCTTACGCCTGCAAAGTGCCATGGATTGGGCGCTGACCGTGGATGTCACGGTGCAAGGCAGCGATGGCCGCACCTTGACCAGCCGTATCGACCTGCCGGCCGGCCCCGCGCAAACCGTGATGGTGCCGCTGACAGCCAGTTCACCGTTGAACCAGGGCATGCGTGCCGGCCCGCCGATGCCCTGGAACTATGGCGGGCAGCGCCTGCTGCTGACCAGCAGCGCCGGGGCAGTCGACCTCAAGCAGGTGGCCTCGGTGAGCCTGAGCATTCCCAACCCCAAGGTCGCGCAAAACCTGCTGATCGAGCGAGTCGGCATTCAGGATGACGACCAGGCTTACAAGGCTGCCTACCATGAGCTGATCGATACCTATGGCCAGTCCACGCGCGGTAACTGGCCTGAGAAGGTTACCAATGACGAACAGCTCAAGGCAGCCGATACCCGTGAACAGCAACAGCTCAAGGGCTGGCTGACAGAGCGCGGCAAACAGCAGCTGGACCCTTACGGCGGCCTGTTGGCCGGGCCGGCGTTCGCCGCCAAAGGCTTCTTCCGCACCGAAAAGCGTGATGGCCGTTGGTACCTGGTAACGCCGGAAGGGCACCCCTTCTATTCCCTGGGGGTAAACGCCGTGGCGGCAGACGGCGGGCGTACCTATGTCGCTGGGCGTGAAGGCATGTTCAAGGCCCTGCCCGCTGAGGGCAATGCACTGGCCGCTTTCTATGGCGAGGGCAATAACGACGATGGCAATGCCTCGTCGCAAGGGCGCAATTTCAAACAGGGGCGCTGGTTCGACTTCTATGCTGCCAACCTTCAACGTACCTATGGCAAACCCTGCCCGCCCGCAGTGGAGGGCCAGCCCGCCAACTGCCCACCGCTGGCGCTGGATGCGGCCCGCTGGCAGACGCACGCGCTCGACCGCCTGCAGGCCTGGGGTTTCAACACCATCGGCAACTGGAGCGAGCCTGCCCTTGGTCAGGCCAGGCGCCTGCCATACACCGTGCCGCTGTCGATCGTGGGCGACTACGCCAGCATCAGTACCGGCATGGACTGGTGGGGCAGCATGCCCGATCCGTTTGACCCGCGTTTCGCCATGGCCACCGAGCGTGCAGTGGCCATTGCCGCCCGCGATCACCGTGACGACCCCTGGCTGATCGGTTACTTCGCCGATAACGAGTTGGCCTGGGCTGCTCCCGGAAGCGACCCCAAAGCCCGTTACGGCCTGGCCTACGGCACCTTGCGCTTGACCACCGACGTGCCGGCCAAGCGCGCATTCCTCAAGCAGTTGCGTGACAAGTATCGCAACCAGGAAGGGCTGTCCAAGGCCTGGGGCATCGAGCTGGCCGCCTGGGAACTGATGGAAGATCCAGGCTTCGAGGCGCCGTTGCCCAACCCGGAGCACCCGGAAATCGAACGTGATTACCAGCATTTCCAACAGGTATTTGCCGAGACCTACTTCAAGACCATTGCCGATTCGTTGAAGTGGCATGCGCCCAATCACCTGCTGTTGGGTGGCCGCTATGCCATCAGCACGCCAGAAGCGGTCAAAGCCTGTGCAGAGTTCTGCGATGTGCTCAGCTTCAATTTCTATACCCTCAAGCCTCAGGACGGTTACGACTTCGCTCGCCTGGCCGAGTTGGACAAGCCGGTGCTGGTGTCCGAGTTCCAGTTCGGCTCGCGCGATCGCGGGCCGTTCTGGCCGGGGCCGCTGGAGTTGGCGCGGGAAGAGGATCGCGGCCCGGCCTACGGCAACTTCCTCAAGGCCGCCCTGGCGCAACCGATGATCGTTGGCGCCCACTGGTTCCAGTACCTCGATCAGCCGGCCAGCGGTCGCCTGCTTGACGGCGAGAACGGTCACCTTGGACTGGTGGCCATCACCGATGTGCCGTACCCAGGGTTTGTTGACGCCGTGCGCAAAAGCAACCTGCAGGCCATGGGCCAATTGCGAGCGCTGCTGGAGAAACCGGCGCCCTGAGCGCCAGTTACCGTTCTTCGCGACCATTTGGCCCAAGCCAGTTTGCAAAACACCCAACTACTGAAACAATGCACACCTTTTTTGGACATGGTCGTACGGAGTACAGCGGGTGCAGATCCAGGGTCACTATGAGCTGAAGTTCGAAGCCGTGCGCGAAGCCTTTGCCGCGTTGTTCGATGATCCCCAGGAGCGTGGTGCCGCACTGTGCATCCAGGTGGGGGGCGAAACCGTTATTGACCTGTGGGCCGGCAGTGCCGACAAAGACGGCCAGCAGGCTTGGCACAGCGATACCATCGCCAACCTGTTCTCCTGCACCAAGACGTTCACCGCCGTCACCGCCCTGCAACTGGTCGGCGAGGGTAAGCTGGCCCTCGATGCCCCGGTGACCAACTACTGGCCCGAGTTCGCCCAGGCCGGTAAGCAGTCGGTCACTTTGCGCCAACTGCTCAGCCACCGTGCCGGCTTGCCGGCGATTCGCGAGCTGCTGCCGGCCGAGGCATTGTACGACTGGCAGACCATGGTCGATGCCCTGGCGGCCGAGACACCTTGGTGGACACCCGGCACCGAACACGGCTATGCCGCCATCACCTACGGCTGGCTGATCGGCGAGCTGATTCGCCGCGCCGATGGCCGTGGCCCTGGCGACTCGATCGTGGCCCGCACCGCCCGCCCGTTGGGGTTGGATTTCCACGTTGGCCTGGCAGACGAAGAGTTCCACCGCGTGGCGCATATCGCCCGTGGCAAAGGCAACCCGGGGGATGCCGCAGCGCAGCGCTTGCTACAGGTAACCATGCGTGAGCCAGAGGCGTTGTCGACCCGTGCATTCACCAACCCGCCGGCGATCCTGACCAGTACCAACAAGCCTGAATGGCGTCGTATGCAACAGCCAGCGGCCAATGGCCATGGCAACGCACGCAGCCTGGCGGGCTTCTATGCCGGGCTTCTTGACGGCAGCCTGCTCGAATCTGAACTGCTCGATGAACTGACCCGTGAACACAGCCTGGGTCAGGACCGTACCTTGCTCACCCAAACCCGCTTTGGCCTGGGCTGCATGCTCGACCAGCCCGAGGTGGCCAACGCCACCTTTGGCCTCGGCGCCCGCGCCTTCGGCCACCCCGGTGCCGGTGGTTCGGTCGGTTTTGCCGACCCGGAGCACGATGTGGCCTTCGGTTTCGTGGTCAATACCCTCGGCCCTTATGTGCTGATGGACCCACGCGCGCAAAAGTTGGTACGCGTCCTTGCCAGTTGCCTTTGATCGGGTAATGCGGGTATTGCCCACCCCCTTTGACTATCCTCAATGCCAACGCCTGAAGTGCCTAGGCAAAATATCTTTCTATTTCATGGTGTATCGCTGATGTCTTCACATAAAACCTTAGCACTCGCCCTGTGCCTGACCGCCGTTACCGGCTGCGCCAGCCACTCCCCGGACGGCTCCAAGGAAGGTGGCTCCAACTGGTGGCCTTTCGGTTCGGACAAGGTCGCCGAGCAGGAAGTGAAGGCAGCCGTCACTGAAAACGTGGCCAAGGCTGACGCCAAATCGGAGAGCGCCAGCCGTTGGTGGTGGCCGTTTGGTGGCGATGACAAGCAGGCCAAGGGCCCCGTGGTGCCGAAAATTGACCAGAAGGCCACCCAGGCCTGGCTGGACGAATACGAGCCTAAGCTGCGCGAAGCGATCAAGGACAGCAAGCTGGAGCTTGAGCGCCGCGACAATGTGCTGGCGGTAACCTTGCCGGTTGACAGCTCGTACAACCCTGACCGCCCGAACATGCTGTTGCCCATGACCCTCGGCCCGATCACCCGCGTGGCCAAGACCGTCGAAGGTGACCCCAAGACTGCCGTGCTGGTACTGGGCCATGCCGACAGCAGCGGTGCTGCCGCTGCCAACCAGAAACTCAGCCTGGAGCGCGCCGCTTCGGTATCGGCCATCTTCCGCCTCAGCGGCCTGCAGCGTGACCGCCTGACCCTCAAGGGCATGGGCTCGGTGATGCCGCGTGCGGCCAATGACAGCGCCGAGGGCCGCTCCCTGAACCGCCGCGTGGAAATGCTGCTGACCCCACAAAACACCATGGTCGCACTGTTGGCCAAGTATCAGCAGGCTGCACCGGCACCTGCGCCGACCTCGATGGTGGCGGTACAGGATGCCAAGGCACCTGCTGCCAAGGCCACCGACAACAAGCCGGCTGCCAAGCCTGCGGCGAAGAAGCCCGTGGCCAAGGCCAAAGCACCTGTGAAGGCAACAGCCAAGAAGAAAGCGGCGCCGGCCAAGCCTGTTGCCAAGAAAGCTACCGCCGATAAAAAAGTAGCTGCCAATAGCCCTGCGAAGACCAACTGATCGTCAAGGAACGCAGCAATGACCCAATCCCTGGCCGATATGCGCCGCGACTACACCCGTGATGGCCTGGCTGAAGCCCAGGCGCCGGGGGAGCCGTTCGTCCTGTTCCACCAGTGGTTCGCCGATGCGGTGAAAACCGAGCAGGCGCCGGTGGAAGCCAACGCCATGACCCTGGCCACCGTGGACGGCGAAGGCCGCCCGCATTGCCGTGTATTGTTGCTGAAGGGGCTCGACGAGCAGGGCTTCACTTTCTTCACCAATTACGAAAGCGCCAAGGGCCAGCAATTGCAGGCCAACCCTTTTGCAGCCATGACCTTCTTCTGGCCGGCGCTGGAGCGCCAGGTGCGCATCGAAGGGCGGGTGGAGAAGGTCTCGGCGCAGGAGTCGGATGCCTACTATCAGGTGCGCCCGCTGGGCAGCCGCCTGGGGGCCTGGGCCTCGCCGCAGAGCCGGGTGATTGCCGGGCGTGAAGAGCTCGAGGGCCTGGTCAAGGCTACCGAAGCGCGCTTTTCCGACACCCAGCCGCACTGCCCTGAGCATTGGGGGGGCTACCGTTTGTTGCCTGAGCGCATCGAGTTCTGGCAGGGGCGGGCGAGCCGCTTGCATGACCGGTTGAATTACCGGTTCGTGAATGGGCAATGGCAGCGGGAGCGGCTGGCGCCCTGAGGTCCCGGGGCTGCTGCGACACAAGGCCGCTCCCACAGAGGCGATCGCGCTGTACCTGTGGAAGCGGCCTTGTGTCGCGATAGGGCCGCAAAGCGGCCACGACGATCGATCAGGCTACCCCGGATACTCCGCCGCTTCCCGCTCCAACCACCCTGCCAGTTGCTTGCGTCCCACCTTCTCCTGTCGCGCCTGTTTCAACCTTTCCAGCATGAACGCGCGCTTATCAGGATCGGCACCCGCCAGCGACAACGCCAGGTCGCGGTCCATCCAGCGGCGCATGCGCACATACAGCCACCCGTGGAAATACAGCCCCGCAACGGTGGCGACCACGACGATGAAGTAATCCATGGCTATCCTTGGTCTCACTTGAAAGGCCTTCGACACAGCCCGGCAGGCTGTACCCCGGCTGAATGAAAACAATTTTATTACGTTTGTACCGTGACAGCCGTCAATGTGCAGCGTCTAATGAGCACCTGACTTATGGAGACTTTACCCATGCGTAAATCCGCTTTGCTGGTGGCGACCTTTACCACCATGTCGCTGCTGCTGGGAGGCTGTGCCTCGAGCCTGACCGGTGACAGCTACTCCCGTGACGAGGCCCGCCGCGTGCAAACCGTGCGTATGGGCACCATCGAGTCCCTGCGCCCAGTCAAGATCGAGGGTACCAAGACCCCGATCGGCGGTGGTGCTGGTGCCATCGTGGGTGGCGTTGCCGGCAGCGCCGTTGGCGGTGGCCGTGGCAGCATCGTCGCTGCGGTGATCGGTGCTGTTGCCGGTGGCCTGGCAGGCTCCGCTGCCGAAGAAGGCCTGACTCGTACCCAAGGTGTCGAAATTACCGTACGTGAAGACGACGGCAGCATGCGCGCCTATGTGCAGGCCGTGCAGGAGAACGAAATCTTCCGCGTGGGTGACCGCGTGCGCATCATGACCGTTGACGGTACCAGCCGCGTTTCGCACTGACCGTAGCGCAGTAAAACAAAACCCCGACCTGGCTGCTGCCAGTCGGGGTTTTTTCATGCCTCAGCCAAATCAACCAACACGGGGCTTGCGGCTGGCCATGGCAGTGACGGCGTAGCCGATCACTGCGGCGAAGAACGAGCCGGTAAGAATCCCCATGCGGTCCATACCGGCGTATTCGCTACTGCCTGGGGAGAAGGCGAGCGAGCCAACGAACAGGCTCATGGTGAAGCCAATGCCGCAGAGTATCGCCACCCCCAGTATTTGCCCCCAGCCAGCACCAGCAGGTAGCGCGGCGAGGCGCAGCTTCACCGCCAGCCATGTCAGGCCGAAAACACCTACGGTTTTGCCCAGCAACAGGCCGACGGCGATGCCCATCGGCACGGGGTGGGTGAAGCTTTCTACGGTCATGCCAGCTAGCGAGACGCCGGCGTTGGCGAAGGCGAACAGTGGCAGGATGGCATAGGCCACCCAAGGGTGCAGGGCATGTTCCAGGGCCAGCAGCGGTGACGTTTCGGCGTTGCGCGTGCGCAGTGGGATGCACAAGGCCAGGGCGACACCGGCCAGGGTGGCATGCACGCCACTCTTGAGCACGCATACCCAGAGGATCAGGCCAATGACCATGTATGGCCCAAGCTTGACCACGCCAAGCCGGTTCATCGCTATCAGCACCACCAGGCAGGCCGCCGCCAGCAGCAGCGATACGCTCGACAGGGTACCGGAGTAGAACAGGGCGATGACAATGATCGCACCCAGGTCGTCGATTATCGCCAGGGTCATCAGGAACAGCTTCAGTGACACCGGCACGCGCTTGCCCAGCAGCGCCAGCACGCCGAGGGCAAAGGCGATGTCGGTGGCAGTTGGGATCGCCCAGCCGGCCACGGCCGCCGGGTTGTCACGGTTGATGAACCAGTAGATCAGTGCCGGCACCACCATGCCGCCAACGGCAGCAGTGGCAGGCAGGATGACCTGGGATGGCTTGGACAGGTGGCCGTCGACCACCTCGCGCTTGACCTCCAGGCCGATCAGCAGGAAGAACAGGGCCATCAGGCCATCGTTGATCCATAGCAGCAATGGCTTGGCGATGTTTAGCGCGCCGATCTGGACGGCGACGGGCACGTCGAGCAGCCCGCTGTACAGGTAGGACAGTGGCGAGTTGTTGATGATCAGGGCCAGAACGGCGGCGGCGATCAGCAGCAGGCCGCTGGCGGCTTCAAGCTGGAAAAAACGGGTGAACAGGCTACGCACGGGCTATAGGCTCTCCATGAGCAGTTTACGAATGGTACGGGCGTACACCCTAGCCTGTGGCGATATTCTTTAAAACAAAAACTATATTCGTTTTTGTTATATGGTGTTGCTGCCTTGGCTTAGTGAAGCCTAGATGCAGATGGAGGAGGAGGGGGTGAGGGGAGGGCTGGTCTTGGGGCCGGGTTATTCTGAAGTCTGCCAGCGCCCTCTCGCGGGCAAGCCCGTTGCCACAGTGACATCGCTACCCCTGTGGGAGTTGGCTTACCCGCGAAGAGGCCTTGGACGGCCTCAAGCAATCAGAGGCCGAGCATATCCCGTGCTACCGCCTCGGCAATGCGGATGCCATCCACACCCGCGGACAGAATCCCGCCCGCGTAGCCGGCGCCTTCACCCGCCGGGAACAGCCCCTTGAGGTTCAGGCTCTGGTAATCCTCACCCCGGGTAATGCGCAGGGGCGACGAGGTACGCGTTTCGATCCCGGTCAACACCGCGTCATGCAGGTTGTAGCCTTTGATTTGGCGGTCGAATGCCGGCAGTGCCTCACGGATCGCCTCGATGGCGAAGTCCGGCAGGCTCGGCGCCAGATCACCCAAGGTCACGCCCGGCTTGTAGGACGGCTCGACACTGCCCAGTGCGGTCGATGGCCGGCCGGCGACAAAGTCACCCACCAACTGCGCCGGGGCCTGGTAGTTGCTGCCACCCATCACGTAGGCATGGGCCTCCAGGCGTTCCTGCAGCTCGATACCGGCCAGCGGGCCACCCGGGTAGTCGCGCTCGGGGTCGATACCGACGACGATGCCGGAGTTGGCGTTGCGCTCGTTACGCGAGTACTGGCTCATGCCGTTGGTAACGACTCGGCCTGGCTCGCTGGTAGCCGCGACCACGGTGCCGCCTGGGCACATGCAGAAGCTGTATACGGAGCGGCCGTTCTTGGCGTGGTACACCAGCTTGTAGTCGGCGGCACCGAGTTTGGGGTGGCCGGCGTACTTGCCCAGGCGCGCCTTGTCGATCAGCGTTTGCGGGTGCTCGATGCGGAAGCCGACCGAGAATGGCTTGGCTTCCATGTACACGCCTTTGGCGTGCAGCATACGGAAGGTGTCGCGGGCGCTGTGGCCAAGGGCCAGGACCACATGGCGCGAGTGCAGCTGCTCGCCACTCTCCAGTACCACGCCAGTCAACTGGCCATCTTCGACCAGCAGGTCGGTGACCTTCTCCTGGAAGCGCACTTCGGCACCCAGGGCAATCATGTCCTGGCGCATCTGCTCGACCATGCCGGTGAGGCGGAAGGTGCCGATGTGCGGCTTGTTGATGTACAGGATTTCGTCCGGGGCACCGGCCTTGACGAACTCTTCCAGTACCTTGCGGCCGTGGTGCTGCGGGTCCTTGATCTGGCTGTACAGCTTGCCGTCGGAGAAGGTGCCGGCGCCGCCTTCGCCGAACTGCACGTTGGACTCTGGGTTGAGCACGCTCTTGCGCCACAGGCCCCAGGTGTCCTTGGTGCGCTGGCGCACTTCCTTGCCGCGTTCGAGGATGATCGGCTTGAACCCCATCTGTGCCAGCAGCAGGCCGGCAAAGATGCCGCACGGGCCGAAACCGACCACGATCGGGCGCTCCTGCATGTCGGCCGGGGCGTGGCCGACGTACTTGTAGGTCACGTCTGGTGCCACGCTGATGTTGCGATCGTCGGCGAACTTGCTGAGCAGTTCGGCTTCGTTGCTGGCTTCCAGATCGATGGTGTAGATGAACAGCAGTTCGCTGTTCTTCTTGCGCGCATCGTAGCTGCGCTTGAACAGGTTGAAGCTGAGCAATTGCTCGTCGCGGATGCCCAGGCGCTGGACGATGGCTTCACGCAGCGCTTCGTCAGGATGGTCCAGGGGCAGCTTCAGTTCGGTGATTCGTAGCATGGCAGGGTCCAGTATCCCGGCCATGGGCGGCCGGCGGCTTTACACAAACCGCCAAGTATAAGCTGTTCGCCGCCCTGACTGGCAGGATAAAAGTGCCCGGCGATCAGTTGTCGCGTGCGCCACCGTAGTAGCCGCAGCCTTGCAAGGTCTTGCCGTCGATGTGCAGTTCGGCGCGCAGGTGGCGCACGGCGCCGCTCATGCTGTCGACGCAGCGTTGCGGGGCGACCCACAGTTCCACGTGCTGACCGTTGGCTTCGCTGCTCAGGGTCAGGCCGCCGCCGGGCACTTCTTCTTCAAGGAACGGCAGGGGCAGCGGGTCTTTGCCGGGGCGCTCTATGATCATCCCCTTGCCGCTAGCTTTCACCGCCCAGAACGGCTCCTGGCCGTCGGCGCGCAGGGTTAGCTGCTTGAAGTTGGGGTCTTCGCAGGCACGGGCGGAGGGTTCCAGGCGGTACAGGCGACGCACTTCCAGCTGGCCGTCGTTGTTGGCCTGCTTGCTGCCGGTCAGGCGACCACGGACGTCGGCGAACAGCTTGTCATTGGCGTCCTTGGCAAGGTTGGCGGCCTCCTGCAGGATGCCAGTGGCGCCGACATCATTGATCACGAACGTGCGGTTTTCGCTGCATGGCTTGAACAGCAACTGGCCGTTGGCGGCACGTAGTTCGCCCTGCATGCGCGTGGTGCCGATGTTCGGGTCGCTTGGGGCGTTGGCCATGAGCTGGCAGCCGGCGAACAGGGGCAGCAGGGCGGTGAGCAGCAGGGTGGGGGTGAGGCGCATGGGGCGGGCTCCGGGGATCTTTGCCAAAGAGCTGGCCACGTTACGCAGGGTGTGCTGGGATCACAAGTCAGCAGGCATGAAAAAGGGCCCGAAGGCCCTTTCCCGATCAACCCCCAAGGTACGCGTCGCGCACCTTCGGGTCAGTCAACAGCGCTTCGCCTGTCCCTTGCATCACCACCCGGCCGTTCTCCAGCACATACGCCCGGTCGGCGATTTTCAGCGCCTGGTTGGCGTTTTGCTCCACCAGGAACACCGTCACGCCATCGCGGCGCAGCTGTTCGATGATGTCGAAGATCTGCTGGATGATGATCGGTGCCAGGCCCAGCGAAGGTTCGTCGAGCAGCAGCAGCTTGGGCTTGCTCATCAGCGCCCGGCCAATGGCGAGCATTTGCTGCTCGCCACCGGACATGGTGCCGCCACGCTGGATGTAACGTTCCTTCAGGCGCGGGAACAGCTGCAGCACCTTGTCCAGTTGCTCCTGATAATCGCCTTTGTCGGTGAAGAAACCACCCATCGCCAGGTTTTCCTCTACGGTCAGGCGGGCGAACACGCGGCGGCCTTCCGGCACTACGGCGATGCTCTTGCGCATGATGTGCGAGGACGGCTGGCCGACCAGTTCTTCACCCAGGTACTTGATGCTGCCACTGTGCGCCTGCGGCGAGCCGCACAGGGTCATCAGCAACGTCGACTTACCGGCGCCGTTGGCGCCGATCAGGGTGACGATCTCGCCCTGGTTGATTTCCACGTTGACGCTGTGCAGCGCCTGGATCTTGCCGTAGAAGGTGGAAACGTTTTCGAACTTCAGCATTTACGCTTCCCCCAGGTAGGCTTTGATCACATCAGGGTTGTCGCGGATCTCTTCCGGTGTGCCGTGGGCCAGAGGGGTGCCCTGATTGATCACCACGATATGGTCGGAGATGCTCATCACCAGCTTCATGTCGTGCTCGATCAGCAGCACGGTGACGTTGTGCGACTCGCGCAGGTAGGCGATCAATGCCTTGAGGTCTTCGGTTTCCTTCGGGTTCAGGCCCGCGGCCGGTTCGTCGAGCATGATGATGCGTGGCTGGGTCATCATGCAGCGGGCGATTTCCAGGCGGCGCTGCTGGCCGTAGGCGAGGGTGCCGGCGGTACGGTTGGCGAACTCGGTCAGGTTGACCTTTTCCAGCCAGTACTGCGCGCGTTCCATGGCCTCCTTTTCGCTGCGGCGGAAGCCCGGGGTCTTGAACAAGCCAGCGAAAAAGTTGGTGTTGAGGTGGCGGTGCTGGGCGATCAGCAGGTTTTCCAGCGCGGTCATTTCCTTGAACAGGCGCACGTTCTGGAAGGTCCGCACCACACCCTTGCGGGCGATCTGGTGGCCGGCCAGGCCCTGGATCGGCTGGCCATCGAGCAGGATGGTGCCGCCGCTGGGCTTGTAGAAACCGGTCAGGCAGTTGAACACGGTGGTCTTGCCGGCGCCGTTGGGGCCGATCAACGCCACCACCTGTTTTTCCTTGACGGTCAGGCCCACGCCGTTGACCGCCAACAAGCCGCCGAAGCGCATGCTCAGGCCGCTGACTTGCAGAATTTCGCGGCTCATCGACGCAGCTCCATGTGTGGACGTTGCATAGGCAGCAGGCCTTGCGGACGCCAGATCATCATCAACACCATCAGCGCACCGAACATCAGCATCCGGTATTCGCTGAACTCACGCATCAGCTCGGGCAGCAGGATCATCACGATGGCCGCGAGAATCACGCCCAGTTGTGAGCCCATGCCGCCAAGCACGACGATGGCGAGGATGATCGCCGACTCGATGAAGGTGAACGACTCCGGCGTCACCAGGCCTTGGCGCGCGGCGAAGAAGCTACCGGCGAAACCGGCGAAGCAGGCACCCAGGGTGAACGCCGAGAGTTTGATCACGGTCGGGTTGAGGCCCAGTGCGCGGCAGGCGATCTCGTCTTCGCGCAGGGCTTCCCAGGCGCGGCCGATCGGCATGCGCAGCAGGCGGTTGATGACGAACAGCGCCAGCAGCGCCAGCAGCAGGGCCACCAGGTAGAGGAAGATGACCTTGTTGATCGAGTTGTATTCCAGGCCGAAGAACTCGTGGAAGGTCTGCATGCCCTCGGCGGCGCGGCGTTCGAAGGTCAGGCCGAAGAACTCCGGCTTGGGGATGTTGCTGATGCCGTTGGGGCCGCCGGTCCAGTCGGTGAGGTTACGCAGGAACAGGCGGATGATCTCGCCGAAGCCGAGGGTCACGATCGCCAGGTAGTCACCCCGCAGGCGCAGTACCGGGAAGCCGAGCAGGAAGCCGAAGGTGGCGGCCATCAGGCCGGCAATCGGCAGGCACACCCAGAAGCTCCAGCCCAGGTAGTGCGAGAGCATGGCGTAGCTGTAGGCGCCGACGGCGTAGAAGCCGACATAGCCAAGGTCGAGCAGGCCCGCCAGGCCGACCACGATGTTCAGGCCAAGGCCCAGCAACACGTAGATCAGGATCAGCGTGGCAATGTCGACCGCACCGCGCGAGCCGAAGAACGGCCACACCAGTGCCGCCACGATCAACCCGATGATCACATAGCGCTGGGTCTTGGGCAGGGTCAGGTAGTTGCTGACGGCCGGCGGGATCAGCTTGCGATCCGAACGGCGGCCCATCACCGAGCTCCACTGCTTGTCGAACAGCACACGCAGGAACATCAGCACCGAACACACGGCGATGATGCTGATGGTGAACGAGCCCTGGCTGTGCACGGCCAGGCTGATGCCGTCGATGCTCAGTTTCAGGCCCAGTACCGGGAAGGCCACGGCCCATACCAGCAAGGCGCTGAAGAACGCCTGTTTGAGATTTTTGTTCATACTTTTTCAACCTCCGGGCGGCCCAGAATGCCGGTCGGCCGGAACAGCAAGACAAGAACCAACAAGCCGAATGCCACCACGTCCTTGTACTGGTCGCCGAAGATGTCGGCGCCAAAGGCTTCCGCTACACCCAGCACCAGCCCGCCGAGCATGGCGCCCGGAATGCTGCCGATGCCACCCAGCACCGCCGCAGTGAAGGCCTTCAGGCCCACCAGGAAACCGGCGTTGGGGTTGATCACCCCGTACTGCATGCTCAGCAGCACGGCTGCCACGGCTGCCAGGGCGGCACCGATGACGAAGGTGAGGGCGATGATGTTGTTGGTGTTGATGCCCAGCAGGTTGGCCATCTTGATGTCTTCGGCGCAGGCGCGGCAGGCGCGGCCCAGGCGGGAGCGGGAGATGAACAGGGTGAGCAGGGTCATGGCCACCAGGGTGACCACGAACACCAGGACTTGCATGTAGCTGATCAGTACTTCTTCAGCACCGCCTGGCCCGAAGGAGAAGCTGCCGGGGATCAGGTTGGGGATGGATTTGTCCTTGGAGTCTTGCGACAGCAAGACGGTGTTCTGCAGGAAGATCGACATGCCGATGGCGGAAATCAGCGGAATCAACCGGTTGCTGTTGCGCAGAGGGCGATAGGCAACCCGTTCGATACTGTAGCCATAGGCACTGGTGACGAAGATCGTCGCGACAAAGGCGACGGTCATCAGGATCGGCAGCGAATGGATGCCCATCATGGCCAGGCCCGCCAGGGCGATGAAGGCCACGTAGGAACCGATCATGTACACCTCGCCATGGGCGAAGTTGATCATGCCAATGATGCCGTACACCATCGTGTAGCCGATGGCGATCAAGGCATAGGTGCTGCCGATGGTCAATCCATTAACCAGTTGTTGGAAGAAATGGTAGATCTCAGGCATTACAGCGCTCCTAAAAACCTGATTTGCATTTCGCTGGCGGGGGTAGGCCAGGAAACCGCGGGTGACGGTTTTAAGATTTTCAGGTGAGCCCGCCCCCGGATCGCGGGGATCGGGCCCATGAACCTCGTAAAACAAAGCCCACTGCTCGCACAGTGGGCTTCTACGGTCAGCTATTTAGTCACGCAGTTACTGAGGGGAGACTTCGGTCTTCGGCTTGCCGAAGTGCCATTCGTAGACCACGAACTTGAAGTCTTTCAGATCGCCTTTCTCGTCATACGACAGGGTGCCGGTAGGGGTCTTGAACGAGCCGGCGTGGATGGCAGCAGCCACCTTGTCGGTGTCTTCGGACTTGGCGGCCTTGATGCCTTGGGCGATCAGCTCGACAGCCGAGTAGGCCGGGAATACGAACGGGCCGCTTGGGTCCTTGCCGTCAGCCTTGATGGCGTCGACGATCTTCTTGTTCTCAGGGTCGGCGTCGAACGACTTCGGCAGGGTGACCAGCAGGCCTTCGGAGGCGTTCTGGGCGATCTGCGAAATGGAGTCGTTACCCACGCCCTCTGGGCCCATGAACTTGGCTTTCAGGCCTTTTTCCTGGGCCTGGCGCAGGATCAGGCCCAGCTCTGGGTGGTAGCCGCCGTAGTAGACGAAGTCGACGTTGTTCTGCTTGAGCTTCTGGATGATCGAGGAGAAGTCTTTGTCGCCGGCGTTCAGGCCTTCGAAGACGGCAACCTTGGTGCCTTTGGCTTCGAGGGTTTGCTTGACCGCGGTGGCAATGCCTTCACCGTACTGCTGCTTGTCGTGCAGTACCGCAACCACTTTCGGCTTGACGTGGTCGGCGATGTAGTTGCCGGCGGCTGGGCCCTGGGCGCTGTCCAGGCCGATGGTACGGAAGATCAGCTTGTAGCCACGGGCGGTGATTTCCGGCGAGGTGGCGGCCGGGGTGATCATGATCACGCCTTCGTCTTCGTAGATGTCGGACGCTGGCTGGGTGGAGCTGGAGCACAGGTGACCGATGACGAACTTGACGCCGTCGTTGACCACTTTGTTGGCGACTGCCACGGCCTGTTTAGGGTCGCAGGCGTCGTCGTATTCCTTGGCTTCGAGCATCTTGCCATCGACGCCGCCCGCGGCGTTGATATCCTTGATGGCTTGCTTGGCGCCGATGAACTGCATGTCGCCGTACTGGGTCACAGGACCCGTTTTAGGACCGGCGATGCCGATCTTGATGGTATCGGCGGCAAACGAATGGCTGGCTACCCCGGCCAGAACCATTGCGGCGAACAGCTTGGAAATCTTGATCATAGTGCTCCACTCATTCTGTTGTAATTCTTATAGTCCTGGCGGCCAGGGCTACAGACCGGGCGGGATTTGCGGCGTGGCTGTGCCAACGCGCAAGCCCACCTTCCCCCGGAACATGTCCCGGAACTGTACCGGTACAGTGTAGAGCGCTGTTCGAGCGCTTGAAAAGCGGTCGAAAAGTGCCTGCTTCCTGGGTTGTCGCTTGATCGACAGAAAGATACAGAAAGGCGCCATCAAACTGCCTGCATCTGTGACCCCGCCCCACAACTTCGGGGTCAATCGACCAAATTACATATTTGAAACCGGGTTTTTCTGCAAAAATGCCGGCCTTTTTTAATTGGCGATTTTTGCGGATACCACCCATGACTGATCAAACAAGCACCCTCTATGCCAAATTGCTTGGCGAGACGGCAATCATCGAGTGGAAAGCACTGGAACGTTTCTGGGCCAAGGGTGACCTGATTTGGGTCGACCCCAGCCTGGACCTGATCACCGTTGCCGAAGCGATGGCCGAGAATCGCAGCGAGATCTTCGCCAAGTGGCGTAGTGATGGCACCGTTGGGCCGGTCTCGGCCGAGCAGGCACTGGACCTGCAAAGCCGCGATCCAGAGATCTGGGCGGTGGTGGTTTCGCCGTTCATCGTGATCCAGGTGAAGCACACGGAAGAGGCGTGATCTTTTTTGGTGCGCAAAAATACGCAGCAGCCCCGTTTTGGTGCTTGAAGCCGTGCAAGGCGGGTAGAGGTAAGTAACAATTCGGCGTGGCGGTAACAGTTTACGGGATGCGTAATGGGGCTGCCTTGCGGCCTGGATTGATATCGAATTTGTCTGGAGACGTTGATGAGCTCACAACTACCTTCGCTTGGATTCGCCGGCATCGGCCTGATGGGCCTGCCCATGTGCCGTCGTCTGTTGGCAGCGGGATATCCGCTGACGGTATGGAACCGTAGCCCAGACAAGTGTGCCGCCCTGGTCGCTGCCGGCGCGCGCCTGGCCAGCAGCCCGGCCCAATTGTGCCGCGACAGCGACATGGTGCTGCTGTGCCTGGCCGACACAGCAGTGGTGCGCGAGGTGGTGTTCGGCGAGCAAGGCATTGCCCAGGGCGGGCGCAGCGGCCAGTTGCTGATCGATTTCTCCAGCCTGGAACCAACCGCCACCCGTGAAATGGCAGCCGAACTGGCAGCACTGTGTGGCATGGCGTGGTTGGATGCGCCGGTATCTGGCGGTACGCCAGGTGCTGAAGCAGGCACACTGGCCATCATGGTCGGTGGTGAGGTGGCCGACTTGCAGCGTGCACACCCGGTGCTGCAGGTGCTTGGCCAGCGCGTGACGCACATGGGGGCGGTAGGCGCGGGCCAGGTGACCAAGGCCTGCAACCAGATGATCGTAGCCTGCAATGCCCTGGTGATTGCCGAAGTAGTGGCATTGGCCGAGCAGTCGGGCGTAGACGCGACACTGATTGCCGAAGCGCTGGCCGGTGGCTTTGCCGATTCCAAGCCGTTGCAGATCCTGGCGCCGCAGATGGCCGAGAGCCGCTTCGAGCCGATCAAGTGGCATGTACGCACGCTGCTCAAGGACCTGGATGGCGCGGTCAAGTTCTCCCGTGAGCAAGGCTCGGCGACGCCGCTCAGCGGCCTCGCCGCGCAATTGATGCGCCTGCACGGTAGCCAGGGTTACCTGCAAAAAGACCCGGCGACCCTGGTGGAGCTGTACCGCAACAAGGCGTGAGTACGCCGTTCTGGCGCTGTAGCCGCTCCAGCAGCGGCCGCAGCTCTGCCAGCGGCACGGGGCGCCCCAGCAGGTAGCCCTGCAGGTAGTCGCAACCGTGGCTTTCCAGGAAGGCCTGTTGTTCGGCGGTTTCCACGCCCTCGCTGACGACCTGCAAGTGCAGGGTATGCGCCATGACGATGATCGCCTGGACGATTTCGCGGTCTTTCTGGCTGCCCGGCACATCCTGCAGGAAGGTGCGGTCGATTTTCAGCACGTCCAGTGGCAGGCGCTTGAGGTAGGCCAGTGACGAGTAGCCAGTGCCAAAGTCATCGATCGACAGCGCCACGCCCAGGGCGCGCACGCGCTTGAGCAGGCTGACCGTACGCTGGATATCGCCCATCAGTGCGTTCTCGGTCACCTCCAGCTCAAGTTGGCGCGGCGCCAGGGCGGCATGGAACAGCGCCTTTTCAACTTCGTTGGGCAGTTCGTCGTGGCTGAGGGTGACTGCCGAGCAGTTGACCGTGACCTTGAGTTCGCCGTAGCCGTGGCGCTGCAAGTAGGCCAGGTCGGCGCAGGCGTGGCGCAGTACCCACAGGTCGAGGTCGATGATCAGGCCGTTGGCTTCGGCAATGCCGATGAAACGGTCGGGCCCCAGCAGGCCGTGTTGCGGGTGCTGCCAGCGCAGCAGCGCTTCCAGTTTGGCCACTTGCCCGCTGCGCAGGTCGAAGATGGGCTGGTAGTGCACGCACAACCCGCGCTCTTCCAGCAGGGCCAGTCTCAGCTCTTCTTCCAGTTGCAGTGCAATCGAAGCCCTGGCCTTCAGGCTGTCGTTGAAGAAGTTCAGGCTGTTGCGGCCGTTGTCCTTGGATTGATAGAGGGCCAGGTCGGCATGCTTGAGCAACTCTTCGGCTGTGCTGCCGTCGTCCGGGAAGATGCTCACGCCAATGCTGGTGGTCATGACCATGCGCCGGCCGCCCAGGTCGATGGGGTCTTTCATTCGTTGCATGATGCGCTGGGCCAGGTGACGGGCTTCGTCGCGGCTGTTGAGGCTGGTGACCACACAGAACTCGTCGCCACCCAAGCGCGCAACCAGGTCTTGGCTGCGGGTAGCGGCCTTGATGTGGTTGGCGATCACCTTGAGCAGCTCGTCACCGGCGTCGTGGCCGAGGCTGTCGTTGATGCGCTTGAAATGGTCGATGTCGAGGAACATCACCGCCAGGCGGTTTTCGTTGGCCTGGTGTTCGACCAGGCGTTCGGCGAACACCTGGTTGAAACCACGGCGATTGACCAGGTTGGTCAGGGCATCGTAATGCGCGGCCTGCTGCAGTGACGCGCGGGCTTGGTCCAGTTGGCTGAGCAGCACGCTGACCCGACGCAGATCGTGCTCTTTGCTCTGCAGCTTCTTGTCGGCCAGCGCGGCGCTGATGCTGGCGCCACTGATCAGCAGGGTGATGAAGCCAATGCCCAGCGCCAGTTGCAGGCTGTTGTCGCCAGACGGCAGACGCAGTGCGGTATCGGCCGGGATGACCAGGGTCATGGCCGACATCGCGGTGAAATGGGTGGTAACGATACCGCCTGCCAGCAGCAGGCTGGCGCCGTACTTCATGGCCTGGTACAGGGTGCCGCTGCCATTGCGCAAATAGCGAGCCAGGCACAACGCGGCCAGGCTCGTGAGCAGGGCGATGGCGGCAGAGGTCAGCAGCAGGCCGGTCTGGTAGTACTGGACGGCGCCGGTTTCCATTGCGGCCATGCCGACAAAATGCATCAGGATGATGCCCAGGCCAATCAGCGCAGCGCTAAGCACAAAGTGATACGCGCGCATCTGGCTGCGTTCGAGGCTGTGCATGGCCAGCCAGGCGACACCCAGGGCAATGAGCAGCGAGAGGATGGTCAGCGAGACGTCATAGTGCACTTCCACCGGGGCCTGGAAGGCCAGCATGCTGATGAAGTGCATGGCCCAGATGCCGCCGGCCAGGCAGCAGGCGCCGAGCATGTTCCATTGCCGGTGTGCGGTGGGGTCGTCGCTGTGTGACTGGCGTTCGGCCATGTCGAGGGTAGCGAAGCAGGACGCGCTGGCGACGAAGTAGGCGAGTAGAACCAGTAACGGTTCATGCCGGCAATCGATGACGATGCGCCCGGTTGCCGGAAGATCAGCGAACAGTTGCAGCCCCAGCCATTCCATGGAATGCCTCTTGATCGAGTTTTCACTCGTCTGCGCAACCACCCTGTGCAGACTGTCCAGAGGCAGTATAGGAAGGAGTATTTAAGCCTTCCTGACTAATGGCACATTGATTTGTACGATTTGGTTATCGGATTAATCGCCAGAGGGCATAGAAACGAAGGGGATGTGGCTGTAGGAGCCTTGTGCTGCAAAGGGGCCGGATGCCTCGCAACAATGTGCAAGGCAAATGACCCTTTCGCAGCAAAGGCTGCTCCTACAGAACGCTGGTCAGGCCACCAAGGTGTCAGCCAGCCACCAGCACGCGAATGGCTTCCAGGCGCAGGGCGGCTTTCTCCAGCATTGCCAGGCCATCTTCGCGTTGCTTGCGCAGGGCGTCGATTTCGCTGTCACGCACACTTGGGTTGACCGCTTGCAGGGCTACGAGGCGGGCCAACTCTTCGTCTGCCTCCGCCGCCAAACGGCGCTGGGCTTCGGCAACGCGCTCGACGTGGATGGGCAGGATCTTCTCCTCGCCGCCACTGATGCGCTTGGCCAGTACATCGCGTTGGGCCTGGACGAACTTGTTGGCGCTGGCGCGTGGCACGCTTTCGAGCTGGTCGTTGAGGGTTTCGAAGGCCACGCGCGATGCCAGGTCGTTGCCGTTGGCGTCGAGCAGGCAGCGCAATGCCGCCGGCGGCAGGTAGCGGCCCAGTTGCAGGCTGCGCGGTGCCACCACTTCACTGACGAACAGCAATTCCAGCAGCACGGTGCCCGGTTTGAGCGCCTTGTTCTTGATCAGCGCCACGGCGGTGTTGCCCATCGAGCCGGACAGCACCAGGTCCATGCCGCCCTGCACCATAGGGTGTTCCCAGGTAAGGAACTGCATATCCTCGCGCGACAGCGCCTGGGCGCGGTCGTAGGTAATGGTCACACCTTCGTCGTCGCCCAGCGGGAAGCTGGCATCGAGCATCTTCTCGCTTGGTTTGAGGATCAGTGCGTTCTCGGAATGGTCTTCACTGTCGATGCCGAAGGCGTCGAACAGGGTTTCCATGTAGATCGGCAGGGCGAATTGGTCGTCCTGTTCGAGAATGTCCTCGACAAGCGCCTGGCCTTCGCCGGCACCGCCGGAGTTGAGCTCCAGCAGACGGTCACGCCCTGTGTGCAGTTCGGCTTCCAGGCGCTCGCGCTCGCCGCGGGCATCGGCCACCAGGGCATCCCAGGCCTTGCTTTCGCCACCCTCGAGCAGCGGCAGCAGGCGTGGGCCGAACTGGTGCTGCAGGGCGTTGCCGGTGGGGCAGGTGTTGAGGAAGGCGTTGAGACCTTCGTGGTACCACTGGAACAGACGCTCTTGCGGGCTGTCCTGCAGATACGGGATGTGCAACTGGATGGTGTGCTTCTGGCCGATCCGGTCAAGGCGGCCAATGCGCTGTTCGAGCAGGTCGGGGTGCGCCGGCAGGTCGAACATCACCAGGTGGTGAGCGAACTGGAAGTTGCGGCCTTCGCTGCCGATTTCGGAGCAGATCAGCACCTGGGCGCCAAACTCTTCATCGGCGAAGTAGGCAGCGGCGCGGTCGCGCTCGAGGATGCTCATGCCTTCGTGGAACACCGAGGCCGGGATGCCGGAGCGCACGCGCAGGGCGTCTTCCAGGTCCATGGCGGTTTCGGCGTGGGCGCAGATCACCAGCACCTTGGTGCGCTTGAGCATCTTCAGGGTGTCGATCAGCCAATCCACGCGCGGGTCGAAACGCCACCAGCGCTCGTCGTCGGCCGCTTCCCCTTGGGCTTGGAAGGCGACTTCCGGGTACAGCTCGGCGTGCTCGCCGGCTGGCAGGTCGCGGTACTGCTCGGGTGTGGCCAGCGGGTAGGGGTGCAACTGGCGCTCGGGGAAGCCCTGAATCGCCGCACGGGTGTTACGGAACAGCACGCGGCCGGTGCCGTGGCGATCCAGCAGCTCGCGGATCAGACGCGCGCTGGCCTGGGTGTCGCCATCGTTGACCGCGGCCAGCAGGGCTTCGCCTTCGGCACCCAGGAAGCCCTGGATGGTGGCGTGGGCCTTGGGCGACAGGCGGCCTTCGTCGAGCAGTTCCTGTACCGCCTCGGCGACCGGGCGATAGTGCTCGCTCTCGGCGCGGAAGGCCGCCAGGTCGTGGAAACGGTTAGGGTCGAGCAGGCGCAGGCGGGCGAAGTGGCTGTCCTGGCCAAGCTGCTCGGGGGTGGCGGTGAGCAGCAGCACGCCCGGGATCACCTGGGCCAGTTGCTCGACCAGGCTGTATTCGGTGCTGGCCTGGTCTTCGTGCCAGACCAGGTGGTGAGCTTCGTCGACGACCATCAGGTCCCAGCCAGCGGCAAACAGCGCGTCCTGGGCTTTTTCGTCGTCGACCAGCCACTCCAACGCAACCAGCGCCAGCTGGGCGTCCTCGAACGGGTTGCTGGCGTCGCTTTCGATGAAGCGTTCGGCGTCGAACAGGGCTACCTGAAGGTTGAAGCGCCGGCGCATTTCCACCAGCCACTGGTGCTGGAGGTTTTCTGGCACCAGGATCAGTACGCGGTTGGCACGGCCAGACAGCAGCTGGCGGTGAATGACCAGGCCGGCCTCGATGGTTTTGCCCAGGCCCACTTCGTCGGCCAGCAAAACGCGCGGAGCGCTGCGGTCGGCGACTTCACGGGCGATGTGCAACTGGTGGGCGATGGGTTGTGCGCGGCAGCCGCCCAGGCCCCACAGCGCCGACTGCATCTGTTTGCTGGTGTGCTGCAGGGTGTTGTAGCGCAGGCTGAACCACGACAGCGGGTCGATCTGCCCGGCGAACAGGCGGTCGCTGGCCAGGCGGAACTGGATGAAGTTCGACAGCTGAGTTTCTGGCAGGGTACGCGGCTGGTTTTGCCCGTCCAGGCCGTGGTAGACCATCAGCCCGTCGATGTCCTCGACCTCGCGGACGGTTAGCTTCCAGCCTTCGAAGTGGGTGATCTGGTCACCTGGCGAGAAGCGCACGCGGGTCAGCGGCGCATTGCGCAGGGAATACTGGCGGGTGTCGCCAGTGGCCGGGTAGAGCACGGTCAACAGGCGGCCATCCTGCGCCAGGATGGTACCCAGGCCGAGCTCTGCTTCGCTGTCGCTGATCCAGCGTTGCCCCGGTTGATACTGCTGCGCCATACTGCCTGAACTCCCGCGATGAAAAAGCCGATTATGTTAACGGATCGGCCGGTCAGACCAAAGTGCGAACGCACCGAAAGGTGCCGAACGACAACAGGAAGTAAGTCAGTCTAGCCGTTTCATCGTCTCGCACCGTGCAGCCGACGAGGGCCTCGCATCAACATGTCTGCCAAGCATCGCTGGATCAGCGCTTCGATGGCCGTGGGCAGCCTGCTGCTGCTGAGCGCCTGCGAGCAGAAAAACTTCGAGACCTTGCCCCCCATTCCGATGGAGCAGCTTGAGGTACTCGGCGTACAGACGCCGATCAAGAGCGTGCATTTTCGTGATCGCGACGGCGAAGGCCTACTGGTGTTGAGCCGCAGCGATGGCCAGGCCAGCGACCCGGAAAGCGAACAGGAAGTGGACAAGGTGGTGCTCAAGGCCACCTTGTACGGGCGCACGGCTGAGAGTGACGCCTTCAAGGCGCGTTGGCAGATCGAGCAGGAAACCACGTGCCCGGGGCTGGACCTGGACGTGGACTTCTACAATGACGTCAGTGACGTCAGCGACCTGAACAAGGATGGTGTAGCCGAGGTGACCGTGGCCAGCCATGCCTTCTGCGGTGGCGGTATCGACCCGCACGACATCGCCATCGAGATGCGCGAAGGGCAGGCCAGCTACACCATTACCGGCCAGTCGCTGATCACCCCGGCGGGCGAGGACCCCGTCGGTGGCGAGCGCGAGGACAGCGCCTCGCTGAAAAACGCGCCGCAAGTATTGCGTGATCATATGGACGCGGTCTGGCAGCAGGTTTACAAGCGGCCTTGGAGCGAAGCCAGCCCGCCAGGCGACGATGAGCCTGACGACGAAGCCGAGTAAATGTTGCCCACAACATCAAGGTAAACCCACGCCTGCCGATACATGGGGCATAGGAGAACGTCCATGCTGCCGCCGATCATCCCGCTCAGTGCTGCCCCGGTGACCTCGCAACAGGACCCGGTCAAGCCAACCCCCGACATCAAGCCTGTGGTGCCGGCCCAGCCTGCGTCCGGTGAAAGTGCCATCGACCTCAAGCAGCAGCGCGACCCGCAGGAGCAGGCACTGTTGCTGCGTGACGAGCAGCGTCGCCAGCAGCAACGTCGGCAAAAGGGTGATCAGCAGCGGTACAACGCCTTACCGGGTGACGAGGTCAACGCCGACAACACCGTGCCAGTGGCGCCATTGATGGGCGAGCATGTACGGCAGGGGTTGCTGGTGGACATCGAAGTCTGACGCAGGGCTGGTCAGCGCCTGCCGCTGGCTTCATCATGCAATTCTCAGTTGATCGTCGAGCCACCCATGAGCCAAGACAACCTCATCGATTTCGATGCCGAACGCACCAAGCGCGTCCACGACCTCAAGGAAAAACGCCTGAACGAGATGCGCAACGCATTCGAGCAGGCCCTGCCGTTGAGCACCAGCAAGAAAAAGAAGCCCAAGGGCAAGCCCAAGAAGCGCTGAAACTTGACGCAGGTCAACCCTGCACCCGCCTCGCGTGCCCGGCCCCGGGCACCATTGACCCCGATCAATTTTCCCAGTCCCCACATTGGTTAACTTGCCCTCCATCGGACAACGGCAAACGAATGGGGAGGCCAGCATGTTCTTCGACAACGTGGTTATCGCCGGTGTGGTAACGGTCGGGTTGATGTTCGCTTTCTTTGCCGGTCTGGGCATTTTCATCTGGAAGGACTCGAAAAAGCGCAAGCCGCGCTGACCTTCCGGGTATACGAGCACGCAAGGCATTTAGGGCGACTTCGGTCGCCCATTTTTTTGCCTGCAATTTTTGTGTTGCCTGTGCGCGAAAGGGTCGGCATAGGTTGACTGAGATGGGTTGCTTAGATGATTAGCTAGCTAATTAATCGTTTCCGCTTTATCCTGCTCACCATTGTCTATCGTTTCAGTAAGACCATTCCCCCGCAAGGTCCGCCTCGTGCCCATCACCCTTCAGGCCCTGTTCGCCCCCAGCAGCCTCGCCCTCAAGTTCGCCATCAAGACTTTGCTCGGTGGTGGCCTGGCGTTGTGGCTGGCGATGCGTTGGGGCCTGGAGCAACCCGCTTGGGCGCTGATGACGGCTTTCATCGTCGCCCAGCCGCTATCGGGCATGGTGGTTCAGAAAGGCCTGGCGCGGTTTGCGGGTACCTTGGTCGGCACCGTCATGTCGGTAGTGTTAATTGGCCTGTTCGCGCAGACACCTGGCCTGTTTCTGCTTAGCCTGGCCTTGTGGCTGGCGCTTTGTACCGCCGCGTCCACCCAGTTGCGCAGCGCCTGGGCCTACGCCTTCGTGTTGGCCGGCTACACCGCGGCGATCATTGCCTTGCCGGCAATCGACCACCCGCTGCAGGTATTCGACCAGGCCGTGGCCCGTTGCACCGAGATTTGCCTGGGCATTTTCTGCGCTACAGCCAGCAGTGCCTTGCTCTGGCCCATGCGGGTCGAGCAGCAACTGGGCGGGCAAGCACGGCAGGCTTTGCAGAACGGCCTGCAAGCCGCCAGCGCCATGCTGGGCGGTGAGGACGAGGCGCGTAAAGGCCTGCTGGACAGCCTGGGGCGCATCGTTGCCATCGACAGTCAACGTGAGCATGCCTGGTTCGAGGGCAACCGCGGGCGCCAGCGTGCCCGTGCCATTCGCGGCCTTAGCCAGAAGCTGATGGTGCTGTTGCGCATCTCCCGTTCGGTGCGCCGCCAGTGGCGGCAACTGGATGAGCGGGAGGCCGGGCGTCTGGCGCCCAGGTTGGAGGAGGTGCGCACGCTGCTGGGCAAACCCGATCAGCCCAGCCTGTTGCTGTTACGCCAGCGCATTTGGGATGCCGCTCACAATGAGCAGATCAGCCCGTCGGAACACTTCTGCCTGGCGCGCATGGCCCTGCTGCTGGATTACGCCATGGCTGCCAGCCAGGCGCTGGAGGATGTGGAGGCTGGCAGGGCACCCAAGGATGTGTCCCAGGGCCTGGCTGCACACCGTGATTGGTCGCTGGCCTTGCTGTTCGGTTCGCGTAGCGCGCTGGCCTTTCTGGTCATGAGCGGCTTCTGGCTGGCCACGGCCTGGCCTTCGGCGCCGGGTGGCCTGGTGCTGACCTGTGTGGTCTGCAGCCTGTTCGCCAGCCGCGAGAATGGTGCGCAAATTGGCCTGAGCTTTCTGCGGGGGATCTTTTTGGCGATACCTGCGGCGTTTTTGGTCGGGCAGATCTTGCTCCCGCAATGGAGCAGCTTCGCCATGCTCTGCCTGGGTATGGGTGTGCCGCTGTTTCTGGGCGCATTGGGTATGGCCCACCCACGTACCGGGGCCACCGCCACCTCCTACTGCCTGCACTTCATTGTGCTGGTGTCGCCGCTTAACGCCATGCAGTTCGGCGTGGCGACCCTGCTGAACAGTGCCCTGGCGATGCTGGTGGGGGTATCGGCGGCGGTCATGGCCTTTCGTTTATTGGTGTTTCGCCACCCGGCCTGGCTGGGGCGGCGCTTGCGCGCGGCAACCCAAAGCGACTTGGTGCGCCTTACCCGGCGCGATTTGCGCGGGGCCGACAGCTGGTTTGGCGGGCGCATGGCCGACCGCCTGATGCAACTGGCGCGGCATGCCAGCGAATTACCGGAAGACCAGCGCAAACGCTGGGATGATGGCCTGCACGGGCTGGATATCGGCGACGAACTGGTGCACCTGCGCATGTGTCTGGCTGTCGCCCAGGCCCCCTTGGGGCTAGCCGAGCGTGAGTACCTGCAACAAGTGGAGGCAGTGCTGGCCAAAGGGCCGGCTGCCGGGCGTGGTCAGCGCCTGGATACTGCCAGTGAACAGTTCCTTGCTGCGTTGCGCCGCCTGCCTGCCAGCGACCCGCTACGGCTGGCCGAGGGGGCGGTGCTGCAGTTGCAGAAAAGCTGGGGCAAGTGGTGTCGCTGGCAGGAGGAAACCCATGGGGTTGCGTGAGTGGGAAGTGGGCGGCGTGCTGCTCAGCCCGTTTCTGCTTTATGTGTTGTTGGCGCTGCTGCTCACCGGCCTGCTGCGCCTGGTGGTGCAGGCTACACCGTTGGGGCGCTGGATCTGGCACGAAGCGCTGTTCGACGCGGCGCTGTTCGTTTGTGTGTTGTTCCTGGTGGTGCGCCTGCTGGGAGCGTTATAAAGGAGTGTTTCGATGCGTGCGGCCGTACGTACTCTGGTAACCCTGTGTGTGGTGGCTTTGGCCGTGTTGGCCGGCTACCAGCTGTGGCAGTACTACATGCTTACCCCATGGACCCGCGATGCCCGGGTGCGTGCCGATGTGGTGGTAATCGCACCTGATGTGTCCGGCTGGGTGCGCGAACTCAAAGTGCATGACAACCAGCAGGTCAAGGCCGGCGACCTGTTGATGAGTATCGACCGTGAGCGTTTCCAGGCCGCTTTCGACCAGGCCAGCGCCGTGACTGAAACTCGCGCCCAGCAACTGCGCTTGCGCGAGCGAGAGGCAGCCAGGCGAACTGCCCTGGGGCCCGAGGCGATCAGTGCCGAGTTGCGTGAAAACGCCCAGATCAATGCCGCCATCGCGCGTGGCGAGCTACACGAGGCTGAGGCGCAGTTGCAGGTGGCCAAGATCAACCTGGCGCGCAGTGAAGTGCGGGCACCGCGCAGCGGGCATATCACCAACCTGCGTCTGGCCGAAGGCAACTACGTGAACACCGGGCAAGCGGTGATGGCCCTGGTGGATGATTCAACTTTTTACATCCAGGCCTATTTCGAGGAAACCAAGCTGCCGCGCATTGGCGTAGGGGACTCGGTGAAAGTTTGGCTGATGGGCGCGGGCGAACCGATGCAGGGGCATGTAGAGAGCATCAGCCGCGGCATCACCGACCGCAACAGCAACCCGGACAGCCAGTTGCTGCCGGAGGTGGAACCCACTTTCAACTGGGTGCGGCTGGCCCAGCGGATACCGGTGAGGATTCGCCTGGATCAGGTGCCGGAAGGGGTGACCCTGAGTGCGGGGATGACCGCGAGTGTGCAAGTGCGTGAGGATCAGGATCGCTAGTGAAGGCCCTGGGGCCGCAAAGCGGCCCCAAGATGCCGAACTCAGAGAAACATCCCGCCCGATACCTCCAGCCGCTGCCCGGTAATCCAGCCATTGCCGTCTTCCAGCAGCAGCGCAATCGCTGCCCCGATATCATCCGGCAACCCCACCCGCCCCAATGCCGTGTTGCCAGCGATGTACTCATTCACCTGCGGGTTGTCCCGCACTACGCCGCCACCAAAATCGGTCTCGATCGCACCCGGCGCCAGAATGTTCACGCGAATGCCTCGCGCGCCCAGTTCCTTGGCCTGGTAGCGGGTCAGCACCTCCATTGCGCCTTTCATCGCGGCATAGGCGGCATACCCCGGCAACGCAAAGCGCGCCAGGCCGGTGGAAATGTTGACGATGCGGCCATTGTCCGCCAGTAGCGGTAGCAGGCGCTGGGTGAGGAAAAACGGCCCTTTGAGCTGAATGTTCAACAACTGGTCGAATTGCGCCTCGGTGGTTTCGATGTACGGCACGTTCAACCCAATCCCTGCATTGTTCACCAGAAAGTCGAAACGCTCGCGGCCAAAGTGTTGTTGCAGGGTCGTGCCCAGGCGCTCGGCGAAACCGGCAAAGCTGCTGCTGTCGCTGACGTCCAGTTGCAGCATGGCCGCTTTGACTCCGGCCTGCTCCAGCCGGGCCGCCACGGCGTGCGCTTCATCTGCCTTGCTGTTGTAGGTGCCGATGACATCGATGCCGCGTGCGGCCAGGTGCTCGGCAGCGTTGCGGCCGAGGCCGCGACTGGCGCCGGTGATCAGGGCAATTTTGCGGATCATGGTGAAAACCTCATGGTGGGTGAATGAGGACAGGTTATTGGTCGGTATGGCGCTGTTAAATCCTGAAAATATGGAAATACTGTTCGCTTTAACCGAATAGTAGGGGCCACGTGGTGAACAAGCTGGAGTTGTTGCGCACCTTTGTGCGGGTAAGCGAGGTCAGCAGTTTCACCCAGGCTGCCGAGAGCCTGGGGTTGCCACGTTCGACCGTATCGGAGCAGGTGAGGGCACTTGAGCGCTTGCTGGGCACGCAGTTGTTCAACCGAACCACACGCCGGGTGCAGGCAACCCAGGATGGCGCCTTGCTGTACGAGCGTAGCAAGGACCTGCTGTCGGGCATGGACGAGATCGAGAGCCTGTTCAGTGCCGATGATGCCGAGCTGGCCGGGCGCCTGCGCATCGATCTGCCAACCATGATGGCGCGCCGGGTCATCATTCCGGCGCTACCGCAGTTTCTGCAGCGCTTCCCGAGACTGGAAGTGGAACTCAGTTGCACCGATCGCCAGGTCGATCTGCTGCGCGAAGGGTTTGATTGCGTGATGCGCATTGGCGCATTGCAGGATCTGGATGTAGTGGCACGGCCGGTTGGGCAACTGAGCATGCGCAACTGTGCCAGCCCCGCCTACCTGGCTCGCTATGGTGTCCCGCGTACTCTGCAGGACCTGGCCGATCACCAGCTGGTGCATTATGTGCGCACCCTGGGTGCGCGCAGCGCCGGCTTCGAATACCTGCAAGGCGGTGAGTTGCAATTTCAGGCCATGGCCGGTGTGGTGACGGTCAACAATGCCGAAGCCTACTCGGCGGCCTGCCTGGCCGGGTTGGGGTTGATTCAGGTGCCTGCGGTGGGGGTGGCCGAGCACCTGCAGCGAGGCGAACTTGTTTCGCTGCTGGAAGACTGGCAGGCGCCGGCCATGCCGGTGTCGCTGCTGTATGCCCGGCAACGGCATGTGCCACGCCGGGTACAGGCGTTCATGCAGTGGCTGGGTGAAGTGCTGCACACCCAGGTCGATGCAGTGGTCAGTGATTGAGCAAAGCCATGGCGCATGGAAGGCCACTTGCGTTAGGCTGCCCTCTGCGAGTTGCCCGGCAGAGGCGACCCATTCCCGCCAGGCGTGCGTATCTTCCGATTTCATTGCGAGGTTACGTCATGGCCATTACTTCCCAGGATATCTGCAACGCCGCCGACCAGCTCAAGGGCTTTGTCGGTTTTCACGACAAGCGCGGCGTTCATATCGTGCGTTTCTCCGAGGACTCGTTCGGCATGGACGTGGCCGATGCCAGTATTACCCCCTGCAGCGAGTTCGTCTGGCGGCCCGAGCAAGGGCAGCGTATGGCGCTATGCCGCGAACGGCTGGCGCTGTTGCTGGAGCAGCATGTGGATGACCGCTTGAATATCGGCGAGCCGCTGCGCGCCTACCTGCGCCGGGGCGACCTGCCGGAAATCGTCGCTGAGCGCAGCCTGCAGCAGCCCGTGTAGGAGCAGCCTTGCGCGGCTGCTACAAGGGCTGTGCTGTGTTTTTGGATGTTTGCTGCAGCAGCGCCTGCAGCCCTGCACTGTCCAACGGGCGGCTCATGTAGTAGCCCTGCACTTCATGGCAGCGGTCCTTTTCCAGCGCCTTGAGCTGCTGTTCGCTCTCTACACCCTCGGCTGTCACTGTCAGCCCCATCGCTTCACCGAGATTGATGATGGCCTGGACCACGGCGCGGTCGCTCCCGCCGTTGTTGTTCAGGCCGCTGATGAAGCGCTTGTCGATCTTGATGCTGTCGAACGGGTAGGTACGCAGGTAGCCCAGCGACGAATAGCCCGTACCGAAATCGTCCATGTTCAGGCGCACGCCCAACTCTTTGAGCGACAGCATGGTGCCCAGCGCGCCCTCGATGTCGTTGAGCATCACGTTCTCGGTAATTTCCAGCTCCAGACGCTGGGCCGGGAAGGCGGTGTCCAGCAATATCTCGCGCACGTCGGCCACCACATCGCTGCGCAGGAACTGCGCAGGCGACAGGTTCACCGAAACCAGAACATCGTTGGGCCAGTCATGGGCGGTACGGCAGGCTTCGCGCAGTACCCAGCGGCCCAGCGCAACGATGATGTCGCTCTGCTCGGCCAGCGGGATGAAGGTATCCGGCCCCAGCAACCCTTCCTGTGGGTGCTGCCAGCGCAGCAACGCTTCGACTCCGACGATGCGCAGGTCGCCGAGGCGGTAGCGCGGCTGGTAATGCAACACGAACTCCTGATTGCGCAAAGCCCGGCGCAGGTCGTTCTCCAACTGGCGGCGGTACTGGATTTGCTGGTTCATTTCGGCAGCGAAGTAGCGCCAGGTGTTCTTGCCGTCGGCCTTGGCCTGGTACAGGGCAATGTCGGCGCAGCGAATCAGCTCGCCGGCATCGAAGCCTTGAGTGCGGGTCTGGGCAACGCCAATACTGGCGCCAATGTGCAACTGCTGGCCGTCGAAGATGATGGGTTGCTGCAGCAGGCCAATCAGCCGCGCACAGAAGCGGTCGATTTCGCTACGGTTGTCCATGCCGCCGAGTACCAGGATGAACTCGTCGCCGCCCAGGCGCGCGACCAGGTCGCCATCGCGGGTGGTGTCGCGCAGGCGCGTTGCCACTTCTTGTAGCACGGCATCGCCAGCGGCATGGCCGAGCGAGTCGTTGATCGGCTTGAAGTTGTCCAGGTCCAGCAGCAGCAGGGTGAGCGGCGGTGAGTCATTGCCGCGAAGCAGTGCCTGTTCCAGGTGCCTGGCCAGCTTGTTGCGGTTGGCCAGCCCGGTCAGTGGGTCGTGCAGCGACAGGTGCTGGATGCGCGCGTGGGCGTCGACTTCGTCGGTTATATCGCTGGCCGTTCCTCGAAAGCCAAGCGCCTTGCCGTCGTGCCAGATGGCGCGGGCGGAAATCCGGCAATAACGGTTTTGGCCATTCGGGTCTCGGTAGGTGCACCGCAGGTTGGCCAACTGCTGCGGGTCGGCGGTAGTCAATACGTCCAGCCAGGGCGACAACGGTGTGGTATCGCAGGCCAGCAGCTGGTTGAGCGGGTGGCCCAGCCAGTCGTCTACCGGGTAGCCGGTGACGTTGGCAAAGCGTTGCGACAGGTAGGTCAGGCGTTGTTGCCGGTCGGTTTCCCAGATCCAGTCGGATGCCGACTCGGCTACCGCGCGAAAACGTTGCTCGCTGGCCTCCAGTGCCTGGTTGCTCTGTTGCAGGTGGAGCAGGGTCAGGCCGACTGCTCGTGAGCTGCGCAAGGCATGGCGGCACAGGTACAGCATGACCAAGCCGAGTATCAGCAGCACGCTCAACAGAGCTGGCAATACTGCCCACAAGAGTTGGTGCCCAGGCAGCGGGCTGCTCCAGGACAGGTGATAGCCGGTGTCGCCCAGGTCGATACGCAGGTGGCCATGCTGCTGTTTATCTTCCTTCTCCACGTGCATGCCCGTCAGGCCGGCACCTTTGCCCAGCTGCGCCAGTTTTTCTTCGGTAAGCTGGTCGACGAACAGCATCACTGGCGCCTGGCTCACCTCGCTGTCGGTGACGTCGCGGTCAGGGCGCACGGCCGCTGCACTGAGTACGGCCGGCCAGCCATTGAACAACACGAAGTGGGTGACCTGCTCGCGCGCAATTGCCGCCGCACGGGCCTGGTCAATGATCGGCTGGAGCGGTGCGTCTATATACGTGTTGGCGCCGGCCTGGCTGGGCTGGCCTTTGAACAAGGCATAGGTGGTACGGTCGTCTTCCAGCACAAACACCCCTTCGTAGCCGCTGGCGCTGTACAGCGACTCACCTACATTTTTTTCTTCGTAGGCCCAGTGCCAGTCGACATCACCTGCCAGGTGCTCGAAGGCTGCATCCCATACGGCATAGCTGGACAGAAACTGGCGCGAGGCGAGCAACCGTTGTTCCAGCGCCTGGGTTGCATGGAAGGCGCTGCGTTGGCGCTCCTGCTGGTCGAGCGTGGTCGCGATATTGAACAGAGCTCCGAGAATGACCAGGCAGGCCAGGCCGAACACTGTGCTGAAACCGGCAATCAGGTGGCGCACCTGAAAGCGTGGTGTAGGGCTGGCGGGTGGAAGGTTGGCGGTCCTGGCCATGCGCGAGCGGCTCCTTCAGGCAACCTCCCGCCAGGCAGTCAGGAAGGAGGTTCAATCAGGATAGGCCAGCTTGAGCGCGGCAGCGTCAGCGCGGGCAAAATTGACTTGATCGCGGCCAGCGTGCTTGGCGGTGTACAGCGCCTTGTCCGCCTGTTCGAGCCAGTGCTCCGGGGACTCCAGGCCGGCCTCGAATGGTGACAGGCCGATACTCAGGCTGATGCGCAAGTGGGGTAGCTGTGGGTTGCGGTAGCTGGAAACCTGCTCGCGCAGGCGCTCCATGGCATGACAGGCCTGGGCTTCGCTGGTATCGGGCAGGATCACGCAGAACTCGTCGCCGCCGTAACGCCCGGCTTGGTCGCCTTCGCGCAGGTTGCGCCGCAGCTCGACGCTGAGCTGGCGCAAGACACAGTCGCCGACCACATGGCCGAAGGTGTCGTTGATGGTCTTGAAGTGGTCGATGTCGATCAGGGCAATCACCGCGTGCCCCTGTTGCTGCTTGCAGGCCTGGAACTTGAGCAGCAGCAGGTCTTTCCAGGCGCCGTGGTTGAGCAGCCCGGTCAGGCTGTCGGTGAGGCTCAGTGCGCTCAGCCGGCGCTTGTGGTCGCCCAGCTTGATCGCCAGCTGGTAGCACACCCAGCCCAAGGCCAGCGGGTAAAGCGTGAGCATTGGCAGGCAGGCATAGACCTGCAGGGGGGTGGCGGTCAGTTGCAAGCCGGGGCCGAGCAGCAGAAGGGCGACAAGCATGCCAGCCAGCTGCGCCAGCACCCCGCGAAAGACCATGCGTTTGCCGCCGGCGGCGACGTTGTTCATGGTCATCATCGACAGCACGGTCACGCTGGGCAGCGGGTTGAAGTGCATGGCGGCGGTCCAGAACCCGCCCATTAGCGAATCCAGCAGCAAATTGCGTTGTTCTGCCTGGTACGGCGCTGCCGAGCGGGCAGCCCACAGGTAGGCGATGTGTGGCCACAACAGCCCATTGAACAGTACCAGCAGCCATGCCCAGGTGGGTGGCGACAGCGGCGCAATGGCCGCCATGACACTGAACAGGCCGATGCCCAGGCCGATGACACGCGGCAGGTAGATGCGCTTGACGAAAGAAAGGCCTTTGCCGCTGCGGTTGTCCATCATGGTCATGTTCTTCTGCCGGGGTGCCGTTTATCGCATAACTTGCATGAATATTGTTGAACAGTGTTTCATCGGCGAAAAATGACCTTACAAGCCATTTCACGGTTGATCCGATCACTGTGGGGTAACATGAAGGCTTTCCTGTTGCTCGGAGTACTGCTGATGGTTCCTTTGGCCAACCCCGCCGGCGAGCCGGCGCCACAGCGGGACGGACGTTTTCACAACCAGGCATTGTTGCCGCAGGAAGGTGTACTGAAAAAGTTGCGCATTGGGCTAAAGTACCTGTTCTTGCGCAAACCGCCAGAAACCCGGCCAGCCACGCCGATCAGCCTGCAGCCCATGACCCGCCAGCAAGTGCTCGACGCCCCTGACCACAGCTTGTGGCGCCTGGGCCATTCCACGGTATTGCTCAAATTGCGTGGGCGTTTCTTCATTACCGACCCGGTCTTCGCCGAGCGGGCCTCTCCCGTGCAGTGGGCCGGCCCGTTGCGCTTCCATGCGCCACCGCTGGGGCTGGACCAGCTGCCGCCGCTGGCGGCGGTAGTGTTGTCGCACGACCACTTCGACCACCTTGATGAGCAGGCGATTCGCCAGTTGGCGCCGCGCACCGGGGTGTTCCTGGCGCCATTGGGTGTGGGCGACCGCTTGATCAACTGGGGCGTGGAGCCGGCGAAGGTGCGGCAACTGGACTGGTGGCAGGAGAGCGAAGTGGATGGCGTACGTTTCGTCGCCACCCCGGCACAGCATTTTTCCGGGCGCGGCTTGCTGGACAGTAACCGGACCTTGTGGGCGTCGTGGGTGATTGTCGATGAGGATGTGCGGGTGTTCTTCAGTGGCGATACTGGGTACTTCGAGGGGTTCAAGCAGATTGGCGAGCGCTTCGGGCCGTTTGACCTGACCCTGATAGAGACCGGTGCCTACAACGTGGCCTGGCCCGCTGTGCACATGCAGCCGGAGCAGAGCCTGCAGGCCCACCTGGATTTGCGCGGCCGCTGGATGCTACCGATTCACAACGGCACTTTCGACCTGTCCATCCATGGCTGGCAGGAGCCTTTCGAGCGTATTGTTGCGTTGGCCAATGAGGCTCAGGTGCGCCTGAGCACACCGCAGATGGGGGAACGGGTCAGCCTGGGCTCACCGCATGCCGGGCAGAACTGGTGGCAGCCGCGGCCCGCGCGCCAGCGGGGCCAAGGGCATGAGCGAACCGTAGCGGCGCGCTGAGTATCATTTGTGCTCGTCCCTGCGGGGCGAGGGCTGAGCCTGGTCGTCGTCCAGGAGTCGCGAGGGCGGCTTGCCGCTGTCACTGCGCACTTGGGCATGGCTGATCAGGGCGAAGATGAAGCTGCCGCCGATGATGTTGCCCGCCAGCGTCGGCAGGGCAAAATCCAGCCAGAAGCTTCGCCAGGTTTCATCCCCAGCCCAGACCAGGTAGGACACTTCGACCGAGCCCACTACTATATGAGTGAAATCGCCAAGGGCCATCAGGTAGGTAATCATCAGGATGATCCAGATCTTGGCGTGTTCCATCGACGGGATCATCCAGACCATTGTGGCGATCATCCAGCCCGAGACGATGCCCTTGGCGAACATCTGGCTGATATCGTTCTTCATTACCTTGCGGCCGACCTCCAAGAAGGCGACATCGGTCTTGCTGTCGAAGATCGGCAGTTCCAGCATCACCCAGGCCACCAGCAGGGTGCCGGCCAGATTGCCAAGCAACACCACGCCCCATAGACGAAGCAGGCGCCCGAAGTTGGCCAGAGTAGGGGAGGTCATGACGGGGAGCACGGCAGTGAGCGTGTTTTCGGTAAACAGTTGCTGGCGGGCCAGGATCACGGCAAGAAAGCCCGTGCTATAGCCGATGCTGGCGATTACCTGGGCACCGTCGCCTTCTGGCAGGCGGGCGTAGAACAGCCCCATGGCCATCAGTGACAGCCCCATGGAAAGGCCGGCGGCCAGTGCCGACCACCACAGCGCGGCCAGGGTGCGCTCCAGTTCCTGGTCACCTTGGCTGCGAATGATCTCATGCAGCACTGCCGCCCTTGGCGGCTGGTTGTGGCTGACCTCCTGTTCTTCGTCTGCAGACAGGCCGGGGGTTTTCTCGCTCTGCGCATCGCTCATGGCCGCTACGCTCCGTGGGGGTGTTTCTTTACAGATCCACGACGCTTTCATTAGTTGCCGAGTAGCGGCAAAACGGTGATGGAAAGTTTTTTCAGAACAAGGTGTTGACTCTGATTTTAAAGCGCGTATTATTCGCCTCCTCGCAGCGACAAACGCTTCGGGGCAAGCGGTAAGTTGTTGAAGTTGTTAGCTTTCGAAAGAAAGCGGTGGTAAAAAACTTCAAAATAAACGCTTGACAGGCTCTGAGGAAAGCGTAGAATGCGCGCCTCGGTTGAGACGAAAAGCTCTTAACCAAACGCTCTTTAACAAATTGAATCAAGCAATTCGTGTGGGTGCTTGTGAGTACGGACTGATAGTCAAAAAGATTATCAGCATCACAAGTGGCCATGCGAGAAATCACATAGTCATTTGAGATTGCTGAGCCAAGTTTAGGGTTTCTTAAAAACCCAAGCA
>NZ_JBFPFV010000002.1:0-972500 GCF_047978165.1 Pseudomonas sp. LFS074 | reverse complement strand
CCAAGAGTTCATATCGACGGCGGTGTTTGGCACCTCGATGTCGGCTCATCACATCCTGGGGCTGAAGCCGGTCCCAAGGGTATGGCTGTTCGCCATTTAAAGTGGTACGCGAGCTGGGTTTAGAACGTCGTGAGACAGTTCGGTCCCTATCTGCCGTGGACGTTTGAGATTTGAGAGGGGCTGCTCCTAGTACGAGAGGACCGGAGTGGACGAACCTCTGGTGTTCCGGTTGTCACGCCAGTGGCATTGCCGGGTAGCTATGTTCGGAAGAGATAACCGCTGAAAGCATCTAAGCGGGAAACTTGCCTCAAGATGAGATCTCACTGGGATCTTGAATCCCCTAAAGGGCCGTCGAAGACTACGACGTTGATAGGTTGGGTGTGTAAGCGCTGTGAGGCGTTGAGCTAACCAATACTAATTGCCCGTGAGGCTTGACCATATAACACCCAAGCAATTTGTGCGTCAGCCAAATTGCGGTGGTGAAGATGATACGAACCGAAAGTTCGCAACGAACCACACAATCACATATCCGAATTCGCTGGGCTGTCCATCTGGACATTCTGGCTACAGAATTTCTTGACGACCATAGAGCATTGGAACCACCTGATCCCATCCCGAACTCAGCAGTGAAACGATGCATCGCCGATGGTAGTGTGGGGTTTCCCCATGTGAGAGTAGGTCATCGTCAAGATTCATTTCGCAAAACCCCTATCTGCACATGCAGGTAGGGGTTTTGTCCTTTCGCCTGAAAATTGCAACTCCTACAGCCGCACAAGGCTGTTCCTACTGGTACCTGCGACAATATCCCATCGCATTAACGTGACTTTCCTGTTGCCCCCCTACGTCAAGACTTTGTTCAGGGCACTCCTGCCCCTGCACCTGGCGATGCCAGCGTACCGTGCTGCGCATTTCTGGACTTCCACCGTCCCATCACTTGAGGTAGCAAGCAAGATGGCCAAGGCCGCCGATGTCGTTGTGCAATGCCTGGAAAACGAAGGTGTCGAGTATGTATTCGGCATTCCTGGTGAGGAAAACCTCGACCTGCTCGAATCCCTGCGCAAGTCGAAGATCAAGCTGGTACTGACCCGTCACGAGCAGTCTGCAGGTTTCATGGCTGCCACCTACGGCCGCCTGACCGGCAAGACCGGCGTCAGCCTGTCGACCCTCGGCCCTGGCGCCACCAACCTGGTCACCGCCAGCGCCTATGCCTACCTGGGCGGCATGCCGATGATGATGATCACCGGGCAGAAGCCGATCAAGAAGTCCAAGCAGGGCCGCTTCCAGATCATTGACGTGTGCGGCATGATGGACCCCATCACCAAGTACACCCACCAGTTCGCCTCGGCCGACAACATCCCGTCGCGCATGCGCGAAGCCTTCCGCCTGGCCGAAGAAGAAAAGCCGGGGGCGGTACACCTGGAACTGCCAGAAGACATCGCCGCCGAGCAGACTGATGCACTGCCGATCCCGCGCAGCCTGCACCGCCGCCCGCTGGCCGAGCACGTGGCCATCGAAGCAGCCGTCGAGAAACTGCTGAACGCCCGTAACCCGATCCTGGTGATCGGCGCAGGCGCCAACCGCAAGATGACCGCCAAGGTCCTCAAGCAACTGATCGACAAGACCGGCATCCCGTTCATCACCACCCAGATGGGTAAAGGTGTGGTCGACGAGCGCCACCCGCGCTTCCTGGGCAACGCCGCGCTGTCGTCGGGTGACTTCGTTCACCGCGCCGTCGAAGCGGCCGACCTGATCATCAACATCGGCCACGACGTGATCGAGAAGCCGCCATTCTTCATGGTCCGTGGCGGCACCGAGGTCATTCACATCAACTTCCGCTCCGCTGAAGTCGATGCCGTGTACTTCCCGCAGGTTGAAGTGATCGGCGACATTGCCAACGCTGTTTGGCAGATCAGCGAAGCGCTGAACGACACGTCGCACTGGGACTTCACCCGCCTGATGGCCATTCGTGAAGCCAACGAAGCACAGATCGCCGAAGGTGCCGACGATAACCGCTTCCCGGTCTACCCGCAGCGCCTGGTGGCCGACATCCGTCGTGTACTGCCGTCCGAAGGCATCGTTGCCCTGGACAACGGCATCTACAAGATCTGGTTCGCCCGTAACTACAAGGCGCACAAGCCCAACACCGTGCTGCTGGACAACGCCCTGGCGACCATGGGCGCCGGCTTGCCATCGGCGATGGCCGCGCACCTGGTGCACCCGGACCGCCCGGTGATTTCGGTGTGCGGTGACGGTGGCTTTATGATGAACAGCCAGGAGCTGGAAACTGCGGTACGTCTGGGCATGCACATCACCGTGGTGATCCTGCGTGACGACGGCTATGGCATGATCCGCTGGAAGCAGGCCAACATGGGCTTCACCGATTTCGGCCTGGACTACGGCAACCCGGACTTCGTCAAATACGCCGAAGCCTATGGTGCCAATGGCCACCGCGTGGAAAGCGCCGAAGGCCTGCTGCCGCTGCTGGAACACTGCATCAAGACCCCAGGCGTGCACGTGATCGACTGCCCGGTCGACTACAGCGAGAACGACCGCATCCTCAACAGCGAGTTGCGTGAGCGCGCGCTGGCGGTATAACGTCCAACGCAAGCCAACACCCACAGGCCTTTCTCGATTCTGTGGGTGTTGGTGACACATAACCAACACTCCGCACATCTCAACTCGATCATGCTCAGGCTTCTCAATTCATGGAGCGCCCGAGAACATGACCATCGGTTCGACCCACAACTATCCTGCTGATCTGGCCCTTGAGCCATCCTTGCCCTTGCAGCCGTGGGCCGCACGGTTTCCGAATCCACCAGACCTCTGCTTCGATTACCGACGTCTGGTTGAACAACCGGGAGGCGTTGCAAGTGCCGCCCAACCGGAACATCGGATCTGCATTGTCGGTGCTGGTGTCACAGGGTTAACTGCTGCTCGGGAATTGCTACGCTGTGGTTTCACCCGCATCACCTTGATAGAGCAGTCGCAGCGTGTGGGCGGTCGCCACCTGACTGTGGTGAACAAAGGCGGTAATCACAAGCAGCCTTCAACGCCATTCGAGATGGGGGCCATGCGTATACCTTTGTTCAGCAGGACAGGCGAACCGCCTAAAGATGGACGCTCGCTTATGGCCTATTACGCCAAGCTGTTCGAGCTACGGCTTTCCGAATTTCCAAACCCTGGGACACCCTGGGTGAATGCAACGGGTATCTATCTTCGGAATGGACAACTAGAAGGAGAGGAGAAGCCAGAGCTGCTGATTTGGCGAAATCCAGAAGGGAATACCCCTCCACCTACAGCCACACTGCAAAAGGTCTATGAAAAATGGTACCGCTTCGCCGGGCAGTTTGCCGAGCGCATCGCTGTGGTATATGGCACGCAATGCTGGGCGTCGATATGGCAGAGTGTTGTCGAGCGCTATCACCTGATGTCATTCAGGGATTTGGTACATTTGCCGGTGCTGACAGCGTGGGACCCCGCCAACCCTGGTGATTTCGGTGGGTTGGGCATGAGCCGTGAAGAGTCGGCCATTTTCTATTCCATCGGCATTGGTGATGGGAGCTGGGGAGCGTTCTATGACGTCTGCTGCCTTTACCCACTACGTACAGCAATTTTGGGTTTCAGCAGCCATTTGCAGCTGGTGCATGGCCGTGTCGATAAGGAAGGTGTGCCATATGCTGCACCGTATCTGGAGGCCAGCACTGTGCCTGATAGCAGAGGGCTGATGTTCAACGGGCCGGCTTATATTGGGCACTCCCGCAGTCGATTATGGACGCATGGAACCACGCTCATTGGGAAACCAGCTGCAAGGTCTATGCGCCACTGAAGAAGCACTATCTGGACCGCAACTCGGCGCTACCGCAGATTCTCGTCACCGACAGCTTTGTCCACGACGTCTATGCCTACCGATACAACGACCATTACGCCGATGACTGCATGAAGCCATATCGCCCTATATCGATACCCGAAACATTTGCATACAGCGCTGGATGACGGACAAAAATGCGCTCGGCTGCGCGAAGCTGTATCGAGCAGGTACCTACTATGACGCGGTCGGGCTGATGAAATACAACCGCGATTTCAGCCCGCTCAGGGCTGTATCTGGCTGGAGAGTCTTTCTCTGTTGACGCCGGCTGGACCGAGCCGTGTTTGCGTACCGCGCTGGATGCAGTCATCAACCTCTGCCATCGAACTTCAGCGGCGTTCAATGGTGGCTTCACCCTTGAGGACTACCCCCATTATCAAGTTGGGAAATAGCGGCGCCCGAGCGTTTCTGTGAGACTTTTCCTATTGCAATTATTCGCTTGTCTGTCGACCCCATAGGACTCACCCGACTGTCCCCGCCAAGCCGAACCCCGCTCTACTGGCGACCTTCCAAAACAACCACAAGAAGGAAGCCGCCATGTCTGAACACAGCACCCCCGTCAGCCCTGTCCGTATTGCCGTCATCCAGTACGACCCTCAGGTCGGGGTCGAACACAGCGACGGCAATTTGAGCAAAGGCTTGGCACTGGCTCGACGCGCGGCGCGTGAAGGCGCCAATCTGATCGTGCTGCCCGAGCTGGCCAACACCGGCTATACCTTCCACTCCCGTGCCGAGGCCTACGCCCATGCCGAGACGTTGCAGGAGGGCCGCAGCCTGAAAGCCTGGGCAGCGTTCGCCAGAGAGCACCGGGTGTATCTGGCAGCGGGTTTCACCGAGCGTGATGGACTGAAGCTATACGACAGTGCCGCACTGTTCGGCCCCAACGGCCTGCTAGGGCATTACCGCAAGGCTCACCTATGGAACCAGGAGAAGCTCTGGTTCACCCCGGGCAACCTCGGGTTCCCTGTGTTCGAGACACCTATCGGTCGTATAGGCCTGTTGATCTGCTGGGATATCTGGTTCCCTGAAGTGCCGCGGCTTATGGCCGCACAAGGCGCCGACATCATTTGCAGTTTGAACAATTGGGTGTGGACTCCACCCCCCCTGTTCGACGAAGCAGGTCGTTGCATGGCCTCGTACCTGACCATGACCGCCGCGCACGTAAACAATGTCTACATTGCCGCCGCCAACCGTATCGGCAATGAACGGGGAGGGCGCTTTCTCGGTTGTTCATTGATCGCCGGTACCAATGGTTGGCCTATCGGGGAGGTTGCCAGTGCGCAGGAGGAGGCCATTCTGTATGCCGACGTCGACCTTAGCAGCGCGCGTTCAGCACCGATCTGGAACAGCCTCAACGACCTGCAGCGTGACCGCCGCACCGACCTCTATGATGCGTCGCTTGGCTATCGCCTGCATACGCCTATGCCACGCTGAGGGGGCGCGTATGAAGGCATTACGTTTGTCCAGTCGGCAGCGCTCCCCTGTGTTGCTCTTCATTTGCTTGTTGATACTGCTGGTAGCCAGCCTAGCGCTGGGCCAATGGCCGGACTACGCGCAACTGGCGGCGACACTCGATCAGCCGCTAAGCCGCTTGCGCTGGATAGTGGGTGATATCAGCGAGGTGGCATTCTACAAACATGAACTGCCTGCTCTGGGCTTGTTGCTAGGGGCTTGCCTGGCGCATTGGGCCCATGTTCGCGGGTATCGATGGCAAGGTTTTGCCATCTGCTATGGCAGCGGGCTGTGGCCCCGGCTGCACCGGCATACGGTTCAATGCTGGTGATGCACATTGTGGCAGGGCAGGCCCTGGCGTCCCTGGTTGGTGTCGTCATCTGGCGTAGCCAGTGGCAAGCCCGTGGGTGGTACCCTACCTACATTCCGATTGTCTCGATCGTTCCGGCCGCGGTGCTGACGCATGGCGGCAGCTGGGAAGTCGTGGTGAGCAGTGCTGTGCTGGGGGCGCTGGTGGCTCCGCCGCTGGCGGTGGCGATCACGCGCCGGTTGCCGGCCTATGTGCATGGCTACATTGGCAACGTGATGTCGATGGCCATCAGCACGCTGGGAATTGTGCCGTTGATCGGGTTACTTGTGGGAGGAGACGCATGATTGAGCATTCAAGCCTGCCCAGGCTGTCGATCGCCAGTTTAGGGGGTACCGTCAGCATGCAGGCTGGGGCTGCTGGCTGTGGCGTGGCCCCAACCCTGGATTGTGAGCAGCAACTGCTTCAAGTCCCACAGTTGCGCGAAATGGCGCAGTTGAACGTTGCTTCATTGTCCCTGGCCCCCAGTGCATCGCTGGGATTCGCGGCGTTGTTGGATGTGCTGGTTTGGGCTCGTAGCGAGGTGGAGCGCGGTGCCCAGGCGGTGATCCTGACCCAAGGCACCGACAGCCTTGAGGAAGCGGCCTATTTCCTTGATCTGCTCTGGCCATTCGATGCACCGTTGGTGATGACCGGTGCCATGCGCTCGGCCAGCCAGGTGGGCAACGATGGCCCGGCCAACCTGCTGGCTGCGGCACAGGTTGCATTGGCACAAGGCAGCCGTGGGCGTGGTGTACTGGTGGTGATGAATGATCAGGTCCATTGCGCGGCAAGGGTTCGCAAGATGGCCAGCCTGGCGATGGCGGCTTTCGAGTCACCAGGCTTCGGCCCTTCGGCGGAAGTTGTAGAGGGTGTTGTGGTCTATCGCCATCCGCCAGGTCGTCGGGCTGTGCTGCCGTTACCGGGCCGAACCGACCAGCGCGTTGCCCTTCTGGAGGCTTGTCTGGATGTGGACACAGCGCTGCTGCAGGCTGTGGCTCCATTGGGCTATGAAGGGCTGGTCATTGCTGGTTTCGGTGCTGGGCACGTTTCCGGTACTTGGTCCGATGTGCTGGAGCATCTGGCGCCCACCTTGCCGGTCATTGTAGCCACCCGCACAGGTAGAGGCCCTACAGCCCGGACAACATACGGGTTTGCAGGCTCCGAGATCGACCTGCAGCGCAAAGGCGTGCAAATGGCCGGGCACCTCTGCCCGCGCAAGTGCCGCATCTTGCTTTGGCTGCTGATTGGCACCGAACGGCAGCATGAGTTGCAGGGCTGGTTGGCCATCTGAGGAATCTGCCCGCGCAGTGGTGCTCGCGGGCAGCCCTTGCGCCGTTGCTGTGCTAGGGTGCACACACTTTTGCTTCCCAGGATTTTCACCCCATGCTCCCCGTACTCAGCGAAAAAGAACTCGACCGCCTCGAAGACCTGCTGATCACCTATGGCAACGACTACTCGGTACTCAACCTGGCCGAGCTCAATGGTTTCTTCACCGCGCTGGCCAGTTCACCGGTAACCGTGACCCCGGAACATTGGTTGCCAGCCGCTGCCGGTGGCAAGGTGCCAAAGTTCAAGAAGCCGGCACATGAAGAGGCTTATGTGGCGTTGATGCTGCGCTATGCCAGCCAAGTGGCGGAAGAGCTGAGCGATGATGTCGACCAGTTCGAGCCGCTGTTCGAAGAAAGGGAAGACGAGCAGGGCACTGTGATCGTGATGGAGGAATGGTGCTTCGGCTACATGCGCGGTACCCAGATTGCCGGTTGGGGCGAGTTGCCGCAGGAGCAGGACCAACTGCTCAAGGCGATTTCGCTGCATGGGTTGGAGGACAATTTCGAACTGCTGGACCAGATGAGCGAAGCGGATATCCAGGCCTGCGTACCGCAGGTTGTCGAGGCTTCGCGCGGGTTGTTCCGCTATTTCAAGAAACTGAACTGACCACCTGCACGTTCTGGAAACCATTATTCCGCTGCGCGAAATTATGGTTTCCCCTGCGCACTGATTCTGCTGCCAGCCGATCCAGTGCAGCATGTGCTCCATCAGCCCATCCCGGTGCTGACCAGGAGCCAAGCCCATGTCGAACCCGATCAAGCTCTACAACTTCCCCAAGTCTGGCCACGCCCATCGCATCGAGCTGATGCTCTCGCTGCTGAACCTGCCCACAGAGCTGGTGTTCGTCGACCTGGCCAAAGGTGCACACAAGCAGCCGGACTTCCTTGCCCTCAACCCGTTTGGCCAGGTCCCGGTCATCGATGACAACGGTACGGTGATCGCCGATTCCAATGCCATCCTCGTCTACTTGGCGAAAAAGTATGACAACGGCACTTGGTTGCCCGAAGAGCCTGCTGCCGCTGCCCGTGTGCAACGTTGGCTGTCAGTCGCTGCCGGTCCGCTGGCCTTCGGCCCGGCTGCGGCCCGCCTGGTGACGGTGTTCGGGGCTTCGTTCAATACCGACGAAGTGATTGGCCGTGCCCACACCCTGCTCAAGGTGATCGATACAGAGCTAGCCAGGACGCCATTCCTGGCGGGCAGCACGCCCACCATCGCCGACATTGCCAATTACTCGTACATCGCCCACGCGCCCGAAGGCAACGTGTCGCTGGAACCCTATGCCAACGTGCGCAGCTGGCTGGCACGGATCGAGTCACTGCCAGGCTTCGTGCCCATGCCACGCACAGTGATCGGGCTGCAGACCAGCGCCTGACACCCCGCCATCGGGAGGAACGCCGCCATGCAACAGCCCCCGGACCATCGCCCCTCGCCCTGGCATGCGGGCGAGAAGACCCTGCAGGAAAAGGTCGGTGTAGCAGAGCGCATGGAGGCGTTCGGGCAAAAGGTCATTCGTGACTACATGCCCGACCAGCACCGTACTTTCTATCATCAGTTACCTTTCATGATCGCCGCCAGCGTGGATACCCTGGGTCGGCCGTGGGCCACCCTGCTGGAGGGGCCAGAAGGGTTTGTCAGCTCGCCCGACCCTCGCCTGCTGACCATCGATACCACGTTGCCAGCGGACGACCCCGCCACCCCTGGGCTGGTAGCAGGAGAGGCGGTCGGCCTGTTGGGTATCGAGTTGCACACCCGTCGGCGCAATCGCATCAATGGGCAAATCCGTCAGGCTGCACAAGGGCAACTGCAGGTGGCCGTGGAGCAGTCGTTCGGCAACTGCCCGCAGTACATTCAGTTGCGTGATTACACCCGTGTCGACCAACCCCCGCAGGGGCGCGTTGACGCCCCTGAACTGGATGCCACGACTGCCAGCATGATCGAGGGCGCCGATACCTTCTTCGTCGCCAGCTATGTCGAGCACGGCAATGGCCAGCGCTCGGTGGATGTCTCCCATCGGGGTGGTCGGCCAGGGTTCATCAAGGTCGAAGGCAGCCTTCTGACCATTCCCGACTACGCTGGCAACCTGCACTTCAACACCTTGGGCAATTTGCTGGTCAACCCGCAGGCAGGCTTGCTGTTCATCGATTTCAGTAACGGTAATGTTCTGCAGGTATGCGGGCGTGCCGAGGTGCTGCTGGACAGCCCTGCCATCCAGGCTTTTGAAGGTGCCGAGCGGTTATGGACGCTGCAGGTCGAGCAGGTGGTGTGGCGCCCGGCTGCGGTCTCACTGCGCTGGGCCTTCAAGGCGTACGCACCGACCAGCCTGATGACGGGTACCTGGGCCGAGGCCGACGCGCGCCTGGAGCAACGCCGGCAACAGCGCCAATGGCAAGCCTGGCGTGTGCTGCGGGTGGAGCAGGAAAGCCGTGATATCCGCTCGTTCTACCTTGAGCCACCGGCCGGTAGCCGTGTGGCCTTCGCGCCAGGCCAGCATCTTCCTGTGCAAGTGCAGCGTGATTGCGAGGCTGCGCTGATCCGCACCTACAGCCTGTCCAGTGCACCCGCTGATGGCTACCTGCGCATCAGCGTCAAGGCCCAGGGCCCGGCCTCGCGCTATTTGCACGAGCGCATCGTGGCGGGTGATGTGTTGAACGTGCGCCCACCGATGGGCAGCTTTACGCTCGACCAGCAAAGCACACGGCCGCTGGTGCTGATTGGTGCAGGTGTGGGTATTACGCCCTTGCTGGCCATGCTGCGTGAGCAGGTGAGCACGGGGCAGGCCCGGCGAATTCATTTGTTTCATGGCGCGCGCAGCCTGGCCGAATTGCCGTTTCAGCAGGAGCTGGCGAGTTTGCAGCAGCAGGCCGCTGGGTTGTTGCGCGTGCACCGTGCCCTCAGCCAACCGGAAGGGCATGCGCGGGTCGGTCGCGATTTCGAGTTTATCGGGCGATTGGGCATCGAGCAGGTCAAGGCGACGCTGGCGCTGGACGACTATGACTTCTACCTGTGCGGCCCAGGCAGCTTTACCCAGGCATTGTATGAAGGGCTGCGCGGGGTGCATGTGCCGGATGCGCGGATTCACGCCGAGGCCTTTGGCCCGTCGACGCTGCGCCGGCACACGGATGACGGGCGGCCCACCGTGCAACACCTACCCGCTGCCAACGAGCCGGTGCCGGTGTATTTTGCGGCTTCGGCGAAGGAGGCACGCTGGACGCCCGGTAGCGGTACGTTATTGGAGTTGGCCGAGGCGCGTGGGTTGGCGCCAGAGTTCAGTTGCCGGGGCGGCTCGTGCGGCACCTGCAAGACCAAGCTCGTCAGTGGCCAGGTGCATTACCCGAACCTACCGGCAGAGCTGCCGGAGGCGGGTTCGGTACTGATCTGTTGTGCTGTGCCGGCACATCAGGAAGAGGGCGCACAGGCCCTGGTGCTGGAAATCTGATATGCCTGTCCTGCAAGCATAAAACGCCCGGATATCCGATAATCTCCACCCCCTCCGATGCCAGGAGCTCGCATGGACCAGATCCACCTGATGAAGGTGTTCGTTGCCGTCGGCGAACTGGAAAGCTTCGCCGCCGCTGCTCGCCGCCTGGACATCTCGCCAGCCGCCGTCACCCGCGCCGTCAGCGCTCTGGAAGACCAGCTCGGGGTCAAGCTGCTGCTGCGTACTACCCGCAGCGTGCGCCTGACCGAGGCCGGCGGGCGCTATCTGGAAGACACGCGGCATATCCTTGCCAGCATTCACGAAGCCAACGAGGCGGCTGCCGGTATCAACGCCACCCCCAAGGGCGACCTGGCAGTGACCGCGCCGATCCTGTTCGGCAAGAAGTTCGTCATGCCGTGCATCGTCCGCTACTTGCAGCAGTACCCGGAAGTCGATGTTTCCGCCTACTTCCTCGACCGTGTTGTGAACATGGTCGAGGAGGGCATGGACGTGGCCGTGCGCATCGGTCCTTTGCCCGACTCCGGGTTGAAGGCGTTGCGGGTGGGCAGGGTGCGTCGCATGTTGTGTGCCTCGCCCGACTACCTGGCGCGTCATGGCGTACCGGAGCACCCGTCGGACCTGGCAGGGCATGCGGTGATCGGCACCACCAACCTTTCGCCACGGGCCGGTTGGCGCTTTGGGGTCACCGATGAGCCGACGCTGGTACGCATGAAGCCGCGGCTGACGGTAACCAGCAATGATGGGGCAATCGCAGCGGCCAGCGGCGGGCTGGGGATTGCCCGGCTGCTGTCGTACCAAGTGGCAGAAGAGCTGGCCAGCGGGCAACTGCAGGTGATCCTGGCCGAGTACGAGGAGGCGCCCTGGCCCATTCATGTGCTGCACCGCGAAAGCAAGTACGGCTCGGCCAAGGTCAGGGCCTTTATCGACATGCTGGCGCAGGCCCTGCGAGCCCAGCAGCTTGATTGAGGTCGTACAACATAGCTGCGAACAGCTAGAAATAATAAGTGTTGTACGACGACATATGACGTGGCAATCTTCCACCTGAAACAATTTGTCGCAAATAGCCCCCGTCGGCCTTTGCGCCAATCACCCGCAACTCTAAAAACAAAAATTCAGGTGAACCATGAAGATGAAAGGCATCCGTTGGTGGATGGTCAGCCTTGTCACGGCCGGGCTCGTCGTCAACTACCTCGCCCGCAATACCCTCTCGGTGGCTGCCCCCACCTTGATGACCGACCTTTCCATCAGTACCGAGCAATACGCCAAGATCGTCGCCGCCTGGCAGGTGTGCTACGCCCTCATGCAGCCGGTGGCCGGCTGGTTCATCGACTTCATCGGCACCAAGCTGGGCTTTGCCGTGTTCGCCATGGCCTGGTCTGTGGCCTGTGCCGGCGCGGCCTTGGCTACAGGCTGGCAGAGCATGGCATTCATGCGCGGGCTGCTGGGCATGACCGAGGCCGCGGGCTTGCCGGCCGGGGTCAAGGCTACTACCGAGTGGTTCCCGGCCAAGGAGCGTTCGGTGGCGATCGGTTGGTTCAATATCGGCTCGTCGCTTGGCGCCTTGCTGGCGCCGCCACTGGTGGTGTGGGCGATCCTGCACAGTGGCTGGCAACTGGCGTTCGTCATTGTTGGCGCGTCAGGCATTGTCTGGACGTTGCTGTGGATGCTGCTGTACAAGCACCCGCGTGACCAGAAGCGCCTGAGCGATGAGGAACGGGACTACATCCTTGCCGGGCAGGAAGCGCACTTCAAACAGGACACCCGCGAGAAGGGCGCGTGGAAGCGCATCTTCAAAACCCGCAACTTCTACGCCATCGCATCGGCGCGAATTCTTTCCGAGCCCGCCTGGCAAACCTTCAATGCCTGGATCCCGCTGTACCTGATGACCGAGCGGCACATGAACATCAAGGAAGTGGCGATGTTCGCCTGGCTGCCGTTCCTGGCGGCCGATATCGGCTGTGTGCTGGGCGGTTACCTAAGCCCGTTGTTCCACCGCTACTTCAAGGTGTCGCTGTTCACCTCGCGCAAGATGGTGCTGGTGTTCGGTGCCAGTTGCATGATCGGCCCGGCCTGCATCGGCCTGGTGGAAAGCCCGTACACCGCGATCCTGTTGCTGTGCATTGGCGGCTTTGCCCACCAGACGCTGTCGGGGGCGCTGTACTCGATCACTTCGGATTCGTTCAGTAAGGACCAGGTGGCCACGGCGACCGGCATGGGTGGCATGTGCGGCTATCTGGGGGCGGCGGTGTTCACCCTGGTGTTCGGCGTGCTGGTCACGCAGATTGGCTACAGCCCGTTGTTCGTGGTGCTGGCAGCGTTCGATATCGTGGCGGCGGTGCTGGTGTGGAAGGTGGCGCGCGAAGTGAGTGGCGAGTCTTCTGTCAGGAAGATGGCAAGCTCGACCGAGGCACTGGCATAAGGCTTGAGATTTTGGGGCCGCTTTGCAGCCCCAATTCCAGGCAGCTCCCTTACAGCGCCTGATACTGCATCCTGAACCCAAGGTTCATCGCTTCCCCACGCTGCAGCAACCGCAACCCCGGCCGCCCTGGCAAGTGATGCGCATTAACCGGGTGGCTTACCGGCTCAAAGCAGAAAAAGCCTTGCCCTTGCGGGCAGAACAGCAAGAAGTGCTCAGCCCCGCTGGCACTGCACGTCAGTCGATGACCCGCGCTTGGCTGTTCAATCACACACTCCCCCGGCCAACCACTGAAGGCATGATCGACGACGCTCTCAGGCAAAAGCCCCATGGCATTGAAACGCCACGGTTCAGGCACTTCGGCCTGATACGACGGCAACCGCCCATCCTCGGCCAGCCACACCTTGCGCGCCGCCGCGTACAGTTTGGTATCGGGATAGCGCGGAAAGTAAGGGTGCAAACCCAGCCCATACCAGGTCGCCAGCGCTTCCAGGTGCACCACATGCAGGTCCAGGTTCAGGCAGCCCTCATGCAAGTGCACATCCAGCGTGGCTTGGTAGGCAAACGGCACGGCACTGTCCAGCCTCAGCCGCGCACGTCGTTCGCTGTGGTGCTCTACCTGCCAGGCCTGCTGCCAGGCACTTCCATGAATCGGGTATGGATCATGCTCGGTGTTCGGTGCCAGTGCCTGCCAGCCCTCGGGCTGGGCAAAGCCACCCTCGGCAATGCGGTTGGACCACGGTGCCAGCGGGTAACAGGCCAACCGCCTCGGGGTGCCACTGGCCAGCGCAGCCGTGTCGGAATGGCGCAGCAACGGCTGGCCGGTTGCCTTCACTTCCCAGTTCACCAGGCTGGCGCCCACCCCCGGTGCCAGGCTCAGACGGGTTAGGCGGTCCTGCAGGTGCAGCTCGGTCACAGCCATGCAAGGCTCCTTTCTGGGTGATCGATCAATGGGGCCGACGGTAGGTGAGCAGCACGATGCCGCACACCACCACGGCGCCCCCGACCAGTTGCAGGGGGCTCAGGTGCTGATCGAGCAAGGCCCAGCCCAGCAGCAAGGTGGCGATGGGTTCAACGTTCATGACTGGCGCGTTCTGCGCCATGTTCAGGCGAGGTACACAAACGAACAGCAAGGTGAAGGCTAGGCCGTACAACACCACCAGGCAGGCCAGGGCCGCCCAGCCGCTGCTGCTGCCTGGTAGTGACAGGCCGGACGGCATCACCCCGCTTGCGCCTGCAATCAGCATGCTGGAGAACACGATCAGCAAGGTCAGCAGGCTGCGCACGGGGCCCCGCACGCTGGCCAATTTGTGGTCGGTGATCCACAAGGCGCAGGCAAAGGCACAGGCGGCGCCAAAGGCCAGGCTGATGCCCGTTGCCCAGTGCGGGTTGGCCGCGCCACTGTCGGCCAGGCGTGCCGGCACATCCAGTGCCAGTACCAGACCGCACAGGATCAGGCCCATGAACAGCACCGTGCGGCCGGTGGGGCGTGCGCCACCCAGTGTCCAAGTGAGCAGTGCCAGCAGCATCGGAAAGGTGTTGCCCACCAGCAGCGCCAGGGCGACCGGGATGCGCGCTACCGCCGAATACAGGCACAGGCTCTGGGTGGCGATCAGCAGGCCGAGCAGCAGTTGCCAGTGCCGGGTACCGGCAGGCAGGCCCAGCGCCTGGCGTTGCCACACCAGCAGGCCGGCCAGCACCAGCAAGGTAATACCTGAGCGGCAGAGGATCGCCAGCAACACGCCGGTGCCGTCATCGAAGGCGATGCGTGCGGCAATGTGGTTGCCGGCGAATGAGCAGGCCAGCAAAGCCAGCAGGGCAATGGCCAGCTTGCGTGGGAACAAGGGGGAAACAGAGGAGGGGACAGCCATGTGCAGGATCCGTTTGCAGATAGAGCCAAAGGGGCCGCAACGCGGCCCCGATTCTATTTACAGCACCACGCTAGGCAGCCACAGCGAAATGGCCGGAATGTAGGTCACCGCCATCAGCACCAAGAACAGCGCCAGGTAGAACGGCAGCAGCGCCTTCACCGTCGACTCGATGCTCACCTTGCCGATGGCCGAACCGACGAACAGCACGGCGCCCACCGGTGGGGTGATCAGCCCGATTCCCAGGTTCACCAGCATGATCATGCCGAAGTGCACCGGGTCCACGCCGATACCGGTGATTACCGGCAACAGGATCGGCGTAAGGATCAGGATCAGCGGCGCCATGTCCATCACCGTGCCCAGCAGCAACAGCATGAAGTTGATGCACATCAGGATCACATAGCGGTTGTCCGACAGGGTCAGAAACGCCGTGGTGATTTTCGACGGGATCTGCATCAGCGTCATCACGTAACCAAAGCTGGCGGCAAAGCCGATCAGAATCATCACGATCGAGATGGTGCGCACCGTGCGATGCATCAGCTTGGGCAGGTCGCGCCACTTGTAGTCGCGGTAGACGAACATGGTCACGAAGAACGACCACACCACCGCCACTGCCGCCGACTCGGTAGCGGTGAACACGCCCGACAAAATGCCGCCAAGGATAATGACCATGGCCATCAGGCCCCACAGCGCTTCACCGGCGATTTTCAGCGCCTGGCGCATCGGGATCACTTCGCCCTTGGGGTAGTTGCGCTTCTTGGCGAAGATCAGGCACAGGCCCATCATCACCGCACTCAGCAGCAAACCGGGCATGACTCCCGCCATGAACAGCGAGGCAATCGACACCGTGCCGCCCGCCGCCAGCGAATACAGCACCGAATTGTGGCTGGGCGGGGTCAGCAGCGCCTGTACCGAGCCGCTGACGGTCACGGCAGTGGAGAATTCGCGCGGGTAACCCTTGCGCTCCATCTCTGGGATCAGCACCGAGCCCACCGAGGCGGTGTCGGCCACCGACGAGCCGGAAATCGCGCCGAAGAAGGTCGAGGCCATGATATTGACCAGCGACAGCCCACCGCGCACGAAGCCCACCAGCACTCCGGCAAATGCCACCAGCCGCCGTGACATACCGCCTTCGGCCATGATCGCGCCGGCCAGCACGAAGAACGGAATCGCCAGCAGCGAGAACTTGTTAACCCCACTGGCCACCTGAATCATCATTGCCTGCAGCGGGATATCGATCCACCAAGCGCCAATCAGCGCCGACAGGCCCAGGGCATAGGCCACCGGCATGCCCAGCAGAATGAGCATGATGAAACTGCCCAACAGAATGAACGCATCCATTTACGCCGCTCCTTCGCTTTCTTCTACGTGGTCGAAGCGCACCACCTTGCGGTGGCTCTGATCGCCCAAGAGGAGTTTTTCCAGTACGAACACCAGGGTCAGCACACCACCGAGCGGAATCGGCGCATAGGTCATGCCAACCCGCACCCCAGGCAATGACGCCAGAGACTGGTTCCAGGTAGTGATGCACAGCTTGGTGCCGTAGTAAGTCATGAACACGCACACCAGAATCATCAGCACTTGCACCAGCAGCGCAACCAACTGGCGCTGCAGTGGTGGCAGGCGGTCTGTAATCATCGCCACCGCCATGTGCGCCCCAGCCCGGTAGCTGGCTGCGGCGCCGACGAAGGTGAACACCACCATCAGCAAGATGGCCACTGGCTCCGGCCAGCTTGAGCCAGTGCCGAGCACGTAGCGGGCGAAAATGCCCCAAGGGATGATCAGCGACATGGCCAGGATCGACAGGCCGGCGATCCAGATGCAGCCGCGGTACAGCGTGTCGTTCGCACGCAGAAAAAGGTTCTTCATGGGCATCACCAAAGCGGCAGGGCGGCGGGCGCCGCACTGCCGAGGTCGTTTGGGTAGGGGGCGCTGTTACTGGACGGCGTCGATGCGCTTCATCAGGTCGGCGTACTGCGCGCCGTATTTTTCGCGTACCGAGGCAGTGGCGTCGTAGAATGGCTTCTTGTCCACGGTGATGAACTCGACACCGGCGGCCTTGAGCTTCTCTTCGCTGGCGGCGGACTTGGCATCCCACAGTGCGCGTTCTTCCATCTGCGCTTCACGCGCGACCTTCTTCACCAGTGCTTGCTGCTCGGGGCTGAGTTTGTTCCAGGTGGTTTTGGACATTACCACCGGCTCCGGCAGAATCAGGTGCCCGGTCAAGGTGTAGTACTTGGCGCTCTGGTAGTGGTTGTGCTCGAGCAGCGTGGGCGGGTTGTTCTCGGCACCATCGATCACGCCGGTCTGCAGGGCGCTGAAAATTTCCCCGGTGTCCATGGCGATACCGTTGCCGCCCATGGCGTTCATCATGTCGATGAACAGCGGGTTGCCCTGTACGCGAATCTTCATGCCCTTGAGGTCTTCCAGGCTGCGTACCGGTTTTTTCGTGTAGATGCTGCGCGAGCCGCCATCCATCCAGGCCAGGGCCACCAGGTTGAAATCGGAGTTGGTGATCTTGTCGAGGATCTCCTGGCCGATCTCGCCGTCGATGATCTTGCGCATGTGCTCATGGTCGCGGAACACGAACGGCATGTTGAACACGTTTACATCCGGCACCACCGGGCCGACGATCCCCAGGCTGACGCGGGTCATCTGCACGGCGCCGATCTGCGCCTGTTCGATCACTTCCTTCTCCGAGCCCAGCACGCCGCCGGCGAACATCTTGAAGGTGATGTCGCCGTTGCTGGCTTCTTCCAGCTTTTTACCCATGTTTTGCTCGGCGACCACGGTCGGGTAGCCGGCCGGGTGAATTTCGGCGAACTTGATGTCCAGTGCCGAGGCGGGTGTGGCGACGCTGAAGGCGAAGGGGAGTACGGCAAGGAGCAGCTTGCGTTTGAACGTCATGATGAAACTCCGTGGTTTTTATTATCTGGTTTCGTGTGTGCAAGTGTGGGGGCGGCAAGGGGCGTCAGCCCCGGTAGGCAGGTTCTTCCAGGCCCTTGGTGCCAGGGTTGAGGGCAAATACCCCGCCGGCCAGGGGCTGGTCGCTGAGGTCTGTGCCCGCAGGGCGGATCGAAGTGACGTACAGGGTGTCCAGGCTGGCGCCGCCAAAGGCGCACATCGCCGGCTTTTTCACCGGCACGCTGAGTGAGCGGTCGAGGCGCCCGTCGGGGGTAAAGCGGTGGATCTGCCCGGCATCGTTGCCGCAGATCCAGTAACAGCCATCCTGGTCGATGGCGGCGCCATCGGGGCGGCCGGGGTAGCCGCGCATATCGACGAACAGCCGCTTGTTGTGCGGTGTGCCGCTGTCGATGTCATAGTCGAAAGCCCAGACCTTTTGCACGCTGGGGTGCGAGTCGGACAGGTACATGCGCGTGCCGTCGGGGCTGAAGGCCAGCCCGTTGGGCACGATCATGCCGTCTTGCTGCAGGTGCAGGTGGCCTTCGCTGTCATGCCGGTACAGCGCGCCGACATGGGCGCCTTGCTGCATGTCCAGCAGCATGGTCCCGGCCCACAAGCGGCCCTGGCGGTCGCAGCGGCCATCGTTGAAGCGCATGCCGGCCTGGGCATGCTGGACGCTGTTGAGCAAACGGCTGTCCAGGCTGCCGTCGGCTTTGGCCTGGATCTGGAAGATGCCGCTTTCCATGCCTGCTACCCAGCCCCGAGCGCTGCGGGCGATGCAGGCCAGCATCTCGTCGCCCTGCCAGACCTGGTGCTTGCCATCGACCGCCTGCCAGCAGTGCAGCTGGCGGGCGGGAATGTCGACCCAGTACAGAGCCTGTTCGCTGACGTGCCACACGGGGCTTTCCCCAGTGCCGTTGCGGGCGTCGACAATCAGTTCGCAATTCATGGCCGTGCCTCCTGGCGCGTGTGGGTTCAGTTGAATGGGCCGGCCACGGCGAAGGCGCCGCCCTGGTAGACCATGCTCGGGTCATCGGCGGCGGGCGCCGGCTGGGCTTCAACGGCGGCGCGGAAGGCTTCGGAGCTGTCCTTGGGCACATAGCCAAGGTGCTCGGCATGGCGGTTGTCCCACCACACGGTGCGGTTGTCGGAGGCGCCGTAGACGATGGTGTGGCCAACGTCGGGCGTGAACAACCCACGCTCGATCAGTTGCACCAGGTCGTCGTAGCTCAGCCAGGTGCAGAGCATGCGCGGGTTCTGAGGTTGCGGGAACGACGAGCCGATGCGAATGCTGACGGTCTCGATGCCGTAGCGGTCGAAATAGAAGCTGGCCACATCCTCGCCGTAGCACTTGGACAACCCGTAGTAGCTGTCGGGGCGGCGCGGGGAGTGGGCGTCGATGCGCTCATCCTGGCGGTAGAAGCCGATGGTGTGGTTCGAGCTGGCGAAGATGATGCGCTTCACCCCATGCTTGCGTGCTGCCTCGTAGACATGAAACACACCGCAGATGTTGGGGCCAAGGATGTCTTCGAAGGAATGCTCGGTGGACACGCCGCCGAAGTGAATGATGGCGTCCACGCCTTCGACCAGGGCGTGGACCGCAGCCTTGTCGGCCAGGTCGCAGGTGATCACTTCTTCGTGCGGCCCGGCAGCAGGTGCCATAGGGCTGATATCGGAAAGGCGCAGGACCTCGGCGTAGCCTTGCAGGCGTTCGCGAAGGACCTTGCCCAGGCCGCCTGCGGCTCCGGTGAGCAGCAGGCGATTGAGGGGAGTAGGGGTCATGGCCGGCTCTTGTTGTTAATTGTTGTAGGTTGTCGTATGACTTAGCTGATTATTGGCGGTGGGTTCGGTTGTTGTCAATGACAACTCAGTGACTGATTAGCGTTATGTGCGGTACTTGTAGGAGCGGCCTTGTGTCGCGAAAGGGCCGCAAAGCGGCCCCGGCAATTTTGCGGTGAGGCCAAGACCCTGGGGGCGCTTCGCACCCCGATCGCGACACAAGGCCGCTCCTACAAGGGCCCGGGTTGAGCGGGTTACAGCAACGACAACGGGTAGTTGAAGATCAACCGGTTCTCATCGAACTCGTTGTTGCTGTAATCCCGCCGAATCGACGAGTTGCGCCACTTCACACTCAAGTCCTTGAACGCCCCGCTCTGGATCACATACGCAAGCTCCGTCTCGCGCACCCACTCCTTGCCATCAGTGACCGACCCGGTATGCACATCGCGCCCGCTGATATAGCGGTTCATCAAGGTCAACCCCGGCACCCCGACCGTCACGAAGTTGAAGTCATGGCGCACCTGCCACGAGCGTTCGTTGGCATTGTCGAAGCTGGAGTTGTAACTGTCGTTGGCCAGGGTCCCGCCGCTGGTGCCGTTGACCCGCATCCAGGTATCGCCATCAACTTTCTGCAGCCCCACCCAGAACGTGCTGCCGCCGTACTTGGCCGAGAACATCCCCGAGTAGGTCTTGTTGTCCAACTGCCCGGCGCGCTCGGAGCCATCCTCATCGCCCTGGAAGTAGCCCAGGTTGGCGCCCAGGGTCCAGTCACCCACTGGCTGGTTATGGCTCACTTGCAGATACTGCTGCTGATACACGTCCTTCAGTACCGCATTCCACAACCCCACCAGCGTGCGGTCCTGGTTGAATTTGTACTCGCCACCGACGAAGTTGAAGCGGTCTGACACCCCGCCGCCGTAGCTCATGTCTTCCATGCTGGCGTCGTTACGCGGGCTGTTGCCGCGGAACTGGCCGCCATACAACGTCAACCCGGCGATCTCGTTGGAGGTGACTTGCCCGCCACGGAACGTCTGCGGCAGCGAGCGCCCGTCGTCCGAACGCAAAATCGGTAGCACCGGCATCCACTCGCCGATTTTCAGTTCGGTCTTGGAGATCCGTGCCTTGCCTGCGACTGCCAGGCGCCCGTAGTCGTCTGCTGGCTTGCCATCGTCGTGGCGCGGGAGCAACGCTGTACCATAAGTGCCGCCGCCGCCATCGAGCTTTACCGACCATAGCCCCAGCACATCCACCCCGAACCCGATCGGCCCTTGGGTGAATCCCGACCGCGCATCGAGGATGAAGCTTTGCGTCCATTCCTCGGCCTTGCTTTGCGGGTTGCTGGGGTTGGTGAAGTTACGGTTGATGTAGAAGTTACGCAGCCCGAGCGTAGCCTTGCTGTCTTCGACAAATCCAGCAGCCAGGCTGGTGCCCGGCAGGCCAGCGATGACACCGGCGCCCAACAGGGCGAAAGGCAGGGTATGGCAGACTCTCATTATTGTTGTGCTCCCGAAGGGTATGGCAGCCCGTCCACCGGGCACGCGCGAGCGGCCTGCGGTAGGGGCGGGTAGGTAACGGGCCGGTCAGGGCCAGGGGTGAAAGCGCGGAAACGGGCCGCTAGGTACTGATGGGCGTACGCCAGCCAGTTGGGGGTAGAGGGATGTGCAACAGACGTGGATGCAGCGGGATGGGTGTCGACATGGGATCGTCCACTGATTGTTGTTTTTGTTATGTGTTGTCGTACAACTGTGGGCGATTATTAGCAAGGCCGAGGTAGGCTGTCAACGTGTAATGGCCTATTGATTATAGGCCCGGCACTCGAATAATGAGGTGTAGCGGCTCTATCATGCCTTCTACAAAGACATACGATGACTTCGCTTAAGCTCCAAGGCTTGCACAGTCCCTGAAGGGGCAGCCTGAGTGATGATGCAGGACAGTTGCTGCGAAGGGCTCAGCGTCATCTCACAGAGCACATTGCCAAGCCATTCCAGCAAAAAAAAAGGCTGCCATTCGGCAGCCTTCTCGATGCTCAGCCCGGACGATCAGTCCCAGCTCAGTGCACCACCAGTCTGATACTCGATCACGCGCGTCTCAAAGAAGTTCTTCTCCTTCTTCAAGTCCATGATTTCGCTCATCCAAGGGAACGGGTTGGTAGTCCCTGGGTACTCTTCTTTCAGACCAATCTGAGTCAGACGGCGGTTGGCGATGAACTTGAGGTAATCCTCCATCATCGCCGCGTTCATGCCCAGCACGCCGCGTGGCATGGTGTCACGGGCGTATTCGATTTCCAGCTGGGTCCCTTGCAGGATCATCTGGGTCGCTTCTTCCTTCATCGCCGCGTCCCACAGGTGCGGGTTTTCGATCTTGATCTGGTTGATCACGTCGATACCGAAGTTCAGGTGCATCGACTCGTCACGCAGGATGTACTGGAACTGCTCGGCCACGCCGGTCATCTTGTTGCGGCGGCCCATGGACAGGATCTGGGTGAAGCCGCAGTAGAAGAAGATGCCTTCCAGCACGCAGTAGTAGGCGATCAGGTTGCGCAGCAGCTCTTTGTCGGTTTCGACGGTGCCGGTGTTGAATTCCGGGTCGGAGATGGCGCGGGTGTACTTCAGGCCCCAGGCGGCTTTTTTCGCGACCGACGGGATCTCGTGGTACATGTTGAAGATCTCGCCTTCATCCATGCCCAGCGATTCGATGCAGTACTGGTAGGCGTGGGTGTGGATCGCCTCTTCGAAGGCCTGGCGCAGGATGTACTGGCGGCACTCGGGGTTGGTGATCAGGCGGTACACCGCCAGGGCCAGGTTGTTGGCAACCAGCGAGTCGGCGGTGGAGAAGAAGCCCAGGTTGCGCATGACGATGCGGCGCTCGTCTTCGGTCAGGCCGTCCTGGCTCTTCCACAGGGCGATGTCGGCGGTCATGTTGACCTCTTGCGGCATCCAGTGGTTGGCGCAGCCGTCCAGGTACTTCTGCCAGGCCCAGTCGTACTTGAACGGTACCAGCTGGTTGAGGTCGGCGCGGCAGTTGATCATGCGTTTTTCGTCAACTGCAACACGGGCCGAGGAACCCTCCAGCTCGGCCAGGCCTTCGGCAACGTCGAGGGCATCCAGGGCAGCCTTGGCACGTTTGACGGCTTCGGAGTCAGAAGCGGTGGCCGCACGGGCTTCCAGGGCGGCGGCACCACCGGCGCTGTCGAGCTTGTCGAGAGTGGCGGCGGCAGCGGCCTGCGCAGGGGTATTGCCTTTGGCGGCTACTTCGCCGTCTTCTTTGTCGAATTCGTCCCAGCTCAGCATGGTTTGGCTCCTGCTTGAGGGTCGCCCTGGGGCAACCGGTTGGATTTTAAGAATGTGATGCCTGACGCAAGGCCGTAACGGCGAATGGACAGCTCGAGAGGCTGACTCTCGTTTACATCTGAATGTGTTCTGGCTTGTACCTGGCCAGGCCTCTGGGAGGGGCCAGGACAATTGAAAGGTGCTCTTTTCAGAGGGGGCGAAGTATATAGGATTTCGCCTTCGATCGGGGCGCGTCTCTTGCGGGCGAGCGTAACTATTTCGACCGGAATTGCGTGCGTCCGTTCACCTGGTTCGTGTCGTTTGCTACGGGGAGGGAGTGTAGCGGCAAAATGCGAATGACACTACATATTGTGCCATTTTATTTTTTTCACACATTATGTGGTGTTGGCGCGATCTTTGTAAGCTCGGCTTTGTGTCGCGATAGGGCCGCAAAGCGGCCCCGGCGATCATGCGGCGCTGCTGCAATCCTGGGGGCGCTTCACACCCCCATGCGACACGAGGCCGCTGCCACGGGTGTGCAGCGTTTCGACAATGTGTGTCTTGGGGTTGTTGCGTGCTTCTGCGACCGTGGTGAAACGCCCGGTTTCAGCATTGCGACCAATCTTGCGAGTTTTCTTTTTTTTCCGCGCCATGGGCTAATGTCCTGTTCGAGAGGTCTTGTTCTTTTACCGAGCCGCGCGAGCGGTGGGCAAAGGGCAAGATTTCTCTGATGCGCGGATACAAAAATGCCGCGCGGGGCACCCGTAGGCACCCCGCGCGGCATTCAGGCCTTACTGGCAGGCTTCGCAGTCAGGCTCGTCGATCGCGCAGGCCTTTGGCACTGGCGCAGGGCCGGCTGCCTGAACCGGGGCGCTGTCGCCACCGCTGGAAACGGCGTTGAGCTTGCCGGTGTTGATGGTCGACTTCTCGGTGCTGGTCGCGGCCAGGGCACGGAGGTAGTAGGTGGTTTTCAGACCACGGTACCAGGCCATGCGGTAGGTCACGTCCAGCTTCTTGCCCGAGGCGCCGGCGATGTACAGGTTCAGCGACTGAGCCTGGTCGATCCACTTCTGGCGACGGGAAGCTGCGTCGACAATCCACTTGGTCTCGACTTCGAACGCGGTGGCGTACAGGTCTTTCAGCTCTTGCGGGATACGTTCGATCTGCTGCACCGAGCCGTCGTAGTACTTCAGGTCGTTGATCATGACCGAGTCCCACAGGCCGCGGGCCTTCAGGTCGCGGACCAGGTACGGGTTGATCACGGTGAACTCGCCCGACAGGTTCGATTTCACGTACAGGTTCTGGTAGGTCGGCTCGATCGACTGCGACACGCCGGTGATGTTGGCGATGGTCGCGGTTGGCGCGATGGCCATGATGTTCGAGTTACGAATACCTTTCTGTACGCGGGCACGTACCGGCGCCCAGTCCAGGGTTTCGTTCAGGTCGACGTCGATGTACTTCTGGCCACGGGCTTCGATCAGGATCTGTTGCGAATCCAGCGGCAGGATGCCCTTGGACCACAGCGAACCCTGGAAGGTCTCGTAGGCGCCACGCTCGTCGGCCAGGTCGCAGGACGCCTGGATCGCGTAGTAGCTGACCGCTTCCATCGACTTGTCGGCGAACTCGACGGCAGCGTCGGAGCCGTAGGCGATGTGCTGCAGGTACAGTGCGTCCTGGAAGCCCATGATGCCCAGGCCGACCGGGCGGTGCTTGAGGTTCGAGTTACGCGCCTGCGGCACCGAGTAGTAGTTGATGTCGATCACGTTGTCGAGCATGCGCACAGCGGTGTTGACGGTGCGTTGCAGCTTGGCGGTGTCCAGCTTGCCATCGACGATGTGGTTCGGCAGGTTGATCGAGCCCAGGTTGCAGACCGCGATCTCATCCTTGTTGGTGTTCAAGGTGATCTCGGTGCACAGGTTGGAGCTGTGGACCACGCCCACATGCTGCTGCGGCGAACGCAGGTTGCACGGGTCCTTGAAGGTCAGCCATGGGTGGCCGGTCTCGAACAGCATCGACAGCATCTTGCGCCACAGGTCTTTGGCCTGGATGGTCTTGAACACCTTGATCTTGTTGTACTCGGTCAGGGCTTCGTAGTACTCGTAGCGCTCTTCGAAGGCCTTGCCGGTCAGGTCGTGCAGGTCTGGCACTTCCGAAGGCGAGAACAGGGTCCACTTGCCGTCATCGAAGACACGCTTCATGAACAGGTCGGGGATCCAGTTGGCGGTGTTCATGTCGTGGGTACGACGACGGTCATCACCGGTGTTCTTGCGCAGCTCGATGAACTCTTCGATGTCCAGGTGCCAGGTTTCCAGGTAGGCACACACGGCGCCCTTGCGCTTGCCACCCTGGTTGACGGCAACGGCGGTGTCGTTGACCACTTTCAGGAACGGTACGACGCCCTGGGATTTACCGTTGGTACCCTTGATGTAGGAGCCCAGTGCGCGCACAGGGGTCCAGTCGTTGCCCAGGCCACCGGCGAATTTCGACAGCATGGCGTTGTCGTGAATCGCGTGGTAGATGCCCGACAGATCGTCCGGCACGGTGGTCAGGTAGCAGCTGGACAGCTGCGGGCGCAGGGTGCCGGCGTTGAACAGGGTCGGGGTCGAGGCCATGTAGTCGAACGACGACAACAGGTTGTAGAACTCGATCGCACGGGCTTCCTTGTCTTTCTCCTCCAGCGCCAGGCCCATGGCCACACGCATGAAGAACACCTGCGGCAGCTCGAAGCGCACGCCATCCTTGTGGATGAAGTAGCGGTCGTACAGGGTCTGCAGGCCCAGGTAGGTGAACTGCTGGTCGCGCTCGTGGTTGATCGCCTTGCCCAGTTTTTCCAGGTCGAAGTCGGCCAGCGCCGGGTTCAGCAGTTCGAACTCGATACCTTTGGCGACGTAGGCTGGCAGGGCCTTGGCGTACAGGTCGGCCATTTCGTGGTGGGTAGCGCTGTCGGCTACGTTGAGGAAGCCCAGGCCTTCGGCGCGCAGGGTGTCCATCAGCAGGCGTGCGGTAACGAACGAGTAGTTGGGCTCGCGCTCTACCAGGGTACGGGCGGTCATCACCAGGGCGGTGTTGACGTCCTTGATGGCCACGCCGTCGTACAGGTTCTTCAGGGTTTCGCGCTGGATCAGGTCGCCATCGACTTCGGCCAGGCCTTCGCAGGCTTCGCTGATGATGGTGTTCAGGCGGGCCATATCGAGCGGAGCCAGGCTGCCGTCGGCCAGGGTGATGCGGATGCTTGGGTGCGGCTCGACCACGGCGTCGGTGTTGGCGCGGGTGGCACGCTCCTTGGCACGCTGGTCGCGGTAGATCACGTAGTCGCGGGCAACTTTCTGCTCGCCGGCGCGCATCAGGGCCAGTTCGACCTGGTCCTGGATTTCTTCGATGTGGATGGTGCCACCCGATGGCATGCGACGCTTGAACGTGGCGGTAACCTGCTCGGTCAGACGCGCGACGGTGTCGTGGATGCGCGACGAAGCGGCGGCGGTGCCGCCTTCAACTGCGAGGAACGCCTTGGTGATGGCCACGGTGATCTTGTCGTCGGTGTAAGGGACGACAGTGCCGTTACGCTTGATCACGCGCAGTTGGCCGGGGGCGGTGGCGGCCAGATCCTGGTTGGAATCGGCGGCCTGCGGCACCTTGGCCTGCGGGTTCTCGCGAGTTGTGTCGGTTTGCATGGGTGGGTGTCTCCACAGTTTCTATATTGTTCAGGCGCCTTTTGGGCGCCCACCGTTCCGTCCACTTGCTCGATGGCCTGGCGGGGATGCGCAATGCATGCGCGTCCGCCCGCGCGGGCGTACCGACTTCGGGACAGACTCAGGAATAAGGGGCAATGGCTTGCCGCTCCCTGGCCGAAGTCAAAGGTTCTGGGCAGGGCCCAAAAACTGTTGCTGATGGATGCCAGGCCTGGCCTGCAACACCCATACCCGAACAAGGCCCTGGAAGGGCTTGCCTCGGTCGCCTCCGCAGGAGCGGTTCGGCTGCTGAAATCACCTGAAGTTCCACCCGGAAAATCGCTTGATCTTGCGGGTTGACTTTTGTGTGTGATTTTGCACGAACCCCTATATCTAGTGGTTCGCTGCGATCGGGATACAAGATAATGCGGTATTGGGGGCTTTGCAAGGCGAGCGCCTGTGGATAACGTGTGTGTACTTTGTGAGTGAATGGTGGGTATTCGCTGTAGGCCTTGTGCCAAGTGGTTTGCAGTATTTTTCTGCGCCTTGATGCCCCGGGGCAGTTTTTTTCGGGCGCGAACCCTATCACAAAAAACGGTTCAGTCGAGGGGCTGTGGGTGGGTTGGCAGTGCCGGGGGCGGGACGTAGTATCCGGCTGTGATATTGCTTTTAGGTTAAAGGGGCAGTGCGCAGGTTTCGAAAGCGGCGCGGTCCCTGTGGGAGCGGCTTTAGCTGCGAAACGGCCCGCACTGGCAACAGAAAAACAACAATTAAAGGCAGAGGCCATGGACCACCCCACCCCACGCATCCTCATTGTTGAAGACGACCAGCGTCTGGCCGACCTCACTGCCGAGTACCTGCAGGCCAACGGCTACGAGGTCAGTGTCGAGGGTGATGGAGCCCGCGCCGCGCGGCGCATCGTCGACAGCCAGCCCGACCTGGTCATTCTCGACCTCATGCTCCCCGGCGAGGACGGTCTGAGCATCTGCCGCCGTGTGCGTAGCCAGTACCTTGGCCCGATCCTGATGCTCACCGCCCGCAGCGACGAACTGGACCAGGTCCAGGGCCTGGACCTGGGGGCTGATGACTATGTCTGCAAACCGGTGCGCCCACGCCTGCTGCTGGCGCGCATTCAGGCCCTGCTGCGCCGTAGCGAGACCGTGGACAGCAAACGTCAAGACCTGGCTTTCGGTGCGCTGCACATCGACAACCGCTTGCGCGAGGCGCGCCTGGGCGAACAATTGATCGAGCTGACCGGCGCCGAGTTCGACCTGCTCTGGCTGCTGGCCAGCAATGCCGGCCGGGTGCTGACGCGCGAGCAGATTTTCACCGCACTGCGGGGCGTGGGCTACGACGGCCAGGACCGCTCCATCGATATACGCATTTCTAAAATCCGCCCCAAGATCGGCGATGACCCACTGCAGCCACGGTTGATCAAGACCCTGCGCAGCAAGGGCTATCTGTTTGTCGGCGAGGCGCCATGAACAATTCGATCTTCCTGCGCGTCTACGGCGGCATGCTGGCCGTGTTGGTGCTGGTGGCCTTGCTTGGCGTGCTCAGCCTGCACCTGGTCAATGAAGTACGCGCCGCACAGCACCGCGAGGGCTTGGCCCAGGGAACCTTCAGCCTGATGGCTGACAACCTGGCGACGCAGAATGAAACCGAACGCAAGCGCTCGCTGCTGATCTGGGAGCGCCTGCTTGGTGTGCCGCTGACGTTGCAGCCAATGACCGCGCGCAGCCTTGACGGTGGCCAGCGGGCGCGCCTGTACCGTGGCCTGGTGGTAGTCGAGAAGACGGGGCCACATGCGGCGCAAGTACTGCGCAAGGTCGGCCAGGAAGACCTGATGCTGGTTGCGCAGATCAAACAGATCAGCGAGCAGCTGGCGCGCGCCACACTCTATCTATTGGCTGACGAACTGGTGCGCTACCCGGTAACCGAACAGCAGCAGCGCCTGGCCCAGATCAAGCTGGAAAAGGGCTTTGGCTTTGGTGTCGCCCTGCAGCGTATCGAGCGGGTCAGCCTGGACGATGACCAGCGGCGCCGGGTCGAGGAGGGCGACACGGTGATGGCGCTGGGCAAGGATGGCGACTCGATCCGTGTATTCGCAGGGCTGACGGGCTCTCCCTGGGTGCTGGAAATCGGCCCGTTGTATCAGCTCAACCCGTACCCGCCGCAGTTGCTGATCCTGATTGCCTTCCTAGGCCTGTGCTTGATCGGCCTGGTGGTATACCTGCTGGTGCGTCAGCTGGAGCGCCGGGTGTCAGGGCTGGAGATTGCGGCCACGCGCATTGCCCAAGGCAGCCTGGATACCCGCGTACCGGCTGGCGATGCCGACTCGGTAGGGCGCCTGGCCGCTGCCTTCAATGGCATGGCCGAACACCTGCAGCGCTCGCTGACCATGCAGCGCGAGTTGGTACGGGCGGTGTCCCATGAGCTGCGCACGCCAGTGGCACGCCTGCGCTTTGGCCTGGAAATGATCGAAAGTGCCACGACTGAGCAGGCCCGGGCCAAACACCTGGCCGGCATGGACGGCGACATTCAGGACCTCGACAAGCTGGTGGACGAGATGCTGACCTACGCCCGTCTGGAGCAGGGCGCGCCAGCCTTGAAGTTCCAGCGGGTCGATCTGGATGCCTTGCTCGATCGGGTGATCGGAGAGCTGGCGCCGTTGCGTGCCGAGGTGCGGGTGGTGCGCGGTGACTGCCAGGGCGCGGATGCCGAGGGCGCCTGGGTCGAAGCCGAGCCGCGTTACCTGCACCGGGCCCTGCAGAACCTGGTCGGCAATGCCATGCGCCATGCCGAGTCTGAAGTGCGTCTGAGCTACCAGTTGGGGCAGCAACGCTGCCGTATCGACGTGGAAGATGACGGCCCTGGGATCCCCGAGGGTGTCTGGGACCGCATCTTCACGCCATTTACCCGCCTTGATGACAGCCGTACCCGTGCCTCGGGCGGGCATGGCCTGGGCTTGTCGATCGTACGGCGGATCATCTACTGGCACGCGGGCAGGGCTTCGGTTGGGCGCAGTGCCGCGTTGGGTGGCGCCTGCTTCAGCCTCAACTGGCCCCGGCAGCAGGCACCGTTGTAAAGGTCAGACGCTGACCAGGCTCAGCAAGTGGCCGTCCTGCAGGCAGAACTGGCCCTGAAGCTCAGCGCCGTGCCGCCATTGCGGCGACAGGTCGGTGAGCAGACGCAGGCGCGCCAGGCCTTCGGCGGACCAGTCGAGTACTTCGGCGTGCTCGAAGTAGAAGCGCTGGTGGGTCAGCGGGTAGAGGGTCTTGAACAGGCTTTCCTTCAACGAGAAGGTCAGGGTTACCGTCAGGCCGAGCTGGTGGCTGTCCAGGCGCTCCAGCTCGGCCGCGGTGAGAATTTCGCCCATCAGCCGCTCGGCACGCTCGTCATCGAGCAGGGCTTCCTGATCCAGCCCAAGGCCTTGGCAACTGCCTTCGGCGGCGACCACTGCGGCGGCCCAGCCCTGGCCATGGGTGATCGAACCGTGAATGCCGGCTGGCCAGATGGGCGAGCGGTCCTCATGGGTAGCCGGTACGTAGTCGCGGCCGTCCAGGCGCTGCAGCGCGGCGCGGGCACATACGCGACCGGCCAGGTACTCGGCCTGGCGCTTGGCCACCGAGCGTTGCAGGCTGGCACTTGGCACGATGCCGGCGCGCTGGAAATCGTCGGGTGCCAGGCGGGTAGGGTCGAACGTGCAACTGACCAGCACCGCGCCGGGCAGCGGGCGGGGCAAGGGCCAGTGGTGCTGGAGTGGGGCGCAGCAGGCTGGGAGAGTGTTCATGGCGCTATTGTGCCAGCCGCAGCGGCGGTGTGGGAGGTGGGATTGCTGGGGCCGCAAGCGGCCCGCGACAATCTTTATTTGAATACCTTCTTGAAGAACGCCTGCATATCCGCCCAGGAGCTTTCGTCCGCCGCCTTGTTATAGCCAATGTCGGGCCCACCATGGTCGCCATGGCTCAGCCGGTCAGCATCGGGGTTGGTAAACCCGTGCTTGGCGCCTTCAATGCTGACGAACTGGTAGTTGGCCTTCGCAGCATCCATCTCGGCCTTGAACGCCTCAACCTGCTGCGGCGTGACCATGCTGTCCGCCGCACCATGCTCGACCAGGATATCGGCCCGCACCACGCCAGGTTTTGCCGGGGTCTGGGTGGCCAGGGCGCCATGAAAGCTCACCACACCGTCCAGTTTTTCGCCGCGCCGCGCGGCATCGAGGACCACCTTGCCACCGAAGCAATAGCCGACAGCACCCAGCTCATGCTTGTTGGTGTTCGGTTGCAGCTTCAAAAGCTCGAGGCCGGCGTCGAAGCGCCTGGCTGCCGCTGCCGGGTCTTTCATCGCTTCGGCCATGAACGCCTGGGCGTCCTGCGGGTGCTCGGTGTGCTTGCCGTCGCCATACATATCGATGGCCAGCGCGTTGTAGCCCAGTGCTGCCAGGTCGCGGGCACGGCGCTTGGCGTAGTCGTTCAGCCCCCACCATTCATGCACCACGACGATGCCGGGGCGCTTGCCCTCGACGGCATCATCGTAGGCGTAATAGCCGACCAGGCGGTTGCCGTCGGCATCCTGGTAGGGGATTTCGCGGGTTTGTACCGCCGCTTGGGCGAGGACGGCGCTGCACATCAGGGTCAAGGCCAGCAGGGCACGCATGGGTCACTACTCCTTGTTCTGCAATCGGTTCGTTCAGCCGGGGTTCAGCCAGGGTTCAGTCGCGGTTCAGGGTGCCCTGCTTACTCTAGCTTCCAGACCGAAACAGCGCACCCAACTAGAGTATCCAGCCATGAAAACCTTCAATACCCTGCTTGCCGCCATGGCCGTCTGCGCCGCTGGCATCACCTCCGCCCAGGCCGCAGACGATAACTTCGCCAGCCTGACCTACGGCCAGACCAGCGACAAAGTTCGCAAATCCGGCCTGCTGCAGCGCAACACCGACCACCTCAACGCCGACGGTATCATTGGCAAGGACAACACCTGGGGTGTGCGTGTGGGCAAGATCAACGACCAAGGCCGCTACTACATGACCTATGACAATGTCTCGGGCGACCACAGCGGCCTGAAATTGCGCCAGGAAAACCTGCTGGGCAGCTATGACCTGTTCCTGCCGGTGGGCGATACCACCAAACTGTTCGGCGGTGGCAGCCTGGGCATGACCAAGCTCAGCCAGGAGTCGCCAGGCGCCAGCCGCGATACCGACTACGGTTATGCCTACGGCCTGCAGGCCGGCGTGATTCAGGACATCACCGACAAGGCCTCGGTCGAACTGGGCTACCGTTACCTGCGCACCAATGCTGCAACCGAAGTGGGTGCGCATGGCGGGCCGAAGGACGGCACTCTGCGCCTGACCAGCAGCGCGCAGACCTATCTGGCAGCAAGCTACAAGTTCTGATCGGCGAGCCGCGTTATCCTGTACCGGCCCGTTCGCAGCACAAGGCTGCTCCTGCAGGGGTGATGTTTCTGCAGGAGCAGCCTTGTGCTGCGAAGAGGCCGGTATAGGCAATACACACAAGGAGCTGCACATGAAACTGCTGGTGGTCGAGGACGAAGCCCTGCTTCGCCATCACCTCTACACCCGCCTGGGCGAAAGTGGCCATGTGGTCGAAGCCGTTGCCGACGCCGAGGAGGCGCTGTACCAGGCTGGGCAATACCACTTCGACCTGGCCATCGTCGACCTGGGCCTGCCTGGTATCAGTGGACTGGAGCTGATCACGCGCCTGCGCAGCCAGGACAAGACCTTCCCCATTCTTATCCTTACCGCTCGAGGCAACTGGCAGGACAAGGTCGAAGGCCTGGCCGCCGGTGCCGACGACTACCTGGTCAAGCCGTTTCAGTTCGAAGAGCTCGAAGCGCGGCTCAATGCCCTGTTGCGCCGCTCCAGTGGCTTTACCCAGTCAACCATTGCCGCAGGCCCCTTGGTGCTCGACCTCAACCGCAAGCAGGCCACCCTCGACGAACAGCCTTTGGCACTGACCGCCTACGAATACCGCATTCTCGAATACCTCATGCGCCATCATCAGCAGGTAGTGGCCAAGGACCGACTGATGGAGCAGCTGTACCCTGGGGATGAGGAGCGCGACCCCAATGTCATAGAAGTGCTGGTTGGCCGCCTGCGCCGCAAGCTTGAAGGCGCGCACGGCTTCAAACCCATCGACACGGTGCGTGGCCTGGGCTATCTGTTCACCGAGCGCTGCCGATGATCCGCTCGCTGCGGGTGCGCCTGATGCTGGCTGCCGCAGTGTTGGCACTGCTGTTCATGCTGGCACTGCTGCCGGCCTTGCAAAAGGCCTTCAGCCTGGCCCTGCAGGAATCGATCGAGCAGCGCCTGGCTTCGGATGTGACCACGTTGATTTCCGCTGCGCGTATCGAACATGGGCAGTTGCAGATGCCTGCGTTGCTCCCGGACGAGCGCTATAACCTGCCGTACACCGGGCTGCTTGGCTATATTTTCGACCGTGATGGCAACCTGGTCTGGCAGTCGCGTGCCACCGCTGACCGGCACATCAACTACCGCCCGCGCTATGACGGGCGCGGCAACGAGTTCGCCCGCATTCACCAGTCCGACGGCGAAGAGTTCTTCGTGTACGACGTCGAGATCAAGCTGCTGGGTGGTCAGAGCGCCGCTTACAGCATTGTCGCCCTGCAACCGCTTAGTGAGTACAAGGCTACCCTCAATGGCCTGCGCGAAAAGCTCTACCTGGGGTTCGGCGCTGCATTGCTGGCGCTCATGGTGCTGCTGTGGGCTGGCCTGACCTGGGGCCTGCGCTCGTTGCGCCGGCTAAGCCATGAGCTGGACGAGGTGGAATCGGGCGTGCGCGAGGGCCTGAGCGGCGAGCACCCTCGCGAGCTGCTGCGCCTGACCCGCTCGCTCAACCGCCTGTTGCGCAGTGAGCGTGAGCAACGCACGCGCTACCGTGACTCGCTGGATGACCTGGCGCACAGCCTGAAGACGCCGCTGGCAGTGCTGCAGGGCGTGGGTGAAAGCCTGCAGCAACGCAGCGGCGAGCGCGAGCAGGCGCGGGTGCTGCAAAGCCAGATCGAGCGCATGAGCCAGCAGATCGACTACCAACTGCAACGTGCCAGCCTGCGCAAGAGTGGCCTGGTACGCCACAGCGTGAGGTTGCGGCCGCTGCTCGACAGCCTGTGCAGCACCTTGGCCAAGGTTTACCGGGATAAACGGGTGAGCGTGGTGCTGGCGTTGCCCGATGCGGCGCAGGTGCCGATGGAGCAGGGTGCGTTGCTGGAAATGCTCGGCAACCTGCTGGAAAACGCCTACCGGCTGAGTCTGGGCCAGGTGCGGGTGAGCCTGGAGCAGACGCCAGGGCAGTTGACCTTGTGCATCGAGGACGATGGGCCGGGGGTGCCCGCCGACCAGCGTGAGCGTATTCTCGAGCGCGGGGAGCGGCTGGACAGCCAGCACCCGGGGCAGGGCATCGGGTTGGCGGTGGTCAAGGATATCGTCGACAGCTATGACGCCGAGCTGAGCCTGGGGGATTCGCCTTTGGGCGGCGCGGCGTTCAGGATCACCTTCAATCTCGATTGATTTCGCTGGCCTCCCACCAAGGGCGGCCCAGCAAGGGCGGATTTCCGCCAGCCCCCCCTGTACAAATCCCGCCATCGGGCGGAAATCCGCCAGCCTTCCTCCGCCAAATCGCCCTGTCGTTGGGCATTTATCCCTAGCAAATACGGCCCTTGCACCCTTCGTGGGCATTTTGGCACCACCCTTGCTATTGAACTTCGCAGAGGCCTGCCCAGGCAGCTCGAACACAACGACAAATCCCTCCAAGTGCAGGAGGGTTAGCGATTCAGGTGCCCCACCACCCTGGGAAGGGTGAACCGGCACACTTGAGGAAAATGAGCCATGACGACACGTCAGCCGCTGTACAAATCCCTGTATGTCCAGGTGATCATTGCCATCACCATCGGCATCCTGCTCGGCCACTACTACCCGGAAACGGGCGTCGCCCTCAAACCCCTGGGTGACGGCTTCGTCAAGTTGATCAAGATGGTCATCGCCCCGATCATCTTCTGTACCGTGGTCAGCGGCATCGCCGGCATGCAGAGTATGAAGTCGGTCGGCAAGACTGGCGGCTACGCGCTGCTGTATTTCGAAATCGTCTCCACCATCGCCCTGATCATCGGCCTCGTCGTCGTCAACGTGGTCAAGCCCGGCGCTGGCATGCACATCGACGTCAGCACCCTGAATGCCAGCAGCGTGGCTGCCTATGCCGCCGCCGGCGCGCAGCAGACCACCGTCGGCTTCCTGCTCAACGTCATCCCCAACACCGTGGTCGGCGCCTTCGCCAACGGCGACATCCTGCAAGTGCTGATGTTCTCGGTGCTGTTCGGCTTCGCCCTGCACCGCCTGGGCAGCTACGGCAAGCCGTTGCTGGACATGATCGACCGCTTCGCCCATGTCATGTTCAACATCATCAACATGATCATGAAGCTTGCCCCGATCGGCGCCTTCGGTGCCATGGCCTTCACCATCGGCCAGTACGGCGTTGGCTCGCTGGTGCAGCTGGGCTACCTGATGGCCTGCTTCTACATCACCTGCCTGCTGTTCGTGCTGGTGGTGCTGGGCGGTATCTGCCGTGCCCACGGTTTCAGCGTACTCAAGCTGATCCGCTACATCCGTGAAGAACTGCTGATCGTACTGGGTACTTCGTCCTCGGAGTCGGCCCTGCCACGCATGCTGGCCAAGATGGAGCGCCTGGGCGCGAAGAAGTCGGTGGTGGGCCTGGTCATCCCGACCGGTTACTCGTTCAACCTGGACGGTACCTCGATCTACCTGACCATGGCTGCGGTGTTCATCGCTCAGGCGACCGACACCACCATGGACATCACTCACCAGATCACCCTGCTGCTGGTGCTGTTGGTAGCTTCCAAAGGTGCTGCCGGCGTTACCGGTTCGGGCTTCATCGTCCTGGCCGCAACCCTGTCGGCCGTTGGCCACCTGCCGGTTGCCGGCCTGGCGCTGATCCTCGGCATCGACCGCTTCATGTCCGAAGCCCGCGCCCTGACCAACCTGGTGGGCAACGCCGTTGCTACCGTGGTAGTGGCCAAGTGGGTCAAGGAAATGGACAACGACAAGCTGGCTTCGGAACTGGCTTCCGGTGGTGCGCCGCTGGTCGATGCGCGTCCGACCGACGACCTGGGTGTGGCCGAAGGCCCGGCTCGCTGATCGCGCTGCGGTAAAACGAAAAAGGCGACCCCAGGGTCGCCTTTTTCATGCGCGGTCTTCGCGTCAGGCCAGCACAACCTCCAGCACCCGGATCGAGTCCGGCTGCGGGTAATGCCACCTCACCTGCACGTCCCAGAACCTCACCCCGTAAACCCGCTCGGCCGGAGGTACCTGATAAGCCGGCCGTGGGTCCTGCGCCAGGCATTGCTCGATCAGCTCCACCAGCGGCTCGCCCAGGCGCAAGGCATGCTCGCGGGCCTGGGGCAGGGCGTTGTCGGCCCACTGCACGGCAATTGCCACAGGCGCTGCATTGGCCATCTGGTTGCTGGCGCCAGCGATGCTGTCGGCGTAGGGCACATAGGGTTTGATGTCCAGCACCGGCGTGCCGTCGAGCAAGTCGATGCCTGACAGCAGCAGGCGCCCGGGCTCCACGCCCTCCAGGCGCACCACCGACTGGCCGATACCATTGGGCCGGTGGGTGGCGCGGGTAGCGAACACCCCCATGCTTTTGTTGCCGCCCAGGCGCGGTGGCCGCACCTTCAGGCGCGGCTTGTCCTCCAGGGCCTGGTGGAACAGAAATAGCAACCAGACATGGCTGACCTGCTCCAGGCCCTCGACCGCATCACCCTGGTCGAACGGTGGCAGCAGTTCGAGTACACCACGCGCGGCAGGCGCCAGCTGGGGTTGGCGCGGGATGGCGAACTTCTCCTTGAAACAGGAGCGGACGATGCCGACCGGGGCAACCGTATGCTGCATGGCCACTCAGCCGCGCACGCGCAGGGTCAGGCCCTTCAGGAAGTTGCGCAGCAACTGGTCGCCGCAAGGGCGGTAGTTATCGTGGCCAGCCTTGCGGAACAGTGCGCTGAGCTCAGGCTTGCTGACCGGGAAGTTGACCGACTTGAGGATCGCGTGCAGGTCCTCTTCCTTGAGCTCGAAGGCCACCCGCAGTTTTTTGAGGATCTGGTTATTGGTCACCGGCAGCTCGACCGGCTGCTGCGGGCGGCTGTCGTCCTTGCCACGGCGGTGTATTACCAGGCCGTCGAGAAAGTGCGCCATCACCCGTTCAGGGCAGCGCACGAAGCCTTCCTCTTCTTCTTTTTTCAGGTAGGTGGCCAGCACCAGCGGGTTCACTTCGAGGCTAGAGAGGCCGATGATCTCGGCCATCTTGGCGTCGTTCACCTTGAGCATGTAGCGCAGGCTGCGCAGGACGTCGTTGTGGTTCATTGCTGCAGAATCCTGTTCAGGTGCCGCGCGTTCCAGCGCGGCGCATTGCTTAGAAACGTTCGGTAGTGGCCAGGTAGCGCCATTGGCCCAAAGGCAGCTTGCCCATGGACACGCCACCCAGGCGAATGCGGCGCATGCTTATGAGCTCGAGGCGCAGGTAGGCGCAAAGCTCGGAAATCTGCCCTGGTTGTGGGTTTTTCAACACCATGCGCAGGTGGGTCTCGTTCTGCCAACTGGCCTTGGCCTTGGGCAGCTCGCGGTCATTGCGCGTGGCCCCGCGCGCCAGGCGCTCCAGCGCCTGAGGCGTGGTCTCGCCGCGCACTTCAACGATGAATTCCTGCTCCAGGCGACGCAGGTCCGCCTCGACTTTGCGGGTTACCCGCCAGTCCTGGGTGAACACCTGCAGGCCGCTGGCCCCACGCTCCAGCGGTGCCACGCAGTCCTGCCGGGCAAAATGCCCGTGCAGGGCGCGCACGCCTTCGCGGTGGGCTTCGCTGAGGCTAGCCATGTTCATGCTGGCACGAGCGGTTTCGCTGTCCACGCCGGCCGGCTGATTCAGCAGCAGGGTCACTGGCTCCAGGGTTTCGGCACGGGCGCCCGGCAGCAGCTCGACGCGCTGCTGTTCGACTTTGAACTGCGGCTGCTCGACCACCACGCCATCGACAGTAACCCAGCCTCCTTCAATGTACTGCTCGGCCTCGCGGCGGGAGCAGCCGAGCTGCTCGATGAGGCGTTTGGACAGGCGGACGGGTTCGGACATGGGGCAATTCGCAAGGCAGGGAAAGACCTCCATTGTACCTGCCCGTGCGCGATTGATGATGGGAATCTGTGTCAGATGCGCCATTTTGGATACTTGGCGCGGCACATTCAGGCGCCGCCACAAGGTGCGCTTCGCACCAACCTCATGTGCAGCAGAGGGTAGGGCTGGCCCAAGCCATCGGTTTGCGAACGGCCGATGACTTCAAATCCTTCATGCAGGTAGAAGCCCAGCGCTTGCGGGTTTTGTTCGTTGACGTCCAGGCACTCGGCATTCAGTTCGTTGATGGCATAGCGCAGCAGGCGCTTGCCAACACCTTGGCCACGGTGGGTAGGTGCGACGAACAGCATGTCCACCCGCCCGTTGGCGACCCCGGCGAAACCGCAGATCCGTTGTCGGTCCTTGCAGCAAATCAGCATCACTGCGTCGAGGTAGCGGCGCAGCACGTGTTCGCGCAGCAGCAGGATGTAGCTCTCTGGCAGGAAGTCGTGGGTGGCGCGTACCGAATCCTCCCATACCTGTACCAATTCGCTGTAGTCGCACAAGCGCGGGGTTTGCAGCGTCAGTAGCGCAGGCATGCCGGTATTCCTCCGTGACGGTAGGGAAAACATAGCAGGCCAACCACCGGTCGGCTGGTTCGCGCAGCGCTTGAAGCTCGGGGTATGGAGGTCTATTAATTAAACGTGGGAAAAAATCCCACGCAAAGAAAAGAAAAAACCGAAAGCAGAATTCCTGACTGATTTGGCGTTCTCGTGGCGAAGACCTGGAGACGGACTATGCAAATCCACCTGCTGTTCAAGAAGGCTTTACTCGCGGCTGCCGTAGCGGGCGTGCTGTCGACATCCATTGTCTTGATCCCTGATTCGATTACTCATGGCTCCAGTGCCTACGCCAAAGACGGCGGTGGTGGCGGTGGTGGCCACGGCGGTGGCGGTGGCCATGGAGGTGGCGGCGGAAGCGGTGGTGGCGGTGGCCATGGAGGTGGCGGCGGAAGCGGCGGTGGCGGTGGCCATGGAGGTGGCGGCGGAAGCGGCGGCGGTGGCCACGGTGGTGGCGGTGGAAGTGGCAGTGGCGGCGGCCACGGCAGTGGAGGCGACGGCGGCGGCCATGCCGGCAACGGCAACAGTGGCAGCGGCCATGATGGCCAGGGCCACGACGGCAACTCGAACTCTGGGCGCAGCAGCAGTCATGCTGAAGCAGGTGACGATCATGGCAATCACGTGGGTGGTGAGCCCGGTGATGATCACGGCAACCACGTTGGCGGTGAGCCCGGTGACGATCATGGCAACCATGTTGGCGGTGAGCCCGGGGATGATCATGGCAATCATGTCGGCGGCGAGCCTGGCGATGATCACGGCAATCATGTTGGTGGTGAACCTGGCGATGATCACGGCAACCATGTGGGTGGCGAACCGGGTGATGACAACAGCAGAAGCTGATTGGCGCTGATTCGAAGCGGCCCGTACAAAACCCAGCGGACGGGTTTTGTATGAGCAGGATTCATATGTCAAGGAATGCGCTCAATGCAATCGCCCGCCTTACCCCCCTCGATGTTAAGCGCGCTGCGGCGTGTCATGCGCCCTTTGGTGCGTTTGATGCTACGCAAGGGGGTGACCTACACGATGTTCGCCGACCTGCTCAAGGAAGTGTTCGTCGAGGTTGCGCATCGCGAGTTTCGTCTGAACGACACCGCACCAAGTGACAGCCGCATCAGCCTGCTTACAGGCGTACATCGTAAGGATGTTCGACGGCTGCGCAGCGAGGGCGATACGGTGCTTGCGGCCCTGCCCGCGAATATCACGCTAGGCGCACAGCTGGTCAGCGTCTGGACTACCACTGCGCCATTCTGTTCCGTACCTGGTCAGGCACTGGCGCTGCCGAGGCTGGCCAGCGTGGGGGGGGATTGCTCATTTGATGCCCTGGTGGCCAAGGTCAGCACCGATATCCGCGGCCGGGTGGTGCTGGATGAATGGTTGCGCCTGGGTGTGGTGCGGCTCGACGAGCAGGATTGCGTTCACCTGCAAGCTCAGGCATTCGTGCCGCAAAAGGGCTTTGATGAAAAAGCCGCCTACTTCGGCCACAACCTGCATGACCATGCCTGCGCAGCAGTGCACAACCTCAGTGACGACGGCCAACCATTTTTTGAACGTAGCGTGCACTACGACGCCCTGAGCCTGGCAAGTGTCGAGCATGTGCGTGAGGTGGTCGCCAAGGATGGCATGCAGACGCTGCTTGCCTTCAGCCACCTTGCAGCCGAGCTGGAAAGCGTCGATGAGCCCAGTGCCGAGCAACGCCAGCGCATCACTGTCGGGCTTTATTTCTACACTGAAGCTACCGATCCCGATTCGTCGAAGACACCCGGCCCATGACTCTTCTTGCGCGCTGCCTCAGTGCTGTCACGTTCGCCCTGGTTTTCGGGTTGAACCTGATAGCGCCTGCCGAGGTGGTTGCGGCGCCGGTGTGTGTCAGCCGGGACGAGGTGGGTATGGCCGGTGCTGCAGGTATGCAGTTTCCCGGCGGCGTGGGCGGTACCGGGGCCAGGGCGGGTGGTGTCGGTGGTACCGGCGCGCCACTCCAGCAACGCCCCGGTGGCACGGGTGGTACTGGGGCGGTGGCGGAAGGTGTGGACGGTACCTACTTCGATCACAGCCACGGTGGGGTAGGCGGTACCGGTGCGCCGATCCAGCGCCCGGGCGGTACGGGCGGCACAGGTATTGTCGGCACTATCACCGGGTTCGCCTCGATCTGCGTCAATGGCATGGAGGTGCACTATGGCAAGGACGTACCGGTGAGTGAAAACGGGGCGCCTGCCAGCAGTGGTCACCTGGCGATCGGGCAAGTGGTGGCGGTGGAGGCGTTCGCCACCCAGCGTGGTCTGCAAGCAGGGCGCATTTCGATCCTCAACGTCTTCGAAGGGCCGCTAACGGCGCTGCCCAATGCCTCGGCCCCCCTGCGAGTCATGGGCCAACCTGTGCGGCTTGCCGCTGGCGCGCGGGTGGCTGAAGGGCTGCGCCCGGGCGAGCCCGTGAGGGTCAGCGGCCTGCGTGATGCCCGGGGCGAAGTGGTGGCGACCCGTATCGAACGGGCTCCGGGGTTGAGGGAGGCCAGCGCCATCGGTGCGGTAGATCGTGCTGGCAACCTTCAGGGGTTGAAGCTGGGTACCCGTGTGGCACCTGCACGGGAAGTGCTGGTGCGCGGCCAGTGGACCGGGCGCCAGCTGGAAGTGGCGCAAACCCGCCCCGACCCGAGCCTGCCTTTTGCTGGCCGAGTCCAGCAGGCAGTGGTCGAAGGTTTGGTGCAGCGCACTCAGGCACGGCAACTGGTGGTTGCAGGCATCAATGTGACGTTGGGGCAAGGCACTGTAATTGTTGGCAGGCAGCCTGCGACGTTGGCGCTTGATCAACGTGTGCGGGTAAGCGGGGTACTCAGTGGTACTCACGAGTTGCGGGCAACCCGTGTGGAGTTCCAGGGAGACCGTATCGACAATCCGGACAGAAGCCATTCGGGGCACGATGGCGAGCAGGAAAGGAGCAGCTCCGGCGGCTCCAGCAACAGTGATCATGGCGCAAGCGATGCGACCAGCGTGCGCAATGAAGCCAGTGATGATCACCGTGGGCGCAGTGCCGTTGACGACTCCAGTGGCCATGGCAGCGGGGGTGGCGTGGAAAAATCTGGAAAGTCGGAACACCTCGACGCTGTGGAGCAGGCCGAGCGGAGTAACAGCGGAAGTTCTGATCGGGTGGAAAAGGTCGAAGTCGAAAAGGTCGAGAAGGTCGATAAGGGCGAAAAGGTCGAAAAGCCTGAGAAGGTAGAGAAGGTAGAGAAGGTAGAGAAGGTAGAGAAAGTAGAGAAGGTAGAGAAGGTAGAGAAAGTAGAGAAGGTAGAGAAAGTAGAGAAGGTAGAGAAAGTAGAGAAAGTAGAGAAAGTAGAGAAAGTAGAAAAGGTAGAGAAAGTCGAAAAGCCTGAAAAAGTTGAGAAGGTTGAGAAAGTAGAAAGAGTCGAAAAGGTAGAGAAAGTTGAGCTGCCGGAGAAAGTAGAAAAAATCGAGAAAGTCGAAAAGCCGGAAAAGGTCGAGACTGCCGAAAAAGTCGAGCATCCAGAGCGATCCGGGCGTTAGCCAACTAGGCTGGGTAAGTCCGACCACACTTCCCAAAAGGGTACTGAGGTGCAGATGAGACCAGCGCTCCCTCTTTTCGCTTGCTTGCTGTCATGCACCAGTGCCTCGGCCTTGGCCGATACCTTCAGCGCCGCCATCGGCATGGACTATTCAAGTGGCGACTATGGCACCGGCACCACGTCGGAAATCTGGTACATGCCGGTGGTCGGCAAGTACGAGACCGGCCCTATGACCTACAAGGTAACTGTGCCCTGGTTGCGCATCACCAACCCCGAAGTCGGCCCCAGTGGTGACCCCTTGCCTGGCGGTTGCCGGGACGTGGAAAGCGGGCTGGGCGACACGGTTGCCAGCGCCGGCTATGCGCTGCTCGATGGCAGTGACGGTGGCCTGATGCTGGACCTGATCGGCAAGGTCAAATTCCCCACCGCCGATGAAGACCAGTGCCTGGGCACCGGTGAGTACGACTACACCGCCCAGGTCGACATCACCAAGGGCTTTGGCCTGGTCACCGGGTTCGCCACGCTGGGCTGGAAGAAGTTCGGTGACCCACCCGACAGCAACTTCGACGACCCGGTATTTGCCAGCCTCGGCTTTGCGCTACCCGTGGCTGCGGGCACTTCGGCAGGTGCTTCCTATGATTGGCGGCAAAAAGTGGTCTCGACCGGATCGCAGATCCAGGAACTGACGCTGTTCCTCACCCACAAGCTCAACCAGCAGTGGAAAGTACAACTCTACGTGGTCAAAGGCTTCTCGGATGCAAGCCCGGATGCCGAGGGCGGCCTGATGCTATTTCACACGTTCTGACAAAAAAGCCCCTGCGCCGGTAGTTCCTGGTGGGGAGTGCCGGGGCAGGGGCTTTTCATGTTTCAGCCGTTTTAGATAGGCTCTGCCCACATGTCGTATTCGTCGGCATCCACGACACGGCAACGCACTTTGTCGCCTGGCTTGAAGCCATGGTCACCGTCGATGAACACGCTGCCGTCGATTTCCGGGGCATCGAAGAAGCTGCGGCCAACCGAACCCTGCTCCTCGACTTCGTCGATCAGCACCTCGATTTCCTTGCCGATGCGCAGTTGCAGGCGGGCGGTGCTGATGGCTTGTTGGTGGGCCATGAAGCGGTCCCAGCGCTCTTGCTTGATGTCGTCCGGCACTTCTTCCAGGCCCAGGTCGTTGGCCGGGGCGCCTTCCACCGGTGAGTACTGGAAGCAGCCAACGCGGTCGAGCTGGGCCTCGGTCAGCCAGTCCAGCAGGTACTGGAAGTCTTCCTCGGTCTCGCCCGGGAAGCCGACGATGAAGGTAGAGCGGATCACCAGCTCAGGGCACTGCTCGCGCCAGTTCTTGATGCGCGCCAGGGTGCGGTCTTCGAAGGCCGGGCGCTTCATCGACTTGAGCACTTTCGGGCTGGCGTGCTGGAACGGGATGTCCAGATACGGCAGGATCTTGCCGGCGGCCATCAGCGGGATCACGTCGTCCACGTTCGGGTATGGGTACACGTAGTGCAGACGGACCCAGGCGCCCAGGCTGCTCAGCGCTTCGCACAGCTCGAGCATGCGGGTCTTGACCGGGCGGCCATTCCAGAAGTCGGTCTTGTACTTGACGTCGACGCCGTAGGCGCTGGTGTCCTGGGAAATCACCAGGATCTCCTTCACGCCAGCCTTCACCAGGCGCTCGGCCTCGCTCAGCACTTCGCCCACCGGGCGGCTGACCAGCTTGCCGCGCATCGACGGGATGATGCAGAAACTGCAGCTGTGGTTGCAGCCTTCGGAAATTTTCAGGTACGCATAGTGGCGCGGGGTCAGCTTGACACCCTGTGGCGGCACCAGGTCGATCAGTGGGTTGTGGTCCTGACGCGGCGGCACCACTTCGTGCACGGCGTTGACTACCTGCTCGTACTGCTGCGGGCCGGTGACCGACAGCACGCTCGGGTGCACGTCGCGGATGCTGCCTTCTTCTACGCCCATGCAGCCGGTAACGATGACCTTGCCGTTTTCCTTGATCGCTTCGCCGATCACTTCCAGCGACTCGGCCTTGGCGCTGTCGATGAAGCCGCAGGTGTTGACCACCACAACGTCGGCGTCCTCGTAGGTGGGCACGACTTCATAGCCTTCCATGCGCAGCTGGGTCAGGATGCGCTCGGAATCGACCAGGGCTTTTGGGCAACCCAGGCTTACGAAACCTACCTTGGGGGTGGCGGGCGTGGTGGACATGACTAACCTCGGTATTGAATGCAGGTCGCCCGGCCGGAATCGCGGGCGATCTTGACGGGCGCTTTGGGCGCCTCTGATCAAAAAGTGCGCAATTCTAGCGAGCGCAAGAGCGCTTGACCAGCAGAAATACGACGAACGCTGCGCTATGCTTCGCGCCGTTGCGCCAGCGTACCTTCATGGGCCTGGTAGCAGAGTGATTACCAAGGGCCGTGATGGCCGTGTGCGGGAGTGGTCGATGGTTCAGGCAAGCAGTCACGCTGAGGGCGGGCACGAGGGCAAGCAGGGGGCAGCCCGGTCGCTGGGCCTGCTCGTGGCGGCGGTCGGGGTGGTTTATGGCGATATCGGCACCAGCCCGTTGTATACCCTCAAGGAAGTTTTTACCGGCGGTTATGGGGTGCCGGTCAACCATGATGGTGTGTTGGGGATCCTGTCGCTGATCCTGTGGTCGCTGCTGTGGGTGGTTTCGTTCAAGTACGTGATGTTCATCCTGCGCGCCGACAACCAGGGCGAGGGCGGCACCATGGCCCTGACCGCGCTGGCGCGACGGGCCACGGCGGCCTATCCGCGGCTGCGCACGCTGATGGTGATTTGCGGGTTGATCGGCGCTTCGTTGTTTTATGGCGACAGCATGATCACCCCGGCAGTATCGGTGCTGTCGGCAGTGGAGGGCATGGGCCTGGCGTTTGACGGTATCGACCATTGGGTAGTGCCGATTTCGCTGGTGGTACTGGTGGCACTGTTCCTGGTGCAGAAGCACGGTACCGAGACGATCGGCAAACTGTTCGGCCCGATCATGGTCACCTGGTTCGTGGTGCTGGGCGCGCTCGGTGTGCATGGCATCTCGCAGAGCCCGGAAGTGCTCAAGGCCTTCAACCCAGGCTGGGCGGTGAACTTCTTCGTGGTGCACCCCGGCATGGGCGTGGCCATTCTCGGCGCGGTGGTGCTGGCGCTGACCGGTGCCGAGGCGCTGTACGCCGACATGGGGCATTTTGGCCGCAAGCCGATCGCCCGGGCCTGGTTCATCCTGGTGCTACCCGCGCTGGTGCTCAACTATTTCGGCCAGGGTGCACTGCTGCTGCAAAACCCGGAGGCAGCACGTAACCCCTTCTACCTGCTGGCACCGAGCTGGGCGCTGTTGCCGTTGGTCGGGTTGGCCACGATGGCCACGGTGATTGCCTCGCAGGCGGTCATTTCCGGGGCGTTTTCCCTGACTCGCCAGGCCATTCAGCTGGGTTACATCCCGCGCATGCAGATCCAGCACACCTCCAGCGACGAACAGGGGCAAATTTACATCGGCGCGGTGAACTGGACGCTGATGGTGGGTGTTGTGTTGCTGGTGATCGGCTTCGAGTCGTCAGGCGCTCTGGCTGCGGCCTACGGGGTGGCGGTGACCGGTACCATGCTGATGACCACCATCCTGGTGTCGGCGGTGATGCTGCTGCTGTGGAAGTGGCCGCCGGTGCTCGCCGTGCCGCTGCTGGTGGGCTTCCTGTTCGTCGACGGGCTGTTCTTCGCCGCCAACGTGCCGAAAATCGTCCAGGGCGGCGCCTTCCCGGTGTTGGCTGGCGGTGTACTGTTCCTGCTGATGAGCACCTGGAAGCGTGGCAAGCAGATTCTGGTGGAGCGCATCGACGAAGGCGCACTGCCGTTGCCGCTGTTCATCAGCAGTATCCGCATTCAGCCGCCGCACCGGGTTGAAGGCACGGCGGTATTCCTGACCGCACGTTCCGATGCCGTGCCGCATGCACTGTTGCACAACATGCTGCACAACCAGGTGCTGCACAGCCAGGTGGTGCTGTTGACCGTGGTCAGCGAAGACCAGCCACGGGTACCAGAGCATGAGCGTTTCGAGGTAGAGGCCTACGGCGACGGATTCTTCCGTGTGTTGCTGCACTTCGGTTTCATGGATGAGCCGGACGTGCCGGCGGCGTTGAAGCTGTGTCATCTGGATGACCTGGACTTCACGCCGATGCGCACCACCTACTTCCTCAGCCGCGAGACGGTGATCGCGTCGCGGCTGGAAGGGATGTCGCGCTGGCGAGGCAACCTGTTTGCGTTCCTGTTGAAGAATGCCAACGGCAACCTGCGCTTCTTCAACCTGCCACTCAACCGAGTGATCGAGCTGGGAACTCAGGTCGAGATCTGAATGCCAAGGGGCCGCAAAGCGGCCCCAATCATTGTCAGTTCTGCTCAGCCACGCTCGATTTGCCCTGGCGGGTCTCGATCTCGCCAATCAGGCGTTTGGCCAGCGCCGGGTAATTTTCGTCGAAGTGGTGCCCCCCTGGCAGTTTCAGGCGTTCACCTACTGCGGTCTTCTCCGTGCAGCCACTCTCGTCGGTTTCCTCGACGCCATACACACACACCACCTTGGATGCTGGCAGCTTGGCCATTTCCGGCCCGGTTGGCGCTTCCTGACCTTCCTTGCCCAGCCAGCCCTCGACCTCGATCTCGAAGCTGCCACTGCGGGCAAACGCCAGCAACATCACGGCATCGATGCGCTGTTGGTCTTCTGGTGGCAGGCGGTTGTAGATGGCTGGCAACACGTCAGCACCGAATGAATAACCCGTCAGCACGAAGCGCTTGGTACCCCATTTCTGCCGGTAGTGCTGCATCAGTTCGGACAGGTCGGCGGCGCTTTGCTCCGGAGTCTTGTGCTGCCAGTAGTAGCGCAGCGTGTCGATGCCCACCACCGGGTAGCCCAGCTTGGCCATTTCCCCGGCCACGTCGCGGTCGAGGTCGCGCCAGCCACCATCACCGGAGAGGAACAGGGTGACCGTGTCGGTGGTCTGCCCAGCCGGTACCTCGACCACCGGGATGGCCAGGGCATTGCCGTCGTGGCCGACCAGGGCTTGGGTCAGTTGCGCCTTGAGCACTTGTGGCAGGTGGATGTCGTAGTCGCTGATGCTGGTTTCGGCATTGGCCTGGTCGCGCACGAAGGCGGCGCTGGCGTCATCCGGGTTGTCGTTCCAGGCGACACTCCAGTGGCCATGGGCAGCCGATTTAGGCAGCGGTGCCTGGCAGCCGGGTTGTTCGACGGTGAAGTCCACGGAAATTGCCCGGGCCTTGTCATCGTTCTGGCTGGCCAGCCAGCGCCAGGCCTGGGCGGCGCCAGGGCCGATACCGGCTACCAGCGTCGGTTTTTCTGGTAGCGCGGCAAGGGCCTGATCCATGACCTGTTGCTGCTTGCTGCAGTCGTTAGGCGGCAAGATCACCTGCACCAGCTGGGCTTCGCCGGCTTGGCTCAGGTCCAGCAGTTGCTTGTCTGTCAGTGCCTGATCCTGTGGCACGCCGATGGCCACCCGGGCCTTGGGGTGCACGCCTGGGGTAGCCCGGGTGATGCTGGTGTCATTGATGCTCAATTGCTCAAGGCGCGCCTCGGGGGCCGGGCGCGTCCACAGCCAGAACGCCAGCGCACCACCCAGGGCGGCCAGCAGCAAGGGAACCAGCAGGTACAGCCAAAAGCGTCGGGTCATCAACGTTTCACCAATCCAGTCAGGCCGCCTGCGATCAGGGCGGCGGTGTCGGCCAGTGCCACCAGCGGGTCGAGCCCGGCCGGCACGGCCATGTAGCGGGGTTCCCAATCCGGTTGGAATTTGTCCTTGAAGCGGCGAAGCCCCTGGAAGTTGTAAAGCTGCTCGCCACGGCGGAACACCATTGAGCCCAAACGCTGGGTCAAAGGCGCGCCACGCCGTGGTTGCAGGCCGGACAGCGGTACCATGCCCAGGCTGAAACGCCCGTAGTCATGGCTTTTGTAATGCAGGATCAAGCCAATCATCATGAATTCCATGGTCAGCTTTGGCGCCTCGGGGTGCGCACGCATCAGGTCGAGGCTGGCCAGTTCGTTGCCATGGGTTTCCAGCAGGTTGGCGAAAGCCACCGGGCGCCCCTGGAAGCGGATCAGTGCTATGCGGAAATGCTGCAGGTAGTCCGGGCTGAAGCGCCCCAGCGAGAAGCCTTTCTCGCGCACGTTCTTGCCGCCGAGCCAGGCATCGGAAATTTCCTTCAACTCAGCCAGCGGGGCGTGGCCGGGTTCATGGATTTCCAGGGTCAAGCCATCGCGCCCGCCGCGGTTCCAGGTGTAGCGCAGGTCTTTCATCTCCTTGCCCTTGGCTTCAAGGTCGAAGCGGCGCAAGTCGACCCGGGCTTCCTCGCCCAACTTCAGGGCGGTCAGGCCGATGTCCATGTAGAACGGCAGGTTTTCCGCACGTACCTGGTAGAACACCGGCCGGGCGTGGTGCAGGTCGCACAGGTCGCGGAACTGCCAGATCATCTCGGCGCGTTCCTGAGCCGGGCCGATCGGGTCGTACAGCGCCACCAGGCTGCGGCCGCGCCGGGCGTACATGAGGAATGCATTGTCACGCGGGTGGAACAGCAATGCCTTGTCGCCGGTCAGTGCCAGGCCGCCGTCGGGCTGATCGGAGGCCAGCAGGATACGGTTGGCGCGTTGCAGCTCTTCTTCATCGGGCAGGTGGATCACTGGCGGCGCGGTGCGCAGCAGCCAAGTCAGCGCCACGGCAGCCAGCAGCAATGCACTGCCCATGGCGGCGCGCAGGCCCCGCGGGGCGTCGGCATCGAGGGTGAACTGCCACCACAGCTGATGGCTGTAGGGCACATCCTGGTAGGCGAACAGCAGCAGCCACACCGATGCACCTACCGCACAGGCGCTGGCCACCAGGAACACCGGCGAGAAGGGGAGTTCCAGCAGACGGCTGGGGCGGTAGAACGAGCGACGGAACAGGGCGAGCAGGGTGGCGGTGAAGGTCAGCAGGCTGGCCTCTTCCCAATCAAAGCCCTTCAGCAGTGACAGCAGGGCGCCGACCAGCAACAGCACGGTGGTCAGCAGCCAGGCGGCGGACAGGCGCCTGCGCAAGCCCTGTGCCAGCAGCAGGCACAGCACGCCGATCAGGCTGGCGCCGAAATGCGAGGCATCGATCAGCCGGTGCGGGACCAAAAAGCCCATGTGCTCCAGGCGCGTGTCGATCTCGGGTGTGGCACCCGAAAACAGCAGCACCACGCCAGACAGGAACACCAGGATCGACAGGATCGGTGCGGCCAGCCCCGAGGCGGCCTTGATGGCCTGTTGCGCGAACAGCAGGCGTCGGGCTTCATTGGCCAACAGCAGCACACAGGCCAGCAGCAGTGGCAGGACCACATAGATCAGCCGGTACAGCAGCAGGGCAGCCGCCAGCGGTGCGGCACCGAGCTGGTCGGCAAAGGCCGCCAACAAAATCGCTTCGAACACCCCGACGCCGCCCGGTACGTGGCTGAGCACACCCGCAGCCAGGGCCAGCAGGTACACCAGCACGAATGCGCCGAAAGGGGGCGCTTCGGGCAGCAGCAGGTACAGCACGGTGGCGGCCGCCGCCACATCCAGCGCGGTGATCAGCAGTTGCAGGGCGGCCAGGCGAGCATCAGGCAGGCGAAGTGTACGCCGGCCCAGTTGAACGAGCAGGTTGTTGGCCAGCGGTTGCTCGGCCAGCCGTCGACGGTATAAGCCAATGACCAGTAAGACGGACGCTATCAGCACCGCGCTGGCGATACCTGCCAGCAGCCCGGGCGCCAACCCCAGTGCAGTCGAAGCCGCCGGCAGGTTGCTCAAGGTCGCCAAAGCGGCCAAGGGCGGCAGCGCGCAGCCCAGTGACAGGCTGGCAAACACGGTCATGCGGGCGACTTCGCCAGCACCAAGCCCCTGGCGTGCATACAGGCGGTAGCGAACCGAGCCGCCGGATAACATCGACAGGCCGATGGCGTTACCGATGGCAAAGGCGCTGAAACCGCCCAGTACCAGGCTGCGTGCTGGCAGCTTCACGCCGGCATATCGGCTGGCCGACCACTCGTAGCCCAGCAGAATCACGAAGCCGACAACCGTTGCCAGCAAGGCACCCAGCAAAGACTGGGTTGGCACGCTGAGCATGGCATCGTGCAAGGCATAGATGTCCAGCTCGCTGAGCAAGTGGCGGCAGGCGATCAAGGCCATGGTGAACAGCAACAGGGTCACGACCAGGCCAATGGGCTGGCGGTAGCGACTCAGGCGCTCAAGCAAAGGCAGACGCTGCACGGCACCGGGCAGCGCCGAGGCGAGCGGCACCGGAGGTTCGGGATTGTGCGAAGTCATGAACAACCCCGGGCGAGTTGCGCGAGGTAAAGGAAAGGTGCGGCCAAGTGGAAGTCCCTTAGGAAAACGTATCCAATGTTACTCCGGCCTCATGCGCTTTCAGCGGCCTGGCAGGGTTAAAGATAGTTCATCCTGGGCACAACGCATCAAGCCTGCGGGTTGGCTTGAAGGGAGGGGGAAACGAGGCGACGAATAACAGGGAGGCATAAAGCAACAAACCCCGCGCTGCTGTTACACAGGCGGGGTTTGTTCTGACGAATATGGTTGCGGGAGCCGGATTTGAACCGACGACCTTCGGGTTATGAGCCCGACGAGCTACCAGGCTGCTCCATCCCGCGTCAGAGGTGCGCATTCTACAGCTTGCTGGTTGGGTGTCAAGCGCCAAGCGTTGATTTTACGAAGTTTTTCGCAAACACTTTTTCGCGGACAAAGAAAAAGGCCACTGTGTAAACAGTGGCCTTTTCTTGAATCTGGTTGCGGGAGCCGGATTTGAACCGACGACCTTCGGGTTATGAGCCCGACGAGCTACCAGGCTGCTCCATCCCGCGTCAGTGGGGCGGATTCTACAGCTTGTGGGGGGTATGTCAAGCGCTAAGCTTTGATTTCTCGAGATTTTTTCGAAAACGCTTTTCAGCGGGCAAAGAAAAAGGCCACTGCGTTAACAGTGGCCTTTTCTCGAATCTGGTTGCGGGAGCCGGATTTGAACCGACGACCTTCGGGTTATGAGCCCGACGAGCTACCAGGCTGCTCCATCCCGCGCCTGTGAGATCGAATTCTACGGATTTACTTCCTGGTGTCAAGCAATTGTTTTGGAAAAAGCTTTTTTGTTCAAACCCTTAGCGCTTGAGAACAGTATTCGGCACAGGCGCGGCGGGGCTTTCAGGCCGATTATCGTGTGGCGATGCGGGTGAGCTGTTTCAGTGCAGGGTGCATGCGATACTATCTGTATGAATTTACAGTGCTGACGGTCGTCCATGTCCTTGCGCAAGATCATCCACGTCGACTGCGATTGCTTCTACGCCGCGATCGAAATGCGTGACGACCCGCGCCTGGCCGGGCGGCCCATGGCGGTGGGGGGCTCGCCCGATCATCGTGGGGTAATTGCCACCTGCAATTATGAAGCGCGTGCCTATGGGGTACGCTCGGCCATGTCGTCGCGGCATGCGCTGAAGCTGTGCCCCGATCTGTTGATCGTAAAGCCGCGCTTTGAAGCCTACCGTGAGGCCTCGCGGGAAATTCACAGCATTTTTCGCGACTACACAGAGCTGATCGAGCCTTTGTCGCTGGACGAAGCTTACCTGGATGTAAGCGACAGCCAGTGGTATTCGGGCAGTGCCACGCGCATCGCCGAGGACATTCGCCGGCGTGTTGCCCGCACCCTGCATATCACCGTGTCGGCGGGGGTGGCGCCGAACAAGTTTCTGGCCAAGATCGCCAGTGACTGGCGTAAGCCCAATGGGTTGTTCGTGATTACCCCGGCTGAAGTGGAGGCGTTCGTTGCAGCCTTGCCGGTGGCCAGGTTGCATGGGGTGGGCAAGGTGACGGCCGACAAGCTGACGCGACTGGGTATCGAAACCTGTCTGGAGTTGCGTGAGTGGTCACGGCTAGCGCTGGTGCGCGAGTTTGGCAGTTTTGGTGAGCGATTGTGGGGGCTGGCGCGGGGTATCGATGAGCGTGCGGTACACAACGACAGCCGACGCCAGTCGGTCAGCGTGGAAAACACCTACGACACCGACCTTCCAGACCTGGCCAGTTGTCTGGCGCGGCTGCCAGAGCTGCTGGATAGCCTGAACGAACGTATTGCCCGCATGGACAACAGTTACCGGCCGGACAAACCGTTCGTTAAGGTCAAGTTTCATGACTTCAGCCAGACCACCATGGAACAGGCGGGGGCGGGCCGGGACCTGGAGAGTTATCGGCAGTTGCTGGGGCAGGCGTTCGCCCGAGGTAGCAAGCCGGTGCGCTTGCTAGGGGTAGGGGTGAGGTTGCGCGACTTGCGCGGGGCGCATGAACAGCTGGAGCTGTTCCCACCTAAATGAATGGGGCTGCAACGCAGCCCCATTTGTTATTGCACGCCTGGATCGGCCACCAACCGGCCGGTGGCCTTGGTCAGCGACTGCAGAAACTCCTGCTGCAGCTCTGGATCGTTGCGGGTCAGCTCGATCAGGCTCTGCTCCATTTCGCTGGCCTCCTCTTCAAGGCCCAGCTCGGACAGGCGCTTGACCCGATGTACCCACTGACCGACATCGTCATCTTCGAGGTCATCGAAGATCAGCTCATGAGCCTCGAGCAGCTTGTTGCGCAGGGTGGCACTGACCAGCAGGCTGGCATCACCTCGCACAGCATTGTCTTCGTCGAGTACCTGAAGGTGCAGGGTGCCGACGTGGTTGAGGTTCTGCTCGGAAAACGGGCTGTCGAGCAGGTTCAGGCGCAGTACGCCATTTCTGTCGGTGGTCAGCTCGTGGGTCATCTTGCCGGCCTTGACCTCGACCAGGCGTTCGCTCCAGGGCACGCTGGTAGATTCCTCGCGCTGGCTTTTCTGCACTTCGCTGATCCCCGCCAGGTTCTGCTGCGCACGGCCGTTGGAAGGCACGTTCATGAACGGGTTGAGCCCGTCCACGCCGTAGCTGAGCCAGTCGTGGGTGATGCTTTGCGGCAGATTGCCCAAGGTGAAGACATTGACCACGTTGGCGCCGACACCAGCCACCACGGCCACTGCACCCAGCGGGATCTCATAGATCTCCCGCCAGGGCTGGTAAGGCGTATAGCGGTCATAGCGACGGGTGACTTCGAACTCGGTGACCTCGAAGCGCTTCTGCTCATGCACGCGCACACGTCGCTGCGGGAGCTCCATCACCTTCGGCTCGCCGACATCGATCTGCAGGGTGTGCTCGAGCAGTTTGCGCTCGACGCGCTCCTCATGGTCGCTGCGCTGGGACATCTGATTGGCGCAACCGCTGACGAGCAGGGCGCCGCACAGTGCGGCGCCCCCCAGGGTAAAGGTACTTCGCTTGAACATGATCACTCGTGCATTGGTTATCAGCGGCGAACGCGGGCCTGCAGGAAGGTCAGCACTTCATTGAGCGGCAGCGCCTGGGCGTCCTGCTCGGTGCGGTGCTTGTACTCCAGGTTGCCGTCGGCCAGGCCGCGATCGCTGACGACGATGCGGTGCGGGATGCCGATCAGCTCCATGTCGGCAAACTTGATGCCTGGGCTGGTCTTCTTGTCGCGGTCGTCCAGCAGCACTTCGAAGCCTGCGGCGGTCAGTTCGGCGTAAAGCTTGTCGGTTGCCTCGCGGACCACGTCGGTTTCATAACGCAGGGGTACCAGGGCAATCTGGAATGGCGCCAGGGCGTCGTTCCAGATGATGCCCTTGTCGTCATAGCTCTGCTCGATGGCAGCTGCGACCACACGGGACACACCGATGCCGTAGCAACCCATCGACAGAACGACCGGTTTGCCGTTCTCGCCCAGTACCTGGCACTTCAGTGCTTCGCTGTACTTGGTGCCGAGCTGGAAGATGTGGCCCACTTCGATACCGCGCTTGATCACCAGGGTACCCTGGCCGTCCGGGCTCGGGTCGCCTTCAACCACGTTACGCAGGTCGGCGACCTGTGGAACCGGCAGGTCACGCTCCCAGTTCACGCCGAAGTAGTGTTTGTCGTCGATGTTGGCGCCAATGCCGAAGTCGCTCATCAGTGCAACCGAACGGTCGATCACCACTTCCAGCGGCAGGTTCAGCGGGCCGAGCGAGCCGGCGCCGGCACCGATGGCGTCGCGCAGTTCGGCGTCGGTGGCCATGACCAGCGGGTCGGCAACCTGCTCCAGCTTGGCGGCCTTGATTTCGTTCAGCTCGTGGTCGCCACGTACCACCAGGGCCACCAGCTTGCCTTCCTCGGCGCCGCGTACGATCAAGGTCTTGACGGTTTTCTCGATCGCCAGGCCGTGGTTTTCCACCAGTTGGGCGATGGTCTTGGCGTCTGGAGTGTCGACCAGGCGCAGTTCCTCGGTAGGGGCTGGGCGCACGGTTTCACGTGGGATGGCCTCGGCCTTTTCGATGTTGGCGGCGTAATCGGAGCTGTCGCTGAAGATCACGTCGTCTTCGCCAGACTCGGCCAGCACGTGGAACTCGTGCGAGTAGCTGCCGCCGATCGAGCCGGTGTCGGCCTGTACAGGCCGGAAGTCCAAGCCCAGGCGGGTGAACACGTTGCTGTACGCCTGGTGCATGCGGTCGTAGGTTTCCTGCAGGGAAGCCTGGTCGGCATGGAACGAGTAGGCGTCCTTCATGATGAATTCACGGCCACGCATCAAGCCGAAGCGTGGGCGGATCTCGTCACGGAACTTGGTCTGGATCTGGTACATGTTGAGCGGCAGCTGTTTATAGCTGGACAGCTCGTTACGGGCCAGATCGGTGATCACTTCTTCGTGGGTAGGGCCGACGCAGAAGTCGCGCTGGTGGCGATCCTTCAGGCGCAGCAGCTCAGGGCCATACTGCTCCCAGCGACCGGATTCCTGCCACAGTTCGGCGGGCTGGATGCTCGGCATCAGCACTTCCAGGGCGCCGGCGGCGTTCATTTCCTCACGCACCACGGCCTCGACCTTGCGCATTACCCGCAGGCCCATCGGCAGCCAGGTGTACAGGCCGGAGGCCAGTTTGCGGATCATGCCGGCACGCAGCATGAGCTGATGGCTGATGACCACTGCGTCGGCAGGGGTTTCTTTCTGGGTGGCGAGCAAATATTGACTGGTGCGCATGGTTAGCCGTGTCGATTGCCTAAGACGTTGAAATAGCCCCGCATTGTACGGGGGTGAAACGAAGGCGTACAGGATGCCCCAGGGCGTGGCACTTGTCAGCCAAGAAAAAGCCCGGCGTGATCGCCGGGCTTTTTCAAGTGCGGGGCACTGCAAGCCAGGCTTACAGGATGCTCAGCGGGTACTCCACGATCAGACGCAGTTCGTCGATCGATGGGGAGCCGTAGTACACGCCATCGCCCGAACGGTAGGTGGCCTGACGTACGCGGAAGCTCAGGTCCTTGGCCGGGCCGCTTTGCATCACGTACTTGACGTCGATGTCGCGTTCCCATTCCTTACCGTCGTCGGTGGTGCGGGTGGAGGCACCGGTACCGCGCACGTAACGGGTCATGAAGGTCAGGCCTGGTACGCCGAACTCGGCGAAGTTCAGGTCATAGCGCGCTTGCCAGGATTTTTCGTCTTCGGCGTTGAAGTCGGAACGGGCAACCGAGTTGGCCAGGAAGATCGTGCCGCCACCGTCCACGCCGTAGGCATAGTCACCGTCGCCGCTGACTTTCTGGTAGGCCAGGGTGAAGGTGTGTGCGCCAATGTTGTAGGCGGCCGAGAGGCTGGCTGCAATGTTGTCCAGTTCGTTGCTGCCGTCGGACTTGCTGACGAATGCGCCGGTCAGGTTGTCGCCGATCGACTTGGTGTCGTAAATGTTGAAGTCGAACACCAGGCCTTGCTTGTCGCTGATCGGCAGCGCCCAGTTGATGTTACCGTACCACTTGCGGAAGTGGTCTTCGACACGCGAGTAGTAAACGCTGGTGCTGAGGTTTTCGGTGATGGCGTAGGTGCCACCAAAGACGTTGGCCTCGGTCAGGTTCAGGCTGTCGTGGTAAGTCTGAGCCTGTGCGTTCAGCGCGGTGAAGTGACCGGCATGCAGGGTCAGGCCATCGATTTCGTTGCTGGTGATCAGGCCGCCTTCGGCAACTTCCGGCAGCAGTCGGCTGTCGTCGGTAGCCAGTACTGGCAGTGCGGTGAACTGGTCGCCGAACTTCAGCACGGTGTTGGAAATGCGCATTTTCACTGCGCCGCCGCCTTCGGAGTAGTCATCCTGCGAGCGACCGTCGGAGCCTTCCGGGAACAGGCCGGTGCCGGCACGGCCTTTGCCGCTGTCCAGCTTGATGCCGAGCATGCCGATGGCGTCGACGCCGAAGCCGACGGTACCTTGGGTGAAGCCCGACTCGAAGGTGCCGAGGAAGCCGAGGCCGGTTTCTTCAACGCGGCTCTGGGAGCCAGACGGGACGTTGCGGAAGTCTCGGCTGAAGTACAGCATGCGGGTTTTGACGTTCAGCTTGCTGTCTTCAATGAAACCTTTGGACTCGTCTTGTGCCGAGGCCATTGCCAACTGCGAGGTCCCTGCCGCAACGGCCAGGGCGATCATGCTCCACTTCATCACGCGCATCGTGATTTGCTCCTTTGGTTTTTAGGAAGAGTACCGCTGCGTCCATGTGTTTTAGTTATATGGGGCAGCTCTTTCTTTTTATGTCGGCGAAAATGTATAGCACGCTGACTGTTGTTGGCGATATGGCTATAAGCACTCTTTGCGGAACTTTTTCGCCATGTCGCTTTTAGATATTTCCATGTCGCAAATCACGCCCCGGTTTAAGGGCCGTACAACGCCAGCGCTGTTCCTGTCACCGTAACAAATCGGTAACTACCGATTCTGGTTGAGGAAACTCCCTGGTAACCAATGCCGCTGTTGTTATTTGTCGCGTACACCTGCCGTTGCAGATGTCGTGCCGACTTGGCGTGAAGTGAATGCAACAAGCGTGCTCAAAATTCACAACACTTCATGAAATTTTCACAAAACCTGCTACCGAGGGTCGGAAAGTGCCGTAAATACGGGCCGAAGGCGGGTTGATGAGATATTGGAGTCGAGAATCATTAAAATTTAAAAAGCTGTCATGAAAGTCAATGTGTTACCGCAACTTGTTCATCCAGAGTCGTTTGTGGGGTGGCAAGTGTGGGAAGGGCGGACAGGCGGCCTCATTTTGGTGCGAAAAGTAGCGCTGTGTTACCGGGAATGTGCAAGGTATCCTTGCAGGCCTGTTTTCCGCTCGATGCGGGATGGTTTTGCCTGAAGGAGATATGCCGTGTTCGTCCTCGATTCACGTTTGCAGCAGGATTCCCTGGTGCTGGGGGAGTTTGCGCTGTGCCAGTTGCTGCTGAGCAAGGATGCCAATTACCCATGGTTCATCCTGGTGCCCAAGCGCGCCGGCATCAGCGAACTGTTCGAGCTGGATGCGGCAGAGCAGCAACAGTTGTGGCAGGAAACCACCGTGTTGGCCGAAGCGCTGAAGACCAGCTACGGCGCTGACAAGATGAACGTGGCAACGTTGGGCAATGTGGTCAGCCAGCTGCATATGCATGTGATCGTGCGCCGGCGCGACGATGCTGCCTGGCCGGCCCCGGTTTGGGGCAAGTGCCCGTCGGTGGCGTACACCGATGATCAGCTGCAAGCCGTTCGCCAGCGCCTGCGCGGGCTGCAATTGGCTGGTTACCAGGAGGCCTGAAATGACACTGGAAATGCGTATGGTGGAACTGGAAACCCGTCAGGCGTTTCAGGATGACACTATTCAGGCACTGAATGACGTGGTCGTCGAGCAAGGGCGGGTGATTGACCGGCTGCAATTGCAGATGGCCGAGCTGATCAAGCGTCATGAAGAGATGGTTGGCCAGTACGGCAGCGAAGGGGAAGAGGCGCCGCCGCCGCATTACTGACTACTGCTTGGGCATGCTCTCCGTGAGAGCGGGCAAGCCCGCGCTCACGGAGAAGGCGGCGTCAGCGTCGGGTTACTGCAACCACGTCTTCGGCCTGCAGGCCCTTGTCGCGGTGCATCACCGAAAACTCCACACGCTGGCCTTCGACCAGGATGCGGTGGCCCTCACCGCGAATGGCGCGAAAGTGCACGAAGATGTCATCACCCGAATCGCGGGAGATGAAACCGAAGCCTTTCGACGTGTTGAACCACTTGACGGTGCCGGTATCACGGCTGCCGACATCTTGTGCCGCGTGTTGGCTGCTGCGCGCTTTACGCGGGGTGCGGGCAAAGCCCACGGCCAGGTGCAGGGCTACGGCCAGCACCGCACAGACCAGGGCAGCCAGGTTGCCCATTTCCGGGCGAGCCAGCAACGTCAGGGTCTGCAGTACCACGGCTACCACCAGCAGGGCGCAGGCTAGATGCTGCAGCTGTTGTCGCGCGCCGCGGTAGTACAGTGGCACGACCGGGGCCAGTACCAGGTTGAGCAGGCCGAGCAGCGCCAGGTAGACCGCGTCGGGTTGCTGCAGGAAGGGTGTCGCATCGGTTTTCAGGCTGGGTATGAGCGATAGCAGCAAAGCTGCCACGCCCGTCACCAGATGGACGATCTTGAACATGGGGTTGGCTCACAGTTGATAAGGCCGATCACAGGAAGAGCTGGTAGCACGGTGCGCATGAGGTGTAGAGCGCGAACACGTGACAGGCCAGCCTATGCACCCGGCAATGACAGTCCGCACGGGTGGCACCGTGCCTATTTAACAGTAAAGCCGCAGCCTACTCAAACCGCAGGCCGCCCGGCGGGCGATGTGTTGCGCCATGTCACATGCGGCATGCGCCAAGTGTTGCTACAGTGGTCGGCGCCCGCTTGAGTCTCAAGCCTTATGGAAAGGGGAACTTCATGGCAATCGATATCGGTATCAGTGAAGAAGATCGCAAGTCCATCGTCGATGGGCTGTCCCGTCTGTTGTCGGATACCTATGTGCTGTATCTGAAAACCCATAACTTTCACTGGAACGTCACCGGTCCGTCGTTCCGCACCCTGCATTTGATGTTCGAAGAGCAGTACAACGAACTGGCGCTGGCAGTCGATTCGATCGCCGAGCGCATCCGTGCCCTGGGCTTCCCGGCGCCGGGGTCGTATGCATTCTACGCGCGGCACTCGTCGATCAAGGAGGAGGAAGGCGTGCCCCCTGCGGACGAAATGATCCGTCAGCTGGTGCAGGGTCAGGAGGCCGTGGTGCGTACTGCGCGCAGTATTTTCCCGGTGGTGGACAAAGTCAGTGACGAGCCGACCGCCGACTTGCTGACCCAGCGCATGCAAGTGCACGAGAAAACCGCCTGGATGCTGCGGGTGCTGCTCGACGGCAAGTAACGGCCATCGTGCAAAAGCCCTGGTCGGCATGCCCGGCCGGGGTCTAGAGGTTGTGCAGGAAGATTTTGCCGCTGCTTTAAGCTCGCGCATCAGCGCTTCATAGGTCGCCTGGTACCTGTGACGAGGAAGTGTGGCGCATGATGCAAGCGAGCAAACGTAGTATTGGCCAGGGGAGTTGGCCCGCAAAACAATGCATCGATCCGTTCAAGGCGGATTTCGACATGTTGCAGGCCCAGCCGGTGTCGCGCTCGGTGCGGCTCAACGGCTTTTCCACGTGTCTGCGCCTGGAGGCCGTCTACTGGGGTATCCTGGAGCGCATCGCCGCTGCCAACCGCTGCTCGGTCAGTGCCGTGTTGTCCTACGTGGACCGCGAAGTGCACCTGCGCCAGGGTGGGGTGCGCAACTTCAGCGGGCTGATCCGGGTCATCTGCGTGGCGTGGCTTCTGAACCCGCCAAGTGCGCGCTGATCGCCTGGCGGGCTGCGCAGTGCTTGCTAACCATATATAATCCCGCTTTTTGCTGCCCCGGCAGCCAGCGTTGTGGTTGACGAGAGACACCCATGCCCCTTTATGACTATCAATGTGCGTCCTGCGAGCACCGCATGGAAGTGCTGCAGAAGATCAGCGCCGCGCCGCTGGTCGATTGCCCGGCCTGCCAGGCGCCGGCACTGAAAAAGCTGCTGTCGGTGCCAGGCTTCCGCCTGAGCGGTAATGGTTGGTACGAAACCGACTTCAAGACCGGGGCGAAAAAGAATCTGGCAGGCGGCGACAAGGCCGACTGAGTTGAATGCTGTGACCGGGTCTTGCAGTATTAGCCCTCCGGGCGGCCAAGGCCTCCACCGAATACACGAATCACGAGAAGCGAAACCACCATCATGATGCGCAGCCATTATTGCGGCCAACTGAACGAGAGCCTGGACGGCCAGGAAGTCACCCTTTGCGGCTGGGTCCATCGTCGCCGCGACCACGGCGGGGTGATCTTCCTCGACATCCGTGACCGCGAAGGCATGGCCCAGGTCGTGTTCGACCCTGATCGCGCCGAAACCTTCGCCGCTGCCGACCGTGTGCGCAGCGAATACGTCGTGCAGATCACCGGCAAGGTCCGCAAGCGCCCTGACGGTGCGGTGAATGCCAACATGGCGTCTGGTGCAATCGAGATCCTCGGCTACCAGCTGAACGTGCTCAACGAAGCAGAAACCCCGCCGTTCCCGCTGAACGAATACTCCGACGTCGGCGAGGAAACCCGCCTGCGTTACCGCTTCATCGATCTGCGTCGCCCGGAAATGGCCGACAAGCTGCGCCTGCGCTCGCGCATCACCAGCAGCATTCGTCGCTTCCTCGACGAAAATGGTTTCCTCGACGTCGAAACCCCGATCCTCACCCGTGCTACCCCGGAAGGTGCGCGTGACTACCTGGTGCCAAGCCGTACCCACGCCGGTAGCTTCTTCGCTCTGCCGCAGTCGCCACAGCTGTTCAAGCAGCTGCTGATGGTCGCCGGTTTCGACCGCTACTACCAGATCGCCAAGTGCTTCCGTGACGAGGACCTGCGGGCCGACCGCCAGCCGGAATTCACCCAGATCGACATCGAGACCAGCTTCCTCGATGAAAGCGAGATCATGGGCTTGACCGAAAGCATGATCCGCAAGCTGTTCAAGGAAGTGCTGGACCTGGAGTTCGGCGAATTCCCGCACATGACCTTCGAAGAGGCCATGCGCCGCTATGGCTCCGACAAGCCAGACCTGCGTAACCCGCTGGAACTGGTCGACGTTGCCGACCAGTTGAAGGATGTCGACTTCAAAGTATTCGCCGGCCCGGCCAACGATCCGAAGTGCCGCGTTACCGCCCTGCGTCTGCCAGGCGGTGCGAGCATGCCGCGCAGCAAGATCGACGAGTACACCAAGTTCGTCGGCATTTACGGTGCCAAGGGCCTGGCCTACATCAAGGTCAACGAGCGTGCCAAGGGCGTCGAAGGCCTGCAGTCGCCGATCGTCAAGAACATCCCTGAAGCCAACCTCAACAACATCCTCGACCGCGTGGGTGCTGTAGATGGCGACATCGTGTTCTTCGGCGCCGACAAGTTCAAGGTGGTCAGCGAAGCCCTGGGCGCGCTGCGTATCCGCCTGGGTCACGACTTCGAGCTGCTGACCTGCGAGTGGGCACCGATGTGGGTCGTCGACTTCCCGATGTTCGAAGAGAACGAAGACGGTAGCTTCACCGCGCTGCACCACCCGTTTACCGCGCCCAAGTGCACCCCGGAAGAGCTGGAGGCCAACCCGGCCACGGCCCTGTCCCGTGCCTACGACATGGTCCTGAACGGCACCGAGCTGGGTGGCGGCTCGATCCGTATCCACCGTAAAGAGATGCAACAGGCGGTATTCCGCCTGCTGGGTATCGAGGCAGAAGAACAGGAAGAGAAGTTCGGCTTCCTGCTCGACGCCCTGAAATTCGGCGCACCGCCCCACGGCGGCCTGGCCTTCGGCCTGGACCGCCTGGTCATGCTGATGACCGGCGCCCAGTCGATCCGTGAAGTGATCGCGTTCCCGAAAACCCAGAGCGCTGCATGCGTCATGACCCAGGCCCCTGGCCTGGTCGACGCCAAGGCCCTGCGCGAGCTGCACATCCGACTGCGCGAACAGACCAAGGTCGAGTAAGCAGTCCCCGGGCGCATCCATATGGATGCGCCTTTGCGTTTCGGCGCAGGTATTCTCCCGTCCCGCCCCGTCATGGGGCGGGGCTGTTTGTGATTCAAAGGATTCGGAGTCGTTATGGCTGGTCATTCCAAGTGGGCGAACATCAAGCACCGCAAAGAGCGCCAGGATGCCAAGAGAGGCAAGGTCTTCACCAAGTGGATCCGTGAGCTGACGGTAGCTGCCAAGCAAGGCGGCCCTGACCCGGCATCCAACCCGCGCTTGCGCCTGGCGCTGGACAAGGCGCTGGGCGCCAACATGAGTCGCGACATCATCGACCGCGCCGTGGCCCGTGGCGCTGGCACCAATGAAAGCGACAACGTCGAAGAGCTCAGCTACGAAGGTTACGGCCCCGGTGGCGTGGCGATCATGGTCGAAGCCATGACCGACAACCGCAACCGTACTGCCGCCGCCGTGCGCCATGCCTTTACCAAGTGCGGTGGCAACCTGGGCACCGACGGTTCGGTGGCCTACCTGTTCGAGCGCAAGGGGCAGATCAGCTTTGCCCCGGGCGTTGAAGAAGACGCGTTGATGGAAGCGGCAATGGAGGCCGATGCCGACGACGTGGTGGCCAACGATGACGGCTCGTTCGAGGTGTTCACTTCGTTCAATAGCTTCTATGCCGTGCGTAACGCGCTGGAAGAGGCTGGCTTCAAGGCCGCTGACGCGGAAATCGTCATGCAGCCGACCACCAGCGCCGAACTTGACCAGGACGGTGCGGAAAAGGTGCTCAAGCTGATCGACATGCTCGAAGACCTGGACGACGTGCAGAACGTCTACTCCAACGCCCAGATTTCCGATGAGATCATGGATAACCTCGGCTAAGGTTGTTTCGTTCGCCTTGAGGGTTTATTCGCGGGCAAGCCCGCTCCTACAGGGACTGCGAGGTCTTTGTAGGGGCGGGCTTGCCCGCGAATAGACCGGTGAAATTGGTAAAACTCCGCAGGTGTTATGACTCTGATTCTTGGTATCGACCCCGGTTCGCGCATCACCGGTTACGGTGTGGTCCGTCAGACCGCCCGTGGTTGCGAGTACGTGGCATCGGGTTGTATCCGCACCGGCAGCGGCGAGCTGCACGAGCGGCTGCAGATTGTTTTTCGGGGTGTCAGTGAAATCATCGCCCAGCACGGCCCGGTGACCATGGGTATCGAGCGGGTGTTCATGGCCCGCAACGCCGATTCGGCGCTAAAGCTCGGCCAGGCCCGTGGCGCGGCCATCGTCGCCGCCGCCGAGGCCGGCCTGGAAATCGCCGAATACAGCGCCACCCAGGTCAAGCAGGCCGTGGCCGGCACGGGTGGGGCCAACAAGGAGCAGGTGATGATGATGGTCATGCACCTGCTGAAATTGACGCAAAAGCCACAGATCGATGCCTCCGATGCCCTGGCCATCGCCCTGTGCCACGCTCACACCCGTTCCAGCTTGGTACCACATGGCCTGGCCACGGCACGGCGACGCGGCGGGCGCTTGCGTCTGTAGGCGCTTCATGCGCTGATACATATTTTGTTCGGGTGATGCGTTCACCCGCTGCATTTGCTGATAGGGTTGAGCGGTCTTTGACCGGCTCCCCGAGAGGAAGGATCGGAACGTGATTGGACGTTTGCGCGGCACCCTGGCGGAAAAACAGCCGCCGCACCTGATTATCGACGTCAACGGCGTGGGATACGAACTGGAAGTTCCCATGACCACGCTGTACCGTCTGCCCAAGGTGGGCGAAGCCGTCACCGTGCATACCCACCTGGTCGTGCGCGAAGACGCCCACCTGCTCTATGGCTTTGCCGAAAAGCGCGAGCGCGAGTTGTTCCGCGAGCTGATCCGCCTGAACGGCGTGGGGCCGAAGCTGGCCCTGGCGCTGATGTCCGGGCTGGAAGTGGACGAACTGGTGCGCTGCGTGCAAGCCCAGGACACCTCGGCCCTGGTGCGCGTGCCCGGTGTTGGCAAAAAAACCGCCGAACGCTTGCTGGTCGAGCTCAAGGACCGCTTCAAAGCCTGGGAGACGTCACCGGCCATGTTCACCCTGGTGTCCGACGGGCCGTTGCCGGTCGCCAGCGAGTCCAGCGCCGAGGCCGATGCGGTCAGTGCCCTGGTCTCGCTCGGCTACAAGCCGCAGGAAGCCAGCAAGGCAATCGCTGCGATCAAGGACAAGGCCGGCTTGAGCAGTGAAGAACTGATCCGCCGCAGCCTGAAAGGGATGATAACCAAGTGATCGAAGCCGACCGCCTGATCGCCGCCAGTGGCCGCGACCGCGAAGAGGTCCAGGACCGTGCGATTCGCCCGCTGAGCCTGGACGATTATATCGGCCAGCCGGTGGTGCGCGAGCAGATGGCGCTGTTCATCCAGGCGGCGCGTGGCCGCAGCGAGTCGCTCGATCACACGCTGATCTTTGGCCCGCCAGGCCTGGGCAAGACCACCCTGGCCAACATCATCGCCCATGAAATGGGCGTGTCGGTGAAGAGCACCTCGGGGCCTATTCTGGAACGCCCTGGCGACCTGGCAGCCATGCTGACCAACCTCGAGCCGCACGATGTGCTGTTCATCGACGAAATCCATCGGCTGTCGCCGGTCGTCGAAGAGGTGTTGTACCCGGCCATGGAGGATTTCCAGCTCGACATCATGATTGGCGAAGGCCCGGCGGCGCGTTCGATCAAGCTGGACCTGCCACCGTTCACCCTGGTGGGCGCTACCACCCGTGCCGGCATGCTCACCAACCCGTTGCGTGACCGCTTCGGTATCGTCCAGCGCCTGGAGTTCTACAGCGACAAGGACCTGGCCACCATCGTCAGCCGTTCGGCCAACATCCTTGGCCTGGCCATCGAAGACCTCGGCGCCTACGAGATCGCTCGCCGCGCTCGGGGTACGCCGCGTATCGCCAACCGCCTGCTGCGCCGGGTACGCGACTACGCCGAAGTACGCGGCAAGGGCCAGATCACCAAGGCCGTGGCCGACATGGCGCTGAACCTGCTGGACGTGGACGAGCGTGGTTTCGATCATTCCGACCGCCGCCTGCTGTTGACCATGATCGAAAAATTCGATGGCGGCCCGGTGGGCGTGGACAACCTGGCCGCGGCCATCAGCGAAGAGCGTCATACCATCGAGGATGTGCTTGAGCCGTACCTGATCCAGCAGGGCTACATCATGCGTACGCCGCGCGGCCGCGTGGTCACCCGGCATGCCTACCTGCACTTTGGCCTGAATATTCCCGGGCGCTTGGGGGAGGGTGGTGATTTTTCCGAGCCAGGCGATGAATGACAGATCGAAAGCGACTTTTCGTGGTCCTACCGCTGGCATGCCCAAAGTGCGCTGGCAATAAGACATCAATGAAGAAAAAACAGTTGCCACAGCGGATTGGCAAGCTGAGGAGTAAGCACTAGAGTATGCGCGCGCAAAATCAGCTCGAACCGTTCGCACACCGTTGTCGCGTCTATTACGAAGATACCGATGCGGGCGGCGTGGTGTATTACGTCAACTACCTGAAATTCATGGAGCGCGCGCGCACCGAACGCCTGCGGCACCTGGGCTTTTCCCAGTCGCAACTGGCCGAAGACAACCTGCTGTTCGTGGTTCATTCCAGCGAAGCGCGGTATCACGCGCCGGCGCGGCTTGATGACGAACTGCGGGTGACCGCGCAAGTACTTGAACTCAATCGCGCCAGCTTGCGCTTCGTGCAGCAGGTCTGGCGGGAAAAGGATGACACGCTGCTTTGCGAAGGGCAGTTCCTGGTGGCCGCCGTGCGCGCCGACACTTTCAAACCCCGAGCCATACCCCCCCAGCTGCGCGAAGCCTTTATGGCGGACGGCTCGGGTAATCAATCGAATGCAGGAGAATAAGCGTGGAAGCTAACGTCGTCGACCATACCTCCATGTGGAGTCTGGTCAGCAATGCCAGCGTGGTGGTACAGCTGGTAATGCTGACCCTGGTGGCCGCCTCGGTCACCTCATGGATCATGATCTTCCAGCGCAGCACCATGCTGCGCGCCGGTCGTCGTGCGCTGGATGCCTTCGAGGAGCGCTTCTGGTCGGGCATCGACCTGTCCAAGCTGTACCGCCAGGCAGGCAGCAACCCAGACCCGGACTCTGGCGTGGAGCAGGTGTTCCGTGCCGGCTTCAAGGAGTTCTCGCGCCTGCGCCAGCAACCGGGCGTTGACCCGGACGCGGTGATGGAAGGCGTTGGCCGTGCCATGCGCGTGGCCATTTCTCGCGAGGAAGAAAAACTCGAACAGAGCCTGCCGTTCCTGGCCACCGTTGGTTCCACCAGCCCGTACATCGGCCTGTTCGGTACCGTATGGGGCATCATGAACTCCTTCCGCGGCCTGGCCAGCGCCCAGCAAGCCACCCTGGCCACAGTCGCCCCAGGTATCGCCGAAGCGCTGATCGCCACCGCCATCGGCCTGTTCGCAGCGATCCCGGCGGTCATCGCCTACAACCGTTTCGCCGCGCGCAGTGAAGTGCTGATCGGTCGTTACTACACCTTCGCCGACGAGTTCCAGGCGATCCTGCACCGCAAAGTGCACACCAGCGAAGAGTAATCAGGTAGAAGCCCATGGCCCGAGTTCGCCACAAACGCAAGCCCGTCGCCGAGATGAACGTGGTGCCCTACATCGACGTGATGCTGGTGCTGCTGGTCATCTTCATGGTGACGGCGCCCATGCTCAACCAGGGCGTGAAGGTCGACCTGCCCAAGGTTTCCAGCGAAGCCTTGCCGCAGGACAACAACGTCCAGATCCTCACCATCTCCATCAAGGCCGATAAAACCTACTACTGGAACCTTGGCAGCGAAGTCGATACCGACAAGCAGATGGACAAGGCCATGACCTTGCCTGACATGACCAATGCAGTGACCAAGATCATTGCTGCCGGCCGTGACCAGGGCAAGCAAACCCAGGTGTTCATTCGTGGCGACAAGGCTGTCGACTATGGCGCGGTCATGGGTGCCATGGGCGGGTTGCAGAAGGCCGGTGTCGGTAACGTTGGCCTGATTACCGAGGCGCCCTGATGCAACAGCGAGAGCCATCCGCCTCGGAAAGCTACTTCTGGCCCAGTGTCTGGGCCATCGGCCTGCATGTGCTGGTGTTCGCCCTGCTGTTCGTCAGTTTTGCCATGACGCCTGAGCTGCCGCCTTCCAAGCCGATCGTTCAGGCTACCCTGTACCAGCTCAAGTCCAAGAGCCAGGCGACCACCCAGACCAATCAGAAGATTGCCGGGGAAGCGAAGAAAACCGCTTCGCGCCAGACCGAAGTCGAGCAGTTGGAGCAGAAGAAGGTCGAGCAGGAAGCAGTGAAGGCTGCGGAACAAAAGAAAGCCGACGCTGCTCAAAAGGCCGAGGAGGCCCGCGAAGCCGCCGAGGCGAAAAAAGCCGAAGAAGCTGCCAAGGCCGCAGAAGCCGCCAAGGCTGCCGAAGCCAAGAAAGCTGCCGAAGCCAAGAAGGCCGACGAGGCGAAGAAGGCTGCCGAGAAGCAGCAGGCCGACATCGCCAAGAAGAAGGCCGAGGACGAAGCCAAGAAAAAAGCCGAAGAAGAGGCCAAGAAAGAGGCCGCTGAAGAGGCGAAGAAACAAGCCGCCGAGGACGCCAAGAAAAAGGCAGCCGAGGAGGCCAAGAAGAAAGCAGCCGAGGACGCCAAGAAGAAGGCGGCGGCCGAGGACGCTAAGAAGAAGGCAGCTGAAGAGGCCAAGAAAAAGGCCGCTGCAGACGCCCAGAAAAAGAAGGCACAGGAAGCGGCCCGCAAGGCGGCAGAAGACAAGAAAGCCCAGGCCCTGGCCGAGCTGTTGTCCGACACCACCGAGCGGCAGCAGGCGCTGGCCGACGAGCAGGGTGACCAGGTGGCCGGCGACTTCGACGACCTGATCCGCATGCGCGCGGCCGAGGGCTGGGCGCGTCCGCCTTCCGCGCGCAAGGGCATGACGGTGGTCCTGCAGATCAACATGTTGCCGGACGGTACCATCACCAGTGTCAGCGTGGCCCGTTCCAGTGGTGACGGCCCGTATGACAGTTCGGCGGTGGCTGCGGTGAAGAACATTGGTCGTTTGACCGAGATGCAGGGTATGAAGCCGAGCGATTTCAACCAATATCGTTCGTTCAAGATGACATTTACACCTGAGGATCTAGCGTTGTGATTAAACGTCTGAGAGGACTGCTGGTCATGCTGTGCTGCGTGGCAGGCATGGCGGTGGCAGAGGAAAAGAACATCCTGGTCACCAGTGGCAGTGACCGGGCTACACCCATCGCGGTAGTGCCGTTCGGCCTGCAGGGCGGCAGCGTGCTGCCCGAAGACATCGCCGACATCATCGGCAACGACCTGCGCAACTCTGGTTACTACTCGCCGATTCCGCGGCAGAACATGATCAGCCAGCCGTCGCAGGCCAGCGAAGTGATCTTCCGTGACTGGAAAGCGCTGGGTGCCCAGTACGTGATGGTCGGCAGCATCGTGCCGTCGGGCGGTCGCCTGCAGGTGCAGTACGCGCTGTTCAACGTCGCCACCGAGCAGCAAGTGCTGACCGGTAGCGTGGCGGGCAGCACCGACCAGCTGCGCGACATGGCGCACTACATTGCCGACCAGTCGTTCGAGAAGCTCACCGGCATCAAGGGGGCGTTCTCTACCCGCATGCTGTACGTGACGGCCGAGCGCTTCTCCACCAACAACACCCGTTACACCCTGCAGCGTTCGGACTACGACGGTGCGCGTGCGGTAACCCTGCTGCAGTCGCGTGAACCAATCCTGTCGCCGCGCTTTGCGCCGGATGGCAAGCGTATCGCCTACGTTTCGTTCGAGCAGAAGCGCCCGCGTATCTTCATTCAGAACATCGATACCGGTCGCCGCGAGCAGGTGACCAACTTCGAAGGCCTGAACGGCGCGCCAGCCTGGTCGCCGGACGGTTCGCGCCTGGCGTTCGTGCTGTCCAAGGACGGCAACCCGGACATCTACGTGATGAATGTGGCTTCGCGCCAGATCAGCCGTGTGACTGCCGGCCCAGGTATCAATACCGAGCCGTTCTGGGGTAAGGATGGCAACACCCTTTACTTCACTTCCGACCGTGGCGGCAAACCGCAGATCTATAAACAGTCGGTCAGTGGTGGCGGTGCCGAGCGTGTAACGTTCGTGGGTAACTACAACGCCAACCCGAAACTTTCGGCAGACGAAAAGACCCTGGTGATGATCCATCGCCAACAGGGCTTTACCAACTTCAAAGTGGCGGCACAGGACTTGCAGCGCGGAAGTGTAAAGATTCTGTCTGAAACAAGTCTTGATGAGTCTCCCACTGTCGCGCCAAACGGCACCATGCTAATCTACGCCACCCGCCAGCAGGGCCGGGGAGTCTTGATGCTCGTGTCGCTTAATGGCCGCGTGAGGCTCCCACTTCCTACCGCTCAAGGCGAAGTCAGAGAACCGTCCTGGTCCCCTTACCTGAACTGATTGCGGCGTAATACGTTTTGCTTAACACACTGGGGTTTCATTAGGAGTTTCACGATGGAAATGCTGAAGTTTGGTAAATTTGCTGCGCTGGCTCTGGCCATGGCTGTAGCTGTAGGTTGCTCCTCGAAGGGCGGTGATAACGCAGGCGAAGGCGCTGCTGTAGATCCTAACGCTGGCTACGGTGCCAACACTGGCGCTGTTGACGGTTCCCTGAGCGAAGAAGCCGCCCTGCGCGCAATCACCACCTTCTACTTCGAATACGACAGCTCGGACCTGAAGCCAGAAGCCATGCGCGCTCTGGACGTTCACGCCAAGGACCTGAAGTCCAACGGCAACCGCGTTGTTCTGGAAGGCAACACCGACGAGCGCGGCACCCGCGAGTACAACATGGCTCTGGGTGAGCGTCGTGCGAAAGCCGTTCAGCGCTACCTGGTTCTGCAGGGCGTTTCCCCTGCTCAGCTGGAACTGGTTTCCTACGGCGAAGAGCGTCCAGTTGCCACCGGCAACGACGAGCAGTCCTGGGCTCAGAACCGTCGCGTAGAACTGCGTAAGTAAGTTCTTATGCGTATGTGCCGCCGTGTAGTAACCGTCCTCGCACTCAGCCTGCCGCTCGCGGCCTGGGCTGAGGTCCCTGTAGTAGATGACAACGCAGGCAGCTATCCGCCTGCGGGTTATGGCACGAGCGGCGCCTATGCCGGGTCAGGGGCTTCGGCCCCTGCCTCTGCACAGGGCCAGCTGTTCATGCAGCTGCAACAGATGCAGGATCAGCTTTCCCGCCAGCAAGGCATCATCGAAGAGCTGCAAAACGATGTGTCGCGCATGAAGCAGGAAAACCTGGAGCGTTACCAGGACCTGGACCGTCGCATCAACAGTGGCGCTGCGCCTGCCGCAACCCCTGACAATTCCACCGGTGGTGGTGCGTCCAATGCCGCCCCGGATGCAGCAGCAGGTGCTGCTGCGCAACAACCGGCCGCCAGTAGCGAGCCCGGTGATCCGGCGAAAGAAAAGCTTTACTACGATGCTGCTTTCGACCTGATCAAACAGAAAGACTTCGACAAGGCCAGCCAGGCGTTCAACGCATTCCTGCGCAAGTACCCAAACAGCCAGTACGCCGGCAACGCGCAGTACTGGTTGGGTGAAGTGAACCTGGCCAAGGGTGACCTGCCAGGCGCAAGCCAGGCCTTCGCTCAAGTAAGTCAGAAGTATCCGAAGCACAGCAAGGTGCCCGATTCACTGTACAAACTGGCCGATGTCGAGCGCCGTATGGGGCATACCGACAAGGTCAAGGGCATCCTGCAGCAGGTTATTACCCAGTACCCCGGCACCTCGGCCGCGCAACTGGCTCAGCGTGACCTGCAGAAGCTCTGAGTGTCGTAGTTGCACCGCTCGAAAGAAACCCGCGCCAGTCGCGGGTTTTTTCGTTAGAATCACTGCCCTTTTTTCGTAAACACGCTGCTGCGGATAACGCTATGTCGAGTCCGCAACAGTGCCTGAGGAGGCGGGCAGCCTGTTTAGCTGTCACGCCCGTGGCGAGCATGCAAGACACATTACGCATCACCGAAGTCTTTTACTCTTTGCAGGGTGAAACGCGAACGGCTGGGTTGCCCACCGTATTCGTGCGCCTCACAGGTTGCCCCCTGCGCTGCCAGTACTGCGACAGTGCCTATGCCTTCAGTGGCGGTACCCTTCGCACCCTCGATTCGATCCTTGAGCAGGTGGCCGGTTTCAAACCGCGCTACGTCTGTGTCACCGGTGGTGAGCCATTGGCCCAGCCCAACGCCCTGCCGTTACTGCAGCGGCTGTGTGATGCCGGGTACGAAGTGTCGCTGGAAACCAGCGGTGCGTTGGACATTACCGGTACCGACACCCGCGTCAGCCGTGTGGTCGACCTGAAAACCCCAGGTTCCGAAGAATCGCACCGTAACCGCTACGAGAACATCGAGCAGCTGACCCGTAACGACCAGGTCAAGTTCGTCATCTGTTCCCGCGAGGACTACGACTGGGCAGTTTCCAAGCTGATCCAGTACAACCTTTCCGAGCGTGCGGGTGAGGTGTTGTTCTCGCCGAGCCACCACCAGGTGAAAGCCAGCGACCTGGCGGACTGGATCGTTGCCGACAACCTGCCCGTGCGCTTCCAGCTGCAGCTGCACAAGCTGCTGTGGAACGACGAACCCGGACGTTGATTGAGGAGCACCTACACATGATCGATAAACGCGCAGTAATCCTGTTGTCCGGGGGCCTGGACTCGGCCACCGTAGTTGCCATGGCCAAGGCCGAAGGCTACAGCTGCTACACCATGAGCTTCGATTACGGCCAGCGCCATCGTGCCGAGTTGAATGCCGCTGCCCGCGTGGCCCGTGACCTGGGAGTGGTGGAGCACAAGGTGATCGGGCTGAACCTTGACGGCATTGGCGGTTCGGCGTTGACCGACAGCAACATCGATGTGCCGGAAGCCCCAAGTGAGGGCATCCCGGTCACTTATGTGCCAGCGCGCAACACCGTGTTCCTTTCGCTTGCCCTGGGCTGGGCCGAAGTGTTGGAGGCGCGTGATATTTTCATTGGCGTCAATGCCGTGGATTACTCCGGCTACCCGGATTGCCGCCCCGAGTTCGTCGAAGCCTTCGAGCGCATGGCAAACCTGGCGACCAAAGCCGGTGTAGAGGGGCAGGGTTTCCGCATCCAGGCGCCGCTGCAGAACATGAGCAAGGCGCAGATCGTGCAGGCCGGTATGGCCCGCGGTGTGGATTACAGCCTGACCGTTTCCTGCTACCAGGCCGATGATGACGGCCGTGCCTGTGGCAAATGCGACAGCTGCCGCCTGCGCGCCGACGGCTTCAAGGCCGCCGGTGTCGAAGACCCAACGCGGTATTTTTCAAAGGTTTTTTGATGGGGTGTTGATTTCTCGTTAGAAATCAGTATTATACGCGCCATCAAATGGGTCGTTAGCTCAGTTGGTAGAGCAGTTGGCTTTTAACCAATTGGTCGTAGGTTCGAATCCTACACGACCCACCATTATTCACAGCGGTTCGTGAGTGCTAGAGAGGGGGGCTTGCCACAGCCATGTCTAGTCTTGCAGCCGTCTGGAGCGAACCTTAGGCTCGCTTCGGCGTGATGTCAATATGGAATAGCCCGCCACTTATGGCGGGCTTTTTCGTTCCTGGGCCAAAAAACTCAATGACTTAGGGGATTTGCGGGCTGCTCACCTCCGCGAAACCTCGCTTCGCGACGTCTCCAAAACACGCGCAGCCAAAGGCATGGCGCCAGTTTCCTAGCACCAGTGACCTGGAACAGTTATGTGCTATCTGCCCTGCTTCAGCTAACCATGTAGTGGCTCATTGCCATTCGTCGGTTCAGAACTTCGGGGAGGCACGGGCGTTGTACACAGTGCCTGCGACAGCAGAATGAGATCGAGCAAAAGGTGTAGACCCTGTTGTCGATGCCATCAGGCTGAACAGAAGGCTTGGTTGAAAGAGATCTTCGGGCGGTAGCAAAGCACTGGCACAGCTCTGCCTGAACTCAATCAGCAGACGTTCTGGTGCCGAGCAGCCACCTCCTTGATCATCTTCTTCGATCGTTATTCGTCGACCAGGCTCTGTGCGGGTACCGCTTTCACCAGGACGCGAATTTGGTGCACTACATTCATCCACCCGACGTACAAGCCTCAATGCCCCCTGCTGCATGCTGCGCTCGTGCAGTACGTCTCGCATGTGGTCATAGTCGGCTTCGATGTAGCTCATAGTGGTTGCGATGTTCGAATGGTTCAGCAGGTTCTTGGTCAGGTGGATGTTTCTTTCCGGCTGCTTCATCAGATCGGTTGCAAGCGTGTGCCTGAACCGGTGCGGAGTCATCCGCACCCCGAGCCTGATGATCAGCTTCTTGTACATCGCCTCGACCTGGTCCGAGTTCATTTCATGCCGCTTGTAATGGCGGGAGAAACGATTGACGTTGAACAGCTGGTCATCGGCGGCAAAGCCCGCTCGACGAGCTTCATCGACGAGGCGCTGAATGTGCGGCGCTAGCCCATCCATGATGGGAATGCGAAACTCGCGGTGTGTTTTTTCGGTTTCGCCGCGGACGAGAACCAGCCGTCGATCCCAGTCCACATCCTTGAGCCGGATGCATAGCAGTGCATTCAGCCGTATGCCGGTGTAGTAGAACATCTCGAAAGTTGCCAGCCAGAACCACGCTGGTGTGATTCTGGCCCGGTCCCCAGTCGACTCCTCCTGGTCAGCAAGACTTCTGAGCCACCGCCTTGCACGGACGATCGCTTCGCCGGCAATGATTTTGCTCTGTCGCTTCGGTGCAATTACCGTCGTCTTCTTGAATGGGTTCACATCGGTGTTGGGAAGAATCCCGTACTCGATGCCGTACCCCCATATTGTTCGGAGGTGATTGGAGTAAGTGTTCCAGCTGCGCTTCGACAGACCTCCTTCAATCAGCTTGTTCCTTAAGGCAAGGACGTCCCGTCGATCGATGGTCTCCACATCAACAGCGTTACCGAAGTTCTTTTCCAGCTTCTTCATTGCCGCGCCGTAGATTTTCGCGCTGGCAGGCCGGAGGTCGTGATCGACGAGGTATTCCCGGAGCAATTTCTGGGGCGTCATTCAGCGGCCCCTTCCGTCACTCGTCGCAAGCTTGGGTTGTTCAGGGGCTGCTCAGCAAAGATCAGCTTCGGATCAAGAAGCAAGTAGCCCCTCAGCTGCGTGGTCTTCCGTGGGCCTACTACATCGTAGGTCCAGATGTTCAGCTGCTTGCTGGTTTTCTGGTGGCTCTTCTCTTTCTCAAATGCGCGTTGTACATGCTGCCAGGCCGCTGTCCCCGGTTTACCGACGATCCTCTCAAGCTCCGGGTGCTCAAGCACATATCGCTTGAAGATCCCAGGGGTAACGAGCATTGCTGTGTCGTCGACGGTGTGAATCAGGGCCTTGGTATCGTTGATGATCAATTTGTGGGAGGCGACCCCGGCTTTGAGCCAGGCGATGAAAGCTCCTCCCAGCGAACTACTCGTAGGCATGGTGGTGACATCTTTTATTGCAGCATTCCTTGCTGTGGCTGCTAGAGAATCGTCAGCCGGCTCTACCTCTTCGAGTCCTTGCTGAGGAGGGGAGGCGGCTGCTGAGCCTGGGCTAGCACTTAGCTCTTCTGATGGCGCAGTGATATTACTATACAGTGACAGTAATTCTTCGCGCTCAGATGATCGGATCCCTTCGGTTGGAGTTGGCTGGACTAGGGCTCGAGGTCGTGCCGGCGGTTGAGTTGCATCGCCCGAGGGGGCGACTGGCTCATCCGGTACCGCACAGACGGTTTCCGCACTGGTGCCCGCCTGCGCGACTGTCTCCGGTTCCTGGTCCAGGGTGAGGCTGCCACCGTATAGAGGGGGGCGTTCGTCCGGATTCGGCCAGACGAGTACCGGCGAGACCTTTAAGAAGGTGAAGCTGTTCTTCCAACCGCGGCCGTTATCGATGGTGGCTTTCCAGATCGCCTTATCCTGGGCATTGGTCTGGATGATTGCCTGGTCCTGCAGCATGTTGAAGAACGGAGCATTGGAGGTTGGCACTCCCTCAATACCCTGGGTCAGCAAGTATGCCCGGAGCTGGTCTGCTGCTGGCTTACTCACCAGCCAAAGCGCATCTTGCGTCAGCCAACCATCTGCCGGTCCATCTGGCTGATTGAGCTTGAGTTTTTCTCGCACCAGGAATCGCAGACCGTCGGCCAGTTGTCGCTGCAGCGATTGCTTTGGGGCCGCCAGCGCGCGTTCAGGATTGCCTCCCAGTTGCTGGGCAACGGAAGCTTTATCCGCCTGGATCACCATTTCGCCGAGGATGCCGGCGTGCTCGTACTGGCCGGCGAGAAGGTAGATCAGTTGCTTCCATAATTCAGGGAAACCGCTGAGCCAGTCCAGGATTCCGGTGTCCAGGACTTGCATGTACACAAGAGCTGAAGCAGCCCCGTGCAGTTGGTACTCCCTACCTTTCACATACTTGAACCGGTAGGGGCGGTTGATCGGGCCGTGCCATGGGTGCCATGCGCGGCCATCTTCGAGCTCGACGCGGAGGTCAACAGCGATCTTCCCCAAGTCGTGTAGCAACGCGCCGTAGGCGGCCGCTGCAGTCCAGGCTTCTGCTTGAGCGGATTGGGACTCCGGTGGAGCGCCTATTGGCAGAAGGTGCGTCTGCCGGATCTTTAGGGCATAGGCCACGATCTCCAGGCCGTGGTCCAGGAGTCCGCCAAGGTGGGCATGGTGATGGTTTTCAGAGGCAGGGAGCAGCTGCACCAGCTCAGCGTAGCGCTCGAGCGGTTTAAGGTAGAGGGTATTGAACTGAGCTCGTGAGAGCGAAGCCCGGCGCCAGATGTTCTCCAGGAGCTGCTGACGGAGTGGGCTCTGCAGGAGAGCAGTAGCCTTCGCCGGCAGATGGAAGCCCTGTGGTGAGGCTTCTGGTGTTGGTTTAGCCGGTTTGCGGCTCAACCAGGAGAGGAGTTGCATAGGGTGCTCCATGGGGTGTGCATGGAGCGGGCTTTTCTCTTAATGCCAAGATGGCATCAACGGTAAAGCGAATTCCGAGGGGAACGGATTTCTTGGCAGATGGCCATCATTCGGGAGGGTAGAGGGTCACGTTGTCCCCCTCTACGACGATGGTGTGCCCGGAGCTACCCAGCCCAAATTCGTTTCTTGAGCCATTAAACGTTCCAGATGGTGTGTTAAAAGTGAAATTTTCAAATATTACGTATTGATAGACGTTGAAGCCCGAACCGTAAAGGCCATCCTTTCCTCTTGGATACTCTTTGAATTGAACATTGTTGTACTCGGGTTTCAGTAGGCTAACAAATGCTTTTTCGGCATCTGCTATAGTGCGCGAGCTATTAATATCCAAAACCATGTCATCCATTTCATCCTCAGGCGCCCATGTCTGAATAATAAGTGGATCAATGTCGAAGAAGAATAATACGATTTCGTCTGAAACTCGATTCGATGGGGTTGGGTAGCGAATCTGTTCTTCTGTAAGGATCTCAACACGACCTTGATGAGCTTTATTTAGCAGTCGCTCGAAACTATCCTGCTTGTTTGCTATCCCAACATAAAGTAGGTCGTAGTTGCAAACAATGGCGTGATTGTTGAATCCTTGTAAGTTTGGGTTCCCCCTAGATTTTTCCCAGTATACTGAATCGGGGGTATACCAGGTGTGTGAGTGCATCTTCTCACCAGGACCTGGACGGTTGTGTCCGATCTGAATTATTTGGTCGTCCCAGGCCGCATGTACCGCTCCCCCAAGGGGTACATTTGCTTGCAGATTAATATAGCCCCAGTCAACTGTCTCTCCTGCTAACTTAATTTCTATCCGGGCAATGTCATTTACTGTGTCGACGATTCGTACATCGCCAAACTCTGTCCGTGGCCTAGCCCCGATCATGTATAACTTGCTACGTTTAAGCTTTGCGGCGAAAGCTGCATTTGCTTCGTCTCTAAAGTCCTTGCTCATGCTGTTTATGAACGGGGGGTGTACCGTCGCAAGGCGGACCATTTTCCCTAAGAAACTCATCGACTAACTCCTTGACGCCCTTTCAGTTTTTGGGCCCTTTCAGGTAAGGCTTTTACCCTTGTGATCCATTCCATTATCCATTCAAGCCCATTTTCTGTTGAGCCATTTACCCTTTACTGCTGATGCAGGTGTTTCAAATTCTGTGCGACCTCCATAGCATCGTGGAGGACTCGTAGTATCTCAACGATTTGATCTGTCCCAGCTCGGTAGAACACGATATGTCGAGGTCTAATCACGCGGCCGTCAGTCATCTGCAGCACGTTGAATGACAGATGCAGGCTACGAAGGCCCGGGGAAAGCTCATCACGCATTTTGCTGTCTACCGGCGTCGGCTGTTCAGCTAGGGCGAGGAACGTCTGCTGTAGCAGGTCTTGATACCGACTCCTGACGGACTGACCGAGCCTCACCTCAGTGAAGCGAAGCGTATCGGCGATGTCGATGCATGCCTGGGGGGACATGCGAACCATGGCCCTACTCATGCTTTTCGCCCGCCAGTCTTCCAAGATTATTGAGGTAGGCTGCCAGATTGGCCGGATCGATTTCATCGTATTGGCCTGCTTCGACCTGCATGATGCCCACTGATGTTGCGTTGCGCAGCGCTTCGAGTCTGGCTGCCTCAGCTGCTTCATGCTCAAGCAGCATCCGGATGCCTGCACGCACGACCTCGCTGAAGTTCTGGTAACGACCCGTGCTGACTAGGTCATCAATGGACTGCTCCATTGGCTGTGGAACGACGACATTGTGGGTGGCCATGGATGTGAACCTGATGAGTGGTGATGGCGTTTTATGCCATACCCCTTGCGAAAATGCCAAAGCTGTCGTATATCTGATGGCAAGATGCTCTCATAGGGCAAGGAGATTGAATCATGACTGCAGCCGCCAAACACTCGATTGCCTTCCGCTTAGGCCGGGCCCTGGGAGGTGTGGCGCGCTTCTGCATGCATGACTTGAATCCGACAGTCCGTTGGGTTAAGCGGGTAGTCCTCGCCATGGTAATTGCGCTCATTTTAGCCAACTCGATAAGCTGGCTTATGTCGGTGCTGCTGACGGTCATTTCACTTGCTCTCGGCCTGTACGCACTTTCCAAAGCTGACCTGGATAAGGTTGATATGTTCTCCGAGGATAAAGAAGCCCCCTATGGTCGGGACGGAGTTATGGGCTGCCCTCTCAATATGTGGGGCGAGCGTACTGACGGTCTTGATCGGGATCTTCCTTGAAAAGCTTGGTCTCAGTAAAGGACCAAGCTTTTATCAACGCTACTGCCCACCGATTGACTTCACTGCCTTCTGAGCCATTTGTCCCCCTTCGCTGCCAGCTTTTCCTACAGCGTCGGTTCCTTTGGTTAGACCGTTAAGGATCGTCCCTGTTTGCACTCCAGCCCAGCCGAGAGCAACTATCCAGAAGGTCGGGAGGATGATGAACATCGAACCCATGACGAAGTTCAGAATCGCGTCTTGAGTGGTGGTGTTCAAGCCCATCACTGGATCAAAGGATAGGTGTGGTGAGCCCGAACCATACAAAACGTCGATGATTGTGCTGTCGACCCATCTTGCCAGTTGGAACCAAAAGTCTACAAATATTAACGCGAACATTGTTACTGACATGGTCATGGCAACTTTCAGTTGATACGCACCGATTATCAGCACCAGTGGAATGCTGATGACCATGGCCATCTTGAGGAAGGCCACTACCATCGGTAAGGCTTGGCGCACCATGTCCATCGCCGGGAAGAAGGCCAGCGACCCGACGGCGACCCCCAATGTTCCGCCTGCACGTGCAAGGCCGTTCCAGACGGTTCCATCGACCTGTCCACCATAATCGGTGTAGACGTCGCCGTTGACCTGGCTAGAAGGCGACACGAGCTGGCGAATCATCGAGTCGGTGACTTCCTCCTGGGACAGCCACTTTGCCCACCCGAGGAACTGGTTCAGCAAACTAGGATCGACTTGGGCTTTCAGTCGGTCCCGCAGGCCGATGTTCCCGTCAGACCACCACTGTTTGCAAGTGGGATACCCACCACCACCGGTAACCTGGGGCATGCCATCATCTCGTTTCGTGTCATACGGCCAGGATGTACGGGGTGTTCTGGAGTAATCCGTGTCGTAGTAACCAGCCGTGTTCAGCAGGTAGTGGGACCCGATCCAGTTCAGGTCCTGTAGGGCCTTCTGGTCTTTGGCGATCGACCCAATGTCGGGCTGACGCATGAACAGGCGCGCGCGGGAAGGGCCGAAGCAATCATGGGTGAAGTCTGCCACCTCCTGCGCGAGCAGAGGATTGCCGATCCTCATCGCGTCGACCTCCATGCGCATTTGCCTGAGATCTGTACCGCAGGGGATTGCTGCAACAGCGCCGCTATTCAACCCCTTGGACAGCGCGTGTACGAGCGCCCACCACACCGGCACCTTCGCGCTCTTGCCGGCCAACGAGCTGAAGGTGGTGTTCCAGCCTGTCTCCGAGGGCGCCGGCGTCAGTACCTGGCACTGCTTCCCTCGCGCCTGGTCGAACTGCAGAGTGTCAAATCCCACGGAGATGGCTGGCACAGCACACAGTGAAACAACCACATACCCAACGTACAGCTGGGTTTCAATGCGAGCCAGGGACAGCACCCCCTTGTTGCCCTCGTCAGCGCCTTCTCCTCGGACTTTGATCCACTCACGGGCCACGATGATGATAAAGGGCAGGGCGAAAAGGCCCGTGTCCGAAATCATGTCCCAGATCCCGTTGTTGATGATCCACCCTACCAGGGTGAGGTAATACTCGAGGTAGTCGTTCGTATAGAGCGTCATAGGACCTCCGACCAGGTGATTGGCGCCTTCGAGATCTCGATGATCACGAACAACAGGAGTACCAGGAACTCGATCCGCTGAACCCCCTTGGACGACTGATCTTCGTCGCTCCCAGGCAGACGCGCCTTGAGCTTCACCCACGCGAAGACGATGCTGCCATAGAGGGCGAGTCGCCATAGCAACAGTGGCAGGTAATTGCCCTCACGCCACTTCAACCAGGTGTCGAACACGCCCAGATGATTGACCGCGATGACGCCGAGCAACACGCTCAGCAACAGCATCACCACGCTCAATAACACGCCTCCCAGGAGGACTTTGAGGGGGTGGGCTTTTTTCTCGACATCTTCCGCCATGGTCACTCCTTGCCGGCAGGCTTCTGCAGCTGAATCAGGCGATCCTGTTCAGGCGCCGCTTCGTAGATCGAGCGGGAACTTTCGGCGCGCGACTTGCTGCGCTCGATGATCTTCATCGGAGAGTTGTTGGCGAGCTGCTGCCGCATGTCGAGCTCGGTCTTGAGGTTGGTGATGAGTTGCTGAAGCGTGTCGACCTGGCCGAGTGTGGCCTCAACGGCGAGCTTGTTCGCATTCACGTTGGGTTCCTTGCTGCCTGTAATCAGCATGCGCTGCAGCAGCAGACCTTTCTCCAGGACATCAGCCAAGGCGACCTCGGATGCCAGGCGGGAGGCCAACACCGCCTGATCCCGCTCGTCACGAAGGGCAGTAACTACGCCGCGGGTAATGGGGAGGGAGTCACTGCTTGCTTCACGCAGCTTCTCGGAGGTGATCTGGGTCCCGGGCTTCAAGAGCTCCTGCAGGGCCGCGAGCTTCTTGTCGTATGTTTCCTGGATCAGCGGGGTCAAGCCCACACCCGGAGTCGATGTAGTCGTGCATCCTTCACAGGTCTGTAGCTGCTGTTCACCCAGGACCCGGTTTGCGAACTGGGCGGCTTCGGCCGGAGACTCCCAACTGCCGCATACCAGTCCATTGGAGCAGCTGGACTGCGGGATGCTCGAGGTGTCCTGAGCTGCGCGATTGTTGAGGAGGTTGTAGCCTGCTTTGGCAACATCCCCAACCACTTTGATGGGCTGCTGCCCATTGCCACCGGCCTGTTTACCGCCGACCCAAGTCACGCCGTTCGATCCTGGTGCTTGCTCGACCTTGTCGACCACTGCCACGGCATCGTTGCTCGATGCCAGGGCTTGCCCCATCTTCTGACCTTCGGCAACCTTGCCCCACCCCATCTGGCCGCCGGCAATGTCGGCCATCCGTTCGGCCATCGCCCTGCAGGTTCCCTTCGATCGGTCGTAGTCGAGGCGCGCCTGCAGGATCCCGTTGGTCAGCAGGTTGTAGAGGGCGGGATTTGCCCGCTGCAGGATCAGTGCCGGCAACGACGTGACAGCGCCGGTCGCGTTCTGGATGACGCTGCCCATGATCTGTTGGAAGCCCTGTGTTGCGCCGTTCAGCTGGTTCTGCAGGGTGTTGCTGAGGTCCATGTTTCCGCAGACCAGGTTGTTCTGCCAGCCGGCGCCGACGGTGATGCTTTCCATCTGGCCAGCGCTGCCCATCTGGACAGCGCTGCCGCCGCCGATACTGTAGAGCACGTCGTCCCCGATCACGCTGCCCTGGGACTCCACCTTGATTGGGTCGGCGGCCTCAGCCATACACCAGGTACTGCCCATGCCAGTAGCGAGAATGATGGCGATGGTAAATTTGTTCATATAGCTCTCCAGGTCTTATCTCATTGGAAGTCAGTGCTTCCCAGGAAGGTCTGGCCTTTGCGCTGGCAGCATGAATAGGGCCGCCACAGGGCCCAGGCATAGGCTTCGTCGACTGCATCGGCATTCGGGCCAGGGGAGGGGAACACGGCGCAGGTAGGGCTGATGGTTGGCGTCAGCTCCTGCCACTTGCCTGTGCTGGCATCACCTTCTTTCAGTTCCCCGGCAGGCCAGTAGCCAGGCTCCGGCAGGGAGCGCATAGGCAGGTATACGTGGGGTTGTCCTACCCGCGTCGTGATGTCACCGGCACGCTGGGCGATGACTGCACCGGCCTTGAAGTCGTCGACCTGGTGGATGAACCCGCTCCGTGGGTAGACGCTCCCCCACATGTCGGCCGAGAGAAGTCCACCGACCTCCCGCATGCCGGGGATCAGGGCCTCTGGATAGACGGATTCGGGAACCCCGTACCGCCATGCGAGGGTGTCCAGGGTGCTGAGCATGTAGGGCACGTAGGGGGTCGTCGCGCCGTGGCAGGAATAGCCAAAAGAGCTTACAAATCGGCTGAATACCGCAGCTCCAGGGTGGCCGATGACGTCAGCCTCCTTGAACTTGGTGATGTTGTTCTCGGCGTTGTGGTTGGTAGTCCCATCATTACCGGCTTGCGCCGTCGCATTCGGCGCCCCCATGGGGCTTACCTCTGTCCACGGATTCCCCCCTGTGTTGGCATAGGCGGATACCACTGCGTCCGGAATGTAGTGCCGGACTTTGGTTGAGGTTTTGACCGTGCAGCCAACGGGTGTGCAGAGCAGCCAGTAGCAGATGCCGACTACTTTGTATTCCAAGCAGGTAGGCGAGGTGGTGGAGGCGAGAATCGCCGCTGAGCTGATGGCCGCGTAGGCTGAGAAAGGTAGCGCCGAGGTTAGAAGCCCAGCCAAGGTGAGTCGCGAGATTCGTCTCATCATCGTCCCCTTGCCTGGTTGATTGCCTGAATGGCAGCAGCCACGTCGGGTTGGCCGTAGATCACAAACCGGCGATCGACAACGACTGCCGGCACCTTCGAGACCCCAACACTCCAGGCATCGGCATTGCCCTGCTGAGCGGCAGCTAGCTGTTGCATAAGGGCAGCTCCGGCCGGCGTGCCCATTAGTTGCCTAGCGGCGAGCGCGGCTTGGTGCGGGTTGGGTGGTAGCTTCCTGGACAACTGCTCCTCGATGCGCTGTTGATCATCGAGCTTGATGACACGCACATCTGCCGGTACGGAGGTGAGTGGGTGCGCCGCGTCTGTGATGGCCCAGGTCTCGGCATGCGCGGTACCGGTGGCCAGCGCGGCGACGAACAACGGGATCACTCGCGATGAAGGCGGGGGGATATTGAACATGAGGCTGCACCTGAAGTGGGGACGGGTACAGGAAAACGGATCGGCCCGCCAGGCGCAGTAGGAAATAGATATCTGACGGTACTTGGATTTCTCGGTGAATCCCCACACGGGCGTAAGCGAGGCGTTTTCGGTCTGGCAGACTCGTTGAGGTGACTCCATACTGCCCGGATCAGCACTTACACTGGAACGGACATGCGCAAAAGAGGACAAGTATTCTGGGAGTGGGCGGATCCCGATCTGCACTTCAGGAACTTCGATGAGCGGATGGCCGACGGCTCCCTCATTAACATTCAGGTGCGGGTCTCTCGCGAGCACCTGACTCAGCTATTTCTCGGTATCTATGCTCTGGATGGAAAGCTTTTGCTCGAAGAGGGCCATATGGACTGCAAAGGGCAGACTATGACGGCTGCGATGACCTGGGCCCTTAAACGCGCTCATTCTTGGATTGAGAGCGATAAACTCGCCAACCGATAAGCGGTTGATGGCGCTCAGGTGGCACTGGAGTATTTTCTATACCGGTTTGACGCAAGGAGGCAGGCTGGTGAAGGACGCCATACCCACCAACCAAGAAGTGGCGGCCATTCTTGGGATTGATGAGGCATCGGTTGAGAAGTTTCGGCAGGAGACCCATCGCCTGCAGGATGGCGCGTGGCTGGTGCAGTTTGCCTATTGGATGCCTCAGGAACTGCGTCAGGGTCTCACCGGTAGTTTCACGCTGACCATCACACTTCCTCCAGATCCTCATGATCGTCGAGAGCGTGAGTGAGTTGTGGGTATCCGGTCGCTGATGCCCAAGTCACTGCGGCGGATGATCGGTTTCGAAGTATTACTGCCTCCATGACATCCCGCTGCAGTTCACAAATATCGTTGTTGAGTTGCGTCACGGAGGCCGACAAGCCGACGGCATCGTGTGAGTCGGATAGCTGCTGATAGAGCTTTTCAAGTTGAACACTCAAAAAGCTGTGTCTACTGGCGAAACCTTGTAGTTCCATCATCCCGTTCACCTCCACAATCACACCGACAGAGACTGGGCGAAGGGAAGTCCGTTCCCCTCGGATCTCAGGTCGTTACAAGAATGTGAACTAGTCGAACCATTCCTCGTCACCTGGATCAAGTTCTTCCAGGTTCATATCGAGCTGCAGCTCGATCACGGTCCCGGGCGCTGGGGCATACCAGTCGACTATTACGAACCGACCTTTGCCTGTGGTCGCGTCATAGTCCATGAGCACGCAGTCGTCGTTCCACTCCTGGAGAGCCCAGCTCAGCTCATCGTGTGAGGGGAATTCTTCCCCGGTCGACTCAAGCTGAAACCATCCATGGCCAGAGCCTGCGCTTGGGAAGAACCTGCTTGGTAGATTGCTTTCTTCGTCATTATTGTCGATGCGGGAGACCGTGATCTTGATCATTACCCTGGCTACTCCTTGCTCGCAGTGGCCTGGGCTGCGAGGTCATCCACGACCGACAGCAGTGTGGCGCTATCCACGGGACCTTCCAGGCGCATGCTGTGCCCCGTCAAACTGTCGGTGACCTCGATCGTAGGGGTAGCGGCAATGCCCCGGCCCTTGGCCACAGCCAATTGCTGTTCAATGGCTGCTCGGATATCCAGTCTTGTCCTCGCGCAAGTGGAAAGACCTTCTGCAGAGATGCCAGGTACCTCCAACTCATCAGCGAGCCCCTGGCCATTGCCACGTGTGCGCAGCAGGACCTGGTCGATCGCTTCCCAGAACGCCGAAGCCCCGCCCAATGAACCCGCGCATTGAACGAGCCTTGCCTCTGATACTGCTGCAGGGCCATGACTATCGAGAGGGAAGTGATGCCAAGCGAGCTTCACGTTCTCTTGCTCGCTCACCCATCGCTTCAGTTGTGGCGTGTATGCCCTGCAGTATGGGCATTCCAGATCGGCGTACTCCGTGATCACCCAGCGGGCACTGGACGGACCGAAATACCAGGTCTCATCGGCGGGGCGTGCGCTGTTGTTCTTTGCCAGCAGCCAGCCAGCGCCGAGGCCAGTGATCGCGATGATGCCGACCACGATGAGTTTGAGCCTGTTCTTACGCATGCTCATCCCCCCGAGCATGAGGGGGGACCTCAGGCTGGCCGAGCTTCTGCAGGGCGGCCTGTAGATCGTGAATGGCTCCGTCAGGCTGAGGGTGCTCCTTCAGCCACTCATCCAACACGGACTGAACCAGCGGAATGATGTCGCGACGATCGAGGGCGTTATTTTTGATCTGTTGCAGCTCGTCAATGAGCACTGGTGCGCAAACCGACAATGACTGGAGTGTGTCGTGCCCGGGCTCTTTGAGCAGCTGGGTCAGGCTATCAATGATGTTCTGGGTCAGGGTATTCATGACTCTCATGCCACGCGCTCCACGGCCTTCTTTGATTCGGGTAAGGTGATGGGATAGGGAGTGATACCGCGTTTGTGGTCCAGGTCCGCGGCCACCTGCAGTGCTGCGTGTAGCTCATCGCAGCCGAGCGCCTGCATGGTTTCGTAACGCTGCCGCTTTTCTTCTGGCTCGGTCATGGCCAGAGCAAGGCACAGGCTGGGTGGCACCACACGGAACAGCATCTCGATCCGCTTGGCCAGGACGATGCCCTCGGTGAACTTGCCGTTTTCCTTTCGTGCCGAGAGCATCATCGTCTTCTGCGCCGGCGTGAGCTCACGAAAACGCGCGATTTTCTCCACCTCGTCAGGCGGCATGTTCAAGCAGATCCACCACTCGATCATGTTCAGCAGGGCGGATGCTTCTGGAGGGATGTCGTCAACGTTCTGGGTTGCCATCCAGTACCAGGCACCTAGTTTTCGCCACATCTTGGTGATCTTCACCGAATACGGGGAGAGCAGTGGCACCTTCAATGGGATGTGGCCTTCGTCGGTGAAGGCAATGAGTGGTCGGCCTTTGAACTGGTCCCGCTCTGCGATGTTGTTGATGGTGTTCAGCAGGGAGATGTAGGCGATGGCCATCTGGGCTTGATAGCCCTCACGAGCGTAGGTGGCCAAGTCGACGATTGTGATGTCAGCTTCCGGCCAGGCGGTACCAGGACGGTTGAACATCTCAGCCTCGGTGCCCATGGTGAACATCCCCATGGCCTCGGCCATCTCCATGAACCGGTTGCGCCGGCTTTCAGGGAGCTTGTCGTCGCTGGCCATCGCCTGCAGCGCTGCGCTGATGTCTTCAGTCAACACCGGACGGTTTTTACTTACGCACAGCTCGGCGGCGTTGATGATGCACTGCCGGATGGCACTGCGGTCGGCCCGAGTGAGTCGCGCATCCTCCTTCGATTCGCCGCCAGTGATCATCAGGCGGGCTGTGATCTCCAGCTCGCCCAGGATGTCCCTCTGTTCGTCCTCCATCCCCGCCAGTGCGTCGGTCAGGTGCTGGTCCGATGCATCCACGTCCGAGGCATCCAAGACCTTGACCTGGTCCTTGTTTTTTACGAGCTGCACGGCGTCGACGAACGGGGCGAGGCTCACGCCGCTACCCGGAGCGAGCCGTACCCGGTTGACGGTCAGGCCAAGCCGCTTGGCGAAATCGCCCAGCAGGCCGAAGCTGTTGCCGGCCTCGATGATGAAGAGTCGAGGGCGGTAGAGCGCAATGGCCTGCATGATCAGGTAGTTGGCTGTGGCAGATTTACCCGCGCCGGTGGGGCCGAACAAGAACAAGTGCGCGTTCATTTGTCGGTCGAGCTTGTTCAGCGGATCGAAGGTCAGCGCTGCCCCCCCTCGATTGGAAAGGGTGAAGCCCGGGTTACCTGTGCCAGTGGAGCGCCCCCAGACTGGAGCCAGATTGGCGATGTGCTGGGTGAACATAAGCTGGGTGTACCAATCCAAGGCGCGGTTTTCATTCGGGTCGAAGTTGCATGGCAACCAGCGCAGGTAGCTGTTTAGAGGAGCTACCTCGTCCTGTGACTGGACTGGTTGCATGCCGGCGCCGAGGAGCACGTTGCACAAGCTAGTCGTGCGCTCCTCGAGCACGGCTTTATTCTGACCACGGAGGAAAAACGCGACACTTCCCCGGTAGAGCTTGTGCTTTCGTCCGAGAAGGGACCGCGCCGTTTCAACGTCATCCCGGGTGTGACTGGACGCCTGGGTATCCCCGATAGCCTTCCTGGATAGCTGTTCGAGATGCCCTTCCAGCAGATCCTGCGGGGTCGGCACCATGGTGATGCACAACACGGTATCCTCCGGCAGCCGGTCGAACAGCGAGTTCAATGAGTCGGCCTGCTTGGTCTCACCGGTCAGATGCCCAGTGAGGGGGGCATTTTTCAGGCGATCCAGCATCACAACCCGGTGCGGCATGCCGTCGAACGACCAGAGACCGCTGTCGATATCCGAGCGCGGTTCTCTGTAGAACAAGTTCTCCGAGAAGTCGGTGCCGCTCGCCACCGGCAGCTCACCCTCTTGCAACTCGCGGGCTGGCTGGCACACCTCTTCGTAGAAACGTCGGATATCGCGCTCAGTCGACCCCAGGTGATCTGGGTGTGGATTGAACCAGCCTACGAGCCAACGCTTGATCGCATGGCCATCCATGCGTTTGGTTGTCACGCCGGCGTTGGCCAGGGATCCTTTAAGACGGTCGCAGATCGCTTTGAGGTAGGCGGCAGGCTCCTGGCCGCGCACCACGACGTCCTGTTTCTTTACTCGGCGATACACCACCAGGCGGACTTTCCGTGTCTGACCACGCCACGGGAGGTTGCTGACTGCCGTGTCGACGAACAATCCACCTGGCTTGGAGATAGACTCGAGGTGGTGGCGGAACAGCGCGAGGTAGAGCTTGGTGAAATCCGTGTTCTCAGCCCGGGGCTGGACGTAGGCCTGGAGTTTTTGCAGGTAGTCGGTCCAGTCCGTTTCGTCCTGGGCATAAAGCTGCACTACCCAGTGAGAGCTCTCGAGTTCGTCGAAACTGTCCTGCAGGACACCTTGCAACGCATCGCGAGCTTGTTGAAGCCAGTCGTCGGAGCGTCCCTCGGTCCCGATCGGGATCAACTCGAAAAACGCCGCCCTGGAAATGCCATCCTCGAGGAGCATGGCCTCTTCCTCGGGCAGGTATTCTGCCCATGGCAGCATGTCCACGAACGACGGGTTGACCTCGTATATCCTCGCCACGTCAGTTTTTGTCGCCGGCCGACGTTTAGGGTTTTGCCAGTCGATGGGTGAAGGGATGCCCATGGACTCCAGGCGAGCTATGTACCGGTCATTCGCAGCCTGGCGGTCTTCTTCGTTGATGACAGTACTGGCTGTTGCGGGATAGTCGTCGACAAGGTCGGTATCGGTTGTCGGCTGGCCGAGCACGGGCTCGATAGGCGTTGCAGGGCCTTTGCCCAGCAATTTGCTTATGAACTGCATCAGTACTCCTCCGTCCGCTCGCCTGGCATGGCGTACTGCACGCGTTGATACATCGGGAACACCGTGGTGTACCCCGGGACTGGGACTGGATCCGTACCAGCCAGGTGTGGGAACACGTACATCACCAGATCAGGGTTCGGGAGGCGCTTGAACTGGCTGTAAATTTCGTTCTGGGGCGTGCGGTTGAAGGCGTCAGCACTTGCCTGTTGGCGGGCCACCTGAGCCTCATCGAGCGGTCGGCGCAGCTCTTGGCGCGCATCCAGCAACATTCTGCTGTTGGAACTGCCAGAGCTCCCGCCAGACGTGCCGTGTTGCCACACGTCCATCATGTTGGCTTCCCCGTGGGGGAGCAGCTCGTCTTTGTCAGTCGTGCATCCGCCTAGAATGAGGGCGAGCACGAGCCAGGCGCCGGCCTGCAGGCGGGGCTTAGTCAAGGTTTGCGGATACATGGTTGGCTCCGGCGTTGTAATCGACCTTGCGGCCTTTGATCTCGTAGTCGATGGCGAGCTGCTGGTCCAAGTGGACGGCGACCTTCGCCCCGGGCTGTACGTACACGGCGGCGAAAGCTTCGCCGTAGAGCTTGTTCATCCAGGAGCGGATGTCGCTGACCCCACCGGTCAGAATCGCGCCCATGGCGGAGTTCCCCGAGGAGCCCGTGGTCCCGAATGAAGTTCCTCCGCTGCTGAAGGTAGTGGAGCTATTTTGCTCATCAGCCTTCAACAGTTTGGCGATGCCGGCGCCCGCGGCCGTCACCAGGGACTGGTTGGTCAAGTACTCCTTGGCGTTGGATCGGCGCTCGCCGGAGATGCAAGGAATGCCGTAGGAGTCGCTGATCCAGCCGAGTCCGCCCTGGATCGCTGGCTGCCCGTTACCGTTGCTGCTGTTCTGGTTGTTGTTCTGGCTGCCGTTGGCCTCTTCTGCCGGGGCAGGGAACGATCGGACCGTGCCATCTGCGAAGACGAACGTCAGGCTCCGGACTTGCCCGCGCACGCAGGACAATGTCCAGTCGCCTGATGCGGTACCGCTGGCAACAGCACCGACGACGTCAGGTATCTCGATGCCGTTTGCGGTGAGGTTGTCCGGACCGATCAGGACCTTGAAAGGGAAGGGATCATTGACTGTTCCATCGATCGGTACGCGGCCAATGAGCGCCGACATGGCCACCGACCCCATCAAGGTCGAGTTCTGGGGCAAGGTATAGGCTTTGCGTACTTGCTTGCGGGCATCCTGGGGAGACAAATCAGCGCCGACGTTCTGGGCCGTCGCGCTGAGAACTGTTTGGCCTTTGTCCAGGGTGCTCCCAAAGCTGGTGGGAAAATTGAAGCTACTGGCCGTCTGGGCGGAGCCGGGCTGAAGGGGTTTACCGCTAGCGTCCAAGGCAGTGGCATCGGTGGGTTCAACCCATACGAGTCCATTGGACTTCGTCCCTTTGTCGAAACCCGCGCCGTCACCTGGCATCACTCCGAGCCCAATGGGGAGGTCCTGCCCAGCGGCATTTGGGTTCTGCGATAGGTTATCCAACTGACGCTGGAACTGGTCCAACAGGCCCACGCTTTGGTTCTTCACCTGCTCCTGCAGCTCGCCCTTCGCATCATTCAGCTTGTTGTCGACATTCTGATCTATGCGCGAAAGCCGGAGCTGGAGCTCTGCATTCTGGTCCTTCAGTTCCTTGTTGTCGGTCAGCACCTTCGCGATCTGGTCTTTCACCTCCCGACTTTCAGCGACCACCGTGCGGAGGGTGTCGGCCGGAGTATCACCGTCCACCCCTAGCTTGCGTGCGGTGTCGCCTCCGATGATGATCGGTTTATCTTCAGGAGCCTTCGGCTCCTCTTTTTTACTCCCCCCCTTGAACACGATGATGAGCGCGCCGATCAGCACGGGGATGAGCAGGTACTTGAGGAGTGGATTACTTTTCAGACTGCCCACGGCGCCCTCCTGCTTTCGGATCAATTTGGCTGACCGAAGACGGCAGCAGGGCCTCTTTCAGCCCCTTTCCTTGTGTGACCAGGTAAAGCGTGGTGGTATCGCTGGCATTTCCACGAGCTCCGAGGTACGGGTGCTGGAATGTCGCCGTGGAGAAGTTGCCCATCAGCTCTGTTGCATTCATCGTCAACTGCTGGGCACTCAGGTTTCTGAGTTTGACTGCCGTGACATAGCTGTTGTCGAGGCGCCAAGCCCCCAGCACCGATGCTTCCACCGGTAATACCGGCAACAAGGTGCTGAGGTCCAGGGCTCGATCAACACGCACCTGGCTGATGCCGGCGACAGGCTCAACGGTCCGGAGTGGGGCGTACAGCATTTGCGCCGCATAGCGGGTCAGGGCCACCGGCGCAGGTGTCTCATGTCGCGGTGCCGGCGGAACATCCTCCTCCTCCTCCTCCGACGTCGCGGATCGCTTCGTCGGAGCTCGCGTCGAGGTGGTATCGCCGTAGTAGGTAGAAGGGGCCGCGCCGGCGACGATCTTCGCGGGTTCGAGCTTGGCTTGGCCCTCTGCCGCTGGTGTCGCGGCAATATCCACCAGCATGATCTCGCCAGTGGCCACATTCTGCAGTTGCAGCCTGGTCGGTGGAATTTCTTGGCTGGCCAGCAGGTAGACGGCGCCGCCAGTGCTCTGGACCCGCAGTTGGCCAACAAGCTGCGGAGGCATGCCTACCCGCACGTTCTGGTCGACGAACACAATGCGCTCTTGACCGACAATTAGCGGGATTGCCATGGGGATACGGTCCCACAGCAGCAGCTCTACCGCTTTCACATTGGCAACTGCAGAGAGGCCCAGAACAAGGAGGCACGCGCGCAGATTCATGGTTTCACCCCGGCTGCTTGCAGATCAACCTCGATGCGCTGCGGGTTGGACGCATAGCAGTTCCACATCAACCCGAACGGATTTTTCTCTGGATTGACGTCGGCCCGGACGATGGACAGTGGATAACGCGTCATTGCACGCTTGACCCGCTCGCCGTTCACCGACTCGTCAGCGAGTAGATCCAGATTGACTGTCCAATCGTTGATTCCGATTTCTTCCACGCGTAGCACGCCAGGGTCGGTCAACCCGTGGCCCGGGATTTCTGAGACATTCCGTTCACGGCGGCGCAGCTCACCGGCGTTACGGCGCATCTCGTAGTCTTTCTGCAGGTACTCCTTGCAGCCAGGGGTCACGTAGGACGCCAGACGCTCGATGTTGTCTTGGTAGTCGTCGTCCCCGTTCTTCTCCCAGCGCTGCATCTGCTGGAAGATATAGAACCCGAAGGCATACACGTTTTCTGGTGGCACCTCCCACCATTTGCGAGTACTGCCGGAGCGGAGGTCCGGCGGCACATGCACGGTCAGGTCTTCGGGGGCTTTGTGCCAGCCGTAAAACGCGAACAGGCTGACTGCGCCCAGCACAATTACCGCGATTCGCAAGCTGAGAATGTGTGCTTGCTGAGCATCCACTCGTTTTCGAAAACTCATGAAGATTCCTACTTTCCTGTACGACGGCATGTCCACGCTCCCTTCCGGATGACCAACTGGGGGCCACCGAGGAAGGGGAGGTGTTGAGCCTTGTAGAACTGGAGCTGGCGGTAAAACCATGTATCCGGGCGGCCGCGTTTCATCTTCCGGAGGATCCGGCTTGCCACGGTCAAGCCCAGAGCTCCACCTACAAGAGCGCAAGCGATGAAGAGAGCTGGGTTGCCGAACAAGAACGACACGGGGATGCCCAGAATCACGCCGGCCCCTCCACAAGCACCGACCGTTCCCCACATTTCATCCGCAGTGAGACCTCCCATGACGATGGGCTGCCTATTAAGGTTGTGGGGAAGGAAATCGAGCGTTCCATCCTTCAGGTAAGTGGTCTCAGCCATATCGCATCACCAGTTAGAGGACGCCAGTAGCTTTGGTGACCATGAAGATGCCGACGCCGATCAGGCAGATCCCGACCACAGCGGTGAGCCCCAGGTCTCGCCACTTTTTCTTGCCCTCATGGATATCGTGGTAAACGCCGTAGGCATGGGAGGCGACCCCCACCATCATGGCTCCGAGCAGGAAGAGACCGATCAGCATGAAACCGTCGTAACCGTAGTTCTGGATGGTTTGCAGCCAGCTGGTTCCCTCGCCGCGTGTTGGGGCTTGTGCTCCTGGTAATGCGGCAGCGGCAATGATTGGGTGCAGGCCCATAATCAATGCGGCGGCGCCGGTGAGTGACTTGGTGATGGTGCGGATAGACATCGGTTAGCTCCTTGGCTAGCTGAGAACGAGTGTGGCGAGGATCAGCAGCAGGACGATGACCTTGACGGTCGACGCGGCTGCAATGTTTCTGTCGATGTTCTGAGTCGCCCAGCCCCGGTAGATGCTGTACAGCGCCCAGGCACCCCACAGGGTCGACAGTGCGATGACGGTGCCTACGAACAGCACGGTGCTGGCCTGGGGGGTGACCCCGCTTGCAGCGTTGAAAGCTGCGACTTGAGTGCCGCTCATGCTCATGGCATCCGCCCGCCGGTGAGGGTGTATTTCCCAGCCAGCTCTGCCGGATCTCGCGGCTGTGCGCGACTTGGGGTCAGGTATTCTTGCAGGCCCTGGCGAACGCGCTGGATGTCGCCAGCCAGACGTTCATAGTCGAAGTAGTAGCGCTGGCCAGGTTCGCTGGCGATCGTGGCGCTGCGCCGCGCCGAGTCCTCCAGCGCGTTCAGCTGCCGGATCATCACCTCGATGTTGGCCTGTTCTGATGCACCGGCCGCCTGAGCGCTCGGTATTAGTGAAAAGCCGCCGCTGACGCTGATCAGCGCGCCAAGCAGGATTCGGCGAGGAGATACAAGGAGGAGGGATGGCTTGTTCACGGCTGGGCTCTGGGGCAACTGACTGTGGGCGTCAGAATGCCGAGACCAGGTGGAGGGGCGCCTCAAGAAATACTTATCTGAGGTCCGTAGAATTTTTTCTCTAAGCCGGTCACGCTTTGGTGAAGTGGATTGATCCACTTTGGTAGGGCGATTGAACGGCCCAGACCGATTACAATGAGCCGAAGTTAAGCCAAGGAGTAGGCATACGGGAAAAACTGATCTGTGGGGGAGTCTTATGCCGCGGAAAACCACCAACTCGCCGGTGTTTGAAGCTTGGGTATCGGACTTTCTGGGTGCCCGTTTCCGAGATGAAGGTTGCTACGACAAAGCGGTTTTGGCCGCCGAGATGCTTCAGCACCGACGAGAGGTGAGCTCAGTGGAGCTGGTCGAGATGGTCAGGAGGGCCAACGCCATGTTGGCCCTCCTTCCAGGGCATGATCATGAAGCCTAAAGCGCCTGATTGGTCAGGCTACTGACTCGCGCTTGAAAAAGAGCAGATATCCGACCGGCATTGGGAACCCGTAGGACCAGGCCTGGGCATTTTGATTGCCCACTTTGATCTCGCCCCGGCACACTGGCTGGGTGCTGACGAGTTCCCAGCCTTGGGCTCCGAGCTCGAGCATCTTCTTCTGCAGTTGCTCCTCTTCTGCCAAAAGAGACGCAACATCGGGCTCAAGCGTCTGTTCTGTGCTCTTAAATATCCAAGCGCCGCTAGTCGCGTTTTTGAATGGAATAGCGACATAGTCAGCGCGGTGTTCGAATTTCTTGCTCATAGTGACTCCTTTATTTAATCAGCCGCGCGCTTGACGCGCTCCTGGGGCGAGAGCGTCCACGTAGCGTTCCATGATGGACAGCACCAGACTGTTGATGGCGAGGATCTTCATCGCCCGGGTGACGGCAACGTACAGGAGGTTCAACTCATCATCTCGTCGACCTGGATCGATGTCAGGTGAGAGCGGGTCCGACGTGAAGTCGTCGAAGAGCCCGACGAAGTCCCACTCCAGGCCTTTCGACTTGTGGGCAGAGGTGAGGGTGATAGTTGCATCCAGCTCTTGGTCCACGGTGCATGAGCGCAGGGCCAAGATTCGCTGAGGCAGATCCGGATACATGTTGATGATCTTGATGGACCGGATCATCTCGCTGTCCTGGCTAACCTCGGCGATTTCCACGTACTGGCCATAGTCTCGGTAGTCACGGAGCAGCTTTTTGTTCTGGACCAGATCGCGCTGTTGGCGACTGAAATAGAACAGATCCTCGAGGTCGCGTACTGAATAGCTGTCAATGCCGCCAACCCAGTAGATTTTGGGCTTCTCGGTGACCAGGCACAGTGCGTTTTCAATCACCCCGATAACGGTCCGATGAATGTATGTCCTGTGCGGCAGCCCGGCCGGCAACGCCTTCTTCACCAATGTCTTCTCGCCCAGTCCCTGCAGCTTCCTGGTTTCTCCCTTGTAGGACAGGATGATGTTGGCGACATGGGCGACTGCAGGCCCAAATCTGAAGCTCTGGGTCAGGTAGTGCTTCTCCGCCCCGGCCATCCAGCTGGCATTTAGAGCGTCTTCCGCCCCTCGAAAGCGATAGATCTGCTGATGACGATCACCCACGGCCACCTTGCGAATACGCTGAATGCGCACAATGTCAGCGATGACGGGGTTTACGTCCTGTCCCTCATCGAGCAGGACACAGTCGAAGCGCTGGCTCAGGTCGGGTTTGCTCAACTGGTACAGCTTCAGGTATCCGTCATGCGTGATCTGCACCGCTGTGTCCTGCAGGTCAGTCATGCGCTTCCAGATGCTCATCGCTGCTACCAGCGCCTGGTTCAGGTAGCGCTCCTGGGCGGAGGTAAGCATCGGGCGGTCACGGAACCGTGGAAAGTGGCAGCGCTCGATCAGGTCGTCGGCGCTGGCCATATAGTTGTTGAGGGTGGTTAGCACGTCCCTGACCAGCTCCCAGTCCTGCGTATCAAGCGCTCGGGCGATATCGGTCAGTCGCAAGTTGTTGGTCTGCTTATGGCTGAACTGTGTGCCATAGACGGCGTAGGCCAGGCCGTGCGCAGTTTTGTTCACCACGTTGCGCGGAAATCGGCCACGCGCGGCGATCTCGACCGACTTGTTGTAACAGAGATAGAGAATCCGCAGACGGGTGTGGTGTTGCGCGTAGCCCACCAGCGTTGTGGTCTTGCCACTGCCAGCGCCGGCCTGGATAAGGAGTTTCGGGGCTTCCGACTGGATGATTGGCGACTGCTCGTGTGTCCATTGCATCGTTCTCTTCCTCACAAATACTTCTTGAAGCTCGCGGCCGTAATGCTCACGGACACCCCGAGTAAGGCAGCGCAGGGGAGTAGTACCAGCAGTGGGCTGATGCTGATCGGGAGCGCCAAGTAGAAAGTCCAGGGGAAAATGGCCAACGGCAACATCGTTGCCCGGGCCTTGTGGTACAGGTAGCTGGACTCTCGGCCGGCACCAAATTTACGGAGGTCTCGCCGCACCAGCCCGTCGACCAGGCCTGTGAGTGCAGCCATGGCAAAAAGCGGTACCGTCATCAGCAGCACGACCAGGCGGACGCAAAACACCAGGACGGTAAAGAGGGCAGCCAGGGCATAGTTCTGTACCGTTGTGACGCTCTGCGCGGCCCAATAGCGCATGTCCAGCTCGTTACGGGGACCGGCTTGAGCGATCGACTCCATGCTCTGGACCCAGCTAAGCATCCCGGTCTTCACGACCAGCCAGTCGTAAGCTTCAGTGACCAGCCAGGTCGCGGTGCGCCCGGGTTCTTGGACGACAGCGCTATGGACCAGCCCCTTGGACAACCAGCCGACCTCGCTGACCAGCATTTGCTGACCGTGCCGCCACCCGGCCTCTGGCCAGAAGAAGTACAGGCATACCCAGTCGACCACGATGGCGAGGAACAGCGAGCTGAACATTACGCCGATGAAGGTAATCGGGAACCAGAAGATCTTGCTGAACAGCGATTCCTGTCGCTCTTGCTGCTGTTCGGCCTTCTTTGATACGTCATCTGCCATTGGCTACACCTCAAGCTGCATCATCGGTGGCCACCTGGCGGAAATCTTCAACCAGGTCTTCGGGCAAAGCTGATTTCAGCTCTTGATAGCCAGGGGCTTCCCACCAATCGTTCGAGGACGCTGCCGATCGCCGCATGCCGGCGGCCAGCTCCTGCAGGTTGCCGGGCATGACCTCATCTGGGTCGTTCGCGGGGAGCGGCATGCGGATTTTCCACAGATTCCCACCTTCGATGAGCGCGAAGGCCTGTCCCTTCGGCAGTCCCACCACGTGGGCCGGCTCAATCATCGGCACACTCGCCAGCTGCACCTGGTCGTGCGAGCTTGAGGTGAACGCGGTTTTGCCGTTGACCGAGTCGTTCGCGCTGCTCGCCGGCGTGCTGTTGTAGATCTGCACTTTTGGTAGCTGGTTGGTCAGCAGCTCAGCGGTCGCGGTTTCTCGAACACGCAACATGAATAGGTTGTTGAAGTTACCGATCACCTGGCCGGCTTTCGCCTTCGAGCCGATCTTCGCTTCGATGTCACTCATCGTCTGGGTGTAGGCGGTGACCTGGATGCCGGCACCACCGGCCTTATTCACCATCGGGATGAATTCGTCCCCGATGAGCTCGTTGAACTCGTCAGCGTGGAGGTTGATGCGTACCTTGCCCCCAGCCATATGCCCCGGCAGGCCGTCGTCGATGCCGTGCTTGTAAATGTGGCCTGCAACAGAGACCAAGTCACTGAACATCGAGTTGCCCACGGCCGCACTGACTTCGGTGTCGGATAGTGCATCGAGGCCAACATATACCACGGCGCGTTTTCGGATCACTTGCATCCAGTCGAAGATGGGACGCTCATCGGCGAGGTCCAGGTAGTCGGGGGCAAGCAGTTCAGCGATACGCCCAGTGGTGAGCTTTTCCAGGAGTGGCAGCAACGATGCGACGATCTTGTCGAAATAGGTCTTGTCGTAGCGGACAGCGCTGCGCAGGCCATCCATAACCGAATCGTTGATGCGCTTCTGGGTCAGGTACATGTCGATGGCCACCACGCGCAGCGGGCGGTCTTTCATGGCGAAAGACAGGTTCTTGCGATCGATCTTGCCTTCAAGCTCGACAATGGTTTGCCAGGCCTTCGGATCATGTTCAGCGAAGTACTTCTGTGCGTACTCAATGAACAGCTCGTCGATATTGATGACGTGCCGGCGGATCTGCTCGTAGTCAGGGCGACGGCCGAGCGCGACAAGCGACTGGGCGATGATATTGACGAACCGCCAAGCGAACTCCCGAAATGCTGCAGAGTTACCCTCGCCGGAGAGCTGACCAGCGATGCGAGTGGCCACCTCGCTGATTCGGCCGAAGCGGCCGATGGCGTTGTAGCGAGCGGAGATATCCGGCCATCCCAGATGAAACACGTAGAACTCGTCGAGGCGCCCGGCGCGCTTGCACTCGACGTACATGCGCTTGAGCAGGTCGGCATCGCCCTTCGGATCGAAAACGATCACGACCTCGTGGTCGGCCTGTTCCTCTACTCGCCGGCGCCGGCTCCATCGATGGGAGGTTTGGCTCCGTCGCCCCATGCGGACTCGCGGCCCGCGGCGATGCGTTCGGCGAATGTCCTGGGTGATGAACACTTCCGCCAGGCGAGTCTTGCCTACCCGTGTGGTGCCCAGGACCAGTGTGTGGCCCACGCGCTCACCCAGAGGGAGACTGACATTCTGCTCATCTGGTTCGATCCCGTGCAATCTGGGCAGGCCACCCACTGGTGGGAGAGGCCGAGCGGGGTTCCAGTTGGAATCCCAACCAGTGAGTTTTGTGATCAGTTTCAGTGGGAAGGGGGCGAACTCTAGGCGTTCCTCCAGCCAGCGCGCCCGTTCATAAAGGTTCGTCGGTTCGACGTATGCCGCGAACTGAGGGAGGTAGGTGTCGGCCAGGCGCTGTGTGTGCTTCTGAGTCCACCGGAACCCGCGTCCGATGAACAGGCGCTCGTTGCTGATCGGCATTTCAGCGCTGGTCATGGTGTAGTGGGGAAGTCGCCTGAGGTTCGCCTGATACCTTAGGACCCTCCGCGCCTGCAGCAGCCGAATGGTGCCCAGGTAGATAAAACCCAGCGCGGCGACAATTCCAAATAGTGGGGTCAGCGCAAAAGCCCAGGGCGCGCAAATGCAAAGCGAAGCTGCCACATAGCAGACCGCAGTAGTGAAAAGCTCTACCGGCGGCCGGAGCAGAGATTCAAGGGTGTATGTCGCCATCTCAGGTCCTCGCGGTGTATGTCATGGCGTCGACTTCCGCACGCGCTTGCTCAACCTGGTCCGGTGTCAGCCGTTCGGCCAGGCGCTGGGCGAATGCGTGTTCGTTGAGCTCGGAGATTCCTGTCAAGCGAGCACCGTACAGCTCGCTCACATGGCGAACCTGCTCAATCATTTGCTCCCGGCCGGGCCGGTGTAGGGGATGGCTGATGATCAGTGTGAACACTGGCGATAGTCGTGTTGGGCGCATCCCGGTTCTCACTGCTGAAGGGTTGTAGCTGTGATCAGCACCGGGTAGTGCTGCAGCCCCAGGCGACCAGCAATATCGCTGGCAGGTACAGGCATCACCTGCAACCCAGGTGCCCAGCGGCGGATCTCTTGCAGTCGTGCAGCGTTGCTGACATTCACAGCAAGGCCTACTGCCTGCAGGCCTTGAAGTGCCGACAGCTTCTGCTTGAGCCAGGCCTGCGACGTTGGATCATCCCCAACGATGAACATCGGCTGCAGACCTGCTGCGTTGATCACTCGTCCATGTACTGGGCCGGGGCTCAGTTCTGGAGTCGACACCGGAAATGCCCCGCCCGCCCGGACGCCAGTCACAACTGGGGTGGTGTGCGTAGGCTCGGGATCAATGTCTTGGTAGTAGGACAGTGCGGATGAGCCGCCACGGTCCTCCACCACGGTGAGCACCGCTTGCTGATCAGCATTGCAGGGCAGAGCCAGGCTGCTCACGATCGCGAGGGCCAGGGCCTGCACGGCGTGTGATCGCCGGGCGTGGGGATATGTCATGGGGTCACTACCTCGAATTTGATGCCGGTGACCCGGCTAAGATGTTTCGTGAAATAGCTACGGTACTTCGCGGCCGGCGCCCCCCCGGCAGGGCGGTGATACCGCCCCGCAGCATCGATCCAGGTTCCACCCTTAGCCTTTTGTTCAGCCAGGATCTGAGCGGTCACCGCCAGGTTCTTGTATGGATCCAGGCCTTCGCAGGGATAGCGGTAGCGATGCCCGTTGAAGCGAATATTTGTTTGTCCCAGCCCCACGTCGACTCGAGCGGGTCCAGCCTTAACAATCGCTATCATCAGAGCTTGGCAAGCGTCTGCTCGTGTGGCGAAGCGGTAGCCGGTTCCGGCAACATTCAACGTCCAGGGCCACGGCACAAGCTGCCCGCGCAATCGCGTCCCGCTTTCCTGCAGTGCCACCGAATAGAGCACAACGGGCGGGACCCCGTGTCTGATGCCGATCGCCTTGTAAGCTGCTGGCGGATCTTCTACACCCCATGCGTTGCCGGCGAGCAGAACCACCGACAGAACGTAGAGCCGCCACCCGCTCACTGACGACGCCATGATCCATTCACCTGTGTTACGGCGGCTGGCAGCGAGCCACCGAGCCCGAGGCGAACCCAGCGGCCCTGGTCATGATTCAGTGTGATCAGACGGCTTTTAACGCTGGACGGGTCAATACCCGCGAGAATTGCCCAGCGGCGGATCCTTTCATCGTCTTGCTGGCTGCCGACGAAATACAGATCAAACGGCGTCTGTGACGCCTGCAGCCGTTTGACCTGGTTGATACAGGGTAGGCAGTCGTCTTTGACGAAGAGTGCCATGCGCCCGTTGCCCTCCAGAGCTGGGCCGCTCCCGGATCCGGCCTGGCCCGAAGGGGTGGTCGAAATCTCAATGGCTTTGATGCCTGGGAACATGCGCTGGTACGCCTCGTCGTAGGCTCGCTGGTAGGCGAGCTCCCGATCGACTCGTTGGCGCTCTGCTTGGACCTGCAGCTCGGCGAACCGGCGTCGTTCGCTCTCTGATCGGGCCTCGATTCCCAGCGCGGTGAGAGGGTCAAGCCCTGGCGAATACACCCCCCGGGGTCCCTGCATTACCTCTTGATATCGTTCGTACTCCTTGGGGGTCAGTCCCCACTCCTGCGCGGCTCTATCATCGAGCTTGTTCTGGGACAGGGTGCTTTCGCTGGTGAGCTGTTGAACACTGGAGGCGGCCCCTCCAGCGGCGGAAGGAAGCGGCGCGGCCTCAATGCCAATTGCGGTAAACGCGCAGGCGCAGGCGATGGCTCGAACGATCGGTAGATTCATGGTGCTTTACTCATGGCTGGATGCTCAGGGTTCGGGTTGTTCCGCCGGCGTCGAAGGTTGCGGTCCGTTCATCTACAGCCCTGAGGCGCCAGTTGCTGCCGCTGACCACTTCGCCAGGCCGAATCAGGTAGATCTGGCTCAGCCGCGTGCTACCAGTGGGGGCAACAGACAGGAAACGCTCTCCGCCTCGGTATTCGAGGCCGACCATCTGAAAGGGCGGAGGATCTTGCGGGATTGGTGGGGCTTTAACCGGTGCGGGCTTCGCCTTCGGTTTGGAGGAGGTTTTGGGGGCTGGTGCAGTCGCCTGAGCCTGAGGCTTGCTCATTTTCTGCAGTTTGCCGTCGAGCGACTCAAGGTCGGCTTTCAGTACTAGGAGATCGCCCGCAGTCGCGGAAGAGCGAGTGGCTTCAGCTGCAGCCTCGTGGGCCTGCGATGCTGTGGCCTGCACAGCATCGATCCGGCTCGAGAGCGCTTGCTGGCTTATACGGAAGTCTTCCATCGTGACCAGGGGTTTGCCTGACACATTGTCGAGCCGATCGTCGATCGCGCTCACCCTGTTCTGGAGTGCATCGATCGAGACTTTTTCTGCTGCTCCATTCACGGCGCGAGACAGAGTCGACAGCTGGTACTGCTGGAACGCGATGATGGCGCCCAGGATGAGCAGGCCCATAGCAAGGGGCAGGTGTTTTCGGATCGGCAGTTTCATGGGTGTCCTCTCGAAGCCGAGTACACCCTCGCGCAACCATGATCCTGATTCAGCAGAAAATACTTAGCCCGCCGGCGTGGAATTTCTCGATCGATGTCGAAGGGCAAACCCTCTGTTGGCGAGCGCCGGGACTGAAAAGCCCCTCGTACAGTCCAGCGCCCTCTGCCGCCCTCGTGCGCTCACAATGAGCATCATGGAATACGCCGATCCTTCAAAGTCCTGGCAGCCGCGGGTTCCATCTGCTCAGTTTATGATGGCTGGATCTAAAGCGTGGGGTTCATTGATACATTTATTATTGCAGGGAAGTGCAGTGGGCGGTCGATGTTTATCGAGTTGCCATCGGTGTGGGTTTCTACACCTTGCGAGTACATATTTTTTATCAGGGCTTGTGTGCCGTTATCCAGTGATTCCCACCAGCTTGGTGAAATGTAGAAGTTCTCTATTAGTAACACCATAAAGGCCGCCAGGCTGTCGGCTGTTAGTTTCTTGTCCAAGAATTGTCTTATCAGTTTGTTGCAGGTCAAAGAGTGTTCTGAAAGCCAGGATAAAACAATGAAGCCTTTGCCGTCACTAGCGAATGAATTAATGGTCATGTAGTCCGGCATGTCGCCAGGAATGCTTGTTATCTTCTGGGCTTCATATCCATCAAAGTCGAATGTCGGGCCAACTATAGCACTTCCCATTATCGGTGGTGGGGATTCAAGTGTGAATACGGCGTAGTTTAAGTCGCTGTAGTCGCCCGTGACTAACATAGTGTCTAGCTTTGATTTTATGTGTTTTAGGTCGCTTGTTGTTAAGGAGTTATTATTCCCGAGTAAGGCTGATGCATTCTGGATTACGACCTGTTCAGCCAGGCTCTTTCCCCTGTCTAGGATCCTCATGAAATCAAAGGTTTTTGAGGCGTACTCTTTGCTGAAGATCTCTCTGGAAATGCCTCTGTACATAATCAGGAAGCAGTGTGATGGTACAGGCTTGAACGGTTGGTCTTCGATTGTTGAGAATAATTTTTTATCATGGCTGGCACAGAAGCCTGTAAAAGTCGAGGCGCTATTTATACCCACCTCGCTCAATTTTATTTTTGGCGGGATATTAACTTTTAGTTCTATCGATATTTTTAATACGTGCCCGTTTCTAGCTATCGCCTTCAGAGATGAGCTTTTTGAGACGGTGTGGGCATTTATTATCCCGCCTGAGCACTCGTGCTGCAATGATTGCGGTACGCTACATTTTTTATTTTTCTTGAAAGAGCCAAGGGTTTGCAAGACAGTGTGTGCTGCTACAGGTGGTTGGCGATCAATGTCTAGGTGGCAGTGTTTAAACTTCTTCCCAGATTTGCACCAGCAACGTTCATTTCGCCCTGGAAGTTTCATGGAATTCCTTATTGATCTAGTATGCCGTGTTGGTGATGAATTTTTTGAGAGCATATACACTGGATGCTAATTTATCCAGTTGGCAATGCCAATTAAGTATGCGCGTGTGCTCTCCCAGACCTTAACTAGTTATTCACTTACAGTAAACCCGCCACAGCTCATCCAACCTTGTTGTGAACGACTGGCTCAAGAGCTCTCGACGCATACCCCACTCTGGGCTTCGGGGGACGTTGGCAGACCTCAGTGTGCCTTTGCCGTACCGAAGGTTTATGCCATCCATAACCGACATCAGGCGATCGCAGGCAACTGGCTGCGTTGACGCGAACAGATCGTCAGTGAATTCACCTGGTTGCCGTAGATCGAGCAGCAGCACCTCGGCTTTGCTGTAGCGGTACCCGTCCTGGTAGACCTTCTCCACAGCCTCAGTCGCTGCCCGCGTGAGCAATAGAGTGTCGCTCGTGGGGTAAGGCAGTTCAACCAGCGCCCCTTTCGCCAAATGCAGTTCGTTGGGATTGAACATGCCTGTGCGGATCGACACTCGCATGCGCTTGCACACCGATCCCTGGGCGCGCAGCTTTTCGGCTGCTCGCGCTGCATAGGTCGCTACCGCCTGCTTGATTGGTGTCAGTTCGGTCATTTTCTTACCGAACATCCGGCTGCAGCAGATCTCCTTCTTCGGCGGATCAGCCTCATCCAGTTCGAGGCACGGCGTGCCGGCGAGCTCGCGCGCTGTCTTTTCCACCACCACGCTGAACTTGTCACGCAGCATCCGCGGATCTGCCTTCGCTAGGTCCATGGCCCTGCAGATGCCCATCGCCTCGAGGTGTGCCGTCATCCGCCGGCCAATGCCCCAGACCTCTTTCACCTCAGTGTTGCGCAGTACCCAGTCGCGCTTGAAATCATCAGTGATGTCGACCACCCCACCCGTATGCGCCTGCAGCCGCTTCGCGGTGTGGTTGGCGAGCTTCGCCAGAGTCTTGGTTCGGGCGATCCCCACACCGACAGGGATGCCAGTGCAGCGCAGCACCTTGGCGCGTACCTCCCGGCCGAATTGGGTCAGACTCCCCTGCACGCCAGTGAGATCAGCGAAGCATTTTATCGATCGAGTAGACCTCGGCCGCAGGCACCATCGATTCGATCAGCGACATAACCCGCTCGCTCATGTCGCCATACAGCGCATAGTTGGACGAAAATGCCACGATGCCATGCCGCCGCAACTTCTCCTTGGCCTGGAAATAGGGCTCGCCCATCTTCACGTACGGCTTGGCGTCGTATGACCTGGCGATTACACAGCCGTCGTTATATCTGAATGACCCTAACAGTTAGTTGAGTGTAAGATATTGATTTATAAGCAAATTAACTCCCTAACATTTTTTTGATTATTTTCCTTCGTTCCTGATGGCGATACTCCTCGACTAAGCCTATTTCAGACGTGGCTTCGCAAAGCAGGGCGGCGGATCGCAATCGACGATAGCTTCACTGTATACTTTTGGCTCCGCATACCCCTTGAGCTACAGGAACACCAGCATGACTGTACTCCAAACGCTCTACTGGCAGCCTACGCCGCCTTAGCGCTACGCCCCCTCGCAACAACCTCGCCTCCGCCAGTTTCGCTGGCGGCTGCGTACTGCTGTATGCCCGGTTCTTACACCCAAAGCGCACAGCAAAATAATCCTCACAATTTGAATTCGTATCGACGCGCTCGCCATTTTCCTGGCATGCGTGCGGTGCATTGCTTTGGATATTCTGATGCTACAAACACTCAAACAAACGTGGTTTTCCAACGTCCGTGGCGACGTGCTCGCGGGGATCGTCGTCGCACTTGCGCTGATCCCTGAAGCCATCGCTTTCTCTATCATTGCGGGCGTCGACCCCAAAGTTGGTCTCTACGCCTCATTCTGTATCGCCGTGGTGATCGCCTTTGTCGGTGGCCGCCCAGGCATGATTTCAGCCGCGACAGGGGCCATGGCACTGCTGATGGTGACCCTGGTCAAGAACCATGGTCTTGAATATCTGCTGGCCGCCACGCTGCTGTGTGGCGTGTTGCAAATTGGTGCTGGCTACCTGAAGCTCGGCTCGCTGATGCGCTTCGTTTCGCGCTCGGTGGTGACCGGCTTCGTCAATGCACTGGCGATCCTGATTTTCATGGCTCAGCTGCCCGAGCTGACCAATGTCACCTGGCACGTCTACGCCATGACAGCCGCAGGCCTCGGCATCATCTACCTATTTCCCTATATCCCCAGGATCGGCAAGCTCATCCCATCGCCACTGGTGTGCATCATCGTGCTGACCGCAGTCGCCATGTCGGTTGGGCTGGATATCCGCACGGTCGGTGATATGGGGGAACTGCCGGATACGCTGCCAATCTTTCTCTGGCCTGACGTGCCGCTGACGTTCGAGACGTTGGCCATCATCTTCCCTTACTCGGCAGCGCTGGCCGTGGTCGGTCTGCTGGAGTCGATGATGACCGCGACTATTGTCGACGACCTGACCGACACCCCCAGCGACAAGAACCGCGAGTGCAAGGGCCAGGGCGTGGCCAACATTGCTTCGGGTCTGATCGGCGGTATGGCCGGCTGCGCGATGATTGGTCAGTCGATCATCAACGTGAAATCCGGCGGTCGTTCTCGTCTGTCCTCCCTGGCCGCAGGTGTATTCCTGCTGCTGATGGTGGTGTTCCTCGGCGACTGGCTGAAGCAGATCCCGATGGCTGCGCTGGTGGCAGTGATGATCATGGTGTCCATCGGCACCTTCAGTTGGGATTCGCTGCGCAACCTGAAGAAGCACCCGTTGTCGACCAACATTGTCATGGTCGTCACCGTTGTGGTCGTGGTGGCCACCCACAACCTTGCCTTCGGCGTGTTGGCCGGCGTGCTGCTGGCCGCGATGTTCTTCGCCAACAAGGTTGGCCATTACATGGCGATCAGTTCTTCGCTGGACGAATCCGGCGAGCATCGTAGCTATAACGTCACTGGCCAGGTGTTCTTCAGCTCGGCAGACAAGTTCGTCGCGGCCTTCGACTTCAAAGAAGCCCTGAACAAGGTAACCATCGACCTGAATCGCGCCCACTTCTGGGATATCACCGCAGTTGCTGCCCTGGACAAGGTGGTTATCAAGTTCCGCCGCGAAGGCACCGAAGTTGAAGTGTTAGGTCTCAACGAAGCGAGCGCCACTATCGTGGATCGATTCGGAGTTCACGATAAACCCGACGCCATTGATCAACTCATGGGCCACTGAGAAGGAGAACAACGATGACCCAAGTAATTGCCTGTATCGACGGTTCCACCTCGGCTCCAGCTGTGTGCGACTACGCAGCCTGGGCCAGTCTGAGCCTGGAAGCCCCGCTGACCTTCTTGCATGTGCTGGATCAGCGCCAGTACCCAGTTGCGGCCGACTTGAGTGGCAATATCGGCCTTGGCAGCCGCGAGCATCTGCTCGATGAGCTTGCTTCCCTGGATGAACAGCGCGGTAAGTTGGCCCTGGAGCAGGGGCGGATCATGTTAACGGCCGCGAAAGAGCGGGCCATGACGGATGGTGTGACCGCGCCGGAGTCCAAGCAACGTCATGGCGATCTGCTGGAAAACCTGCAAGAGCTGGAAAGCGAAACGCGCCTATTGGTCATCGGTCGCCAAGGCGAGTCTAGCGGCGGTCTGAGTCAGCATGTCGGAAGCCAGCTGGAGAGCGTGATTCGTATCATGCACCGGCCAATCCTGGTCACCCCGGCCAACTTCCAAAAGCCCGAGAGCGCGATGCTGGCCTTCGATGGCAGCGCTACTACCCGCAAGGGTGTGGAGATGCTGGCGGCCAGCCCCCTGCTGAAGGGGCTGCCGATCCACCTGGTGATGGTTGGGCCAGTGAACGACGAATCGTCCGCGCAGCTGGACTGGGCGCAGAAAGTGCTGCTCAACGTCGGATTCACTGTTCGCGCCGAGACCCTGAACGGCGAGATAGAGCCTACCTTGCACGCCTATCAGAAAGAGCACGGCATCGACCTGCTGGTGATGGGGGCCTACGGTCATTCGCGCATCCGTCAGTTTCTGGTCGGCAGCACCACGACCAGCATGCTGCGCACCACCACTGGCCCACTGTTGCTGCTGCGCTAACGGCCATGGACGACGCCCTCGATCTTGCCCATTTCAAGACCCTACTGGAACAGCGGGCTGCCGAGCTGGATCGGTTGCTGGAAGACGCTGAGTCTCGCTCGCAATCGGTGGAGTTGGATCAAAGCAAGGTAGGGCGTCTGTCGAGGATGGACGCACTCCAGCAGCAAGCGATGAACGATGCCATCCGCAGTCGGGCGCAGCATGAACGCGTCCGCCTCCAGCTGGCCCTCAAGCGTTGGCACGAGGGCGAGTATGGCTGGTGTAACCAATGCGGCGAGTTGATCGCCTCGGGCCGCCTGGAATTCGATCCGGCCACGCCGTTGTGCATCACCTGTGCGAGCCGCGCCGAGTCGGATTGAAACCATGACAGCTCGTGACGTCAGTCCCAATTAACGAGGCTTCTAGGGATTCTCCGAACAAGTTACCCACCAGCCGCAAATGGACGGCTTGGAGATGCCGAAAACCCCGATTTTCAGCCGCTGATTATTGGAAAACCAAGGCATAGCCTTGGTTTTCTGCCCTCACGGGCGCACCTCTCCCGCAGCAGGCAATAATTGCCGGCGCACCATCCACAGATTCGACAGCGCGAACAGTGTGGTCAATTGCGCCGTATTCTTGGCCAGGCCACGGAAGCGGGTCTTCACATAACCGAACTGACGCTTGATCACCCGAAACGGATGTTCGACCTTCGCACGTACCTGGGCTTTGGCCTTCTCGATCTTGCGCCTGGCCTTGTACAGCGCACTGCGTTTGCTCAAATGCTTGTAGGTGCTGCGTCGCGCAGCGATCTGCCAGATCACTTGCCGACCGTCGTGCTCAGGCCGTTTCTCTACGCCGGTGTAACCGGCGTCAGCACAGACAACGTTCTCGCCACCGTGCAACAGATGGGCAACTTCCGTCACGTCAGCCACGTTGGCGGCTGTGCCATGGACATGATGTACCAGGCCCGATTCTGCGTCGGCTCCGATATGCGCTTTCATGCCGAAGAAGTACTGGTTGCCTTTCTTCGTCTGGTGCATTTCAGGATCGCGTTTGCCTTCCTTGTTCTTGGTCGAACTGGGTGCGTGGATGATAGTAGCGTCGACAATGGTGCCCTGGCGCAACGACAGGCCCTTGTCTCGCAGATAATTGTTTATGGTTTCCAAAATGCCCGCCGCCAACTGATGCTTCTCCAGCAGGTGCCGGAAGTTCATGATCGTCGTGTCTTCGGGGATCGGAGCGCTGAGCGTCAGACGAGCAAACTGGCGCATCGAAGTAATCTCGTACAGCGCCTCTTCCATGGCTGGATCACTCAACGAGAACCAGTTCTGCAACAGGTGAATGCGCAGCATGGTTTCCAGTGGATACGGCTTGCGGCCACCGCCAGCCTTAGGGTAATGCGGCTCGATCAACGCCACCAACCCGCTCCACGGCACCACCTGTTCCATCTCGGCCAGGAAACGCTCGCGACGGGTTTGCTTGCGCTTACCGGCGTACTCGAAATCGGAAAAGCTCATCTGGCTCATGGGATGGCGGGCTTGTAGAGGGCAGTTGGACGGAGGGCTATTTCAGCACAGGTCAGATGGCCTGTGCTGACTTGATCGGAGAATCCTTAGACCATTCGCTGAAACTGGCTGTGCGATGAGGACATCATATGCCTTTAACACCGCATTCGTGGTTCTTATGCTCAAATTTCGCCGCCCAATTTTTTCTTCATGAACTCGATTTTTTTAGCCCAGAACAAGTGCGGAGATGACTCAGCCTGAGCCCTTGCTTGCGAAACCAATGCAAGATCAAACTTCTGGGTGAAATCATCTATCAATCGAATATAGTCAAACTGACGCTTGCGCCATGCGCCCCACTCGTCCGTGAGAAAGTATTCGACTTCTGCATACAAGAATTGTTGGTAGCTGAACAGCCGGTATAAGTCCTCCAAGGTGCCTACAATTGCATAGCTAGGGCAACCGAGGCAGTGGATGAATTCAGAACAATGATTGACGCCATCCTTTGGTGCCAGACTACCGTAAAGGCTATCTTTGCAGCCGCCTGGTGGGGTTGGTATAACGTTTATGCCACGTAGTTTGTCCGGAAAAGCCTCCCCAACAAATGTCGCCCCGTCGACCTTGATCTCATCGTTGATTTTCAAATAGTGATTATCGGCGACACCAGGGGTATGACCCATAACGGAGGAAACTTCTATAATGTCGCCACCGCTCAGTTTCCACAAACGGCTTTCCATAGTCTTTCGCAGCCGACTAAGCGTGACATTTAGCCGATTGCCTTGATCATCCTGAAGCGCATGACGCTCACAAATGCTTTTTGCCGTGACATATAAAGCACCGGGTGTAAGGGTAACGATGTCGTTCGAGCGGCCAGGCTGGCCCGAGCGATATAACCACACACATGAAGATATTTCATCAGGTGCCAGTGCTACGAGTGGCTTAGAAATCTCCAGCGCCTTATTGAGGACTGCCACCCCATCCAGGGGAATAGCACTGTACTCATCTAGCAGATTAGTCTGACGGATTGTTTTGCTCTGTGCGCCTTTACCTCGACGTTTGACGGTAGTAATCAACCTGAGATTAGGAATAAATGGGTGAGGCTGTAGGGCATCCCTTTTCATCTCCAAGAGCGGCGTAGTATTGATTCCAGACCTTGCCGCAGTAATTAGTAGCAATACAGCCATCGCCTCCGCGCCATTTCCAAGGAATGTACCCTTATGGATGGCAATAAGATCTGACTTCAAAGCGCCAATCAGCCTTTGCATTTCACCCAAGGTGAGCGGATCTGCATCTTTAGTGCTCTGCGAATTATTAGGAAATGGATTGAGGGGCAAAAGATCGTCAAGATTAACTTCAATAAATCCATATTCAGCCAAAACAACAACTAACGACTTGAAGCTAGTATAGTAATTCTTGGCTGTCGAGCCGTTAGGGTATTTTAGCCTCAGCCAAGAGATGTATCGATCCAAGTGGCTTTTGGTAAGACTGTTTGGCGTTGCAGGTGGCGACTTGACCGAACCTCCACTCAAGAAATTTATAAAAAATCTCAGCCCGTTCGTAGAGTAACCAATCAAGGTCGTCACTGAGAAGTTTCCTCCTTGTAGCAAAGCTTTGATAACGTGAAGACTTTGAATTGCCCAAGCGTCGAAGCCCAAGCCTAAATATTTCGTATGATCGAGTTGCCTGTGGTTTCTCGGGTTTCTCGGCAGGTCAATCTTGATATCATCTTCGACAGCCTCGAATCCTTTTGTAACCGACCGCATAACCGCCTTGTAGCTTTTTTGCCGAGCCAATGGTGCTACCTCAAATACGCGAAACCGAATCAGTCATAAACATCATGTCAATTTCGTCCTCGTGAGCAAGGACGGATTGGGCTTCAAGCTGGTTTATGAGATGCAAATAGATCATAGTTGTTTGCACATCTGAATGCCCCAGCCTATCTCGGACATACAACAATGGCTCACCTTCAAACTCTTTGCTTTTTCGAAGAGCAAGCAAGGTATAAGTCCCATAGGTGTGGCGTAGCATGTGGGCCCGAACATAGAAACCGCACTTTCTTTCATAGGACTTCATAACGTCCACTACGGAATCTTTTGAATAATGCCTGCCTTCATTAGTCAGCAGCAGCGCGGTAACACGTCCATCACCATTGGACTTACGAACCTCTCGTTGGTGAAGGGAGTAAGACCACATGCTCTCCATCAACGACCATGGCACGTCGATAGTTCTAGGCCGGTCGTACTTGATATGCATGTCTGAAGGATCAAGAGCAACACTGATCATTTGCCTTGGGCGCAGTCCCTTCTTCAACCTGGGGTTGAACACATATTTGAGAGGAAAAGACCTCGCTTCACAGGAGCGAAGGCCGGTACGCACCATGAGGTGGAACAATATCTGGTGGCTTGGATCGGTATCCAGGGCAAGGCATACCTTGACTTGATCCTTGGTCAGGAATTTGGTCAAGCGCTTTCGGTCGCGAACCATCACCGAAACTTTCGTGCTCTCGGCTCCGGGCAGAGCGATATGACTGAGAAGACCGGAATGTTGGGCAACTCTTACCCTTTTCTCACCGAAGGGCAGCACAGTTATCAGGTTGCGCTGCTTAGCCCATCGGTAGAACCTCACGATCAAGGCCAGACGATTGTTCACCGTGCCGGGATCAAGTGCTAATTCTCCGCTCGACCAATCCCTGTACCTCGACAGAGCACTCAGACCGTGAGCCGGGCTTTCCTCGTCCCAGCCCAATCCATTGGCTTCCAGGAAGGCAAAGTAATCATACAGACGCCGTCCATAGGCTTCCCAAGTCAAATCGCTTAGGGCCTCACCTGACTCGATAAGCGTGTGCCAAAGGAAGGATTGAGCTGGCTCGACTGGCCATCCCTCTGACCCAATCAGCAACGGAAAGCCTTCAAAGGATCGACCTGCTAATGCTAGGTCTTTTGTTGCGAATACCAGCCTCATGCCGCTGCCCTAAAACACTTCCAATGGATTGCCTTATGAAGCCTGGAAACTGCTGTTCCAGAGGGGTTCAGAAGGTGGCGCGGACTCTACAGGATTTACTAACGATTCCCACCCCTCAGATCGTTATTGGATAAAACGACGACAGGCCGTCCCCTAAGCTCTGGCCGGAAAAGCACCTCCACCGAGGCAAAGCAGTTATTACAGTCGATAAGCGCAAAGGAGGGGCGGGGTTTACCGGCTACGTCGACCATGACGGTTGAAACTCCAGATGACGATGCCGAAGGTGTCGACCTCTTCGAACTCACCGACAGTGATAGGGGGGTACAGGGGATTCTCCGAAGACAAGACCTTGCAGCCGTTGACCAGATCTAATCGCTTAACGATCGGCTGGTTGTTCACATAAACGACGACGATGTCGCCCACCTCTGCGTCGAGTGACCGGTCGATCACGAGCAATGTGCCGTGGTAGATGCCAATACCGGACATGCTGTCGCCTTCGGTCTCGGCCAACCAGATATGAGGGGCTCGGAGGTTCAGCAGCACGTCGAGCGATATCGGTGGTTCGTAGTAGTCCGCAGCAGGGCTTGGGAAGCCTCCCTGGACCGTTCCGGAAAGGACGCTTACCAGAATGTTTGTTTCGACGTCGGTACACCTTCGGAGACGCATAAACGGCACTTCACTGTAACTGTACGCATATACAGTAACGCGCCCGGCACTCAAATTTCTAGAGCATTCGGTCTCCGGATCCAGGGCTCAGCGCCGTATCGATTGCATAAGCATAAGCGGCGTCGGCCAGCTCCTGTCTTTCCCGGCGCTCCGCGTCGTCAATGAGATCAAGGCGATAGAGGGTGTCGAGATGCGCACGGAGCGCGCCATAGCGGAATGCTATGTCGCCGGCCGAGGTCAGCTGCTCAATCTCTACATCCCAAATGGCCAGCTCCTCGATCAATGTCGTCGCCATGGCTTGTCCTGGCGAAGCTTGATTAGAAGCTGCAGAACCAATCCGACGCGGCGTACTCGGCGTCGGCGAAGGTCATCTGCTTCATCGGGAAACTCGGTGGGTGGAATCCGGGTATTTTGCCAAAATCTGGAAGTCTTCTTCAGAGTTTCCCTAGTGTGCGCTCTCTTGCTTGGATGGCATTACGTTCTGGCCCAACGTTACTGTAGCGAATCCGCAGCAGTATCAATCAAAGCCTCCTGTATCCCGCGTGAAGAAAGACGCTACGTTGCGCCCGTTCTTCCACGGCTTCGCTTGCCGCCCCGCTACGGCAGATTCGAAGTATTCATCGAAATGTCATCCTTTAGAAGCAGTGCGGTAACAAGGAATTTCTACCCTTTGCATCGCGAACCGCAATTGTGCGGCCAGCAATATTGCGAAAGGTGAACAAATGACGCCCCATCCGATACAGGACGCCGTGCTGCGGGTCGACCGGTTGAGCGTCGTCTATCCAGGCGGCGTGACAGCCCTACGCGATACCTCGATTGCATTTCGGCGTGGTGAGTTCACCGTGCTGCTTGGTCTCTCGGGCGCAGGCAAGTCGACCTTGCTCCGTAGTCTCAATCGACTCGTCACGCCCACTGGCGGCAGTGTCACCAGCGAACTCGGTGAACTCGGCAGCGGCTCGGCCTTGCGTCAGCATCGTCGGCGTACCGCCATGATCTTTCAGCACCACCAGCTAATCGAACGTCAAAGCGCACTGGCTAATGTGCTGACCGGTCGGCTGGCCTTTCACAACACGCTCCGCTCGCTGTTTCCTCTGCCGCGTGCCGATCAGGAGATTGCGCTCAGTTGCCTCGCTCGGGTCGGTCTGGCAGACAAGGCGCTAAGCCGGGTGGACAAACTGTCCGGTGGCCAGCAGCAGCGGGTAGGCATCGCGCGTGCGCTAGCGCAACAGCCGGCGATCATTCTGGCCGATGAGCCGGTAGCCAGTCTCGACCCGGCCACTTCGGTCCGTGTTCTCGGATTGCTGCGCGACATCTGCAAGGAAGACGGCATCACCGCCATCGTTTCGCTGCATCAACTCGAATATGCCCGCCGCTTCGCCGATCGCGTCGTCGGGCTGGCCGATTCTCAGATCGTTTTCGATGCCGCGCCCTCGGAACTCACCGATGCGCAGCTTGAGCGCATCTATGCAGGCCGCTCTACGACTCAGCCAGCGAATGCTCCGGCTGAACCACCTGTCATGCTCGAACCTTCACAGGAGATGTCCCGATGAAACGCTTATCCGCGCTCTTATTGACTTGCTTGCTGTCCGCTGTTTCAAGTTTGTCCGCCCTAGCGGCCGATGCCGATCCGGATGTGCTAAAGGTTGCCCTGCTGCCGGACGAAAACGCCTCCGAGCTGATCAAGCGTAACCAGCCGCTGAAGGATTATCTGGAAGAGCATCTGGACAAGAAGGTGCAGCTGATCGTAACCACCGACTATTCCTCGATGATTGAGGCGCTGCGCTTTGGCCGTATCGACCTGGCGTATTTCGGTCCGCTGTCCTACGTCATGGCCAAAAGCAAAAGCGACATCGAGCCCTTCGCTGCCATGGTCATCGACGGCAAGCCGACCTATCGCTCGGTGATTATCGCCAATGTGGCGTCAGGCGTGAATGAGTATGCCGACCTTAAGGGCAAGAGAATGGCCTATGGTGACCGGGCATCGACGTCCAGCCATTTGATTCCCAAAACCGTGCTTCTTGAGACGGCCGATTTGACGGGTGGGCAGGACTACGAACAACATTTTGTGGGCACGCATGACGCCGTTGCCGTCAACGTGGCGAACGGCAACGCCGATGCGGGTGGGCTGTCGGAGGTAATTTTCAATCACGCAGCCGAACGTGGCCTGATCGATCCGAGCAAGGTGAAAGTACTTGGTTACAGCGGCGAATACCCCCAGTACCCCTGGGCGATGCGTTCGAACCTGAGCCCCGAGCTGAAAACCAAGGTGCGGGATGTATTCGTCGGTATCGACGATCCCGAAGTGCTGCGCAACTTCAAGGCCGAGGCCTTCGCGCCAATCACCGACGCCGACTACGATGTGATCCGCAACATGGGATCGCTGCTCGGCCTCGACTTCGCCACGATGTGAGCACCGATATGTCTTCTCATTACGACGTGCAGGCGCTGCCTGCAGAGCAACGCGAGCACATCCTTCGAGGCTTTGGCCTCGGTTGGTGGCGCCAGCTGGGGCAGGTGGCGATTGTATTCGGAGTGGTGCTGTTGGCCTGCTGGTACGTGGGGCTGCTCGATGCCACCACGCTGCTGAACGGGCTGCCCTCCATCGCGACCCTGGCAGGCGAGGCCATGCCGCCAGACTTTTCGGGCTATCGAAGCTGGATTCGCCCCTTGATCGACACCTTGGCGATGAGCATCGCCGGTACGGCCATCGCAGTGGTGTTCTCGCTGGTGGTGGCCTTCGTTGCAGCGCGCAATACGGCGCCGCACCCCCTTGTGTTCGGTGTTGCCCGGGTGCTGCTCAATGCCCTGCGGTCGGTGCCGGAGCTGATCATGGGCATCATCTTCGTTGCAGCCGTAGGGTTCGGCGCCTTGCCGGGCGTGCTTGCCCTGGGTCTGCATTCGGTCGGCATGGTCGGCAAGTTCTTCGCCGAGGCCATCGAGCACGTCGACGAAGCGCCGGTGGAAGCCGCTCGGGCGGCGGGGGCTACGCCGATGCAAGTGCTGCTGCACGCGGTTTTGCCACAGGTGACGCCGCAGTTCGCCGACGTGGCGATCTACCGCTGGGAATACAACTTTCGCGCCTCCACCGTGATGGGCATGGTTGGCGCCGGCGGTATCGGCTTCGAACTCATGGGCTCGCTGCGCATCATGCAGTACCAGGAGGTTGCAGCAATCCTGCTGGTCATCCTGGCCATGGTCACGCTAGTAGACGCCTTCAGTGGCGTGCTGCGCAAACATTTCAAATAGGACAAACCATGCTGCCGAAACTCGTTATAACTCACCGAGTACACGATGAGATCCTGCAACTGCTGGCGCCACATTGCGAGCTGATGACCAACCAGACCGACAGCACGCTGACGCGCGAGGAAATTCTGCGCCGCTGCCGCGATGCTCAGGCGATGATGGTGTTCATGCCCGATCGGGTCGATGCAGACTTTCTTCAAGCCTGCCCTGAGCTGCGTGTAGTCGGCTGCGCGCTCAAGGGCTTCGACAATTTCGATGTGGACGCCTGTACTGCCCGCGGGGTCTGGCTGACCTTCGTGCCTGATCTGTTGACCGTCCCGACTGCCGAGCTGGCGATCGGACTGGCGGTGGGGCTGGGGCGGCATCTGCGGGCAGCAGATGCGTTCGTCCGCTCTGGCGAGTTCCAGGGCTGGCAACCACAGTTCTACGGCACGGGGCTGGATAACGCTACGGTCGGCATCCTTGGCATGGGCGCCATCGGACTGGCCATGGCTGATCGCTTGCAGGGATGGGGCGCGACCCTGCAGTACCACGAGGCGAAGGCTCTGGATACACAAACCGAGCAACGGCTCGGCCTGCGCCAGGTGGCGTGCAGCGAACTCTTCGCCAGCTCGGACTTCATCCTGCTGGCGCTTCCCTTGAATGCCGATACCCAGCATCTGGTCAACGCCGAGCTGCTTGCCCTCGTACGGCCGGGCGCTCTGCTTGTAAACCCCTGTCGTGGTTCGGTAGTGGATGAAGCCGCCGTGCTCGCGGCGCTTGAGCGAGGCCAGCTCGGCGGGTATGCGGCGGATGTATTCGAAATGGAAGACTGGGCTCGCGCGGACCGGCCGCGGCTGATCGATCCTGCGCTGCTCGCGCATCCGAATACGCTGTTCACTCCGCACATAGGGTCGGCAGTGCGCGCGGTGCGCCTGGAGATTGAACGTTGTGCAGCGCAGAACATCATCCAGGTATTGGCAGGTGCGCGCCCAATCAACGCTGCGAACCGTCTGCCCAAGGCCGAGCCTGCCGCATGTTGAATCCGGTCTGGCTGAAGAGCCTGGTAGCGATCGTTCAAACAGGCAGTTTTCAGAGCGCGGCGAGGGCGTTGGGGCTGGCCCAGCCGACGGTGTCGCAGCACTTGCAGAAGCTTGAAGAGCAGGTCGGCGTAACGCTGGTGCAGCGCAGTCGTAGCGGCTGCCAGCCTACCACACGGGCGCTGGCCTTCATGCCGCATGCGACCGCCTTGCTCGACATGCACGCCCGGGCGCTAGAAGCCCTGCATGGCAATCGTGAGCGCGTCGGGGCCAGCTCCAACATCGGCACCTACCTTCTCCAGCCATTCGTGCGCAACTATCTGACGACCGCAAATGAGAGGGGCGAGGTGGATCTGCGCATCGCCGCCAACCCGGATGTGGCCGACCAGCTACTGGCGGGCCAGCTCGACGCCGCGATCATGGAATGGTGGCTACCTCACCCCGACTTCGAACACCGCCTCTGGCGGGTCGAGCCGCTGGTGCTTATCGTCAGCCCCGACCATGCGCTGGCTGAAGCAGGGTGCATAGAACGTGATCGTCTGGTGGACCTGCCGATGCTGGGAGGTGAACCGGGTAGCGGTACCGGACGGCTTCTGACCGAATACTTTGGCGAACTGGGCGTGCCTCGCAGCGGTATGCAGCTAGGCAGCACCGAGGCAGTCAAACAAGCAGTGAGGGCGGGACTCGGCGTGTCGTTGGTGATGGCTTCCGCAGTACAAGACGAAGTTCGCAGTGGCGCGCTGGTAGCTCTTCCCATCCCGGGGCTTGAAAAGCGTCTCCAACTGATCTGGCGCAAACCTCCCGGAAATCTGCACCCGCCGGGATTTGTGCGGCACTTATTGGAGGAGGCAGATCTAGCTGGATAAGGTGATGGATGGTTGCGATCCAGCGCTTGGCTTGTCAGCCTAGGGAAACTCTGAAAAAGACTTTCTGATTTGGCAAAATACCGCGACCCCACCCACCGAGTTTCCCGATGAAGCAGATGACCTTCGCCGACGCCGAGTACGCTGGCAAGCGCAAGCAAACCCGCAAGGAGTTGTTCCTGATCGAGATGGATCGGGTGGTGCCGTGGAAGGGCTTGATTGCTTTGATCGAGCCACATTATCCGAAGGGTGAAGGTGGCCGTCCGGCCTACCCGTTGATGGCGATGCTGCGTGTGCATCTGCTGCAGAACTGGTTCGGCTACAGCGATCCAGCGATGGAGGAAGCGCTGTACGAAACCACGATCCTGCGCCAGTTTGCCGGGCTGAACCTGGAGCGCATCCCCGACGAAACCACCATTCGACGACCTGCTGGAGCTGTACTGCGGCAACGGCAACTTCACTCTGCCGCTGGCCACCCGCGTGCGTCGCGTGCTGGCCACCGAGATCAGCAAGACCTCGGTCAACGCGGCGCTGGCCAATATCGCTGACAACGGCATCGACAACATCGAGCTGGTGCGCCTCTCCGCCGAGGAGCTGACCCAGGCGCTGAACGAGGTGCGGCCGTTCCGCCGCCTCGCCGATATCGACCTGAAGCGCTACGATTTCGGCAGCGTCTTCGTCGACCCACCGCGCGCCGGCATGGACCCGGACACCTGCGAACTGACCCGTCGCTTCGAGCGCATCCTCTACATCTCCTGCAACCCGGAAACCCTGGCGCAGAACATCGCCCAGCTGGCCGACACCCACCGCATCGAACGCTGCGCGCTGTTCGACCAGTTCCCCTACACCCACCACATGGAATCCGGGGTGCTGCTGGTCCGCAAGTGACCCGCTGCGATTGAACGCCGGCGGCCAACCGGCGCTCACATCCGTAACCCTCACGGATTACGGAGGCACACGCATGCTGGTATTCGAGTCGATCTACACCGAAGGTCTGGCGCAGATTTCCTATCTGGTGGGCGACAGCAAGGCCGCCGTCGCCGCGGTGATCGATCCGCGGCGCGACGTCGAGGTCTACCTCGACCTGGCGCGCGACAAGGGCCTGCGCATCGCCTATGCCATCGAGACGCACATCCACGCCGACTTCGTTTCCGGCGCCCAGGCGCTGGCCGAACGCTGCGGCGCCGAGATCATCGGCGGACTACGCCTTCGGGCTGCGTCAGGTGGACGACGGCGAGGTGCTGGAACTGGGTCAGGTCAGCCTGGAAGTGCTGCACTCGCCAGGCCACACCCCCGAGCACATCTCGCTGCTGCTACGTGACAGCCAGCAGGGCGAAGCGCCCTTCGCGCTGTTCACCGGCGATACGCTGTTCAACCTCGACGTCGGCCGCCCCGACCTGCTCGGCGAGGACAGCACCAAGCAGCTGGCAGCGCAGCTCTACGCCACGCTGTTCACCCGCTACCTGCCGCTCGGCGAACGCATCGAGATCTACCCCTGCCACGGCGCCGGCTCGGCCTGCGGCAAATCCATCGGTGACCGTCGCCACTCCACCCTCGGCAACGAATTGCTGTTCAACCCGGCGCTGAACCAGCGCCGCACCGAGCAGGAGTTTGTCGACTGGCTGCTCGACGGCATGCCCGAGCCGCCGCGCCACTATGCGCGGCTCAAGCAGCTCAACGCGCGCCCGCTCGAACGCCTGCATGGCCCGGCGCTGCCACCGCCGTTGGCGCCGGAGGAGTTCCGCCAGCGCACCGCCGATCACGATGCCGTGCAGCTGGTGGATGTGCGCTCGATCCTCGCCTTCGGCGGCGGCCATGTGCCGGGTGCGCTGAACATCGCGCTGCGCGACGAGTTCGCCAGCTGGGCCGGCTGGATGCTCGACGACCAGCGACCGATCTACCTGATCGGCGAGGACAGTGTGGAGGTCCACCAGGCGACGCTGCAGCTCTATCGCATCGGCCTCGACCAGGTCGCCGGCTACCTGCGCAACGGCATGACCGACTGGCAGAACGCCGGCCTGCCGCTGGCGTGCGTCATGCAGTGGACGGTGCACGAACTCGACCGCCGGCGCGGCGACCCCGAGGTCCAGGTACTCGACGTGCGCTCCCCCGAGGAGGTTGCGCAGGGCCGCGTGCCCGGCGCGCGGCATGCCTTCGTCGCGCACCTGCCGCAGCATCTCGAGCAGCTGGACCGGGACGGCATCGTCGCGGTCTATTGCGGCAGCGGCTATCGCGCCTCGATTGCCGCGAGCCTGCTCAAGCGCCACGGCTTCAACCGGGTCGCCAACGTGCCCGGTTCCTGGGCCGCCTGGCGCAAGCATGACCTGCCGGTGGCGCAGCGCTGAATTCGCCGCGGCACGATCCGCATCAGCTGAAGAATGGCCAATCGCTTTTTCCACCGGCCAGAGGCACAGGTACTGCCGGATAAGGCTGCGCCGTTATCCACCCTACGCCCCGTCGATCACCCGATGCGCAGGGTGGATAACGGCCAGCGGCCTTTCCCACACGTCAGTATTCGACTTGCAGTTCGGCGCTGCGCGGTTCGGCTTGGCAGGCCAGCGCCCAGCCCTGACGCACCTCGCTTTCGCTCAGCACCTGGTTGCTGCGCATGCTCACGCTGCCCTCCACCACCCGGCACTTGCAGGCGGCGCAGACACCCGAGCGGCACGCGCTCGGCGGTTGCAGGCCAGCCTGTTCCATGGCCTCCAGCAGCACCTCGCCGCGCGGCACGTCCAGCTCGTGACGGCGACCGTCGAGCGCGACCCGCAGGCGGCTGCGGCGCCCGCCCGGTGCGGCCGTCGGCGCTGCGGCGGCAAAGCGTTCCAGATGGATACGCGCCGCATCCACACCCCGCTCGCCCAGCGCGGCACCCGCGGCATCCATGAACGGTTGCGGCCCGCAGATGAAGGCGTCGGCGGCTGACCAGTCAGCGATCTTCGTGGCAATCGCCGGGCCGCTCGGCACACCCTGCTCGGCATCGAGCCAGATGCGCAGCTGCAGGCGATCGGGGTAACGCGCAGACCACTCGGCCAGCTCCTCGGCAAAGATGGGGGGCTCGCAGAATTCGGAAAAAATCGTACGCTAAGGTTTTCCGGGCATCCGTAGGGGCCGAAACTTCCCGTCTTCCAGTCTGCGGCTCTGCCGCCAGACGTAATCGCCGGTGAGGTTGATGTGCTCCCAGCCCAGCGGCGACAGGAATTGCAGCAGCTCGCCGTCCACCGGCTTGCCGGCCTCGACCAACCCCTGGGTGGCGCGCTCCAGGTACACCGTGTTCCACAGCACGATAGCCGCCGTCACCAGGTTGAGGCCGCTGGCCCGGTAGCGCTGCTGCTCGAAGCTCCGATCCCTGATTTCCCCAAGGCGGTTGAAGAACACCGCCCTGGCCAGCGAGTTGCGCGCCTCACCTTTGTTCAGGCCGGCATGCACGCGGCGGCGCAGCTCAACACTTTGCAGCCAGTCTAGGATGAACAGCGTGCGTTCGATCCGGCCCAGCTCGCGCAGGGCCACGGCCAGGCCGTTCTGGCGCGGATAGCTGCCGAGCTTGCGCAGCATCAGCGAGGCAGTGACGGTGCCCTGTTTGATCGAGCTGGCCAGGCGCAGGATGTCGTCCCAATGGGCGCGGACGTGCTTGATGTTCAGGGTGCCGCCGATCAGCGGCCGCAGCGTCGGGTAGGTCTGCACGCCCTGCGGCACGTACAGCTTGGTTTCGCCGAGGTCGCGGATGCGCGGCGCGAAACGGAAGCCCAGCAGGTGCATCAGGGCGAAGACGTGATCGGTGAAGCCGGCCGTGTCGGTGTAGTGCTCCTCGATCCGCAGGTCGGACTCGTGGTACAGCAGGCCGTCGAGCACATAGGTGGAATCGCGCACGCCGACATTCACCACGCGGGTGCTGAACGGCGCGTACTGGTCGGAGATATGGGTGTAGAACAGCCGTCCCGGCTCACTGCCGTACTTCGGGTTGACGTGTCCGGTGCTCTCGCCCCGGCCGCCAGCCCGGAAACGCTGGCCATCGGAGGATGAGGTGGTGCCGTCGCCCCAGTGGGCGGCGAAGGCATGCTGGTACTGGTGGTTGACCAGCTCGGCCAGGGCCGCCGAATAGGTCTCGTCGCGGATGTGCCAGGCTTGCAGCCAGGACAGCTTGGCGTAGGTCAGACCGGGGCTCGACTCGGCCATCTTGGTCAGCCCGAGGTTGATCGCATCACCGAGGATCGCGGACAGCAGCAACGTCCGGTCTTTGGCCTCGGCCCCGTCCTTCAGGTGGGTGAAGTGGCGGCTGAAGCCCGTCCAGTCGTCCACGTCCATCAGCAGTTCGGTGATCTTGATGCGCGGCAGTAACTGACTGGTCTGGTCGATCAGCGCCTGCGCCCGATCCGGCACCGCCGCATCCAGCGGGGTGATCTTCAACCCGGACTCGGTGAGGATGGCATCGGGCAGCTCGTTGTCCTTGGCCAGGCGGGCGACAGTGGCCAACTGCTCGTCCAGCAGCTGCAAGCGCTCTTCCAGATACTGGTCGCTGTTCGGGTTGATCGCCAGCGGCAGGGCCTGTTCCCGCTTGAGCGCGGCGAACTTCTCGGCCGGCAACAGGTAGTCGTCGAAGTCGCGGAACTGCCGCGAGCCCTTGACCCAGATGTCGCCGGAGCGCAGGGCGTTCTTCAGCTCGGACAGGGCGCAGATTTCGTAGAAGCGCCGGTCGAGGCCTTCCGGGGTGATCACCAGTGGCTTCCAGCGCGGCTTGATGAAGGCGGTGGGAGCATCGGCCGGCACCTTGCGCAGGTTGTCGGCGTTCATCTCGCGCAGCGTCTGCACGGCTGCCAGCACGCCCTGCGCGGCCGGGGCGGCGCGCAGCTCCAATACCTCCAGCAGAGCCGGCGTGTAGCGGCGCAGGGTGGCGAAGTTCTCGCCGACCAGGTGCAGGTGGTCGAAGCCCTCCGGCCGGGCCAGCAGCTCGGCTTCGCTGACGCTCTCGGTGAACTCGTCCCAGGGGATCACCGCCTCGATGGCGGCATAGGGGTCGCTGCCGGCTTCCTTGGCCTCCAGCAGCGCCTGGCCGATCTTGGAGTACAGGCGCACCTTGTCGTTGATCGCCTTGCCCTGCTTCTGGAACTGCTGCTGATGCTTGTGCTTCGCGCCGCTGAACAGCTTGACTAGGATGCGGTCGTGCAGATCCACCAGCTCATCAATCACGGTTGCAGTGCTCTCCAGCACCACGGCGGCCAGGGTCGCATAGCGCCGCTGCGGCTCGAACTTGCCGAGGTCTTTGGGCGTCATCTGCCCACCCTCGCGGGCCAGCTTGAGCAGGCGGTTCTGGTGGATGTGCCGGCCCAGGACTTCGGGCAAGTCCACCAGCTGAAATGTCTTCAGCCGCTCGATGTGCTCAAGCATGTGCCGAGAGTTGGGTTTCAGCGGTGCCTGGCGCAGCCAGGTCAACCAGGTGATGCTGCTGCCGGCCTTGAGCTTCAACAGCTCGTCCAGCTTGGCCCGATGCGAGTCCGTGAGCGGTTCAACCAGGGCGCGGTAGACCCGCCGATTGGCCCGTGCAATGGCCTCCGAGCAAGCCCGGTCGATCACGCTCAACGCCGGCAGGATGCGTCGCTTCTGCCGCAGGCTCTCCAGCGCCTGGCCGGCCAGCAGCAAGCCCTTGTCGGTCTGCTGGGCCAGTTCGGTCAGCTCGCGCACCAGGGCGCGGAAGTCGGACAGGCCGAACGGGGCCAGTTGAAGGTAGGTGCGCAGTTCCTGGGCGTGCTCGCGACGGGTCACATCGCGCTCGCCGTACTTCGTCCAACTCGCCGGATCGGTCTGGACTTGCTTGGCCACCCACAGGATGACCGGTTCGGGCAGCTCGCTGTCAGTGCCCAACGCATAGCCGGGGTAGCGCAGCAGGCAGAGTTGCACGGCGAAGCCGAGGCGGTTGGCGTCGCCGCGCCGCTGACGGATCAGCGACAGGTCGGAGTCGTTGAAGGTGTAGTAGCGGATCAGGTCATCCTGGCTTTCTGGCAACGCGAGCAGGGTGCCCCGCTCCGTGGCCGAGAGGATCAAGCGACGCGGCATGTGTCAGTCGTCCGTGCGGAGGTACTGGTAGAGGGTTTCCCGGCTGATGTTGAACTCGCGGGCAAGCTGCGCCTTGGGCTCGCCGGCCGTCGCTCGCTGCCGCAGGGTAGCAGCCTGCTCATCGGACAGGGCTTTCTTGCGGCCCCGGTACGCGCCACGCTGCTTGGCCAAGGTGATGCCCTCACGCTGCCGCTCGCGGATCAGGGCGCGCTCGAACTCAGCGAAGGCCCCCATCACCGACAGCATCAGGTTGGCCATCGGCGAGTCCTCGCCAGTGAACACCAGGCCCTCCTTCAGGAACTCGATGCGCACGCCGCGTTGAGTCAGCTTCTGTACCAAGCGACGCAGGTCATCGAGGTTGCGGGCCAGCCGGTCCATGCTGTGCACCACCACTGTATCGCCTTCGCGGACGAAGCTCAGCAGCGCTTCGAGCTGGGGGCGCTGGGTGTCCTTGCCCGATGCCTTGTCGGTGAACACCTTGCTCACCTGTGTCTGTTCCAGCTGGCGTTCCGGGTTCTGGTCGAAGCTGCTGACCCGGACGTAGCCGATGCGGTGCCCCTGCACGATGTCTCCTTGGTTGAAGGCGGCTTAAGTGCTCCTTCTGTTCCGTTGTGCCTCAAACCCCGTTTCTGTCAGGCTGAAATCTATGACCTTCGCAGGCATGTGTCAAAAATGCGAAAGATGACTCTATTCTGACTAAGCGGCGCGGCCCTGCCTGACATCCAGTTAGGGTATACCTCAAATTGACACTGCGTATTCCAGAGAACGTGATGACGGAAGGTTGAACCTTCCGTCATAGCGCATCTGGTTTGGCCTCCCGTCAGCCAACCACGGGAAACACTGACTCGATCATTGGAGAATGGTCAGCTTGGCCTTGAGATCAATGGCTCTCGCGAAGTTGTGGTAATTCGGCGATGTTCGCTGCACCTGCGCGTGCAATGCTTTCAGCGCCGCCGAATCCGCCGACGACTCCATTTCGACCTCATACTCGACCTGGTCGTACCCTGGATTGATCCCAGGATCGATTCCAAGAAAACCTCTCAGATCGAGGCTTCCCTTCGTGCGGATAGTCAGCGATTGCAACTCGATGTTCATTGCCGCCGCATTTGCCGCGTAGGTTGCAGTCATGCATGCGTTCAACGCAGCCAGGATCAATTCTTGTGGATTAGCGGCCGTGTCGGTACCGAGCAATTCTGCCGGTTCGTCCGCGTCGATGACAAAGCCGCGCGCCAAGGCCGTGTCACCTAGTACGAGCGGCATGGTTCGCGCACGCGTCCGGGTGCCACCCTCCCAGGTTGTCACGACGCCGAACGTCGCGATGCCTGCGGCGGGCTTTGCTGCGACCTGATCTGCAAACTCACGCAATGCGCCGACGTTGATCCCGTTGCCGGGAGTTCCTTTAATGTTTGTGTTCATTTCTCGTTCCCCCATTATGTGTTACGCCCGGCCATCACGCCGCCGTCAACGTCCCAGATTGCGCCCGTCACCCATGCTGCCTTGTCCGACAACAGGAAGAGGATGACCTCGGCGACGTCTTGTGGCGTCCCAACCCTGCCGATTGGGTGGAAGCTGTTGAATCCCTGTAAGGCGCCATGAACCTCGGCCTTGGGTATGAATCCCTCGTAAATCGGCGTTTCGACAACCGCCGGAGAAACGGCATTGACCCTGATTTGTTTGGATGCCAGCTCCATCGCAAGGTGCTGGGTCAGCGAATGCAAACCTGCTTTTGCCATCGAATACGCGGACGACGGCGTAGCCGCAATCGCCTGCTTGCCCCACATCGAGCCGATGTTCACAATGGCGCCGGGACGCTCGCTGGCCACGAGATTGGCCACGACTTTTTGTGTGATGAAGAAGAACGCTTTATTCAACGTCAAATATTGTTCGTAATCACTTTCCGTGTGCTCAAGAAACGCCTTCGGGAAGAACACCCCAGCCGCGTTGACCAGAAGATTGATGTCCTTGTGGTGTTCATCGATGGTATGCAGGAGTCGCTTCACATCTTCGGCTCGCGAGAGATCGGCAGTCAGGGCGGTCACGGTGCCCAACGACGACAGCGCCTTGCGGGCCTCTTCGGCCTTGTCTTCACGGTGACCGACGATGACGACGCTTCCGCCTTGCTCAAGAACCATGCGGGCAGTTTGCAGTCCCATCCCGCTAGTGCCGCCGATGACCAACAACTTCTTGCCATTAAATTCAGTACTCATAATAATCTCCTTAACTACCAACTAAATGGTAGGGTTGTGTTGCAAAAAAAGTGCCGACCTCAGGTCAACACGGTGGAAAGAAAAGTGTTTCCAACTTCGGCCGGTCCGCGTGACGACCGCATGCCACGGCCCACCATCATCGAGCCTTCCAACGCGCACAAGAATGCCTCTGCGAGAGCCTCTGGGGTGGAATTCGAGGTGATCAGCGCGGCACGCTGACCATCGGCAACGACAAGAGTCAACCAGTCGAGATTGACTTTAAAGAATCGCTCGACCTCGCTCACAACGGCGTCCGGCAGCGAGTCCGACTCGGCACCCAACATGCCGCAGACACAAAGGCGCCGGTCCTTGGCGAAGGTGCGTTCGAAAAGTGCCGCATACGCAGTTAGCCTGTCAGGCGCTTTCGCATGCTGCCCTTCGATGCTCAGCAACTCCTCACGAAACCGGTGCGTGTAGCGCTGTGCGACCACGGCCACGAGTTCACCCTTCTTGGGAAAGTGGTGGTGGATACTTGGTTTTTTGATGCCTACCAACTGGGCCACGTCGTCGTATGAGAAGCCGTTGTAGCCGTGCTGCTGTACCAACCCTTCAGCGGCATCGACCACCCGCTCGGCGGTCGGCGAGATTTCGGAGAAATGCTTCATGCAAGCGCCTCATTTGATTCGGCGACTGGCAGGTGGCCTGTCTTGACCAGGATGGTGCAGCCTGTATTGCTGAAGGGACGGTGAGCACTCAAATGCGGACTGCGCATCCATGTGCCGGTAGGGTAGCTTCCGAACTCATCCTCAAAGACGCCTTCCAACACATAGATTTCTTCACCGCCGTAGTGACGATGCGAATTGAATCGTGTCCCCGGGGCCCAGCGCACCAAAGCCGTATGTTGTGTGTCGAACTCAGAAAGTGGCATCACCGACAGACCCGGCACGAGGCCTGGAAACCAGGGGCCGTTACGGGTGTCGACCACGGTGCGTTGGCTGTCGGCTAGATCAAGATGGCGCAGCTTGACGAACAACGTGCAACCCGTCGCGGAGCTCGGTGCATGCGAAGAACCTGGTGGATTCTTGATGTAAGTCCCAGGCCCGAAGGTCCCGGATTCGTCGCTGAATTCGCCGTCCAGGACCAGAATCTCCTCGCCCAAGTCGTGCTTATGATTTTCAAAAGCGGAGCCCGGCGCGTATCGCACGATCGAGGTGGCACGCGCCACTTCGTCGCCATCACGCTCCAGTAACTGGCGTTGAATCCCGGTCGCTGGCGAATCGACCCACTGTAAGCTTGAAGGCTCGACGACAACACGCTGCGAAAGATCTGAATTGAGTTTCATGGCTTTATTTCATCTACCGACTACTTGGTAGGTAAGTTATAAGATCCCGATTTGTTTGTCAAATAGCTTTCGCCATTTTCTTTCATCCATTGAAAAAACAATGAATTGGTTACAAGAACTCGCGAAGCTTAGCGTACGATTTTTTCCGAATTCTCTATCGTCCCCATAAAGGCGTTTGCAGACGGGCTCGGTGTTGATCGCGGCGATCACGATATCGCCGTGCTCGGCCTCCCTACTGCGGTCTACGATGAGAAGATCGCCCGAGAAGATCCCGGCGCCCTGCATGCTGTCGCCCTCCACCTGCACCAGATACACGTGAGGTGCACGCAGGTCGAACAGCTCGTCGAGGGAGATGTGACGCTCCAGGTGATCCGCCGCTGGCGAAGGGAACCCGGCCGGCACACGGAAGGAGTACACCGGCAGCAGCATAAGGCCGCCCGTCGGCGCGCCCAGGAAGGTGATGGTCATGGCAGATCAACTCAAAAGGATATCTGTATATTTATACAGTAAACTGTCAGAGCGTTCCTACGTCAATGCGCGGATGCCTGGCAGCCGACAAACGAGCGAGGTGGGTATGTGTGGGAGGTACTCGATCTACGAGAGCATGGACGACTACCTGCGGCAGTTGGCCCTCGATCTGGTGGTCATCAACGGATATGACCATGAGCGGATCAACCGTTACAACGTGGCGCCTTCTACTCGCGTGGAGGTGATAAGGCCCGCCCCGGGAGGACTGAACGTCGATCGGGTGAAGTGGGGATGGTCGCCTTTCTGGGCGAAGGGGAAGAGGGTCGACCCGATCAATGCGCGGGCCGAGACGGTGATGACAGGGAAGTTCTTCAAGTCGCTTTGGCCGAATGGCCGAGCCTTGGCGCCGGCCAATGGGTGGTTCGAGTGGATACCCGATGTTGCAGATCCGAAGCGCAAGCAGCCTTACTACATCCAAGCGGCGGACGGTAGGTCATTGTTTTTCGCGGCGTTGGCCGAGGTTCATCCAGGGCTGGAACCAGATGAACGCAGTGGCTTCGTTATCGTGACTGCTGCGGCTGATGAAGGTTTGGTGGATATCCATGATCGTAAGCCGTTAGTGCTTACTCCTGAGCTTGCCCGAGAATGGATTGATCCAGGCATAACAACTGAACGGCTGGCAGAAATAGTCCAAACAGGCTGCCGGCATAGTACCGACTTTCAATGGTTCCCAGTGAGCAAACAGGTCGGGAATGTTCGCAATCAGGGGCCGGAGCTGATAAAACCGGTTTAACCGTTTTGGGTAAAGTCGGACAAAATACACATATCTGTAAATATGCAAGGTGATCGATTGAAAATAAAGGTTGGTAGGGTCCGCGATTACTTGGTTGCCACACTGGAAAATACCCAGGCTCACGCAAATGAAGCCCCTGAGCTCATGCATTTGATTGCTGAGATGGATGATATTTTTCACGATGAGATTTTCTCTATTCCGCTCTCACAAGAGCCGACAGCAAACTTGCTTATGATAAATGCATATACCATGCTTCTGGCTGGGATTAGAGAGGCCTTGTCTGGGCATGTTGTTTGCGTTTTTCCAATAGTTAGAGCTGCGTTAGAGTCTGCCTGTTACGCTTATCTCATAGCAAATGACGCTACCAAGGCTGATGTTTGGCTTGAAAGACATTCGTCGGATAATGCTGTAAAGAGGTGTCGGAATGTATTTACTGCTAAAAAAGCTGTGGATATTTTAAAGTGCAGTGATCCGGTGATGGCCGATTATGTCTGGGGGTATTACGAGGCCTCAATAGATTTTGGTGCGCACCCTAACACCAAGTCTGTGATTGGTCATCTGTCTGACTCCGGGTCGGTTGGAGAAGGTTTGCATGGGTTTGAGCTTACTAGCGTGTACGGAGAAAATAGCTGGCAAGTCAACCACGCCTTGTTTGTCTGCGTTGAGGCAGGGCAGGCCATCGCGTATTTAATAGCGGCCTCAATCGCAAATCACCCTTTGATTCACGAGCGTAGTACAGTATTCCAAGGCTGGGTAGATGCCAAAAATCGGATGGTTGAGGAGCTAACTGGTGAAGCTTGCGATCGCAGTACGCCAGTCTATTCTTCCGTTAGCCCGCCGCTTTGACTACATCGAAGAGGTTGCTATGCTGAATATAAGTGAGAATGCATTCAGGGATTATATATTCAATAACCATAGAGAAGATTTTTCCTCTTTGATTGCAGGGCGGAGGGAGCCGGTGGAGTGGTACGGCGAAGAATTTCCACCGCTTCATTTCTTGCTACGCCGAAAGGTTGAACGTGCCATAAATGAAATTCTGGATCAGCTGGAAGAATTGGTCTTAACGGCTAAGGAGCTACGGCTTGAAAAAAATGGTCCTCATCCGACTCGCGTGGATCTTTTTGGGTGCTCAGAGTCTACGGGCATCACTATCATCGAGTTGAAAAAGTCGCAGCAAACCGAACGCCAAGCTTTTACTGAACTCTTAGCCTATGCAAATCACTTCTGCTCGATATTTCCTGGAGTTAACGAGACGGCAATCACCACTGTGTTGGTTGCGCCGATGGAGACCAGAACGGTAAAGGATGCATACGTTCAAGAGCTATTGCTGAATAAGAAGAACATTGTATCTCTTATTCCTTCTTGTCAGGATGGGCGCTATTGTCTTAATGTATTTTACCCTGATGAGAATTACTACAAATGGTTCGAGAATAACGTATTCAATGATCACTCCATGACCTGTGTGACCATGTCGTTTCCGCTGATTAAAGGCTGGATAGACTCTGAATATAGCGAGCCTCCGCAGTACGCAAAAGATGCGCTGAATCAAATAAGCAACTCTATTGCGCAGGTTTTAGAGTCCAAAGGGTTCCATTCTATAGTTTATGCCTCTCAGAAGTGGAGCGAGATCGCGGGTCTATTCCCCTATCCTAATATGATTGTTGTGGCGGCAATGAATCCATTTTCTTCGGTGAGAACGTATGCTGAGGATGATGAGATAGGGGGAAGATCTGCACCCGGGAGGCTGACTGAAGTTCAGTTAATTTATAACCAGCTAACCAAAGACGGTCAGCGCTTTAACTGGCTTGAGACGATGGAAAGTGACTTTACCGGTCGTTTGATTCGAGCCGTCCGCGATCAGCTGGAGTTCTGCCTTCTGAATGATTCGCGATCAATACATGTCGAAACTGGACTGCCGGATTGGTATGGGTTCAAGACGAGTATGGTGGATGCGGTATTTACACACAATTTGGAGGCGCATACTACTGGGCTCTTGAGGGAAGTGTATACTGAATATGTTTGTTATCTATATGAAACTGGCCAACAAGAAGTGATGTTTGGTTATCAGATGTTAACTCCGTTTCTCGCAGTGTGGGAGATTTGTCGTGGCTTCGGTTACGAATCGGAGTAATAGCATTCAGGGAAAAAGGCCACCGATTGGTGGCCCTTTTTTCATGTAGCTATAAGCTGTCTAGCAAGAGCCATTTCAACAGAGTCCCCATCCTGGTTCAGTGAGTCGAGCCCGGATTCCGGTACATCGCCCGAAGTGCTCTGCGCCACCGCGATCTTCTTGGCCATCAGTTGCAGGCAGGTAATCTGCGAGCTGCCGGCGTAGCCGAAGAAAATCACGCGGACCGGATGTTTCTGCCCAATCCTCCACGACCGCCGCGCGGCTTGCTGTAGGGTGTACACGTTGTACCCCGTCTGCAGGAACGCGATGGTTGGGAAGTCCAGCAGGTCCAGCCCGGTCTTGACCAGCTCCGGGTTGGTGAGCAGCACGTCGATACCGCGGTCGACCTGGTCGAGGATCCAGTCCTCGCGCCGAGCCGTTTCAACCGTGGCCCGCAGTACCGCAACGCGCAGACCGGCCTGCTCGAGGACCTTCTTCAGCCTGGACGTGGTATCGCGCGTCCCGCTGTAGACGGTGTATGCAAGGACCTTGCGGCCTTTCGCTTTCTCCTCGAGGCATAGGTTCAGCAGCGCCTGCTCCTTGGGCATCAGTTCATCGTCGCCGAAGAGCGCCGGCACAAAGGCTAGCGTGTCTCGGGTGCGAGGATGTTTGACCATCTCCGATCGGAAGCAGCAATCCGGCCAGGCCAACAGCACATTGAGCACCACTCCCAGAAGGGTGGTGTCTCTCCGGGCCAGAGCCTGGCGGAGTTCAGCTGTCAACGTGGCCGCCAAGCGCAGGTAGGCCGAGGCCTGCTCCGGCGCCATGGGCACGTCGATGAATTCCTCCTGGTAGCTGGGCAGCACATTGCCGCCGATATCCTTGAGTTTCAGGAACACGGTGAATGGCAGCACGAACCGGTGGATGCCTTTAGGGCCGAAGCCTGGGGCCTTCACGGTGCGTACCGACAGCTTCTTGCCCTTGGCGGTCTTGTGCGAATCGCCATCGCGCTCGGTGTAGATGTCCTTGAGCACGCCGTGATCGCGCATGAACGACATGGCTGCAGGCGCCATGCTGCCGCGTGCGTTGGGTCGGTAGCCGTCCTCGATCATGCGCTGGGTGAGGATGCGGAACAGGAGGTAGAACAGGTCGTCGGCGTAGCCCCCCATCAAGGTCCCGGTGAGGAGCAAGGTTTTACGCGCCTTCGCGGCCAACACTCCCATGGCCTGGCCTTGGGCCGAGCCGCTGTTCTTGTACTCATGCCCCTCGTCGACAACCAGCAGGTCGAAGAAGCCATCGGGTAAGTAGCGCTTGATGAACTCTGTCGGCTGGTAGCCGCCTTCGCCGAATCCGAACTCGATGTTGGCCATCGCCCGCTCCATGCGTTTGGCCTGGCGGTCGCTGAAGACGAAGTTGCCTTTCGCGTCCATCAAGTTGATGAACTCTGAGACGTTGTCCACCAGCATCGAGGCCAGAAAGTCCTCGCCGAAGTCGTTCAGCAGCCGGTCCGCCCGGACCGGGCCGATCGTCGGTATCCGGCACATCGACTTCAGGATCGTCGAGCGTCGGTCCCCACCATCGGCTTTGCCTGGGCGCATAAGCGTCCAGAGGGCAGCGTTGCAGGCCGTGCAGTTGCGACGGCGATCACCGCGCTCGAATTCGTCCACGGTGACCAGGTTGCCCTCCAGGTCCTCGAGGACCTGGCCACAATCTGGACATGCTGCCAGCAGCTGGCCACCTGCAGTACGCCGTTTCCAGCAGGCGAGTCGCCAGTGGAAACCCATCCGCATCCTGACTCGGCCGAGAATGAAGAACTCCGGCCGGCCGTCGTAGGTTTGCCCCGACTGGTCACGCAGCTTGAGCAGCTTGACCAGCGTGTCCGGGCCGTTGAGTACCCAGACGCGGGCGTCTGGCGTGGTTTCCAGGATCTCACGTCGCCACTTGTAGACCAGGTGGGGCGGTGAGATGACGAGTGTCCGACGGTAGCCTGATGCATGCATCACTGCAGCGACAGCGATGGCCATCATCGTCTTCCCGGTACCCATCTCGGCGTTGATGATCGCGGCTTGCTCGTTGCGATCGAGCAGTAGCGCCGCAATAGCTTGGACAACCTCAGCTTGCGCCACGAATGGCGTTCGCTTGAGGTTCGCCATCACGGCCTGCCGCTGTTCGTTAATGCTGCCGGTGTAGACCGGAGGGTTGGAGCGGTTGAGAGATTCCAAGAGCTCGTCGCCGAACTCGTCGATGAAATCGGTCAGGTTGATATTCAGGGGGGAGTTGGCCGAGGCGGCCGCCTGGGTCAGTGCGTTCATGTGCATCTCCTGCAGGGAAAACAGGGCATGCACAAACCCAGACGGGTATGGACATACCCTGTGGGTTGGTGTGGGGTGGGGAGCTGTTGTGGCGCTGGTCAGTAGTCGCTGGGAAGTAGCAGGGTAGTGGAGCTGCGGTCGGCTTCGGTGATGATCCAGAGCCTGGACTCGTCGCCGGCGTCGATGTCGTAGCTTGAGAACAAACGGTCTCCATGGGTAAGCGCGAGCTGATTGGAGGATCGATCGTCATCGCATAGCTCACCCCAGTCGCCAGCAAGATGGCGTTTCAGCGCGGGAGTAGGGTTGAGCTGCCCGGTTTCGACCAGATGGCTGACAGCAGCGGTCATCATGATCTGCCCCGGGTTGAACAGCGGCGTTGCAACTGACTGGTCGGTTGCAGGCGTTTCGTCGTTGCTCGCCGGTGAGGAACTGATGATCAGCACCTGGCCGTGGTTCACCGAGGAAGGTGTCATTTCCCAGGCGCGGATGATCGGAATGAACCGGTCGGTGAGGATCCTGACTTCTGAGACGTTACCCTTCTCGTCCTCAGTGAATTCGGTCTTGCGCACCTTGTCCTTGTAGGTATCACCCTTCACGACCAAGGTCCGCCCCGACTTCGAACGTACAACACCGGAGATTGCGCCGGCGGCCAGGGCCAGTGCGAGGTGCCAGCGTGAAAGCTCGCGGACAGGGGCTCGGGGTTGAAGCCCGGTTTTCCCGAAGTGCAAGTTGAAGTCTGGCCAGAGGCCCCGCAACCGCAGGATCTCGGAGGCGAATTGCTCCGGCTCCAGGGTAATGCGGTAGAAGTGCTCCAGCTCGCTAGCAGCTGACGGGACGAGGTACGGCTCCCATGTCCAGTTGGCTGGGATCTCCTCAGCTTGCTCCTGGCCGGCGCCGATCGCCTGCAGGCGAGACCTCACCTGGTTGGTGGAAACCCGGGCCAGGTCCTGCCGACGTACACGGATGCCGAAGATCACCACCTGTTTGAAGGTGGGGTCTGCAGCACCGTATACACGCATTTCGGTGAAGTGGTTGCTCAGCCATCCAGTGAACTCGTCGTCCAGCACGTAGTGAGGAACGATGAGCACCATGACGCCGCCGTACTGCAGAAGCGGGAGGCAGCGTTGATAAAAAGCTTTCTCCAAGCGCCGGCGGCCGCTGCCTTGGTACTGGGATGCACCGGAGTGATCCGCGACGAGGTCACCGTAGGGTGGGTTGAGCCAGAGCAAGCCGAACGACTGGCGGCTGATCAAGGTGTCGAAGAGGTCGCTGTGCAGCACCCGATCGAGCAGGCCACGCGCGTGATCCGCGCGTTCGCGATCGTACTCGACGGCGAATGCTTGGACCTGGTCGCGGCCCAGGAGGTGAGCTGCTTCAGCAAGGGCAACACCCTCGCCGGCGCAGGGGTCGCAGATCCTCATCCTGCCCGAGGTGGCGGGAGTGAGCGCCTGCAGCGTGCGTTCGAGCGTGATCTCATCGGTGGGGTAGTAGCCGTTGCGGGCAAAGTTGCGCGCCAGGCGCGGAAACATAAGGGCCATAAGCGTTCCTTGAGTCATAGGTGAGCCCAGGCCTACGCCTGAGCTTCGATAGTGAGTTCGCCGCGACGGATCAGCTCTCCGAGGGAGGGCTCGAGCACGTCGAGCTGAAGAGCGAGCCGCCAGGCGCAGACGTTGCCGATCGCCCCGGGTAGGGCAGTCAGCATGCGGTGCTGGGTGAGGACTTCCATCACGGGCTCGTGCCAGTGGGGGAGAAGGGGAAGCGGGCAGGTCTCGATCACCAGTGGCCAAAGCCGTTGGTGAGGGGCTTCATTGCGCTCCAGGAGGGCAAAAGCGAAGTGATTGGCTTGGTCGGGCACCGAAGCGCGCCGATCGAACAGCCAGAGGTGCAACATGCTGCCGAATAGGGTGCCGCGGAATTGCCGTGTGGTGCGCTTTTCCAGTAGGTCATGGTTAGGGAAAACGGGAATGCTCCGCCCGTCGACGAGAATGTGGAACTGCTCGATGCCATTCTCTTCTCGGCCAAGTGTGAGCCTGGCCAGAAACTCCTGCAGTGCGGTGTCACGACCCCAGGCCGACATGAACACCAGGTTGCGTTGCTCGTCGCACACACAGGCGTCGACGTACAGGTCCGGGCATTCTTCGATCTGGAACAAGGGGGATGGGTGCATGATGGCCTCCGTAGTGGAGGCGTCCGTCCCAGAGGGCGGAAGCCCCCCGGGGTGGTCTGGTGGTTAGTTGAAGGTCCTGGTGTCTGGATCGAACACCACGGGTTTCTCATTGTGCAGTGGCCCGTGACCAGCAAGGAAAATCTGGATGCGATACTGGTCACGCAGGCGGATAGCGGCCTCCGCCTGGTCCAGTGTGAGCTCCAACTCCTCGATGAACAGGTCGACGAGCTCCTCGTCAGTCGACACCTCGTTGTTGGACAGCTGGTCCTCGATGTTCGCGAGGGTTTGTTTGCTCAAGTTGCTGAAGATGGCGTTCATGGTGGTGCTCCAGGTAGAGAATGGAGCCCCCCGAGGAGGCCCCTCAGGGTGCGTGGTTCAGGTTGACCACGGCAGTGGTGTGGCAGGGCGCTTTAAAGCGAGGCCCTGGTCCAGGTTTGAGTTTTGAAGTCCATGGTGAAACCGAGCTGGTCCAGTCGGGTGCATTGGGCGCGAAGCCGTTGTCGGTCAACGGTAGTGTCGAGCCTCACGGTTTCGCCCAGTGGCCACACCGTGCCAAACAGCTCGGCATCGATGTCGTTCGTGCTTGGTGGTGCCGTTGGACTCATCCCGAAGGGCTCATCCGAGGCGAAGGCATCAGTTTGGGGCCGTCGCGCCGGTGTATTTGGAGTCCGACGTGGCGGTATCGGTGTGGATGGTGGCCCGTCCTCTTCAAGAGGGTCAGGGACGTTTGTTGGCAGGTGTTCTTCGTCCTCGCGACTGAGACCTGTGACATCCTCCAGGGTCATGCCCTCAAGTTCAGCCCTGATCTCAACAACGAGTCGACCGCCGTGCGAGTAGTACGAAGGTCGAATCTGCTTGATTGCGAAGTCACCTCGGTATTTACCCTCCTGGTACTGATCCAGGAGAGCATCCTTGATGGTGAACTCACCGATCGAGGTACTGAGGCGGCCGACGTTGAAGAGCCCGAGTCGACCGGAGATGGTGCGGATGGCCAACTGGCCGGTGATGGAGATCATGTGCGCTCCCCGTAAGGCATGGGGAACACCAGCGGGTGCTCCCCGCGAGGTGGAAGGTGATCAGTAGTCGAACAGAGGCAGACCGTAGAGAACGTTGCTGTTGGGGTCGATGACCAGGAACCTCACTTCAGCCTGAGCGGCAAGGGTGAGCACTTGGATGGTCTCCTCGCTGAAACCCTCGGCGGCTTGCAGAGCTTGAAGTGTCGACAGGTCGTACCCCCAGTGCTGTCCCAGATGTTGGTCGGTCCAGGGCGTACTGAGAAGTTTGAAGCCGATGGCGTCACTGTCGGGCAGGGTGAAGCACTCGAAATGAAGCAGAGCTGTATCAGCAGTTTCTACGAGTGCCTGCAGCTCCTCCCAGTCCTCCTCGGGCAAGTGTGCCGAGGCGATCTCGAACGCTTGGCTGTAGCAAGGATGAGGTACAGGGTGATCGCCGGTAGCGATGTGGAATGGGTTGGGTGATTGTGCCATGTGGCGTGCTCCTGGTTGAGAGAAGCCACCCCAGAGGGTGACCCCTCTGGGTGAGTAAAAATGGCTGTGTCAGGCGGGGTCTGCAGTGTGCTGCAGCTGGATCTGGATGTAGGATGGCTCGTCCTCGGGGGTCACGATTTGCAACATGAGGGCGACCCAGTCACGGTCGCGGCCGGTGTGGCGCTTCGTGTACACACCGAAGGACAGAGCACTGGCCTGAGGCTGCTGCTTGAGCTCTTGCCACGCCGCCTGGACGACAGTGGCGAGGCGTTGGCTCATCTCGGCCACCCGCATGGGGTTTTCGAGATAGACCGCCCGCATCCAAGCCGGGTTGTCCAAGACTACAGGAAGGGTGAGGTATGCCTCGGATGAGGCGGGGGAAAACGACATATGAGGTCTCCAAATAAAGCGAGGCCTCGTCCGCGAGGATGAGATCCCCGCAGGTAGGTAATGTAGAAGGCACTCCATCACTGGGTGATGCGATCGCGCTGCCGAGTGCTCGGCGATCTTGGGTGGGTTGGCGCAACGCGCTGGAGCCTTAAACCCTGGCTCCGGGAGGCACTGTCAACGACAGTGAACCAATACGGAATTCGTTTCCCGGACTGTAGGCTGAGGCCTCACAGTTGCCAGGTGTCTGCTTTGAAAGTCCCCCCGAAGGGATACCCTTCGGGGTGGAGGACTGGTGATACAGGGTGGGTCAGATCATGTCTTCGTAGATCTCTTCCCAGAGGTTGGAACTAGCTTCCTGTACAGCGCGGTAGTGCTCATCATCGAGCTGGAAGCCTTGCCGTTCTGCCTCACGTTTGAACAACTGGTCGTGAGGAAAGGTGAGAGCTGCATACTGATCGCGCAGCGTAGTGAGCAGGCTCATCTCGTACAGTTCGAAGTGTTGGCCACAGCGATCCAGGGCGAGGTTCGAGCTAGCTTTGATTGAGTCCGCGAACCGCCGCTCAAGCACGTCTACGCGGATGAAGGCCCCGGCAACTCGTTTCTCGAAGGGATTGGTGATGAACATGACGCCATTGAAGACTTGGGTGGCTTCAGACATGGTGATTCTCCGATGAGGGGGTCACCAACCCGCTCGGGTGATGTACCCGATAAGGTTTATAAGAGCGCAGCCGAAGGATGTCTGGTTGTTACAGCACGATGGCATACGTCGCATCGATTGGTACGTAGAGGAGTTCGAAATTTCGCTCGAAGTTCAGCGGAGGCATGATGTCTCTCCATTGAGGATCATCAGCCAGATCGGGTGATGTTCCCGATACGGTTAAGTGAAATGCTACAGATCATTCGGATCCATAAGACCCTGTATGACCCTGATAAGGCATGTATTAACCCGAAGATCCTTGGGAGTTATCTCGCCTCGGGCATAGGCCATGTCAGCTAGATGGTATTCACGGCCGCTGAGTTGCGCATAGACATCAACAAGACGATATCTGTCATTTGACAGTTCATCATCCGTGATTGACCAGGATGAGGCGAAGTGAGGAAGCAGCTTGGCGTAATCGCACCACTGCATGTTCGTGTAGTCTGGGATTCGCACCCCGTTATCATCGATCTCACAGCCCAGATGCGCGAATGAGGTCGAGTAGTACAGCCTAGGTTTCTGACCCTGGTTACGCAGCTCCTGAATATCTGAGCGCGCGGTAGCGAAGTCAGGGAAGCACTGCTGAATATCTCCAGCGACAGTGATGCAGTAGGGCATGGCGAAGTCCTTTGTGAGGAAAACGCCTCCCGAAGGGGATCGTCGTCCCCTATTGGGTAGGAATCAGGTTAGTGATCAGTGGGGGAGCGCAGTCGGGACTGTGCTGGCTTTGCGGTTGAGCACGTTAATCGCGAAACCGCTCAGCCCAATGAAAGCGCAGGCACCGAAAACAATGTCGCCGAGGATTACAGCGGCGACCAGGATTAGAAGGTTCAACGCGAACAGGATTTTCATGACTGCCTCCTTGGCAGAATATGAAGGCGCTGAAATCAGCGCCTTGATAGGGGTTATGCAGCCTGGTTGGCTTCCTTGGGAAGATCATTACCGAGGACAGGGTCGAGTTGCTCACCGAATTGGTCGGCGACTGGCTGTCCCTGATTCACGGGTTGCTCAGGTTGTTCCTGATTCAACGTTTGATCAACACCAGGTTGTCCCTGATTGTCAGTGGGCGGGGTGGCATTTTTCGGCTTCGCTTCGTAAACCAGCTTGCCGTCAACTTTGATCCAGCCGATGAAGAGCAGACGGCCTTTGAGGCTTGCGCCGGCCTGGCCCTTCTTGTCGCCTTTATCATAGGTGAAAGCGTCAGCCCAGATGTCGCCGATTCGGAAGGAGACGAGCACCTTCTTTTTGGCTTCAACGGCCTGCTGGCAGCGTTTAACCAGCGATTCTGCCTCAGCACCGACAACGTTGCAGTCGATGTAGGAATACTCGGCTTTATCAGTCGCGCCGTGCAAAGCTGCAACGGTGACACAGGTGAAGGGCTTGCCCTTGCGGGGGCTTACTTCACGGATACGGTTGAGGTAGCCGATGCCAGTGGTGTGCAGGTCGAAGAATTTGGCTTCGTTGGATTGGTTGCTCATGGTGATTCTCCAGTTTCAATAGCGAAAGCGGAGAAACACTTCGCCCATGGGGGAAAGTATTCCCCGCGTGGGTTGGGATGTAGCAAGTTGGGTGGGCTTCCATCAATCTCTCGATTGATCAATCGCGCTTCCGGAAGCTTGGCGATTTTGGGGAGATCAACACCGCAGTGGGTGTAGCAGTCTTTCAGATCATGACTGCTCGGGCTTGGGTTACTGACGACGTCAGCAGCTCACGGTCACAAGGATGGAAACGGAGAAACACATTGTCAAGCCCTGAAAGAAAAAAACCCTCCAGGTGGAGGGTTAAGTAGGGAAAATCGATGATCAATGTGCTCGAAGAATCTTCTGGCACCGGCGTTTGATATTAGGCCAATCGGCCCAAACTGCCATGCCGACGCAGATGACGAGCAGGGCGGTGAACATGAGGATGCCGAATGTGGTTTGGCTCATGTCATTCCTCCGGGGTGAGGTAAATGCCTGTGATCCAGATTACAACACCTACCACGAGGGCGAAAGCGGTCAGGAGACGGCTAGTGCTGAGGAAGATACCTACGAGGGCGGCGGCAACGGCCGTCGTTCCGATCTTGCGAAGGTCGTCTGCCACAGCGGCACGTTTTTTTGAAACCATGGCGTTCCTTTGATCGCCAGGCCCTCACCTTGCCAGGTGGGGTGCCTGGCACTGGGTGAGGTTGGAGGGAGTTAGATCGCAACTGGAGCTATGAGGTCGTTCAGCGGGCCCATACGCAGCTCTGATGCTTTGGGTTTGCTCGGCTTGCGCTGACGGGTACGGCGCTTGGTCGGTGGTACCGCTTTGGTGTTGTTTTCGAACCACTGGTTCAGATCAACACCGCGGCGTGCGAGGGTTGGAATGCGGCAAAGCTCATCCCAGTCGCTGCGGGTGGGTGCTATGTTCGCGAGTTGTACAACAGGCCGAACATGTGCTGGGACTACTGGGGCTGGACGTTTCATGGCGCGCAGGAACTCACGGGTGAGGGTGCCGAGCGCGTAGCCAAAACGGAAGCCGATGGAGGGTGCGGACATTGCGGTCATGGTGTTTCTCCTGCGGTTAAAAAATGCGGAGAAAACACTGTCCCTAACGGGGAAATGTATTCCCCGCTGGGTTTGCGGAAGGAGCTTCTATCGACGGAGGTCGACCGGTCGTGCTACCAGAAGCTAAACGACCTTGGGCTGGTGGATCACACAGACTTCGTGCTGCAGCATTACGGATCCGAGCTGCATGGGGCATGTTGCTGACGACGTCAGCAGATCACGGCTTAATAATCGGAGCGGGGAAGGGTTGTGTCAAGCGGAGGGGGAAAGGGGGGAGAGATGGAGGGAGAAGTCCGGCTGGATCAGCCCTTGAAAGGTGACCCAGCCGTGGTTGAAAAAAAAAGTTGAAGGAGCCACCTGTGTCGGAATCGTCGATCCCTGGGCATTGATCGTTTCGACTCTCATCACCTGGCCATTCTCGTGGCTTTGGCCAGCAAACATGAGGCACGCATCCGCGCACAAAAGGAGCCCGGCTTATCGCCGGCGGGCCACCGGCAAAGGAGAGAGTACCCATTGGGTAGCCTCATGGACCTTCGACAAGTCCATCAGGCTACCCAAGGGGAAGGAAAGAGGAGGGGCCACATTACCAATGTGGCCCTTGGATCAAAGAAGCACCGAACCTCTTGAAACTCTATGTGCCTGTGAACTCGATCATCACGAGTTAGACGGCTGCGCGACTAGAGAGAGCAGGGAGACACAGGGAGAGCTTTCAACCAGATCCGCACGCCCTTCCCGGAGCTATAGCGTGCTTACGGTTTGGTGTTGAGGCGAACCACAACACCTGGGCGCTACTGATGACCGTCAGTAGCCAGCGGGGTTGAACCAAAACTGATGTCATTATGGGTTGTACCATGGCCGGGATGCAAGGCTCGTAGGCTTTTTCGCGAGGCGTCAACTGTCAATAGACCGCAACGACTGCCCCCTCTGGGACGGGCGCTGGAACGGCTATGGCCATGTTACCCACCTTCGGTGAGAACAACTGGCCAGACCTCTTCACACCAACGGTGGCGGACTCAGTGCGCTCGGTCAGTGCAGCCGGCAGGCCGGCAGGAACCGTTCCCGCGATGTAGGTGTAGGACACACCACTCACGATGTATGTGGCGATCCCGCTTTGCTTGGTGTACCAGCTTGGAAGGTTCAGGGATGAGTCCGTCGGTGCTCCAGTGAACCCAGGGTTGGTCCGGGCATACTCTGCTGCGGCCGAGCGGTAGATCAACATACTCCGGCTGAGGGCATCGATCGTGGCCTGCTCAGTCACGGCCTCATCGGTGTGCTGCACCTGAGTGAAGATGCCTCCTGCCACGATCAGCAGGGTCATAGCGATCCAGTAGATGTACATGAGGAAATCCTGGGGGATGAGCGTTGTGGACTATAGTCCGCTGACGATTATAGTCAACAACCCGAAAATTCTGACCTTTGATCTCGTGATCTCGGGTTGGACTTTTGGAATTACAACCAGACTCTTCGAAAAAGCACAATCATGCATTCGGCATGGTGCTGGCCGAGCTGCGCACTGCTCGGGGCATCTCGCAAGAAAAGCTGAGCTTCGAAGCTGGTGTAGATAGGTCGTACATCAGTCTGCTTGAGCGTGGCCACAAATCTCCAACCCTGGATACCGTTTTCAACCTTTGCTGCGCATTGGAAATCCAATTCGACCAGCTGGCCAGGCTGCTGCAGGCCAAACTGGAAGAGTTGAATGACCCAGGACATGACGCTCGCTGAAGGCCTGACCCTTTATCGACAGAAAGTCTCCGTACTAAAGAAAGGCTTTGTACAAGAGAGTTACCGTATCTCAAGTCTGCTTAAGTCGAAGTATGCCGACAAGAACATGCGTGATTTTCGAAGCCCTGATATCGCTAGTCTCCGCGACGAGCGTCTCTTGCAGACCAACCCTAAAACGGGTTTACCCATATCACCATCTACGGTGCGCCTGGAAATGTCGCTGCTGTCGAACGTGTTCGACATTGGCCGGATCGAGTGGGGGGTGTGCGAGTCGAACCCGGTCTCGAACGTACGCAAACCGAAAGCAGCACCTGGCCGAGATCGGCGACTAACTGCCCGCGAGGAGCGCCAGATCATGCGTTATTGCCATGCGCATCCCACACCAGACCTCTATGTCCTGGTTGTGCTGGCGATCGAGACAGCTATGCGCCAGGGGGAACTGTTGAAGCTTGAGTGGGAGCACATCAGCCTACAGCGGCGAATTGCGCACCTCCCCGATACCAAGAACGGATCGAAGAGGGATGTGCCCCTGAGCCTCAAAGCTCGTGATGCGTTGATCCAGCTCGGGGCACGGACGAAGGGCAAGGTGTTTGGCTATACCGCTAATGGGTTGAAGTCGGCCTGGCGCATCATGCTGCAACGGCTGGACATCAAGGACCTTCATTTCCACGACCTCCGGCATGAAGCCTGCTCGCGCCTCTTCGAGCTCGGCACACTCGACATTATGGAAATTGCTGCGATCAGTGGTCACAAGAGCCTGGCGATGTTGAAGAGGTACACCCACTTGAAAGCGTCCCGATTGGTGAAAAAGCTTGAGGGGAACAAGCACCGTGGCCAGCAGGTGATCATCAATCACCTGGTGCCGTATCCTGCTGTCGTTTCGGAAACACCCAGCGGCGTCACCGTGCGGGTGCTCGACTTCGATGGTGTACAAGGCGCTGGGGGTACTGCAGAGTTGGCAAAGCGAGTGGCGGAAGATGCGCTGCTACGTCATCTGATGGTGTCGTTAAGGGACAAGGAGCCTATTCCAGCTCCTGATCAGTATCTGGAGCAGGTTAACGAGGGCGAAATAATCATGCTCGACCCGTTGAGCCAGAATTGCCCCTCAGATGGGGCTCACACTTTTTTGCGGTGATTAGGTGATGTCTTGAGATTGCCCAGGCCTTGTGGATTGGGCATCTTGGGGCAATCCTATTTTGCCAATCCGGTGCTTGGAAAGCAGTGTCGGCAAGGTTTGGGGGAGCATATACAGGAGTTGGGTCAATGACCGAATCAGGATGTGGTATTGCCAACCCCCAAACAGGTGCATGTAGTTGTCCGTTGGGATTTTCCTCAAACCTCACAGGTTTCAGTTACGCAGGTGCAACTCCATACTATTGGTATCACGTTTGCCAAAAGTAACCATCTTGCCAATCCGGGGTGTGGGCTGGCAGTGGTGATAGAAAACTTAAACATGAAGTTAGTCCAGCAAACACCTGGTATGCCGCCAACCAAGTTTGCGGTTCCAAGGGTGAGAAATGGCATTTGGCAAGCCTGTCGGAAATGCACATTTTGAGATCAATGGGGCTCAATAATGGAGTCTATTACTGGACTAGTGAATGGGGCTCGGCAGCGGCCTTCACTTTCCGCCTCAGTGACGCAGCCTTAGATATAGCTTCAGGTGGAGCAGCAGTTCCATTCTTTTGTGTCCAATAGGTTTGCCAATCCGGGGTGTGGAAATCGGGCGGTTCTGCAGATGGTGTAGGTTCTGGCTTTATGACTGGGATAACCGGGCAGTACGTGAATAGATTTACCGGTGGATATAGCTGCCCGACGGGACTGGTTCCAAACCTGATCGGAGGTGTCCAGATAGGTGGCTGTAATCCATGCCTAACTTACTCTTGCAGCAAGCCTTAACAGGTTTGCCAATCCGGTGCGTGGCGGCAGGCTGCAGCAAAATTTGAGCTGACCGCCGAATACATTGCCGGCTACCAACAAACAGTCCGCATGATTGCGAGCACTGAAGGATTCTGCTTTCCCACCCTGATCAGCATGGCTTCTTTGAATAACTACGATAGTTATTGGGGGAAGATTTACATAGGGGCTGATGGTTTCTGGTATCTATCAACTGCTGATAGCTCATACCCAAGAGGGCAAAGTATGTACGCGCGATGCGTGCGATCCTAGTAGCAGCTTCAGGCGTCTAGTTACATGCGATCACATAGCTACATGCACCGCCTGGGTTGAATGCACCTTTGTCATAGAAGCCACAGGTTACGATCCGATTGCTATCAGCGTAAGCGTAATTACCGCCAGCATAATCGGGTCTCGGGGCAGGGTGAGGGTTTGACGCATCGGAAGCCGACCAAGTACAGCTATCTTGGGTACTGCCGCTTGGAAGAGGGATTTGCTGGCCGTGGGTGATAAATCCAGTAAGAACCTTTCCACCGCCAGCTGAACGCCACACCCCGGATTGGCAAGATGGTTATGCGTTACGTCGAACTGCTTGCCTGGCCTTGTAGTTTTAATAAGTTGTTCAAGTGTTGGTCTAGTGACGAAATTTGGTCGGAATCGGCCAAGCCTCGAGAAATCTGTCGCAAAGTCTCTAATGCTTTAGCAGACTCTGCAACAGCCTCAGAGTGTTCTTTGGTCGCCAACTGCTCAAGAAGAGCATGCTGTGAGCTCAAGCTGGAAATAGTGGCCTTGATGAAAACGAGAAAATCCAAACTATTCATCTCACCACTCCCTTATCGATGAGGTTATTGGTAGGTCTTTAACCCCAACCGTGTACCCATAGAAATTGTAATGGGTAAGGACCCCTGCATTCGCCACAGCACAGCTGACGCTACTGCCACAGAACACGTATCCGAAACCACCGCATACATTGGACCGACACTTGATGGTTCCAGAAAACAGACTACCCGTTACGCTACCGGTGCCGCTGTACCCAGTATTGCCGTTAATGCCGATTTGCCATCCGCCAAGCTCGCCCGAGCCGGCGGCTGTCCACACCCCGGATTGGCAAGAAGGTGTGAGGCACTGGCAGGTAAGGGGCGCGCCCAGGTTGTTTTTCGACTGGATGCCGATCTTCGGGCACGCCTGTCCTTCAACAGCGGTGCTCTCGATATCCAGATACTCCCCAACTGTCACACGTCCGTCCGCCTGCAGTGTCCCGCCGCGGATTTTTCCGCCTGTCAACAGGCCCTTGTCGTTAAGAACCCTGACCCAGTCTGCATCAGCTTGGTAGATGCCGCCCCCCCACTTCTCGTTCACCCACCCAGTGTCGTTCTGGCTTCTGAACCAGCCGTCCTTACTGGTGATGTCGCTCGTCGCGGTGACCGCGCGGGCATTGTTGATGTCGTTGCCACCCATATCGATCGCGGTGTTCATCCGGTTGTATTCAGGGTGGCCTGGGACAGCGTTGCGGTAGAGGTAGTCGTTGGCCAGCTCGCCGTCCATCAAGAAGAGCGCGCTCGCGGTATGTCCCTGCCCAGGGTTGATGCCGTAGTTGCTGAGCGCCACTTCCCATCCACCTCGCACACCCTGGATGACTCCGGGCTTGAGTGACGATATGAATCCGCCCGGCCCGCCAAGATGCTCAGCGATGGTCCGAATGCCGAGTTCCGGGATGACCTGGCCACCGGTGGTCACCACAATGGCCTCGAGCTGGTTAGCGTTGAGGCGCCTGGCCAGGCCGACGATGGTCTGGCCGAAGCTATTGGTCGAGCTGAAGCCCGCCGGCAGATATTTGGTGTTTTGCATCATGTCTACGGTGACCTGGACAGGCGTAGTCGGGCCAGCATTGCTGAGCACCACGGAGTAGTTGTCCTTGAGGTACTTGGCAAAAGCGTCAGCGACAGTCCGCTGGTGTTCCGCGGCGATCCGGTAGTCCTGCTGGTTGCCGTAATTGAGCATCCACCAACCCGCGAGAGACAGCATGATGCTCATCACTATCAGGCCGAACAGGCCATCAATGGTAAAAAATCCAGCCTGCCCGCGTTTACTGGCCATGCCAGAGACTCCTGTTCGATTGGGTGACGATGTCTTGCTCGATCATCTGAAGATGTCCGCTGCGGATCTTCTCGCGGATGGACGGCGCGTCATCCAGGGTCAGTGACAGCGTTTGGAGTGTGAGTCGCGGCTGTCCGTGGTCTGGACGGAGGAGGGTTTGGTGAATGACCACAGTCAGCCCCTGTGAGAGCACCTCCAGGGCATTCGGCATGATGGGCTCGGCAAGTACAGCCAGGCGCTGGATGGAGCTCCCGATGCTGCCGCCGTGCCCAGTGGAGAAAATGAGATGGCCATTGATGGATGCTTTGATGACTTCAGCGGCAGTGGCCGTGTCTCGAACTTCACCGACCAGGATGAGGTCAGCGCGAGTTCGAAGAGCGCGTATCAGCGTTTCTGAATAGCCGCCTTGCATACGGGAAACCGGCAACTGGATGCAGCGGCCAGAGCCATGTTCGCCTTGGAGGAGCGTTTCCGGCGGGTCTTCTACAGTCAGGCCCAGGCCGCCGCGTGATGTCAGGCGGGCCTTCACCGCCGAGGCAGCACTGCTGGTCTTGCCGGTGCCCATCTCACCAGCGAAGTACACCAGGCCCCGGGTTTCTTCGGCGAGCAGGCACTCGTAAATATGGTCCGGTAACCCAAGATCCTCGAGAGGGATGATGGTTGCTCTTGACCGATTCAGCACAAAAAACGGCTTAGTGAAGACGTCCAGGTTGTACGTCACTCGCAAGAGCACGCGATCCTCTAACACGAGGGCGAATTCAGGCTCACGTGTTGTCTCGTACTGATGCAGACACCGCGCCCTCAGTTCCTGGATCTCGGTCAACCACTCCGGAGGAGCGGCGGCCTTGCGGGGCTGACCTGCCAGCCCCTTCACATCGGCAAAATCATGGCCAAGATAGAGGTCCACGAACTCAGCATCTGCAATCAAGCTCACGCTGGCAGCCTTCAGTAAGTAGTCCAGGAGATCGAGTTCATTTCGTTGGAGCAGCTTGTTGTAGCGGCGGCGGGAAGGACCTCGCCACTGGTTGCCGAGCCACCATTGATGGCGGTGGTGGTCTGCTTGTCCTTGGCGATCTTGGTGGTCAGCGTGATGCAAGCCGCTTTGGGGACGTTGCTCTCGGAGAGGGTGAAGGTCATGCCATTGCTCACAAGCGTGACGGCGCCGTTCCACTGGTTGGTCAGGGTGGTGCCCGAAACGCCCATTGAGCCGGTTCCGTCGATAGCGATCAGCGAAGGCACGAGATTAGTCCCCGATGTGCCATATCCAGAAGATCCCTTCAGCTTTTTGGCGTTGGTGATGATGGTGGTGATGTTGCTTTGCTCTACAGCGGCATCGGAACTCCCCAGCATCTTGTAGCCGATCCAGGCGATGAAACCTAAGGCGATGGTAATGAGCATGATCCACATCACGCCGTCGATGGACAGGAAGCCACGTTGGTTTTTTGGGGTAGAGAGTGTCATTGGTTGCCTCTGGGCTGTGTGCTTAGTGTTGGATTGAGTCCATCAGGCCTATGGCCAGCTGGAAGATGCCGACCATCACGAAGATCATGAGCAGGCCCATGATTACTGCGGATAGGGCTGTAAGGGACTTCGAGACCGTTTCCACCCGCTTGAGCATTTGCTCGAGCCAGCGATTGGCGAACCTCTCCATCGATGCGGCGAAACTTTGGCGTGTGGCCAAGACCTGCAGGAAATGGATGGCCATCGGATCCGGGAACTGGTGCCCGGCTAATTTGAGTGCTGTACCGAAGTCTTTACCCGAACTGACGCCGTAGTTGATGGCGTCGATCCTTTCTCGCAGCCAGGGAGAGGCGCTCCGGCTGAGAATGCTGAGCGCACTCAGTTGGCCCACCCCGGCGCGGAGCATCACTGACATGTTCAGCAGGAAGATTGAGCCGTGCAGGACTTTGTAGATTGACCAGGGGGGAATGCCTTCGAGCCGCAGCCTGGTGGTCTGCAGTAGCAAGCTGAGCTGCGTTTTCCAAACCGGGCTGTTCGGTCGAACCTGCAGGCCGCAGAAGTATGGGAGGGTCACGAACGAGACGACGACCAGGGTCAGCACGACTGCAACGATCAGAAGTCCGTAGTTCGTGACTACCTTGGAAATTACATAGAGCAGACTTGGGATGCCGGTCCACAGCTCTGGATCTTGCCGCTGAGCCATCGACGGCACCATCCAGGTGGCGATGACATACAGCAGCGCCCCCATGAGGCTCCAGGTAATCGATGGAAGCGCTACGACGGAGACAACCAGGCGAGAAATGCGTTGGCGGGCCTCGATGAGCCGAACGCAGTCCCGGAAAGCCTCCACAAGGTTGCCGGTTTTCTCCCCGGTATCGACCAGGGAAGCCTCGTCATATGGCAAATGGCTCCTGCAGGCGTCGGCGAGAGATTTTCCTCCCCGCACTAGCATCGCCACCTGACCACAAATGACTGACACGGGATGCATCGTTTTACCGTCATTGCTGAACGCCTTGGCAACGGTCTCCAGTGCTTCTTCGATCGGGATACCGTCCTCCAGGACGCCCATCAGGCTCTCGTAGAACTGGATTCGCTCGTTCTTCCCAAACTGCTTTGCATAGAAGGTGACCGCCCAGCCCTGGGCGGCCTCCCGTACACCTGTCCAGAAGTCCTGAAGCAATTCAAACATCGGATTGCTCCATCAGCTGCCTGTCGAAGTCGAGCGGCCCAGCGAAGAGCTCGGCATCGCGTGGGTCTACTATCCCGCTGGTGACTTTCATGATCCCGTGGGCGATCTTGGTGATGCCACCCATCTCGTTGACCCAGTACCTGCGCGCAGCGCTTGCACCGCGCTTGGTGAACGTATCCATGAGCTTGACGTTGGTCAGCAAGGTTTCGGCGATAACGGTGCGATCGACGACCCCAAGGTTCCTGCACTTGCTACAACCTTCACCGACCAGATTGACTTGGTCGACGATCTGCAGCTGCTTCAGCCGGGCGAAGAGATCCTTGCTGATGCCGTGGTTATGCTCACGCAGCGGGATGCGGCAAGCAGGGCAGAGCACCGGCACTAATGACTGGTTAGCGATCCCAGTGGTCAGCAGTGGATCGGTGACCAGGTAATCAGCCACGCCCATGTCAATCAGGCGCTGGATGGTGGCGATCACGTTGTTCGTGTGCAGGGTTGACCAGCTCTGGTGACCAGTCATGGCGCCGGTGTACGCCGCCTGGGCTGACGCCAGGTCGCGCAACTCACCGTACATGAGGACATCTGGGTCAAGCCGTACGGCATTGGTAATACCGTCACCCCAAGTCTCGCCGGCGTAAATCGGTGACTGGTTAGCCTTGAGCGGATACTCAGGGGGATGCTCGAGCGTGAGGATGTGCCTGGAGCCACCAGTCTCGTCATACAGCGCGTTGAGATTGACCTGCAGGGTCTTGGATTTTCCGGATCCTGTTGGGCCAGTAATCAGGTTAAGTCCGTAAGGCAGGCTCCGCAGTCTTCTGAAGTGCTCGATCTGCTGAGGCAGGAAGCCGAGCTCTTCGAAGCTCTGCTTGGAGGTATCGTCGTACAGCAGACGCATCACCATCAGCGGGCCATCCACCAGCGGCCGGGTTGCAACCCGAGCGCCGTACAAGCCCAGTTGGTCGACAAACTTACGGCTGACGCGGGCATCCTGAGCGATGTGGGGCTGGTAGTAATCGCCAGAAACATCGCACATGCTGTTGTACAGAGCAGCGCAGAATTCACGCCCTACGTCGCTCTTTTCCTGGCGTACCTCCTGAAGGACCCCATACAGCCGATACTTGATCCGGGTGACATCGTGCGAAACGACGATGTGAACATCACTGGCGCCGCGCCGGTGGGCGTCCCCCATGAACTCCACCACCTGGGCTTGGCGCTGGGTTTCGACAAGTGCCTTCATGCCCCTCGACGCCGAGGCTTGATACAGCGTCTTGATCTCAGTCATCGAGGCTAAGACCACTTCGTAGTCAATGCCTTTGTGCTCAAGCTGGTCCATGAATGCCATCACGTAGGGGTCACTGACGTGTTGGGGAGAGATGTACAGCTTCCCATCGGCGGTCATGGCCAGGACCTGGCGCAAGTCTTCCTTAATCGCATGAGGGCCGCCTGGGGCGGTCAGTACCGCCACTGGCAACGGCGCCAAAGTCAGTTCGGCAGGCTCAAGATCGACGGGCTCTGCGGATAGCTCGGTCATGGTCAATACTCCTCAGGGTTGGCCGGGCAGGAGGCCGGGGAGGCTCTGTTGTGGCTGAGATACCACCCGGTTACCGAATCCAAGTGGGTATCGCTTTCCCTCCTTGGTCAGCACGACCCCATCGAGCGTGATCTGTTGGACCCGGAAACCGTTCGGCAGCTCGCTGCCAGGCTTGGCGTCAAGCTCGCTGCCGTCGCTGTAGATCAGGCTTGCCCGTAATTTCTGTCCGGAGCCGCTGATTTCTTTCACCACCGGCAATGCCGATTGGCGCGGCCCTGAGGATGTAGCCGTCATGGCGGGAGTGAGCCCGACAGTAGGAAACTGCGTCACTGGCTGGGGGGGGCTAGGTAGTGTGCCGTTTGCCTCGAGCTCTGCCTTCGCGCGTTCGGCTTTTGCCTTGAACAAGATGGTTTCGCTCTGCACCTTGCCGAGCTCGCCGACGCTGATGGCTGAGAGATCTGTCGCTGTCTGTGCTCCGGCAATTGGCATCCAGAGCGTGAGCAGGATCAGGCTGAAGTTATTTCGCATACAGGACTCCTGTGACTGACCAGATCAGGTGGTCGGCCTTGTATTCGGTCTTGATCTCCTGCAGGCGCAGCCCTTGGGTTGGAGCGCCATTGAAGGAGTCGTAGGGCAGCACGCCAGAGGTGTACGACAGCTGGTACTGCTGCCACTGGGGAGGCGGCGGCGGAGGTGGCGTGGGTTGACCTGGCAGAGCAGGTTCCTGAGGCGTAACAACGGGGATCGGTTGCAACTGCGGTTCCTGAGAGAAACCATGGAACCAACTGGTCAAATTCTCCAGAGCATCTCTGGCCTCAATGAGGGCGTCGTCACCGGCAGCATCAAGGGAAATGTCGAATTTCAGCAGCCCGGTCTTACCCTGATTGATGAACTCCGGGCGGATAGAGAAGAGTTCTGCGACAGCCATCGTGAACTCGTGAGCGGTGCTGTTACCTGCGCGTTCGTAGGTCGCAATAACCTGTGAACTGTTGCACTTTGCCTCCATGAAGGGCCAGCCGCGGATACTCAGCGGCAATCGGTTCATGAACCTGCTGCAGGCCTCAACGAAATCGGTGACCGAGGGCTGTTTCGCCCAGGGGTGCTCCAGCGCCTGGATGGGTTGTTCCGTGCCTGTTTGCCTCTGCAGCTCGGCCAGCTCCTCGAGGCGTTTCTTCTCCGCCTCGATGGCAGCTTGACGCGCGATCTCTGCCTGATGGGATTTCCATTGTGACCAGGCCAGTAGCCCTCCACCGATCAAGAGGGCCACCAGGAGCAACTGAGCCAGCTCAGGCTTGGACATACCGAACACGAGTGGACGCAGCCGGTATTCACGCTTGAGCCGGGACGGCTGGAGCAGCTCATCGATGTCGATGAGGTCGCCGCCCATGCCAAACTCGGTTGGTAAGAACTCTCGCTCAAACTGGATGCCGCGACTGCGTTGCTGCAACACCCGTTTACGGACTTCCGATGCCGTGGCAATCAGGTCGCAACCCGGGATGATCCTGCCCTCATGGACAGCGACGATGGCATAGCGATCTTGATCGGCGTCGACGGCCCAGGCAGCAATCCATGAATCACCGAGCTGGCCAGCCAAGGTCGCAGCCAGCGAGTACATGCCTTTGTGAACGTCAGCGGAGCGGGAAACAAAGCCCGCCTGGATCATGAGCGACGTTCTTCGGATAGCCACGATGTCCAGGCCGTGCTCATGGCCATACTGACGGGCTTCCTTCATGTAGCTGGTCATGTTGCCCAGGGGCGTCCAGAGCATGCCAGTGACGAAGACACGCCCCCGGTGCTGGATGGTCTGCACCCGGCTCGAAGGTTTGTGTGTATCGGTGTTCATGAGCGCCGCCACTTACAGGTTGTCCGGGAGGACGATTGGTGTCACCAGTACCACCAGGGCGCTGTGGGACGTCGAGCGGGTTCGCCCACCGCCCAAGCCAAAGAAGCTAGGACTGCCAACGCCGGATTTACGGGCGTCATCCCCGTTCTCGTCGAACCCAGTCAGAATCAGTGTCTCACCGCTGCGCAGACGGACCTTGGGCGCCACGTTCTTGGTGTCGTAGTCCGTGGTCTGGACCTTGGAGTCGTTGCTCTCGAAGTCCTTGAAGATTGGCTTGCTGCTGATGCTGAGGGTGATCATCAGCAGCATGTTTTCTTTGTCCAGGAGCTTGGGCAGCAGCATCATGTTGAAGCCACTGGTGATCGTCGCCGGTGTCAGTGCGGTGCTGGAACCGACGGAAGCGGTGGTGGTGGTCGAGCTGGAGGCGACATAGCTTTGGACGTTGCCGATCTGGATCGGTGCCGGCTGCAGGTTCAGCGTGGTCACCGATGGCGAGCGCACTTCGGAGACGCGCCCCTGTTCTGACAGGGCTTGCACGACGGCCTTGGAGCCTGCCCACGGAGAGCTGGACGTATCCAGAATGCTGCCGCTGGCAGAGATCGCCTCGGAACTGATGCCGGCGACGGTGTTGCTCAGGCCGAAACCCCATTTCCCGGAGATGGACTTGTAGACAGCGCTCCAGTTGACAGCCGTCTGGTCGCTGTCGCTGAAGTTAACCTCGTAGACCTTGACGTTGAACAGCACCTGTCGAGTGATGCTGCGGTTGGTATCTTTCAGGTAGGCCGAAATTCGATTCAGCACCTCCGGCCGGTCGCTGACGGTGAGCGTGCCGGTAGAGCGAGAGAGATACAGCCGCCCTGGAGGCTGCATGCTGAGCATGGCCTTGACGTTGCTCTCGATGTCGCTCATCAGTGAGGTTTTGTACGTCGACTTGGTGCTCTGGTTGCTGCCGGATTCACCCGTGGCTCCTCCCGAAGATGTCGAAGAGCCCGAGTCGCCGTTGCCGGTGGAGGTCAGCAGGCCCGACTTGACGGTACTCTCGATCTCCAACTCGTCGCCGAATGTCCAGACGTCGAAGGTGCGGGTGTCGAAGTAGGTAATGCGCACGCCCTGCAGCTCAGGGTCGAAGTGCCACGACAGCCCCAGGCGTGAGGTGGCCTGGTTAAGCAGCCCGGAGGTTTTGCCGTTGTAGTTCAGGCCGGAGATCAGTCCTCCGCTGCCGAGGCCCAAGTCGAATGAGCTTGCGCTGCCAGGCATTGCCCCCGCCATGCCATTTGGCAGAAGACCCGCTAGGCTGTCTGGATCAGGTACAGCCTGAGCGGCGCCGCGAGCGGTAGTGCCGGCAGACTTCGAGGAGAGGATCCCGGGGTTCAATGCGTCAGGCGCTACAATGACCTGCAGCCCGGTTTCCTTGGTGATCAGCTGAGCCACGTCGGTGATCGACACTGGGCCTGCAGGCCGATAGGCAATGTCACGGTCCAGGCTGAACGGGAGCCCGCGCCTGGTCACCAGCGGCTCAGTGGAAACCCAGGGCTTGTTGCTGAAAACGACCGTGTCGCGGTTTTGTTGTGGCTGCTGGTTCTGCAGGAACTTGGTGTACTGGCCAGCCGTGCGGCCCTGGAACTCTGCTCGGTCGAACGACTCATTAACCCGTTGCACGGCACAGCTGCTCAGCAGGGCCAAGGCGATCGGGGTCAATGCCCAGCGGACCCAAGAAAACTTGTTCATTTCTTCTTCCTCTCAGCGACGTACAAGACGCTCTGGGAGCCTTCGCTACCGTCGACGACGAAGGATCGCGGGGCATTGTCGTAGAGCGGGAACAGCTGCTTAATGGCTTCCTGGAACGGGCCTTCGAAGTGCAGCGGTGCCTCGATCGGATAGTTGAGGTCTTCCTGGGCCCAGATCACCCGCCACCGGGCTTTTTTGGCCCATTCTTCAACGGTATCGCGCAGGGTTGATCCAACTTCGGCCGTCCATACTTGGGGCAGCGGCCGGGGTGGTGTGGCGGGCTTGACCTCGATGGCCGGGGCCACCACTGCTGTAGTGGTCACGGCAGCCGCTGGCTTGGATGCTGCAAGTTGGTTGGGCGCATTCGGTGCTGGGGACGCAGGTGTCGAAGGTTTAGCCGCGGTGGTTACCATCGCAGCCGGGATAGAGCCATCCTTGGCGGGTGCCATTGGGGGGAGCGCGGGAGCCACTGCCGCTGGGGCTGCGACAGCGGGTGTAGTCGTGGAGATGGGGGCGGGAGTAGGCACTGCGGCGACGACTACGCCTGGCGTCGAGGCTGGTGTGGCGGGGCTGGTTCCAGGAGCCCGCGCTTTGTCGGCGTAGAGTTGGCCTGCCGGCGTCGACGGGGTTGGCAATTGGTAACCGGGGCGAAGCACGAAGCACACCTGACGGTTCACCTCATCGACTTTCACCTGCCAGGCCGGGCCCGCGAGGACCTGCAGGGTGTTTCGCAGAGTCATTGGGCCGAGCTTGTACTGGGCTGCTGGCAGAGGTCGGGTGTACAGGATGTTGACGTGTTGCGAGCTGGGCGGGCAGAGGGCGTAACCTGACCGGTCGACCACGTAGAGCATGGCGTCCCGAACGCTGGGGTTCATGCTCGATGGGATGGTCACGTCGATGATCTGTGCCATCAGGTCGCGCTGGCTCGCGTCGGGTTGGGTGCTCACCAAGGTGTAGCGGCCATACCGAACGACGGGTTCCTTCTCCGGACTTGCTCCGTTCGGGTAGATGTCCGGAGACAGCCATTCGGGATTGCGGCTGCTATCGAACGCCGGCTTCGGCGGCTGCTCAGCCTTCTGAATCGCACAACCCGCAACGAGTGCGGCGAGCGAGAGAGTGGTCAACTGCCTGATCATGAGGCCCCCTGTAGTCATTGAAGGCAACGGTGACAGCCGATAGCTTTCCGCGCAGCTGGAAATCAATATCTCGCAGGACCAGATTTTTCCGGTGGGCTGATGAGTTCGTGCAACGGGTTGTCTTGGGTGCCCTCGGCAGCGGCCAGGGGGGCATGATTTTCTTGGCGTAAGGCTGATCGGCCTATCGCTGAGAGTATCTCTTGGCCTAAAGTGCATTTCATCACCGCCCAGGTCGGCGATCATGTCCGCTTCAATACCAAATTAAAAAAGATAACCATGAAAGAAACACTAGGTAGGTTGTATTTGTGGCAAATAGCACTGGCTAGGGTTTTGGATCTCCTGGCGCTTATGCAACGAGTAGACCGCTTCTGCAGAACTGGAAGGCCAAAAAATATTACTGAGCTGTATGATCAGGAACGTCGCAGATTAAAAACTGGTCTGCGACTTGAGGGCGAGGCATTAGATAGTTTTGAATCAGAGCATGGCTCCTTGTTTCCTGATGTTCACGATGTTCACCTTATTGATGAATTAATCACAGAAGAAATCATTATAAAGTTGTGCACTATTTTTAATTCTGGTTGGGGTAAACCCGGGGTTATTGCGGGAAATAAGAAATCGTTTTGGGAGCCGATTGTCGCTGAGGTGATTTCTGAGGCCTTCTCAGGTGACGTTAAAGTCAAGTTTTATGAGTTTCTAGAGGCCGCGAAGGGATACAGAGACAAGCATGGTGCCCACTTTGATCACGAAAGCTTCAACATGACTCATGGGGACAAAGAAATCGGTGAGGATGGGGTTATCTACAGCGTAGGATGGACCAGCGCCTTACTGACTTTTGATTGGGTTTTTGTGAATGAGACCCTGCCAGTATTTGCTAAGGCGTTGAACTCCTATATCGCCAAGTTACAGAGAGACGCCGGTATAATCTGATGGCCCATGTTTGGCAGCAATGCATCGGCCTGTTTTCCAAGGATTTAGGTTGGTAGTAGTCATTGGGTTCACGTTGAAAGGGTTAAGTTTCGGAGCTATATCATTCATGAGCTCAAACTGTGATTCCCAAGCGATCCTACTTATTGGATAGTCGCTGCAAGCATTGCCTTGGCCAGCGCGTCCTGCTGCTCTTCCGGCTCAATGAGCTCCAAGCTGACTTGGCGCTTCGCTAAGAGCATCTGCCAGAGCTGCTGATCGATGCTGTTCTCCACGAGGGGGATCTTCACGATCACCGTCCTGAGCTGACCATTCCGGTACGCCCGGTCCTCGGCCTGATCCTGTTGTCCGGGTGTCCAGGGCAGGCCCAGGAAGAAGACGTAGTTGGCGGCCGTGAGGTTGTTGCCGGTACCGGCGGCTTGGGTGGTGCAGATGAAAGCCCTGCAGTCGGGGTCGCCCTGGAACTTGTCGATCGCCTTCTGGCGTTTGGTGAGTGTGTCACTGCCGACCAGGGTGACGTTCCCGATACCGGCTGCATCGCACAGCTCCTTGAGGCGCGCGACGGTGGGTTTGAACTCGCAGAACAGGATGACCTTGTCTTCGGGGTCCAGCTCGCCCAGCAGGTCCATAGCGACTCTGACCTTCACCTGTTCCAGGTAATGGCGAAGCGCGCCGAGCCTGGCAAAGATGGGCCTGTCCTCGAGGCGAATGCTGTCGTACTTCTTCCGCTCCTCCACCCCCATCGCCACGGGCAGCAACTGCCGGTGCTTACCCTTGAGCCCGGGCAGAACGTCTTTGCGCCGGCGAAGCATCCAGTCGCCCAGTTCTGCCCGGAGGTTTTGCCGGAACTCTGGGCTGCCGGCGAAGCGTTCGCAGAAATCGCTGAGGGGCAACTGGCCGACCGGGTGCCCCGATAGACGTAGCAGGGTGTGCAGCTCTGTCTCGCGATTGAGGACAGGCGTGCCTGTCAGCAGATAGCGATTCGGCACCTTGGCTGCGATATCGAAGCCATGGCGTGTACGCTCGGCAGTCGGCTCCTTCAACTGGTGCGCCTCGTCGACCACTAGAACGTGGTAATGCTCAGCCAGCAGCACGTAGTCGCCGAGACGCTCGTAATTGATCAGCATCCATTGGACCAGCGGGTCGTGCTTCTGCACAGCGACTGTCGCGTCGGGGTAGACCGCCAGGATTTCGCGCTGCCAGTTGATCAGCAACGAGGAAAGGGTCACCACCAGGATCGGGCGACCGGCTGCACTGATATGCGCCGCGATAATGGCCTGGCGCGTCTTGCCGAGGCCCATATCATCAGCCAGCAGTGCGCTGGTGCGCTGGAGCAGGTGAGCGATGCCAGCAGGCTGGTGATCGAGCAGGGAATAGCCGACCAGGGCCTGGGCGATCGTGGCATCTGAGAACTCGGTGCGTTCAATCGGCGAGACGGCAGCGAGGTAGATGTCGTTGGAGCTCTCCTCACCGCTGGCGGCTGTCGAGGGTTCCTGAGGAGCACCGCCCAGGCTGATGCGTGGAATGTCTGCTGCTGGAACCACAGAGCCATCGCCCAGGAGCTCCTGTACCACGTCCAGGATCTCGAACTGCTCCTCCACAAGACCGAGCTCCAGGACCAGGTTGCTGCGCAGGATTTCGGCGGTGGCGTTGACTCGCCACGAGCTGGATTTGCCCAGGAACACTCCCCGCATCCGGCGGGCCACTGCAACTACTCCAGGATGATAATCTCCGGACAGCAGCACACCGCCGTCGGCGAGCGGGGCAATTCGCAGTAGCATTCCCGAGATGAACGCGTCCCGGCGTGGGTTGGCCAGCGCGCTCTCGATCTTCTGGCGGAAGGCCTGCCATGACTCAGTGACCTTGCCACCGGCCAGCTCGATCAGCTGGTGGTACACCAGGTCCAGCTCGTCGATGAGCTTGGCCTTGGGCACGCGCCAGTAGCGGCAGAGCGGGTGATCACTGCGGCGAATGAAGAACCCGCTCCGTGCGAACATGACCTTGTTTGCGCCTTCAATGTAAGGCATGAGGATGCCCATGTCGTAGCCGTCGAATACGGCGGCTTCGAGCAACACTGGTTGGCTATTGAGGAGGCGTGGCCGTTTCAATTGGCGTCCGCGCTCTTGGACTTCATCGGCACAGTCTGGTCCAGGTGGTAGGCAGGCACCCATCGGGTTAAGAGTACTGAGCCATGAAGCGACCCTCCCTGGCCACTGATTACGTACGCCGCAGGCTCTGAGCCCTTCGGCACACGTCTGCGTTCCTGCTTCCAGTACCCAGCGGTTTTGATGTCGTCAGGTTGTAACGGCCAGCACGACTCGCCTGGCCGGGATTCATAATGAGGGACCTTCGGATTGTCCGCCTGCTCGGCCTTCAACCGGTCAATGACTTTCTTGGAACGGGCCACAAGCACCTCCGGGAGGATGAGTAGTCAACTCGTCATCATTCAAGGTGCGCCTACCCGCACCCGTAAGAGCGAGCAGATTGGCAGTTGGGGGAAACCTGCTACAGGAGAAATGGATTACCGCCTTCGAAACATTTCGCCTACATGCCCCTGGGCTTGGTCATATCAGGTTTGTCGCCCACTGTGGGGTAGCTCACGCGGCAGTTGTTCGCTTTGAACCCGGTGCATCCCCAGAAGTCGTAACCGCCATCGCCGCGCTTCTGTCGGCGCGCGAGAGGCATCCCGCACTTGCCGCAGGAGTAGCCGTCCTGGGCGCCCGATGAGGATTCAGGCGACCGCGCCTTCATCGCCACTGTGGGCGCCTGTCGGAGGCTTTCCAGCTCACTCTGGAGGTGCTCGTAGAACTTGGCGACCACAGGGCCGTACCTATCCTCACCGCGGGCGATTCGATCCAAGTCCTTCTCCAGCGTGCTCGTGAAAGCCAGCTCGAGGAAGCTGAATCGGCCTTCCAGCTGGGCGACGGTAGCCTCTCCCAGCGGTCCTGGTACCAGCTTGCGCTTTTCCTCGACGACCAGGCCCTTGCTGGTGATGTTTTTAACGATCGCGGAGAAGGTGCTGGGCCTGCCAATCCCACGACGCTCCAGTTCCTTGATCAAGCTGGCCTTAGTAAAGCGCCCTGGCGGTTTGGTCTTCTGGTTCAACACCTCGCCCTGGAGTACGTTGAGGATCTGCTTAGGTTGCAGCGCCGGCACTGGATTTTTGGGCAGGTCGGTCGACTCCTCATCCGTGTCGTCTTGCTGCAGGAGCTTCATCCAGCCGAGATAGGCTACCGAGCTACCCGTCGCAGCGAAGCGCAGCGGCCTTTGATCCGGCCCCTTGGCCAGCAACTTTGCGGTACGCACGTCGTAGATGGCATCGGCGAGCTGGCTGGCCAGTGCGCGGATCCGAATGAGCTTGTACAGCGCCTGTTCATCGGAAGACTCTCCCGCAACCTCATCATCCCAAGCGGTTGGCGCGATCGCAGGGTGACCTTCCTGTGCGCTGTCTGCTGCCTTGAACGTCCGGCGTTCGTCTACAACGTCGAGCCCCTGGCGTCGTGCGACAGCCTGGATGTCAGGCATGGCCTCATCGGCCAGGTTGGGGTTGTCCGTCCGGTGGTATGTGATGACACCCTGCTCGTACAGGCGTTGCGCAATCTGCATCGTCTTGTCGGGGTCCCACTTCAACGCCACGCTGGCGGCTTGCTGCAAAGTGGACGAAATGAACGGTGCGGGCGGCGGACGCCGCTTCTTGCCGTCTTCGCACGATTCCACGATAACTGCACGGGTGGCGGCGACCCGGGCGGCGAGCGTGCCGTCCTGGACGTAAGGGTGTTCTTTGCTGGCAAAATCCGGCACCGGCTGCCATGCGGCAGTCCAGGCCAAGCTGGAAGCTTCGTCCCTGAAGGTCAGTTCTGCGCCGAAGTGGTGGATGACCTTGAAGTTGCGGATCTCCCGTTCGCGCAGTACAACCAGGTAGAGCGCAGGTGACTGTACACGGCCCGCAGACGTGGGTTGCCCCATGACTCGGCGCAGCTCCTGAGTGACGGGGTAGCCCACCAAGCGGTCGAGCACCCTACGGCACTGTTGTGAAGCAACGAGCTGGCCGTCGATCTTGCGGGGGTTAGCCAAACCCTCCCGCACACGATTCTGTGTGATTTCATTGAAGGTGACGCGCTTGTACTCGCTGATGCGCAGCGCCTGCTGAATGTGCCAGGCGATGCTTTCACCTTCGCGATCCGGGTCAGTGGCAATATAAACCTCGGTGGCGTCCTTTAGCGCCTTGCGGATCGTGCTGACGTTGCGGGCACTCTTGGGCAGCATCTCGTACACCGGCCGGAGGTTCTTGAGCACCCCAGTGGTGATCATCGTCTCGTCCATCCCCTTTTCAGGGAGGTCTCGGATGTGGCCACCAGTGGCTACAACCGTCCATTGCTCGCCAGGCCGGATCTTCTTCATCATGGGCCCTAGCTTCTTCAGCTTGCCCGGTGCCTCGATGATCATGAGTTTCATAAGGTGACCCTGAACAGTTCGAACAGAGCGCACTCTTGCCGCCGGCCGGAGGCGGCACAACGCGAAATGGTCAACTGAAAGGGCGGGAATTCGTTGGGATTGCTTTTATGAATTGCGTGATGAGGAGTGGTGCAATTTAGTCTCCTTGATCAGATTCCAAAGAGCTTCCTGGGGAATCCAGCTTCTGGAAGCCCAAGTGAGGAGAATTGGCAACCAGGCAAGGAGGGCTTAGAGTCGAGTAGATCTGCGACCTGTTTTATCCAGCTTGAACTTGGCCCCAAGCGTTGAACAAGCAGCCAGATGACGCTGATTAGCCCGAATATTCGAGATCGGGCATTTTGGTCAAGCGCCAGGTTTTGAAAATAAGGGTTGTCAAGAACGGAGAGCGGGTTGGCCGCTACTTGGTTCCAAATACGAGTATGATGTGCGCACCTGTTGCGCAAGGTATTTATCTCTCGTAGCCACTGAGTTAGCACGTGGGTATCACTAATACCTAGTCGAGCCGCAATGCGATTTTGATGGTTGCCTTTGAGGATTTCGAAGTATTTCGATAGTGTACCAAAATCCCATGCCTCCACAGCTACCCAGAACGGAATAGCTTTGTGCGCGCGTCTATGCCATTCAATGGAGTCTTCTTGGCTACGATCCAACAGATTTTTTTGGCGTTTTTGCCACTCTAACCAAGTATTTCGTTTTTGGTTAGTTTTGCGGTCATTCCAGTCTTCGGTCTGTTTAGGGCGAATGAACTGCGAGTCCGTATACGCCATTGGTGAGTGGTAGCCAACCTCGTGAGCAATTACAGTCCTGACCTGGATCTCAATCCGTTCAATCGCGTCAAGCATGAGTTGTCTAAGTTTCTTATCAAAAAGATAAAGATCGACGGCGTCATTGAAGGTTGTGTCAGGTAGAAAATTGCTTTTTCTACGCGGTTTGCGTGTTACTTGGCAGATAAGGACATTCTGTTGCTCGTCCCTATCAAAGTCGCGCGCGGGCTGCCAGTAACCACTGAGCCGATAATAGCCGATCTGTGAAATCTTCCGTTCTGCTCGGTTGGGGTCAGGTACGAGCATGCCTCTGGTAATCAGTAGCTCAACCAGTTCGGAATAATTTTTGAATGGCTTAGGAGGGGCTAGCTGCTGCAACATCCATGTTCCAGATAAAAGAAGGCCCAAACATAATACTGGACAAAGCCAGCACCAGAGGTTCAGGCGCGATTGGGCGGTGATTCTAGGGAGAAGGCGGAGGGGTGTCAAGACAAAATCAGCAGGTTGGCTGTGAAGGCCACCGCAAGCTGGAGGCTGTAAGAGCAAGAGGTCAGAGGCTGAGGATGAGCTGCTGGGCTCGATTGTACCCTTTAAGCCAAGAGGCCAACATGGCGGGGTGCTTGTAGGGACAAGCATACACGGGCAGCCCTTTCTCGGCGGCTTCCACTCCGGCAGCCTCCACCGCAGGATGGGGGTTGTTGAACTGGCGCCTATCCGCTTTTCGCTCCTGGGCCACTACATGCTGCATCGAATGCTCCTCATCAGTGCCCCTGCACCTGCCGGGCAGATCACGCCTCAAACATTCTTGATACCGGAAGCCTCGCGACAAGGCGCTTTTTTCGACTCCAGTAGCTAATTTTTAAACACGTTAGCAGCTGTAGGGTGGAGATGCCTTCAGGAAATGGTAATTTGCCAATGCGACGATTTCAACCGCCTCCTGACCTGGGCAAGCGCTGCTTGCAGCGCCCCTTCGGCCACGACTTGCCGTCCTGGTTGCGGGAGCTTCCCGAGGCGCGCGACCCTGGGCAGTAGGTTCTGGCCGCCAGGAGTTGTGTGGCATCTGACGCCAAGTGTCGAGTGGGCGGTCGCGTCGATCTGTTCTGGCTCCCAGAAACTTCACGAATGGCGGCGGAAAAATTAGGCCCCACACCAATGCCCGTGTGCCAGACCTAGTGGGGAATCATGCTTGAGCGGTAGAGTGCCGACCAAGCCAGCAGCGTCGCGCTGGGGTCCTCCAATGCGGCACGAACCATCACCTCAGCGTGTTGGCCTGTGATGTCGCAAACTGCCTGCCCAAGTCGCAGGAGCTCAGCCGTCACTCCTGCATCCCGGGCCTTGGTCGCAAACTGATACTCCTCGGCCTGCCCATACTCAAAGGTGGCCTTGAACTGGGAGCGAAGCATTTCGATGGCCTTCACCTCAGCCTCGGGCAGGAGGATGGTTTCGCCGTCGCAAAAGACCTGGGGAACGCCTTCGAGAGCATGTACGGCTTCCATGTAGCGCGAGGAGTCTACCGTCGCTTTGACGGATGGATATTCCGGGTAGTCGTGGTGCACGGGACGTTACCTCGAAGCGGAAATAGGTGGCGAGGCGCTGTCCTTGTCATCGGCAACTTCACGAACGGCGCCTGAAAAATGCCTGCCAAGATGTAGTTGGGTTTCTACGGCGAAGCTTCATCGAAGGGAGGGGTAGCTCGTAGTGACATCCTTGTCACCAGGAGCTTCGCGATGTGGCGCGCCAAATTAAGGGGGGGCTACAGAGGGATGTCGTCGTCAAAGCCTTCGCCGTAGTGGCGCATGTCCTCGGGGCTCGGCTGAGGCACGTTTTGAGCCTGGCCACCGCTGGTCTGACTGCGCGCCTGACCCTGCGGTTGGTTGGTCGGACGCTGACCGCCGCCGCCGCCAGACAGAGATACGTGCTCGATGCGATGTGGAAGAATCGCGATCCGGCTGGCTTCGACCTTGAGCGCAGACACCTCCTGGCCACTTTGTTTATCCGTCCAGCTGTCCATGATCGCGCGGCCAATCACCACAACGCGCATGCCCTTCTGGAACAGCGCTGCGAACCGCTCGGCATCCTGGTGCCACCATTCGACGTTGGCCCAGAAGCCACCACGATCCTTGTAGCCACCCTGGCCATCAGGGATCGAGTTGTCGAACATCACATTGAGTCGCAGCATGTGCCGCGGATCTTTGTTGCCGTTGGCGAACGACCGGTGCTCGGCAGCGTTGCCGACGTTGCCTTCCCAAACTACTGGTGTACCCATGGTGTATCTCCGTTCAGTGTTGAGGTGGGTTCATGACCTGCTGCAGTCGAGCCTGATATTCGGCCTCGGCCTGCCCCATTTTTTCTGCGCACTCGGCGGCCTGTTTGCCGATTGAGTGGATGAGGCTGATCTGCATGTTCAGGGTGATTCGGTGTTGCTCCAGGGCAAACAGGTCCTGCAGCAAGTGGGTTGGTGTTTTGGGGGCGTGGATCATCTGGGCCCATACGCCGACACCCATGCGCCGACCTTGCACGCTTTGCCAGCGAAGAAAGGTTGTGCCAGCCGCTGTGTTTTGCTCGATGAGCCTGACGGGCAGCAGGGCGAATGGATGTTGACGGACCTGGGCCAGCACTTCCTGGGTAATGGCGCGCAACCCTGCCTCCAGCGATGCGCAATGCTCCGCCAACTGGATCAGCTCCCCCTTACCTTTAAAGGGCTTTAAAAGGCCTTTTAGTGAGGCACTCTGTTGCAGCGCCTGATAGGCACCCTGTTGCAGCGGTTTGAAGGCACCCTGTTGCAGGGCCTCCATGGGTTGGGGGTCCAAACGCATCAGGATCAGGCCTCGCCTTCGAGATCGTCATCCAGATCCTCGACCGGGTCTGCGGAACCACGGCGGATGGGCGGGGCAAAGTTCGACCTGCGGGTGCCTTCCAGGATGTCCTGGGGGATGTCGCCGTAGCGCTTGTACATCTCGCGCGCGTTTTCAGCCCGTGCATTGTTGGCGGCGAAGTCGTCACGCGATGCACCGGAGAATCGATGGAGCTGGGCCAGTCCAAAAAGACTGCGCAGCAGGTGAGCACCCTCGTCTATCCAGATCTCGCCATCGCGGCGGCCGATCATGGCGACGTGCTGAGCCAGCAGGATGCGGCGGACGACTTCGTCGTATTGAGTCAGTAGATGGACGCCCTTGAAGCCCAGCGGGTTGGAAATGAAGAGTGGCAGCTTCAGCGGTTGAATGGAGAGGTTCTCACCGATTTCGAGCGCCTTGGGCAACTGGGCCATCACTTCATCCAGGCGGCTGTCGATGGCCTTCAGGGCATCGTCCACTTCCTGAATCTTCTCTTCGATCCTGATCATCCACCAGTCCGAGTATGGGTCGTCCTGGGCCGCTCCACGGTCGATCTGGTTGATCTTGAGGCAGAAGCCCGCCAGCCCGAGGATGCTGTGTTTGTCATCGGTCTTCTGGCGGCCCAGCCAGATTCGGGCAGCATGGTGGGTGTGGAGAGTCAGCTGGACCTGGCTCCTGAGGGAGCCGATGTTGAGCTGATAGTTGTCAGCCATGGACATGGTTTCCTTATATAAGGTGGGTGAACGATGTCCATGCTGCTTTTAGGCTGTTGGGCGCGCAGTAATAAATGAAGAACCCGGGGTGCTGGATTTGTCATAGTCGGCGCACACCATCCTGGTGTTGCGGGCCGCAACACTCCCAGGTGGTGCCGGTGACAACACTCGATCGGGCTCACGGCGGTGCCGGTGCCGGTGAATGATGCGGGCCGCATCACTGTCAGGTGGTTCCAGTGGAACCACTCGACCTGGCTCGCGCCGGTGCCGGTGCCAGTGAATGATGCGGGCCGCATCACTATCAGGGGATTCTGGTGGAACCACTCGACCCGGCCTCGGCGCCGGTGTCGAATCAGGTGAGTGATGCGGGCCGCATCACTATCAGGCGATTCCAGTGGAATCACTCGACCTGGCTCGCGCCGGTGTCGGTGCCGGTGAATGATGCGGGCCGCATCACTGTCAGGTGGTTCCAGTGGAACCACTCGACCTGGCTCGCGCCGGTGCCGGTGCCAGTGAATGATGCGGGCCGCATCACTATCAGGGGATTCTGGTGGAACCACTCGACCCGGCTCGCGCCGGTGCCGGTGCCAGTGAATGATGCGGGCCGCATCACTATCAGGGGATTCTGGTGGAACCACTCGACCCGGCCTCGGCGCCGGTGTCGAATCAGGTGAGTGATGCGGGCCGCATCACTATCAGGCGATTCCAGTGGAATCACTCGACCTGGCTCACGGCGGTGCCGGTGCCGGTGAATGATGCGGGCCGCATCACTGTCAGGTGGTTCCAGTGGAACCACTCGACCTGGCTCGCGCCGGTGTCGGTGCCAGTGAATGATGCGGGCCTCACTATCAGGGGATTCCGGTGGAACCACTCGACCTGGCTCGCGCCGGTGTCGATGCCGGTGAATGATGCGGGCCGCATCACTCGACTAATGGTCCATGGGTTATTAATCAATGAGTTAGAATCACAAATGCGCTCCAGCCTGCGGCGGAGATGAACGGACCAAATGGAATTCTTGCGTCGGTAGATCGCTTTCCCAGGAGTATGAGAAGCATTGCGGCTAGACCTGCACCTAGCAGAGAGCAAACTACAGTCCAGCCAAGTACCTGTAGGCCACCCCACGCACCCATCAATGCCAACAGCTTAATGTCGCCTCTACCGATGCTTTCTCGGCCAGTGATTAGTCCGGTTAGTTGACTCACAGACCAGAAGAAGCCAAAGCCAACGACACACCCCCAAAGAGCGTCCTGCAGTACCGTGAACAGTCCGAAGGAGTTGAGGACTAAGCCGGCCCAGAGTCCTGGTATTACCAGCGAATCCGGCAGTAGGTGGTGCTCACTGTCGATCAAGCTCAAAGCCAGAAGCATCCAGGTAAACAGCAGGGCACAGAAGGCCTGCATAGTTGGCCCAAAATGCATTGTCACCACGAGTGACAACGCAGCGCAGCTAATCTGCGCGGTCCAGATTACTCGCGAAGGGGTTCTGGCCGGTTGAAGGTCGGAATGTTTCTCTGAATCCAGCCCCAGCAGTTCCCGTGCATCCCGCTGCCATTGGCGCTTGAGGAGTGCAGGTAGGCAGCAAGCGCCCCAGGTACAAACGCGGCCCGCCAGCATACCAATCACAACAGAGGCAAATCCCAGGGTGATCGTAGAACCCATCCAATCACTCATCGGTGGGCTCCACGCGGCGTCGAGGGTCAAGCAGGGCCTGCAGCGAGGTCAGCGCGGAATTTGCTGTCTGCATCGCAGTCGCTGTCGGTGCCGGCTTGGGAACGGCGGGCTGAGTGGGCCGTGCTACCACGCTGGCCGCTGGCGATGACGTCGGAGTTGCAGCAGGCGCTGTAGGGCTCCACTCTGCGTTGAAGTCACCCCGTATGGCCTTGCCTGCAAGGCTCGTCAGGTACGCGAGGGGCTTGGCGACACTCCCGCTAGTACAGCGATGCTTCCACTGGTTGATCACCGCCTCTCGGAGATTCTCCGGTACCGGCCCCATGATCTCACGTGCCTTCACACGGTCCTCTGGCTTGAGGAGATCTAGGGCAAGTAACCAGTTCACACCTGCACTCTCGCGCGGTTGTACAGAGCTTTTAGATACAGACTTGTCTGTATTTGTATACGTACTAGCTGAGTTCGGAATCCGAACTGAGGGTGAACTCAGTGGTTTCAGGCTGAGTTCGGAATCCGAACTGAGGGGGAGGGCCCCCTGTTTCGCTGAGTTCGTACTGAGTTCGGATTCCGAACTCAGTCCATCCACGGCTAAGTCTTGCTGAGTTCGGATTCCGAACTCAGGCGCAGGCAGTGCATTTTGTTTGGTTTCAACTGCCCAGGTCTGGGCGTTCAGTCGATCGCTAATCGTGTCAATGCGCGAGGGAAGTCGTCGCCCAACGTCTGGATCGCTGGTGAATTCTCTCCAGGTAATTGCCGCGATGTCCTTGATCGCTTTGTTCTGATGCTCCATGGATTGCATCAGCAAGGTCATATAGTCCTTGTCGAACTCCAGGGCCTCCGCCGGCGTGACAGGCTCGTCGTGTAGGAGGTAGACGTTCCCCTGAACCTGGCCGTTGATCTCATTCCGCACCGTCCGGCCCAGGCTTAACCAGCGGGTCAGACGGAGCACCGTCAAGGCTTTTGCCACGGTTTCTCTAGAGGCGTGTTTACCTGGATTCATGCCGAGGTAGGGCCGCAGTTGGTCATAGGTGGGGAAAGCCGTGATTCCATCTTCATTGACCAGCAGTCGAAAGACTTGCCAGCAATTGCGTTCCAAGGGGGTCAACCGATTGTCGAGTAGGAGTTTACGCGGGACCGTTTCATGCGGATTTCCGCTGAAAATTATCCCGGAGTAGGGTGTAGCAGGCGCTGCAGTAGGGGCGGTGTCCTCAGCTCTCTTCTTCTGCACATGGGCCTCGAGTTGCCCCGAGGCCGAATCTAGGAGCGTGGAAATCGGGAACCGTGTGAGCTTCATCTTCTCTGATCGCCTTCTCCAGGATGGATAGAGGCGGTGCCGCTTTCATCGACATGACGTAGGCCGCCCTCATCCAAAAGGGTGAGCTGTCGTCGCTCAGTGACTCGGGAGCGTTCAGTGCTGCCTGGATACAAGCCTTGTTCGACCCACTGAGTGATCCGTGACCAGATCTGCGCAAGCGTGAGACCGTCCGTGCTCAGCTCCTCGGCAACCAGCATGGCCACGTCGAGCATGGCCAAGCTGTCCTCGAGCTCGACGCGGTGCTCATCCATCAACTTGGTCCAGCGATGCCAAATATGGTGATCCTGATCTTCAGAGAGCTCTGGCCATCGACCGCGTGGGGCACGCACCCCAATGACGGTACGCTGCAAGGCTATCTCTTGAGGTGTGAGCCCGAAGAACTTGCCGAGCAAGCTGGTCGTGGCCCCCAGCCGGATCGCGCGCTCGATAAGCCGAGTTTCCTCTTCTGTACGCGCGGCGCCGGTCAGCAGCTTGAGGATCATTGAGCTGTTGATTGACACGTTGACCCATGAAACAGGGGTATTGCGGAGCAAACTGAGGACTGTTGGGTGCTGGATCTGGCCCAGCACCTCTGGTTCAACTCCCATCTCTACACAGCGCTGAAGTTGACCGTTACGCATGAGGTCAAGCAGCTGTGAGAGAACCGCTTCGTTAAGTGTTGACTTGGACATTGAGACTCCCTCCCATTCATCTCATCGAGTGTTCAGTTGTCCTGGACTGGCGAGGACCGTTTGAACTCTTCGATTTCCAAGTCGATCAGGCGTCGAGCCAGCCGAATGATGCGGAATAACTTGACCAGCGCACCGTCACTCAAACGACCTTCGTCACCTGGTGCCTGCTCAGCACCCAGAGGTTGGCCCAGCAGCAGTTGGCCCAGGCCGGCAGCAAACTCAAATTCGCCCAATGCACTGGCAGGGTTTGGTTGCTCGTTCAGCATCTTGAGTGCGATAGCCATCGCACCGCTCAATGACTGAAGCAGTGTCAGCGTATGTTGAGCTGTTGCAGTGACTTCAACTTCGGTCTCCGGCTGTTTGTACTTGAACCCGATCCCTCCATCGATTACCTGGATATCGCCAGGGCCGTTGACAGATTCGAGGATCTCCACGGCCAGTTGGGCTACCTGGTTGCGCAACTCGCCAGGTTGGTCAATCTGACGCTCGATGTACCAGAGGTCGGTAATGGGGTGCAGTCCGCCGGCTTGCACGGGGATGGCGACCAGGCAGTTCGAGTTGAAATCGGGCAGCGTTTCCCCGCTGAGGGCGGCAACCTTCGCTTTTGTCTCGATCACCCGCTGGCTGAGGTTCGTTGGGGACGCGATATGCCCTGCAATCCGTTCCTGCTCTTGCTCTGGTGTGAGCGAAGCTCCCGGCATTGGAGCAGCTGGCTGGTGGGGAGGCTGAGAAGGCTTCGGCGAACTCCCAGTAGCTTCAGGTAGCTGTTGCGATGCCGGTACCGGTACCGGTGAAGCTGTACCAGTACCCAAAAGACTGGCGGGATGATTACTGGACTTGCCGGTACTCGGCACTTCTACCACTGGCGTTGAGCGACGGAGCTTATCCTGCTGCTGGGTAATCTCCAGCAGAATGTCCTCGTAGCCGAGCTGCAGCGATTTTTTCATCGTGCCGATGAGCTCGTCCTGGAAGCGCTGGAACAGGAATTCTTCCGCTTCTCCCTCGAACTGGGCAAGGACGTCCTGGAACAGCATTTCGAAGTCAACGCCTTCATTGCTGTAATGCTTGTCCCAGCAAGCCAATGCAGATTTTCTCAGCGCGATTATTTTCGTGATCCGGTCGATACCGAGACCGGAGTAGAGCAAACCAGGCACTGCAGGCAGCAAAAATTGCAGGGTATCCAGCATCCTGCTGATATGGGACTGAGAAATAGGGTACCCATCTTTAGATAGGCGTCGAGCGAGCTCGCGCTGGGAAATGGTCTCGCCGCTTTCCTCCTCATAAAGCGCCTTCGCTCGACCCACCGCGACAGCTCTCTCGATGAATTTGAGCTCACCTTTGAGATCCTCGGCCAGGTGACCGGTGAGCATCACGATCTCGCCTCGGATCTGATCCCATGGGCGGAACAGAACATTAATCCTCTGAAACCTTTCGTCGCCAGTTTCCTGGAACAGCTCCTTCAGAATTGTGATTCGCGTGTTCCCACCGTTGCGGATCCGGTATTTTTCCTCTCCAGGTCTGCGTGTTACAGGCGGAGGGGTGTCGAGGCCACGGTGGCGGATCGACTCCTTGAGTTCATCGTATCGTGGGTTGCGAGTGGTACGAGGGTTATCCTCCCAAGGGAGGACCTGCTCGACAGTCAGCACCAATGGGGTGTCCGCGATAGGGTCACTCATGGCCGCGGTGGTGCCTGTAGGGGTGAAGCCTGGAGCGAGAAGCTTGGCTTTGAGGTCTGTAGCGGCCATCTCAAGCTCCTACCGCAGCAACGTGCGGGTGAGCCAGAGGAGAGTGGCGAACCAGGTGCAGCACTTCCTGAATGTCGTCTTGAGTTGGAACAGCATTTTGCAACAGGCGATCGATGATCCGGTATGCGCGGGTCAGCTCGGATCTCAACTCCTCTGCGTTGGCGCCGTCGCCCTGGGCTTTCTGCGCCGGCTCAAATTGACCGTTGAGTAGCGATTGCTCGAGGCGATCGATGATTTCGCTGTTCATGGAACGATGGTTCTTGCGGGCGACTTCTGCCACTTGTTCACGCATGCCATTCGGCAGGCGAACCACGAACTTGTCAGCGGTACGGGAATTGGTTGCGTTCATGGTGGTTCTCCTTACTGGCGGCGTTTGAGTTGGTCGGTGAGCTGAGTGGGCAGGTTCTTGATCGTCAGCGAGCCGGTGTCGGCGTCGTAGGTGACGTTGGAACCGAGCAGGTGCGCCTCAAAGCTGATCGACAGACCTTCGGCGCGGCCGGTGAAACGGCGGAACTGGTTGAGTGTGCGCTTATCGGCCGGGATCTCAGGGGATAGGCCGTAGTCGCTATTGCGGATGTGGTCGTAAAACGCCTGAGGGCGGTCTTCATCGAGAGTCTGGGACAGCTCTTGAAGAGAGAGGGGCTGCCCCAGCTTCGTTTGGGTGGTGGCATAGTCGAGCAGCGCGTGGGTTTTCTCCCGGGCGCTTTCTTCTGGGAGATCCTCTTTCTCGACGTAGTCGGTGAATGCCTTGAGAAGCGTGCGGGTTTCACCTGGCCCGTCGACGCCTTCTTGGCACCCGATGAAGTCGCGGAAGTAGTCCGAACTCTTCCTGCCGTTTTTGCCTTTAACGAAGGAAATGTACTGCTTCGAGTTAGGGTTGTTGCGCCACTCGCTCAGGTTGATCCGGGCCGCGCAGGAGAAGTTGCTGGTGTCCAGGTAGCGAGAGGCTACAACATTAAGATCACCGTCCAGGCTGACGGTTTCGACCTGCTGGAGGACAGCGATCATCAAGTACTCAGTCAAGCCTTGTTGGTAATGGCTGAAGAACACGTGGCCACCGGTGGACAGGTTGACCTCTTCAAGCAGTTTCTGCAGGTGTTCGACAGACACACGGCTGAAGCTGGTGAAGTCTTGCTGCTCCTCCAGGTACTGTTTCAGCCAACCGCTGAATGGGTACGCACCCGACTCCCCATGGAAGAAGCCCCACGCTTTGCCTTGCTTGGCGTTGTAGCTGTCGTTCAGGTCGCCCTGGAGACTCACGATAGCATCGGACGGTGGGAGCTCAGTGTCACGGGCATGAAGGACGGCGGGGCTGCCGTCGGGCTGCTTGTCGAGCTGGTGAATAATTACGTGTCGGATCGGCATTATTGAATCCCCCGCGAGGAGCTGTTTTGGACTTCCGCACGTCGAAGCAACGCCCGGGTGTTGCGCTCGGAACGGTGGTCGCTAGGTGTGCAGGAAGTGAAAATCGGTGCGAAGCCGGACTTGCTGAACTTCAGGTGGCCGCTATTGGACCTGGAGAGAGTCCAGCCCTCGGAGAGGGCAAACTCAGCAAGCCGGCGGACACTGTCGTGGGCGCCGCGAAGAAGGTTACGCATTGGATCCGGCCTCCTTCGGGCAAAGTGCATCACCCGCTTGGATGGCCACGATTTCCGGGGTGCAGCCCGGATATTGGGTGGCCAGGTCGGTGAGGAACTCACGTGCAGTCTCGCGCGATCCAGGAATCCGGAAGACCACGGTGCAGTGATGAGCCTCGTCCACGGAGCTGGTCAGATGGGGGGTTACTGCAACCTTCAGACCGCAGCTCAGGAGGTGCCTTGGTACCCATACTGACCAGAAGTAATTGGTCAGCAGGGCTGGTTGGCCAAGGAGGGTCGCTGCCAGCGTTCCAGCATCATGGCTTTCCAGCTCGACGTACTGCAGCTGTGCAAGCTCTTGCAGAGCCTCATTCAGCTCAACAGGCACCGTGGTTTCACCGAACTGGGTGAGCCGTGAGACAACCTGGCTGAGAGCATCCAGCCAAACCGCGTTTACGCCAGACTGGTGCGCGAATGCCAAGGCCGATTGGTCGGTGTTTGCGATTGCAGGGATCGAAGGGTAGATCTGCTCAGCCTGCATTGGGCACCTCCGAGAGAGGAACGGGGTCATAGCTGCCGCAGACCGGGCATACCAGAACCTCTGCCTCACCTTCAGGGGTATGCTCAGCAGGATGCACCTGCCGTACCTGATGAAGCGCGAAGTGCCGGCCACAGTTAAGGCAGCCATGCGTAATCAGATGGGATTCTGTGAGCGTCATGCGGCAGCTCCTTGCCAATGGTCAGCAGTGAGGTTTGCGAAGCGAGTTTGGTTGGCGATAAAGGCTGCGCGTACATAGCCCGTAGGCCCTTGGCGTTGTTTGCCGATAATCAGCTCGGCAATCCCCTTGAACTCGGTGTTTTCGTTGTACACCTCGTCTCGGTACACGAAGAGGATGATGTCGGCGTCTTGCTCGATCGCTCCGCTGTCGCGCAGATCGGCGTTGACTGGTCGTTTGTTCTGACGTTGCTCCAGAGCCCGGTTGAGCTGAGAAAGAGCTACGAAGGGGCAGTTGAATTCCTTCGCGATTCCCTTGAGGGAACGAGATATCTCGCTGATCTCATTGGCCCGGTTCTCTTGCCCAGGGCAGCGCATGAGTTGCAGGTAATCCGCCATGATCAAGCAGGGCCTCCCAAAGCGCCGGCTAGCGCGTCGAACCTTGGCGCGCATCGCAGCAGGAGTGAGGTTTGCACTGTCATCGATGACCAGACGGTTGCCGTATGCGCTCATGCGATGCACGGCGGCGGAGAGTTTGGGCCAGTCCTCGTCCTGCAACTGACCGGACAGGAGCCTGCTCAGGTCGATGTGGCCCAAAATTGCCAGCATTCGGTAGATGAGGGCCTCGGTAGGCATCTCCATGCTGAAAACCAGCACGATCTCGTCAGGCTTACTGTTCAGCGCGGCATCTACGATGCTCAAGCAGAACGAGGTCTTGCCCATGGATGGGCGCGCGCCGACGATGATCAGGTCTGCTGGCTGCAGGCCGCGCGTCATTTCATCGAGATCGGTGATGCCTGTTGGCACCCCCGTTACGGTCACATGACCGTTGAAATTCGCGTCGATCTTGTCGACGACAGAGAGCAGTGCCTCGTTCATGTTGGCGAATTCACGTACAACGCGACCTTCGCCCAGCGCGAACAGCTTCTGCTCGAGCGTGTCCTGAACCTCCGCCGCGTCAGCAGCAAGTTCAGCTGCATCCCGTGTCCCCTGGAAACACAGGGACATGATGCGACGAAGGTGTGCGCGATTACGCACGATCTCCGCATACGATTGGATATTCGCTACAGACGGGGTGTTCTTGGCCAGCTCTGCCAGGTAGGAAAGTCCTCCAACCTCCTCGGGGACGGCCATCTGCTCGAAAATCGTGACCACGTCGAAAGGGCTGTTTTTCTCTGACAGTTCTTGGATAGCGGTGAAAATCAGCCTGTGTTCGCCCCGAAAGAAGTCATCTGCCTGCAGTAGGTCACCGACGAGATCCCAGGCTTCGTTGTCCAGCATCAGCCCGCCCAGGACGCCCTGTTCCGCCTCCATGGAGTGAGGAGGTGAATAGCTCAGGTCGGTCATCTGGCACCCCCGTGGGAAATGCCAGGCTGTTCGGTGCGGCCAACTCCGTGGTGGAGCTGAGCATGCCGGCCTTGCCGAATACCTGCGTACAGAGAGCTACGATCGTGGCCTTTGGCTTCGCTTGGCGTGATGTCGCTTTGCTTCAAGTCAGGGTGATGCACGGTCAAGTAGGCCGTGATCTCAGCCTTGATCTCCGGAGCCAGGTCACCCGCGAACTCTCGAACTTTGTAGGCCACTGCTCCAATCCAACCCTCCGCAAACAGTTGGCCGCGGCGTCGTTTGGTCTTCAGCTGGCACCGTTTCTGCTGCGAGACATGCTCGCGACGTGCTTTCTGTAACTGCAGGACGAGGCTGCTGTAGGCATAGGCAGCCAGATCCGGACCGATACCCTTGCCCAGGAACTTGAAGCAGTAACCCTTCAATGGGTGGTAGTAAGAGAGGTGGCTGCAGTCGAATGCGGCTGCACATGTTCCGGCGAGGGCATGCAACCAATCCGCTGGGGATCGACGTGTGCCCGTGGGGATACTTGCTTCAAGAACTTGGCTGGCCCGCAGTTCGTCTGCGTCGATGTTGTACTGGGCCATGAGCGAGCGGGCCTGGCGCAATGCGATTGCTGCCTCGTTCGTGTTTGCCCCTGGGCTGTTGGCCAAGGCCATCAGCTTGGTGACTTTGTCGAGGATCTTCTGCTTGTCCATCAGGAGCCCTCCCCAAGTTGGCGAGGTTGTCCACGCATAGCTGATGCGATCAGCACCAGGAGATTCAGCGTCCCGACCGTGCCGAGCGCATAGGCCGAGTAGACCGAACCCTGCAGAGCGATTTCGGCGAGCGGGGCTTTGAAGATCGAACCCAAGCCATAGGCGGTCGCCAGTGCCACAGAGCAGTTCATGAGGTACAGGCAAAGCGTGCCAGCGAACTGGGAAATAGAGGCAGGATTCATCATGCAGCCTCCGCGCGATGAGCCTTCGAAGCCGCTAAGGCCGCTTTGTAACTGGCCTTGGCGTCTTTCTTGGTCTTGCACCACTCGCCCGTAGCACGGCTTGAGCTCATGCGACAGCCGGACTCTATAGAGATCAGGCTGCCCACTTCGCTGTAGCCGAATGACTTACAACGATGCTCAATCGTGGGTTTTTCGATCCCGAGCCATTCGTGAAACTCAAGCCCGCTGTCTGCATCCAGAAACTCGTCATACCGAGTGAGTTTTGGTAGCGGAGGGAGGCTGGTCTCTGCGAAGTGCTGGCCCTGACTCGTAGCGCGATAAACAACTTCATCCTGGGGACAAAAAGCTGGAGGCTTTCCGCACGACATGAGCCCTGCTGCGACGAGCACGTCGAGCTGTCGTGCATCGCTGCAACCTGGGCTTGTGAGAAAGTAATTGCGGCTAACTGTGCGCCGGTGTCTGTTTTCGGCGGACAGACCCAAGGTGTGCCAGAGAAGGTCGAGCTGCTGTTGGCTGACGTTGTTCATGCTTGGCCCTCCTGCTTCGCCCCATCGGGGGAGAGAGCCTCTTTCCACAGGCGCAGGGTCTCGCGTTCGTCTGCTGTCAAGGCAGCCAGGCCAACAGCTTCGGCCACTTTCTCCTGCAGGAGTCGCAGACGTTCCTCAACCGACGAACCATCGTCATAAGCAAGGTGGCTGGTCAGGTCGCTGATCATGAAGTAACGGAGTGTTTGGATATTCCCGACCCGGTGTTGCTCAGGTGAGGCCCCGTAGAGTCGATCAGGCGTCTTCAGATCGCTCCTGACGTAGAGGTTGAATTCAGATGGGTTGTAGGAGGTATGGAACTGTCGTGCACGATTCAGGATGAGTGCAGCCTTGATCGTCTCGAGCCGTTCTTCATGGGTTTCGGTGGGCAAGGGGAATGTACGCGCAACGAGCTGCTTCGCCAGTGCATCACGGGCATCTTGCCGGCGTTTCGTGTCCTTCTCGGTCCGAACAAGTTTTTCCTTGGCATGAGTAACGTTGTTGCCGATGGATTCAACCAGGCGCGATGCGTCGAGCAGAAGCTGCCGTTGAGCATCGGTCAGGTGCTCTCCGAGTTTTCCGAGTAGCCCAGACTCTTTATTCCAGTGATACCCGAACTTGCGCAGATCACCTGCGATGGAGGTGAGCCGGGTTTGGACGCTGCGAAGGTCCTTGGCGGAGTGCGTTCTCCCGAGTTGCAGAACCAGTTCGGTAGTGATGTCGCTGGCATCGGTGATGACGATGGGTCTCTTGGCCATCTCAGCGCCCTTCTTTGACGATTTGGGCTACACGCTCTTCGGTCATTGCCTCGAAGCGGTCCGTCCACTCAGGGAAGGCCTCGATCGCCAAGCTGCGGATGATGTTCAGCGCCGCCGGCGACTTACGGTTCGAAGGTTGACGATATTCAAGCCGATGCGCCGGCACGCCTTGGCTCGCGGCTTTCTTGAAGATGACGGCATCTGGAATGATCGATTGCAGGACGGTGTAGTCTGGGTTCCCGTCGAAGATTTCACGGACGGTGCGGTGGATCTCGCGCGCGTCAGCAGTTTCATCCAGGCCGTTGATGATGATGTTGATGTGGGGAATGGTGAGGCCGAGACGAGCGTAACTGCGCAGGCCATCCATCATATGGATGGTTCCACGGCTGAATTCGCGCGCGGCCAACATGTTCGGGGGGAGGGGGGAGAGGATGATATCAGATGCAAGAACGACCATCTCCAGCATCGCAGAGCGGGCGCCCTGGGTGTCAAAGAGGATGAGATCGTAATCGGCATCGAAAGCCGACATCAGGTTGGCTAGTCGCAGTCTGCCATCAGGCGCCTGCAGTATGAGGTTGTTGAGCTGGTTGTTGGCATCGTTCGAAATGATGACGTCGAGATTCTTGATCGACGTGCGGGAGATGATCTTGGCCGGGTCGGTCTCGTTGTACGACAGCAGCTCGAAAATGCCGCCCGGGGCAGTGTACTCCAGGGGGAAATAGGAGGATGCGGAAGGCTGGACGGGGTCCAGATCGATGAGGAGGGTGCGCAACCCAGCGTCTGCTGTGAATGCCCCCAGATTGGTGGAGCCGGTGGATTTACCGGTGCCGCCTTTGGTTGAAACCTTACCTGCTCGTTTTGCTTTCTTCGGATGTGTCATTGCCATGCCTCTAATGTGGATTTCATTAGAGGCTGCGTGCCTAGGCGCGGAATGGTGCTGAAAACCCCTCCCTAGGTGGAATTATCGGCCTAGATCCCAATTGTCTTTTAACCAATTGGTCGTAGGTTCGAATCCTACACGACCCACCACACGCAATACGTCAAAGCCCGCTACCAGTAATGGTCGCGGGCTTTTTCGTTTTCACAGGCCTTGTTCAGCTGGCTTACTCAGCCCATTCCGGGTCCCCGGTAAACACCACCGTAATCCAACGGTCAGGCCCTTCGCCACCTACCGCATCGCCAATCTCGTTGCGCCACGCATCCCATTCTTCGATGGTCTTCGCAGCCATGCCTTTTGGCACGATGAAATACAGCTCGATTTCCCGCGAGCGCCCGACCTTGGCGACATAGGCGCGGTAAGACTGCAGCCCGTGGCGGGCGACGAAGGCCTTGGCCACTTCATCTACATGCAGCTTGAGGTCGCCGGGGGTGACCAGAAAAATTTCCGATAGCGCCTGGCGCACCACCGACAAGGGCAGCGGTACGATCACCAGGCACACCAGCGCCAGCACCGCCGGGTCGATGTACGGCGACACCCATTCCAGCGAAGTGCCCTGCACCGCGTAGCCAAAGCAGAAGGCGATCAGCAGGGCGGCGGTGATGCTGGCCGACATCACCCAGCCCTTGACGTCCATGCGCACGAAGTCCGATTGCAGCTTGCGGTTGGCGCGCGCCTCGACGACGGCGATGGTCACGCAGGTGATCACCGTCAACACCGCGTAGACCATGGCAATGCCGAACTCCAGGTGACGGCCGCCTTGCAGCAGGCTGCTGACGGCGTTGATCAGTGCGTAGATGGCTACGCCGCTGAGCAGGATGCCGTTGAGTGCCAGCACCATCGGTTCCAGGTGCCAGAAGCCCATGGTGAAGCGCTCGCGCAGCTTGCGCGACATTTGCACGCTGGTGGTGTGCGAGGTGATCAGCTTGACCACCACCAGCGACAGACCACTCATGCTGGCGTCGACCAGCGAGTACACGCCGTCGAACACGATGGAGAACGAGCCGGAGGCCAGGCCGAAAGCGATGCCGATGGTGGCGATGAACAGGGTGACGGCAATCGAGGTGCGTAACAGGCCCTGTTCGCTGGTGATGTCAAAAAAGGTGGATCTGGTTGCGGTTTGCATGAGTTGTGCTCAGTAAAAACGATAGTGCTGTGGCGCCTGTAAGGGCTTGCTGGCGGGCAAACCCGCCAAGAAACCCTACAGGCTAGACGCGAAATTGCTCCATCAGCGCCTGCTGCTGATTGGCAAGCCGGTTCAGCGCCTGGCTGATGCGCGCCGATTCGTCAGCCTGGCCAGCCAGTGATTCTGTCACATCACGGATGCCGGCCACGTTGCGGTTCACTTCCTCGGCCACCGCGCTCTGCTCCTCAGCCGCCGAGGCAATTTGCAAGTTCATGTCGCTGATGACCGCCACCGCCTCGCCAATTCGCTGCAGTGCCGGCAGCGCCTGCTCCATGCGCGCGGCGCTGTCCTGGGCCTGGCGCTGGCCTTCATGCATGGCACCGACGACATCCTGCGTGCCTTGCTGCAGGCCTTCGATGACCTGGCGAATTTCCTCCACCGACACCTGCGTGCGTTGAGCCAGGCCGCGCACCTCGTCGGCGACCACGGCGAAGCCACGCCCGGCTTCGCCGGCACGAGCCGCTTCGATGGCGGCATTCAGTGCCAGCAGGTTGGTCTGCTCGGCAATGGTACGGATCACCTCCAGCACCGAGCCGATCTGCCCGCTGCGGCCTTCCAGCGCACGCGCTTCGTCCATGGCTGTGTTCATGCCGGCGGCCAGTCGATCGATGCCTTGACGCGTGCTGCCGATCAGTTGCAGGCCTTCCTGGCTGGCCTGGTCGGCGGCGCGTGCGGCCTGGGCCGCCTGCGAGGCGTTATGGGCGACATCCAGGGCAGTGGCGCTCATTTCGTTGGCCGCCGTGGCCACCTGTTCGATTTCGCGATGCTGTTGCTGCATGCCGTTGCTGGTCTGGCTGGCGATGGCGGCCGACTGGTCGGCGGTGCCGCGGGCCTCCTGCAGTGAGCCTTTGACTTGGGCGATGACTGGCTGCAGCTTGTCGAGGAAGCGGTTGAACCAGCCGGTGAGCTGGCCCAGTTCGTCCTGGCGGGCGTAGTCCAGGCGACGGGTCAGGTCGCCTTCGCCGCTGGCGATGTCTTCCAGGCGTGCGGCCACGGCCAGGATTGGCCGAGTAACGCCGCGTGCGGTCAGCCACACCAGCAGCAAGCCGACCACGGCTGCGCCCAGGCCGATCAGCAGGCTGGTGAGGTTGGCGCGTTGGTTGTGCGCGTCCAGGCGCTGGTTGAGTGCGGCGGCAGGGGCCTGCAGCACGCTTTCCGGCAGCTCCAGCAACACTTGCCATGGGGCTGCGTCAGGGATTGGTGTGAAAGGCTGGGCCACGCGCAGCAGGCCGTCGGCTACTGTGTTGTCCATGGGCTTGCCGAGCGTCGTGTCGTCGCGGCTGTTACCGGCCAGCAGGCCGGCGGCGCTGGCGATACTCACCTGGCCCTGGCCATCGAACAGCTCGCGGCGGCCGTCCACGCTCAGTTGCTGCAGGTTGGCCAGGCCGATGTCCAGGCCGACTACGCCGACCACCTTGCCGTGCTCCAGCAGCGGCAAGGCGATGCTGGTCATCAGTACTTGGCGGCCGTTGACCTCGTCGAGGTACGGTTCGAGCATGCAGGTTCTGCCGGTGTCCTGCGGGCAGGTCAGCCAGCGGTTTTTCGCTGCGCCGTTGCTGCCGATACTGGCATCGCCAAGCATCGTTTCCGGCATGGCTTCCAGTTCCAGGGTGCCGGGGGTTGGTTGCGACCAGTAAAGCGAAAAGCGTCCGCGCTCATTGCTGCCCATGGCGTCCTGGCCGAGGTACTGGCTGTCTTGCTGGTCCAGGGCATCGGGCTGGAATACCAGGTACAGGCCGATCACATCCGGGTTGCCGGCCAGGCTGGCACGCGCCTGGCGGGTCAGTTCGGCGCGCAGGTCGCTGCCGCCACGGGCCTTCAGTACCTGTACCAGGCGGGCAAAGCCATTGCCGTATTGGTAGGCGTCCATGAAGTAGCGCTGTATTCGCAGGGCCTGGGTTTGCGCATGGGCCTGCAGGCGCAGGCGGGCGCTGCTGTCGAGCATGGCGGTGTTGGCCTGGTTGACCAAGGCAGCGCTGCGTTGCGCCTGGGTCAGCGAGGTGGCCACCAGCAAGGCGACGATGGCCAGCAGACACAGGCCGGCAAGCAAGGTGATCTTCCATTGGATGGAGAGGCGACGCAGCGGCATGAGGGCTTTCCTTTTCGATCAAGTACAACGCCCGCGATCAGGCGCGGGCGTTGTCAGCAGCATGGTTCATTCGGCGATGTAGTTGGGCGGTGCCGCGCGGAAGGCTTTGGTCAGCCAGCCAAGGTAAATCAGGCCAAGCGCGGCCCAGATGCCGCCAAACATCAGTGAGTGCGCATTCAGGTCCAGCCACAGCGAGACGATGATGCAGAAGCCGATGGTGGGCAGCACCAGGTACTTCAGCTGGTTGGCCAGCCCCTTGCGGTTGCCTTCGCGCAGGTAGCAGTGGTTGATCACCGACAGGTTGACGAAGCTGAACGCGACCAGGGCGCCGAAGTTGATGATCGAGGTGGCGGTCACCAGGTCGAAGAAGATCGCCGACAGGGAAATGATCCCCACCACGGCAATGTTCAGCACTGGCGTCTTGTAGCGTGAATGCAGGCGGGCGAAGACGCTGGCCGGGATGACGTTGTCGCGGCCCATCACGTACAGCAGGCGCGACACGCTGGTTTGCGAGGCCAGGCCCGAGGCGATGGTGTTGATCACGGTGCAGGCGATGAAAATCGACTGGAACAGCTTGCCGCCGACGTACAGGGCGATTTCCGGCAGGGCCGCTTCCTGGTCGTGGAAGCGAGCCATGGTCGGGAAGTAGGCCTGGATGAAGTAAGAAACGGTGATGAACACCACGCCGCCGATCAGTGCGGTGAGGAAGATCGCACGGGGGATGGTCTTGGCCGGGTCGCGGGTTTCTTCGGACAGGCAGGTGACCGCGTCAAAGCCCAGGAACGAGAAGCACAGGATGGTCGCACCGGCGGCCAGGGCGCTGAATTGGGTCTGGCTGTCGGCGAACGGCATCAGGCTCCAGGCGGTACCCAGCCCTTCACCGTGGTCCAGGCCGCGTACGCACAGGTAAATGAATACGGCAATGATCGCCACCTGCACGCCCACGAACAGCAGGTTGAAGTGCGCCACCAGGTTGACGCTGCGCATGTTGATCAGGCTGATCAGGGTGACGAAGCCTGCTACCCACATCCACTCCGGCACTTCCGGGAACATCGCCGAAAGGTACAGTTTGGCCAGCAGCGCGTTGACCATCGGCAACAGCAGGTAGTCCAGCAACGACGACCAGCCGACCAGGAAGCCCACGTGCGGGTTGATCGCCTTTTGGGTGTAGGTGTAGGCCGAGCCTGACTGCGGGAAGCGCTTGACCAGGGTACCGTAGCTCACGGCGGTGAACAGGATCCCGGCCAGTGCCAGAATGTAGGCGCTGGGTACGTGGCCGGCAGTAATCCCGCTGACGATGCCGAAGGTGTCGAACACGGTCATCGGGGTCAGGTAGGCCAGGCCGATGATGATCACGTGCCAGAGGCGCAGGGTTTTGCGGAGTTGGCCGTTGCCGGTAGCGCGGTGGTCAGGCTGCATGCTGGCATGGCTCCTGGTGCTGGGCGTAAACGGCGGGCACGGTGTATTGCGCATGCGGCAGGGGCGAGCGGGTGGGCTCCATATTGTTCACCTTTTATGTTGGAGCGGCGGAAGGCGCGGGGGGAGCGCGCAAAGTGGTGAAAATAAAAAACGATGGGTAGGTGGGTGTCAAGTTAAACATGACAAGATGTTACTGAATTGAAATATTTATCAATTTTTAAGGGTGTTTGTTCGGTTTTTGCGCGGTTTTTTGCGGTTTTGATCAATTTGAATGTTCGTAAAAATTAACGAATGTTGCCCTTCTGGCAGAGTGGTCAGATGCTTCCGGAAATGGTTTTTCTCGATCCGGGCCGGCCCTCGACTTCTACCGCAGTGGTACTCTTCGCTTTCTGCGTGGCCTCTGGTCGCCATCGAAGCCCTTACGGACAGCAATCGGTTCTATTCATGAAGAAATCAGTTGGCATCCTTTCCGGCCTGGCGATCGCCATTGCCGTCGCAACCACTGCTGGCGCCTGGTACACCGGCAAGCAGCTGCCTGCCGAGCTGGACAACGCCCTTGCCCGCAGCAACGCCGACCTCAAGAAGGCCCTGGTCAGCACCGGCGGCAGCATGAGCATCGAGCGGGTGTCGCTGGAGCAGCATTTCTTCAGCAGTACCGCCCAATACCGGCTCAAGGCCCGCGACATCAATGTGGGTGAGGGCGAGGTGATCAATTTCGACGTAGGTGTGACCGATCAGATCGAGCACGGCCCGTTCCCCTGGTCGCGGGTGAAGGCGCTCAAGCTGATGCCTGTACTGGCAGTTAGCAACAGCACCTTGCAAAAGGACGATGCCACCGCGCCGTGGTTTGCCGCCGCAGGCGAGCAGGCCCCGGTCAGTGCACAGACGAGCCTGGGATACGACGGCAATGTGGTCAGCCAGGTCCGACTGGCACCGATCAAGCTCGACGAAGCAGATGGCAATAGCCTCGATTTCTCGGGTATGCAGTTTGAAGCCAGTGGCGACAAGGAAGGCAAGGCTTCGAAATTCCACGGGCAGGCCGACCGTTTCGTGATGAAACTTGTGCGCGATGATCAGCCGCCTGCCACATTCGAACTCAACGGCCTGACGGTTGGTGGCAACCTTGCCGCCACCGAGCACGACGCCATCTACGTGGGTAACGTCGACCTGGCGCTGGCCGAAACCAAGGTGACCCTGGGGCCGAAACAGCAGGTGCTGTTGATCAAGGGCCTGGAGCAGAACGCCGTGCAAAGCCTCGACGGCCCGGACACCGTGGGTGGCCGCGTGGAGTACAAGGTCGGCGACATCACCTGGGATGGCCGTGCGGTAGGCAAGGCGCAGATGGCGGTGAGCGCTTCCTCGGTCAACGCCCCGGCGCTGCAGGCATTGTCGAAGTGGTACCAGGCACACTTGCCGGAATTCGAGGCCGCCTCCGCAGCCGGCCAGCCAGTACCGCAAATCCAGATGGACGACGCCGAAAAAGCCAGGTTCCAGGGCGACTTGCAGAAACTCCTGGCTGCCAAGCCCAAGGTCGCGGTAGAAAACCTGTCGTTCAAAACGGCCAATGGCGAGAGCCGCTTCAATCTGTCGATGGGCTTCACCGCCCCGGCCAGCTTCGACCTGCCGCCGGACCAGTTGAGCAAGCAGATGATCACCGAGGTTAAGAGCAAGTTGTCGCTGTCCAAGCCGATGATCGGTGACCTGGCGACCCTGCAGGCACTGCTGGACGGCCAGACCGACGCCCAGGCGATTGCCATGCAGTCGGGCCAGGCGGGGGAGATGGTCGGCATGATGGCGCTGCAGAGCGGCATGGCGACTGTCGAAGGCAACGATGTGGTGAGCAGCCTGCACTATGCCGATGGCATGGTCGATTTCAACGGCAAGAAGATGACCGTGGAAGAATTCGCCATGCTCATGGCCGCACACCTGGCGGCATTGTCGCCGCAGGAGTGATCGATTGAACCTGCACAGGCCTCTTCGCGGGCGAGCCCGCGAAGAGGCCTGTGCAGGCAAAACAAAAACCACTTTAGAAATCGCTGGATTGTCTGTAGCCTTCGGCCTCCGATAATAATCCGCGCCCGCAGAGGGCCGTGGCGGCCAGTGTGCCGTCCGGCACCCTTAGCCGATCTGCCAGGGCCGGGTGATACACTCGATTTGACGCGCACGCGCGCCTGCAGGTCCAGCGATCATGACCCAGATTTCCGAACGCCTGTTGGTTCAGGCCCACCTCGACGCCAAGCAGCCCAATCCGCTGACAGCCGAGCAGGAGGCCGAATACCGTGCGGCCATCGCTGCCGAGCTCAAAGCCCAGAATGCCGTGCTGGTTGCCCATTATTACTGCGACCCGGTTATCCAGGCGCTGGCCGAAGAAACCGGCGGCTGCGTGTCCGACTCGCTGGAAATGGCCCGTTTTGGCAAGAACCACCCGGCCGAAACCGTGATCGTGGCCGGTGTGCGTTTCATGGGCGAGACGGCGAAAATTCTCACCCCCGAAAAGCGCGTGCTGATGCCGACCCTGGAGGCCACCTGCTCGCTCGACCTGGGCTGCCCGGTAGAAGAATTCTCGGCTTTCTGCGACCAGCACCCTGAGCGCACCGTGGTGGTCTACGCCAACACGTCCGCTGCGGTGAAAGCACGTGCCGACTGGGTGGTGACGTCGAGCTGTGCGCTGGAAATCGTCGAAAGCCTGATGGACAACGGCGAAACCATCATCTGGGGGCCGGACCAGCATCTGGGCCGTTACATCCAGAAGCAGACCGGTGCCGACATGCTGCTGTGGGACGGTGCCTGCATCGTTCACGAGGAGTTCAAGTCGCGTCAGTTGGCCGACATGAAGGCGCTGTACCCGGATGCTGCGATCCTGGTGCACCCCGAGTCGCCGGAAGCGGTGATCGAGCTGGCCGACGCGGTCGGGTCCACCAGCCAACTGATCAAGGCTGCTCAGACGCTGCCGAACAAGACCTTCATCGTCGCCACCGACCGCGGCATCTTCTACAAGATGCAGCAGCTGTGCCCGGATAAAGAGTTCGTCGAAGCGCCTACCGCCGGCAACGGCGCGGCATGCCGCAGCTGCGCGCACTGCCCGTGGATGGCGATGAACACCCTGGAGCGGGTGCTGGACTGCCTGCGCAAGGGCGGCGATGAGATTTTCGTCGACCCTGCGCTGGTGCCCAAGGCGATCAAGCCGCTGAACCGCATGCTGGACTTTACCCAGGCGGCACGCCTGAAGCTGTCTGGTAACGCCTGAAAATGCTGGGGCGCAAAGCGCCCCCGGATTCTCAGCGCCCCATCATTTCCCGAACCATGCGCTGCTGCTCCATGATCTCGCGCTGGCGCTGATCGATCTGCGAGGCCAGTGGGAAGTTGCCGCCCGCCCGGCGCTTGGCGTAGTCCAGCTGCTGAATCGCCTGGTCAAAGTCCCCAACCAAGGTGAAGTACTCGGCCCGCGCCCGGTGCAAACCAATGGTATTGCCCGACAAACCGCGTACTTCGGCCATGTCGTACCACACATCCGGGTCGTCCGGTCGGCTCTTGACCAGCTCGTTCAACACCTTCTCCGCCTCGGCAGGCTTGTTTTGCTTTACCAGCAGGTCGGCACGCACTTGCTTCAGCGGGTAGTTGCCCGGGTACAGCCCCTGCATTCGCTCGGCCCGCTGTTGTGCATCGGCCAGGCGATTGTTGGTAATGTCCAGGTCGATCTGTGCCAGGTTGTAGGTGATGTCGTTCGGCGCCTTGGCCAGCAGCGGCTTGAGCAACTCGCGCGCCTCGTTCAGCTGGCCGCCCTTGATCTGTGCCAGGGCCAGGCCGTAGCGCGCGGCGTCCAGTTTCGGGTCTTCGTCCAACTGGGCGCGAAAGCGCTTGGCGGCAAGCCCTGGGGTGCCTTCGTAGGTCAGCGCCACCCGAGCACGAATCAGCTGGTAGCGCATGCTGTCTTCTATGCCGCCTTTGGGCGCCTGGTCGGCGCGGTTGCGGGTGTCGGCGATACGCGATTCAGTCACCGGGTGAGTCAGCAAGAACTCCGGCGGCTTGGCGTCATAGCGATACTGGCGTGCCAGGCGCTCGAACATGGTCGGCATGTTGCGCGGGTCGTAGCCGGCCTTTTCCAGGTTCTGGATGCCGATGCGGTCGGCTTCCTGTTCGTTCTGCCGCGAAAAGCGCCGTTGTTCCTGGATGGCCGCTGCCTGGGTGCCGGCGATCATGCCGATACCCGCATCGCCAGCGCCACCGGCGGCCAGCACGATGCCGGCCAGCAGTGCAGCCATCATCGGCAATTGCATGCGTTGCTGGGCTTCGACGCCGCGGGCGAAGTGGCGTTGCGACAAGTGCGCCAGTTCGTGGGCCAGAACCGAGGCGTATTCCCCTTCGGTCTGAGCGTTGAGGAACAGTCCACCGTTGACCCCGACGATTCCACCCGGCGCGGCGAAGGCGTTGAGCTCGCGGCTGTCGATGAGGATGAACTCCAGGCGCCGGTCCTGCAGCTGGCTGGTCTCGGCCAGCTTGTACACGCTGGTTTCGACGTAGTCCTTGAGCTGTGGGTCGTTGAGCTGGTTGACCTGGCCGCGCAGCAGGCTCAGCCAGGCGCGGCCCAGTTGGTGCTCTTGTTGCGGCGAAACGATCGCGGAACTGGCATCCCCCAGTGATGGCAGGTCGTCAGCATGGCCGGGAAGGGCCATCAGGCAGGCCAGCGTCAGCAGGGTAGGGCGCAGTAGATTCATGCATGAAGCTCGCGTCGGTCAAAGATACCTACTGTAGCGGGCTCACACGTTGGCGACCAGTGGCGCTATTCTAGCCGGCCCTGTCAGCAAGCAGTCTGGCAACGCCTTTGGAGACCCCGCGATGAGTGACACCCTGACCTGTGACGCCGAACTGGACGCCAGCGGGCTGAATTGCCCCTTGCCACTGTTGAAGGCAAAGATGGAGCTCAACCGCCTGGCTAGCGGTGCGGTACTCAAGGTGATCGCCACTGACGCAGGCTCGCAGCGCGACTTCCGCACTTTCGCCCAGTTGGCCGGTCATACCCTGCTGCAGGAAACGGCCGAGGCCGGCACCTACACTTACTGGCTGCGCAAGGCCTGAGTCTTTTCCAAGGATCGTCAATGTTCAAAGTGCTTCGCGACTGGATGCAGCGCTACTTCTCCGATGAAGAAGCGGTGGTGCTGGCGGTCCTGTTGTTCCTGGCTTTTACTGCGGTACTGACCCTGGGCGGTATGCTCGCGCCGGTGCTGGCCGGCATGGTGCTGGCGTTCCTGATGCAAGGGCTTGTCAACGCCCTGGAGCGTGTGCGAGTCCCTACGCGGCTGGCGGTGATGCTGGTGTTCGCCCTGTTCATGGGCGCGCTGGCGGTATTCATGCTGGTGCTGGTGCCGCTGCTGTGGCACCAGTTGATCACCCTGTTCAACGAGTTGCCGGGCATGCTCGGCAAGTGGCAGTCGCTGTTGCTGCTGTTGCCCGAGCGCTACCCGCATCTGGTGTCGGACGAGCAGGTGCTGCATGCCATCGAATCGGTACGCGGTGAAATCGGCAAGTTTGGCCAATGGGCGCTGACCTTTTCGCTGTCCAGCCTCCCGCTGCTGGTCAATGCCATGATCTACCTGGTGCTGGTGCCGATCCTGGTGTTCTTCTTCCTCAAGGATCGCGAACTGATCGGCCGCTGGGTCAGCGGCTACCTGCCCAGCCAGCGCGCGCTGCTTAACCGGGTGGGCAGCGAGATGAACCGGCAGATTGCCAACTACATTCGCGGCAAGGGTATCGAGATCCTGATCTGCGGCATCGCCACCTATATCGCCTTCATCAGCCTGGGGCTCAACTACGCCGCGCTGCTGGCGTTGCTGGTGGGGCTGTCGGTGGTGGTGCCTTACGTGGGGGCGGTGGTGGTGACCGTACCGGTAACGCTGATCGCGCTGTTCCAGTGGGGTTGGGGCGACCAGTTCATCTACCTGATGACGGTGTACGCGATCATCCAGGCGCTGGATGGCAACGTGCTGGTGCCGCTGCTGTTCTCCGAGGCGGTGAGCCTGCACCCGGTGGCGATCATTTGCGCGGTATTGCTGTTTGGCGGGTTGTGGGGGTTCTGGGGGATCTTCTTCGCGATTCCGCTGGCGACGTTGATCAAGGCTGTGCTGGATGCCTGGCCGCGACATGAGCCGAGTGTGTCACCGATGCTTTGAATGTGAATGGGGCTGCAATGCAGCCCCATTCAATTTCAAGCCTTGTTCAAGGCTTGGGCAGCGGCCAACACGGCATCCACATGCCCGGGCACCTTCACCCCACGCCATTCCTGGCGCAGCACACCGTCCTTGTCGATCAGGAAGGTGCTGCGATCTACGCCCATGTATTCCTTGCCGTACAGCTTCTTCAGTTTGATCACGTCGAACAGCTGGCACAGGGCCTCGTCCTTGTCGCTGATCAGCTCGAAGGGGAAGCCTTGCTTGGCTTTGAAGTTTTCGTGCGACTTGATGCCATCGCGCGATACGCCGAACACCACGGTATTGGCTGCGGCAAAGGCGTCATGCTGGTCGCGAAAGCCCTGGCCCTCGGTGGTGCAGCCTGGGGTGCTGTCCTTGGGGTAGAAGTACACCACCACTTGCTGGCCCTTGAGTTCGGCCAGGCTGACGGTTTGCCCGCTGGTAGCCTGGGCCTGGAAGTCGGCAACGGGTTGGTCGAGTGCTACAGCCATGGTCGGTTTCCTTACATTGGGTTCTGTGGACGCCATGGCTCGATCAACGCATCGAGGTTCAGGGCATCGGCAAAGTCCAGGAACTGGTCGCGCAGCCAGCTGATCTGCGTGCCGGCCGGCAAAATCACGGTGAACTGGGCGTTGAGCATGCTGCTGCCGGTTTGCGGCGCCAGGTAGGTGTCGCAGGTCATGGCTTCCAGCTCGACGCGGTGATCGAGGAAGAACTGGCACAGCTCATTGATGATGTCCGGGCGGTAGGCGGCGCTGACGTAGGCCACGTATGGCAGGGCCTGTGGGCGCACTTCCTGGTCGGCGCTGCGCACCACGTCCAGGGTCAGGCCGTGCTTCTTGCCCAGGCCTGGCAGGGTGGACTCCAGGCGCGCCAGGGCGTCCCAGCTGCCGCCCACCTGCAGCACCAGGGCGCTGGTCTCGCCGTGGCGGCTCAGGCGCGAGGTGACCACCGCGCAGCGGTTTTCGAAGGCAGCGCGGCTGAGGACGTTGGCCAGCTCCATGGGGTTTGGGCCCAAGGCACTGATGACAAGGAATTGTTCGCGGACGGTGGGGGTGGACATGCAGCATTCCTAAAGCGATGAGCGGTCGGCACAGGACGGGCAAAAGCCTCCTGTCGGCAGTGCCCGGGGCTCGCATGCGAGGTCTTGGACGCTGGCGGGGAGCAAGGTCGACGGCCCGGCGGGCCGCGCTGCACCGATCAAAGGATCAAGGGTAGCGAAATAAGGCGCCGAGGGGAATGCTCCGCCCGCCTGCTTCGCTTGTGCAAGGCCGATGCCCCCAGTACCATTACCGCTCTCTTTTTCCGGCAGGAGCAGTTACATGATTGCGGGCAGTATGGTGGCATTGGTCACACCCATGGATGCACAAGGGCGTCTTGATTGGGGCAGCCTCGACAAACTTGTAGACTTCCACCTGGAAAACGGCACCCATGCGATCGTCGCTGTCGGCACCACCGGTGAGTCCGCCACGCTGGATGTCGAAGAACACATCCTGGTCATCAAGCACGTGGTCGAGCGCGTCAAGCACAGCAAGAAGCCGATTCCGGTCATCGCCGGCACCGGTGCCAACTCCACCGCCGAAGCCGTGCACCTGACCCAGAACGCCAAGAATGCCGGCGCTGACGCCTGCCTGCTGGTCGTGCCGTACTACAACAAGCCGACGCAAGAAGGCCTGTACCAGCACTTCAAGCACATTGCCGAAGCCGTCGACATTCCGCAGATCCTCTATAACGTACCCGGCCGCACCTCCTGCGACATGCAGGCCGAGACCGTGATCCGCCTGTCGACCGTGCCGAACATCATCGGCATCAAGGAAGCCACCGGCGACCTGGTTCGCGCCAAGGCCATCCTCGATGGCGTCAGCAAGGACTTCATCGTCATGTCCGGCGACGACCCGACGGCCGTCGAGCTGATCCTGATGGGCGGCAAGGGCAACATTTCGGTCACCGCCAACGTCGCCCCGCGCGAAATGGCCGACCTGTGCGAGGCCGCCCTTGAGGGCAATGCCGAGAAGGCCCGCGCAATCAACGAAAAACTCATGCCGCTGCACAAAGACCTGTTCTGCGAAGCCAACCCGATCCCGGTGAAATGGGCGCTCGTTGAAATGGGCCTGATGCACAAAGGCATTCGCCTGCCACTGACCTGGCTGAGCGAAGGCTGCCACGAAAAAGTCCGTACTGCCTTGCGCCAGTCCGGCGTACTGGTTTAAGAGGAAGTACACCGCATGAAGCGACTGGCTGGTCTTTCCGCCCTTGCCCTGATCATTTCCAGCACCAGTGGGTGTGGTTGGCTGTGGGGCGAGGATGGCTATTTCCGCGACCGTGGCAGCGACTACCTGCAGGCGCACCCGACCGCGCCCATGCAGCTGCCGCCGGACGCCAGCAACGTCAAGCGTCTTGACCCGCTGCTGCCGATTCCGCGTAACGTTGCCGACGATAATGTTGCTGGCGAGTTCGAAGTGCCGCGCCCGCAACCGCTGACCGGCGGTGCCGCCCAGGTCACCGACTACAGCCTGCAACGCAGTGGCAGCAGCCGTTGGGTACTGGCCCAGCATTCGCCAGCCGAAGTGTGGCCGGTAGCGCGCCAGTTCTTCGAGGACAACGGCTTCCGCATTGCCGAAGAACGCCCACAGACGGGTGAGTTCAACACTACCTGGCAGCGTTTCGATGAACTGTCGGCATCGCTTGGCCAGCGTCTGGCCAGCACTGCCAGCAGCGGTGACAGCGAAGTACGCGTACGTGTGCGCATGGAGCCTGGCGTGCAGCGCAACACCTCCGAAGTGTACGTGGTCAGCGTCGAGCGCCCGGCTGGCAGCACGGCCGACCCTGCGTTCCCGTCCTCGTCCAGCAACACCGGTGCCGATGCCCTGCTGGTCGACGAAATGCTTGCCAGCATGAACCGCAGCGCCGAGAAAGGCGGTTCGGTGTCGCTGCTGGCCGCGCGCGATTTCGACGCGCCAAGCCGCGTCAGCCTGAGCGAAGACGGCAGCGGCAACCCGGTGCTGTACCTGGGTTCCGACCTGGACCGCGCCTGGTCTGGCGTGGGCCGTGCCCTGGAACAGGGTGGCGAGTGGCGTGTCGAAGACATCAACCGCAGCTTGGGCCTGTACTACATCAACCTGTCCGAAAAGCCTGACGACAAGCAGAACCAGCCTGGCTTCTTCAGCCGCATGTTCGGCAGCGAGCCGACCAAGGAAGAGCGTGAAGCCCGTGCCGAGCGCTACCAGGTTCGCCTGAGCAAGGTGGGTGAGAGCGTGCAGGTCACGGTCGAGAAAAACATCAACACCGTGGCTCCGGCCGATGTCGCCCGCCGCGTGCTGAGCGCCATTCAGGACCACCTGGGCTAAGTGCGCTTCGCGGTACTCGGAAGCGGTAGCCAAGGGAACGGCACGCTGATCGCCAGTGGTGACACGTTCATCCTGGTCGATTGCGGCTTTTCCCTGCGCGAAACCGAGCGGCGCCTGGCGCTGCTCGGTGTGTCCGCGGCCCAGCTCAGTGCAGTACTGGTCACCCACGAACATGCTGATCATGTACATGGGGTCGGCTTGCTGTCACGGCGCTACAATGTACCGGTCTACCTCAGCCAAGGGACCTTGCGCGGCATGCGCAAGCCGGTGGAGGTGGCCGGTTTTCTCGCTTGTGGCGAAAGCCTGCGCATCGGCAGCCTGGAAGTGACTGCGGCGCGGGTCGAGCACGACGCCTACGAGCCATTGCAATACGTGGTCAGTGACGGCCAGCGACGCTTCGGCATGCTTACCGACCTGGGCTCGTACGACGCGTTGCTGCTGGAGCGCTACCAGGGCCTGGATGCACTGCTGATCGAGGCCAACCACTGCCGCGACCTGCTGGCGCGCGGTCACTACCCGGCCTTTTTGAAGCAGCGGGTAGGGGGCATGCAAGGGCATTTGAACAACCACCAGGCCGCGCGCCTGGTGCACGAGTTGGGCTGGAGCAACCTGCAACACCTGGTGCTGGCCCACCTCAGCAGCAAGAACAACCTGCCACACTTGGCCCGCCAGTGCTTCGTCGATACCCTCGGGTGCGACCCGGACTGGCTCCAGGTGGCGAATCAGGAACACGGGCTCGACTGGCGCGAAATCGCCTAGCCCAACACCTCAAGCAAGCGGAGCCCAATCATGGAAAAACGCGACGAACTCTACCGCGGCAAGGCCAAATCGGTTTTCAAGACCGACGACGCCGACCGCTTGATCCTGCTGTTCCGTAACGACACTTCGGCGTTCGACGGCAAGCGTATTGAACAACTCGACCGCAAAGGCATGGTGAACAACAAATTCAATGCCTTCATCATGCAGAAACTGGAAGAAGCCGGCGTGCCGACCCAGTTCGACAAGCTGCTGGGCGACAACGAGTGCCTGGTGAAGAAACTGGACATGATCCCGGTCGAGTGCGTGGTGCGCAACTACGCCGCCGGCAGCCTGGTCAAGCGTCTGGGCGTGGAGGAGGGCATCAAGCTGGAGCCGTCCACCTTCGAACTGTTCCTGAAGAACGACGAGAAGGGCGACCCCTTCATCAACGAATCCCACGTTGTTGCGTTCGGCTGGGGCACCGCCGAGCAGTTGGTCGAAATGAAAAAGCTGTCGCTGAAGGTCAACGAAGTGCTGAGCAAGCTCTTCGATGACGCCGGCCTGCTGCTGGTCGACTTCAAGCTGGAGTTCGGCGTATTCCACGGCCAAATCGTGCTGGGCGACGAGTTCAGCCCGGACGGCTGCCGCCTGTGGGACAAGGAAACCCGCAAGAAGATGGACAAAGACCGCTTCCGTCAGGGCCTGGGCGACGTGATCGAAGCCTACGAAGAAGTTGCCAAGCGCCTGGGCGTGCCGCTGTAAGCGGCGCGTTCACGCAAGCGCCTGATACCACGCGATTTTTTTTAAAAAAAGGTTTGCGTTTTAAAAGAACGCTGGTATGATGCGCGGCATTGGAGAGATGCCGGAGTGGTCGAACGGGACGGATTCGAAATCCGTTGTACTGGCAACAGTACCTAGGGTTCAAATCCCTATCTCTCCGCCATACAAGATGAAGCCCCTGGAAGCGAAAGCTTTCAGGGGCTTTTTCGTTGTGCCTTGTTTTGCATCATTCCAAATTCAGCATCATTCAGCAGTGCCTTGGTCCTTTCGCGAAACAGAGCCGCTCCTGCAACTATGTCGACTAAGCCGAGACAGAGCGGTTTCTCGCAACATTTTGTCTTGAACTGTCAACGGCACCTTGCGCTACAATGCGGGCCTCTAATACGCCACTCACGCCCAGGCCAAACGCCGTAATGATTACGCGCGCTGGGCGATGACCTCTTCCTGACATGGATTCGTTGGATGCTTCGCGCCGTACTGGTCTTCCTCTACGCCCTTCGTTCGACGGCTAAATTGCCGTCCGCGTCCAGTGCTGCCAGCTCACTCATAAAACCGCACAACGTCGAATGCTGCCGCCAGATCCTGGCTGCGGTACGCGGCTGTGCGCCCCACCGAAAATGGAGTGCTCCACTTGCGTAAGAAATTCGTCGCGTCCCTTCTGGCGGTCGCCATCGCCTCTACCACGGCCTGTGCACAGCTCGGGATCAGCAAAGAGCAAGCGGGCACCGTGATTGGTGGCCTGGCCGGTGTGGCCATCGGCTCGACCATGGGCAGTGGCAACGGCAAGATCGCCGCAGCCCTGATCGCCGGTGGCATTGGTGCCTACGTGGGCAACCGCATCGGTCACATGCTGGACGAGAAGGACCAGCAGGCCCTGGCGCTGCGCACCCAGGAAGTGTTGAGCCAGCAGCAGGCTACCGCCAGCGCCCAGCCAGTTACCTGGAAGTCCGACCACTCGGGTGCTACCGCGCAGATCGTGCCGGGCAAGGAATACACCCAGACCAAGAAGGTCGAGGTCAAGCGCGCGCCGAAGATCCAGGCGGTGCCGTCGATGAAGTTGATCAACGAGCCCTACGTGACCGTCAGCGACAACCTGAACGTGCGTGCCGCACCCAACCAGAGTGGCGAGAAAGTTGGCAGCCTGAAAAACCACACCGAGTTCACCGCCGTCGGCTCCACTGGTGACTGGATCCTGGTCGGGCGCAAGGGCGTGACCGTGGGTTACGTGCACAAGAACTACGTCGAGCCCAAGGCGCAGGCCGTGGCCAAGCGTGTGACGCCAGCGGTAAACCTGGACGAGCTGGACGTTGCCGCCAGCAAGGAAACCCAAGGCTTCGACCTGGATTCGGTGCAGTCGCTGCCGACCGAAACGGTCGCCGCCGAAGCCGCCTGCCGCCCGGTCACGGTCAGCCTGAAATCGCAAAGCGGCCAGACCGAGCAAGAGCAGAACACCTTCTGCAAACAAGCCAACGGCACCTGGGAACTGATCTGAGGAACTCCATGAAAAAGCACGCGCTCGCGTTGGCTGTGGTCGGCGCTTGTGGTCTGGTACCGCAGGCGTTCGCCCACGAGCTGGCCTTCTCGAAGAAAGAAAACATCAAGGTCGAAGTACCTGGGGACGCCGCCACCTGGTGCAAACCCGAGGTCGAGCTGACCATCACCCGCCCGGCCTGGGACAAGCAGGAGCTGCTGTCGGGGCTGCTGACCAAGCTGCCGTTCGTGTTCGCCAAGGACTGCGCGACCGCCAAGGTGAGCTGGAAGGCGGTTGATGCCAAGGGCAACCTTTACGCCAGCGGTTCGGGCAATGCCACCAACCTGGGCCTGGTGACCCTGGCTGTCGCGCCTGCCGCGGCACCAGCTGCATCAGCACCAGCACCAGCACCAGCACCTGCTCCGGCCGTTGCTGCCCCGGCCCCGGCTGCACCCGCTGTACCTGCGCCAGCAGAAGCCCCGGTAGCCGTTGCCGCTGCGCCGGCGCCTGCTGTAGTTGAACCAGCGCCTGCAAAAGCAGAGGTGGCCCCGGCCCCGGTGGTTGCTGCAGAACCCGCGCCAGCCCCCGTTGCCGAAACCCCGGTAGCAGCCCCAGTCGCACCGCCTGTTCCAGCACCTGCTGCTGCGGTAGCCGCTGCCCCAACCTCGGACTTCGGCCGCGCCGTGGTCCTGCAAAACCGCAACCTGATGCAGGTAACGGATGGCACAGGCTGCAAATGGGTGCTCAGCACCTCGATCATCAGCGACGGCGACACCCTGTCGTTCGGCACTACCCCGGTGATGCCGTGCCCGGCCTCCGGCTTTGGTGAAGGCAGCTTCGAAAAAATCAGTTGGAAGGCCGTTGGCACCTACCGTGGCGACAACTGGACCCGCGTATACGCTCACCCCAGCGGGCTGATCTTCAACAAGAACCTCGAATCTGCAGTGAAGGACAAGGCTGTTTCCTACCTCACGGCGGATGCTGACCAGGCCGCGTTCCTGGTGGGCGAGATCCCCAGCCGGCAGATGAAGGTGTACCTGACCTTCACCCGTTCCAGCTACGGCGTGCTCCGCCCGTTCAGCAGCGATCCGTACTACGTTGCCGTAACGCCTGACGAGTCGTTCGCCCTGGACGCGGCCAAGTACAAGGAAGCCGCGCTGGAAATCTTCGACCTGATCAAGGCCACCTCGCCGACCACCACCGATGTGGCCAACCTGTTCATCGTCAAAGATATTTCGGCGATTACGAACAGCATGTGGGGCAACGACGCGCAGAAGATCACTCGCAACCGCATCGGCATCACCCGCCAAGGCCTGTTCTTCGATGTGCGCGAGGGTGCCAACTGGGCGGTTCAACGAGAGCAGCAGCGTGTGCGTGAAGAACGTCAGCGTCAACAGGAGCTGGCCCGCGTGCACACCCGAGTGCTGGAACGCTACCAGCAGCTGCAAGACGGCATGAGCGACTTCAAGGGGCGCGAAACCGAGGCGCTGGCGCAAATGGCTGGCATCAAGGTGCGTTTCGCTTCGCCGTTGGCGCAGCAAGACCCTGCGACCTCGGCCCGCGTTGCGCCAATGATGGTGCACGTTACCGGCAAGAAGGGCGATTTCTACACCCTCGACTTCCCGAGCAAGGGCCGCCTGGTGGCGGACGAGGAGTACAGCGAAGGCTGGTACGTGACCCAGGTCGCCAACGCCACACCGTACTACCCGCTGGACGATGGCCGCGCCGTGCCCACCTACCGTGCCTACAGCGCAGGTGAGCCCGAGGCCTGCCAGCAGGACCACTGTGCCGACCGTGTGTCGTTCGGCGCCGTGCTGGCCAAGGAATTCCCCAACGCCGGTATCGATTTCAGCTGGACCCCCGAGGTCTCCCAAAAGTACGTGAACGACTGGAACAACGCTTCCGCCATGGTCCAGTGAGGCAAACACCATGATCAAACAGATGAACAAGAAGCAGCTGCTGATTGGCGGTGTAGCCGCGGCGGTGCTGGTGCTCGGTGGTGGCTATGCGATGGTCTCCAGCTCGGGCAAGAAGGCTGCGCTGGCCTACTACGAGGACTTCAAGGAGCGCTATTTCCTTGAAGATGTACTGTCTGAGGGCGACATTTCCTATTCGGCGTTCTCTGGCAACCTGACAGTCGCCGACCCCGAAATCCGCGTCGCTGCGGCCCAGACCAATGGCGCCCAGCAGTTCATGCGCGGCCTGACCGGCTTGATGGAATCGGCTCGCGGTGGTTCGCCGGAGGAGGGCTTGGCAGGTTGGGCCAAGTACCAGCTCAATGTCAGCCGCAATGTCGCCGGCATATACCTCAAAGCCGATGCGCTGAAACTGGCCCATGACGGCGACAGCAAGGACGGCACCCTTCACATCCAATTGCTGGGCATGCAGATGGCCAACCCCTTCGTTGCCAGCAAGGGCGCCGAAGTGGTGCTGGTGGCTGATGTCAGCGACGAGATCCAGCCGCGCGCCGAGCTGGCCGCCAATGGCCGGGCCACTGAGTCGAGCTTCGATTGGGGTGCCAACATGGCGGTACGCCAGCCGGTTACTGGCGCGTTCCTGGTCAGCAGCACGGGTGATTTTGGCACCACGGTCGACTTGGATTTCACCCTCACGCGCTCCAGTGATGGTGAAGGTTCGATGGCGTTTGTGGTAACCCACCGTAACGATGGCTCCAAGGTGGGTGAGATCGTACGCAAGGCCGACTTCCAGTCGCTGCCGGAGCTGGACGATGTCGAAACCCAGCTCAAGAGTGCCTTGAGCGCCATGTTGATCGGGGCATACAGCCCGTACACCGGCCAGGCCGTTTTGGCCGAAGCGGTAAGTGGCTTTGCGCGCAAGGCGAAGGTGGAGAACTACAGCGTGAGCTACAGCGGCTTCAAACCGCTGAAAGAGGCTTACAGCGACTTCCAGCAGAGTGTACCGAAGGCGAAGTTCGCGGCTTTCTGCGAAGAAGTTGGCTTGTCGTCGTGGAGCAGTGATTTCGGCGCCAAGGGCAAGAACCACAGCGATTCGGAATGTGCCATTGGGCAGAAGCTGGTCGAGGAAGGCAAGTTCGAAGAGCAGTACACGTTCAAGGAAGGCAAGAGCCTGTTTGCGGCGTTGTTCGTGAGCAAGGCATATCAGCTGGAAACCAATTGATTGGGTAGTCGCTGATTGAACAAGCCCCCGGGAACTGTGAGTTGCCGGGGGCTTTTTTTTGCTTTGGAATTTTGGGGCCGCATGGGGCGCGCCCGAGGGGCCTCAGCGCATGGCGGCCAATTTAATGCCAAACCCCACCAGACAAATGCCCGCCAGCCGCTCGAACAGGTTGCTGATCCTTGGGTTGGCGCGCATGCGTTCGGCCAGTCGGTGAGTCAGTACCACGGCAATCAACCCGTACAGGAACGTGATCACCGCCACCGTCGCCGCCATGAAGCCAAAAGTCACCAGCCCCTGGTGTTTCAATGGGTCGATGAACAGTGGGAAGAATGCCATGTAGAACATGATCGCCTTGGGGTTGAGCAGGGTGATCAGCATGGTCTGGCGCAAGTACTGGCCGTTGTCCATGCGGCTGGTGCGTGGCGCGTCACCTGGTTTGCTCAGCAGCATGCGCAGGCCGAGATAGGCCAGGTACGCAGCGCCCGCCCACTGCACCACATGGAAGGCTGCCGGGTAGGTGGCCAGCAACGTGGCGACGCCGGCTACTGCCAGCCACAATAGCACCTGGTCACCGACGATCACCCCACAGGTCGCAGCCAGGCCTGCTTTGATACCGCCTTTGCCAGTGGCGGTGATCAGCGCGAAATTGCCCGGGCCGGGAATGGCCAACAGAATGATGAAGGCGATGACGAATGCGCCGTAGTCGGTAACGCCAAGCATGGTGAACTCCTGTAGGGCAGTGCAAAGGCAGAGTATGACTATCGTCGCCAACGGCGTGCTTTACAACCGGTTGTTGCGTCTTCGCAAAGCATCAATGCCACCCGCGACTTGGATCCAATGCTCAGGTTCTGTATCATCCCGGCGCCATCAGACGATGGCCGAAGATGATTCATTTAAAGGACTGAGTAATGAAAAAGCTGTTCAAGGCCACCGTAGCCGTTGCTGTCGTTTCGGGTGTTGCCCTGCTGTCGGGTTGCACTGGCCAGGTTTACAACCAACCAAAAAACTGCACCTACGACTACCTGTTCCACCCTTCGGTTTCCATCTCCAAGATCATCGGTGGCTGCGGCCCAATCGATAAACTGCCTCAGCAGCAGTAATCTTGGCGGTACCCTGATCGCGACGCTTGCGGCGTGATCCAAGGCCCCCGGTCATGCAAATGGCCGGGGGTTTTTGTTTTTGGCGTGGCATTCTGCCGCTGGGGCAACCCGTCGCCTTGACGCAAGGACCTGCAATTTGTTTGTGCTGGCATTTCAGATACAATCGGAAAAACGATTCAGCCTTGTCGGTCAATTCGACAAAAGCCCGGGTCGTTTTTTGGTTCTCTGGCTGCTGAACAATGATCAACAACAAGCCTGCGCTGAAGAACACGCTTTACCGGGGCCAGCCACAGGCCCTCACTCTGTTCTCCTGACTGGAATTGATCAATGTTCAAGAAAGCTGGCAAGACCTTGCTGGGTCTGGCTGTCGCTGCAAGCGTCATGCAAGCGCACGCCGTAGAAACCAAGAAAGTAGACGTGCTGCTGGTCGGCGGCGGCATCATGAGCTCCACCCTGGCCGTGTGGCTGCACGAGCTGGAGCCAAGCTGGTCGATGGAAATGGTCGAGCGCCTGGACGGCGTGGCCGAAGAAAGCTCCAACGGCTGGAACAACGCCGGTACCGGCCACTCCGCGCTGGCCGAGCTGAACTACACCCCGGAAGACAAAGACGGCAACGTCAACATCACCAAGGCCATCGAAATCAACGAAGCCTTCCAGATCTCCCGCCAGTTCTGGTCGTGGCAGGTCCGCCAGGGCGTGCTGAAGAACCCGCACTCGTTCATCAACACCACCCCGCACATGAGCTTCGTCTGGGGCGATGACAACATCAAGTTCCTCAAGAAGCGCTACGACGCACTGCAGGCCAGCCCGCTGTTCCGCCCGATGCAGTACTCCGAGGACCACGCGCAGATCGCCAAGTGGGTCCCGCTGATGATGGAAGGCCGCGACCCGAACCAGAAGCTGGCCGTGACCTGGACGCCAATCGGCACTGACGTCAACTTCGGCGAGATCACCCGCCAGTTCGTTGGCCATCTGCAGACCCAGAAAGGCTTCGACCTGAAGCTGTCCAGCGAAGTGCAGGACATCACCCGCAACAAGGACGGCTCCTGGCACGTCGAGTACAAGAACCTGAAGGACGGTACCGAGTCGGCCACCGACGCCAAGTTCCTGTTCATCGGTGCTGGCGGTGGCGCACTGAAGCTGCTGCAGAAGTCGGGCATTCCGGAAGCCAAGGAATACGCAGGCTTCCCGGTGGGTGGTTCGTTCCTGGTGACCGAGAACCCGACCGTGGCCATGCAGCACATGGCCAAGGCCTACGGCATCGCCTCGACCGGTGCGCCACCCATGTCGGTACCGCACCTGGACACCCGCGTGCTGGACGGCAAGCGCGTGATCCTGTTTGGCCCGTTCGCCACTTTCTCGACCAAGTTCCTGAAGAACGGCTCGTACCTGGACCTGCTCAGCAGCACCACTACCCACAACGTGTGGCCGATGACCAAAGTCGGTATCGAGCAGTACCCACTGGTCGAGTACCTCGCTGGCCAGCTGATGCTGTCTGACGATGACCGCTTCGAAGCGCTGCGCACCTACTTCCCGAACGCCAAGAAGGAAGACTGGCGCCTGTGGCAGGCCGGCCAGCGTGTACAAATCATCAAGCGTGATGCCGAGAAGGGCGGCGTACTGAAGCTGGGCACTGAAGTGGTAGCCTCCGAAGACCGCACCATCGCGGGCCTGCTGGGTGCATCGCCAGGTGCTTCGACTGCTGCGCCGATCATGCTGAACGTGCTGGAAACCGTGTTCAAGGAGAAGGTCGCTACCCCAGAGTGGCAGGCCAAGATCAAGGAAATCGTGCCCAGCTACGGCACCAAGCTGAACGACTCGGCAGCGGCCACTCAGAAAGAGTGGAACTACACCGCTGAAGTGCTGCAGCTGGAGAAACCGCCGGTGATCGACGCCAGCGTCGACTTCGGTGGCGCTGCTGGCCAGCCGGTCGAGAGCAAGCCTGAGAACGACATGGCGCTGTAATCAGCAGCCTTGTCGTGATCCAAAGCCACGGGGGTGACCTCGTGGCTTTTTTGTTGTCTGTTTGGGCCTGTTCGCAGGAAACCGCTGATCGGAAACCTGTTCGTCGACCAATAAAAACATATTTTGATGCTTAAATTAATCTTGTCAGTCGATCCCCTCCAGGAGGGTGCCGTCATGAATACCAAGATTGCCGCCTTACTGCTGCTGGCCCTGTGCGCCCAGCCGGCATGGAGCCAGAGCTACGCCTACTCCAGCACACCCCCCGCCACCAAACCCGCCGAATCCGCTGCAATGACCACGCGCATGGCCCTGCGCGACCTGTGGGTCGAGCACATCTTCTGGGTTCGCAACTACGCCGTGGCCAACCAGGCCGGCAACGCCAAGCAGGCTGAAGTCGCCGCCAATGAGGTGGTCAGCGACGCGACCCGAATCGCCAACAGCATCGCGCCGTTATACGGCCAGCCCGCTGCCGACCAGTTGCTGAAACTGTTGGCCGGCCACTGGGGCGCGATCAAGCACTACAGCGATGCCACTGTGGCCAAGGACAAGAAGGGCCAGCAAGCTGGCGTCGACGAGCTGACCAGCAATGCCAAGGCCATCGCGGCGTTCCTGGCCAAGGCCAACCCAAACCTGCCCGAGGCGACCCTACTTACATTGCTCAGCGCCCACGGTGGCCACCATGTGACGCAGATCGATCAGTTGGCGGCCGGTGACTATACGGGCGAAGCGCGCACCTGGGGGATGATGCGCGAGCATATTCTGACCCTGTCCGATGCCATCGCTGCGGCGCTGGTCAAACAGTTCCCGGACAAGTTCTGATGCTCGAGGGACTGGGCCGTACCCAACAGGACCTGCTCCACGCGTTGCTGCACCAGCCAGCCGGCATGAGCATCGACGACCTGGCGCAAGCCCTGGCCATTACCCGCACGGCGGTACGCCAGCACCTGGCCGCGCTGGAGCGTGATGGCCTGGTCAAGCGCGGCGCCACCCGGCCTACCGGGCGGCGCCCGGAGCAGTTGCATGAGCTGACTGATCTTGCCCGCGAGCAGTTTCCCCGGCAGTACCCGCTACTGGCGAATCTGCTGATTGGTGAGGTGGCAGGGTTGCTAGGCCAGGAGGCACTGCTGGCGCTGATGCGCCAACTGGGGCGCAAGCTGGCGGCGGACCTTGAACACAAGGTGGTGGATGAAGCACGCATCGTCGAGCACATGAACAATGCCGGCTATGAAGCGCAGGTGTTCTTCCGCTCGGGGGGGGCGCCGCAGATCGTGGCGCACAATTGTGTGTTCCATCATTTGGCCAAGGCGCATCCGGTGGTGTGCGAGCTTGATCTGGCGCTGATCGGGGCGCTGGGTGGGGCCGATGTCAGCCATGAGGAGTGCATGCTCAGGGGAGGGCAGGTGTGCCGGTTTGCGCTGGCCCATCCAGAACCGGCAGGCTGACAGGTCACACCTGGCGCAGTATGCACGCCAGCAACCCAGGGAACCGCTCATCCAGCATTTCGCTGCGCAGTGAATTCATATGGGTAGTGCCCACATTGCGGGTTTGTACCAACCCAGCATCACGCAAAACGCGGAAGTGGTGGGACATGCTCGACTTCGGCCGCCCCCCGTCCAGTTCGCCACAGCTGGCCTCTGCCACGCCGGCCAGATGGCGGACGATTTCCAGGCGCACGGGGTCGCTGAGCGCATAGAGCAGGCGTTCGAGGATCAGGTCTTCAGGGTTGGGATGTTTATAGGCTCGCATGCCCGACATGATAACGGGGGTTTCATTAATTGCCATAGTTCGATTATGATCGAACAACAGTATTCAAATGAACCCGGAGTTTCCCATGTCCGCACTGTTCGAACCCTACACCCTCAAAGACGTCACCCTGCGTAACCGCATTGCCATTCCGCCGATGTGCCAATACATGGCCGAAGACGGCATGATCAACGACTGGCACCACGTGCACCTGGCCGGCCTGGCCCGTGGTGGTGCCGGCCTGTTGGTGGTCGAGGCCACTGCGGTGGCGCCGGAAGGGCGCATTACCCCCGGTTGTGCCGGTATCTGGAGCGATGCCCACGCCCAGGCCTTCGTGCCAGTGGTGCAGGCCATCAAGGCGGCAGGCTCCGTGCCGGGTATCCAGATCGCCCACGCCGGGCGCAAGGCCAGCGCCAACCGCCCATGGGAAGGTGATGATCATATTGCCGCCGACGATGCCCGTGGCTGGGAAACCATTGCCCCGTCGGCCATCGCATTTGGCGCGCATCTGCCGAAAGTGCCGCGCGAGATGACCCTGGACGACATCGCCCGGGTCAAGCAGGACTTTGTCGATGCCGCTCGCCGTGCGCGCGATGCCGGCTTCGAGTGGATCGAGCTGCACTTTGCCCATGGTTACCTGGGCCAGAGCTTCTTCTCCGAGCACTCCAACAAGCGTACCGATGCCTACGGTGGCAGCTTCGACAACCGTAGCCGCTTCCTGCTGGAAACCCTGGCCGCAGTGCGTGAAGTGTGGCCGGAAAACCTGCCGCTGACCGCGCGTTTCGGTGTGCTGGAATACGATGGCCGCGACGAGCAGACCCTGGAAGAGTCGATCGAACTGGCGCGCCGCTTCAAGGCCGGCGGCCTTGACCTGCTGAGCGTGAGTGTCGGTTTCACCATTCCCGAGACCAACATCCCGTGGGGCCCGGCGTTCATGGGGCCGATTGCCGAGCGTGTGCGCCGTGAGGCGAAGCTGCCGGTGACTTCGGCGTGGGGCTTTGGCACACCGCAGTTGGCGGAAGCGGCTTTGCAGGCCAACCAACTGGACTTGGTTTCGGTAGGGCGTGCGCACCTGGCCGACCCGCACTGGGCGTACTTTGCAGCCAAGGAGCTGGGGGTGGAGAAAGCCTCCTGGACCTTGCCGGCGCCGTATGCGCACTGGCTCGAGCGTTATCGCTGAGTGATGCCGGGGGCCGCACAGCGGCCCTCGAATCTAGAAGCGATCCAACCGGTAGGCTGCCATCTCATGCCCACGGGCCCGCTCAGTCAACCGCCCCATCCATTCCGCCGTCACCGCTGCTTGGGTCAACCCCAGGTGCTGATGCCCGAACGCCAACAGCACCCGCCCATCACACACCCGGTCGATCACTGGCAATGAATCTGGCAACGAAGGCCTGAAGCCCATCCACGGTGTCGCCCCTTCGACGCTCAGGTCTTGTCGGAACAACCCCTTGCTCAGCCGGTGCAATTGCCACGCCCGTTGCATGCTCGGCGGCGCCTCCAACCCGGCGAACTCCACCGTGCCAGCCAGGCGCAAGCCTTCGGCCATGGGCGTCATGATGAACTTGCGTTCAAGCGAGGTGACTGCAAACGGCAGGCGCTGGTGCTCACCCGGCAACATCAGGTGGTAGCCGCGCTCTGTGTCCAGCGGTACCCGCTTGCCAGTCAGCGCGGCGGTCAGTTTCGCAGAATGCGCACCACAGCTGATCAGCACCTGGCGAGCATCGAGCGTGCCCTTGTCGCTGGCCAGGCTGACCCCGCCACTGTGCAGTTGCCCACCCTCGACCTGCGCCTGGACAAAGCGCACGCCACTGGCCTTGGCCGCTTCGAACAGTTCGCACACTACCCGGTACGGGTCGATGAAGTGCCCGGTCTTGGGGAAGAACAGCCCGCCCAGCAATGATGGGCTCAATTGTGGCGCCGCTTCGCGCACGGCCTCGGCCGACCAGAAACTCACCGGTACCGCCTGCTGGCGCATGCGTGCGCGCAACGCCTCCAGCGCCTGGCGCGACTCGGGCCGTTCGAACACCAGCAACGAGCCATCCTCCTGGAACAGTTCGCTGCGCCCGATTGAGCCCAGCAACCGCTGCCAGGCGCCCAGGCTGCCTTCGTTCAAGGTGCGGATGCCCGCCACGCTGCGCTGGAACGGCGCCGCTCGCAGGTTGAGCAGCAGCCGGGTGAACCACGGCATGGCCTTGGGCAAGTACTTCCAGTCCAGGCGCAGCGGGCCCATCGGGTCTAGCAGCATGCGGGGCAAGCGCTTGAGGATGGACAGGTCGGCAATCGGGAACACTTGTTCAGTGGCCAGGTGCCCGGCATTGCCATAGGACGCGCCAAGGCCTGGCGCCTGGCGGTCGATCAGCGTTACCCGGCGGCCCTGACGGGCCAGCTGCAGGGCGCAGGCGACGCCGACGATGCCGGCGCCCACCACGGCGATGTCGGTTTCAGCGGTTTCGACCATGCTCAGCCTTCCCGTTTACCATCAAGCAGGCGCCGCAGCCGCAGCGGGTTGCCGTGCTGCAACGCGTGCGGCAGCAGCGCATCGGGGAAGTCCTGGTAGCACACCGGGCGCAGGAAACGCAGGATCGCTGCCGTGCCCACCGAGGTGGTACGGGCATCGGAGGTGGCCGGGAATGGCCCGCCATGCACCATCGCATCGCACACCTCGACGCCGGTCGGCCAACCATTGACCAGTATGCGCCCGGCCTTGCGCTCAAGGGTCGGCAGCAGGGCGCGGGCGCTGTCGATGTCGGCCTCGTCCAGCTGCAGGGTGGCGGTCAGTTGACCTTCAAGGTGCTCGGCTACCTGGCGGACCTGCTCGTCACTGTCGCAGGCCACGATCAGCGACGCTGCGCCGAACACTTCAGCCTGCAACGCCGGGTCGGCGAGGAAGGCCTCGGCCTGGGTCACGAACAGCTGTGCCTGGCACTGATTGGGGCTGTGGCTGGCCGGGCCGCAGGCGGTGGCCTGGGCATTGGCGTTGGCCGCAAGCGCAGCGACGCCGGCCTGGTAGGCGTCAAATATGCCCGGCGTGAGCATGGTTTGCGCAGCAGCCTGCTGCACATGCCCACTGGCTGCCGCGACAAACCGCTGCAACGCCGGCCCCTGGCGAGCGATTACCAGGCCGGGGTTGGTGCAGAACTGGCCGGCGCCTTGGGTCAGCGAAGCGACGAAACCTTGTGCCAGTGCTTCGGCACGGGCCTGCAGCGCGGCGTCGAACAGAAACACCGGGTTGATCGAGCTCATTTCGGCATACACCGGGATTGGCTCCGGGCGCGCCTGGGCGGCCTGGCACAGCGCCACGCCGCCACTGCGCGAGCCGGTAAAGCCAACGGCTTTGATACGCGGGTCGCTGACCAGGGCAATGCCCACTTCGCGACCCGAGCCGTACAGCAGCGAAAACACACCGGCTGGCAAGCCGCATTGTTTCACGGCTTGCGCCACCGCCCGGCCGACCAGTTCGCTGGTGCCTGGGTGGGCGCTGTGGGCCTTGACGACCACAGGGCAGCCAGCAGCCAAAGCCGAGGCCGTGTCGCCACCGGCCACCGAGAAGGCCAGCGGGAAGTTGCTGGCGCCGAACACGGCTACCGGCCCCAGGGCCACCTGGCGCTGGCGCAGGTCGGCGCGCGGCAGTGGCTGGCGTTCGGGCAGGGCGTTGTCGACCCGCACATCCAGCCATTCGCCAGCCCGTACCACTCGGGCGAAGGTGCGCAACTGGGTGCAGGTGCGGCCACGTTCGCCCTGTATGCGTGCCTTGGGCAGGCCGGTTTCGGCCACGGCGCGGTCGATCAGGGCATCGCCCAGTGCCTCGATCTGCGTGGCGATGGTTTCGAGGAACTGTGCCCGTTGTTCGAGCGAGGTTTCGCGGTAGGCATCGAACGCCGCCCAGGCCAGGGCGCAGGCCTGGGCCACGTGTTCGCCGGTGCCGCCCAGGTAGGCCGGTTCCAGCGCCTGGCCGGTGGCCGGGTCAATGGCGCGGATGGCTTGGCGGCTGCCGGTTACTGGCGTCTGGCCGATCAGCAGGTTGCCTGTCAGGGTCATGGAGCCTCCTTGGGAATCGATTGCAGGTGCATGGGGGACTGCTTGCAGTGTGGGTGCGGGCGTACCCGCGCCCACAGAGCAAGCAGTGGCTGCATCAGGCCAGGTTCTGCTCGGCCGACCAGCTGGCGTACCAGCTACGGAACAGCGCGTATTGCTGCTCGGCATAGTTGCGCTGGGCGTCGGTCAGCACGTCGGTCTGGTTGAAGTGCAGGCTGTACTCGGTGTCGCCGTTCAGCACCATCAGGTGCTTGTAGTACAGCACCAGGTCGCAACCTTCATCGAACGACGACAGCACGGCCAGTGCCGCCTCCAGCTCGCGCGCCAGGCGGCGGGCACGGGCGTCGCCCTTGGCCGCCTGCTTGCTCAGGCTCACCAGCTGCAGCACTTCACGCGGCAGGGCGTTGCCGATGCCGGTGATGGCGCCGGTGGCGTTGCAGTTGACGAAGCCGTGCACCACTTGGGTATCCACGCCGACCATCAAGGTCACATCGTCGTCCTTGGAGGTGATGTGTTCGGCGGCATAGCGCAGGTCGGCGCCACCGCCGAATTCCTTGAAACCGATCAGGTTGGGGAACTCGCGGCGCAGCTCGAAGAACAGGTCGGCGCGGGTGGCGAAGCCGTAGTACGGGCTGTTGTAGATCACCGCTGGCAGCTTTGGTGCGGCGGCGAGAATGGCCGAGAAGTGGTGCTTCTGGGCGATCAACGAAGCGCCGCGGCTGAGCACGCGGGGGATGACCATCAGGCCGGCGGCGCCGACGCTGGCTGCGTGGGCGGCATGAGACACCGCTTCACGGGTGTTCACCGCGCCGGTGCCGACAATGGTTGGGATGCCGGCGGCCACCAGGCGCGCCACGCCTTCCTGGCGCTCGGCCTCGGTCAACAGTGGCCAGTCACCCATCGAACCGCAGTACACCACGGCGCTCATGCCGGCTTCGATCAGTTCGCGGCCTTTGCGCACCAGGGCGTCGAAGTCCGGCTTGCGCTCGGCGGTGCACGGGGTCATCAGGGCAGGCATGGTGCCGGTGAAGATGTTGTCGGTCATTGTTATCACTCCTAGCAGTATTCAGTCGGAAAAAGGCCGAGGGTCAGATGCCCCAGGCGAAAGGGTCCTGTTCGTCGATCAGCAGGGTGCTGTCGGCGGTCATGTAGGCGCGGCCGGTGATGAACGGGCGAATGCGCTCGCCGTCGCGCTCGTAGCGGCCATGGAACTGGCTACCGGTGATACTGGCCTGCACCCAGGTCTGGCCTTCGGCAAGCTTGCCGTCGGCGGCCAGGCAGGCCAGCTTGGCGCTGGTGCCGGTGCCGCACGGCGAGCGGTCGTAAGCCTTGCCGGGGCACATCACGAAGTTGCGGCTGTCGGCGTTGGCGTCGTCGGCGAACAGCTCGACGTGGTCGATGGGGGCGCCGTTTTCGCCGGTGATACCCTGGGCTTCAAGGGCTTTGAGCATGGCCCAGGTGTACTCGGTCAGCGCTTCGCGGTTATCCAGTTCGATGCGCTGGCCATGCTCGGAAACGAGGAAGAACCAGTTGCCGCCCCAGGCGATGTCGCCGCGCACCACGCCATGGCCGGGCACGTCCACCGCCACCTGCTGGCGGTACCGGTAGGAGGGCACGTTGCCCACGGTGATGGCGCCGTCTTCATGCAGGGTGGCGCTGACCTGGCCGACCGGGGTGTCGATCTTGTGCTCGCCCGGCGCGATCAGGCCCAGGTGCTGCAGCGAGGCCACCAGGCCGATGGTGCCGTGGCCGCACATGTTCAGGTAGCCGGCGTTGTTGAAGAAGATCACCCCGCAGGTGGCGTCGGCCGACACCGGCGGGCAGTACAGCGCGCCCACCAGCACATCGTTGCCGCGTGGCTCCAGCAGGCAGGCCTTGCGCCATTGGTCGTGCAGCTCGCGCAGTTCGTCACGCTGTTCGGCCATGCTGCGGCCGTGCAGTTGCGGGAAGCCCCTCATCACCAGGCGGGTGGGTTCGCCGCCAGTGTGGGAGTCGATGACGTGAATCTGTTTCATGGGCTTGTCCCTTGCGTAAAAGATCAGGAAGCGACGGCAGCGGGGCGGCTGGGATAGGTTTCAGCGCTGGCTTCGCTTTCGTCTTCACCTTCCAGGCGTACCAGGTGGGCAGGTACGCCAGTCGCAGCGCCCCAGTAGTAGATGCCCAGCGCGCAGGCGGCCACGGCCAGGGTGTCGAACGGGTGGGCTAGCACGCCCAGGCCGCCAAAACTGCCCAGCCACGACAGCAGGATGGTCACCGCGTAGAAGCCGATCAGCCACGCCGACGAGCGTACTTGCTGGGCCAGCGACAGGTGTTGGGTGGGCACGAAGCGGCCGCACAGCAGGTACAGCACGAACATCACGATCTGCAGGGCCAGCAACCACGACACGGTGTTCCAGCCCGACCAGTACACGATCAGCGCGGCGATGATGAACGACAGCGGGCCGAGCACGCCCATGCCCTTGACCCGGAACGGGCGCGGCATGTCTGGCGCGTTGCGGCGCAGGGCGGCGACGGTGACCGGGGCGACGGCGTAGCTCAGTACCAGGGCAGCCGATACCACGTTGATCAGCGCTTCCCACGATGGGAACGGCAGGGTCCAGAACACCGACAGGCCAAAGGTCAGCCACAGTGCCGGGCGTGGGATGCCGGATTCTGCGTCGATGCGGGTGAAGTACTTGAAGAAGGTGCCGGTCTGCGCCCAGCCATAGACCACGCGCGGGGTGGCGTTCATGTAGATGTTGCCGCAGCCGCTGGGCGAAATCACCGCATCGGCCACCACCAGGTAGGCCAACCAGCCCACACCCAGGGCCAGGGCGATATCTCGGTAGGGCAGGGCCAGCTCCTTGGTCACGCTGGCCCAGCCGTTGGCCAGCATTTCGGTGGGCACACTGCCAAGGAAGGCCAGTTGCAGCAGGGCGTAGATGGCGGTGGACAGCAGCACAGACAAGATCAGCGCGATCGGGATGGTGCGTTGCGGGTTCTTCACTTCGCTGGCCACCGAAATGATCGGCGTCAGGCCCAGGTAGGCGAAGATGATGCCGCCCGCCGACACGGCCATTTCCACGCCGGACAAGCCGAATGGGGCAAAGCCCTGAACCTCGAAGTTTTCTGGTTTGAAGAAGGTGAACAGCACGCCGATCACCAGTAGCGGCACAATGAACTTGAACACGCTGACCAGGTTGTTGGCCTTGGCGAAGGTTTTCACGCTGCGGTAGTTGAGGAAGAAGAACAGCCCCAGCAGGGCGAACTGCACCAGCCAGCCGAGTACGGTCGGGTCACTGGAGCCGGCCTTGGTCAGCCCGGGAAACCAGGCGGCGGCGTATTGGCGTGAGGCGACCACTTCGATGGCAATCAGGCTGGAAAAGGCGATCAGCGTGATGAAACCCATCAGGTAGCCCAGCAGTGGGCCGTGCGAATACACCGGGTAGCGCACCACGCCACCGGCACGGGGCAGGGCGGCGCCTAGCTCGCAGTAGACGATGCCCAGCAGCAGTACGGCGAACCCGCCAAGGAACCAGGAAAGGATGCCAGCCGGGCCAGCGATGGCCGAGACGTGGCTGGCGGCGAACAGCCAGCCGGAGCCGAAGATGGCGCCTAGGCCGATGAAGGTGAGGTCCAGCAGTGATAACTGTTTTTTGAATTTGCCTGACATGGGTTCGCCTTTTTGTTGGTTATTGGATAGGCAGGTCTGATGTCACGAGATGCGGCTTTTTGGGCCGCGCTCTTGTAGGACTTGGGCGGCTTGCGTGGGGCATAGAGTGAACCGGTCGGGTCGGCGGTTCTTGATGGTTTTCTGCAGAGGGGGTGACGAAATCGGCACAGTTGCAGAAAAACGATGGCAAGGCGCACAGCTGGACGATAGGCTGAAAGCCACACTGCATAAGGGCCGGCACAGCCAGCAGAGAACCGAAGATGACCGTCAACCCCTTGGCCACCCTCTACCATTCCCTCGACCAGCACCGCCCCGCCACCCTCGAGGCCTTGCTCGCCGGTGTATCGCTGCTGCTGCCGATTCTCGACGCCATCCCCAACGCCGCCATCTTCATCAAGGACCCGGCTGCCCGTTACGTACTGGCCAACGACACCCTGGTTCAGCGCTGCGGCCTCAAGCGCCTGCAGCCGTTGCTGGGCAAGACCAGCGCCGAAGTGTTTCCGGCACAGCTGGGCCCTGGCTACACCGAGCAGGACCGTCGCGTTCTCAAGGAGGGGCTGGTACTGGAAGACCAGTTGGAGCTACACCTGTACGGCAGCCGTGAACCGGGCTGGTGCCTGACCCACAAGCGCCCGTTGTACAACCAGGCGGGCGAGATCATCGGCCTGGTTGGCATTTCGGTAGATTTGCAGTCAGCCGCCGACAGCCACCCTGCCTACCAGCGCCTGGCCGCGGTGGACGAGCATATTCGGCGGCATTTCCACCAACCGATCAGCATGGGCGAGCTGACCCGCATTGCCGGCATTTCCGTGGCCCAGCTGGAGCGCTACTGCAAGCGGGTGTTCCACCTCACGCCCCGGCAGATGATCCACAAGGCGCGCCTGGAGCACGCCCACCGCTTGCTGCATTCGGCGCTACCGATCACTGAAGTGGCGATGTGCTGCGGCTACACCGACCACAGCGCCTTCAGCCGCCAGTTCAAGCAACTGACCGGCTTCACCCCGCGCCAGTACCGCCAGGCGACTGCCGATCAGGTGGCTTGAAACAGCCCGCGCGCTTCGGCAAAGCATTGTTCGGCAATTGCCGAGCGCGGCTCGCTGCGGCGCAGCAGCAAACCGACCGGGCTATGGATGGCGGCGTCGGCCACCGGCAGGATACGCAGGTGTTCGCTGAGGTCTTCCAGGCCGCAGTCCAGTGGCATGATCGCGCAGCACATGCCGGTGTTGATCGCCTGGATCAGCTGGAAGCTCGAGTCGCTCTCCAGCACCGCATTGGGCTCCAGGCCACGGCTGCGGAAGCTCAGGTCCAGCGACTGGCGGTAGTGCATGCCTTTGCTCAGCAGCCCTAGCGGAATGTCGCCGAGTTCGTCCCAACGCAGCGTGTCGCTGGCGAACTGGAAGTGCCGAGTGTCGTGCAGCAGGCCCATGGTGGTCGTGCCCAGCTCGATCACGTCGAAGAAGCTGGTGTTGACCTGGTCCAGGTAGCAGATACCCAGGTCGAGCTGGTTGCGGCTGAGCCCGTCGATGACCTGCTCCGAGCTCAGCGAGCTGAGCTGAAAGTGCAGTTCGGGGTACTTTTCGCGCAGCGGCAGCAGCAGGTGCATGGGGTTGAAGCTGGCCAGCGGCACGGTGCCCAGGCGCAGGCTGCCGACCACCTGGCCGCGGCAGCTGGCGGCCTCGGCCTGCAGGCCGTCGTGGGCGGCGAGCAGGGTGCGGGCCCAGGCCAGGATGCGCTCGCCGGCCTCGGTGAAACCCTCGAAGCGCTGGCCACGCTTGACCAGTACCAGGTCCAGTTCGTCTTCCAGGTTGCGCAGGCGCATGGACAGCGTCGGCTGGGTGATATGGCACAGCGCCGCGGCCTGGCCGAAGTGGCGGGTCTGGTCGAGGGCGATGAGGAACTTGAGCTGCTTGATGTCCATGGAAGTGCCTGGCGTCTGGTTGTGCAGACCATAACCTACGTCTGCGATAGATGTCATTGATCGGCCGGTACGCCATATCGATTGGACGCACCTGGGGCCATGCCTCTAGCGTGGTGACAATGCCATTCAAGGAGCTTCACCGTGCGCGTCCAACCCGATGCGGTCTTCGTACCGCTGAACATCGCCGTGCTGACTGTCAGCGACACCCGTACCTACGACAACGATACTTCCGGCGAGCTGCTGGCCAGCCGCTCGGTAGAGATCGGCCATCGACTGGTGGCGCGGGCACTGCTCAAGGACGACCTGTACAAGATCCGCGCCCAGGTGGCTACCTGGATTGCCGATGAGCAGGTGCAGGTGGTGCTGATAACCGGTGGTACCGGCTTTACCGGGCGCGACAGCACGCCAGAAGCAGTCGAGTGCCTGCTGGATAAGCGTATCGATGGTTTTGGCGAGCTGTTCCGGGCGTTGTCGATTCTCGATATTGGCAGCTCGACCGTGCAAAGCCGGGCCCTGGCCGGGTTGTCCAACAGAACCTTGGTATGCTGCCTGCCGGGCTCCACCGGGGCTTGCCGTACCGCGTGGGAGGGGATTTTGGCAGAGCAGTTGGATGCCCGACACCGGCCCTGCAACTTCGTCAAACACCTGCTGCCGATCGAGGCCTGTGCAAGCCGGGGCTGATGCTGCTGCCTGTCAGCTCAACACATACCCCACCGGCAACAACGCCGGTGGTAACTGCTGTTCCCCCAGCCCCGCCAGCACATCCCGTTCCACCGTGCGCACCAGGGCATCGGTCGGCAGGTCGTTCTCATCCCGCCCGAATGGGTCTTCCAGTTCGTTGCCAATCGCATCCAGCCCGAAGAAGGTGTACCCCACGATGGTGGTGAACAACGGCGCCAGCCAGCCCAGCGGCTCGGCCAGGGCAAACGGTAGCAGAATGCAAAAAATGTAGATGGTACGGTGCAGCAACAGCGTGTAGGGAAACGGCAAGGGGGTGAACTTGATCCGCTCGCAAGTGGCCTGCACTTCGGTCAGGCCCACCAGGCGTTGTTCCAGCAGGCTGTAGCGCCAATCACTGATCTGTTGTCGTTCGGCCAGGCGTGAGCAGTGCTCGCCTATTTCACGCAGGATACCGTCGCACACGTTGTGCGGGCTGATTGTCTCCGGCCGGGCCAGCCAGGGGCGAGCGGCCGCCAGGTCGTCCTCGTTACGCAGCCGGGCATTCAGTGCATGGGCATAGCCGCACAGGCTGCGCAGCAGCTCGGCTCGCAACTGCTGGTCGGCAATGACCACGCTTTCACGCACGAACGAACGCGTTTCGATGATCAGCTTGCCCCAGGCCTTGCGCCCCTCCCACCAACGGTCGTAGCAGGCGTTGTTGCGAAAGCTCATGAAAATCGACAGCGACAGGCCCAGCAAGGTGAATGGGGTGGCGCTGACCGGGTAGAAAAACGCCGGGAAATGCCGCTCGACCAGCACGATCAGCGCGGCCAGCAGGGTGACCATCAGGCAACGCAAGGCAATGCGTTTGACGATCGACCCCTTGAGGGTGAACAGCACACGCAGTACATCGGGGGTGGGGTGGACGATCATGGAAATCCAGAGGCGGCTGCTCAGCCGCCGGTCATGTTCATGAAGCGCAGGATCTGCACCTCGCCGCCGACTTCGAAGTGATGGCGGTAGGGCTTGAGGTGCAGCGAATCGCGGATGGCCTTTTCCAGGCGCTCGGGGTTGCCTGGGTGGGCGCGCAGCACGTGCTTGAGGTCTACCGAATGTTCGTTGCCCAGGCACAGCAGCAGGCGGCCTTCGACGGTGAGGCGCACACGGTTGCAGGTGGCGCAGAAGTTGTGGCTGTGCGGGGAAATGAAACCGACCCGGGTGTTGGCCGCTTCGGCCAGGCGCCAGTAACGGGCCGGCCCTTGGGATGACTCGGTCGATTCGATCAGGGTGAATTGCCCTGCCAGGCGTTCACGTACTTCATCGCTGGAGCAGAACGATTCGCCGCGCTCATGTTCGCTGATGGTGCCCAGTGGCATTTCTTCGATGAAGGTGATGTCCAGTTCGCGGTCGATGGCAAAACGCACCAGGTCGACCAGTTCATGGTCGTTGCGGCCTTTGAGTACCACGCAGTTGAGCTTGGTGCGTTTGAAACCGGCCTGGCGTGCGGCGTCGATGCCAGCGACCACCTGGGCCAGGTCGCCGGTGCGGGTCAGCTGTTTGAAGCGGTCGGTATCCAGGCTGTCGAGGCTGATGTTCAGGCGCGTGACGCCTGCGTCGAACAGTGGTTGGGCCAGGCGCCCGAGTTGCGAACCATTGCTGGTCATGCACAGCTCGCGCAGGCCGGGCAGGGCGGCGATGCGCCCGCACAGCTCGACGATGCCCTGGCGTACCAGGGGCTCGCCGCCGGTCAGGCGGATCTTGCGGGTGCCCAGGGCGACGAAGCGCTCGGCTACCTGGAACAGTTCTTCGAGGCTGAGGATTTGCTGGCGCGGCAAAAACTGCATGTCTTCAGCCATGCAGTACACGCAACGGAAGTCACAGCGGTCGGTGACCGACATCCGCAGGTAGTCGATTTTCCGGTTGAAGCCGTCGATCAGGGCCCGGCTGTTCTGTTCCACGTGCGCGCTCGAATGGGTTGGGACACAACTCCAAGCTATAACCTGGCCGCAGGGCCGTCAAATTGCTTTGCCCGACTGATTGATCAATGGCCTCTATGACGGCCACACGCGGGTTTCAGCCGGTGATCGAAACCGCTTATCACGCCGTAAGATCTTTCGATTGGACGCCCCCGCCCCACGCTCAATAGGCTGGAAAAAAGCATCGAAGCGTGAGGATTCATCGCATGAGCCAGGACGAACACATCAGGGACTACAAAGGCGCCGCCGCCGGCTGGGGTGCGCTCAAAAGCGTGACCAAGAGCTGGCTGGGCAGCGAAAATGCCTTCAAGAACCTGCGGGCCATGCTCAAGACCAACCAGAACGGCGGCTTCGATTGCCCCGGCTGCGCCTGGGGCGAGTCACCGGAAAGCGACATGGTCAAGTTCTGCGAGAACGGCGCCAAGGCAGTCAACTGGGAGGCCACTGGCCGCTCGGTGGACCCGGCGTTCTTTGCCAGGTACAGCGTCAGCGCGCTGAAGGAACAGACCGACTACTGGCTCGAATACCAAGGCCGTCTCACGCACCCAATGCGCTACGACGCCGCCACCGATCACTATGTCGAAACCACCTGGCAAGAGGCCTTCGAGCTGGTCGCTCGGCACTTGCGTGCGTTGCAGTCGCCGGATGAGGCCGAGTTCTACACCTCGGGCCGGGCCAGCAACGAGGCGGCGTTCCTCTATCAGCTGTTCGTGCGCGCCTACGGCACCAACAACTTCCCCGACTGCTCGAACATGTGCCACGAAGCCAGCGGCGCGGGCATGTCGGAAACCCTTGGCGTGGGCAAGGGCACCGTGGTGTTCCACGATCTGGAGCTGGCCGACGCGATCTTCGTCATCGGCCAGAACCCCGGCACCAACCACCCGCGCATGCTCGAACCGTTGCGCGAAGCGGTCAAGCGCGGGGCCCAGGTAGTCTGCTTCAACCCGTTGAAAGAGCGTGGCCTGGAGCGCTTCCAGCACCCGCAGCACCCGTTCGAAATGCTCAGCAACGGCTCCGAGCCGACTTCCAGCGCCTACTTCCGCCCAGCCTTGGGTGGAGACATGGCGGCCATGCGCGGCATCGCCAAGTTCTTGTTGCAGTGGGAGCGCGACGCCCAGGCCAAGGGTGAACCGGCGGTGTTCGACCACGCCTTCATCGCCGAGCACACCAGCGGCGTCGATGACTACCTGGCAGCGGTCGACGCCACCACCTGGGAGCATATCGTCAAGCAATCCGGCCTGACCCTGGCCGAGATCGAGCTGGCCGCGCGCATGTACCGCAAGGCCGAGCGGGTCATCATGTGCTGGGCCATGGGCGTCACCCAGCACCGCCATTCGGTGCCGACCGTGCAGGAAATCGTCAACCTGCAGCTGCTGCGCGGCAACGTCGGCAAGCCCGGTGCCGGCCTGTCGCCGGTGCGTGGCCACAGCAACGTGCAGGGCGACCGCACCATGGGTATTGACGAGAAACCCAAGGCGGCGCTGCTCGATGCCATCGAAAAACGCTTCCAGTTCCGTGTGCCGCGTGCCCACGGGCACAACGCGGTGTTGGCGATCAAGGCCATGGAAGAGGGGCGGGCCAAGGTGTTCGTCGCCCTGGGTGGCAACTTTGCCCAAGCCACCCCCGACACTCCGCGCACCCACGCGGCACTGCAGAACTGTGCGCTGACCGTGCAGATTTCCACCAAGCTCAACCGCTCGCACCTGGTCACCGGCCGCGATGCGCTGATTTTGCCGTGCCTGGGCCGTACCGAAATCGACCTGCAGGCCGAAGGGCCGCAAGGCGTGACCGTGGAAGACACCTTCAGCATGGTGCACATTTCCAACGGCCAATTGCGTCCACGCTCGCCGCACATGCGCTCGGAGCCGTGGATCATTGCCGGCATGGCCAAGGCCACGCTGGGCAACCAGCCGATCGACTGGGAGTATGCGGTGGCCGACTACAACCGCATTCGTGACATGATTGCCGATGTGATCCCTGGTTTCACCGGTTTCAACGAACGCCTCCATAGCCCAGGCGGTTTCCACCTGGGCAACACTGCCGCCGATCGCAACTTCCGCACGGCCACGGGCAAGGCCCGCTTCATGCCCCACGCGCTGCCCGAAGAGTTGGTCAACGCCAAGGTACTGGCCCGTGGTGACAAACCCGACCTGATCCTGCAGACCCTGCGTTCGCATGACCAGTACAACACCACCCTCTATGGCCTGGACGACCGCTACCGCGGGGTGTTTGGCCTGCGTGAAGTGGTGTTCGTCAACGAGGCCGACATCCGCCGCCTAGGCTTCGAGCCGGGCGAGCAGGTGGACCTGGTGTCGCTGTGGGAGGATGGCGTTGAGCGACGGGTGTCGGGCTTTCGCCTGGTGGCGTATGACGTGCCCGAGGGGCAGGCAGCTGCGTACTACCCGGAGACCAACCCGCTGGTGCCGTTGGAAAGTTATGGCGAAGGGACCTACACCCCGACCTCGAAATTTGTGGCGATCAAGGTTGAGAAAGCCAAGGCGGGGAACCGGATTGCGGCGGTGTTGGCAGCGGATTGATGGGTTGCCTGTACCGGCGTATTCGCGGGCTTGCCCGCGAAGAATCCAACGCCGATTCAGGCGCGATGCACGGGGTAAGCCGTGGTGTATTTCATCTGCTCCATGGCAAAGCTGGAGGTGATGTTCGACAACCCATCGGTACGGGTAATCAGCTTTTTGTAGAACCGGTCATACGCCGCGATATCCCCCACCACCACCCGCAGCATGTAGTCCCAATCCCCTGACATGCGGTAGAACTCCATCACTTCTTCGAACCCCGTCACGGTCGCGGCGAACTGCTCCAGCCAGGCGCTGTCGTGGCGCTGGGTCTTGAGCTGGACGAACACGGTAAGCCCCAGCCCGAGCCGTTCGGGGTCGAGCAGGGCGACACGGCCGAGGATGTAGCCGTCTTCCTCCAGGCGCTTGACCCGCTTCCAGCACGGCGTGGTGGACAGGTTGACGGCCTCGGCCAGGTCCTTCAGCGAGATTGAAGCGTCGCGCTGAAGCAGGGTGAGAATGTGCTGGTCGAAACTGTCCATATCGCGCGCTGGCCGTGCAGAAAAATATTTCACAGATTACCCCAAGCCCAGACGATTTGGGTTATGCGATAGTGGCGACTTTCACTCTGCCAATGGGCCTGACCATGTCCGAAAAGCCGCGCAATTTCGCCACCCGCACCATTCACGCCGGCGAGCAGTTCAGCGTCGCCGATAACGCCATTTTCCCGGCCATCGTCACCGCCAGCTCGTTCACCAAGCGCAGCCTGGACGACAAGCCGGAATATTCCTACAGCCGCGTCGGCAACCCGACCCGGCATGCCTACGAAACCTGCGTTGCCGCCCTGGAAGAAGGTGTGGGCGCAGTGGCCTGCGCCTCGGGGGTGAATGCCACCGCGACCGTGCTGGAGCTGCTGCCCAAAGATGCTCATGTGGTGGTGATGAACGGTGTGTACGGTGGCACCTTCCGCATCATGGAAGACTACCGCAGCCGCACTTCGGGCCTGACCACCACCTACGTCGACCTCAACGACCTCGAGGCCGTGGCGGCTGCGATCAAGCCGCAAACCCAGCTGATCTGGATCGAATCGCCGACCAACCCGCTGCTGCACCTGGTCGACATCAAGGCGGTATGCGACCTGGCCAAGGCGCGGGGTATTCTGACCTGTATCGACAACACCTTCTGCTCACCGTGGAACCAGCGCCCGATCACCCTGGGCGTGGACCTGGTGATGCACTCGGCCAGCAAATACATCGGCGGCCACTCCGACCTAACGGGTGGTGTGGTGGTGGCAGCCAATGATGCGCTGCTGGCGCGCCTGCGCCGTATCAGCATGGCGATTGGTGCGGTGCAGGGGCCGTTCGACTGCTACCTGGCCCTGCGCGGTCTGAAGACCCTGGATGTACGCATGGAACGCCAATGCGCCAATGCCTTGCAAGTGGCCCGCTTCCTCGAAAGCCACGCGCAGGTCGAGCAGGTGTATTACCCAGGGTTGGAAAGCCACCCACAGCATGCGCTGTGCAAGCGTCAAATGCGCAGTGGCGGTGCGGTGGTGGCGATGAAGGTGAAGGGCGACCGCGCTGCGCTCAACCGCCTGATGGAGGCACTGCAGATTTTTGTGCTGGCCGACTCGCTGGGTGGGGTGGAGAGCATGATCAACCACTCTTGGAGCATGTCGCACTGCTCGTTGAGCCCTGAGCAGAAAGGGGTGATGGGGATCAGCGAGAACCTGCTGCGGCTGTCGGTGGGGATCGAGGACTACCGCGACCTGGTCGAGGACCTGGATGGGGCGCTGAAAGCGCTGGTTGCTGTGTAAGGGCAACTGGCTTCTTCGCGGGCTTGCCCGCTTCCACAGGTACTCCACAGGTCTTGAGGGCCGTGGTGACTCTGTGGGAGCGGGCGAGCCCGCGAAGAGGCCGGCAGGTTCAATGAATGCCCGTCAGGATTTGGGCGGATGAATGATCCGTTCGATCTTGTCCTTGATCAGTAACCTTTCCTTGCGCAGGCGGTTGACGGCCTCGTCGTTGGTGCCGTTGCCTTCGGCGGCGACCACCTCCTTGTCCTTGGCGTTGTACTCCTTGTGCAGTTTGTGCAGGTCGTGGTCCCTGTCTATGAGCGCCTGGAATGCATCAGCGGTAACGTGCAGGTCAGCGAGCAGATCATGCGGAACTGGCATTTCTTCACCTCTGTCAGGGTTGTCGGTAAGGTCCTGACCACTGAGGATAGCTGCCTTTGCGCAGGCTTGTAGCGGCCGCCCAGCCTGAATGGCAGCTGAATGGCTTTCAGGTAATTGATAAAAGACGCGCCTTCACGAAATTGTTACCGACTTTTTCACGAAAAATTGATGACGCGCTTTCTAGAGTTCGCCCAACTTTCCCACGGTGCCAATTGGCCTGGGGGTTGATAATCACTCTTGATTGCGAACACTGATGCTCAACTTCAAATCCCTGCGGACTGAATGGGTCACGCTGCTGGCCAGCCTTTACCTGCTGATCGGCTTCAACATGTTCCTTTGGGGGCATCTGCAAGAGATTGTGCCCGCCGGCCTGTCGGGGCTCTGGCTGAGCCTGGCGTTTGCCGTGCTGATGCTGTTCGCTTTCAATCTAATCCTCACGTTGTTTGCCTTCCGCTATGTATTGAAGCCGGTACTTATCGTGTTGTTCATGAGTGGCGCGGGTGTGGCTTACTTCATGAATCAGTACGGCGTACTTATTGACTCTGGCATGTTCCGTAATATGGCCGAGACCAATGTTGCGGAAGTGCGCGACCTGATGTCGTTCAAGTTTGCCGCCTATATTCTGCTGCTGGGCGTACTGCCTTCGGTTCTGTTGTGGAAAGCGCCGATCGCCTACCGTGCCTGGCACCGCGAGCTGCTGGGCAAGCTGGTGGTCAGCGGTGCCTGTGTGGTGGCCCTCGGCTCGGTAGCGTTGGTCAATTATCAAGGGTTGTCGTCGCTGTTTCGCAATCACCATGAACTGCGCCTGATGCTGACCCCAAGCAATATCGTCGGGGCCTCCATTGGTTATGTCAGCGAGCGTGTCGGTACCGCCTCGCGCCCGTTCCAGAATTATGGCGAAGATGCCAAGCGTGATGCAGCCTGGCAAAAACATGAGCGCAAGTCGCTGACCGTGCTGGTGGTTGGGGAAAGTGCCCGGGCAGACCATTTCGGTGTGCTGGGCTACGACCGCGACACCACGCCGAACCTCGCCAAGCAACAGGGCCTGCTGGCGTTTTCCGACGTGCACTCGTGCGGTACGGAAACGGCGGTCTCGGTGCCGTGCATGTTCTCTGGCATGACGCGCAAGGACTACGATGCCCGCGTGGCCAAGAACCGCGAAGGGCTGCTGGATATCCTCCAGCGTGCCGGCCTGGCCGTGCAGTGGCGTGACAACCAGTCGGGTTGCAAGGGTACCTGCGACCGGGTGCAGTTCATCGATGTCAGCAACCTCAAGGACCCGCAACTGTGTGCCAATGGCGAATGCCATGACCAAATCCTGCTGCAGGGCCTGGACGAGCTGATCGACAACCTCGACAAGGACACCGTGCTGGTGCTGCACCAGATGGGCAGCCACGGCCCCGAGTATTTCAAGCGCTACCCCAGTGGCGAAGAACGCTTCACCCCGGTGTGCCAGAGCAACGCGCTGAACCAGTGCAGCGAGCAGGAAATCATCAATGGCTACGACAACACCCTGGCCTATACCGACAAGGTGCTGGCCTCACTGATCGACACCCTGCGCAGCAAGCAGGACAAGGTCGACACGGCGATGATCTACCTGTCCGACCATGGCGAGTCGCTGGGTGAGTACAACCTGTTCCTGCACGGCACGCCGTACGCCATTGCCCCTGAGCAGCAGAAGCACGTACCGCTGCTGACCTGGTTCTCCGACAGCTACAAGGAAGACTTTGGCATCGATACCGACTGCCTGGCCAAGCTCAGCGATGCCCCGCTGTCGCAGGACAACCTGTTCCATTCGATGCTCGGCCTGTTGCAGGTGCGCACCGAGGTCTACCGGCAGTCGCTGGACATGTTCGCCAGTTGCCGGCCTTGGCTGGCGGCCAAGCGCTGAAACGAAGCGCGCTTTCCGTGGGCGCGGGCGTGCCCGCCCCCACATAACTGCACCACTGATCGATATCAAGGATGGCCCGGGTTTCACCAGCAGTGCCCGCGCCGTATATACTGCGCGCCAATGTTAGTGGGAGAGCCTTGTGGCCATCGAAATTCACTGGATCCGTGACGACCAGAGCCTGGCCGAACACTGCCGCGACTGGCACCAACTGCCCTTCGTCGCCGTCGATACCGAATTCATGCGGGTCGACACCTTCTACCCTAAAGCCGGGCTGATCCAGATCGGCGACGGCCAGCGGGCCTTTTTGATCGATCCATTGCTGATCGGTGACTGGCAACCTTTGGCCGACTTGCTGGAAGACAGCGGTGTGGTCAAGGTGCTGCACGCCTGCAGCGAAGACCTCGAAGTGCTGTTGCGCCTGACCGGCAAGCTGCCCCAACCACTGTTCGACACGCAGTTGGCCGCCGGTTACCTGAACCTGGGCTTCTCCATGGGCTATTCGCGCCTGGTGCAGGACGTGCTGGGCATCGAACTGCCCAAGGGTGAAACCCGCTCCGACTGGCTGCAACGCCCGCTCTCGGAAACCCAGGTCAGCTACGCTGCCGAAGATGCCGTGCACCTTGCCGAATTGTTCACCGAGCTGCGCCCGCGTTTGAGCGACGACAAGTACACCTGGGTGCTGGAAGACGGCGCCGAGCTGGTGGCCGCGTTGCGCCGTGAAGTCGAGCCCGAAACCCTGTACCGCGACGTGAAACTGGCCTGGAAGCTGGCGCCTCAGCAACTGGCCGTGCTGCGTGAGCTGTGCGCCTGGCGCGAGCGCGAAGCACGCCACCGCGACGTGCCGCGTAACCGCATCCTCAAAGAGCACTCGCTGTGGCCCATGGCCAAGAGCCAGCCAAACAACCTGTCGGCGTTGGCCAAGATCGACGAGATGCACCCGCGCACCATTCGTCAGGACGGAGAGTTTCTCATCCAGTTGATCAAGCGCGCCGCCAGCCTGCCCGCCGAACAATGGCCGCAGGTGTTGCCCGAGCCGCTGCCGATCGAAGCCGCTGGCATCCTCAAGCAGCTGCGTGCCATCGGCCAGGCCGAAGGCGAGCGCCTGGGGATTGCCCCTGAGCTGATGCTGCGCAAGAAAACCCTGGAGGCGCTGCTCAAGAGCGGTTACCCCCATGGTCCTTATCAACTGCCCGATTCGCTGCGCGGCTGGCGCCGTGAGCGTATGGGCCAGGCCCTGCTGGACAACCTTGCAGGTGCCGGAGAGATTCGATGAAACGCATTTGCTCGATCTACAAGAGCCCACGCAAGAACGAAATGTACCTGTACGTGCTCAAGGCTGACGGCCTGGAGCGCGTGCCCGAAGGCCTGCTGCCGTTCTTCGGCACCCCGATGCACGCGTTCGACCTGGTGCTCAGCCCTGAGCGCAAGCTGGCCCGCGAGGACATCACCAAGGTGCTGGAAAACCTCGACAACCAGGGCTACCACCTGCAGATGCCGCCGGCGGAAGACGAGTATATCGAGCACCTGCCCGAAGAGCTGCTGCGCCGTAACGACCCGGTCTGATCATGCGTGTACTGATTGCCGAGCATGATCATGCTCGATACGCCGAGCTGTTGCGCGCAGCCGCACCTGAAGTGGAAGTCTTGACCAGCGGCGACTCTGCCGAACTGGCCCGCCTGGCGCCTCAGTGCCCGGTGTGGCTGGGCCAGCCGGACCTGCTGGCAAGCCTGCTGCGCCAGGGCCACAAACCGGGCTGGATGCAGTCGACCTGGGCCGGTATCACGCCGTTGCTGGCCGATGGCCTGCCGCGTGATTACCGCCTGACCCGTGCAGTGGGCATCTTCGGCCAAGTGATGGCCGAATACATGCTCACCTACATGCTTGGCCACGAGCGCGAGGTGCTGTCGCGCCTGGTCAGCCAGGTCGAGCGGCGTTGGGATGACCGCCCGGGGCGCAGCCTGGAAGGGCGCAAGGTGCTGGTTGTCGGCACAGGCGACATTGGCCAGCGTGTGGCCGAGTTTCTGCAGCCGTTTGGCGTGGTGCTGTACGGGGTTGCCAGCAGCGCCCGTGAACAGGCGCCGTTCGTCGAGGTGGCGGCGCTGGCCGACCTGCCGCGCATGGTTGCCCAGGTCGACTACGTGCTCAACCTGCTGCCGGACACGCCGGCCACTCATGACCTGTACGACGCGGCGCTGTTCAAGTGCTTCCAGCCCTCGGCCTTGTTCATCAATGCCGGGCGCGGGGTGGCGGTGGTCGATGCCGACCTGGTAGAGGCGTTGAAGGAAGGCCATCTCGCCGGTGCGGTGATCGATGTCTGCCGGCAGGAGCCGTTGCCCAAGCAGCACCCGTTCTGGACCGCATGGGGCTTGCTGCTCACCGGGCACAGCTCGGCACCCACCTCGCCTGCGGCGATGGTGCGGTTGTTTGTCGAGAATGCACGGGCTTATGAAGCGGGGCAGGGGCTGCGTGGCGAAGTGGACTTCGCTCGGGGCTACTGAATTCTGTTGTCTGTACCGTCCTTTTCGCAGCACACGGCCGGTACAGCCAACCCCTAGCTTACAGGCTGAAATCGCCCTCGGCCGCCAGCTCGCTCAACGGCTTGCGTGGGCTCGGTACTTCACGCGCCTGCAGCGCCTCGTCCAGGCTGGCCTTGTCACCCAGCTTGCCGATCGCCACCATGGCATGCAGCACATAGCCTTCAGGAATCTTCAGTTCCTGACGCGCCAGGTCCTGGTCGAAGCCGGCCATGCCATGGGTATGCCAGCCGCTGATGCTGGCTTGCAGCGCCAGGTGCCCCCAGGCGGAGCCGGTGTCGAAGGTGTGCCACAGCGCCGGTTTTTCTTCCGTAGCGCCTGGGGCCGCGAACGTGGTCTTGGAAATGACCAGCACCAGTGCCGACGCCTGTTGCGCCCAGCTACGGTTGAACGGCACCAGCAGGCTCAGATAGCGCTCCCAGCTCGGCGTGTCACGGCGGGCATAAAGGAAGCGCCAAGGCTGCGAGTTGTACGCCGACGGTGCCCAACGGGCGGCTTCAAGGAAGCTCAGCAGGGTTTCTTCGCTGATCGGCTCGGCGGTAAAGGCGCGTGGCGACCAGCGGTTGATGAACTGCTCGTTGATGGCGTAATCGGCAATGCGGGGGTTGGCGCTCATGGCGGCTCCTGCAAACGGACGGGAAAAGCGCACGCTACTGCGTCCCGTCGCGACTGACAAGCGGTCTGGCTTTGCCGAAGGCCAGGCTCTAGACTGGCGCCGCCGCGCGCCGTGGCCCCAAGATGAATGCAGGAACCCCGTGTGATGATCGCTGAAAACGCGCCGTTCTGGCAGCGCAAGACCCTCGAACAACTCAGCCCGCAAGAGTGGGAGGCGCTGTGTGACGGCTGCGGCCTGTGCTGCCTGCAAAAGCTCGAGGACGAAGACGACAACAGCGTCTATTACACGCGCATCGCCTGCAAGCTGCTGGACCTTGATTCCTGCCAGTGCAGCGACTACCCCAACCGCTTCGCCCAGGTGCCGGACTGCATCCAGCTCACCCCAGGCAAGGCCGACCAGTTCAAGTGGCTGCCGAGTACCTGCGGCTACCGCCTGGTCAGTGAGGGCAAGGACCTGCCAGCCTGGCATCACCTGGTTTGCGGCGATCGTCAACAGGTTCATGAACAGCGCATTTCCCAGTCGGGGCGTATGCTCAGGGAGCAGGATGTGCACGAAGACGACTGGGAAGACCACCTGATCTTCCGCGCCAGCTGACCGGCGCGGCCCGCTGCCACGGGGAAACAAGGAGTTTCTGTATGCGTTGCCAGCTGTTCTTGCTGTTGGGCCTGATGGCCAGTTCGCCAGCCTGGGCGAAAAAAGTCGACCTCGACTACCAGGTGCGCCTGCTGCCTGCCAGTGGTCAGGCGCAAGTCCGCGTGACATTGGCCGACGGCAGCGCCGTGCGCAGCCTGGACTTCGACCTGGGCAAGGCCGGTGCCTACAGTGGCTTCCAGGCAGATGGCCAATGGCAACTCAAGGGCCAGCGTGGTGTGTGGCAGCCGGCGGCGGGCAAGACCAGCCTCAGCTACCGCGTGCAGTTGGACCAGAAACTGACCAGTGGCGCTTATTCATCGCGCATTACCCCGCATTGGGCGCTGTTTCTCGGCGATCAGCTGATACCGCCTGCGCGTCTCGATCAGCAGGATGGCACGGAGCTTGTGGCGCGCCTGGCTTTCGACCTGCCCGAAGGGTGGAAAAGCATCGAAACCTCATGGCCGCGTATTGGCAAGGACAAATTCCGCATCGACAACGTTTCGCGCCTGTTCGATCGCCCGACCGGCTGGATGCTGGCCGGTGACCTGGGCAGCCGCCGTGCCCGCCTGGGCGATACCGAAGTGACCGTTGCCGCGCCGGTGGGGCAGGGCATGCGGCGTATGGACAGCCTGACCTTGCTCACATTCGTCTGGCCGCAATTGCAGGCAGTGTTCCCGCGCAATCCGCCAAAGCTGCTGCTGGTGGGGGCGCGTGACGGCATGTGGCGTGGGGCGATGGCGGCCCAGGGTTCGCTGTACCTGCACAGTGCTCGGCCGATGGTCAGCGAGAATGGCAGCAGCCCGTTGCTGCGCGAAGTGGTGCAGCTGTTTGCGCAGATTCATGGGCGCGACGGCAATGACTGGTTGGTAGAGAGCCTGACCGATTACTACGCCAGCGAGTTGCTGCGCCGTTCCGGTGGTGTAAGCGATGACCGTTACCAGGCCTGGCAGGCCCGCCTGAGCAAGCAAGGCGCCAAGGTCACCCGGCTCAAGGGCGAGCGCACAAGCCCGGCCCAGGTGGCCCGTGGGGTGATCTTGCTTCAGGCACTGGACAAGGAAATCCGCATTCACACCCAGGCCAAGCGCTCGCTGGACGATGTGGTGCGCGGGTTGATGCGCCTGCCCAGCGTCAGTACCGAGGACTTCGTGCAGATCAGCGAGAATGTGCTGGGCCGGCGTTCCGAGGTGTTGCAGAGCAAGGCGTTGCGCTAGGCACTTTTGTTACCTGTACCGACCTCTTCACGGGCCTGCCCGCGAAGAGGTCGGTACAGGTAAAGCAGATTCAGCTGTCGGCCAACGGATCCTTCCCGGTTACCGTCACCCCTCTGGTCGCCGCCCTGGCACTGGCCTTCAACACCTCCAGTTCTGCCGCGCTGCGCGCTATATCCGAACGCAACCGGTGGTATTCCTGCCGATGCCGCTGCCACCAGGCCTTGGTTGAGCAGTGCCCGCTGACGCCGCGTGCTACCGCAATGCCGCCCACCACCATTTGCAGCAAGCCGACCAGGCCACCATGGCGCAGCCCCTTGCTGAACATCAGCGCTCCGCCAGCCAGCGAGCTGACCCGTTCCAGGCCATGAACATTGTGCTGCGACGTCGCAGCAGAGTGGATATCGAACATGGCAAGACCTCCGTGTGAAATGTCTGCAGGTGACCTGCAGGAAGTCGCCGGCGTTCAATCGGGGCGCCCGGCGGTGGCAATGTCATCTATGGTCAACTCCGTGGCGGATCCAGGCAACTTGACCGCCCCCTTGCTGGCGTACCGTGACCGGGCGCGAAGCTCATCCACGCTGGGTTTCGATCCAGGAGCTTCACGTCCCCCCACAAAGAAAACAAAAGCAGGGATCAGGATGACAATGACAAGCGCGAGTGGCGCCGGCAATCAGCTGGCGCAAGGCTTCAAGCAACGCCATGTGACCATGCTCTCCATCGCCGGGGTGATCGGTGCCGGGTTGTTCATCGGCTCCGGGCACGCCATCGCCGCGGCCGGCCCCTCGGCCATCGTCGCCTACGCCTTGGCAGGTGCATTGGTGGTACTGGTGATGCGCATGCTCGGGGAAATGGCAGTCGCCAGCCCCGATACCGGCTCGTTCTCCACCTACGCCGACCGCGCCATCGGCCGCTGGGCCGGCTTTACCATCGGCTGGCTGTACTGGTGGTTCTGGGTGCTGGTGATTCCCATCGAAGCCATCGCCGCTGGCGTGGTGCTCAACAACTGGTTCCCGCACATCGATGCCTGGTTCTTTGCCCTGAGCATGACCGTGCTGCTGACCGCGACCAACCTGTTCAGTGTGGCCAAGTACGGCGAATTCGAATTCTGGTTCGCCATGCTCAAGGTCATTGCCATCGTCGCGTTCATCGCCCTGGGGGCAGCGGCGCTGGCCGGTGTGTTGCCTGGGCGTGAAGTCAGTGGGCTGCCACGGTTGCTGGAGCAGCAGGGCGGGTTTATGCCCAATGGCTGGACGGCGATTATCGGCGCCTTGCTGACCACCATGTTCAGTTACCTGGGTACCGAGGCGGTGACCATTGCCGCCTCCGAATCGAAAGACCCGGCACGCAACATCGCCAAGGCTACCCGTTCGGTCATCTGGCGCATCAGCGTGTTCTACCTGCTTTCGATCTTCGTGATCATCTCGGTGGTGCCATGGAACGACCCGCTGCTGCCCGTGCAGGGCTCCTACCAGCGAGCGCTGGAAATCATGAGCATCCCCTACGCCAAGCAGTTGGTGGACATCGTCGTGCTGGTGGCGGTGGCCAGCTGCCTGAACTCGTCGATCTACATCTCGTCGCGGATGCTCTACTCGCTGAGCAAGCGTGGCGATGCACCGGGCTTCATCCAGCGCACCTCGAAGGTTGGCGTACCGCGTGCGGCGGTGATTGGCAGTACGCTGATCGGCATGTTGGCGACCATCGTCAACTACTTTGCCCCGGCTGAGGTGTTCGCCTTCCTGCTGGCCAGCTCCGGTTCGATTGCCTTGCTGGTGTATCTGGCGATTGCGTGCTCGCAACTGCGCATGCGCGCGATCCTGCAGCGGCAGAATGTCGAGATCGCTTTCCGTATGTGGCTGTACCCGTGGCTGACCTATGCAGTCATCGGCTTCATCATCTTTGCCCTGGGCACCATGTTTGTCATGCCCAAGCACCGCATGGAGGTGTCGCTGACTCTGGCACTGGCGCTGGTGATTCTGGTGCTGGGGGTGGTTACCAGCAAACGGCATGCGCGGCGGGAGGCCTTGGCAACCGCGTAACGGGAAATGTGACTGGAAGGGAGCCACCTGCTTGCAGGTGGCTTTTTTGTTTGTAGCGGCGAAGAGGCCGGCACATTGTGCGCACTTGTCTTGTCTGGAGAGTTTTTTGTCCGGTTTGGCAATGCAGCCTCAAGGGTGTTTAATCTCCCCCGGAAACCCGCTGGAACCCTTATAAACAAAGGCTCAGACAGATTTCGCCGTTCATCGAAAATGCTGTAGACACATTGTCTAACAGTACCCTATAGTCGTTATACAAATAGTAGACACAGCGCTATGACAACAAAGAAGGCCGCCATGAAAGCCACCGTCCAACCACTCGCTGCAGAAGTGCCGCAGGACCGCAAAGCCGTCCTCGCCGAAGCGCTGCGTCGCCGGATCCTGAGCATGGAACTGGCCCCGGGCGCCGTGGTGGATGAATTGGCCCTGTGCGACGAATTTGGCCTGTCGCGCCCCCCTGTGCGCGAGTTGCTGCGCCAGATTGCCGCCGAAGGCTACATCGAACTGGAAGCCAACCGCGCGCCACGCGTCGCCGCCATGAACCACGAGTCGCTGCACAGCTTTTACGTTGCCGCCCCGCTTATCTACGTGGCCACTACCCAGCTGGCCGCCACCTATGCCAGCGCTGAAGAAATCGCAGTGCTCAAGGCTATCCAGGCCCAATTCCGCCAGGCCATCGAAGAGCGCGACGTGGAAAACCGCGTGCTTTACAACGACGCCTTCCACCTGGAAATCGGCAAGATGGCGCACAACGATTACCTGATGCCAAGCCTGCGCCGCCTGCTGATCGACCACACCCGCTTGGGCAAGATCTTCTATCGCCACCCGACCACCGACGACATGCAGCGCGACCTCGAGCTGGCGTGTGAACAGCACGAACAAATGATCCAGGCCATCGAGCGCCGCGACCCGCAAGCCGCAGGCCAGCTGGTGCGTGAGCACTTCGAGCTGTCGCGCCGGCGCATGGCGGAGTACGCCGCGCCGCAAGGGCTGGATGTGCCGATTCAGATTTGAGTTACACAGGTAAGCCCCGCCGGTGCTGACCATTCGACGACTACAAGAACCAGGTTTGTGACATGACAAGAATAAGTTCGTTACCCGCCGATGATGCCACCTGTGGCTGGTATCACCTGAGCAAGCCCCGCACGCCAAGGCCGGCCCACAAGGGCCGCAGCCAGGCGCGTTGGGTGGTGGTCGGCGCCGGTTTCACCGGCCTGGCTGCCGCGCGGCAGCTGGCAACGAACTTTCCGCATGACGAGATCATACTGGTCGAGGCCCAGGAGGTCGGTTATGGCACCTCCGGGCGCAATGCCGGCTTTGCCATCGACCTGCCGCACGATATCGGCGCCGAGGACTACATTGGCGACATCGCTATCGCCAAGACCGTGCTCAAGCTCAACCTGGGTGGCCAGCAGTACCTCAAGGACCTGATCGAGCGTTACGCCATCGAGTGCCAGTTCCGCCACTGCGGCAAGTACCAGGCGGCCATCGAAGGCCGCGGTATTGCCGTGCTGGATGCCTACCGCCGGGGGCTGGACAAACTGGGGCAACCCTACGAAGTGGTCGAGGGGCGCGACCTGCCTGAGCACATCGGCACGGATTTCTACCGCAAGGGCCTGTTCACGCCCGGCACTGCCTTGCTGCAACCTTCGGCGTTGGTCAAAGGCCTCGCCGACAGCCTGCCGTCCAACGTCTCGTTGTACGAGCACACCCCGATCACCGACGTCGAGTACGGCGACAAGGTGGTGCTGCGCCACGCCCACGGTTCGATCACCGCCGACAAGCTGGTGCTCACCACCAACGCCTTCGGCATGAGCTTCGGCTTCCTCAAGGGCCGCATGCTGCCGGTGTTCACCTACGGCAGCATCACCCGGCCGCTGACCGAGGACGAACAGGCACGTCTTGGCGGCAAGCCCTACTGGGGCGTGATCCCGGCCGACCCGTTCGGCACCACCATGCGCCGCACCGTCGACAACCGCCTGTTGATCCGCAACAGCTTCAGCTACAACCCCGACGGGCGCAGCAATGGCAAATACCTGGAGCGCTTCGTCCAGCGCCACCGCGAATCGTTCGCCCGACGCTTCCCGATGTTGCCCAATGTGAACTTCGAATATACCTGGGGCGGTGCACTGGCATTATCGCGCAACCACATGGGCTTCTTTGGCAAGTTGGCGCCCAATGTTGTAGGTGCACTGTGCTGCAACGGCCTGGGCGTTACCCGTGGCACCGTTACCGGCAAGTTGCTGGCCGACTGGCTGGCTGGCGACAAGCACGAGCTGATCGAGTTTTTGCTCAATGCCCCCGGGCCCTCTGCAAACCCGCCGCAACCCCTGGTTTCCCTGGGGCTGAACGCCAACCTCATGTGGGGGCAGTTCCGCGCTGGCAAAGAAAGCTGATCGTCAGCTGAGTTAGGCCAATAGAACATTTACGTCGGCATTGGTTGGCCGGCACGGGCGCGGCTTGCCCGAACTTGATGATCGAGATGCGCAGTTCGATCACCCGGGGCTGAAGGCGGTTTTCAGTTTCGCGGACGCGCTCGCCTTGCAAATGTGCATGTAGCAGAAATGGTAGGAACAATAATGACAAGTCCGAATGTTTCGATTGAAGATGTACCGATCAACAACTTCCACCAGTGGCTGACCCTGCGCTCCGGTGGCGGCTCGTTCGTCGACGGCTATGTACTGAGCATCATCGGCGTGGCCATGGTGCAGATGTCCGCAGGGCTCAACCTGACCAGTTTCTGGCAGGGCATGATCGCCGCCTCGGCGTTGATCGGCATTTTCTTCGGTGGTTTCTTCGGCGGTTGGCTGACCGACCGCTTCGGCCGCAAGCGCGTGTTCTTCGTTGGCCCGACCTTGTTCATCCTGGCTTCGGTCGCGCAGTTCTGGGTCGAGTCGGCGCTGGTATTGTTCCTGCTGCGGTTCGCCATCGGTATTGCCGTGGGTATCGAATATCCGGTCGCCACGTCGCTGCTGGTGGAGTTCCTGCCCAGGAAGAACCGTGGCCCGCGCCTGGCTACCCTGACGGTGTTGTGGTTTGCCGGCGCCGCCACTGCCTATCTGGCGGGTGAGGCCATCCTTCGCCACGGCGGCGACGATGCCTGGCGCCTGGTGCTGGCCAGCGCCGCAGTGATCGGTGCGCTGCTGTTCGCCATCCGCCTGGGTACTCCCGAATCGCCACGCTGGCTGATCAGCAAGGGCCGCTCGGCCGAGGCCGATGAGGTGATCAAGCGCGTCTACGGCCAGGGGTTTTCGCTGAGCAACCTGCCGGAAGAGCCCAAGACCCGCAAACTGTCGTTCCTCAGCCTGCTGCACTCCGGCTATGGCAAGCGCATGTTGTTCGTCACCATGTTCTGGACCTGCTCGGTGATCCCTGTGTTTGCGGTGTACGCATTCGCCCCGAAAGTGCTGGGCGCGCTGAACCTCAAAGGTGACTGGGCATCGATCGGCTCCATTGCAATCACCTTCCTCTTCGTGGTCGGCTGTATTGTGGGCACCCGCCTGCTCAACACCATCGGCCGGCGCACCACGCTGTTGCACAGCTTCTTCTGGTCGGGGTTGGCGCTGCTGGGCCTGGGTGCCTTCAGCAACGGCAACGAGATGCTCATCCTGGTGCTGTTTGGTGCCTATGCCTTGTTCATCGGTGGCGCCCAGGTGCTGCAGCTGGTGTACCCCAACGAATTGTTCCCCACCGAAATCCGTGCCGGCGCCGTGGGCGTGGGCACCTCCATGTCGCGGGTCGGTGCCGCCGTCGGCACCTGGCTGGTGCCCATCGCCCTCGATAGCTACGGCATCGGCGCCACCATGTACGCCGCCGCTGCCGTGACCTTCGTCGGCCTGGCTTTCTCGGTTGCCCTGGCCCCGGAAACCCGCTCGCTGAACCTGCAACAAGCGGCTTCGCTGAGCTGAAACCCTACAACCCGCCGCAGCGTCTTTGCGTTGCGGCCTTCACAACACTGAGCAACGCACTGGAGAACCTACCGTGAAATTCGAAGGCATCTACACCCCGGCAATCACTCCGCTGGCTGCGGACGGCTCGATCGACAAGGCGGCGTTCGCCGAGGTCCTCGAATACCTGGTCGAGTCGAAAGTCCACGGCGTCATCATTGGCGGCTCCACCGGCGAGTACTACGCCCACACCACCCAGGAGCGCATCGACCTGGCTGCCCAGGCCAAGGACGTGCTCAACGGCCGCCTGCCGCTGATCGTCGGCACCGGTGGCATCCGTACCGAAGATGCGGTTGCCTTCGCCCAGCACGCCAAGGAAATCAAGGCTGACGCGCTGCTGGTCGGCACCCCACCGTACGCGCTGCCGACCCAGCAGGAAATCGCCCTGCACGTGAAGGCTGTCGACGCTGCCGCCGGTCTGCCGATCATGCTCTACAACTACCCAGGCCGCATGAGCGTGAGCATGGGTGAAGCATTCTTCGACGCCGTGGCCGACGTGAAGAACATCGTCGCCATCAAGGAAAGCTCCGGTGACATGGCCCAGCTGCACCGCCTGGCCATCCATCGCCCGAACATCCAGCTGTCGTGCGGCTGGGACGACCAGGCCCTGGAGTTCTTCGCCTGGGGCGCCCAGAGCTGGGTCTGCGCCGGTTCCAACTTCATCCCGCGCGAGCACGTGGCCCTCTACGAGGCCTGCGTGATCGAGAAGGACTTCGCCAAAGGCCGCAAGATCATGGCCGCCATGATGCCGCTGATGGACTTCCTGGAAGGTGGCAAGTTCGTCCAGGCCATCAAGAACGGCGTGGCCCTGAATGGCTTGAAAACCGGCGGCGTGCGCAAGCCGCTGTACGACCTGGATGACGCCGAGAAGCAAGCACTCAAGCGCGTGGTCACCGAGCTGAAAGCCACCATCGCCCAGATCAAATAAGGAGGCCGGAAAAATGGCTGAATTGCTGAGCAAGGAACAATACGCGGCCATCGCCGCCGAACTGCAACTGCGGACCAAGGCCTTCATCGACGGCGAATTCCGCGATGCCATCTCGGGCAAGACCTTCGTCACCACCAACCCGGCCACCGGCAAGCAACTGGCCGAGGTCGCCGCCTGCGACGTCAACGATGTCAACGTCGCCGTGGCCGCTGCCAAGCGTGTGTTCGAAGCAGGCACTTGGTCGAAGATGCAGCCCAGCGACCGCAAGCACGTGCTGCAGAAGTTCGCCCAGTTGCTGGAGGACAATGCCCACGAGTTGGCCGTGCTGGAAGCGTTGGACAGTGGCAAGCCGGTCAGCGAGTGCCAGACAGTCGATGTACCGGAAACCATCCACACGCTCCGCTGGCACGCCGAGCTGATCGACAAGATCTACGACGCCACCGCGCCGACCGGCAACGCAGCCGTCACCATGGTGGTGCGTGAAGCCATTGGCGTAGTCGGCCTGGTGCTGCCGTGGAACTTCCCGCTGCTGATGCTGGCCTGGAAGATTGCCCCATCGCTGGCTGCCGGTTGCTCGATTGTGGTCAAACCGGCCAAAGAAACCACCCTCAGCGCCCTGCGCGTGGCCGAGCTGGCCCACGAGGCCGGCATCCCGGCCGGTGTGTTCAACCTGGTGCCTGGCGGTGGCCGCGAAGTGGGTGAGGCCATCGGCCGGCACATGGATATCCCGATGGTCAGCTTCACCGGCTCGACCGACACTGGCCGCCTGTTCCTGAAATACGCTGCCGAGTCCAACCTCAAGCGCATCGTCCTGGAGCTGGGTGGCAAGAACCCGGCCGTGGTCATGAACGACGTCGAGGACCTGGACGAAGTGGCCCAGTTCGTCACCGCAGGTGCGTTCTGGAACATGGGGGAGAACTGCTCGGCCTCGTCGCGCCTGATCGTGCACAAGGACGTGAAGGACGAGCTGCTGAGCCTCATCGCCAAGCACCTGAAGGGCTGGAAGCTGGGCGACCCGCTGGACCCGGACAACCGCCTGGGCGCCATGGTCAGCAAGTCGCATTTCGAGAAGGTCAAGTCGTACCTGGAATACGCTGCCGAGCAAAAACTCAGCATCGTTCAGGGGGGCGAAACCGAGGACGGCGTGTTCGTGCAGCCGACCATCGTCGACAACGTTGGCCGTGACAACAAACTGTTCGTCGAGGAAATCTTCGGCCCGGTGCTGAGCGTGACCAGCTTCGAGACCATCGACGAGGCGATCGAGCTGGCCAACGACACCGTATACGGCCTGGCGGCTTCGGCCTACACCGGCAGCTTGCGCAATGCGCTGCGCCTGTCGCGTGAAATCCGCGCGGGTGTGGTCACAGTCAACTGCTTCGGCGAAGGTGACGTGACCACGCCGTTCGGTGGCTACAAAGAGTCTGGCTTTGGTGGGCGCGACAAGTCCATCTGGGCCCACGACCAGTACACGGAGCTGAAGACCATCTGGATCAACGCTTCGTGATTCGAGCAAGACCGGTGCTGTTCTGACGGAGCTCAGCACCTGGCCGCCCCTGCTGTTGCAGTGGCGGCCTTTTCATTACTTGAACTTGGGCCCCGAGCGGGTATTCAGCCCTTTGGCCAAACGGTCATACAGCACCACGTTCACCGTCGCTGCCAGGTTCATGCAACCCTCGGTCGGAATGTAGATAGTCTCTTCACACCACCCCCGCACTTCCTCGCTCAACGAACCATCCTCCGGCCCGAAGATGTAGATGGCCCGGTCCGGGTGGGTATATTCCGGCAAGGGCCGCGCACCTTCCACCAGCTCCACCGCCACTGGCGTGCAGCCCAGCGGGATGATGCGCTGCAGATCGTCGATGCCGATCAGCGGGATGTCGTAGTGCACGCGCTTGGTGTCGGTGACGAAGTCACGCGCGCGCTCATACCGTTTGCCGGTGTAAAACACCGAATTGACGCCATAGCAGCCCGCGGCGCGCATCACCGAGCCGACGTTTTCTGCCGACTTTGGGTTGAACAGGCCGATGCAGCTGTATCGTTTGTTTGCCACGTACCGGGGCCCTTCGCGAAAAAAGCGCGATTATACGGGCTGCCCGGTAGCTGCGGGGGGCAAATCGATGGTCAGTCTTTCTTCAGCATGCCCGCAAGACCAGCGAACGGGTTGTGAGTGGCCTTGGCGATGCTCGGGGTGCTGGTGGAGCCTTCGCTGAAGTACTGCTGGTCGGTGTAGCGCGAGTGCTCGTTGTCGTGGCAGTAAAGGCACAGCAGCTCCCAGTTGGAGCCGTCCTGCGGGTTGTTGTCGTGGTTGTGGTCGCGGTGGTGCACGGTCAGCTCGCTCAGGCGCTTGCCGGCGAACTCGCGGGCGCAGCGGCCACAAACGTGCGGGTACATTCTCAGGGCCTTGTCGCGGTAGCCCATTTCCTTGTCGCGCTTGGCGTCGGCCAGAATGCGGTCGAGGCGCGCGGTGGCGGCGGCGGAAGAGGTGGAGCTCATGGTGTTTCCTTTGTTCTGATCAGGCAGATGACGGTTATGTCATTGAGTCTAGCGCGCTTGCAGGGCAGGCGGACAGGCGAAAGCTTTGATTTAGGCGTAGGCTGTTGGAAGGTTCCCGACAGGAGGTTGCTGATGTTTCACGCGATCCTCACCGCGCTGTTGCTGGCAGGCTGGCCCCTGGCCGAAGCCGCCAGCACGCCACCCCGGCTCACTACCCCGGTACCCGGCGCACCCGGTACGCCGACGCCTACGCCATACCCGCAGATAACCCCGAGTACGCCGCCCAAGGCTTATGACAGCCAGCCGGGGGCGCCGCTGTTGCCACCGATGCCGGTGCCCGGGCCGCCGAAGGACCAGCCATTGCCGGGGTTGCGGCCAGAACCGCCGAAACCGGCGGTGGATGATGATTGATATAGCAGACGTGTGTGGCGGTGGTTTTTGGGGCTGCTTTGCAGCCCATCGCGACACTAGGCCGTTTCCACAGATACCGCGCAGGACTCGTGTGGGAGCGGCCTTGTGTCGCGAAAGGGGCGCAAAGCGCCCCTAGCTATCTCAAACGATACCCAGCTCGCCGAATACGAACGCATATTCCAGCGCCACATCCTTCAGCCCTTGGTATCGCCCGCTCATCCCGCCATGCCCTGCGCCCATTTCGGTCTTGAGCAGCAGCAGGTGGTCGTCGGTCTTGCGCGTACGCAACCGCGCCACCCATTTGGCCGCTTCCCAGTACTGCACGCGGCTGTCGTTGTAACCCGCCACCACCAGCATCGCTGGATAGTCCTGGGCCTTTACGTTCTCATAAGGTGCATACGCCTTGATGCGCTCGTAAACCTGCGGTTCCTCTGGGTTGCCCCATTCGTCGTATTCGGTCACGGTCAGCGGTAGCTCGGGGTCGAGCATGGTGTTGAGCACGTCGACGAACGGCACTTCGGCAATCGCGCAGCGGAACAGCTCGGGGCGCAGGTTGAGCACCGTGCCGATCAGCAGGCCGCCGGCGCTGCCGCCGCTGATGGCCAAGCGATCGGCAGCCGTCACGCCTTTGGCGATCAGGTGCTCGGCGCAGGCGATGAAGTCGCTGAAGGTGTTGTGCTTGTACTCCTGCTTGCCCGCGCGGTACCAGGCTTCACCCAGTTCACCGCCGCCGCGCACGTGGGCGATGGCAAAGGCCACGCCACGCTCCAGCAGGCTCAGGCGCGCATGGGAGAACCACGGGTCGAGGCTTTCCCCATAGGCGCCGTAACCGTACAGGTACAGCGGCACGGTCTTGCCCTGGTCGCGGCGACGGCGTACCAGGCTGATCGGCACCTGGGTGCCGTCCGCCGCAGTCGCCCACAGGCGCTCGCTGACATAGTCATCGGCATCGAACGCACCCAGCACCGGGGTTTGCTTGAGCACAACCTGCGCGCCCGTGGCCAGCTCCAGCTGGCGCACCTGGGCCGGGCGATTGAGGGCTTCGTAGCGCAGGCGCACGCGTGTGCTGACGAACTCCAGGCTGTCCTGTACGTACAGGCTGTAGGCGGCGTCGGGTAGCTCGACGCGATAGGCCGACAGCCCCTGCGGGCGTACTTCGATGATTGGCAGGCCGCCTTCACGCAGGCTCAGGGTGAGGGCGCTGGCATTGAGGCTGAGGCCTTCGAGCATGATTGCGTCGCGGTGCGCCACCAGCACCTGCCATTGCTCACGGCCTGGCACTGGCGCGACAGGGGCATGGTAAAGAGCGAAGTTGATGCCGTCCTGGTTGGTACGGATGAACCAGCGCCACTCGCCGTCGAGCTGGCCATGGTCGGGGAAATATTCATGGCCTTCGACACGCGGCGCCAGGCAGGTGAACGGCGCCTGCGGGGTTTCGGCGTCCAGTACCCAGGCTTCGCTGGTGGTCTTGCTGTTCAGCAGCAGCACCAGTTGGCGCTCGGAGCTGGTGCGATAGCAGTGCAGGAAGAAGCGCCCGTCGGGCTCTTCGAACACGGTCTGCACGGCGTCAGTGCCCAGGGTGTGGCGATGCAGGCGCCATGGCCGATGGGTGTCGTCCAGTTCGGCGAAGAACAGCGTTTGGCTGTCGTTGGCCCAGGTCAGGCTGCCGTCGCAGTCGTCGAAGGGCAGGGGCGTGACGCTGCCACTGGCCAAGTCCTTGACGTACAGGGTGTAGATTTCGTCGCCGCTGGTGTCGAGGCTGTAGGCCAGCAGGCGGTGGTCGGGGCTGACGTTGAACGCCCCCAGCGACAGGAAGCCGCCATTGGCCAGGGCGTTGGGGTCGAGCAGCAGTTGCTCCTGGCTTTCATCGACGGTGTTCGAATCGTCGGCAGGGCGTGGGCAGCGGTAGTGACGTGGGTACTCGTCGCCGGCGGTGGTGCGGGTGTAGTACAGGTAGGGGCCCCAGGGCGACGGCAGCGACAGGTCGGTTTCCAGGATGCGACCCTTGATCTCTTCGAACAACTGCTCACGCAACGCTGCCTGGTCGGCCAGGCAGGCTTCCTGGTAGGCGTTTTCGGCTTGCAGGTAGGCGAGTACCTCGGGGGTGTCGCGCTGTTGCAGCCAGGCGTACGGGTCGGCGGCGTTATCGGCGTGGGCGATGGGCGGCTGAGGCTTGTTGGGCATGGGTGATCTCTTGGCTGGGGACAGGCAAACACTGTCTGCGCCCGGAAAAGTGTTTATCATAGGCATCTCTTTGCCTGGCTTGCACGAACACCATGACCGAGAACGACTACACCTTCGCCTGGGGCCTGTACGCTGTGGCCGCGCTGGGCTGCCTGCTGGTGGGCTTCAAGCTCACCGGCTGGATGTGGCGCTGGCTGCGCGAACCGCTGCGGGTGGTGCTGGCGGTGCTGCTGCTGACGCCGACCATCGTCGACCCGGTAAAGGACAGCTTCGCCCCGGCCATTGCCATCACCGCGTTGGACGTCGCCTTCAAGGTCGGTAACAACGCCTGGCGAGCAGTGTCCGACTTCGCCATGTATGGCTTGATCGCCTTTGGCCTGTATTTCCTCTTCGTGCTGCTGCGCTGGCCGCTTGAAAAACGCGCCCGTGAGCGCCGCGCGCAGGCCGAAGCCGCCGCCAAGCGCCAAGCGGTTGAAGATGATGCAGTCGTTGCCCATGCGCCGCTGGCCGCTGAGCGCGGCGACCGTTACCGTGACGCCCCGCCCCCAGCCGCCCCGCGTGGCGGTGGCCGGGTCGAGCCCCGTCTGTAAACGGAGACACGCCTATGTGTGAACTGCTGGGCATGAGTGCCAACGTCCCTACCGACATCGTTTTCAGCTTCACAGGCCTGATGCAGCGCGGTGGGCGCACCGGCCCTCACCGTGATGGCTGGGGTATCGGCTTTTACGAAGGCCGTGGCCTGCGCCTGTTCCAGGACCCAGCCGCGAGCAGCGAATCGGAAGTGGCCAACCTGGTGCAGCGCTACCCGATCAAGAGCGAAGTGGTGATCGGTCATATCCGCCAGGCCAACGTCGGCAAGGTGTGCCTGTCCAACACCCACCCGTTCGTGCGGGAAATGTGGGGGCGCAACTGGTGCTTCGCGCACAACGGCCAGTTGGGCGACTTCAAGGGCCAGGCCAGCTTCTACCGGCCGGTCGGTGATACCGACAGCGAGGCGGCTTTCTGCGACCTGCTCAACCGCATTCGCAGTGCCTTTCCAGAGCCGGTGCCGGTGGAACAGCTGCTGCCGGTGCTGGTCGAAGCCTGTGCGGGTTACCGTGGGCAGGGCGTGTTCAACTGCATGCTCAGTGACGGCGACTGGCTGTTCTGCTTCTGCTCGACCAAGCTGGTGCACATCACCCGGCGAGCGCCGTTTGGCGCTGCACGCTTGAAAGATGTCGACCTGATCGTTGATTTCCATACCGAAACCACCCCCAACGACGTGGTCACGGTGATCGCCACCGAGGCCCTGACCGAAAACGAGACCTGGCACCGCTACGAGCCGGGTCAGTGGGCGCTGTGGCGCCACGGCGAATGCGTGGCGCACGGCCAAAGCTAAGGACGCTGCATGTTCAGAAGTTACCTGCGGTTGCTGCTGTTCACCTTCGGCCTGCTGGCCGGCATTCAGGTCCCGGGGCTGGTCAAGGACTATAGCCAGCGGGTCGAGGCGCACCTGTTCGAGTCGCGCGAGGCGCTCGACGGGTTTCGGCAAACGGCTGAGCGCTTTTTCAAAGGCGACCTGCAGGCGTTGCTGCAGCATTACCGCAGCAGTGACGACCCGGTGTTCAACAGTGATGCCAACAGCATCGAAAGCCTGATGATCCGCAACGAACTGCTGGAAAACGAATGGCAGGCGCTGCAAGGGCCGTGGGCCGAGCGTACCTGGCATGTGCTGGTGCAGGCCGACCCGCAGTTGCGCGAAGAAACCCTCAATGGTTACAGCTACCAGATTTTGCTGGTGCCCGAGGCGATTGGCTGGGGCGTTGGCGCAGGGTTTGTGCTGGCCTTTGTGGTCGAAAGCCTGTTGCTGGGGATTGGCTGGGTGATCCTGGGTGGGCGGCGCAGGGCGGTGAAAGAAAGCTGGCGCTAAGCTGCGCGCAGCGCCCCCTGGGCTTTAGCAATGATGCCTAGATTGTCGGGCCGGCGACACTCTCTGGCTCCATGACCTGCAGGCCGTGGCCGGGCCTCTCATGCGAACGCAGTCGTCAGGACAAGGCGGTCGCATGAAAGCCATGTTGTAATTGGAGAAGGAAACTGCATTTCATCACGTTTTGTCCGTGGATGATTTAGCAATATCCAAGAACTCAAAATTGCAGGATAGTTTGAACTTGGATGTTTCCTTGTTTGTTTTGGGAGGGGCATTTTTCAGGGGGGCGGGCATGTCTGGCGTCCTGCTGTGCTCAGCCTCGAAACTGCCAGAAACATCGGTAATCTTGAGGTTTCCCATTTTTGTATCAAACTTTACTGTTCCAACCATGCTGCCGGCAATCATGCCGTCATAAATGCATTTGACGAAGATATTATTGTTGAAATCGCTGGTCGAGTAAACTCCATCCGGAAGTCCTTTTTTTATAGATACGACGACGCGATCAAACGGTTTGTCTAGAATGGCGACACCTCTCCAATAGTTCGCATCACTGATAGTTAAATATACATCGATAGGTTTGAGAGGCGCTTCTCGTCCGAGTGGCCATTTCATCTTGCCTTTGAACTTTCCGGGGTGGCTGTCGGATGATTTGGGCTCACCGTAAAATGGATCCTCAAGCAGTTGCCGTTCACTTTTCATGATCGTTCACTCTACGCTGGTGTGCAGTAGTTGCACGAACGGTAAACTACGCGGCATAACCCGAATTTACTACTGGCAGAATTATCAGGTGCGGAGTTTGGCGTTTTCTCTGCTGGAACCGCCAGTTCAATCGTTTCCACAGGACTTGGGTGGCAGCCATTCACGGGATGAGAACCGTATGCGGTGGTCCAAAAACCACGCTGGTCGTATCAGAAGAGCATTATCCGCTGCCCCCCCACATCCCGCGCATACGCTTCCAGCACCTGTCGACAAACCCCAACCACCTCATCCACCAACGCCACCCCGGTCTGCCACGCCACCACCAGCTCCAGGCTCGGCGGCGGTTGCAGCCCCTCCAGCAGCACCAACTCACCCCGGCCCAGCTCGGCATCCACCAGCGCTGGGGGCAATGCGCCAATGCCAAAACCGTCGCGCAACAGCCGGGTGATCGCCGCCACCGAGTTCACGCAGTTCAACCGCGGCGCTTCTGCGCCCGCAGCTTGCAGCAGGCTCAGCACCTCTTGGTGCGGCCGTGAGTTCTTCGAGAAGGTGATGATGCGCTCGCGACCAAGCTCGGCCAGCGAGGCATAGTCCCGGTGCTGGTGCGAGCCGGCAGCCACTACCCAGCCCATCGGGTAGCGCGCCAGGTCGAGGCTGCGGATGGACTGCTCGCGCAGCAAGTCGGTCTGCAGAATCACGTCGAGAAAACCCTTTTGCAACTGCTCGCGCAGGTTCAGCGCGGTGTCGGCCACCAGCTCGATTTCCACCTGTGGGTAGCGCTCGGTCAGTTCCGCCACCAGCGCGCTCATCCAGGTGTGGATTACCGTGTCCATCACGCCAATACGAATTCGCCCGACCTTGGCCCGGTCGCTGTCCAGCGACTGCTTCATGGCCTTGGCGGTTTCCAGCATGCGCTCGGCATATTCCAGCACCTTGCCACCTTCCGGGGTCAGGCTGACACCCCGGGAATCGCGCAGCAGCAGTTTTACGCCCAGGTCGGCCTCCAGCGCGGCAATGCGGCTGGACACCGAGGCCTGGGTGGTGAACAGCTTTTGCGCCGTCAGGCGGAAGCTTTTGAGCCGGGCGACCCAGACGAAGGTTTCGAGGAAGCGAAGGTTCATGATCAGTTTTTCTTGTTCCAGACCGGCGGTTTTTATCGTTGGACTCAAGCGTCGCGGCCTCTGAACAATGGTGCCCAGGCCGCGACGCTTTATGTCGCCCATAAAACAATACCAACAAGCCGAGGCATCCATGAACCCCACCGGCGTGCAGCAGCAGGTCAGTTCCCCCCCTTCGTCCGGGCCCTTCGCCTGGTACCGCGACATCGACAAACAGCAACGGCGCACCTTCTGGAGCTGCAAGATCGGCTATGGCCTGGACGGCATGGACACGCAGATGCTCAGCTTCGTCATCCCCACGCTGATCATGCTGTGGGGCATCACCACCACCGAAGCCGGGTTGATCCACACCAGCACGCTGATCGCCTCGGCCGTGGGTGGCTGGGTGGCCGGTATTCTTTCCGACCGCATCGGCCGGGTACGCACCCTGCAGTTGACGGTGCTGTGGTTCGCCTTCTTCACCTTCCTGTGCGGCTTCGCCCAGAACTATGAGCAACTGCTGATCGCCCGCACCTTGATGGGCTTTGGTTTCGGCGGCGAATGGACCGCCGGTGCGGTGTTGATCGGCGAAGTGATCCGTGCTCAGGACCGAGGCAAGGCGGTTGGCATGGTGCAGTCCGGCTGGGCCATCGGCTGGGGCCTCACGGCGATTCTCTATGCGCTGCTGTTCTCATGGTTGCCGCCAGAGCAGGCCTGGCGTGCACTGTTCCTGCTGGGGCTGGTACCGGCGATCTTCGTGATTTTCGTTCGCCGCCTGGTCAAGGACCCCGAGGTATACCGCGAGGCCAAGTCGGTGGAAAACGCCGAGGCACCTTCGCACTTCTACGAAATCTTCGCACCGGGCATGCTCTGGACCACTGTACGTGCGTCCCTGCTGACCACTGGCGCACTGGGTGGGTACTACGCCATCACCTCGTGGCTGCCGACCTTCCTCAAGAACGAGCGCGGTCTGAGCGTGCTGGGCACGGGTGGCTACCTGGCCATGGTGATCGTCGGCTCGTACGTGGGTTATGTGGTCAGCGCGTACTTGTCCGACCTGCTGGGGCGCAAGAAGAACTTCATCCTGTTCGCCGTGGGCTCGTTCGTCATCGTGCTGCTGTACACGCAGATGCCGGTCAGCGATGGGGTGATGCTGTGGCTGGGCTTCCCGCTGGGCTTCTTCGCATCGGGTATCTTCAGCGGCATGGGCGCATTCCTGACCGAACTGTTCCCCACGCGCATCCGGGGTTCGGGGCAGGGTTTCTGCTACAACATCGGCAAAGTCATTGCGGCGCTGTTCCCATTGCTGATCGGCATGCTCGGCCAGAACGTGCCCCTGGGCCTGGGTATCGGCGTGTTTTCTGCGGTGTCCTACGGCATTGTGATCGTGGCCGCCTTGAGCCTGCCGGAAACACGCGGCAAACAGCTGCTGGCGCGGTAAGGTAGGCCTATGAACAACAACAAGGGAGACCGCGTGGTGGAACGCCTGCTACTCAATTGCGACATGGGCGAGAGTTTCGGCAGCTGGCGCATGGGCCTGGATGCCGAGGTCATGCCTTATATCGATTGCGCCAATATCGCCTGCGGCTACCACGCTGGCGACCCCAGCATCATGCGCCGCACCGTGGCTTTGGCGTTGGAGCACGGCGTGACCATCGGTGCGCACCCGGCCTACCCGGACCTGGTCGGCTTCGGCCGCCGCTCCATGGCCTGCAGCCCCGAGGAAATCCGCGACCTGCTGCACTACCAGATCGGTGCGCTGGACGGCATCTGCAAAGTGCTGGGTGGCCGCGTGGCCTACGTGAAGCCCCATGGTGCGCTGTACAACGACATGATGGCCGACCCGCTCAAACTGCGCACGGTGCTGGAGGCCGTGGCAGCCTACGACAGCACCCTGCCGCTGATGTTGATGGCCACCGCCGACAACCGGGCCGCCCAGGCCTTGGGCGATGAAATCGGCGTACCGCTGTGGTTCGAGGCGTTCGCTGACCGCGCCTACACCGCCAGCGGCCACTTGGTATCGCGCCGCTTGCCGGGTGCGGTGCATCACGACCCGGCGCTGGTGGTGGAGCAAGCCGTGCGCCTGGCCCGTGGTGACACACTGGTAGCGGACGATGGTAGCGCCCTGCGCCTGCAGGCAAGCACGCTGTGCGTACATGGCGATAACGACAGCTCGGTGGCGGCGGTGCGGCAGATACGCCAGGCCCTCGATGCCTTGGAGCCGCGATGAAAGCGCGCATTGAAGTGGTGGCCATCGACAGCCTGATGGTGCGCTTGTTCGACCGTATCGACGAGGCCAACATGCCGTGGATGCTTGCAGCCAGCCAGCGTTTGAGTGCAGCGTTCGGCGAGCATCTGCTGGACCTGGTGCCGTCCTACACCACGCTGATGGTGCAGTTCGCCCTGCCGCCTGGCGAGGCGAGGGCACTGATTGATCAGGCGCTGGAAGGTTTGCAGCCCGACGCCGGCGGCGGCGGGCGCCGACATGAGATCCCGGTGTGGTACGACGCCAGTGTCGGCCCTGAACTGCCTGTGCTGGCGGCCCGTAGCGGGTTGACTGAAGCCGAGGTTGTTCACTTGCACAGCGAACGTGATTACCCGGTTTTTGCTTTGGGGTTCGCCCCCGGTTTCGGTTTCATGGGCCTGGTGGACGAACGCCTGGCCAGCCCACGCCTGAGCACCCCGCGCAAGCGGGTGGCGGCGGGTAGCGTGGGCATTGCCGAGCGCCAGACGGCGGCGTATCCGGCGGTATCGCCGGGTGGCTGGAACCTGATCGGGCGTACCCCGGTGCGCTTGTTCGACCGAGAGCGTGAGGGCTACAGCCTGTTGCAACCGGGTGATCGGGTGCGTTTCGTGCCGGTTTCGCGTAGTGAGTTCCTGGCCTTGGGCGGTGATGTGGAGGCGCAAGGATGACGCAGTTGAAGATCGAGGCCAGTACGCCGTTGTGTCAGTTGCAGGACGCCGGGCGTTTCGGCGTGCGCCATCTGGGGGTAACCCAGGGCGGCGCGTTGGACTGGGTGGCGATGCACTGGGCCAACTGGCTGCTGGGCAACCCGTTGGCGGCACCGGTGGTCGAGGTGGCGCTGGGGGGCTTTTGCGTGGTGGCCGAACAGGATTGTGTGCTGGCGCTGGCCGGTGCCGACCTGGACGCGCGCGTCGATGATCAGCCGATCGCACCTTGGCGCAGCTTTGCCCTGGGCCAGGGGCAGCGCCTGACCCTGAAGCAGCCCAGGCAGGGTGTGCGGGCATACCTGGCGGCACCGGGTGGGTTCATGGGCGAGGATGTACTGGGCAGTTGTGCCACGGTGGTCCGTGAAGAACTGGGTGGCATCGATGGCCAGGGTGCCGCGTTGGCTAAAGGCCAGGCATTAAGTTTCACCGGCAGCGATGCAACCCTGCGCGAGGTGCCGCACGCACTGCGTCCACAGTACCCGCAAAAGCCTGTACTTGACCTGGTGATGGGCGCGCAGATCGGTGAATTCAGCGGTACCAGCCTGTTCGAGGCCTTCAACCGGGAGTGGACACTGGACAGCCGGGCGGACCGCATGGGTATCCGTCTGTTGGGGCCGCAGCTGGTCTATCAGGGTGCACCGATGATTTCCGAAGGGATACCGCTGGGGGCGGTGCAGGTACCGCCGGATGGGCAGCCGATCGTGTTGCTCAATGACCGGCAGACCATTGGCGGTTATCCGCGGCTGGGGGCGTTGACGCCGTTGGCGCTGGCGCAGCTGGCGCAGTGCATGCCAGGGGCGGTGGTGCGGTTCAAGGCGGTGGTGCAGGACGAGGCTTGGCGGGAGCACCAGGTTTACCTGGACCGTTGGCGGTGAGGCTGCCAGCCCTTTCGCGGTAAACCCGCGAAAGGGCCCATAAAGGCTGCATCACTTGGACAGATACCGCATCCCTTCCTCCAACCCCTGCAAGGTCAACGGGTACATCTTGTCCTCGATCAAGTCCCTCACCAGATGGGTCGAAGCCGTGTAATCCCAAGCTTGCTTCGGATACGGGTTGATCCAGATGATCTTCCTGAATTTCTCCATGAACCGCTGCATCCACACGTACCCGGCCTCTTCGTTCCAGTGCTCCACGCTGCCACCTGGCTGGGTGATTTCGTAGGGCGCCATGGCCGCGTCGCCGACGAAAATCACTTTGTAGTCGTCGCCATACTTGTGCAGCAGGTCGAAGGTGGAATACCGCTCCGAGGTGCGGCGCAGGTTGTTCTTCCACACCGACTCGTAGAGGAAGTTGTGGAAGTAGTAGTACTCCAGGTGCTTGAACTCGGTTTTACAGGCTGAGAACAGCTCTTCGCAGACCTTGATGTGGGCGTCCATCGAGCCGCCGATATCGAACAGCAACAGCAGCTTGACGGTGTTGCGCCGTTCCGGGCGCATCTGGATGTTCAGCAACCCTGCGTCACGCGCGGTGTGGTCGATGGTGCCGTCGATGTCCAGCTCTTCGGCGGCGCCTTCACGGGCGAACTTGCGCAGCCGGCGCAGGGCCAGCTTGATGTTGCGTGTGCCCAGTTCCACCTGATCGTCGAGGTTCTTGTACTCGCGCTGGTCCCACACCTTTACCGCTTTGCCTTGGCGTTTACCGGCCTCGCCAACGCGAATGCCTTCGGGGTTGAAACCGCCCGAGCCGAACGGGCTGGTGCCGCCGGTACCGATCCACTTGTTGCCGCCAGCGTGGCGTTCCTTTTGCTCTTCAAGGCGTTTCTTGAATGCCTCGATCAGCTTGTCCAGGCCGCCCAGCGACTGGATCTGCGCGCGTTCCTCCTCGCTCAGCGAGCGCTCGAACTCCTTGCGCAGCCAGTCTTCGGGGATCAGTGCCTCGATATGCCGGTCGAGGTTTTCCAGGCCTTTGAAGTAGGCGGCAAAGGCCCGGTCGAACTTGTCGAAATGGCGTTCGTCCTTCACCAGGATGGCGCGGGCGAGGTAGTAGAATTCGTCCATGTCGGCGAACACCACGTGCTTTTGCAGGGCCTGATGCAGGTCCAGCAACTCGCGTACCGATACCGGCACCTTGGCCGCACGCATTTCATTGAACAGGTTGAGCAGCATGGCCCGGCTCCTGTCAGCGGTTGCCGCGCCGGCTCATGAAGGCCAGGCGCTCGAGCAGTTGCACGTCCTGCTCGTTCTTCACCAGCGCACCGGCCAGCGGCGGAATGGCCTTGGTCGGGTCGCGTTCGCGCAACACCGCTTCACCGATATTGTCGGCCATCAGCAACTTGAGCCAGTCGACCAGCTCGGAGGTGGACGGCTTTTTCTTCAGGCCCGGCACTTTGCGTACGTCGAAGAACACATCCAGCGCCTCACTGACCAGCGACTGGCTGATGTTCGGGTAATGCACGTCGACGATCTGCTGCAAGGTGGTGCGGTCGGGGAAGGCAATGTAGTGGAAGAAGCAGCGGCGCAGGAAAGCGTCCGGCAGCTCTTTTTCGTTGTTCGAGGTAATGATGATGATCGGGCGTTGCTTGGCCTTGATGGTCTCGTCGATTTCGTAGACGTAGAACTCCATCTTGTCGAGTTCTTGCAGCAGGTCGTTGGGGAACTCGATGTCGGCCTTGTCGATTTCGTCGATCAGCAGAATCACCCGCTCTTCGGCCTCGAAGGCCTCCCACAGCTTGCCCTTTTTCAGGTAATTGCGCACATCGTGCACCTTGTCCACGCCCAACTGCGAATCGCGCAGGCGGCTGACTGCGTCGTACTCGTACAGCCCTTGGTGGGCCTTGGTGGTGGACTTGATGTGCCAGGTGATCAGGCGAGCGCCGAACGAGGCGGCCAACTGCTCGGCGAGCATGGTCTTGCCGGTGCCCGGTTCACCCTTGACCAGCAGCGGGCGTTCGAGGGTGATAGCCGCATTTACCGCCAGTTTCAGGTCGTCTGTGGCGACGTAGTCGCGGGTGCCTTCGAACTTCATCGGTTTGTCCTCTGTTGTAAGCCTGTACAGGCCTCTTCGCGGGTAAACCCGCTCCTACACAGAACGGCGCAAGCTTGAGGGCTGCGCGGTCCTGTGCAGGAGCGGGTTTACCCGCGAAGAGGCCGGTACAGGCAACACATGAATTTATTTGTCACCGACTATAACGCGGGGTTAGGCAACTGAAAACGCAGACCGGGTATTCAGTCCCTGAATGCCCCGTCACGCCGACTCAGTCGGCATCCGGCGCCCCCCGCTCATACCGGGCATTGAACGCCTGGATAAACCCGTTGCGCAGGATCTGCAAGAACGCCTCGAAGGCGCTGATATCCTGCTTGTGCACGCTGCCACTGAGTTCCACGCGGGTGGCGAACTGGTTTTTCGGCTGGTTCTTCAGGACCGTCTCGGTCGCACCCACCAAGGCCTCCCACACCGAGCGGAAGAAGCCCTTGTCCTTTTTTTCGACGTCCTGTTGCCAGTCGAACACGTCGACATCGCGCAGCAGCGGCTTTATATAGCCATTTAGCCGGCCGTTTTCCGCCTGGGCCTCGATCACCACGTCACCATGCCCGGCATTGAAGTCGAACTTGCCATAGGCGCTGGCAAAATCATTCAGTTTGCGCAGTTCGATGCCGGTAGCGCGAAGCCTGAATTTGAAGTCATCGAAATCACTGAACGGGTCGAAGGTGGCACGGCTTTCTACCTTCGCATCGCCCGCGATGAGCGCCGTACCTTCGAAACTCGCATCGCGACGGCCTTTTTTGTCGCGAACATTGGTCAGGTTGCGGATGTTGGCGTTCAGTTGTGTGGCCTTGAGGTCGACCGGTGGTTTGGAGTTGAAGTTGCGGAAGGTCAGCACGCCGTTGTCGATTCGCACTTCGTTGAGGGTGATGGGCAGCAGTTTTTCCAGCTGCTGGCGCCAGTCGGTGCCCCGGCCCGTCTGCGATGCCTGTTTGCTGCCACCGTCGACGAAATTCAGCTCGGGGCGCACGAAGGTCACTTCGGCCACCACCGCTTTGTCGTACCACAGCGAACGCCAACTCACCGAAAGGTCGATCAGCGGCGCGTCGAGAAACGGTACCGGCACCTTGCCGCTGGTCTTGACGATTTTCAGGCCATTGATCTGGTATGCGCCGCGCCACCAGGCCAGGTCCACATCGGCTACCTGGCCGCGGTAGTCACCCATGTCGGCCAGTTTGTCGTTCAGGTAGTCGCGCACCAGGTAGGGCAGGGCCAGGTGCAGGGCAACCAGCAGCACGATCAGGCTGCCCAGGCCCAACAGCGGCCAGCGATAACGGGCTCTCATCGGAGCGTCTCCAAGGCAGGATGTGCGGTTGACCGCGACGCGCCCCGCTGAGTTCGAACAGGCTTTACGGGCCATCGGCCGGGGCTTACCCTTGAGGTCTTTCCCTGCTTTTTTTTCATGCCAAGGACCCCTGCCATGAGCCGTATCTTTGCAGACAACGCCCATTCCATCGGCAACACGCCGTTGGTGCAGATCAACCGCATCGCCCCTCGCGGTGTGACCATCCTTGCCAAGATCGAAGGGCGCAACCCAGGTTATTCGGTCAAATGCCGCATCGGCGCGAACATGGTCTGGGACGCCGAGAGCAGCGGCAAGCTCAAGCCGGGCATGACCATCGTCGAGCCTACCTCGGGCAACACCGGTATCGGCCTGGCCTTCGTTGCCGCTGCCCGTGGCTACAAGCTGATGCTGACCATGCCCGCTTCGATGAGCCTGGAGCGCCGCAAGGTGCTGAAGGCGCTGGGCGCCGAACTGGTGCTGACCGACCCGGCCAAGGGCATGAAGGGCGCCATCGAGAAGGCCAACGAAATCGTCGCCTCCGACCCCGCCCAGTACTTCCTGCCGGGCCAGTTCGAAAACCCGGCCAACCCGGCCATCCACGAAAAGACCACAGGACCGGAGATCTGGAACGATACCGACGGTGCGGTTGACGTGCTGGTGGCGGGCGTGGGTACCGGTGGCACCATCACCGGTGTATCGCGCTACATCAAGCACACCCAGGGCAAGGCGATCCTCTCGGTGGCCGTGGAACCCGTTTCGTCGCCGCTGATTACCCAGACCCTGGCCGGCGAAGAACTCAAGCCCAGCCCGCACAAAATCCAGGGCATTGGCGCCGGTTTCGTGCCGAAAAACCTCGACTTGTCGATCGTCGACCAAGTGGCGACGGTGACCGACGAAGAGTCCAAGGCCATGGCCATTCGCCTGATGCAGGAAGAGGGCATCCTGTGCGGCATTTCTTGCGGTGCGGCCATGGCGGCGGCCGTGCGCCTGGCCGAAAAGCCGGAAATGCAAGGTAAGACCATCGTCGTAATCCTGCCCGATTCGGGCGAGCGTTACCTGTCGAGCATGCTGTTCAGCGACCTGTTCAGCGAGCAGGAAAACCAGCAATAATCGGCGTTGCCGCTGATCCGGCGCAAGGTTGGGCGGCCTGGTTTATTGCAAAATCTTCATCAATGCGATCCCGCCCGGGTTGTTTTTACCTCGGCGGGATCGGTTTATGATGGCAGGATGATTTTTTGGAGAGCAGGCCGCGCAGCCCTGGCTCTTCCCCAAGGAGTGAAAGCATGACCTTTTCCTTTGCAGCCAAGGCGGGTGTCTTGCTGGTGTTTTTCGGCAGCGTGCTGTTCGTGCACCTGCGCGGCAAGGCCCGCCTGCCGGTGTTGCGCCAGTTCGTCAACCATTCGGCGTTGTTCGCCCCCTACAACGCGTTGATGTACCTGTTTTCCGGCGTGCCGTCCAAACCCTACCTGGACCGCCAGCGCTTCCCAGAACTGGACGTGCTGAAAGACAACTGGCAGGAGATCCGCGAAGAGGCCATGCGCCTGTTCGACGAGGGCTATATCCGCGCCGCCGAAAAGGACAACGACGCAGGCTTTGGCTCGTTCTTCAAGAAGGGCTGGAAGCGCTTTTACCTGAAGTGGTACGACAAACCCCTGCCGTCGGCCGAAGCTTTGTGCCCGCGCACGGTCGAGCTGGTCAGCAGCATCCCCAACGTCAAAGGCGCGATGTTCGCCCTGCTGCCCGGCGGCAGCCACCTGAACCCGCACCGCGACCCATTCGCAGGCTCGCTGCGCTACCACCTGGGCCTGTCCACGCCCAACTCCGACGCCTGCCGCATTTACGTGGATGGCCAGGAATACGCCTGGCGTGATGGCGAAGACGTGATGTTCGACGAAACGTACGTGCACTGGGTCAAGAACGAAACTGACGTTACGCGGGTGATCCTGTTCTGCGACATCGAGCGCCCACTGAGCAGCCCGCTGATGACCCGCATCAACCGCCAGGTCAGTGCCTTCCTCGGCCGTGCCACCGCGCCGCAGAACACCGACGACGAGCGCGTGGGTGGGATCAACCAGGCGTATGCCTGGAGCAAGCGCTTCAGCAACAAGATCAGCAGCCACGTGAAGCAGTTCAAGCGCGCCAACCCCAAGGCCTACCGCGTGCTGCGGCCGGTGCTGGCGGTGGTGGTGGCTTACGCACTGTACCGCTGGTTGTTCTGATTGCGGCCTGCGTAGAGCGCCAGATTGATGGGGCGCTCTACGTACAGGAACCTTCAGCCAAGCCCTTCCAGCAAGCCATCAGCGCGGACCAGATCGACGATTACCTGCTCATCTACCGCGTATACGCCCCGTGATGCCCTCCACACCAGATGCTTGTCCTGCAAGGCGATGAGCGCTTGCTGAACCCCCGGCACCTCGGCCTTGATTTCGCTTTCCTGCACACCCGCCCGTTCCATCGCTTTGGCGTACAGTGCCAGGGTTGGGGCCTCAAACGGTGCGTATTCATTACCCTTTACGCACATGACGCGTAGAACGGCGGATTGAATCGGAGTGAGGCTGTGGATCACCTTTTTCAGGTTCGCGTTAAGGTCATTGGCTTGCGCCTGAACAAGCTCTCGGAACCGTGCCGGTACGGCTTCGGGCTCGATGCTGAAGTCGAAGCGTATTTCATCTGCTGCCGCGCCCAGTAACTCAGGGCGGTAGCCGCTTTCTTTGAACAGTTGGAACACCTCTACCGGGTCGAGTGCGCAGGGGAGATCGATGTTGGCGCAAAGCCAGTCGATGAAGTCCTGATCCAGCGTTGGGAACTGCACCATCGCAGCGCCGAAGAACGCCTGATCTTTGCTATTGCGCAGCATGGCCAGTTTGTCCCGGTTCGAGCCCGTGCAAACGATGCGCAACCCATGGTGCTTCGAGCTGTTGAGTTCGTCCCGGGCCGCTTTGAGGGCGAACAAGGCTGCTATTCCCTGGTCGGTCGTGATTGCATGTTGCGCCTCGTCGATGATCAGCACGATGATCTTGCGTGATTCGTCGGAGAGCGCGACCAGCGCACTGGTGAGATCGACATCTTGCCCCAGCCCGATCTTGTCCACGCTGAAATTCAGGCCACCTACGGTTACCTTCTCCATGCCAGTGGACTTTGCCAGCCGCGTAATGAAGCCTTCGTTACGCCCGAGCGCCTCACGCACGGTTTCCACGATGACTTGGCCTGGGTCTTTGGTCAGGTCTTTCCAGAGGTCGGCGTACAGCACGATTGCCTGCGCAGCTTCGAGAGCGGGTCGAAGGTCTTCGCGTGCAAAGGTGGATTTACCGGTACGCCTGGGGGCCGCCAGAAACACCCCCGAGCTTGCTGCACTGCCCACGGCAACTTGCATGATCAATTTCGACAGCCGCGATGCTAGCGCTGGGCGGTGATAGACGGTTTCCGGCATTACGGCCTCCCATACAGCTTTATAGTCAATTATAGAGTGATTATAGAGCTATTATAGGCCGTATGAGAGGCGTGGTTTATAGGCAATTATAGGTCGACTATAGATCGATTATAGGGAGCGTAAAGGTGATGGGGCGCATAGCGCCCCTCGGTCACTCAAGCCGGCTCTAATGCCTCGACCACCTTCCCACGGCTCAGGTGCACCACCTTGTCCGCCGTATCGAAGTACCGGTCATCATGCGAGATCACGATGATGGTCTTGCCCAAACGCTTCAGGTCCGGCAACAGCTCGGTGTAGAACACCCGGCGGAAGGTTGGGTCCTGGTCCGCCGCCCACTCATCGAACACCAGTACCGGCCGCCCATCCAGCCAGGCATTGACCAGCGCCAGGCGCTTGCGTTGCCCGGTCGACAAGTCGGTGGTGGTGAAGGCGCCATCGCGTACGCTGACCTTGTGGGCAATTTCCAGCCGTTCCAGGTAACGCGTGGCATCGCTGGGCAGGCTGTGCTCGTGCTCGGGCAGGTCTTCGAACAGGTAGTAATCGGCGAACACGGTGGTGAACAGCTGGCGATAGTCGTCCAGCGCCTCCGGGCCGACGGCCTTGCCGTTCAGGCGCACTTCACCGCGTTGTGGGGCGTACAGGCCCAGTAGCAGCTTGATCAGCGAAGTCTTGCCGCAGCCGTTTTCCCCGACGATGAACAGGATTTCGCCCGGTTCGATGCTCAGGTTCACAGGCCCAACGCGAAACGGCTCGTTGCCGTCCACGGGTGGGTACGCGTATTCGACGTTGTGCAGCTCCAGGTGCGCGGTAGCCGGGGTTTCGCGCTTGACCGGCGGCTCCAGCAGCAGGTGCGGTTCGGGCGAGGAGAAGCGTTCGGACAGGTCGGCTATACGGCGGAACGCCACCTGGGCGCGGCCGAGGATCGGCAGGTTGCCGATCAGCGTTTCCAGCGGGCCTTTCATGTACAGCAGCACCAGCACGAAACCGCTCATCACCGCCGGGTCATTGCTCGGCCACAGCGATTGCAAGGCCAGGGTCAGGCCGATGACCACGAAGAACAGCATCGACCCCAGGCTCTTGGCCGCCACGAAGATGTTGATGGCGCGGATGTGAGTGTTGGCGATGAAGTCGGCGGTGCCCTGGATGTTGCGCGTCAGCATGGCATGGCGGCGACGGCGGTCGATGCGCAGCTCCTTGGCCCCTTCGGCAATGGCCGAATAGTGCTTCTGCAGGTTGTCTTCGGCATCGCGGGCGGCGTTGAAGCCAGCCACGCCTTTTTGCCGTGCCACGTACTGGATGCCGCTGCCGATGCCGATGGCTGCCAGGGTGATGAGGAAGATCGGCCACGACAGCCACGCCAGGTAGGCCATGCAACCGGTTACCGTGGTGAGCGAAATGGCCAGCGGTGCAAAGGCGAAGGCAAAGTCGCTGATGGTGTCGACGTCGCGGGTCAGCACGGGGATCAGGCGGTGGGTGCGGTAGCGCTCGATCTGCTCGATCGGTGCCGACAGCACCTTGGCGCCCAGGTCCTTGCGCAACCGGGCAATGACCTTCTGGCCGACGTAGTTGGTGCCGCTGTCGGCCGCCACGCTACTGACCAGGGCCAATACACAGAGGCCGGCAAAGGCCAGGATCACACCCTGGCTCATGCCGCCTTCAGCGTGCAGGCCCTGGTTGACGGTGGCCAGCAGCGCAGTGACGGCCAGGCCGCCGACCATGCCCAGCAGCACCGAGACGATGACCGCCGGGCGGTAAGGTTTGAGCAGGCCCAGCAGTTCGCGGATGGCCCCGGGGGAGGAGGTTTTCATGAAGCGTGATCTCGCTGGTGAAAGTGGGGGGCGGGGTCAGCTACCAAGGGTCAGGGTGCCCTTCATCAGGGTGCTGTGGAACGGGAACGAGCAGTAGAAGCTGTAGTCGGTACCGGCCTTCAGCGCCTTGGTATCGAGGGTGACGCTGTCCTTCTCGCCACCACCGATCAGGCGGGTATGAGCGATCACCCGTGTGTCGCCAGGCTTGACGTAGTCCTGCGCCTCGCCGGCCTTCAGGCCGTCATCCAGTACGCCCTGCATGTCGGCCTGGGTGCTCAATACCCAGTTGTGGCCCATCACGTTCTTGGGCATGTCGCCTGGGTGGGTGAGGGTAACGGTGAACGTGGTGCAGGTTTTGGGCACGCTGATGGCGGCCTTGTCGAAGGTCATCTGGTCGGTGCCGTGGATTTCCATGGCGCATGGCTCCGCCGACCAGGCGGCAGGGGCCGTGGCGAGCAGGGCTAGGAGCAGAAGCTGGCGAGTCATGTACGGTTCCTGGGCGATAAAAGGGTGCACATCGTTCAGACGAACCGGCACGCGCTGGCTTTACCTGTGAGTGCTGCCCTGGTGAATTTCCCGCGGGCCCGCTCGTTCACCTAGTCAGGCGCCGTGATGGCGCACAACCCGATTTCGCCGCCAACGCGGCCCTGGCTTGAGGTGACCGTACATGAGTGAACTGCTGAGCTTTGCCATCGAACCGCTGGACGCTGCGCGCGGCAACCTGCCGCTGCTGGTGCGCGCACCGGAGCCGGGGATCGACCTGCTGGAGGCTTTTACCGAATTGCAGCCGCTGGTGGATCGGCACCTGCTGCAGGCTGGCGGCATCCTGTTCCGCGGCTTCGAGGTGGGTGGCGCCGAAGCCTTCCGCCAGTTTGCCGCCTCCTTCGGTCACCCACTGCTCAACTACGAGTTCGGTTCTACCCCCCGCAGCAACGTGACCAAAGGCGTGTACACCTCAACCGAATACCCGGCGCACCAGAGCATTCCCCTGCACAACGAGCAGGCCTACACCCTGGAATGGCCGATGAAGATCTGGTTCTACAGCGTCATCCCCGCCGAGACCGGCGGCGAAACGCCAATTGCCGATAGCCGCGAGGTGTACCGACGCATGCCGGCGCGCATTCGCCAGCGCTTGGAGGAGAAAGGGCTGATGTATGTGCGCAACTATGGCAACGGCCTGGATGTGGAGTGGTCGCAGGTGTTCAACACCGAAGACCCGCGCCAGGTCGAGGCGTACTGCCGGGCGCATGCCATCGAGTGCATCTGGAAGGACGACGGCGAGCTGCGCACGCGCCAGCGCTGCCAGGTGGTGGCGCGCCATCCGGTAACCGGGGATGACGTGTGGTTCAACCAGGCCCACCTGTTCCATGTGTCGAACCTGCAGCCAGAGGTGCGTGAATCGCTGATGGACATTGTCGAGGAAGAGGACCTGCCACGTAACGTGTATTACGGCGACGGTACGACCATCGAGGATTCGTTGCTCGATGAAGTGCGCGGGGTGCTGGATGAATGCACCATCAGCTTCCCCTGGCTGACAAACGATGTGCTGATGCTCGACAACATGCTCGCGGCCCACGCCCGCTCGCCGTTTACCGGTAAGCGCAAGGTGGTGGTGGCGATGGCCGAGGGGCACAGCGAGGTGTTGGGCTGATAGGTGTTTGTCGTGGGAGGTGCAGCGCCTGTGAGATCGAGCGCCGCCCGCGCGGCGCTCGATCTCACAGGCGCCAAATTCCCAACGGCGGGCCCCTGGTGGCCCTGCTTCAATCCCCCCCTAAATCAGCCCCCCATGCCTTCGTCTGACAGTTACCGCTCGACTGCCAGGACACCGCTCGACATGAATGCTGATCAAACGCTCAAGCTCGCCCGCCGCTTCATCGAACTCAGCCCCGACAAGCGCCGCCTGTTCCTCAAGGCGCTGCAGGGCGAGGGCATGGATTTTTCCGTGCTGCCGATCGCGCACGGGGTGGAGGTGGCCGAGCGCGACCAGCTGTCGTATGCCCAGCGGCGCATGTGGTTCCTCTGGCAGCTCGACCCGCAGGGCGCAGCGTACAACCTGCCGATGGCCGTGCGCCTGCATGGTCCACTTGACCTGGCCGCTCTACAGCAGGCTTTCGATGCCCTGGTGGCGCGCCACGAAACCCTGCGCACTCGGTTTGTCGCCGACGGCGATGACGTGCGCCAGCAAGTAGACGCCGTGGCTGCTCCGTTGCAGCTGCGCCAGGACGCCTTGGCCAGCTTGGACGAAACCGCCCGCCAGGCCGCGGTCGAACGCATCGCCGAAGCCGAAGCTCTGGCCCCGTTCGACCTGGCCAGTGGCCCATTGCTGCGCGTACGCCTGCTGCAACTGGCCGCACAGGAGCATGTACTGCTGCTGACCCTGCACCACATCGTCGCCGACGGCTGGTCGATGAACGTGCTGATCGATGAATTCCTGCACCTGTACGAGGCCGCCGTAGCCGGCACCGAGGCCACACTCGACGCGCTGCCAATCCAATATCGCGACTTCGCCCTGTGGCAACGCAGCTGGCTGGAGGCTGGCGAGCAGGAGCGCCAGCTGGCCTACTGGCAGGCCCGCCTGGGCGAGGACCATTCGCCGCTGGAGCTGCCACTGGATCGTGCCCGCCAAGGCCGGCCCAGCTACCGGGGCGCGCGCCACGAATTCCCCGTCGCCGCAGACGTTGCCGAGCGCCTGCGCGGTGTGGCGCGCAAGCACAACGTCACCCTGTTCATGGTGTTGCTGGCTGCCTTCAAGCTGCTGTTGCAGCGCTACAGCGGTCAGGCCGCGATCCGCGTCGGCGTGCCCATCGCCAACCGCAACCGTGCAGAAGGCCAAGGGCTGATTGGCTGCTTCATCAACACCCAGGTGCTGCACACCGAGATCGACCCGCTGCTGGATATCGCCGGCCTGCTGCAGCGCGTGCGCGAAACCGCCGTGGGTGCACAAAGCCACCAGGACTTGCCCTTCGAGCAGTTGGTCGAAGCCCTGGACCTGCCGCGCAGCAGCGAAAGCCCGCTCTTTCGTGTGCTGTTCAACCACCAAGCGCAGGTGGCGGATGTGCAGGCCATCGAGACTCGCTCCGGCCTGAGCCTGGCGCCCATTGCCCTGGAGAAGCACAGCGCACGCTTCGACCTGGCGTTGGACACCCACGAACGCGCCGGGCAGTTGCATGCCGCGTTCACCTACGCGACGGATGTATTCGAGGCGGCCACCATCGAAGCCCTTGGCGAGCAGTGGCTGGCGCTGGTGCAGGCGCTGGCTGCCGAAACGGCTGGTGCTGTAGGCGAGCTGGCATTGCCGGGTCTGGCCGCAACCCTGGGCGCCCCCGCGCAGGCCGCCGAGTCGCCCAGTGTGCAGCAACGCTTTGCTGCAGCCGCCAGTCGTCACCCCGAGCGCATCGCGGTAGTGGCTGCGGGCGAACAGGCGAGCTTCGCCGAACTCGATGCCCGCGCCGAGGCCATTGCCAGCCGCCTGGTCAAAGCCGGGGTAGGGCCAGACACACTGGTTGGCGTACTGGCCGACCGCAGCGTCGGCATGCTCGCCAGCATTCTGGGGGTACTCAAGGCGGGGGGCGCCTACCTGCCGCTGGAGCCCGAGCAGCCGGCTGAGCGCCTCGCCTACATGCTGACCGACAGCGGCACCCGCCGGGTGCTGGCCCCCGGTAACTGGCAGGCCGAGTTGCCCGCGGCTGTGCAGCACCTTGACTGGGCGCAAGCGGGCAACGGCAGCGTCGCACGCACCGCGCCGGCTGCGGCAAACCTGGCCTATGTGATCTACACCTCTGGCACCACCGGCCAGCCCAAGGGCGTGGCGATCAGCCACGGCGCCCTGGCCAACTATGTCGATGGCATGAGCGCGCGCCTGCCTGTCGAGCGAATCCGCAGCATGGCCCAGGTCTCGACCCCGGCTGCCGACCTTGGCCACACCATGCTGTTCGGCGCACTGTGCGGCGGCCACACCTTGCACCTGTTGCTGCGCGAACAGGTGCTGGATGCCGAAGGTTTCGCCGCGTACCTGGCCGAACACCAGGTGGATGCCCTGAAGATCGTGCCTTCACACCTGGAGGCCATGCTGGTGGCTGGCCGCGCGGCGCTGCCGAGCCAGTGCCTGGTATTGGGTGGCGAGGCCATCAGCCCAGGCCTGCTGGGCAAGATCCGCCAACTGGCCCCGGCGCTCAAGGTGTTCAACCACTACGGCCCGACCGAAACCACCGTCGGCGTGCTGGTTGCCGAACTGAGCGAACAAAGCAGCCTCGGCCAGCCGTTGGCCAACACCCGCGTGGCAGTGCTTGACCGCTGCCTGCAGCCACTGCCGGCCAAGGCCAAGGGCGAGCTGTACATAGGCGGTGCAGGCCTTGCCCGTGGCTACCTGAACCGCCCGTCGCTCACTGCTGAGCGCTTCGTGCCCGACCCGCACGGCAGCCACGGCCAGCGCCTGTACCGCAGCGGTGACTGGGTACGCCAGGGCAACGACCTGCAATTTGCCGGGCGTATGGATGGCCAGGTGAAGATCCGTGGCTACCGTGTCGAGCTGGCCGAAATCGAAAACCAGCTGCGCGCACTGGACGGTGTGGCCAATGCCCTGGTCCGCGTGCAGGGCCAGGCGCCGCAATTGCAACTGGCTGCCTGGCTGGTGCCCAGTGAAATGCCTGCCGACTGCCAGGCCTGGCAGGATTCGACCCGCGCCACCCTCAAAAGCCGGCTGCCCGAACATATGGTGCCGACCCACTTGATGGTGCTGGAGCACCTGCCGGTCACCGCCAACGGCAAGGTCGACGTCAAGGCGCTGCCCGAGCCGGTCGCCACCCTGCAGGCCTACCAGGCACCAGAGAGCCCGCTGCAAGTGCAGTTGGCAACGATCTGGGCCGAAGTCCTGCAAGTGCCGCAGGTTGGCCTGACCGACAACTTCTTTGCCCTCGGTGGCCATTCGCTGCTTGCAACCCAGGCCGTATCTCGCGTGCGCAAGCAGTTGGGCGTAGATATCCCGCTGCGCACCCTGTTCGACACCGTCGACCTGCTGGCCTTCGCCCAGGCGGTGGCGGAGGGCGAGAAGGGCACGGGCCTGGACATCGAAATCCTCGACCGCCAGCAGCCGCTGCCGGTGTCCCGTTCGCAGAACCGCCAGTGGTTGTTCTGGAAGCTCAACCCACAAAGCCTGGCCTACAACACGCCGATGGCCGTGCGCATGCAGGGCAACCTCGATCGTTCGGCGGTGCAGGCCGCACTGGATGCACTGGTGGCCCGCCACGAGTCACTGCGCACGGTGTTCGTCGAAGCCGACGGCTTGCCGTGGCAGCGCATCCTGCCAGCCGCCACGGTGCCGATCGGCTTCGAAGACCTCAGCGGCCAGGACCACGCGGCGCAGCTGCGCAAGCTGGAAGCCGAAGCCTTTGTCCCGTTCGACCTGGAGCATGGGCCTCTGCTGCGTGCCCGTCTGTTCAAGGTGAATGCGCAAGAGCACCTGTTGTCGCTGACCCTGCATCACATCGTCTCCGATGGCTGGTCGATGAGCCTGCTGGTGCGCGAGTTCGCTGCCGTCTACAACGCGGCGGCCACAGGCCGGCAGCAGACCATCGAACCCTTGCCGGTGCAGTACGCCGACTTCGCCGCGTGGCAGCGCAAGTGGCTGGCCGAAGGGCAGATGCAGGCGCAGATCGATTACTGGAAGGCCCGCCTGGAAGACGACTTCGAAGTGCTCGAACTGCCCGCCGACCGCATTCGCCCGCAGGTCAAGAGCTACCAGGGCAGCCGCTTCGACGTGCGCCTGCCGCTGGCCCTGACCGAGCGCCTGCGGGCCCTGGCAGTGGCGTCCAACGCCACGCTTTTCCATGTATTCCTGGCGGCCTATGCCATCGTACTGTCGCGTTACAGCCGCAAGGACACGTTGAACATCGGGGTACCCGTCACCAACCGCAACCGCCTGGAGCTGGAGGGGCTGATCGGCTTCTTCATCAACGTGGTGGTAGCCCGCATCGGCGTCGATGGCAGCCAGCCGTTCCCGCAACTGCTGGCGGCGATCAAGGAAACCACCTTGCAGGCTCAGGCCAACAAAGATGTGCCGTTCCTTGAAGTGGCCGAGGCGCTGTACCCGGACCGCGACCAGGGTGTGAACCCGTTCTTCCAGGTGCTGTACAACCACTTGCGCGACCTGGGTGAGCAGGTATCCAGCGATGCCCTGCACGGCTTGCAGGTCAAGGAAGTGGACCTGCTGGAGCCCGGTGCGCAGTACGACATCTCGCTCAACACGCTGGAACGTTCCGATGGGGTGACGGCCTCGTTCAACTACTCCACCGACCTGTTCGACGCCGCACGCATCGAACGCATGGCCGGTCATTGGCAGGCGTTGCTGGAAGCTATCTGCGCCGAGCCGCAGCGCTGCATTGGCGAGCTGGGCTTGCTAGGCAGTGCCGAACACCAGCAACTGACCCATGGCTGGAACCCGGCGTCGCAGGCCAGTAGCGGCCTGTGCGCACACCAGTTGCTGGAGCACCAGGCAAGTCTGCGACCAGACGCTGTGGCGTTGATCTTCGACGACCAGCAAATGACCTACGCCGAGCTCGACCGCTGCAGCAACCAGCTGGCGCATCGTTTGCGGGCGCTGGGCGTGGGCCCGGACCGTCTGGTCGGCGTGGCTGTCGAGCGCGGCCTGCGCATGGCCCTGGCGCTGGTTGCCATCCACAAGGCGGGTGGCGCTTATGTGCCGCTGGACCCGGACTACCCGCAGGAGCGCCTGGCCTACATGGTCGAGGACAGCAGCATCGGTTTGTTGCTGGCCGACGTGCCTTCGCGTGAACGCCTGCAGTTGAGCACACCGCTGCCCTGCGTGGTGCTGGAGCCGGGTAACGACTGGCTGAGTGCCTGGCCTGCCGAGCCGCTGGCCAACCTGGCCGCGCCGGAGAACCTGGCCTATGTGATCTATACCTCCGGCTCCACCGGCATGCCCAAGGGCGTGGCCATCGATCACCATGCCTTGTCGGTGTTCTGCCAAGTGGCTGGTGACTATTCGCGGCTGAGCCCGAATGACCGCGTGTTGCAGTTCGCCACCTTCAGTTTCGACGGCTTCATCGAGCAGTTCTTCCCGCCGCTGGCCCAAGGCGCTTGCGTCGTGCTGCGCGATCTGCGGCTGTGGGACACCGCGACTCTGCTGGATGAAATCAACCGCCACGATGTCACCGTAGCCGACCTGCCAGCCGCCTACTGGCGTTTACTGGCACTGGAGCGCCGCGCACCGGAAGCCTATGGCCGGCTGAAGCAGATTCACGTCGGTGGCGAGGCGGTGCCAGAAGACGCCCTGCGTGCCTGGCTGGCCGATGGCCCAACCGCAGTGCGCCTGTTGAACACCTATGGCCCGACCGAAGCCACCGTGGTCGCCACCACCTATGACTGCTCGCAGATGACCCCGCAGCAGATCAGCCAGGGTGGCGTACCCATTGGCCGTGCCATACCAGGCCGCAGCCTGCATGCCCTTGACGATGGCCTGGCGCCAACCCCGGTGGGGGTGCCAGGCGAGCTGTTCATCGGCGGGGCAGGTTGCCTGGCACGCGGTTACCACCAGCGGCCATCGCTGACTGCCGAGCGCTTCATCCCTGACCCGTTCGACCCGGTTGGCGGCGGCCGCCTGTACCGCACCGGTGACCTGGGTTGCTATGACGAAAACGGCCAGCTGGCCTATCGCGGCCGGGCCGATCACCAGGTGAAAGTGCGCGGCTTTCGCATCGAACTGGGCGAGATCGAGCAGTACCTGCGCGCGCACCCGGACGTGCGCGAAGCCACTGTACTGGCCATCGACCTGCCTGCGGGCAAGCAGCTGTGCGCCTATGCCGTGCCGGTTGAAGGCCATGACGGCGACCTGCGCCTGGCCTTGAAGCACTACCTCAAGGCCAGCCTGCCGGACTACATGATTCCGTCTTATCTGGTGACCCTGCCGAGCATGCCGCTGACCCCAAGCGGCAAGCTCGACCGCAAGGCCCTGCCGCTGCCTGACCCGAGCCAGCCGCAGCATGACTACGAGGCGCCGCAGACCGAGCGGCAACAGCAGTTGGCCAATATCTGGGCGCAATTGCTGAGCGTCGCCAGGGTCGGCTTGAACGACAACTTCTTCGAGCTGGGCGGCCACTCCTTGCTGGCCGCCCAGGCAGTGTCGCGGATCAACGTCGAGCTGGGGCTGGACATCCCACTGCGGCTGATCTTCACCCACCCCGAGTTGCGCGCCTTCGCCCTGGCGCTGGATGAACAGGCCCTGTCGCTGACCGACGATGGCCTGAGCGATATCGAAAAAATGATGAACGCATTCACAGAGGCCTGACATGGAACTCACTGCAGCACAACGCATCGCCCAACGTTTCGTCGGCCTCCCCGTGGAGCAACGCCAGCAGATCCTGGAAAAGATGCAGGCCAGCGGGCAGAGCTTCCGCCTGCTGCCCATCGTGCCGGCACGCCAGGGCCTGGCACGCATTCCGCTGTCGTACGCCCAGCAGCGCCTGTTGTTCCTCTGGCAACTGGAGCCCGACAGCCCGGCCTACAACGTGCCCATTGCCGTACGCCTGAAAGGCGCACTGGACCAGGCGGTGCTGCAACAGGCGCTGGACGCGCTGGTGCAGCGCCACGAATCGCTGCGCACGCGCTTCGCCTCCGTGGAGGGTGAATTCCACCAGGAAATCCTCGACCCGTGCCCGCTGCCCCTGGAGCTGGTGATGTTCGACGGCGAGCCCGACGCAGCATCGCTGAGCGTGGCCGTGGACGCGGCCCTCAAGCAGCCGTTCGACCTGCTGAGCGGGCCGCTGCTGCGGGTGACCTTGCTGCGTGTGGCGGACCAGGAGCACGTACTGGCGCTGAGCATGCATCACATCATCTCCGACGGTTGGTCCAGCGATGTGCTGGTGCAGGAGTTCATCCAGCTGTACACCGCCCTGGCCGAGGGGCGGCAGGCCGATTTGCCGGCTTTGCCGATCCAGTACGCCGACTACGCCATCTGGCAGCGCGCCTGGCTTGAAGCCGGTGAAGCACAGCGCCAGCTGGCCTACTGGCAAGCGCAGTTGGGTGACGAGCAGCCGGTGCTGAGCCTGCCACTGGACTTCGAACGCCCGGCCACGCCAAGCCAGCGCGGTGCGGTGGTGCGCGTGGATATTGCGGGCGAACGGGCCGAGGCCCTGCGCAGCCTGGCACGCAAGGGCGGCCACACGCTGTTCGTGCTGGTACTGGCGGCCATGGCGGTGGTGCTGTCGCGCTACAGCGGCCAGGCCGACATCCGTATCGGTGCACCGAATGCCGGGCGTAACCGCAAGGAACTGGAAGGCCTGATCGGCTTTTTCATCAACACCCAGGTGCTGCGCGTGCAGGTGGACGAGCGCGCCACTTTCACCGCACTGCTGGAACAGGTGAAAGAGGTGATCGGCGGCGCCCAGTCGCACCAGGAGTTGCCGTTCGAGCACCTGGTCGACGCCTTGTTGCCTGAGCGCAACCTGGCCCACAACCCGCTGTTCCAGTTCAAGATCAACCAGCATGTGGCCACCAGTGAGGCGGGGCGTCAGCGCCTGGGCGCGCTGGAGGTGGAAGGCTTTGCCCGTGACGGCGGCGATGCTCGCTTCGACTTGGCCTTCGACTTCGCCGACAAGGCCGACGGTATCGAAGGCTACTTCACCTTCGCCACCGACCTGTTCGAGCAGGCCACCATCGAGCGCATGGCGGTTTCGCTGCGACAGGTACTGGAGGCACTGGTCCGCGACCCGCAGCAGGCGATCGTCGATTGCCCGGAAGTACCAGTAGTGTTGCCAATGGCCGGACAGGCCTATCCACAGGGCGACTTCCTGGGGCTGTGGCGCCAGGCAATGGTTCAAGGCCAGGCGCGCGGCGGCGTGCGTGCGGGTGACCGGTTCATGACCCAGGCCGGGCTGGAGGCCGGGTCCAACCGCCTGGCCAATTACCTGCGCCAGCGCGGTGTTGGCGCAGGCAGCGTCGTTGCCTTGTGCCTGCCGCGCTCCATCGAATGGGTCAGCGCCTTGCTTGCGGTGCTCAAGACCGGTGCGGCCTACCTGCCACTGGACACCCAGCAACCGCAGGAGCGCCTGCAACAACTGCTTGCCGACAGTGCTGCCACAGTGCTGCTGCACGAGCCAGGTGATTCGCGTTTCGTGGGCCTGGATGGCCTGCAGGTGATTGCCTGCGACCACAGCGCCTGGGCAACCTGCAGCGACAGCCCGCTCGACGTGGCAGTCGCCCCCGAACAGCCGGCTTACCTCATCTACACCTCGGGCTCGACCGGGCAGCCGAAAGGCGTGGTGATCAGCCATGGGGCGCTGGCCAGTTATACCCAGGCGGTGCTGGAGCGCCTGCAATTGCCGGCAGAGGCAAGCATGGCAATGGTCTCCACCACGGCGGCCGACCTTGGCCATACCGTGCTGTTCGGCGCCTTGGCCTCGGGCCGCCTGCTGCACTTGCTGCCACAGGAATTGGCTTTCGACCCGGATGGTTTCGCCAGTTACATGGCGCAGCACCAGGTTGGCGTGCTGAAACTGGTGCCGAGCCACCTGCAAGGCTTGCTGCAAGCAGCCCGCGCTGCCGATGTGCTGCCTGGCGAAGCGCTGATCCTTGGCGGCGAAGCATGCAGTTGGGGCCTGTTGGAAAAGATCCGCGAGTTGCGCCCTGGTTGCCGGGTGATCAACCACTATGGCCCGACCGAAACCACGGTTGGCGTGCTCACCTTCGAGCCCGGCCAGCCCGTGCCAGGCTGCCGCACGGTGCCGGTCGGCCGCCCACTGGGCAACGCTAGCGCGCAGGTGCTGGATGGCTATCTCAACCCGCTGGCGGCGCATGTGCCCGGCGAGTTGTACCTGGGCGGGCAGGGCGTAGCCCAGGGTTATCTCGGCCAGCCTGGGCTGACGGCCGAACGCTTCGTGCCCACCGAGGACGGTGCCCGCGTGTACCGCACCGGCGACCGTGCGCGGCTGACTGCCGATGGCCTGATCGAGTTCATCGGCCGTGCCGACGACCAGGTGAAGATTCGTGGCTACCGCGTGGAGCCGGGCGAAGTGGCTCGCCTACTGGCGGGCTTGCCCGCAGTCCGTGAGGCCGTGGTGCTGGCCCTGCCGCTGGACAGTGATGCCGAGCGCCTGCAACTGGTGGCTTATGTGGTCGCCGAGGCTGGCGTCACCGAGCAGCAACTGCTGGCACAGTTGCAAGCACGCTTGCCTGAGTACATGGTGCCGGCACAGATGCTGCTGCTCGAACGCCTGCCACTGACCGCCAACGGCAAGCTCGACAAGCGCGCACTGCCGGCACCGGGCGCTGTCAGCCGAGGCTTCGTGGCGCCGCAAGGTGAAATCGAAGAGAAGCTGGCCGCCGTATGGGCCGATGTGCTCAAGCTGGAGCGGGTCGGCAGCAGCGACAACTTCTTCGAGCTGGGCGGCGACTCGATCCTCAGCCTGCAGATCATTGCCCGGGCCAAACGCCAGGGCATCAAGATCACCCCCAAGCAGTTGTTCGAACAACAGACCATCGACCAACTGGCGCAGGTGGCCAAGCGTATCGAGGCCAAGCAGCCAGCGGCGGCGCTCGTGGACACGGCTCTCAGCGGCGAGGTAGCCCTGCTGCCGGCCCAGGCGCGGTTCTTCGAGATGGATGTGGCGCAACCGGCGCACTGGAACCAGTCGGTACTGCTCAAACCCGCCAGCCCGGTACAGTTGCAACAGCTGGAGGCCGCCTTGCGTGCGGTGGTCGAGCAGCATGATGCCCTGCGTCTGCGCTTCACCCGTGGCGATGGCCAGTGGCGGGCACGCTTCCAGCCGTTGGGCAGCGCACCGTTGCTGCACCAGCGCCAGTTGGCTGCGCTAGGCGAGCTGGATGCTGCCGGCAACGAGGTACAAGCCAGCCTGAACCTGGAACAGGGGCCATTGCTGCGTGCCGAACTGTTCGATTTCGCCGATGGCCAGCAGCGTTTGCTGCTGGTGGTTCACCATCTTGTGGTCGACGGCGTGTCGTGGCGGGTGCTGCTGGAAGACCTGCAAGAAGCCTACAAGCAATTGCTGAACGGCCAGGCCGTAAACCTGCCCGCCAAGACCGCTGCAGTACAAACCTGGGCCGAACGCCTGGTCGCCCACGCCGGCAGCCCTACGCTGCAAGCCCAGTGCGACTACTGGTTGCAAGCGCTGGCCGACAACAATGCCGAATTGCCACGCGATAATCCGCAGGGCAGCCTGGACAATAGCCATGCCCGCACCGCCGCTACACGGTTGGATGCCGAGCGCACTGCCAAGCTGCTGAAGCAGGCTCCGGCAGCCTACCGCACGCAGATCAACGACCTGCTGCTGACCGCACTGGCGCGCACGCTGTGCCAGTGGAGCACGCAAGACAATGTGTTGGTCCAGCTCGAAGGCCATGGCCGCGAAGACCTGTTCGACGACCTCGACCTAAGCCGCACCGTGGGCTGGTTCACCAGCCTGTTCCCGGTGCGCCTCACGCCGGGCGTGGACCTTGGCCAGTCGATCAAGGCCATCAAGGAGCAACTGCGCGCCGTACCGGACAAAGGCATTGGCTACGGCCTGCTGCGCTACCTCGGCGATGCCCACGTGCGTGGGCAACTGCAACGCGCCGCCCAGGCCCGTGTCACCTTCAACTACCTGGGCCAGTTCGATGCCAGCTTTGCAGGTGAGGCTGGCGCACTGTTCACCCCAAGCGGCGAAAGTGCGGGCCGCACTCAATGTGCAGGCGCGCAGCTAGGCAACTGGCTGAGCATCACTGGTCAGGTGTATGGCGGCGAGCTGTTCCTGGAATGGACCTACAGCGCCGACGTGCACCACCCGGAAACCATCGAAGGCTTGGCTAACGCCTATGAACTGGCCCTGGTCGAGCTGGTCGAGCACTGCTGCGATACCCGCCACCAGGGGGTGACCCCGTCGGACTTCCCGCTGGCCGCGTTGACCCAGGCGCAACTGGACAGCCTGCCGCTGGCGGCAGCGCAGATCGCCGATGTTTACCCCCTGTCGCCCATGCAGCAGGGCATGCTGTTCCACACCCTTTACGACCAGCAGGCCGGCAATTACATCAACCAACTGCGCGTGGAAGTGCAGGGGCTGGATGTGCAACGCTTTCAGCAAGCCTGGCAGGCCACGCTGGACGCCCACGACATCCTGCGCAGCGGTTTTGTCCTGCAGGGTGAGCTGGTGCAGGCCGTACAGGTGGTGCGCCAAGCCGTCGACCTGCCCTTCAGCGAGCACGACTGGCGCGGCCAGCCTGCCCTGGAGCAAGCCCTGCAGACGCTGGCCGAGGGTGAGCGCCAGCGCGGCTTCGACCTGGCCGCCGCGCCGCTGCTGCGTCTGGTTCTGGTGCGCACCGGCGATGCCAGCCACCACCTGATCTACACCAACCACCATATCCTCATGGACGGCTGGAGCACTTCGCGCCTGTTGGGTGAAGTGCTGCAACGCTATGCAGGTGTGGCGCCGCAAGCGCCGGCCACGCATTACCGCGACTACATCGCCTGGCTGCAAGGCCAGGACGCAGCCGTTGCCGAAGCGTTCTGGAAGGCCCAGCTTGCCACGCTGGACGAGCCGACCCGCCTGGCCCAGGCCATTGCCGGCAGTGCTGGCGCCGGTGGTAGTGGCTACGGCGACTACCGCCTGGCCTTCGACCGCGTGCAGACCGCACGCATCGAAGCCTTCGCCCGGGCCAATCGGGTCACGGTCAACACCTTGGTGCAGTCTGCGTGGCTGCTGTTGCTGCAGCGCTGCACCGGCCAGGCCAGCGTGTGTTTCGGCGCCACCGTGGCCGGGCGCCCAGCAGACCTGCCAGGCGTGGAAGAGCAGATCGGCCTGTTTATCAACACCTTGCCGGTGATCGGCGCGCCGCGTGCCGAGCAGCGCGTGGCCGAGTGGATCGGCCAGGTGCAGGCCGGCAACCTGGCCGTGCGCGAGTTCGAGCACACGCCGCTGTACGACGTGCAGCGCTGGGCGGGGCAGGGCGGCGAAGCGCTGTTCGATAGCATCCTGGTGTTCGAAAACTACCCGGTGGCCGAAGCGTTGCAACAGGGCGCGCCGGGTGGCCTGCGCTTTGGCGACGTCGCGGTGCAGGAGCAGACCAACTACCCGCTGACCCTGGTGGTGGAACTGGGCGCCACCTTGTCGATGCACTACAGTCACGACCGTGCGCTGTGGAGCGACGAGACGATCGGCCGCCTGGCTGGCCACTTTGCCAACTTGCTGCAGGCGCTGGTCGAGCGTCCAGATGCCGTTATCGGCGAGCTGCCAATGCTGGGCCAAGCGGAACAACAACGAATGGTCGAAGGCTGGAACGATACCCAGGCCGCGTACCCGGATGAGCGCAGCATTCATCAGCTGATCGAGGCCCAGGTGTTCGCCACCCCGGACGCCCCGGCGCTGGTGTTTGGCGAGCAGAGCCTGAGCTATGCCGAACTGAATGGCCGTGCCAACCAGCTGGCGCACAAGCTGCGCGAACAGGGCGTTGGCCCCGATGTGCTGGTGGGCATCGCCATGCAGCGCAGCCTGGAGATGGTCATCGGCCTGCTGGGTATCGTGAAAGCCGGCGGCGCTTACGTGCCGCTGGACCCTGAGTACCCGCAGGACCGCCTGAGCTACATGTTCGACGACAGCGGCATTGCCTTGCTGCTGACCCAGTCGCACCTGCGCGAGACCCTGCCGATTCCAGCCGGCCTGCGCAGCCTGGACCTGGATACCGAGGACCTGAGCAGCTATAGCGATGCCAACTTAAACTTCGACGTGGCGCCGCTGAACCTGGCCTACGTGATCTACACCTCCGGCTCCACCGGCCGCCCGAAAGGCGCCGGCAACAGCCATCAGGCCCTGGTCAACCGCCTGTGGTGGATGCAGAAGGCCTATGGCCTGGACGCCAGCGACAGTGTGCTGCAGAAGACCCCGTTCAGCTTCGACGTGTCGGTGTGGGAGTTCTTCTGGCCGCTGATGACCGGTGCCCGCCTGGTCATGGCCCAGCCGGGTGCTCATCGCGACCCGCAATTGTTGGTGGAAACCATCAATCACCATGGCATCAGTACGCTGCACTTCGTGCCGTCGATGCTGCAGGCGTTCATGACCCACGAAGCGGTCGAGAGCTGCGTCAGCCTCAAGCGCGTGGTGTGCAGCGGTGAAGCGCTGCCGGCCGAGCTGGCGCGCCAAACCTTGCAACGCCTGCCAGCGGCGGGCCTGTACAACCTCTACGGCCCGACCGAAGCGGCCATCGACGTCACTCACTGGACCTGCCAGCCAGACGAAAGCATCAGCGTGCCGATCGGCCAGCCGATCGACAACCTGAAAACCCACATCCTGGAAGGCAGCCTGCAACCCGCCGTGCGCGGCAGTGCCGGCGAGCTGTACCTGGGCGGCGTGGGCCTGGCCCGTGGTTATCACCAGCGGCCAGCACTGACCGCCGAACGCTTCGTGCCGGACCCGTTCATCGACAACGGTGGCCGCCTGTACCGTACCGGCGACCTGGCGCGCTACCGCGCCGACGGCGTGATCGACTATGCCGGGCGTATCGACCACCAGGTGAAGATCCGTGGCCTGCGCATCGAGCTGGGCGAGATCGAAGCGCGCCTGCTGGAGCTGCCGAGCGTGCAGGAAGCCGTGGTGCTGGCCCAGGACGGGCCGAACGGCCAGCAACTGGTGGGCTACGTGGTGCCTGCCGACAGCACGCAAGACCAAAGCGCATTGCGCGACAGCCTGCGCGAGGCCCTCAAGGTTGGCCTGCCGGACTACATGGTGCCGGCGCACCTGCTGCTGCTCGGCAAGCTGCCGGTGACGCCGAACGGCAAGCTGGACCGCAAGGCCCTGCCGCAGCCGGATGCCAGCTTGCTGCAGCGTGAATACGTTGCTCCACAGAGCCAGCTGGAGCAGCAGATCGCGGCGATCTGGGCGGATGTGCTGAAACTGGAAAGGGTTGGGCTGACCGATAACTTCTTCCAACTCGGCGGGCATTCGCTGTTGGCCACACAAGCGGTGGCGCGCCTGCAGATGGAACTGGGGGCCGAGACACCACTGGCCCTGATTTTCCAGACCGACAACCTACGCGATTACGCCGCCGCGGTCAGCGCTGCAAGCACTGACCGCACGGCTGACCTGGACGAGTTCCACGACTTCATGAATGAGCTTGAGGCAGTTTGAGATGAGCACCGATACCCGCAACACCGACCTGGTTCACCGCTTCATTCGGCTGCCACTCGAGCAGCGCAGGCTGTTTCTGGAAAAGCTGGCCTCCAAGGGCAGCAGCCTGGCGCAGTTGCCCATCCCGCAGGTGCGTGGGGAATTTGCGCAACTGCCGCTTTCCTTCGCCCAGCAGCGACAGTGGTTCCTGTGGAAGCTCGACCCGAACAGCGCGGTGTACAACATCTCTTCGGCCTTGCGCTTCAAGGGCGAGCTGGACCGGGCCGCTCTGCAGCGTGCCTTCGACACGTTGCTGGTCCGGCATGAAGCGCTGCGTACAACCTTCAGCCAACAGGGCGAGAAGGTGGTACAAGTGGTTCACCCGAGCCTGCCATTGACCGTGGCCTACGAGCACTTGAACGGTGCCGGCGAACATGCCCTGCGCGAGCAGGTGGAGCGTGAGGCCCGTCAAACCTTCGACCTGGAAAACGGCCCATTGCTGCGGGTGAAACTGCTGCAATTGAATGCTCAAGAGCATGTGCTGGTGTTGGTGCTGCACCACATCATTGCTGACGGCTGGTCCATGCCAGTGATGGTGGAAGAGTTGGTGCGCCTGTATGCAGCATACAACCAGGAGGGCGACGTGCAGTTGCCTACCCTGCCGATCCAGTACGCCGACTATGCTATCTGGCAACGCAGCTGGATGGAGGCCGGTGAGCAGGAGCGGCAGCTGGCTTACTGGACCGCCCAACTGGGGGGCGAGGCCCCCGTGCTGGAATTGCCGACGGACCGCCCGCGACCTACGGTCAGCAGCCTTAAGGGCGAGCGGCTGGCGATCGACCTGCACGAGCAGCAAGCACATGCACTCAAACAGTTCGCCCAGCAACAGGGCGTGACGCCATTCATGGTGCTGCTGGCCAGCTTCCAGACCCTGTTGCACCGTTATTCGGGGCAATCTGATATCCGCGTCGGAGTGCCGGTGGCCAACCGCAACCGTGTGGAAACCGAGCGCCTGGTGGGGTTGTTCGTCAACACCCAGGTGCTGCGCGCCGAGTTCGATGTGCAGATGTCTTTCAGCGAGTTCCTCGGCCAGGTCAAACAGCGGGTCGTCGAGGCCCAGGCTCACCAAGACCTGCCGTTCGAACAGCTGGTAGAGGCCCTGCAGCCAGAGCGTAGCCTTAACCACAGCCCGCTGTTCCAGGTGATGTACAACCATCAGACCCAGGCCCAGGGCGAGCAGCACAGCTTGCCGGGGCTGGAAGTGCAAGCCGTGGCGTGGGACAACCATACCGCCAAGTTCGACTTGACCCTGGAAACCTACGAGCATGACAAGGGTATTGGCGCGGCGCTGATCTACGCCACCGACCTGTTCGATGCTTCGACTGCTCGCACGTTCGCCCGGCATTGGCAGAATCTGCTGACGGTCATCATTGAACAGCCTGCTCAGCGCATCGCCGACCTTGCCCTGCTGGACGATCATGAGTATCAGCAGATCGTCGAAGGCTGGAACGCGACCCTGGCCAGCTACCCTGATGACAGCTGTATTCACCAGCTGTTCGAAGCACAAGTGACGAAAGCCCCAGATGCGCCAGCGCTGATTTTTGGCGAGCAGACGCTGAGCTATGGCGAACTCAATCGCCGGGCCAATCAACTGGCGCACAAGCTGCGCGAGCAGGGTGTCGGCCCGGATGTGCTGGTGGGCATTGCCATGCAGCGCAGCCTGGAGATGGTCGTGGGCTTGCTGGCTATCCTCAAGGCGGGTGGCGCCTACGTGCCGCTGGACCCGGAATACCCGCAGGACCGTCTGGAATACATGCTCGATGACAGCCAGGCGATCCTGCTTTTGTCAGAGACCAGCCTGATCACGCGCATGCCTGCGCAGTTCCAGTCGCGTACGCTGCTGCTCGATCAGTTGACGCTCGACGGCTACCCGGATACTGACCTGGCCTGTTTGACCACCGCCCGCAACCTCATCTATTGCATCTACACATCAGGCTCCACCGGCAAGCCCAAGGGGGTGCAAATCGAGCACCGCAGCGTGGCGGCCCTGATCGGCTGGTCGCTGTCGGTATACAGCCAGGCGGACCTGTGCGGTGTGCTTTTCTCCACCTCGATCTGCTTCGACCTGTCGGTATGGGAGCTGTTCGTCACCTTGTCGGCTGGTGGCTATGCGGTGTTGGCTGCCAACGCCCTTGAACTGCCTGACCTGGCGGCCAGGGACCGGGTGCGGCTGGTGAATACCGTGCCGTCGGCCATCAAGCAGCTGTGCGAAACCGGCAACATTCCGCCGTCGGTAAAAATCATCAACCTTTGCGGCGAAGCGCTAAAGCAGTCGATCGTCGACGATTTGTACCGCTTGGAGCATGTGAGCGATGTGTACGACCTTTACGGCCCGTCCGAGGACACTACCTACTCTACCTGCACGCTCAGGGCCGCTGGCGGCAAGGCCAATATCGGCCGGCCGTTGGACAACAGTGCAGCCTATGTGCTGAGCGGCGGCTTGCAACCTGTGCCGGTGGGGGCGGTAGGCGAATTGTACCTGGCCGGTGCCGGGTTGGCCCGTGGTTACCTGAAACGCCCGGGGCTCAGTGCTGAGCGGTTCTTGCCCAACCCTTTCGATGAGCAGGGCGGGCGTATCTACCGTACCGGTGACCTTGCCCGCTATCGCCCCGACGGTGTGCTGGAGTACGTCGGCCGGGTGGATCATCAGGTGAAGGTCCGCGGCTTTCGGATCGAACTGGGTGAGATCGAAACCCGCCTGCAGCAAGAGGCGGTGCGTGAAACCGTGGTCATGGCCATCGACGGGCCGGCGGGGCAACACCTGGTGGCCTATGTCGTGCCTACCGATGCCCGCGTGATGGCCGATGTGGCCGCACAGGAGACGCTGCGTGAAAACCTGCGGGCTGCGCTGCGCAAGAGCTTGCCGGAGTACATGGTGCCCTCCCACCTGGTGCTGATGGACAGACTGCCACTCACGCCTAACGGCAAGCTGGACCGCAAGGCGCTGCCGCGCCCGGACACTGCCCAGCTCGCAGAGGCCCATGTGCCGCCGCGTACGCCGCTGCAGCAGCAGGTGGCCGCTATCTGGGCCGATGTACTGAAAATCGAACGGGTTGGCCTGAACGACAATTTCTTCTTCCTTGGCGGGCACTCGCTGATCGCCACTCAGGTGACCGGTCGCGTCCAGGAGCAGGCGGGGTTGGCGGTCAGCCTGAAGGCACTGTTCGAAAACCCTGTGCTTGGCGACTACTGCACGCAGTTGGAGCAACTGGCACCGCTGGCGGACCCCGTTCAGAACGAACTGGCTAAATCCCTGGAGGCCTTGAAACGTCTATCTACGGAGGAAATTGAAAAGCTGCTTTCTTAGGAGATTTTTACTGTGCAAGAGCTGCTTGAGTCTGTAAAGCTACTGTCCACCAAAGAGCGCCAGGCCCTGGCAGCCTTGCTCAAGCAGCAGGGGGTGAACCTTTATGGCGTCACCCCGATCTTCAAGCGTGAGCCTGAAGCCTCCCTACCGCTGTCGTATGCCCAGCAGCGGCAGTGGTTTCTGTGGCAACTTGACCCTGGTGCACCGACGTACAACGTCCCGGCTGCGCTGCGTCTGCGCGGCCGCTTGGATGCCGAGGCTTTGCAGCGCAGTTTCCAAGCCTTGATCGCCCGCCACGAGACCCTGCGTACACTCTTCAGGGAAGAGGCGCAGGGTACCGTCCAGGTCATTCACCCCGAAATCACCTTGGTGCTCGACATCCTGATGCTGCAGAGCGCCGCTGAGCGTGACGTGCTGGAGCAGGTGCAGGCCGAGGCGCGTCGCCCATTCGACCTGCAGCAGGGGCCGCTGCTACGGGTCAAGTTGCTGCGCCTTGCGCAGGACGAGCATGTGCTGGTGGTGACAATGCATCACATCGTCTCCGATGGCTGGTCGATGCCACTGATGATCGACGAGCTGATGCAGCTGTATGCGGGATACAGCCAAGGTGAAGGCGTGCAGCTGCCAACGTTGCCAGTGCAATATGCCGACTATGCGATCTGGCAGCGTCAGTGGATGGAGGCGGGTGAGCAAGAGCGCCAACTGGCGTACTGGAAGGCGCAGCTTGGCGATGACCAGCCGGTGCTTGAGTTGCCGACCGACCGCCCACGTGCTGCCGCCAATAGCCACCGTGGCGCCCGGCACGAGGTTCGGCTGCCGGACGCGTTGGTGCATTCACTCAAGCAGCTTGCCCAACAGCAGGGTGCGACCTTGTTCATGCTGCTGCTGGCCAGCTTCCAGACATTGTTGCACCGCTATAGCGGGCAGCCGGACATTCGCGTCGGGGTGCCGGTTGCCAACCGTAATCGGGTAGAAACCGAGCGGCTGATCGGCTTTTTCGTCAACACCCAAGTGTTGCGCGCTGAGTTCGATCTGCAGATGACCTTCAGCGAGTTGCTGGAGCAGGTCAAGCAGCGAGCGTTGGGGGCGCAAAGCCATCAGGACTTGCCCTTCGAGCAACTGGTCGAGGTTTTGCAACCAGAGCGTAGCCTGAGCCACAGCCCGCTGTTCCAGGTGATGTACAACCACCAGATGCAGGCCAAGGGCAAGCAACGCAGCGTGCAAGGGTTGCACGTGGAGGGGCTGAGCTGGGATCACGACACGGCCAAGTTCGACCTGACCCTGGATACCTTCGAATACGAACACAGCCTTGGCGCCGCGTTGAGCTACGCGGTCGACCTGTTCGATGCTGCCACCATCGAGAAGATGGCACGGCACTGGGTGAACCTGCTGGAGGCCATCGTTCGCCAGCCTGGGCAGCGGATCGTCGAGCTGCCGTTGATCGGCCAGCAGGAGCAGCAGCAGATCCAGCGCGCCTGGAACCCGGCGCTGGCCCACTACCCGGCAGAGCGGCCACTTCACCAACTGATCGAAGCCCAGGTCGAGGCCGCCCCAGATGCCGTGGCGCTGGTGTTCGGTGAGCGTTCCCTGAGTTACGCCGAGCTCAACCGCCGCGCCAATCAACTGGCACACAAACTACTGGAACTGGGCGCCGGGCCGGATGTGCTGGTTGGCCTGGCTGTGGAGCGCAGCCTGGAAATGGTCATCGGCCTGCTGGGCATACTCAAGGCTGGCGCTGCCTATGTGCCGTTGGACCCAGAGTATCCACAGGACCGTCTCAGCTACATGTTCCAGGACAGCGGCATTCATCTGTTGCTGACCCAGCAGCATTTGCGTGATGCGCTGCCAGTACCGGCAGGGGTGAAAACCCTTGTGCTGGATGGCCACGCCGGCCTCGCGGGCTACAGCGACGCCAACCCCGTGTGCCGAGTGACCCCGGACAACCTGGCCTATGTGATCTATACCTCCGGCTCAACCGGCAAGCCCAAAGGCACGCTGTTGCCACACCGCAATGTGGTACGCCTGTTTGCGGCCACCCAGCACTGGTTCAACTTCGATGCCAGCGATGTGTGGACGGTGTTCCATTCCTACGCCTTCGACTTCTCGGTGTGGGAGTTGTACGGCGCGTTGCTGTATGGCGGTAAGGCAATCATCGTACCCAAGGATGTGGCGCGCTCCAGTGAAGACTTCCACGCATTGCTGGTTCGCGAGCAGGTCACCGTACTCAACCAGACACCTTCTGCGTTCAAGCCGCTGATCCCGGTGGCCTGCGAGGCGATGAAAGCGGGGCAGGGCCTGGCCCTGCGGCACGTGGTGTTCGGTGGCGAAGCCCTGGAAGTGAGCAGCCTGAAGCCTTGGTTCGAGGTATTCGGCGACCGTCGGCCGCGCATGATCAACATGTATGGCATCACCGAAACCACCGTGCACGTGACGTATCGGCCGGTCACTTTCGAAGACTTGCACAAAGGTGCCAGCAGCCCGATTGGCGAGGTGATTCCCGACCTGTCGTGGTACTTGCTCGATGCAGCATTGAACCCGATTCTGCCGGGTTGCACGGGGGAAATGTTGATTGGCCAGGCGGGCCTGGCGCGTGGCTATCATGGCCGCCCCGGGCTGACAGCCGAGCGCTTCGTACCGAACCCGTTCGATGGCAATGGCGGGCGCCTGTACCGCTCGGGCGACCTGGCGCGTTACCGCAGCGATGGCGTCATCGAGTACATCGGGCGAATCGATCATCAAGTGAAGATTCGCGGTTTCCGTATCGAGCTGGGCGAGATCGAAGCACGCCTGATCGAACAACCAGCGGTACGGCAAGTGGCGGTGCTGGCGGTGGATGCCGCCAGTGGCAAGCAACTGGTGGGTTACGTGGTGCCAGTTGAGTCTGAGGTGCTGCAGGACACCGAGCAGCAGGCCAGGCTACGTGACAGCCTGCGAAGCGAACTGAAGGCAAGCCTGCCCGAGCATATGGTGCCCGCGCATTTGCTGTTCCTGGAGCAGCTGCCGCTGACCGGCAACGGCAAGCTCGACCGCAAGGCCTTGCCTGCGCCTGATGCGAGCTTGTTGCAGGGCGAGTACGTGGCACCGCAAACCGAGCTGGAACGAGAGATCGCGGCCATCTGGGCCGACGTGCTCAAGCTGGAAAGAGTCGGCCTTGCCGACAACTTCTTCGAGCTGGGCGGCGATTCGATCATGTCGCTGCAGGTGGTCAGCCGTGCTCGCCAGGTGGACATACAGTTCACGCCCAAAGACCTGTTCCAGCACCAGACCGTGCAAGGTTTGGCTGCGGTTGCTCGGCGTGAGGTGAGTACGTTGATCGACCAGGGACGGGTAGTGGGGAGCATGCCGCTGACGCCGATCCAGCACTGGTTCTTCGAGTCAGATATCGTCGAGCGCCACCACTGGAACCAATCGGTGATGCTGCAAACCAGCGAGGTGTTGGACGAACATCACCTACAAGCGGCCGTGCAGGCGTTGGTGGCGCACCATGATGCCTTGCGCTTGCAGTTTACCCAGGCGCATGGCCGCTGGCAGGCCGAGTTCGGCGATGCAGAGCACGCCCTGTTATGGCGTCGTACGGTGGTAGATTCCGAGGCGTTGACGCAGCTGGCTGACGAGGCGCAACGCAGCTTGAGTCTGACGCATGGGCCGCTGCTGCGCGCCGTTCTGGCCGATTTGCCAGACGGCGGCCAGCGCTTGCTGCTGGTCATCCATCATCTGGTGGTGGACGGTGTGTCGTGGCGTGTGCTGCTGGAAGATCTGCAGCAGGCTTATGAGGCGCTGCGCGATGAGCAGCCGTTGAAACTGCAGCCCAAGACCACCTCGTTCAAGGCCTGGGCCGAGCAGCTGCAGGACTATGCAGCCAGCGCGCAGCTGCAAGCGGAACTGGGGTATTGGCAGGCGCAACTGCAAGGCGCCAGTGATGCCTTGCCGTGCGACCGCCCGCAAGGCAGCAACCTCGAACGCCATGCCGCCTCGGTCAGCACCCAGCTGGACCGCGAACTGACCCGACAACTGCTGCAGGAAGCGCCGGCCGCCTACCGAACGCAGATCAATGACTTGTTGCTGACAGCCCTGGCGCGAGTGATCAGCCGCTGGACCGGTCGTGCCGAGGTACTGGTACGCCTGGAAGGCCATGGCCGTGAAGACCTGTTCGAGGGCGGCGACCTGAGCCGCAGTGTGGGCTGGTTCACCAGCATGTACCCGGTCAGGCTCAGCCCACAGGCCGGGCTGGTCAACTCGCTCAAGACCATCAAGGAGCAGTTGCGCGCGGTACCCAACAAAGGCCTTGGCCATGGCCTGCTGCGCTACTTGGGTAGCCCTGAAGCGCAAGCGACCCTGGCGGCATTGCCACGGGGTGAGGTCGTGTTCAACTACCTCGGCCAGTTCGACGCCAGCTTCGACCAGCAGGCAGGGTTGTTCGTGCCGGCCAAGGAGTACGGCGGTGCCACCCAAGATGAAAGTGCCCCGTTGGGCAGCCTCTTGGCACTGAACGGGCAGGTGTACGGTGGGGAGCTGAAACTGGGTTGGCGCTTCAGCCGGGACATTTTCGATACAGCCACCATCCAGCACCTGGCCGACGATTATGCGCAAGAGCTGGCGCTACTGGTCGATCATTGCCGCCAACCGCAGCACCGTGGCGTGACGCCTTCGGACTTCCCGTTGGCTGACCTTACCCAGGCGCAACTGGACAACCTGCCGATAGAGGCCGAACAGATAGCCGATGTGTACCCGCTGTCGCCGATGCAGCAGGGCATGTTGTTCCATACGCTTTACGAACAGCAGTCCGGCGACTACATCAACCAGTTGCGCGTGGATGTTCAGGGGCTGGACGTGGAACGCTTCCGCCAGGCCTGGCAGGCGGCGGTGGATAAGCACGCGATCCTGCGCAGTGGCTTTATCTGGCAGGGAGAGCTCGACCAGGCTGTGCAAGTGGTACACAAGCAGGTCGTGCAGGCCTTGGCCGAGCACGATTGGCGTGGTCAGCCAGCGTCGGAGCAGCTGCAACGTCTGGCCGAGAGCGACCGACAAACCGGCTTCGCGCTGGACCAGGTTCCGTTGCAGCGGCTGACCCTGGTGCGCACGGCAGATGACAGCCACCACCTGATCTATACCAACCATCACATCCTGATGGATGGCTGGAGCACTTCGCGCCTGCTGGGCGAGGTGTTGCAGCATTACGCCGGGCAGCAAGCAACGGCGCCGGCCGCACCTTATCGTGACTATATCGCTTGGCTCCAACGCCAGGACGCGGCAGCAGCCGAAGCGTTCTGGAAGGACCAACTGGCACCGCTGGAGGAGTCGACCCGGCTGGCTCAGGTAGTACGCCGAAGCACTGCGCCGCAGTCAGGCCAGGGTGAGCACTATCAGTTGTTCGACCACTCGACGACCCAGCGCATCGAAAATTTTGCACGTGCCAACCGGGTCACCGTCAATACCTTGGTGCAATCAGCCTGGTTGCTGCTGCTGCAACGCTATACCGGTCAATCTGCCGTTTGCTTTGGCGCCACTGTGGCTGGGCGTCCGGCGGATCTGCCAGGGGTGGAAGAACACATCGGCCTGTTCATCAATACCCTCCCAGTCGTCGGTGCGCCGCGCAGCGAACAGACCGTTGCCGAATGGGTTGCCCAGGTGCAAGCCTGCAACCTGGCCTTGCGTGACTTCGAGCATACCCCGTTGAATGAGGTACAACGCTGGGCCGGCTTGGGTGGCGAAGCGCTGTTCGACAGCTTGCTGGTGTTCGAGAACTACCCGGTTTCCCAGGCCTTGCAGGAAGGTGCACCCGATGGTTTGCGCTTTGGTCCGGTGGCCAACCTGGAGCAGACCAACTACCCGCTGACCCTGGCGGCCACCTTAAGTGACACCTTGGCCATTCAGTACAGTCACAACCGCGGCAGTTGGGACGACGAGGCTATCCAGCGTTTGGCCGAGCACTTCGGCAACCTGCTGCGGGCGCTGGTAAATGATGCCTCGGTGGCGATCGGCGAGCTGCCGATGCTGGGAGATGCAGAGCGCCAACTTTTGCTGCATGACTGGAGCCAAAGCGAGGCAGTTAGCCCGTCGGGCCTGTGCGCTCACCAGTTGTTCCAGTTGCAGGCCCGAGAGCGCCCCGGTGCGACAGCGCTGGTGTTCGGCGAGCAACAGCTGACTTACCGAGAGTTGGACCTGCGCACCAATCGTCTGGCGCATCTGCTGACTGCGCACGGTGTTACCGCCAACAGCCTGGTTGGGGTTGCCGCCGAGCGTGGGTTGGCGCTGGCCGTGGCCTTGATTGCCATCCACAAAGCCGGGGCGGCATACGTCCCGCTGGATCCGGATTACCCGCAGGACCGCCTGACCTACCTGATCGAGGACAGTGGCATCGGCCTGCTGCTGGGTGACGCCGAGGCGATGGCGCGCATGCCGGTCCCTGCTGAGTTGCCATGTATCGAGCTACAGTCAGGTGAGGACTGGCTGCAAGACTGCAGTGAGCAGCCGCTGTCATGTGAGGTCTCGCTCGACAGCCTGGCCTATGTCATCTACACCTCCGGCTCCACGGGCATGCCGAAAGGGGTGGCCATTGCTCACCAGGCACTGTCAGTCTTCTGTGAAGTTGCCAGTGGTTATTCGCGACTGACGCCGGATGACCGGGTGCTACAGTTCGCCACGTTCAGTTTTGACGGGTTCATCGAGCAGTTCTTCCCGCCATTGTCACGGGGCGCCTGCGTGGTGATGCGCGATCAGCAGCTGTGGGACACAGACACATTCAGCACGCAGGTCATCCGCCACGGCATTACGGTGGCTGACTTGCCGGCAGCCTACTGGCGCTTGTTGGCGCTGGACCGTCGCGCTGCAGCTGCCTATGGCCAGCTGAAGCAGATTCATGTGGGGGGTGAGGCGGTGGCCTTGGACGGGTTGCAGGCCTGGCTGGAGGATGGGCCGGCGCAGGTGCGTCTGCTCAACACCTACGGCCCTACCGAGGCCACCGTGGTGGCGACCACGTACGATTGCTCACGGCTTGCGCAGGTGCCTGCGGCACATAGCGGTGTACCGATTGGCCGCGCGTTGGCCGGGCGTACCCTGCGTGCCTTGGACGACGGCCTGTTGCCTACACCGATTGGCGTGCCGGGTGAGTTGTACATCGGTGGTGACGGCTGCCTGGCACGCTGTTATCACCAGCGCCCGTCGTTGACGGCGGAGCGCTTCATCCCTGACCCGCTGGCCGAAACAGCGGGGGCTCGCTTGTACCGCACCGGCGATTTGGGTTACTTCGATGAGCAGGGTGAACTTGCCTACCGTGGTCGGGCCGACCATCAGGTGAAAGTTCGCGGTTTCCGCATCGAGCTGGGGGAAATCGAGCAGCACTTGCAGGCGCACCCACAGGTTCGCCAGGCTGCAGTGATCGTTGTCGACCACGCCGGCGTCAAGCAGCTGTGCGGCTATGTGGTCGCGGTTGACCAGGGCGCGGATCAGGCGGAGCTGCGGGCAACGCTGAAGCAGTCTCTGAAGGCCGGCTTGCCGGATTACATGGTGCCGACCTACCTGATGCTGCTCGAGCACATGCCCATGACGCCAAGTGGCAAGCTCGACCGCAAACGCCTCCCGGATATCGATCAGACGCAGTCGCAGGGCGAGCATGTGGCTCCGCGCAACGCGCTCGAGCGGCAGTTGGCGGATATCTGGGGTGCCGTATTGAAAGTGGCGCAAGTCGGGGTAACGGACAACTTCTTCGAGCTCGGTGGTGACTCGATCATTTCGATACAAGTGGTGAGTCGCGCGCGCCAGGCGGGTATCCGCTTCACACCCAAGCAATTGTTCCAGTATCAGACCGTTGAGCAATTGGCCGCTGTAGCCGAGGTGGGTGAGCAGGTTGCCGATGACCCGGTGACAAGTAGCCAACAACCTTCGCTGGCCGGCCTGACCCAGACGCAGTTGCAGCACTTGCCGGTGCCGGTGGCGCAGGTTGACGCTATCTACCCTCTGTCGCCGATGCAGCAAGGCATGTTGTTCTACAGCGACCAGGGAGGGGACGCTGCGCTCTATCTCAACCAGACATCGGTTGCGGTCGACGGCCTGGATATCGAACGCTTCACCCAGGCATGGAAGCAGGTGGTGGCGCGTCATGACATTCTGCGCACCAGCTTCTGGTCAGACGCGCAACTGACACAGCCACTGCAAATCGTCCATCGCCATGTCGAGCTGCCGATCCGTGTGCTGGACTGGCGTGCGCGTGATGACCAGGCCGACGCTTTGCAGGCACTGGTCGATGCTGATGCCGAGCTGGCCTTCGACCTGTCGCAGGCACCGTTGATGCGGGTAACGCTGGTGCGCCTGGATGAACAGCGCATGCAACTGATCTGGACCCGCCATCACATCCTGATGGATGGCTGGAGCAACTCGCGGCTGTTGGGTGAAGTGTTCCAGGCTTATCACGGGCAAGCGCTGGATACCCTGGTACCGCGCTTCGGAGACTATATCCGCTGGCTCGAGGCGCAGCCCCAGGATGAGCTGGAGGCGTTCTGGACGCGCAAGCTTGGCAGCCTTGAAAGCTCGACCCTGCTGGAGCAGACGTTGCTGCCACGACCGGATGCCAACTTGCCTGGGCATGCCGCGCTGTACCTGCATTGGGATGCCAGGCGAACCGAGCGCCTGCGCGCCCAGGCTCAACGCTTGCGGGTAACGCCCAATACGCTGGTACAGGCTGCCTGGTTGCTGCTGCTGCAGCGCTATAGCGGGCAGCAGGCTGTCTGTTTTGGCGCCACCGTGGCTGGCCGGCCGGCGAATTTGCCGGGGGTGGACAACATGCTCGGTTTGTTCATCAACACACTGCCTGTCGTCCAGGCGCCTGCTGCACATTGGCGTGTCAACGACTGGTTGCAGCAACTGCAAGCCTACAACCTTGAGCTGCGTGACCATGAACATGCCACGCTGTCGAATGTTCAGCGCTGGGCGGGGCGCCCGGGGCAACCGTTGTTCGATAGCATTATCGTGTTCGAGAACTACCCGCTGGACGAACGCCTGAACGACAGTGGCGACAGTGCGTTGCAGTTTGGTGCAGTGAGCGAGCGCGGCGTCACCAACTATGCGATGGACCTGGCCGTGCACTTGAGCGAGACACTTTCGGTAGAGTTCATGTACCTGCGTGGCAGCTTCAGCGAGGCCGCAGTGGCTGTTATCCGCGGCAGCTTCGAGCGGCTGCTCGAGGGCATGCTGGATAACCCGGATGCCACGCTGGGCAGCCTCGACATGCTGACACTGGAGCAGAGCCAGCAGGCCCGTCAGCGCAACACGCTGGCGGCAGCTACGACGCATGTTGCGCATCTGGCCCGGAGCATTGCCGAGCACGCTCGGTTGCGGCCTGACGCCCTGGCCGTCGTATGTGGTGATCAGCAGTTGAGCTATGCGCAACTCGACCAGCGCGCCAACCGCCTGGCGCACCATCTGATCGCCTTGGGCACCAAGCCGGAGAGTACGGTCGGTATTGCCCTGGAGCGTTCGGTCGAGGTGATCGTTGCCTTCCTTGCCGTGATGAAGACCGGTGCTGCCTATGTACCGCTGGACATTGATTATCCGCAGGACCGTTTGCAATGGATTGTCGAAGACTCGGCCATGCACCTGCTGCTGACCAACAGTGCCTTGAGCCAGCGTTTCGACACGGTTGGGCGAATCGTAGAGCTTGACCGCCTGGCGCTGGCGGGCCTGCCCGACGGTGTGCCACGCGCGCGGGTGGAAGATGACAACCTGGCGTACCTGATCTACACCTCGGGTTCGACTGGCAAGCCCAAGGGGGTGGCCGTCAGCCATGGGCAGATCCGCATGCACTGCCAAGCCATTGCCGAACTTTATGAGATGGACGAAAGCACCCGTGAGCTGCTGTTCATGTCATTCGCTTTCGACGGCGCGCAAGAGCGCTGGCTGTCGACGCTGTCGTCGGGTGGCTGCCTGGTGATCCGTGGCAATCGCCTGTGGACGGCAGAGGAAACCTGGCAGGTGCTGCATGAGCAACGCATCGATATCGCCTGCTTCCCTCCGGCGTATCTGCAGCAGTTGGCCGAGTTCGGCGAGAGCCAGCAACAGGTTGCACCGCCAGTGCGTATCTACTGCTTTGGTGGCGATGCGGTGCCCGATGCGTTGTTCGAGCTGGTCAAGCGCACGCTAAGGCCACAGTACCTGACCAACGGGTACGGGCCTACCGAGACGGTGGTGACACCCCTGCTGTGGAAGGTATCGGCCGATCAGTCCTGTCAGGCGGTGTATGCGCCGATTGGCGATCGTGTGGGCCTGCGGACCTTGCAGGTACTCGACCAGGACCTCAACCCGTTGCCTGATGGCGTGGCGGGTGAGCTCTATATCGGCGGTGAAGGGCTGGCGCGGGGGTATCACCAGCGTGCAGCGCTTACCGCCGAGCGTTTTGTCGCGGACCCGTTCGCGGAAGGCGCGCGTCTTTATCGCACTGGTGACCGCGTACGCCGCCGTGCCGATGGCACCTTGGACTTCATCGGCAGGCTGGACAACCAGTTGAAAATCCGCGGGTTCCGTATCGAGCCGGGCGAGATCGAGGCGCGCTTGCGCAACTTGGCCGATGTCCGTGATGCGGTTGTGGTGGCGCGTGAAGGCGCCACCGGCAAGCAGCTGGTGGGTTATGTGGTCAGTGGCAGCGAGAATACGAACCCGGCACAACTGCGTGAAGCCCTGCGTACCGAGCTGCCGGACTACATGGTCCCGGCGCAACTGGTGGTGCTGGAGGCGATGCCGTTGACGCCCAATGGCAAGGTCGACCGCAAGGCGCTGCCGGCGCCTGATTTTGCCGCGCATCGGCAGCACCGGGCACCGCGCAATGAAGCCGAGTTGGCCTTGGCGCACATCTGGCAAGACGTGCTGGGTGTTGAGTCGATTGGAGTCGACGACAACTTCTTCGAGCTGGGGGGGGATTCGCTTCGGGTGCTGAAAATGCTCTCCAAAGTGCGTGCGCACAGCGATTTGGCGCTGGATCTGAAGTTGCGTGACGTGATGGCCAAACCGACCATTGGTGAGCTGTCAGGTTATTCGGCGGATGAAGCCTGCCTGGATCCTGTGTTGTTGCTCAACACCCGCGTGGCCCATGCCACACCGTTGTTCTGCCTGCATGCAGGTTTCGGCACGGTATTCGATTATGAGCCGCTGGCGCGTCGCCTGGAGGGGCATTGCAGTGTTTATGGCGTGCAGTGCCGAATGCTGCTCGACCGCACGTGGCAAGATGAATCGTTGCAGGCGATGGCCATCGACTATGCCCAATACATCCGCCAGAAGCAGCCGGCAGGCCCATACCGCTTGGCAGGCTGGTCGTTGGGGGGAACCCTGGCGGTGCTGGTAACCAAGGAGCTGGAGCGTCAGGGCCAGACGGTAGCATTGCTCGGCCTGGTGGACAGCTTCGTGCCCTGTGCATTGCACACCGAGGTGGCCGAGGACTGGACGGAGGATTTGCAGGGCTTCCTCAGTGTATTGCTGTGTGTGCCAAAAGACCGCCTGGCAGTCCCTGAGCTGGCCGTGGGGACGGACGTTTCGACGTTGCAGGGTGCCATCGAGGCCGTTCGTGCTGCGCAGACCGAGCCATCGCTTTATGCCGATATCGACAGTTCGGAGCTGGCCCATACCTTTGCGGTGGCGATGCGTCTGAAAGCCTTGTCATTGAACCTGACCAGCCTGCCTCCCACCCAAGCCTTGGCGACATGCTGGTGGGCGGGCCGCAATGGCGACGCGGCCTGGGCTTTCGCAACGAAGGCAAGCCATGCAGTGGAGGCAGGGCACTACGACATTCTCAGGCAGCGTGAAGTTATCGACGGTCTGGCCATGCACTGGTTGAAAGAGGGCTCCATGGTCGAGTAACGGTCACTGTCAGGTTTACAGGGCACCATCACCTCTCGCCCCACGCCGACAGCACACAGGCTGTCGGCGTGGGGCGATGTCGTTTGCTCAGCGCGTAGACGTGACCTTGCTGTCCTGGGTAAACATGCGCAAGGGCAGCGCTTTAGGTGTGCGGCGGGAAGTTGAACGCAGTGACGGGGAGGTGACGCGGGGAGTGTGTGGCCAGACCCAGGACTTGCGTGGGTCTGGCCAGCGCGGCTTAGAAGTCGTAGCGCAGTGACACCGTAGCGTTGCGTGGTGCACCGTAGTGGCCATAACTGCCGGCCATGCCTGCATAGTACTTCTTGTCGAATACGTTGTTGACGTTAAGCGTGGCCGCCAGGTTCTGGTTGATGCGGTAGCGAGCCATCAGGCTGGTGACGAAGTAGTCATCCTGGGTGACGTGGCTGTTATAGCGCGCATATTGCAGTGTGGATTTGGAGTTCCAGTTCACGCCCCCACCCACAGTCAGCTTGTCCCATTCGCCTGGCAGGCGGTAGGTGTTCCAGAGGCGGAAGGTGTCCATTGGCAGTTGGGTGGTCAGCCTGTTGCCGTCAGCATCCTCGGTGCGGGAGTGGCTGTAGCCGGTGAAAACGTTCCAGCCAGGTAGCACTTCGCCCGAGAGCTCCAGATCCACGCCTTTGGTTTGCGCACCATCCACTGCTTTGTAGGCATTACCGCCGTTGGGTGCAGGTTCGGTGGTCTCTTCGGCGAAGTTATCCCTTTGTACCAGGTAGATGGCAACGTTGGCGTTCAAGCGGCCATCCAGGAATTCGCCTTTCCAGCCCATTTCGTAGTTCTTGCCGACTTCCGGGTCAAGTGGTTTGCCGCTGGCGTCGATATTGCTTTGTGGCTTGAAGATGTCGGTGTAGCTGACGTACACCGATTGCTCATGGGTCAGGTCATAGACCAACCCCGCATACGGCGTCACTACACCATGCTCTTTCATGTTGTAGGTGGTCGGCGCATCGGGGCTGTCGATGATGCCAAGGCTGTAGTCGAAGCGGTAGTCGGAAGCTCGCGCGCCCAGAATCAGATGCAGGTCATCGGTGAAGTTGAACCGCCCGGCTAGGTAGTAGCCGCTTTGGCGGTTGAAAATGTCATATTTGATGCTTGGCGAAAGCTCGTCTTTACCGGGTTTTGGGGTCACGTTTTCCCACGTGAAGTAGTTGATATCCTGATCAGGCCCGGCGTATTCGCGATGTTTGTTCTCGTACTCAAGATAGTTGTAGCCAAAAATGAGTTCGTGACTTTGGCCAAACAGTTGAAACGGCCCTTGCAGGGAGGCGTCAACACCTTTTTGGTATTGATCCGCCGAGGCCACGCCAGCACTGATGGTTGTTGAGCCATCCGGTTCCAGGTATGACCTGTTGGTTCTTGTCGAAACGTAGGAAGAGAACGTATTGCGATCAACGTCCATGTACAGGGTCGAGACTTTCAACTGCCAGTCGTTGGCCAGTTGCTGTTCGAGCGTCATGGTGTAGTTGGTGGTTTCGTAGTCGTCATAACCCCAGCGAGCGTCGGAACTTTTCGAACGAGAAAAGTGGGTGGGCTGGCCGTTGGTGAAAATGAGTGGAACACCCGAGGCACCGTTGACCTTGTAAGTTTGCCGGTCAATGCCGAAGCGAACCAGGGTGGTGTCGGTCAGGTCGGCCTCCAGGGCACCGTACAGGATGCTGCGGTCCTGGGTGTACCAGTCCATGAACGTGTGGTTGTTTTGCTGCGCAGCGACAAAACGCCCGCGCACGTTGCCTTCCTTGGTCAGGGGACCAGAAACGTCAGCCTCGGCACGGTAGTAGTCCCAGGAGCCGATATCGCCCTGGATGTAGGACTTGAACTCGCGCGTCGGGCGCTTGCGGATCAGGTTGACCACCGCACTGGGGTCACCGGCACCCGTCATCAGGCCCGTTGCACCACGGACGATCTCCACTCGGTCATAAAGGGCCATGTCCAGCAGGGTGCTGGGCATGTTGCGAGTCTGGTTGTCCTGAAACGTGGTAACACCATCGAACTGGTACGTGTTGATGGCACTGCCACGAGAATAGATGTTGAAGCGCTCACCACCATCCTGGGACATGGTGATGCCAGGTGTCTGCTTCAGCACATCGGTCATGCTGCTCAGGTGCTGGTCATCCATTCGCTGGCGGGTCACCACAGTGATGGTCTGTGGCGTCTCGCGGATCGACAGGTTCATTTTGGTGGCTGTATTGGTCACACCCGTGGTGTAGGAACCAGTGCCTTCGGTAGTGGCGCCAAGGCCAGTGCTATTGACGTTGGTCGCCGAAAGCTCGACCTGACCGTCCTTTCCCGCCGAACTCGCCGTCACGGTCACGGTGTTGCCATCGATCTGATAACGCAGCCCGGTCCCCTGCAGCAGGGTGCGCAGCGAGGACTGCAGGTCATGCCGGCCCTTGAGCGCCGTGGAACGCAGCCCGCTGATGTCCTCCGGGCTATACAGCAATTGCATATCGGTCTGCTTGGCCAGTGCCTGCAACGCCGAATTCATCGACTGTGCCGGAATATCCAGGGTCCACTCCTGTGCCTGCACCTGGGCAACCAGCGCCGTGGACAGCGCCAGGCCCAGACCGACGCGAGACAACGCGTGCCGGGGGCGAAGGGAGTGACGGATCAGTAACGCTTTGGCAAGCGGGTTGAGCGGGCCGGGCAAGGACTTGGACATCTATTGCGGTCTCGTTGGCAGAGGGGTTTTTTTCTATGTCTGGTATGTGACGCAGCAACCGTGAAAAACCGGAACGATTCTTATTGACTGTATTTTTCACCACTGCTGCGTTAACCGCGTCACAACTTCACAATTCGCGTGCTACACGAAAACCGAGGAAGTCGCCGCGGGTGGTCTTGAGGCGGTCGTTGCGGTTGGCTGAGCGCGAGAAGATCGGCGGCTCGCCCCAGTCGTTGCCACGCATGTGCGCGCGGATGCACGTGGGGTCCTGGATCCAGGCGCTGCCGTCGCTTGGGGCGCCTTCGTAGCTTTCGTGGTAGCAGTCGGCAACCCACTCGTAGACGTTGCCGTGCATGTCGTACATGCCGAAGGCATTGGCCGGGTAGCTGCCCACCGGCGCGGTGTAGGTGTAGCCGTCGCGGGGGCCGTAGGTGTTGGCGTGCTTGCTGATCTCATACTTGCCCGGCTCGTCGAAGGGGAAGGGGAACGGCCCGGTGGAACCACCGCGGGCGGCGTATTCGCGCTCGGCCTCGCTGACCATGCGGTAGGGTTTGCCGGTGGTCTTGGCCAGCCACTGGGCGTAGGCCTGCACTTCGTCGTAGTCGACGCACACCGCCGGCTGGCGGGGGCCTTGCTTGTAGGTCGGCTTGCTGGCCTCGCACCAGCGGCCGGGGCGGTCGTCACCGCTTTTGATGACGGTGCCGGTGGCCTTGATATAGGCATCCAGTTCGCCGGCGGTAACCTGGTAGCGGCTCATGGCGAACGGCTTGGCGAAGGTCACGGTGTGCAATGGGCCTTCGTCGGGCTGGCGGCCGACTTCGTCGTCGGGCGCGCCCATCACGTAGCTGCCGGCGGGCAGCACGACCATTTCCGGGCAGTCCCTGCAGTCTTTGAACACGTCGCCGGGCTTGGCGGCGTGGGCGTAGGCGCTGACCAGCAGCAGGCAGGTGATCTGGGCTGGCCGGTAGAGCCAGGTGGATACGTTCATCGGTGATCCTCGAAACGGGTGAATGCGTGCTGCGTTTCGCATTCAGACGAGCCGGGGCGGTGGAAAATTAACCAGCACTGGCGCCGCACCTATACCGACGAGGTTGTCAGCCGTGAGTCGCCGGGCTATAGTCCAACCCATTGTTCTCTTCCCGAAGACCTGTTCATGCCAGCCAGCCCTTCCACCCCATGCTTTGCCATCGCGCCCGTCGCGGGCATGGTCGTGCGTGGTAGCCAGCAGCCGGTCATGATCAGTCATTACCCACCACCTGTCAGTGGCGTTGTAGGCGGCGTAGCTCCGCCTCCTTGCGTGGTCGTGCTGGGCTGATCGGCTTCTGGCCGCCCCCTTTCGCACACGCAACCTACTGAACACGGTCGGCTACTTCCCTCGCTGAAGCGCACGCCGTCCGTTTGGCTTATCTGCCTATATCAGGTGGCAATACATGTCTGTCTTTAACAAAGCATCCGTGGCCTCGGCGGCCACTACCAGCCTGTTCGTCCTGCTGTGGAGCAGCGGGGCGATCGTCTCCAAGCTGGGCCTGGCGCATGCCAGCCCGTTCGCCTTTCTGCTGTTGCGCTCGGCGCTGGCCCTGGCCGGCCTGTTGATGGTCAGCCCGCTGCTGGGGCTGCGCTGGCCGCGTACACGCGGGGGCATTCTGCGCGCCCTGGGTACTGGGTGTGTGCTGCTCGGCGCTTACCAGATCTTCTACTTGCTGGCGCTCAACACCCACGTCACCCCTGGCGTCATGGCCACGGTGATGGGGGTACAACCGATTCTCACCGTGGTGCTGATGGAGCGTCAGCGCTCCTGGAGCCGCCTGTTCGGCCTGGGGTTGGGGCTGGGCGGCTTGATCATGGTGGTCTACCAGGGCATCAACCTGGGCGGGGTGTCGCTGGCGGGGATGCTGTTCGCCCTGCTGGCGCTGGTCAGCATGACCTTTGGCTCGATCCTGCAGAAGCGCATTACCGACAACCCCATGGGCACGCTGCCGCTGCAATACCTGGCGGGCTTCGCCATGTGCGCGCTGTTCGCACCGCTGCAGCCACTGCAGGTGGCGTGGACCGGCGGTTTTGTCGGTGCGCTGCTGTGGATGGGGCTGGTGGTTTCGCTGCTGGCGACCTTGCTGCTGTACCGCTTGATCGCCAAAGGCAACCTGGTCAACGTCACCAGCCTGTTCTACCTGGTGCCAGCGGTAACCGCGGTGATGGACTTCCTGATCTTCGGTAACCGCCTGGCACCGCTCAGCCTGCTGGGCATGGGGCTGATCGTGGTGGGCTTGCTGTTCGTGTTTCGCAAACCCGCCGCGCGCTTGGCAGAGGCGTAGGCCTTAGCGGAACTCTTCGGGGATGGCGTGGTGCAGTACGCCTTCCTCGAAGTCCAACAAGCCGGCCTCGCGCTGGGTGAGCAGGTAATAGAGCAGGGTGTCGAGCGAACGCTGCGGCGGGACCTCGACCGCCAGCATCTTCACTGCCTGCTCGGTTTCGCAGTTGCAGCCGAAGTCCTGCAAGGCGGCGCGCACCTGGTCGAGGGTTTCCGGTGGTTTGACGATCACCCGGAACACCGAGCTGCCGCTGCTGTGGCACAGTTCGGCGAACCAGGTCTCGCCTTGTTCTTCACGGGTAGCGATGACGTCACCCGGGGCGATGCCGTAGACATGGAAGGGAATGTTGTCGACGGCGTAGCCACCTTCCACGGCCTTGGCCCACAGGCCCTCGACCGAGGCCGGTGGGTAGCCGTTTGCGTCCTGCTCCAGGCGGAACAGGACCTTCTTGTTCGCGCTGCTCATCGTATGCTCCGCCTCAACTGCGCGCCGGCCGCAGTACCAGCCACAGTGCCATGCCAATCAGCAAGCCGCCGTACAGGTGTGCCATCGACAGCGGCTCGTCCAGCAACCACGCCCCCCACAATACGCCGAATACCGGGATCAGGAAGGTCACGGTGCTGGCTTTGACCGGGCCGATTTCTTCGAGCAGGCGGAAGTACAGGATGTAGGCGAAGGCGGTGCACAGCAGGCCCAGGCCCAGCAACGACAGCCATACCTGCCAGCCGCCCCAGCTGGCGGGCGGCTGGCTGAGCGCGCTCCAGGCGAACACTGGGCTTAGCAGCAAGGTGGCGCCAAGCATGCTGCCCAGCGCCGACAGGCGGCTGTCCAGGCCGCTGACCCAGCGGCGCGCGAGGAACCCGGCAAAGCCATAGCAGGTGGTGGCCGCCAGGCAGGCGAGGGCGCCTTGCAGCAAGGCCATGTCCAGCTCTACCGGGCCGGCGCCGCTGAGGATGCCGACGCCAAACAGGCCCAAGAAGATGCCGCACAGCTTCGGCAGGGTCATGGGTTCGCGGAAGAACAGCATGCCGATCAGCACGCCCATCAGCGGCGTGGTGGCATTGAAAATCGCCGAGTAACCGGCCGGCAATACCTGAGCGGCGACGGAATAGAAGGTGGCGGGGATACCGGAGTTGATCATGCCCAACACCAGGCAGGCGCCGAGCTTGCCCTGGAAGTCCCAGCGCACGCGGGCGGCGGCAACGATGGCGACCAAGCCGAGGCAGGCGATGGACACACGGAAGAACGCCGTCGGCACCGTGCCGAGTTCGGGGGCGATGATGCGCATGAACAGGAAACTCGCCCCCCAGACGGCGGCAAGGGTCAGCAGGCGGGCTAGGGCGATGGGGCTCACGGCGGTCTCCGGGTACAGGGCAGGGGCGCGAGTGTACGTCAGGGGGCAGGGGGATTCTTGTGCTTTCTTGCGGTGCAATTCGGATCCCTCGAACAGGCCGGTGCTGGCGACACTCCCTCGAGAGTGCGGCTAAGCTGTCTATCTCACCCCGCACCGAGGTGTCCCGCATGACTCAGCACTGGCCTGCCGGCGAGATCGCCCGGATGATCCTCGATGGCTTCGACGACTATCGCGAGCACTTCCGCCGCATCACCCTCGGCGCGCGCGAGCGCTTCGAACAGGCGCGTTGGCAAGATATCCAGCGGGCCGCCGCTGCACGGATCAACCTGTACGAACAGAAGGTCGGCGAGGTCAATGGCTGGTTGCGTGATGCATTCGATGATGAGGTGCTGCTGGAGGTGGAGCAGTGGCCTCTGGTGAAAAGTGCCTACATCCGCCTGATCGACCCACGGCTGGACGATGAACTGTCGGAGACCTGGTACAACTCGTTGTTCTGCAGTTTGTTCAGCCATGACCAGATCAGCGACGGCTGCATGTTCATCCACACCACCCGGCCATCGATCCGCAGCCACCAGCGCGCTGCGCAAACCCGTACCTATTGCCTTGATGCCAGCCTCCAGAGCCTGTTGCGGGCAATCTTCGCTGACTACGCGTTCGCTTATGGCGACCTTGAAAGCGACGTGTCACGGCTTGAAGCGCAACTGCGTGAACACCTGCCGGACTGGGTATGCAAGGACTCGACGCTGACGGTTGAGCTGTTTTCGCCTGTGCTGTACCGCAACAAGGGGGCCTACCTGGTCGGCAGGCTGTACAACAGCGATGAGCAGTGGCCGCTGGTGATCCCGCTGCTGCACCGCGAAGGCCATGGGGTGGAGGCCGATGCGTTGATCACCGACGAGGCCGAGGTGTCGATCATCTTTTCCTTCACCCGCTCGTACTTCATGGTCGATGTGCCGGTGCCGGCGGAGTTCGTCAACTTTCTCAAGCGTATCCTGCCGGGCAAGCATATTGCCGAGCTGTACACGTCGATCGGTTTCTACAAGCACGGCAAGTCGGAGTTCTATCGGGCGTTGATCAACCACCTGGCCAACAGCGATGACCGCTTCATCATGGCGCCGGGGGTGCGTGGCATGGTCATGAGCGTATTCACTCTGCCGGGCTTCAATACGGTGTTCAAGATCATCAAGGACCGTTTTTCGCCGTCGAAAACAGTCGACCGGGCCACGGTGATCGACAAGTACCGGCTGGTGAAAAGCGTCGACCGAGTGGGGCGCATGGCCGATACCCAGGAGTTTGCCGATTTTCGCTTCCCACGTGACAAATTCGAGCCGGAGTGCCTGGCCGAACTGCTCGAGGTAGCACCGTCGACGGTGGTGCTGGAGGGCGACACGGTGCTGATCCGACATTGCTGGACCGAGCGGCGCATGACGCCGCTGAACCTGTACCTTGAGCATGCCAGCGAGGGCCAGGTGCTGGAGGCGCTGGAGGATTATGGCCTGGCCATCAAGCAGTTGGCGGCGGCGAACATCTTCCCCGGCGACATGTTGCTGAAGAACTTCGGCGTTACCCGCCATGGCCGGGTGGTGTTCTACGACTATGACGAAATCAGCTTTTTGACCGAGGTGAATTTCCGCCACATCCCGCCGCCGCGTTACCCGGAGGACGAAATGTCGGGCGAGCCGTGGTACTCGATCGGGCCCCATGACGTGTTCCCCGAGGAGTTTCCGCCGTTTCTGTTTGCCGATATGGGCCAGCGGCGGCTGTTCAGCCGTTTGCATGGTGAACTGTATGACGCGGATTACTGGAAGGGGCTGCAGGCGGCGATACGCGAGGGGAAGGTGATCGATGTGTTTCCCTATCGGCGCAAGGGGCGTTAGGCCTCAGCGAGCGTTGGTCCGCCGAGACCTGGGGTGTTGTTACAGCAGCCTGAGTACGAGGTTGGCACCGGCCCGCAGGTACTCGACCTGGGCCATCAATGCATCGCGGACAATCGCTTCGCCAGTATCCGTGAGTTTGGCGTTCTTGGCCTGTAGCGCTGTCAACTGCAGCAGTTGCATGGTGACGTCCATGGAGTTCATGTAGGCTTTCAGCGTGCTGTTGCGTGTGCCGAACAAGCCAATGAGGTTTTCCATGCGTTTGTCCGCTTCTTCGCGGACCTGCTGGTATTCTTCTATTGATATCACACCGTCTGACGCTATGGTCTTCAACAGTTCGTCAAGCGTGCCTGAAATGAAAGGGTTGAACTCTTTTTTGATTGTCGATTCAGCGTTCATGCACCTGATCCTCGCGATAATGGTAGGGGCATGGCCTGGGTTTCAGGCCAAGCCGACAGCGTGCATGAGCCGATCCAATGCTTGTGTTAGATAGCTGCCACACCGCTACCGCATCAAGGTGATAGCTCAGGCGGGTGCACCTTTCAGGCACTTCAAATCACTGAAATCGGTACGTACTTTGCCCAACCGCTCCTGTAAGAACCGCCGCTGCTGCGGGGTGCTTTGCTGCACCAGATCCACCAGCAAGCTGCGCGCCTGCCGCTCGGTGTTCTGATAGGCCGCCTGGTATTCGGGTGTCCACAAACTCTCCTTGTGCTGCAACAAGGTCGCCAGGCGCGGCTCGAAGCTCGCGTCGTTGCGTTGGTTCATCGCCAACAGCAATTGCTGCTGCCAGTGGGCCCGGTTGGCGATCCATTCTCGGTTCTGATCGCCCAGCGCTTCGGACCAGGCCCGCACACGTTGTTTTTGCACCGGGGTCAGCTCGCCAAACCACGGTGTCAGGCGTTTTTCCATACGTTCGGTTCGGCGGGCGATCTGCTTCGGCAGAGGGGTATCCACGTATTGCTTCTGCCGCTCACTGATGTCGTCGCGGAAGGCCGCGCGCATCTCCGCTACCTGGCTGTCGCTCATACCACGCAGCAACTCGGTGGCCGAAGGGGTGATTTCCTCGGCCACCCGGCCAATCGCTTCGCGGGCCTCGCGGGTGCGTTGCTGCAGGGCCTGGTCGGTAACCTGGTCGTCGGCGACCATGCCGCGTATCCGGTCCAGCCAGTCGAGGTAGCCGGGCAGCTGAGTCTTGCAATGCCAGGCCAGGTGCTCCTTGAGCCGGTCGTCGAGCAAAGCCTTCTGCTCGCGGTTCATGTCCAGGTAATCACCCAGCGACCATGGCACCAGGCGGTCGAGGTTGCGGTAGGCCAGGTCGATACGGCTGCAGGCGGCCAGGGCCGCAGCGAAGCCGATGGTGATGAGCAGGGCTTTGGACAGGCGTAGGGGCATGTGCTGTTCCTTGCATTGGCAACCAATCGGTAGAGGTAAGGGTAGCCGCAGGGTTCCACCGTATCGTTGCAATGGCGGTTTCCTTCCATCGGCAATCTCACTATTATTGCGACTAATTCTTATCCGCATCGTTACAAGGATGATTGCGTGTACAAGGTCCCGCCTGCACCGCACGATGACATGCACTGCCTGTACCGCGACCACAGCGGCTGGCTGCAAGGCTGGCTGCGCCGGCGTCTGGGCGATCGCGAGCGGGCGGCGGACCTGACCCATGACACGTTCCTGCGCCTGATCGCCAGCACGGTGGCCCACCCGCTGCGCGAGCCGCGTCATTTTCTGGCGACGGTGGCCAAGCGGGTGATGGTCGACCATTTGCGCCGGCGCTCGCTGGAGCAGGCCTATCTGGAAGCCTTGGCGCTGGAGCCAGAACTGGTTGAGGCGTCACCCGAGCAACGGGTGCTGCTGCTGGAAACGCTGTTGCAACTCGATGCCATGCTCGATGGCTTGAACCACAAGGTGCGCCAGGCGCTGTTTCTTTCCCACCTCGAAGGCTTGAGCTACGCCGAAATTGCCGAACGCCTTGGGGTGTCTGTCAGTTCGGTGACCAAATACATCGCCAAGGCCACCGAGCAGTGCCTGCTGTTTGCGCTGGATGCCGAACTGTGAGCCCGGCGCAGCAACGCCAGGCCCTGCGTGATGCGGCGCAGTGGCATGCCCGCTTGAGTGCCGGGGCGGACTATCAGACGCTGTACCAGCGTTGGCAGGCCTGGCATCAGGGCGACCCGATTCATCAGTGGGCCTGGCAGCGCCTGGAGGCCTTTCACGCCGAGTTGAGCAGCGTGCCGTCGACTGTGGCACAACGAACGTTGGCGGTGGAACAGCCGTTGACTGGCCGGCGCACTGTGCTCAAGGGCCTGGTGCTAGGCCTTGGCGTGTCGGGCCTGGCCTGGACCGGCTACCGCCAGACGCCACTGTGGCTGGCCGATGTACGCACCGCTACGGGGGAACGGCGCCAGCTGCGGTTGGAGGATGGCACACAGCTCACGCTTAACACGGCCAGTGCCGTGGACATACGCTATGACCACCAGCAGCGGCTGATCATCCTGCGCGCTGGAGAAATCATGGTGACCACGGCCAAGGATGCACGGCCACTCAGCGTGCGCAGCCAGCAGGGCGAGATGCGTGCGCTGGGCACGCGCTTTGTCGTGCGCCAGTTGGACGGGCAGACCGAACTGGACGTGCTGGAACATGCCGTTGCCGTGCGTAACCGCCCAGAGACCGAGCCGTTGCGGGTGGAGGCGGGCATGAGCCTGCGCTTTGGTTCCGGGCCACTGCCTGCGCCACAAGTGCTCGACCCCAATCGGGATGAGTGGGTGAATGGCCGGCTGGTGATCGACAACTGGCCGCTGGGCCAGGTGCTGGATGAGTTGCAGCGCTATCGCCCCGGCTTTATCGAGTGTGCCAAGGAGGTTGCCCATCTACGCCTGTCTGGGGCCTTCCCGCTGGACGATACCGCGCGCGCGTTGCAGGCGATTGCCCAGGCGCTGCCGGTGCGGATCGAGACCCGCACGCGATTCTGGGTGAGGGTGCGGCTTTTGGCCTGAAACTGTCATTGGGGCAGCAGATCGTTTTTAAAAATATTTCTCGTTTGCATTGTCGGTTTTCCAATTTCACACGACCCCTCCTGCAAACCGCCACCACAGGCCTTTGAAGGAGCCCCTCATGCCACGCCGCGTTACCCCTCACTGCTACCCCAGAAAACCCCTCGTCGTTGCCATGTTCAGTGCCGCCTTGCTGCTGCAGGCCACGGTGATTCATCCGCTGAGTGCGGCAGGGCAGGCCCGTGCCGTCGAAGCCACTCGCAGCTATGCCATTGCCAGCGGGCCATTGGGCGCGGTGCTCAGCCGCTTTGCCAGCGATGCCGGGGTGGTGCTGTCGTTCGAGGCCGAGCTGACCCAGGGTAAGCACAGTACGGGTTTGCAGGGGACATACAGTGTCGACCAAGGGTTTGCCCGGTTGCTGGCAGGGAGCGATCTACAGGTGATGGCCGCCAGTAATGGAAATTACCTGCTTTTGCCGCGTACGAAGGATGGCGCACTCGAGCTGGGCGCAACCAGCATCAATGCCTCGGGCCTGGGGGCTACGACGGAAGGGACGGGGTCTTATACGACCGGGTCGACCAATACGGCGACCAAGATGAACCTGTCGATTCGAGAGACACCGCAGACGATTAGCGTCATTACCCGCCAGCGCATGGATGACCAGCAACTGCATACCATGAGCGAAGTGCTGACACAGGCCCCCGGAATTACCATGTCCCAGGACGGCGGCGAGCGCTTCAATATCTATTCACGCGGCAGCCAGATCAATACTTACCAGATTGATGGGGTGACCACGACGCAGGAAAACCAGACACGCACCATGCCTGGCACCTTGTTGGACATGGCCCTGTACGACCACGTGGAAATTGTGCGTGGTGCTACCGGCCTGATGACCGGTGCAGGCGACCCCAGCGGCGTAGTCAACGTCATTCACAAGCGCCCGACTGCGTATTTTCAATCCTACGTGCAAGGCACAATCGGCTCTTGGGACTACAACCGCCTCGAAGCAGACGTCTCCGGTCCGCTGATCGACAGCGGCAAGCTGCGTGGCCGCTTCGTGGCTGCCAAGCAGGACAACAACACCTTCATGGACTGGTACAGCCAGGATAAGAACATTGCCTATGGCGTCATCGAAGCCGATGTTACCGATACCACCTTGGTGCGTTTCGGCGTCGACTATCAGACCTACAAGGCCACTGGCGCCCCTGGCGTACCCTTGATGTACAACAATGGCCAGCAAACCAACTTCTCGCGCTCGACCAGCGCCGGGGCACGCTGGGCCTACGATGACTATGAAACCTTCAACTACACCATCAATGTCGAACAGCAGCTTGCCAACGATTGGCAGTTGAAAGTGGCCGCAAACTACATGGACGTAGACCGGGACGTCGGCGTAGCCTACTACGCAACCAACAGCCTGACCTCCAGCCTGGACCCGGCAACCAACCGTGCTAACGCTGAGCGAGGGAAATCGTGGGCTGACCAGACCCAAAAAGGGGTGGACGTGACCCTGCAAGGGCCATTTCAAGCGTTTGGACAGACCCACGAGCTGATAATCGGCTACAACTACCAGCAATATGACAACACGCACTTTTCCTACACCGGCGGCACCCAAGGTTTCGATTTCGATACGTGGGATAACGAACTGCCGAAACCGGCCAGCTACACGCCACTGCTGGACTTCAACATCAACTCACGGCAAAGCGGTTACTTTGCGGCAACACGCCTCAACTTCACCGATGATCTCCACGTGATCCTGGGGGCGCGCGGCAGCAACTACGAATACAACTATTACTCTAAGGTGCTCAATGCCATCCCCGAACGGGACCCTACCGTGTATGGAATGCGCGAACGTGGCGTGGTCACACCCTATGCCGGCATCGTCTACGACTTGACGCCTGAGCAATCGGTTTATGTCAGCTACACCGACATTTTCAAACCGCAATCGAACCGGGACATCGACAACAAACCACTGGATCCCGTGGAAGGCACCAACTACGAGGCCGGTTGGAAGGGTGAGTTCTTCGACCGCCGCCTCAATGCCAACGCCGCGATCTACTACATCAAGCGTGACAATCTGGGTGTTGCCACGGGCGAGACGATTCCAGGTACCAGCGACATCGCCTATAAAGCTGTCAGTGGTGCCGAAACCAAAGGTGTCGACCTGGAGCTTTCCGGCGAGGTACTGCCAGGCTGGAGCGTACAATCCAGCTACAGCTGGTCCCGTACCGAAGACTCCGATGGCAACCGCCAGCTGACCCAGTTGCCCACAGACACGTTGCGTTTCTGGACTACCTACCGCCTGCCTGGCGAATGGGACAAGCTCACCGTCGGCGGTGGCGTCAACTGGAACTCGGGTACGTCACTGTACTTTAGCCGCTACCAGACTCGGGCTAAACAGGATGACTACTATGTGGCCAGCCTGATGGCACGCTACCAAGTCACCGATCACCTCAGCACCACCCTCAATATCAACAACCTGTTCGACGAAAAGTACTATGCGGGCTTTGCTGGCAACTACGGGCACTACGGTGCACCGCGTAACGCCATGTTGAACCTGCGCTACGATTTCTGATCCAGCGCCCCAAAAGCTCAAGCGCAAAGGGGCAACCGTCCGGAAGCTTTGACACCACCCCATGTCTATCCGGAAAATAGCCCCCTTGTCTTGAGGATCATCGGAAATGGCTCTGCTTGGGCGTTACAACAGTTTGCAAATCGTGAAACACGTGGACTTCGGTCTGTACCTGGACGGCGGCGCCGATGGCGAGATCCTGCTGCCCGGGCGCTATATCCCGAAAAACGCCGAGACCGAGGTCGATGACTGGCTGAACGTGTTCATCTACCTGGACAGCGAAGACCAGCTGATCGCCACCACCGAGAAGCCCAAGGTGCAGGTGGGCGAGTTCGCCAGCCTCAAGGTCAAGGACATCAACGGTGCCGGTATCTTCCTTGACTGGGGCCTGTCCAAGGACCTGCTGATGCCGTACTCGGAAGAGGCACGGCCGCTGAAGATCGGCGATTACTGCGTGGTGCACGTGTACCTCGACAAGCGCACCCGCCGCATCACCGCCACCTCGCGTCTGGACCGCTACCTCGACGTTACCCCGGCCGACTACAAGGTTGGCCAGCCGGTCGAGTTGCTGGTGGCCGGCGAAACGCCGATGGGCTTCAAGGCCATCATCAACAACCGCCACTGGGGTTTGATCCACAAGAACGAGGTGTTCAAGTGCCTGCGCTCGGGCATGCACGAGAAGGGCTTCATCAAGGAAGTGCGCCCGGACGGCAAGATCTCGCTGAGCCTGCAGCCGGTCGGCGCGGCCCTGGCAGACACCCTGCAAGAGCAGATCATGGCGCGCCTGGAGGCCGAAGGCGGGGTGTTGGGTGTGTGTGACAAGAGCGATCCTGCGTTGATCAGCAAGCTGTTCAACGTCAGCAAGGGCAACTTCAAGAAGGCCATTGGCGGGTTGTTCAAGCAGGGCCTGATCGTCATCCATGACGATCGGATCGAAAAGGCCTGATCAGGCCTGCACGAAGGTACGGAAGTCTAGCTGCTCACCACCGGGACGGGTGTCGCGCAGCAGCGAGTCGCGGTCGGCGCTGAGGGCCAGGCTGATGGTCGAGCGGCGCTTGCCGGGGTTGCGCACTTCCATTTGCTCCTGGTGAGCTTTGAGGAAGTTGGTAGGCACCTTCAGGTGCTGCAGCTCATCGCTTTCTGGGTTGTGCAGCAGCAAGTTGACCCAGTCGGGCTGGCCCTTGCGCAGCAGCGCCACCGGCACTTCGAACCACCACAGGTTGCGCTTGCGGTCGAGGATGGCGAACAGGGTATTGCTGCTGGTCAGCACCGGCCGGGCCAGTGCTTCGTTGCGCCGGGCAATGGCGGCGGGTTTGTCGAGTTTCATGCAGGTTCCTGCGGGTTGACGCTATGAAGGCCTGCATTGTGAGGGGTGGCACCGGGCGGGGCAAGGCTTGTAACGTGCGGTGCGTATGCGGGCCCTTTCGCGGGCAAGCCTGCGAAAGGGCCGGTACTTCACCGGCGAACCGGCAGGCTCAATTCAGACGTTGCCCCATCGGCAGTGGTCACCGTCGCAGTAAAGCTGCGCAACTCGCCCATATTCTCCAACACCTGCGCAAACCGCGCCTCGCCCTGCGGGTCGCTGTTCACCAGCACGTCCCCAAGGTACTGCTGCGCCTCGGTGCCATCGGCCTCGGCATTGCCAAAGAACTCCACCCGCAGCAGGCTCGACGCCGGCCCCTGCACTTCTCCACGCAACACATTGCCTTCCAGCGCTAACAGCCGTGGTGCCTGCTGGTTATGGTTGGGTAGCGGCTGGCAAGGCTTGGGCTCGCCCTTGGCATCGCAGATGATCGCCTGGTCTTGCTTGGCAAGGTCGGCCCCCACCCCACGCGACCCCACATACAGCGCATGCGCCTGGGCCGGCACGCCAAACACGATGGCGCCGGTGTGCTGGTCGGGCACGCATGAACCGCCGGCCTCGCAGCGGCGGATGTCCTGGCTGTTACCCCAGATGCGGTTGGCGCTCAGGCGCGTGGCGGTAATGTCCGGCTCCGGGCGCAGGGCCACGCCGATGCGGTTGCCGTGGATCAGGTTGCCGTCGAGGATGTTGCCCTCGCCGGTGACGCTGACGCCGATCGAGTTACCGCTGAAGGTATTGGCCGCCAGGTAATTGCGCTTGCCCCAGTTGATCTGCAGGCCGTCGGAGTAGTTTTCGAACCGGTTGCGCACCACGCTGTTGTCGTTGCCCAGCAGAATCTCGATGCCTTGGGAGGGCTCAGGGTTGGCTGCGGTGGAGCGGAACAGGTTGTCGGCCACCAGGTTGAACGCCGCACCGCGGGTCAGCTCCAGGCCGTCGCCGTTGTCGATCAGCTGGTTGCGCAGCACCTTGTTGTTGTTCGTGGTGGTGGCGGTGGGGTTACCGGCGCCGTCGTCGCCGGTCAGCATGATGCCCGCGCCGCCCTTGTTGGCGACGATGCGGTTGTCTTCGATCACGTTGTAGCTTGCGCGGTTGACCAGGATGCCGATGCAGAAATTGCGCACTTCCAGGCCGCTCAGGTGCACGCCCTGGGTGTCACGCAGCACCAGCCCGGGGTTGGTGGTGGTGCGCACGTTGGTGCCGAACTGGCCGGGCAGGGCGCCGGGGCAGGTGTGTACGCCCTGGTCCTTGATGTAGGCCGAGCCGTCGATGGCGATGTATTGGCCGTTTTGTGCCCAGGGCAGGCCGGTGATACGTACCGGGCCTTTGATTTCCGGCAGTGCGCGGCTGGGGCGGATGACATAGGGCGGCTTGCCCACGGCCGCAATATCGATGCGGTAGTGGCCTGGGTTCTGGTTGCTGGTTTCGATGGCCCAGCGCAGCGAGCCGGGTTGGCCGTCGTCGGCATAACGCTCGACACGCAGGGTTTCGGGGCTGGCCGGTGCGGCGGCCAGGGTGGGCAAGGGGAGCAGTGGCAGCAAGGCCACCAGCGCAGGCATCAAACGCATGGGTGTGGGTATCCGAAAACATTGTTCTTATCGAGTGTCCGCCTGCTTCGGGCGGACGTTTGCGGGGATTCTAGGGCAGCCGTACTGACTGCGCAGGGGCGCGGTGGCGATTGGGTGCGGTATTCGCCCGCAGATTTACCGCTCGGCTTATGGAAGGAAAATTCGTTGAAACTCCTGATGAAGGCGTTGGGTCCACCTACTGTCGACACGGTCCACGTGTCTCCATTTGCAGGAGTTTTGCCATGAGCGGTACCAAAGACAAAGCGAAAGGCCTGGCCAACGAAGCGATCGGCAACGTGAAGCAGGGAGTCGGCAAGGTGACCGACAACGACAAGCTGCGGGCCGAGGGCAAGGCACAGGAACTCAAAGGCGAGGCGCAGCAAATCAAGGGCAATTTGAAGGATGCGGTGAAAAAGCCTTGATTCGAGGTGGTTTGTGCCGCCCCCTTCGCGGGCAAGCCCGCAAAGGGGGCGGCACTGTCGTAAGCAAATTCTTCAATCATGGCCGGGAGCAGCACAGCAACGACAGGGTCTATTAGACTTGCCTGTTGTAATGATCAAGCGGCGAAAGGAGACGCTATGATTTTCCCCGACCTGCGCGGCCTGCCCCTGCACCGCGTGCTGGTACGCACCGTCAAGGAATTCCTCGACGACGAGATGTCCACCTATGCCTCAGCGCTGGCGTATCAGGCGCTGTTCTCGCTGTTCCCCTTCCTGTTGTTTCTGATTGCCCTGATCGGCTTTCTGCACTTGCCGGACTTCTTCTCCTGGCTGCGCTTGCAGTCGGAACTGGTGTTACCGCCCCAGGCGCTGGAGCAGGTCAACCCGGTAATCGACCAGCTGCAGCAGTCCAAGGGCGGGCTGTTGTCGGTAGGTATCGTGATTGCCTTGTGGACTGCCTCTGCCGGCGTGCGCCTGATGATGAGCGCCATGAACGCCGCCTACGACGTGCCTGAAGGCCGCCCGGTGTGGAAGCGCATCCCGCTGTCCATTTTCTACACCGTGGGCCTGGCCGGTATGCTGCTGGCGGCCGCGGCATTGATGGTGCTGGGCCCTCAGGTGATGGAGTGGATCGCTGCCCAGATCGGTATGCAGGAATTCATCGTCACCCTGTGGACCATCCTGCGCTGGCCGGTGATCATCATCCTGTTGATGGTGGCGGTGGCGCTGATCTACTACGTGATGCCCGACGTGAAACAGAAGTTTCGCTTCATCACCCCAGGCTCGGTGCTGGCGGTGGTGGTGTGGATCGTGGCCTCACTGGGCTTTGCCTATTACGTGAAGACCTTTGCCGACTACAACGCCATGTACGGCAGCATTGGTGCAATCATCGTGCTGTTGCTGTATTTCTATATCTCGGCCGCCGTGCTGCTGCTCGGCGCCGAAATGAATGCGGTGATCGAGCACATGTCAGCCGAAGGCAAGAACCCGGGCGAAAAAGACTTCGACGGGGAAAAGCCCAAGGAAACCTTGACGGTACTGGGCCACGAGCACCCGAACCCGAGCGAGCCTCATACCGTCGAGCCGAACCCCCGATGATCCGTGACATTCTCAAGATGGGCGATGAACGCCTACTGCGCATCGCCCCGCCAGTGCCTGAGCACATGCTCGGCACTGCCGAACTGCAGCAACTGATCGACGACATGTTCGAAACCATGCGCCATGTGGGCGGTGTGGGCCTGGCCGCGCCGCAGATCGGCATCGACCTGCAACTGGTGATTTTCGGCTTCGAGCGCAGCGAGCGTTACCCCGATGCCGAGGCGGTGCCGCAGACCATTTTGCTGAACCCGGTCATCACCCCGACCTCCAGCGAGGTCGAGGACGGTTGGGAAGGTTGCCTCTCGGTGCCCGGCCTGCGTGGCGTGGTGCCGCGCTTCAAGCATATCTGCTACGAAGGCATCGACCCCCAGGGCAACCCGATCAACCGCTTTGCCGACGGCTTCCATGCGCGGGTCGTGCAGCACGAGTGCGACCACTTGATTGGCCGACTGTACCCCTCGCGTATCCAGGACTTTGCCAAGTTTGGTTACACCGAGGTGCTGTTCCCTGGGCTTGAGGTCAGCGACGACTGACCCCGCTGCAAGGCGACAAGGCATTTGCTGCGCTGGTAGCGTTGCAGGCGGCCGGCCAAGGCTTCTGGCAGTTGTTGAGCCAGGTCGAAACCCAGGCGCTGATAGAAGGGGACAAGGTCGGGATGGCAGAACAGCCAGACAGGCCTGCGAGCCTGTACCAGCGCCGCCTCCACCAACCGTGCTGCCACCCCCTGACTGCGCTGCTGTGGGTCGACGAACAGGCCGGTCAGCCAGAAACCCTCACCCACCGCACTCAGGCTCAGCCCGGCAATGATGCCTGGGGCCCTTGCTACCCACAGTTCGGCGTCGCTTGCCGCGCGCATGCGTGAGCCGTGCTGGCGATAAAAGTGGTCCAGTAAACGGCGTTCTATGTCCGAAAGTTTCGAACAGGACATTTTTTCAGAAATGGCGAGCCCTACCCTGAAACGTGGCCAGAGGCTCTGGCCTGATGATTTGCGGCCACTTTGTCGCAGATTGTTGCAAAACCGGCAAGGGTGAATATCCGACTCTGGGGTTCAACTATTGCTGGCCGGGAGTAGAATTTTACTCGTCCCCCCTGGCAGTACGAAGCGGGATCGGTACTTCGTGCCATCTTCACCGTAGATGGCAACTTCTCCGCGCCGGATACGGCAATAGAAGTCAATCGATCAGCTTGAATGCTCAAAAGGCAAACCCACATGAAACCATTACTGATTCTTGCATTGGTCGGTATGTCCTCGTTCGCCCTTGCCGATGAGGTCACACCCGTCTCCAGCCAGCCTGTGGCCCAGCAGTACGACTACTCCATGAACCTGGACATCAAGCGGGTGATCAACTTGTCGACCATCCCCAATGTCTGCGAGGTGGTACCTGCGACCATGACTTACGAAGACCACCAGGGCCAGGTGCACACCATCCAGTACCGAGCCATGGGTGAGGGTTGCCAGCAGGGCTGATCGACAAATATCCATTCTACTAGGTGATGGCTCCATCGCCGGCAAGCCAGCTTGCCGGCGATGGAGCCATCACCTTTCAGAATTTTCTACAAGCCATGTCGATTCCTTCAGACATCGTTCGACAATAGGTGAAGGTACGCTCCACGCCGTGCCCAAACCCATTGTCCTGTCGGAGGAACCCCGATGAGCACCGCAGCCGAAACCGAGATCCGCCAACTGATCGAGCGCTGGATGCAGGCCGTGCGCGATCGCGACATCCCCAACATCACCGCCCCCTATGCCGATGACATTGTCGCCTTCGATGCCATCCAGTCCCTGCAATTCAAAGGCAAGGCCCCCTACACCGCGCACTGGGAAATGTGCATGAACATGTGCACGGGCCCCATGGTCTTCGAGCTTGCCGAACTCACCGTGCACGCCGCTGGCGACCTGGCCCTGGCCCATTGGCTAAACCGCTGCGGGCCGGGGGATGACGAAAGCCAGTGCGGCTTCATGCGCGCCACCGTGGGCTATCGTCGTCAAGGTGGCCAGTGGCAGGTGATCCACGAGCACTGGTCGGCACCGTTCGACATGGAAACGCAAAAAGCCCTGTTCGATCTCAAGCCCTGAGCCGTTATCGCCAAACGCACTTTGCCAATGCTCTGGAGGTGACCATGAAATACCTGTGCCTGGTCTATTGTGACGAGGGGTTGCTGCACAGCCTTCCCGACAGCCCGGAAGACGCCGAATGCATGGCTTACGCCGAAACCATTCACGGTTCTGGGCGCATGCTGGCGGCCGAGGCGTTGAAGCCGGTGCAAACGGCGACCACGGTGCGCGTGCGCAAGGGGCACATGAGCCTGACCGATGGCCCCTTCGCCGAAACCAAGGAGCAACTGGCCGGCTTTTACCTGGTGGAGGCCCGCGACCTCAACGAAGCACTGAATATCGCCAAGGGCATCCCTGCCGCGCGGGTTGGCAGTGTTGAGGTGCGCCCGGTGCGCGAACTGCAACCCTGATAGCCAAGGAGAACAACCAGCATGAGCCTTGCACCCACTGCGCAAGCGCAACACGAGTTGTCCATCAGCCGCCTGATCGACGCACCACCGGCCAAGGTATTCCGTGCCTGGACCGACCCCCAGTGGCTGATGCAGTGGTGGGGGCCGCACGGCATGACCACCCCGGAGTGCGAGATGCAGTTATGGGCCGGCGGCCTGTTTCGCACCCTGATGCGGGCCCCGGATGGCAGCGAGTACCCGAACCAGGGCGTATTTCTGGAAATTGCCGCGCCGCGCCGGTTGGTGTTCACCGATGCCTTCGGCCCCGGTTGGGTGCCGTCGGACAAGGCCTTCATGACTGCCGTGATCAGCTTTGACGAGGAACAAGGCAAAACTCGCTATACCGCCCGTGCCTGGCACTGGACTGCCGCTGACTGCCGTGCCCACGAGGAAATGGGCTTCCACCAGGGCTGGGGAGAAAGCCTGGACCGCCTGGTGGAGGTGGTGACCCAGCGGATGCCCGACTGATGACGGCACTGGCGCAGGTGCGCGCCGAAGTCGAGGCGGTGTACCGGCGTGAGTCGCGGCGCATCCTGGCGACGTTGATCCGCTTGCTGGGTGACTTCGACCTGGCCGAGGAGGCCATGCATGATGCCTTCTTCATCGCCGTCGAGCGCTGGCAGCGCGACGGCATACCCGATAACCCAAGGGCATGGCTGGTTTCCACCGGGCGCTTCAAAGCTATTGATGCGTTGCGCCGACGCGCCCGTTTCGACCGCTCCCAGGCAGACCTGAGCATGCTGCTCGAAGGCCAGGCGCAGGATCCCAGTGATGACGAACTGCTGGCCGATGACCGCCTGCGGCTGATCTTTACCTGCTGCCACCCGGCACTGTCGGCTGACGCCCAGGTGCCATTGACCCTGCGCGAAGTGTGCGACCTGACCACCGAGCAGATCGCCCGTGCCTTCCTGCAAAGCCCGGCCACCATTGCCCAGCGCATCGTCCGCGCCAAGGCCAAGATCCGCGAGGCCGGCATCCCTTATCAAGTGCCGGAACTGAACGAACTGCGCGAGCGCCTGGATAGCGTGTTACGGGTGATCTACCTGGTGTTCAACGAGGGCTATTCGGCGTCATCGGGCGAGGCACTGCTGCAGCAGGACCTCAGTGATGAAGCCATTCGCCTGGCGCGGTTGCTTGTGCAGTTGCTGCCCGACCCGGAAGCGGTCGGCCTGCTGGCCTTGATGTTGCTGCAGGCGTCCCGGCAGCAGGCACGTATCGATGCCCAGGGCAACCTGGTGGTGCTGGAACAGCAGGACCGCAGCCTGTGGGACCGGCCACGCATTGAAGAGGGCTGCGAACTGGTGCGCCAGGCCCTGCAGAGCCGGGCGTTTGGCGCCTATACCGTTCAGGCGGCGATTGCTGCCGTGCATGCCGAAGCGGCAACGGCTGAACAGACAGATTGGGCTGAGATCGTTGGGCTTTATGACGTGTTGCAGCGTCATTGGCCGTCGGCGGTGGTGGAGTTGAACCGGGCGGTGGCGCTGGCGAAGCGAGATGGGCCGGAGGTTGGCCTGCGGGTAGTCGAAGGGATTCTGGCGCGGGGTGAACTGCTGGACTATCACCTGGCGCATGCGGCGCGGGCCGAGCTGCATTATCAGCTGGGGCAAATGGAGGAGGCGCGTGCGGCCTGGCGGCAGGCACTGGCGTTGACCCGACAGGCGCCGGAGCGGCGGCATATCGAGCAGCGGTTGAAACTCATTGAATGATGTTGGCGATACCGGCCTCTTCGCGGGCTTGCCCGCGAAGAGGCCGGTATTGGCTTATCAGTTTTCAGCTAGCCACAAAATTCGGCGGCGACACCAGCTCGACGGTCTGCTGCTTGCGCGGTGCCAGGATCTCGGCTTCACCCTGGACCACCAGCTCATCGTTCTGGTTGTACACATTGGTCGCGATGCGCACCTTGAACTTGGGCAACTTCTCGAGAATTTCCAGCCGCACGGTCAGGGTGTCGCCAATTTTCACCGGTTTCTGGAAGCTCATCTGCTGGCCCAGGTAGATGGTGCCAGGGCCAGGCAGGGTGCAGGCCACTGCAGCACTGATCAGCGCGCCGCTGAACATGCCATGGGCAATCCGCTCGCGGAACATGCTCTTTGCGGCGAACTCGGCATTCAGGTGAACCGGGTTGTGGTCACCGGACATCGCAGCGAACAGCTGGATGTCGCGTTCTTCGACGGACTTCTTGTACTCGGCTTTCTGGCCGACTTCGAGGGCTTCGTAAGGCGTGTTGGTGACCTGGGACATCGGTGCTTCCTTAAGCGTTGGGCGAGGGCGGCTATCATTCACTGCGCACAGGGCGGCCAAGGGCCAGCGCCTGTTCAAGCCAGCCGAGAATATCGGCGGTGACCTCGTCACGGTTGGTTTCGTTGAGTACTTCATGCCGCGCATCAGGATAGACGCGTAGCCGTACATGTCGATTGCCGGTCGCGCGCAGGGCGTCGGCCAGATGGGTAAGACGCTTGCCAGCACTGACCGGATCACATTCGCCACCAATTACCAGTATTGGCAGGTTGGGGTCGATCTGCGCGAGGTTACTCGGCTGGCTGATCTGCGCCAACCCTTGCAGCAGGTCCAACCACAGCTGGTTGCTGCAGCGAAAGCCGCACAACGGGTCGTTGACGTACTGGTCGACCTCGCCGGGGTCGCGGCTGAGCCAGTCGAATGCTGTGCGGTTGGGCTTGAAGGCCTTGTTGAACGAACCAAACGACAACCACTCGATCAGTGCACTTTTACCCAACGGCCCTTGGCGCCAGGCCTCAAGCCGGGCAATCAGCCGTGCCACGCGGTACAGCGCCGCCGGCTGGTAGTTGGAGCCGCTGAGGATCGCCCCGTGCAGGCTGCCACTGTGGTGCAACAGGTAGGCCTGGGCAATATAGCTACCCATGCTGTGGCCAAGCAGGAACAGTGGCGTGCACGGGTATTGCTGGCCGATGTGCTGGGCCACGCGTCCGAGGTCGTTGACCACGGCATTCCAGCCATGATGGCGGGCGAACAGGCCGAGGCTGCCCTGTTCGGCGGTGCGCCCGTGGCCGCGTTGGTCGGCAGCGAACAGGGCAAAGCCGGCCTCGCTCAGGGCATGCCCCAGGCGTTGGTAGCGCCCGGCATGCTCGGCCATGCCATGGGCCAGCAGCACCACGGCCTTTACTGGCGTGGCCGGCAGCCATTGGTGTACGTACAGGCTGCAGTGCTCGCTGGCGGGTAGCCAGAAGGCGTCGTGGGGCATGGCGGGTCCTTGTGCGCGCGGTTACCCGGACAGTGTATGCACAACCGGCCGGATTGCAGGAAGGGCACAAATAAGATTCACAATGTTAATGGCGGCACTTGGCGTATATGCCGCCTTGGGCTTACCTGCTAACGTCGGATCAACGCCTTTTTGCCAGCAGGCAATCGGGTAGAGGACAAAAGGACGCAGTGCAGGTCCAGGCAGAGGAACAATAATAAATGCAAGCCGAATTCTGGAATGACAAGCGCCCGGCGGGCGTGCCTTCCACCATCGACATCAACGCCTACGCCTCGGTCGTCGAGGTGTTCGAACGCTCCTGCAAGCGCTTTGCCGACCGCCCGGCGTTCAGCAATCTGGGCGTGACGCTGAGTTATGCCGAGCTGGAGCGCCATTCGGCAGCCTTCACTGCCTGGTTGCAGCAGCACACCGACCTCAAGCCGGGTGACCGCATCGCGGTGCAGATGCCCAATGTGCTGCAGTACCCCATCGCCGTGTTCGGTGCCATGCGCGCCGGGCTGATCGTGGTCAACACCAACCCGCTGTACACCGAGCGCGAGATGCGCCACCAGTTCAAGGACAGCGGCGCCCGTGCGCTGGTGTACCTGAACATGTTCGGCAAGCGCGTGCAGGAAGTGCTGCCCGATACCGGTATCGAATACCTGATCGAGGCGAAGATGGGCGACCTGCTGCCCACCGCCAAGGGCTGGCTGGTCAACACTGTGGTCGACAAGCTGAAGAAGATGGTGCCGGCCTACAATTTGCCCCAGGCGGTGCCGTTCAAGCAGGTGCTGCGCGAGGGCCGTGGGCTGTCGCCCAAGCCCGTGCCGCTGAACCTCGACGACATCGCCGTGCTGCAGTACACCGGCGGCACCACCGGCCTGGCCAAGGGCGCCATGCTCACCCACGGCAACCTGGTGGCCAACATGCTGCAGGTGCTGGCGTGCTTCTCGCAGCACGGCCCCGATGGGCAGAAGCTGCTCAAGGACGGCCAGGAGGTGATGATCGCGCCCCTGCCGCTTTACCACATCTATGCCTTTACCGCGAACTGCATGTGCATGATGGTCACCGGCAACCACAACGTGCTGATTACCAACCCTCGGGATATTCCCGGCTTCATCAAGGAGCTGGGCAAGTGGCGATTCTCTGCGTTGCTGGGCCTCAACACCCTGTTTGTTGCGCTGATGGACCATCCTGGTTTCCGCCAGCTGGATTTCTCGGCGCTGAAAGTCACCAACTCCGGCGGTACGGCGCTGGTCAAGGCAACCGCCGAGCGCTGGGAAGCCCTTACCGGGTGCCGCATCGTCGAAGGCTACGGCCTGACCGAAACCTCGCCTGTGGCCAGCACCAACCCCTATGGTCAATTGGCGCGCCTGGGCACAGTGGGTATTCCGGTGGCGGGTACGGCATTCAAGGTCATTGATGATGACGGCAACGAAATGCCGCTGGGCGAGCGCGGCGAGTTGTGCATCAAGGGGCCACAGGTGATGAAGGGTTACTGGCAGCAGCCCGAGGCCACGGCCCAGGCCCTGGATGCCGAAGGCTGGTTCAAGACCGGTGACATCGCGGTGATCGACCCGGACGGCTTCACCCGCATCGTCGATCGCAAGAAGGACATGATCATCGTCTCGGGTTTCAACGTGTACCCCAACGAGATCGAGGACGTGGTGATGGGCCACCCCAAGGTCGCCAACTGTGCAGCCATCGGCGTGCCGGACGACCGCTCCGGCGAGGCGGTGAAGCTGTTCGTGGTGCCGCGCGAGGGCGGGCTGAGCGTGGATGAGCTCAAGGCCTACTGCAAGGCCAACTTCACCGGCTACAAAGTACCCAAGCACATCGTGCTGCGCGAGTCGTTGCCGATGACGCCGGTAGGCAAGATTCTGCGACGGGAGTTGCGCGACATCGCTTGAGGTAAGTGTTGGCTACTTTGCGAGCAAGCCCGCTCCTACGTCGGTCTTTGTAGGAGCGGGCTTGCCCGCGATTGCCTCGAACAGCTCTAACAGGCCAATTACAGCCTGATCTGCGACATTTTGGTTAAAAACTCTAAAAATGACCTGTATTGTTCATTGAGTCATTTTTGTGACCGCAAGGCCTGTTTTGGCCTCTAGGCGACCCCAGGCAAAGCTGTTACTCTCGGCCCGCTTTCAGATGATCCGGTTTGCAACGAACCGTCATCTCATATCAATAATAAGCGCATCGACGCGTGAATCGAACTTCGCTGTTGCTGAAGGAGTGGGCTTCCATGATCGAAAATTTTTGGAAGGATAAGTACCCAGCCGGGATTACGGCGGAAATCAATCCTGACGAATTCCCCAATATCCAGGCAGTACTCAAGCAATCCTGCCAACGCTTTGCCGACAAACCGGCCTTTAGCAACCTGGGCAAGACTATCACTTATGGCGAGTTGTATGCGCTGTCGGGGGCGTTTGCCGCCTGGCTGCAGCAGCATACCGACCTCAAGCCGGGTGACCGCATTGCCGTGCAACTGCCCAATGTCCTGCAATACCCGGTCGCGGTCTTCGGCGCCATGCGTGCCGGGCTGATCGTGGTCAATACCAACCCGCTGTATACCGCGCGGGAGATGGAACATCAGTTCAACGACTCCGGCGCCAAGGCCCTGGTGTGCCTGGCCAACATGGCCCACCTGGCCGAAAAGGTGGTACCCAAGACCCAGGTCAAACACGTCATCGTCACTGAAGTGGCCGACCTGCTGCCGCCGCTTAAGCGCCTGTTGATCAACAGCGTGATCAAGTACGTGAAGAAGATGGTGCCGGCCTACAGCCTGCCACAAGCCGTGCGCTTCAACGACGCCCTGGCGTTGGGCAAGGGCCAGCCGGTTACCGAGGCCAACCCGCAGGCCAACGATGTGGCCGTGCTGCAATACACCGGCGGTACGACCGGCGTGGCCAAAGGCGCCATGCTGACCCATCGCAACCTGGTGGCCAACATGCTGCAGTGCCGGGCGCTGATGGGCTCGAACCTGCACGAAGGCTGCGAGATCCTCATCACCCCGCTGCCGCTGTACCACATCTATGCCTTTACCTTCCATTGCATGGCGATGATGCTGATCGGCAACCACAACGTGCTGATCAGCAACCCGCGTGACCTGCCGGCCATGGTCAAGGAACTGGGCAAGTGGAAGTTCAGCGGTTTTGTCGGCCTCAACACACTGTTCGTTGCCCTGTGCAACAACGAGGCGTTCCGTGCCCTGGACTTCTCGGCGCTGAAAATCACCCTGTCGGGTGGTATGGCCCTGCAACTGAGCGTGGCCGAGCGCTGGAAGGCCGTTACTGGTTGCGCCATCTGCGAAGGTTACGGCATGACCGAAACCAGCCCGGTGGCGGCAGTGAACCCGGCGGAGGCCAACCAGGTGGGCACCATCGGTATTCCGGTGCCATCGACCCTGTGCAAGATCATCGACGACGCCGGCAACGAGCTACCGCTGGGCGAAGTGGGCGAGCTGTGTGTGAAGGGCCCGCAGGTGATGAAGGGCTACTGGCAGCGCGAAGACGCCACTGCCGAGATTCTCGACAGCGAAGGCTGGCTGAAGACCGGTGACATCGCCCTGATCCAGGCGGACGGTTACATGCGCATCGTCGACCGCAAGAAGGACATGATCCTGGTTTCTGGCTTCAACGTGTACCCCAACGAGCTGGAAGACGTGCTGGCGGCCCTGCCGGGCGTGCTGCAGTGTGCAGCCATTGGTGTGCCGGACGAGAAGTCGGGTGAAGTGATCAAGGTATTCATCGTGGTCAAGCCGGGCATGACCGTGACCAAGGAGCAGGTGATGGAGCACATGCGTGCCAACGTTACCGGCTACAAGGTGCCGCGCCAGATCGAGTTCCGCGACGCACTGCCGACCACCAACGTGGGCAAGATCCTGCGCCGCGAATTGCGCGATGAAGAACTGAAGAAGCAAGGCTTGAAGAAGATCGCCTGATCAGAAGCCTGCACGGCCAGTGTGGGAGCGGCGCAAGGCCGCTCTCACACTGGCCGAGATACTTCTAGAGAAGGTGAAATCAGCGCAGTTTTTCAAGCATCTGGTAGTACCACATCCCCGCCGCCAGCAGCGGGTTCCCCAACAAGTCCCCCATCGGCACCCGCACATGCTTGCACTGGGCAAAGGTGTCGAACTTCTCCAGCGTCCCGGTCAACGCCTCGGCCATGATCTCGCCCATGATGTGGCTGGTGGCAATGCCATGCCCCGAATAACCCTGGCAATACCACACGTTGTCCGACAGCTTGCCCAACTGCGGGATGCGGTTGACCACGATACCCATGGCGCAGCTCCACTGGAACTCGATCGGCACGCCTTTCAATGCCGGGAAGGTGCGCTCGATGCACGGGCGCAGTTCGCCTTCGATGTCCCGTGAGTCACGGCCGGAATAGTTGGCGCCACCGCCGAACAACAAGCGCTTGTCGGCGGTCAGGCGGTAGTAGTCGAGCACGAAGCGGCAGTCGTACACCGCCAAGTCCTGCGGGTTGATCTGTTCGGCCAGCTCACCCAGCGGCGCAGTGGTGACGATGCCGCCCATGGCCGGGAAGATCTTGCCCTTGAGCTGGCGCTTTTCCAGTTTGTGATACACGTCGCCGGCCAGCATCACCTGGCGTGCCTCGACCCTGCCGTGGGCAGTGACTACCGCCGGGCGCGGGCCATGGACGATGTCCAGCACTTCGGAGTTTTCGAAAATCAGTGCGCCCAGGCTGTGCGCAGCTCGGGCTTCACCCAGGCACAGGTTGAGCGGGTGCAGGTGCAAATTGCGCAGGTTTTTCAACGCGCCCAGGTACAACGGGCTTTGCAGGTGCTCGGCCACGGCAGCGCGGTCGAGCAGTTGCACCTGCTCGCCCATGCCACGCCGACGGGCCTCGGCCTCGAATGCGCGCAGCTCGTTCATGTGCGAGGGCTTCATCGCCGCATGCAGATGGCCGTGCTTGAGGTCGCAATCGATGCCATAGCGCGCCACGCGTTGCTCGATCACCTGGTGCCCGCGCCAGCGCAAGCGCCAGATGAAGTCATCGACTTCGCTGCCCAGGTGGCTGCGCATCTGCGAGCGCATGGCCTCGTCGCCCGACAGGCTGCCGGTGACCTGGCCGCCATTGCGCCCGCTGGCGCCCCAGCCGATGCGGTTGGTTTCGACGATGGCGACCTTCAGGCCTCGCTCGGCCAGCTCTACCGCGGTGGCTACGCCAGTGAAGCCACCGCCGATGATGGCTACATCCACCTGTACGGTACCCTTGAGTTGGGGGTACTCGGTGTGGTCGTTGAGGGTGGCGGTGTAGTAGGACGGCGCGCGCTGCGCCGGGCCGTTGTTCAATGCTGCGTTCATGGGTGTTCCTTGTTATGTAGGGGCTCAGGCCTGGTGCAGGTACCAGCGCCAGTCCTGTTCGCTGACTTCGGCCATGAACTGGCGGTACTCGGCGCGCTTGACCTTCAGGTACACGCCAAGGAAGTCTGCGCCCAATGCTTCACGGGCCCAATGGGAGTTTTGCAGGGCGTCGAGGGCGGTCAGCCAGTCGGTGGGCAGGTGTTCGGTGGCCTGGGCATAGCCGTTGCCTTCGACCGGTGCGCCAGGGTCCAGCTGTTCGCGGATGCCTCGGTGGCTGGCTGCAAGGATCGCGGCTGCAGCCAGGTAAGGGTTGGCATCGGCGCCGCAGATGCGGTGTTCCACATGTCGGCTGTTGGCCGGGCCGCCTGGCACGCGCAGGCTCACGGTGCGGTTGTCCACGCCCCAGGTCGGCGCCAGGGGCGCATAGCTGTTGGCCTGGAAGCGGCGGAACGAGTTGGCGTTGGGGCAGAACAGCAGCAGCGAGTCGCGCAGGTGGCGCAGCATGCCAGCCACCGCCTGGCGCAGCAACGGGGTGCCGGCTTTGTCTTCGCTGGCGAACAGGTTGTTGCCCGCGCTGTCGGCCAGGCTCAGGTGCATGTGCATGCCGGTGCCGGCCAGTTGCGCGAATGGCTTGGCCATGAAACAAGCCTGCATGCCGTGGGCATGGGCCACACCTTTCACCAGGCGCTTGTAGCGCACCGCCTGGTCCATCGCCTGCAGTGCATCGCCGTGCTCGAGGGTGATTTCCACCTGGCCGGGGGCGTACTCGGAGATGGCCGTGCGCGCAGGGATGCCCTGGGCCTTGCAGGCGGCGTACAGGTCGGCGAGAAACGGCTCGATCTGCTCCAGTTCGCGCAAGCCATAGACCTGAGTGCTGCGAGGGCGACCGCCATCGTTGTCCAGCGCCGGTTGCGGGCGGCCCTGGGCATCACGCTGCTGGTCGAGCAGGTAGAACTCCAGTTCGCAGGCCATCACCGGGTGATAGCCGTCGGCCTTCAATGCTTCGATGGTGCGCAGCAGCACATGGCGTGGGTCGGCGATGCTCGCCGGCAGGCCCTCGCTCGGGTGCATGCTCACCTGCACGGCGGCGGTAGGCACCCGGCGCCAGGGCAGGCGCACCAGGCTGCCGTCAAGCGGGTAGGCGCGGCAGTCGATATCGCCGACGTCCCACACAAGGCCTGAGTTTTCCACGTCGTCGCCGTTCAGGGTCAGGCCGAGGATGGTGCTGGGCAGTGGCCGGCCGGTCTGGTACACGGCCAGCAGTTCGTCGCGGTGCAGCAGCTTGCCGCGTGGTGCGCCGTTGGCGTCGAGGATGAACAGCTCGAACAGCTCGATATCGGGGTTGTCGGCCAGGAAACGGGTAGCCTGCTCTACGGGTGCAAAGTGCATGATGGATTCGCTCACGAGCGCACAGGGCCTCCGCGCAAGCAGGCGGCCCAGTTGAGTCAAACGGCCAGGGGGAGGCCGGGTTTGGTCACAATGGCGTCAGCGAAGTGTCCGGTGGGCGTGCGTGGCGGCAGTGCCACAGGGCCCAGAAGGCGAGGATGACATGCACCAGCGGATTTTCCCCGGCACGTCTCCGGGCCTTCGCTAGCGAAGGGCGGCACGACGGTGGGGCGATGGGCTGGGCGGGAGTCATGCCTTTGATACTCACATGCGGCGTAAGGTTGATTAAAGCAGTGAATGGCAACCTTTACATCGTACCTGGCTAAACATTGCCTGGAAGGCCGCTCGTTCAATGTGGGAGCGGCCCTTTCGCGACTCAAGGCCGCTCCCACAGGGATCGTGCAGGCAGCAGAAAATCGGCAAATCTGCGACAATCGCCCGACTTACCGAATGCCGATCATGAAAAAGCAGGCTCACCTGCATCACTAAAAAGCCCCATGACTGACCACGCCATCGACAAACTGCTGCAAAACCTCGACCACGCCATGATTGCCGACCGTCATCGTCTGCGCCGGCAACTGCACGAACTGCGCAAGCGTCCCGATGAGGCAAAGCTGGCGCAGTGGGTGGAAAAGGTCCAGGCCTCCTGCGCCCAGGTCACCGCGCGCCAGCAAAGCGTGCCAACCGTGCGCTACGACGACAACCTGCCGATCGCCGCCAAGCGTGAGGAGATCAAGAAGGCCCTGGCCGAACACCAGGTGCTGGTGATTGCCGGTGAAACCGGCTCGGGCAAGACCACCCAGTTGCCGAAGATCTGCCTGGAACTGGGCCGTGGCAGCCATGGGTTGATCGCCCACACCCAGCCACGCCGGATCGCCGCGCGCAGCGTGGCGGCGCGGGTCGCCGAAGAGCTGGGCACACCCTTGGGCGGGCTGGTTGGCTACCAGGTGCGCTTCGAAGACCAGAGCGATGCCAACACCCTGGTCAAGCTGATGACTGATGGCATCCTGCTGGCTGAAACCCAGCATGACCGCTTCCTCGAGCGCTACGACACGATCATCGTCGACGAGGCCCACGAGCGCAGCCTGAACATCGACTTCCTGCTCGGCTACCTGAAGACGCTGCTGCATCGCCGGCCGGACCTGAAACTGATCATCACTTCGGCCACCATCGACCTGGAGCGCTTCTCCAAACACTTTGACGGCGCGCCGATCATCGAGGTGTCCGGGCGCACCTTCCCGGTGGAAACCTGGTACCGCCCGCTGACCAGCGAGCAGGACGAGGAAGGTAACCAGATCGAGGACGACCTCACCGTCGACCAGGCCATCCTCGCCACCCTGGATGAAGTGGCGCAGCATGAGCGCAGCGAGGGCAAAAGCCCCGGCGATGTGCTGATCTTCCTGCCGGGCGAGCGGGAAATCCGCGATGCCGCGGAGATCCTGCGCAAGGCGCAATTGCGCCACACCGAGATTCTGCCGCTGTACGCGCGGCTGTCGCCTGCCGAACAGCAGCGCATTTTCCAGCCGCACACCGGGCGCCGCGTGGTGCTGGCCACCAACGTCGCCGAAACCTCGCTGACCGTACCTGGCATCCGCTATGTGATCGACACCGGTACCGCGCGGATCAGCCGCTACAGCTACCGCGCCAAGGTCCAGCGCCTGCCCATCGAAGCGGTGTCGCAGGCCAGCGCCAACCAGCGCAAGGGCCGTTGCGGCCGGGTCGAACCGGGCATATGCGTGCGGCTGTACAGCGAAGAGGATTTCAACAGCCGGCCAGCGTTCACCGACCCAGAGATCCTGCGCACCAACCTGGCGGCGGTGATCCTGCAGATGCTGCACCTGCGCCTGGGCGCTATCGATGCCTTCCCGTTCATCGAGCCGCCGGATGGCAAGGCCATCAGCGACGGCTTCAACCTGCTGCAGGAGCTTTCGGCGGTCAACCGCGAGAACCAGCTGACGCCTATCGGCCGCCAGCTGGCGCGTTTGCCAATCGACCCAAGGTTAGGCCGCATGCTGCTCGAAGGCGCACGCCAGGGCAGCTTGCAGGAAGTGCTGATCGTCACCAGTGCGTTGTCGGTGCAGGACCCGCGCGAACGCCCGCCAGAGCGCCAGCAGGCCGCCGACCAGGCGCACGCACAGTGGAAAGACGTGGACTCCGACTTCGCCGCGCTGGTCAACCTGTGGCGTGGTTTTGAGGAACAGCGCCAGGCATTGACCGCCAACCCGCTGCGCAACTGGTGCCGCAAGCACTTCCTGAACTACTTGCGCCTGCGTGAGTGGCGCGATGCCCATCGTCAGCTGGCGCTGATCTGCCGCGACCTGCAGTTGACGGTGAACAAGGAACCGACCGACTACCAGAAGCTGCACAAGGCGATCCTTAGCGGGCTGCTCAGCCAGATCGGCCAGAAGACCGAAGAAGGCGACTACCAAGGCGCCCGCCAGCGGCGCTTCTGGGTGCACCCGTCGTCGGGCCTGGGGCGCAAGCGCCCGCAGTGGGTAATGGCTGCCGAGCTGGTCGAAACCACCAAGCTGTATGCACGCATGGTGGCCAAGATCGAACCGGACTGGATCGAGCCGCTGGCCGGTCACCTGATCAAGAAGAACCACTTCGAGCCGCACTGGGAGAAGAAGCGCGGGCAGGTGGTGGCCTATGAGCAGATCACCCTCTACGGGCTGATTCTGGTCGGCCGTCGGCCTGTGCATTACGGCCCGATCGACCCGGTCACCGCACGCGAGCTGTTCATCCGTGAAGGCCTGGTGGGCGGCGAGATTCAGTCACGGGCCAAGTGCCTGGCGGCCAACAAACGCCTGCTTGAAGAGCTCGACGAGCTGGAGGCCAAGGCTCGTCGGCGCGACATCCTGGCTGACGAAGAAACGCTTTATGCCTTCTACGAAGCGCGTCTGCCGGCGGAAATCCATCAGACCGCGACCTTCGACAGCTGGTACCGCATGGGCAGCCAGAAGGACGCCAACCTGTTGATCATGCGCGAGGAAGACGTGCTGGCCCGTGAGGCTAGCGAAGTGACCGCCGCGCAGTACCCTGACAGCCTGCAAGTGGGCGAGCTGCGCCTGCCGCTGAGTTACCACTTCGAGCCCGGCCACCCCCGCGATGGCGTTACCGTGCGGGTGCCGGCGCCGCTGCTGCCAAGCTTGCCGGGCGAGCGCCTGGAATGGTTGGTGCCAGGCCTGCTGGAGGCCAAGTGCGTGGCGCTGGTGCGCAACCTGCCCAAGGCCCTGCGCAAGAACTTCGTACCGGTGCCGGACTTCGTCAAGGCGTCGCTGGCGCGCATGACCTTCGGCCAAGGGGCACTGCCGCAGGCCCTGGGCCAGGAGCTGTTGCGCATGACCGGTGCGCGCGTGCCGGACGAGGCCTGGGACGAATCGGTCAACTTGGTCGAAGGCCATCTGCGCATGAACATCGAGGTGGTCGATGGCCAGGGCAAGTTCCTGGGCGAAGGCCGTGACCTGGCCGAACTGACCGCGCGCTTTGCTGCCGCCAGTCAGGCTGCCCTGGCCGTGCCGCGTGATGCGAAAAGCGAACAGCCGGTGCAGGCCAAGGCCTTCAGCGAAGTGAAGCAGACCGCTCAGCAGAAGATCGCCGGCCTGTCGATGACCGTGTACCCGGCGCTGGTGGAAGACAACGGCACTGTACGTGAAGGGCGCTTCTCGACCCAGGCCGAAGCCGAGTTCCAACACCGCCGTGCATTGCAACGGCTGTTGTTGCAGCAATTGGCCGAGCCGGCCAAGTTTCTGCGTGGCAAGCTGCCGGGGCTGACTGAACTGGGCCTGCTGTACCGTGAATTGGGCCGGGTCGAGGCGCTGGTCGAAGACATTCTGCTGGCCAGCCTGGACAGTTGCATCCTCGAAGGCGAGCAACCGTTGCCACGTGATGGTGCGGCCTTGGCCGGGCTGGCCGAGCGTAAGCGCGGTAGCTGGGCCGAGCATGCCGAGCGCCTGGCACGCCAGACGCTGGAGGTGTTGAAACTGTGGCATGGCCTGCAGAAGCGCTTCAAGGGCAAGATCGACCTGAGCCAGGCGGTGGCACTGAACGACATCAAGCAGCAGTTGGGCAACCTGGTTTACCCGGGCTTCGTGCGCGAAACGCCAGGGGCCTGGTTCAAGGAACTGCCGCGTTACCTCAAGGCGGTGGAGCTGCGCCTGGAGAAGCTGGGGTCGCAAGTGCAGAAGGACCGGGTGTGGAGCGGTGAGCTGGCCAACCTGTGGGCGCAGTACAAGGCCCGTGCCGACAAGCATGCCCAGGAAGGCAAGCGCGATGAGCAACTGGCCTTGTACCGCTGGTGGCTGGAGGAATATCGGGTGTCGCTGTTTGCCCAGCAGCTGGGGACCAAGGTGCCGATTTCCGACAAAAGATTGAGCAAACAATGGAGTCAGGTGGAAGGCTAAACTTCCACAGTTGTGGCAATATTGATGCAATTTGGGGCCGCTTTGCGGCCCTTCGCGGGCACGCCCGCTCCCACAGGTACAGCAGTGTTCTCGGGGGCGACGCGATCCTTGAGGAGCGGGCTTGCCCGCGAACGAGGGCGCAGCCCTCGCCTTTAAATTGGTACTAAAGTGCCATTATCCTGTCATGTTTCCAGCCAGCGCCCTGTGGCGATGGCCTTTGACCAGAGGAACGACCGTGCATAACGTCGTGATCAGCGGCACCGGCCTGTACACCCCGGCCCAGAGCATTTCCAACGAAGAACTGGTGGCCTCCTTCAACGCCTGGTCGCAGCAATTCAACCAGGACAACGCCGCCGCCATCGAGCGTGGTGAACTCGAAGCGGCGCCGCTGTCCGATGCGGCATTCATCGAAAAGGCCTCCGGCATCAAAAGCCGCTTTGTCATGGACAAGGCCGGTATCCTCGACCCGCAGCGTATGAAGCCACGCCTGCCAGAGCGCAGCAACGATGAGCCGTCGGTGCTCTGCGAAATGGCCGTGGCTGCTGCCCGCCAGGCCCTGGAGCGCGCTGGGCGCACCGCTGCCGATGTCGACGGGGTGATCGTCGCCTGCTCCAACCTGCAGCGCCCGTACCCGGCCATTGCCATCGAGGTGCAGCAGGCGCTGGGTATCCAGGGCTTTGCCTTCGACATGAACGTGGCGTGTTCGTCGGCCACCTTCGGCATCCAGACCGCCGCCAACAGCGTGGCCCTGGGCCAGGCCCGGGCAGTGCTGATGGTCAACCCGGAGGTGTGCACCGGCCACCTGAACTTCCGTGACCGTGACAGCCATTTCATTTTCGGTGATGCCGCCACCGCGGTACTGATCGAGCGTGCCGACCAGGCCACCTCGGCGCACCAGTTCGACATCGTCAGCAGCAAGCTGTGGACCGAGTTCTCCAACAACATCCGCAACAACTTCGGTTTCCTCAACCGTGCGGCGGAAGAGGGCGAAGGCGCAGCGGACAAGCTGTTCATCCAGGAAGGCCGCAAGGTGTTCCGTGAGGTGTGCCCGAAAGTGGCCGAGCTGATCGGTGAGCACCTGCAGGAAAACGGCCTGCAACCGAGCGATGTGAAGCGTTTCTGGCTGCACCAGGCCAACCTCAGCATGAACCACCTGATCGTCAAGAAACTGCTGGGACGTGAAGTGGCCGAGCAAGATGCACCGGTGATTCTGGACCGTTACGCCAATACCAGTTCGGCCGGGTCGGTGATTGCCTTCCACCTGTACCAGGATGACCTGGCCAAGGGCTCGCTGGGTGTGTTGAGCTCGTTTGGTGCGGGGTATTCGATTGGTAGCGTGATTCTGCGCAAGCGCTGATTGCTTGGGGCCGCTTTGCGGCCCATTCGCAGCACAGTTTCACAGGCAAAAAAAAGCGGGAAACGCCGTATGGGGTCGGCGTTTCCCGCTTCAGGTGAAGCAGAGGCGTTTGCAGCTTAGAACTTGGCTTCCAGGTCTACCTGCAGGGTGTCTACGTCAGCATCGCTGTTCGGCAGGTTGGAGTAGTCGGTCTTGGCCATCATGTAGGCCGCGCCCAGGGCGAAGTTCTTGTCGATTTCGTAACCCACTTTGAACTTGTGGCCACGGGAACCGGTGAAACCGTTGCCGAAGTCAGAGTCGGTGAACAGGCTGACGACACCGTTGCGCTGCACGTCGCGGTAGTTGTAGTCCAGGCTCCAGGCACCGATCTTGCTCTTCAGGCCGGCCAGCCATGCCTTGTCCTTGCCATCGGTGCTTTCGGTGTTCTTGACGAACTGGCCGTAAGCCGACAGAGGGATGGCGAAGCCGGTAAAGTCGACCTGACCGAAGCCTTCCACCAGGTTGAATTCGTCGGTGGTGTTGCCCAGCGAGCGCAGGGCTGCCGAGGCCTTGTCGTTGTCGTAGCCGTAGATGCTGCCACCAACGGTAACCTTGACGGTATCCGCCGCGTTGAACTTGGTACCCAGCTGGGCCGCATACAGCTGTGCGTCGTGCTTGAACTGCACGCCGTCGCCGTCGACGTTGTCCTTCAGGTTGTAGTGGCCGATGCTGCCGAACACTTCGGCCGGGCCGAGGTTGGTCTTGTAGGTGGCGGCCACACCTTCCGGGTTGATGTCGCTGTCCCAGATGATGTCGCCCATGCTCACCCATGGCTGCATCATCTTGCCGCCGATCAGGTGCAGGTTCGGCACGGCGGTCGGGTGCCAGTCGAGGTACGCCAGGTCGACCCACAGCGATTTCTTCTCGAAGTAGTTGTCCAGGCTCTGGTTGGTCGAGCGGGCGTCGGCGCTGCTGCCGGTGGCCACACGCACACCGGCGTCGACCTGCGGGTTGATCTCGCTGTAGAAGCCGACACGGGCACGTACGCGCTCACGGTCCTGGTTACCACTGCGGGAGATCGGGTTGTCGACGTTGACGTCTTCGTAGCGCAGGCGCACGTCACCCTTGATCTGGGTCTTGGCGGCCCATGCCACTTTTTGTTCAAAGGAGCTCATACGTTCGGACTGAGCTTTCTGGTCGGCCTTTTCCTTGGTTTCTTTTGCCAGGTCGCCCTGCAGTTCGTTGTACTGCGCCTGGTTGATCGAGCCATTGGCGCGGAGCATTTCGAGCAGCTTGGCGTCGACAGCAGCACTGGCCGGGGCGCTCAGAGCCAGCATCATGCCGGTGAGGCTCACTCCGGTAAGTGTAGAAACAAGACGCATAAGGTTCTCCCTACTGAAAAAAATGGGGGAGGCTCAAGCGCCTGCCCCTGCGTTGGCATGTCTTCGGAAAGGGCCTGAATAGACAGGTTCTGGGGTTCCGGAAAACAGGCGCAAGTATTGCGGGGGGCAATGACAGATTAATGTCTAATTAGTGGCACTGTTGTTAAGTAATTGAGAATAAAAGGATCAGCCTGGCGATCGTCATTTGAGTGGCGGGCATTCCTTGGGGATACTGAAGGCCTTCAGACAGCGAGCCGAAACCGTGACCAGCCTGTACAGCCTTGCCCATTTACGTGATCTTCCGGCGACCACCTGGGATGCCCTGGTGCCAGCCGGTCAACCGTTCCTGCGCCATGCATTTCTCAGTGCCATGGAGGACAGCGGCAGCGTGGCGCGCAACACCGGCTGGGCCGCCGAGCACCTGGTGCTGGAGCGTGACGGGCAGGTAAGGGCGCTGTTGCCGGCGTACCGCAAGTGGCACTCGTTTGGCGAGTACGTGTTCGATCATGGCTGGGCCGATGCCTGTGAGCGGGCCGGCATCGCCTACTACCCCAAGTTGCTCGGCGCGGTGCCGTTCAGCCCGGTCAGCGGGCCACGCCTGCTGGCGGCTGACCCGGCTGACGGCTTGCTGATGCTGCAGGCCCTGCCGGAGTATCTGGGCAAGGGCGGGCTATCCGGTGCGCACATCAATTTCACCGACCCGGCACTGGATGCGCAGCTGGCTGGCTTGCCTGGCTGGATGGAACGCCTGGGTTGCCAGTTTCACTGGCAAAACAGAGGGTATCGCGACTTCCAGGACTTTCTCGACAGCCTCAGCTCACGCAAGCGCAAACAGATGCGCAAGGAGCGCGAGCAGGTGGCGGGGCAGGGCATCGACTTTCGCTGGTACCGCGGCGATGAGCTGGACGAGGCGCAGTGGGATTTCGTCTTCCTGTGTTATGCCAACACCTATGCGGTGCGCCGCCGTGCACCTTACCTCACCCGCGATTTTTTCAGCCTGCTGGCCGAGCGCATGCCCGAGGCCGTGCGTGTGGTAATGGCGCGCCAGGGCGGGCGTGATGTGGCGATGGCCTTGAGCCTGGTAGGTGGCGACAGCCTGTTCGGCCGTTACTGGGGCTGCCTGGATGAGTTCGACCGGCTGCATTTCGAGACGTGTTTCTACCAGGGCATGGACTTTGCCATTGCCGAGGGCTATCAGCGTTTCGATGCCGGGGCACAGGGTGAGCACAAGCTGATTCGCGGGTTCGAGCCGGTGTTGACGCGCTCCTGGCACTACCTGCTGCACCCAGGACTACGGCGGGCGGTGGAGGAATTTCTGCAGCAGGAGCGGGAAGGGGTGAAGGGGTATGCCGAGGAGGCCAGGGAGATGTTGCCCTATCGTCGGGACTGAGTTGTTTCAGGCTGTCACCCATCCTGTGGGAGCCTAATCGACCCCGACAAAGCCCCCGGTCTGGTGGTGCCACAAGCGGGCATACAAGCCTTGTTGCTCCAGTAGCTCACTGTGGCTGCCACTTTCGACAATCCGCCCCTTGTCCAGCACCACCAGCCTATCCATGCGGGCAATGGTCGACAGCCGGTGGGCGATGGCAATCACTGTCTTGCCCTGCATCAGCGTCTCCAGGCTTTCCTGAATCGCTGCCTCCACTTCCGAGTCCAGCGCCGACGTGGCTTCGTCCATGATCAGGATCGGCGCATTCTTCAACAGCACCCGGGCGATGGCGATGCGCTGGCGCTGGCCACCCGACAACTTGACCCCGCGTTCACCTACATGGGCATCGAAGCCGGTGCGCCCCTGGGCGTCCGACAGCTGCGGGATGAACTCGTCGGCGCGGGCACGACGCACGGCTTCGAGCAACTCGGCCTCGCTGGCGCCGGGGCGGCCATATAGCAGGTTGTCGCGGATCGAGCGGTGCAGCAACGAGGTGTCCTGGGTGATCATGCCAATTTGTGCGCGCAGGCTGGCCTGGCTCACTTGGGCAATGTCCTGGCCATCGATGAGGATGCGCCCACCCTGCACGTCGTACAGGCGCAGCAGCAGGTTGACCAGGGTCGACTTGCCCGCCCCGGACGGGCCGATCAAGCCGATTTTCTCGCCTGGGCGAATGTTCAGGTCAAGCCCTTCGATAACGTAGGCGGCTTTGCCGTAGTGGAAATCGACGTCCTCGAATCGCACCGCGCCTCGGCTGACCTTGAGTGCCGGCGCATTGGGCAGGTCGGTGACCGTGACTGGCTGGGCGATGGTCTGCAGGCCGTCCTGGACCATGCCGATGTTCTCGAAGATGCCGTTGACCACCCACATGATCCAGCCCGACATGTTGACGATACGGATCACCAGGCCGGTGGCCAGGGCGATGGCGCCGACCGTGATCATTGATTGGCTCCACAGCCACAGCGCAAGCCCCGTGGTGGTGACCACCAGCAGGCCATTGAGGGTGGTGATGACCACGTCCATGCTGGTGACCACGCGCGATGCAAGCTGGGTTTTTTCGGTCTGTTCGCGGATCGCTTCGCGTGCGTATTGCTGTTCGTAATCGGTGTGGGCGAACAGCTTCAGGGTGGCGATGTTGGTGTAGCCATCGACGATGCGCCCCATCAGCTTGGAACGGGCGTCGGAGGAGATCACCGAGCGTTCCTTGACCCTTGGCACGAAGTAGAAGAGCGCGGCGATGTAGCCGACGATCCACAGCAGCAGCGGCAGCATCAGGCGCCAGTCGGCCTCGGCGAACAGCACCAGCGAGGTGATGGCGTAGATCAGCACGTGCCACAGCGCGTCCACGGCCTGCACAGCGGAGTCGCGCAGGGAGTTGCCGGTCTGCATGATGCGCTGGGCGATGCGCCCGGCAAAGTCGCTTTGGAAGAAGTTCAGGCTCTGCTTGAGCACGTAGGTGTGGTTTTGCCAGCGGATCAGGCTGGTCATGCCGGGGTTGATGGTCTGGTGCACCAGCAGGTCGTGCAGGCCGAAAAACACCGGCCGCAGCAGCAGGATCACCACCAGCATCCAGATCAGCTCGCCACTGTGCTCGCTGAAGAAGTTGGCATTGGGCGTGCCCTGGGCCAGGTCGATGATGCGGCTGAGGTAGCTGAACATCGCCACCTCGATCAGCGAGGCGAACAGGCCGACCACCAGCAGGGCCAGGAAGCTAGGCCACACCTGGCGCAGGTAATACAGGTAGAACGGCCACACGGTAGTCGGCGGTGACTCGCTGGGGGCTTCGCGAAAAATGTCGATCAGTTGCTCGAAACGGCGGTACAGCATGGGTAACGGCACTCCTGTTCCATCCTGCCCTCAGGCGGTTTCACGTCCCTGTGAAGCCTGCGGTCAGTCGATGCGTTTGGCCGACTTGATGTACACCGGGTCCGCCGGTACATCGCGCATGCCTTTCTTGATGGTGGTCGGCGAATTGACGATCTGGTCGACCACTTCCATGCCCTTGGTCACCTTGCCGAATACGGCGTAGCCACGGTCACGCCCTGGGTTGAGGAAATCGTTGTCGGCCACGTTGATGAAGAACTGGCTGGTGGCGGAGTTCGGGTCCGAGGTGCGCGCCATCGACAGGGTGCCACGGGTGTTCAGCAGGCCATTGCTGGCTTCGTTCTTGATCGGGTCGTTGGTGTTCTTCTGCACCATCTGGTCAGTGAAGCCGCCGCCCTGCACCATGAAGCCCGGGATCACCCGGTGGAAAATCGTGTTGTTGTAGAAACCGCTGTCGACGTACTGCAGGAAATTCTTCGTGCTGACCGGTGCCTTCTCGGCGTTCAGCTCGATTTCGACCTGGCCGAAGCTGGTGTCCAGCAGAACGTGCGGGGTCTTGTCAGAGGCCATGACGCTGGTGGCGAAGGCGACCGAACAGGCGGTGAGCAGGAGTTTTTTCAGCATGGGCTCAAAGATCCTTGAGAGGTGGAGGCGGCTGCGAGGAACTGCAGCAGGGTCTGGTTGAAGACCTCGGGTTGATCGAGGGGTGTAGCGTGCCGGGAATCGTCGACGACGACCAGCCTGGCATTGGGCATAAGGGCGACGTAGCGTTCTTTCAGTTGTATCGGGGTGTAATCGTGGTCGGCGGCGATGACCAGGGTAGGACAGTGGATCTGCCCGATGCGTTCCTGCACGCCCCAGTCGACAATGGCGTCGAAACTCTTGAGGTAGGCGCGTTTGTCATTGCGTGCCCAGCGCTGGGCCATCGTCTGCCGCAGGTTTGCTTGTCGGGGCTTGGGGAACAGCCGCTCGGCCAGGCCCTTGCCAACGGTTTCGACACTCAGGACACGCGCCAGGCCCCAGCGCTTGAACCACCATACCCAGTCACTGCGGGTGCGGCGCTTGACTTCGGGGGCACTGTTGACGATGCACAAGCTGCGCAGCCATTGCGGGTGGTCGACGGCAAACTGGAAGCCGATCATGCCACCCATGGACAGGCCGACGAAGTGTACGGGGCCTGTGTGCAGGTGTTCGAGCAAGGCCAGCAGGTCGGCACTGAAGGTGGCGATCTGGTAACCGTCGCGGGGTTTGTCGGAACGGCCGTGGCCACGGATGTCCATGAGGATTACCCGGTAGTGGCGGCTGAGCGCCGGCACCTGCAACTCCCAGTCCTGGCAGCTTGAGCCCAGACCGTGCAGCAACACCAGGGGTTCGCCCTGGCCATATTCCTCGTAATGCAGTGCGCATCCTTCGTGTTCGAAATAGGCCATGGGCGCGGTCCTCTCAAGCTTGTGGGGGGGCTGCGAAGGGCACGTCCAGTGGCGCGGTGTCGAAATTGCGCAGCAGGTCGATGAGAATCTGCGTAGCCGGGCCCAGGGTCTTCTCTTTGCTCGAATAAAGGTAGAACAGCGGGTGACGGCTGCCACCCTGATCTAGCGGTAAAGGCTTGAGCACGCCTTCGCGCAGTTCACGCTCGATCATGTGCCGGGGCAGCCAGGCAAAGCCCAGGCCGCTGCTGACGAAGGTGGCAGCGGTGCCCAGGCTGCCGACGGTCCAGCGTTGTTCGGCACCCAGCCAGCCGACGTCGCGTGGCTGGGCGCGGCCGGAGTCGCGGATCACCACCTGCAGTTGGCTTTCCAGGTCCTGGAAGGTCAGTTCGCGGCCCAGGCGGTGCAGGCTGTGTTCGGGGTGAGCGACGGCGACAAACTCGACCGCGCTCAGTTCGGCGCCCAGGTAGCCGCCGATGCTGTAACTGCTGATGGCCAGGTCGGCGATGCCTTCGTGCATCACTTCTTCTACGCCAGACAGCACTTCTTCACGCAGGCGCACCCGGCAGCCGCGGCTCTGTGGCATGAATGCGGCCAGCGCGCGCACCAGGCGGGCACTGGGGTAGGCGGCATCGACCACCAGGCGCACTTCGGCTTCCCAGCCCTGTTCCATGTGGTGGGCAAGGTCTTCGAGCTGGCTGGCCTGCTTGACCAGGTGGCGCGAGCGGCGCAGCAGCACATTGCCGGCCTCGGTCAGCACCGCCTTGCGGCCATCGATGCGCAACAGCGGCACACCCAGTTGCTCTTGCATGCGGGCCACGGTGTAGCTGACCGAGGACTGCGAGCGGTGCAACGCCTCGGCGGCCTGGGCAAACCCGCCGTGATCGACCACTGCTTGCAGGGTTCGCCACTGGTCTAGGGTTACGCGCGGCGCTTTCATCTTTCGCTCCTGTTGTCCTAAGCTGCGCTCTTTCAAGGAGAGCGGCCGATGAAGAAATGTTGTGCGGCAATACTTATGTGCCTGCCCCTCGCGGCCATGGCGTACCCCATCGATGTGGAGAAAGAGCTGACCGGGGTCAAGCTCGACTACACCGCCTATGACACGGCCTACGACATCGGCGCCATCACCCTCAACAACTATGGGCAGGTCCCGGCGGCGTGCAAGGTGACCTTTCGCAATGGCCCGGAGGCACCGCGCGTGCGACGGGTGAACGTACCGGCCGGTAAAAGCGTCGATGTCACCGCCAAATTCAATCGGCAGATCATCAAGCTGCGGATCGCCTTGAGCTGCAGCGCGGAACAAACTGATTAATCGATTGATTGAACCCACTTTTTACGCTTTTTTATCGATAGGTCAAGCCTTAATCTCACCTCCATCGAATCGCAACCCTATTTGCCGATGGAGGCACCCCATGTCCCGCGTACTGATCATCGAAAGCAGCGCCCGCCAGCAGGATTCCGTTTCCCGTCAGCTGACCGCTGATTTCATCCAGCAATGGCAGGCTGCTCACCCGGCCGATCAGATCACGGTGCGCGACCTGGCGGTCAACCCGGTGCCGCATCTGGATGCCAACCTGCTGGGTGGCTGGATGAAACCCGAAGAACAGCGCAGCGCCGCCGAATTGGATGCCCTGGCCCGATCCAACGAATTGACTGATGAGTTGCTGGCAGCCGACGTGCTGGTGATGGCCGCACCGATGTACAACTTCACCATCCCCAGCACCCTCAAGGCCTGGTTGGACCATGTGCTGCGCGCCGGCATCACCTTCAAGTACACGCCTACTGGCCCACAAGGCCTGCTGACCGGCAAGCGCGCCATCGTCCTGACTGCCCGCGGCGGTATCCATGCCGGTGCCAGCAGCGACCACCAGGAACCGTACCTGCGCCAGGTGATGGCCTTCATCGGTATTCATGATGTCGACTTCATCCATGCCGAAGGCCTGAACATGAGCGGCGAATTCCACGAGAAGGGCCTCAACCAGGCCAAGGCCAAGCTGGCGGCGGTAGCCTGAGATTCACTGAATTCCCAACCCTGACACCTGTTGTTGCTCCTTTGGGTGTATCTGCCCGGCCTGCATGGCCGGTTTTTTTTTGCCCGGCATTTTGTGCAGGCCAGTGCAGCCCCTACATTCCTCATGGTTGAACTCATTTGCCGCAACCCGCTAAGGTCGCGGCCTTGATTCACGAGAGGCAACCATGGGCTACCTGATAATCGTCGCGCTGATCCAGGCGTTTTCCTTCAGCCTGATCGGCGAGTACCTGGCCGGGCACGTCGACAGCTACTTCGCTGTGCTCGCACGGGTACTGTTGGCGGGCCTCGTGTTCCTGCCGCTGACCCGCTGGCGCCAGGTCGAGCCGCGCTTCATGCGCTCGATGCTGCTGATCGGCGCGCTGCAGTACGGCATCACCTACGTCTGCCTGTACCTGAGTTTCCGCGTGCTCACGGTGCCAGAGGTGCTGCTGTTCACCATTCTCACGCCGTTGCATGTGACCCTGATCGAAGACGCCATGAACCGGCGCTTCAACCCTTGGGCGCTGCTGGCCGCGCTGGTTGCGGTGGCGGGCGCCGGGGTGATCCGCTTCGACAGCATCAGCGGCGAGTTCTTCATCGGCTTCCTGTTGCTGCAGCTGGCCAACTTCACCTATGCCGCCGGCCAGGTGCTGTACCGCCACCTGGTTGCGCGCTACCCCAGCGACCTACCGCACTACGCCCGCTTTGGCTATTTCTACCTCGGCGCCTTGCTGGTGGTGCTACCGGCCTTTTTGTTGTTCGGCAACACGCAACACCTGCCGAGCACCGATGTGCAATGGCTGGTGCTGCTGTTCCTGGGCCTGTGCCCGACCGCGCTGGGGCTGTACTGGTGGAACAAGGGCGCATGCCTGGTTTCTGGCGGCACACTGGCGGTGATGAACAACCTGCATGTGCCGGTCGGGCTGCTGCTGAACCTGCTGATCTGGAACCAGCACGAGCCGCTGGGGCGGCTGTTCATCGGCGGCGGGATCATCCTGGCGTCGGTGTGGCTGAGCCGCCTGGGTGGCCGTGCGCAGGCGCCGATGGCCGGCAAGGCCTGACATGCACACCATCTTCGTCATCGTCGCACCGATTTTCGCCTTGATTCTGGTCGGCTACTTGTGCCGCAAAACCAACAAGCTGGGCGACAAGGCCGCCGCCGAAATCAACAAGATGGTGGTCTGGCTGTGCCTGCCGGCGTTGCTGTTCAAGGTGACGGCCACTGCCACCTGGAGCGAGATCTGGCACCCGGGGTTCATCGCAGCCTTCGTCGCGGGGGCCCTGGCCATGTTCGTAATCACCTTGCTGTGGCGCTTGACCAGTGGCCATGGCCTGGTGGCGTCGAGCATCGACGGGCTCAGTGCCGGGTATGCCAACACCGGCTATATAGGCATCCCGTTGTGCCTGCTGCTGTTCGGCCAGGCGGGCTTGCAGCCGGCGCTGATCTCCTCTTTGATCGTGGTGTGCCTGGTGTTTGCCATTTCCCTGACGCTGATCGAGGTCGGGCTGCAGGAAGAACGGCAAATCGGCCGCGCCATCGTGGTGGTTGGCAAGGCGCTGGCGAAGAATCCGTTGGTGATCTCGCCATTGGCGGGGGCGGCCTGGGCGGTGTCTGGCTGGGGATTGGCAGAGCCGGTGATGCATTTTCTCGACATGCTGGCGTTGGCGACCACGCCGTGCGCGCTGGTGTCGTTGGGCGCCTTCCTGGCCGAAAAGCGCCCAGGTGCGCAGGCCAGCCCATGGCCGCTGGTGGTCATGAAACTGGTGGGGCAGCCGGCGCTGACCTGGGTGCTGGCGTACAAGGTGTTCAGCCTGCCGAGCATGTGGGCGGCTTCGGCGGTGCTGCTGGCAGCGCTGCCGACCGGGACCGGCCCGTTCATGCTGGCGGAGTATTACAACCGTGAGGCGGGGCTGATTTCGCGCACGATCCTGCTGTCGACGGTGGCGTCGCTGGTGACCTTGACCGGGTTGCTGTACCTGCTGGGGTATGCGGGGTAGCGGCTGCTGTACTATGGCCGCGCGGCGCAGGCTGTGATAATGGGGGCAATCACAGGGGCCTTATCATGCTGACCATCTCCAACAATGTGCATCTGCCGGATGCCGACATCGAACTGACCTACATCCGTGCGCAAGGCGCGGGTGGGCAGAATGTCAACAAGGTGTCCAGCGCCGTGCACCTGCGCTTCGACATTCCGGCCTCGTCACTGCCCGAGTTCTACAAGGAACGGCTGTTGGCGCTGCGTGACAATCGCATCACCGGCGACGGCGTGTTGATCATCAAGGCCCAACAGTACCGCACCCAGGACCAAAACCGCGCTGACGCCCTGGCGCGTCTTGCCGAGTTGATCATCGCGGCCACCAAGACCGAGAAGAAACGCCGCCCCACCAAGCCCACCCTCGGCTCGAAGACCCGCCGCCTTGAAGGGAAAGCCAGGCGGAGCACTGTCAAGGCGGGCAGGGGCAAGGTGGACTTCTAGTGCAGCCCCGGTAATCTCAAGCTTCGCTCAGCTGTTCCAGGCGATGCTGGACAGGCTCTTGCGCCAAACGCCCGCTCAACCCCACCCGCATGTCATTGCCGCTCGGCTGCTGATACAGGCTCAAGCCGAACTCTGGCAACACCGCCAGCAGGTAGTCGAAGATATCCCCCTGGATCCGCTCATACTCCGCCCATGCCGTGGTGGTGGTGAAGCAGTAGATTTCCAGCGGCACGCCTTCGGCGGTGGTCTGCATCTGCCGCACCATGCAGGTCATGTTCGGGTGAACGTTGGGGTGGTTCTTCAGGTAAGCCAGGGCAAACGCGCGGAAGGTGCCGATGTTGGTCAGCTTGCGGCGATTGGCCGACAGCTCGGCGACAGGCCCCAGGGCTTCGTTCCAGTTCTGCAGCTCCTGGCGCTTGCCTGCCAGGTAATCGCCAAGCAACTGAACCTGGCTCAGGCGCTGTTCCTCTTCGCGGGTAAGGAAGCGCACGCCGGCGGCATCGATGAACAGGCTGCGTTTGATTCGCCGGCCCCCGGATTGCTGCATGCCGCGATAGTTGCGGAACGACTCGCTCATCAGGCGCCAGGTGGGGATGGAAACGATGGTCTTGTCGAAGTTCTGCACCTTCACCGTGTGCAGGGTGATATCCACCACGTCACCATCGGCACCTACCTGCGGCATTTCGATCCAGTCACCCACATGCAGCATGTCGTTGCTGGTCAACTGCACGCTGGCGACGAACGACAGCAGGGTGTCCTTGTACACCAACAGCAGCACCGCCGACATGGCACCCAGACCCGACAGCAGCAGCAACGGCGAACGGTCGATCAGGGTGGCGACGATGACGATCGAGGCGAAGATCCACAACATCATCTTGGCCAGTTGCACGTAGCCCTTGATCGAGCGGGTGCGGGCGTGTTCGGTGCGAGCATAGATGTCGAGCAGGGCATCCAGCAGGCACGACAGCGCCATGGTCATGAACAGCAGGGTAAACGCCAGGGCGACATTGCCGAGGAAGTGCTGGGCGGTGTCGGACAGCTCCGGCACCAGCTTCAGGCCGAACTGCAGTACCAGCGACGGGGTGGTTTGCGCCAGGCGGTGGAACACCTTGTTGTGGCGCAGGTCGTCCAGCCACTTCAGCGCTGGCTGGCGGGCCAGCAGGCGCGCGCCGTGCAGCATGAGGAAGCGCGCCAGGCGGCCGACCACCAGAGAAATCAGCAGCAACACCGCCAAGCCGATGGCAGCGTGCAACATGGGATGTTGGTCGAGGGTGCCCCACAGGTCGAGGGAGTCACGCCAGATTCTTTGTATATCCATGGGCTTGCGTACAGTCTTGTTGCGAAACGAAGCATCATTAGAGCGCGGATGGCGACAAAGTTGCCAAAAGAAATTCGGCTAAGGCGGCAGAAAACGTTACCCTATGCAACTGAATTTCCCGCACTTGCCTGAGGTTACCTCCGTGTTCTCCCAATTCGCCCTGCATGAACGCCTGCTTAAAGCCGTGGCCGAGCTTAAATTTGTCGAGCCAACCCCGGTGCAGGCCGCGGCCATCCCCCTGGCCCTGCAAGGGCGTGACCTGCGCGTGACCGCGCAGACCGGCAGCGGCAAGACCGCGGCTTTCGTGCTGCCGCTGCTCAACCGTCTGGTCGACCTGAGCGGCCCGCGTGTCGAAATCCGCGCGCTGATCCTGCTGCCGACCCGCGAACTGGCCCAGCAAACCCTCAAGCAGGTACAGCTGTTCTCGCAGTTCACCTACATCAAGTCGGGCCTGGTCACCGGCGGCGAAGACTTCAAGGAACAGGCCGCCATGCTGCGCAAAGTGCCGGACGTGCTGATCGGCACCCCGGGCCGCCTGCTTGAGCAACTGAATGCCGGCAACCTCGACCTGTCCCATGTGAAGGTGCTGATCCTCGACGAAGCCGACCGCATGCTCGACATGGGCTTTGCCGAAGACATGGAGCGCCTGTGCAAGGAGTGCGAGAACCGCGAGCAGACCCTGCTGTTCTCCGCCACTACCGGTGGCGCGGCCCTGCGCGACATCATCGGCAAAGTGCTGAAAGACCCTGAGCACCTGATGCTCAACAGTGTTTCGCAACTGGCCGAAGGCACCCGCCAGCAGATCATCACCGCCGACCACGACCAGCACAAAGAGCAGATCGCCCAGTGGCTGCTGGCCAACGAAACCTTCGACAAGGCGATTATCTTCACCAACACCCGCGCCATGGCCGACCGCATCTACGGTCACCTGGTGGCCAAGGACGTGAAAGCCTTCGTGCTGCATGGCGAGAAAGACCAGAAGGACCGCAAGTTGGCCATCGAGCGCTTCAAACAGGGCAGCTCCAAGGTACTGGTAGCCACCGACGTGGCAGCCCGTGGCCTGGACATCGACGGCCTGGACCTGGTGATCAACTTCGACATGCCACGCAGCGGTGACGAGTACGTACACCGTGTGGGCCGCACTGGCCGTGCCGGTGGTGAAGGCCTGGCGATCTCGCTGATCACCCACAACGACTGGAACCTGATGTCGAGCATCGAGCGCTACCTCAAGCAGCAGTTCGAGCGCCGGGTGATCAAGGAAGTGAAGGGCACTTACAGCGGGCCGAAGAAGGTCAAGGCTTCGGGCAAGGCTGTTGGGGCCAAGAAGAAGAAAGTTGACAAGAAGACCGGTGACAAGAAGGCTGCCGCCAAGCGCAAGCCAACCGCCAAGCCGAGGGCCAACGCACCGCTGGCCAGCGCTGATGGCCTGGCGCCGCTCAAGAAGCGTAAGCCTGCTGCCGAGTAAATTTCAGTAGGTGTACTGGCTTCTTCGCGGGCAAGCCAGCTCCCACAAGAACATCACGGGTTCTGATGGCTGTGTTGTTCCTGTGGGGGCGGGTTTGCCTGCGAGAGGGGCGCAGGCGGCCACTAATCGGCCTTCTTCTCTGCCGTTTTCAATTCCTTGATCCGCTGATCGATCAGCTGACACTTGTCGGGCAAGTCCTTGCTCGCCGTCTCCAAATCCATCCCCTGAAGCTCGTCATTGATCTCCTTGGCCTTCTGCGGGTTTTGTTCGGTCAATTGCGTGACCAACCCGGCAAGCTCTTCACGTTTTTGCGTTGCTTCTTCCGGTGTGCAGGCCCAGGCGGGCAGGGCGCAGAGCAGGGCTGTGGCGCAGGCAATGGGCAGTAGCGGTTTCATCCTTTCTACCTCCAGCGGTGGCTATGCGCGGTGGAGGGCTAAAGGGGCGTGGTAGTTCAGCGTTAACGACCGATGGCGGAAACAGTCACTCAGCCAGCAAGGTGGGGGCGCGCCGTCATGTCTATGCCTAATGCCTTCATTACGGTCAGGAACGACTTCAGGGTCGGGTTGCCGTGCTCGCTGAAAGAGCGGTAGAGCTGTTCGCGAGACAGGCCAGTTTCTTTGGCCAGTTCGCTCATGCCCTTTGCACGGGCCACCACGCCAACCGCTTTGGCAACATAGCCGGCATCGCCAGTCTCAAGTGCGTCGGTCATGAACTGCGCGATTGCTTCGGGCGTTGTGAGGTACTCGGCGGGGTCGAATTCGGAAAAGGTTTCAGTCATTTTGCATCCTCCACGAACGCAGAATCTGGTGGGCTGCCTTGATGTCACGCTGTTGGCTGCTTTTGTCGCCACTACATAACAGAATGACGAAAGTGTTGCCCGTCTGATGGAAGTACACCCGGTAGCCAGGCCCGTAGTGAATCCTGAGTTCACTGACGCCATGGCCAACCGGAGATACGTCGCCAGGTAAACCCTCCATTAACCGGTTGATCCGAGAAATGATGCGGGCTCTGGCGCTGCTGTCCCGCAGGCCGGTCACCCAATGTCTGAAACTGCTGGATTCGATTTTCTTCATCGAGTGAATGTAGTTTATAAACTACAGGCGGCAAGTCAGCAAATGGTTTCTGCCTGTTGCCGCCTAAGCGGCTTCTAGCAATGGCATTTCTTCCAGCGTTCATTTTTCGGAACACCGTCCTCACCGGCAGGTCCCAACCTGTGTACCCCTTCCGTCTACAGCAGGAGCCCATCAACATGAGCATCGCCTACGACTGGGACCTGATCGAACGCTTGCTGCACGAAGTGCAGAATGGCGCCGGTCACAGCTTCACGCCCCGCCCTTATGCCGAGCAGCATGCCGCAGCGCTGGCCGCCAAGGGTGAGCCACTGGGCGACTTGGACCACCTGAAAACCCGCGCCTGCGAGTATGAAAAGCTGCTGTTCGAGCGTGGCTTTATCGAGAGCCGGCACGAAGACGACGGCGGCAATGGAGAAAACTTCGTGCTGACCGAACGCGGTTCGCGCTTGATGAGCCTGATCGACAGCAGCATCCCCGGCTTCGAGCACCCGCGCCAAGTGCTGGATGAGCAGGAAGATGCCTTGGACGAAGCGACGTTCGAACGGGTATCTGCGAAGGCACAGATTGCTTGATGTCGTTTTAAGGCTGGCAAGTGCGGCGCTGGAAACCCGATAATCGGTAGCTTCTGAACGCTGCCGAGCCTTGCCCATGCCCACGACGACCCCAGAGGCCCGCTTATGAGCGCGGTCCGCAAGAACCCAGACGCCTTTGCATTCCAGGTGATGCTGGGGCTGTGCCTGATCTGGGGTTGCCAGCAGGTGCTGATCAAGACCGCTGCTGTCGACATCGCCCCGGTGATGCAGGCTGCGCTGCGCAACGGTATCGCTGCCGTGCTGGTGGGCCTGATGCTGTGCTGGCGTGGCGGTTGGGAGCAGGTCGGCAGCACCTGGCGCGCCGGGCTGGTGGCAGGCGGGCTGTTCGGCGTGGAGTTCCTGTTCATTGCCGAGGGCCTGAAACTGACTTCGGCGGCGCATATGTCGGTGTTCCTCTATACCGCGCCCGTATTTACCGCATTGGGCCTGCATTTTCGGCTACCCAGCGAACGCCTGCGGCTGCTGCAGTGGGTGGGCATTTTGCTGGCCTTCGGTGGTATCGCCATGGCCTTTGCCGGTGGCATGTCGTTCGAACACATGGATGGCCGTACCCTGTTGGGTGATGCGTTTGGCGTGATCGCCGGGCTGGCCTGGGGCGCGACCACGGTGGTGGTGCGCTGTTCACGGCTTTCGGAGGCGCCAGCCACCTTGACCCTGTTCTATCAGTTGGCGGTCGGTTTTGCCGGGCTGCTGTTGATTGCCCTGCTCAGCGGGCAGATCGGCGCGGTGTCGCTGACGCCGCTGGCGATGGGCAGCGTGCTGTTCCAAGGGATTGTGGTGTCGTTCATCAGCTATCTCACCTGGTTCTGGTTGCTGCGCAAATACCTGGCGTCGAACTTGGCGGTGTTTTCGTTCATTACCCCGCTGTTCGGGGTGACGTTTGGTGTATTGCTGCTCGATGAGCCACTGAGCGTGAATTTTGTGGTTGGGGCGTTGATGGTGCTGCTGGGGGTGATTCTGGTGAGTGCCGAGCCTTGGGTTAAGCAGCAGTTGCGGCGGTTTGTAGGCTAGTACGGGCCATTCGCACTAGCCCCCCGGCCACTACCAACCCGGCTGCAGCCAGCATCAGCGCCGGCTGTAGCCCGCCGCTGTAATGGCTGCTGAGCGCCGCCAGCAACGGCCCGCTCAACTGCCCCAGGGCAAAGCACGCGGTCAGCAGCCCGGCATTGCGCTGGGTGGCATGTGGTGCCAGCTCCCGCGAGCGCTGCATCACCAATTGCATGCAGGCCAGGAATGGCCCGCCGCACAGCACTACACCCAGCGCCAACCCGATGCCTCCGCCCATCAGGCAGGCCAGCACGCCCAGCCCTTGCAACCACAGGGTGGCCGCGAGCCAGCGCGCGGTGCTACTGCCACGGCGCAGGCTCACCAACAGCACACCCAGCGCCGCCGCCAGGCCGAACGCCGGCCAGAACAGGTCGGCCAGCCACTGCCCGCGAAATTGCTGATTGGCCATCTGTGACAGGAAGGTGGCCGGCAGGATGTAACCCACGCCATACAGTGCATACACCAGCCCCAGGCGGCCAATGCCGCCGCTGCGGGTCGGGCCTTGCTGCTCTGGCGACGGAGCTGGCGCGGCTTGCAGCGACCGTGGCAGCCAGGGCCGCACGGCCAGCAGCATCACCAGTGCAGCCACGGCATAGATCAGCCACAGTGCTGCCGAGCCCAGCCCCAACAGATGCGCCACCAGTGCCAACAGCCCCGTCACGGCGATGCCCAGGCCGGGCCCTGCAAACACCAGGGCACCTAGCCGTTGGCGGTTGTGGGCATTGGCCACCTGTTGGCTGAGGCTGGTGATCATCACCAGCACCCAGGCACTGGCCACGCCGGTGCCAAAGCGCAGCAGCAGGTGGCCCCAGAAGCCTTCGGCAGCCCAAGAGGCCAGTGTCAACAGCACGCACAACCACAGCCCGCCATGCAGGCGCAGACGCACCTGGCCTGGCGAGCGAGCGAACATGGCGTCCACCGCGCCTATGAAATAGCCCAGGTAGTTGGCCGCCGCCACCAGCCCTGCGACTGTCAGGTCGAACTGGCCTTCGGCAATCAGTTGTGGCAATTGCGGGGTGAGGGCGAAACGGCCGATGCCCATGGCCATCATCAGCGCCACGGCGCTGGCCAGCAGTTGAATGAGTGGCGACATGACAGGTCTCCTGCACGGATGTAAGCGATGGTTGGCAGGTTAGGGCGATTTCATTTTCAATAAAATTGAATAATGATGATCAAGTTGTTCTGTTTTGGAGAATGCTGTGGAGTTCAGCCAACTGCGTATCTTTCAAGCCGTAGCCGAGGAAGGCTCGGTCACCCGTGCCGCCGAACGCTTGCACCGGGTGCCATCGAACCTCTCGACACGTTTGCGCCAGCTTGAGGAGCAACTGGGTGTCGAGCTGTTCCTGCGCGAACGCCAGCGTTTGCAGCTGTCGCCTGCGGGCAAGGTGCTTCTGGACTATGCCCACCGCATGTCGGCCCTGCGCGACGAGGCGCTGGCTGCCGTGCGAGGCGGTGAGCCGGCCGGGGACTTCGTGCTTGGGACCATGTACAGCACGGCGGCGACCCATCTGCCGGCATTGCTGGCGCGTTATCACCAGGCATACCCGGCAGTGAACCTGCAAGTGCGCGCCGCACCCAGCGGCGAGCTGCTCGAAGGCCTGCTCAGCCACCGCCTGGATGCCGCTCTGGTGGATGGGCCGCTGAACCTGGCGGGGCTGGATGGCGTGCCGCTGTGCGATGAGCAACTGGTGCTGATCACCAGCCCCGAGCACCCGGCGGTGCATACTGCCAAGGACGTGGCAGGCAAGGCGGTGTTCACCTTCCGTCAGGGCTGCTCGTACCGCATGCGTCTGGAGGCGTGGTATGCCCATGCCCATACGCCGATGGGCCGGGTGATGGAGATCGAGTCGTACCAGAGCATGCTGGCCTGTGTAATCGCCGGTGCGGGTGTGGCGATGATGGCCCAGTCGATGCTCGACAGCCTGCCCGGGCGCGACCGGGTGAGGGTACACCCGCTGCAGGCGCCGTTCGACCAGGCGGTTACCTGGCTTATGTGGCGTCAAGGGATGCGCGGGGCTAATCTGCAGGCATGGATCGACCTGCAACAAAGCGAAACGATTAGCCAGTCGTCGGAATGCGCCGCCACGGCTTGATCCGCGTCAAAATGGCCCTTATCTGTAGGAGCAGAGGCATGCGTAATACAGGACATCGGGCTATGATCTGTATGAAGCATCGCAGGATTGATTCGCCGTGAGGTTGACCCGTCAAGGGGGCATTATGAATAAACCACTGTCAAACTGGCTCCACGACCTGGCGGTCGCCTTGGGGCTGATTCCACCACCCTTGCAGCCGGTGCCGATCCCGACTGATGAAGAGCAGCGCAAGCGCCAACCGCGTCGTCGCTGATTAAAGACAAAGGCCGCTGCACCTGGGTGGGTGCAGCGGCCTTTTAGTGTCTGCTGATTGTCTATTGCCAGTGCAGGCGATACCTATCAGGCCAGATTCACTGCACCGACTGGTTTGCGCGACATCAGGCTAACCACCACAAAACTCACCAAGCCAATCGCCAGGCTGTAGTAGATCGGTGTATTGGCCTCCAGCCCGTCCTTGAACATGAACAGCAGCGCAGTGGCAAAGCCCAGCGACATGCTGGCAATCGCACCGGCAGTGGTCGCACGTTTCCAGAAGATTGCCCCGATCAGCGGGATCAGCATGCCGCCGACCAGCAGGTTGTAGGCCAGGGTCAGGGCGTTGATCACATCGTTCACCATCAGCGCGATGCCCAGCACCACCAGGCCGGTGAGCAGGGTGAACAGGCGGCTGAGCCCCAGGCTCGATTGCTTGCCGCCACGCAGCTTGGGCAGCAGGTCTTCGGTCACAGTGGTCGAAGCGGCCAGCAGGCCGGCACTGGCGGTGGACATCATGGCTGCCAGTGCTGCGGCCATCAGCAGGCCACGGATGCCATCGGGCAGGGTGCTCTTGATCATCTCGGCAAAGGCGTTGTTCGGGTTGGCCAGGTCGGGCATCAGCACATGTGCCGCCATGCCGATGGCAGCGCAAGCCAGGCCGTACACCACACAGTACACACCGGCGACGGTGCCGGCACGCTGGCAGACCTTTTCATCGCGAGCAGTGAATACACGCTGCCAGATGTCCTGGCCGATGAGAATGCCGAAGAAGTAGATCAGGAAGTAGGTAACGATGGTGTCCCAGCCAATGGTGGTCAGCTGGAAGCTGGCCGCTGGCAATTTGGCCACCAGGGTGTCCCAGCCACCGGCCTTGTACAGGCACACCGGCAGCAGGATGAACATCAGGCCGACGGTCTTGATCACGAACTGGACGATGTCGGTCAGGGTCAGCGACCACATGCCGCCAATGGTCGAATACAGCACCACCACACCGCCGCCGAGCAGCAGCGAAGCCCAGAACGGCAAGTCCAGCAGCACTTGCAATACGGTGGCCATGGCCAGGGTCGAGGTGACGCCGATCATCAGCGCGTAAGCCAGCATGATCACGGCGCTGGCCTGACGTGCGGTAGGGTTGTAGCGTTGCTCAAGCACCTGGGTCACGGTGAAGATGCGCAGGCGCAGCAACGGTTTGGCCAGGAACAGGTTGATGGCGATGATGCCCAGGCCCAGGGCTGCGCACAGCCAGAAACCGGAAATGCCGTGAACGTAGCCCAGGCGCACAGTGCCAACGGTAGAAGCGCCACCGAGCACGGTGGTGGCCATGGTACCCATGTACAGCACCGGGCCGAGGTTGCGCCCGGCTACCAGGTAGTCTTCATGGGTTTTCGCGCGTCGCATGCCGTACCAGCCCAGCCCGAGCATGCCGGCGGTGTAGATCATTACAACAATGATGTCCAAGGCCATTGGGGGTCTCCCGATTATCTTTATTATGGCGAGATCGACCACGCGGGCGGCTTACGGCGCCCGGCGGTCTTGTCGTGTTGTTGGCGGGCCTCTGTGGCCCTCCCTCATGGCTCCTGCCGGGGTATTGCAAGTACTGCCAGCTCTTTTGTAGGAGCGGCCTTGTGTCGCGATTGGGCCGCAGAGCGGCCCCGGCAATCTATGCATCACGGCCACAAACCGGGGGCCGCTTTGCGGCCCGATCGCGACACAAGGCCGCTCCTACAAAGGGCCGTCGGTCAGCGGCGCACGACGCCTGGTAGCACGCAGAGCATTTCGAACAGCAGGTTGGCACCGAGCAGCGAGGTGTTGCCGGTGGTGTCGTAAGGCGGGGAGACTTCGACGAGGTCACAGCCGATCAGGTCCAGGCCGTGGCAGCCGCGAATGATCTCCATCGCCTGGATGGTGGTCAAGCCGCCAATTTCCGGGGTGCCGGTACCGGGCGCCCAGGCCGGGTCGATGCCGTCGATGTCGAACGACAGGTAAACCGGGCCGCCGCCGACCTTTTCCCGTACTTCGGCCATCAGTGGCTCCAGCGATTTGTGCCAGCACTCTTCGGCCTGAACCACGCGGAAGCCCTGGCGGCGGCTCCAGTTGAAGTCATCGGCGGTGTAGCCCTGGGCGCGCAGGCCGATCTGTACCACGCGGTCGCAATCGAGCAGGCCTTCTTCCACGGCGCGGCGGAAGGTGGTGCCGTGGGCGATCTTCTCGCCGAACATGTGGTCGTTGACGTCGGCGTGGGCGTCGATGTGTACCAGGCCGATCTTGCCGTGCTTCTTGTGCAGCGCACGCAGGATCGGCAGGGTGATGGTGTGGTCGCCACCCAGGGTCATGGGGATGACGTTGTGCTCGACGATCTCGTCATACGCCTCTTCGATGATGCGCACGGCGTCCAGCAGGTTGAAGGTGTTGATTGCCACGTCACCGATGTCGGCTACCGACAGCGAGTCGAACGGGGCGGCACCGGTGGCCATGTTGTAGGGGCGGATCATCACCGACTCGGCGCGGATCTGCCGTGGGCCGAAGCGGGTGCCGGAACGCAGCGAGGTACCGATGTCCAACGGTACGCCGACGAAGGCGGCATCCAGGCCTTTGGCGCTTTGCAGGTGGGGGAGACGGAGCATGGTGGCGATGCCGCCGAAACGCGGCATTTCGTTGCCGCCCAGTGGTTGGTGGAGAGTCTTGTCCACGGTGGGCCTCATCAGTCGGTCGATTGTTCTGTTTGTTCGAACCTGTGCCGCCGCGCGCCTTTCAAGTGTGGTTTTGCCGGCGGGCAGGGACATTTCGGCCAAGTCTGCTCAAGGTAGTGCCCGGGAAGAATCGCTACCGACAAATACTTAGTTCAGGATTTTCTGAACTAAAGGCTGGCGCAGCGGTTAAACTGCGCGCAAATACCCTCGTGGAACCGTTGCACCATGGCCTCGACCCTGCCCGACCTGAAACTGCTGCGCATCTTCATCAGCGTGGTGCGCCACCAGGGCTTTGCCAACGCCCAGCGCGAACTGAACCTGTCCACCTCGGCCATCAGCACCTACATGAGCCAGCTGGAGGGTGCTTTGGGTATCGTGCTGTGCCACCGTGGGCGTGGGGGCTTCAGCCTGACCAGCAAGGGCGAGCTGTTCCATCAGGAAACCCTGCGCCTGCTGGCCGAGCTGGACGGCTTCGAGCAGTATGCCGCCGCCCTCAAAGGCGAGTTGCGCGGCACCCTCAATCTTGGGGTGATCGACTCCACGGTCGGCGACCGTGCCTTGCCGCTGGCCGAGGCCATCGGGGCCTATAGCCAGGAACACCCGGCGGTGCACCTGCATCTGTCGGTGTCCAGCCCTTACGAGCTGCAACTGGGTGTGCAGGACAACCGCCTGGACCTGGCCATCGGCGCGTTTTCTTCGCGCATGAGCGGGCTGCTTTACCAGCCGCTGTACCGTGAACAGCATTGGTTGTACTGCAGCAGCCGCCATCCGCTGTACACCGAGCGGCGCATTCCCGAGCAGGTGGTGACCCAGCAGCGCATGGTCGGGCGCGGCTACTGGAGCCAGGCCGAACTGGCCCGGCATGGCTTCAAGCACAGCGCGGCAACAGTGGAAAGTATGGAGGCGCAGTTGATCCTGATCCTTTCCGGCGCCTACATCGGCTACTTGCCCGAGCACTACGCCCAGGCCTGGGTCGACAAGGGCGACTTGCGCGTGCTGTCGCCGTCGACCTTCGGTTACCAGGCCCCGTTCTCGCTGATCATTCGCCGTGGGCGTAGCCGTGAACCGTTGATCCAGACCTTCCGTGACCTGCTGAAAAGCCAACTCAACGTGGGCTGAGATGCGACGTATTCATGCATTCCGTCGGGAGGCGTTAAATTCTGGCAAAAGCTGACCGCTATCCTGATAGCGCTCTGCTACACATCAACTTGCGCTGATGATTTTCCCTTCATTTCATCCTGCAAGGATCGCCCAAGATGCGCATGAATTTGCCCGTCACTGAGCACGAAAGAACCTTCTCCAGCGATCAACGCCTGATTTCCACCACGGACCTCAACAGCCGCATCACCTACTGCAATGACGCCTTTGTGGCGATCAGCGGTTTTACCTACGACGAGCTGGTCGGCCAACCGCACAACCTGGTACGCCACCCAGATATGCCGCCGGCGGTGTTCGACCATATGTGGGAGACGATCAAGCAGGGCAAGCCGTGGATGGGGGTGGTCAAGAACCGGGCGAAGAATGGCGATTACTACTGGGTCAGCGCCTACGTCACGGCGATTTACGAACAAGGCCGCATCAGTGGCTACGAGTCAGTACGCTCGGTGCCCACAAGGGATCAGATTCGCCGTGCCGAAGCGCTGTACGCGCGCTTGCGCGATGGGCGCGGGCCGGTGCCGTGGGCGGCTCGCCTGGGGCACGGTCTGGGCCATGGCTGGCCACTGATCGGCGCAGGCCTGGTGTCGGCGGCGGGTTACCTATGGCTACCGCCCTATGCGGCGCTTGGTGTACTGATGGCCAGCTTGCTGCTGGCCTGGTACCTGATCGAGCACCGGCAGAACCAGGTCATCCGCCGCACGCTGGCTGAGCACCCCAAGGCCTTTACCAGCCCGTTGGTGGCGTTGACCTACAGCGACAATCCAGGGCTGCAAGGCCAGCTTGACCTGGCCATCATCAGCGAGGAAGCACGCCTGCAAACGGCCCTCACCCGGCTTGTGGATGCCGGGGTCGGGGTGAAGTCGCGGGCGGCGCAATCTTCCGATCTGTCCGATGCCCAGGCGCAGATGCTCGACCGCCAGCGCAGTGAAACCGATCAGTCGGCCACGGCCATTGCGCAAATGGCGGCCACCATCCAGCAGGTTACCCACAACGTGCAGAGCACGGCACATGCGGCGGGTGATGCCGACCAATTGGCGCAGCAGGGTAGCGAGCTGGCGCTGCAGAGCCTGAAGGCCATGGGTAGCATGAGCGATGCGGTCAATGACATTGGCCAGGCAGTGAATGCCCTGGCAGAGCAAACCCAGTCGATAGGCAGCGTGGTCGACGTGATCACCTCGATTGCCGAGCAGACCAACCTGCTGGCGCTTAATGCCGCCATTGAAGCGGCGCGTGCCGGCGAACAGGGGCGCGGGTTTGCCGTGGTGGCTGATGAAGTGCGTTCGCTGGCCCAGCGCACCCGCGCTTCGACCGACGAGATTCACCACATTATCGCCTCCTTGCGGGCCGGGGCAGAGCGGGCAGTGAGCACGGCCAGCCGGGGCGAGCAGATCTCTCGGGACAGCGTGCACAGTGTCGAGGCGGTGCAGGCGGCGCTGAGCGGGATTGCCCAGGCGGTCAGTCGCATCACCGGCATGAGCCAGCAGATGGCGACGGCATCGGAGCAGCAAAGCCATGTGGCCGAGGACATCAACCAGCAGATCGTGAGGATTGCCCAACTGTGTGACCAGAGTGCCGGGCAGGCCAGGCAGGGCGCGCAGATCAGCCAGGACCTGGAGCGCATGGCGGAGTACCTGCATAGCCTGGCGGAGCGGTTCAACCGCTGAGAAGGCCGGGCCCGCCAAGCGGGCCCCGGTTCTGTGGCAAACTGTCTCCGCCAAGGAGAACCCCATGCCCAGACCCCGCTGCGAGCGCTGTCAGCGCCCGCTCGACCACTGCCTATGCCCACTGATCCCCGCACTCGACAGCAATACCCGCGTGATTCTGCTGCAGCACCCCAGTGAAACTGCCCATGCCCTGAATACTGCTCGCCTTGCGGCCCTTGGCTTGAACAATGCCGAGTTGCGGGTGGGTGAGGTTTTCAACGACTTGGGCGATTTGCTCGCGACGCCTGGTTACCGGCCGGCCCTGCTATTTCCGGGCGACGATGCTCGGGTGCTGACGGCTTATGGTGAGGCCGAGGACAAACCGTTGCTGCTTATCGTGCCCGACGGCACCTGGCGCAAGGCGCGCAAGTTGTTGTACATGAACCCGCTATTGGAAGGGTTGCCGCGGGTCACGCTGGGGGCTGTCGCGCCTTCACGTTACCGGCTGCGCAAGGCGCCTGAGGCGGGGGCACTGTCGACTATCGAAGCGGTGGTGGGAGCATTGAACGCGTTGGAGCAACCCGTTTGCTTTGATGCACTGCTGGCGCCGTTCGAAGCGTTGATCGAGGGGCAGATCAGGGCCATGGGCGAGGAGACGTTCCAGCGTAACCATGGCACCGAGTGAGGGCTGGGGGCTGCAATGCAGCCCCGGCTGATTCAAGCCCGATCAGCGCATCTCAGGCAGACGCGCCTCAGTGCGCACTTCGGTAGTCGCCAGCGCCTCTGGTGGCAGCGAAATACGCTGCTTGGTCAGCAACTCACCCATGGTCGCCAGCACGCGGTAGCGCGAGAACTCCTCGGTATAACGCACCTCGGTATAGCGGCGGTCTGCGTTGTACAGCTCGTTCTCACTGTCCAGCACGTCCAGCAAGGTACGCTGGCCCAGGCCGAACTGGTCCTGGTAGGCCGCACGTACGCGCTTGGTGGTCTCGGCGTATTCACGCGCGGTCGGCAGCTGTTTGCTGGCATTGTTCATGGCGTTCCACGCCAGGCTCAGGTTCTCGGTCAACTCACGCAGGGCGTTGTTGCGGATGTCCAGGGCCTGGTTGATCTTGTGCGCGTCGGACTGCAGGCGCGCCTTGTCACTACCGCCGCGGAACAGGTTGTAGTTCATCTCCACGCCAGCTTGCCAGTCGTTGTTGTTGTGGCCTTTTTCGCCGCCGGTGTTGTTGTTGGCACCGGTTGCCAGAATGGCGTCGAAGCGCGGGTAGAAGGTCGACTTGCCCACTTCGTACTGCTGCTCGGCCGCATTGACGTCAGCCTGTGCAGATTTGATGTAAGGGTTGTTCTGGCGCATGCTGTCGCGTGCCCCCTCGAGGCTCTCAGGCACCTCGCCCTTGATGGTTTGCGGGCTTTCCAGCTCGTCCGGCGCGCGGCCGATCACGCTGAAGAAGTTGGCCTCGGCATCGGCCAGGTCGACTTCGGCGGTGTCCAGGTTGTTTTCCGCCAGGGCGCGACGGGCGCGGGACTGGTCAAGGTCGGCGGTGCTGCCAACGCCGCGCTCGTTACGCAGGCCGATCTGGTCGTTGACGCGCAGGTGGGCTTGCAGGTTGTTCTTGGCCAGGGTCACCAGCTCGCGCCGCTTGAGCACTTCCAGGTACACCTCGACCGCACGCAGGGCGACATCCTGGGCAACAGCCTGGGTGTAGTAGGCGCGGGAGGTAGAGACAGCCTCGGTGCGGCCCACTTCATTCGAGGTGTTGAAGCCGTCGAAGATCATCTGCCGCAGGCGCAGCTCGGACTGGGTGTAGCTGAGGGTTTCCTTGTTGTGGTTACCCTCGGCACGGGTGGTGGTGTTGTCCGAACGCTGGCGGCCGTAGCCGGCGACCAGGTCCACGGAAGGGTAGTAGCCACCACGCGCAAACTTCACGTCTTCATCGGCCGACAGCTTGCTGTTACGGTTGGAGCTGACTTGTGGGTGGTAGTCCACGGCGCTTTGGACGGCCTCGGTGATCGACATCGCCTGTACGTTGGCACTCGCCAGGGCCAACAGTAATGCACTGGTGATGGGGTTCAAAACGCGCATGGTACATCTCCCTGATCCTGGAATTTATCCTGCTGTTCGCCAAAAAAATGACGATAAAGTTATCGCGTATAGTGTTGCAGGTTTTTAACAAGACAGCTAAGTACATTCAACGCGATAGATAAGAAGATTTATTCATATCAAATTGCCATATAAGACTTTTATTGTCTAATCAATTTCACTTACAGCCCTCGGAACGATGCTGTTAGTCGCCCTGAAAACCAATGTTTACAAGGCTTGCACACGGTTCCAGAACTATTTCCGATAAAGAAGGTGGCAGTTAGGCGAAAGTGATATTTGGCGACAAAATATTGTCACCTTGGCTTCTGAAGTGTTTTTTGCTTGAGGATATACAGGCTGACGAGTACAGCGCTGGTCAACATGAAGGTACGCGCCCAGAACAGCGGCACCAGGTAGCACGACAGGCCAATGCTGGCCCACATCAGGCCGATGGCGTAAACCTTGCCCTTGAGGGGGATGCCTTCACCACTGAGGTAGTCACGGATCCATGGCCCGAGCTTGGGGTGATGGACCAACCAGTGGTGAAAGCGCGGTGAGCTGCGGGCAAAGCAGGCCGCCGCCAATAGCAGGAACGGGGTGGTGGGCAGTACCGGGAGAAAAATCCCCAACACCCCCAGCGCAACGCTGAGCCAGCCGGTGGCCAGCAGCAGGTAGCGCATAGGCAGCTTAGTGGTGGCGTGGCTTGAGCAGCGCCGGTTTTTCGTCAGGGGCGTGCAGCAGCAGGAACAATGCACTCAGCGCCTCGGGGATCTGTACGATCATGTCGTCCTGCAGGTTGGCGTTGCTGGCAATGTCGGCGAACTCTGGTTGTTCATCGAACAGGCCCGAGCCAACCATGATCGGCAGCAGCATCTCGCTGACTTCTTCCTCGGCGTTCTCGAACCAGGCCTCTTCACGCAGGAACACGCCTTCCATGAAGCCGATGCACCAGCCGCGCAGGTCGGAATCGTCCGGCTCGACGGTCAGGTCGAGTTCGCATGGCAGGTCGAATTCTTCGTCGCTGGCCAGCTGGCGGGCAATGTGCGCTTTCAATGCCACCAGGGTGGCTTCGATTTCGGTGCGCTGGGCGTCGCTGGCGTAGTGCGGCTCTTCGGCGAACAGGGCGTCGATCCATTCGCGCTCGGGCACGTCCTCGGCGTTGATCGACAGGGCGGTGAGGTAGCCGTGTGCGGCGACATAGTCCAGCGCTTCTTCGTGCAGCTCGTCGGCGTCGAGGAAGGCTTGCAGGCGGGTCAGTTGCTCGGCGAAGGACATTACAGGGCTACCTTGGGGAATAAACGATAACGAATTCTAGCACCTTGCAGCGGCAGCGGGGCAAAGGGAACGTCTATCGCCGTGGTGCCTGTGCAGGACGGCGCTGCGGTATACTCCGCGATTTTTCATCCAGGGGCAGGTTTTACCGGTCGCCTGGCAAAAACCGCTTACGCATTTGGCGTGTGCGGGGCGGGTTTTTCGTCCAGCCTGTTGTATTCAGGGTGGTACGGCGATTTGGAGTTGCACATGCTCGAACAGGCTCAGCGCGTTCTCAAGGACATCTTCGGCTACGACAGTTTCCGTGGGCGCCAGGCAGCGATCATCGAATGCGTGGCCAATGGCGGCGATGCCCTGGTGCTGATGCCCACCGGCGGCGGCAAGTCGTTGTGCTTTCAGGTGCCGGGGCTGCTGCGTCCGGGCCTGACGGTGGTGGTCTCGCCACTGATCGCGTTGATGGACGACCAGGTCGCCACGCTTGACGAACTGGGCGTTTCGGCGGCCGCGCTGAATTCCACCCTGAGCGCGGAACAGCAGCGTGAACTGGCCGGGCGCCTGCGCCGTGGCGAGGTAAAAATGCTCTACCTGGCGCCGGAGCGCCTGGTGCAGCCGCGCATGCTGGATTTTCTGCGTGACCTGGACATCTCGCTGTTCGCCATCGACGAGGCCCACTGCGTTTCGCAATGGGGCCACGATTTCCGCCCCGAGTACCTGCAACTGGGCCAACTGGCCGAACTGTTCCCGCATGTGCCGCGCATTGCGCTTACTGCCACTGCCGATATGCGCACCCGCGAAGAAATCGTCCAGCGCCTGCACCTGCAAGGCGCCGAACGCTTCCTCTCGAGCTTCGACCGACCCAACATCTTCTACCGCATCGTGCCCAAGGAAGCGCCGCGCAAGCAGTTGATGGCTTTTCTCGGCGAGCGCCGCGGCAACGCCGGTATCGTTTACTGCCTGTCGCGCAAGAAGGTCGACGAAACCGCCGCATTCCTCTGCCAGCAGGGCTTCCCGGCGCTGCCGTATCACGCCGGCCTGGCTGCCGAGACACGCGCGGCCAACCAGCACCGCTTTCTCAACGAGGAGGGGCTGATCATGGTCGCGACCATTGCCTTCGGCATGGGTATCGACAAGCCCAACGTGCGCTTCGTTGCCCACCTCGACCTGCCTAAATCGCTTGAGGCCTATTACCAGGAAACCGGCCGCGCCGGCCGTGACGGCCTGCCGTCCGATGCCTGGATGGCCTATGGCCTGCAGGACATGGTGATGCTCAAGCAGATGCTGCAGAACTCCGAAGGCGATGAGCGCCACAAGCGCATCGAACAGCACAAGCTCGACGCCATGCTGGCGCTGTGCGAAGAAACCCGCTGCCGCCGCCAGTCGCTGCTGGCCTACTTCGATGAAACCCTCGAACAACCGTGCGGCCACTGCGACAACTGTGTCGACAACATCCAGACCTGGGACGCTACCGAGCCGGCGCGCCAGGCGCTGTCGGCGGTGTTCCGCACCGGCCAGCGCTATGGTGTCGGCCATCTGGTCGATGTACTGCTGGGCAAGGACAACGAGAAGGTGCGCAATTTCGGCCACGAGAAGCTATCGGTATTCGGCGTTGGCAAGGGCCTGGCCGAGGTCGAATGGCGTTCGCTGTTCCGTCAGTTGGTGGCGCGCGGCCTGGTCGACATCGACCTGGAAGGTTACGGCGGCCTGCGCCTGTCCGACAGCTGCCGGCCACTGCTGCGCGGCGAGGTGACCTTGCAACTGCGCCGTGACCTCAAGCCGCAGACCACGGCCAAGGCCTCGTCGTCCAGCGGCGGCAGCCCGGCCAGCCAGCTGGTGCGTGCCGAAGAGCGCGAACTGTGGGAAGCGTTGCGCACGTTGCGGCGCAAGTTGGCCGAGGAGCACAGCGTGCCGCCGTATGTCATCTTCCCCGATTCGACGCTGCTGGAAATGCTGCGCAGCCAGCCGGTTAGCCTCAGCGACATGGCCCAGGTAAGCGGTGTGGGCGCGCGCAAGCTGGAGCGCTATGGCCAGGCGTTCCTCGAAGTACTGAACAACAGTGGCGGCACCGAAGAGGCACCGAAAGTGGTGCTCGACCTGCGCCACGAACTGGTCAGCCTGGCCCGAGCCGGCATGACCCCGGCGCAGATCGCCGGGCAGCTCAACTGCAGCGAGAAGAACGTGTATAGCCTGCTGGCCGAGGCACTGGGCCGCCAGGAGCTGAGCCTGGAGCAAGCCATCGACCTGCCGGAAGACCTGATGATGGAAGTGCAGGACGCGTTCCTGGATGGCGAGGGCGAGTTGCCGCCGGTGTCGGCCATTGCGCCGCAGTTCGGGGCCCGGGTACCGGAGGGCGTGCTGTATTGCGTGCGCGCGGCGCTGGCGGCGGAATTCGAACTGTAAACGCAGGCAGGATCGAAGGCAGAAGCGCCATCTGCTGACCTTTGTCATGCTTTTTGACGATTATCGAACAAGTAAGCAGGACCGAGCCTTGCCTCGTGGGGCAGGGCATGGTTAGCTGCCTAATAATTAGATCTACTCAATGAGTTACTTATGCCCCTGACCGACAACCAACACCGCTTCGGCATGCAGCTGGCCCAGATGTCCCGGGGTTGGCGCGCCGAACTGGACCGCCGCCTGGCCGGGCTCAACCTGTCCCAGGCGCGCTGGCTGGTGTTGCTGCACCTGGCCCGTTTCGAAGAAGCCCCGACCCAGCGTGAGTTGGCCCAGAGCGTGGGCGTTGAAGGCCCGACCCTGGCGCGTCTGCTCGACAGCCTGGAGGCGCAAGGGTTGGTGCGCCGGCAAGCAGTGGTAGAAGACCGGCGGGCCAAGAAGATCTTGCTGTGCCCCCCGGCCAAGCCACTGATCGACCAGATCGAGACCATCGCCAATCAACTGCGGGTGGAACTGTTTACCGGCGTGGATGAGGCGGAATTGCAAGTTTGCATGCGGGTGCATGCGAAGATTCTGGCCAACCTCGAGAAGTCCTGAAGGCCCTTGGGGCTGCAACGCAGCCCCAAAAAATCAGAAGGTATGCCCCAGGTTCAGATACACCGCATGCTCATGCGCACTGTTGGTGCCGTAGGTGAAGTTCAACGGCCCCAACGGCGTCTCCAGCCCCAGGAAGATGCTCGCCGCATTGATGTACCCACTGTCGAACTCGTTGTCGTTGTTCCATGCCCGCCCACGCTCCAGCGACCCGCCGATGTACAACGGGAAGTCCAGCGGCACATAGGCCCTTGGCGTCAAGCGGCGGTAGTAGACCATGCGCAGCAGGCTCACGTTCTGCCCCGACACCGAGTCCTGGCGAAAGCCTGACAGCTCTCGCGCTCCGCCCATCACGAAGCTCGACGTCACCACTTCGGTGTCATCCAGCGTGCGCCCATAGCGACCGCCCAGCACGAAGGTGTTCGGCCCACTGCTGATCGCCTTGTCCAGGTTGAACAGCCACTGCCGGTAATCCTGGTCGGAGTCCAGCGACTTGTCGTATTTGCGCAAGGTCAGGCCGATGTCCTCGCCTCGGTGCGGGAAGTATACGTTGTCGAGGGTGTCGAACGAGTACTTCAGCTCGTAGAAGCCTTCGTTGAAACTGACTTTGGGCAGGTCCTGGTCGCCGATGCGCACCTCGGCCTCGCCCCAGGCCTTGCCCACGCCCAGGCGCACTTCACCGCTGGTGCCGATCTGCCGGCCCACGTTCAGGCCAAAGCCGTAGCGCTCCAGGCGGTATTCGGCGACCGGGTCGTTGTCCAGGGTGGCTTCGATGTTCTGCGAGCTGAAATCCAGGTAAGGCGCGACAAAGTAGCGCGAGCCCACGTCCAGCGGTTGGTAGAACTCGCTGTACAGCTCTTGCTGGTCGCCGATCTGGCCACGGGTCAGCCATTCTGCGCCGAGGCTGTTGATGCCGTTGACCCGGTAGCTGGCACCCAGGTTGAAGGCGCTGTCGCCACGCAGGTCATCGGACAGGTTAAGGCCCAGACGCAGGTAGTCGGTGCCGCCGCGCCGGCCACGGGCGTTGATCACCAGGGTGTTGTCGTCGCCCTTGTGCACCACGCGGTACTGCACCCGGTCGAAGTAATCCAGGCCGTACAGCGTACCCATGTCGGTCTGCAGGCGGTCCAGCTCCAACGGCGCGTCGATCGGTTGGCGGATGTACGAGCGAATCACGTCGTCGCTGACCTTGGAGTCGTTCTCGATTCGGATCGCGGTGATCACCGGTGTGCGCTGGCGCGGCGAGCGGGCCACGGCCAGGCTGCTGTCGCCTTCGGGCTGGCGCAGGGCAGCCAGGCGAGGGTCGAGCAGGCGGGTGGCGCGGTAACCGGCGTCGATCATGTCCCTGGCGCGGCCAAAATCGGTCACGCCGAAGGCAGTCAGCGATGGTTGGATGAGGATGTCGTCGCGGTGCAGGCTGGCCAGTTGTTCTTCCGAGTTGCGCCGGGTCATCAGGGTGATCGACTGGTTGAGCACGTCGACCACGGTCAGTAATTGCTTGCGATCCTTCAGTGGGGTGCCGATGTCGACCACGATGGCCAGGTCCACGCCCATTTCGCGGGCCACGTCGACCGGAATGTTGTCGACCATGCCACCGTCCACCAGCAGTCGGCCGTCCAGCTCGACCGGGGCGAACACGGCAGGGATCGACATGCTGGCGCGAATGACCTGTGGCAGGTGGCCGCGGCGAAACACTACTTTTTCGCCACTGGCGATGTCGGTGGCCACGGCGCGGAAGGGGATAGGCAGCTTGTCGAAGTCGCGGGTGTCGGCGGTGTGCGCCAGTTTGCTTTCCAGCAGCAGTGACAAGTTCTGGCCTTGGATTACCCCCAGTGGCAGGCCCAGGCTGCCGTCGTCACGAAAGCTGAGCTTCTGTTTGACCAGGAAGTCGCGGTCATCCTGCTTGCGCCTAAACGGCACGTCCTTGCGTGGCGGGGCATCGGACAGCGCCTGTTGCCAGTCCAGGGTGGTGGCGAGCTTTTCCAGCTCTTCGACACTGTAGCCCGAGGCGTACAACCCGCCGACCACTGCGCCCATGCTGGTGCCGGCGATGGCGTCGATGCGCACACCCTGTTCTTCCAGCGCCTTGAGCACGCCGATGTGAGCCAGGCCACGGGCCGCACCACCCGACAGTACCAAACCGACCTTGGGCCTGGCAGGTTCGGCGGCGGTTGCCGCAAGCGTGGTGAGGGCAAGCAGAAAACAGAACAGCAAACGGCGCATCGTGAGTCTCAAACCGTGGGCTAAAGACCGCTAGTATAAGCGGCCCCTTACCTGGAGATGTTTCACCATGGCCGACAGCAAGCCGGAAATCGTTATCACCTATTGCACCCAGTGCCAGTGGCTGCTGCGTGCTGCCTGGCTGGCTCAGGAACTGCTCAGCACCTTTGCCGACGACCTGGGCCGGGTAGCGCTGGAGCCGGGCACCGGCGGCATCTTCCGCATCACCTGCAATGGCGTGCAGATCTGGGAGCGCAAGGCCGACGGTGGTTTCCCCGAGGCCAAGGTATTGAAGCAGCGGGTGCGCGACCAGATCGACCCACAGCGTGACCTTGGCCACAACGACCGCTGATCAAGCCCCCTCGGGCAGTGGCCGCTGCCTGGGCGGTTGCTCGGCAGCCAGGCGGCTGGACAGCACGATGGCGAAGATGATCAGTGCGCCGCCCAGCAGCATGCGCACGGTGGGGGTTTCGGCGAACACCGCCCACGCCACGGCAATCCCGTAGACCGGCTCCATGCCGAACACCACGGCGGCCGTGCGCGCCTTGATCACTGCCAGGCTGGCGACGAACAGGCTGTGCGCAACGCCGGTGCAGAAGACGCCGAGCAGGGCGATCCACAGCCAGTCCACGGGGGCTACGCCGCCCAGGCCAGGGGCCGCGAACGGCAGCAGGCACAGGCCCACTACCAGGTTCTGCCACAGCGCTGCCTGTACTGCAGGCAAACGGCCGGAGCCGGCCCGGTTGGTGAGTGACAGCAGCGAGAACAGCAGGCCCGAGAGCAGTGCCCAGAGCAGGCCGCCAGTGGCTTCGCTGGCCAGGTCGAATGCCGGCGTGACCAGTACCAGGCCGAGGCTGACCAGCACGACCAATACGGTTTCGTTGCGGCGGATACGCTCGCGGAACAGCAGGCCTTCGAGGATCACGGTGAAGGCCGGGAAACTGGCGAAACCGAGGGTGGCGATGGCCACGCCGCCGACTTTGACGGCGATGAAGAAACTGACCCAGTGGCCGGCCAGCAGCACACCGCCGAGCAGCAGGCGGCGTGCGTCCTGGCCGCTGAGGCGTTGCCAGCCCGGGCCGGCCAGGCTGGCGAACAGAGCCAGGGCGAGCACGGCGAAGGCGGCGCGGCCAAAGACGATGATTGCCGGGCTGGCGCTGGCGGCCAGCTTGCCGAAGACGCCGGTAAGGCCGAAAAACAGCGCGCCAATGTGCAGGGCGCCTAGGGCTGTGCGGTGGTTCATGGTAGTCCTTGCTCAAGATCTCTATTGGCTGTGCCGGCCTCTTCGCAGCACAGGCAAAGTGTAAAATCACAGGCCAACGATTTCTGTCGCAAGACTGCTGTCAATTGTCGCCGGGCTCTCGCCGCAACGCCAAAGGCGTACAACCGAACGCCCGCAACATCGCTGCCGAAAACGCACTCTGTGAGCTATACCCCACCTGCGCTGCAATCTCACCCATGGGTAACGAAGTCTGCACCACCAGCCGCCGTGCCTTGAGCAAGCGTCGCTGGCGAATGTAGTCCATCGGTGTCATCCCGCACTCGGCGGTAAAGCGCGCATGCAGCCGGGCACTGGACAGCCCGGCAATGCGCGCCAGGTCGGCGACCTGCAACGGGTAGGCAGCCTGTTGCTCGATATGGGTATCGAACGCGGCATAAGGTAAGCGCTGGCTGGCCCGAACGTTGGCAGCCGCCGTTGGATTCAGGCTGGCCAGTAACAGCGCTGCGCCTTGCCGGGCGATCAACGGGTCGTCCATGGGGCTGGCCGCCAGCCAGTCCACCAACTGCTGCTGACGGTCGTCCAGGCCCAGCGCGGCAGGGCGATCGAGCAGGCGGCGGCTGGCATCGGCATGCTCGCCCAGTTGCTCGTGCAGCCAGCGCTCCCCAGGCACATCCAACACCAGGCAGTGGCTGCCGCCATCGCTGGCGCAGGTGTGATGCGCGCCCGCCGGTACCACGATCAGCCCCTGCCGGTCGATCCCGGCGCCTTGCCCCTGGACCTCGAACTCCAGGCGGCCGCGCAGGCCGAACACCAGTTGCGGGTGTTCGTGGCTGTGGGCGATCAGGCTGTCGCGGTAATGGCGCAGCGAGAGGATCGGGCCGGCGGTCATGGGGGCTTCCTCGCAGGGCAGGCGCTCATTGTGCCTCAAACCCCGCACGCCATCACTCGTCACCGTTTTGCCATGGCGCTGTCATGCCTGCCTGCCAGTCTCCAGCAAACTGCGCCGGAGCCTGCCCATGACCCATGCCGAACTGTCTCGTCCCTCGCGCAAGCAACGCGTGCGTACCCTGTGGATCTCCGACGTGCACCTGGGCACCCGCGACTGCCAGGCCGAACACCTGTCGCGGTTCCTCAAGGGCTACCAGGCCGACCGCGTCTATCTGGTGGGCGATATCATCGATGGCTGGAAGCTGCGTGGTGGGATCTACTGGCCGCAGGCCCACACCAACGTGATCCGCCGGCTGCTGACCATGAGCAAGCGCGGCACCGAGGTGATCTACGTCACGGGCAACCATGACGAGTTCCTGCGCCGCTATTCAAAGCTGATTCTGGGCAACATTCAGCTGGTGGACGAGGCCGAACACTTGACCGCCGATGGCCGTCGACTGCTGGTGATCCATGGCGACCAGTTCGACGTGATTACCCGTTACCACCGCTGGTTGGCGTTTCTGGGCGACCGTGCCTACGAGTTCACCCTGGTGCTCAACCGTTGGCTCAACCACTGGCGGGCGCGGTACGGCTATGGGTACTGGTCGCTGTCGGCGTACCTCAAGCACAAGGTGAAAGGTGCGGTGAATTTCATCAGCGACTTCGAGGATGCCATTGCCCACGAGTGCACACGGCGCGGTTTTCATGGGGTGGTGTGTGGGCACATCCACCATGCCGAGATCCGCAAGGTGGGGGAGGTGGACTACCTCAATTGCGGGGATTGGGTGGAGTCATGCACGGCGCTGATCGAACATTGGGATGGCAGTATCGAACTGTACCGGCTGGCTGAGGCTCAGGCGCGCGAGGCGCAGGCGGCTGCGGTGGTGCGCGAGCCGGTGTAGGGCGTGAGGGCCATGGGGCTGCTTTGCAGCCCTTTCGCGGCACAAGGCCGCGCCTACAGCCGGATCTTGCCCAGCAGGATATCCCGGAACATCACGAAATCACCGGCCAGGCTGTACAGCGGATAGGTAAAGGTCGCTGGCCGGTTCTTTTCGAAAAAAAAGTGCCCGACCCAGGCAAAGCCATAGCCGAACACCGGCACGGCCAGCAGCAGCAACCATTTGCCACTGCCAATGGTGTAGGCCAGCAGCGCGATCACCAGGCTGGTGCCGACGAAGTGCAGGCGGCGGCAGGTGGGGTTGCTGTGCTCCCCCAGGTAGTAAGGATAGAACTCGGCAAAACTGCGAAACTGCGCTTTGCTGTTCATGGCGGTGCTCCGGGATTAATACTTCTGGACAAGATGCACGGCGTGGAGCCTGATTCGAGTCTAGAGTGACTGACGGGGCCTACCAGTGACAATAGGCGCCAAATGAGTATCCTTGGGGTTCACCGCAGGAGCGGTCGGTAAAAGAAGCCTGTCATGAGCGAAAGAACCACGTCAGCCAGTTGGGCATCAGGGATTGTGAAGGCACTTGAACTGGAGGGGCTGGATTGCCGGGCCATGTTCAAGCAGCTAGGGCTGGACTTTGCCGCACTCGACGACCCGGATGCACGTTTTCCGCAAGACTCCATGACCCGGCTATGGCAGCTGGCAGTGGAGCTGTCAGGCAACGAGGCCATCGGTCTGAACATGGCGCGGGTGGTGCGCCCGGCGTCGTTCCATGTGGTGGGCTATGCGTTGATGTCCAGCCGCACCTTGGCCGAGGGCTTCGAACGCCTGGTGCGCTACCAGCGCATCATCGCCGAAAGCTCCGACCTCAGTTTTGTCCTTGGCGCCGAGGGCTACTCGCTGATCCTGACCGTCCACGGTGACCACCTGCCGCCGACCCGGCACAGTGCCGAAGCGTCGCTGGCCTGCGCATTGGCGCTGTGCAAATGGCTCAGTGGCCGGCCGGTGCAGCCGCGGCGGGTATTGGTGCAAGGGCCGCAGCCAAAGAACGTCGAGCCGTACAAGGTGGCGTTCCATTCGCCGCTGGTTTTCGGCGCGCCACACGATGCCCTGGTGTTCGAGCGGGCCGACATGGAAGCCCCGCTGCCTACCGCGAACGAGGCCATGGCGGTGCTGCACGACCGGTTTGCCGGGGAGTACCTGGCACGTTTCTCCGAAAGCCGGGTAACCCACCGGGTGCGCCAGGTGTTGTGCCGCATTCTGCCGCAGGGTGAACCGAAGCGTGAAACCCTGGCCCAGGCCCTGCACCTGTCGCAGCGGACCTTGCAGCGGCGGCTGCAGGAGGAGGGCACCAGCTTCCAGACCCTGCTTGACGATACCCGCCGCGAGCTGGCCGAACAGTACCTGGCGCAGCCGGGCATGACTTTGCTTGAGGCCGCCTACCTGCTCGGCTTCGCCGACCCCAGCAACTTCTATCGGGCGTTCCGCCGCTGGTTCGACGCCACACCCAGCGAGTACCGCGCCCGCCTGGGCACCGAAGCCGAAGTGGTCAATGACGCCAGAACGCCGGCATGCACAACACTAGCACCGTGATGATTTCCAGGCGGCCAAGCAGCATGCCGGCCGCCAAGATCCACTTGGCCGCGTCAGGCAGCGTGGCGTAGTTACCCGAAGGGCCGATCACTTCACCCAGGCCCGGCCCCACACCCGAAACCGTGCCAGCGGCGCCGGTCAGTGCAGTCATCCAGTCCACGCCCAGCAACGACAGCAGCAAGGCCATGACGCAGATGGTGATGGCGAAGAAGAACGAGAACGTCAGGATCGAACGCACGATGTCTTCGTCGAGGCGATGGCCGTTGTATTTCTGCTTGATCACCGCACGCGGGTGAATCAGCTGGTTGAGGCTGGCCTTGAGCAGGATATAGGCCACCTGGAAGCGGAAAATCTTGATGCCGCCCGCGGTCGAGCCGGAGCAGCCGCCAACGAAGCCCAGGTAGAAGAACAGCATCAGCGAAAAATTGCCCCACAGGCTGTAGTCACCCAGGGCGAAACCGGTGGTGGTGACCACCGAGGTCACGTTCAGTGCCACGTGGCGCAGGGCGTCGAGCCAGTGCAGGTTGGTGCTGTACCAGTACCAGGTGCCCAACACCAGCCAGGTGACCACCAGCATGCCCAGCAACCCTTGCACCTGCTGGTCGCGGATCAGCGCCTTGCGGTTGCCGCGCAGGGTGGCCACGTAAAGGGTGAACGGCAGGCTGCCCATGATCATCACCACCACCGCAACCCAGTGCACGGCGGGGATATCCCATTTCGCCAAGGATTGGTCGGAGGTGGAGAAACCGCCGGTGGAGATCGCCGACATGGCATGGTTGATCGCATCGAACGGGCTCATGCCTGCCCACCAGAAGGCCAGCGAACCCAGGATGGAGAAACCGACGTAAACCCCCACGATCGATTTGGCGACCATGTGCGAGCGCGGCATGACCTTTTCCGAGCGGTCGGACGATTCGGTCTGGAACAGGCGCATGCCACCGATACGCAGCAGTGGCAGGATTGCCACCGCCATGGCGATGAAGCCGATACCGCCGAGCCAGTGCAGCATCGAGCGCCACATCAGGATACCCGGTGACATGCTATCGAGCCCGCTGAGCACGGTGGCGCCTGTGGCGGTAATGCCTGACATGCTTTCGAAGAAGGCGTCGGTGTAACTGATGTGCTGAGTCAGCAGGAACGGCAGCGCGGCGAACACGCACACCACCAGCCAACTGCTGACCGTCAGCAGGTACATGTCGCGCGGGCGCAGGTGTACATGCTCCGGGCGCCCCGGTATTACCAGGGCAAGGCCTGCGATGAAGGTGATCAGGCTCGACCAGAGGAACGACGGCATGTCACCGGTACGCTCGAAGATCACCAGGGTAGCCATGGGCACGGCCATGCCCACGGCCAGGGTAATCAGGAAGATGCCGATGATGAAACCAATGATCCTTAAGGTCGGCAACGCCATGTGATCTGCTCTGACTCGAAACGGAAGGGCGCCATTCTACCTATGGGTCTGGTGATGTAAACGCTAGAATGGCCGCACATTCAACTGCCAGGAGGGTAGCCGATGGAGGCTCTCGACGCATTGCTCAACCGTGTTTCCGTGCCACGCCTGACCGATCCGGCGCCCAATGCCGCTCAACGCGAGGCGCTGTTCCAGGCCGCCCTGCGTGCTCCGGACCATGGCCAGCTGCGGCCATGGCGTTTCCTTACCATCGAAGGCCAGGGCCGCGAGAAACTCGGCGAGCTGTTCGCCGAAGCCGTGCAGCACAAAGGTGATGCCAGCCAGGCGGCACTGGACAAGGCTCGTGCCATGCCCCTGCGGGCACCGTTGCTGATCGTGGTCATCGCCAAGTTGCAGGACCACTTCAAGGTGCCCAAGTCCGAGCAGCGCCTGGCTGCGGGCTGTGCGGCGCACGGCATTCTGATCGCCGCGCATGCGCAAGGCGTCGGGGCGGTGTGGCGCACCGGGGACATGGCTTTTGATGCCCATGTGCACAAGGGGCTGGGGTTGGCCGAGAATGAAGAGTTGATCGGTTACCTGTATGTCGGTACGCCGTTGACCGAGCCACGCACTGCGCCGGTGCTGGAAACTGCTGATTTTGTCAGTGCCTGGGGCGAATAAACCGCCTTCAGGCAGATTGATTTATTGAGGCTTCCGGCCTCTTCGCGGGTTTACCCGCGAAGAGGTCAGTGGCCTTTACATCACATCAACTGCCAGCCGCATCAGCCAGGGGCAACTCCAGCCGAGCTACAAATCCTTCCTGTGGGTGATTGTCCAGCACCAGGCTCCCGCCATGGCGCTCCGCCGCCTTGCGCGCAATCGCCAGCCCCAGCCCATGCCCCGGCGCGTCCTGCCCCGGTGCGCGGAAGAACGGTTCGCCCAGTTGTGCCAGGTGCTCCGCTGCCGCCCCGGGGCCATGGTCACGCACGCTGATCACAATACGGTCCTGTTCACGCACGGCGCTGACTTCGACCGGCTGCCCTACCGGGTTGAAGCGCAGGGCATTGCGCAGCAGGTTGTCCACGGCCCGCTCGATCAGCGTTGGCCAACCCTGCAAGGTCAACCCCGGTTGCGCCTCCAGGCGCACATCCTGGTCCGGCGCACTGAGCAGGGCGTCCTTGCGCACGCTGCCGAGCAGGGCGTTGAGGTCGACCGGTTCGGCATGAGCCTGTTCGGCATCCACTCGGGCCAGGGCGAGAATTTCGCTGATCAGGTCTTCCAGGCGGTCGCATTCGCGGGTCAGGCGCGGCCACAGGGTCTCCCGCTGCTCGGGCCCTGCGCGCTCGGCCAAGGCCAGGGCGATGCGCAGCCTGGCCAGGGGCGAGCGTAGCTCGTGAGACACGTCGCGCAGCAGCTGGCGCTGGCTGCCGATGGTGCTTTGCAGGCGCGCCCCCATCTTGTTGAAGTCCTTGGCCAGCACGCCGAACTCGTCACGCCGCGCAGCCAGACGCGCCAGGCTGTTCTGCTGGTAGGTGGTCTGGCCCAGGTCGTGTACAGCGCTGCGCAGGCGGCTTAACGGGCGGGTGATGGACAGGGTTACGAGCAGGCTGAACAGGGTCAGCACGACCAGGGCAATGCCCAGTGCACTGAGCGGCCACATCAGGCTCTCGCGGTGCCAGGCATCCAGCGCCGGGTGAGGGATGCGGTAGATCAGCAAGTAGGTATCGCCGGTCTCGGGGCTGGTGTATTCCTCGGTCAGCCGACGCCATGGCAGGCGTCGCTGGTCATTGTGCTGACGCGCCTCGAAGGCGGCCGCACGGCGCGGGAAGGTCCCGGGCACCACGGCCTCGCCACTGTCGTCGAGCACCTGCACGTCGATCTTGTAGCGATCTTTGCGCCTTTCCAGGAAGTGCTGAGCCGAATCCAGGCCTTCCTGCTCGTAATGCTTGGCCCACTTGCTGGCCAGGGTATTCAGGCCCGGATGGCGGCTAAGGATCCAGGCGTCCTGGTTGAGCATGTGGCCCAGCAGGATCGACAGCCCGGCGACCAGGGTGATGGCGAGCCAGAAGCTGGCCAGGATGCGCCAGAACAGTGAACGCAAGTGCACCTCCTAAACGGGAAAAGCCCGGCCCGCAGTGACGCGGGCCGGGCATGGGGTGGACAGCTTACTGGGCCTTGGTGCCTTTTTCAGCTTTCCAGGCCTGGAACTCCTGCCACTCGGCTTTCTTGGCGGCGCGTTCCTTTTGCAGTTCGTCGAACTTCTTCTGCTGGTCAGGCTTGAGCAGGTTGCGTACCGCGCTGTCGGTCTTGTCGCGGTTGGCCTGCAGTTCGTCCTTCATGGCTTTCTGGTCGGCGGCCGGCAGTTTGGCCAGGTAGCGCTCCGTAATGTCGCGGCGCTGTTGCATCTGCTCGCCCATCAGCTTGCCGATCTGCTGGCGCTGGTCGCGGCTCAGGTCCAGTTGGTGGAAAGGCGCATCACCGCGATGATGCGGGCCGTCGTGGCGCGGGCCGCCGTCAGGCATGGCCATGGCCACGGTCGGCAGAGCGGCGGCGAACATCAGGGCGATAAGGGTCTTGCGCATGGTGTCTCTCCTTTCATAGGCCGGTGGTTACCGGATGAGCACAGTCTAGGGAGATCACCGTCAAGCGCAGTCAGGGGATGGTAAAGGCTCGGTAAAGATGCTCAGAGGCAGTAGTAATAACCACGGCTACGCAATGCCACGATGCGTGGCCGGCCATCGGCATGCGGGCCGATCTTCTTGCGCAGGTTGCTGACATGCATGTCCAGGCTGCGGTCATACAGGGTCAATTTGCGGCCCAGGCCGATCTGCGCGAGTTCCTGTTTGTCCAGTGGCTCGCCGGGCTGGCGCAGCAGGGCTTCGAGGATGCGGCTTTCGGACAGGGTCAGGGTCATTTCGCGGCCATCGATACTGGCCACGCCACGTGCAGGGCTGTACACCAGGTCACCCAGCTCCACTTGACTGGTGGTGGCGGTGGGGTGGCTGCGGCGAAGTACCGCGCGCAGGCGAGCGGTGAGCTCACGCGGGTCGCAAGGTTTGGCCAGGTAGTCGTCGGCGCCCAGTTCCAGGCCGAGGATGCGGTCCAGCGGCTCGCCACGGGCTGACAGCATCAGTACCGGCAGCTCGGCATGCTCGCTGCGCAGCTGTTTGAGCAGCTCCAGGCCGCTGCCGTCGGGCAACATCACATCCAGCACCACGGCAGCAGGGGCATGCTCGGCCAGGGCCCGGCGTGCGCTCTGGCCATCGTGGCAGGCACGCACCGTGAACCCTTCCTGGGTCAGCCAGCTGCCGAGCAGCTCGCACAGTTCCTGGTCATCATCAATCAGTAACAGCTCGCTCATGACTCACTCAATTCAACCATTGACGGCGGCTATTCGGCCCGCCAGTGGCAAAGATACCGCAGACTGATGGCAACCGTATAACTGCCAATACCGCATCAGCTTCTTCGCGGGCTTGAGCGCAAAAAAGCTGTGCGGCTTCAGATCAAGGCAGTACTTGCTTGAACGGCTTGACCACTACCTTGTCGTAGACGCCTGCGGCAATGTACGGATCGGCATCGGCCCAGGCCTGCGCCGCCGCCAGCGATTCGAATTCGGCAACGATCAGGCTACCGCTGAACCCTGCTTCGCCCGGGTCGTTGCTGTCGATGGCCGGGTGTGGGCCGGCCAGCACCACGCGGCCTTCGGCCTTGAGCTGCTGCAGGCGTTCGATGTGCGCCGGGCGGGCAGCCAGGCGCTTTTCCAGGGAGTTTGCGACGTCGCTGGCGATAATGGCGTAGAGCATGTCAATCCTTGGGTTTGGAGGTAGAAGGGTCGTCGTGCAGGTGGCGCGACAGGTACACGCCTTGCGCCACCAGGAAGATCACGGTCATGCCCAGGCTGCCGAACACCTTGAAGTCCACCCAGAAGTCCTGGAAGGTGAAGGCGACGAACAGGTTGGCCGCGCCGCAGAACAGGAAGAAAGCGATCCACGCCAGGTTCAAGCGCGACCAGATGGCATCCGGCAGGGTCAGGGCATGGCCCATGATGCGCTTGATCAGCACCCGGTCGCCGATGAAGTGGCTGCCGGCAAAGCCCAGGGCGAACAACCAGTTCACCACGGGTGCTTTCCACTTGAGGAAGGTTTCGCTGTGGAAGGTCAGGGTCAGGCCGCCAAACACCAGGCAGGCGATCAGGGTTAGCCACTGGCCCTTTTCCAGCTTGCGCTGGCGCAGGAACAGCGCACCGTACACCACCAGCGAGCTGATGATCAGCATGGCCGTGGCGCTGTAGATACCGCCGAATTCGAAGCTGTGGCCGGCGACCTCCATGGGGCGCGGGTCGAGCTTGTAGACGATGAAGAACAGCAGCAGCGGGATGAAATCGATGAATTGTTTCACAATGGCAGCCAGAATCGGGATGTGACGGCATAATAACAAACATCGAATCCAGCGAAAGCGCTCCCCCATGAATGTTGATCTGCACTGTCACAGCACGGCCTCCGACGGCGCCCTGTCGCCTTCGGTACTGGTTGCCCGGGCCCATGAGCACGGGGTGCAAACGCTGGCACTGACTGACCATGACACCATCGAAGGCCTGCCTGAAGCGCGCCAGGCCTGCGTTGACCTGGGGATGCGCTGGGTCAGCGGGGTAGAGTTGTCCTGCACCTGGGGTGGTGCGACCATCCATGTGCTGGGCTATGACTTCCCACTCGACGCACCGCCGTTGCTGGCTGCGATCGAGGCATTGCACCGCGGCCGCTGGTTGCGCGCCGAAGAAATAGACAAACGGTTGGCGGGCAAAGGCATGCCCGGCACCCTTGAAGGTGCGCGCGCCGTGCAGCAAGAACTGGGTGACAGCGGCAACGCACCGGCGCGCCCGCATTTTGCCGAGCACCTGGTGCGTGCCGGGCACGTCAAGGACCGGGGCGAAGCGTTTCGCAAGTGGCTGGGCGCCGGTAAGCTGGGCGACGTCAAGCAGCACTGGCCGTCCCTTGACGAAACCGTTGCCACGCTAAGGCAGTCCAACGCTTGGGTAAGCCTGGCGCATCCCATGCATTACGATCTGACCCGCAGCAAGCGCAGACGGCTGATTGCCGACTATATTCAGGCAGGAGGGCAGGCGCTTGAGGTGGTCAATGGGATGATGCCTGCCGAGCAAGTGGGCACCATGTCCATCCTTACCCGTGAGTTCGGCCTGCTGGCAAGCGCTGGCAGTGACTTCCACGGCCCCGGCACCTGGGGCGAGATTGGTGCCTATCGGCCTTTGCCCGAGGACCTGCCACCTTTGTGGCGTCGATTCAGCCATGAACAGCCTTTGGCGCTATGAACAGGACGACTACGTGAGCCAATTTTTCCAGATTCATCCGGAGAACCCACAGGCGCGCTTGATAAAACAGGCCGTCGAGATCATCCGCAAGGGGGGGGTGGTGGTGTATCCGACGGATTCGGCCTATGCCCTGGGTTGCCAGATGGGCGACAAGAACGCCATCGAGCGGGTGCGGCGCCTGCGCGGGCTGGACAAGACGCACAACTTCACCCTGATGTGCTGCGACATGTCGCAACTGGGCTTGTACGCCAAGGTCGATACCGGCACTTTTCGCCTGCTCAAGGCGCATGTACCGGGGCCTTACACGTTCATTCTCAACGGCACGCGTGAAGTGCCGCGCCTGCTGTTGCACGACAAGCGCCGCACCATCGGGCTGCGTGTACCGAACCACGTCATTACCCTGGCCTTGCTGGCCGAGTTGGGCGAGCCACTGATGAGCGTGAGCCTGATCCTGCCGGGCGACAGCGAGCCGATGACCGACCCCTACGAGATCCGTGAGCGGCTGGAGCACCATGTCGACCTGGTGATCGACGGCGGCTTCGGCGATCTCAAGGCGTCGACCATCATCGACCTGTCCGGCGACGAACCGGAACTGATCCGCGAAGGTTGCGGCGACCCCACGCCGTTCCTGGTCAACGCGTGAGCCAGGTGGAAGCGCCCGAGGCACCGGCCGAACAGGCCGAGTTGCCTCGGCAACTGCAACTGGCTTTGGTCTACGGCGAAGCCCTGACCGAACTGCCGCTGGACCTGTACATCCCACCAGACGCCCTGGAAGTCATCCTCGAAGCCTTCGAAGGCCCGCTGGACCTGTTGCTGTACCTGATCCGCAAGCAGAACATCGACATCCTCGACATCCCCGTGGCCGAGATTACCCGGCAGTACATGGGCTACGTGGAATTGATGAAAAGCGTGCGCCTGGAACTGGCCGCCGAGTACCTGGTGATGGCCGCCATGCTCGCCGAGATCAAGTCGCGCATGCTGCTGCCGCGCTCTGCCGACGTCGAGGAGGAAGAGGGCGACCCGCGTGCCGAACTGATTCGCCGCCTGCAGGAGTACGAGCGTTTCAAGGCCGCGGCCGAGGGCATCGATGAACTGCCACGGGTGGGGCGCGATGTCGTGGTGCCGCGCCTGGAAGCACCGCAGGCCAAGGTGCGCAAGCTGTTGCCGCAGGTCAGCCTGGAAGAGTTGCTGATGTCCATGGCCGAGGTGATGCGACGCAACGACCTGTTTGAAAGCCATCAGATCAGCCGTGAGACGCTGTCCACCCGCGAGCGCATGAGCCAGGTACTGGAGCGCCTCAAGGGCGGTGCGTTCGTGCCATTCGTCGAGCTGTTCGCCGCCGAAGAGGGCAAGCTGGGGGTGGTGGTCACCTTCATGGCGGTGCTCGAACTGGTGAAGGAATCGCTGATCGAACTGGTGCAGAATGAACCCTTCGCCGCCATCCATGTGCGGCTTCGCCCGGCGCTTGTTGAAGAACCTGATGAATTTGAATGACCCCCGCGACCTGGCGTCGCTGATCGAAGCTTTTTTGCTGGCATCGGGCAAGCCGCAATCCCTGGAGCGCCTGTACGAGCTGCTCGATGAGGCCGAGCGTCCCGAGCCGCACGTGTTCAAGCAGGCCCTGGAGGTACTGGGCAAGTCGTGCAGCGGCCGTGCCTTCGAGCTCAAGGAAGTGGCCAGCGGTTACCGCCTGCAGATCCGCGAGGACTATGCGCCCTGGGTCGGGCGCCTGTGGGAAGAACGCCCGCAACGCTATTCGCGTGCGTTGCTCGAAACCTTGGCCTTGATCGCCTACCGCCAACCGATCACCCGTGGCGAGATTGAAGACGTGCGGGGTGTTGCAGTGAACAGCAACATCATCAAGACCATGATGGAGCGCGAGTGGATCCGCGTGGTGGGCTATCGGGAAGTACCGGGTCGGCCGGCGATGTTCGCCACCACCAAGGCGTTTCTCGACCATTTCAACCTCAAGAGCCTAGAGGAGCTGCCGGCTTTGGCCGAGTTGCGCGAAATGGAGCCCGAGCCGCTGCTCGACCCGGACGATGCGCCAGTGCCGGCGCACTTGCAGGCGTTGGCGGATGCCAGCCTGGGCGAGGAGGAAGAGGCTGGCGAGCCGAAGGAAGAGACCAGCTTCCGTAGCCTGTTGGTGGAGCTGGATGCCATGGAAGAGGGGCTGAAGACCGATTTTGATGACTTGCGCGAGGATGAGCCTGAGGCTTCCGCGGAAGAAGAGGGCAAGTTGCAGCCCTGACCTGCTGCTGCCTGTGACGGCCTCTTCGCGGGTAAACCCGCTCCCACAGGGATACCACAGGCCTTGAAAGTGATGCAGTACCTGTGGGGGCGGGTTTACCCGCGAAAGGGCCGGCACTGCCAATGCACCACCATTAGGCAGAAACCCCTGCCAAAGCCCATAAAACCCTCTACCCTCCAGTGCGTTATCCCCCTGAACCGCGTATGATGCGCGACCTTTTGGCGCGTTCGTCGCCAAGAACCTGTTTTCATTCCTACACCGGGAGGTGCCCAGATGAGTGAGCAAGACCTGCAAGATACCGAAATCACCCCTCCATCCGGCGAAAAGCTGCAGAAAGTGCTGGCGCGCATTGGCGTGGGCTCGCGCCGTGACGTCGAGGCCTGGATCAGCCAGGGCCGCATCAAGGTCAACGGCGTCGAGGCCACCCTCGGCCAGCGCGTCGACCTGCACGATGCCATTGCCGTTGACGGCAAGCTGATCAAGCGCGAGGAAGCCGCCGAGGCCACCCGCCGGGTGATCATGTACAACAAGCCCGATGGCGAAATCTGCACCCGTGACGACCCGGAAGGCCGCCCGACCGTGTTCGACCGCCTGCCACGGCCAAAAGAAGGCCGCTGGATCAACATCGGCCGCCTCGACATCAACACCACCGGGTTGCTGCTGTTCACCACCGACGGTGAGCTGGCCAACCGCCTGATGCACCCGTCCTACGAGATGGACCGTGAGTACGCGGTGCGTGTGCGTGGTGAAGTCGACGACGAGATGATCGAACGCCTGAAAGCCGGGGTGATGCTGGAAGACGGCCCGGCGAAGTTCACCGACATCCAGAAGGCACCGGGTGGCGAAGGCTTCAACCACTGGTACCACTGCGTGGTGATGGAAGGCCGTAACCGTGAAGTGCGTCGCCTGTGGGAATCCCAGGGCATGGTGGTCAGCCGCCTGAAGCGTGTGCGTTTCGGTCCGGTGTTCCTCAACTCCGACCTGCCGATGGGCCGCTGGCGTGAAATGACCCAGGGTGAAATCGACATCCTCGCCGCCGAAGTGGGCCTGCAGCCAGTCGCGCTGCCTGCCATGAAGCTCAAGGCCAAGGACAAGATGGAGCGCCTGCAGCGCAAGTCGACCCGCCCGCTGGGCCGTGGTGAGCGCGTGCGCAACCTGCGCCCGGCTCACGAAGGTGCAGCCACCGGCGAGCGCCCGGCGCGCCAACCGCGTGAAGAGGCCCCGCGTAAGAACACCCGTGGCAGCACGGTGGCCGAGCGTCCGAGCGAAATGCGCAAGCGTCCGGGCAAGCCGGAGGGTGACAAGCCGGCAGGCCGTGGCCGCGGCAAGCCGCGTGGCTGACAAGCCGGTGTGGTAAACAAGAAACCAGCCTTCGGGCTGGTTTTTTTATGTCTGTGGAAACCTGAGGCTGCGCAGCAGCCCCAAGATATTGAACAAAAAGAATTTTTCTGACGACTGGCAAGTTCTTGAACCGGCCTGTAAAGAAATTTTTACGAATGCAGCCGTTTTCAGTCTGCATTTCAGATCGCATCCGATCCTGTAAACAAACCTTGCCGGCGCCCGCAGGCCAAAGCAGCCGTAGCGGCACTGCTCGCCCTTGCCCAAACCCCCGTCCCCACGGTGTTATAGCCGCCATTGCCGTGTGCAAGAGCCCATCCACAGAGCCGGGCTGACAAAACAACAAATGGAGGCGCCATGTACGCCGATCACTCCGCCTTTCAAGGCCCACACCACAGGATCGCTGCGTTTTTTCCGGATGGAAGGACGCAACGCGTTGACGCCTGCGCGCTTGCAGGGGTATACAGTGCGCCGCGTTTTACCTGTGACCCTTTTGCGTACCGCGCACTCTTGATCACGCCTGGTTGACCCGCCCCGGCGGCACCTGAGGTCAAGAAACCCAAGGTAACCACCTTGCCCATTCCGCTGCGCCACGAGCGCGGTGGGTCCGATTCCGTCACAGATAAAAACAATGCAGGTGACTTCGTTCATGAGTGGACAAAACATGCATTCAGGCGAGCTAAAGCGGGGCCTGAAGAACCGCCATATCCAATTGATCGCCCTGGGTGGTGCGATTGGTACTGGCCTGTTCCTCGGCTCGGCAGGCGTGATGAAATCCGCCGGCCCGTCAATGATTCTTGGCTACGCCATTTGCGGCTTCATCGCCTTCATGATCATGCGCCAGCTTGGCGAAATGATCGTCGAAGAGCCGGTGGCCGGCTCGTTCAGCCATTTCGCCCATACCTACTGGGGTGGTTTCGCCGGCTTCCTGTCGGGCTGGAACTGCTGGGTGCTGTACATCCTGGTGGGCATGTCGGAGCTTTCGGCGGTCGGCAAGTATGTTCACTACTGGTGGCCGGAAATCCCTACCTGGGTCACGGCGGCGGCGTTCTTCGTGCTGATCAACGCCATCAACCTGATGAACGTGAAGTTCTTCGGTGAAGCTGAATTCTGGTTTGCCATCATCAAGGTGGTCGCCATCGTCAGCATGATCGGCCTGGGTGCCTACCTGCTCACCAGCGGCAGCGGCGGCCCGGACGCCACTGTCGCCAACCTGTGGTCCCATGGCGGCTTCTTCCCGAACGGTGTCAGCGGGCTGGTGATGGCCCTGGCGTTCATCATGTTCTCCTTTGGTGGCCTGGAAATGCTCGGCTTTACCGCCGCCGAGGCCGACAAGCCGAAGTCCGTGATCCCCAAAGCGATCAACCAGGTCATCTACCGCATCCTGATCTTCTATGTGGGTGCCTTGGTGGTGCTGCTGTCGCTGACCCCGTGGGACAACCTGGTCGCCAGCATCGATGCCTCGGGTGGCAGCTACGGCAGCAGCCCGTTCGTGCAGGTGTTCTCGCTGCTGGGCAGTGACGTGGCCGCCCACCTGTTGAACTTCGTGGTACTGACCGCTGCGCTGTCGGTGTACAACAGCGGCACCTACTGCAATGCCCGCATGCTGTTGGGCATGGCCGAGCAGGGCGATGCCCCGGCGTCGCTGGCCAAAGTCGACAAGCGTGGCGTGCCAGTGCGTTCGATCCTGGTGTCGGCTGCCTTTACCTTCGTCGCCGTGCTGCTCAACTACCTGATGCCTCAGAACGCCTTGGAGCTGCTGATGTCGCTGGTAGTGGCGACCCTGGTGATCAACTGGGCGATGATCAGCTATTCGCACCTGAAGTTCCGTCAGCACCTCGACCGTACCGGCCAGAAGCCGCTGTTCAAGGCGCTGTGGTACCCCTACGGCAACTACCTGGTACTGGCCTTCGTGGTGCTGATCCTTGGCATCATGCTGATGATCCCGGGTATTCAGGTGTCGGTGTATGCCATTCCGTTCTGGCTGTTCGGGATGTTTGTGATCTACATGGTCAAGCCGCGCCGCAAGCTCAATGCCGGTGGTGCTGCGGGTCACGTGGCCAAGTAACGTAGCTACGGCAGCATGCAGAAACCCCAAGTCTGGTGACCGGCTTGGGGTTTTTCGTTGCCTGTGCTTCAGATTTGCTCCAGCAACCAGCTCCTGAATGCCCGTAGCGAAGGCAAGGCCTCATTCCTGGGCGGGTAGATCAGGTAATAACTGCGCTGGCTGGCAAACGCCACCCCCGGGCTGTACAGCTCACCTTTGGCCAACTCTTCCTCCACCAGAATGCGCGGCACCAGCCCGATACCAATCCCGGCGCGCACCGCCTGGATCAGGTGCGAGGTCAGTTCGAAACTCGGGCCCAGGCGCATCGACCGGTGCGGCAGGCCATGGTGCGAAAACCACTCGCCCCAGGCGTGTGGGTTGTTGGCCACATTCAACAACACCTCTTCACTGATCCTTGTCGGGCTCCAGTTCTGGCTGGCCGCGCCAGCCTCGGGCGGCAGGATCACCACCAGTTCCTCGGCATGCAGGCGATGGCAGATCAGCCCCGGCAGGTCGTGGCTGGCCACGCCGATGGCAGCGTCGATTTCGCTGGTGTCGAAGTTGATGGCTTCGATGCGTGAATGAATGTGTACCAGCATGCCCGGATGGGCACTGTAGAACGCATGCAGCCTCGGCAATAGCCATTTCGAACCGAAGGTAGGCAGGGTGGCCAGGCGCAAGGTGCCCACCCCCGACTGGTAGGCCAGCGCCTGCAGGGTGGCGCTGCGGATGCGCCCCAGCGCCTCGCTGAGCTCACGCTGGTACAGGCGGCCGACATCGGTCAGCTGTACTTGGCGCCCCTCACGGCGGAACAAGGTCAGGCCCAGCTGCTGCTCCAGCGCCTGCACCTGGCGGCTGACCGCGCTCTGGGTCAGTGACAGTTCGGCAGCGGCGCGGGTGTAGCTTTCATGCCGGGCGGCGGCCTCGAAAGCCAGCAGCAACGACATGGATGGGGTCAGGTGGCGGTAATTCATTCATAAAAGTCATTGATAGCGGCAGGATTATCCATTTGCCCCTGAAGCGAAACTACAGGAACATTGGCCTATACGTCATCCCTGCATGCATCAACCCATGCCGGAGCGACAGGAATCCCGTGAATAAGCCAATATCAAGAGGCCATCCTTCGATGATCGCCCAGCTGTCGACCGTTGCACCGAGCGCCAATTACCCCGAATTCCTCGAAGCCCTGCGCAACAGCGGCTTCCGTGGCCAGATCAGTGCTGACTACGCTACCCGCACCGTGCTGGCCACCGACAACTCGATCTACCAGCGCTTGCCGCAAGCGGCGGTGTTTCCGCTGGATGCCGACGATGTGGCGCGGGTCGCCACGCTGATGGGCGAGCCGCGCTTCCAGCAGGTCAAGCTGACCCCGCGCGGCGGTGGCACTGGCACCAACGGGCAGTCGCTGACCGACGGTATCGTCGTCGACTTGTCGCGGCACATGAACAAGATCCTCGAAATCAACGTCGAGGAGCGTTGGGTACGGGTGCAGGCCGGTACGGTCAAGGACCAGCTCAATGCTGCGCTCAAGCCGCACGGGCTGTTCTTCGCCCCTGAGCTGTCCACCTCCAACCGCGCCACGGTTGGCGGCATGATCAACACCGACGCCAGTGGCCAGGGCAGTTGCACCTACGGCAAAACCCGCGATCACGTACTGGAGCTGCACAGCGTGCTGCTCGGTGGTGAGCGCCTGCACAGCCTGCCGATCGACGATGCCGCGCTGGAGCAAGCCTGTGCCGCGCCCGGCCGGGTCGGCGAGGTGTACCGCATGGCCCGGGACATTCAGCAAACCCAGGGCGAATTGATCGAAACCACCTTCCCCAAGCTCAACCGTTGCCTGACCGGCTACGACCTCGCGCACCTGCGCGACGAGCAGGGGCGCTTCAACCTCAACAGCGTGTTGTGTGGCGCCGAGGGCTCGCTGGGCTACGTGGTCGAAGCCAAGCTCAACGTATTGCCGATCCCCAAGTACGCGGTGCTGGTCAACGTACGCTACACCAGCTTCATGGACGCGCTGCGCGACGCTAATGCGCTGATGGCGCACAAGCCGCTGTCGATCGAGACGGTTGATTCCAAGGTGCTGATGCTGGCGATGAAAGACATCGTCTGGCACAGCGTTGCCGAGTACTTCCCGGCCGACCCCGAGCGCCCGACCCTGGGTATCAACCTGGTGGAGTTCTGTGGCGACGAGCCGGCTGAGGTCAACGCCAAGGTGCAGGCGTTCATCCAGCACCTGCAAAGCGATACCAGCGTCGAGCGCCTGGGCCACACCCTTGCCGAGGGGGCGGAGGCAGTCACTCGCGTGTACACCATGCGTAAACGTTCGGTAGGGCTGCTGGGCAACGTCGAAGGCGAGGTACGCCCGCAGCCGTTCGTTGAAGACACCGCCGTACCGCCGGAGCAGTTGGCCGACTACATCGCCGATTTCCGCGCGCTGCTCGATGGCTACGGCCTGGCCTACGGCATGTTCGGCCATGTCGATGCCGGCGTGCTGCACGTGCGCCCGGCACTGGACATGAAAGACCCGGCGCAGGCCGCATTGGTCAAGCCGATTTCCGACGCCGTTGCCGCTCTGACCAAAAGCTACGGCGGCCTGCTGTGGGGCGAGCACGGCAAGGGCCTGCGCTCGGAATACGTGCCGGAGTACTTCGGCGAGCTGTACCCGGCGCTGCAGCGTCTGAAGGGTGCGTTCGACCCGCACAACCAGCTCAATCCCGGCAAGATCTGCACCCCACTGGGCAGCTCAGAGGGCCTGACTCCGGTCGATGGCGTGACCCTGCGCGGCGACCTCGACCGTACCATCGACGAGCGCGTGTGGCAGGACTTCCCCAGTGCCGTGCACTGCAACGGCAACGGCGCCTGCTACAACTACGACCCCAACGACGCCATGTGCCCATCCTGGAAAGCTACCCGCGAACGCCAGCATTCGCCCAAGGGCCGCGCCTCGCTGATGCGCGAGTGGCTGCGCCTGCAGGGCGAGGCGAACATCGACGTGCTGGCGGCGGCGCGTAGCAAGGTGTCGTGGCTCAAGGGCCTGCCGGCGCGCCTGCGCAATAACCGCGCACGCAGCCAGGGCCAGGAAGACTTTTCCCATGAGGTATACGACGCCATGGCCGGCTGCCTGGCGTGCAAGTCGTGCGCCGGGCAGTGCCCGATCAAGGTCAACGTGCCGGACTTCCGCTCGCGCTTCCTCGAGCTGTATCACGGTCGCTACCAGCGCCCGCTGCGTGACTACCTGATTGGCTCGCTGGAGTTCACCATCCCGTACCTGGCCCATGCGCCGGGGCTGTACAACGCCGTGATGGGCTCGAAGTGGGTGAGCAAGCTGCTGGCCGACAAGGTGGGGATGGTCGACAGCCCGCTGATCAGCCGCTTCAACTTCCAGGCCACCCTGACCCGCTGCCGCGTTGGCGTGGCCACGGTGCCGACACTGCGCGAGCTGACCCCGGCCCAGCGCGAGCGCAGCATCGTGCTGGTGCAGGATGCCTTCACTCGCTACTTTGAAACGCCGCTGCTGTCGGCCTTCATCGACCTGGCCCATCGCCTGGGCCACCGGGTGTTCCTGGCGCCTTACAGCGCCAACGGCAAACCGCTGCACGTGCAGGGCTTCCTGGGTGCGTTTGCCAAGGCGGCGATCCGCAACGCCACCCAGCTCAAGGCCCTGGCCGAATGCGGGGTGCCGCTGGTAGGCCTGGACCCGGCGATGACCCTGGTGTATCGCCAGGAGTACCAGAAGGTGCCGGGCCTGGAAGGTTGCCCGCAGGTGCTGTTGCCGCAGGAGTGGCTGATGAATGTGCTGCCTGAGCAGGCGCCGACCGCACCGGGTAACTTCCGCTTGATGGCACACTGCACCGAGAAGACCAACGTGCCGGCCAGTACCAAGCAGTGGGAGCAGGTGTTTGCCCGTTTGGGGCTGAAGCTGGTGACCGAGGCCACGGGGTGCTGCGGCATGTCCGGCACTTATGGGCACGAAGCGCGCAATCAGGAAACCTCGCGGACCATCTTCGAGCAGAGCTGGGCGACCAAGCTGGACAAGGAAGGAGAGCCGCTGGCGACCGGTTATTCGTGCCGTAGTCAGGTCAAGCGCATGACCGAACGCAAGATGCGCCACCCGCTGGAAGTGGTGTTGCAGTACACCCAGCGTTAACCTTCAGGGCCTCGGGGGCGCAAAGCGCCCCCTGCTTTCAATGATCTCGATGCCGCCGCGCTTGTCTGTACAGATACAAGCTCAACACCAGCCCGCAAGCTGCGGCAGTCGCCGCAAACAGAAACATCGAAGCAAACCCGAACCCCGCCGCCACCGCGCCCACCAGTGGTCCGGTCACCCCCAGCGACAAATCGATGAACAGTGAATACGCCCCAACCGCGGCCCCACGGTTGGCCGCCGACACCTGGTTCACTGCCTCCACGCCCAGCGCCGGGAACACCAGCGAGAAACCAAACCCGCTCAGTGCTGCACCCGCCAAGGCCATTTCGGCACTGGGGGCCAGCCACAGCATCAGCAGCCCGAGTGTTTCCACCGACAGGCAGGCGATTGCCACCCTGAAGCCGCCGATACGGTTTATCAGGTTGCCGAACAGCAGCCGCGCGCTGATGAAGCTGGCGCCGAACAGGCTCAGGGTCAACGCCGCATCGGACCAGCCTCGGCTGGCGTAGTACAGGGTGATGAAGGTGGCGATGGTGCCGAAGCCGATCGAGCCCAGGGCCAGGCCCGAACCATGCGGGAACACCTTGCCCAGCACCCGCAGGAATGGCAGGCGTACGCCGCTGACGATGGGGGCGGCCTGCTTGGGCCAGGCCAGCAGCAGGCCGATGATGCACAGCAGGATGATGCTCACACCCATGCTCCACAACCCCAGCCCCTTGACCATCAGCACGCCCAGTGGAGCGCCGATGGCCAGTGCGCCATAGCTGGCGATGCCGTTCCAGGAAATGACCTTGGCTGTGTTGGCGGCGCCTACCCGGCCGATACCCCAGCCGATCGCACCCGACCCCACCAAGCTTTCAGCGCTGCCCAGTACCAGGCGGCCGACCAGCAGGCAAGCCAGGCTCAGCCAGGGCAGGTGGGTGAGGAAGGCGCACGCCAGCATGAACACCCCGCTGAGGCCGCAGCCGGCAAGGCCGTACATCACGGCTTTCTTGCTGCCGTGGTTGTCGATGATGCGGCTGGCGGTAGGGCGGCTGAGCAGGGTGGCCAGGTATTGCACGCTGATTACCAGGCCAGCGACCACGGCGCTGAAGCCCAGGTCGTTATGCACATAGCCAGGTAGCACGGCCAGTGGAATGCCGATGTTCACGTAGCCGATGAAGGTGAAGAGAACGATGGAAACGACTTGCAGGGTGACCGCAAGGGGGCGCGGTGAGTCGGGCATGGGGGCCTACATGTGTTCAGGACGGTGTGAAAACGTGATGACGGGGGTGGCCCGCAGGTCAGCCGTTTTCACACAGTCGGGGATGCGCGGTTAGTCCTGGTCAGCGCTGGATTGATCGTCACCATCCTGCTCGACGGCAGTTGCCGGTTCGGCGTGAACGGTCACGGTTGGCTCTTCTGGGTTCAGGCTTGGGAAGGGAAGATTCGGGATCTCATGCATCTCGTCGTTCCTCGCAAGTGTGAGTGAAAAGTCTGCGCCAGGCGCGTTTGGAGCTTCGCAAAGCTGGGGCAGGATACACAAGTCTGGATGACAGTTTGGATTTTTTCCCGTTCGTTTGTCGGTTTTGCGGGCGAACAGCGCACATTTCTCTCATGAAAAAAGGGGCCTTTCGGCCCCTTCAGTCAGTGATTACTTACGGCCTTCAGCCGTTTCCGCCACCTTGTCAGTGCGTGCACACATGATGAAGTCGTTGCGGTGCAGGCCTTTGATCGAGTGGCTCCACCAGGTCACGGTAACCTTGCCCCACTCGGTCAGCAGCCCTGGGTGGTGGCCTTCGGCTTCGGCGATTTCGCCCACGGCATTGGTGAATGCCAGGGCGTGCTTGAAGTTCTTGAACAGGAATACGCGCTCCAGCTCCATATGGCCGTCGCGTACTTCGATATTCCAGTCCGGGATTTCGCGAATCAGCTCTGCCAGCTCTTCGTCGGTGACTTTCGGCGCATCGGCGCGGCAGGCTTCGCAATGGGCTTGGTTCAAGGCATTCATGAGGTGTTTTCCGGTTCGAGTTGTTATCGGCAAGGTCGCTCAGGCAGCGACCTTGGGTGGAAATTTCGGTGCGTGCAGGCCCAGCTTCATGGCTTCGTGGACCATGCCCATGATGTCTTCATGGGCAAGGTCGAACAGGCGCTTCATGTTCGGCAGCACGAAATACAGCGGCTGCAGGATGTCGATGCGGTACGGCGTACGCATGGCCTCGATCGGGTCGAAGGCCTGGTGCTCGGGCTCGCCAGACAGACTGTAGACGGTCTCTTTAGGCGACGAGAGGATGCCGCCGCCATAGATCTTGCGGCCCTGCGGGGTTTCCATCAGGCCAAACTCGATGGTCATCCAGTACAGGCGCGCCAGGTACACGCGTTGTTCCTTGGTCGCAGCCAGGCCGAGCTTGCCGTAGGTGTGAGTGAATTCGGCGAACCAGGGGTTGGTCAGCAGCGGGCAGTGGCCGAAGATCTCGTGGAAGATATCGGGCTCTTGCAGGTAGTCCAGCTCTTCCGGGGTGCGGATGAACGTGGCGACCGGGAAGCGCTTGCTGGCCAGCAGCTCGAAGAAGGTTTGGAAGGGGATCAGCGCCGGCACCCGGGCAACCTGCCAACCGGTGGTGGCGCCCAGCACCTTGTTGACCTCGCCCAACTGCGGAATGCGGTCATGGGGCAGCTTGAGCTGGTCGATGCCGTCCAGGTATTCCTGGCATGCGCGGCCTTCGATCACTTTCAGCTGGCGGGTGATCAAGGTGTTCCACACCGCATGCTCTTGCTGCGGGTAATCGATAAAACCATGCGCATCGGGCTCGCGTGCCACGTATTGCGTCTGTTTCATGAGGCTCTCCTGGTGAGGGCTTTTCTTGTTATGTGCAGGACATACCCAAGAAATATCCCTTCACCGGCGATTTTGCACGGGGGCTGACCGCTGTCGCGAAGCGTCGCAAACGGGTTTTTCGTAACGATAATTTTACAAAGTTGCGCGGGTGTCGGAAAATCCGAGGCATCTGGCTGATGTTTGCGCAGTTTTTGTCAGCTTATCTTTACGACTTTTCCGCGCGGTGTTGAAAAACATTGGCGCTTCGAGAGCCCTCATGCGTATCAAAGTGCATTGCCAGAACCGCATTGGCATCCTGCGCGACATCCTCAACCTGCTGGTCGAGTACGGCATCAACGTACTGCGTGGCGAGGTGGGCGGTGACCATGGCAACGCCATCTACCTGCACTGCCCGAACCTGATCAATCTGCAGTTCCAAGCCTTGCGACCGAAGTTCGAGGCCATAGCCGGGGTATTTGGCGTGAAGCGCGTGGGCCTGATGCCCAGTGAGCGCCGGCACATGGAGCTGAATGCGCTGCTCGGGGCGCTGGATTTCCCGGTGCTATCGATCGACATGGGCGGCAGCATCGTTGCCGCCAACCGTTCCGCCGCACAGTTGCTAGGGGTGCGGGTAGACGAAGTGCCGGGCATGCCGCTGGCGCGCTATGTAGAAGACTTCGACCTGCCGGAGCTGGTAAGGGCCAACAAGTCACGCATCAATGGCCTGCGTATCAAGGTCAAGGGTGATGTGTTCCTGGCCGATATCGCACCGCTGCAGTCCGAGCACGACGAGAGCGAGGCGCTGGCTGGCGCGGTACTTACCCTGCATCGGGCGGATCGCATCGGCGAGCGTATCTACAATGTGCGCAAGCAGGAGCTACGCGGTTTCGACAGCATCTTCCAGAGCTCACGGGTGATGGCTGCGGTGGTGCGTGAAGCGCGGCGCATGGCGCCGCTGGATGCGCCGTTGCTGATCGAGGGCGAAACCGGTACTGGCAAGGAGCTGCTGGCGCGCGCCTGCCATCTGGCCAGCCCGCGTGGGCAGTCGCCGCTGATGGCGCTCAACTGCGCCGGGTTGCCCGAGTCGATGGCCGAGACAGAGCTGTTCGGTTACGGCCCTGGAGCATTCGAAGGAGCGCGGGCCGAAGGCAAGCTTGGGCTGCTGGAGCTGACCGCAGGTGGCACGCTGTTCCTTGATGGGGTAGGGGAGATGAGCCCGCGCTTGCAGGTGAAGCTGCTGCGCTTTCTGCAGGACGGCTGCTTTCGCCGGGTCGGTAGCGATGAAGAGGTGTACCTGGATGTGCGGGTGATTTGCGCGACCCAAGTGGATTTGTCCGAACTGTGCGCCCGTGGCGAGTTTCGCCAGGACCTTTATCACCGCCTTAACGTATTGTCGCTGCACATTCCGCCTTTGCGTGAATGCATGGATGGGCTGGAGGGGCTGGTGCAGCACTTTCTCGATCAGGCCAGCCGACAGATCGGCTGCGCCATGCCGCGCCTGGCGCCGGCGGCAATGGAAAAACTTGGGCAATACCATTGGCCGGGCAATGTAAGGCAATTGGAAAACGTATTGTTCCAAGCGGTTTCTTTATGCGAAGGCGGCGTGGTCAAAAGCGAGCATATACGCCTGCCGGATTATGGCGTGCGGCAGCCGTTGGGCGAGTTTTCATTGGAAGGGGATCTTTCGCAGATTGTCGGGCGCTTTGAGAAAGCGGTACTGGAAAGTTTGATGGTGGAATTTTCGAGTAGTCGGGCGTTAGGGAAAAGATTGGGTGTTTCGCACACGACAATTGCCAACAAGTTGAGAGATTACGCGCTTAACAAGTCGACGGATTAGTTATTGGCCAAAGAACCTGGGACTGCTTCGCAGTCCTTTCGCGACACAAGGCCGCTCCCACAGGTAATGTGCTGCTCTTCGGTAGAGCACAATACCTGTGGGAGCGGCCTTGTGCCGCGAAAGGGGCCCGCAGGGCCCCTGATTCGGAAGGTATCAGCCGTTAGAGCAGCCGTTCCCCATCACGCGGTATTCGAGAATGTGCTTCTGGCCCTTGGAGTCCTCGTAGGTCATACGGGCTGGCACGACTTCGCACACATTGGGCACTTCGCTCATGGAGATGACACGGGCAATGTCCAGGTGTTGCGAGTAACTGTACTGTTCAACCGGAATCTGCTCGGCATCTTTAGCTTCGCCGGCCATCGCCGCGCCGCAAAGACTGCCAAGTACCAATACCAGTAAAGCTTTCATTTTCTATTTACCTGTCTAAGGTCGTGAGGGGGCACGCGGCGCTTATGGCGCCGCGAGTACTGCTAGTTTTAACTATCGGGATGAGATGGAGATCAACGCTTGCCTTCGTGGGGGCTGTTACCAGTTGTTAATCGCCTTGCCGTTGCTGGCGAGGTGAATTTTATGGCTGTGGCCAAAGCTGAAACAGTGGGTCTTTTGATAAAGTGTTTTGACAGAATCTGTAACAATCCTGTGGCAAAGCCCCTCTTTTCCTCTCTGCCTGGGCTGTAATGCCCGCGCCAGAGCGCTCTGCCGGAACGGGCGTACCAAATTACTACCAACGTCGAATGGCTTTTGTCGCTCTGGTACAGTTACAAACGGTTCCATACAAAAACAACTATTACACCGAGGTAACACAGATGAGTGCGGCTCCACTGTATCCCGTTCGTCCCGAGGTTGCGGCCACTACCCTGACCGACGAGGCCACCTACAAGGCCATGTACCAGCAGTCGGTGATCAACCCGGACGGCTTCTGGCGCGAGCAGGCCCAGCGCATCGACTGGATCAAGCCGTTCACCAAGGTCAAGCAGACCTCCTTCGACGACCACCATGTCGATATCAAATGGTTCGCCGACGGCACTCTGAACGTTTCCTCCAACTGCCTGGACCGCCACCTTGAAGAGCGCGGCGACCAGTTGGCCATCATCTGGGAAGGCGACGACCCTTCCGAACACCGCAACATCACCTACCGCGAACTGCACGAGCAGGTCTGCAAGTTCGCCAACGCCCTGCGCGGCCAGGACGTGCACCGGGGTGACGTAGTCACCATCTATATGCCAATGATCCCCGAGGCTGTGGTTGCCATGCTGGCCTGTGCCCGTATCGGTGCGATTCATTCGGTGGTGTTTGGCGGTTTCTCGCCCGAGGCGCTGGCCGGCCGTATCATCGACTGCAAGTCCAAGGTGGTGATCACCGCCGATGAAGGCGTGCGTGGCGGCCGTCGTACCCCACTCAAGGCCAACGTCGACCTGGCACTGACCAACCCTGAAACCAGCAGTGTGCAGAAAATCATCGTGTGCAAGCGCACCGGTGGCGACATTGCCTGGCACCAACACCGCGACATCTGGTACGAAGACCTGATGAAAGTGGCTTCCAGCCACTGCGCGCCGAAAGAGATGGGTGCCGAAGAAGCGCTGTTCATCCTTTATACCTCCGGCTCCACCGGCAAGCCGAAGGGCGTGCTGCACACCACCGGCGGTTACCTCGTGTACGCGGCACTGACCCATGAGCGCGTTTTCGACTACCGCCCGGGCGAGGTGTACTGGTGCACCGCCGACGTCGGTTGGGTCACCGGCCACAGCTACATCGTCTACGGCCCGCTGGCCAACGGCGCCACTACCTTGCTGTTCGAGGGCGTGCCTAACTACCCGGACATCACCCGCGTGTCGAAGATCGTCGACAAACACAAGGTCAACATCCTCTACACCGCGCCAACTGCCATCCGCGCCATGATGGCCGAAGGGCAAGCGGCTGTAGAGGGAGCAGACGGCTCCAGCCTGCGCCTTCTGGGTTCGGTGGGTGAGCCGATCAACCCAGAAGCCTGGAACTGGTACTACAAGACCGTAGGCAAGGAGCGTTGCCCGATCGTCGACACCTGGTGGCAGACTGAAACCGGTGGCATCCTGATCAGCCCGCTGCCTGGCGCCACGGGCTTGAAACCCGGGTCGGCAACCCGTCCGTTCTTTGGCGTGGTGCCGGCATTGGTTGATAACCTGGGCAACCTGATCGAAGGTGCCACCGAAGGTAACCTGGTTATCCTGGACTCCTGGCCGGGCCAGTCGCGTTCGCTGTACGGCGACCACGACCGCTTCGTCGACACCTACTTCAAGACCTTCCGTGGCATGTACTTCACCGGCGACGGTGCGCGCCGTGACGAGGATGGCTACTACTGGATCACCGGCCGTGTGGACGACGTGCTCAACGTCTCCGGCCACCGCATGGGCACTGCCGAGATCGAAAGTGCCATGGTCGCGCATGCGAAGGTTGCCGAGGCCGCAGTGGTTGGCGTGCCGCACGACATCAAGGGGCAGGGCATCTATGTCTATGTCACCCTCAATGCCGGTATCGAGGCCAGCGAGCAATTGCGTCTGGAGCTGAAGAACTGGGTGCGCAAGGAAATCGGCCCGATCGCTTCGCCGGATGTGATCCAGTGGGCGCCTGGGTTGCCGAAGACTCGCTCGGGCAAGATCATGCGCCGTATCCTGCGCAAGATCGCCACCGGTGAGTACGATGCCTTGGGCGATATTTCGACCCTGGCCGACCCTGGCGTAGTGCAGCACCTGATCGATACTCACAAGGCGATGAACCTGGCTTCGGCCTGATATCAAGGCAGAGCGCGGGCCGCTCCTACAGGGGGTGTGCAGGCATCAGAGAACCCCGCCCGGGCAACCGGCGGGGTTTTTGCTTTACTGTTACCCGACATTCATCGGTAACTCTTCTGTCACCGTTTCCGCACAGGTTCGGGGCGCCAGGAAACAAATCCGGGCCATTTCGGTGCATTCCAGTAGCCATTTTGTGCAACACAGCACGCTACACTTGCCGTAGTACAAGGCTTTGCCAATAATAGGCCCAGGAATTGCTAGGTCTAAAGGTTCTATTTCTTGCGCTTTTGCATAATTTGCAATGGCTGTCAACATCGCCCGCAGCGGTTTCAGGCGCTTCTGTAAGTAGTTGTCGCTTTGAAGAAATATCGACTACCGGGCTGTCGTTAAAATGCCACTCACTCGCTCGTGGTATGCGGCCTTGGTCGAACCCTGCGCGGCTCGCGTTGTACTCATTCGCATATCGGGCAGCCGTTACCTGCCTTGTATTGCCCCGTACCGATGGAGTTACCTGATGAAGAAGCTCGCACTGCTTGGCGCCCTGGCGCTGTCTGTGTTTTCCCTGGTGTCGCAGGCCGATGAAAAACCGCTGAAAATCGGCATCGAAGCCGCCTACCCACCCTTCGCCTTCAAGCAACCTGACGGCAGCATCGCAGGTTTTGACTACGACATCGGCAACGCCCTGTGCGAAGAGATGAAAGCCAAGTGCACCTGGGTCGAGCAGGAGTTCGACGGCCTGATCCCGGCGCTGAAAGTACGCAAGATCGACGCCATCCTGTCGTCCATGTCGATCACCGATGACCGCAAGAAATCGGTTGACTTCACCAAGCGCTACTACCTGACCCCGGCGCGCCTGGTCATGAAGGACGGCACCACTGTCAGCGACAGCCTGGATGAACTCAAAGGCAAGAAGATTGGCGTGCAACGCGGCTCGATCCACGATCGCTTCGCCAAGGAAGTGCTGGGCGCCAAAGGTGCCACCGTGGTGCCTTACGGCACCCAGAACGAAATCTACCTCGATGTGGCGGCTGGTCGTCTCGACGGTACCGTGGCCGATGCCACCCTGCTGGAAGACGGTTTCCTCAAGACCGACGCCGGCAAGGGCTTCGCCTTCGTAGGCCCGGCCTTCACCGACGCCAAGTACTTTGGTGACGGCATCGGCATCGCCGTGCGCAAGGGCGACAAGGCCAACGTCGATCGTATCAACGCGGCGATCGACGCCATCCGTGCAAACGGCAAGTACAAAGAAATCGAGAAGAAGTACTTCAACTTCGACATCTACGGTCCAGACTCGAACTAAGACGTCGGGTTTCACCTGTGCAATGGTGCAAACAGCAGAGGCTCTGAGGTTTGCACCATTTTTCATTCTCTAGGTCGAGGACCTCATCATGTTGAAAGGCTACGGGGCAGTCATCCTCGACGGGGCGTGGCTGACGCTGCAGCTCGCCCTGTCGTCGATGGCCCTGGCCATCGTGCTCGGCCTGATCGGCGTAGCGCTGCGCTTGTCGCCGGTGCGCTGGCTGGCCTGGCTGGGCGATCTGTATTCCACGGTGATCCGTGGCATTCCGGACCTGGTCCTGATCCTGCTGATCTTCTACGGCGGGCAAGACATCATCAACCGGGTGGCGCCGCTGCTCGGCTACGAAGACTACATCGACCTGAACCCGCTGATTGCAGGTATCGGTACGCTGGGCTTCATCTTTGGCGCCTATCTGTCGGAAACATTCCGCGGCGCGTTCCTGGGTATTCCCAAGGGCCAGGCCGAAGCGGGCGTGGCCTATGGCATGAGCAATCGTCAGGTATTTTTCCGCATCCAGGTGCCGCAAATGATTCGCCTGGCGATCCCTGGCTTCACCAACAATTGGCTGGTACTGACCAAGGCTACCGCGCTGATCTCGGTGGTCGGTTTGCAGGACATGATGTTCAAGGCCAAGCAGGCGGCGGATGCCACCCGCGAGCCGTTCACCTTCTTCCTGGCGGTGGCGGCCCTGTACCTGGTGCTGACCAGTGTCTCGCTGCTGGCCCTGAAGTATCTGGAGCGCCGCTACTCGGTAGGCGTCAAGGTGGCTGAACTATGATCTTTGACTACAACGTGGTCTGGGAGGCATTGCCGCTGTATTTCGGCGGGCTGCTGACCACCCTCAAGCTGCTGGCGATCTCGCTGTTCTTCGGCCTGCTGGCGGCTATTCCACTGGGCCTGATGCGGGTATCCAAACAGCCTGTGGTCAACCTGGCTGCATGGCTGTACACCTACGTGATCCGCGGCACGCCGATGCTGGTGCAGTTGTTCCTGATCTATTACGGCCTGGCTCAGTTCGAGGCCGTGCGCGAAAGTATTTTCTGGCCGTTGCTGTCCAGTGCCACCTTCTGCGCCTGCCTGGCGTTCGGCATCAATACCAGTGCCTACACCGCCGAAATCATCGCCGGTAGCCTCAAGGCCACGCCGCACGGCGAGATCGAGGCGGCCAAGGCCATGGGCATGTCGCGCATGAAGATGTACCGCCGCATCCTGCTGCCGTCCGCCCTGCGCCGGGCGCTGCCGCAGTACAGCAACGAAGTGATCATGATGCTGCAGACCACCAGCCTGGCGTCGATCGTTACCCTGATCGACATCACCGGTGCCGCACGCACGGTCAATGCCCAGTACTACCTGCCTTTCGAGGCCTATATCACGGCGGGCGTGTTCTACCTGTGCCTGACCTTCATCCTGGTGCGCCTGTTCAAGATGGCCGAACGCCGCTGGCTCGGCTACCTGGCGCCGCGCAAGCACTGACCGCTTTGTGAGAATCGACAGCATGTACAAACTCGAAGTCCAAGACCTGCACAAGCGCTACGGTAGCCACGAAGTGCTCAAGGGCGTTTCTCTGGCGGCCAAGGCCGGCGACGTTATCAGCATCATCGGCTCCAGCGGATCAGGCAAGTCGACCTTCCTGCGCTGCATCAACCTGCTGGAGCAGCCGCACGCCGGCAAGATCCTGCTCAACAACGAAGAGCTCAAGCTGGTCGCCGGCAAGGACGGCGCGCTGAAGGCTGCCGACCCGCGTCAGTTGCAGCGCATGCGTTCGCGCCTTTCGATGGTGTTTCAGCACTTCAACCTGTGGTCGCACATGACCGCGCTGGAGAACATCATCGAAGCCCCAGTGCACGTGCTGGGCGTGAGCCGCAAGGAGGCGCTGGAGAAGGCCGAGCACTACCTGGCCAAGGTCGGTGTCGCTCACCGCAAGGATGCTTTCCCTGGGCATATGTCGGGTGGTGAGCAACAACGTGTGGCAATTGCCCGGGCGCTGGCGATGGAGCCGGAGGTTATGCTGTTCGACGAGCCGACCTCGGCGCTCGACCCCGAGCTGGTAGGTGATGTGCTCAAAGTGATGCAGGCGCTGGCCCAGGAAGGCCGGACCATGGTGGTGGTGACCCACGAAATGGGTTTTGCTCGAGAGGTGTCCAACCAGCTGGTGTTCCTGCACAAAGGCCTGGTGGAAGAAACCGGCTGCCCGCGTGAAGTGTTGGCCAACCCGCAGTCGGAGCGCCTGAAGCAGTTCCTCTCCGGCAGCCTGAAGTAAAAGCTGCATTTTTGCACCAGAATAGGGCATGCTGCGCGGCAAGCGCAGCCTGACCCGGCGCACAGACTCGAACGACCTCAGGTTTCGGACCGCACCCTATGACCACCCAGCGAATCGGTTTTCTCATCTGGCCCAGCACCAGGCCTTTGACCCTGGCGCTGGCCGAGGAAGTGTTGCAGGTGGCGCAGCGGGTGCATCCGGATGTGATCTACGAGTTGTCTTTCCTGCAAGCTGAACCCGCGCAGGATGGCGCCTGGCGTCTACCAGGCGAGCCGTGGACCGGCCGCCTGGAGGGCTGCCACAAGCTGTTTCTGCTGGCTGACGAGCCGCCTGCGGCGATGGGGGCTGCCTTGTCGGCGGCGCTCAAGCAGCTGGCGCGCAGTGGCTGCATGATTGGCAGCCTGTCTGCCGGGGTGTATCCCTTGGCAATGCTGGGGCTGCTCGATGGCTACCGCGCTGCGGTGCACTGGCGCTGGCAAGATGATTTTGCCGAACGCTTCCCTAAAGTGATCGCCACCAGCCACTTGTTCGATTGGGATCGTGACCGCCTGAGCGCCTGCGGCGGCATGGCCGTGACTGACCTGCTGTTGGCGGTGCTGGCGCGCGATCACGGGGCGGAACTGGCCGGGGCGGTGTCGGAAGAGCTGGTGGTCGAGCGCATTCGCGAGGGTGGCGAGCGCCAGCGAATTCCGCTGCAGAACCGCCTGGGGTCCAGCCATCCCAAGTTGACTCAGGCAGTGCTGCTGATGGAAGCCAACATCGAAGAGCCGCTGACCACCGACGAAATTGCCCAGCATGTTTGCGTGTCGCGTCGGCAGTTGGAGCGCATTTTCAAGCAGTACCTGAACCGCGTGCCCAGCCAGTACTATTTGGAGCTGCGGCTGAACAAGGCGCGGCAAATGCTGATGCAGACCAGCAAGTCGATCATTCAGATCGGGTTGTCTTGTGGCTTCTCTTCGGGGCCGCATTTTTCCAGCGCCTATCGCAACTTCTTTGGTGCAACGCCACGGGAAGACCGTAACCAGCGGCGCAGCAGCAGCCCGTTCGAGCTGAGTTCGGCGCCTGCCGAAAAAGGCTGATCTTTCGGGGGATTCCGGGCGTATGGCTTGGGGGTGAAGGCAGCGCTCGATCTCACAGGCGCCAGACGAACATCGCCGGACATCCTGCCCCTCACAAACCTATGTGAACACCCGTTCACCCAGCCCCCTCTCTCCCGTACACTGCGCGATTGCGACAGTGTTTGTCGCATTGCCGAAAACCTTGTCCAAACAGGGTTTTGCGCTGTAACAAGTTGTCGCTTGGCCGCAAGGACAGGCGCGGATCAGTCCTTACAATCCCCCCATCGCTCGCCACTTCCAGGCCAGCGTTCCTCTTCAGGAGACTCAGATGTCCGTTGAGCAAGCCCCGGTGCAACGTGCCGATTTCGACCAGGTCATGGTTCCCAATTATTCTCCGGCGGCCTTCATTCCTGTGCGAGGCGAGGGTTCCCGCGTCTGGGACCAGTCGGGTCGCGAGTTGATCGACTTTGCCGGTGGTATCGCGGTAAACGCCCTGGGTCACTGCCATCCGGCACTGGTCAAGGCCCTGACCGAACAGGCCAACACCCTCTGGCATGTATCCAACGTGTTCACCAACGAGCCGGCCCTGCGCCTGGCTCATAAGCTGGTGGACGCTACCTTTGCCGACCGCGCGTTCTTCTGCAACTCTGGCGCCGAGTCCAACGAGGCTGCTTTCAAGCTGGCCCGTCGCGTTGCCCATGATCGCTTCGGCCCTGAAAAGCACGAAATCATCGCCACCGTGAACAGCTTCCACGGTCGCACCCTGTTCACTGTCAGCGTCGGTGGCCAGCCGAAGTACTCCGACGGCTTCGGCCCGAAGATCACCGGTATCAGCCACGTGCCCTACAACGACCTGGAAGCACTGAAGGCGCAGATTTCCGATAAGACCTGCGCCGTGGTGATCGAGCCGATCCAGGGCGAAAGTGGCGTGGTGCCGGCCGACAAGGCCTACCTGGAAGGCGCGCGCAAGCTGTGTGACGAGCACAACGCCCTGCTGATCTTCGACGAAGTGCAGACTGGCGTGGGCCGCACCGGCTCGCTGTATGCCTACCAGCATTACGGCGTGACCCCGGACATCCTGACCAGCGCCAAGAGCCTGGGCGGCGGCTTCCCGATCGGTGCCATGCTGACCACCACCGAGCTGGCCAAGCACCTGGCCGTTGGCACCCACGGCACCACCTATGGCGGCAACCCACTGGGCTGCGCCGTTGCCTGTGCGGTGCTGGACGTTATCAACACCCCGCAAACCCTGGCCGGCATCAAGGCCAAGCACGAACGCTTCAAAACCCGCCTGGAGCAGATCGGCCAGAAGTACAACCTGTTCACCCAGGTGCGTGGTGTCGGCCTGCTGCTGGGTTGCGTGCTGACCGAAGCCTGGCAAGGCAAGGCCAAGGACGTGCTCAACGCGGCCGAGAAAGAAGGCGTAATGGTGCTGCAGGCCGGCCCGGACGTGGTCCGCTTCGCGCCAAGCCTGGTGGTTGAAGACGCCGACATCGATGCAGGCCTGGACCGCTTCGAGCGCGCCGTGGCCACACTGACCCAAGGCTGACCCGCCTGCGGTCCTCTCGCCGGTCCCAGCCATGGCTGAACCGGGCCGGCGATACCCGATTCCAGTGCAGGTGCCCAAGCGCCTGCCGTTTATCCGTGCCGCCGTCAGCGGCCCGTATTCCAAAGGAGTGACACCATGCTGGTGATGCGCCCCGCGCAAATGGCTGATCTGAACGAAGTGCAGCGCATGGCTGCAGACAGCCCCATTGGTGTCACCTCGCTGCCGGACGACACTGCTCGCCTGGGCGACAAGATTGCCGCCTCCGAGACATCCTTCGCCGCCGAGGTCAGCTTCAACGGTGAAGAAAGCTACTTTTTCGTGCTCGAAGACAGTAACACCGGGAAGCTGGTCGGCTGTTCGGCCATCGTCGCTTCGGCCGGCTACTCCGAGCCGTTCTACAGCTTTCGTAACGAGACCTTCGTGCACGCCTCGCGCGAGCTGAAGATCCACAACAAGATCCACGTGCTGTCGCTGTGCCACGATTTGACCGGCAACAGCTTGTTGACCAGCTTCTATGTGTTGCCGGAGTTGGTGAACAGTGGCTGGGCCGAGCTCAACTCGCGCGGTCGCCTGCTGTTCATGGCCGCGCACCCGGAACGCTTCGCCGACTCGGTGGTAACCGAAATCGTCGGTTACAGCGACGAACAGGGCGAATCGCCGTTCTGGGATGCCATCGGCCGCAATTTCTTCGACCTCAACTATGCCCACGCCGAACGCCTGTGCGGGCTCAAGAGCCGTACCTTCCTCGCCGAGCTGATGCCGCACTACCCAATCTACGTGCCGCTGCTGCCTGACCTGGCGCAGGAAGCCATGGGCCAGGTGCACCCGCGCGCGCAAATCACCTTCGACATCCTCATGCGTGAAGGCTTCGAGACCGAGCACTACATCGACATTTTCGACGGCGGCCCGACCTTGCACGCGCGCACCTCGGGTATTCGCTCGATCGCCCAGAGCCGGGTGGCACCGGTGAAAATCGAAGATGCCCCGATCAAGGGCGGGCGCCCGTACCTGGTGTGCAACGGCCAGTTGCAGGACTACCGCGCAGTGCTGCTGGACCTCGACTGGGTGCCCGGCAAGCCGGTCAGCCTGAGCGTGGCTGCAGCCGACGCGCTGGGCGTGGGCGAGGGCGCCAGCGTGCGCCTGGTCGCGGTCTGAGGTCTGGCAACAGACGTTTCGGGATTGATGCGTTAGCAGAGTTTCGCGCCGGCAGATGCCGCCGCACAAGGAGATAGCATGATCGTTCGTCCTGTACGCAGCAGCGATTTGCCTGCGTTGATCGAATTGGCACGCAGCACCGGCACCACCGGGCTGACCACGCTGCCGGCCAACGAAGAACGCCTGGGGCATCGCGTTGGCTGGGCGGAAAAAAGCTTCCGCGGCGAAGCGGAGCGTGGCGACACCGACTACCTGTTCGTGCTGGAAAACGACGAAGGCCTGGTGGTGGGCATCAGTGCCATTGCCGGTGCCGTAGGCCTGCGCGAACCCTGGTACAACTACCGGGTCGGCCTGACGGTCAGTGCCTCGCAGGAACTGAAGATCTACCGCGAAATCCCGACGCTGTTCCTGGCCAACGACCTGACCGGCAATTCCGAGCTGTGCTCGCTGTTCCTGCGCAGCGACTACCGCTCCGGCCTCAATGGCCGCCTGCTATCGCGCGCACGTATGCTGTTCATTGCCGAGTTCCCTGAGCTGTTCGGCAAGAAGATCATTGCCGAAATGCGCGGTATGTCTGACGAACAGGGCCGTTCACCCTTCTGGGAAAGCCTGGGCCGGCACTTCTTCAAGATGGAGTTCAGCCAGGCCGACTACCTGACGGGGGTGGGCAACAAGTCGTTCATTGCCGAACTGATGCCCAAGTTCCCGCTGTATACCTGCTTCCTGTCCGAGGCAGCGCGCAACGTGATCGGCCGCGTGCACAAAGACACCGAGCCGGCGTTGGCGATGCTCAAGCAGGAGGGCTTCAACTACCAGGGCTACGTCGATATCTTCGATGCAGGCCCGGCCATCGAATGCGACACCGCCAAGATCCGCGCCGTGCGCGAGAGCCAGACCCTGGTGCTGGCGGTAGGGACGCCAGGCGATGACGCCACCCCTTTCATCATCCACAACCGCAAGCGCGACGACTGCCGCATCACGGCTGCACCTGCGCGGCTGGCCGCCGGCACCCTGGTGGTCGACCCGCTGACCGCCAAGCGCCTGCGCATGGGCGCTGGCGACAATGTGCGCGCCGTGCCGCTGTCGGCTAGCCGGGAGGCCCAGTAAATGACTACGCATTACATCGCAGGCAATTGGCAGGCCGGCCAGGGCGAAACCCTGCAGTCGCTGAACCCGGTGACGCAAGCCGTGGTCTGGCAAGGGCAGGGTGCTGAGGCTAGCCAGGTGGGTGCTGCCGTGCAGGCAGCGCGGCAAGCCTTCCCGGCCTGGGCGCAATTGAGTCTGGAGGCGCGTATCGATGTGCTGGAGAAGTTTGCCGCGCAGTTGAAAGTGCATGCCGAAGCCATGGCCCAGTGCATTGGCGAGGAAACCGGGAAGCCGCTGTGGGAATCGGCGACAGAAGTCACCAGCATGATCAACAAGGTCGCGATTTCGGTACAAAGCTACCGCGAGCGCACCGGTGAAAAGAGCGGCCCGCTGGCCGATGCCACGGCCGTTCTGCGGCACAAGCCCCACGGTGTGGTGGCGGTGTTCGGCCCCTACAACTTCCCCGGGCACCTGCCCAATGGCCATATCGTGCCGGCGCTTTTGGCAGGTAACTGTGTGGTGTTCAAGCCCAGCGAGCTGACCCCCAAGGTCGCTGAGCTGACCGTCAATTGCTGGATTGCCGCCGGCCTGCCGGCGGGTGTGCTGAACCTGGTACAGGGCGCGCGCGAAACCGGTGTGGCGCTGGCCGCCAACCCGGGTATCGATGGCCTGTTCTTCACCGGCTCCAGCCGCACCGGCAACCTTCTGCATCAACAGTTCGCCGGGCGCCCAGACAAGATCCTGGCCCTGGAAATGGGTGGCAACAACCCGCTGGTGGTGGATGAGGTCAAGGACCTGGACGCGGCGGTGTACACCATTATCCAGTCGGCGTTCATTTCCGCCGGCCAGCGTTGCACCTGCGCGCGTCGCCTGCTGGTGCCGCAAGGGAGCTGGGGCGATGCGCTGATCGCGCGCCTTGTCGACGTGTGCAAAACCATCACGGTGGGGGCGTTCGATGAACAGCCGGCGCCGTTCATGGGGTCGGTGATTTCGCTGCAGGCAGCGCGGGCGCTGATTGCAGCTCAGGCCGAATTGGCCGCCAAAGGTGGCGTGAAGCTGCTGGAAATGACCCAACCACAGGCCGATGCCGCACTGCTGACCCCTGGCATCATCGATGTCACTGCCGTGGATGAGCGCCCGGACGAGGAGTTCTTCGGCCCGCTGCTGCAGGTGATCCGCTACGTCGACTTCGATGCTGCGATCGATGAAGCCAACAACACCCAGTACGGCCTGGCCGCTGGTTTGTTGTCCGATTCGCGCGCCCGCTACCAGTACTTCTGGCTGCGCAGCCGCGCCGGCATCGTCAACTGGAACAAACAGCTGACCGGTGCCGCCAGCAGTGCGCCGTTCGGTGGCGTGGGTGCCAGTGGCAACCATCGCGCCAGTGCCTATTACGCGGCTGACTACTGCGCTTACCCCGTGGCTTCGCTGGAGACTGCCAGCCTTGCCTTGCCGGCGACCCTGACGCCGGGCGTCACCCTATAACAACAGGTCACGGAGCCTAGCCGATGAAATCCTATGAAGTGAATTTTGATGGCCTGGTGGGGCCAACCCACAACTATGGCGGCCTGTCCTACGGCAACGTGGCTTCGCAGAGCAACAGCCAGCAGGGGTCCAACCCGCGTGAGGCGGCGCGCCAGGGCCTGGCGAAGATGAAAGCGCTGGCCGACATGGGCTTCAAGCAAGGTGTGCTGGCGCCGCAGGAGCGCCCGGATGTGGCCGCGCTGCGCCGCCTGGGGTTCAGCGGCAGTGATGCCGAAGTCATCCAGCGCGCCGCCGCCGATGCCATGCCGCTGCTGGTGGCCAGTTGCTCGGCTTCGAGCATGTGGGTGGCCAACGCCGCAACCGTAAGCCCCAGTGCCGACACTGCGGACGGCCGCGTGCACTTCACTGCCGCCAACCTCAACTGCAAATACCACCGCAGCATCGAGCATCCGACCACCAGCCGGGTGCTGGGCGCCATGTTCAACAACGAGAAACACTTTGCCCACCACCCGGCGCTGCCTGCCGTGGCACAGTTCGGTGACGAGGGCGCGGCCAACCACACGCGCTTCTGCAGTGCCTATGGCGAGGCGGGTGTGGAGTTCTTCGTATACGGCCGCAGTGCCTTCGACAGCCGTTACCCGGCGCCGCAGAAGTACCCGGCGCGGCAAACCCTGGAGGCCTCTCAGGCCGTGGCTCGGCTGCACGGCCTGAGCGATGACGGCGTGGTCTACGCTCAACAGAACCCGGCGGTGATTGACCAGGGTGTGTTCCACAATGATGTGATTTCGGTGGGTAACGGCGAAGTGCTGTTCTACCACGAGGACGCGTTCCTCGAGACTGACGCAGTGCTTGGCCAGCTGCGAGCTAAACTGGCCAGCAAGGGTGGCAACTTCCAGGCCATCTGCGTGCCACGGGCAGCGGTGACGGTTGAGGACGCGGTGCGTTCCTACCTGTTCAACAGCCAGCTGCTAAGCCGCGACGATGGTTCCATGCTGCTGGTGGTGCCGGAAGAGTGCCGCAACAACGAGCGGGTCTGGGCCTACCTGGGCCAGTTGACCAGCCAGGGCGGCCCGGTGAATGAGGTCAAGATATTCGACCTCAAGCAGAGCATGCAGAACGGCGGTGGCCCGGCCTGCCTGCGTTTGCGCGTGGCTTTGAAGGAAACGGAACTGGTAGCGGTCAATCAAGGCGTTATCATGACGGCCTCGCTGTATGACACGCTGCTGCAGTGGGTCGACAGGCATTACCGCGATCGCCTTGGCGAAGCAGACCTGGCCGACCCGCAATTGCTGGTGGAATGCCGTACGGCACTGGACGAATTGACCCAGATCCTGAAGTTGGGCTCGGTGTATCCGTTCCAACGCCAACCTTGAAGAGAGACTTTGTAATGACCGACGCCCTGCGCCTGATCCTTGAAGATGAAGACGGCACCCAGCTGGAAACTTCCTGCACCCGCTTTGCCGTGGTCTGGCAAGGCAAGGAAGTGTGGATTCAGCAAGACGGCCGTGGCCAGTTGCTGATCGGTGTGGATGTCGAGGAAGACGACACCGAATATGCCAACCTGCTGCTGCGCCCGATGGCCACCAACCTGGTCAGCCTGCAGCTGGAAATGGAGCCGGCGGAGCTTGGCGAAGGCGACGATCACGTCCATGGCCCTGACTGCGGCCACCACCACTAAGGAAGTACCTATGCTCGCCCTTGGCAAATTGCTTGAGCTGACCCTCACCGATCACGAACCGGCCGAGAAGACCCAAGTGACACCCAAGGGCGCGCGTTTGCGCTGGCTGGGGGAGGGTGCGCTTGAAGTGCGCCCGGCTGAAAGCGAGGATTGCGGGCTGGATTTGCTGCTGTCCGCCGGCATTCATGGCAACGAGACGGCGCCGATCGAATTGCTGGAGCGGCTGCTGCACGGCGTGGCCAACGGCAAGATCAAACCCAGGGCGCGCCTGCTGTTCCTGTTCGGCAACCCGGTGGCAATCCGCAAGGGCGAGCGCTTCATCGAGCAGGACATCAACCGCCTTTTCAATGGCCGTCACGAGCTTTCCAGCGGTTTCGAGGCGTTGCGCGCCGCTGAGCTGGAACAGTTTGCCAGGGTGTTCTTCAGCAAGCCGGGGCGCAGCCGGCTGCATTACGACCTGCATACGGCCATCCGTGGTTCGAAGATCGAACAATTCGCCTTGTATCCCTATAAAGAAGGGCGCAAGCACTCCCGTCGCGAACTGGCGCGCCTGGCGGCGGCGGGTATGGAAGCGGTGTTGCTGCAAAGCAAGTCGTCCATCACCTTCAGCGCATTCACCTATGAACAGCTGGATGCCGAAGCCTTCACGCTGGAACTGGGCAAGGCCCGCCCGTTCGGCCAGAACGAGCAGGTCAACCTCGACAAGCTGGAAGAGCGGCTGATCCGCATCATCGAGGCGACCGAACCAGAAGGCGAAAGCTCGCTGGATGGCCTGCAACTGTTCAGTGTTTCCCGTGAAATCATCAAGCACAGCGACAGCTTCCACCTGCACCTGCCGGCGGATATCGAAAACTTCTCCGAGCTGAGCAAGGGCTACCTGCTGGCCGAAGACCTGGCCGAGATGCGCTGGGTGGTCGAGGAGGAGGGCGCGCGCATCATCTTCCCCAACCCCAAGGTCAGGAACGGTTTGCGCGCCGGTATCCTGATCGTGCCGGATTCGGGGCAGCGGCTAGGCTGATGCGCTATGGCTGCTGCTGTGGGAGTCGCTTTTTGGGGAGCGGCCTTGCGTGATGATTCCCATGAAACTCTTTTAATTCACCGCCTGTTCCATTTTCCCTTCCCATAAGCGGTAATTGGCTTGCCAGTGGCGAAACACAGGATTTAGCATCCGGTCATGTCATTTTCGTTTGCATAGCCCGAAAAACCGTCCAAACGACAGTTTCTATCGTATAAACACACTGCATCGAGCTTGCAGGACCGATATAATGCGGCCCTTTGCCGTCGTTTCGTCGACGTGTTTGCCCAACAGGGCCGCCGTTTCCGTGGAAGAACCTATGAAAAGCGCAGAAATCCGTGAAGCCTTCCTTCGCTTCTTCGAAGAGCAAGGCCATACCCGAGTCGCCTCCAGTTCGCTGATCCCGAACAACGACCCGACCCTGCTGTTCACCAACGCAGGCATGAACCAGTTCAAGGACTGCTTCCTCGGTGCAGAGAAGCGCGCCTACACCCGCGCCGTCAGCAGCCAGAAGTGCGTGCGCGCCGGTGGCAAGCACAACGACCTGGAAAACGTCGGTTACACCGCGCGTCACCACACCTTCTTCGAAATGCTGGGCAACTTCAGCTTCGGTGACTATTTCAAGCGCGATGCCATCACCTTCGCCTGGACCTTCCTGACCTCGGAGCAGTGGCTGAACCTGCCCAAGGAAAAGCTCTGGGTCACTGTCTACGCCACTGACGACGAAGCCTACGACATCTGGACCAAGGAAGTCGGCGTGCCGGCCGAGCGCATGGTGCGCATCGGCGACAACAAAGGCGCCCCGTACGCCTCCGACAACTTCTGGACCATGGGCGACACTGGCCCGTGCGGCCCATGCACCGAGATCTTCTACGACCACGGCCCGGACATCTGGGGCGGCCCACCCGGCTCGCCAGAAGAAGACGGCGACCGCTACATCGAGATCTGGAACAACGTCTTCATGCAGTTCAACCGCACCGCCGATGGCGTGCTGCACCCGCTGCCAGCGCCGTCGGTGGACACCGGCATGGGCCTGGAGCGCGTCAGCGCCGTGCTGCAGCACGTGCACTCGAACTACGAGATCGACCTGTTCCAGAACCTGCTGGCGGCCGCGGCCAAGGCCATCGGTTGCAGCAATGACGGCCAGGCCTCGCTGAAAGTCGTCGCCGACCACATTCGTTCCTGCGGCTTCCTGATTGCCGACGGTGTGCTGCCGTCCAACGAAGGCCGTGGCTACGTGCTGCGCCGCATCATTCGCCGCGCTTGCCGTCACGGTAACAAGCTGGGCGCCAAGGGCAGCTTCTTCTACCAGATCGTTGCGGCACTGGCTGCTGAAATGGGCGAAGCCTTCCCGGAACTGAAGAGCCAGCAAGCGCACATCGAGCGCGTGCTCAAGGCCGAAGAAGAGCAGTTCGCCAAGACCCTGGAGCAGGGCCTGCGTATCCTCGAGCAAGACCTGGCCCAGCTCAAAGGCGACGTGGTGCCGGGCGACGTGGTGTTCAAGCTGTACGACACCTACGGCTTCCCGATGGACCTGACTGCCGACATTGCCCGTGAGCGTGAGCTGACCATCGACGAAGCCGGCTTCGAGCGCGAGATGGATGCCCAGCGTGAGCGTGCCCGTTCCGCCAGCGCCTTCGGCATGGATTACAACAGCCTGGTTAAAGTCGACAGCGCCACCGAATTCCTCGGTTACGACGCCACCGAAGCCCAAGGCAAGATCATTGCCCTGTACAAGGACGGCCAGGCCGTCGACCAGTTGGGTGAAGGCGAGCAGGGCGTGGTCGTGCTCGACCGCACGCCGTTCTACGCCGAGTCCGGCGGCCAGGTGGGTGATACCGGCTTCCTGCAGGCTGGCGCTGCACGCTTCGACGTGCGCGACACCACCAAAACTGGCGGTGCCTTCCTGCACCACGGTGTGGTCGCCAGCGGTGCGCTGGTGATCGGTTCGCCAGTCGAGGCCAAGGTCGATGCCGACGTGCAGCATGCCACCTCGCTGAACCACTCCGCCACTCACCTGTTGCACGAAGCGCTGCGTCAGGTATTGGGCGAGCACGTGCAGCAGAAGGGCTCGCTGGTCGACAGCCAGCGCCTGCGTTTCGACTTCAGCCATTTCGAAGCGCTGAAGCCAGAGCAGATCAAGCAACTGGAAGACATCGTCAACCGCGAAGTGCGCAAGAACACTGCCGTTGAAACCGAACTGACCGACATCGAAACCGCCAAGGCCAAAGGCGCCATGGCGCTGTTCGGCGAGAAGTACGGCGACACTGTGCGCGTGTTGAGCATGGGCGGCGATTTCTCGGTGGAGCTGTGCGGCGGTATCCACGCCAAGCGCACCGGTGACATCAGCCTGTTCAAGATCATCAGCGAAGGCGGCGTGGCCTCTGGCGTGCGCCGTATCGAAGCGGTGACCGGCGCCGCTGCGCTGGCCTACCTGAACGCTGCCGAAGAGCAGGTCAAGGAAGCCGCGCAACTGGTCAAAGGCAACCGCGACAACCTGATCGACAAGCTGTCGGCTGTGCTTGAGCGCAACCGCCAGCTGGAGAAGCAGCTTGAACAGCTGCAGGCCAAGGCCGCCAGCGCCGCCGGGGACGATCTCTCCAACGCGGCCGTTGAGGTCAAAGGTGCCAAGGTGCTCGCCGCCCGCCTGGATGGGCAGGACGGCAAGGCCCTGCTGGCCCTGGTCGATCAGCTGAAGAACAAGCTCGGCCACGCAGTGATCCTGCTGGGCAGCGAGCATGAGGGCAAGGTCGTGCTGGTGGCCGGCGTGACCAAGGACCTCTCCAGCCAACTCAAGGCTGGCGATCTGATGAAACAAGCCGCTGCGGCGGTGGGTGGCAAGGGCGGTGGCCGTCCGGACATGGCCCAGGGTGGTGGCGTCGACGTCGCCGCGCTGGACCACGCCCTGGCGCTGGCCGTGCCATTCGCAGAGCAGGGACTTTGAGATGAAGGGGCCGGTGGTCTAGTCACCGGCCTCTTCATGTTGGATTGTTTTTTGGGGCCCTGTATGGGCTGAGGCACCATTGAAATGGCGTTGATCGTACAGAAATTTGGCGGCACCTCTGTCGGTTCCATCGAGCGGATCGAGCAGGTAGCCGATAAGGTCAAGAAACACCGTGAGGCGGGCGACGACCTGGTGGTTGTGTTGTCGGCCATGAGCGGTGAAACCAATCGCCTGATCGACCTGGCCAAGCAGATCACCGATCAGCCGGTTCCGCGTGAACTGGATGTGATCGTGTCGACCGGTGAGCAGGTCACCATTGCCTTGCTGACCATGGCCTTGATCAAGCGTGGTGTGCCAGCGGTGTCCTACACCGGCAACCAGGTGCGCATTCTCACCGACAGCGCGCACAACAAGGCGCGCATCCTGCAGATCGACGACCAGAAGATTCGTGCCGACCTCAAGGAAGGCCGCGTGGTCGTGGTAGCGGGCTTCCAGGGCGTCGACGAGCACGGCAGCATCACCACCCTGGGCCGTGGTGGCTCCGACACCACGGGCGTGGCCCTGGCGGCTGCGCTGAAGGCTGACGAGTGCCAGATCTACACCGACGTCGATGGCGTCTACACCACCGACCCGCGCGTTGTGCCACAGGCCCAGCGCCTGGAGAAGATCACCTTCGAAGAGATGCTGGAAATGGCCAGCCTCGGTTCCAAGGTGCTGCAGATCCGTTCGGTGGAGTTCGCCGGCAAGTACAACGTTCCGCTGCGCGTGCTGCACAGCTTCAAGGAGGGTCCGGGTACCCTCATTACCATTGATGAAGAGGAATCCATGGAACAGCCGATCATTTCCGGTATCGCCTTCAACCGTGATGAAGCCAAGCTGACCATTCGCGGCGTGCCGGACACCCCGGGCGTGGCCTTCAAGATCCTCGGCCCGATCAGCGCCTCGAACATCGAGGTCGACATGATCGTGCAGAACGTTGCCCACGATAACACCACCGACTTCACCTTCACCGTACACCGCAACGAGTACGAGAAGGCGCAGAGCGTGCTGGAAAACACTGCCCGCGAAATCGGTGCCCGTGAAGTGATCGGCGATACCAAGATCGCCAAGGTCTCGATCGTCGGCGTCGGCATGCGTTCGCACGCCGGTGTTGCCAGCCGCATGTTCGAAGCCCTGGCCAAGGAGAGCATCAACATCCAGATGATCTCCACCTCCGAGATCAAGGTTTCGGTCGTGATCGAAGAGAAGTACCTGGAGCTGGCCGTACGCGCGCTGCACACCGCGTTCGAGCTCGACGCTCCGGCACGACAGAGCGAGTAATACGCTGCCTGGAAGGGCGCGGCTTGCCGCGCCCTTCGCGTTTCTGCTCGCCACACAGGCCTGTCCTGCCCTGTGTGGCGAGTAACCGGGCCCTGGTCGTCGTCCACGACCAGGCCGCGACACCCAAGACTGTTACCCCTGAATGTTTTGCGTAAGGAGAAAGCTATGTTGATTCTGACTCGTCGGTGCGCCGAGAGCCTGATCATTGGAGACGGCGAGATCACCGTGACGGTGCTTGGCGTCAAAGGCAACCAGGTGCGTATTGGCGTCAGCGCCCCGAAAGAAGTGGCTGTGCACCGCGAGGAAATCTACCTGCGGATCAAGAAAGAGAAGGACGAGGAGCCAAGCCTTTAATTTTTTTGAAGTTTTTTTCAAAAAAAGGGTTGCAAACGAGGAAGAGCCTGTTTAATATTCGCCTCGTGTTGCGGTGAGGTGGCCGAGTGGCCGAAGGCGCTCCCCTGCTAAGGGAGTATACCTCATAAGGGTATCGGGGGTTCGAATCCCCCCTTCACCGCCATTATTCGCTTAGGGCGCTGTAAACAGTAAGAACGCTAAGTAGTTGATTTTAAACGAAAAAGTTCTTGCAAAAATGTTTCAGCGACCTATAATGCGCGGCAAGACACGGACTCATAGCTCAGCTGGATAGAGTACTCGGCTACGAACCGAGCGGTCGGAGGTTCGAATCCTCCTGAGTCCGCCACTTTTGAAGTGGCTTTGTTTGCAAGGCTGCTTCAAACAACCAGTGGTAATCTGGTCTAAAACTACCATCGCGGACTCATAGCTCAGCTGGATAGAGTACTCGGCTACGAACCGAGCGGTCGCAGGTTCGAATCCTGCTGAGTCCGCCACTTTTTGAAGTGGCTCTGCTTGCAAAGGCACTTCAACCAACCAGTGGTAACCTGGTCTAAAAAATACCACCACGGACTCATAGCTCAGCTGGATAGAGTACTCGGCTACGAACCGAGCGGTCGGAGGTTCGAATCCTCCTGAGTCCGCCACACCAAATCAAGAAGCCCGCTCAAATGAGCGGGCTTTTTGTTTTTCTGCGCCAATGAATTGTTGGTGATGTCGATCTAAGCTCTTCTGTAGATTGAGCCTGTGCCTTTGGGGCCGCTGCGCGACCCTTTCGCGACACAAGGCCGCTCCTACAGAAGTACGCGATCCCTTGTAGGAGCGGCCTTGTGTCGCGATGGGCTGCAAAGCAGCCCCAGTATCGATCAGGCACCGCATACACATCCAGGCACACAACAAATGTAACTTGACCGCCAGACCCACCGTCGCACTGATAGCTTCGAGCGTTGTCCCAGCTTTATCACGCAAACGATTGTTCTGGCCAAAATTTTAAGCGATCTGACAGCTTTAGCAGTGTATGATTGCGCCCGTCAGCCCCGCCGGGGCTTGTGGAAAACCACCATGGACTTACCCAGTAGTTACTCGCTAACAAGATTCATACAGAAAGATCTGACCGATTGATTCTCCCGGCGTGCTCCGCTGCTGGGAGTGGAGTTCGCCTATGACTGAAGTAGAAGTAAAAAAAGCGCAGGAAAGCCTGCAGGACCGCCTGGCCCAGGTGGTCGAACTGCTGCAACGCCAGCGCGTGGTCGAAGACCTGACCCACCGTCAGGAAGGCGCCCACAACGACCTGGTGGAAAACCTGGTCCACCGCCAGAACCTCGTCGAGCTGCAGCGCAAGCTCGATGACCTGCACCCCGCCGACATCGCCTACATTCAGAACATATCGATGAGCCCCGCCGAGACCGCCTTGACGACCGCCTGCACCTTGTTGGTCGCGCCAAGCTTCACGAGGACGTTGTTGACGTGAAAAGTCACCGTCCGCTCCGCGATGCCGAGGATCTGACCGATCTCGCATGCCGTCTTGCCTTCGGCGGTCCAGCACAGCACTTCGCGTTCCCGCGCCGTCAGCACGACGCTTGCCGCTGGCGCGAGCTTCGGCACCATGAAGCCGCTCATCAGCGAATGTGACAGGTTCGCGAGCCAGTGGGTCTGCAGCGTGAGCATGTCGATTTCGGCAGGCGTGAGGCGATCCGCATGGCGCGCGATGCTCAGCAGGCCGAACGCGCCGCGCGCGGCCCAGCTCGACTGCGCGATGCCGACCGACAACCCGGCCTCGCGCGCATCTTCCCACAACGGGCATGGCGCGACCTCGTCGACGTCCGGCCAGACGATCATGTTGGTGGTGAGCGCACCGTCGCGGACCGTCGAATCGATCTTGATGTAGTCCTGCGCCTGATAGTGCGCCATCCAGCCGTCCGGATAGGTGTCGAAGATCGCGACGGCCGATTTCGACACGGGCAGCGGCACCCGGATTCCGTAACAGCAGTATTCGAAGCCCAGGCGCTTCGAATACGCGGCGATCCGCTGGAAGAGCTGCTGCTCGTTCTCCGCGGCGCTGAATTGATGGTAGGCGTCCTGCCAGCGCAGCTCCATCCTCGAAGCCTTGCCTCTGGAAGACCGCCTGACGGTCTGGCAGCTGGTGCGCTCGGATCGCGATGGCGACATCCTGCTGGAAGTGTCCGACGCCGTGCGGCAATCGCTGATCGCCGACATGGACGATCACGAACTGCTCGCCGCCGCCAAGGAAATGGACGCCGACGAGCTGGCCGACCTGGCTCCTGAGCTGCCGCGTGACGTTGTTCACGAGCTGATGGAAACCCTCGATGCCCAGCAACGCGAGCGCGTGCGTTCGGCGCTGAGCTACGACGAGGAGCAGGTTGGTGCGCTGATGGACTTCGAGATGGTAACCATCCGCGAAGACGTCAGCCTGGAAGTGGTGTTGCGCTACCTGCGCCGCCTGAAAGAGCTGCCGAACCACACCGACAAACTGTTCGTGGTCGACTATGACGGCATTCTCAAGGGCGTATTGCCGATCAAGCGCCTGCTGGTCAATGACCCGGAAAAGAAGGTGGCGGAAGTGATGGCGACCGACCCGGTCTCCTTCCACCCCGAGGAAGATGCCTATGATGCGGCGCAGGCCTTCGAGCGTTATGACCTGGTATCTGCGCCGGTCGTGGACAAGAACGAACGCCTGATCGGCCGCTTGACCATCGACGAAATGGTCGACCTGATTCGTGAAGAAAGCGAAAGCGAAGTGCTGAACATGGCCGGTTTGCGCGAGGAAGAAGACATCTTCGCCTCGGTCTGGCGTTCGCTGCGCAACCGCTGGGCCTGGTTGGCCATCAACCTGATTACTGCTTTCGTTGCGTCGCGAGTGATCGGCCTGTTCGAAGGTTCGATCGAGAAGCTGGTGGCCCTGGCTGCGCTGATGCCGATCGTGGCGGGTATTGGTGGCAACTCCGGTAACCAGACCATCACCATGATCGTGCGCGCCATGGCGCTGGACCAAGTGTCGCCGGGCAACACCAGCCGCCTGATGCGCAAGGAGCTGGCGGTATCGCTGCTCAACGGCCTGATCTGGGGCGGGGTGATCGGCGCGGTGGCGTTCTGGCTGTATGGCAGCTGGTCGTTGGGCCTGGTGATGACTGCGGCGATGACCTTGAACCTGCTGTTGGCGGCCTTGATGGGAGTGTTGATCCCGATGACCCTGACGCGCCTGGGACGCGACCCGGCGATGGGCTCCAGCGTGATGATTACCGCGGTGACCGACAGCGGCGGGTTCTTCATCTTCCTCGGGCTGGCCACGCTGTTCCTGCTGTAGCCCGCGGTCCCCAAACAAACGGATCGCGTCTCTTGCAGGATCACCATCCACAAAAAAGCCAGCTTACGCTGGCTTTTTCATGTTCGGCTGCAAACCTCAGGAGGCGTCGGTAGCCATTTCCACATCGTGAGCGATGAGGGCGACCAGCGCGTTCTGCTGGCGGTGCGACAGTTGGCGGAAGCGTTGCAGCAACTCGCGTTCATGCAGGGACAGTTCAGGGCTGTCCAGGCGCATGCTCAACTCGTCACCCAGCGCACCTTCCTGGATAAGGCTCTGTTCCAGGCGCGCGATGATTTCGGAGTTCATGCTGCGGTGATGGTTGCGCGCTACCTCGGCAATGCGCTCACGCATCCCGTCTGGCAGGCGGACGACGAACTTGTCAGCGGTGCGGCTCGAATAAATAGCCTGTTTCATTGGGCGCATATAAATTGACCGGATTTTGGTTCAGGGGAAGCGGTTCTCAAATTGGCCGCACGGGGTGGTAGTACGACCGTGGCGACGACGAAATGTTCAACCGTCTGTGAAAAATGGATGCTCATCTTGCCTCATGGTCGCCGTTTCCTTGGCGTCAATTCTGTGACAAATAGTGAGCCGGATAAAGGCTTTGTGCCAGTACCAATTATCAGAAATGAGTACTGGTTTGAAAAGTTTTACATGTTCCGACTTGTCCAATCGTCAGACTTTTGCCGTCAAAAACTGGTAAAAAGCAGCAAAAGGCTGGGAAAGCCCCTAGAATGTGCCGGTTTCCCTCCATAGAGCATAGTGGCTATGCAACATGACGCAAGCGACCGCCAATCAGGGACAGGTCGGTTGATATATCTGGTAGGACCGTCGGGTTCCGGGAAAGATTCCCTGATCGATGCTTCTCGTGAGCGATTGGCAGCCGCCGGGGTGGAAATCGCCCGTCGCGTCATTACCCGGTCGGCCGAAGCCAAGGGCGAAGCCGCCCATGGAGTCACGGCCGAACAGTTCGAAGCACTGCGCGCGCAAGGCGCGTTCGCCATGCATTGGCGAGCCAATGGCCTGGATTACGGCATTCCACTGCAGGTGGACCAGTGGCTGGCGGAGGGCAGGGCGGTGCTGGTGAATGGTTCGCGGGCTTATCTGGCCGAGGCGCGTCGGCGCTACCCGAACCTGTTGGCAGTGCTGGTCGAGGTCCGGCACGAGGTGCTGCGCGAGCGCTTGGTGGCCCGCGGCCGGGAAAGCGCAGAGGAAGTCGAGCAGCGCCTGGCACGTAATGCTCGCTTGCAGGCGCTGGCCGATCCGTCGCTGCATGTGCTGGACAACTCCACCACCCTGGAAACCGCGGTCGCGGCATTGTTTGCGCTGCTGCGTGATGAAGGCGTGCTGCCGCAGGTGTAGCATTGGCAGAAAAGGATTACGCGAAAAAGCCCGCATGAGGCATGACAAACGCCAGCATGCTGGTTAACATGCTGGCCGTCCTGCTGTGCAGCGTCCGCTGCCGGTACTTGCGTCTCAGTAGCTCAATTGGATAGAGCATCCCCCTCCTAAGGGGAAGGTTGCAGGTTCAATTCCTGCCTGGGACGCCATTTCCTATTCCCTGTCGCGTATCGGTGCCGCCATCGGCACCTACCTGGTGCCCACGTCGCTGTAGTCGCTCGGCATTGCCAACACCATGATCGTGGCGTTTGGCATTTCAATGGTCGGGCTGCTCTGCACCTGGCTGATGGCGCCCGAGACACGCTCGCTGGACCTGGCCAAGGCCAGCGCGGTCTGATACTTCAAGAAGCCGCCGAGCTGACGCTGGCCGTGTAGGAGCGGCCTTGTGTCGCGAAAGGGCTACATCCCCAAATGCTTCAAGGCCCACAGCACTCCCATGCCCACAATCAGCGTCAGCATCGTGCTGCGCGTACGCCACGCCACCAGCGCGGCCAGTATCGCCGCTGGTATCTGCGGGTTCATCCAGTCGAACCCTGCCTGCCGGTCGGGGAATACCACGGCCGGCAGTACCAATGCCGCCAACACGCTGGCCGGCACATACGCCAGGGCGCGGCGAAACAGTGGGGGGATGCGCAGCACCGTGTGCAACTCGATGAACGACAGGCGGATGGCGAAGGTGCCCAGGCCTATCAGAATGAAGGTTATCCACTGGGTCGTTTCGCTCATGATGCTTCCTGCTCGGTATTGGCGTCTGCCACGGTTTGCTGTTTTTGCCAGCTCTCGATGGCCAGCCCGGCGATGATGCCGCCCAGCGCGCCAGCCAGCAGGCCGAGGTTGTAGGGCAGGTTGGCGGCCAGCACGGCGAGCACGCCGCCGGTCAGCGCTGCGCCAAGCGTGGCCGCATTGCGAATGCCGGGTATCAAAAGGGCCAGGAATGACAATGGAATGGCAAAGCCCAGCGACCAGTCTTCAGGAATGCTCGCGCCCAGGTACATGCCCGCCAGCACCGAGAGGTTCCAGCCGAAGAACATGGTGATTGCCGTACCGGCATAGTAGGGGTAGGCATACTGCCCGAGCCCGCCCGAGCCCATCTTCAGCGTGCACAAGGCGAAGGACTGATCTGACAGCATGTACGCCATCGGCCACTTTTGGCGGCGCGGCAGCTGGCCCAGGTGCGGGGCCAGGCTGGCGCTGTACATCAGGAAGCGCAGGTTGATCACCAGCGCGGTGACCACCATGGTCACCGGCAGGGCGGCGCTTTGCATCAACTGCATCACCACCATTTGCGCCGAGCCGGAGTAGAACAGCAAGGTCATGCCGATGGCATCGGTTGGCGACAGGCCCATGCCGATCGCCGTGACCCCGGTGATCAGGCCGAAGGGCACGATGCCGGAGGTCAATGGCAGGGCGCTGTGGGCACCTTGCCTGAACGCTTGGGTCCCGTTTGGATACGGCATTTGAAATCCTTGAAAGAGTGCAGACGGTGCAAGGGCGGTACGTCCACGTTAATGCGCGCGACAGTTGGCCTCAACGTCAGATTTCTGGAATAGTAGGCCTAAAAAAAATAGGCCTTAAACCGTGTACCTCGATACTCCTACCCGGCACTCGCTGCAGCTCAATGCCCTGCGTGCCTTCGAAGCGTCAGCCCGCCTGGGCGGTTTTGCCCGTGCCGCACTCGAGCTGAAGGTGACCCCGGGGGCCATCGCCGCCCTGGTCAAGACCCTGGAAAGCGAATATGGCGCAGCCTTGTTCGAGCGCCATGCCAAAGGCGTGCGCCTGACGCCCTTGGGTGAAAGCGTGAAAGGCCAGTTCACCGAGGCGTTCGACGCGGTCGAAGCCGCTGCACGCACACTGCGCCGCCTGGCCGCACCGCAGCGGGTGCATATCGTCACATCGCCTGCCCTGGCGCAGTTGTGGATAGGGCCACGCCTGCCGGAACTGACCCGGTTGCTGGCACCCATCGAGATCTCGGTGACGGCGGTGGATGAGCCGCCCAACCTGAAACGCAGCCCGTTCGACCTGTGCCTGTTCTACACCGAAAAGCCCGAGCGCTGGCAACGCAGGATAGCCACGGAAGAAGTCCTGCCCGTGTGCGTGCCGGCCCTGGCCGCCAGCATCGCCAAGCCCGAGGACCTTGCCGACGCCCGTTGCATCGCCGATGTGGGCTGGAACGACTGGGCGGTGTGGACGGGGGCGGTGATGCCCGGGCAAGAGTTCGTTGCCCGTGGGCCGGGTTTTTCCCTGTACTCGATCGCCCTGCAGCAAGCCTTGCTGGCCGCCGGGGTGCTGATAGGGCGCAGAAGCCTGGTACAACGCTACCTCGACAGCGGCGAACTGGTCGCCCCCATCGACCGCGCGGTGCCACTGGGCATGACCATCGCCGCATGGCGGCTGCCGGGTGCCAAGGGCAACCAGGTGGTTGCCGCAGTGGAGGAGGCGCTGTTGCAGTTGGCTTGAGCGTCCTCGATCCATGCCTGTCCTCAGCGCCGCAAAAACAGGGCGTCGGGGCTATTCTGTTCGGGTGCGCCAGGAGCCAGGGAGAGCGTCCATGAGTCAGGAAACCCGGCCGGTACCCGCCGGCTTCAGTGAACAGCAGTTGCATACGTTGTTCGATCTGATCAGCGATGGTATCTGGGACTGGAATGCCAATACCGGCTACGTCTATCGCAACCCGGGCTGGTACGCCATGCTCGGCTACCCCAGTCACTCCATGGCCAACTCGGTGCTCACCTGGGAAAGCGTGATCCACCCGGAGGACTACTCGCGGGTGATGGCGCATTTCGAGGCGTACATCAACCAGCGCAACGAGCACTACCTGGTCGAATACCGCTGCCGTTGCCACGATGGCAGCTACCTGTGGATCGAAGACAGCGGCCACATCATCGCCCGTAACGAGGACGGCTCGGTGGCGCGCATGCTCGGTGCCCACCGCAACATCGACGCCAACAAGCGCCTGGTGGCGCAACTGGAGCAGAGGAACCAGTCGCTGGAAAGCCAGGTGGCCGAACGCACCCGCGAGCTGTCCTGGGTGAACCAGCAGTTGCAGCGGCAGCTGGATGAAAACCGCGAGCTGGCCGAGCGCGACGCGTTGACCCGCATTGCCAACCGCTATCGGCTGGAGAAGGCGCTGCAACTGGAGTGCGAGCGTGCCAAGCGCTTTCGCCAGCCGTTGTCGCTGATAGCCATGGACCTGGACGACTTCAAGCCGATCAATGACCGCTATGGCCATGCCCGTGGCGATGCGGCGCTGGTGCGGGTGGTCGACGTTCTGCATACCTGCCTGCGGCAGCAGGACCTGCTGGCGCGCTGGGGTGGGGACGAGTTCGTCATCGTATTGCCGCAGGCCTCGCTGGGCGAGGCGCTGGAGGTGGCAGCACGCTTGCGCCAGGCGATGGTGCAGGTGGAGCCGGTGGGCGATTGCCGGCTGACCATGAGTTACGGCGTGGTGCAATGGCAGGAAGGAGAGGACCAGCATGCACTGCTGGCGCGTGCCGACACGGCGCTGTACCGGGCCAAAGATGCTGGCAAGAACGCGATAGCCGAATAGGCCGCCTGGCGCAGATCCCCTGTAGGAGCGGCCTTGTGTCGCGAAAGGGCTGCGAAGCAGCCCCAGGGTTTCAGCGAGGATGCACAAATTGCCGGGGCTGCTACGCAGCCCTTTCGCGACACAAGGCCGCTCCTACAGCGGTCGCGCGAGCTTCAGCGTCTTGGACCGCCGTAAGGCCCGAATGAAAAAAGACCCGCAACGCCTTGGGCGCTGCGGGCCAAATCGGCCTGGGCCGCTTCAGTGTCAGATATGCAGGGCGTGGCCCAGGGCGCGCAGTGCCGCTTCCTGTACCGCTTCACCCAGTGTCGGGTGGGCATGGATGGTGCCGGCCACATCCTCCAGGCACGCGCCCATCTCCAGCGACTGGGCAAACGCCGTCGACAACTCGGAAACCGCCACGCCAACCGCCTGCCAACCCAGGATCAGGTGGTTGTCACGGCGCGCCACCACCCGCACGAAACCGCTTTTCGATTCCAGGCTCATGGCCCGGCCATTGGCAGCAAACGGGAACTGCGCGACGATGCAATCCAGCCCTTGCTGGCTGGCTTGTTCCGGGGTCTTGCCGACCACCACCACTTCCGGGTCGGTGAAACACACCGCGGCGATCGCGCTGGGTTCGAAACGGCGTGCCTTGCCCGCGATGATCTCGGCGACCATCTCGCCCTGGGCCATGGCCCGGTGCGCCAGCATCGGTTCGCCGGCCACGTCGCCGATGGCCCAGACATTGCGCATGCTGGTCTGGCAGCGCTCGTCGATGGCGACGGCGGCGCCGTTCATCTTCAGGTCCAGGCACTCCAGGTTGAAACCTTGCGTGCGCGGCCGACGGCCCACGGCCACCAGCACCTGGTCGGCTTCCAGGCGCAGTTGCCCAACCTGGCCATCACGGGCCAGCAGGCAGCCGCCTTCGTAACCCTCGACGCTGTGGCCCAGGTGCAGGGTGATGCCCAGTTTCTTCAGCGAATCGGCCACCGGTGCGGTCAGCTCGCTGTCGTAGGTCGGCAGGATGCGCTCGCGCGCTTCCACTACGCTGACCCGTGCGCCCAGCTTGCGGTAGGCGATGCCCAGCTCCAGGCCGATGTAGCCGCCGCCCACCACCACCAGGTGCTGCGGCAGGGTTTTCGGCGCCAGGGCTTCGGTCGAGGAAATGATCGGCCCGCCCAGCGGCAGCATCGGCAGTTCGACACTGCTGGAGCCAGTGGCCAGCAACAGGTGCTCGCACTGGATACGCTGGCCATCGACCTCGACCTGCTTGCCGTCGAGCACCTTCGCCCAGCCATGGATCACCTTGACCCCGTGCTTTTTCAGCAGGGCGGCGACGCCGGTGGTCAGGCGGTCGACGATGCCTTCCTTCCAGGCCACGCTCTGGCCGATGTCGAGGCGCGGCGAGGAGACGCTAATGCCCAGCTCCGACGGGCCGGCAAAGCGCGAGGTCTGGTGGAACTGCTCGGCCACGTGGATCAGCGCCTTGGACGGGATGCAGCCGATGTTCAGGCAGGTACCGCCCAGTGCCTGGCCTTCCACCAGCACGGTGGGTATGCCCAGTTGCCCGGCGCGGATGGCAGCCACGTAGCCGCCAGGGCCGCCGCCGATGATCAACAGGGTAGTCTGGATAGTCTGTTGCATGCTCACTCCACGAACAGGCAGGCGGGTTGTTCGAGCAGGCCACGCACGGCCTGGATGAACAGCGCGGCGTCCATGCCATCGACCACGCGGTGGTCGAACGAGCTGGACAGGTTCATCATCTTGCGCACGACGATCTGGCCGTCGATCACCACAGGCCGCTCGACCATGCGGTTGACGCCGACGATCGCCACTTCCGGGGTGTTGACCACCGGTGTGCTGACGATGCCGCCCAGGGCGCCCAGGCTGGTCAGGGTGATGGTCGAACCGGACAGCTCGTCGCGGCTGGCCTTGTTGTTGCGGGCAGCGTTGGCCAGGCGCGAGATCTCGCCGGCATTGCTCCACAGGCTGCCAGCTTCGGCATGGCGCAGCACCGGTACCATCAGGCCGTTGTCACCCTGGGTGGCGATGCCCACATGCACCGCGCCATGGCGGGTGATGACCTGGGCTTCGTCGTCATAGGTGGCGTTGATCTGCGGGAAGTCGCGCAGTGCCACGACCAGGGCGCGCACCAGGAACGGCAGCAGGGTCAGCTTGCCGCGGCTGTCGCCGTGCTTGCTGTTGAGTTGCTGGCGCAGGGCTTCCAGGGCGGTGACGTCGATTTCTTCCACATAGCTGAAGTGCGCGACCCGGCGCTTGGCGTCCTGCATGCGCTGGGCGATCTTGCGGCGCAGTCCGATCACCGGCACCTGCTCGCTGTCGGTGCGCTTGGCATAGCCGCTCGGCGCTTGTCCGCCAGTGCTGTGCGGCTTGCTCATGAAGGCGTCGAGGTCTTCGTGCAGGATGCGCCCGGCCGGGCCGCTGCCATGCACGTAACGCAGTTCGATACCGGCATCCAGGGCACGCTTGCGCACCGCCGGCGAGGCCAGCGGCTTGTCGCCTGGCTGGCGCGGCACGATCGGGGCTGCCTCGTGGTTGACGGGCGCCTGGCACGCGGCCGGTCTTGCTTCCTTCTGCGGCTCTGGCTTGGCGGCTACCGGGGCAGCGGGAGCCTCGATCTGTTCGCGCTTGGGCACATCCTGGGTGGGCACATCCACATGGTTGCCGCTGCCTTCCACTTCGATGCGGATCAGCTCGCTGCCGACCGCCATCACTTCACCTGGCTGCCCACCCAGGGCCAGCACCTTGCCGCTGACCGGCGAAGGGATTTCAACGGTGGCCTTATCGGTCATGACGTCGGCCACTACCTGGTCTTCGGCGATCATGTCGCCGACCTTGACGAACCACTCGACCAACTCGACCTGCGCGATGCCTTCGCCAATGTCCGGCATCTTGATGACGTGCGTGCCCATTCAGACCTCCATGACCTTTTTCAATGCCGCACCTACCCGCGAAGGCCCTGGGAAGTAAGCCCATTCCTGTGCGTGGGGGTAGGGGGTGTCCCAGCCAGTGACGCGCTCGATCGGCGCCTCCAGGTGGTGGAAGCAGTGTTCCTGCACCAGCGACACCAGTTCGGCGCCGAAGCCGCAGGTGCGGGTGGCCTCGTGTACCACCACGCAGCGGCCGGTCTTTTTCACCGACTCGACGATGGTGTCCAGGTCCAGCGGCCACAGGCTGCGCAGGTCAATCACCTCGGCGTCGACGCCGGTTTCTTCGGCAGCCACCTGGGCCACGTACACCGTGGTGCCGTAGGTCAGCACGGTCACGTCGTTGCCGGGGCGGGTAATGGCCGCCTTGTCCAGCGGCACGCTGTAGTAGCCATCGGGCACGGCGCTTTGCGGGTGCTTCGACCACGGTGTGACAGGGCGGTCGTGGTGGCCGTCGAACGGGCCGTTGTACAGGCGCTTGGGTTCCAGGAAGATCACCGGGTCATCGCATTCGATCGAGGCGATCAGCAGGCCCTTGGCGTCATACGGGTTGGACGGCATGACAGTGCGCAGGCCGCACACCTGGGTGAACATCGCTTCCGGGCTCTGGCTGTGGGTCTGGCCGCCATAGATCCCGCCACCGCAGGGCATGCGCAGGGTCAGCGGGGCGATGAACTCGCCGGCCGAACGGTAACGCAGGCGCGCCATCTCGGAAACGATCTGGTCGGAGGCCGGGTAGAAGTAGTCGGCGAACTGGATTTCCACCACCGGGCGCAGGCCGTAGGCACCCATGCCCACGGCGGTGCCGACGATGCCGCTTTCGGAGATCGGCGCGTCGAACACGCGGGACTTGCCGTACTTGTTCTGCAGGCCTTCGGTGCAGCGGAACACGCCGCCGAAGTAACCGACGTCCTGGCCGTAGATCACCACATTGTCGTCGCGCTCGAGCATGACATCCATGGCCGAGCGCAGGGCCTGGATCATGGTCATGGTAGTGGTGGCCATGGCGGTTTCCGGGTTGATGCTGTTGTTGTGGTCGTTCATGTCAAACCCCCAGTTCCTGGCGTTGACGGCGCAGGTGGTCGGGCATTTCCTTGTACACGTCCTCGAACATCGAGGCGGCACTCGGGATGTGACCGTTGGCCAGGGTGCCGTACTGCTCGGCTTCCTTCTGCGCGGCGATCACCGCGGCTTCCAGCTCGGCAGTGGTGGCCTGGTGTTCTTCCTCGGACCAGTGGCCGATCTTGATCAGGTGCTGCTTCAGGCGGGCGATCGGGTCGCCGAGCGGGAAGTGGCTCCAGTCATCGGCCGGGCGGTACTTGGACGGGTCGTCCGAGGTCGAGTGCGGGCCGGCACGGTAGGTGACCCACTCGATCAGGCATGGGCCCAGGCCGCGACGGGCGCGTTCGGCGGCCCAGCGCGAGGCGGCGTACACGGCGACGAAGTCGTTGCCGTCAACCCGCAGCGAGGCAATGCCGCATCCCACGCCACGGCCGGCGAAGGTGGTCGACTCGCCACCGGCGATGGCCTGGAAGGTGGAAATCGCCCACTGGTTGTTGACCACGTTGAGGATCACCGGGGCGCGGTACACGTGGGCGAAGGTGAGGGCGGTGTGGAAGTCCGACTCGGCGGTTGCGCCGTCGCCGATCCACGCCGAGGCGATCTTGGTATCGCCCTTGATCGCCGAGGCCATGGCCCAGCCGACCGCCTGCACGAACTGGGTCGCCAGGTTGCCGCTGATGGTGAAGAAACCGGCGTCGCGTACCGAATACATGATCGGCAGCTGGCGGCCCTTGAGCGGGTCGCGCTCGTTGGACAGCAGCTGGCAGATCATCTCGACCAGCGACACGTCGCGGGCCATCAGGATGCTTTGCTGGCGGTAGGTGGGGAAGCACATGTCGGTGCGGTTCAGCGCCAGGGCCTGGCCGCTGCCGATGGCTTCTTCACCCAGGCTCTGCATGTAGAAGGACATCTTCTTCTGGCGCTGGGCGACCACCATGCGGCTGTCGAAAATCCGTGTCTTGAGCATGGCGCGCATGCCCTGGCGGAGAACTTGCGGGTCGATGTCTTCGGCCCACGGGCCTTGCGCGTCGCCTTGCTCGTCGAGCACGCGGATCAGGCTGTAGGACAGGTCCGCGGTGTCGGCAGCGTCGACATCGACTGGGGGTTTACGGGCTTGACCTGCATCGTTCAGGCGCAGGTAAGAGAAATCGGTCTGGCAGCCTGGCCGGCCGGTAGGCTCGGGCACATGCAAACGCAGGGGGGCGTACTCGTTCATGCTTTTTACGCTCGCTCGGGTATTTGTTTTTGTGAGCTCTGAAGCGGCCGCCGCTGAGTACCGGCTTGTGACTGGTAGGTCAGCGTCCCCTACATCTTAGTGGGCCGGCAGGAGAATTTTTCTCTCAAGTTGATTGCCTTTGCGGAGCAGGGCAGATAAACATTCCGTATAAACACAAAAAACCGGTGATTTTGTCTCATGCGCAAACTCGATCGTACCGATATCGGCATTCTCAACAGCCTGCAGGAAAATGCCCGCATCACCAACGCCGAGCTGGCCCGCTCGGTGAACCTGTCCCCCACACCCTGCTTCAACCGGGTGCGGGCCATGGAAGAACTGGGGGTGATCCGCCAGCAGGTGACCTTGCTGTCGCCCGAGGCGTTGGGGCTGGACGTGAACGTGTTCATCCACGTGAGCCTGGAAAAACAGGTCGAGCAGTCGTTGCACCGTTTCGAGGAAGAAATTGCCGAACGGCCCGAAGTGATGGAGTGCTACCTGATGACGGGCGATCCGGACTACCTGTTGCGCGTACTGCTGCCCAGTATCCAGGCGCTGGAACGGTTCCTGGATTACCTGACGCGGTTGCCAGGGGTGGCCAACATCCGTTCCAGTTTCGCCTTGAAGCAGGTGCGCTACAAGACGGCCTTGCCGCTGCCGGCCAATGGCATGACCTTGCGGGAATAGGTGTGGCCTGACTGATGATTTGGCCTTGGCAACGCCTCATTGATTCCATCAGGCAGGGCACCTCCTGGCAGGGTCTTCGCAGTGATGCTGGGTGTCAGGCTAGCCGGATGTTCTTCAAGTAGAACGTGAGTATCTGTCCCGGCGTTGCGCTTGCATTCAGAAATCTGTCAAAGGTGAGGGACAGGTCTGTGGATGCATCTTCAGGCCTTGTCGATGCCACACGATGGCCGTGTTTGTCGCGCAGGTAGAACGGAACTCTTTCGGCGCTGTTCAGGTCGCCGTTCCAATAATCTTGTGTATCGATTTTCCAGTAGTCGCCAAGGCCTGCCAGTTGCGGCTTGAAGTTTGCCACGGCATCCGTGACTCTGCCGATCACGCCTGTTCCATACAGGCCGAGCCAGCCTCTGGAATTTTGCTCAAGCCTCGCGCCTGCGAATTTCCAGTGGTTGTTGCACGAGATGTAGTAGAGGTCCCGTCCCTTCTCCGATGTGATGTACTTGAAATCGAACGCGATACGTACGATCTCGTTCCGCGCATGCGCCTTTCGGTGATTATCGACACACAACCAGCCGTCCTCATCCAGCCATGTGAATGGGTGTTGCCCGACGGATGATTCTGCAACTACCACTCGGCCTGCATGGGTATGCAGTTCGGCGGTGAAGTCAGCTTTGATCATGTAACCTCCAGTCTCAGTTGCTCCCGGGATGGGAAGAGGCAAGCTAAACCTTCGGCTGGTGAACAATGAGATGGAAACGCTTGGAGCGCAGCTTGGTCCCATGATGCAAGTGCATGATCACGACATGACCGACACTGGACGCGCCCTTGATTCACGATTTGTCAGGCAGGGGACTGCGCCGCAGCAATTTTGCTTTTATGCTTGGCTGCAACCCATCGCCACCTGACCCGGGAGCCGCAAGGGACCTATGCGAAATATCTGGAAGCCGTTTCAGTCGTTGTATTTCGCCGCGCTGATGATGTTGATCGGCTCGGGCCTGCTCAGTACCTACCTGGCCCTGCGCCTGGCAGCCGATCATGTCGACAGCCTGTGGGTGGGTGCCTTGATGGCGGCCAACTACTTTGGCCTGGCGGTAGGCGGCAAGGTCGGCCACCGGTTGATTGGCCGGGTAGGGCACATTCGCGCCTATGCCACTTGCGCCGGCATCGTCGGCGCGGCGGTGCTCGGCCATGGCTTGACCAGTTGGCTGCCGGCCTGGGTCGGGCTGCGGATGATCGTCGGCCTGGGGATGATGTGCCAGTACATGGTCATCGAGAGCTGGCTGAACGAGCAGGCCGACGTGAAGCATCGCGGCGCGGTGTTCAGCGGCTACATGATCGCCTCGTACCTGGGCCTGGTGCTCGGCCAGCTGATCCTGGTGGTGCACCCACAGCTTGGCCTGGAGCTGCTGATGCTGGTGGCCATGTGTTTCACCCTGTGCCTGGTGCCGGTCGCCATGACCCGGCGCATACACCCCGCACCGTTGCGCCCGGCCCCGATGGAGCCGAAGTTCTTCATCAAGCGCGTGCCGCAGTCGCTCAGCACGGTGCTGGGTTCGGGGCTGATCGTCGGCTCGTTCTATGGCCTGGCGCCCTTGTATGCCTCCAGCCAGGGCATGACTACCGAGCAGGTCGGTCTGTTCATGGGTAGCTGCATCTTTGCCGGCCTGCTGGTGCAGTGGCCGCTGGGCTGGTTGTCTGACCGCTACGATCGGGCAGTGCTCATCCGCAGCGTGGCGGTGGGGTTGGCGCTGGCCTCGGCGCCGCTGGCGATGTTGCCCAGCGTGCCGCTGGAGTTGCTGTTCGGCATAGGTTTCGTGATTTCGTTGCTGCAGTTCTGCCTGTACCCGCTGGCGGTGGCGTTTTCCAACGACCATGTGGAAAGCGAACGGCGGGTGTCGCTGACCGCGATGCTGCTGGTGACCTACGGCGTGGGCGCGTGTATCGGGCCGCTGGCGGCAGGCGTGCTGATGAAGGTGCTGGGCCCGCAGATGCTGTATGCCTTCTTCGTGTTCTTTGCCCTGGTGCTGGTGTGGCGCATTCGGCCGAAGGCGGTCACCGGGCTGCACCAGGTGCAGGATGCGCCTTTGGGCCACGTTGCCATGCCGGCTGCCGGTTCGCCACTGTCGGCGGCGCTGGACCCACGGGTGGATGAGCAGACGGTACAGGAGGTGATGCAGGCACCGGTGGCGGCGGAGGATACCGAGGCGGAAGAGAAGGGGGCTGACAAGGAGCCTGAGCCGGAAGGTGAGGTCAGCAAGTCGGTGTAGGCCTGTGCCGGCCTCTTCGCGGGCACGCCCGCTCCCACAGCGACCGCGCCGGGTTCGAAGCATGCGCTGTACCTGTGGGAGAGCTTTCGCGTAGATAACTGGATCTGCAAGCAGTACGCGTACCCTGTGGGAGCGGCTTTAGCCGCGAAGAATCCAACGCGGTGCATGGCACCGGCTGCGCCGGTGTTCGCGGCTAAAGCCGCTCCCACAGAGTCCCTGCTAATTCAATGAGTTATGTGCAGTTCTGTGGGAGCGGGCGTGCCCGCGAAGAGGCCGGCACAGGAGAAGCACAAATGAAAACGCCACCTTGATAGGTGGCGTTTTTGTACTCGACCGACGATCAATAGTCGTCCTTGTCGAACCGCCGCGCTTCACGCTGCAACTGGTACACGAAGCTCTCGACCTTGCGCTGCGCCTGCCCGGTAAAGTTATGGAAGCGCACGCCGGCAAAGGTGGTGTTGATCCGCTCTTCATAGTGCAGGTGGCGCAGCTCGACCATGGTGTCGACCAGGCCCAGCGGGTTGCCCGCCTTGAAACGCTCGTACACCTGGCCCAGTTGCAGGCGATCCTCGACATTGCCTTCGAAGCGCAGTTTGCAGCCGGTGGCGGAGATGTCCAGCAGCTTGCCACGCAGGGCGCCGTTGCCCTTGAGGTGGGCACCATCGAGGATGACATCGACCAGCTGCGACAGCTTCAGCGCGGCGCGGAACGCATTGCGGCGCTGGTGGTAGGTCATCTCCAATGGCATGGCGCCGCGGTAGCAGCGGTTGCCGTCGACTTCGCTGATCTTCAGCTCGTGGTTGCAGTCCCAGGCGATGCGCACGCCATCGTGGAAGCCTTCGACGCGGAAGTGTTCGCCGTTCTCGATGAACTTTTCACCGTCGCGCGGGATCATCTCGTCCAGCGCCAGGGTGTTGCTTTCACGGTCCACGTGCACCACGTAGCTCTGGAAGCGCTGGCTGCGGTCGTGGAAGGTGATGATCAGGGGGTCGTGGCTTTCCTGCAGCTGCCGCAAGTTGGCCGCAATCTCCAAAGGGGTGTTCAGCACCTTTGGCGGCTGCGGGGCATCGGATTCATTGAACACGGCTTATCGTTCTCCAGGCAAAAGCGACACACGCAATTAACGGCATTTTGCCAGTATGTTCCGTGCCTTGATAGAAAAAATCACACTTGGCTGAGCGCCCGTGGCTTGGCCAGTGGCGAGGTGCTGCCGCGGCTGTCGTAGAGCGACGGAGAATCGCCGCCCATGAGGATCCGGATCTGGTTGTTGGTGACGTGTTGCTGCACCTGGATGATCCGGCCATTGGTCTGGTTGACCTGCTGGCAGTTGTCCATCAGCTGCGAGAGCATGTCGAGCCGCTGCAGCATCGCTTCGCCATGGGGCGATTGCGCAGCCACCGCCTGCACACCGGCCCGATCGGCGCTCAGGCCCAGGCTGCCGAGCAACTGGCTGCGGCGCTGGCCGTGCTGCTCGAGCAAGATGATCAACGACTGCTTGCGCGCCAGGATCTGTTCCAGCAGCGGCATGTCGCGGCCATGCAGGGCGATCGCTTCCTTTTGCAGAAGGTCAAGCAGTTCCTGCATGGGGGCAATGTCATCTTCGATCAGTTGCAGCAAGGTGGTGTCGTGCATGGCTAACTCTTGGCTTTTCTAGCGTCCGTGAAGTCAGCGCGCCGAACGGTCAGCGCTGGGCTTCGAAATCGAGCAGTTTGCTGGCGACCCGGCCGGCATCGACCTGGTAGCTGCCGTCGGCGATCGCCTGTTTCAACTGGGCCACACGGGCACTGTTGACCACTGGCTCGTCGCGCAGCTTGTCGCTGATCTTCTGCAACTGCTGGGCCTCTTGGCTGAGGTGTACCGCTTCTCCGCTGGCGCTGGTGGCGGTTGCCGCTTCCTGGCTGGCTGCCGGTTTTTCGGCGCTGCCGTTCGCGGTGTTGCCGCGCACGCCGCCCGTGACGGACGGAGAGTTATTCAAACGACTGAAGTCGATGACCATGATCAGAAACCTCTGGGTATTTGGACGCTTGCCTTGTTTTCGGCCAACCCGAAAGAAACTTTAGGCACAAATGCATAGCCGCCTGTCAGCAAGCTCGCGAACCCGTTTTCTGACACAGTTTAGGAAAAGCGGTTCCTCACCGCCAGCGCAAATCAATGGGCTGGCTACATACTTACTTCGACCTGGCCGGGGCCGGTCACCCTGGCCTTGATCACCCGTTTGGAATTGAGGTTGCGCACCCGGATCTGTTCGCTCAGGCCGCCCTTGCTCAGGGCTTCTCCGGGCATGCGCACACTCAGGCTGCCACTGCGGGCGATGATCACCACGTGGTCGCCCTTGCGCACTACCTCGGCCTGTTCCAGGTGTTGCGGGGTGAGTACCTGGTCGATCACCGTGGGGCGCAGCATCTTCATGCCTATCGCCTGTTCCAGTTCGGTCAAAAAGCCTTGGCCCAGGGTGCCGACATCGCGCTCGCGCAGGGCCACGTCGCCTTCGCCTACCACGTTGTCGCGCTTGAGCGGCCGGGTCACCACCACCACATCGCGGAACAGCCGCACGGTGGCCGGCACGAACACGGTCCAAGGCGCCGTGCCTTCGCAGCGTACCTTTACCGTGACGCGGCCCAACGGCTGGGCCGGGCTTTCCAGCGAGGCGTCCAGCTGCTGGCTGCACAGCGGCATGCGCAGGCGCGGGTCCAGCGGGTTGACCTGGATCTCGTAACGGCCGGCGGTCTGGGTGGTGGCCAGATAATCTTCGACGCTGAATTCAAGAAACCCTTGAGTGACACCGATAAGCTGTTCAGGCAAGGTAAACGCGTCCGCTACCGTGCGAACGCCGGGCACCAGAAGGCACAGCATGGCCAGCGAGCCAGGCAGCAGGCGCGTCAATCGTCGGAAAAATGTCGTTTTCGTGTACATGGCGCTCAAAAAAGCAAAGCCCGTGCCGACTCGCTACCTGAGTTGCAACGAAAGGCTGAAACATAAAGGAGTCTGGCATGGCAGGTGTTATGGATTCGGTCAACCAGCGCACACAGCTGGTGGGGCAGAATCGCCTGGAATTGCTGCTGTTCCGCCTCAATGGCGAGCAGCTTTACGGCATCAACGTATTCAAGGTCAGGGAAGTGCTGCAATGCCCTGCGCTGACCCTGCTGCCCAAGGCGCACCCGGTGGTGCGCGGTGTTGCCAATATTCGCGGGGCGACCATCCCGATCCTCGACCTGTCGATGGCCACCGGGTTGCGGCCGCTGCAGGAAGACACGCGCAACAGTTTCGTGATCATCACCGAGTACAACACCAAGACCCAAGGCTTCCTGGTGCACTCGGTGGAGCGCATCGTCAACATGAACTGGGAAGAAATCCATCCGCCACCCAAGGGCACCGGCCGCGACCACTACCTGACCGCGGTCACCCGGGTGGACAACCGCATGGTCGAGATCATCGATGTGGAGAAGGTGCTGGCCGAAGTGGCGCCGTCGTCCGAGTCGGTGTCGGCCGGGGTGATCGATGCCGAGGTGCAGGACAAGGCCGTGCTGTTGCGGGTGCTCACCGTCGACGATTCGTCGGTGGCGCGCAAGCAGGTCAGCCGCTGCCTGCAGACCGTGGGGGTCGAGGTGGTGGCGCTCAATGACGGCCGTCAGGCCCTGAACTACCTGCGCCAGCTGGTGGATGAGGGCAAGAAGCCGGAGGAAGAGTTCCTGATGATGATCTCGGACATTGAAATGCCGGAAATGGACGGCTATACGCTAACGGCGGAGATCCGCAGCGATCCGCGCATGCAAAAATTGCACATCTGCTTGCATACTTCGCTTTCCGGGGTGTTCAACCAGGCGATGGTCAAGAAGGTCGGTGCCGATGACTTCCTGGCCAAGTTCAAGCCGGACGACCTGGCCCAGCGGGTGGTCGACCGGATCAAGGCAGCGCATTGAAGCAGCCGGGGGCAGGCCCCCGGCACCAGTGATTTAAAAGAGGCGGCAGTAGTGTCTACGGGTAATTTGGATTTCGAACAGTTCCGGGTCTTCCTGGAGAAAGCCTGTGGCATCCTGCTGGGCGAGAATAAGCAGTACCTGGTTTCCAGCCGTCTCAACAAGCTGATGGAGCAACAGGGTATCAAGAGCCTGGGCGAGCTGGTGCAGCGCATCCAGGCCCAGCCGCGCGGCGGCTTGCGCGAGCAGGTGGTCGATGCCATGACCACCAACGAGACCCTGTGGTTTCGCGATACCTACCCGTTCGAGGTGCTGAAGAACAAGGTCATCCCCGAGTTCATCCGCAACAACCCCGGCCAGCGCCTGCGCATGTGGTCGGCGGCCTGTTCGTCGGGGCAGGAGCCGTATTCCATCTCGATGGCCATCGACGAATTCGAGCGCAGCAACCTCGGCCAGTTGAAGATGGGCGCGCAGATCGTTGCCACCGACCTGTCCGGCACCATGCTGACCAACTGCAAGACTGGCGAGTACGACAGCCTGGCGATTGCCCGTGGCTTGTCCCAGGAGCGCCTGCAGCGCTACTTCGACACCAAGGGGCCGGGGCGTTGGGCGGTCAAGCCGGCGATTCGCAGCCGTGTCGAGTTCCGCTCGTTCAACCTGCTCGACAGCTATGCCAGCCTGGGCAAGTTCGATGTGGTGTTCTGCCGTAACGTGCTGATCTATTTCTCGGCGCAGGTGAAGAAGGACATCCTGTTGCGTATCCACAGTACCTTGAAGCCGGGTGGGTATCTGTTCCTCGGGGCTTCCGAGGCGCTGAACGGGCTGCCGGACCATTACCAGATGGTGCAGTGCAGTCCGGGGATCATCTACCAGGCGAAGTAAGCACAAAGGCCGGCAGCGAAAGTTGCCGGCCTTTTTGTTTGCCTGTGCCGGCCTCTTCGCGGGTAAACCCGCTCCCACAGGTACCGCACCGACTTTTAAAGCTGTGCAGAACCCTGTGGGAGGGGGTTTACCCGCGAAGAGGCCGGCGCAGGAAAAATACTGACGTCAATTTTTTGTTTTGCCGCTTTTGCCGCCCGGCAATTGCCGCTTTCGCCGCTCAAGGCGGAAGGCCTTTGCCGCTTTTCTGGCATCACTCTGACAGCACCTTGCCCTGCAAGCCCGTATTTCCGGGCTTTATGTTGGTTGGCACAGCCCTTGCTATACCTTGCCCAACGATATTCCGGCCAACCTCCGAAGGTTTCCCCGACATGAGCATCAGTTTCGACAAGGCGCTTGGTATTCACGAAAAGGCCCTGGGCTTCCGCGCCCAGCGTGCCGAAGTGCTGGCCAACAACATCGCCAACGCCGACACGCCCAACTACAAGGCGCGCGACATGGACTTCGCCTCGGTGCTCGCTGCCGAGAGCGACAAGCAGCAGAGTGGCGGCCGTTTCAGCCTCGATCGTACCAACAGCCGCCATATCGAGGCCGAGGGCCTGGCCATGGCCGACGATACCCTCAAGTACCGCACGCCAACGCAGCCGTCGATCGACCAGAACACCGTGGACGCGCAGATCGAGCAATCGAACTACACCGAAAACGCCATCGGCTTCCAGGCCAGCTTCACCTTGCTCAACAGTAAATTCAAAGGGCTGGTTTCGGCCCTGCGGGGAGAATGACCATGTCCCTTTCCAGTGTCTTCAACATTGCCGGTAGCGGCATGAGTGCGCAGAACACGCGCCTGAACACCGTTGCTTCCAACATCGCCAACGCCGAGACCGTGTCCTCGAGCATCGACCAGACCTACCGCGCCCGTCACCCGGTGTTCGCCACCACCTTCCAGGACGCGCAGGCCGGCGGCAGCCAGTCGCTGTTCGATGACCAGGGCGAGGCAGGGCAGGGCGTGCAGGTAAAAGGCATCGTCGAGGACCAGAGCAACCTGGAGGCGCGCTACGAGCCGAGTAATCCCGCCGCCAACAAGGACGGCTACGTGTACTACCCGAACGTTAACGTGGTCGAGGAGATGGCCGACATGATCTCCGCCAGCCGTGCGTTCCAGACCAACGCCGACATCATGAATACTGCCAAGACCATGATGCAGAAAGTGCTGACCCTGGGTCAGTGAGGGGGATAGCCGATGACCACTACTACCGACGCCACAAGTGCTTCCGCGATCTATTCGCAATATGCGCTGGCCAGTGACACCTCCAGTAGCAGCAGTACCGACACGCTTGGCAAGGACACCTTCCTGCAGTTGTTGGTGACCCAGCTGCAGAACCAAAACCCGCTCGACCCCCAGGACAACTCCGAATTCGTCGCCCAGTTGGCGCAGTTCAGCAGTCTGGAATCGATGCAGACCCTCAACGACACCGTGGACACCCTGCTCGGCAACTATACCTCGACCCAGGCCTTGCAGGCTTCGTCCCTGGTCGGGCGCTCGGTCATCACCGAGGCGGACGCTGCAACGGTCGCTGCCGGTACCGGCTTGACTGGCCAGATCGACGTCACCTCGTCGACCACCGGCCTGACCGTGAACGTGTATGACGCCGACGGCAATGTAGTGAAGAACATCGACCTGGGTTCGCAAAGTGCCGGCACGGTCAGCTTCAGCTGGGATGGCACCGATAACGATGGGCTGGCGGTGGATGCCGGTACCTATACCTTCGAGGCCAAGGCTACCGTCGATGGCAAGGAGGTCGCGCAGACCACCTACCTGCCGTCGGTGGTCAACAGCGTCACCGTGGGCAGCACTGCAGGTTCGTACACGCTCAATCTGGCAAGTGGCGAGAGCATCGCGCTTTCGGACGTCAAAACTATCGGATCGTAAGCCGGGCATCGGCACAGGAGTCAATCAATGTCGTTCAATATCGGTCTCAGTGGCCTTAACGCAGCCGCCACCAGCCTGGATGTCACGGGTAACAACATCGCCAACGTCGGCACCACCGGTTTCAAATCGGCGCGCGCCGAGTTTGGCGACCTTTACGCCAACTCCCTGTTCCTGGGCGGTTCGCGCTACACCGTCGGTAGTGGTGTAACGACCCAGGCGATTTCCCAGCAGTTCACTCAAGGCAACGTCAGTACCACCGGCGCTAGCCTGGACCTGGCCATCAATGGCAACGGCTTCTTCATCACCAGCAACAACGGTTCGACCACCTACACCCGTGCCGGTGCCTTCGGTACCGACAGCTCGGGTAACATCGTCGATGCCAGTGGCAACCGCCTGCAGGGTTATGGCGTGGATGCCGATGGTAACGTTGTTGAAGGCATTCTTGCCGACCTGACCGTCAGCACTGCAGCGGTGGCGCCCAAGGCCAGTACCAGCCTGAGCGAAACGCTGAACCTCAATTCGTCGGACACGGTGCCCACCGAAACCCCGTTCGATGCCTCGGACACCGACACCTACAACTACACCTTCAGCACCGACATCTACGACAGCCAAGGCAACGCCCACAGCCTGAGCCAGTATTTCGTCAAGACCGACCAGAATACCTGGACCATGTACGTGACCGTCGATGGCGTGAACCCGGCCGATCCGACCTCCACCACGCCTTACACCGCCGACCTGACCTTCAACTCGGCGGGTGTCTTGACCGCTTCGACCAGTTCCGACTTCACCGTCGACAGCCTGGGCAATCTGACCCTGACCGACTGGGTTCCCGCAGTCAAGAGCGCTGCTGGCACCATGGCCAGCAACGGCGCCTCGGCAGCTACCAATGGTGTGACCATCGACATGTCGGCGACCAGTCAATACAACGCCACCTCGGCGGTGACCGCCAAGTCCCAGGACGGCTACGCGCCGGGTAACCTGTCGTCGCTGTCGATCGACTCCGATGGCAATCTGTTCGGCACCTACAGCAACGGTCAGTCGAAAGTCATCGGCCAGGTTGCGCTGGCCAACTTCGCCAACGTCCAGGGCCTGACCCCGGTTGGCGGCACTGGCTGGAAAGAATCGTACGCCTCGGGTGTGCCGGTTGTCGGCGCGCCGAACACCGGTGTAATGGGTTCGTTGACTGCAGGGGCCCTGGAAGACTCCAACGTCGACCTGACCTCCGAGTTGGTCAACCTGATCAAGGCCCAGAGCAACTACCAGGCCAACGCCAAGACCATTTCCACTGAAAGCACCATCATGCAAACCATCCTCCAGATGACCTGATGAAAATGCTGTTCAGGTTGGTGCGGGTATTGTTGCTCGGGCTGCCTCTGGCGGCCCTGGCAGCGCCGGCGCCCTGGTACAAGTATCAGAGCATCGAGACCGGCGTGTTCATCTGCACCCAGGTCGATCCCGGCAAGGCGTTCATCCGCTTTGCCGGGCCTTTTCGTAACGCCGCCTGCCGTTGAGCGCCAGGCGGCGTTTTTTCGAGCGTCAACACGTTGCCGCCTACCGGCAAACAATCGCCGATTTGCCGGCGCGCCTGTGCGTCGCCTGCACCGTTGGCGGCGTGTAAGGCCTATGAATACTGGGGTAGCGCCTTTGCCTCGGTTTTGGCCCGAGACTTGCTAGCACCTCATCAGCATGTCAGTGGCGGCGAAAGTCCGTCGAGGGAGAGTTGAAGTGGACAAGATGCTGTACGTGGCCATGACCGGCGCCAGCCAGAATGCGCTGGCGCAAAAAGCCCATGCCAACAACTTGGCTAACGTTTCGACCAATGGTTTCCAGCGTGACCTAGAGCAGGCCCGCTCAATGCCGGTATTCGGCGAAACCTTGCCCTCGCGCGCTTTCGCCATGACTGAACGGCCGGCCACCGACTTCGACCATGGCCCGTTGATTGAAACCGGGCGTGAACTCGATGTTGCGGTAGATGGCGATGGTTGGATCGCAGTCCAGGCCCCTGACGGCAGCGAGGCCTACACCCGCACCGGCAGCCTCAACATCGACGCCCTGGGCGTGCTGCGCACCGGTAACGGCATGGCCGTGCTTGGCAATGGCGGACCGATCGCGATTCCGCCGGAAGAGCACGTCGAAGTCGGCTCGGACGGCACCATCAGCATTCGTTCCCTGGGCGAGAGCCCATCGGTGATGGCTGAGGTCGACCGGATCAAGATGGTCAAGCCCGACCTCTCTACCCTGAGCAAGGGCACCGATGGCCTGATCCACAGCAACACCGGCCAGCCCCTCGTGGCGGATGCCTCGGTAAAGGTTGTTTCTGGCTTCCTCGAGGGCAGCAACGTCAACGCGGTCGACGAGATGACTTCGATCATGGCGCTGTCCCGGCAGTTCGAGCTGCAGATCAAGATGATGACTGCCGCCAAGGAAAACGACGAATCGATGGCGCGGGTGATGCAGCTCAGCTGACACCCGCCTCAACCCCTGTTCGACAATGACGGCAGTCACGCCGTCGCGTAAGGAGAAGACATATGCTCCCCGCTCTCTGGGTCAGCAAGACCGGCCTCGCCGCTCAGGACACCAATCTGACGACCATTTCCAACAACTTGGCCAACGTCTCGACGACCGGTTTCAAGAAAGACCGCGCCGAGTTCCAGGACCTGCTGTACCAGGTCAAGCGCCAGCCTGGTGCCCAGTCGACCCAGGACAGCGAGTTGCCGACAGGTTTGCAAGTCGGTACTGGTGTGCGCATCGTCGGCACCCAGAAGAATTTCACCGCCGGCAGCCTGCAGACCACCGACCAGCCGCTGGACATGGCCATCAACGGTCGTGGTTTCTTCCAGATCATGCAGCCAGACGGCACCATCTCCTACACGCGGGATGGCACTTTCCACCTGGATTCCGATGGCCAACTGGTGACAGCCAATGGCTTGGCGCTGGAGCCTGCCATAGTCGTCCCTGCCGATGCCCAGACCTTCACCGTCGGCACCGATGGTACCGTGTCGATCACCACTTCCGGCAACGCCGCCAACCAGGTGATCGGCAACCTGCAGACCGCCGACTTCATCAACCCGGCCGGCCTGCAATCCATCGGCAACAACCTGTTCCTGGAAACCGCCTCCAGCGGTGCACCGAACGTCGGTACCCCGGGCCTGAACGGTTTCGGCACCACCCTGCAGAACACCCTGGAAAACTCCAACGTCAGCACGGTGGAGGAGCTGGTGAACATGATCACCACCCAGCGCGCCTACGAGATGAACTCCAAGGTGATCTCGACCGCTGACCAGATGCTGCAGTTCGTTACCCAGAATTTGTAATTCTGAATAGCTGAATCAGCCGACACCTTGAAGCACCCGTAGCACCGTGAGGTCATGAGCATGAATCGTTTGTCCGTTGTTTTCGCCGTAGGTGGCGCTTGCCTGCTGGCCGGTTGCATGGCCCCGCCGGCCAAGCCCAACGATCCGTACTATGCGCCTGTGCTACCGCGTACCCCGTTGCCGGCGGCCGCCAACAACGGTTCGATCTACCAGGCCGGCTTCGACCAGAACCTGTACACCGACCGCAAGGCGTTCCGTGTGGGTGACATCATCACTATCACGCTCAACGAGAAGATGGCGGCCAGCAAGAGCGCTAATTCCTCGTTGGCCAAGGACAGTAACACCAGCCTCGGCCTGAGCTCGCTGTTCGGTGGTGGAGTGAAGACCGACAGCCCGTTCGGCGGTGGCTCTCTGAGCCTGGATGCGAGCTACAGTGGTACGCGTGATACCAAGGGTGATGCCAAGGCGGCCCAGGGCAACAGCCTGACCGGCTCGGTCACCGTGACCGTCGCTGAGGTGCTGCCTAACGGCATCCTCGCGGTGCGCGGCGAGAAGTGGATGACACTCAACACCGGGGAGGAACTGGTACGTATCGCTGGTCTGATTCGCGCCGATGACATCGCCACTGACAACACTGTGTCATCCACCCGCGTGGCGGATGCACGAATCACCTATTCGGGAACCGGCTCGTTCGCCGATGCCAGCCAACCTGGCTGGCTCGATCGGTTCTTCATGAGCCCGTACTGGCCTTTCTGAGTGCGCATCGACATGCTCAAGTTCAAACCGCTGCTGGTGCTGACGGCGCTGGTGTTCGCCTGCTTCGGTGCACATGCCGAGCGCCTCAAGGATATCGCCAGCATTTCTGGCGTGCGGACCAACCAGTTGATCGGCTATGGCCTAGTGGTCGGCCTCAACGGCACGGGTGACCAGACCACCCAGACGCCGTTTACCCTGCAGACCTTCAACAACATGCTGGCGCAGTTCGGCATCAAGGTGCCTAGCAGCACTGGCACCGTACAGTTGAAGAACGTTGCTGCGGTGTCGATCCATGCCGATCTGCCGGCGTTCGCCAAACCGGGTCAGGTCATTGACATCACGGTGTCGTCGATCGGTAACTCCAAGAGTTTGCGCGGCGGCAGTCTGTTGATGACTCCACTCAAGGGTATCGATGGCAACGTTTACGCCATCGCCCAGGGTAACCTGGTGGTCGGCGGCTTCGATGCCGAAGGCAAGGATGGCTCGCGAATTACCGTCAACGTGCCGTCGGCCGGCCGTATTCCCGGTGGCGCCACTGTCGAGCGGGCGGTGCCGAGCGGGTTCAACCAGGGTAATAGCCTTACCCTCAACCTCAATCGTCCCGACTTCACCACCGCCAAGCGCATCGTCGACAAGGTCAACGACATGCTCGGCCCTGGCGTCGCCCAGGCTGTGGATGGTGGCTCGGTACGGGTCACCGCGCCGATGGATCCGAGCCAGCGCGTGGACTACCTGTCAATCCTCGAGAACCTGGAGATCGACCCAGGCCAGGCCGTGGCCAAGGTCATCATCAATTCGCGTACCGGCACCATCGTCATCGGCCAGAACGTCAAGGTATCGCCAGCTGCGGTGACCCACGGCAGTCTCACCGTGACCATCACCGAAGACCCGATCGTCAGTCAGCCGGGGCCATTCTCCAATGGCGAGACCGCCGTGGTGCCGCGCTCTCGGGTCAACGCTCAGCAGGAAGCCAAGCCGATGTTCAAGTTCGGTCCGGGTACCACGCTGGATGAGATCGTCCGCGCGGTGAACCAGGTGGGCGCGGCGCCGAGCGACCTGATGGCGATTCTCGAAGCGCTCAAGCAGGCCGGTGCGCTGCAAGCCGACCTGATCGTGATCTGAGGTCGGCTGAGATGAAAACCGTCGACACCGGCGCCTACACCGACCTCAATCGCCTCAATGCGATGAAGGTCGGTGACAAGGACAGCGAGGCGAACCTGCGCAAGGTCGCCCAGGAATTCGAGTCGTTGTTCGTCAGCGAGATGCTCAAGTCCATGCGTGCGGCCAACAATGTGCTGGCCAAGGACAACCCGCTCAACACCGAGACGACCAAGCAGTACCAGGAAATGTACGACCAGCAACTGGCGGTCAGCCTGTCCCGCGAGGGTGGGGGTATTGGCCTACAGGGCGTGCTGATGCGCCAGTTGTCCAAGGCGGCCTCGACCCAGCGCCCTGGCGGCAACCCGTTCAACCGAGAAGCCGGTACCAGCGGTGCCTTGGGGGCCATACACAACGCGGCGGCAGACGGGCAGGTGGCCGGCTCCGCGCACAATGACGTCGCGGCGCTCAATCAGCGCCGTTTGTCTCTGCCGAGCAAGCTGGCCGACCGCATGCTTGCGGGTATTGTGCCCGGTGCTGGCACCGCCGCACCCGCCAACACCCTGCGCCGTGGCGCTGGCAGCACCGCCACAGCGGTGGGCGCGGCAGGCGAATACGGCGACTGGACCCAGTCGCCTGCCTTCGCCGGGCTGTTGGCCGGCGGCCAGCGCAGCGTGGTTCAGGTGCCGTTGGCGCCGGGCAAGAGCGCGTTCACCAGTGCCGACGAGTTCGTCGCCACTATGCTGCCGATGGCCCAGGAAGCGGCCCAGCGTATTGGTGTGGAGCCGAAGATGCTGGTGGCCCAGGCTGCACTGGAAACCGGCTGGGGGCGGTCGATCCTGCGCCAGAGCGATGGCAGCAGCAGCTACAACCTGTTCAACATCAAGGCCACCGGCAGCTGGAAGGGCGAGCAGGCGAAGGCGCTCACCAGCGAGTTCCGTGACGGCCAGATGGTCAAGGAGTCGGCGGCGTTCCGTGCGTATGGCTCGTACTCCGAGAGTTTCCATGATCTTGCCAACCTGCTGTTGAACAACGATCGCTATCAAGAAGTGGTCAAGTCGGCCGATAACCCAGAACAGTTTGCCACCGAGTTGCAGAAGGCCGGTTACGCCACTGACCCGAACTATGCCCGGAAGATCTCGGCAATCGCCCGGCAGCTCGACAAGTACCAGACCTACGCAGCCAACGGCACACAAACGACTCTATAAGGCTTGAAGCATGTCGAATCTGATCTCTATTGGGCTTTCCGGGCTGTCGGCGAGCCAAAGTGCCCTGACGACCACGAGTAACAACATCACCAACGTTGCGACGTCGGGCTACTCGCGCCAGCAGACGGTGAATTCGGCCGGGGCCTTGCAGAGTATTGGAGGGGCAGGTTACGTCGGCAGTGGCACGACCCTATCGGAAGTGCGGCGCATCTACAGCGCCTACCTGCAGAGCCAGGTCAACGCCAGTACCTCGCTGAGTTCGGAAGCCAGTACCTACTCCACGCAGATCTCGTCACTGGACTCGTTGCTGTCGGACAGCACCACCGGGATCACCAGCGTACTGTCGTCTTTCTTCAGTGCCTTGCAAACGGCGTCGTCCACACCCAGCGATACGGCGGCTCGCCAGCTGCTGTTGACTTCTGCGCAAACCCTGAGCAATCGCTTCAACTCGATTGCCTCGCAGCTGAATCAGCAGAACACCAGCATCAATTCCCAGCTCAGCACGCTGACCGGCCAGGTCAACTCCATCACCTCTTCGATCGCCACGCTGAACCAGCAGATCGTCGCGCTCTCGGCCAACGGCACCGAGCCGACCAGCCTGCTGGATGCCCGCGACGAGGCATTGCGCCAGCTCAACGAGTTAGTGGGTGTGACCGTACAGGAGCGCGATGGCAACTACGACGTCTACTTGGGTACAGGCCAGGCGTTGGTCACCGGCACCACCGCCAACAAACTGACTGCGCAGGCGAGCAGCACGGACCCTTCGCAGTACAGCCTGGTCATCAACTACCAGAACTTCAGCACCGACGTGACCTCGGTCGCCACCGGCGGCGAGATCGGCGGCCTGCTGCGTTACCGCAACGATGTGCTCAACCCGGCCTTGAACGAGCTGGGGCGCATGGCCATCGTGGTCAGCGACACCATCAACAGCCAGCTGGGCCAGGGCCTGGACCTCAACGGCGATTTCGGTTCGATGCTGTTCTCCAGCATCAACAGCGCCTCCGCCATCAGCCAGCGCAGCCTGGCTTCGGCCAGCAATAGCGCAGGCTCCGGCAACCTCGATGTCACCATCACCGACTCCAGCGCACTGACCGCGTACAACTACGAAGTCAAGTTCACCAGCGACAAGGACTACACGGTGGTGCGCTCGGACGGCACCAGCATGGGTTCCTACAGCCTGGATGACGATCCTGCGCCAGAGATCGATGGTTTCACCCTGGCGCTCAACGGTGGTGCCCTTTCCGCTGGCGACAGTTTCCAGGTCATTCCTACCCGTACCGGTGCGACCAATATCAGCACCGTGATGACCGACTACAACAAGTTGGCCTTCGCCAGCGCGCTGACTGGCGTGGCCGGTTCGAGCAACAGTGGCACCGGCACCTTCAGCCTGCCGACGCTGACCACCGACTTGGACATCTACGGCGGCACCGAACTCGCGCAGATGCAAAGCGGCATCGAGAATGCCAGCCCGGTCAAGCTGGTGTTCGACGCCGCAAGCTCGGGTACCCAGGGTTACACGGTCTACAACGCCCAGGGCGTGAGCATCGGTACCGGCACCATCGTGCCGAACCAGGACAACACGCTGAGCATCACCGTGCCGATGCTCGATGACAACGGCAATGCCATGACCGATGCCGATGGCAATGCCATGACTTACACCTTCGAGATGACGGTGAGCGGCTCGCCAGCGGCCAGCGACAGCTACAGTGTTTCTTTCAACACGGATGGCACCACCGACAACCGCAACGCGCAGAGCCTGCTGGAGTTGCAGACTGCAAATACCGTGGGCGTCAGTGGCAGCAACGTCGGTATGAGCATCACCAGCGCCTATGCGACGCTGGTCGAGGGCGTGGGCGCGTTGGCAAGCCAGGCGTCGATCGATGCCACCGCTACCGCCGCGGTGCTGACCTCAGCGACCGACAGCCGCGACTCGGTGTCGGGGGTGAACCTGGATGAAGAAGCCGCTGGTCTGGTCAAGTTCCAGCAGTACTACACCGCCTCCTCGCAGATCATCAAGACTGCGCAGGAAATCTTTCAAACACTGATCAGCAGTCTGTAAGGGAGGCGATCATGCGCATTTCCACCAACCAGTACTTCGCCAATAGCATGACCAGCTATTCGAAGTCGTTCGCTTCGGTCACCAAGACCCAGGAGCAGATCTCGTCGGGTAGCCGCATCCAGACCGCGGCGGATGATCCGGTCGGCGCTGCCAAGTTGCTCAAGTTGCAGCAGCAGAGTGCCTTGCTCGATCAGTACAACAGCAATATCACCACGGCGACCAACGCGTTGAATAACGAGGAGTCGATTCTCAGCAGTATCACCGACTCCCTGCAGCGTGCGCGGGAGCTGACGTTGCGCGCGGGCAGTGGTGGCCTTTCGGACGAGGATCGCGCATCGATCGCCAGTGAACTCGGCCAGATCGAAGAAACCGTGTTCAGCCTGCTCAACAGTAAAGACTCCAACGGCAACTATATCTTCGCGGGCTCCAAGAGTACGACTCAGCCATACGTGCGTAACGCCGACGGTACGTATACCTACCAAGGCGACCAGACCCAGCTGAGTCTGCAGGTGTCCGATACCCTGAGTATCGCGACCAACGACACTGGCTACACTCTTTTCGAGCAAGCCACCAATGTCTCGCGTACCCAGACCACGCAGGTCTCGCCGACGACCGATGACGGTATCCTGACCCTGACCGCTGGCACTCTGACTTCTTCGCGTAGCTACAACAGCACTTACACCGCAGGGGAGCCATACACCGTCACGTTCACCAGTAGCACTGAGTTCACCGTGACCGATGCCTTGGGTAACGACGTAACGTCGGAAACCAGCACTGGCGGGCTGATTGATCCGGATGACGAGGCGGGTACCAACTTCACCTTCCGCGGTGTCGAATACGCCGTCAACGTGACGCTGGATGAAGACCAGGCGGCCGACGCCGACACCTTGGTAAGCCAATACAGCTTCACGCTGTCCAGTACCCCGGACACCATTACTACCAACCGTCTGCCTAGCAATACGTCGACGTCTCAGATCACCGGTGGCACCATCACCGACAACGCGGCGTATGCGGCAGGCTTCCCCGAAGGCGGGGCGGTGATCAAGTTCACCAGCGCGACCGACTACGAGGTGTATGCGTCCCCGCTCACCGATTCGAGCAAGGCCATTGGCACAGGTACGGTGAGCGGCTCGACGATTACCGTGGCGGGTGTCACGCTGGATATTTCGGGCACTCCGGCAACGGGCGACAAGTTCACTGTCTCGGCTGACTCCCACGAGACGCAGAATGTTCTCAACACGATCAATACGCTTAAGAACGCGCTGAATCAGTCCACGTCCGAAAGTGGCGTGTCGCTGGCGATCACTAATGCGGTGGCCTCTGCGATCGGCAACCTCGATTCGGCCAGCGCCCAGATCGACATCGTGCGGGGCTCGATCGGCGCCCGCGGCAACGCCTTGGACATTCAGTCGACCGAAAACTCCAGCCTGGGCCTGGTCAATGCGTCGACCCAATCGTCCATCGCAGACACCGACATGGCCGCAGCCAGCGTGCAGCTCACCCTGCAGCAAACCATGCTGCAAGCCGCGCAGCTGGCCTTCTCGCGCATCTCGCAGCTAAGCCTGTTCGACAAGATCTGACCTTTCAAGCCGAAACGAGCCGCTAACTTTTTGATTAAAAAGAGGCGCTCGTTTTGGCTTTTTTGTATCTTGATGTTCTGATGTGACGTCCCATACCGGTTGTGACCTATGGGTCAAAACGCGCATCTTCACTGTATTGTGTAAACGGGCTCATACAGCCAGGTGTTTCGGGGATATCCGCCCACCCTGCGCGGTCCGGCCCGCCGCCCAGGCACCTCTCCGTCATGGTGAGGGGTGATCTTTAGCTATTCAGTATTGGGAAGCCAGAATGATTGGCATTAAAAGCATCGCGAGCTACGTGCCCTCCGCCGGCCTCGACAACTACGCGCAAGGCGCCAAATTCGGCAAGGATGAGACCTTCATCCTCGGCAAGATCGGCTCGACCTTCCTGCCGCGTAAGGATGACGAACAGGAAACCTCCGACCTATGCGTCGAAGCGGTCAACAAACTGTTCGCCAATCATCCCGAATTGGATCCAGCGTCCATCGACGCCTTGATCGTCGTGACCCAGAACGGCGACGAAGAAGGCTTGCCGCACACCTCGGCGATTGTTCAGAGCAAGCTCGGCCTGCCGACCCATATCGCGGCCTTCGACATCTCCCTGGGCTGCTCCGGCTACGTCTACGGCATCTATGCGATGAAGGGCTTCATGGAAGCGGCGGGGCTGAAGAACGGCCTGCTGATCACCGCTGACCCGTACTCGAAGATCGTCGACCCCGAAGACCGCAACACCACCATGCTGTTCGGCGACGCCGCCACAGTTACGTGGATGGGCGAGGATCCGACCTGGGTGCTAGGCAAATCCAAGTTCGGCACCGACGGCACCGGCGCACCGCATCTCAAGGTCAGCGACGGCACCTTCTTCATGAATGGTCGTCAGGTGTTCAACTTCGCCTTGGTCAAAGTTCCGGCGCACCTGCATGAGTTGTTGGCGGACTCCAATCTGGAATCCACGGATATTGATGCATATTGCATTCACCAGGGCAGTGCGGCGATTGTCGATGCCGTGGCGCGGCGGTTCGAGGAGGGGCAGCCGGAGAAGTTCGTGAAGGATATGGTCGAGACCGGGAATACCGTGTCGTCCAGTATTCCGTTGCTGCTTGAGAAGCGCATGTTCGACTCGAGCTGGAAGCGGGTGGCGATCAGTGGGTTTGGTGTCGGCTTGTCGTGGGGTTCGGCGCTTATCGAGCGGGCTTGAATTGATTCAAGTCATGTGCTGATGGTTTGGACCTGAGGTTCTCTCAAGAAAAAGGCCGTGATCTAGGATCACGGCCTTTTTGCATCTCAGCCTTTCTTGAAGTGGAGCAGAGTGATTCGGCTGTCGAGCTGTTCTCCTGCGCCCAAGGCTGCCTTGTGTGGCAGCTTGTGGTAGTTCTGTAGACGATAGCCACGGCGGGACAACTGACAGATGTACCATTCGGCATCGCGGTAGCGATGGTTGAGCTTGAAGGCGTGATCCCAGCGGGCGTCCATAAGGTCGAAAAGGATAATTTCCTGAGTCGATTTTGCCAGTCCGTCCAGGATATTCGACAGCAAACCGTCGGTGATCTGGCCGAGCACTTCGCCCAACAAGGCGATGCTGCCGGCGAAGCGTCGACCGAAGTCCTGCGTCCCATTGGGTAGGGCTTGAGCGGAACCCTTTGCCAAGTCTAGTGCGACAAGGTGGTCGCCGGAGATCAGGAGTTCCAGTGTCCGGCGGCGTTCGAGATACGTGTTGAGGAACTCACCAATCGACCAACCGCATGGTGCTTGGTGAGGAGCGAGTCCGACTTTGGGCTTCCATTCCCGAGTGGCACTCACGCCTTGTTCGTAAAACCCATCCCTAGGGGTGTGCGGCATCAGCAAGTAGTTCGAGGCGTGAACCAACTCAAATGCTCGATGAACCCGATACTGATGCTTGGTGATCCAGGCTAGGAATTGGCCTTTGTTATCGTTCGCCACCTCTACCAGCAGGACAGGTCGGTTGCGTTTGATAAGTTCGGTTGCGCCTCGCAGGACATCTAGTTCCATGCCCTCTACATCTATCTTTAGCAAGTCGACTACTGCCTCGGGGTAGCGATTATCTAGTGTATCGATCTCGAGATGGCCGTTACTGTCAGGCGTCAGGCTAGTGGCCTCTAAGTTGCTGGGGTCTAGTCGGTCGAAGCGTGCTCGACCTGGTTGAGCGCCTATGCCGACGCGTTCAATGCTGTAACGGTCAGTCGGAATTTCGTTAAGGTTGAAATTGGTTTCAAGCAAATCGGCTGTGATTTGCGCAGGTTCGAAGCAGCGCACATGGGCTGCCTCGCCAATCATGCTGAAAAAGAGAGCGTGGTTGCCAATATTGCTTCCGACGTCAAAAACTCTCGCCTGCTTCGGCAGGACCAACAAGGTTTCCGTCATCTCTTTGACCTCAAAGAAGTGCTCCCGAGCCAAAAAGTTTTGTAAGCTATCCAGCGTATTACTCAGGCGAAACCTTACTGTCTTACCGGCGAATGGAACGGCGGCCACGACTTCATTTGCGGCGCAGAATGCGTTAAACACCTGTGGAATTGCGTTGTTCCATTGTTGGCCTGTAGCCGAGCGTGGTCCAGTGGAGTGCTGGCCGCGAACATTGTAAAACAGCGGCTCGGTGAGCTTGATGCAGCGGTAGCGACTCCATACCCTTAGGTAGTAGTCGACGTCTTCGCCGCAGTCCATATCGGTATCGAACGGTTCGTTAGCGGCAACCGCAGTGCGCACGAAATGGCCAAATTGCAGAGTATTGTAAGGGTGATTCAGCAGGATCTGATCAAAGCTGGTGATCGGGCTGATCTCGCTTTCGCGACGAGTCGTTTCGCCGCTGATCGGTTCGGCAACGGTAATCGACCCCCAAATTCCGTCGTGGTCATCGATAACGCCTTCGACTTGTAAGAAAGCATCTGGGGCCATCAAGTCATCGGCGTCCAAGAAGAAAATCCATTCTGCATCACTGTTAGCCACGCTCTGGACGGCGAGATTGCGTGCTCTGGAGCGGCCTTGGCCGAGGGTGTCATCCTGGATGTGCATGACCACTTCTTGGAATGGACCAATGCCTTTGGCAATGGCCTGCTCGACAGAATAGATGGCACGCTTGCAGATTTCTTGATGTCCCGGTCCAACCGGAATGACAACGCAGCACTTCATGCGAGACCTCCTTGCGAATGTGCCTGATTGGGGATAAGGCCATCGGATTCGAGAGCAGTTATGACTCGCGCCACTGGCTCTCGCCAATCACCAAGTGCGCGGTTACGGAAGACCTGCACGCTCGGGTACCAATGGCTTTGTCCTTCCTCTAACCCCCAGCGCCAGTTCGGATTCAACGGCACCAGAACATAGGTGGGTACGCCCAGGGCGCCTGCGAGGTGGATCGTGGTATTGTCGATGCTGATCACGGCGTCGAGTGCGCTGATCTGCGAGGCTTGTGGGTCCATGTCTAAACGAGCGTCCACGTTGTCATCATGGAACATTGGAACCCCCAGTTCGGCAGCTCGAGCCAATTCCTCCGGGGTACTGTCATATTGCAGATCGATAAGTTGCACCCCGGTGCAGGCGGCAAGCTGTTGCAAGGCTTCGAATCCCACCAGGCGGGTTTGCATTTCGGTATTGACCGTTCGACCGCCACGCCAAGAAACGCCGATTAGTCGTTTGCCTGGGAAAAGCGATTGGTATTGGCTGCGTACTGCCTGGGTTTGCTCGGGGTCGGCCTTCAAGAAGCTCGCCTGTTTTGGGAAGCTCTCCAGGCTTGGGCGGAAAATGCCCATCAAACTACCCGCTGGAATCTGGAGATCGCTGCGCGGCCAGCTCTGTTTGAATAATTTCTTGCCGCCGATTTCCAGTTCCCCGTGCTCTTCGCTTCGGATGAAGTTTACGTTCGGGAAACTTCTTTGGAAGAGTGTATCTAGGCGCGCGTAGATTTCATAATGAAGCTGCTCGGGATTGCCAACTCTATGCTGTAGTTCGTTAAGAGTGCTAGCGAACATGATGTGGTCACCGATCCCTTGCTCTCCCCATACGAGCAGCGTTTTGCCCTGCAGTGGCTCTCCTGCCCAGCGTGGGATATTGAACTGATGATACAGATCGGCTCGTGCAGCTTTCCAGCGCCACTCATAGTGTTCCCAACCAGCTTCGAATTGACCCAGCTTCAGCAGGGTAATCGCGATGTTGTTATGTACGCCCGCATGATCAGGCTCCATCGCCAACAGTTGCTTATAGTATTCCAGGGATTCGCTGTAGCGACCGACCTGCTCTAGAGCGACAGCCATGTTCAGCAGTTGACTGCGATGCTTCGGCGTCATTTGCAGCCCGAGTTGATAGCAGGCGATGGTGTCGTGGAAGCGGCCTTGGGCATAGTAGGCCTGACCCAGCAGAGAAAGTACTTGGGACTGCTCATCGGCCTGGGTAAATCGCTCGAGCGCGCCGTGAAGCATCGCCTCCATATCGGCGTGCGAACTGCCTGCGTAAGTGAGGGCCTGGTGGTAAAGCTTGAATCTCAGGAGGTTTGGCTCTTTAAGGTACCACTCTTTGGCTTGGGTCAGGTTGGTTTTATACCGCTCACGCACATAAAAGTGAGGAAACAGCATGCTGTCGACCTTAACCTGCGGAGCTTGCGCAAGCGCGTCAATCGCGTGCTGATGTGCCTCATCATCCACCCCTTGCTGGAAAAGCAAGTGAGCGAGCTGGGCTGCGACTAGGGGTACATTCGGCGTGATCCGCCGCAGCTTTCTGTACAGCCGGATCTGTGCATCGACATTCCGGTTTTTTTCGGCTTGCTGCAGGGCTTGGCCGATTCGCTGGATCTCGGCTTGATCGGAGTGGCTGTGCATGGAGGACCTTAGTACCTTGCAAATGGGTGGCATTGTTTTGACTGCGCAGAGGTGTCAAAGCAAGAAAGGGGCCACGCAGGCGGTTGGTTAACCTGTGGATGAGGTTGGGTTTTTCTAAAAAGGCAAAAAAAAACTAAAGCCATTGGCCATGACGACGATAACCATTACGAAGGTTCTGTGTGGCAACCCGCTGCGGTGAGCAGCCATCCCGCCGGAGAACCCTTAACATCCATTCGGCCTACTGCAAGGAAATTGTCATGGCTCTTACCGTCAACACCAACATTGCCTCCCTGTCGGTTCAAAAGAACCTGACCAAAGCGTCCGACTCGCTGACCACCTCGATGACTCGTCTGTCTACCGGTCTGCGGATCAATAGTGCCAAGGACGACGCAGCGGGTTCGCAGATTTCCAACCGTCTGACCAGTCAGACCAACGGCTTGAACGTTGCAATCAAGAACGCGCAGGACGCTAACTCCATCGCTACCGCTGCTGAAGGCGCGCTGCAGGAGTCAACCTCGATTCTGCAGCGTATGCGTGAACTGTCCCTGCAGTCGGCCAACGGCTCGAACAGCTCCGAAGACCAGACCGCGCTGAACCAAGAGTTCAAATCCCTGACCGCAGAGCTGACCCGCATCTCCAAGACCACTACCTTCGGTGGCGGTAACTCCGGTATCAACCTGCTGGATGGCACTGCCGGTAACTCTGGTACTTTGACCTTCCAAGTAGGCGCCAACGCCAACGAAACCGTTTCGTTCACCCTGAGCGACATGGGCGCCAAAGCGCTCAAGGGCAATGCTTCGTTGGCAACGCTGTCGATGTCTGGTGTTATCGCAAGCACCGGTGCTGTAATGAGCTCTGCGAACATCACTATCGGTGATGTGGAAATCGTCATCGCCTCCGGTTCGAGCATTTCGGATGTTGTTAGCGCGATCAACACCAACGTCAGTGGCGTGACTGCCGTACTGGATGAAGATGGTACTGGGATCGTACTGACCTCGGGTGACAACATTGCAACTGTTAGCGCCATCGGTTCTGCAACAGCCACTACTGCTGTTACTTCAGTAGATACCACTTCCTTCACCGTTCAGGATCTGAATATCTCCAACGCTGCGTCTGCCCAGCAGTCCACCCAGGTCATCGACGCCGCCCTGAAGCAAATCGACACCCAGCGTTCGGCTCTGGGTGCCATCCAGAACCGTCTGGACAGCACTATTTCCAACCTGCAGAACGTCGCCGAAAGCGCCACTGCTGCGCTCTCGACCATCCAGGACGTCGACTTCGCGGCCGAAACTGCCGAGATGACTAAGCAGCAGACTCTGCAGTCCGCCGCTACCGCTGTTCTGGCCCAGGCCAACCAGCTGCCTTCCGCCGTTCTGAAGCTGCTGCAGTAATACCGGCCTAACGGCTAAAGATGAGAAAGGGCGCCTTGCGCCCTTTCTTGCTTCCGGTTTGAGGGATGTGATCCATGGACATGAATCTCAATGTGAATTCAGCCTCAGGCAATCTGGCCGGCGCGGCTTCGGTCGGCTCCGCTCAAGGGCGAGCAGATACTCCCGTCGCGAACGATGCTGAGAAGGGCGCTTCGGAAGCAGTCATCCAGACACTGGCACAGGCTGTCGAAAGCCTGCAGAAGATGTCTGAGTCATCCCATCGCAACCTCGACTTTTCCATCGATGAAGGCTCAGGCCAAACCGTGGTCAAGGTCGTGGCGAGCGACACGGGTGAGGTGATTCGGCAGATTCCGTCGGAGGTCGCGCTGAAGTTGGCGCAGAGTCTGAAAGAAGCCGACGGATTGTTGTTCAACGACATGGCTTAAGGGAGTGGCGCGGATCTTGTATGTCAACGGGCCATACGTCATGAATCCGCCACTGAGCAGCGCTAAGCGCCAAATTTTAATAGGGAGCCTGAGCAATGGGCACTTCCGTTAACGGAGTCGGGTCCGGCATCGACATCGACTCGATCGTCTCTGCCCTGGTCTCGGCGCAAAAGGCGCCGAAGCAAAGCCAGATCGATAAGGCAACGACCAAGGCCACTACGAGTCTGTCGGCTATCGGTACGCTGAAAAGCGCGCTGGAGAAGTTCCAAAAGTCTATGGAAGACTTGGCTGAGAACAGCTCGTTCACCGGCATGACCGCCAAATCGTCCAATGAGGAAGCGCTCACTGCCAAGGTTGGCGCCGGTGCGGCTTCAGGCACTTACGTCATCAAGACAACTTCGATCGCCACCAGCTCCAAGGTCGCGACGCAGTATGTTTCCACCGGTACTACTTTCGGAGCCGGTACGTTCACGATTACCCAGGGCTCCGGTTCGCCAACGACCATCAAGGTCGCAAGCGGTGCCACCCTGTCGGATATCCGGGACAGCATCAATACTCAGCTCAAAGACAGTGGTATCACTGCCAATATCATCTCTGACTCCGAAGGTCAGCGCCTAGTGCTGAGTTCCGCGACCACGGGTGAAGGTACTGATATAAGTCTCAGCACCAGTTCGACCACGCTTGAGTCGCTGAAGATCGATGGTGTGAACACCCAGGCGTCCGATACTGCTGGCGGCTATGTTGTAGCCCCTGCTGCCGATGCGGTCTACACCATCGACGGCCTGTCGATGAAGAGCTCCACCAACGAAATCACCACCGCCATCAGTGGAGTCGAGTTCACCCTGCTGGAAGACGACAGCAAGGCGACCATCACCGTCGATACCAACACTGACGGCCTAAAAGAGTCGATCACCTCGTTCGTTGACTCATACAACTCCTTGATGTCCACCATCAAGACCTTGACCACCGTGACCTCCAGCACCGATGACGACGGCAATGCCACTACCACGGCGGCCGCGCTGACCAGCGACTCGACCGTACGTAACATCGTCAGCGGTCTGCGTAACCAACTGATCAGTAACTCCGGCGACGGCGGCACCATCAAGCTGTTGTCACAGCTGGGCGTCTCCACCCAGAACGATGGCACGCTGTCCATCGATGATGACGAATTGGAAGCGGCGCTGGAAAAAAACGCAGCCTCTGTCGAGGGCTTCTTCACCGGCACCAATGGCCTGCTGACCCGCATGTCCACGTCGTTGGATATCTATGCCGATGACGACGGCCTGCTGGACCAGCGCACCGACTCGCTGAACGACACCCTGTCGAATCTGAGCAAGCAGCAGACCAATCTCGATCGCCGCATTGAAAAATACGAGGCGACCATGTACGCCAAGTACAACGCGATGGATACCCTCGTAGCGCAGCTAACGGCTACGAGCGACAGTGTGATGACCACCCTGAACGCCTTGAACAATGCTAGCTCCGACGACTGAACGCGGGCATTGACTCCGAGGGGGTAAAGAAAGCCCCCTCGATGTCGATACAATGTTCAGTGGCGACCATCGCCAAAAAATTCCACAGGGGCACTACAATGAATCGTATGGCTGCGCTTCGCCAATACCGCAACGTCAACACCCAGTCAGAAATCCACGACGCATCTCCGCACCGCTTGATCCAGTTGCTGATGGAAGGTGGCTTGAGCCGTATCGCCCAGGCGCGCGGCTGCATGGAACGTGGTGAAATGTTCGAAAAGGCTAAACTGATCAGCAAGGCTTTGGACATCATCGCGGGCCTGCGCGAAGCGTTGGACTTCAAACAGGGTGGCGATTTGGCGATCGACTATGCGCGTTTGTACGATTTCATGACCCGCCATCTGGTCGAGGCTAACCGTTCCAACAGCGTCAAAGCCCTCGATGAGGTGACCAAGGTGCTGCTGGAGTTGAAGATGGGCTGGGATGGCATTGCTCAGCAAGCTGCGGAGGCACCATGAAGCCCTCGGCCGACGAGCCAGGTTTCACTACGCCGGCGCTTGCTGAGCTGAGCATGGCCCAGCGAGTCAGCGCCGCTCGCGTAGCTCTGGCTGATGCCTTGGCCCGCGAAGACTGGGAAGCGGTCGCCGAGTTGGACCTCGAATGCCGGGCTTGTGTCGAGGCGGTGCTGAGCGAGTCTGGCATCGACCGTGATCAGGTGCGCGAGGATCTCGAAGGCCTGCTGGAACTCTATCGATCGTTGGTCGCGGACGTAAGTGAGGCGCGTCAGGCCATCGCCCGGGAAATGTCCGAATACCGTAAAGCGACTAGCCAGGCGAAGGTTTACAGCATATTCTCCGGCTCGCGCCGTTGAACCTGGGTATTAAGCAAGGTAAGGAAGGCGTTCATGGGGGGGATGGTGTTGCCATACGTCAACTCTCAGCTGCTCGTCAGCTGATAGAGTCAATGCTCCGGCGCCAAGTGGAGTCAGTTGCGTTTTTTTATGATGAAATGAACCCGTTTGACTAAGCAAAGAGCAGCGCTTCGGTATACCATCTGTTCAGTTAACTCGAAACGCCTCTTTCGGGCGCCATAAAATTGACTTTTACAGATTTTCGACTTAACTAGTGTCTATTTATCCATTTCCGGCATCAGAACATGACCAACCGGTCGGCTTTGAGGTAAATACGCCCTTTTGGCGCCGAGAATTGACTAGGGAAGTTGCTATTGCATGTGGCGTGAAACCAAGATTCTGCTGATCGACGACGACAGCGCGCGTCGCCGCGACTTGGCGGTGGTGCTGAACTTTCTCGGCGAAGAAAACCTCGCTTGCTCCAGTCAGGACTGGCAGCAAATGGTCGAGCCATTGTCTTCGAGTCGCGAAGTGCTGTGCGTGCTCATCGGTGCCGTGAACGCTCCGGGCAACCTCCTTGGGCTCGTTAAGACAGTGGCTGCGTGGGATGAGTTCCTTCCGGTGCTGCTTTTAGGTGAAATTTCTTCTGCGGAGTTCCCGGAAGACCTTCGCCGCCGGGTGCTTTCCAACCTGGAAGTGCCGCCAAGCTATAGCCAGCTGCTGGATTCGCTGCACCGTGCCCAGGTCTACCGCGAGATGTACGACCAGGCGCGCGAGCGCGGCCGCCAGCGCGAGCCCAACCTGTTCCGCAGCCTGGTTGGCACCAGCCGTGCCATCCAGCATGTGCGGCAGATGATGCAGCAGGTGGCTGATACTGACGCCAGTGTGCTGATCCTGGGTGAGTCCGGCACCGGCAAGGAAGTGGTGGCGCGTAACCTGCACTACCATTCCAAGCGCCGCGAAGCGCCGTTCGTGCCGGTGAACTGCGGCGCTATTCCGGCCGAGCTGTTGGAAAGCGAACTGTTCGGCCACGAGAAGGGCGCCTTCACCGGTGCCATCACCAGTCGTGCCGGGCGTTTCGAACTGGCCAACGGCGGCACCCTGTTCCTCGACGAAATCGGCGACATGCCGCTGCCGATGCAGGTCAAGCTGCTGCGTGTGTTGCAGGAGCGTACCTTCGAGCGCGTGGGCAGCAACAAGACCCAGAGCATCGACGTGCGCATCATCGCCGCGACCCACAAGAACCTCGAGACCATGATCGAGGAGGGTACGTTCCGCGAAGACTTGTACTACCGCCTGAACGTGTTCCCCATCGAGATGGCGCCGCTGCGTGAGCGGGTGGAAGACATCCCGCTGCTGATGAATGAGCTGATCTCGCGCATGGAGCACGAGAAGCGCGGGTCCATCCGCTTCAACTCCGCGTCGATCATGTCGCTGTGTCGCCACGGCTGGCCGGGCAACGTTCGCGAGCTGGCCAACCTGGTCGAGCGCATGGCGATCATGCACCCGTACGGGGTGATTGGCGTGTCCGAGCTGCCGAAGAAATTCCGTTACGTCGATGACGAAGATGAGCAGATGGTCGACAGCCTGCGCAGCGACCTGGAAGAGCGCGTCGCAATCAACGGCCATACGCCGAACTTCAGCAACCACGCCATGCTGCCACCTGAAGGCCTGGACCTGAAGGACTACCTGGGTAGCCTGGAGCAGGGCCTGATCCAGCAGGCGCTGGACGATGCCAACGGTATCGTTGCGCGCGCGGCTGAACGTTTGCGCATTCGTCGTACCACCCTGGTCGAGAAGATGCGCAAGTACGGCATGAGCCGCCAAGGTGGGGAGGAACAGGCGGAGGATTGACGGTTGGGGCGGGGTGTTCGGCTTGGCGTTGATGGTGCCTGTTAGATCGAGCGCCGCCCGCGCGGCGCTTCGCGGGGCAAGCCCGCTCCCACATTTGTTGCAACGTGCCGAACCTATCAGGCCATGGTTGTCAGCCTTGTTGCCTTGACGCGGTTTCCCGGCTGGCGCTACCGCCGCCTCGCAGGTCCCAAACACTCCGCCAAAGCGGGCAACGCCTCTCCCACCGGCATGGCCACGTTGCAACAAATGTGGGAGCGGGCTTGTCCCGCGAAGCGCCGCGCGGGCGGCGCTCGGTCTCACAGGCGCAGAAAGTGTCAAGGCGAATACCCGCGAAGCGCCGCGCGGGCGGCGCTCGATCTCACCGGCGCAGAAAGTGTCAAGGCGAATACGCACCCCACCCACCCCACATCCCGCAATACTTTTCAGTGCTCCAATCCGTCGCATGCGCCTATGTTTCCTGAACCTTTGTGCGAGGAAACCACATGGAGCGTGCTCAATCCCATCTCTTGCGCCGTGGCCGCTTCTCCATGCCCGGCGGCATGTATCTGTTAACAACCGTAACGAATAATCGAAAGCGAATCTTCACGGATTTTTGGCTGGCCCGAGCGGTGATTCAGCAACTTCGGCAGGCTGAGCGCGAAGGTGCGTGTCAGTCATTGGCCTGGGTTGTGATGCCGGACCATCTCCATTGGTTGATTCAGCTGAACGACTCGACATTATGTAGCTTGATGCGACGATTTAAGTCGCGCAGCAGTCATGCGTTGTATCACCGAGGAATGAGGCGCGAAAAAGTGTGGCAAGCGGGCTATCAGGACCATGCCATTCGGCGAGAGGAAGACATTCGCAGGGTGGCGAAATATGTAATTTGCAACCCATTGCGGGCGGGGTTGGCAAGCAGGGTCGGTGATTATCCACATTGGGACGCCGTATGGGTCTGAGTCATCTGGACGCGGTGAGCGCCGTCCGCGCGGCGCTTCGCGGGACAAGCCCGCTCCCACATTTGTTGCAACGTGGCCATGCCTGTGGGAGAGGCGTTGCCAGCCTTGGTGCAAGGCTTGAGACAAGTGGAGCGGCAGTAGTGCCAACCCAGAAATACAGCCATCCCACCAAGGCTGACAACCATGGCCTGACAGGTTCGGCACGTTGCAACAAATGTGGGAGCGGGCTTGTCCCGCGAAGCGCCGCGCGGGCGGCGCTCGATTTGCGCCCCACCACAAATCTCAAGCCCTGCATTAAACCCCATCTCCGGCACGGCTATTGCTACACCGCTGGCAACACACCGTTTTTATGACGGTCAGCCACGCGAGAGAGCAAGATGCCCCAGGCCGCCCACGTATCCCTAGCCCCCGATCCGCAGGGGCAAACCCCGGTCGAGCAGGACAGCCGCCAGGGTGTCGAACAAGCCTTCGCCCTGTTCAACCAGGTGTCCAGCCAACTGAGCCAGTCCTACAGCCTGCTCGAAGCCCGGGTCAGCGAACTCAAGGGCGAGCTGGCGGTGGTCAGCGCCCAGCGCATCGATGAACTGAGCGAAAAGGAACGCCTGGCCAACCGCCTGCAGAACCTGTTGGACCTGCTGCCTGGCGGGGTGATCGTGATCGATGGTCAGGGCCTGGTGCGCGAGGCCAACCCGGCCGCCTGCGAGCTGCTCGGCGAGCCGCTGGTCGGCCAGTTGTGGCGCCAGGTGATTGCCCGCAGCTTTGCCCCGCGCAAGGATGACGGCCACGAAGTCTCGCTGCGCGACGGCCGTCGCCTGTCCATCGCCACCCGTTCGCTGGATGCCGAGCCTGGCCAGTTGGTGTTGCTCAACGACCTGACCGAAACCCGTCGCCTGCAAGACCAGCTGGCCCGCCACGAGCGCCTGTCTTCGCTGGGGCGCATGGTCGCCTCGCTGGCGCACCAGATCCGCACGCCACTGTCGGCGGCGATGCTCTACGCCAGTCACCTGGCTGATCCCGAGCAAGAGCTGGGCGCGGAAACCCGCCAGCGCTTTGCCGGCACCCTGAAGGAGCGCCTGCACGAGCTGGAACACCAGGTGCGCGACATGCTGGTATTCGCCCGTGGCGAGCTGCCGCTGAATGATCGAGTCACGCCAAAAGCCTTGTTCCAGGCCCTGCAGCAGGCTGCCCAGGCGCATGTGCAAGGGCACGCCGTGCGCTGGCAGTGCGACAGCCACCTGGGTGAGCTGCTGTGCAACCGCGACACCCTGGTTGGTGCATTGCTCAACCTGATCGAAAATGCGCTGCAAGCCAGCGACGGCCCGGCGCGACTGAAGGTGCACCTGTTCCGCCGCGAGCGCAGCCTGCATCTGTGTGTAAGCGATGCCGGCAGTGGTATCGATGGCGACCTGCTCGGCCGCCTGGGCGAGCCGTTCCTGACCACCAAGGCTACCGGTACCGGCTTGGGCCTGGCCGTGGTCAAGGCCGTGGTGCGCGCGCACCAGGGTACGCTGCGCCTGCGCTCGAAGGTTAGCCGTGGTACCTGTGTGCGGGTGGAGCTGCCGTTGATCGACGGGCAACTGGCGGAGGGCATGTAATGGCGATCAAGGTGCTGCTGGTCGAGGACGACCGCGTATTGCGCCAGGCGCTGGGCGATACCCTGGAAATCGGCGGCTTCGCCTACCAGGCGGTGGGCAGTGCCGAAGAAGCGCTGGAAGCAGTACTGGAGGAGGCCTTCAGCCTGGTAGTCAGCGATGTGAACATGCCTGGCATGGATGGGCACCAACTGCTGGCCCAGCTGCGCCGCCAGCAACCGCAACTGCCCGTGCTGCTGATGACCGCGCATGCCGCGGTGGAGCGTGCCGTCGAGGCGATGCGCCAAGGGGCTGCCGACTATCTGGTCAAGCCATTCGAACCCAAGGCCTTGCTCAGCCTGGTCGAGCGGCATGCCGCCGGGCGCGTGGCTGAAGAGGAAGGCCCGGTGGCCTGCGAGCCGGCCAGTCGACAGTTGCTGGAGCTGGCCACGCGGGTGGCGCGCAGTGACTCGACCGTGCTGATTTCCGGCGAATCCGGTACCGGCAAGGAAGTGCTGGCGCGCTTCATTCACCAGCAGTCGCCGCGGGCGGCGCAGCCCTTCGTGGCGATCAATTGTGCTGCCATCCCCGACAACATGCTCGAGGCCACCCTGTTCGGCCACGAGAAGGGTGCCTTCACCGGCGCCATCGCTGCCCAGGCCGGCAAGTTCGAGCAGGCCGAAGGTGGCACCTTGCTGCTCGATGAAATCTCGGAAATGCCAATGGCCTTGCAGGCCAAGCTGCTGCGCGTGCTGCAGGAGCGCGAGGTGGAGCGGGTGGGCGGGCGCAAGCCTATCAGCCTGGATATACGCGTGCTGGCCACCACCAACCGTGACCTGGCTGGCGAAGTGGCGGCCGGGCGTTTCCGTGAAGACTTGTACTACCGCCTGTCGGTGTTCCCCCTGGCCTGGCGCCCGCTGCGCGAACGCCCGGGTGACATCCTGCAACTGGCCGAGCGCCTGTTGGCACGCCACGTGGCGAAGATGAAGCACGCCCCGGTGCAGCTGTCGCCCCAGGCCCGAGCCTGCCTGCAGGCGTATGCCTGGCCGGGCAACGTACGCGAACTGGACAACGCCCTGCAGCGGGCGCTGATCCTGCAGCAGGGCGGGGTGATCGAGGCGGCGGATTTTTGTCTGGCAGGCGCCATTCCATTGTCGGCTGGCATCGAGCCATCACCTGAGGTGGTAGCCGAGCCTGTTGGGCTGGGCGATGACATGCGTCGTCATGAGTACCAGATGATCATCGACACCCTGCGCGCTGAGCGCGGCCGCCGCAAAGAGGCCGCCGAACGCCTGGGGATAAGCCCGCGTACCCTGCGCTACAAGCTGGCGCAGATGCGCGATGCCGGGTTTGACGTCGAGGCCAGCCTGTTCGGCTGATTGACACCGCATCCTGCTGCGCGTGCGCCCCTTGTGGGAGCGGGTTTACCCGCGAACACCGGCGAAGCCGGTGCCATACACCGTGTCGCATTCTTCGCGGGTGAACCCGCTCCCACAGGGCTATGTTGCCTGAACCCTGTAGGCTGGCACCTTTGTTGCTTTAGGTTGGCTATTCGCCGCATCACTGTCAAAAAAATGCGGCCGCAGGAGAGAGAAGGGTCATGAGCCAAGGTGTTGAATTCAATCGTCTGATGCTGGACATGCGGGCCATGCAGGCCGATGCCATGTCGCTGCCAAAGGTGGCCGCCGCCCCCGAGTTGGCACCCGGGCAAAGTACCTTTGCCGACATGCTCGGCCAGGCTATCGGCAAGGTGCATGAGACGCAGCAGGCTTCGACCCAGCTGGCCAACGCCTTCGAGATCGGCAAGAGTGGCGTCGACCTGACCGACGTGATGATCGCTTCGCAAAAGGCCAGCGTGTCGATGCAGGCCCTGACCCAGGTACGCAACAAGCTGGTCCAGGCGTACCAGGACATCATGCAGATGCCGGTTTGAGGACGGACGTAAACCATGGCTGAAGCAGTCGTCGACAACCCCCCTGCCAAAAGCGGCCCGCCCGCGGCCAAGCCGCCGCTGTTCGGCATGGCGTTTCTGGAAAACATCGCGCAGATGCCCATGCTGCGTCAGATCGGCCTTCTGGTCGGCCTGGCCGCCAGCGTGGCGATCGGCTTTGCCGTGGTGCTGTGGTCGCAACAACCCGATTACCGTCCGCTGTACGGCAGCCTGGCGGGCATGGACACCAAGCAGGTCATGGATACCCTGGCCGCCGCCGACATCCCCTACAACGTCGAGCCCAATTCCGGTGCTCTGCTGGTCAAGGCCGACGACCTCTCCCGTGCGCGCCTGAAACTGGCGGCCGCCGGCGTGGCACCGAGCGATGGCAACGTCGGCTTCGAGTTGCTCGACAAGGAGCAGGGCCTGGGCACCAGCCAGTTCATGGAAGCCACCCGTTACCGTCGCAGCCTGGAAGGCGAGCTGGCGCGTACCGTGTCCAGCCTGAACAACGTCAAGGGCGCGCGCGTGCACCTGGCCATTCCGAAAAGCTCGGTGTTCGTGCGTGACGAACGCAAGCCCAGCGCCTCGGTACTGGTCGAACTGTACCCGGGCCGTGCCCTGGAAGCAGGGCAGGTGATGGCCATCGTCAACCTGGTCGCCACCAGCGTGCCGGAACTGGACAAGTCCCAGGTCACAGTAGTCGACCAGAAGGGCAACCTGCTGTCCGAGCAGATCCAGGACACCGCCCTGACCCAGGCAGGCAAGCAGTTCGACTACAGCCGCCGGGTAGAAAGCATGCTCACCCAGCGGGTACACAACATCCTGCAGCCGGTGCTGGGCAATGACCGCTACAAGGCCGAAGTGTCTGCCGACCTGGACTTCAGCGCGGTCGAGTCCACCTCCGAGCAGTTCAACCCCGACCAGCCGGCGCTGCGCAGCGAGCAATCGGTCGACGAACAACGTGCCAGCAGCCAAGGCCCACAAGGTGTGCCTGGCGCGCTGAGCAACCAGCCGCCAGGCGCTGCATCGGCACCGCAGACAACCGGTGGCGCCGCCACGCCGGCTGCTGCCATCCAGCCAGGCCAGCCGCTGGTGGATGCCAATGGTCAGCAGATCATGGACCCGGCCACCGGCCAGCCTATGCTTGCGCCGTATCCGTCGGATAAACGTCAGCAGAGTACCAAGAACTTCGAGCTCGACCGCTCCATCAGCCATACCCGCCAGCAGCAGGGGCGCATGACCCGCCTGTCGGTGGCGGTAGTGGTGGACGATCAGGTCAAGATCGACCCGGCCACCGGCGACACCACCCGTGCGCCTTGGGGCGCCGAGGACCTGGCACGCTTCACGCGCCTGGTACAGGACGCGGTCGGCTTCGATGCCAGCCGTGGCGACAGCGTGACGGTGATCAACGTGCCGTTCGCCGCCGACCGTGGCGAAGAGATCGCCGATATCGCCTTCTACCAGCAGCCGTGGTTCTGGGACATCGTCAAGCAGGTGCTGGGCGTGGTGTTCATCCTGGTACTGGTATTCGGTGTGTTGCGGCCGGTACTGAACAATATTACAGGGGGCGGCAAGCAGGCTGCCCCGGACAGCGACATGGAGCTGGGCGGCATGATGGGTCTGGATGGCGAACTGGCCAACGACCGCGTCACTCTGGGTGGCCCGACAAGCATTCTGCTGCCTAGCCCCAGCGAGGGTTACGAGGCACAGCTCAACGCAATCAAAGGCCTGGTGGCCGAAGACCCGGGCCGCGTTGCCCAGGTCGTGAAAGAGTGGATCAACGCCGATGAGTGACAACCGAGCCGTTACCGCCAAGCTGAGCCGCGTCGACAAGGCGGCAATCCTCCTGCTTTCTTTGGGCGAGACCGACGCGGCCCAGGTGCTGCGGCACATGGGGCCAAAGGAAGTACAGCGGGTGGGTGTGGCCATGGCCCAGATGGGCAATGTGCACCGTGACCAGGTCGAGCAGGTGATGAGCGAGTTCGTCGAAATCGTCGGCGACCAGACCAGCCTGGGCGTGGGCTCCGATGCCTACATCCGCAAGATGCTCAACCAGGCACTGGGCGAGGACAAGGCCAACGGCCTGGTCGACCGCATCCTGCTCGGTGGCAACACCAGTGGCCTGGACAGCCTCAAGTGGATGGAGCCGCGCGCCGTTGCCGATGTGATCCGCTACGAGCACCCGCAGATCCAGGCCATCGTGGTCGCCTACCTCGACCCCGACCAGGCCGGCGAAGTGCTGAGCAACTTCGACCACAAGGTGCGCCTGGACATCGTCCTGCGCGTGTCGTCGCTGAACACTGTGCAACCGGCGGCGTTGAAGGAGCTGAACCAGATCCTCGAGAAGCAGTTCTCGGGCAATTCCAACGCGGCACGTACCACCTTGGGTGGCATCAAGCGCGCCGCCGACATCATGAACTTCCTCGACAGCTCGGTGGAAGGTGCGCTGATGGACGCGATCCGCGAGATCGACAGCGACCTGTCGGAGCAGATCGAAGACCTGATGTTCGTCTTCAACAACCTGGCCGATGTCGACGACCGTGGCATTCAGGCGCTGCTGCGCGAAGTCTCGTCCGACGTGCTGGTGGTATCGCTCAAGGGCGCCGACGAGCGGGTCAAGGACAAGATCTTCAAGAACATGTCCAAACGTGCCTCGGAGCTGTTGCGCGACGACCTGGAGGCCAAGGGGCCGGTGCGGGTCAGCGACGTGGAAACGGCGCAGAAGGAAATCCTCACCATCGCCCGCCGCATGGCCGAGGCCGGCGAGATCGTGCTCGGCGGCAAGGGTGCCGAGGAAATGATCTGACACTGATGGTGAACCCACCGTTGACCTTGTGGGAGCGGGCGTGCCCGCGAAGCAGGCGCCGCGGTGGATGGCACGGGCGTTGCCCGTGTTCGCGGGCATGCCCGCTCCCACAGAGACCCGCGTTGGTCGAACATGCGTTGAGTACCTGAAAACATGTCCACCAAAGAACATCACCCCAGCGACCTGATCCGCGCCCGCGACCTCGAAGGCGTGGACGTATGGGCGCTGCCCAGCTTCGACCCGGAACCCGAGCCTGAGCCCGAACCGGAGCCGGAGCCCGAGGTAGTCGAGGAAGAAGTCGAGGAAGTGCCGCTGGAAGAAGTCCAGCCACTGACCCTGGAAGAACTCGAGGCCATCCGCCAGGAAGCCTACAACGAAGGCTTTGCCACCGGTGAGCGCGAGGGCTTCCATAGCACCCAGCTCAAGGTCCGCCAGGAAGCCGAAGAGGCCCTGAAGACCAAGCTGGAAAGCCTCGACCGGCTGATGACCAACCTGATGGAGCCGATCGCTGAGCAAGACACGCAGATCGAGAAGGCCCTGGTCCACCTGGTTGCTCACATGACCCGCCAGGTAATCGGTCGCGAACTGCGGAGTGATTCCAGCCAGATCACCCAGGTACTGCGCGAAGCGCTCAAGCTGCTGCCCATGGGCGCGGACAATATCCGCATCCATCTCAACCCGCAGGATTTCGAGCTGGCCAAGGCCCTGCGCGAGCGCCATGAGGAAAGCTGGCGGCTGCTCGAGGACAGCGCGCTGCTACCAGGCGGCTGCCGTATCGAGACCGCGCACAGCCGCATCGACGCGACCATGGAAACCCGCATCGAGAAAGCCGTGGCGCAACTGTTCGATCAGTTGCACGACCATTCGCTGCACCCGGCGGCAGCGGATATGTCCATTGATCTGGACAGCCTGGTGGATACCCCGGATGCACCTTGAACGCACCAGCTTCGGCAAACGCCTGGGCAGTTATGCCGAGGCCATCGAACTGCCGGCCCAGCCCATCGTCGAAGGCCGCCTGCTGCGCATGGTTGGCCTCACCCTGGAAGCCGAAGGCCTGCGCGCTGCAGTCGGCAGCCGCTGCCTGGTAATCAACGACGACAGTTATCACCCGGTGCAGGTCGAAGCCGAAGTCATGGGTTTTGCCGGGCCCAAGGTATTCCTCATGCCGGTCGGCAGCATCGTCGGCATCGCTCCCGGCGCCCGGGTGGTGCCGCTGGATGACGGCGGCCGCCTGCCCATGGGCATGAGCATGCTCGGCCGGGTGCTCGACGGCGCCGGCCGTGCGCTGGATGGCAAGGGCGGGATGAAGGCCGAGGACTGGGTGCCGATGGACGGCCCGGTGATCAACCCGTTGAACCGCGACCCCATCAGCAAGCCGCTGGATGTGGGTATCCGCAGCATCAATGGCCTGCTCACCGTCGGTCGCGGCCAGCGCCTGGGCTTGTTCGCCGGTACCGGCGTGGGCAAGTCGGTGTTGCTGGGCATGATGACCCGCTTCACCGAAGCCGAAATCATCGTCGTCGGCCTGATCGGTGAGCGGGGCCGCGAGGTCAAGGAATTCATCGAGCATATCCTTGGTGAGGAAGGCCTCAAGCGCTCGGTTGTGGTCGCTTCGCCAGCCGACGATGCGCCGCTGATGCGCCTGCGCGCCGCCATGTACTGTACACGTATCGCCGAGTACTTCCGCGACAAGGGCAAGAACGTGCTGTTGCTGATGGACTCGCTGACTCGTTTCGCCCAGGCCCAGCGTGAAATTGCCCTCGCCATCGGCGAACCGCCGGCCACCCGGGGTTACCCGCCGTCGGTGTTCGCCAAGCTGCCCAAGCTGGTGGAGCGGGCCGGCAACGGCGAGCCAGGTGGTGGTTCGATCACCGCGTTCTACACTGTGCTGTCCGAGGGTGACGACCAGCAGGACCCGATTGCCGACTCGGCGCGTGGTGTGCTCGATGGCCACTTCGTGCTGTCGCGGCGGTTAGCCGAGGAAGGCCATTACCCGGCTATCGACATCGAAGCCTCGATCAGTCGGGTCATGCCTCAGGTGGTCGATGCAGACCATTTGCGCCAGGCGCAAAAGTTCAAGCAGCTGTGGTCGCGCCTGTCGCAAAGCCGTGACCTGATCAGTGTGGGTGCCTACGTGGCGGGTGGTGACCCGGAAACCGATCTGGCCATCGCCCTGCAGTCGAAGCTGGTGGAGTTTCTGCGCCAGGGCCTGCGCGAGAACGTGGGCATGGCGCAAAGCCGTGACCAGCTGGGGGCGATCTTCACGCCCCCGGCAGGCTGATAAGCCATGGCGCTGCCTGGACGTGCCGCGCGCCTGGCGCCGGTGGTGGACATGGCCGAAGAGGCCGAGCGCAAGGCGGCGCAGCGCCTTGGGCAGTTCCAGCAGCAGGTGGCCACTGCCCAGGCCAAGCTGGCCGAGCTCGAGCGGTTTCGCGAGGATTACCAGCTGCAGTGGATCAACCGCGGCGGGCAGGGGGTAAACGGTAGCTGGCTGGTCAATTACCAGCGCTTCCTCGGGCAGCTGGAAACGGCCATGACTCAGCAGCGCCAGAGCCTGGTCTGGCACCAGAACAACCTCAACAACGCCCGCGGCACCTGGCAGCAGGCCTATGCCCGGGTGGAAGGCCTGCGCAAGCTGGTACAGCGCTATCTGGAGGAAGCCCGGCGGGCCGAAGACAAGCGCGAGCAGCGCCTGCTCGACGAGCTGTCACAACGCCTGCCGCGGCAGAATCACCTATAGCCTGTACTAGCCTCTTCGCGGGTAAACCCGCTCCTACAGGCACGGCGCAGGATTCGAATTTGTGAAGGTCCTGTGGGAGCGGGTTAACCCGCGAAGAGGCCGGGACAGGCAGCCCACATGCTTGCCACCCCCGCCATCGCCTGCTAAACCTTTATGGAGTTGCATCCGCCATCATCGAAGGAATCGCTAGCATGGCAGTCGAGACTGATTTTTCGCAGGACGGGAAAAAGCTGACGATAAAGATCAAGGGGCGCTTCGATTTCGGCAAGCACCAGGAATTTCGCGACGCCTACGAACGCCAGTCCAGCCGGCCAGATTCGGTGGTCGTCGACCTGAAGGACACTACCTACCTCGACAGTTCCGCGCTCGGCATGCTGCTGTTGCTACGTGACCATGCGGGCGGCGATGATTCGGATGTGCGTGTGGTGCATGCCAGCTCCGACGTGCGCAAGATACTCGCCATCTCCAATTTCGAAAAACTCTTCGATATCAGTTGAGCGCCGACATGCCGGCCGAACAGGCGTTGACCGTGCTGGTGGCCGAAGACGGTGCCGCCGACCGCCTGCTGCTGGCGCAGATCGTGCGCCGTCAGGGTCATCAGGTATTTACCGCGGAAAACGGCGAGCAGGCGGTGGCGTTGTTCGTCGAGCGGCGCCCGCAACTGGTGCTGCTGGATGCGCTGATGCCGGTGATGGATGGCTTCGAGGCGGCGCGACAGATCAAGGCCCTGGCCGGCGAAGCGCTGGTGCCGATCATTTCCCTGACTTCATTGAACGAGGAGGAAGGCCTGGTGCGCTGCCTGGAGGCAGGGGGCGACGACTTCATGGCCAAGCCCTACAGTGCGGTGATCCTTGGTGCCAAGATCCGCGCCATGGACCGACTGCGCCGGCTGCAGGCCACCGTGCTGGAGCAGCGTGACCAGATTGCCCGGCACCACCACCACCTGCTCAACGAGCAGCGGGTGGCCAAGGCGGTGTTCGACAAGGTGGCCCACTCCGGCTGCCTTGCCGCGCCTAACATCCGCTACCTGCAATCGCCCTATGCGCTGTTCAATGGCGACCTGATGCTGGCCGCGTTCACCCCGTCCGGCGACATGCGTGTGCTGCTCGGCGACTTTACCGGTCACGGCCTGCCGGCGGCGGTAGGGGCGATGCCGCTGGCCGAAGTGTTCTACGGCATGACTGCCAAGGGCTACGGCATGGCGCAGGTCCTGCGCGAGATGAACGCCAAGCTCAAGCGCATCTTGCCGGTGGACATGTTCTGTTGTGCGCTGCTGCTCAACCTCAGCATGCAGCGCGGTTCGGTGGAGGTGTGGAACGGCGGTATGCCTGATGGCTATCGCCTGGCAGTGGATGGCCAGGTGCTGTCGGCGCTGGGTTCGCGACACCTGCCGCTGGGCATCCTGGACGCCGAGCGTTTCGATGACAGTACCGAAGTGCTGCCGCTGGCGCCGGGTGAGCGCCTGCTGCTGCTTTCGGACGGCGTGCTCGACACGGCCGACGACCAGGAGCGCCTGTTCGGCGTGCAGCGCCTGCGCAGGGTGCTGGCCGACAACCGTGACCCGGCGCGGCTGTTCGACGAAGTGATGCAGGCCCTGGAGCGCTTTGGCGGGCGCCTGCGCGATGACATCAGCCTGTGCGACATTCGTATGTTCTGTGCCGAGGAGCGGGTGCCGGCGCCGATGATCTACTCTGATAGCGGCCGCTCCAGCCCGCTGGACTGGTCGCTGGGGTTCGAGGTGCGTGGCGAGATCCTCAAACGCTTCAACCCGGTGCCGTACCTGGTGCAGTTGTTGCAGGAGATTCACGGCCTGCGTGCGCGCACCGGCAACCTGCACAGTGTGCTCAGCGAGCTTTATTCAAACGCGCTGGAGCATGGCGTGCTGGGCCTGGATTCGCAGCTCAAGCGCGATGGCCAAGGCTTTGCAGACTATTATCAAGAGCGAGCCCGGCGCCTCGGGGTGTTGACCGACGGTTATGTGCGCATCGATTTCAAGGTTGAACCGCATGCCGACGGCGGGCGTCTGATGATCGAGGTCCGTGACAGTGGTGCCGGGTTCGATGTGCAGGGCGTGCTGTCGCGGCCCACGCTGGAGCAGGGGCTGAGCGGGCGTGGCCTGAATCTGGTTCGGCGGCTGGCCAGCAGCGCGTGCTGGAGTGAAGGCGGGCGTTGCGCGCATGTGGAGTTCGTCTGGTGAGCCACGGGTTGGCTCGGGCATAATCTGGCTTGATCAAGGAGTGAACAAGTGACTGACATGCATATTGACCACAAGGTACTCAGCGACCTGCGTGAGGTCATGGAAGATGGCTACCTGCAGTTGGTGCAAACCTTTCTTGACGACTCCGAGCGGCGCCTGGGCCAGTTGCATGCGGCCAAAAATGCCGAAGAGCTCGGTTCTGCGGCCCACAGTTTCAAGGGTAGTAGCAGCAATATGGGCGCGGTTGCACTGGCCAGCCTGTGCCACCAACTGGAGGAGCGCGCACGGCGGCCCCCGCTGTATGGCATCGAAGACCTGATCACCCGCATCGACCAAGAGTTCGTCGAGGTGCAGCGCTTCTACCGAGGTGAGCAACAACGCATTTCGGCGGGTTGATACACGACTTGGCGCGAGTCTTGCCTGTCTCTGGCTGGATGATTTTTTTGTTTCTGGCGCGGAGACCGCTCGATGCCTGTCGCACCCAACCCATTGCTGCAAGGTAACGCCGTTGCCAATACCTCGCGTTCGGCCTCCGCACAGGCCGACAAGCCGCTGCAGGCGCCGGGCGACAAGGGTGACGGCTTCGGCCAGGTGATGGCCAGGCAGGGCCGCGACAAGGCCGCAGGGCAGGACGACAAGGTCGCCCAGGCCAAGCCAGAGGCGGCGCAGGGCGGCAAGAAAGCCGCTGCCGACAAACTCGCAGTTGCCGATGACGGCAAACAATTGCCAGCCGACGACCAGGCCAAGGCTGACACCGGCTTGCGCGATGCCAGCCTGGTGGCCGGCCAGGTAACCGACGCCCAGCCTGGCGCTCAACTGATCCAGGCGCAGGCCGAGGCGGTGGCGCCGGTGTTGCAGGCCGCCGCGGCGCAGGTCACCGCCGAGCTGCCCGAGGAGCCGGCCGCCGAGGAAGCCTTCGATCCCGACGCCGATCCTCTGGCCAACTTGCCGACCTTGCGTCTGGCGCTGGAGCAAAGCGCCCAGGCCAAAGGGGGGACTTCGGCGCATGCCCTGGACGCTTCGCAGGCTCAGGGCGAGGAGGGGCCGATGGCCGTCAATACCTTGGCGAATCTGGTCGAGAATGCCGGGGGTGAAGCGGGCGAGCCCGGCGACAAGGCCTTTGCTGCCTTGCTCGAAGATGGCCTGAAGGACACCAAGGGCGCTGGCAGCGATACGCGCATCGACGATTTCGCCAACCGCCTGGCCAACCTGACCCAGGCCGCCACGGCCAAGACCGCCAATGCCGTGCCGGCCAACGCCAGCCCATTGCACCAACCGCTGCCGATGAGCCAGAACGCCTGGGCCGAGGGCCTGGTCAACCGGGTCATGTACCTGTCCAGCCAGAACCTGAAGTCGGCGGATATCCAGCTGGAGCCGGCTGAACTGGGCCGCCTGGACATTCGCGTCAATGTTGCGACGGACCAGTCGACCCAGGTCACCTTCATCAGCGGCCACGCCGGCGTGCGTGACGCCCTCGACAGCCAGGTGCACCGCCTGCGCGAGCTGTTCGCCCAGCAGGGGCTGGCACAGCCGGATGTCAACGTGGCCGACCAGTCGCGCGGGCAGCAGCAACAGCAGCAGGGTCAGGCGCAGGGCAGCAACCTGTCCGGGGTGGCGGCGCGCCGGGCCGAGCAGGGCGGGGCCGAGGCAGTCGATAGCGCCCGGCCTGTGGAGCAGCAGATGGTTGTTGGCGACAGTGCGGTCGATTATTACGCGTAGATCCCGATTGCCTGTACTGGCCTCTTCGCGGGTAAACCCGCTCCCACAAGTACAGCGCAGGGTTCGAAGCCTGTGGAGGTCCTGTGGGAGCGGGTTCACCCGCGAAGAAGCCAGCCCGGTTGTCCCTGCTGAAAACTCCCTTCTGCAAAATCTGGCATAACACTTGCTCAAGCCAAGCCATTCTCCCTTGAACCCCCGATGGACGACGGATTATTGGCATGGCGAAGAGCGAAGCAGTCAAAGACCCCGCCACTAAAGGCAAACTCAAGCTGATCCTGCTGGCAGTAGTGGGCCTGTTGCTGGCGATCGGCCTGTCGGTGGGCGCTACCTGGTTCATCATGCACAAGAGCGAGCCGGCCCCGGCCGCCGATCCTGCAGCCAGCAACGTCAAGCCAGCGGCTATCTACGAAGCACTGACCCCGGCCTTCGTGGTCAACTTCAACCAGAACGGTCGCCAGCGCTACATGCAGGTGAGCATCACCCTGCAAGCGCGCAACCAGGCCGACCTGGATGCGCTCAAGGTGCACATGCCGGTGATCCGCAACAACCTGGTGATGATGTTCTCCGGGCAAGGCTTCGACACCCTGGCCGGCAGCCCGGTGGGGCAGGAAATGCTGCGTCAGAAGGCCACTGCAGTGGTCCAGGAAGTGGCGCAGAAGGAAGTCGGCAAGCCGGTCGTCGACCAGTTGCTGTTCACCAATTTCGTATTGCAGTAGGAGTCCGCAATGGCCGTACAGGACCTGCTGTCCCAGGATGAAATCGATGCCCTGTTGCATGGCGTCGACGACGGGCTGGTGCAGACCGAGAGTGCATCCGAGCCTGGCAGCATCAAAAGCTACGACCTGACCAGTCAGGACCGTATCGTGCGGGGTCGCATGCCGACCCTGGAAATGATCAACGAGCGCTTCGCCCGCTACACCCGTATCAGCATGTTCAACCTGCTGCGCCGCTCCGCCGACGTGGCGGTGGGTGGCGTGCAGGTGATGAAGTTTGGCGAATACGTGCACTCGCTGTACGTGCCGACCAGCCTCAACCTGGTCAAGATCAAGCCGCTGCGCGGCACTTCGCTGTTCATCCTCGATGCCAAGCTGGTGTTCAAGCTGGTGGACAACTTCTTCGGCGGCGATGGCCGCCATGCCAAGATCGAAGGCCGCGAGTTCACCCCCACCGAGTTGCGCGTGGTGCGCATGGTGCTGGACCAGTGCTTCGTCGACCTCAAGGAAGCCTGGCAGGCAATCATGCCGGTCACCTTCGAGTACATGAACTCCGAGGTCAACCCGGCCATGGCCAACATTGTCGGCCCCAGCGAGGCGGTGGTGGTGTCCACTTTCCACATCGAACTGGACGGCGGTGGCGGCGACCTGCATGTGACCATGCCGTACTCGATGATCGAGCCGGTGCGGGAAATGCTCGACGCCGGTTTCCAGTCCGACCTGGACGACCAGGACGAGCGCTGGGTCAAGGCCCTGCGCGAAGACGTGCTGGATGTTGCCGTGCCGCTGACCGCCACCGTAGCCCGTCGCCAGTTGAAGCTGCGCGACATCCTGCACATGCAGCCTGGCGACGTGATCCCGGTGGAGCTGCCCGAGCACCTGGTGCTGCGTGCCAACGGCGTGCCGTCGTTCAAGGCGCGCCTGGGTTCGCACAAGGGCAACCTGGCGCTGCAGATCATCGACCCGATCGAACGCCGCTGACGGCGTGCCGATCGCACATAACGAATTGAATGCCTGTCGAGGAAACCATGGCTAACGAAAACGAGATTACCTCCGCAGAGGACCAGGCGCTGGCCGATGAGTGGGCTGCGGCACTGGAAGAAACCGGTGCAGCCGGCCAGGCCGACATTGATGCACTGCTGGGTGGTGACACCGGCAGCAGCACCAGCGGGCCGGGACGCCTGCCGATGGAGGAGTTCGCCAGCTCGCCGAAGCCGAACGAAAACGTCAGCCTCGAAGGCCCGAACCTGGACGTGATCCTGGATATCCCGGTGAACATTTCCATGGAAGTGGGCAGCACCGAGATCAACATCCGCAACCTGCTGCAGCTCAACCAGGGCTCGGTGATCGAGCTCGACCGCCTGGCCGGCGAACCGCTCGACGTGCTGGTCAACGGCACGCTGATCGCCCATGGCGAGGTAGTGGTGGTCAACGAGAAGTTCGGCATCCGCCTGACCGACGTGATCAGCCCCAGCGAACGTATCAAGAAGCTGCGCTGAGTGAAGGGCACGATGCGCGCCATCGCGGCGGCTGCCGCGCTGCTCGCCAGCCAGGCTTGCCTGGCCGCTGCCACACCGGCGGCCACACCGGCAACCGCACCTGGCAGCCTCGGTGGGCAGCTGGCGCAGATGGTTTTCGGCCTGCTGCTGGTGGTCGGCCTGATCTTCTTCCTGGCCTGGTTGCTGCGGCGTCTGCAAAGCACGGCGGTGAAGGGCGGGCAGGTGATCGAGATCGTCGGCAGCCGGGCCATCGGCCCGCGTGACCGCCTGCTGCTGGTGCAAGTGGGCAAGGAGCAGATCCTGATCGGCCATACCCCTGGCAGCATCGAGGCCCTGCATGTGCTGGCCGAGCCCGTGGAAGTGCCGGAAAACGCCCGCCAGGCGACGCCGGAGTTTGCCCAGCGGCTGATGGAGCTGATGGGCAAGGACCCTAAGGACAAGAAGTGATGAGTGGCGCGCTGCGTGTGTTGTTGACTCTGGCGCTGCTGCTGGCTGCGCCGCTGGCCCTGGGTGCCGACCCGCTGTCGATCCCGGCCATTACCCTGTCCAATACCCCGGACGGGCAGCAGGAATATTCGGTCAGCCTGCAGATCCTGCTGATCATGACTGCGCTCAGCTTCATCCCTGCGTTCGTCATCCTGATGACCAGCTTCACCCGCATCATCATCGTGTTCTCGATCCTGCGTCAGGCCTTGGGCCTGCAGCAGACGCCGTCGAACCAGTTGCTGACCGGCATGGCGCTGTTCCTGACCATGTTCATCATGGCGCCGGTGTTCGACCGGGTGAACCAGGACGCCCTGCAGCCGTACCTGAAGGAGCAGATGACCGCCCAGCAGGCCATCGACAAGGCCCAGGGGCCGCTCAAGGACTTCATGCTGGCACAAACCCGGCAAAGCGACCTCGACCTGTTCATGCGCCTGTCCAAGCGTACAGACATCGCCGGCCCGGACCAGGTGCCGCTGACGATCCTGGTGCCGGCGTTCGTCACCTCCGAGCTGAAGACCGCGTTCCAGATCGGTTTCATGATTTTCATCCCGTTCCTGATCATCGACATGGTGGTGGCCAGCGTGCTGATGGCCATGGGCATGATGATGCTGTCGCCACTGATCATCTCGCTGCCGTTCAAGATCATGCTGTTCGTGCTGGTCGATGGCTGGGCGCTGATCATGGGTACCCTGGCCAGTAGTTTCGGCGGCGTCTGACGCCGTCAAGGAGAGCCGCCGATGACACCTGAAGTCGCTGTCGACCTGTTCCGTGATGCGTTATGGCTTACCACGCTGATGGTTGCCGTGCTGGTGGTGCCGAGCCTGCTGGTGGGCCTGGTGGTGGCGATGTTCCAGGCCGCCACGCAGATCAACGAACAGACCCTGAGTTTCCTGCCGCGCCTGTTGGTGATGCTGGTGACGTTGATCATCGCCGGGCCGTGGCTGGTGCAGAAGTTCATGGAGTACATCACCAGTCTCTACACCAACATCCCGCAGCTGATCGGTTGACGCGCCGATGCTGGAGCTGACCGACACGCAGATCGGCACCTGGGTCGCGACCTTCATCCTGCCGTTGTTCCGGGTGACGGCGGTGCTGATGACCATGCCCATCCTCGGCACTCGCATGCTGCCGGCGCGGGTGCGCCTGTACGTGGCGGTGGCTATTACCGTGGTAATCGTCCCGGCACTGCCCCCCCTGCCTGAGTTCGACCCGCTGAGCCTGCGCGGTTTGCTGCTGTGTGCCGAGCAGATCATTGTCGGCGCGCTGTTCGGCCTGGCGTTGCAGTTGCTGTTCCAGGTGTTCGTGATTGCCGGGCAGATCGTCGCGGTGCAGATGGGTATGGCCTTCGCTTCGATGGTCGACCCAGCCAACGGGGTCAACGTCACGGTGATCAGCCAGTTCATGACCATGCTGGTAAGTGTGTTGTTCCTGCTGATGAATGGCCACCTGGTGGTGTTCGAGGTGCTGACCGAAAGCTTCACCACCTTGCCGGTGGGCAACGCACTGGTAGTCAACCATTTCTGGGAGCTGGCCGGGCGCCTGGGCTGGGTATTTGCCGCAGGCCTGCTGCTGATTCTGCCGGTGATCGCCGCGCTGTTGGTCGTGAACATTGCCTTTGGTGTGATGACCCGCGCCGCGCCGCAACTGAACATTTTCTCCATCGGTTTCCCGCTGACCCTGGTCATGGGCATGTTCATTTTCTGGGTCGGCCTGGCCGATGTGCTGTCCCACTACCAGGCATTGGCCAGCGAAGCGCTGCACTGGCTGCGTGAACTGGCGAGGGCGCGCTGAGCATGGCGGAAAGCGAGAGCGGTCAGGACAAGACAGAAGACCCCACCGAAAAGCGCAAGCGCGATGCTCGCGAGAAAGGCGAGATCGCGCGCTCCAAGGAGCTGAACACGGTGGCGGTGACCCTGGCCGGCGCCGGTGGTCTGCTGGCGTTCGGCGGCCACCTGGCCGAGACGCTGCTGGAGATGATGCGCATGAACTTCAGCCTGACCCGCGACATCATCGTCGACGAGCGGGCTATGAGCGCCTTCCTGTTGGCCTCGGGCAAGATGGCGATTTGGGCGACGCAGCCGGTGCTGATCCTGCTCTTCGTGATCTCCTTCGTGGCACCCATCGCGCTGAGCGGTTTCCTGTTCTCCGGCAGCCTGCTGCAGCCCAAGTTCAGCCGCATGAACCCGCTGTCGGGTATCAAGCGCATGTTCTCGATGCACGCCCTGACCGAGCTGCTCAAGGCGCTGGCCAAGTTCTTCGTGATCCTAGTGGTGGCGGTGGTGGTGCTGGTCAGCGATCGCCAGGCCTTGCTGTCGATCGCCAACGAGCCGCTGGAGCAGGCAATCATCCACAGCTTGCAGGTAGTGGGCTGGAGTGCGTTGTGGATGTCGGCCGGGCTGCTGCTGATCGCGGCGGCGGACGTGCCGTTCCAGCTGTGGCAGACCCACAGGAAAATGAAGATGACCAAGCAGGAAGTGCGCGACGAGTACAAGGACAGCGAAGGCAAGCCTGAGGTCAAGCAGCGTATTCGCCAGCTGCAGCGCGAGGTATCGCAGCGGCGCATGATGGCGGCTGTGCCGCAGGCCGACGTGATCATCACCAACCCGACGCATTATGCGGTGGCCTTGCAGTACGACCCGGAGAAAGGCGGGGCAGCGCCGTTGCTGCTTGCCAAGGGGACGGATTTCATTGCCTTGAAGATTCGCGAGATCGGTGTGGAGCACAAGGTCCAGATCCTCGAATCACCGGCATTGGCGCGGGCGATCTACTACTCCACCGAGCTCGAACAGGAAATCCCTGCCGGGCTTTACCTGGCGGTGGCGCAGGTGCTGGCCTACGTGTTCCAGATCCGCCAGTACCGGGCTGGCAAGGGCAAGCGGCCAGAGCCGCTTAAGGACGACCTGCCGATTCCGCCGGACCTGCGCCGCGACAGTTGACCTTGTGTCAGGGCTTCTGGCCCTTTCGCGGGTGAACCCGCTCCCACAGGTCCTCTGCTGCGGTCCCTGTGGGAGCGGGTTCACCCGCGAAGAGGCCGGAACAGGCAACATAAATCCCCCATCGAGCAAAGTTGGAAAGCTTCTTGCAAAGCCAGCGCCAGGCGCCCCCTGTGCGTCAAAGTTTTGCATCAAGAGGACTCGCGGTGGATCGCACTCAGTTAATCAGCAACGCCCGTAACAACCTGGCCGGGCTCGGTCGGGGCAACCTGGGTGTACCGCTGTTGCTGCTGGTGATGTTGGCAATGATGATGTTGCCGATACCGCCGTTCCTGCTCGATGTGTTCTTCACTTTCAACATCGCCCTGTCGATCGTGGTCCTGCTGGTCTGCGTCTACGCCCTGCGCCCGCTCGACTTCGCTGCGTTCCCTACCATCCTGCTGGTGGCCACGCTGTTGCGCCTGGCCCTGAACGTGGCTTCCACCCGGGTGGTGATGCTGCATGGCCAGGAGGGCCATGGCGCCGCCGGCAAGGTGATCCAGGCCTTCGGCGAGGTGGTGATCGGCGGTAACTACGTGGTCGGTGCCGTGGTGTTCGCCATCCTCATGATCATCAACTTCGTGGTGGTGACCAAGGGTGCCGGGCGTATCTCGGAGGTGAGCGCGCGTTTCACCCTCGACGCCATGCCCGGCAAGCAGATGGCCATCGACGCCGATCTCAACGCAGGCCTGATCGACCAGGCCCAGGCCAAGCACCGTCGTGCCGAAGTGGCGCAGGAGGCCGAGTTCTACGGTTCGATGGACGGTGCCAGCAAGTTCGTTCGCGGTGACGCCATCGCCGGTTTGCTGATCCTGTTCATCAACCTGATCGGCGGCATGCTGATCGGCATGCTGCAGCACGGCATGAGCTTTGGCGATGCCGGCAAGGTGTACGCCTTGCTGACCATCGGTGACGGTTTGGTGGCGCAATTGCCATCACTGCTGCTGTCGACCGCTGCCGCGATCATGGTTACCCGCGCCTCGGGCTCCGAGGACATGGGCAAGCTGATCAACCGGCAGATGTTCGATTCGCCCAAGGCCCTGGCGGTGTCCGGCGCGCTGATGATCGTCATGGGCCTGGTGCCGGGCATGCCGCACGTGGCCTTCCTCAGCCTTGGCCTGCTGGCTGGTGGTGGCGCGTACCTGGTGTGGAAGAAGCAGCAGAAGGCCAAGGCGCAGGCGCTGCAGGAAGCGCAGCGCCAGCAGGACCTGCTGCCATCGCCACAACGCGCGCTGGAAACCAAGGAGCTGGGCTGGGATGACGTCACGCCGATCGACATGATTGGCCTGGAGGTCGGCTACCGGCTGATCCCGCTGGTCGATCGCAACCAGGGTGGCCAATTGCTGGCGCGAATCAAGGGCGTGCGCAAGAAGCTGTCGCAGGACCTGGGCTTCCTCATGCCCACCGTGCACATCCGCGACAACCTTGACCTGCAGCCCAGCGCCTATCGCCTGACCCTGATGGGGGTGATCCTGGCCGAAGCCGAGATCTACCCGGATCGCGAACTGGCAATCAACCCGGGGCAGGTGTTCGGTACTCTCAACGGCATTGCCGCACGCGATCCGGCGTTCGGCCTGGAGGCCGTGTGGATTGATGTCGGCCAGCGTTCCCAGGCGCAGTCGCTGGGCTACACCGTGGTCGATGCCAGTACCGTGGTGGCTACGCACCTGAACCAGATTCTGCAGAAGCACTGCCACGAACTGATCGGCCATGAAGAGGTCCAGCAACTGCTGCAGGTGTTGGCCAAGGCATCGCCTAAACTTGCAGAAGAGCTGGTGCCGGGTGTCATTTCGTTGTCGGGCCTGCTCAAGGTGCTGCAGGCGCTGTTGTCGGAACAGGTGCCCGTACGCGATATCCGCAGTATCGCCGAGGCGATCGCTAACAACGCCGGCAAGAGTCAAGATACCGCCGCGCTGGTGGCGGCGGTGCGCGTCGGATTGTGTCGCGCCATCGTGCAAAGCATTGTCGGCGTTGAGTCGGAGCTGCCAGTGATTACCCTGGAGCCAAGGTTGGAACAGATTTTGCTCAATAGTCTGCAAAGGGCCGGGCAAGGTCAGGAAGACGGTGTTCTTCTGGAACCGAGCATGGCCGAGAAGCTGCAGCGTTCGTTGATCGAGGCGGCCCAGCGCCAGGAAATGCAGGGCCAACCGGCCATCCTCCTGGTCGCCGGCCCGATCCGCGCCATGCTGTCGCGTTTCGGTCGTCTGGCTGTACCGAATTTGCATGTTCTGGCGTATCAGGAAATACCGGACAACAAGCAAGTCACCATCGTTGCCACCGTGGGCCCTAACGGCTGAGGTAGGGGATAATGCAAGTTAAGCGATTTTTCGCCGCCGATATGCGTCAGGCCATGAAGCTGGTCCGTGATGAGCTGGGCGCCGATGCCGCCATCATCGGCAACCGTCGCATCGCCGGCGGTGTCGAACTGACGGCCGCGCTGGACTACAAGCTGTCTGCCCTGGCCCCGCGTGTGCCCAACGCCGAACTGGAAGAAGAGCTGCGCAAGACCCATACGCGCATCGCCACTGCCCAGGCCGAACTGGATCATCGTCAGGACAGCAGCGACAACAACCGCCAATTGTTCGCCGGGCAGTCGCTGACCGCCGCCGAGCCGTTGGTCGAACCGCACATCGATGCGCCCGAGGCCGCTGCGCCAGCCCCTGCGTCGGCGCCGGTCGATCCGCGCCTGTTCGATGCCATGCGCTCCGAGCTTTCGGGCCTGCGCGAGCTGCTGGAAGTGCAGCTCGGCTCGCTGGCCTGGAACCAGCTGCAAGGCAGCAAGCCGCAGCAGGCCACCGTCTGGCGCCGGCTGCAGCGCATCGGTCTGTCCGGGCCGATCGCCCGTGAGCTGCTGGACCTGACCGCCGAGATCGACGAGCCACGTCAGGCCTGGCGCATGTTGCTGGCGCATCTGGCGCGGATGATCGAAATCCCCGAGGTCGAGCCGATCGAAGAGGGTGGGGTGATCGCCATGGTCGGCCCGGCCGGCATGGGCAAGACCACCACCCTGGCCAAGCTGGCCGCCCGCTACGTGCTCAAGTACGGCGCGCAGAACCTGGCGCTGGTGAGCATGGACAGCTTCCGCATCGGCGCCCAGGAGCAGCTCAAGACCCTGGGCCGCATCCTTAACGTGCCTGTGACCTACGTCGACCCGGGCCAGTCGCTGGCCGCGGCGCTGGAGCCGCTGCTGCGCAAGCGCGTGGTGCTGATCGATACCGCTGGCCTGCAGGCCAGTGACCCGGCCCTGCGCATGCAACTTGAAACCCTGGCCGGGCGTGGCATTGCCGCGAAGAACTACCTGGTGCTGGCCACCACCAGCCAGAAGCAGGTGCTGACTGCTGCCTACCACAGCTACAAGCGCTGCGGCCTGGCTGGTTGCATCCTGACCAAACTCGATGAAACGGCGAGCCTTGGCGATGTGCTGAGCCTTGCCATCAGTCATGAACTGCCAGTGGCCTACCTGACCGATGGGCCGCGCATTCCTGACGACCTGCACCTGCCTCGGGGGCACCAGTTGGTCACCCGCGCGGTCAATGTGCAGCAGCAGGACGAGCCCAGCGAAGAGGCCATGGCCGACATGTTCGCTGATCTCTATCACAACCCACGGCGAGCGGGTTGATGATGAAGTGTGTGCAAGGTAGCTATGCCAAAGGGTACGCAGAATTGCCCTACGTGTGGCCTGAGTCCCAGCGAGACAAGGTAAAGAACAGACATGGGTAGCATGCATCCCGTACAGGTGATCGCCGTGACCGGTGGCAAAGGTGGCGTCGGCAAGACTAACGTTTCAGTGAACCTGTCCCTGGCGCTGGCCGAGCTTGGCCGCAGGGTCATGCTGCTCGACGCCGACCTGGGCCTGGCCAATGTCGACGTGCTGCTGGGCCTTACCCCCAAGCGGACCCTGGCCGATGTCATCGAAGGGCGCTGCGAATTGCGCGACGTGATGTTGCAGGGCCCCGGTGGTGTGCGCATCGTACCGGCTGCCTCGGGCACGCAGAGCATGGTGCACCTGGCCCCGGCCCAGCATGCCGGGCTGATCCAGGCGTTCAGCGAAATTGGCGACAACCTCGACGTGCTGGTGATCGACACCGCGGCGGGTATCGGTGATTCGGTGGTCAGCTTCGTCCGCGCGGCACAGGAGGTGCTGCTGGTGGTATGCGACGAACCCACCTCGATCACCGACGCCTACGCCCTGATCAAGCTGCTCAACCGCGACTACGGCATGAACCGTTTCCGCGTGCTGGCCAACATGGCGCAGAGCCCGCAGGAAGGCCGTAACCTGTTCGCCAAGCTGACCAAGGTCACCGACCGTTTCCTCGACGTTGCCCTGCAGTATGTGGGTGCTGTGCCGTATGACGAGTGCGTGCGCAAGGCGGTGCAGAAGCAGCGTGCCGTGTACGAAGCTTTCCCACGGTCCAAGTGCGCGCTGGCCTTCAAGGCGATAGCCCAGAAGGTCGACAGCTGGCCGCTGCCGGCCAACCCGCGTGGCCATCTGGAGTTCTTTGTCGAGCGTCTGGTGCAACCCACCAGCGCGGGTCCAGTGCTATGAACGCCAGCGGTTTCAAGATGTACAGCCGAGCGTCGAAAGACGCCCAGTACGAGCTGATCGAACGCTACGCCCCGCTGGTCAAGCGCATTGCCTACCACCTGCTGGCGCGGTTGCCGGCCAACGTGCAGGTCGAGGACCTGATCCAGGCCGGCATGATCGGCCTGCTGGAAGTAGCCAACAAATACGACGCCAGCAAGGGCGCCAGCTTTGAAACCTACGCCGGCATCCGCATTCGCGGGGCCATGCTCGATGAAGTGCGCAAGGGCGACTGGGCACCGCGTTCGGTGCACCGCAACACCCGCATGGTCAGCGACGCGATGCGTGCGGTTGAAGCCAGAACCGGACGTGACGCTAAAGATCATGAAGTTGCTGCCGAACTCCAATTGAGTCTCGATGATTACTACGGGATCTTGAACGATACCTTGGGCAGCCGCCTGTTCAGCTTCGACGACCTGTTGCAGGACGGCGAGCACGAAGGGCTGCATGAGGATGGTGCCAGTGGCCAGGTAGAACCTGCGCGTGGCCTGGAGGACGAGCGCTTCCAGGTCGCCCTGACCGAGGCCATCGCCAACCTGCCGGAGCGTGAGCGCCTGGTGCTGGCGCTGTACTACGACGAAGAGCTGAACCTCAAGGAAATCGGTGAGGTGCTGGGGGTCAGCGAGTCGCGGGTCAGCCAGTTGCACAGCCAGTGTGCCGCGCGCCTGCGCAGCCGCCTGGGGGAATGGCGGGCGCGTTGAGCCCGCTGTCGTTGCAGTCGTTTTCTACGTTGTACCGAATTGTGAATGCGCGCTCGGGGCCGAGCGCGTTTGAGACTGCTTGGAGGTCTACTTGAACAAAGACATGAAAATCCTCATCGTTGACGACTTTTCGACGATGCGGCGGATCATCAAGAACCTGTTGCGTGACCTGGGCTTCACCAACACCGAAGAAGCCGATGACGGCACCACGGCGCTGCCGATGCTGGAGAACGGCCACTACGACTTCCTGGTGACCGACTGGAACATGCCTGGCATGTCCGGCATCGACCTGCTGCGTAAAGTGCGTGCCAGCGACAAGCTGAAGAGCATGCCGGTACTGATGGTGACCGCCGAAGCCAAGCGCGACCAGATCATCGAAGCGGCCCAGGCCGGCGTCAATGGTTACGTGGTCAAGCCGTTCACCGCCCAGGTGCTCAAAGAAAAGATCGAGAAGATCTTCGAACGCGTCAACGGCTGAGTCACGTCAGGGGGCGCGCCATGGATTCATCACAAACGTCTTTGGGCGAGTTCGAATCGACCCTGAAGAAGCATGCCCAGGAGCTGGTCGAAAGCCTGGAGCGGGGCCGTTTCGGCGAGGCGGTGCAGCTGATTCATGAGCTGAACCAGACCCGCGACCGCGGCCTGTACCAGGAAGTCGGCAAGCTGACCCGCGAGCTGCACAGTGCCATCGTCAGTTTCCAGATCGACCCGACCATGCCGCAGGCCGAGGGGGTGTCGCAGATTACCGACGCCACCGAGCGCCTGTCTTACGTGGTCAGGCTTACCGAGGGCGCGGCCAACCGCACCATGGACCTGGTCGAGGAAAGCACCCCGGTGCTCAACGATTTGGCCAGCGAGGCACATGCACTGAGCGCCGACTGGCAGCGTTTCATGCGCCGTGAAGTGGCTGCGCCGGAGTTCCGTGACCTGGTCAAACGCATCGACAGTTTCCTGACGCACAGCGCCGAGGGCAACCGCAAGGTCGCCGGGCACCTCAACGACATTCTGCTGGCCCAGGACTATCAGGACCTGACCGGCCAGGTGATCAAGCGCGTCACCACCCTGGTCACCGAGGTGGAAAGCAACCTGCTCAAACTGGTGCTGATGGCCAGCCAGGTCGACCGCTTCGCGGGCATCCAGCATGACCACGATCAGCTGCGCGCAGAAAAAGATCGAGAAAAACATCCGACTCGGGGTGAAGGTCCGCAGATTCATGCCGATAAGCGTGAAGACGTTGTGTCCGGTCAGGACGATGTCGATGATCTGCTGTCCAGCCTGGGTTTTTAAGGAGCACGTTTGATGAGCTTCGGCGCCGATGAAGAAATCCTCCAGGATTTCCTGGTAGAAGCCGGCGAAATTCTTGAGCAACTGTCCGAGCAACTGGTCGAGCTGGAAAGCCGGCCCGACGATGCCGACCTGCTCAATGCGATCTTTCGCGGTTTCCACACTGTAAAAGGGGGCGCCGGCTTCCTTCAGCTGAACGAGCTGGTGGAGTGCTGCCATATCGCCGAGAACGTGTTCGATGTCCTGCGCAAAGGTGAGCGCCGGGTCGACGCGGAACTGATGGATGTGGTGCTCGAGGCACTGGATACGGTCAACAGCATGTTTGGCCAGGTGCGCGAGCGCACCGAAGTGACCCCGGCTACCCCCGAGCTTTTGGCGGCGCTGTCGCGCCTGGCCGAGCCGGGGGGCGCCGTGGCCGTTGAAGCGCCTGCCGCCGCAGCACCGGCACCGGTTGCCGAAGCGCCTGCCGAGGAGCAGGACATCACCGACAGCGAGTTCGAACAGCTGCTCGATTCGCTCGATGCGGTCAAGGCGCAAGCTGCGGCCGACGAGCAGATGCAGGGCGAGACCGTGAGCGGTGAAGGTGACGAAATCACCGACGCCGAGTTCGAGTCGCTGCTCGACCAGTTGCACGGCAAAGGCCAGTTCAGCGCCGAGGTTGCCGCGCAGCCGGTTGCCAGCGCGCCGGAAGTGGCCAGCGACGAAATTACCGACGCCGAATTCGAATCACTGCTGGACCAGTTGCATGGCAAGGGTACCTTCCAGGCCGATGCCTTGCCCGCTGCCAAGGCGCCGGCGCCTGCTGCAACTGACACCAGTGCAGCCAGCGATGAAATCAGCGAGCACGAGTTCGAGGCGCTGCTGGACCAGTTGCACGGCAAAGGCAAGTTTGGCGGCGACGTGGCCGCCGTCGAAGCCCCGGCTGCAACCAAGGTGCAAGCGCCGGCAGCGGCCAAGGCCGACAGCCAGCCCGTGGCCAAGCCAGCAGCAGCTGCTGCCCCGGCTCCTGCGCCTGCCAGCAAACCTGCTGCAGCACCCCGCGCCCCTGCCCCGGCCGCCGACAAGCATGGCGCCAGCGAAGCGGAAACCACTGTGCGGGTCGATACCGCGCGCCTGGACGAGATCATGAACATGGTCGGCGAACTGGTGCTGGTGCGTAACCGTCTGGTGCGCCTGGGCCTTAACAGCGGTGACGAGGCCATGTCCAAGGCCGTGTCCAACCTCGACGTGGTCACCGCCGACCTGCAGACCGCGGTGATGAAAACCCGCATGCAGCCGATCAAGAAAGTCTTCGGCCGCTTCCCGCGCCTGGTGCGTGACCTGGCCCGCCAGCTCAAGAAAGAAATCAACCTGGAGCTGGTCGGCGAAGAGACCGACCTCGACAAGAACCTGGTCGAGGCCCTGGCCGACCCGTTGGTGCACCTGGTGCGCAATGCCGTCGACCATGGCGTGGAGATGCCCGAGGAGCGTGAAGCCTCCGGCAAGGCGCGTACCGGCCGCGTGGTGCTGTCGGCCGAGCAGGAAGGCGACCACATCCTGCTGTCGATCTCCGACGACGGCAAGGGCATGGACCCTAACATCCTGCGCGCCAAGGCCGTGGAAAAGGGCCTGATGGACAAGGATGCCGCCGAGCGCCTGAGCGAGTCGGACTGCTACAACCTGATCTTCGCCCCGGGCTTCTCGACCAAGACCGAGATTTCCGACGTGTCCGGTCGTGGTGTGGGCATGGACGTGGTGAAGACCAAGATCTCCCAGCTCAACGGCTCGATCAACATCTTCTCGGCCAAGGGCCAAGGCTCGAAGATCGTCATCAAAGTGCCGCTGACCCTGGCGATCATGCCCACCCTGATGGTGATGCTGGGCAACCAGGCGTTTGCCTTCCCGCTGGTCAACGTCAACGAGATTTTCCACCTCGACCTGTCGCGCACCAACGTGGTCGACGGCCAGGAAGTGGTGATCGTACGCGACAAGGCGCTGCCGCTGTTCTACCTCAAGCGCTGGCTGGTCCAGGGCCAGGTGCACGAAGAGCAGCACGAGGGCCACGTGGTGATCCTGTCGGTCGGCACCCAGCGCATCGGCTTTGTCGTCGATCAACTGGTTGGCCAGGAAGAAGTGGTAATCAAGCCGCTGGGCAAGATGCTGCAGGGCACCCCGGGCATGTCCGGGGCCACCATCACCGGCGACGGTCGCATCGCGTTGATTCTCGACGTCCCGAGCATGCTCAAGCGTTACGCCGCGCGGCGTATTTGATTTCGGTGGCGCACCCTGGCGGGTTGCGCCGCCTAATGGAGTGTTTATGGCAGTCAAGGTCCTGGTGGTGGATGATTCCGGTTTCTTCCGCCGCCGCGTCTCGGAAATCCTCTCGGCGGATCCGACGATCCAGGTAGTGGGTACCGCGACCAACGGCAAGGAAGCAATCGACCAGGCGCTGGCGCTGAAGCCCGATGTCATCACCATGGACTACGAAATGCCCATGATGGACGGCATCACCGCGGTGCGGCACATCATGCAGCGCTGCCCGACGCCGGTGTTGATGTTCTCGTCGCTGACCCATGAAGGCGCCCGTGTCACCCTCGATGCGCTGGATGCCGGTGCGGTGGATTACCTGCCGAAGAACTTCGAGGACATCTCGCGCAACCCCGACAAGGTCAAGCAACTGCTGTGCGAGAAGGTGCATACCATTTCCCGCAGCAACCGCCGTTTTGGCAGCTACGCCAGCCATGCGCCGGTTGCCGCACCCGTACCCGCGCCAGCAGGCAGCGGTCACGCAGCTGCCAGCAGTTTCGCCAGCCCGGCAGCGGCGCGCACGCCTGCGCCTGCCCGTGCAGCGGCCCCGGCAGCGGCGCCAGCGCATTCGCCGGCACCCAAGCGCAAGCCATACAAACTGGTGGCCATCGGTACCTCCACGGGCGGCCCGGTCGCCCTGCAGCGGGTGCTGACCCAGCTGCCGGCCAACTTCCCGGCGCCGATCGTACTGATCCAGCACATGCCGGCGGCGTTCACCAAGGCCTTTGCCGAGCGCCTGGACAAGCTGTGCCGCATCAGCGTCAAGGAAGCCGAGGACGGCGACATGCTGCGCCCGGGCCTGGCCCTGCTGGCCCCAGGTGGCAAGCAGATGATGATCGACGGCCGTGGCGCGGTGAAAATCCTGCCCGGTGACGAGCGTCTGAACTACAAACCGTGCGTGGACATCACCTTCGGCTCGGCGGCCAAGTCGTATGGCGACAAGGTGCTGTCGGTGGTGCTTACCGGCATGGGTGCCGATGGTCGTGAAGGGGCGCGCCTGCTCAAGCAGGGCGGCAGCACGGTCTGGGCCCAGGATGAAGCCAGCTGCGTGATCTATGGCATGCCCATGGCCATCGTCAAGGCCAACCTGGCCGACGCGGTGTACAGCCTGGACGAAATCGGCAAGCACCTGGTGGAGGCGTGCGTCTGATGGACGTGCTCAGCCTGATCGGCCTGATCCTCGCGTTTGTCGCCATCGTCGGTGGCAACTTCCTCGAAGGCGGCCATGTCGGCGCCCTGATCAATGGCCCGGCGGCACTGATCGTGCTGGGCGGCACCCTGGCGGCGGCCTTGCTGCAGTCGCCGCTGTCGTCGTTCAAGCGTGCCTTGCAGATTCTGCGCTGGATCCTGTTTCCGCCACGGGTCGACCTGGCGGGCGGGATCGACCGCGTCGTCAACTGGAGCCTGACCGCGCGCAAGGAAGGCCTGCTGGGCCTGGAAGGGGTGGCTGACAGCGAGCCTGACCCTTATGCGCGCAAGGGCCTGCAGCTGCTGGTGGATGGTGCCGAGCCGGAGGCCATCCGCAGCATCCTCGAAGTCGACTTCCTGACCCAGGAAAGCCGTGATATCCAGGCCGCGAAGGTGTTCGAGAGCATGGGCGGCTACGCGCCGACAATCGGCATCATCGGTGCGGTGATGGGCCTGATTCACGTGATGGGCAACCTGGCCGACCCGTCGCAGTTGGGCAACGGCATTGCCGTGGCCTTTGTCGCGACCATCTACGGCGTGGCCAGCGCCAACCTGGTGCTGCTGCCGATCGCCAGCAAGCTCAAGGCCATCGTCATGCGCCAGTCGCGCTACCGCGAGATGCTGCTCGAGGGCCTGCTGTCGATTGCCGAGGGTGAGAACCCGCGCTCGATCGAGCTGAAGCTGCAAGGCTTCATGGAGTAACCCATGCGTCGCCGTCGTCATACCGAGGAGCACGAAAACCACGAACGCTGGCTGGTGTCGTACGCCGACTTCATTACTCTGCTGTTCGCCTTTTTCGTGGTGATGTACTCGATTTCCTCGATCAACGAGGGCAAGTACAAGGTCATTTCCCAGGCCTTGCTCGGGGTGTTCAACGACCCCGAGCGCAGCATGAAGCCGATCCCCATCGGTGAAGAGCGGCCGCTGAGCGTGCGCCCGGCCGAGCCGTTGGTGAAGGACAGCGAGCAGACCGATGCGGGCCTTGGGGCGACCAGTATTGACCCGCTGAAAACCATCAGCGATGACGTGCGCGATGCCTTTGGCGACCTGATCAAGAGCGACCAGATGACTGTGCGCGGCAATGAACTGTGGATCGAGATCGAGCTCAATTCCTCGTTGCTGTTCGGCAGCGGCGATGCCATGCCCAGCGACAAGGCATTTGCGATCATCGAGAAAGTGGCCGGCATTCTCAAGCCGTTCGCCAACCCGGTTCACGTCGAAGGCTTTACCGATAACTTGCCGATCCGCACTGCGCAGTACCCGACCAACTGGGAGTTGTCTTCGGCTCGGGCGGCAAGCATCGTGCGCCTGCTGGCCATGGAAGGGGTCAACCCGGCACGCATGGCCTCGGTCGGCTATGGCGAGTACCAGCCGGTTGCCAGCAACGACACTGCCGAAGGCCGTGCGCGCAATCGCCGCGTGGTGCTGGTGATTTCGCGCAACCTCGAAGTGCGCCGCAGCCTGACTGGCTCGGGCAGTGCCAATGCCACGCCGGATGCTGCATTGCGCCGGGCTGGCACACAAAGTGCACCGGCAACGCCAGCAACGGTGGCGGGGCAGTGATTCGTCAATTCCCCGACGCTGCCAAGTAGTTGAATGTAGCGGTCCTCTGTGGGAGCGGGTTCACCCGCGAAGAAGGTGACACGGTGCATGGCACCGGCTGCGCCGGTGTTCGCGGGTAAACCCGCTCCTACACTGATCGCGCCAGCTTTCCGATGTTGAGCAAGACAGTTGCCCCAGCAGTGTCCCTGCCAAATCAATAGATAGAGTTTGCTTGATGAGAGTCTGGGCAGTAGCCAATCAAAAAGGTGGCGTCGGCAAGACCACCACTACCATCGCCCTGGCCGGCCTGCTGGCCGAGGCCGGCAAGCGCGTGGTCGTCGTCGACCTCGACCCGCACGGCTCGATGACCAGCTATTTCGGGCACAACCCCGATGCCCTGGAGCACAGCTGCTACGACCTGTTCCTGCACAAGGGCGCGGTGCCCGAGGGCCTACCGGGGCAACTGCTGCTGCCCACCAGTGACGAACGCATCTCGCTGTTGCCGTCGAGTACCGCGCTGGCAGTGCTGGAGCGCCAGTCACCGGGGCAGAACGGCCTGGGCCTGGTAATCGCCAAGAGTCTGGCGCAGCTGTGGCAGGATTTCGACTATGCCCTGATCGACAGCCCACCCTTGCTCGGTGTGCTGATGGTCAATGCCCTGGCAGCCAGCCAGCAGCTGGTGATTCCGGTGCAAACCGAATTTCTCGCGGTCAAGGGCCTGGAGCGCATGGTCGGGACCCTGGCCATGGTCAACCGCTCGCGCAAGCAGGCGCTGCCGTACCAGATAGTGCCGACCTTGTTCGACCGCCGCACCCAGGCCTCGCTGGCCACGCTCAAGCTGCTGCGTGACACCTACGGCCAGCATGTGTGGCAGGGCTACATCCCGGTGGATACGCGCCTGCGCGATGCCAGCCGCAAGGGCGTCACGCCCTCGCAATTCGACAGCAAGAGCCGCGGGCTGGTTGCCTACAGGGCGCTGCTCAAGCACCTGCTGACCTACAAGACTGCAGCGCAGGTGGCCTGATGACCCAGACCCGGCAAACCAGTACGCGGCCACAGATGGCCCTACAGTCGTACCTCGACGGCCTGCTGCAGGAAGCCACCGAAGCCGAAGACCTGTTCGAGGCGCCAGCGGCGGCGGACGAGTTCGCCGAAGCGGTGCGCGAAGAGCAGGTGCGTGATGCCTTGCAGCAAGCCAGGCCGGCGTCAGCCGAAGCAACCGTCAGCCCCGCACCACGGCCGTTCGCCGAGCCCAGGCTGGCGGTGCTGCCACAGGTGATGCCGGTGGAGGCACCGGTAGTGACGGTGGTCGAGCGCGAGGTGGTGGCCGAGGCCAGCATCCCGGTGCTGGTCGAGGAGCAGACCGTGGAGGCGGCCGTGCCGCTGGTGGACGTACACCTGCCGGCGCCGCAGGTACCCGTGCCCCCGGCCACGGTCGATGGCCGCCCGGTCTGGGCCGCCGAGCCGTTCGAATGCCTGCTGTTCGACGTGGCGGGCCTGACCCTGGCGGTGCCGCTGGTGTGCCTGGGCTCGATCTACACCCTGGCCGGCCAGGAACTGACACCACTATTCGGCCAGCCGGATTGGTTTCTCGGCATCCTGACCTGCCAGGCCGGCAACCTGAAGGTGCTGGACACCGCGCGCTGGGTGATGCCCGATCGCTACCGCGATGATTTTCGCCAGGGCCTGCAGTACGTGATTTCCGTGCAGGGCTACGAATGGGGGCTGGCCGTACACCAGGTCAGCCGCTCGCTGCGCCTGGACCCGTCCGAGATCAAGTGGCGCAGCCAGCGTGGCCAGCGCCCGTGGCTGGCCGGCACGGTTATTGAACACATGTGTGCGCTGCTCGACGTCGCTGCACTGGCCGAGCTGATCGCCAGTGGTGCGGTCAAGCAGATGCACGCCAAACAGAAATGACACCGAACACACCGCCTATGGCGGATTTTGAGGGTAGGGGAATGAAAAAGTCGTCTGCACAAGGTTCCGAAGATCCGATCCTGCAATGGGTTACCTTCCGTCTGGACAATGAGTCCTACGGCATCAACGTGATGCAGGTGCAGGAAGTGTTGCGCTACACCGAGATCGCCCCGGTGCCGGGTGCACCAAGCTACGTGCTGGGCATCATCAACCTGCGCGGCAACGTGGTGACCGTGATCGACACCCGCCAGCGCTTTGGCCTTATGCCGACTGAAGTCACCGACAACACCCGTATCGTCATCATCGAGGCCGACAAGCAAGTGGTCGGTATCCTGGTCGACAGCGTGGCCGAGGTGGTCTACCTGCGCCAGTCCGAGATCGAGACCGCGCCGAACGTGGGTAACGAAGAGTCGGCCAAGTTCATCCAGGGCGTGTGCAACAAGAACGGCGAACTGCTGATCCTGGTCGAGCTGGACAAGATGATGACCGAGGAAGAGTGGTCCGAGCTGGAGAACATCTGAGTTGATCCTCGAGGTTGCTGTCATCTTCCTGGCGCTGGTCTGGGCGCTGAGCCTGTGGTTTTTCCTCAACTACAGCAAGCGCCAGCGCGAGCTGGCTGCGCAGCAGGCAGCGGGTGACGCGCTGCGTGACCAGCGCATCAAGGACCTGGCCAAGCGCCTGGATGATTACCAGAACGGTACCGTGCGCATGGGCGAGGCGCTGCATGACTTGCGCGTGGCGGTTGCGCCGCTGCCCGACAAGATCCAGCAACTGGAACAGCGCGACCCGCACAACGTCACCTTCACCCAGGCGGCCAAGCTGGTGGGCATGGGCGCCAGCGTGGCCGAGCTGACCGAAAGCTGCGGCCTGACCCAGGCCGAGGCAGAGCTGATGAGCAAGCTGCATCGCGGCAACTGATTGCCATGAGTCTTGTGCGGCCCCAGGCACAGCGGCCGCGCAAGCCCGTCCGGCCGTCAGTAACCCTGAGCGTTTCCGGCCATTGCGACCTCTTCCAGGGGTAGCAACCGCAGCTCTGCACGCCGTTGTGCTGCTTCATCCAGCAGCGCGTCGTAGTTCAGGGTGTGCATGTTTGCCAGGTCCGCCACCTGCCTGAAGGTGTAGAGCTCAGGTAGACGTTGGTCGATCACATGGTTGAGCACCGCGGGCCCGGTTAGTCTGTTGAGTCTTTCGGTATAGGCCTGGAATGCCGCCGCATGCTGTCGCGGAGGTTTGGGGACTTTGTAGAACGCCTGGCCCTCCGGGGTGAGGTAGCGCGCCAGGATCTCGTCGGAAATGGCGTTCAGCACCGGATTACCAGCGCGGCTACCAATCATGCTGGTGTTGTAGCTTGTATACATGCCCAATTGCGCATTGCACACCGGGCTCCTCAACAGCAGCCCGTCGAGGGGCGTGGTGAGCGGTACGCTGTCGATCTTTGCCCGCAGCTGCCCGGTTGCGTCCGGCTCGACCAGCAGATGGTCGTCAATATCCAGGTAGATGCCGCCTTCGCTGTGCAGGACGCGGTAGCGCAAGATGTCCGAGGCCGAGGAGAAGTTGCTCGCCACACCGCCATTCCCTTCCAGCGCAGCCTGGTACTGGTCGAAGTATTCACTTGCCGCGAATTGATGATAGAAAGTCTGCTGCTCCAGTACTGCAACCTTCAATCCCCTGTCGATGCGGGGCTGCAGCAGGGTCATGTTACGTTCGAATGCCTGAGGGTTGGCGTTGGACAGGTAGAGTTTGAGCGTGAAATCGCTGTTGCGCAGTGCCTGCACGTTGTTGTCGAGCGCAGCCAGGTAATCACCGGCGATCATCCTGTCACCCAGCCAGATGTGTAATACCTGTCTGGGGACGGGTATGCCTGGTGCAGTCCCCAGTGCATCGAGGTCGACGGGCAGCTGCAGATCGATACCCAGTGCCCGCAGCGTGCGCGAGCGCGATGTCGGGCTGATTTCCCGCAACGGGTCCGTATCGGGCAGCAGTCGGCTGATCGAGGACTGCAGCGGATCGGCGCTGGCCACATAGTGCTGGGCGCCGCGTGTGCCGTTGGGGTACTTGAGCACGAAACTGTCCTGTCGGGCGTCGTAGTACAGCGGGTGTGGGCCATTCCCCGCATCGCCGATCAGTTCGTCACCTGTGCCGAATGCCTTGCGCCGCGTTACGCAGCGGGCAACGTGTGAGTCCGCGCCGGGCAAGGTGGTGGCCACTTGGTCACCCGCTACTGCCAAGTCCTGGAAATAGGGTGTCATCGCAGGCCCAGGCCAGCGCGGCGGCGAAACCGGGCTCAGCGGGTAGCCTGTGCGGCCGTTGAGCCTCACCGGTTTGATGAAGCCAATAGGGCGTCGGCCGAACAGCGCCTTGGTCGCCTTGACCCCGCGCGCCAGCCCCGGGGCTGCGTTCAGCAGACCGAACACGGCTTGCTCGGCGCCTTCGAGCTGTTGGTCCGGATCCTTGGCGTGCAGCGCCTGGTCCAAGCCCACTGTAAATTGGGCGACCCCCGCCACAGCAGCCAGCGGTAGCAGTCCGGGGACCACCAGCAGAAACGGTGCGGCGAGGTTCATGGTCAGGTAGAAATAGCGGCGCCATGCGGCCTTGGTCACTTCACTGTCCCGCGTGATCAGGAAGTCGGCGTCAGCCTGGCTGCGTTGACGTTGTGCCACCGTAAATGCCTCGAACAGGTTGTATTCGATGCGCGGGCTGAAGGTGTCCGCCTTGTAGTTGATCAGGGTATGCGGGTTCCATACCCTGGCCAGGCGATACACGCTGGTTGCAGGCAGGATGATCTGGCGGGGTGGGAAATCGCCCATGCCCTGAAGTACCCGACGCAACCCCGACCGGCCAATCCTGTCCGGAATATCGCAGGCCCGGAAGTGGGCAAGCAGGGCCGCCCGTTTGTCGGCGTCGCGGCACTGCCTGGCAAGCCACGCACGCATCGCGCCCGGGTTGGCGAACTCATGCAACGGCGCCGCATTGCCCGGTAGGTACAGCAAGGTCAGGCGGCTGCGCATATCGCTCAGGCAAAGGATGTCGCTTGATGGGTAGCCATTGATGTTCAGCAGCCTGGCGTCTACCCCGTTGGCACTGAGGCTGGCGCCGTGGTGCCAGCGTTCCACGCCTGCCGCCCGCCACGCCAGGCTGCGCCCCTGTTCACTGAGGTTGCCCCGCAATGCCTGCCGGTTGCAGGCAGCGAGGAATGCGATGCACGCGCTGACGCTGTACTGGCTGGCGGCATGGGCCCAGAAGTCATCGAGCTGGCGTTTGAATACACCCTGGAAGTCGAGTTGCCAGATGAAGGACTGGAAGGTCGCGGCGTCGAACTGCACATAAGTGCTGGCGTCGTAGCGCATGGGTGCGGTCTGGCGGAAAAGGCCATGGAATTTGGTGTGCACATCGATGTCGTGGTCCAGGCCACTTCCTGGCAATTCATCGACGATCGTCACCTGACCATTGCTGAAGGCCTGGGCCCAGGGCGCTCGACCGTGTGGCAGGGAAAGCTCTGGCAGTACACCAAGCAGGTCGACGGTGGCCGTCCCGCCTCTTAGCAGCAACTGCGCGGTTTGCTCGGCAACCTTGGAGTAGCCGCTTTGCTGCCAGTTGCCAAGTAGCGCTTCGGTCAGGCTCATTTGTTGGACGATCTTGGCCAGCCAGCCCCGCTTGGGAACGAATTTGCAATGCAAGGTCACTGCAAGCGTGTTGTCGGGTTCCACGTCCAGCCGCTGCTGGCTGGCCCATTCGCGGATGGCTGCACTGGCACTGCGGTCAGGGCGAGGCACGGAACCCAGCATTGCCTTGACGTAGTCTTGGCCGGCTGCGCCGACCACAGGTTGGCGCGGGTTCATGTTCGGCTCCAGGAATGGTTGCCACCGACAGTGGCGAAGCGGTTCAGGGGCAGGAGCGTACGCACGGAATCGCGCATGCGTGGCAGATCGACGAACCGGTAGGCATTGATGCGCGGCATCCCATAGAGATTGGTGAGCTGTCGCAGGATGCGCAGGCTCGGCAGTTGCCGATCGACCACGTCGCTGAGCAGGGCAGGGCCGGTGAGGTAGCTCAGGCGCCTGGCATACTCATAGAAATTCCCCGGGTCTTCAGCCAGGCTGGGCTTGCTGTCGTAGAAGTCGCGATTGAGCTGGTAGCGTGCGCACATCTCTTCGGAAATGGCCTCCAGCGTGGGGTTGCCGGGGTGGCTGCCGATAAGGCTGGAATTGTAGAGGCTGTTCATGCTCATCTTTTCATTGGACATGGGCGGTACCAGCAGCAGCCCTGTGGCGTCCGTGCTCAGTTCGACCTGATCGATGGGTTCACCGGCGGGACCTACCGGTTGCCCGTCGATGATCAATGAGTACTCGCCTGGCGCGAGCAAGGTGTCATCGACATCCATGTACAAGCCACCTTCGTGGTGCAGCATCGGGTAGCGCAGCACATCGCATGCCGATGCATAGTTGCTGGCAACGCCGCCGTTGCCATCCAGGGCAGCGTCGTACTGCGCGTAGTATCTGCTTTGTCGAAAAGCCCTGAAGAAGGCCTGCTCCTCCAGCGGCAGAACTTGCAAGCCCGGAGCATGACTGGCCAGCAGCTCCAGGTTTTCGGCATAGGCGTGCCGGGCAGTGCTGGAAAGGAACAACCGTATGCTGTATTCGCTGTCTTGCAACTGCGCTGCGTTCTGGCCCAGATTGGCCAGCAGCTCCGGGCCGATGACCCGGTCACCGACCCAGATGCAGGAGATGCGTTTGGGTATTGGCCAACTGCCCGGCGCTCTGGCAGGTACCTGTAGCGGCAATGGCAGGTCCACGCCCAGCGCCCGCAGGGTGCGGTTGCGCATTGCATGGGTAACCACGCGCCCTTGCGGCGCGGGGCTCAGGTTCCGGCTGTCGGGTACCGCCACGAAGCCTACAGGGTCGACCTGGTTCAGGTCTTCGGCCCGAATGAAAACATCCCGCTCCATGTCGTAGATCATTCTGGCGTTGTAGCCCTTGATGTTCGCTGCCAGGGTGTCTGGCTCACCATCGTACTGGGGCGTACGAATGACTGCGTCGGCAACCGCCTGGTCACAGTCAGGCAGTGGCTCTATCGGGTCGGTGATATGGAAGTAGCTTGCGCCCTCGGGCTCGGGAAAGCGCGGTGGCGAGAGTGGGCTCAGAGGGTAGCCGATCTGTTCATTCAGCCGCGTCGGCGGCGCGAAACCCTCGACCTTGAATTCGAACAGTGCCTTGCCCCTTGCGGCAGCGCCTGCTGCCAGGGGCAAGGCGTTGAACAGGCCCCAGGTGATGTTGCCGATACCTTCTTGCTGTTGCTGCAGTGACTTGCCGTTGATTGCCTGGTCGAGCCCCAGGCCAAGCTGGGCGATGCCACCGATGGCCAGCAGCGGCCCCAGGCCGGGTACCACCAGGCACAGTGGCGCCAGCAGGTTGAGCGTAGTGGCCAGGTAGCCACGCCACCTGGCCTTGATGACTTCGCTGTCAGCCGTGATCAGAAACGCGGCGTCGTCGTAGCTGCGCTGACGCTGGCGCTCGGCCAATGCCTGGAAAAGGTCGCCCTTGATCCTTGGGTTGTACCTGGTAGGTCGATAGTTGACATAGGTCTGCGGCGGCCAGGTGCCGTCGTCGTTGAAATAGCCGTGTTCGGGAGGCAGCAGGTGCCGTTCAGGGTAGGCGCCCAGCCCCTCCATGGCAGTGTCCAGGCCGCTGAAGTCGAGGCCTTGCGGGCAATCTGCCAGGCGAAAATGCTGTTTCAGGGCCTGGCGTTTGTTCGGGTCTTTGCATTGTTCGCCGACCCAGGCCTTCAATTCTCGTTCGCTGCTGAACGTCAGCAACGGTGAGCTGTTGCCAGGTACGTACAGCACCGTCAGGTCGGTGGCGGGGTCGTTCAGGTACAGCAGGTCGGTCGCTGCATAGCCGTAGATGCTCAAGGTACTGCATCGCAGCCTGTTACGCCGTGGCATCAGCCCGGCCGCTTGCCAGACCAGTTGCCGTGCAGGCTCGCTGAGGCTGCCCTCGCTGACCTGTCTGTTGCAGGCTGCGATGAAGTTGAGCTTCAGCGCCAGCCTGTGACTGTGCAGATGGTCACGCCAGTACACATCCAGCGCCGCCTTGAAAGGCTGCTGGAAGTCCAGGTTGCTGATGAACTGCTGGAAGGCTTCGGCGCTTACCGGCAAATGGGTGGAAGCGTCGTAGCGTTGCGGGGTAGTGCGCCGAAATAGGCCGTTGAATACTTCGAAGGGCGCCCCGTAGTGATTGAAGACGGGTTGCGGGAGGGTTCCCACCAATCGTATCGGGCCTGCGGGTAACGCACCGGCCCACGGTGCTTGCAGCAGCTTGCCGAACATGTCACTGGCAGACTCACCCTGCCAGTTGCCCAGCAGTGCCTGAGTCAGGCTGGTGCGCTGGCTGATTGCGGCCAGATGGCCACCTGCGCCGTCCGGGCAATAGTGAAGGGTAACGACGTCGAGCTGGTCCGGGTCCAGGTCATGGCCTTGCTTTGCGAGCCATTGGCGGATGGCGCGGTTGGCTTCACGATCGGGGCGAGGCACATGGCCGAGGTGGTCTATAACGTAATGCGTGCCCATCACGTTGATGCGAGTCGAATGCATGGGGGTACCTTGCGCTGAGATGAAGCCGGCAAGGTTGAAGCAGGGGCACGAAAAGACGGTGGTAGATATGTCGGTACGGCGCCTGGCCGATCTCGTCACCCCCTGGCCCTCGGGTGCTGATGGCATTTTGGTCGTGGATGTCACTATCCTTCCGCTTCCTGTCCGGTTCCCTTCTTACCCGGCATCGCACTTAAACGTTTAAATCCCAGCTTGTACGCACAAGGGATTTACGCAATGAACACCCTCTCTTCAAAGCAGGTGGCCCCTGGCGAGCCACAGTTGCAGTGGTTGCGTCAGGCCGACAGCGATACCGCGCCGGCCATCATGCAACTGATCAACAGCACGGTTGGCGATGGCGGTGTTCTGGGTTACGAGCATGAGATGTCTGCCGGGCAGAGCGTCGAATTCACGGCCTCGTTGCAAGAGCGCATCCATGGCGGCAATACCCATGTCCTGCTCGGCCAGGCAATGGCGGGGCCGGCCTGCCTGGTCATTGTTTCGCGCAGCAGCATGCCGAACTGCCGGCATATTGCCGACCTGAGCAAGGGCGTGGTGCACCCGGCCTATCGCGGGACCGGCCTGGTGGCACGGGCTTTCAGCGAAGTCGTGCGCCTGTGCCAGGCCCAAGGTATCGAGCTGTTGACCCTGGATGTACGCGAGGGCACCCGTGCACACCGGTTATGGCAAACCTTCGGCTTCCAGACCTACGGCGTGCTGGACGACTACGCACGTGTCGATGGCGTGAAGCATCGCGGCCATTACATGGCCCAGCCCGTGGAAAGCCTTGCGCTGCGACTCAACCTGGACTGAGTTGCCCTTCGTCGACTCTGCCTGTGGCCATCGCAGTCAACGGCACCTGTCTCTCTCACCCAAGGAACACCCTGAATGGCCTTATCTACTGCAGCCTTTCGCGATCAGCTGGAGCAGAAACTGCACCACCATCTGACCCTGTCCCACCCGATATTCAAGGAACTGCTTGCGCCTGAGGGCAACAGGCCGCTGCTGCGCAAGGTCGCGTTGCAAGGCTATCAGCTCACCAAGTACTTCCTGACCTATGTCGAGCACTTGTTCTTTCATTGCCCGTTGCCTGCCCACAAGCGGGCACTGATCACCAATTGTTTCGAAGAAGAAACCGGCCGGCTTTCCCGCACCGACAACCATGTCGTGCTCATGCAGAATTTCCTGAGGGCGCTCGGCATCAGCGATGCCGAGCGTGATGCCGAGCAGCCGCTGCCAGCCACCTGGGAACTGATCGATTTCCGCCTGCAGGCGGTACGTGACCCGGCGCGTTATCACATTGGTGCGGCAGCAGTGATGATCGCCAGCGAAGGGCAAAACCTCGAGACCGTCGCTGGAGATGCACGGCATGTGTTGCTGGGGCGTGCCTATGGCCTGGCCGAACAAGACTTGCTGTTCTTCTCGGTGCACCAGAAGGAAGACGTGGGCCACGTCAATGAAGGCTTGGACCTTGTCTCGCAGTTGTGCAGCACGGCGCAGATGCAAGAAGAGGCGTTGCAGGCTGTAGACCACACCTGCCAGCTGTTCTACGCGATGTACGAAAACATGTACCAGGCGTATTGCCGAGCTCCGCAAGCCGAGGCGGTGTAATGCCCACACGATAAGGATTGGCCATGAAACAGAAATTCAGCTCTACCTTGATCGTCTCGGTGCTGGTCGTCGGCTTCGTGGTGATGTTTCTGTCCAGCGCCTTGAAGGGGTTGTACCAAGTCTACTTCGTCGACCTGGCCTCCCACTTTGGCGAGGGGCGCGCAGCCTTGGCTACCGCAGGATCGCTGTTCGTCCTGACCATTGGCCTGGTATCGCCCGTGGTGGGGTGGCTGAGCGACAGGGTTGGGCCCTTGAGCACGGTGGCCCTGGGCAGTGTCAGCGGCGGGGTGGTGCTGCTGGGCGTGACATTCGCAGGCACGCACCTGCTGGTGTTCACCCTGTTGTACGGCCTGCTCGGCGCCTTTGCCCTCGCTGCGATGACCTATGTACCCATGGGTATTCTGGTCGATCGCCTGGTCGCTGAACGGTTCAAGGCCTTCGCTTTCGCATTCGTCACCAACGGCACCTCCATTGGCTTCATCGTGCTGTCGCCGTTGTGGATCATGCTGCAGCAGAGCGTGCCCTGGCAGTCGGTGTTCTCCTGGGTTGGCCTGATCTTTCTGGTGCCTTTGAGCCTGGCGCTGTATTGGGTATCCCGCACCGTGCCGTTGAAGCCCGACCCGCAGGCGGCAAAGGTCAGGCATCCGGTGATGTTTCTGCTGCGTGACCCGCGCTTCTTCGTGCTGGCCCTCAGTTTCGCCAGTTGTGGTGCCACCATGGCGTTCATCGATGTTCATCTGGTGTCGTTCTGGCAGGGTGAGGCGCTGCCCAGTTCGGTGCAGGCCAGCGGCCTGAGCCTGTTAGGTGTGCTGGAGCTGGTCAGCGGCCTGCTCGCGGGTTGGTTGGCTACCCGCTACAACAAGGGCCTGCTGCTGATGATGTTTTACCTGCTGCGAACCGCTGCGGTCATCGTGCTGCTGACCACGCCCGGGCCCCTCGGAACGTACGTGTTCGCTGTGCTGTTTGGCGCCAGTTACCTTGGAACGGTGGTGCTCACATCTGCCTTCTGCTTCGCGCTGTATGGCGCCGAAATCAAAGGCAAGGTGTTCGGGATGCTGTTCCTGGTACATCAACTTGGCGCGTTGGTGGCCACGCAGCTGGGCGCACTGGATTTCGACCGGCATCAAAGCTATCAGCTGACCTTGGCCGGCCTGGCCACGGCCACGGCGGTGGCTGCCCTGGCATCGTTGTGGCTGATAGCGGTTCGCCCATCAAGCGAAACCCTGGCTGCTCAACTCGCTGAACCTGAATAGTCCACCAATCAATTGCGCATTGTTCAATGCAAACAAGGAGGCGCAAAACCATGCAATCGACCGTGATTGGCCTGGATGATTTCAACGCAACTGATTTCAATGCAACTGGGGCACTGCATGCTAACCGGGTCAGCGACCTGACCGATGTGTTCTGCGAGCCGTTGGCCATGACGTCCGCCTACACCTTCGCTTCAGCGAAAGAGGCTTGCGAGCGCTTCAGCGGGCAACAGCAGGGCAATGTATACAGCCGCTTCACCAACCCGACCGTTCAAGCGTTTGAAAGCCGTGTGGCAGCGTTGGAAAACGCTGAAAGCGCAGTGGCGTTCGCTTCCGGCATGGGCGCTTTCACCGCGCTTTGTCACGCCTTTCTCCAGCAAGGCGACAACATCGTCTGCAGCCGTGACGTGTTCGGCACTACCGTCAATGCCTTCAGCTACTACATGGCCCGTTTCGGGATCGAGGCCCGGTTCGTCGATTTGACAGACCTGGCGCAGTGGAAGTCGGCAATCGACGGCAGGACCCGTCTGGTGGTGTTGGAGTCGCCCTCCAATCCGCTGCTGAAAATCGGTGATATCCGCGCGGTAAGCTCGCTGGCACATGAAAAAGGGGCGTTGCTGGTGGTGGACAACACCTTGCTGACCCCGGTTTTTCAGCGGCCACACACACTGGGAGCGGATTTGGTCATCCACTCCGCTGGCAAGTACATGGATGGCCAAGGGCGTGCATTGGCGGGCGTCGTGACGGGGTCGCAAAGCCTGATGCAGGTGTTGCGGGGTGTTCTGCGTACCTTGGGCATTTCTTGCAGCCCGTTCAACGCCTGGCTGCTGCTCAAAAGCCTGGAAACCCTCGAAGTCAGGATGATGCGGGCACAGCAGAGCGCCTTCGAGCTGGCCCGCTGGCTTAGCCATCAGGAGCTGGTGACCGCGGTGCATTACACCGGCCTGGAGCACCACCCCCAGCATGCATTGGCATGCCGCCAGCAGGACGGCCATGGCGGACTGTTGGCTTTCGAGATCGTCGGGGGCCAGGCCGCAGCTTGGCAATGGATTGACCAACTGCGTTGCGTGGCGCGCTGTACCAACATTGGCGACACCCGCAGCATGGTCACGCATCCAGCTACAACTACACACGGGCGGCTGGACGCACAGGCGCGGCATCAGGCGGGTATCTCGGATGGTTTGATCAGGTTGTGCGTCGGACTGGAGCGTGTGGACGATATCAAGGCCGACCTGCAACAGGCTTTCCAGGCCGTGTCCTTGCAAACATCCATGGCAGCGCCGATCGGCCATAACCGGAACGCGGTATTCAATGGCTGAACTGCTCGCTTCAGGATTCGGCATTGGCGTGTTCGCCGTGGGCGTGCAGATCCTTGCATTGATCGCGGTGTATGGCACGGCCTGCGCGAAGGAAGTGCGTTTCTATGCCGTGGCTTTCGCGCTGGCGAGTTGCGTGATGGCGGGCATGGCGATGCTCGACCCGTTGGCATTCCCCCAATGGCATGTCGACGGCCTGGCAGTAATGGCGATGTGTGGCTGATGCCGGGCGCCGCCAATTTTCTATATCGGGTGCCGGTTCAACACCCGCTCATGACGTTCAGGGGTAACCAGATGTTCAAAGTAATGACCATCAGCTTGGTGCTGGGCTGTGCCCTTCAGTTCGCAACGGCTCGGGCTGAGGTCGCTGCCACCAATAGCGGCACCGTTGCCACGGTCAGCAAACGGCTCGTCTCTTTCTATAGTCAGCCACTGCCATCCGCCGGCAAGGCGATACCGATTCGGGTTCCGGCGGTGTTGTCGTTGCCGGCCAAGGCCGCGGGCCCGGTACCGGCTGTGATCATCCTGCATGGCTCGGCGGGTATGGATTCGCGTGGTCCCTTGCATGGCGGTGACCTCAATGCCCGCGGCATCGCAACGCTGGAGTTGGACATGTGGGGCGCGCGCAGGCTCACTGGCGGTGCACAAGGGCGGCCGCCACGCGTGCACGATACCCTGCCGGACCTGGCAGGCGCCCTGGCTTACCTGGCCAAGCAGCCTGGCGTCGACGGCCAGCGCGTGGGAGTGCTCGGGTTTTCCTGGGGGGGCGTACAGGCCATGCTCGCCGCCTCTGCGCCCATCAACGACGAGCTGGAGCAAGCCTCAGGTATTCGCCCCATCTCGATGGCAGCGTTTTACCCCGTGTGCTGGGGTTACAACCATGTGCCAGGTTATACCTTCAAGCATCTGGCCCCGGCTCGCTTGCTGGTGCTGGTAGGCGAAAACGACCAGTATGACGATGACCCGCGTGCCTGCCCGGCGCTGATTTCAAACCTGCCCAGCGAAGATCAGGCGCGTGCGCAGGTGCTGGTTTACCCCGGCGCAGAGCACGGTTTCAACGGGCTGGAGGCCGCCCAGGAGTATCAGGACCCGTTCCTGCACCGTGGTCAGGGCGGCGTGGGGCGTTCGGCACCTGACCCGGCGGCGCGCGACGCTTCGCGCCAGGCCGTGGTGAAGTTTTTCACCGAAAGCTTCGCCCCGACTGCGATAAGCGAGCGGTAGCAGTCGAAATCTAGGCGCGCTCGTGGGCGAGAGCGTGGCGAAACTGCAGGGGCGGTTGCGGCATTTCCTGGCGCCATGCCAAGCGAAAGGCATGGCTGCTGCCGTAGCCGCAACGTTCGGCAATCTGTTCCACGTTGAGGTGGCTGCTGCGCAAAAGCTCACGGGCCAGGTCGAGGCGTTGGGTGCGCAGGTAGCTCTGCAGCGTTTGACCGGTATTGTCGCGGAACAGTCGCGCCAGGTGCCGGTAGCTGACATTGAACTGGCTGGCCAGTTGTTCGAAGCTGAAGTGGGTGCCCAGGTGTGCATCGATGTAGTCCTGGGCCGCATGCACCAACGGGTGGATGTGATTGCGCGCCAGGTCTGCCGCGCGCAGCTGCACATCTTCGCCAGCGCGGCGCCGGTAGATGACCAGCTCCTGCGCCACCTGGTTGGCCACGACCTTGCCAAATTCCAGGCTGACGATGTGCAGTGCCAGGTCAGTTCCGCTGGACACGCCTGCCGAGGTGAACACGCCATCGTCCTCGACGAACAGGCGGTTCTCCAGCACCTTGGCTGCTGGGTAGCGCATTCGAAGCAAATCGACGTAACGATGGTGCGTGGTGCACTGTCGGCCATCCAGCAAGCCAGCTTCGCCCAGCAGGAACGCACCGGTGCATATGGAGCACAGCTTTATATCCGGCGTTTGCCTGACCACCTTCGCCAGCCACAGGGCGGTGGCGGTCAATATCGCTGTTTCGGCGGGTGTCGCAGAGAGCTTGTTGCCCACCACGAACAGCAAGTCCTGCGGTGCGAGCCGCTCAGGCAACTGGTGCAGGCCACTCAGTGTCACGCCCTGAAAACTGCTGACCTGTTGTCTGGCGGCTATGCAACGTACGTTGACCGGTGCCAGCTGGAGTTCTTCGAGGCTCGCCATGATTTGTAGCGGGCCGCCTAGATCAAGGATGTGGGTGCCCGGGAGCAGCAAGAACCAGATGGTACGCATTACAGTATTCCTTACATCGCCAAGCGCCTGACCTTGAACGGCACGTTACCAACATGGCGCAAAAAGGCAATTTGCATGGATACCATGGCGGTCAGGCGCCTTCGCCTCCGGGCAGCCTTCCGAGCAGCGGTGGGGTAGGCCCTGGGGCGGCAGGTTCGTCATCGAAGCCCGCAGGCACTTTGCCCCGCAGGTGCCAGGCAAAGGCGATGATTTCGGCAATGGTCAGGTACAGCGCCTCCGGTATCTGGTCCCCCAGCTCCAGGCGCGCCAGCAGGCGCACCAGCTCGGCATTTTCGTAGATCGGCACCTCGTGCTCGCGGGCCAATGCCAGGATGACCTCGGCCAGCGCATCGTCGCCCTTGGCGGTGAGGGTAGGGGCTTGCTGCCCGTCGTAGAACAGGGCAATCGCCTGCCGTGCAGGTTGGTGCGTCATGCGTTCTCATCCACCCAGCGTTGTTCAACCCGCGTACGCGGGCCTTGTGGCGGGATACCAGGATGGCATTCCAGATCACCCACATCCAGGCCCCGCGCCAACAGGCGTTCGCGCAAGCTGCCGAGCTGGCTGTCGATCAGCCGGGCTGTCGCCTCGCGTTCCGCCCAAAGCTGGCCACCCAGGCGGCCTTGGCTCAGTTGTGCCTGGACCTGCACCGGGCCAAGGGGCGAGAGGTCGAAAGCCAGCTCGATACGCCACAGGGCTTGCAGCGGGTCGGCTGATTCCTGCTGGCGGTCGGCTTGCTGTTGTGGCGTTTCCTCGCGTTGCAGCTTGACCTGCAACGGGATGAACTCCTGGCCGTGACGGATCGGCACTTCGGTTTGCCAGGTGGTCTGCAGGTTGCCGTTTTCCAGGGTACCGGTTTGTTGCAGGCTGCTCATGGCGTGGCTTTGCAGGCGCGACACGGCAGCGGCGGCCAGGCGCAGCAGTTGTTGCAGGTCGCCTTCGTCTTCCATGGCCTTGAGCAGGCGCGACGGCAGCGGGAATGCGCCCGGCTGCGGCTTGGGGCTGACCCGTTCGAGCATGCCCAGCGCGCTGCGGGCCAGGGCCGGCATGGTTACGGCCAGGCTGGCGAGCGCCAGGTTGGGCGCCCCGGGTATGCTGGCCGGCGCGACGGTGATCAGCCGCAGCAAGTGCGCCTTGAGGTCGGTGGCGACGCTGGCCGGGAGACCGCCCAGCAGTTTGGCTTCGAGAAAGGTACCGCTGTTGTTCAGGGCTTGGGCCACTGCCTTGGCATCACCCAGTTGCCGGGCTTCTGGCAGGCCCGCCAGCAGGCGTTCGGCGCTGGCTCGCAGTTCGCCATCGGCGCCCGGGTCGTGGGCCACCTGTTGCAAGGCATTGAGCAGGCCGGGCAGCGAAGCCTGGCGGTTTTGCTGGGTCAGCAGCTGTTGGGCAATGCTGAGCTGGTCCTGGCGGCCGCTGAGCGGTACGAAACGCAGCGACTGGTCGCCCTGCACCAGCGCGCTGAGCAGGCTACCGACGGCCAGCGGTCGCGGGCTTTCCACGCTCAGGGTTGCGCCGGCCTGGGCACTGTTCAGCAGGCTGACCAGCGCCCGGTAGACGGCGGGCTGGCCGGGCGCCTGGGCCAGCGCCTGGTTGGTCAGGACCTTGCCCTGCAGCAGGGTGCCGACCGGCACCTTGCTGGTGTCCAGCTGAGTGAGGGTGGCGACCTGGCTGGCGCTGGCCTGCTGCAGCATGATCGCCAGGCGGTTGCTTTCGGTCTGGCTGACCGTAACCTGGCTACCCTGGGGCAGGGGCTGGCTGGCGCTGGCTTGCAGCTGGGTCTGGGTGCCGTTGGCCTGCATCAGCCGCAGCACCAGCTGAAAGTCCTGGCCCACCTGGCGCAACGACATGACCTCGGCCTGCGCGGTCTCGCCGGGGGCCATCAAGCCGGGCTGCGGTTGCGTCAGGCGCAGCAGTTCGCCGGTCATGCCCGCCTTGATGGCCTGGGGGCTGATCGCGGTTTGTGCGCCGAGACTGTTGATTTCACTCATGTAGGGTCTACAACCTTTCGAGCTCGCCTGGTTCGCAGCGTGGCGCTGCGTGTCGTCATGCAGTCCGCCCGTTGTTGCCAGTATAACGGCAGCGCTGACAGCGACTTGAGGCGGGAGCCCGGAAAGCGTGCCGGCCTGGAGCTATGAGCCCCAGGCCGGCACACGTCCAGCGTTGTCTCAGTGATTCAGGTTCCTCCAGGCGAACCCGTTGTTCACTCGCACAACTCGGTTCACGCGGAACAGTGACTGGAGGCTGGCTTGCAGCTCTTCATCAGACACTGGCCTCAGGTCCGCGCCCAGCAGCGTAGGTGTCTCCAGCAGCGGGCAGCTGAGCAGCTTGTATATCTGTTTCATTTGCCGATAAGCAGGCAAGGCCCGGTCAACGACGTGATTGAACATTTCAATACCGGTCAAGTTACTCAGCGCCTTGGCATAGGTGGCGTACTTGGCGCCCCGGGCTCCTTGGGCCGGCCAGTTCTGTTTCTGGCTGAAGAATCCTGGGCGGGTGTCCAGCCGACGTTCCATTTCGTCTATGACCCTGCGCAAGGACGGGTTGCGGGGATGGCTGCCAATTACGCTGGTATTGTATTGCTGATGCGCGCCTCTGAATGGGTTGGAGCTCGGCTGCTCGAGCAATAGGCCCTCGGGCGATGCCTCCAACGGCACATTGCCGATCCAGTCGCTGGGTGCGTGGGCATTGACGATACCTGCCGCCGCAGGATGATCAGACGGTGCCAGCATGTCATTGTTGATATCCATGTACAAGCCGCCTTCGTGATAGAGCGCATGGTATTTCAATATGTCATTGGCTGCGGTTATGTGTGAGGACCCGCGCTCCGGTCCCTCCATGGCGGCATCGTAATAGCGCTTGGAGTACCCCATTTCGCGGTAGAAACCTTGGTGTTCGAGGGGCAATACCTGCAGGTCGGGAGCGACGCGGGCCAAGGCGCGGCTATTCATGACGAAGGCGTCATAGTTTGCGTTGGACAGGTAAAGAACATGAGCAAAGCCGCTCTCGTTGAGCAGCCTGGAATTGCGGCTGACATGCGCGAGCGACGCCGGCGAGATGGGATCACCGCTGGGCCATAGATGGATCACTCTCTTGGGGATAGGCAGCTGATTTACGTGGGTGACCCTCGGCACTTCGACGGGGAGCGGGAGTTCTATACCGAGACTGCGCAGCGTGCTTTCGCGCATGGCGTTGCTAACGTCGCGAGGGCCGTTGAATGCCGGTTGGTATGTGCGCAACCTAGCGTTCTCGGCGATGAAGCGGGTGGGTGCAGCTTCACCCACATCGCTTGACCTGACAAACGCGTCGGCATTCAGGTCGTAGACAAAGTCCGTTTCCGGATTATGCACATCTATCAGCGTGTCCATGCCCGCATGGGTGGTTTGCCGGCGGATTACTGTTTCGCCTGCATGAGGGGGGAGCGGTTCGACCGGCACCGGCTGCTCGAAGTACGCCTGAAAGTTTCTACCACCCCAGCGGGGTCTTGGTGGCCGGGTTGGGCTGAGCGGGTAGCCGATCTGGCCATTTATCCTGCGAGGGGCAACAAAACCGTCGTATTGTGCCCGGAACAGTTGTTGGCTGCCGGCTCTCAGCTCTCCGAGCAGCGGCGCGGCACACAGTGCACCGAATGCAATGTTGGTGACGCCATCCAGTTTCTCTTGCAGGTTCCTGCCATTGATCACTTCATCAAGCCCAACGCCGAACTGCGCGATGCCACCAACAGCAACCAGCCATCCCAGCCCGGGCACCAGAAGCGACAGGGGCGCGAGCAGAGTCAGCGTAAGGTTGAGATAACCTCGCCATTTGGCCTTGATGAGGTCGCTATTGCTGGTGATCAAAAACTGTGCATCTTCGTAGCTGCGCTGTTTGTGCCGCAAGGCGATATGGTCGAACAGGCTGCCCGCTATCACCGGGCTGTAGGTCTCGACCTTGTAGTTGATGTACTGGGGGGACCAGCCGCGCGCTGGCACGATCAGATTGTCAATGTACAGGTAGCGCGTGCCCTGGTAATTGCCCAACCCTTCGAGCGTGGCTTGCAACCCTGAGTAGCTAAGCCCGCTTTGCAGGTCTTCGAGACGGAAATGCGCCATCAACGCCTTGCACTTTTCGGCATCCTTGCACTGCTCTACCAACCAGATTTTCATTGCGCCCTGGTTGGCAAACTCATGCACTGGCGAAGAGTTGCCAGGTATATAGAGCAGGGTCAGGCCTGAGGCCCGATCAGTGAGGCAAGGAATATCCGTAGCGACATAGCCATAGAAGTTGAGCATGCGTGCCTCAACCTGGCCGTCATGCGCGGTTTGCGAGTCATCGTCGTTGGCGATACCGGCCGAGCGCCAGGCCAGCTCGCACCCCGCTTGGCTCAGGCTACCTTCCTCGACCTGCTTGTTGCAGGCGGCGATGAAGTTTACGCGTGCCAGCATGGCGAAATCGTCAAATTGGTGCAGCCAATAGTCGTTCAATTGGGTGATGAACTCGTCATGAAAGCTCAAATTCCAGATGAATTGTTGAAACGCTTGCGTGTCGGTGATGATCTGCGTCTGGCGGTTGTATTGCATGGGCTCGGTCTTCCGGAAGAGCCCTTGATACACCAAATGGTCTTCGATCTCGCCAAAGAGGCCGCCTGGGGGGAGTCGATCGACGATATGCACGTGACCATCGGAAAAGGCCTGAGACCAGCTTTCCTGCGTAAGGCTCCATTCCTTGAAAAGGCCTATGAGGTCAAGGGCGACTAGGGCCGTGGGGCGGAGAAGGGGGGCAAGTGAAATGTTCTCCACGCTATTGGATTGATCTTGCCATTTGGACAACAGGGCCTGACTGAGCGGAATTTGCTCAACCACTTGGGCTAGCCAGCCCCCCTCGGGGTTGGGCTTGTAGTGCAAGGTAACTGCCAATGTGGTGTCGGGATCGAGATCGGTTTCCTGAGTCTTGTACCACTGCCTTATTTTTTCGGCGGCGACTCGATCTGGACGAGGAATCAGGGTGAGGTATTTGCGCGTGTGTTGGGCCGCTGATGGGTGCAAATGAGTTGTCATGTCTTGGACCTGCCATGTGAAGGAGTTGGCATGGTCGAGCCCGGGGCGACAGATCTGGAGGTATGTATTTATTGGCCGGGAGACAGTACACCGGGCATGCTCGCCGCGAGGGATTGTGCGGCGAGACTATTGATTTCAGTCATGATTGTATACAACCTGTCGAACCCGCCCTCTTGGCAGCGCGGCGGCGCGTGTAATAATGCCGGCCGTCCGTCGTTGCCAGTATAACGGCAGCGAGGGGGCGACTTGAGATACAGGGCTAGAGGTTGGCGTCGCCTGCTTCGCGGGTGAACCCGCTCCTACAAGGGTTTGCGCAGCTTTCAAACCCTGCGTTGAACCTGTGGGAGCGGGTTTACCCGCGAAGCAGGCGACGCCGACCTCTAGCCCTACAAAGATAAGGCGAAACCGTGACCCTTCACCTCCAAGCCGCGGGCCTGGCCTGCGAGCGCGACTGGCGCCTGCTGTTCGAGCACCTCGCTTTCGAGCTGCGGCCCGGCGACATGCTGCAGATCAGCGGCCCCAACGGCAGCGGCAAGACCAGCCTGCTGCGCTTGCTGGCCGGCCTGATGCAGCCGACGGCCGGGCAGATCCTGCTGGGCGGCAAGCCACTGGCCGAACAGCGCCACGCCCTGGCCAGCATCCTGTTGTGGATCGGCCATGCAGCGGGCATCAAGGACCTGCTCACCGCCGAGGAGAACCTCACCTGGCTGTGCGCCCTGCACCAGCCGGCCAGCCGCGAGGCGATCTGGGCGGCACTGGCGGCCGTCGGCCTGCGTGGTTTCGAAGACGTGCCCTGCCACACCCTGTCTGCCGGCCAGCAGCGCCGCGTGGCCCTGGCCCGGCTGTACCTGGCCAGCCCGCCGCTGTGGATCCTCGACGAACCCTTCACCGCCCTCGACAAGCAGGGCGTGGCGCAGCTCGAGGCGCACCTGGCGGCCCACTGCGAGCAGGGCGGCACGGTAGTGCTGACCACCCACCACACGCTGGAACGCAAGCCCTCCGGTTACCGTGAACTGAACCTGGGGCAATGGGCGGCATGAGCGTATTCATCCTGTTGTTGCGCCGCGAAGCGCGCCTGCTGTTCCGCCGCCCGGCCGAGCTGGCCAACCCGTTGGTGTTCTTCGCCATAGTGGTTGCACTGTTCCCGCTGGCAGTCGGCCCGGAAAGCCAATTGTTGCAAACCTTGTCGCCAGGCCTGGTCTGGGTGGCGGCACTGCTGGCGGTGCTGTTGTCGCTGGACGGCCTGTTCCGCAGCGATTTCGAGGACGGCTCGCTGGAACAGTGGGTGCTGTCGCCGCACCCGTTGGCGCTGCTGGTGCTGGCCAAGGTGCTGGCGCACTGGATCTTTTCCGGGCTGGCGCTGGTATTGTTGGCGCCGCTGCTGGCACTGATGCTGGGGCTGCCGAGCCATTGCCTGCCGGTGCTGCTCGGTTCCCTGCTGCTGGGCACGCCGGTGCTGAGCCTGCTGGGGGCGGTGGGCGCGGCGCTGACAGTCGGTCTGAAACGCGGCGGTTTGCTGCTGGCATTGCTGATTCTGCCGTTGTATATCCCTGTATTGATCCTGGGCAGTGGTGCGTTGCAAGCGGCGTTGCAGAATATGCCGGCAACCGGCCACCTGCTCTGGCTCGCCAGCCTGACGGCCCTGGCCGTGACCCTGGCACCCTTTGCGATAGCGGCCGGCCTGAAGATCAGCGTCGGCGAATAACGAGTCCCGGGCTTTCAAGCCCGGCCAATACCCTGGATGTACCCTGATGAAAATAAGCTGGACGTGGTTCCACAAGCTGGGCTCCCCCAAATGGTTCTATGCCATCAGCGGCCGCATGCTGCCGTGGCTTGCCGGCGCTGCCGTGCTCCTGCTGCTGGTCGGCATCACCTGGGGCCTGGCCTTCGCCCCCCAGGACTACCAGCAAGGCAACAGCTTCCGCATCATCTACATCCACGTGCCGGCGGCGATGCTGGCGCAGTCCTGCTACGTGCTGCTGGCAGTGGCCGGGGTGGTGGGGCTGGTATGGAAGATGAAACTGGCCGACGTCGCCTTGCAATGCGCCGCCCCCATCGGCGCCTGGATGACCGCGGTGGCGCTGGTCACCGGGGCCATCTGGGGCAAGCCCACCTGGGGAAGCTGGTGGGTCTGGGATGCCCGACTGACGTCCATGCTCATCCTGTTGTTCCTGTACTTCGGCATTATTGCGCTGGGCCAGGCAATCAGTAATCGTGACAGTGCAGCCAAGGCCTGTGCGGTACTGGCGATCGTCGGCGTGGTGAACATCCCGATCATCAAGTACTCGGTGGAGTGGTGGAACACCCTGCACCAGGGCGCCACTTTCACCCTCACCGAAAAGCCGGCGATGCCCGCAGAAATGTGGTTGCCGCTGCTGTGCACGGCGCTGGGCTTCTACTGCTTCTTTGGCGCGGTGCTGTTGCTGCGCATGCGCCTTGAAGTGCTCAAGCGCGAAGCGCGCGCCAGTTGGGTCAAGGACGAAGTATTGAACAGCCTGGGGCGGAGGGCCGCACAATGAGTTTCGCCACTTTCGGTGACTTTCTCGCCATGGGCCACCATGGCCTGTACGTGTGGACGGCCTATGGCATCTGCCTGGCAGTGCTGGCGCTGAATGTCGCCGCGCCCGTGCTGGCCCGCCGTCGCTACCTGCAAGATGAGGCGCGCCGTTTGCGCCGGGAGAACAACCAGTGAATCCGCAGCGCAAGAAACGCCTGTTGCTCATCGTCGGCCTGCTGGTCGGCGTCGGGGTTGCCGTCGGCTTTGCCTTGAGCGCATTGCAGCAGAACATCAACCTGTTCTACACCCCGACCCAGATCGCCAACGGCGAAGCGCCGCTGGACACCCGCATCCGCGCCGGCGGCATGGTCGAGAAAGGTTCGGTGCAGCGTTCGTCCGATTCGCTGGACGTGCGCTTCGTGGTCACCGACTTCAACAAGTCGGTGCCGATCACCTACCGTGGCATCCTCCCCGACCTGTTCCGCGAAGGGCAGGGCATCGTCGCCCTCGGCAAGCTCAACGCCGATGGCGTGGTGGTGGCCGATGAAGTACTGGCCAAGCACGACGAGAAGTACATGCCGCCCGAGGTTACCAAGGCCCTGAAGGAAAGCGGCCAGGCCGCCAGCGGCGGGGAGGCCAGGCCATGAACGCGGCGCTGGTGATCCCCGAACTCGGCCAGCTGGCGATGATCCTGGCCATCTGCTTTGCTGCCGTGCAGGCCAGCGTGCCGCTGCTCGGCGCCTGGCGTGGCGACAGCCTGTGGATGAGCCTGGCGCGGCCGGCGGCCTGGGGGCAGTTCGCCTTCCTGGCCTTTGCCTTCGCCTGCCTGACCCATGCCTTCATGACCGACAACTTCTCGGTCGCCTATGTGGCCAGCAACTCCAACAGCGCCTTGCCCTGGTACTACAAGTTCAGTGCCGTGTGGGGGGCGCACGAAGGTTCGCTGTTGCTGTGGGCGCTGATCCTCGGCGGCTGGACCTTCGCCGTATCGGTGTTCTCGCGGCAGTTGCCGCAGGTGATGCTGGCCCGCGTGCTGGCGGTAATGGGCATGATCAGCGTGGGCTTCCTGAGCTTCCTGATCATCACCTCCAACCCGTTCCAGCGCCTGCTGCCGCAGGTGCCGACCGATGGCCGCGACCTCAACCCGCTGTTGCAGGACTTTGGCCTGATCGTCCACCCGCCGATGCTGTACATGGGCTACGTCGGGTTCTCGGTGGCCTTCGCCTTCGCCATCGCCGCCTTGCTCGGTGGCCGCCTGGACGCCGCCTGGGCGCGCTGGTCGCGGCCCTGGACCATCGTTGCCTGGGCCTTCCTCGGTGTCGGCATTACCCTGGGTTCGTGGTGGGCCTACTATGAACTGGGCTGGGGTGGCTGGTGGTTCTGGGACCCTGTGGAAAACGCCTCGTTCATGCCTTGGCTGGTGGGTACGGCGCTGATCCACTCGCTGGCGGTGACCGAGAAGCGCGGGGTATTCAAGAGCTGGACCGTGCTGCTGGCGATTGCCGCGTTCTCGCTGAGCCTGCTGGGTACCTTCCTGGTGCGCTCCGGTGTCCTGACCTCGGTGCATGCGTTTGCCGCCGACCCGTCGCGGGGCATTTTCATCCTGATCTTCCTGCTGTTCGTGGTCGGTGGTTCGCTCACTCTGTTCGCCTTGCGCGCACCGGTGGTCAAGAGCCAGGTCGGCTTTGCCCTGTGGTCGCGCGAGACGCTGCTGCTGGCCAACAACCTGGTGCTGGTAGTGGCGGCCTCGATGATTCTGCTCGGCACCCTCTACCCGCTGGTGCTCGATGCGTTGACCGGTGCCAAGCTGTCGGTCGGCCCACCGTATTTCGACGCCTTGTTCCTGCCGCTGATGGCACTGCTGATGGTGGTGCTGGGCGTGGGCGTGGTGGTGCGCTGGAAAGACACCCCCGGCAAATGGCTGGCCAGCATGATGACCCCGGTGCTGCTCGGCAGCGCCATCCTCGCGCCGGTGGCAGGCTTTATCGTCGACGACTTCGACTGGCCGACCCTGACCGCCTTCGCCCTGGCCGCCTGGGTGGTGCTTGGCGGGCTGCGCGACATTCTCGACAAGACCCGTCACAAAGGCCTGCTCAAGGGCCTGCCTGGCCTGGGTCGCAGCTACTGGGGCATGCAGCTGGCGCACCTGGGCCTGGCGGTGTGCGCGCTGGGCGTGGTGCTGTCGAGCAACAACAGCGCCGAACGCGACCTGCGCATGGCACCGGGCGAGAGCGTGGAGCTGGGCGGTTACCACTTCCTGTTCCAGGGGGCCCGGCACTTCGAAGGGCCGAACTTCATCTCCGACAAGGGCACCGTGGTGGTCAGCCGCGATGGCCGTGAAGTGACCACCCTGCACCCGGAGAAGCGCCTGTACACCGTGCAGCAGTCGATGATGACCGAAGCCGGCATCGACGCCGGCTTTACCCGCGACCTGTACGTCGCCCTCGGCGAGCCGCTGGAGAACGGCGCCTGGGCAGTACGTGTGCATATCAAGCCTTACGTCCGCTGGATCTGGCTGGGCGGTCTGCTGACCGGCCTGGGCGGGTTGCTGGCGGCCCTCGACCGGCGCTACCGCGTCAAGGTCAAGACCCGGGTGCGTGATGTCCTGGGCGTGTCTGGAGCAGCTGCATGAAGCGTTGGATCATGGTTGTGCCCCTTGCAGTATTCCTGCTGGTGGCGGTGTTCCTCTACAAGGGGCTTTTCCTCAAGCCCGACGAGCTGCCTTCGGCAATGATCGGCAAACCGTTCCCGGCGTTTTCCCTGGCGTCGACACAGGGGGACCGCACCCTGACTCAGGCCGACTTGCAGGGGCGCCCGGCACTGGTCAACGTGTGGGCCACCTGGTGCCCGTCGTGCAAGGTCGAGCACCCGTACCTGAACCAGCTGGCACAGCAGGGGGTGGTGATCCATGGGGTCAACTACAAGGATGACAACGCCGCCGCGCAGAAGTGGTTGGCCGAGTTCCACAACCCCTATCAGCTGGATATTCGTGACGAACAGGGCAGCCTGGGCCTGGACCTTGGGGTGTATGGGGCGCCGGAAACCTTCCTGATCGATGCCAAGGGCATCATCCGCTACAAGCACGTCGGCATCGTCGATGCCACGGTCTGGCGTGAACAGCTGGCGCCGTTGTACCAGGGCCTGATTGACGAGGCCAAGCCATGAGGCGTTGGCTGGCAGCTGCGGTGCTGGGCATGAGCCTGGCCGGTGTGGCCAAGGCGGCTATCGACACCTACCAGTTTCGCGACGAGGCAGAGCGCGAGCGTTACCAACAGTTGACCAAGGAACTGCGCTGCCCCAAGTGCCAGAACCAGGATATTGCCGACTCCAACGCGCCGATTGCTGCCGACCTGCGCCGAGAAATCTTCCGCATGCTTGGCGAAGGCCAGAGCAACCAGCAGATCATCGACTTCATGGTCGACCGCTATGGCGACTTCGTGCGCTACAAGCCGGCGCTCAGCGGGCGTACCTGGCTGCTGTGGTTTGGCCCGGGGATCTTGCTGGCCGGTGGCTTCGTGGTGCTGGCGGTGATCGTACGCCGGCGCCGTGCTACGGCCGTGCAGGGCGCCGATGAGTTGTCTGCCGAAGAACGCGAGCGTCTCGCCAAACTGCTGGAAAAAGAACAGACCCATGATTGAATTCTGGCTTAGCGCGGGCCTTCTGCTGCTCGCTGCCCTCAGCTTTTTGCTGCTCCCGATCTTGCGTGGCCGCCGTCGCCAGCAGGAAGAAGACCGCACGGCCTTGAACGTGGCCCTTTACCAGGAACGTGTCGCCGAGCTGGCGGCCCAACAAGCCGCCGGTGTGCTCGATGAGGCGCAGATGGCCAAGGGCCGGGACGAGGCTGCCCGCGAGCTGCTGGCCGATACCGAAGGCGCCGAGGCCCCGCGCCAGGGGCATTTGGGCAAGGCCCTGCCGCTGCTGGCTGCGGTACTGGTACCGCTGATGGCGCTGGGGCTGTACCTGCATTTCGGGGCGGCCGACAAGGTGGCGCTGACCCAGGAGTTTGCCGAGGCTCCCAAGTCGATGGAAGAAATGACCACGCGCCTTGAACGCGTGGTGCAGGCCCAGCCGGATTCGGCCGAGGCCATGTATTTCCTTGGCCGGGCCTACATGGCCGAGCAGCGCCCGGCCGACGCCGCGCGTACGTTCGAACGGGCCGTGACCCTGGCTGGCCGCCAGCCCGAGCTGCTGGGGCAGTGGGCCCAGGCCCAGTACTTTGCCGCCAACAAGCAGTGGAGCCCGCAATTGCAGGCGCTGACTGACGAAGCGCTGAAGGCGGACCCCAACGAGGTGACCAGCCTGGGCCTGCGCGGTATTGCCGCGTTTGAAGGCGAGCGCTATCAGGAAGCCATCGACTACTGGAAGCGCTTGCTGGCGCAGTTGCCAGAAGGTGATGCATCGCGAGCGGCGTTGCAGGGGGGGATCGACCGTGCCGCCGAGCGCGTGGGTGGCGCGCCAGTGCAGGCTACTGAGCCTGCACCTGTGGCGGCTCGCCTGAAAGTGCGGGTGGAACTGGCGGCTGCCTTGAAGGACAAGGTTCAGCCGGACGACACGGTGTTTATCTTCGCTCGCGCCAGCAATGGCCCGCCGATGCCGCTGGCGGCCAAGCGGGTGACCGTGGCGCAGTTGCCGATCGAGGTGGAGTTGTCTGATGCTGATGCGATGATGCCGCAGATGAAACTGTCGCAGTATGCCGAAGTCCAACTGGTTGCACGTGTTTCACGCGCGGGTCAGCCTACCCAGGGTGAGTGGATTGGCCAGGGGGCGCCGTTGTCTAGCGCCACCCAGGCTACCCAGCGCCTGACCATCGACACTCCAGACCAGTAAGAGAGCAATGCCATGCACAGCACCGTCCGCCTGACCCTGATTACCTTGGCCCTGGGTTTGTCTGCGTGTACGGTGCATGAGCCGTACGAGCAGCCCGCGCCACCGATCGAGCGTGTGCCGCCTTCGGGGCCGGTGGTCAAGCCCTTGCCGGGCAGGCAGCCTGCCACTTCGCCGAGCAAGCCGGCGGCGATACCCAAGCCCATGCCGCGCACCTCGGCCAGCTTTGCGCCACCGCCTGGCGGGGCAAGTCACTGGGATCCCAAGCTGGGTGTATATGTGTTGGAGAAGCAGCCCAATACCTTCTACCGGCAGCGTACGTACTATCGGTTTGATAACGGCTGGAGCTGGTCGTTGAGCCCGAATGGGCCTTGGCAGGAAACTGACAGCAGTGGTGTACCCGGTGGGTTAGGGCGCGCGTTCGCGCAGTAACGCTGTTTCTGTATCTGCTTATTCTGCTTCTGCTTCTGCTTCTGCTTCTGCTTTTGCTTGTAAGCGCGCGGTAGTTCAGGCGACGCAGATTGCGACTTCAGGAGGCCGAGCGCAGGGCTTGCGAAGGGAGGTGACGGGCATGGATGCCCGTCAAGCGCTGAGGCCCCATGGATGGGGCCTGCAGCGCGTACTCCCGGGAGCAAGACCGTAGCGAGGGAACCCCGGAGCGTAGCGCAGGGGCCGGATGATAGGAGCCAGCGTTTTTTGGTTACTTTTTGTCGCGTTTGACAAAAAGTGACCCGCCGTAAGGGCGGAAAGGTGACTATGCGCCACGTGCGTGAATGAATACCTACTCGATGTGAATGCCCACATCCAAGAAGCAAGAAGCAAGAAGCAAGAAGCAAGAAGCAAGAAGCAAGAAGCAAGAAGCAAATTCGTCTGTTTTGACTCAGCGAACAGTCCATTCGCGATGGCGACGCTGACTCACCTTTTCGCCCTTACGGCGAGTCACTTTTTGTCAAACGCGACAAAAAGTAACCAAAAAACGCTGCGCTCCCATCATCCGGCCCCTGCGCTGCGCTCCGGGGTCCCCTCTCTCCGGCCTCGCTCCCGGGAGGACCGCGCTGCAGGCCCCATCCTGGGGCCCAGCGCTTGACGGGCATCCATGCCCGTCACCTCCCTCCGCAAGGCCTACGTTCGGCCTCCTGAAGTCGCGAAGATCAAGATCAAGATCAAGATCAACAGCAACAGCAACAGCAACAGCAACAGCACAGTACAGTTTTGCCTTGTTATTTCCATTGACTGTACCGGCCGGTGACTCCGCATAATGACGCCTCGAATTCACCCGGAGGTGGCATGAGCAAGACAGTCCTGGTACTGGTGGAAACCGTCGACGATTACCTGCCCATGCTGGAGCAGGCCGGTTACCACCTGATCCGTGCCCCTTCGCCGCAACTGCGCGCCGATGCCATTCATCGCCACGCCGAAGAAATCGATGCGGTACTCACCCGTGGGCCGCTGGGGCTATCCGCCACCGAAATTGATGCATTACCCAGATTGCAGATCATCTGCGTGATCGGCGCCGGCTACGAGCAGGTCGACCTGGCCGCCGCCGCCGCACGCGGCATAACCGTCACCAATGGCGCCGGGGCCAATGCCGCAGCCGTCGCCGACCACACCCTGGCCCTGCTGCTGGCGCTGCTGCGCGACATTCCTCGTGCCGATGCCAGCACGCGGCGCGGTGAATGGAACCGGGTGATCAGCCCCTCGGTGAGTGGCAAACGCCTGGGCATTCTCGGCCTCGGCGCAGTGGGGCTGGCGATCGCCAAGCGGGCCCACTTGGGCTTCGACATGCCCGTCAGCTACCACAGCCGCACACCACGCCAGGATGTGCCCTATGCCTGGTACGACAGCCCTCGGCACTTGGCTGAAGCCGTCGACATCCTGGTGGTGGCCACCCCCGGTGGCGCCAACACCCGGCATCTGGTCGATGCCCACGTCCTTCAGGCCCTGGGCGCTGAAGGCTATCTGGTGAACATCGCCCGTGCCAGCGTGGTCGACACGCAGGCCCTGATTGCCGTATTGCAGCGTGGCCAGCTGGCTGGCGCCGCGCTGGATGTTTTCGATGACGAGCCAGCAGTGCCCGATGCACTCAAGGCCTTGCCCAACACTGTGCTCACACCCCACGTGGCTGGCCAATCGCCAGAAGCTGCGCGCGACACGGTGGCCTTGGTGCTGCGCAACCTGCAGGCGTTCTTTGCCGGTGAGCCAGTTTTGACCCCGGTACGCCCGTAGCCCTTTTCCAGATATCTGCCTGGCAGCGCCCAGGTAACAAGGAGTGTGTGCATGCAACTCGAAATCTTCCAGGTCGATGCCTTTTCCACTGAACCGTTCGGTGGCAACCCGGCCGCAGTGATCCCGCTGGAAAGCTGGCTGCCGGACGATGTGCTGCAGCGCATCGCTGAAGAAAACAACCTGTCAGAAACAGCCTACTTCGTGCGCAAAGGCGAAACGTTCGACCTGCGTTGGTTCACCCCCACCGTGGAAGTCGACCTGTGCGGCCATGCTACCTTGGCCTCGGCTTACGTGCTGTTCGAGCAACTGGGTGAGCAGGCGCAAGTACTGCGCTTCAACACCCGCAGTGGCGAGCTGCGCGTCAGCCGCGGCACTGATGGCCTGCTGGCCATGGACTTCCCGGCCAAACAACCCGTAGCGGTGGACACGCCGGCGGGCCTACTGCAGGCGCTGGGCTTGAGCCAGGCGAAGGCGGTGTACCGTAGCGACGATTATGTGGTGGTGATCGATGACGCCATGCTGCTCGAAACGTTGAAACCCGACTTTGTTGCGCTGTCGGCCTTCGACGTCCGTGGCATTGCCGTGACCGCGGCAGGGCGTGGCTTTGACTTCGTCACCCGCTGGTTCGGCCCGCGGGTTGGGGTGAATGAAGACCCGGTAACCGGCTCGGCGCACACTTCGCTGGCACCGGTATGGGCCCAGAGGCTGGGCAAGAACGTGCTGAGCTGCGAGCAGGGCGGGGCACGCAAAGGGCAGTTGCAGTGCGAAGTGCCGGGCAATGGCCGCGTAATCATCAGTGGGCGGGCGGCGTTGTACCTGCGTGGTACGGCGTACATCTAGCCGTGAGTGCGATGCCCTGTAGCAGACAGCCAGCCCTTTTGGGCTGCGCTGTCTTGCAGAGTACAAAAGCAGCAAGCAAGCGGCTTTCGCGGCGGGCTTCTATAATTGCAGGCCCATCTTTGCATTCGAGGAGCCACCCATGGCCCTGGAAAAACAAGGCACCTGCCTGTGCGGCGACACGCGGCTGACGGTCACCGTCGACAATACCCATATCAGCGCTTGTCATTGCAGCATGTGCCGCAAGTGGACCGGCGGCCCGCTGCTGGTGGTGCACTGCAGCAAGCCTCCGCTGATCGAAGGGCGTGCGCCCAGCGTCTATGATTCGTCCGACTGGGCCCAGCGTGCTTTCTGTGGCCGCTGTGGTACGCACCTGTACTACCGGCTCAAGGCCAACGACTTCCATGCCGTGCCGGTCGGCCTGCTCGATGGCGACCAAGCCTGGGATTTCGACCTGCAGATCTTCGTCGAACAGAAGCCCGCGTGGTACTGCTTCGCCAATCAGACCAAGGAGCTGTCCGGCCAAGAGGTGTTCGAGCAGAACAGCTGATTCAACGTCATGTTTGTCCGGAGGCATTCCGTGGGTGAATGCCTCCGGACATTTCTGCCTGAACTTGCCAAACCGGTGCATTCCTGAGAAAAGGGCGGTTTTGTTTTTCAGCGTTTGGAGTGTACCCGTGAGCCAAGAACTGCAGATCATCGACCTGGTCGAGGGTGATGGCAAAGCCGCCGTCAAAGGTGCCCTGATCACCACCCAGTACACCGGCTGGCTGGCCGATGGCAGCGAGTTCGACTCGTCCTGGTCGCGCGGTAAGCCGTTCCAGTGCGTGATCGGTACCGGCAGGGTAATCAAAGGCTGGGATCAAGGCCTGATGGGCATGCGCGTAGGTGGCAAGCGCAAGCTGCTGGTACCGGCGCACCTGGGGTATGGCGAACGCAGCGTGGGGGCGATCCCGCCGAATTCGGACCTGACCTTCGAGATTGAACTGCTGGAAGTGCTCACGCGGGATGATTGAGTGGGCACGTTGCAACCCGAGGTTCTTGCACCTTACACAATTGCGCAACACCCAGCCCCTAATCTAGGCCTTGCCTAGGGAACGGCATCCACCTCCAGGGAGGAACCAAACGGGTTCGGGGCACTCTGACCCTGACGCGTTGCCAGGGATGGCATTCACTACACGGGCGCCCTGCAACTGGCCGGGCGATGTGGCGGGTAAACCCGATTTTCTCTGCCACACGAGCCTGCCTTGATGAAGTTGCCAACATTCTTCCGTCGTCGCCGCCACTTGCTGCTGAGCCTGGTGCTCACAGCCGTCGCCGTACCATTGGCGCTGGAGGCTGTCGAAAGCCGGGCACGACCGGTGGATGGCACCCAGACCCTGGTGTTTCTGCGTCATGGCGAGAAGCCGGGCGAGGGGCTCGGGCAGTTGAATTGCCAGGGCCTCAACCGTGCGCTGGACCTGGCCACTGTACTGCCCGAGCGCTTCGGCAAGGCCGACTATGTGTTTGCCGCCAACCCCACGCGGCATGTCGAGGAAGGCAGCCGGGATGAAAGCTACAGCTACATCCGCCCATTGATGACCATCACCCCCAGTGCCATCCGCCTCGGCTTACCGGTGAATATCGACTACGGCGCCAACGACACCGCTGAACTGGCCGATGAGTTGCTGAGCGACAAATACCGCAATGCGACCATCTATACCGCCTGGTCCCACGGCTACCTGCCGGAACTGATCAACACGGTGGCCGGCAAGGCCTTGGGGGAGGAGCGGGTGATCACCGAGGACTGGAGCGGCGAAGACTTCGACACCCTCTACGTACTGACCCTGACCTGGCACGATGGCAAGGCCAGCCTGCTGAGCCGCAATGTGCGTCAGGGCCTGAATGACGGTGCGCATAGCTGCCCGACCTGATCCGCTGGTACTGTTTGGCAAGGAAGCCGGAACAGGGATGAGCGATGAAGCAGCAGGTAACGGTGGTCGGTGGCGGAGTGGTGGGCCTGGCGACGGCTTACGCGCTGGTTCGGGAAGGGCGGTCGGTTGACCTGATCGAGGCCCGCGACAGCCTGGCGTCGGCCACCAGCTTTGCCAATGGCGGGCAATTGTCCTATCGCTATGTGGCGCCGCTGGCTGATGCCGGGGTGCCGTGGCAGGCGCTGGGCTGGCTGTTGCAGGGCGAGTCGCCATTGCGCTTGCGCTTGCGCATGGACCCGGCCCAGTGGCGCTGGCTGCTGGCATTCACCCTGGCTTGCAGGCGTAGCGTCAATCGCCGTAATGCCGGGCACTTGCTTGAGCTGGCGCTGTACAGCCAGGCCGTTTTGGCGCAGTGGCGCGAACACCAGAACCTGGGGGATTTCGCCTGGCGGCGCAATGGCAAGCTGGTGGCTTTTCGCAGTGAACGGGCCTATGCCAAAGGCCGGGAACAGTTGACGGACCCAGCCAGTCAGCAGGTGCTGGCGGCTGCCGAGCTGCGCGGGCTGGAGCCTGCCCTGGATGGCGCACCGTTTGTGGGGGGCGTGTTCACGGCGGGCGAAGAGGTTGGCGATTGCCACGTGTTTTGCTTGCGGCTGGAGGCGCTGTTGCGTGCGTCGGGCCAGTGCCGTTTCCTGCTTGGCCGGCCAGTGACGCAATTGGTTCAGCGCCAGGGCCAGGTCGTGGCACTGCAACTGGGCGATCAGCAGCTGGACGTGGAGCAGTTGGTGCTGTGTGCTGGGCATCGCGGCCCAGGCTTGGCATTACCGGGGGTGCAGATACCGGTTTACCCGCTGAAGGGCTACAGCCTGACCGCACCGATCAGCGCCGGGCACCTGCCCCCGGAGGTGAGCCTTACCGACTATGAGCGCAAAATCGTCTATGCACGCCTGGGGCAGCAGCTGCGGGTAGCGGCGATGGTGGACATTGTCGGCTTCGACGAGTCGGTGGACATGCGCCGTTTGCAGAGCATGCGGCGGCTGGCGCTGGAGACGCTGCCGAGGGCGGCGGATTATGGCCAGGCGGTGGAGTGGGCGGGGATGCGACCAGCGACACCTACCGGCGTGCCGATCATAGGTGGGACGGTGTACCGCAACCTGTGGCTGAACCTGGGGCATGGGGCGTTGGGGTTCACCTTGGCCTGTGGCAGTGCGCAGCGTTTGGCCGGGATGATGCGTTAAGCGGGCCGGCCTCTTCGCGGCTAAAGCCGCTCCTACGAGGACCCCACGGTATTCAGGCTTGCGCTGGTCCGGTAGGAGCGGCTTTAGCCGCGAAGAGGCCGGTACAGGCGAAGGATGTCTAGCGGCCGAAGCGCATCGGCCAGCCCACCACTTTCTTCGCCCGTGGCGTCGCATAGGTGCGCACTTTGGACGTGCTCAAACCCATGCGCACCAGCGATTCGGCAATGGTCACCGCTGCACTCACACCATCCACCACCGGCACGCCGGTGCGTTGGCGAATCTGCTCGTCCAGCCCGGCCATGCCGCCACAACCCAGGCAAATCACCTCGGCCTTGTCGTCACGCACGGCGCGTTCGGCCTGCTCGACAATCGCCTCCACGGCCCGCAGCGGGTCGGCTTCCAGTTCCAGCACCGCCAGCCCGCTGGCTCGCACCGAGGCGCAGCGGTCATACAGGCCCGAGAGCTTCAGGCGGTCCTCGATCAATGGCACGGTGCGGTCAAGCGTGGTTACTACGGAATAGGCGTGGCCCAGGTACATTGCCGTGCTGGCGGCGGCGTCAGTAATGTCCACCACAGGCACGTTGAGCAGTTCCTGCAGGCCTTCGCGGCCATGTTCGCCATAACCGGCCTGGATCACGGCATCGTAGGGCCCTTCAAAGGCCAGGACCCGGTCCATCACCGCGATGGCCGCCAGGTAGCTCTCGAAGTTGCCCTCCACCGATTCGGCGCCGAACCAGGGCGTGAGGCCGACGATTTCGGTACCGGGTGCGGCCACCGCACGGGCCTGCTCGGCAATGGCCTGGGTAATGGCTTCGGTGGTGTTGACGTTGGCGATCAGAATACGCATGGGCAGTCCTCCTTGATTAATGGCCGCTGTGGTCGACGGCGATGCACTCGCCGCTGACGTCGTGGTAGTGGCGGTTACGTGGCGCGATCAGCAGGTACAGGGCGGCGGCGATGCCGGCACCGATCAGCCAGGAGAACGGCGCGATACCCTGGAAGTTGGGCACCAGGGCCAGCACGATGGCCAGCAGTGCGGCCGGCACGAAGGCGGCCACGGCGCGCAGGTTGATGCCCTTGCTGTAGTGATAGGCACCGGCCGGGTGCTCGGTATACAGCTCTGGCACGTTGATGCAGCCTTTGCGCAGCAACCAGTAGTCGGACATGATCACGCCGTACAGCGGGCCGAGCAGGGCGCCCAGGCCCGACAGGAAGTACACGATCACCAGCGGGCTGTTGTACAGGTTCCAGGGCAGGATCAGCACCGCCAGGGTGGCACTGATCAGCCCGGCACGGCGGAAGTTCAGGTGGCGCGGTGCCAGGTTGCTGAGTACGAAGGCCGGGGCGACGAAGTTGGCCATGATGTTCACCGCCACGGTGACGATCAGGAAGGCCAGGCAGCCGAGCACCAGGAATGGCGTGCTGGGTATGGCGGCGACGATCTGCGTAGGGCTGTCGATGATGTGGCCGTTGATCTGGAATTGCGCGCCGCACAGCACCACGGTGATCACGGCGAACACCAGGATGTTCACCGGCAGGCCCCAGAAGTTGCCGACGCGGATGGTCTTGCGGCAAGGCGAGGAGCGGGCGAAGTCACAGAAGTTCAGCACCAGGGTGCCGTAGATCGCCAGCCACAGTGCGCCGCCGGCAAAGATGTTGCGCCACATCTCGTAGCCGGTCAGCGGGGTAGCCACCGACCAGGCAATGCGCGCGTCGGCCTTGAAGTACATGAACACCGCCAGGGCGGCGACGGTCAGCAGGATCACAGGCCCGGCAAAGGCCTCGTAACGGCGCACCATCTCCATGCCGTAGGCCAGGATCACCAGCTGCACCAGCCAGATCGACACGAAACACACCCAGCCCAGGCTCGACAGGCCGAGGATGCTGTCGTGGTCGTAGGCTGCCAGTTGCGGCCACACGGCGGTGAGCAGCACCCGCAGCACCACCGATGCCAGGTAGGTCTGGATGCCGAACCAGGCGATGGCGATGATGGCACGTATCAGCGCCGGGATCTGCGCGCCGTGGATGCCGAAGGCAATGCGGCTGATGACCGGGAACGGTACCCCGGTTTTCTGCCCCATGTAACCCGACAGGTTCATGAAGAAGTACACCAGTGCCGCGCCGATGGCCAGCGACAGCAGAATTTGCCAGCCGCCCAGGCCGAGGGCGAACAAGCCCATGGCGAACGAATAGTTGGCGATATTGTGCACATCGTTGGTCCACAGCGCGAAGATGCTGTAGCCGCCCCAGCGACGGCCTTCCATACGCGTGGGCGCCAGGTCGCGGTTATGCAGGCGCGGGCTGAGAACAAGGTCCGGCTGGTGGCCGGCAAGCGTGGACGCGGGGTGTGTGCTGGCGACGGATTGTTCAGGGGCAAGGTCGAGGCTGCTACTCATTCCGGCGGGCTCCTGATGCACATGGACTGCGATGAGCGGGCATGCGCACGGGCTCGCCATCTCGTCGGTGCAGCGTTGGCATCACAGGGTTGTGGGCGCGGCGGCTGACATTGGGTCGGCGTCGCGGATTCTTGTGTATCTATGTTTTGTTTAAGTTGTATACAAAACACGAACACACAAAAGCGAGTTCCATGCCAAGGGAAGAGCAGGTTTCAATAGGTGATCATTTCGAACTTATCTTTTTCAAAGGTAAGTTAATGAAATACAGAGAATATAAGTTGACCAAATGAACAAGTTATATTTTTTGAAAGATTGATTAGTTGATCATTTGGTCAAAATAGAGGGTGGAAAGTGTGTAACGAATTGGGGCGCTACTGAAGAAAGTGCACACAAAAATGGCACCTATGGTTACGTTTTTGTGTACAAAAAATAGTCAGCTTTTCCTGTGCTGGCCTCTTCGCGGGCACGCCTGCGAAGAGGCCAGCACAGGAGACAATCAATCCATTGGCGGCAACCGCCGCTTGACCGGGGTCTTCTTGATGATCGCGGTATTGGTCTCAGCCAGCACATTCATGAGGTCGAGCAGGGTGTCCAGCTGCTCCATCGAGCGCACATGCAGTCGGGCGACGAAGCAGTCTTCGCCAATGACCTTGTCGCATTCGGTGAACTCAGGGATGGCAATGATCTGGCGCTCCACCTCCTGCAGCTTCCCCGGTAGCGGACGGATGCGCACGATCGCCTGCAACTGGTAGCCAAAGGCGCGCGGGTCGACCTCCACGGTATAGCCGCGCAGCACGCCACGCTCTTCCAGCCGGCGCAGGCGCTCGCTGACGCTGGGTGCGGACAGCCCGCTGACCTGCGCCAGCGCCTTGAGCGAGCGGCGCGAGTCCTCCATCAGTGCATTGATCAATAATTGGTCGATGGCATCGGTCATACCCACCTCATCAGGTGATTCGTGTTGTTTGCCTTGATAGTAAAGGCAGGTTGGCGAAATTGCCTTGGTTATCCGCTGGATGGCCAGGCTGCCGCCTTTGCATACTGTGGCCATCATCAACGGGAGGTTTGAGATGGACAGTTCATTGCGCCGTGGCTCGCTGGAAATGGTCGCTGCCATGCTGATTTCCGGGACCATTGGCTGGTTCGTGCTGGTGTCCGGCCAGCCGGTGCTGGATGTGGTGTTCTGGCGCTGCGTGTTCGGTGCCGTGACCTTGCTGGCGATTTGCGCCGCGTTTGGCTTTCTGCACCCGGGCGTGATCAGCCGCACGGCATTTTTGCTGGCGATAGCCAGCGGGGTGGCCATTGTCGGCAACTGGCTGCTGTTGTTCGCTTCATACGCCCGGGCGTCGATTGCCATCGGCACGGCGGTGTACAACGTGCAGCCGTTCATGCTGGTGGGGCTGGCGGCGCTGTTTCTGGGCGAAAAGATCACCTTGGCCAAGGTGACCTGGCTGAGTGTGGCGTTCCTCGGCATGCTGGCCATCGTCAGTGCCCATGGCGCTGGGCAAAGTAATGGCGAGGACTATCTGCTGGGGATTGCCCTGGCGCTTGGGGCGGCGTTTCTGTATGCAATCGCGGCCTTGATCATCAAGCGCCTGAGTGGCACGCCCCCGCACCTGATTGCGTTGATTCAGGTAACCACGGGTGTGTTGCTGCTGGCGCCATGGGTCACGCTTGGTGGGTTGCCGGTTGAAGTGCCGGCGTTGGCCAGCTTGTTGACACTGGGCATGGTGCACACCGGCCTGATGTATGTGCTGTTGTACAGCGCCATCCAGCGTTTGCCCACGGCCTTGACCGGTGCGCTGTCGTTCATTTACCCGATTGCGGCAATTCTGGTGGACTGGGTGGCGTTCGGGCACCGCCTGGCGCCGCTGCAGTGGCTGGGGGTGGGGTTGATCCTGCTGGCGGCGGCGGGGATGCAGCAGGGGTGGTGGTTCCGCTCGGCGCGGCATCCTGTAGGCGCGGGTTTACCCGCGAAGAGGCCCGCAAGGTAGAATGCCGCTTTTTGCCAGCCTGCGATCCGCCATGACCTCGCCCATCGACACCCTTGAGCAACACCTGCTTGCCGCCCTCGACCCTGCCCCACAGGAAACCCGCCGCCTGTTTCACGGCCGCGGCCGCTGCTGGCAGGGCCTGGAGCAGGTCACCGTCGACTGGCTGCAGGGCGTGTTGTCGGTCGCCTTGTTCCGTGAGCCGCCCGAAGGCCAGCTCGCCGAACTGGAAGCCATGCTGCGCAGCTTGGCCGCGCGTCCGCAGTGGACGGGGCAGGCGGTCATCATCCAGCACCGCTACCTGCCCGACAGCCCGGGCCAGTGGCTGCTGGGCGAGCCGTGCCAGCAACGCGAAATGATCGAGGACGGCCTGACCTACCTGCTGGACTTGGGCGTGCGGCAAAACAATGGCCTGTTCCTCGACATGCGCTATGGCCGCCGTTGGGTGCGCGAGCAGGCGGCGGGCAAGCGCGTGCTGAACCTGTTCGCTTATACCTGCGGCTTTTCCGTGGCAGCGATTGCCGGTGGCGCTGAGCAGGTGGTGAACCTGGACATGGCCAAGTCGGCCCTGTCGCGGGGCCGGGACAACCATCGCCTCAATGGCCACGATGCATCACGGGTGGCGTACCTGGGGCATGAACTGTTCAAGTCGTGGGGCAAGGTGCGCAAGTACGGGCCTTATGACCTGATCATCATCGACCCGCCAACCTTCCAGCGTGGCAGCTTTGTGCTGACCCAGGATTACGCAAAGATCCTGCGGCGTTTGCCGGAGTTGTTGAATGCGGGGGGAACGGTGCTGGCGTGTGTCAACGATCCGGGCATCGGGCCGGAATTCCTGATTGAAGGCATGGCAGAGCAGGCGCCTTCGCTGGCTTATGTCGAACGCCTGGAAAACCCGCCGGAGTTTCCGGACGTTGACCCGGCTGGCGGGCTGAAGGCCTTGGTATTCCGTCAGGTTTGATGCTGCCCTTGCTGGAAGCTTCGCGGGCGAGCCCGCGAAAGGGCCGGTGCAGGCGAATTCAAGCCCCCAGGGCCTGCAGCGGCAGCGGGTACACCTGGGCAAAGCGGTCCACCCCGGATACCTGTAACGGCCCTTGCAGGTTGATGCGCAGCAGCGGGTCTTCGCTGATCGACTTGCCCACCTCATGGATCAGCGCGAGTGACGCATCCACATCACTGTCGTAAGTGAACTGCACCGAGAAGAACGCATAGGCGAACTGCCGCGACTGGTTGGTAACCGCCTTGATCTGGCCAAACGGCACCGAGTGCACGAAGCCTTTGCCATCGCGCAGCCGCTACGGATCGTCAGGCTTTCGACTGTACCGGTATGGCCGGAATCGAGCACTACCCAGTCGCCGATGGAAATGGAATCCTCGATGAGGATGAACAACCCGGTAATCACATCGTGCACCAGCTGCTGCGAGCCGAAGCCGATGGCCAGGCTGATCACCCCGGCACCGGCCAGGAACGGCGTGACGTTGGTGCCCAGGTTGGCCATGGTGGTGATGGTGTAGATGACGATCAGGACCACTTTGATCGCATTGTGCAGCATCGGCAGGATGGTCCGCACCCGGGTGCTCGGCTGACGCGCGCTGCGGCGGCCGACGGGGGGCTTGAGTGCTTCCTGGATGGCCGTATCGAGTACCACCCACAGCAGCCAGGTGACCAGCAGGATCAAGCCAATGCTCGACAGCGAGTTGCTGATCGCCTGGCCCAGGCTGTTGCTCAGGGCGAAATCGACCACCGAGAAGCCCCAGATGCGCCCCAGCAGCTCGATGAAGGTGACGGCCATGTCGATGCGCAGTAGCGCGTGGGCGAGGCTGCGCATCCCTTGTAGGAGCCGAGGTGAACGGCACGCTGTTGTCCGGCAGGCGGGTTACCAGTTGTTCGGCACCTTACTGGCCTGTGCCAACGACCCAGGCATCGGGCTGCAGTTCCTTATCGAAGAGTTGTCCTTGCATGCCCCGGCGCTGGTGTTCGCCGAGCGGCTGGCGAGTCCGCCAATTTTTCGGATGCGGGCGTGGAGGAGCACTCAAGGTGATGAAGTTCTATTTTAAATACGTCATTATTCATCCGTTAATGTAGGATTTATCTTACGGATATGATTTATTTATACTCATTGTGTGGGGATTAATTGTTTTGACAATTTTTAATATTTGCAATGAAGTTGGCCGTCTACTAGGGTCCGAGTTCCTATTTGGATGCGGCGCCGACAATCAGTGATCGGCTTGATCAAGGCAGGGAGAATGCCAATGTTCAACACTTACCAGCGATGGCTCGTATTGGCCGTCCTGTCCTTCGCCTTGCTATTGGTTGCGATCGACATGACGGTCCTTTACATCGCCTTGCCCACACTTACCCATGCGCTCGGGGCATCTACCTCCGAAAAGCTGTGGATCATCAACATGTATCCTCTGGTCGTCGCCGGCCTGTTGCTGGGTGCTGGCACCTTCGGTGATCGCATCGGCCACCAGCGATTGTTCGTGATCGGCCTTGTGCTGTTCGGTGCGGCGTCGCTTCTGGCTGCATTCGCGCCATCTTCCGTGCTGCTAATCCTGGCTAGGGGCGCGCTGGGCGTCGGTGCGGCGGCCATGATGCCGGCCACGCTGGCGATCATCAGCCTGACCTTCGAGGATGAGCGTGAGCGTGGTTTTGCCATCGGCGTCTGGACGGCCGTGGCTTCAGGTGGTGCAGCGATTGGTCCGCTGATAGGGGGGGCGCTGCTCGAGCATTTCTGGTGGGGTTCCGTGTTTCTGATCAACGTGCCCATCGTGCTGGTGGCCCTGGTGTTGTCCTTGCTGCTGATCAGGAACACGCAACAGGCCAACGCCGGGCCATGGGACTTGCTTGGCTCCCTTCAGGCGATGGTAGGGCTCATCAGCCTGGCGTACCTGATCAAGGAATTCGCCAAGCCCGAGCCCTCGCTGGTGGCGGCGCTGGGGGCGTTGGCCATCTGCGCGGGCTTCGGCTGGATGTTCGTGCGCGGGCAGCGCAAGCGTGGTTTTCCGTTGATCGACCTGCAGATTTTCCGCAGCCCCGCGTTCTCCTCTGCGGTCATCGCCAGCCTGGCCGCGGCCGGCTGCCTGATGGGCATCAACCTGGTACTGAGCCAGCGCCTGCAACTGGTTGTCGGGCTATCCCCGCTCGAGACCGGCCTTTATTTCCTGCCCCTTTCCGTGGGAGCGATCGTGGCCGGTCCGTTAAGCGGCTGGTTGCTGCCCAAGGTTCGTTGTGATCGGTTCCTGGTGCTCGCACTGTTGATCTACGCCGGTGCCATTGGCCTGTTCATGTACAGTTTCAGCCAGTCGGTCGCCCTGCAACTGCTGCTGCTGTTCGTCATGGGTGCTTGCGTAGGGGCGAGTATGACCGGGGCGTCCACCACCATCATGGCCAGCGCGCCGCCGGAGCGAGCGGGGATGGCCGCTTCGGCCGAGGAAATTTCCTACGAGCTGGGAGGAGGGTTGGGCATCGCCTTCATGGGTAGCCTGATGTCGGTGGTGTACAGCCGCTCGCTGGTCGTGCCCGAGCAGGCCGCCGACGCGGCGCGCCTGCAGGACGGGATCGACAGCGCGCTGGCCGCTGCCGCGCAAATGCCCGCCCCGCTGGGGCAGGAAATCGCTGTGAATGCGCGATTGGCGTTCGACCAAGCGGTGTCCTCGGTAATGATGGCCACCGTGGGGGTACTCGTGGTCATCGCACTGTTGGTGTTTGTGAACTTTCGAAGGTATTCGACAGTTTCTGCCGAACAGCAAGTTTCTTCTTGATTTAGTCAAATAATGCTCGGCCCGGAACTGTTCAGTTGAATAGTTCCGGGTCTGGATTTGTGCTGCTTTAAATTTGGAGAGGTGGCTTGCGCCTACTATTGGGGCAATTGTATGATCAGCGTGCGGCCTTGCATCTGGAACAGCGTTATGTCGGCGAAGTCCTGATACCGCAGGAGCATCTTTGTGCTCATCATCTGCGTGAGGCCGTGCGGTTTGTCGTGAGGAAGTATCCGGCACTTCGTGGCTGTTTCACGCGCAGCGAAGGCGAATGGCGCATGGACTTTGTTGCCGTTGACGCGTTTCCCGTGGACCAGGCATTGCATGTAGTTGCCGCCGCCCCCGGGGTGTTGCCTGGTGCACAGGTTCAGGCCAGCGTCTAAGCACTGCTCACGACCTTTCCTTTGACGGTTTTGCTCAATAGCCGCGCTTTAATCTCTAATGTGGTGTTTCAGAGAGAGGGCTTTTGACAGGCGCATAAAAAATCCGATGCTCGTTTCCAAGCGTCGGATTTTGCGGCCTACAGGCTAAAGGTCAATGAGTCTGTCTTAACTGACTGGCATTAGGCCAGATGCCCCCTTACGGCTATTGGTTGGTATAGATCTGGTCAAACACCCCACCATCATTGAAGTGGGTCTTCTGCACGGTACGCCAGTCACCGAAGGTTTTCTCCACCGACAGGAAGTCCACTTTCGGGAAGCGGTCGGTGTACTTGGCCAGTACCGTCGCATCACGCGGGCGCAGGTAGTTGTTGGCGGCGATCTCCTGGGCTGCGGGTGACCACAGGTACTTCAGGTATTCCTCGGCCACGGCCTGGGTGCCTTTTCTGGCCACCACCTTGTCGACCACCGTCACCGGTGGCTCGGCTTCGGCCGATACGCTTGGGTAGACCACTTCGAACTGGTCGCGGCCGAACTCGCGGGCGATCATCTCGGCTTCGTTCTCGAAGGTGACCAGCACGTCACCGATCTGGTTGGTCATGAACGTGGTGGTGGCGGCACGGCCACCGGTGTCCAGCACGGGTGCCTGTTTGAACAGCTTGCCGACGAAGTCGCGGGCTTTGCTTTCATCGCCGCCTTGCTTGAGTACGTAGCCCCAGGCCGACAGGTAGGTATAGCGGCCATTACCCGAGGTTTTCGGGTTGGGCACGATCACCTGGACACCGTCCTTGAGCAGGTCGGGCCAGTCTTTGAGGGCTTTCGGGTTGCCCTTGCGCACGATGAACACAGTGGCCGAGGTGAACGGCGCGCTGTTGTTCGGCAGGCGGGTTACCCAGTTGTCGGGCACCAGCTTGCCATTGTCGGCCAGGGCGTTGATGTCGGTGGCCATGTTCATGGTGATGACATCGGCCGGCAGGCCATCGATCACTGCACGGGCCTGCTTGCTCGAGCCGCCGAAGGACATCTGCACGTTGACCTTCTCGTTGTGCTCGGCTTCCCAGTGCTTCTGGAAGGCCGGGTTGTAGTCCTTGTAGAAGTCGCGCATCACGTCGTAGGAAACGTTGAGCAGGGTGGGGGCGGCCTGGGCGAGGTTGCCCAGGGCCAGGCCTGCGGCGAGCAGCGAGGCGGTGAAGAGTTTTTTCACGTTGCTTCCTTGTTCTTGAAGGGTGTTGGGGCAGATTGCCAGCGACTATAGCGGGTGGGTTTATACGGGTTAAAGAACAAAAAATGCTTTGGTTATGCTTCTGCCTGTGCCGGCCTCTTCGCGGGTGAACCCGCTCCTACAGGGACCGCGCACGGTCCGGGCCTGTTGTAGGGGCGGGCTCACCCGCGAAGAGGCCGGCGCAGGCGCTGTCACGCTTTGGGAAACAACCCATTCCCACAGCGAGAACAGAACGCCGCCCCATGCTCGTGGGTCTTCTTGTGGCAGGTCGGGCAATCATGCTGCAGCTGCTCCCCTCGCATGGCATTGGCCAGCTCGGCGGTGAAGATGCCGGTCGGCACGGCAATGATCGAGTAACCGGTAATCATCACCAGCGACGACAGCACCTGCCCCAGCGGGGTCTTCGGCACGATGTCGCCAAAGCCCACGGTGGTCAGGGTAACGATGGCCCAGTAGATGCCTTTGGGGATGCTGGTAAAACCATGCTCAGGCCCTTCGATCACGTACATCAGCGTGCCGAACACTGTCACCAGCGTCGATACCGTCACCAGGAACACGATGATCTTCTGCTTGCTGCCGCGTAGCGCCTCCATCAGGTAATGGGCCTGCTTGAGGTACGGGCTGAGCTTGAGTACACGGAAGATCCGCAGCATCCGGATGACCCGGATGATGAGCAGGTACTGGGCGTCGCTGTAGTACAGCGCGAGGATCCCCGGCACGATCGCCAGTAAATCGACCAGGCCGTAGAAACTGAAGGCATAGCGCAGCGGCTTGGGCGAGCAGTACAGGCGGGTGATGTATTCGGCCAGGAAGATCGCGGTAAAGCCCCACTCGATGCCGGCCAGCAGGCCGGCGTAGCCTTGGTGCACCTCGTCGATGCTGTCGAGGATCACCGTGACCAGGCTGGCCAGGATGATCAGCAACAGGATCTTGTCGAAGCGGCGACCGGCTACGGTGTCGGTCTGGAAGACGATGACGAAGAGCCGCTCGCGCAGGCTCGCTGGGTTGTTCATTGGCTCGTTCCACAAAAGCGATGGGCTGAGCCTAGGGGTTGCGTATCAGCCGTGCAAGCGGCTGGCGTTGCGCTGCCTGGGTTGCGCCAGGTGACTGCCCAAGTGCATCAGCCAGCAGGCGGCAACGAAGGGGGCGGTCAGGCCAGGCACTGGCAGCAGCTTGAACAGCGGTTGCAACAGCAGGGCCAACGCTATCGCCAGCAGCGTTACCCAAGGTTTTTCACCTTGCCTGCTGAAGGCCAGTGCCGCCAGTGCGCCATTGAAGCCATACAAACCCAGCCACGCTCCCTGTGCCTGGTCGGCGAGCAACGCCACCCCGCCGCCAATGGCCGAGCCGATCACCGCCCACAGCGCCGCATAGGGATTGGCGATGAACATGCCGACGATGATCAGCAACCCGGCCAAGGGCTGGTCGAGCAGGAAGATCTGGCCCACGCCGCGGGCCAACGCGTACAGCGGGTCAGCTTCGACGAAGCCGCTGGGCGAGGGGCTGACGACTAGCAGTGTGCCCCAGCCCAGCAGCACGAATGGCGCGGTATAGGCGACCAGCAACTTGCCGCCTCGCTTGCGCCACTGGTGGGTGATGATGCTGGACAGGCCGCCGGCGGCGATGATCAGTGGTGGAAGGATGGCCGACCAGGGCAGTACGGCGCTGATCAGAATGCCGATCAGTACGCCGTTGTAGCAGTAAAGCCCGGCCTGGCGATCGGCACGGTCATAGCCGCGTGCCTGGGCGGTGAGCAGGCCGGCCAGGGCGCCAAGCAGCGCGCCGCCGACCAGGTTGGGTGCGGTCAGCAAGATGGCCAGCAGGCAGCACAGGCCGCACAGGGGGTTGCGCAGCAGCAGCACCTGGCTGAAGCCGTTGAGTAACGCCGTGGCCCAGTCGGGGCACGGGTTGACGAAATTTTTGGTGTACATGGGGCAGTCAGTGAGGTTGATGGGGGAGCGGTGGGCCTCTTTGGGCCTCGGTTTTCCGCGGTCGGGTAGAGCGGTATTCGGGGAGGGCTTTGCCCTCCAATCGCGACACAAGGCCGCTCCCACAGGGATTGCATTCCCTTGTGCCAGCGTGGCCCTGTGGGAGCGGCCTTGTGTCGCGAAAGGGGCGCAACGCGCCCCCGGCAATCTCAGATCAAAGTCTCGATCCGCAGCGTGTTAGTCGTACCCGGCTTGCCGAAAGGCACGCCAGCGGTGATCAGCAGCGTGTCGCCACGGTTGGCCATGCCTTGCGCCTGGGCAATCTCCAGGGCAGTGGAAACCACCTCGTCCACCTGACGCAGGCGGTCGTTGACCACCGAATGCACACCCCAAGCCACGCTGAGGCGGCGTGCGGTGTTCAGGTTCGGCGTCAGGTTGAGGATCGGTGCCCGTGGCCGCTCGCGTGCCGCGCGCAGGGTCGAGGCACCCGACTCGCTGTAGTTGACCAGCACCGCCACTGGCAGGATGCCGCTGATGCGGCGGATCGCGCAGCTGATGGCGTCCGACACGGTGGCCTCGGCCTTTGGCCGGCCGACGTCGAGCTGGGCCTGGTAGTCCGGGCCGTTCTCAACCTGGCGGATGATCTTGCTCATCATCTGCACGGCTTCCAGCGGGTAATCACCCGAGGCGGTTTCGGCCGACAGCATCACTGCATCGGCACCTTCGGCCACCGCGTTGGCCACGTCGGTGACTTCGGCACGGGTTGGCGCTGGCGAGAAACGCATCGACTCGAGCATCTGCGTGGCCACCACCACGGGTTTGCCCAGCTGGCGGCAGGTGCCGATGATGCGCTTCTGGATCTGCGGCACGCTCTCGGCCGGTACTTCCACGCCCAGGTCACCACGGGCCACCATGATCGCGTCTGCCAGCTCGGCGATGGCTTGCAGTTGCTCGACGGCCGATGGTTTCTCGATCTTGGCCATCAGGTAGGCGCGGTCGCCAATCAGCTGGCGCGCTTCGACGATGTCCTCAGGGCGCTGCACGAACGACAGGGCGACCCAGTCCACACCCAGCTCCAGGCCAAAGGCCAGGTCGCGGCGGTCTTTTTCGGTGAGCGGGGAGAGGTCGAGCACCGCTTGCGGTACGTTGACGCCCTTACGGTCGGAAAGCTCGCCACCGTTCAGCACCTCGGTGTCAATCGCGTCGCTGTGCTTGGCGGTCACGCGCAGGCGCAGTTTGCCGTCGTCCAGCAGCAGGTCCATGCCGGGCTCGAGGGCGGCGATGATTTCGGGGTGCGGCAGGTTGACCCGGCGGCTGTCGCCCGGGGTTTTGTCCAGGTCCAGGCGCAGGGCCTGCCCGCGTTGCAACTGCACTTTGCCTTCGGCGAAGCGGCCAACGCGCAGCTTCGGCCCTTGCAGGTCCATGAGGATGCCCAGCGGGTAGTTCAGTTGCTGCTCGACTTCGCGGATCCACTGGTAGCGCAGGGCGTGGTCGGCATGCTCGCCATGGCTGAAGTTGAGGCGAAAGATGTTCACCCCGGCTTCGACCAGCTGGCGGATATCGTCGATGCCGTTTATCGCAGGGCCAAGGGTGGCGAGGATCTTAACTTTTTTATCAGGCGTCATGATTGGGCAGTCTCGAGGATCAGGATGGCGCGGAAGTCGTTGACGTTGGTGCGGGTCGGTTCGGTGACGATCAGCGCCTCCAGCGCGGCGAAGTAGCCGTAGCCGTTGTTGTTGTCCAGCTCGTCGCTGGCCGACAGGCCCAAGGCTTCGGCGCTGGCGTAGCTGGCCGGGGTCATGAAGGCGCCGGCGTTTTCTTCCGAGCCATCGATGCCGTCGGTGTCACCGGCCAGGGCGTACACGCCCGGCAGGCCTTTCAGGCTTTCGGTGAGGCTGAGCAGGAACTCGGCGTTGCGCCCGCCACGGCCATTGCCGCGCACGGTCACGGTGGTTTCGCCACCCGACAGGATCACGCAGGGCGCTTTGAGCGGCTGGCCGTGCTGAACGATTTGCCGGGCGATACCGGCATGCACCTTGGCCACTTCGCGCGATTCACCTTCCAGGTCGCCGAGGATCAGCGGGCTGAAACCGGCCTGACGGGCTTTGACCGCGGCGGCCTCGAGCGACTGCTGGGGTTTGGCGATCAACTGGAAGTGGCTGCGGGCCAGGGCCGGATCATCGGCCTTGACGGTTTCCGAGGCCGGGTTGTTCAGCCAGTCGATGACCGCTTTGGGCGCTTCGATGTTGTAGCGTTTGAGGATGGCCAGGGCGTCGGCCGAGGTGCTCGGGTCGGCCACGGTGGGGCCGGAAGCGATGACCGTGGCGAGGTCGCCCGGTACATCGGAAATGGCATAGGTGTAGACCGTGGCCGGCCAGCAGGCCTTGGCCAGGCGCCCGCCCTTGATCGCCGAGAGGTGCTTGCGCACACAGTTCATCTCGCCGATGGTGGCGCCGGATTTCAGCAGTGCCTTGTTGATCTGCTGCTTGTCGGCCAGGGTCAGGCCTTCGGCAGGCAGGGCCAGCAGCGCCGAGCCACCGCCAGACAGCAGGAAGATGACGCGGTCTTCTTCGTTGAGGTTGCTGACCAGTTCCAGCACGCGCTTGGCCACAGCCAGGCCGGCAGCGTCCGGGACCGGGTGGGCGGCTTCGACCACCTCGATCTTCTGGCAGTTGGCGCCGTGGCCGTAACGGGTCACGACCAGGCCGGAGACTTCGCCCTGCCAGCTTTTCTCGACCACTTCGGCCATGGCAGCTGCGGCCTTGCCGGCGCCGATGACGATAACCCGGCCGCTGCGATCGGCGGGCAGGTAGGGTTCGAGGACTTGACGGGGGTGGGCGGCGGCGATGGCTGTGTCGAACAGTTCGCGGAGAAGTTTTTGCGGATCGACCGACATGGCAGGCTCCCAATTATTGTTGTTCTGCAGAATCAAAAACGCCCCTGGAACTGCCTCCGTGCAGGCCGAACCAGGGGCGGGTGTTGCTCGATGCCACCATTGGGCCTGTGGTCGCAGGTTCAACGGCGTTGGCTTCTTCGCGGACAAGCCCCGCTCCTACATGCACAGCTCTGAGCGATTGTGCGGTCTTTGGTAGGAGCGGGTTTACCCGCGAAGAGGCCAGTGAAGGCTAAAAACGACTTATTTGTCGTCGCGGATCGAGAAGTTGGCCATGTGCTCCAGGCCTTTGATCAGCGCCGAGTGGTCCCAGTTGCCGCCACCCAGTGCCTGGCAGGTGTTGAACACTTGCTGGGCATTGGAGGTGTTGGGCAGGTTGATGCCCAGTTCCTTGGCGCCTTGCAGGGCCAGGTTCAGGTCCTTCTGGTGCAGGTTGATGCGGAAGCCTGGGTCGAAGGTGCCCTTGATCATGCGCTCGGCGTGCACTTCGAGGATTTTCGACGAAGCAAAGCCGCCCATCAGTGCTTCACGCACCTTGGCAGGGTCGGCGCCGTTCTTGGCGGCGAACAGCAGGGCTTCGGCCACGGCCTGGATGTTCAGGGCGACAATGATCTGGTTGGCGACCTTGGCGGTCTGGCCGTCACCGTTGCCACCGACCCGGGTAATGTTCTTGCCCATGGCTTCGAACAGCGGCAGGGTGCGCTCGAAGGCGTTCGGGCAGCCACCGACCATGATGCTCAGGGTCGCGGCCTTGGCGCCGACTTCACCACCGGACACTGGGGCGTCCAGGTAGGCGGCACCGGTAGCCTTGATTTTTTCGGCGAAGGCTTTGGTAGCGGTAGGGGAGATCGAGCTCATGTCGATCACCACCTTGTTCGGGCCAACACCTTCGGCCACGCCGTTTTCACCGAACAGGACGCTTTCGACCTGCGGGGTGTCGGGAACCATGACGATGATGAATTCGGCTTCCTGGGCAACTTCTTTCGGGTTGGCCAGGGCCACGGCACCGGCGGCGATCAGGTCGGCTGGCGCGGCGTCGTGGTGGGTGGAAACGAAGATGCTGTGACCTGCTTTTTGCAGGTTCTGGGCCATGGGCTTGCCCATGATGCCGGTGCCGATGAAACCGATTTTAGCCATGAGAGATTACCTCGTTGTATTTGTTGAATCTCGATGGAGCAGGCTGCACAGGCCCGTTGTTGGACACAGAATTCTGTGGGAGCGGGCTTACCCGCGAAAGCGGCAGTGAAGCCAACGTCGCATTCGCGGGTGAACCCGCTCCTACAGGGTCAGGCATGTGTCACAGGACCTCGATCAGCCTTAGATTGCGTTGTGGGTTTTCAGCCAGCCCAGGCCTGCTTCGGTAGTAGTCTTGGGCTTGTACTCCGCGCCCACCCAGCCCTGGTAGCCAATGCGGTCCAGGTGTTCGAACAGGAAGCGGTAGTTGATCTCGCCGGTGCCTGGTTCATTGCGGCCGGGGTTGTCGGCCAGCTGGATGTGGTTGATCAGTTTCAGGTTGGCTTCCATGGTGCGAGCCAGGTCACCTTCCATGATCTGCATGTGGTAGATGTCGTATTGCAGGAACAGGTTGTCGCTGCCCACCTCGGCCTGGATTTCCAGGGCCTGCTGGGTGGTGTTCAGGTAGAAGCCTGGGATGTCGCGGGTGTTGATCATTTCCATGACCAGGCGAATACCGGCGCCCTTGAGCTTGTCAGCGGCGTAGCGCAGGTTCTCGACGAAGGTCTTGCGCACGGTAGCGCAGTCCGGGCCTTGTGGGCGGATGCCGGCCAGGGCGTTGACCTGGGTGTTGCCCAGCACCTTGGCGTATTCGATGGCCTTGTCGACACCCGCGCGGAATTCCTCGACGCGGTCAGGGTGGCAGGTGATACCGCGCTCACCTTTGGCCCAGTCGCCGGCCGGCAGGTTGAACAGCACCTGGGTCAGGCCGTTGGCCTCCAGCTGCTGCTTGATTTCAGCTGCGCTGAAGTCATAGGGGAACAGGTATTCGACGCCGCTGAAACCAGCATCGGCGGCAGCCTTGAAGCGGGCCAGGAAGTCCTGTTCGGTGAACAGCATGGACAGGTTGGCAGCGAAGCGAGGCATGAGTTGTCTCCTTGCGATGAAGGCCCCCAGAGCGTGCCTGGGGGCGTCAGGCGATCAGTCCAGCAGCGAGATGGCGGTTGGCGCGTCGTTGCCGACCAGGGCCAGGTCTTCGAACTCGTTGACCGCGTTGATCTCGGTGCCCATGGAAATGTTGGTCACACGCTCGAGAATCACTTCAACCACCACCGGCACGCGGAACTCTTCGGCCATCTTCTGTGCCTTGATCAGGGCAGGGGCGATTTCTGCTGGCTCGAACACACGGATGGCCTTGCAACCCAGGCCTTCGACCACGGCGACGTGGTCGACACCGTAGGTGGCAGCGTCGGTCGAGTTGATGTTCTCGAACGCCAGTTGTACACAGTAATCCATGTCGAAGCCACGCTGCGCCTGGCGGATCAGGCCCAGGTAGGCGTTGTTGACCAGCACGTGCACGTACGGCAGGTTGAACTGTGCACCCACCGCCAGTTCTTCGATCATGAACTGGAAGTCGTAGTCACCGGACAGCGCCACAACCTTGCGCTTCGGATCGGCTTTGACCACGCCCAGCGCAGCAGGGATGGTCCAGCCCAGCGGGCCGGCCTGGCCGCAGTTGATCCAGTGGCGAGGCTTGTACACATGCAGGAACTGCGCGCCGGCAATCTGCGACAGGCCGATGGTGCTGACGTAGCAGGTGTCCTTGCCGAATACCTGGTTCATTTCTTCGTAGACGCGCTGCGGCTTGACCGGCACGTTGTCGAAGTGGGTCTTGCGCTGCAGGCTCGACTTGCGCTCCTGGCACTCTTCCAGCCAGGCCTTGCGGCACTTGAGCTTGCCGGCCGCTTTCCACTCGCGGGCCACTTCCAGGAACACGTCCAGTGCCTTGCCAGCATCGGAAACGATGCCCAGGTCCGGGGTGAACACGCGGCCGATCTGGGTCGGTTCGATATCGACATGCACGAACTTGCGGCCTTCGGTGTAGACATCGACGGAACCGGTGTGGCGGTTGGCCCAGCGGTTACCGATACCGAATACCAGGTCGGACTTCAGCAGGGTTGCGTTGCCATAGCGGTGCGAGGTCTGCAGGCCAACCATGCCGACCATCTGGGCGTGGTCGTCCGGGATGGTGCCCCAGCCCATCAGGGTCGGGATCACGGGTACGCCGGTCAGTTCGGCGAATTCGACCAGCTTGTCGCTGGCGTCGGCGTTGATGATGCCGCCACCGGCTACCAGCAGTGGGCGCTCGGCGTCATTGAGCAGGGCCAGGGCTTTCTCGGCCTGTACGCGGGTGGCGGATGGCTTGTTGACTGCCAGTGGTTCGTAGGCATCGATGTCGAATTCGATTTCGGCCATCTGCACGTCGAACGGCAGGTCGATCAGCACCGGGCCTGGGCGGCCGGTACGCATTTCATAGAAGGCCTTCTGGAAGGCGTAAGGCACCTGGCCTGGCTCCAGAACGGTGGTCGCCCACTTGGTCACTGGCTTGACGATGTTGGTGATGTCGACAGCCTGGAAGTCTTCCTTGTGCAGGCGGGCACGTGGCGCCTGGCCAGTGATGCACAGAATCGGGATGGAGTCGGCCGAGGCGCTGTACAGGCCGGTGACCATGTCGGTGCCGGCAGGGCCGGAAGTGCCGATGCACACACCGATGTTGCCCGGGTTGGCGCGGGTGTAGCCCTCGGCCATGTGCGAGGCACCTTCGACGTGACGAGCGAGGACGTGATCGATGCCACCGACTTTCTTCAGGGCCGAATACAACGGGTTGATGGCAGCCCCCGGGATGCCGAACGCGGTATCTACACCTTCACGGCGCATGACCAGAACGGCTGCATCGATTGCTCTCATTTTGCTCATGGTTTGTGCCTCATCGATTTTGTAATTGTATACAACTTGCTTTGCGACAGAGTGTATTCACGCCTGGCGGCTCAGGTCAATGGGTTTTCATCGGGTGGGCTCGCTTTCGTCAAAGCGGCCGTGAAAACGGCTATTTGCGCCATCGCATACGATCGTTTCAAAATATTGTATACAAAAATACATCTCGTTGTGTTCTATTTGCTCTATCGGTTTTCAACTGCCCTTAGGGCTTCTCACAACAAGAAGAGGACCTTTCCATGAACGTCTTGAACCTGAAAATCGCTGTCAGCCTGGTAAACGCCGCACTGGCGGCAGGCCGCAAGATCAACGCCGCGCCACTGACCGTTGCGGTGCTGGATGCCGGCGGGCACCTGCTGGCGTTGCAGCGTGAGGATGGCGCGAGCCTGATTCGGCCTGAAGTGGCCACTGGCAAAGCCTGGGGTGCGATTGCCTTGGGCAAGGGGTCGCGCTTGCTGGCGCTGGATGCGCAGCAGCGGCCGGCTTTTTTTGCCGCGTTGAACGGGATGGGTGAGCGGCCGGTGGTGCCGGCGCCAGGTGGGGTGCTGATTCGTGATCAGGACGGCAAGGTGCTGGGTGCCGTGGGGATCAGCGGCGATACGTCGGATATCGACGAGCAGTGTGCGATCAGTGCGATCGAGGAGGTGGGGTTGCGGGCAGATGCCGGGGTAGCGGCGTAAGGCTCAAGTCAGCTGGGGCCGCTTTGCGGCCCATTCGCGACACAAGGCCCCACAAGGACTGCGCCAGGCTTTAGATGTGTACGGCGACTTTCAGGGCTTCCAGCGCCGGCTCGACCTTGATGCCCAGCGCTGCACCCAGCTCCATTACCCAGGGTTGATGGGCGGGTTTGCGGTGATGATGTTTCTCGACACTGCGCTGGGCTGAGGCTGAACACCGGCCTGTGGGAGCGGCCTTGTGTCGCGAAAGGGCCGCGAAGCGGCCCCGGCATTATTTGCATCGACGCTGAAACCCCGGGGCTGCTGTGCAGCCCTTTCGCGACGCAAGGCCGCTCCCACAGGGATCGCGCCAGCTTTCAGAAACTGAGCAAGACAGTTGCTCCCACAGGGGCGTGCGACCCCAGTGGAATGCGGTCCCCATTGGCCATGTCAGGCCACCTCTGGCTCACAACCCTTGAGCACCATGCGGATAATGGTTTCGGCCGCCGCGTCATAATCACTGTCGGCCAGCTTGGCCTTGCCGGTCACCGCAGAAATCTGCCAGTCGAAGTCGGCATAGGTCTGGGTCGCCGCCCAGATGCTGAACATCAGGTGGTGCGCATCCACATGGGCGATCTGCCCGCGGTCGATCCAGCGCTGGATGCACTCGATGTTGTGCCGGGCCTGCTCGTTCAACTGCTCTACCTGGTTTGCTGACAGGTGCGGCGCGCCATGCATGATCTCGCTGGCGAACACCTTGGACGCATGGGGCAGGTCACGCGAAATGCGAATTTTCGAACGAATGTACGCACTCAGCACTTCCTTCGGGTCGCCGTCTGCATTGAACGGCGTGGATGCCTGCATGATCGGCGCGATGATGCTTTCCAGGACCTCGCGGTAAAGGTTGTCCTTGGACTTGAAGTAGTAGTACACGTTCGGCTTGGGCAGGCCGGCCTTGGCCGCGATATCGCTGGTCTTGGTGGCGGCGAAGCCCTTGTCGGCGAATTCCTCGCTGGCCGCGCGCAGGATCAATTCCTTGTTGCGCTCGCGAATGGTGCTCATGGTCAGGGATCTTCCTCGTGTCTGGCCACCTCTAAGGGGGATCGGGCATGGTAGCACCGGGGTCGACGGGCGCTCAAGGCAGCGGCTTTGGGCTAGAATCCGGCACATTGACTTATTTGGATACAAGCAAACATGGCAGGAAGCAGTCTACTGGTACTGATCGACGACATCGCCACGCTGCTGGATGACGTCTCGCTAATGACCAAAGTCGCGGCGAAAAAGACAGCGGGTGTGCTGGGTGATGACCTGGCGCTGAATGCCCAGCAGGTCACCGGCGTGCGCGCCGATCGCGAACTTCCGGTCGTGTGGGCGGTGGCCAAGGGGTCGTTCGTCAACAAGGCGATCCTGGTTCCGGCCGCGCTGCTGATCAGTGCGTTCATACCGTGGGCGGTTACGCCGTTGTTGATGCTGGGTGGCGCGTTCCTGTGCTTCGAGGGTTTCGAGAAGCTGGCGCACAAGTTCCTGCACAGCAAGGATGAGGACGACGCGCAGCACAAGGCTCGACAGCAAGCCGTGGCGGACGCCAATGTCGACCTGGTGGCCTTCGAGAAGGCCAAGATCAAGGGCGCGGTGCGCACCGACTTCATCCTGTCGGCCGAGATCATTGCCATTACCTTGGGGATAGTGGCGGATACGCCGCTGCCGCAACAGATCATCGTGCTCTCGGGCATAGCCATTGTCATGACCATCGGGGTATACGGGCTGGTCGGCGGCATCGTCAAGCTCGACGACCTGGGGCTGTGGATGACCACGAAGGCCTCGCGTCTGGCTCAGTTGGTTGGCAACGGCATCCTCCGGGCTGCGCCCTACATGATGAAGAGCCTGTCGGTGATTGGTACTGCGGCGATGTTCCTGGTAGGGGGTGGGATCCTGGTGCATGGCATCGAGCCGCTGCATCATGCCATCGAGGCGTTCAGCGAAGGGCGTGGCGGGGCGTTGACCGGGGCGTTGCTCAACGGCGGGGCCGGAGTCATCGCAGGTGCTGTGGTGCTGGCGGTGGTAAGCGTTGCGGGGAAATTGTGGCGGGCGGTTCGGCCAGCCAATTGAGGCGTGTGGCCGGGGCTTTGCCCCGGTTCGCAGGTGAACCCGCTCCTACAGGGAATTGCTTGTTTCTGCAGGAACGGGCTTGCCCGTGAGCACCGGCAACGCCGGTGCCATCGCCGGATTGCAGGTCTACTGTTCGGCCACCGCCCCTTCCTCCTGCGGCTTCCAGGCCAGCAACCCCTTGCTGAAATCGTTGGCAGCACTTTGGTAATAGGCAATCGCCCGGCGGATCAGCGGGTTGTCACTGTCTGCACTCATTTCCCGGCTGTTGCCCAGGGCATCCTGGTGCACCCGCATGCCGCCGCGTGGGCTGAGGATCGCCAGGTCCTTGCCGTCGAACAGCCCCAGATGCTGGTAGTTGCCGATCAGTACCCGGGGTGGCAACTGGTTATCGCGCAGCAGGTCGCGGCCGAAGAAGGTCGAGGTATAGCTCAGGTTGAGCAGGCCGAGCAGGGTGGGTGCCAGGTCGATCTGGCTTGCCAGTTGCGCATCCTCGCGCGGGGCGATCAGCTTGGGTGCATAGATCCACAGCGGAATCTGGTAATTGCGCACCGGCAGGTCTTCCACCCCGGCGCTACCGGCGGTGTGGTCGGCGACAAACACGAACAGGGTATTGTCGAACCATGGCTTGCCCTTGGCTTCCTGCAGGAACTGCGCAATGGCATGGTCAGTGTATTTCACCGCACCTTCGCGGCCATCGCCCGAAGGAATGTCGATGCGGCCGTCCGGGTAGGTGTAGGGGCGGTGGTTGGAGGTGGTCATCAGTTGCAGAAAGAATGGCTGCTGCCTGGCGTGGCCGGCATCGGCCAGCCTGAGGGTCTGCCGGTACAGGTCCTCGTCGGCCATGCCCCAGGCGTTCTTGAAGCTGATTTCGTTCTCGGGGACGCTGCTCTGGTCGACGATGCGATAGCCGTTGCCGCTGAAGAAGGCGTTCATGTTGTCGAAGTAGCCACGCCCGCCATAGACGAACACTGCGTCATAGCCGACAGCCTTCAACTGCTGACCAAGGCTGGCATAGCCGCTTTCGCGGCCGATGCGCTTGACGATCGAGCGGCCGGGGGTAGGGGGGATTGACAGTGTGATGGCTTCCAGGCCCCGGTCGGTACGGGTACCGGTGGCATAGAAGTTGTTGAAGTACAGGCTCTGCGTGCGCAGTACGTCCAGGTTGGGCGTGAGGTTGCGCGGGTCGCCGTTGCTGCCCATGTACTTGGCGCTGAAGCTCTCGATGGTGACCAGGATGATGTTGGGCTTGCGTGGTGCGCCGCTGGCGTTGATATGACGGCGAATGTCCTCAGGTTCGCTGGCTTTGAACTGCGTGTTGGGCTCGGCCAGCTCTTGATGCATCTGCGCTCCGACTTCGCTGGCGTTGAGGCTGGCGTAGAACTGGGTGTAGTCCAGCTCGTTGTTCCGGAACGCGGCAAAGAACTGGTACGGGCCGTTGCTTGCCAGTTCGCGCTGATAGGCGTTACCGCCCTGCCCGCGGGGGAACTGCTGGTCGATCAGGAGTACGCTGAGCCCGCCCAGCACTGCCAGCAGGGCAAGGCCGCCAAGGCGCTGGCGCAGGTTGGCGCTGGGCGCAGCGAGTGCACGGGAGAGCGGTTTGCGCAGAATCAGTGCGAGCAGCACGGCCACCAAGGCAATGCTACCCAGCAGGGTCGGTAGCGGGTACGACTCGCGTATATTGTCCAGCACTTCTTTGGAGTAGACCAGGTAGTCGACGGCGATGAAGTTGAAACGCACACCGAATTCGTCCCAGAACAGCCACTCGGCCACGGCGACGAACAGCATCACGAACAGGCTGACGATGAGTGCGCCGCCCATCAGCCTGCGATGTAAGGCCGTGCGCCACAGTGCGGCCGGGCATATCGCCAGGTACAGCCCCAACGGCAGTGCAGCGTAGGTGAGGAAGCTCAGGTCGTACACGGCACCACTCAAGAATAATGAGAAGTAGTCGCCATGTACTTCATCAAGATGGGTGACCAGCAATACCAGGCGGGTCAGCAGGAAGATGCCGAACCAGAGTGAGCAAACTAGCATAAGATACCGCCACGGGGCGGCGAGGTGGGTGCGCATTAAGTAGGCCTGTTTTCTTTTTGGAGTGGTGCGAAGAAAAGCAGATTAGTTCAGGCTATGCAAAAAAAATGTCAAAAGTTTGAGCGGTGGCCATGAGGCGTTCTGTGCGTGGCCAGCAGACGCCACCACAGGGCTGCGTCGCCGCTGCCAGGCAAAACGTCGCGCCAGTGGATAAATGCCTGTGAGCGTGTAAGTTAAAGCTGATTTTTTACTGCGTAACAGCGCCGCTACATAACGGCGCTGTTAACTTTTCAGTGCGTCAGAAGTGCACTTTCACCAAGAAGCTCATGGTGTTCTGGTCGGTAGTGAAGGCATCGCTGTCCTTGATGCCGTACTTGTTCTTCCAGTAGTCATACTCCACACCCACATACAGCTGTTTCTCACCCAGGTGCAATGCCTTGCCCAGGTCATACTTGATCTGCGGGTTGAAGTGCAGGTTGGCCTGGTAGGTGCCGCGGCGGTTCTCGTCGTTGTCCACCACCCAGTCCATGAAGCCGTCGATCAGCACGTCGGAATCGCCGACCGGAATGGTGTACGACCACACCGGGGTGATCTGCCACACGTTGTCGCCGGCGCGGCTGCCGTCGGTGGTGCGGTTGTAGAAGTTCAGCTGGAAGTAGTCGAAGCCCGGGATGGCCAGGTCGAAGCCCGGGCCGATCAGGTAAGACTCGGTGTCACCCTCGCCAAACTCGTAGGTCATCGCCAGCAGCACGTCCTTGACCGGGCCCAACTCCAGCTTCTGGTCGAAGATCTTGCCGAACGACAGGCGTGGGCTGAACTCGCCATAGTAGGTGTTGGGGCCGTTGCTGGCGTCCTTCTTGCCTTGGTAGAAGATCTTGTCGACGAAGAAGAAGTTATCGCCGTACTTCCACGCGTCGGCGTGTTCGAAGGTGAATGTTTGCTGGGTCTCGGGGTTGACCTTGAAGTTCTTGCCCCACAGGTAGGTCAGGCTGTTGTTCTGCCATTGCAGCAGGTCGCTGCCGAAGGTGGTGCCGCAGGCCAGCAGGCCGCCGGCAAGGATCAGGCTGTTGATGGTACGCATTGCGAGTGTCGCTCCCTTGATTGATCTGTTGTCAGCGCTCGTTGTCGGCGCTTTTTTGTCTTTTAAGTCAGCTTTTTTCGATAGGCCACAGCTGTTTGGCAAGGGTCGAGCCAACTTTTCCGGGTTGGCAAAACCTTCCTGCTCGACTTCGTTCTGAACGGATGAAAAGGGTCTTTCAGGCTGGCAACACGTTGGCCAACCGCCCATATTCATTGACTGAGCGGTCAGTAAACGCAGGCAGAATCCGTTCTGCCCTGATCGAGGGGGCGCGCAGATTACTGGCTTGCGCGCCGCGCCTCAAGTGCTCCGTCCTGGAGCGGGGTGATTCAAACTTGTGCGTTTGGTCAACTTCCTAGAAGTGCACCTTGATCAGCGCACTGGCCACGCTCTGGTTGCTGTCCAGGTTGCCGCGGCTGTCAATGCCGTACTTGTCTTTCCAGTAGCTGTATTCAAAGCCGACGTAGAGCTGCTTGGCGCCCAGGTTCAGCGCCTTGCCCAGGTCGTATTTAACCTGCGGGTTGAAGTGCAGGTTGGCGTGATAGGTGCCACGGCGGGTCTGGTCGTTGTCGGTAACCCAGTCCATGTAACCGTCGATCAGAATGTCTGACCGGCCGACAGGGAGGGTGTACGACCAGCCGGGGGTAATCTGCCAGACATTGTCACCGGGGCGGCTGCCTTCGGTGTTACGCACGTAGAAATTGAGGGTGAAATAGTTGAAGCCGGGGATGTTCAAGTCAAAGCCTGGGCCGATCAGGTAGGCCTCGTTGTCGCCTTCACCGCGCTCGTAGGTCATGGCCAGCAGCACGTCCTTGATCGGACCGAAGGCAAGCTTGCGGTCGAAGATCTTGCCCAATGACAGGCGTGGGCTGAACTCGCCGTAGTAGGTGGTCACACCTTTGCCGGGGTCGGCCTTGCCGTTGTAGAAGATCTTGTCGACGAACATGAAGGTGTCGCCGTACTTCCATTTGTTGGCGTGCTCGAAGGTGATGGTCTGCTGGATATCAGGGTTGACCTTGAAGTCCTTGCCGTACAGGTAGGTCAGGCTTTCGCCGTGCCATTGCAGCCATTCGCCTGCGTGCGAGGGTAGGGTGGCCAGCAGGCTGCTGCCCAACAACAGGGACGTGGTGATGCGCTTCATGTTGTGATTCCCGGACTTATTGTTTTTGTTGGCGGTTTTTTTGGCGCGCAGGCGCCCCGGGCGACCCATTCCGGCGGGTCGACGGCGTAGCGGTTACTGCAGAGGTGATGAGGGGCGGTCATGCACCGCCCCTTTTGGCTCAATGCTGGTGACAGACGTCGTTGTGCATTGCGCGGTCGGCACCGCCAAGGATGTTGAACAGAACGTTCAACACCAGGGCACAGACCGTGGCCATGGCGATACCGCTGTGGGTGATGGGTTCCATCCACTGTGGCATCTGGGCAAAGAACTCCGGACGCACCACGGGGATCAACCCGAAGCCGACGCTCACGGCAACCAACAGCTGGTTGCGGCGGTCGCCGATGTCCGCCTCCTGAAGAATCTTGATCCCGGTGGCGGTGACCATGCCGAACATGGCGATGGACGCGCCGCCCAGTACCGCAGGCGGGATCGAGGCAATCAGGAAGGCCGCCTTGGGCAGCAGGCTGAGCAGGATCAGCAGTGCACCGGCCACGATGGTGACATAGCGGCAGCGCACCCCGGTCATCTGCACCAGGCCGATGTTCTGGGCGAACGAGGAGTGGGTGAAGGTGTTGAAGAAGCCCGCAATGAACGACGCACCGGCATCGCACAGCAGGCCGCGACGCAGCATGCCAGGGGTGACTTCGCGATCGGTCACCTTGCCCAGGGCCAGGAACATGCCGGTGGACTCGACGAAGATGATCACCACTACCAGGCACATGGACAGAATCGGCGCCAGGCTGAAGGTCGGCATGCCAAAGTGCAGCGGGGTGACCACCTGCAACCACGGTGCTTCATTCAGACCCGACAGGTCGACCATGCCGATGGAGCCGGCCAGGATGTAGCCAAGGCCCATGCCCACCAGTACCGACACGTTGACCCAGAAACCGCGCATGAAGCGGTTGATCAGCAGGATAACGGCCAGTACCAGGCCGGCCACCAGCAGGTAGATCGGCGAGCCGAACGTTTGAGCGTCTTGGCCGCCACCGGCCCAGTTGACGGCCACCGGGAACAGCGACAGGCCAATCGAGGTGATCACCGTACCGGTGACCAGTGGGGGGAAGAAGCGGACAACCTTGGACATGAACGGCGCGATCAGCATGCCGAAGAACCCGGCAGCGATGGTCGCGCCGAAGATCCCCTGCAGGCCCACGCCGGGCATGCCGGCCATGGCCACCATGCTGCCGACGGCAGCGAAACTGGCACCCATCATCACCGGCATGCGGATGCCCACCGGGCCGATACCGAACGACTGGATGATGGTAGCGACGCCAGCGACCAGCAGGTCGGCGTTGATCAGGAAAGCGACTTCTTCACGGGACAACCCGGCGGCCTGGCCGATGATCAACGGCACGGCGATCGCGCCACCGTACATCAGCAGAACGTGTTGCAGGCCAACCAGGAACAGTTGGAACAGGGGCAAGGGTTCTCGCGGCGGCGCAATGGGGATATACGCCTTGCGTGACTCGGACATGCAGCACCTCGAGTTTTGTTTTTATTCTCGGATCCAAGCGGCAGGCCTCATGCCTGCGCGCTCGATGCTTGCTTGTTGCGTAACACATGGAGCTTGAGGCCGGGGCTTCCGGCCTCTTCGCGGGCAAGCCCGCTCCTACAGGGGAAGGTGATTCCCTTGGGAGGCGGGTTGCCTGGCGAGGTGCTGTCAGTTGACCTGGGCGCCTTTGGCGATCCAGTCGCCGACGAGCTTGCGCTCTTCGGTGGTCATCTGGGTGATGTTGCCCAGCGGCATGATCTGGCTGGCAACCGCTTGCGCCTGAATGCGCGCGGCCTGGGCCTGGATCTGCTGCGGAGTGTCGAACATCACGCCGGCAGGAGCGGCGCTGAACAGTGGGCTGGTCGGCTTGGACGAGTGGCACACGGTGCAGCGTTCCTGGATGACATTGTGGATCTTGTCGAAGTCGCCACCACCGGCCTGGGCAGCGGCCTGGGCCGGTGCTTGCGCAGGTGCGGCGGGTGCTTCGGCAGCCTTGGCGGCGTCCTCGGCACGCTGCTCGGCAGCGGTCTTGCCGCCTACGGCAGTTGCCGGCAGCGGTTGGTACTCGATCTTCGCTGCGGCTTGCTCAGGGCTTACGGCCATCGGTTTCGGGCCGGTAACGTAGGCCAGGCAGATCATTGCCAAGGCGCCGACGGGCAGGGTCCAGGCGTACTTGTTGCTGTCGTGGCGGGTGTTGAAGTAGTGGCGGATCAGAACCGCGGCTACTGCGATACCGGCCAGGATCAGCCAGTTGTACTGGCTACCGTAGGTGCTCGGGAAATGGTTGCTGATCATGATGAACAGCACCGGCAGGGTGAAGTAGTTGTTGTGACGCGAGCGCAGCAGGCCCTTGGCCGGCAGTACCGGGTCGGGCGTCTGATTGTTCTCGATCGCCGCCACCAGCTGGCGTTGGGCCGGCATGATGATGCGGAACACGTTACCGACCATGATGGTGCCGATGATCGCGCCGGTGTGCAGGTAGGCACCACGGCCGCTGAACACCAGGCTGAAGCCCCAGCAGGCAGCGATGATCAGCACGAACAGCACACCACCGAGCAGCGCTGGCTTCTTGCCCAAGGGCGAGTCGCACAGGAAGTCATAGATGAACCAGCCAGCGATCAGCGAACCGATACCGATAGCCACGCCTTCGGCACCGCTCAGGGTGCTGCCAGGCGCCAGCAGGTACAGCGCCGGGTTCCAGTAGAACACCACGCACAGCAGGGCGATACCGGACATCCAGGTGAAGTAGGCTTCCCATTTGAACCAGTGCAGGTTCTCGGGCATTTTCGGGGGGGCGAGCTTGTATTTCTCCAGGTGGTAGATACCACCGCCGTGAATCGCCCAGAGATCACCCGACAACCCATCGCGCGGGTTGCTTCGGTTCAGGTGGTTCTCCAGCCAGACGAAGTAGAACGATGCACCGATCCAGGCAACGCCGGTGATCATGTGAACCCAGCGAATGCTCAGGTTCAGCCATTCGTGAAGGTGTGCTTCCACAGTATGTACCTCTGCCAGTCACCGAGAAGATGACTGACCTTTTCTTATTGGTGGGGATTGAGGATCAGCATCTGTTCCTCGGTGAAGTAATGCTCATCGCAGTTGTTGCCAGAACCACTGCGATCAACCACCAGGAAATCATCCCGCTTTTCGATCGTCAGCACCGGGTGGTGCCAGACGCCGCGATGGTAATTAACGCCCTGCCTGCCATTACTGCGGAAGGCTCGGACCAAGCCTGATACAGGTGCATCGCCAACGGGCGCGACCACGATCAGAAAGGGGTTGCCGAGCAGCGGGATAAAAGCCTGGCTGCCCAGCGGATGGCGTTCCAGCATGCGCACGGTCAGCGGCATGTCCTGCGCGTCGGCGCGGAAGATGCTGATGATCGCCTTGTCTTCAGGCTCGGCGGTTTCGACCGTGGCGAGCTTGTGAAAGCGCATGGTCGAGCCGTTGTTGATCATGAAGTGGTCGCTGCCGTCGGTTTCGATCACGTCTCCGAACTGGGCGAAGGCTTCTTTGGTCAAGGGCTCGATCATCAGGGTGCGCATGCGGTTATCTCTTCTATTGTTCGTTTTCTGAATAAGGTTCGGCTGTTGCTTACAGCTGCAGCAGGCGGAACAGGGCGATCAGGTTGATCTGCGCCAGGGCTTCCTTGAATTCGGCATCGGCATCGTTGTGGATGCGTTTTTCAAAGGCGGCGAGAATCTGGTGCCGGTTGCTGCCCTTCACCGCCATGATGAACGGGAACTGGAACTTGGCCTTGTAGGCATCGTTCAGTTCGGTGAACCGGGCGAACTCTTCGGCGGTGCACTGGTGGATACCGGCACCGGCCTGTTCGTTGGTGCTCGATTCGGTCAGTTCGCCCTGGATGGCGGCCTTGCCTGCCAGGTCCGGGTGAGCATTGATCAGCGCGAGCTGGTCAGCGTGGTTGGCGCTGAGCAGGATGTCGCTCATGCGCTGGTGCAGCGCCTCGATCTCGTCCAGCTCGCCCAGTTGGCCCAGGTCATAGGCTTTTTCGGCAACCCACGGCGAGTGCTCGTAGATGTCGGCGAAGGCCTTGACGAAGGCGTCGCGGTCCAGGGCGGATGGTTTGAGGGTATTGAAGGCGGTCATCAGGCGTTCTCTTTCTTGTACGGGTGGGTGGTGTGCCAGTGGCGGGCGATATCCACGCGACGGGCGAACCAGACCTGGTCATGACTTTTTGCGTAATCGACGAAGCGCTTGAGTGCAGCCAGGCGTGCCGGGCGGCCGACCAGGCGGCAGTGCAGGCCGATGGAAAGCATTTTCGGTGCTTCGGCGCCTTCGGCGTACAGCACATCAAAGGCGTCTTTCAGGTACTGGAAGAACTGCTCGCCGCAGTTGAAGCCCTGTACCTGGGTGAAGCGCATGTCGTTGGTATCCAGGGTGTAGGGGATCACCAGGTGCGGCTTGCCGGTGGGGTTGTTCGGCTCCCAGTAGGGCAGGTCGTCGTCGTAGGTGTCGCTGTCATAGAGGAAGCCACCTTCCTCCATCACCAGCCGGCGGGTGTTCGGGCCGGTACGGCCGGTGTACCAGCCCAGCGGGCGCTCGCCGGTGAGTTCGGTGAGGATACGGATGGCTTCGAGCATGTGCTCGCGCTCCTGGGCCTCGTCCATGTTCTGGTAGTCGATCCAGCGGTAGCCGTGGCTGCAGATCTCGTGGCCGGCTTCGACCATGGCGCGGATCACGTCGGGGTGGCGCTGGGCGGCCATGGCCACGGCGAAGACGGTGAGTGGCACGCCGCTGTCCTTGAACAGCTTCAGCAGGCGCCACACACCGGCACGGCTGCCGTATTCATACAGCGACTCCATGCTCATGTTGCGCTGGCCCTGCAGGGGTTGGGCAGCGACCATCTCGGACAGGAAGGCTTCGGATTCCTTGTCACCGTGCAGGATGTTGCGTTCGCCACCTTCCTCGTAATTGAGGACGAAAGACAGCGCGATGCGGGCGTTACCCGGCCATTGCGGGTGAGGAGGGTTGTTGCCGTAACCGATCAGGTCGCGAGGGTAATCAGCGCTCACTGCAGTCTTCCTTCTTGTGCGTTAGTGCGGGGGGTGGGCGGGCCGCGTCGGTATGTCGCACCACCGGATGGGCTGATTGTATACAACTTCTGAAATCTTTTGTAAGCCTGTTTTTCCGCATTTCTTCCCTTTTGTCGCCTGACAGCGACCTGGAAATACAGTGCAAGAAACCTGCCTGTTTGGTCAGCTAATGAGGTTGGCATCGTTATGGTGCGTGTATTTGCGACCGATGGGGCGTTTATGGGCAGCAAAGGGAGGGTGTGACAGAGGGGATCAAAAAATTGTGTACAATCCTTGGATGGAATGTCTTAATAACGTCATTCCCGCCTGCCGCAGGCGCTAAGCTGGTGCGATGGCTGAGTATTTTTTGCCCACAGATTGAACAAGAGGCGACACGCAATGGGACGTTTGACCACACACGTACTGGATGCCGCGCATGGCTGCCCGGGTAGCTCGATCAAGGTCGAGCTGTACCGCGTCGAAGGCCAGCAGCTGGAGCTGGTGAACACCGCCCTGACCAACAGCGATGGCCGCGTCGACGCGCCGCTGCTGCAGGGGGACGATTACCGCACTGGCGTTTACCAGTTGCAGTTCAGCGCAGGGGATTACTACCGCGCCCGTGGCGTGCAATTGCCGGCCCAGGCGTTTCTGGATGTTGTCGTGCTGCGCTTTGGCATCGACGAGTCGCAGGAGCACTACCACGTGCCGCTGCTGATTTCGCCGTACAGCTATTCGACCTATCGTGGAAGCTAGTTGGTCGCTAGAAGAATCTTCGTAGGTCCTTTGGCCCGCTCTCACACTGGCGGGCTTTTTTTCGTCTGCTGTTTTTGTGTGGCCTGTGCCGGCCTCTTCGCGGGTGAACCCGCTCCTACGACGGCCTGCGCTCAATCACCGATGTGTGTCCACCCCCAATCAGGTGTAGGAGCGGGTTTACCCGCGAATACGGTAGCGGCGGCAACGGTGAACGGCGGGTGGAGATTGGCCAGCAGGCCCGGCCCTTTCGCGGGTGAACCCGCTCCTACGCGACGGCCTGTGTCCAATCACCCATGCGTGTCCATCCCCGATCAGGCGTAGGAGCGGGTTTACCCGCGAATACGGTGGTGGCGGCAACGCTGAGCGGCGGGTGGAGATAGGCCAGCAGGGCCGGCCCTTTCGCGGGTAAACCCGCTCCTACGGGCGACCGCGCAGGCCTTTCAAATGTTGAGCAAGGGCGCCATATCGCGGCGTACCAACTAGGCGTTCGCGCGCGTACCTCGCAGGCATTAATGGCCCGAAACAAGCGTAGGAACGACCTTGGTCGCGACGCGCCGCGCAGGCGGCGCTCGATTTCGAGAACACTGGAAATGTAAAGCCAAGCGCCCTCGGTCAGAGGAACACGAACTTGGCAATGAAGATCGCGCACAGCACCCACAGGCTGGCCGAGATTTCCTTGTATTTGCCGGTACCCGCCTTCAGTGCCACATAGCTGATGAAGCCCAGGGCAATACCATCGGCGACCGAGAACGTCAGCGGCATCATGATCACTGTGACGATCGCCGGAATGCTGTCGGTGGCCTCATCCCAATGAATGTGCGCCATGCTGCCCATCATCAGCATTGCAACGTAGATCAGCGCACCTGCTGTCGCATAGGCCGGAATCATCCCGGCCAGCGGCGCGAAGAACATCGCGGCGATGAACAGCAGGCCTACCACCACAGCCGTCAGGCCAGTTCGGCCACCTGCGGCAACCCCCGCAGCACTCTCCACATAGCTGGTCACCGGCGGTACACCGACCACCGCGCCGAACACACTCGAGGCACTGTCAGCCTTCAACGCCTTCGACAGGTTCTCGATCCGCCCGTCCGGCGCCACCAGGTTGGCCCGTTGCGCTACGCCCATCAGCGTGCCGGCAGTGTCGAACATGTGCACGAACAGGAACGCCAGCACCACGCTGATCATGCTGACATTGAACACGCCAGCCACGTCCATGGCCATCCAGGTCGGTGCCAGGCTTGGGGGCATCGACATCACCCCGCCAAACTTGACCAGGCCCAGGCCCCAGCCCGCCAGGGTGACACCAATGATGCTGATCAGGATCGCGCCGAATACCCGCTTGTAGCTGAGGATGGCAATCAGCAGGAAGCACACGGCCGCCAGCAGCGGCCCCGGCTCATGCAACGAGCCCAGCTTGATCAGGGTGGCGGGGCTGTCGACGATGATGCCTGCGGTCTTCAGGCCGATCAGCCCGAGAAACAATCCGACGCCGGCCCCCATGGCATGGCGCAGGCTGACCGGGATGCTGTTGAGCAGCCATTCGCGCACTTTCGACAAGGTCAGGAACATGAACAACACGCCGGAGACGAATACCGCCCCCAGCGCCGTTTCCCAGTTGTAGCCCATGGTGCCGACCACGGTGTAGGTAAAGAAAGCATTGAGCCCCATGCCCGGCGCCAGGCCCACCGGCCAGTTGGCGTACAGGCCCATCAGCAGGCAGCCCAGCGCGGCGGCGATGCAGGTGGCGACAAAAGCGGCACCATGGTCGATGCCGGCGTCGGCCATGATGTTGGGGTTGACGAAGATGATGTAGGCCATGGTGATGAAGGTGGTCACCCCAGCGATCATTTCGGTTTTGACAGTGCTGCCGTGTTGCTTGAGTTTGAAAATCCGCTCCAGCCAGCTCGTTTCGAGCGGCGGAGCAAGATCCAGCGTAGGGGCTTCGGATTTGCGGCTTTCCACAGCGGGTACTCCTCAAGTCTTTCTTGTTGTTATGGAGCCAGTTTCCTGCGCAATGCACTTGGCGGCTCCGCGAGGGAAGGCAGACGTCTGACCTTTTTGTTGACTCAAGGGTCAAGAAGTTGCTCGATGGATTATGCTTTTGTGTACAAATAAAGCAAATAATGTTTTATGTTTTGTATGCGCAATGCGTCGTACAACGGCTATATAGGTAAAACGCCCCCTGCGGAATCGCCTCAGCCTGTGTACAATGGCGCCATACTTTCTCTTCGTGCCTCGAGAGCCCATGAACGAACAGCTGCAACCTCTGAAAAAACCTGCACGAGTCGGCAAGGCCGGCCGCAGCGGTACCCAGGACGACATCGTCTACGCGCATATTTTCGAGGCGATCCTCGAGCAGCGTCTGGCTCCGGGCACCAAGTTGAGCGAGGAAGCGCTGGGCGAGATCTTTGGCGTCAGCCGCACCATCATCCGCCGCGCCTTGTCGCGCCTGGCCCACGAAAGCGTGGTGCTGCTGCGGCCGAACCGCGGCGCGGTGGTGGCCAGCCCGACTGTAGAAGAGGCGCGCCAGGTGTTCTTCTCGCGGCGCATGGTCGAACGCGCCATCACCGAGCTGGCGGTGCAGCATGCCACCCCCGATCAGCTTAACGAGCTGCGGCAGATGGTGCGTGAGGAGCGCGACAGCTTTTCGCGCGGTGACCGGGGTGCCGGCATTCGCCTGTCCGGTGAGTTCCACCTCAAGCTGGCCGAAGCGGCGGGCAATGCACCGCTGGTAAGTTTCCAGCGCAGCCTGGTATCGCAGACTTCGCTGATCATTGCCCAGTACGAAAGCGGCAACCGCTCGCACTGCTCTTACGATGAGCACATGCAGCTCATCGATGCCATCGAGGCGCGCGATGCCGAGCAGGCCGTGAGCCTGATGATGCATCACATGGACCACATCGACAGCAAGCTGAACCTGGACGAGGAGAGCGCCTCGGACGATTTGCATGCGGTGTTCTCGCATTTGCTGAAAAAGCCCAAGGTTTCCGTCAAGGGTTGAACGTTTGCCGGTGTGATCGAGGGGCTGCAAATCAGCCCCTAGCCACTACTGGCCATAACCCAAAGGTCTGCTAAATTCTTGTGAGCAAACCTTCATCAAGCAGTTGGGCTTGCGCATTCGTTGCGTTCAACTTCTTGAGGAATGGGTTCATGAGCATGTCCCTCGGTAAACGCATGGGTGCCGAACTGATCGGCACCTTCTGGCTGGTCCTTGGTGGCTGTGGCAGTGCGGTACTCGCAGCCAGTTCCCCTCTCGGCATCGGTGTGCTCGGTGTCGCCTTCGCCTTCGGCCTCACCGTACTGACCATGGCCTTTGCCATCGGCCATATCTCGGGTTGCCATCTAAACCCTGCCGTGTCGTTCGGGCTGGTGGTCGGCGGGCGCTTCCCGGCCAAAGAGCTGCTGCCTTATGTGATCGCCCAGGTGATCGGTGCCATCCTGGCGGCCGGGGTGATCTACCTCATCGCCAGCGGCAAGGCCGGGTTCGAGCTGTCTTCGGGGTTGGCTTCAAACGGCTACGCCGACCATTCGCCCGGTGGCTATACGCTGGGTGCAGGCTTTGTCAGTGAAGTGGTGATGACGGCGATGTTCCTGGTGGTCATCATGGGGGCGACCGACGCCCGCGCACCGGCAGGTTTCGCACCCATCGCCATCGGCCTGGCCCTTACCCTGATCCACCTGATCTCGATCCCGATCACCAATACTTCGGTCAACCCCGCGCGTAGCACGGGGCCGGCCTTGTTCGTCGGTGGCTGGGCCCTGCAGCAGCTGTGGCTGTTCTGGGTGGCGCCGCTGATCGGTGCTGCAATCGGCGGCGCGCTGTATCGGGGCCTGGCGAAAGAACCTTAGCGCTGGTGCACGCAGCGCCCGGCGGCGTAGGTTTCACGCACGGTACGGTCATCGCCCAGGGTAGTGAGCACGAACAAGGTTTCTTCGATGCTGTTGGACTGCTGGATGCGGTAGTCCAGCAGTGGTGTGGCCTTGTAGTCCAGCACCACGAAGTCGGCATCGTTGCCTGGGCGCAGGCTACCGATACGGTCGTCCAGGCGCAGTGCGCGGGCGCCGCCGAGGGTGGCCAGGTACAGCGATTTGTACGGATGCAGGCGCGCGCCTTGCAGCTGCATCACCTTGTATGCCTCGTTCAGGGTGTTAAGCAGAGAGAAGCTGGTGCCGGCGCCAACGTCGGTACCCAGGCCCACGTTGACCTTGAACCGCTCGGCCTGGGGCAGGTTGAACAGGCCACTGCCGAGGAACAGGTTGGAGGTGGGGCAGAAGGCCACGGCCGAGCCGGTTTCGGCCAGGCGCTGGCACTCGTCGTCGCACAGGTGCACGCCGTGGGCGAACACCGAGCGCTCGCCCAGCAGCTCGAAGTGGTCGTAGACGTCCAGGTAACCCTTCTGCTCGGGGAACAGCGACTTGACCCAGTCGATTTCCTTGAGGTTTTCCGACAGGTGCGTGTGCATGTACACGCCGGGGTGTTCCTTGAGCAGTTGGCCGGCCAGGGTCAACTGTTGCGGCGTGCTGGTCGGGGCGAAGCGCGGGGTGACTGCATAGTGCAGGCGGCCTTTGCCGTGCCAGCGCTCGATCAGTGCCTTGCTTTCGGCATAGCCGGACTCGGCGGTGTCGGTCAGGTAGTCTGGGGCATTGCGGTCCATCATCACTTTGCCGGCGATCAGGCGCAGGTCCAGGCGCTCGGCCTCTTCGAACAGGGCGTTGACCGATTCCGGGTGCACGCTGCCGAATACCAGCGCAGTGGTGGTGCCGTTGCGCAGCAGTTCCTTGAGGAAGATCTTCGCCACCTGGTCGGCGTGGCCTTTGTCGGCGAACTGCTTTTCGCACGGGAAGGTGTAGGTGTTCAGCCAGTCCAGCAACTGCTCGCCGTACGAACCGATCATGCCGGTCTGCGGGAAGTGGATGTGGGTATCGATAAACCCCGGGGTGATCAGCGCGTCCTGGTAGTGCTCGACCGGGATGCCGGCATCCAGCGTCGGGAGCAGTTCACTGGCGTGCCCAACGGCGCTGATGCGGCCATCGTCGACCACCAGCAGGCCGTCTTCGTAGTATTCATGGGAAGCCTCCAGGCCCACCTCGGCCGGGTCGGCAATGCTGTGCAGGATGGCGGCACGGTAGGCTTTGCGGGTAACGGTCATAACACACTCGTCAAATGGCTTGGCTGCGGCGGGAGGGCGGCAGCAATTGGGCAATGGGGCCGGCATTGGCGGCAGCGTCGTGCTGGCCGAAGCAGGCGTTGTAAGTGGCAATGATTTCACCGGCGATAGACACGGCGATCTCGATGGGCAGCTTGCCCTTGACCTCGGCCAGGCCCATCGGGCAGCGCATGCGTGCCATGACGGCCTCGTCGAAGCCTCGCTCGCGCAGGCGGTGCTCGAACTTGACCCGTTTGGTCTTCGAGCCGATCAGGCCGAACCAGGTGAAATCGTTGCGCTTGAGAATGGCGGCGGTCAGTTCCAGGTCGAGCTGGTGGTTGTGGGTCATGACGATGCAGTAGCTGCCGGGCGGCAGGTCTGCGACTTCATCGACCGGCTCTTCACTGACCACCTTGGTCACCCCGTTGGGGATGAGCTCGGGGAATTCCTGTTCACGCGAGTCGATCCAGCGCACCCGGCAGGGGAGCGCCGCGAGCAAGGGTACCAGAGCCCTGCCGACATGGCCCGCGCCGAACACGGCGATCTGAGCCTGCACGGCGGCCATGGGTTCGAACAGCAGCACGGTCACGCCGCCGCAGCACTGGCCCAGGCTGGCGCCGAGGCTGAAGCGCTCAAGGTGCGGCGTGGTGCGCTGCGCTTCGAGCATTTGCCGGGCGATGTGCAGCGCCTTGTATTCCAGGTGGCCGCCGCCGATGGTGTCGAACAGACCGCTGGCGCTGACCACCATCTTCGAGCCTGCGTTACGCGGGGTCGAGCCGCGCTCCTCGATGATGGTCACCAGCACGCACGCTTCGCCACGGGACTGGTGGTCGGCGAGGGCGTTGATCCATTGGTGCATGATGCAGATCCTCTTCAGGTCAACGCGGTCCGCTTCTTTGTGGGAGCGGCCTTGTGTCGCGATAGGGGCGCGAAGCGGCCCCAGAATACTTAAAGCAACATACATATTTGGGGCTGCTGCGCAGCCCTTTCGCGACACAAGGCCGCTCCCACAGAAAAAGCGGAGCGCGGCGTTACTGGGTGACGGTTTCCAGCTCCGGTTCTGCGGACTGAGTGGCAGCCACCGCCTTGCGCATCTGCTCACAGCCCCACAGCACCCGCTCCGGTGTTGCCGGCGCGTCCACCTGTGGCTGCACGCGGTAGTTGGCGAGGCTGGCCACGGCATCCTTGATCGCGCACCAGGCGGCAATGCCCAGCATGAACGGCGGCTCGCCCACGGCCTTGGAGTGGAACACGGTGTCCTCCGGGTTCTTGCGGTTTTCCACCAGCTTCACCCGCAAGTCCAGTGGCATGTCGGCCACGGCCGGGATCTTGTAGCTGGCCGGGCCGTTGGTCATCAGCTTGCCTTTGGCGTTCCACACCAGCTCTTCGGTGGTCAGCCAGCCCATGCCCTGGATGAAACCGCCTTCCACCTGGCCGATGTCGATCGCAGGGTTCAGCGAATCGCCCACGTCGTGCAGGATGTCGGCGCGCAACATCTTGTATTCGCCGGTCAGCGTATCGACGATCACTTCCACGCAGGCAGCGCCAAAGGCGAAGTAGTAGAACGGCCGGCCGCGTGCCTGGCTGCGGTCGTAGAAGATCTTCGGTGTGCGGTAGAACCCGGTGCTGGACAGCGACACCTGAGCGAAGTAAGCCTGCTGCACCAGTTGCTCAAAGCTGACGATCTGGTCGCGCACCCGCACATGGCCGTTACGGAATTCGACGTCTTCCTCGGTCACCTGATAGTGCCGTGCGGCAAACTCGGTCAGGCGCCGCTTGAGGATTTCGGCCGCGTTCTGCGCCGCCTTGCCGTTCAGGTCGGCACCACTCGACGCTGCGGTTGGCGAGGTGTTGGGTACCTTGTCGGTGTTGGTGGCGGTGATCTGGATGCGGCTGAAGTCCACCTGGAAGATCTGCGCCACCACCTGGGCCACCTTGGTGTTCAGGCCTTGGCCCATTTCGGTGCCGCCGTGGTTCAGGTGAATGCTGCCGTCGGTGTAGATATGGATCAGTGCACCGGCCTGGTTGAGGAAGGTGGCGGTGAACGAAATGCCGAACTTGACCGGTGTCAGTGCCAGGCCTTTCTTCAGGATCGGGCTGTTGGCGTTGAAGCGGCGGATCGACTCGCGGCGTTCGGCGTAGTCGCTGCTGGCTTCCAGTTCGGCGGTCATCTCCTCGAGCATGTTGTGCTCGACGGTCTGGTAGTAGTGGGTGACGTTGCGTTCGGTCTTGCCGTAATAGTTGGCCTTGCGCACGGCCAGTGGGTCACGGCCCAGATGACGGGCGATATGGTCCATCACCTGCTCGATGGCGACCATACCCTGTGGGCCGCCAAAGCCGCGGTAGGCGGTGTTGGAGGCGGTATTGGTCTTGCAGCGGTGCCCGTGGACGGTGGCATCGCCCAAGTAGTAAGCGTTGTCGGAGTGGAACATGGCACGGTCGACGATCGAACCGGACAGGTCGGGCGAATAGCCGCAGTTGCCGGCCAGGTCGAAATTGATACCGTGCAGCCGGCCGTTGTCGTCGAAGCCCACGTCATACTCGACGTAGAACGGGTGGCGCTTGCCGGTCATGGTCATGTCTTCGACCCGCGGCAGGCGCATCTTGGTTGGCTGGCCGGTCAGGCGCGCGACTACCGCGCACAGGCATGCCGGGCTGGCGGCCTGGGTTTCCTTGCCGCCAAAACCGCCACCCATGCGGCGCATGTCCAGCACCACCTTGTTCATCGGCACGTCGAGCACTTCGGCGACCAGTTTCTGCACTTCGGTGGGGTTCTGCGTGGAGCAGTAGACGATCATGCCGCCGTCTTCGGTGGGCATGACCGAGGAAATCTGCGTTTCGAGGTAGAAGTGCTCCTGGCCGCCGATGTGCAGGGTGCCCTGAATGCGGTGCGGGGCGCTGGCCAGGGCGGCAGCCGAATCGCCGCGCTGGTGGGTGTGGCTGTCGAGCACGAAGTGCTTCTTGCGCAGTGCATCGACCACATCCAGCACCGGCTCCAGGTCTTCGTACTCGACGATGGCGGCCATGGCCGCTTTACGTGCGGTTTCAAGATCGCGGGCAGCGACAGCGAGCACCGGCTGGCCGAAGAACTCGACCTTGTCGATGGCCAGCAATGGGTCGCCGGCCACCACCGGGCCGATGTCTTTCAGGCCGGGGATGTCTTCGTGGGTGATGGCAATGCGCACACCCTCGAAGGCATAGCACGGCGTGGTGTCGATGCGCAGGATGCGCGCATGGGCGCGGTCGGCGGTGCGGGCGTAGACGTGCAACTGGTTGGGGAATTCCAGGCGGTCGTCGATGTACACAGCCTCGCCGGATACATGCTTGTCGGCGCTGTCGTGCTTGACGCTGCGGCCGACCCCGGTGGTCAGGTCCTGGCTGAACAGTTCGGCCATCTCGGCCTGGCTTTTGGCTACGTGATGGTTAGACATAAGCGGTCACCCGGGTTTCGATGTGCGGCGTTTGCTGTTCGATGAAGTACTTGCGCAGCAGGTTCTGCGCGGTCAGCAGGCGGTATTCCTTGCTGGCGCGGAAGTCGCTGAGTGGGGTGAAGTCCTCGGCCAAGGCCTGGCAGGCGCGCTCGATGGCGGCCTGGTTCCACGGCTTGCCGCGCAACGCTGCCTCGCAGGCACGGGCGCGCTTGGGTATCGCCGCCATGCCGCCGAAGGCGATCCGCACACCGCTGACCACACCGTCTTCGATGCTCAGGTTGAAGGCTGCGCACACGGCGGAGATGTCGTCGTCCAGGCGCTTAGACACTTTATAGGCGCGGAACGCCCAGTCACTGGAGGCGCGCGGTACGATGATCTTCTCGATGAACTCGCTGTCCTGGCGAGCCGTGATGCGGTAGTCGATGAAGTAGTCTTCCAGTGGCATCACCCGTTGGCGTTCACCCTGGCGCAGCACCACCTGCGCGTCCAGGGCGATAAGCAGGGGTGGCGAGTCGCCGATTGGCGAGGCGTTGCCGATGTTGCCGCCGAGGGTGCCCTGGTTGCGTATCTGCAGCGAGGCAAAGCGGTGCAGCAGGGCGCCGAAGTCGGGATATTCCTCGTTAAGCGCGCCATAGCAGTCGGTGAGCGGGGTGGCGGCGCCGATTTCCAGGTGGCTGGCGGTTTTCTCGATGCGCTTGAGCTCGGCCACGTGGCCGACGTAGATCATCACGGGCAAGGTCTTGTGGAACTGGGTGACTTCCAGCGCCAGGTCGGTACCACCGGCCAGCAGCCGCGCTTCGGGGTGCGAGCTGTACAGGTCGGCCAGATCCGCCACGGTCAGCGGCACCAGGCAGCGCTTGTCGCCGCTGTTCAGCTCGCCGGTCTGCGTCGGGGCAATGGCCTTGAGGCGGCTGATGGTTTGCGCCTGCTGGGCATCGAACTGGTCGCGGCAGGGCTGGCGGCAGCTCTGCTCGGCGGCGTCGAGGATCGGCCGGTAACCGGTGCAGCGGCACAGGTTGCCAGCCAGGGCTTCCTGGGCCTGGTGCAGGTCAGGGCCGCTGCTGTTCTTTTGCAGGGCGAACAGCGACATGACAAAGCCGGGGGTGCAGAAGCCGCACTGCGATCCATGGCAATCGGCCATGGCCTGTTGCACGCTGTGCAGCTGGCCTTGGTGCTTGAGCCCCTCGACGCTGATCAGTTGCTTGCCGTGCAGCGACGACACAAAGGTCAGGCACGAATTGAGGCTGCGGTAGCGCAGGCTGTCGTTGCCTTGGTCGTCCTGGCTCAGTTCACCGACCACCACGGTGCACGCACCGCAGTCACCACTGGCGCAGCCCTCCTTTGTGCCGGGTTTGCCCAGGTGCTCGCGCAGGTACTGCAGCACTGTCATGTTAGGGTCCAGGGCGTGCTCACTACGCAGCTCCTGGTTGACGAGAAACTGGATCACGGGGATGGCCTCGCAATGGTTTTATTGTTGTTGGGCGGACTCTAAGCAAGACCTGTCTGGCAGGTCAATATTTTTCTGACTCAAAGGTCAAGAAAATGCACGTATCCATGCCCAGCCGCACACACTGCCTCTATTCCAAGCATAGATCGCGCCGGGCGCGTGGCTGTCTGAAAGGTCAAATAAACCACCTGGCCCCTCTGCGCGATTACCGCCCAAGTACGCTACAATTCGCCCCTTGTGCCCAGTTCAATGATTTTGAAGGAAAACCATGACGTTCAAGGCCCCGGACAGCCTCTCCGAGCAGATTGCCGATTACCTGGCCGAACGCATCATCCGCGGCGAGCTGGCGCCGGGCGAACGTATCCAGGAGCAGAAGGTTACCCAGGCGCTCAACGTCAGCCGCGGCTCGGTGCGCGAAGCACTGCTGATCCTCGAACGCCGCCATCTGGTGGCGATCCTGCCGCGACGTGGTGCCCATGTCACCGAACTGGACGAACGCAGCGTTCGTAGCCTGTGCTCGCTGATGGGCGAGTTCTACATCCTGCTGGGCAATGCGGTTGCGCAAAAATGGCGCACCGAAGCCGACCTGCGCCCGTTTCTGGAGATCCAGCAGCGGCTGCAGCGTGCCCATGACCAGCTCGATATCAAGACCTTCATCGCCGACAGTTTTGCGGTCATGCGTGCGGCCTATCCGTTCGCCGACAACCCGTTCCTGCAGGAAACCGTGGAAAACCTGCAACCGGCCATGAGCCGTGCCTATTACCTGTCGCTGGACCAGCGCCAGGCCAACATGATCGACTATCTCGACCTGTTCGCCCGCCTGCTCGAAGCCGTGGTCTCCCGCGACCTGCCGCGCATTCGCGAGGTGCTCACCGCCTATGGCCAGCGCAGCTGCGAACTGGTGCTGGCGGCACTGGCCAGAGGCTGACCGATGCGCCTGAAGTGCATTCGCCTGGCCGGGTTCAAGTCGTTCGTCGACCCGACCACGGTCAACTTCCCCAGCAACATGGCGGCCGTGGTCGGCCCAAACGGCTGCGGCAAGTCCAATATCATCGACGCGGTGCGTTGGGTGATGGGCGAAAGTTCGGCGAAAAACCTGCGCGGCGAGGCGATGACCGACGTCATCTTCAACGGCTCCAGTGGCCGCAAGCCGGTCAGCCAGGCCAGTATCGAACTGGTGTTCGACAACAGCGAAACCACCCTGGTCGGCGAGTATGCCGCCTACGCCGAGATTTCGATCCGCCGCAAGGTTACCCGCGACGGGCAGAACAGCTATTACCTCAACGGCACCAAGTGCCGCCGGCGTGACATCACCGATATCTTCCTCGGAACGGGTCTGGGGCCGCGCAGTTACTCGATCATCGAGCAGGGCATGATCTCCAAGCTGATCGAGGCCAAGCCCGAGGAGCTGCGCAACTTCATCGAGGAAGCGGCGGGCATTTCCAAATACAAGGAGCGCCGCCGCGAAACCGAGAACCGCATCCGCCGCACCCAGGAAAACCTGGCGCGTCTGACCGACCTGCGCGAAGAGCTCGAGCGCCAGCTGGAGCGTCTGCATCGCCAGGCCCAGGCCGCCGAGAAGTACCGTGAGTACAAGGCTCAGGAGCGGCAGATGAAAGCGCGCCTGTCTGCCTTGCGCTGGCGAGGCCTGGACGAACAAGTCCGCCAGCGCGAATCGGTGATCGGCGACCAGGGCGTTTCTCACGAGGCGCTGGTGGCCGAGCAGCGCAATGCCGATGCCAGTATCGAACGCCTGCGCGACGGTCATCACGAACTGTCCGAACGCTTCAACCAGGTGCAGGGCCGTTTCTACTCGGTGGCCGGTGACATCGCCCGGGTCGAGCAGAGCATTCAGCACGGCCAGCAGCGCCTGCGCCAGTTGCAGGACGACTTCAAGGAAGCCGAGCGCACACGCCTGGAAACCGAATCGCACCTGGGGCACGACCGTACCTTGCTGGCAACCCTGAGCGAAGAGCTGGTCATGCTCGAACCCGAGCAGGAAATGACCCTGGCGGCTGCCGAGGAAGCCGCTGCCGCGCTTGAAGAGGCCGAGCTGGGCATGCACGGTTGGCAGGAACAGTGGGACAGCTTCAACAGCCGCTCCGCCGAACCGCGCCGCCAGGCCGAAGTGCAGCAGGCGCGCCTGCAGCAGCTGGAAACCAGCCTTGAGCGCCAGGCCGAGCGCCAGCGCAAGTTGGTCGAGGAGCGCGAGCAGCTGGGCAGCGACCCGCAGGATGCCGCCATGTTCGAACTGGCCGAGCAACTGGCCAGCAGCGAAATGCTGCTGGAGGAACTGCAGCTCTGCGAAGAGCAGGTGATCGAGCGCCTGGAAAGCGCGCGCGAGCAACTGCAGCAGGCCACCCGGGCGCAACAGCAGGCACAGGGCGACCTGCAGCGCCTGGGCGGGCGCCTGGCCTCGCTTGAAGCCTTGCAGCAGGCCGCCCTGGAGCCGGGCGCAGGTGCTGCGCAATGGCTGCACGGCCAAGGGCTGGAGCAACAGCCGCGGCTGGCCGAAGGCTTGCGGGTGGAGCCGGGTTGGGAGCTGGCGGTAGAGACGGTGCTTGGCGCCGATCTGCAGGCTGTGCTGGTGGACGATTTCAACGACCTCGATTTTGCGGGCCTGGAACAGGGTGAGCTGCGTTTGCTGCTGGCCGTCGGCGCGGGGGCGACGTTGCCCGGCAGCTTGCTGGAGAAGGTTGAGGGCCGTATCGACCTGGCGCCCTGGCTGGGCCAGGTCAGGCCTGTGGAAGACCTGGCTCAGGCACTGGAGCAGCGCGCGTCGCTCGGCGAAGGGCAGAGCCTGGTCAGTCGTGATGGCTACTGGGTCGGCCGGCACTTCCTGCGGGTACGCCGAGGTGGCGAGGCCGAAGGCGGCGTGCTGGCGCGCGGCCAGGAAATCGAACGCCTGGGCCAGGAACAACTGGAGCAGGAAGCGGCGCTGGAACAGCTCGATCAACAGTTGCAGGCCCTGCGCGAGCAGCAACTGGACCTGGAGGAGCAGCGCGAACAGTTGCGCCGCCGCACACAGGATGAAAACCGCCTGCACGGCGAGCTGAAGGCCAGTCTTTCGGCCAGCCGCGCGCGCGCCGAGCAGGTCGAGCTGCGCCGCCGCCGCCTGCACGAAGAGCTGGGCGAGCTGGAAGAGCAGCGCGCCCTGGAACACGAGCAACTGGGCGAAGCACGCCTGCTGCTGCAAGAGGCTCTGGAGCTCATGGCCCAGGACACCGAGCAGCGCGAACAGTTGATGGCCCGCCGCGACACCCTGCGCGAAAGCCTTGACCGGGTGCGTCAGGAGGCCCGCCAGCACAAGGACCACGCTCACCAGCTGGCGGTGCGCCTGGGGTCGTTGCGTGCCCAGCACGACTCTACCCGCCAGGCGCTGGAGCGCCTGGAACTGCAAGCTGCGCGCCTGACCGAGCGCCAGGAACAACTGAGCCTGAACCTGGAGGAGGGTGAAGCCCCGCAGGAAGAACTGCGCCTGAAGCTGGAGGAGCTGCTGGAGCGGCGCATGAGCGTCGACGAGGAAATGCGCCTGGCTCGCCTGCACATGGACGAAGCCGACCGCGAACTGCGCGATGCCGAAAAACGCCGCACCCAGGCCGAGCAGCAGGCCCAGCTGCTGCGTGGTCAACTGGAGCAGCTGCGCCTGGAGTGCCAGGGCCTGGATGTGCGGCGCAAGACCCTGCAAGAGCAGTTGCTGGCCGACGGCTATGACTTGCAAGGTGTGCTCGCCACCCTGGAAACCGAGGCCAGCGAGCAGGGTACCGAACAGGAACTGGAGCAGCTTGAAGCGCGCATCCAGCGCCTGGGGGCGATCAACCTGGCGGCCATCGAAGAATACGAGCAGCAGTCCGAGCGCAAACGATACCTGGACGCTCAGGACGCCGACCTGGTCGAAGCGCTGGAGACCCTCGAAAACGTCATCCGCAAAATCGACAAGGAAACCCGCAACCGCTTCAAGGATACCTTTGATCAGATAAATGCCGGATTACAGGCACTTTTCCCAAAAGTTTTCGGTGGTGGCAGCGCTTATCTGGAACTGACGGGCGAAGATCTACTCGATACAGGGGTAACGATCATGGCGCGACCGCCGGGCAAGAAGAACAGCACCATCCATCTGCTGTCCGGCGGCGAGAAGGCACTGACCGCCTTGGCGCTGGTGTTTGCCATCTTCAAGTTGAACCCCGCACCGTTCTGCATGCTCGACGAGGTCGATGCACCGCTGGACGATGCCAACGTCGGGCGCTACGCGCGTCTGGTCAAGGAAATGAGTGAAAGCGTGCAGTTCATCTACATCACCCATAACAAGATTGCCATGGAGATGGCGGACCAATTGATGGGGGTAACCATGCATGAGCCGGGTTGTTCACGCCTTGTTGCAGTCGATGTGGAGGCGGCCATGGCCATGGTCGACGCTTGATGCACGACGATAGGGGCACATTCTGCAGCGAAATGCCCCCGCCGTGTGCGACAGACGGTGTAAAGTTGTCTTTGGTCGTGCTAGCTTAATGTCACTCGTTTTTTGCGTGGGTAAAACGCCTGTCAGAACATAGAGTTGGCGCCACGTGTTAAAGGGCTTTGAACCCTTTGTTTTCAAGCATATTTTTATAGAGGCACGGGATTACATGGAAATCGGTCTGCGCGAGTGGCTGATCCTCATCGGCATCATTGTTATCGCCGGGATTCTTTTCGACGGCTGGCGCCGCATGCGCGGCGGGAAAGGCAAATTGAAATTCCGTCTGGATCGCAGTTATTCCAACCTGCCGGACGAAGAGGGTGGCAGTGCCGAGGTGCTCGGCCCGTCGCGCGTGCTCGATACCCACAAGGAGCCTGAGCTGGACGAAAGCGACCTGCCGTCGCTCAGCGCATCTGCGCGTGATCGCGAGCGTGAGCCCAAGCCGGTCAAGGCCAGCAAGCGCGGCAAGCGTGCCAGTGCGGCTGCCGATGTGCAGCAGGGTGACCTGAACCTGAGCGCCGAGCAGCGCGAGCCCGACCTGTTTGCCGACAGCGATGACGACTTTGCCGCCGACAACAACCGTAGCAGCGGCGCAGCGCCTGCCAGCAGCAGCGTCAAGGAGTTGCCACCCGCCGAAGAGGTGCTGGTCATCAGCGTGATCTCCCGCGACGAGGGTGGCTTCAAGGGCCCGGCGCTGCTGCAGAACATCCTGGAAAGCGGCTTGCGCTTCGGCGAAATGGACATCTTCCACCGCCACGAGAGCATGGCCGGTCACGGCGAGGTGCTGTTCTCGATGGCCAACGCAGTCAAGCCTGGCGTGTTCGACCTGGACGACATCGATCACTTCAGCACTCGCGCTGTGAGCTTCTTCCTCGGCTTGCCGGGCCCGCGTCATCCGAAGCAGGCTTTCGACGTGATGGTTGCCGCGGCACGCAAGCTGGCCCATGAACTGAACGGTGAGCTCAAGGATGACCAGCGCAGCGTGCTGACTGCCCAGACCATCGAGCACTACCGCCAGCGTATCGTCGAGTTCGAGCGCCGTGCGCTGACCCAGAAACGCTGATGTGCCCAAGTGGGCAGGCCTAGCCTGGTTCTGCCCACCCTGTTTCAAGTGCAAGAGCAGCCCAGTGCTGCTCTTTTGCTTTGCAAGAGATCCTGAAAGATGACCGCCGAAACCCGTATCCTCGAACTGCGTGCTCAGCTTCGCGAGCATAATCGCCTCTATTACCAGCTTGATGAGCCCATTATCTCGGATGCTGAGTACGACCTTTTATTCAGTGAGCTGCAAAAACTCGAAGCCGAGCATCCAGAGTTTCGGAGCGACGACTCTCCTACACAGATGGTCGGCTCCGATGTCTTGCCGGGTTTCAAGCAGGTTACTCATGATGTCCCGATGCTCAGTATCCAGAGCGTTTTTGACGTGGTCGCGGTAGAGGACTTTGATCGGCGTGTTGCAGAAGGTCTAAAGGTAGGTGGGGGAGACCTTTTCTCGCCGACATTACCAATTCGCTATGCGTGTGAGCCGAAGCTTGATGGTTTGGCTGTCAGCATCACTTATCGAAACGGGCTGTTGGTGAAAGCTGGTACGCGCGGTGATGGAACGACGGGAGAGGACGTGCTCGACAACGTGAAAACGATCGCGTCCATACCAAAAAAATTGAAAGGGGAGGGCTGGCCGGATTCTCTTGAGGTAAGGGGCGAGGTCTACATGACCAAGGCTGGCTTGGAGCAGTTGAATGTGTCTCAGGAAGAGGCAGGAAAAAAAACCTTTGCCAACCCTAGGAATGCAGCAGCTGGGAGCTTACGCCAGCTTGACTCAAAGATAACCAGGACACGCCCATTGGAGTTCTGTGCTTACGGTGTGCCTGAGAAGCAGCCAGGTATGCCGCGTACGCATGAAGAAGTTTTGAACGCTCTGTCCTCATGGGGGGTTCCCGTGAGCGATAAGCTTAGAGTAGTGGAGGGGGTCGAGGGCTGCTTGAGTTTTCATCGAGAAATTGGGGAGCTCCGCGACGAGTTGCCTTATGACATTGATGGAGTCGTTTATAAAGTCAATGATGTTCAAGCCCAAGAGCTGCTTGGCTTCCGTTCTCGGGAGCCCAGATGGGCACTGGCTCACAAGTATCCACCTGTTGAACGAGAAACACAGGTTTTGGGTGTGGATTTCCAAGTCGGAAGAACTGGAGCCGTTACCCCCGTTGCTCGGCTGGAGCCGGTACAAGTCGCAGGAGTAATGGTTTCAAATGCGACGCTCCACAACATGGGCGAAATTCGTCGCCTGGGAGTGCGCATTGGAGATACGATTCTCGTTAGGCGTGCAGGGGATGTGATTCCGCAGGTTGTGAGGGTGCAGACCGAGAAAAGACCGGTGATAACGACCGAAATTCAAATACCCTCAAAGTGCCCGGTTTGTGGCTCTCCAGTGGAGCCGACCCAGCTCAGAAAACGAGGAAAAGGTCGCGTAAGTGTTACAGAAGGCGCGGTTTATCGCTGCACTGGTCGTTTGGCATGCTCAGCGCAGCTGAAACAGGCGATAGCCCATTTTGTGTCCCGCCGGGCCATGGATATTGATGGTTTGGGTGACAAAACCGTAGAGCAGTTGGTTGACGAGGGCTTGGTTGGTTCTCCTGCCGATCTCTACAAGCTTGATCGGGATCTGATTATCGGGCTTGAAGGTTTCGCCGAGATTTCTACTGAAAAGCTAGTGGTAGCGATTCAGGAAAGCAAGAGTCCGGCTTTGGCGCGACTGATTTTTGCTTTGGGGGTGCCCGGTATTGGGGAGGAGACCGCCAAGGTTCTCGCGAAATCGCTTGGCTCCTTAGATCGAATTGGTAACGCAAGGCCTGAAGTACTGACCTTCCTTCCCGATGTGGGTCTTGAGGCTGCACATGAAATCCATGCATTTTTTTCTGAGGAGCACAACGCTCAGGTGATTCAAGATCTGGCGACTCAAGGTGTTTACGCAACAGAGAGTGTGAGCTTGCGTATTTCGGCAACGCTTAAAGATTTGATTGTGAAGCTTGATATTGCTGGCATTGCCGCAACCGGGGCAGCAAAGCTAGCTGAGTATGCAGTTGATGTGGCAGGGTTGATAAGGCTGAGTAGAGACTGGCTTGAGCTGAGTTCGCTGAAAGGTATCAATAGAGGTGCGAAGGATGCGTTAAGGGCGTTTTTCGCCGATGGACAAAACGAAAACGTGGCTAAGGCAAAAGCGATAGAGAGCCAGCTGATTGAATTTGGCATGTATGGGGCTGACGAGCCTCTAGGTGTAGATGAAGCCCCGCTTGCAGGGCAGACCTGGGTGTTGACTGGCAGCTTGGAGCGTATGAATCGCGATATCGCCAAGGAGAAGCTGGAAAGCCTGGGTGCGAAAGTATCCGGTTCGGTCTCCGGTAAGACCTACTGTGTTGTTGCCGGTCCCGGCGCCGGTTCGAAATTGACCAAGGCCAGTGATTTGGGGGTGAAGGTACTGGATGAAGAAGCCTTCATCGCGTTTCTGGAGGATCGGGGCATCGTTATTTAAACAGGCTTGACCGAGAGGGCGTGCAGCCTGGCACCGCGATAGCGTTGCGTAGCAGCCCTGTGAGTCTTGGGATTTTGATGAAGGAACCATGCTTGCGAGGGCTAACAACTCGAATGAGGGCTCCGTCGCATTTTAAGTACGTCGCCTTAGGTCGGGCGCACAAGCTTTCGGCAGAGATCGCAATGTGCCATTATCTACTGGTGTTCGCACAACGCAATTTTTGAGCCTGTCGCCCATCTGAGGGCTTTACTCGCAAAACTGCTGATGGCCCTCCACTACGTCAAGCCTACCTTTCGGCTTTTGTGACCAGCGTCGTCAGCTTCTACGCGGGCAGGCCTTAACTTGACTACTCGGAGCTAGAGAAATGGATTTCACAGTCATCGATGTTGAGACGGCAAACCCGAATCTTGCCAGCATCTGCCAGGTCGGAGTGGCTGTTTTTCGGGATGGAAAGCTCAGTGAAACATGGGGGTCGTTAGTCAATCCACAGGACTATTTCCATCCTATGAATTCTTCGGTTCATGGGATAAATGAAAGTATGGTTACGTCAGCGCCCTCGTGGTCGGAGGTGTACGCCCATATTTTGCCATTTGTGACAGGGCGGATTGTAGCGAGTCACATGCCTTTCGACCGAATAGCAACGCAGCGTGCTTGTCTTAAAGCCGGGCTCGACCATTTTGACTGTTCTTGGCTCGATACTGCCAAGGTTGCTCGCCGAGCGTGGAGTGAGTTTTCTCGGTCTGGCTATGGACTAAAGAATCTAGCCTCAAATTTCGGAGTATCCTTCGCGCACCATGATGCTGTAGAGGATGCGCGCGCGGCTGGCGAGATACTGGTTCACGCCATCAGGCATACGGGCTCGACCGTTGATGAGTGGTGCACATTGGTCAACATACCTCTGCAGGCGCAGAAGAAGCCGCTTTCCGTAGTCGCCGATGTTTCAGAAGGGCCCCTTGGAGGCGACATTGTCGTATTCACGGGGGCTCTTTCCATGTCGCGCCAGCAGGCTTCAGAGTTGGCGTCTCAAAACGGATGTGAAGTCGGATCGAGCGTGACCAAGGTCACCACTTTGTTGGTAGTTGGCGATCAGGACATCAGCAGGCTGGCAGGCCAGGATAAGAGCTCGAAGCATCGCAAAGCTGAGGAACTCTTAGCCAAAGGGCAAAATATTCGAATTCTAGGGGAGAGTGATTTTCTTGCCCTTCTGCAACCGCTTTAAATTTGATTGCTGTATTTACTTTGAATCGGGGTGAAGGTCACGATCATTCCCGTCTTAGTGCAGGTTAGGGTTCGTTCCTCTTCTAGATCGAGGTTGAGGTCCTCACCACGTAGGCCCTGCCATTGAGCCAGATAGTTTAGTGTGCCAAATTTCTCCAGCTTGACGAGGGTACGGCTCACACCGCCTTTCCATCCTAGGGGGGGGAGTTCGCCTTGCAGGCATTTTTCAACGACATCTGGGTTTGTTTCGGCCATAGCGCGGCCGATCTCCCAGCATTTTATTAGCCCCTTGTCCGCAGCTCTCCAGGTTTGGTCGTGGGTTAGGTGGGTTCTGAGCGGTGCATCGATGGAGCGCTGGACTTTCGTAGTCATGCATGGTCCTTTAGTCGTGCTGCTTGCCAACGAGTAGGATACTGCTGAGGATACGTGCCGCCAAGACACCTTCCTGATGTCACCGCTGGGCTGTGGCGTGCTCCTATTATACTGGGCAACATCCAACGCAGTGCCTCCTTCGTGGGCAAGCCGCGGCACCACAGATCATATGCAGGTTTGGCCTGGGATGTCGCCCCTATAAGTGCCCTCACCAGGAAACAGACCAGCACAACCCTGACAAGTCATTGAGAAATGATGACTTTTTCTGCCGCAGTGGTTGTATCTGCCCCAAAGACCGGTACAATGGCGCCACTCGCTGCTCAGCGAGGCATGTAGTGGTGGCCCCATCGGTCCCCCCGCATTGATTACCCGTTAACCTGGTCAGGCCCGGAAGGGAGCAGCCATAGCGGGAACATCGAGTGCCGGGGTGTGGCTGGTGGGGCCGCCTCCATTACGAAGGTCCTTGAATTCTCAAGGATTTCTCTCTCAAAAATCTCGAAGTGTGACAGCATTTAGGTACACCTGAGTGGTGTTCCACAAAGTCATTCTATCGTTCATCCTCCGGATTTCTCAATCCGACCAGCAGTCTGTTTTCTTGAAATGTTTTTGCTGATGTCCATACCCAATGGTGCATGAGCGCTGACGTATGGGGTCGCAGATTGAGAGCTTGAGACTGCTGTGGGGCCATCAAAACGTGAGGAATGATGGCTGAGCCTTGGTCTTCAATCCGTGTATTGGCTGCCCCTATGGCAGCTCGATGAGCCGCAAGGTCAGGATTGCGCCCCTCGATAATGTCATCGGCGATTACAGGGTTATTAATGAGCATGGCCCAAGGCTGGCGGGAGGTACATCTTAGATCTGGCAAACCCGTTTACCTCTAAGTGCTTAGGGGTTATCTGCTCAAACGTTACCAAATCGACTAGCATCCGCTTACGATACGAAGCCATCCCTAGCCTTAGCCCTAGACGTCAGGCCGATGCTGGGAATTTGACGCGCATAGAGAAAAATGGCCCTTTCAGCGATGGCATATGGAAACCGCATCTGGATAGAATGTGTGTATACCAAGTCCGATTATTTGCAAGGATCCAAAAGTGTCGGAACAGCATAAAGTGTTAAGCGATCTTCCTACTCTCACTGATGGCCTACATTGGGTGTCCGAGGTCGCCAGGATGAGGGAGAGAGTCGAGAATTGCCCTACACCTCATGTTATGGGAGTGCATGGGAATTGGGGGAGCGGCAAGACAAGTTTTATGCGGCAGCTACAGCGCGAGTTGGGTGGGATTTGCACGGATATCTGCGGTGTGCAAGGTGGAGACGACAGAGTTATAGGGAATAGCAAAGTAGTGACAATCTGGTTTGATGCTTGGCGATACCAGAATGAACCTAATCCTGTTGTTGCGTTGATTCAGGAAATGAGGCGGCAGTTTTCAGTAATTCCATCTGTAATCCAGAAGTTTAAGAAAATTGGTGAGATATCTTTAAGGTATACATTAGATGGTTTGAGTAATATCGGAAAGGCCATCGGTTATGAGACATTGCCTGATGTTAGTAAAATTCAAAAGCTTGGTGAGGAGTGGGAGAAATCGCACTTCGCTCAAAGCTTATCTTCGGATTCTATCCGGGATTGTTTGCACGGGACTATCGATTCTTTGCTCCCTGATGAGACGGGAAGTAGAGTCGTTGTCTTCGTAGATGATCTTGATCGTTGTAGCCCTAAATCAGCGTTTAAGCTCCTAGAAGGTTTGAAAATATACTTCAATATACCAAGCTGTGTTTTTGTCTTGGGTATGAATGAGGATATTCTGACCGAAGCTATTAGTTCGGAGGTTTTCTCGGGGTTGAAGACAGAGTCGGGTGAAAAACACTTACTCGCAAGTCACTATCTAGAGAAAATCTGCACTGATGTTTACAGATTGCCTCTGCCGAGCAACGCGGTCTCGATGTTTTCAAATCTGCTCTATACGGCAGGGGACAAAGATCAGGTTGATAGTTTTAACCTCGCAGTGGGAGATGGTTTTTTCTTGCCGCCTAATCCTAGGAGGCTAAAGGCTCTGGCTAACCAATGGGTGCGATTTGCTGGGTGTGTACCGTTTCCTGAATCTGAGGAAGAAAGAAAAGTTTGGTGCGTTAGAGTGTTAATAGCTGCATATATACATCAATTCCACAGAGATATGTGGGAGAGGTGGCATTTTGATCCAAATTTCTGGGTCGAATGCTCAGCTTGGTGTAATGGTGAGCGTAGTTTTAATGCTGAAGGGTTAGATATCTCCCCTGCTTGGGCTAGTCATCTTAAGTTGACTGCGAGAGAGTATGCTGGAGATGTTGAGTCAAAACCAGCTTGGTCATTAGAGTACCCGAACCCGGGAAGTATTAATATTTTTTGGATAGATGGATTGATCAGGCAATATCGCGACCATCTATTGCCCCGAGACTTTATCCCTCTGTTGGAAGGTCGTCAATATAGGAGTGGAGAGTGAATATGAGCGACATTTCTAAACTAAACGTTTGGGATGATTCTCGTCTTAGGGGGTATCTAGGGGCGATAAATCGTCGTTGTGGCGTGGTTGAGACTCTGGCATTACCAACCATGCGAGATCTGCCTCCTGTTAAAATCGAAACCCTCTTCGTGCCTCCTTTGCTGTCCACAGAGGCGGTTGATGCGGATATACAACCTGAAGACTGGCCGCAAGGGAAAAGCTTATTTGAGGAAATTGAAACGAGCCCTCGGCTTGTTGTTCTTGGCGATCCGGGAGGTGGTAAAACTACGCTGAGTAATTGGGTCGCTTGGCGTTTAACATCAGGATTGGCTTCCCCGCTACCGGCACGGCTGGCAAATGTGATTCCGCTGACTTGCGTGCTTCGGGAAATGCCTGCGGACTTTCTAAAAGAAGAATGTAACATCAATGGTCTCGCGACGTATCTGGCAAGAAAGCTTCTAGGCGAGGCAAAGTCCGAGAGTGTTGAACCAGTTTTGCACGAGTGGATCGCTTGCGGTAAGTTTATTTTGATTCTTGATGGTATTGATGAAATACCTGTGCAAAGCCGAGCGGCGGTTGCTAAGTGGATCAGAGAAGCGAGAGAGAAAGATGCTTGTGTGCTCGCAACGTCAAGAATTATTGGGTATCAAGACTTTCCCGTTGACTCTCCTGTTGTGGATGGTGCCTCTAGGAAAGAAAAAAAAGACCTCTTTATAAAGCGACTTCTTAAACCATTGGCTGAACCGGCTTCTGAGGTAGAAAAGGTCAGCGGAGCTTGGGCGGAAATTCGCTATCTCATGCCCTTTGATAAAGGTCAGATTTCGGACTTTGTCCGAAACTGGTATCGCCAGCGTTGCACTAGTGATGGCGAGGCTAAGTCAAGAACCTTAGATTTGCTGGGAGCTCTTAATGATTCGTCTGTAACATCCAAGCTAGCTCGCACACCCAATCTTCTGAGCTTAATGGCTGTGGTGCATCGGGAAAGAGCGCATTTGCCAGATGGAAAGGCGCTACTTTATGAAGAGATAGTCAATGCCTATTTGAATACCATCGATAGTCAGCGAAAAATTCTTCAATATGACGCACTTGGTAATCATACATGGCGGGATAAGAAAAGCTGGTTGTCATATGTTGGCTTCATGATGCAATCTACTAGGCTTAGCTATTCGCAAGAAGGAATTTTGGTATCAGAAAAGAAGGTAATATCTTGGTTGGTTAAAGCTATGCGAAAAAGCAAGGTGTCCAATCCAGAAGCCATGGCCGTCGAGTTTTTAGCGTGGGTAGCTCGGCGAAGTGGTTTGTTATTGCCGCGAGGGGAAGGTTTTTATGCATTCGTTCATTTGAGCTTTCAAGAGTATTTTTGTGCCTGTTATATTGAGACGGCTGTAGTATCGCCAGACTTTTTCAATTCGAATAACCGCACTAATTCAGCTGTGACGCCCGAACTTGTTTCTGAGTGGGCCATGAAATCTTCTTGGCTAGAAACCCTGATTTTCGTTTTTGAAATCTTATCTAACGAACGAAACGATTGTTGGGTAAACAGCCTAGTTCGCTCGCTTTTTCCTGCGTATCCAAAATATTCTCCAGTGCAGGGGTCGATTGGTTTTTTGGCTGCGCGGTTATTAACAAATAAACACGTTAAATTAGAGCGAGGCTGGGTCGAGTACTTGGCTGATATATCTTGTTTGATGGTTCATGGTGTTGCGTCTGATCCCTTAACTAATGGTGTCATAAATTCCTTTGCTGCTCTTGGTTTTGCTTATATTGTCAATGATGTTGAGGGCGAGTTTATTGAGGGGGAGGTTAGAAATCTTTCTGTGAGAGATGGTTTTGACCTGTCTAATGTAAGGATTCTAATTGTCAGGTCAACTGCCAAGGTTACAGCTGATTTTATAAGTAAATTTGAACGGATCTTTGTTATTGATTGCGAGGGTACTGACTCCGTTGACCTTTCGGGGTGCTGTTCAAAGTACATAAGCGTTATTTCTGTTCAGGATTCAGCTTTAAGAGGCTGTGAAGTAATAAGTGGTTTTAAGCGACTTGAGACCCTAAATCTGGTAAGTGTTGATCAATCAGGTCTTGAGCTGTGCAATGGCTCGTTGAATGTCCAGAATGTTATTTTCTGTGATGTTAATCTTGCATCTATTAAATTTGTTGAAGGTTGGAAAAAGTTAGACAATATCGATTTGACAAGATTGAATTTTGCTGATTTTTCCCCGTTGAAGTCGGCGAAGAAGTTGACTTATCTCAGTCTCGACAGATGCTCGGCGCTTAGTGACGTTGAGTTTCTATCCTCCTTAAAGAATTTGCAGTATTTGTCAATACATAACTGTCCGGTAGAGTTTATCCCAATTCTGAAATGCCAAGTTCCTCTAAGCATTGGGTTGATGGGGTTGCAGATCAAAGATTTCTCATTCCTGAGTAAACTCAGTTTCTTCGGTGGTGGAATGATTGAGGATTGCCCTATAACTACTTTGGAGGGTTTGAAGTCGACTGCGAATTATCTGCATTTAACTAATTTGCCGTTGAATAGTCTAGAAGGTCTACAAAATTTTGCATCGCTTCGATCAATGGCTTTGCAAAGTATTGACGTCAGCGATCTTACTCCAGTATCAAAGTTGAAAAACTTAACCACCGTAAAGCTGGATGATGTGCCTGTCTCAGATTTTAACTGGATAACAGGGTTAAATAAGTTGACCACCTTGCTTTTTTCTCGTACAAAAATCAAGGACATTACGCCGCTCTTGAGGCTTAAGAGTTTGCATGAGGTTTATGTATCTGAAGCTGAAGGCTTGGATTTTTCGGCCTTAGAAGATAAATCTAAAATTTCGATTTGGCGAAGCGATGAGTATTTTGGGTGAGGTTTCACAAATTTAGATGATGATGGGGTTATTTTATCCCATGTTTAAGTGGGTGCTGCCGTATTAAGCGGTGGCCCCCAGCTTTTAATTTATGAATATAATTTTTAGTATGTGAGTTAAAGTTCCCGCAGAGAAAGCCTGTCGGTTTACCTTGAGTAAACCTCACTACGGTGGTATCTAGATCGAGATGTTATGTTCGAATTAAGGAAGGTATTTTATCATGATGCGGTGTAAGTGCTATAATTGAGATGTGTGATTCTGCTCCCGTATTTTTAGGAGCTAATACTAGGTCTACTACCCACCGCCAAATATTTTAGAGCGTTATAAGAGCTAATCTGATAGTCCGTCTAAAGATAATGTCGTGAAACGCCCGCGCCTCTTAGCATTACGCGGCGTAGGTTAATTAAAACGGTTTATTTTTTAAAATAACCTTTGGTGCCTCGGGCAACTCGGTTAATAACAAAACGCCACAGCCCTGAAAGAGCCATGGTAAGGCGATTGAGTGGTTAACATTGGGTGGTTACGGGTTACTAAATGAGGCTTCCTAGTCCTGCTCTGGTCACGCTGCTGCTTTGTTCCAATGGCGCTTGGTGGTGGCCAAACTGATACCAAGCCTCTCAGCTGTCTGGCTCTGACTCAGACCGTTAGTCTTGCACTCCTGCACAGCCTTGGTGGTGTCTATCGCCTCAGGGCGTCCCAGCTTCTTGCCTTCTGCCTTCGCACGGTTGATGCCAGCGTGGGTGCGTTCGATCAACAGGTCACGTTCAAATTCAGCCACGGCACTCAACACCTGCATTGTCATCTTGCCTGCTGCACTGGTGAGGTCTACACCGCCCAAGGCGAGACAATGAACACGGATGCCAGTTGAATCCAGCTTCTCTACGGTTTGACGCACGTCGATAGCGTTACGCCCCAGGCGGTCAAGCTTTGTGACAATCAGCACATCACCAGCCTCCATGCGATCGAGCAGCTTTTGGAATCCAACACGCTCGCTTGCTTGGGTGGAGCCTGAGACGGTTTCTGCGATAACCCTTTGGGCTTGCACATCGAAGCCAGCAGCACGGATTTCAAGAATCTGGTTGTCTGTGGTTTGGTCAATGGTGGAAACACGGCAGTAAGCGAAGGTGCGGGACATGACAGAATCCTAACTGGTGTCATTTAGTATGGTGTCAGTATGCGGCTAGTGTCATTTAATCGCAAGCACACTTGTTGATACCAGATGCGCACCTTCTGAGCTGGTGTCGTATAACGTCCGTTTGATGAGCTAGCTGGTTTGTTCTATCTGCTTTAGAGCCACGACCTTGTAAACCACCATCTGCTCCTGACGCCTTCTATCCAGTCGCAACATTGCAAGGTCATGGATGAGGTAGCGAATCACTCTGGCCGCATATCGGTAGAGCGTAGAGACTCGATGCCAGAGGCGATGGCTTCGGCATTGGTGTCGAGGGTATGCATGATGCTCAATACATTGTCGTGCACGTTCGTTGACCCTCGCTGACTGATCCACAGTGACAACTCTTCAAGACCAGCTCTCAGGGCTTGCTGGTTGAGCAACAGGAGTTCGAGGGTGTCAGCGGTGAGGGCTTTGTCATCCATGATGGGTTTATCCTGTGTGGGTTAGTCCGGTCTTACTGGCTTGTCGTGATCGCGTTCTCAAGCTCTACTACCAGCTCTGGGAGGCTGACTCCCAGCACCTTGCATAAATCGCGTAGCTGCACAATGTCCAGTCTACGTGTTCCGTTCTCTACGTCACTCATGAACGACTGAGGGCGATTCAGCGCCTTTGAGCATTCCACTTGCGTGAGTCCTGCCGCTTTTCGGTAGGTCTTCAAAAGGTGCAGAAGGGCCGTGTGCTCTGGTCGATAGATCGTCTTGGGCATAGTCGCTAGCTACTTGAGGGTAGCTGCCCAACCTATATCTGCTTTTCGGATATCTGAATTTCAGATAAATTCTGCTGATTGCCGCTCTCTGCGGTCTATCGCTGATGGAGAATTTATGAACGAGAAGCTTTTTGTATTGGCTAGTCAGAAGAAGACGACCAACCACATCCTGCATCTACTGCTCTGCATACCGACTTTCGGGCTGTGGATCATCGTCTGGTTGTTGGTGGCGAGCAGTAACGGCAAGCACAATGCCCGCATACAAAAGCAGATGAGCCATGTGCTCGACTACAAGGTGCAGGGTCTGAGCGATGTTGAAACCTATCACCGGGTAGCGGCTGACGAAGCAGCCAGCAAACGTAGAAACGACCAGATTTTCGTCCTCACAGTTATTGCGGTGACTGTGGGGTTGTTCCTGCTCATGAAGTAGCTTTTACCTAATGAGGTGTAGCCGATGCTCCGCACCGAAAGCGGCAGCTTTCAGCTGATTGCACTGTGCATGACCGTAGGTCAGGATGGTGATCACTTAACGGTGTAGAGGGGGTGAAACAACCAACACCCCCAAGCCTATTAATCCGTACTATCCACAGCTGACGCTGTTCCCGTGCACAATATCCGATCCGCAGGATTGAGTTCTGCACGATCAGAGCGTAGCTCAGGTAGCTGCTCGCATTCTTGCTGTCCAACCATGTTATTGATTGGTTGGACTAGTACGCTTGGCCGTTAGCGTCAGCTAGCAATGATAGTTGTTTTCATTTAAGGCAACCTAGTTGTTTGTTGTCCCTGTGTACGACTCATTGCTTGCGCAATAGGGGAAGGGGATTTACACCTGAGCCAACGCATACAGCTTAGACTTGACGGTCTAATGAATGTTTATGATCGGTGCAAGAAAATCCTTGTATATAATAGGAGTTTCCTCAACCCCTTGAATTTCGTGGCTTGTAGCGAGATTCTTGCGTAGTTTTTTTAAAAAAGTGATGTGAAACTACGCAAGGTCAACAACCAGCATTTCGGGTCAAGCGGCAAGTGCTGCTGCGGAAATGGTACTGTCATCCCACCCCTTTTTATTCATGCTCGATGCCGATTGAGGGTGGAGAGTTGTCCATTCACGATACCAATGCCCGATGTACTCATCCCGTTTGGCATCATCACCCCGGAAGATCAGCCGTGGATTTACTGTCAGCTTGATTTCACCCGTGCGAATGCCACCCTGCCTTGATGTGCTCACGCGCACCATATTGCTGTTGATCAACGTGCCCAGCTTCTTCATCAGGTTTGACTCCGTCGTGCCCAATGCCTTCGCCAGTTCGGCTTGAGGCATGATGATCATGTTCCGGTACTGAACCAGCCGGTGCAGTTTGCTCAGGGTGTTCATCATCGGGACAGTGATACGGCAGTCCACGCCTGTCCGGCGCCATAGGCCATGGGCGTAGTCCTGTGCGTCGGTCAGTGAGTGCAGCGTATGCGTTGGCAGCTTGCGGCGGTCGACGTGCTTCAGATGCGTGTGCAGGTCGTCAGCACTGCGGCACTTGCTCAGTTCTGGCTGGTAGTCAGGGCGTTTGCTGAAGACAGAAGACTTGTCATCGTAGCCAAAGATCTCGCCGGTTGTTGGGCTGATCAGCAGTCCATCGATGTTAAGGAAGGGTGATGCGGTAAAAACTGGGCACTCGTAGGCCATTGTACGTTCTCCTCTTCAAGTTCAGTTAATAGGCAGTTCCTCTCGGTTGTGCCGGGTTGTTGTTAAGTTGGTACTCCGCAGGCTTGGACGTTGGCCTGCGGTGGTGTGAAGTCAGTTTGTCAGTCGTGAATGTGAAGCTGGCAAGTGCGAAGTTTATCAATTACACGTTGATCAATCTTACCCTCATACTCGTCAGCAACCTCGCAGCAGTAGGTCGAGTATGCTGCCTTCAAGGCCGCGAAGGCACTGAATACGTCACCAAATGTTCCAAGATGAACTTTTTTGCCATATTTGGAAATGCGAGCTGTGAACCCTTTTTGCCTTGGTCCTTCCTTCACGCCGATGGGCAGTTTACCGCGTTGGCTGCGGGTGTCGCGATGCATTTGATTTATCAACCTTGGCACGAGCGAGCAGTGCTCAGGTGAGTAGACAGTATTCAGCGGATCAAGAATGTCTTTGTCGAGTTCCATGTCTTCAGCGTTCGCATAAGGCTGAGCGACGAACCAGTTGGCAAATTCTTGGAAGTCATGCCATTTCCTACACACTGTACAGCCCGCGTAGGCTGGGGCGTCTGATCCGTAGCACCGATTCAGCATGTATTTCCAGTGGGAGTAGGCGCGTGCTGTTTTTTCGTGATAAGGCAAGGCCAGTGCCTTCCGTCTCTGAATCGAGTTATAACCGACACCGCACAGCAATGTCTCACCGATCATTGGGCCGAACAGCGGAAGTTCTTCCCCGAGGCTGTAGTCAAGGTGAATTCCGGCCACGCAGGGTGCTACAAGGATGGTCCGAGTGATGTCGTTGATTCTGTGTTGATGCATTTTGTTACCTCCGTTCAGTTGAAAAATGGGCAAAAAAAATACCGACTCATTGGTCGGCATCGGGCTCTTCATTCTTCTCGTGATGGAGTGGGAATTCAGTTATGCGATGTCATCGACCTCAAAAGTAGGTGTTACTTCGTTTGCGTTGGTCATGGGTATTCTCATGATCTGTATTGACCGTCAGATGGTGGTCAGCCAAAACGCGGGTACTAAAAAGCCTCCTGCAATTTCTGAGCGATTTGATCGCACCATAGTTGCGTAGAGGCTTCAAAGCTGTATGTCTGCTTACTGGCAGATTTGTATAGTCTCATATTGGACGACCGCTTGTCAATAGCTGTTGACAGGGCGTGCTAGGGTTGATCTATCTCTTGCCTGCCGCAATCATGGCGAAAAGTGTGAAAAACCTTTTGCATGGATAGAGAAGGGCTTTGTTTAGTTCAGACCTCCCTTTCGCCCCGTAAACATTGGGTTTGGCGTGAAAAGCGGCTGGCTATCATCCCGCTGAAGGGAAGGTTTACCGAGGTTATTGGTGGGTTATCCGAGGTTATTTGACGTGCTTCATGGCCTCGACCATCGCCTTGATTGGCGTCCTGCTGCCGTAGATGCCAAAGGTCACGGAGCTGTCTTCATGGCCCACCATCCGCTTGATCAATGAATCTTGAACGCCAGCATCACGCAAATCATCAATGAAAGTATGGCGGAAGCTGTGGAAGGTTTTGCGTGGGTCGGTGATGCCATGCTTCGCCTTGTAGCGTCCAAACCATTTTGAGGCGGCGTGGCCACGCTTGCCTCGTACTGCTTCAAGCTCGGGGAAAAGTCGATCAGCCCCAGTGCTTTTGACTGATTCTGCGTACTGCAACATACCCTGTTCAACGAGTGACGGATGGAGGGGAAGAACACGGCGGCTGCTCGCACTCTTGAGGTTCTGGCCTTCATGGCTGTCATCAATACGAAAGCACGGGACACCTTGTTGCTCAATGAAATCATCCACACGCAATTGGCACAGTTCTTCAAGTCGTGCACCAGTGAACCGTCCAAGGAGTGGCAGCCAGTAGCGCCATGGATGCTTCCGGGACTCTTTTCGCAGTGCCTCATGGTTCAGTAGCGCAGCTAGGTCGTGTCGTTCAAAGGACAAACGAGCTTCCTTTGCTGATCCTGTCATGACCTTCATGCCCGCAAGCGGGTTTTCTGCCACGTACCCGTTCGCCTTGCACCAGTTGAGGAAGGCGGTGAGTTTGCGTAGCCGGTTGTTCACTGTGACAGCAGTAATGGTCTTGTAGGTGCTGCCTGAGTCGACCACCTGCCTTAGAGTCTTCCCCTTGAACTCGGGGCGTAAGCCGAAATATTGCGGGCATAGGCTGAGCCGTTCCTTTAGCAGGCGTGCTTGGTGCGCATCGAAGGCTTTGGCGGGCATGTCACCCACCAACTCGAGAAGGTCTGATAAGGCTCGCTCAACTTCCTCGGTGCTGACCTGTCGCCATGTGCCTCCCCGTTTCCCTTCCTCTATATAAAGCTTGGAGAGTGCGGCGAGGGTAGGGCTGTCGCTATTCCGTTTCGCTGAGACTGCCTTAGCGATCCGTGGAGCGGTTTGGATAGCGGGCGTGGGTGTAGAGTCCCGCCACTGTGAACAAAGCGTACGAAGCGTCTGGAGGTCTGCAAGAGGGTGCTCGCTAAGGTGGTGATGCAACCGCTGCACCAGTGATGTGGCAATGAACACGGCGCTTTGACGATGCCGTATGTTCAGACTCAAACGCAAAGTGGTACACCTCGGGAATAGGTGCTTTGGCAGCTTGAGATTCAGGTAGTAGAGCGCCCCGCGCTTGATGATGTAGGCCATGGGTGTGACACCAAAGTGTTACAGCAAAGTGTGACAGTGCTGGCTACACCCCAAGTCTTGAGCACCCATGCTGGGTGTGCGTACCGGTAGAACTCTGGTTGCCTCATCAGCCTGAAACCCTTGCCCCATAAGGTCTGCATTGATTACCAGCATGCTTGCATGCGACCTAGGCATGGCCCGGAAGGGAGCAGCCATAGCGGGAACATCGAGTGCCGGGGTGTGGCTGGTGGGGCCGCCTCCATTTCTGGGGTCGGAAACCTCAATCTGCAACGAACGTCTTCGTTCTTTTCTGCTTTTCGCCCAATGCTCCCGTCGCCGACAGCTTCATCAGCCGCTGGAATTTCGGGCATGCCAGATGATCTTTCTCAGGGCATTGCGCGGCATGCCGCAAGCCTTTGCTCATCGCTTGCAATCGTTTGATTCTTGCATCCAGTTCATCAGCTTTGGCATTCAGCATCTGCCGGTCTACCTGCAGGTCCACCAGCATCGCCCCCACTTCATCCAGCGAAAACCCCGCGGCCTGCCCCAAGGCGATCAGCGCTAGCCTGTCCGCCACGTCGGCTGCAAACTGTCGACGCTGACCGTGCCCGGCAAGCGACTTGAGCAAGCCTTTCTTCTCGTAGTAACGCAGTGTCGATGCGGGTACGCCTGTGCGTTTGGCGACGTCGGCAATGTCCATTTCGGGCCCTTGACTTGAAGTTGACTTCAACTTCTATGCTGCGCGGCATGGTAATGACCGTCAACCTTCGAGGGCTTGTTCAAATGACGTTTACTGCGATGTTTTTAGCTGCATTGCCGATTGGCATAGCTGCCACTGTAGTGATGGACCTGTGGGGGCTGCTGCTGAGGCGGTTGGGTGTGGCAACGCTGAACTTTGCCATGGTCGGGCGTTGGGCGGGGCACTTGCTAGGTGGGCGTGTTTCGCACCAAGCGATTTCCAAAGCGGAACCGGTGCGAAATGAGTTGGCGTGGGGATGGGTGATTCACTACGCCACCGGCGTGCTTTTCGCGATGCTGCTGCTTGTGATCGTAGGGGAGGGCTGGTTGCGGTCGCCTACTCTTTTACCTGCAGTAGTTGTGGGTGTGGGTACAGTCGTGGCGCCGTTTTGCCTCATGCAGCCGGCGATGGGGGCAGGGTTCTTTGCGTCCAGAACGCCGACACCTGCGCGGAACTGTCTGAAGAGCCTGGCCACGCATTTTGTGTTTGGTGTGGGGTTGTTCTTGAGTGCGTATTTACGGGCTTTGGTGTGAAGACAGTGATCCCGATTACAGTAAGCACATGATCAGAGTGCCCGCTTTTAAGATAGGTCTGATAACAGTCTAGGAAAGCCCCTACACGTCAGGCAGGCATAGCGAATTATCCTACGTGTTCCGTCGACTCCCGTCTGATTGTCCCGGTCAACCTCGCCCACTAGGCTTTCGCGGTCGCTGTCAGTTCAGCGATCGGGTGTGGAAGCCTGGGTGGTTTGGCGGCTGTCGATATGACAGTTGTGCGTGGGAGGCCTTCGGGCCTGCCGGGTTTGCCATACCCCTGGTCTTCCACCCCGCGTACAACTGTCACCCTAAGGGTGGAAGCGAAAGGGTGCTCTCAGCCCGGTATGGTGAACTCATGAAAAAAATGGTCCCCGATCCGCCCCACGTCTTTGATCTTCCCCAAGGCAAATCCCTTTCCCGCGCGATCAGCGAAGGCATCGTCCCGATGGAGTTCGCGTTGATGAATGTTTCCCACTACCTGATGTTCGCCTACAGCGATAGCCGGCGGGCGCTTGAGCGTATTCAGGACGAAGAAACCAGGCAGTTGTTGGAGCATGGTTTGCGGGCCATGCAGATTGCCTAGGGGCAGGCGGATGCTGTGGCATTGGCGTTTGAGCGGAGAAGCCATTGATTCCGGCCTTGGAGCAAGTAGAGATTGCAGGGATAGCGAATAACCCTGTGGGAGCGGATTCACCCGCGAAGCAGGCGACGCGGTGGATGGCACCGGCTTCGCCGGTGTTCGCGGGTGAACCCGCTCCCACAAGGGGCGCGCAAGCTTTGCGAGGGTTTGCCTTCCATCAGGCTACTGGCTAGGGCTGGGTCAGCGACATAGAGCCGGAGTCGCTCACCCTTCCATGCCGCTGCAAAATCCGCTCGATCTCCCCCGACTGCTTCATCCTTACCAACGCCCGCAACAGCCCTTGTGTCGGTATCGCCGGATCGTTGCGCACTATGCACCCCAAATCCTGTTCGTCCAGCACCGCCAGCGCTTGCAATTGCTGCTCCGCTGGCAACCCTTGGTTGAACCACTGCAACGACAACTGGTTGCTCACCGCATGGCGATACCGGCCTGCCTGCAGCTTTTGCAGCACCAGCAACTGGCTGCGGCTGTCCTCACGGTGCAGCTGGCCGTGGTCCAGCAGCGGTTGCAGGGTTGAATAGGTGTAGCCAAGCACCGTGCCGATCGCCTGGGGTGGCAGTTGCTCCGGGGATATCGGGTTGCTGTCGCCGGCGCGGCCAACCAGTACGTCGCGCTGATGAATCAGCGGGATACTCCACACAAAATCCCTTGGACGGTCGTTGAGCCATTGGGTACTGACGTAGCAACGGACATCAATGTCGCCGCTGCTCATGGCCTCCTCCAGGCGCAGGCGGGCCATGACGTGGAACTCGGGGCGAGCGCCCACTTGCCTGGCAACGGCTTGCATCAGGTCGTAAAGCAATCCCTCCACTGGCTGATCGCCTTCGATGCGTACCAGCGGCATGCTCCAGCTCTCGGCGACGGAAAAGCGCAGCACCGGCTGGTCAGCCAGGCTGTTTGTAGACCACAGCAGTAACAGGGCCAGCAGTCTTCGCAAAGGCAATCCTCCCTGGACAATGCGCCATTCCAAGCTTAGACGAGTTGCGCAGGGTGCAATTTTGCCCCCGCTCCGCTAGCATTAGCGATCTTCCGCTCGATCAGGCTACGATGGTTTTTCGATGAGTTATCAGGTTCTTGCACGAAAATGGCGTCCGCGCTCGTTCCGCGAAATGGTCGGCCAGACCCATGTGCTCAAGGCCTTGATCAATGCCTTGGACAACCAGCGCCTGCACCATGCCTACCTGTTCACCGGTACCCGCGGCGTGGGCAAGACGACCATCGCCCGTATTATCGCCAAGTGCCTGAACTGTGAAACCGGCATCACCTCCACGCCCTGTGGCACCTGTTCGGTGTGCCGGGAAATCGACGAAGGCCGTTTTGTCGACCTGATCGAGATTGACGCCGCCAGCCGTACCAAGGTCGAGGACACCCGCGAACTGCTCGATAACGTGCAGTACGCCCCTAGCCGTGGGCGCTTCAAGGTCTACCTGATCGACGAAGTGCACATGCTCTCGACCCACTCGTTCAACGCCTTGCTCAAGACGCTGGAAGAGCCACCGCCCTACGTCAAGTTCATCCTCGCCACCACCGACCCGCAGAAGCTGCCGGCCACCATCCTGTCGCGCTGCCTGCAATTCTCGTTGAAGAACATGAGCCCGGAGCGGGTGGTGGAGCACCTCAGCCACGTACTGGCCGCCGAGAACGTGCCGTTCGAGGAAGATGCCCTGTGGCTGCTGGGCCGTGCGGCCGATGGTTCCATGCGTGATGCCATGAGCCTGACCGACCAGGCCATCGCCTTCGGTGAAGGCAAGGTACTGGCCGCCGATGTACGTGCCATGTTGGGTAGCCTCGACCATGGCCAGGTGTATGGGGTCTTGCAGGCACTGCTCGAAGGCGATGCCAGGGCTTTGCTGGAGGCCGTGCGTAATCTGGCCGAGCAAGGGCCGGACTGGTCGGGCGTTCTGGCCGAAATGCTCAATGTGCTGCACCGTGTAGCCATTGCCCAGGCGCTGCCCGAAGCGGTAGACAACGGCCAGGGTGATCGCGAGCGGGTATTGGCGCTGGCTTCGGCGCTGCCGGCCGAGGATGTGCAGTTCTATTATCAGATGGGCCTGATAGGCCGCCGTGACCTGCCCCTTGCACCGGACCCGCGCGGTGGCTTCGAGATGGTGCTGCTGCGTATGCTGGCGTTCCGCCCGGCAGACACGGACGACGCACCGAAGCCGGTGCTAAAGCCAACGGGGATCAGCCAGGCCACAGCTGATCCTGCAGGGCAGGTGGCAGCCGCGGCGCCGGTCGCGCTTTCATCGCCTGTCGCGGCTGTGCCGGCGGAGCCTGTAGCGCAAGCCCCGCAGCTGGAGGTGCCTGCACCCGCGACGGCTGATCATGAGCCGGAGGCCGAGGCAGATGTTGAGCTGAAGGCCGAAGCCGAGGCCATCTCCGTACCTGAGCCTGTTGCCGAAGTGGTCGACTTGCCGTGGGAAGAGCGTGCCGTTGCGCCCGCGCCGTTAGCGGCTGAACTCGCGCCCGAACCGGCACCCGCGCCCGAGCCCGAGCCCGAGCCTGTTGCCCCGGTGGCGCCCCCACAGGCCACCCCGGCACACGACGAGCCGCCTTTCGACCCGTCTGCCTACGCTGCCGTGGGGATGGAGCGCGACGATGAGCCGCCGCTTGACGAAGACTATTACGGCGGCGAAAGCGATCCGGCAGGCTTCAGCTACCTGGACGAGCTGGCCGAACATGTTCAGGAAGACGTGTCCAAACCGGCGGCCGAACCGTTGCCGGCAGCCAAGCCGGCCACCGGCCTGGCCCTGCAATGGCTGGAATTATTCCCACAGTTGCCTGTGTCCGGGATGACAGGCAACATCGCGGCAAACTGTACGCTGATTGCCGCCGATGGCGACGACTGGTTGCTGCATCTGGACCCGGGCCAGGGTGCGTTGTTCAACGCCACCCAGCAGCGGCGCCTGAACGAAGCGCTCAACCAGCACTTGGGGCGCACGCTGAACCTGCGTATCGAGCTGATCCTGCCCGAGCAGGAAACCCCGGCTCAGGCCGCAGCGCGCAAGCGTGCCGAGCGTCAGCAGGACGCCGTCGCGTCGATCGAGCAGGATCCGTTGATCCAGCAGATGATCAAGTTGTTCGGCGCCAAGGTGCGGCAGGATACTATTGAGCCTGTAGAAGCCCTGGCCAGTCAGGGCCAGTAACGGATAACCATGCGGCCGGCCCGGTGCCGGGCCGCATCACACGACCCAATCGAGGTATACCCCATGATGAAAGGTGGCATGGCCGGCCTGATGAAGCAGGCCCAGCAGATGCAGGAAAAAATGCAGAAGATGCAGGAAGAACTGGCCAACGCCGAAGTCACCGGTCAGTCCGGTGGCGGTCTGGTGAGCGTGGTGATGACCGGTCGTCACGACGTCAAACGCGTCAGCATCGACCAGAGCCTGATGTCGACTGATGAAGACGACAAGGAAGTTCTGGAGGACCTCATTGCCGCTGCGCTGAACGACGCCGTGCGCAAGGTTGAGCAAAGCAGCCAGGAAAAGATGGGCGGCATGACCGCCGGCATGCAGCTGCCGCCAGGCTTCAAGATGCCGTTCTAAGGCATTGAGGTACTCAAAAACGCCGCTGATTTCAGCGGCGTTTTTTTTTGCGTAGATTTCACCCGGCTGCGGTCTGCTCTTTATGTGGGGGCGGCCTTGTGTCGCGAAAGGGGCGCGAAGCGGCCCCCGGATTCCAGCTTTGCAGCATAGAGTGCCGGGGCTGCTTAGCAGCCCTTTCGCGACACAAGGCCGCTCCCACAAAAAAGCAGACCTTGCAGGCTTTGGGCGAGGTGATTTGACGCCACCGCCCCCGCTGGGTATAAACCGCCTCTTATTGAATTGTCAGGCCTTTCCCATGAGCTTCAGCCCTCTCATCCGCCAACTGATCGACGGCCTGCGCATCTTGCCAGGCGTTGGCCAGAAAACCGCCCAGCGCATGGCCCTGCAACTGCTCGAGCGCGACCGCAGTGGCGGGCTGCGCCTGGCTCAGGCCTTGACCCAGGCCATGGAAGGGGTAGGGCATTGCCGCCAGTGTCGCACCCTCACCGAGCAGGAACTGTGCCCGCAGTGCGCCGACCCGCGCCGTGACGACACCCAGTTGTGCGTGGTCGAGGGGCCGACCGATGTGTATGCGGTGGAGCAGACGGGCTACCGTGGCCGTTACTTCGTGCTCAAGGGGCACCTGTCGCCGCTGGATGGCCTGGGGCCTGAGGCGATCGGTATTCCGCAGCTGATGGCGCGGATCGAAGAGCAGGGCACCTTTACCGAGGTGATCCTGGCGACCAACCCGACGGTGGAGGGGGAGGCGACGGCGCATTACATTGCCCAGTTGCTGAGCGAGAAAGGCTTGGTGGCGTCTCGCATTGCCCATGGTGTGCCGCTGGGCGGTGAGCTGGAGATGGTGGACGGTGGTACCTTGGCCCATGCCTTTGCAGGGCGCCGGCCCATTTCGCTCTGATTCATTGGGGTCGCTTGGCGGCCCATTCGCGGGTAAACCCGCGCCTACAAAAAATATGCGGCCTTTGTAGGCGCGGGTTTACCCGCGAATGGGCTGCAAAGCAGCCCCAACAGCCCGCTCAGTACTCGCTGAGGGAAAACTCGGTCAGGCAGAAGGTAGGCACCCCGGCCGCCTGCAACCGGCGCGAACCGTCCAGTTCCGGCAGGTCGATGATCGCTGCCGCCTCGAACACCTGCGCCCCAGTACGACGCACCAGGTTGGCCGCCGCCAGCAGCGTACCGCCAGTAGCAATCAGGTCATCGAAGATCAGCACCGAGTCGCCTTCACACAGGCTGTCGGCATGCACTTCCAGGAAGGCCTCGCCGTACTCGGTCTGGTAACCCTCGCTCAACACGTCGGCCGGCAGCTTGCCCTGCTTGCGGAACAGGATCAGCGGCTTGTTCAGCTGGTGGGCGATGATCGAGCCGATCAGGAAACCCCGCGCGTCCATGGCGCCGATGTGGCTGAATTCAGCCTCGACATAGCGCTCGATGAACTGATCGGCCACATAGCGCAGCCCGCGTGGCGACTGGAACAACGGGGTAATGTCGCGGAAGATCACACCCGGTTTGGGGAAGTCCACTACCGGGCGGATCAGGGCTTTGAGGTCGAAGGCTTCGCTGTGCATTGTTGCGGGTATCCTGGGAAAACGAATGCCCAAGTATACCCGCTAAAGACCAGCGTCAGGCCTCGATTGCACCACCGGCCAGCGCGCACAGCTGGATCGGGTCGAGGATGTGCACTTCCTTGCCCTCGGCGCGCAGCAGGCCGTTCTGCTGGAAGCGGGTGAACACCCGCGACACGGTTTCTACCGCCAGGCCAAGGTAATTGCCGATTTCGTTGCGCGACATGCTCAGGCGGAACTGATTGGCCGAATAGCCGCGGGCGCGGAAGCGCGCCGACAGGTTGACCAGGAAAGTGGCAATGCGCTCGTCCGCGGTTTTTTTCGACAGCAGCAGCATCATTTGCTGGTCGTCGCGGATTTCGCGGCTCATTACCCGCATCAGCTGGCGGCGTAGCTGTGGCAGTTGTACCGACAGCTCGTCCAGCCGCTCGAAGGGGATTTCACACACCGAAGTGGTTTCCTGGGCCTGGGCCGATACCGGGTAGGCCTCGGTATCCATGCCTGACAGGCCGACCAGTTCGCTGGGCAGGTGAAAGCCTGTGATCTGCTCTTCGCCGCTGTCGCTGAGGCTGAAGGTTTTCAGGGCCCCGGACCGTACTGCGTAGACCGAGCCAAAACTGTCACCCTGGCGGAACAGAAACTCGCCTTTCTTGAGCGGCCGCCCGCGTTTGACGATTTCATCCAGTGCGTCCATGTCTTCCAGGTTCAGCGAAAGAGGCAGGCACAGGGGGGCCAGGCTGCAATCCTTGCAATGGGCCTGGTTGTGTGGGCGCAGTTTGACTGGCTCGGACATTTGAATCGATCCTTGTGGGAAAGCACACATAAGTCGTAAGGGTAACTCACGACACAGGGTGTAGGCCAGTGTGCGCGGTGATGGTGCGCGCTGGCGAAACCCCGGCAGGTGGCCTGCCGGGAGTCCTTGTGTGCTCATAGTGTGCCTGACAAGGAAGCTTGTCCATGCGGTTGAACGCCTTGTTTTTCAGATCACTCGCGAGAAGCGCTGGCGGTTGTGCATCGCCAGATAGGCGTCGAACACCATGCATACCGAGCGCGCCAGCAGCCGGCCGGCGGGCAGGATGCGAATGCCCTTGTCGTCCAGGCTGATCAGGCCGTCGCGCTGCAAGGTCAGCAGCTCGGGCCAGAGGTCGTTGAAGTAACCGCGAAAATCCAGGGTGAAAGCCTGTTCGATGGGTTCGAAATCCAGCTCGAAATGGCAGATCAGTTGCTGGATCACTGCCCGGCGTATGCGGTCGTCGTGGTTGCACAGCAAGCCGCGCTGGGTGGCCAGCTGGGCGTTGGACAGGCTGTCCTGGTAGGTGTTGAGGTCACTGCTGTTCTGGCAGTACAGGTCGCCGATCTGGCTGATCGCCGACACGCCCAGGCCAATCAGGTCGCAGTGCCCGTGGGTGGTGTAGCCCTGGAAGTTGCGCTGCAAGGTACCTTCTTCCTGGGCAATGGCCAGTTCGTCGTCGGGCAGGGCGAAGTGGTCCATGCCGATGTAGCGGTAACCGGCGGCGGTCAGTTGGTCGATGGTGGCGTGCAGCATCTCAAGCTTGGCGGCGGCGCTGGGCAGGTCGTTGCTGTCGATGCGCCGTTGCGGCATGAAGCGTTCGGGAAGGTGAGCGTAGTTGAACACCGACAGGCGGTCGGGCTGCAGGCGGATCACCTCTTCGACAGTGCGGGCAAAGCCTTCCGGGGTTTGCTTGGGCAGGCCGTAGATCAAGTCGAGGTTGACCGAGCGAAACTGCAGCGTGCGCGCAGCCTCGATCAAGGTGCGGGTCTGCTCCAGGCTCTGCAGGCGGTTGATCGCGCGCTGCACGGCCGGGTCGAGGTCCTGTACACCCAGGCTGACGCGGTTGAAGCCCAGTTCGCGAAGCAGGCCCATGGTCGACCAGTCGGCTTCGCGAGGGTCGATCTCGATGCCGTAGTCGCCGGAATCGTCGTCCAGCAGGTGGAAGTGCTGGCGCAGGGTGGCCATCAGCTGGCGCAGTTCCACATGGCTGAGGAAGGTCGGTGTGCCGCCGCCAAAATGCAGCTGTTCAACACGTTGTTTAGGGTCCAGGTGGCAGGCGATCAGCTGGATTTCCTGCTCCAGGCGCTGCAGGTAGGGCGCAGCGCGCGCACGGTCTTTGGTGATGACCTTGTTGCAGGCGCAGTAGTAGCAGATGTTGGCGCAGAACGGCACATGCACGTACAGCGACAGCGGGCGCACGGCCCGTCGGCTCTCGCGCAGGGCGTTGAGCAGGTCGAACGAACCCACCTCGCTGTGCAGTTGCACGGCGGTTGGGTAAGAGGTGTAGCGTGGCCCGGCGAGATCGTAGCGGCGGATCAGGTCGGTATCCCAACGGAGGTCGTCGAGCATGAGGGTAGTCCCCGGAAAGAGCAGCAGTGCACCGGAGTCTATGGCCGTCTGTAGGAAACTGTGTTGATTTGTATCAAGGGCATTGGGGCTGCTTTGCAGCCCCCGTCAATGCCCCATCAGCCAGTGCTGGTGTGGGCCCGGCAGAGTCCAGACACCGAATAGCATCACCAGCACACCGCCCGCCACGCGCACGCTGCGTCGCCGCAACAGGGCGTTTACCCGTTCGGCAGCCAGCCCGGTTGCCAGCAACACCGGCCAGGTGCCCAACCCGAACGCGAGCATCAATACCGCGCTGTACCCGGCGTTGCCCTGGCTGGCGGCCCACAGCAGGGTGCTGTACACCAAACCGCACGGCAGCCAGCCCCACAAGGCGCCCAGCAGCAACGCCCGGGGCAGGCTGGACACCGGCAGCAAGCGCGACGCCATCGGCTGGATATGCCGCCACAACCCGCGGCCCAGCGCCTCGATACGGGTCAGCCCGCTCCACCAGCCGGCCAGGTACAGGCCCATGGCAATCAGCAGCAGCGCTGCAGCCACCCGCAGCGCCAGCGCTGCCGGGCTGCTGGCCACGGCCCAGCCGGCCAGGCCCAGCAACAGGCCGGCGCAGGCATAGCTGAAAATGCGCCCCAGGTTGTACGCCAGCAACAGGCGCAAGCGCTTGCCGCGTTGTTCGGGGGGGATGGCCAAGGTCAGTGCGCCCATCAGGCCACCGCACATGCCCAGGCAGTGACCGCCCCCTAGCAGGCCAAGGACCAGTGCCGAGCCCAGCAGCGCAAGCAGGTCAGGCACGGGGCGGTGGTTCCTTGTCGGTGTCGGCCGGGGCATCGTCAAGCTTCACTGCCGCCTGGTGGCGCGGGTCCTGATCGTCGAACAGGATGCTGTGGGCGGGGCCTTCAAGGTCATCGTACTGACCGCTGTCGACCGCCCAGAAGAAGATGTACACGGCCACGCCGACCAGCAGCAGGGCTGCCGGGATCATGACATAGAGGGCGGGCATGGCGACTTCCTCCCGGGTAAAGGGGCTTCGTGGGGCAGCGGGCCCGAGGCCACTGGCATACGGGTCAGGCGCAAGGCATTGAGCACCACGATCAGCGAGCTGACCGACATGCCGATGGCGGCCCACACCGGCGTGATCCAGCCGAGCGCGGCGAACGGCAACATCAGGCCATTATACAGGGTCGCCCACAGCAGGTTCTCGAGGATGTTGCGGCGGGTGCGGCGGGCCAGCTCGAACGCCTGCACCAGCGCTTGCAGGCGGTTGGACAGCAAGACGGCGTCGGCACTGGTCTTGGCCAGGTCGGTGGCGCTGCCCATGGCGATGCTGATATCGGCGGCGGCCAGTACCGGTACATCGTTGACCCCGTCGCCGAGCATCAGCACCTTGCGCCCGTCAGCCTGCAGGGCTTTCAGGCGGTCCAGTTTGTCATCCGGGCGCAGGCCGCCAATGGCCTGCTCGATACCCAGCTGCGCGGCCACTTCGGCAACCATCGGCGAGCTGTCGCCCGACAGCAGCAGGGTGTGCCAGCCGCGCGCCTTGCAGGCAGCGAGCAGGGCCGGGGCATCGTCGCGCAGACGGTCATCCAGGCCGAACCAGGCCAGTGGCCCCTGGCGGTCGCCCAGCAGCAGCCACTGGCCGCGAGGCGCGGGCACAGCGGGGATTTCCGCACCACTCAAGGCGCAGACGAAGGTAGCCTGACCAATGCGCAGGCGCTGGCCGTCGACCAGCCCCTCCAGGCCCAGGCCGGGTACGCTCTGTACGTCATCGGCAGGCGTGGCGGTACGACCAAAGGCGCGAGCGATGGGGTGTTCGGAGCGGTTTTCCAGCGCCGCGGCCAGGGCCAGGCAGCGGTCGGCGGCCTGGCTGCCGAGCGGGCGGATGCTGCGCAAGGTCAGGCGGCCTTCGGTCAGTGTGCCGGTCTTGTCGAAAATCACCGTGTCGATGTGGTTCAGGCCTTCCAGCACGTGGCCGCGGGTGACCAGCAGACCAAGCTTGTGCAGGGTTCCGGTGGCGGCGGTCAGTGCGGTTGGCGTAGCCAAAGACAGGGCACAAGGGCAGGTGGCCACGAGCATGGCCAGCACGATCCAGAACGCCCGTGCCGGATCCAGGTGCCACCACCACAGGCCGATGGCTACCGAGGCCAGTAGCGAGAACAGCAGGAACCACTGCGAGGCGCGGTCGGCAATTTCCGCCAGGCGCGGTTTTTCGGTCTGGGCGCGTTCCAGCAGGCGGACGATGGCCGACAAGCGTGAGTCATGGCCGAGGGCTTCCACTTCCACATTCAGCGCGCTTTCAACGTTCAGCGTACCGCCAGTGACCCGCTCACCCACCCGGCGTGGTTGCGGCAGATACTCGCCGGTCAGCAGCGATTCGTCGACGCTGGAGCGGCCCTCGACGATGCGCCCGTCGGCAGGGATGACCGCGCCGGGCAGCACCTGCACGGTGTCGCCGCACTGTAACTCGCTGAGCAGGATGCGTTCGCTGCGCCCGATGGCGTCCAGGCGCAGGCATGAGGCGGGCAGCAGGTTGACCAGCTGCGCAGTGGCCGCCGCTGTGCGCTCGCGGGCGCGGCGCTCCAGGTAGCGGCCGGTCAGCAGGAACAGGGCGAACATGCCCACCGTGTCGAAATAAAGCTCGCCGCTGCCAGTGATGGCTGTCCAGATGCCGGCGCCGAACGCCAGGCCAATGGCCAGCGACACCGAAACGTCCATGGTCAGGTGGCGCGTTCGCAAGTCGCGCGCCGCGCCCTTGAAGAAGGGCGCGCAGCTGTAGAACACGATGGGAATGGTCAGGAACAGCGCCACCCAGCGCAGGATCGTGTGCAACTCGGGTGTCAGGTCGATGTTGAATTCCGGCCAAGTGGCCATGGTCGCCATCATCGCCTGGAACCACAGCAGCCCGGCCACGCCCAGGCGGCGTAGGGCGCTGCGGTTTTCCCGGGCCAATTGCTCGGCGGCTTGGTCAGGCTGGTAGGGGTGGGCGGCGTAGCCGATCTGGCGAAGTTCGGCGAGCAAGCGTGACAGCGGCAGCTGCTTGTCGTCCCAGTTCAGCGCCAGGCGGTGGTTGGACAGGTTCAACCGGGCTTCGGCGACACCGGGCAGGTTGCGCAAGTGCTTTTCGATCAGCCAGCCGCAGGCGGCGCAGCTGATGCCCTCGACAAGCAAGGTGGTTTCGGCCAGCTCGCCCTGGTGGCGGACGAAGGTTTGCTGCACGTCGCTGCGGTCGTATAGGGCCAGTTCGTCCTGCAGTTGCTTGGGCAGGGCTTCGGGGTTGGCGCTGTTGTCGCTGCGGTGCTGGTAGTAATGTTCCAGGCCACCCGCGACGATCGACTCAGCCACCGCCTGGCAACCGGGGCAGCAGAACTGTCGCGGCTGGCCGAGGACCACGGCGGTGAAGCGGCTGCCGGCCGGGACGGGCAGGGCGCAGTGGTAGCAGGGGGTGGGCTGGGTCATTTTGGAACAGTCTTATGTCGTGAGATCGCCGGGGCTGCTTCGCCGCCCTTTCGCGACGCAAGGCCGCTCCCACAGAAGCATGCGTTCTCCTGTGGGAGCGGCCTTGCGTCGCGAAAGGGGCGCAAAGCGCCCCCATTCATACCAGGAATCATTACTGGTGTTCGGCGCCTTGAAGGGCTTCGTCACCCAACTGCAAGGTCACACCATGCGCCACTTTTTCCTCTTCGAACAGGCGCCACACCTGGCCCCCTTCGCTGCCCAGCAGTTCCACAAAGCGCCGCCCGTCGACCTTGTCCTCCAGTTGTCCCACATAGCGCCCTGCTTCGACACGGCTCAGCAGCACCTTGCGGTCCTTCTCTGGCTGGGTCGGCGAAATCAGGTTCAGCTCCAGGTTTTGCGGGCCACTGCTACCGGTCAGGCGCAGGTCCACTTCGCCGGTCAGTTCGTCCAGATGCACGCTGGCTTTCAGGCCCAGCTGCTGCGCCAGCAGCTCGCGGTCCAGCGAGCGGTTGATGCCCTTGCCGGCCTCGTAGTAGTTGTCATTCACCAGGTTGTCCGGGTTGTGCACAGCGATGCTGACCATGGTCAGGCTCAGGCACACCGAGGTGGTGAGAATGCCGATGATGATCCAGGGCCAGAGGTGCTTGTACCAGGGGCTGGCGGCGGTGGCGGCAGGCATTGTGCGTTATCTCTCTTAGCGGATCTGTGGGCCGATGAAACGGCTCTTGGCTTCAACCTGGGCGTCGCTGTCGTCGGCGCTCTTGAGGATGAAGGTGATTTCGTTGGTGGTCGATGGCAGCTTCTCGGGGGCAACCGACAGCTGCACGGGAAGGCTGACGATGTCACCGGCGGCCACGCGGATCTCGCGCTGGCCTTCGAGCTTGAGGTCTGGCAGGCCGGCGGCGTCCAGCACGTAGACGTGATCGCGCTGATCCTTGTTCATTACCTTCAGGCTGTACACGTTCTCGATCCGGCCCTGGGCGTTTTCGCGGTACAGCACGCGGTCTTTGCTGACGTCGAAACCGACCAGCGAACGGGTGGCGAAGGCCGTCGCCAGCCCGATCATCATCACCAGCAGTACCACGGCATAGCCGATCAGACGCGGGCGCAGCAGGTGGGTCTTTTGCCCGGACAGGTTGTGCTCGGTGGTGTAGCTGATCAGCCCTTTGGGGTAGTTCATCTTGTCCATGATGCTGTCGCAGGCGTCGATGCAGGCTGCGCAGCCGATGCACTCGATTTGCAGGCCGTCACGGATGTCGATGCCGGTCGGGCAGACCTGCACGCACATGGTGCAGTCGATGCAGTCACCCAGGCCCTGGGCTTTGTAGTCGGTATCTTTCTTGCGCGGGCCGCGGGTTTCGCCACGGCGCGGGTCGTAGGACACGATCAGTGTGTCCTTGTCGAACATCACACTCTGGAAACGTGCATACGGGCACATGTACACACACACCTGTTCGCGCAGCCAGCCGGCGTTGCCGTAGGTGGCGAGGGTGAAGAAACCGACCCAGAAGTAGGCCCAGCCATCGGCCTGGCCCGTGAAGAATTCGACCACCAGCTCACGGATCGGCGAAAAGTAGCCGACAAAGGTCATGCCGGTGACAAAGCCGATCAGCAGCCACAGGCTGTGCTTGGTGAATTTGCGCAGGAACTTGTTGCCGCTCATGGGGGCTTTGTCGAGCTTCATGCGCTGGTTGCGGTCACCCTCGGTGACCTTTTCGCACCACATGAAAATCCAGGTCCACACGCTTTGCGGGCAGGTGTAGCCACACCACACCCGGCCGGCGAACACAGTGATGAAGAACAGGCCGAAGGCGGCGACGATGAGAATGCCCGAGAGCAGGATGAAGTCTTGCGGCCAGATGGTGGCGCCGAAGATGTAGAACTTGCGTTCGGGCAGGTTCCACCACACGGCCTGGTGCCCTCCCCAGTTCAGCCACACGGTGCCGAAGTACAGCAGGAACAGTGCGGCACCCCCAACCATGCGTAGGCGACGGAACAGGCCGGTGAAGGCGCGGGTGTAGATCTTTTCCCGGGAAGCGTAGAGGTCGACGGAATCCTTCCCTTTGCTGGCAGGCGGGGTGACATCATGTACCGGAATTTGCTTGCTCATCATCAAGTCCCACGGCAGTGGAGAAACGCCGCGGCCTGTGCGTGCGGGCCGCAGTCTCGCGCAATCTGCTAGCGCTCTGCGGTCCATGATACGCCGCTGAGGGCGGTATGGGATCGCACTGCGACCTTTAGTCGCGTTGGGTTCGTGGTATGAAACGTGTTATGGCGGGTGTCAATTGATCCAGGTCATCAGCCTGCGAGAAATGCTGTGCCAGTACCGGCCTGTTCGCGGGTAAACCCGCTCCTACACAGGATCCTTGTAGGAGCGGGTTTACCCGCGAACAGGCCAGGCCTGCCTTACTCAGCCTTGGCCGGCTCAGCCTGGTGCGACAGGCTGTACACATAAGCCGCCAGCAAGTGCACCTTGTCGTTGCCCTGCAGCTGTTCCTGGGCCGGCATCTGCCCCTGGCGGCCATAACGGATAGTCTGCTGCAATTGGGCAAAGCTCGAGCCGTAGATGAACGCCTGCGGGTGGGTCAGGTTCGGTGCGCCCATGGCGGGCGTGCCTTTGCCTTCCGGCCCGTGGCAGGCCACGCAGTTGGCTGCGAAGATCTTCTGCCCGTTCTCCACATCGGCCTTCGCACCCTCAGGCAGTGTGCGGCCATCGAGTTTGCTGACCACGAATGCAGCCACGTCGGCCACGCCCTGGTCACCGATCACTTCGGCCCAGGCCGGCATCACGCCATGGCGACCGCCCATGATGGTGGTCTTGATGGTGTCCGGTTCGCCGCCCCAGCGCCAGTCGTTGTCGGTCAGGTTGGGGAAGCCGAAGGCGCCCTTGGCGTCGGAGCCGTGGCACACCGAACAGTTGGAGGCGAACAGCCGCGCACCCATTTTCAATGCCTGTGGGTCCTTGGCTACGTCTTCGATCGGCATCGCCGCGAACTTGGCGAAGATCGGCCCGAAACGGGCGTCGGCCTTGGCCATTTCCTTTTCCCATTCGTGCACGCCGGTCCAGCCCGGCTGGCCGTTGGAAAACTCGGTCTGCTTGTCGTTATCCAGGTACGAATAGCCCGGCAGGACGCCTTTCCAGTTGCCCAGGCCCGGGTACAGCACCAGGTAGCCGAGGGCGAAGATGATGGTGCCGACGAACAGCCAGAACCACCATTTCGGCAGCGGGTTGTCGTATTCCTCGATGCCATCGAAGGCATGCCCGACGGTTTCGTCGGTAACCTCTTCGCGCTGGCCCTTGCGGGTCGACAGCAGCAGCCAGGTCAACGAGAAGATGGTGCCCAGGGTCAGGACGGTAACGTACAGACTCCAGAAGGTTGTCATTGTTGTTTGCTCCCAGAAGCTTTTGCTTGCTCGACGTGCCGAGTGGCCTCGGGGTCATCCGCGAAGGGCAGTTGGGTCGCTTCGTCGAAGTCCTTTTTACGCCGTGGGTTGAACACCCACAGCGCCAGGCCCACGAAGGCCACCATCACCACGACGGTGCCCAGGCCGCGAATCATCCCGATATCCATCAGCGTCACCGTTTGCTCTTGATGATGGTGCCAAGACCCTGCAGGTACGCGACGATGGCGTCCATTTCGGTCTTGCCCTTGACCGCGTCACGTGCGCCGGCAATGTCGGCGTCGGTGTACGGGGTGCCGAGTGTGCGCAGCACTTCCATCTTTTTCGCGGTGTCTTTGCCGTCGAGCTTGTTCTCGACCAGCCACGGGTAGGACGGCATCTTCGATTCCGGTACCACGTTGCGCGGGTTGTACAGGTGCGCACGGTGCCAGTCATCGGAGTAGCGGCCGCCGACGCGGGCCAAGTCCGGCCCGGTACGCTTGGAGCCCCACAGGAACGGGTGATCCCACACGCTTTCACCGGCTACCGAGTAATGGCCGTACCGCTCGGTTTCGGCACGGAACGGGCGGATCATCTGCGAGTGACAGCCTACGCAGCCTTCGCGGATGTAGATATCGCGGCCTTCCAGCTCCAGCGCGGTGCGCGGCTTCATGCCCTCGACCGGCTTGTTGGTGACGTCCTGGAAAAACAGCGGGACGATCTGGGTCAGGCCACCGACGCTCACGGCGATGACCATGAAGAAGGCCAGCAGGCCTATGTTCTTCTCGACGGCTTCATGCTTCATCAGTGCGCTCCCACAACGACGATCTTGGCGGCCTCTTCAGCCTGTGCCGGGTTGGCGGCACGTACGGTACGGAACACGTTGTAGGCCATCAGCAGCATGCCGCTGGCGAAGAACGCACCGCCCAGGGCGCGGACGATGTAGCCGGGGTGGCTGGCCTGCAGGGCTTCGACGAAGGAGTAGGTGAGGGTGCCGTCATCGTTGATGGCGCGCCACATCAGGCCCTGGGTGATGCCGTTGACCCACATCGAGGCGATGTACAGTACGGTGCCGATGGTGGCCAGCCAGAAGTGCGCGTTGATCAGGCCGATGCTGTGCATCTGCTCGCGGCCGTAGAGTTTCGGGATCATGTGGTACACGGCGCCGATCGAAATCATTGCCACCCAGCCGAGGGCGCCGGCGTGGACGTGGCCGATGGTCCAGTCGGTGTAGTGCGACAGTGAGTTCACGGTCTTGATGGCCATCATCGGGCCTTCGAAGGTGGACATGCCGTAGAACGCCAGCGACACCACCAGGAAGCGCAGGATCGGGTCGGTGCGCAGTTTGTGCCAGGCGCCCGACAGGGTCATCATGCCGTTGATCATGCCGCCCCAGCTTGGCGCCAGCAGGATGATCGACATCACCATGCCCAACGACTGCGCCCAGTCAGGCAGGGCGGTGTAGTGCAGGTGGTGCGGGCCGGCCCAGATGTACAGGGTGATCAGCGCCCAGAAGTGCACGATCGACAAGCGATACGAGTAGATCGGCCGCTCGGCCTGCTTGGGCACGAAGTAGTACATCATCCCCAGGAAACCGGTGGTGAGGAAAAAGCCCACGGCGTTGTGGCCGTACCACCACTGGATCATCGCGTCGGTGGCGCCGGAGTAGGCCGAGTACGACTTGAACAGGCTCACCGGCAGCGAGATGTGGTTGACGATGTGCAGCATCGCGGTGACCACGATGAACGCACCGTAGAACCAGTTGCCGACATAGATGTGCTTGGTCTTGCGCTTGACGATGGTGCCGAAGAACACCAGGCCGTAGGTAACCCAGACGATCGCCAGCAGGATCGCCAGCGGCCACTCGAGCTCGGCGTATTCCTTGGTGGTGGTGTAGCCCATCGGCAGGGTGATCAGCGCGCCGACGATCACGGCTTGCCAACCCCAGAAGGTGAAGGCGGCCATGCTGTCGGAGATCAGCCGGGTCTGGCAGGTGCGCTGCACCACGTAGTAGCTGGTGCCGAACAGCGCACAGCCCCCGAAGGCGAAGATCACCAGGTTGGTGTGCAGCGGGCGCAGGCGGCCGAAGCTGGTCCAGGGAAGGTCCAGGTTCAGCTGCGGCCACACCAGCTGCGAGGCGATGAAGACGCCGAGGCCCATGCCAAGGATCCCCCAGACCACCGTCATGATGGCGAACTGGCGGACGACCTTATAGTTATAAGCAGTCGGACTGATTGCTGTGCTCATTCTAAGGTTCCACGGTTTTGATGTTCTTGTTGGTCGAAAAATCGGCGCCAGTATTGATAACCAGCAAGGTTACCGCAACGCAACTTTGGTACGCCGACCCGTGTCCAGGTCCGATCACTGATGTCCCGCAGTGATCAGGTCTGGACGATTGTACACAAATAAATATTTGTAATGTGTACCGTTTTTCACCTTTTTCTGATCGATCGGTCAAGCTTTTTCGGGGCGGCGTCAGGCTACGCGCCGTGTCTGCATCGGTCCTTTCGGAGCGAAGCCCACTGAGGCAACAAGCTTAGTTCTGTTCGGTGGGGGTGCAAGGGAAGGGGACTGAGGCTGGTAGTGGGCGGGGGAGTGTAAGGCTTGAGGGTTATGGGGGCGGGGGGGGTAAGGATTGGGTGTTGTGGTGGGGCGGGGGTGTAAGGATTGAGTGTTGTGGTGGGGCAGAGATCGAGCGCCGCCCGCGCGGCGCTTCGCGGGTAAACCCGCTCCTACGTTTGTTTCGGGCCAATTATTCCTGTGAGATTTGCGCGCGACCGCCTTGGCGCATGTCTCGATATCGCGTCGTACAAACAAGGCGGTCGCGCGCGACTGGTGCAGGAGGGACTGGCCCGAAACAAACGTAGGAGCGGGTTTACCCGCGAAGCGCCGCGCGGGCGGCGCTCGATCTCACAGGCGGCAAATGCCTTTCGGCGGACTCACTTGGCAAATCCCTTTCGGCGAACTCACTTGGCCGTCACGGTCTCAGCCGAACCACCCTGCGACAGGCTATACACGTAAGCCGCCAGCAGGTGCACCTTGTCATTCCCTTGGATCTCGGCCTGCGCCGGCATTTGCCCCTGGCGACCATAACGAATGGTCTGCTGCAGCTGGGCAAAGCTCGAGCCATAGATGAACGCCTGCGGGTGGGTCAGGTTCGGTGCGCCCATGGCAGGCGTACCTTTACCTTCCGGCCCGTGGCAGGCCACGCAGTTGGCTGCGAAGATCTTCTGCCCGTTCTCCACATCGGCCTTTGCCCCCTCAGGCAGTGTGCGGCCGTCGAGTTTGCTGACCACGAACGCAGCCACGTCGGCCACGCCCTGGTCACCGATCACTTCGGCCCAGGCCGGCATCACGCCATGGCGACCGCTCATGATGGTGGTCTTGATGGTTTCCGGATCGCCGCCCCAGCGCCAGTCATTGTCGGTGAGGTTGGGGAAGCCGAAGGCGCCCTTGGCGTCGGAACCGTGGCACACCGAGCAGTTGGAGGCGAACAGGCGGCTGCCCATTTTCAGCGCCTGCGGGTCCTTCGCCACTTCTTCTACGGGCATGGCGGCGTATTTGGCGAAGATCGGACCGAACCTGGCATCGGCCTTGTCCATTTCCTTCTGCCATTCGTTGGCGCCAGTCCAGCCATTTTCATAGCCCGGCAGGATGCCTTTCCAGTTGCCCAGGCCCGGGTAGAGGATCAGGTAGCCGACCGAGAACGCCAAGGTGCCCACGAACAGCCAGAACCACCACTTGGGCAGCGGGTTGTCGTACTCCTCGATGCCGTCGAAGCTGTGGCCCATGGTCTCGTCGGTGGTGTTGTTGCTCTGGCCCTTGCGCGTGGCGAGCAGTAGCCAGGTCAGGCCAATCAGGCTACCGATGGTCAGTACGCTGATGTACGTACTCCAGAAGGTGGTCATTGCCCGTTACTCCTTTTTGCAGCAGGCTCCTGCCCGGCAGGGGGCAGGCGGTCGTCGACGAAGGGCAGCAGGCGCGCTTCGGCGAAATCACGGTCGCGGCGGCGGTTGAAGACCCACAGGGTGAGGCCGATAAAGGCAATCATCACCACCAGGGTGCCCACACCGCGGATCATGCCGATGTCCATTTCCATCGCACTCACCTCTTGTTCTTGATCGCGGTGCCGAGCACCTGCAGGTAGGCGACCAGTGCGTCCATCTCGGTCTTGCCTTTGACCGCTTCACGGGCGCCGGCAATGTCGTCGTCGGTGTACGGCACGCCCAGGGTGCGCAGGGTGCGCATCTTGACGTCGGTGTGGCTGTTGTCGACCTGCTGGGCAACCAGCCACGGGTAGGACGGCATCTTCGACTCCGGTACCACGTTGCGCGGGTTGTACAGGTGCGCACGGTGCCAGTCGTCCGAGTAGCGGCCACCGACCCGGGCCAGGTCCGGCCCGGTGCGCTTGGAGCCCCACAGGAACGGGTGGTCCCACACGCTTTCACCGGCCACCGAGTAGTGGCCGTACCGCTCGGTTTCGGCACGGAACGGGCGGATCATCTGCGAGTGGCAGCCCACGCAACCTTCGCGGATGTAGACATCGCGGCCTTCCAGTTGCAGCGCGGTATAGGGCTTCATGCCTTCGACCGGTTTGTTGGTGACGTCCTGGAAGAACAGCGGGACGATCTGGGTCAGGCCGCCGATGCTGACGGCAAATACCATCAGCAGGGCCATCAGGCCGACGTTTTTCTCGATGACTTCATGTTTCATCAGGCGTTTCTCCTCAAGCCAACTGGGCGTTCGCAGGGGCGACGTCAAGCGCTGGCGAACGCACGGTGCGCCAGGTGTTCCAGGCCATCAGGAACATGCCGCTGAGGAAGATCGCGCCGCCGACGAAGCGCACGACGAAGCCTGGGTGGCTGGCCACCAAGGTTTCCACGAACGAGTAGGTGAGCGTGCCGTCGCTGTTGACCGCGCGCCACATCAGGCCCTGGGCGATGCCGTTGACCCACATCGAGGCGATGTACAGCACGGTACCAATGGTGGCCAGCCAGAAGTGCGCATTGATCAGGCCGAGGCTGTACATGCGTTCTTTGCCGAACACTTTGGGAATGGTGTGGTACAGCGCGCCGATCGAGATCATCGCTACCCAGCCGAGGGCGCCGGCGTGGACGTGGCCGATGGTCCAGTCGGTGTAGTGGGACAGGGCGTTGACCGTCTTGATGGCCATCATTGGCCCTTCGAAGGTGGACATGCCGTAGAACGCCAGCGACACCACCAGGAAGCGCAGGATCGGGTCGCTGCGCAGTTTGTGCCAGGCGCCCGACAGGGTCATCATGCCGTTGATCATGCCGCCCCAGCTTGGCGCCAGCAGGATCAGCGACATCACCATGCCCAGCGACTGCGCCCAATCGGGCAGGGCGGTGTAGTGCAGGTGGTGCGGGCCGGCCCAGATGTACAGGGTGATCAGCGCCCAGAAGTGCACGATCGACAAGCGATACGAATACACCGGCCGTTCGGCCTGCTTGGGCACGTAGTAGTACATCATCCCCAGGAAGCCTGCGGTCAGGAAGAAGCCCACCGCGTTATGGCCGTACCACCACTGCACCATGGCATCGGTGGCGCCTGCGTAGACCGAATAGGATTTGGTCAGGCTGACCGGCAGCTCCAGGTTGTTGACGATGTGCAGCAGCGCCACGGTCAGGATGAAGGCGCCGAAGAACCAGTTGCCGACGTAGATGTGTTTGGTGTTGCGCTTCATCAGCGTGCCAAAGAACACGATGGCGTAGCCCACCCAGACGATGGTGATCAGAATGTCGATCGGCCATTCCAGTTCGGCGTATTCCTTGGAGCTGGTGTAGCCCAGCGGCAGGCTGATGGCCGCCAGCAGGATAACCAGTTGCCAGCCCCAGAACGTAAACGCGGCCAGGCCCGGTGCGAACAGGGTGGTCTGGCAGGTGCGTTGCACCGAATAATAGGAGGTGGCGAACAGTGCGCAGCCGCCGAACGCGAAGATCACCGCATTGGTATGCAGGGGGCGCAGGCGGCCGAAACTGGTCCAGGGGAGGTCGAAGTTGAGGGACGGCCAGGCGAGCTGGGCGGCGATGAAGACGCCGAGCCCCATCCCGACGATTCCCCACACCACCGTCATGATGGCGAATTGGCGGACCACCTTGTAGTTATAGGCGGTACTGCTGGTTGTGTTCATGTATGGGTTCCCATCCACGGTTATTTGGCAGGCTTTACAGCGAGGCAAGCATGATTAATGGGCAAAGTGCCGGTATTGACGGGGATCAATGGGCGAAGGTCGCAAATGTCCCAGGCTTGCGCTGCGATCCTCCGCGGGTTGCAGGTCAGGATGACTACAAGGGGTGCCTGATTCTGGCCCATGGCGCGGGCGCGCCGATGGACAGCGGGTTCATGGACGAAATGGCGCAAAGGCTTGCGGCGCTTGGGGTAGCGGTAGTGCGCTTCGAGTTCCCGTACATGGCCGAGCGCAGGGTTACCGGTGGCAAGCGGCCGCCGAACCCGCAGAAGGTGTTGCTTGAATGCTGGCGCGAGGCGTACCGGCAAGTGCGACCTTTGGTCGCGGGCAAGCTGGCCGTGGGTGGCAAGTCCATGGGCGGGCGCATGGCGAGCCTGCTGGCCGACGAATTGGGCGCGGATGCGCTGGTGTGCCTGGGCTATCCGTTCTACGCGGTGGGTAAACCCGAGAAGCCACGGGTAGAGCACCTGGCCGAGTTGAAAACACCGACGTTGATCGTGCAGGGCGAGCGGGATGCGCTGGGTAACCGCGAGGCGGTGGCGGGGTATGCGTTGTCGCCGGCGATCGAGGTGAGCTGGCTAGTGGCGGGGGACCATGACCTGAAGCCGTTGAAGGCTTCGGGGTTCAGCCATGAGCAGCATTTGCAGGCGGCGGCTGAACGTGTTGCTGATTTCCTGAAGGATTAGTGCTGGATTCTTCGCGGGTAAACCCGCACCTACAAGGACCGCACACCATCGAAGGTCGGCTCAGCACCCTGTAGGAGCGGGTTTACCCGCGAAGAGGCCGGAACAGGCCGGCGCTTAGTCGCGGTATTCGCACAGGTAAGCGGTATCCACCTTCACCTGCAGCTGGAACTTGCTGTCAGCCGGCACGTTGAACTTGTCACCGGTGTTGAAGGTTTCCCAGTTGTCGCTACCTGGCAGTTTCACGGTCAGCGCGCCCGATACCACATGCATGATCTCACGCTTGGCAGTGCCGAATTCGTATTCGCCCGGAGCCATGACGCCGACAGTGGCCGGGCCTTCTTCGCCCGAGAATGCGATCGACTTGACGGTGCCGTTGAAGTACTCGTTGACCTGGAACATGGGCGACTCCTGAAAAGAGGTGCTGAAAAAGGGCTGGCCAGTATGCCCAAGGCCACAGGCCTCGTCATCTGCTTTCAGGGGCTGTGGGCGGGCAGGGTCAACGGTAATAGCCGCGCCGTGTTGCGCGCATCTTCCAGGGCCCTGTGCTGTTGCCCGCAAAAGTGCATGCCGGCCAGTTGCAGGGCGCCGTTCAGGCCGGTGGGGCGCTGCAGGTGGCGGGCCTTGGCAAAGCGTTGCTTGAGGTTGATATGCGGCAATGTGCGCAGCAGGCTGTCGAGGCCGTGCTGCTGCCACTCCTGGTGCAATTGCTGGCGGTCGTAGTCGCCCCAGCTGACCCAGGCCTGAAGCTGCCCGCGGTGGTGCTCCAGCCAGCGCTCGAAGCTTGCCCACACCTCGCGAAACGGCGCGGCGTTGTCCACGTCGGCCTGGCTGATGTGGGTCAGCTCACGGCAGAACGGGGTCAGCTGCGGCCGCCGCCGTGGCTTTACAAAACGCTGGAAATGGTCGACCTCGCGGCCTTCGCGGGTCACCAGGCTTGCGCCGATTTCAATGATTTCCATCTCTGTGACCGGCCACCCACCATCGTCGGTGGTGGCTTCCAGGTCGATCACCAACCAATGGCCCATACCAGGCTCCCATGCAGATCCTGCTAGAGCGTAGCCAATGTACGGGCATACGGCATCCTATGGCATTTTGCCGCCTGCTTTGGCACAAAGAGCAGACGCCAGTAGTTGTGCCGCCCCTGGAAAACGCCTAGCTTAAGCGCATACAGGCATAAACCGTGATGAGTGTCCGTCTTGACTCCAGCGCCCGGCCTCAAGGCCTTGTCCACCCTGATGCTGCTGGCCGTGTTCTGGTTGGCGGCACCGGTATGGGCTGGCGAAGCGGTTGAAGTGAAGATTGGCGCAGCCCATTTCCCGCCTTACACAGTGCGCCCCGAGCAAGGTGCCGATACCGGTTTGCTGCCGCAGTTGGTCGATGCACTCAACCGGGCGCAGCAGCACTATCACTTCGTTCTGGTACCTACGTCTATCCAGCGGCGCTTCGGTGACTTCCAGCAAGGCCGCACCGACATGGCCATTTTCGAGAACCCACAATGGGGCTGGGAGCAGATTGCCCATCAGACCGTGGACATGGGCCTGGAAGATGCCGAAGTGTTCGTCGCCCGCAAGGAAAACGGCAGTGATCCGCGTTACTTCGACGACCTGCGTGGCAAACGCCTGGCCTTGTTCAACGGCTACCACTACGCGTTCGCCAGCTTCAACGCTGACCCCGATTACCTGCGCAAGACATACAACGCGACCCTGACCTATTCCCACGACAGCAACCTGCTGATGGTGCAGGCCGGCCGCGCCGATATCGCCCTGGTCACGCGTTCCTACCTCAGCGATTTCCTGGCACGCAACCCGGCGAGCAAGGCGCAGCTGGTGCCTTCGCAACGCATTGACCAGGTCTATCACCACTACGCCTTGCTGCGCCCGGGGGCGCCTATCGGCGAGCAGACGTTCGCTGCACTGCTGCGTGGCCTGCGTGACAGCGGTGAACTGGCGCGGATTTTCGAGCCCTACCGCATCACAGTCAGCACGCGCAGGCCTTGATTCCCGCCCGACGGCCTCGCCAATGTTCTCGAAGAATGACTCAGACCTGCCGGTTGGCGGTCTTGCGGCAATGCACCAGTGCATCGCGGATCATGAAGTTGACCAAAGTCGGCGACACCCCCAGTTCCTTGGCAATGTCCTTTTGCGGTACCCCATGCAGGCGGTACATCTCGAACGCATAGCGGGTACGTTGCGGCAGCTCGTTCAGCGCTTCGGCAATGTCGTCCAGCGCGGCAAGGTTGATATGGGTGGCTTCGGGCGAGGCGTTCTGGATAACCACATTCAGGCCTTCCTCCTCGCTGCCGGAGTACTTCAGCTCCATCGTCTGCTTGCGGTAGTGGTCGATCGCAAGGTTGCGCACGATCTGGAACAGGTAGCTTAGTTGCGCCTTGAACGACGAAGTGATCTGCGGGGCAGCGCCGAGCCGGAAGAAGGCGTCTTGCACCACATCCTCGGCGCGGGAGCGGCAGCCAGTGATGCGGGCAGCAATCTTGACCAGGATGCTGCGGTTGTCGACGAAGGCCTGCAGTAATGGTGAATCGCACTTACTTGTGGATAGTTGTTCCGCCATGGAAATCACCTTGTCACAGAGGGGAAAGGAGGCGCCCAGGGGTGGGTCGCTTCCTACGACGTGCGACAAGCTATTCAGAATGATAATGATTGTCAAATGCGAAACTAAATTATTATTGGGTGTTTCTGTTCTAAGGGGGCATACCTCAAGGTATGCCCCCAACCTTGACGCAGCGCAAAACCCTCACCCCCGCTAATTTCTGCCCCCGTCCATCCGTTCCCCTGTGTACATCCCCGGTCGCCGCTCGCTGCCCGCCCATGTTCGCGGCGTAGCCGGCACGCCCTAACAGACACTGGCAGGAACACCCCATGACGGACGCCTTCGAACTCCCGCTCTCGCTGGTCCAGGCCCTGGCGCAACGCGCCGCGCAGACCCCGGACAGGATTGCCCTGCGCTTTCTCGCCGACACCCCCGGCGAGCAGGCCGTGCTCAGCTACCGGGACCTCGACCAGCGTGCACGCACCATCGCCGCTGCCTTGCAGGCGCGCGCCAGCTTCGGTGACCGTGCCGTGTTGCTGTTCCCTAGTGGGCCAGACTACGTGGCGGCGTTTTTTGGCTGCCTGTATGCGGGCGTGATCGCAGTGCCGGCTTACCCGCCGGAGTCCGCGCGGCAGCATCACCAGGCGCGTTTGCTGTCGATCATCGCCGATGCCGAGCCGCGCCTGCTGCTGACCGTGGCGGCACTGCACGACAACCTGAACGGCCTGGAGGCACTGGCGGCAGATAACGCGCCCGAGCTGCTTGCCGTGGATGGCCTGGACCCGTTGCTGGCCTCGAGCTGGCACGCGCCCGAGCTCCAACGCGATGACATCGCCTTCCTGCAGTACACCTCCGGCTCCACCGCGCTGCCCAAGGGGGTTCAGGTCAGCCATGGCAACCTGGTGGCCAACGAGCAGCTGATCCGCCATGGCTTTGGCATCGACCTCAACCCCGACGACGTGATCGTCAGCTGGCTACCGCTGTACCATGACATGGGCCTGATCGGCGGCCTGCTGCAGCCAATCTTCAGTGGCGTGCCTTGCGTGCTGATGTCGCCGGGGTACTTCCTGGCCCGGCCATTGCGCTGGTTGCAGGCCATCAGCGAATACGGTGGCACCATCAGCGGCGGCCCCGACTTCGCTTATCGCCTGTGCAGCGAGCGGGTCAGCGAGGCTTCGCTGGCCGGGCTCGACCTGAGCCGCTGGCGCGTCGCCTATTCCGGCTCCGAGCCGATCCGCCAGGACAGCCTGGCCACCTTTGCCGACAAATTCCAGGCCTGCGGCTTCGACCCGCAGAGCTTCTTCGCCAGTTATGGCCTGGCCGAAGCCACCCTGTTCGTCAGCGGCAGCCGTCGTGGCCAGGGCATCGCTGCACTGGAGCTGGACGCCGAAGCCTTCGCTGGCAACCGTGCCGAGCTGGGCAAGGGCAGTGTGCTGATGAGCTGCGGCTACCCACAGCCGGGGCATGCCGTACGCATCGTCGAACCAGAACGCCTGCAAGTGCTGGATGACAACCAGGTTGGCGAGATCTGGGCCGGCGGCCCGAGCATCGCATTGGGTTACTGGCGCAACCCCGAAGCCAGCGCTCGAACATTCGTCGAAATGGACGGCCAGACCTGGCTGCGTACCGGCGACCTGGGTTTCATGCGTGAGGGCGAGGTGTTCGTTACCGGGCGCCTGAAAGACATGCTGATCGTGCGCGGACAGAACCTGTACCCACAGGACCTGGAAAAAAACCTCGAGCGCGAAGTTCAGGTGCTGCGCAAAGGCCGTGTGGCGGTGTTCGCCGTCGAGCACCAAGGCGAGGAGGGCATCGGTGTCGCGGTGGAGATCAGCCGCAACGTGCAAAAGGCAATCAAGCCCCAGGACCTGATCAAGACCCTGCGCCAGGTCATTGCCGACGCCTGCCGACAGGCCCCGGCCGTGGTCCTGCTGTTGAACCCCGGCGCGCTGCCGAAGACCTCCAGCGGCAAGTTGCAGCGCTCTGCCTGCCGCCTGCGCATGGACGATGGCAGCCTGGACTGCTATGCCCGTTTCCCTGAGGTGAGCGAAGCCGGTACCCGTGCAACCGCTGGCGATGAGCTGCAAGCACGCATCGCCGCTGTGTGGCGCGACATCCTCAAGGTAGAGGCGGTGGCCGCGGACGACCACTTCCTGCTGCTGGGCGGTAACTCCATCGCCGCCACCCAGGCCACAGCGCGCCTGGCCGATGAGTTGGGTATCGACCTGAGCCTGCGTACCCTGTTCGAGGCGCCGGTACTGGCCGACTACAGCAAGGCCGTGGCACAGATCATCGCCGATGGCGCCGCAGCCACCGCAGCCATCACCACGCTGGCGCGCGCCCAGGCATTGCCCCAGTCGCTGGCGCAAAACCGCTTGTGGCTGCTGTGGCAGCTGGAACCGCAATCAGCGGCCTACAACATTCCTGCCGGCTTGCACCTGCGTGGCGAGCTGGATATCAACGCTCTGCACGTGGCCTTCGAGGCACTGGTGGCGCGCCATGAATCGCTGCGTACCGTGTTCAGCGAAGAGAATGGCCAGGCGCTGCAGCGTATCCTGCCGCAGCAGCCATTCAGCCTGCACCGCCTGGACCTTGAAGGGCACTCGCCCGAGCAGGTTGCCGCGCAGCGTGAAACCGAGGCCCGCCAGCCGTTCGACCTCACCCAGGGGCCGCTGCTGCGGGTAACCCTGGTGCGCCTGGGCGACGAAGAGCATCAGCTGTGGGTGACCCTGCACCACATCGTTGCCGACGGCTGGTCGCTGAACATCCTGCTCGAAGAGTTCGCCAAGCTGTATGCCGCTCGCTGCCAAGGCCTGGAGGCCAACCTGGCGCCGCTGCCCCTGGGTTACGCCGACTACGGCAGCTGGCAGCGGCAATGGCTGGCTGACGGTGAAGCCGAGCGCCAGTTGCAGTACTGGAAGGCACACCTTGGTGGTGAGCTGCCGGCGCTCGACCTGTGCACTGACCATCCGCGCACCAGCCAGCGCGAGCACAGCGCTGCGCGCTTCAACCTCAAGGTGCCGACCAGGCTTGGCGAAGCGCTCAAGGGCCTTGCCCACCAGCAGCAGGCCAGCCTGTTCATGGTCCTGCTGGCCGGTTGGCAGGCGCTGCTGCAGCGCTACAGCGGCCAGGCCGATATCCGCGTCGGCGTGCCCAACGCCAACCGCCCGCGCCTGGAAACCCAAGGCATGGTCGGTTTCTTCATCAATACGCAGGTGCTGCGCGCGCAATTCGATGGCCGTCACTCGTTTACCCAGTTGCTGACCCAGGTACGTCAGGCCACCTTGCAAGCCCAGGCTAATCAGGATCTGCCCTTCGAACAGCTTGTCGAAGCCCTGCCCGATGCGCGCGAGCAGGGCCTGTTCCAGGTCATGTTCAACCACCAGCAACGCGACCTGTCAGCCCTGCGGCGCCTGCCAGGGCTGTTGGCCGAAGAGCTGGCGTGGCACAGCCGCGAAGCCAAGTTCGACTTGCAGTTGCACAGTGAGGAGGACCATCTGGGCCGCCTGAGCCTGGCCTTCGACTATGCCGCGGAGCTGTTCGAAGCCAGCACCGTCGAACGTCTGGCCCATCACCTGCTGGCGTTGCTGGAACAGGTGTGTGCCGCGCCGCAGCAGGCGCTGGGCGACGTGCAACTGCTGGATGAGCCCGGCCGTGCGCAGCTGCTGGGTTGGGGCCAGGCACCGGCCGCCGCAGCGCAGCACCTGTTGGTCGAACAACTCAATGAGCAGGCACGCCTGACGCCGCAGCGCACCGCCCTGGTTTGGGACGGGGGCAGCCTGGATTACGCCGGGCTGCACCAGCAAGCCAACCGCCTGGCCCACTACTTGCGCGACAAAGGCGTCGGCCCCGATACCTGTGTGGCCATTGCCATCGAGCGCTCACCGCAATTGCTGGTCGGCCTGCTAGCCATTCTCAAGGCTGGCGGTGCCTACGTGCCGCTGGATGTCGATTACCCTGCCGAACGCCTGGCCTACATGCTGGCCGACTGCGACGCCCGTTTGCTATTGAGCCACAGCAGCCTGCTGGGCAAGCTGCCGCAGGTCGACGGTGTCAGCGCCATTGCCCTCGACCAGTTGCACCTGGACAGCTGGCCCAGCCATGCCCCCGGCCTGCACCTGCACGGCGACAACCTGGCCTACGTTATCTATACCTCCGGCTCCACCGGGCAGCCCAAGGGCGTAGGCAATACCCATGCGGCGCTGGCCGAGCGCCTGCAGTGGATGCAGACGACCTATGCGCTGAATGACAGCGACGTGCTGATGCAGAAGGCGCCGATCAGTTTCGACGTCTCGGTGTGGGAATGCTTCTGGCCGTTGGTCACCGGCTGCAAGCTGGTGCTCGCCGGCCCCGGTGAACACCGCGACCCACAGCGTATCGCTGCCCTGGTGCAGGCTTATGGGGTGACTACGCTGCACTTTGTACCGCCGCTGTTGCAGGTGTTCGTCCAGGAGCCGCAGGCAGGTGCCTGCAGTAGCTTGCGCCGGGTGTTCTCGGGTGGCGAAGCGTTGTCCGCCGCGCTGCGTGACCGCTTGCTGCAGGTGCTGCCGCAGGTGCAGCTGCACAACCGGTACGGCCCGACCGAAACCGCCATCAACGTCACCCACTGGCACTGCCAGGTGGCGGACGGCGAGCGCTCGCCCATCGGCCGCCCGCTGGGCAATGTGCTGTGCCGCGTGCTGGACGATGAGCTGGAACTGAGCGCCCCCGGTGTGCCGGGCGAGCTGTACCTCGGTGGCGCGGGCCTGGCCCGTGGTTACTTGGGCCGCCCCGGCCTCACTGCCGAGCGCTTCGTACCCCAGGCCGACGGCAACGGTCAGCGTCTGTACCGCAGTGGCGATCGCGCCCGCTGGCAGGTTCAGCTGGAGGCCCTGGAATACCTTGGCCGCCTCGACCAGCAGGTAAAGGTGCGTGGTTTCCGCGTCGAGCCCGAGGAAGTGCAGGCCTGCCTGCTGGCACAGGTGGGTGTGGAACAGGCGCTGGTGCTGATACACAAGGACGCCGTTGGCGCGCAACTGGTCGGCTATTACAGTGGCAGCGCTCAGCCTGCCGAGGTGCTGGCCGTGCTGGCTGAGCAATTGTCAGCCTACATGGTGCCGGCGCAACTCATCCCTTTGGCACAGATGCCACTGGGCCCCAGCGGCAAGGTCGACCGCAAGGCACTGCCTGCCCCAGTGTGGCAGCAGCGTGAGCATGTCGAGCCACGAACCGAGCTGCAACAACAGGTCGCGGCCATCTGGCGCGACGTGTTGAATCTGCCGCGCATTGGCCTGCAGGACGACTTCTTCGCCCTCGGTGGCCACTCGTTGCTGGCGACTCAGATCGTTTCGCGCACCCGTCAGGCCTGCGATGTCGAGCTGCCGCTCAAGGCCCTGTTCGAAACCAGCGAGCTGGGCGCCTTCTGTGCCGAGATCGCCCGCCTGCGCGCGGCCGGCGAGCGCAATCTGCAAGGTGCAATCGCCCGTGTCGACCGCCGTCAGGCGGTGCCGCTGTCGTACTCGCAGCAGCGAATGTGGTTCCTCTGGCAGATGGAGCCGGACAGCCCGGCGTACAACGTCGGCGGCATGGCACGCCTGCGCGGCACCTTGCATGTGGACGCTTTCGAGCGTGCGCTGCAGGCGCTGGTCGTGCGCCACGAAACCTTGCGCACCACGTTCCCCAGCATCGACGGCGTGCCGTACCAGTGCGTGGCCGAAGACAGCGGCCTGCATCTGGACTGGCAAGACTTCAGCGCTTTGTCAGACGATGCCTGCCAGCAACGTTTGCAACAACTGGCCGACGACCAGGCGCACCAGCCCTTCGACTTGGAGCGGGGGCCGCTGCTGCGCGCCTGCCTGGTCAAGGCCAACGAGCGCGAGCACTTCTTTGTGCTGACGCTGCACCACATCGTCACCGAAGGCTGGGCCATGGACATCTTCGCCCGCGAGCTGGGCGAGCTGTACGAAGCCTTTGTCGATGACCGCGAGTCGCCACTGGCGCCGCTGCCAGTGCAGTACCTGGACTACAGCGTGTGGCAACGGCAATGGCTGGAAAGCGGCGAGGGCGCTCGTCAACTGGCCTACTGGAAGCACCGCTTGGGCGACGAGCACCCGGTGCTGGCGTTGCCTGCCGACCGCCCGCGTCCGGCAGTCCAGAGCCACCGTGGCGCGCTGTACCGCTTCGAACTCGATCCGGCACTGGTGGCCCGCGTGCATGCTTTCAATAGCCAGCGCGGCCTGACCCTGTTCATGACCATGACCGCCACCCTGGCCGCCTTGCTGCACCGCTACAGTGGCCAGCGCGACCTGCGTATCGGCGCGCCGGTGGCCAACCGCATCCGCCCGGAAAGCGAAGGCCTGATCGGCGCTTTCCTCAACACCCAGGTGCTGCGCTGCGAGCTGGACGGCCAGATGACCGCCAGCGCGCTGCTGGAGCAGATTCGCCAGGTTGCCATCGAAGGCCAGTCGCACCAGGACCTGCCGTTCGACCAACTGGTAGAGGCCCTGCAGCCACCGCGCAGCAGTGCCTACAACCCGTTGTTCCAGGTGATGTGCAACGTGCAGCGCTGGGCCTTCCAGCAAAGCCGCACGCTGGCCGGCATGCAGGTGGACTACCTGGTCAACGATGCCAGCGCCACCAAGTTCGACCTGTACCTGGAGGTGACCGACCTGGACGGCCGGCTGGGCTGCTGCCTGACCTACAGCCGCGACCTGTTCGACGCGCCGCGCATCGCGCGCATGGCCGAGCACTGGCAACAACTGCTGGTCGGTTTGCTCGACAACCCGCACCACCGCCTGTGCGAACTGCCGATGCTGAGCAGTGCCGAGCAACAAGTGCTTACAGGCCAATTGCAGGGCGAACACGATTTCGACCTTGGCCAGACCCTCCACGGTCTGTTCGCCGCCCAGGCCGCGCGCACGCCACAGGCGGGCGCGTTGACCTTCGCCGGCCAGCACTTGACCTACGCCGAGCTCGACCAGCAGGCCAACCGCCTGGCGCGTGCCCTGCGCGAACGGGGTGTCGGCCCGCAGGTGCGGGTGGGCCTGGCGCTGGAGCGCTCGCTGGAAATGGTCGTCGGCCTGCTGGCCATCCTCAAGGCCGGCGGCGCCTATGTACCGCTCGACCCCGAGTACCCGCTCGACCGCCTGCGCTACATGATCGAAGACAGCCGCATCGGCTTGCTGCTCAGCCAGCGTGCGCTACTGCACACCCTGGGCGAGTTGCCTGAAGGCGTGGCCAGCTGGAGCCTGGAAGATGATGCCGCCAGCCTGGCGGCGTACAGCGATGCGCCGCTGGACAACCTCAGCCTGCCGCAGCACCAGGCTTACCTGATCTACACCTCAGGCTCTACCGGCAAACCCAAGGGCGTGGTGGTCAGCCATGGCGAGTTCGCCATGCACTGCCAGGCGGTGATCGCTGCATTCGGCATGCGCAGCGATGACTGCGAGCTGCACTTCTATTCCATCAACTTCGACGCTGCCAGCGAGCGCCTGTGGGTGCCGCTGTTGTGTGGTGCGCGCGTGGTATTGCGCGCCCAGGGGCAGTGGGGCGCCGAGGACATCTGCCAGTTGGTGCGCGAGCAGCAGGTGAGCATTCTGGGCTTTACCCCCAGCTACGGCAGCCAGCTGGCGCAGTACCTGGGCGGGCGGGGCGAACAATTGCCGGTACGCCTGGTGATTACCGGGGGCGAGGCGCTGACCGGCGAGCACCTGCAACGCATCCGCCAGGCCTTTGCACCGCAGCAGTGCTTCAATGCCTACGGCCCGACCGAAACCGTGGTCATGCCGCTGGCGTGCCTGGCCCCAGAGGCCTTGCCAACAGACCTTGGCAGCGTACCGATCGGCCGCGTCATCGGTAGCCGTACGGCCTACATCCTCGACGAGGATCTGGCCTTGTTGCCGCAAGGCGGTATTGGCGAACTGTACGTCGGCGGTGCCGGCCTGGCCCAGGGTTACCACGACCGGCCAGGCCTCACTGCCGAGCGCTTTGTCGCCGACCCGTTCAGTGCCGAAGGCGGGCGCCTGTACCGTACCGGCGACCTGGTACGCCTGGGTACTGATGGCCTGGTGGAGTATGTCGGCCGTGCCGACCAGCAGGTGAAGATCCGCGGCTTCCGCATCGAACTGGGCGAAATCGAGAGCCGCCTGCTAGCGCACGAGGATGTCGACGAGGCCGTCGTGCTGGCGCTGGACTTGCCGGGCGGCAAGCAACTGGTGGGCTATCTGGTGTGCAGGCAGGCCACCGCCGGTAACGACGTGCAACAACTGCTGCGCGAAGCGGTGAAAGCCGATGCCCGCCAGCACCTGCCCGACTACATGGTGCCTGCGCACCTGGTGCTGCTCGATAGCCTGCCGCTGATGGGCAACGGCAAGCTCGACCGCCGTGCGCTGCCGCTGCCGGACCTTGAGCAGGCGCGGCAGCAATACCAGGCTCCTGGCAATGAGGTGGAAGCACAGTTGGCGCAGATCTGGCGCGATGTGCTCAACGTTGCCCGGGTCGGCGTGCAGGACAACTTCTTCGAGCTGGGGGGCGACTCGATCCTGTCGATTCAGGTGGTCAGCCGCGCCCGGCAGGCCGGCTTGCAATTCACCCCACGCGACCTGTTCCAGCATCAGACCATCCAGACCCTGGCAACTGTGGTTCAGCTCAGCGAAGCCGCGAGCACCGTCGAGCAGGGCCTGCGCCAGGGCCAGGCCGGGCTGACGCCGATCCAGCACTGGTTCTTCGACAGTGACGTGCCACAGCCGCAACACTGGAACCAGGCCGTGCTGCTGGAGGTGCGCCAACCCTTGGTTGAGGCCACCCTTGGACAGGCATTGGCTGCGCTGGTGCAGCACCATGACAGCCTGCGCCTGCGCTTCAGCGACGCCCAGGGCCGCTGGCAGGCCCAGTACGCGCAGCCTGGCGCCGAGCAGCTGCTGTGGAGCGCCACTGTCGCCGATTTCAATGATTGTCAGGCCCTCTACACTGACGTGCAGCGCAGCCTGGACCTGCAACAGGGGCCGCTGCTGCGCGCCTTGCTGGTGCGTGACGGGCAGGGCACCCAGCGGTTGCTGCTGGCGATTCATCACCTGGTGGTTGATGGCGTGTCCTGGCGGGTGCTGCTGGAAGACCTGCAGGCGCTGTACCGTGGCCAGCCTCTGCCGGCCAAGACCCACGCCGTCGGCGACTGGGCGGCGCGCCTGGTCAGCTACGCCGGCAGCGATTCGCTGCGTGACGAACTGGCCTGGTGGCAAGGCCAGCTGGGCGGTGTGCGTCGCGAATTGCCGTGCGACCATCCGCAGGGCGGCAATTTGCATCGCCATGCTCAAACCCTGGCCATCGGCCTGGACGTGGAGCAAACCCGGCAGCTGTTGCAACTGGCCCCGGCGGCTTACCACACCCAGGTCAACGACCTGCTGTTGACTGCACTGGCGCGGGCCTTGTGCCGGTGGAGCGGCGATGAAGAAGTGCTCGTGCAGCTCGAAGGCCATGGCCGTGACGGGTTGTTCGAAGACATGGACCTGACCCGCAGCGTCGGCTGGTTCACCAATGCCTACCCACTGAGCCTGCGTCCGCTGCCAGGTGAAGACGACGCGGCGCGGGCCGGTTCGATCAAGCGCATCAAGGAACAACTGCGCCATGTACCGCACAAGGGCCTGGGCTACGGCGTACTGCGCTACCTGGCGGATGCCGCCGGGCGCGAGCAGATGGCGGCTTTGCCGCAGGCGCGCATCACCTTCAACTACCTGGGCCAGTTCGACCAGCAGTTCGACAGTGCGGCCTTGTTCCAGCCCCTGGAAGCCCCGGCCGGGTTGGCGCATGACCTCGATGCGCCGTTGCCCAACTGGTTGAGCGTCGATGGCCAGGTGTATGGCGGTGCTCTGCAACTGCGCTGGACCTTCAGCGCCGAGCGCTACGACCAGCAGACCATCGCGGGTCTGGCTGAGGCCTATCGTCAGGAGCTGCTGGCGCTGGTCGCGCATTGCCTGGCCGATGGCAATGGCAGCTTCACCCCATCGGACTTCCCGCTGGCGCACCTGACTCAGGAGCAGATCGACGCATTGCCGGTCCCGGCCGCGCAGATCGAGGACGTTTACCCGCTGACGCCGATGCAGGAAGGCATGCTGCTGCACACCCTGCTGGAGCCGGGCACTGGCCTGTACTACATGCAGGACCGCTACCGCATCAACAGCGCCCTCGACCCCGAGCGTTTCGCCCAGGCCTGGCAGGCCGTGGTGGCGCGCCACGAAGCGTTGCGCGCCTCGTTCAGCTGGAACAGCGGCGAGGCGATGCTGCAGATCATCCACAAGCCGGGCAACCTGGCGGTGGACTACCAGGACTGGCGCGGCCTGGCCGACGATGCCCAGGAGCAGCGCCTGCAGGCCCTGCACAAGCAGGAGCGCGAGGCCGGCTTTGCCTTGCTCAGCGAGGCACCGTTCCACCTGCGCCTGGTGCGCGTGGCCGATGAACGCTACTGGTTCATGATGAGCAACCACCACATCCTTATCGATGCCTGGTGCCGCTCGCTGTTGATGAACGATTTCTTCGAGGTCTACCAGGCCCTTGGCGAAGGCCGTCAGGCCCAACTGCCGGTGCCACCGCGTTACCGCGATTACATCGGTTGGCTGCAACGCCAGGGCCTGGACGACGCACGTGCCTGGTGGCAGGCCAACCTGGCCGGCTTCGAACGTGCCACAGCCATCCCGAGCGACCGCCCGCTGCGCCATGACCACGCCGGTAGCGGCATGGTCGTCGGCGATTGTTATACCCGCCTTGAGGTGAATGATGGCGTGCGTCTGCGCGAACTGGCCCAGGCCCATCAGCTCACCGTCAACACTTTCGCCCAGGCGGCCTGGGCCCTGGTGCTGTCGCGCTACAGCGGCGACCGCGACGTGGCCTTTGGCGTAACCGTGGCCGGGCGCCCGGTGAGCATGCCGCAGATGCAGCGCACCGTCGGCCTGTTCATCAACAGCGTGGCCCTGCGCGTGCAGTTGCCTGCGGCGGGTGAGCGCTGCAGTGTGCGCCAGTGGCTGCAAGGCCTGCTGCAAAGCAACATGGAGCTGCGCGAGTACGAATACCTGCCGCTGGTGGCGATCCAGGCGTGCAGCGAGCTGCCCAAGGGCCAGCCGCTGTTCGACAGCCTGTTCGTGTTCGAGAATGCGCCGGTTGAAACCGCCGTGCTCGATCACGCCCAGCACCTGAACGCCAGCTCCGACTCGGGCCGTACCCACACCAACTTCCCGCTGACGGCGGTGTGTTACCCGGGTGATGACCTGGGCCTGCACCTGTCGTTTGACCAGCGTTACTTCGATTACCCGACCGTCGAGCGCCTGCTGGCCGAGTTCAAGCGCCTGCTGCTGGCGCTGGTACAAGGTTTTGAAGGGGAGGTGAGCGAGCTAGCGCTGCTGAGCGCCCAGGAGCAAGGCTTCCTGCTGGAGGACTGCAACCGGACCGAGCGGGTTTATCCGCTGGAACAAAGCTATATCGCGCAGTTCGAAGCGCAGGTCGTGGCGCATCCACAGCGTACCGTGGCCCGCTGCCTGGAGGCATCCTATGATTACGCCGGGCTGAACCTGGCGGCCAACCGCCTGGGCCATGCGCTGGTGGCTGCCGGCGTCTGCGTGGACCAGCCAGTGGCACTGCTTGCCGAGCGTGGGTTGCCGCTGCTGGGCATGATTGTCGGCAGCTTCAAGGCCGGCGCCGGCTACCTGCCGCTGGACCCGGGCCTGCCAGCGGCGCGCCTGCAAAGCATCATCCAGCTCAGCCGCACGCCAGTGCTGGTGTGCAGCGCGGCCTGCGCCGAGCAGGGGCGGCAGTTGCTCGGTGAGCTGGAGGCTGCGCTGCGGCCGCAACTGCTGGTCTGGGAAGACGTCCAGGCCAACCCGATCGCAAGCCACAACCCGGGTATCCACAGTGGCCCGGACAACCTCGCCTACGTGATCTACACCTCAGGCTCGACTGGTCTGCCGAAAGGGGTGATGGTCGAGCAGCGCGGCATGCTCAACAACCAGCTGAGCAAGGTGCCTTACCTGGCGCTGAGCGAGCAGGACGTGATTGCCCAGACCGCCTCGCAAAGCTTCGACATCTCGGTCTGGCAGTTCCTGGCTGCGCCGCTGTTCGGCGCCAAGGTTGAGATCGTGCCTAACGCCATCGCCCACGACCCGCAAGGCCTGCTGGCGCACGTGCAGGCCACCGGCATCACCGTGCTGGAGAGCGTGCCGTCCCTGATCCAGGGCATGCTGGCCAGCGACCACCAGGCCCTCGACGGCCTGCGCTGGATGCTGCCGACCGGCGAGGCCATGCCACCGGAGCTGGCGGCGCAGTGGCTGCAGCGCTACCCTCAGATCGGCCTGGTCAATGCCTATGGCCCGGCGGAGTGCTCGGATGACGTGGCGTTCTTCCGCGTCGATGCCGCCTCGACCCAAGGCAGCTACCTGCCCATCGGTACGCCAACCGATAACAACCGCCTGTACTTGTTCGGCGAGGACCAGGCGCTGGTGCCGCTGGGGGCGGTGGGCGAACTGTGCGTGGCGGGTACGGGTGTAGGCCGTGGCTACGTCGGTGACCCGGTGCGCACGGCACTGGCGTTCATTCCTCACCCTTACGGGGCACCGGGAGAGCGCCTGTACCGTACCGGTGACCTGGCGCGGCAACGCCCGGACGGCGTGCTGGAATATGTCGGGCGCATCGACCACCAGGTGAAGATTCGCGGCTATCGCATCGAACTGGGCGAAATCGAGGCCCGGCTGCATGAGCAGGCGGAAATTCGCGATGCCGCTGTGGCGGTGCAGGAGGGCGTGAACGGCAAGCATCTGGTTGGTTACCTGGTAGCGCACCAGGGCGTCAGTGCCGATGCCGCGTTGCTGGAGCAGGTCAAGCAACGACTGCGTGCCGAGTTGCCGGAGTACATGGTGCCGTTGCATTGGAGCTGGTTCGACAGCTTGCCGCACAACGCCAACGGCAAGCTCGACCGCAAGGCCCTGCCAGCCATCGACATCGGCGGCCATTACAGTCAGGCCTATCAGGCGCCACGCAACGAATTGGAGGACGTGTTGGCGGGTATTTGGGCCGATGTGCTCAAAGCCGAGCGGGTGGGGGTGCACGACAACTTCTTCGAGCTGGGCGGGCATTCGCTGCTGGCCACGCAGATCGCTTCGCGGGTGCAGAAGCAGCTACAGCTGAACGTGCCGCTGCGGGCGATGTTCGAGTGCAGCACGGTGGAGGCGTTGGCCGAGTATGTCCAGGGGCTGCAGGGCAGTGCGCTGGATGATGACAAGGTCGACCGGCTCAGTGACCTGATGGCGGAACTGGAGGGGCTGTGATGGGCAGGGGCGCTTGGCGCCCCCTCTCGATGGCCACGGTACTTAGACCGAAGCATTGATAAAGGCTTCATCCAGCGATTTGGCACGGTGGCGTTCCATGAACTGTCCACCACTGTCAAACGCTTCCAGTTGTTTGTTTGCGAGCATATAAAAGCGCTGGCAGTTTTTCGTGATTTCCTCTGTGTAATGAGAAGATATCAGCACGCTCGCACCTTCCGCGCACGCGCTTTTTATACCGAGCCATATATAATGTCGAAATTCAGGGTCTACGCCAGCCGTTGGCTCGTCAAGAATGATCAAGTCACTGTTTAAAAGCAGCAAGGTCAGCGTGAAGTAGCTGCGAATTTCACCGTAGCTGCAATTGGCGGCTTTTTTCTTGGCGATTTCTGCATATCGCTTGGACAGTGATGGGGACCATTTGGCTAGTTTCGAGAGAATCTCTGTGTGATCTGGGGAAGCGTTGGGGGTCAGGCTGGTGATAAGCTTGCCCGCTTCGTTCATACGCAGTAATGGGGGCGGTGTAAGGGTTTGGGTCAAATAGGCCTGACTTCTGGATAAATTGGAAATGGCACCTTTTGCCGGTTTCTTTATTTTACAGATGAGGTCGAAAAGTGTTGTCTTTCCGGCCCCGTTGTTGCCCAGAATGCCAACCAGTTCCCCCGCTTTTATAGTGAGTTCAATGTCGTTCAGCAGCGGGTTTCCGCTGTATCCGAAGTGAAGGTTATTTATAGTTAAAATGTCCATCAGTATCGGCTCCATATGGGTTGGATTCTGAAATACCTTCCGGTCAGGTATGTCGAGGCTGCAGAGGCCGAAAGTGCAATCAGGAAACTGTTGAGAAGGGGCATTTCGCCATGGAAGATCTGCGCGCTTAGAAAGAGCGGGTTGATCAGCGTTAGCGTATGCGAAGCATCGTGCCCCAGCGTGGCGCCGGTGTATCCGGAGACCAGCATGAGAAATGACATGAGTGAGAAAAGTGTGCTGGCTGTGCTGAATTTTATCGGTAGCGCAGCGATCCCCAGGCCGATACAGGTGAACATGAGGTAGCTGGTGTAAAAGCATGCCATCAGATAGAGGTATTCAGGAAGTGAGTAGTGACCTCGTAAGGGTTTGGTCAAGAGGTAGAATAGTGTGGCGTAAAGAGAGCTCAATAAAAAATAACTGAGTGTGTGGGCCGTCAGGAATAGCTTGATTGCGCTGTGTTGGTAGATGAAGGACCGCGTGAAGCCACTTTCCCTCCTGCCGATGAGGTAGAAGCTGAATCCAAAGAACGCGAGGGTGGCAGAGATGTATGAGTAGAACCAGGCGGCTGAAGCGGTATAGGTCGAGGCTGCATGCGTTGGCTGGGTGATGATGAAGAGTATGCAAGGGGCCAGCGCTGACCAAAGAAGCGATGTGGGCTCCCTCAAGTGCTCAGTGGTCAAGATTTTTGTGATTGTCGTGATTTTTTTTGCGCTGCGGATACAGTGGTTTGGGTTCATGAGTAGACCATTTTGGTGTCATGGTTGCGTGTTGTTTGATTTCGCAGTGAGTGTCGAGGCCAATGCCATGAGGCTAATGCCATATTGATTTTTCATGAGTGTCTCCTGGTTTTTGGCGTGGTCTGAAATGTATGGGTATGGAGGTTTAGGCGTTCGGCTGTTTCAAGTCAATCTTTCGGTGGGGATGGCGTGGTTGGACGTGATATTGGAGTGTTCGGTTTAAAGCTATTTTTGTGGGAAAATTCTTCAGAAGGGTCTTACTTAAACCTGATAATGTTTTTGGGGACTTGTTTTTTCTTCTAATTGTGTAAGAAGTTTCTGTTTTTGATGCTCGAACGCTCTGTTGTGAGCGCCCGAGTGTTCTTTGTTGTGCGTGTGTGTGGGATTTGAGTAAGGGAAGCAAGCAGACGATGTTTAACGACAGGGGGTGCCGAATAATTGTTGCTAGATTTGTTGAGTGGCAGATTGAAATCTGCGCTGGGTAGATTTGCCGGGCCGGGAGATTTACTGCTTGCGAAAGAACGGCCTGCGTCCAATCACCAATGTGTCTCCACCCCCGATCAGCGTAGGAGCGGGTTTACCCGCGAATACAGTGGCGGCGGCAACGGTGAACGGCTGGTGGAAATTGGCCAGCAGGTCCGGCCCTTTCGCGGGTAAACCCGCTCCTACGCCCGACCGCGCAGGCCTTGCGATCACATGCCTGGCGCAAAATCCAGCCGTTAGCGCGCGCCCCGTAGGAGCGGGTTCACCCGCGAACACCGGCGTAGCCGGTGCCATGCCCCGCGTCACCTGCTTCGTGGTGCTCGATCTGTGCCCCACAACATGCACTAGCGCTTGCCCAGAATCTTCCCAAGCATCTCCGGCCGTGGTGCCCCTTGCTGGCTTTGCAGGTTGCCTTGCTCATCCTGGTAGAAAATGGCCGGGGTCGCCTGCAACCCCATCTCTTCCATCAACGCCATGTTCGCCGCCAGCTTCTGTTGCACAGCCTCTGGCACCTGTTCCAGCGCCTTCAGGGTACTGGCCTTGCCGGCCTTTTCATGCTGCTGCAGGGCCTTGACCGGGTCTTTCGCTGCCAGCAGCGCCGCCGATTTGCCCGGGCTGTCTTCGCGGATGATGCCGACCATGATATGGCGTAACTGCACCTTGCCCGACTCCACCCATGGCCGCGCCTGTTCCCAGAACATGTTGCAGTAGGGGCAGTTCGGGTCGCTGAACAGGTACACCTTGCGCGGCGCGTCGGCCTTGCCGTCGGCGATCCACGCGGTCTTTTCCATTTTCGCCCAGATTTCCTTGCTCATCGGCGCGTATACCAGCTTTTGCAGCGGCTCGGCGCTCAGGTCCTTGCCCTGCTCGTCGAACAGGCTGCCGACCAGCACGTGCTTGCCGTCGGGGGTCAGGTACAGGGCAAGGGCGTTGTTCTGGTACTCGGCGGCATAACCGCGCAGGCCGTTGGGCGCATCGAAGCTGCCCTTGATCACGGCCCCTTTGGCTTGCAGTTGCTGAACCGCCTTGGGCAGTTCTTCGGCCTGCAGGGCAGGGGCGGCCAGCAGGGCCAGGGACAGGGGCAGCAGTGCAGTCAATCGCATGTCAGTTTCCTTGTGCGGCAGGGGCGGGCGCAAGGGCCCGGTCGAAAGGTTCCAGGGCGTGGCGCAGGCTGGCCCGGGACAGCTCGCCCAGGTGGCTGCCAACCAGCCGCCCGTTGGCGTCGTAGAACAGGGTGGTGGGCAAGGCCATTGAGCCGACGCGCTGGGCCAGCAGGCCGGTGCCGTCGAACAGCACGTGGGTCAGGCTCAGGCCGGTGGTGGCGAGGAAGGTGCTGACGTTTTCCGGGGTTTCGCCCTGGTTGACGAACAGGAAGGTCACGTGCGGGTAATCGCTTTGTGCCTGTTGCAGCACGGGCATCTCACGCCGACAGGGCGGGCACCAGGTGGCCCAGATGTTGATGACCAGCGGCTTGCCGCGGTAGCTGTGCAATGCCACGGCCTGGCCGCCGGCGTTGCGCAGGCTCAGGTCGGGCAACTCGGTGCCTTTGCTGTACAGGTGGCCGCCGAGGCTGGCCAGACCCCAGAACAGTGCGCCGCTGAACAGCGCCCAGCCTAGCGGGCGGCGCAGGCCGGGGTGGCGCCAGCCCTGCCACAGGGCTCCGAGCACGATGCCGGCAAGGCCCGACCAGAACAGGAAGCCGCCGTCACGGATGTCGATGATTTGCAGCGGGTCGTCCCGGTACATCGGCCAGTAGGCCAGTACGAAGCCGGCGCGGGCACACAGCAGGCCGATCAGGAACAGGTTGAACAGCGCCGATTCCGGGCTCTCGCCGCCACGTCGGGCGACCCACCAGCCGACCACGCTGGCGATCACCAGGGCGGTGAGCATCAGCAGGTGGTTGAGGGCCATGGTCAGTGGCCCGAGTGTTACGGTCAGCATCAGCCTTGGCTCCTGGTCTGGACCCAGTGTTGCTGGAACGCTGCTGCGTCCACCTCACCGGTGATGCGCCGCGCGCGGCGTTCTTCGCCTTCCGGGCCGATCCAGATGATGCTGGGCGGGCCGGGTACTTGGTAGCGCTGCAGCAGGGCTTTGCTGGCCGGGCTGTCGGCGGTCACGTCCAGGCGCAGCAGGTGCACGCCGGCCAGGCCGGTCTGCACGTCGCTGCGGGCGAACACCTGTTTTTCCATGACTTTGCACGACACACACCAGTCGGCATAGTAGTCGAGCATCACCCACTGGCCACGGGCTTTGGCGGCGTCCAGTTCACGTTGCAGGTCTTCGGGGCGGCTGACAGTGACGAAGCTGTCCTCGGTATGCTGGCTCTGGGCTGGCGCGGCGGCACCGCCGGCGAAGGGGCGTAGTGGCTGCCAGAGGTCGTCGCCACCGGCTGCCGCGCCTACCAGCAGCAGGCCGCCCCACAGCGCGCCGAGCAACGGTACTGCACGCAACGCCGGCAGCCGTTGCAGGGCCGGCCAGGCAGCCCAGGCCAGGGCGATCAGCCAGGCGCCGCTCAGTGCCAGCAGCAAGGTCGCAGGCAGCAGGCTGCGCACGGTGTACAGCGCCATGGCCAGGAACACGAAACCGAACACACCCTTGACCCGGTTCATCCACGCACCCGGGCGCGGCAGATAACGGTTGCCCAGGGTTACCAGCAACAGCAGCGGCACGCCCATGCCCAGGCCGAGGCTGAACAGCACCAGCGCGCCTTGCAGCACGTCGCCGCTCTGCGCGATGTACAGCAGCGCACCGGCCAACGGCGCAGTCATGCACGGGCCGAGTAACAGGCCGGACAACGCCCCGAGCAATGCCGCGCCATACAGGTTGCCGCCACGGGTACCTTGCCCGGCGCGGTCCAGGCGGTCGCGCAGGGCGGCAGGCAGTTGCAGTTCGAAGGCGCCGAACATCGGCAGTGCCAGCAGCACGAACAGCCCCGCCAGGCTGCCCAGCAGCCAGGGTTGCTGCAGCCAGGCTTGCAGGCTGGCACCCAGCAGGGCAGCAACCACCCCCAGCCCGGCGTACACCAGGGCCATGCTCAGCACATAGACCCCGGCCAGCAGCCAGCCACGGCGGGCGCTGGCGCCATTGCCCAGCACCAGCCCGGCCAGGATCGGCAGCATCGGCAGCGAGCAGGGGGTAAACGCCAGCAGCAGGCCAAGGCCGAAGAACGCCAACAGGCTCCAGGCCAGGTGGCCTTGCTGAAGGCCGCTGGCCAGGGCCTGGTCGCTGGCTTGCTCGGCGGCGGGCGTTACGCTGCCGCCCAAGTCGATCGAGGTGGTTTGCGGCGGGTAGCACAGGCCGGCATCGGCACAGCCCTGCCAGCCCAGGCGCAACTGACCCTGGGCGTTGGCAGGCAATAGCAGTTCAAGCTGGTCGCGGTACACCGCGCTGTCGCCGAAGAACTCGTCGTGATGGTTGAGTGCCGGTGGCAGTTGCGGGTGTTGCTCGGTGGGCAGGCCATCGAACTTCAGGCGCTTCTGGTACAGGTAGTAGCCCGGCTTGATCTGGAAGTACAGGCGCATCTGGCCGTCGGCCTGGCGGTCGTGGGTGAGCACGAAGGCTTGGTCAACCGGCAGGAAGTCTGGTTTCACATCGAACGGGTTGGCTTGCAACGGGCCGGCCAGTAGGAGTGTGAGGAAGAGCAGGAGAACGCGCATGTCTTCGCCTTGGCAGATCTGGGAATGGGGCCATGCTGGCTGGGGTTGATTAAATGAAGGTTAACGCGGGTGTTGGGGTTGGGGTGGTCAGGGAGTAGTAAGAGTTTGGTTCTGGATTTGCAGGGTCTTCGTTGTTGGATTTTCGAGGGGGGCGGCGTTGGAATTTTGAGGTGTTTGCCGGGAGATTTTCAGCGCCTGTGAGATCGAGCGCCGCCCGCGCGGCGCTCGATCTCACAGGCGCTGAAACTCTCCCGGCGAACACCTACCGGGCGCTGAAACTCTCCCGGCGAACACCTACCGGGCGCTGAAACTCTCCCGGCGAACACCTACCGGGCGCTGAAACTCTCCCGGCGAACACCTACCGGGCGCTGAAACTCTCCCGGCGAACACCTACCGGGCGCTGAAACTCTCCCGGCGAACACCTACCGGGCGCTGAAACTCTCCCGGCGAACACCTACCGGGCGCTGAAACTCTCCCGGCGAACACCTACCGGGCGCTGAAACTCTCCCGGCGAACACCTACCGGGCGCTGAAACTCTCCCGGCGAACACCTACCGGGCGCTGAAACTCTCCCGGCGAACACCTACCAGGCGCTGAAAATCTCCCGTCAAACACCTACCCGCCAAAGCGCGAATTCCGCCTCTTGCCCTATACACACCGCGACACATTGTCGGCTTGACTTTGCCTATATCCACCCAATTGCTGTAAAGTTGACGCCAAGGTCAGCTTTTATCAAGCCAGGCCAAGAATCAAAAGAAAGGGCAGGCCCCAACTGCCCAGAGGATCAAGCATGTCCAACCGTGATATTTCCCGGCGCGCCTTCCTGCAAGGCGGCCTGATCGCTGGTGTCGGCGTGACCATGGCGCCACTTGGCAGCCAGGCCTTCGCCGCGTTGATGGAGGAGCGCGTTACCACTTCGCCGCAGAAGTGGATGAACCACGACGGCAAGGCGCGTTTCCGTAACGATGCCTTGTCCAAGGTCTGCGGCGACAAAGTGTTCGCCCGCGACATCCGCGCCAAGGACATGCCCGGGTGGCCCGCGCAGCAGGGCCATGCGCTGCTGCTCAAGGCCACCACGGTTGATCGTATCTATGCCGGGCATGACCTCAGCCTGCTCGGCACCGACCTGCAGCCGGACCGCATCGTCACAGCCGCCGACCTCGAACAGGACGGCATTGCCTGGCCCGAGGCCCATTCGCCCGACCCGCTGCTGCCGCCCGGCAAGGTGCCGATGTTCATCGGCCACCCGGTGGCGATCCTGATCTGGCACGACTTCGAGCGCTTCCGCCAGGCCAAGCGCAAGCTGCAGTTCAATCAGCAGGCGATCCGTTACGGTGCCCAGGCGCCGCTGTACCAGCGCGACCCTTATGGCAGCTTCCGCTTCGTGCGGGTGGGCGGCGCCACGCCGTTCGACGACGATGAGTTCTCCAGCCTGAAGAACTCAATGCTGTTCCCCACCATTCTCAACCGCAAGCCGGTGTGGTCGAAGCAGCCCAACCAGCACGGCGACCTGACCGAGCAGGGGTTGTTCTACGCCAAGCGCATGGCCGAGCAGCTGGACAACCCGCCCGAGGACTGGCTGGTGTTCGACGAGCGCTACAAGACGCCGTCCATCGAACCTGCCGCGCTGGAGCCGGACAACGGTAACGGCTGGTATGACCCGGCCACGGGCACGCTGCACTTCGTGGTCGCCACCCAGTGCCCGTTCGAAGTGGCGCAGGAATGCGTGCACATGATCAAGCCGTCGCGCTTTGCCCTGAACACGCTGAACATGCATCCGGGCTATACCGTGGGCTATGGCTCAAAAGACAACAACATCTTCGTCTTCTATGCCGCGGTGGCTGCGCTTTACGGCGCCGGCGTGCCGATCCGCCTGGCCAACGACCGCTACGAGCAGTTCCAGAGCGGTATCAAGCGCCATGCCTTCGATATCCGCTACCAGCTGGCGGTGGACAAGAAGGACAACAGCTTCAAGATCTTCCGCGCCGACATGAGCTGCGACGGCGGCGGGCGCATCAACTACAGCCCGTCGGTGGCAGCCGTGGGCGCCACGGCAGCGCAGTCGATCTACTACATGCCACAGAACGACCTGTCGGTGACCGCCTACTATTCCCGTGGCGTCGAGGCCGGCTCCATGCGCGGTTACGGCACCCTGCAGAGCATGGCGGCCACCGAGATGATGGTGGATGAGATCGCCGGCCGCCTGGGCGTCGATGCCATCGACCTGCGCCGCGCCAACGCGCTGAAGTCGGGCATGAAGAACACCCAGGGTGCGGTCCCGGCCGGCGCCCTGCGCCTGTACGAGATCCTCGACAAGGCCGCTGTGCACGAGTGGTGGCGCAACCGCGATGCACGCAAGCAACAGATGGACGCCAAGGACCCGGACCACTGGTACGGCGTCGGCTTCGCCATCTGCCAGAAGGACTTCGGCACAGGTTCCGAGGCGCCGATGGCCAGTGTCGAGTTCAGCGCCGATGGCCGCATCAGCCTGCGCCATATCGGCACCGAGCTGGGCACCGGCATGTCCACCTCCCAGGCTTTGGTGGTCAGCGATTTCCTCGGCCGTTCGGCCGACGAGGTGAAGACTGCAGTCACCGAATGGCCAGAGCTGCAATTGAGCACCAGCGGAAACCCGTACCTGATCAGCCAGCCGGAGCAGGACGCCGCGCTGCGCAACCCGCGCTGGGTCGGCAAGCTGGCGTCGCCATCGTCGGCGACCAACTCGGCGTTCTACTTCAGCCATGCCACCCGCGAAGCGGCGCGTGTGCTGTTCAATCATGGGTTGTGGCCGGCGGCCATGGCGATCTGGAGCCAGGGCCCGCACGGCGGCCAGGCCAACCCGCTGGTGGTGCGCCGTGAAAATGCGGTGTGGGTCAACGGTGAGCTGACCGGCAACGGCCTGGCGCCGATTCCGTTTGCCCAGCTGGCGCAGAAGGCCCACGACATGGGGCTGGTTACTGGCGTGAGCGTGCACGGCTTCAACCGCTGGAGCTGGGCCGAGGCCGACTTTGTCATCGATGGCGTGCGCGAGCGCTTCCCGCTCGATGCCATGGCGGTGAAGTACGGCGATGGTGCGGTGAATGCCAAGAAGGCGCAGATGGGCAGCCATGGCTATCACCTGCTCGACCGGCAGAATGCGGCCTACCCCGACACCCAGCTGAACAACGCCATGGTCACCTACTACAGCCCGGTGGCGACCATCGTCGAGGTCAAGGTCAACAAAGGCACCTTGGAGACGCAGGTGCTCAACCACCACAGTTGGGTCGAGTGTGGCCGGGTGCTGGTGCCGGAACTGGTCAAGGGCCAGCTCGAAGGCGGTATCGCCATGGGCATTGGCCATGCACTGACCGAAGAAATGCCGTTGTACGAGGGTGGGCCCGGGGAGGGCGACTGGAACTTCAACCGCTACCGCCTGCCGCATGCGCGCGATGTGGCGGTGTGGCAGCAGACCAGCGAAATCCTCCCGCCGCTGTCACCGACCGACCCCTCCAAGGGCATCGCCGAAGTGGTGATGATCCCGGTCGTCGGTGCCATCGGCAATGCCGTCGCGCATGCCATCGGCAAGCGCGTGCGCGATCTCCCCATCACCCCAGCCCGTATCAAGGAGGCCCTCAATGGCTAACCGTCCACTGCAACTGACGCTCAACGGTCAACCGGTCGGGCCGGTCGAGGTCCCCGCGGACCTGGCGATGATCGACTACCTGCACGAACACCAGAACCTCACCGGCTCGCGCCTGGGTTGCGGCCAGGGCATCTGCCACGCCTGCGTGGTGATCGTCGACAACCCCGACGGCACCAGCGAAGAAGTGCGCACCTGCATCACCGGTGCGCATTACTTCGAAGGCAAGAAGGTTCGCACCATCGAAGGCCATGCCAAAAAAGACGAGGCCGGCAACCTGACGCTCAACCCGATCCAGCAGAAGTTCGTCGACCTGTTCGCCTTCCAGTGCAGCTACTGCGCACCAGGCTTCGTCAACGCCGCAACCGTGCTGGTGGAAACGGCCCAGCGCCAGCCGCTGAAGAAGAGCGAAGTGGAAGACCGCATCGAGGCCAGCCTTGGTCACCACATCTGCCGCTGCACAGGCTACGTGCGTTATTACGATGCCACCCGCAAGGTGCTCAACGATCTCGGCCTGGTCAAGGAGGGTTGAACATGGGCTTCGTACGTAGCGCCTCGGCATTGGCCCTCGGGTTGGCGGTCAGTTCGTTTGCCTTGGCGGCCGACGATGCGCAGGTCAAGCGCGGTGAATACCTGGCCCGCGCGGCCGACTGCATGGCCTGCCATACCGCCGAAGGCGGCGCGCCGTATGCGGGCGGCTTGCCGATCCATTCGCCGTTCGGCACCATTTATGGCAGCAATATCACCCCGGACAAACAGTACGGCATCGGTAACTACAGCGCCGACGAGTTCTTCGCCGCAGTCACCGAGGGCAAGCGCAAGGACGGCGCCAACCTTTATCCTGCGATGCCTTACACCTCGTACCACCTGATCAAGCGTGAAGACTCGGACGCGATCCTCGCCTACCTGATGACCATACCGCCGATCAACCGCCCGGCACCGCAGACCGCGTTGCGCTTCCCGTTCAATGTGCGCATGGGGCTCAGCGGCTGGAACATGCTGTATGGCAAGAGCGTGCAACTGCAGCCGACCGAGGGTAAAAGCCCGGCCTGGCAGCGCGGCCAGTACATGGTCGAGGTCATGGGCCATTGTGGCGAATGCCATACCCCGCGCAACCCGATCGGTGCGCTGCAGCAGGACCAACGCCTGAGCGGCGGCCTGCTGGGTGGCTACCTGGCGCCAAGCCTGCTGGCCCAGGACCTGGCCGAGCGCGGCTGGACCCAGCCGGACCTGACCACCTTCCTCAAGCACGGCATCAGCGCCCAAGGCAGCATGTTCAACGAGATGTTCCCGGTGGTGCACCACAGCACCCAGCACCTTGAAGATGCAGACCTTGCGGCCATGGCCACCTACCTGCTGGGTGACCAGCCGCCGCCGGCCAAGGCTATCGAGGCCGTTGCCCTGGAGCAGATGAGCGACAGTGCCAAGCGGGGCCACCAGCAGTACCTGAACGTCTGCGCCGGCTGCCATGGGATCGACGGCGAGGGCAAGCCGCACATCGCCGTGGCCATGCGCGGCAACACCGTGCTGCGCCAGGCCGACTCGCGCAATCTGGTCAAGGTGGTCCTCGAGGGCATCCGTGAACAGCAGTTCACCGGCTTCGAGCGCATGCAGCCGATGCCGGGCTTTGCCGACAAGCTTGATGACCAACAGGTGACGGATATGGTCAACTACCTGCGCCAGGCCTGGGGTGGATTGCCCGGCGACCTGAACGTACAGCAGCTCGCCGAGCTGAAGGCGGAGTAAAGCGTGCAGCATCTCGATCTCCAGGTGGTCCGTCAGGCTTTGCAGTGGTCCTGCAACGGCCAGCGGGTATGGTTGTGCACGGTGCTCGCCACCTACGGCTCGGCGCCGCGTGCGCCGGGTTCGCTGCTGGCGGTGAACGCCAGCGGCCAGTGGCTGGGCTCGCTGTCCGGTGGCTGTGTCGAAGACGACTTTCTCGAACGCGTGGCCCTCGGGGAATTCCCGGAGCCGGTTGCCATCGTGCGTTATGGCGACGGCAGCGACCCGCGTTCGCGCGTTCGCCTGCCGTGTGGCGGTGTGCTTGAAGTACTGGTGGAGAACCTGCCGGTTGAATGCGAGGTGCAGGCGCATCTGCGTGAGTTGGAACGTGCGCTGCTGGGCCAGCGCCGGGTACTGCGTGAGGTGAGCCTGCCAACGGGTACCCGCCAGCTGCTCGATGACCATAGTCAGGGGCCACGGGTCGAACGGGAAAATGCCCGGGTGCGCTTGCGTGTCGGCGCCGCCCAGCGGCTGCTGCTGGCCGGCTATTCCAGCGTGGCGCATTTTTGCGCCGAATTCGGCAGGGGGCTGGGTTTTGAGGTCATCCTTTGCGAGCCGCGTGACGAAGTACTCGACGGCGTAGTGCTGAATGGCATAGAGGTGCGCCGCGAGCTGCCGTCGGAATTCATCGCCAATGGCGGTTGCCATGCCGATACGGCAGTGGTGGCATTGACCCATGATCCAAAAATCGATGACTTGGCCATGCTTGAAGCCGTGCGGACCGAAGCGTTCTACATCGGCGTGATGGGCTCCAAGGCCACCTCCGACAAGCGTCGCGAACGCTTGCAGCGAATTGGTGGCCTGGGTTGCGACGAGCTGGCGCGCATCCATGCGCCGATTGGCCTGAACCTGGGCAGCAAGACCCCGGCCGAGATCGCCCTGGCGGTACTGGCCGATATCCTTCGTGCGCGCAATGGCATCGAGCGGGCGGCGCTGTGAGCGTGGTTGCGTTGGTATTGGCGGCAGGCAGCAGTGTGCGTTTCGGCGCTGACAAGCGCCGTTCGCTGCTGGCTGACGGTCGAAGCTTGCTGGTACACAGCGTAGAGAGCGCCTGCGCAGTGTTCGATGATGTGCGGGTGGTGTTGCGTGAAGGGGAGCGAGGCGTGGACTTGGGGTTGCCTGCGCGGTGCAGGGTGGTCTCCAGTCCGGATTTCACATTGGGCATGGGCCATAGCCTGGCGGCCGGTGCCGCTTCGCTGGCTGACAGCGAGGCGCAGGCAGTAGCGATTCTGTTGGGTGATATGCCCTGGGTGGCGTCCGCGACCCTGGATTTGCTTGCACGTGAGGCCAGTGGGTCAACGATAGTCCTGCCTTGTCATGCTGGACGACAGGGCCATCCGGTGTTGTTCGGGCGCGATTTCTGGCCGGCGCTTGCCCGGCTGAAGGGTGATGAAGGGGCGCGTTCGGTGGTCAAGGCCAACCCAGCGGTTTGCGTCAGGCTAGAGGTGCAGGATGCCGGTGTGTTGCAGGATGTCGATAGGCCGGATGCGGTGCGCCCTTGAATGCGTTCGTCAAAGGCTATTCATCTTCTTCGCCAGTGAGTTCATAGGGTTCGAGTTCGCTCAGTTGGGAAAGCAGCACCAGATGCTCCACTGCCTTCAGCTTTTCAAGACGCTCAAGGCTGTCTGGGCCTCCCAGCATCAAGGCGGGGACAAAGCCATACATTTCGTCTGAGCCCAGGGTGCCGAGCCGTTCCCTGGCAGGTTCGAACAGGTCGTCGAAGTAGACGCACTCGGTCATCAGCCACATGAGCAAACCGTGGATCTTGTTGTCCCGTTCTTCGTCGCCTGAGCTGTGAGCGCCATCGAGGTAACGGGAATGGTAGGCCGCGATGGTCAGCACCGAACCGGTTTTCTCACCCCATAGGTACAGGTCGCCAAAAGCGCTGCGGGCGATGAGGTGATAAGTGTCGCATGCTTCGAAGTGCGTACCTGCCAACCAAGAGGCCACTACACCCTGGTATTCCTGAGGATTTACAAGCCAGAACAAGCCGCCGCCGTAGCCGCACCAGCCGTGGTCTTGCCAGTATTCAAGGAGGCGATTGGGGAGTTTGCCTTGGTAATGATCGACAGCGGCAGGTGGTACGGGTTGCTGGCCGATGGGTTCGCCGAAGGTTTCCAGGAAAATGCTGAAGATGACATCCATTCGTTTAGGTCCTTTTGTGTGCTCAGAAGTCAGAGAAGCTGTAGGGTTCGAGTTCGGTGATTTGAGACAGCAAAATTAAATGCTCTATTGCTTTAAGTTTTTCCAGGTATTTGAGGTCGGGGCGCCCTCCCAGCATCAATGCAGGAACAAATGCATATATCTCATCTTCTTTCAAGATGCCCAGCTTTTTCTTCGCGGGCTCAAAAAGGCTTTCAAAGTCGTTGTGTTCTTTTTTTCTTGATAGAAAGAAGCTTTGGACCTCTCTGGTTGCTTCCGTTTCAGTGAGTGTGCAGTTTTCACCTGTGTAACGGGACAGAAGACTTGTGATTTTTACTGAAAAGCCACTGTTCTCTCCCCAAAGATACAGGTCGCCGAAAGCGCTTCTGGCAATCAAGTGGTAAGTGTCCCGGTTTTCAAGGAGGGTGCCCTCGGTCCAGGATGAGACCACGCCCTCATACTCCTGTGGATTAACCAGCCAGAATATACCTTCGCCAAAACCACACCATCCATGCTCTTTCCAGTATGCAAGTAACAACGCTGGAAGTTTTCCGTTATAGCGATCAATGCTGGAGGGGGGCACCTCTCGACGCGAAAAAGGCGCGCCTATATTGTCAAGGAATATGGAGAATACCTCATCCATTTGCGATGCCTCTTGTCGTTAGCACTTATGAAGTCTTACATTCATGTAAGTCGAGTGGGTGCCGAATTTCGGCGATTTTTCCGCAGCCTCTTTTATGCTGGCTAGTCTGTTTCGCCATTGAGCACCAATGCTGGAGTTGACGTGCCTGTCGCCAAAGTCTGAGATCATGTCTCTGCCACCCGCGCTTAAGTCGGGATTGTGTAGCGCGGCCAAGGTGGCCATCGTCTCTTTCGCCTTTATGGTCGACAGTCTAGTTGCTTCTGCTGGGCTCATTTCGGCGAGCAGCTCCTTGTTGATTCTTTTTTCCAACCGGTCTTGTAGATCCCTGCGTGCAGCGCGTGCGACCGCAGGGTCACGCTTTACAGGATTGGCAACGTTCTCCAAAAACTCCTCAACCGTCAGCCGATTCAACCCATCCTGTTGTTCCTTTTACTGCCGCTCAAACTCGCCATGCTTCGACGCTGGCAATTTATCCGCCTTGAAACACGCCACCGTATGCAACGGCATGCTACCGGGCTTCCCTGTGGGGTGCTCCTTGTCTTTTCCCGCCTGCCGATTCGGCTGAACTGGCTGCGGATCATCCATCGCCCCTTTGCGCCGCTCCGGCACCTGCAGATCCGGCCGTTTCTTCAACCCCTCTTCATGCTGGAGCATCCATTGCCCCAACCGCGCGCCTTTGCGGCTGGCCGCCATCTCCTGGGCCAGCACTCGGGCATCGCCGCGCCCGCGGGTGAGGTACGACACGATTGCCCCCAACAACAGCACCACGACTTCCACATGGCCTTGGGCAATCTGATGCGTGGCCCGAGATATCGCATAGGGGGCGTCCCGGCAGAACGGGCCGGTGCCTTCATTGCCGCAGGTGCCTTCCCAGGCGAAGCGGATGCCATCGACGTAGTACTCGCCGATACGCGGTAAGCCCTCGACGAAGAACTCGGCAATGGAGGCCAGCCCCAGCGCTCCGAGGATCCAGCCGCTGACCTTGAGGCCCATGGCCGCGCCTGCGCCAGCGAACGGAATGGTTCCGGCGCCGCCAGTGAATGCGCCAACCCCCGCTCCAAGCAGGCCGCCGGTAACGGTGCTGCCGATGACGATCATCGCCATCTGCTGCACAACCCTCAGCAGTTCGTCGACGATGCTGTTGATGTCGAGGTCGGCGAAGCGCTGGCGTAGCAGGTGCGCCGCCTGCCATTCGGCGTGGTAGAAGGCTGTGCGGACAGCTTCGATCCGGCGCAGGTTGAGGCCCAGCGAGGCGACCTCTTCATTGAGGCTGGTGCGGAACTGGCCACCGCTTTGATAGCCCACCATGGCGATGACACGTGACTCGATCTCGTGCCACGAGGGCACGAGGTAATCCAGGTACATGAGGTGTCTCCCTGACAACGTGTGCAGGGGGAAATCCCATCATGGATTCGGATCAGAGGTTTCTGGGTCAGTTGTAGGAAAAGGCGACTTCGTTTCTGTTGTGTTCGAGAAGCTCGGGAATTGGCGTTGAGGCTGCGAGGGGCAGGGTGGCGACCCGCGCGGCGCTCGATCTCCCCCCAACCCTCCCCAAAAGGTCCATAATCCCCCCTTAATCCGCCCAAGGTGCAATACCAGCCACACCACTCCGGGAGCCCCACCATGCACGTTCTGCTCTGCGAGGACGACGACCTGATCGCCGCCGGCATCTGCGCCGGCCTCACCGCTCAGGGCCTGACCGTGGACCGGGTGGGCAACGCCGCCGCTGCGCGGGCGATGTTGCAGGCCGCGCAGTTCGACGTGATGATCCTCGACCTTGGCCTGCCCGACGAAGACGGCCTCAAGCTGCTGCGCCGCCTGCGCGAAAAAGGCGAGACCCTGCCGGTACTGGTGCTCACCGCCCGCGATGCCGTCACCGATCGTGTCGATGGCCTGCAGGCCGGTGCCGACGATTACCTGCTCAAGCCCTTCGATCTGCGCGAGCTGGCCGCACGCCTGCATACCTTGCTGCGGCGGGTGGCCGGGCGGGCGGTGAACGTGATCGAGCACGGCCCGCTGCGCTATGACCCGAGTAGCTGCGAGGCGACCCTGGCCGGCCAGCATGTCGACCTGTCCCGCCGTGAGCAGGCCCTGCTCCAGGCGCTGCTGCAGAACCCCGGGCGCGTGCTGTCCAGCGAGCAACTGAAGGACTGCGTATACGGTTTCAGCGACGAGGTCGAGAGCAACGCCCTGAATGTGCACATCCACCACCTGCGTCGCAAGCTGGGTAACGGCATTGTCGAGACCGTGCGTGGCCTGGGCTACCGGCTGGGCCCGGCGCAGGCACCGCAAGAGGCCGCATCATGAGCCTTCGGGTACGCCTGAGCCTGATCCTCGGCAGCGCCTTCGTGATCATCTGGGCGCTGGCCGCGGCGTGGATGCTGCGTGACCTGCGCCAGCAGATGATGTTCTCCCTCGACCAGCGCCTGGTGGCGTCGGCGCGTATGGTCGCCGGGTTGATCGACCAGTTGCCGCAGCCGCTGACCGCCAAGGGCGGGGAGGCGCATTTTTCTGCCGACCAGTTCAGCGTACCGGATGGCATGGCCTGCCAGGTCAGCTCGCTGCGTGGCGAGATCCTCGCCAGCAACCACAAGCACGATGGCGCCATGGACGACGAGCGCAGCGGGTTCCGTGACCAGACCATCGACGATGCGCTTTGGCGCACCTTTACCTACAACCACGGCGATGTGCGCATCACCACGGCCGACCGGCACATGGAGCGCGAGGCACTGAACCAGTCGATTCTGCTGGCGGCATCGGCGCCGGTATTGATGGCCCTGCTTGGCAGCCTGGGGCTGTTGTGGATCGGCCTTGGCAAGGGCCTGGAGCCGCTCAACCGCATGCGTGATGCCTTGCGCCGCAGGCGTGCGGACAGTGTCGAGCCGCTGCAGGTGGCGGGCATGCCCAGCGAGTTACAGCCGTTGCTGGAGACCCAGAACCAGCTGTTCCTGCGCATTGCTCAGACCCTCGAGCGTGAGCGGCGCCTGACCGACGATGCCGCGCATGAACTGCGCAGCCCGTTGACCGCGATCAAGACCCACCTGCAGGTGGCGCGCATGACCGACGGTGCAGTGCGCGAGCAGGCGCTGGAACATGCCGAGCAGGGCACCGACCGCATGCACCGCACGCTTGAGCAGTTGCTGATGCTGGCGCGGGTAGAAGGCAGCCTGTCGTTCGAGGATGGCGTGCAGTGCAGCGCCGAGCAGGTGGCGCGGCAGGCGATGCAGGATGCGGGCGGCGGCGACAACCGGCGTATCGTGCTGCGTCTGCCTGAGGAGGCTACGCAAATCTACCTGGGCATGCCGGCACCGTTGGCGGTGGCAGCACTGCGCAACCTGCTGGACAACGCCTTGCGTCATGGCGGTGATGAAGCTGTAGAGCTGGACGTGCAGATGGCAGACGGCCAAGTGGGCTTCATGGTGCGTGACCATGGGCCAGGGATTGCCGAAGCGGACCTGGAGCACCTGACCGAGCGCTTCTGGCGTAATGGGCAGAGTGGTGGTTGCGGATTGGGGCTGGCGATAGTGCAGGCAATCGTGCAGCGGTGTGCCGGTAGCCTGCGTTTTGACAGCCGTAGTGACGGCTTGCGGGTCTTGTTGCGGGTACCGGCGCGTCCGGTGCATTGATGTTTATTGCCTGTGCTGGCCTCTTCGCGGGTGAACCCGCTCCTACGGGGGGTGCGGTCTGTGGGGCGGGTTTGTCTGTGCTGGCCTCTTCGCGGGTGAACCCGCTCCTACGGGCGGTGCGGTCTGTGGGGGCGGGTTTGTCTGTGCTGGCCTCTTCGCGGGTGAACCCGCTCCTACGGGCGGTGCGGTCTGTGGGGGCGGGTTTGTCTGTGCTGGCCTCTTCGCGGGTGAACCCGCTCCTACGGGCGGTGCGGTCTGTGGGGGCGGGTTTGTCTGTGCTGGCCTCTTCGCGGGTGAACCCGCTCTTACGGGCGGTGCGGTCCTTGTAGGAGCGGGTTTACCCGCGAAAGGGCCGGCACAGACAAAAATAAAATCCAGTAACAACCGCTAAATCCTCCCCCCACTCAAGCGTTTCCAAAGCGATAACCGCCCATCCGCTTGCTTGCGAGGATTCACCCATGTCCACCGCTTCCAGCCTTGCCCAGGTTGCACCGGCCAGCTTGCCGCAACCCTTGTACGAATTCACCGATTCGCCTTTGCTGCAACGCCAGCAACAGCAAGAGTCCAACGCCCGCAGCTACCCGCGGCGCATCCCGCTGGCGCTCAAGCGCGCCCGGGGCATCCATGTTGAAGACGTCGAAGGCCGCCAGTTCATCGACTGCCTGGCCGGCGCTGGCACCTTGGCGCTGGGTCATAATCACCCGGTCGTAGTCGAGGCAATCCAGCGCGTGCTGGCTGACGAACTGCCGCTGCATACACTCGACCTGACCACACCGGTCAAGGACCGTTTCGTCCAGGACCTGTTCGGCATCCTGCCCGAGGCGCTGCGTCGCGAGGCCAAGGTGCAGTTCTGCGGCCCAACCGGTACCGACGCCGTTGAAGCGGCGCTCAAACTGGTGCGTGGCGCAACCGGGCGCAGCACCGTGTTGGCCTTCCATGGCGCCTACCATGGCATGAGCCAGGGCGCGTTGAGTCTGATGGGTAGCCTTGGCCCCAAGCAGCCACTGGGTGCGTTGCTGAGCAGCGGCGTGCAGTTCATGCCGTACCCCTACGACTACCGCTGCCCGTTCGGCCTGGGTGGTGAGGCCGGGGTCAAGGCCAACCTGCATTACCTGGAAAACCTGCTGCTCGATCCGGAAAGCGGCGTGCCGCTGCCCGCCGCCGTGATCCTCGAAGTGGTACAGGGTGAGGGCGGGGTAATTCCGGCCGACATCGAATGGCTCAAGGGCGTGCGGCGCATTACCGAGCAGGCGGGCGTGGCGTTGATCGTCGATGAGATCCAGAGCGGCTTCGCCCGTACCGGGCGCATGTTCGCCTTCGAGCACGCCGGCATCGTGCCCGATGTGGTCACCTTGTCCAAAGCCATCGGTGGCAGCCTGCCGCTGGCGGTAGTCGTCTATCGCGACTGGCTGGACACCTGGAAGCCGGGCGCCCATGCCGGTACCTTCCGTGGCAACCAGATGGCCATGGCGGCGGGTTCGGCGGTGATCCACTACCTGGTCGAGCATCGCCTGGCCGAGCATGCCGAGGCCATGGGGCTGCGCCTGCGTCAGCACTTGCAGCAATTACAACGTGACTATCCGCAATTGGGTGATGTGCGCGGGCGTGGCTTGATGCTTGGGGTCGAACTGGTGGAGCCGCAGGGCGAGCGGGATGCCTTGGGGTATCCACAGGCCAACCGAGAGCTGGCGGCCAAGGTGCAGCGCGAGTGCCTCAAGCGCGGGTTGATCCTGGAACTGGGCGGGCGGCATGGCGCGGTGGTGCGCTTCCTGCCGCCATTGATCATCAGCGCTGAGCAGATCGATGACGTGGCGCAGCGCTTTGCAGAGGCGTTGATCGCGGCAGTCTGAACCATTGTCAGGGCCGCGTTGCGGCCCATCGCCTGCGCCAATGGCCCATCAAGATCAGGTTGCCGTCACGCCGGTTACCAGCCGCGTCCGGAGTCTACCCAGAAGTTCACGGACAGCGACGTGGACACTGACTCTACCTGGTGGAACCAGCCCTCGGGCAGGAACAGCAAGTCGCCGGCCTGCAATACCACACGCAGGAAGGGCACCTTGAGGGCTTCGGGGAAGCGCTCGTAGTCGGGGGCATCGGGGTTGAAATCGCAGCCGTCCAGGCCGCCCTTCGGGCTGGTTGACCAGGTGCCCAATGCGGCGCGATGGTGCGGTGCTGCCAGAATGAACGATTTCTGCCCCCAGACCTGGGCGAACAGGTTGTCGGTGTCATCCCGGTGCAGGGGTGTAAGGGTGCCTTTGGGACCGATCCAGATGCGCGGTGGAATGAAGCGCTGGCGATCGAAGTAGTCCGGGTAGCGGATCAGAGCCTGCAGCTTTTCCGGCACGATATTGTTGCCCATGTAGGCGGGCGGCTCGCCGGGCTTGGCCGGCTTGTCGAGCGAAGCGATGAAGTCGGCCATGGGGGTGGCGCGGAAGTCGCGGTCGGTAGAGAAGGTCTTCTTCACGTAGTCACCATGCCGGGTGATGCCCTGCAGCTCGGCAAAGTGGGCCAGCGAAGCGTCACGGCCCATGGTGAACAGCGGCCAGTCGCCAAGGGCATCGCTCAGCACCACTGGCACGCCCGTTGAAAGGTGTTCATGGTGAAACCGCGACGGCGGCATTTCGGCCCGTGACAGGCGTTGTACCTCATACAGCACGGGTTGGGCTGCCGAGACCTCCTCGCTGTAGCGTCCTGGCGTGGGGTAGCGCTGGTTCATTGCTGCCTTGCTGGTGGTCGCGCCTTGCCGCGCGCTGCTGATAACCTGCGGCAGTAGGGTCGCCAGGCCCATGTTGCCGGTTATTTTCAGGCGTCCACTGGCGAACAGCTCCTCTACGTCGACAGCGCCCGCCATGATGCCGAGGAAGTCATCTTGAGCCACTTCGATCGTGACGTCCGGAGCCTCATGCCAGCCACCCCCCGTGCAGAGGTTGGTGCATACCTCGGACCAGTAGGCGAGTCCCTGGCCGAAGTTGAACTGGAACACGCCTTCGATGCCGACGGCATGGGCATTGACGAACAGTTTTTCGAGTATGCGCTGAAGGTCCACGGTAAGCCTCGTCGGTTGTCGTTGTGCAGGGTTGGCATGGGCGCGTGTGGCCGGGCCCGGGTTGTCAGGCGCGCGGGCGCTGGCGCAGTACGTCGACCAAGCGGTCGATTTCCGCTTCGGTATTCAGCAAACCCGGCGCAGTGCGCACCACTGGCCCGGCATCGCGCGAGACGGCGTCGACGATGATGCGTTGGCTAGTCAGGTACCTGGCCAGCGCGTCGGCATCCTGGCCTTTGCCGCGAAAGAAGGTGAAGCCCGCCGAATGGGTGCTGCTGCGTGGCGTCACCAGTTCGATGGCAGGCAGGCTTTCCAGCTGTTGCTTCAGGTAGTCGTTGAGGGCGTGGATGCGTGCCTGCACGGCAGCCTTGCCGGTTTGCAGGTGCAGTTCGAACGCCTTGCCCAGGGCCCAGCGGTGCTCGAAGGCGTGGTAGCCGCCCGGGCTCATGATGGTGGCGAAGTCTTCGTTTTCCGAGAAGGTGGCGATGCTCGGTTGCAGCTGCCCCAGTGCCGAGGATGCGGCGCAGATGATGCCTGTCCCGCGGGGGCCGAACATCCACTTGTGGGTCCCGGATATGAAGTAGTCGCAGTTCAGGTCGGCGAAGCGCATGTCCTCGACGCCAAAACCGTGAACCCCGTCGATGACATACAGGATATGGTCGCGTTCGTCCCTGTTCTGATTGACCTCGCGTACGAGCGCACCGATTTCGCCAACCGGCAGTTTCACCCCGCTGCCCGAATGTACCCAGGTCATGCCCAGCACGCGCGTTTGTGGGGAAATGGCGGCCCGCACGGTACCCAGCACCTGGTCGGTGCTCACCTGCCAGGGTTGCTCGAACAGGCGTAGCCTGCGTACCGGGTTGCCATCGCGGGCGCTGCGGTAGTTCATGGTCTGCCGTGCGGCGGAATGCTCGTGCACCGTGGTCAGGATTTCCTGGCCGGGCGCCAGCTTGATGCCGCCATAAATCAAACCCAGGCCCTCGGTAGTGCTGCCCGTCAGGGCAATCTGGCGTGGCGCCACCTCCAGGTAGCGTGCCGCCCATTGGCGCACCTCAGCCTCGTGCTTCCACTCCGACTGGGCATCCCAGTCGACCATCAGCGCCGGGTGACGGTCGAAACGTGCACGCAGGGCCTCGATGGCTTCGCGTACCGGCCTTGGATGAGAGGTGATCAGGAAGTTGGCGAAGTGCGCATAGTTTGGGTCGAGTTCGAACAGGCGGCGAAAATCGGCCCATCGTTGGTTGCCGGCGCTCGGTATCGGCGTGGCGGCCTCGGCAACGGGTAGCAGATGGCTGGCGAGGGGCAGGCCAGCGGCGAGGATGCCGGCCCTTTTGAGAAAATTGCGGCGGTCGTTCATAAAGGTGCCCAATGGCTTAGCGCAGTGAAGTGTCGGTACCGCGGGCGGCGCTCTGTACCTGTGCCCAGACGCGCAGGAAGTTGCCACTCCAAAGCTTGGCGATGTCGGCTTCGGAGTAGCCGCGGGTAAGGAGTTCGGCCGTTACGTTGCGTGCTTGGCTGGCGTCGTGCCAGCCGTCGATGCCGCCGCCTTCGTTGAAGTCCGAGCTGATGCCTACGTGGTCTATGCCGAGCTTGCGCACGGTGTAATCGATGGCATCACCGTAGTCCTTCAGGGTCGCTGGCGGCTCCTGTTCGAGGATTGCATAGAGTTCGTTGGCATATTGCCCGACCTTCTGCTCGGGCCAGCCGGCTATGACCGGGTCGCCAGGCATCAGCGCGTAGTTCAGGTCAGCCAGTGGCGGCAGCGCGTAGCGGGCACGCAAGGCATTGAGCTTTTCCTGGGTCTGCGCGCTGAGCGGCTTGAGGTAGCTGGAGAACGCGACCAGTTGCACGACCCCGCCGCTTTCCTTGATCAACTGCATTTCCTTGTCGGACAGGTTACGGTTGATATCGACCATGGCCCGTGGTGCCGAGTGCGACGCCACCACCGGAGTACGGCTGAGCTGAATGACCTGGTTCAGCGCCTTGCTGGACATCTGCGAGACATCGATGATCACACCCAGGTCATTGAGCCGTTGTACGGCGCGCTTGCCGATGGGGGACAGACCCTCGAGCGCATCGACAGTGTCATTGAAGAACGGTAAGGGGCGAGACGAGTCGGCCCAGCTGTTGTTGCCGACGTAGCTGAAGCCGAACATGCGCACCCCGCGTGCCGCCCAGCGGTCGAGCTGGTCGATATCGTCCCCCAGCGCATACGCGTTGAGCATGCTCAGGAACACCGCGAACTTGCCTTCGCCGTGCAAGCGCCGCATGTCCTGTGGGGTGTAGGCGATGGCGACGCGTTCGGGGAAGTCGCGCACCATTGCGGTGATGGCGTTGTAGCGCACTTCCTGGGTGTGGTGGGCGGCCTCGACGAAACCTGGCGTGGGGCGATGCGGGCTGTTTGCGCCCGTCCAGGATTCGGGCCAGGCAAAGATGGTCAGCGCCGCGCCAGACAACCGCCCTTGGGCAGCCTTGGCCAGGTCGAAGCGGCCCGGTCCGTCCTTGTCGGCTTCGCTGCCTTCGTTGCCGAAGTCCAGCGGCAAGGTGACATGGCTGTCGAACGAGATGATGCGTTCCTGCAAGTCGTTGGCTTGACGAACGACTTCCCGGGAGTAGCCGCCAGGGGCCGCGAAATGGTACCAGGCAGCCAGACCGGCACCCGCGGCGACTGCCGCAGCCAGGCTGATGTACAGGGCTTTTTTCCAGCGTGGTGTCGTCATCTTGGTCTCGGTAGGTTCGCCGTCGAGGGAGGGCACAGAGGCCGTCGCTACCTGGGGTGAACGAGTCGACACGGAGGAAATTTAGCCGCCCCGGCCGCGGCGTTAAATTTCAGTGCAGGTACAACGTTCTAGCCTTGGACGGGCCGTGCTCCATGGCCGCAATGAAGGCGCAGGTAGTTGCAATGACGATTTCTCGACGCGGGTTCATCGCTGCTGTGGCATTGACGGGCGTAGCGGTACCCGGAGCGCTGTATTTACAGCGCCAGCGGGATGCCGAGGCGTTTCCGGAAACGCCTGGCGAGGCTGTTGTCGAGTTGGCCGATACCCGCCTGCAGCAGCTGGGCGACATCCTGCGGGGCATCTGGCGCTGGACTGCACATGGCAAGGATGCCCAACTGCTGGGTTTGCCCGACGGGGAGCTGGAATTGTTTCTGGATGTCGCCAGCAATGGCCGGGGGCTGCGAGGTTACCTGGACACCGCCGAACGCCTGCGCAGTGAGCAGGAACCCCGTTATCGGGTCATGGGTGACTTGCTGACGGACAAGCCCGGGATGTTGCGCTGGCGGCTGTTTTCAACCGAGCCCGGTGCAGGGCAGGCGCGCTATGAATGCCATGTGGTGCTCGATGAGGTCTGGGGCGCCTATGGCAATGCCGGGCCGGCAACGCTCAATGGTCGTATCTCGGCCCTGGACCGCGCCCTGTCTCTGCCTGTTCTGGACAATGGCTTCCTGGCCTTGAAGCGGCCTTTCCCGGAGGCTCGCGAACGTACGCCGCTGTCGCCACAGCTGCTGGCGTGGCTCATTTCGCCGGAGCATCGGCTGTTCCACCAGCTATGGCACGCATCGCGGGACAAGTGGCACAAGCTGGAAGAGGACAAGCAATCCGCCCTGCGTGGCTTGGGCTGGCAACCCGGGCCGCGTGGCCAGGAGCGTGATGCGCGTGGCCGGCACAAGGATCGCAACGGTTCCGGAGAGGACTTCCTGTTCATGCACCGGCACATGCTCGGCAGTGCCAGGGCCCTGCAGGACCTGCCTTCGTGGACGCGGTTCCCGCTGCCTCAGCCGGAGCTCGAGCGTGACCGCATCGGTTTTGCCCGTTACTTCGACAACCACGACGGCAATGCCTTGCCACCGACCTGGCTGGCCCATGACGACCAGGAGTACACCCAGTGGGTACGCGACATCAAAAGCCCGGATACCTTCCACGGCAACTTTCAGGTCTGGGAGTCGCGCTACAGTGATCCGGAATATCTGAGCAAGCTGACCTTGGGGCAGTTCGGCTCAGAACTGGAGCTGGGCCTGCATGACTGGTTGCACATGCGTTGGGCGGCGGTGCCGCGCGACCCGTCCAACGGTATGCCGGTGCCTGCTGCACGTACCCCGGGTGATTTCGCTGAGCGCTGGTTCGAAGCACGCAACGATTTTCTCGGCGACCCGTTCTCGTCACATGTAAACCCGGTGTTCTGGCATTTTCATGGCTGGATCGACGACCGAGTCGACGATTGGTTCCGAGCCCATGAGCGGGTCCACCCGGGTGAGATCCGCCGCTTGCAGGTGAACGGCGTGCCCTGGTTCGCACCCGGGCGTTGGGTGGCGGTGGCTGACCCGTGGCTGGGTCCCGATACCCATGGCTGTTCGACGGTGCCGGGCTTGCGGCCCGGTCGAAGCGTCGAAATGGACCCGGAAACCATGAAGCTGGCGTTGCGCATCATTTATGGCAACGAAGACCTCTTTGCCCGGCTGCAACCACGGGTGCCGCAGCGCCCCTGGTATGCCCGCAATCTCAAGGTTGTACGGGCGTCGGGTTGACGGTAAGCACAGCGCAGGTGTGCGTTGCTGAGAATCATTATATTTTGTAAGATCGCACGCTGATATCACTCAGTTCTGCATCTGCCCCAGCGTGGGTGTGCAGACGATTCCAGGTGTGTTTGTGGAACGTTACTATCGTGAGTTGGTGAGTTTCCTGTCCGCGCGCTTGGGTAACCGTCAGGCGGCAGAGGATGTTGCCCACGATGCCTACCTGCGGGTACTGGAGCGAACGGACAACGGGCAGATCGAGCATCCGCGCGCATTCCTGTACCGTATCGCCCTGAACCTGGTGATCGACCGTCATCGTCGCCATCTGGTGCGTCAGGCCGAACCGCTTGAGATACTCGACAGTGATGAGGGCGGGCATGTGCCGGCGCTGGCGCAGGAACTGCAGCTCAACCAACGCCTGGCCCTCATGCAGCGGGCGCTTGACGAACTGACCGGCCCCTGCCGCGAATGCTTCCTGCTGCGCAAGATCGAAGGCCTTTCACATCTGCAGATCGCCGAGCGGCTGGGCATCTCCCGCAGCCTGGTGGAAAAGCACATCGTCAATGCCATGAAGCACTGCCGGGTGCGCATGCGGCAATGGGAATCCTGATTGCCAGGTTAAAGGCAAATGCAAATTCCGTCAGTCAATCACTTGATTTATGCGGCTTTCCCGACTTCTATCAAAGAAGACCGTTGCCGGGCATGGCCTTGGCATTAGCCGTTATTGGCGCAGTATGGTCATGGAGCGTGCCCATTACCCAATGGCCTAGGTCCGACCATGGTAAACAAGACCCTGCGCATTCTCATCGCCGATACACACCCGTGCCAGCGCCTGCAGCTGGAGCGGTTGCTCAATGGTTTGGGCTATTACCGGATAGCCCCAGTGGCCAGCTTCGAGGAGCTGCAGCGCCTGGTGCAGTGCGCCTTGCAGCCCTTTCACCTGTTGCTGGGCAATATCGAGCTGGCCAGCCATTGTGGCGTCGATCTAGAGCGCTTCTGCCGTGTCAGCACACAGATCCAGCATGCACTGCTTTACCATTCCAGCCAGTTGAAAGTGCCAGCAGTGCCGCAGGCCGAGCGCCAGGCGGTCAGCCTGAGCCTGCCTCAGGCGCCCGATAACGAGGCGCTGGAGACGTTCATGGCAATCATCGACGCACCGATGGTGGTCGGCAGACTACCGCTGCCGGGCACCCTGCCGGCCAATACAGCGCGGCCACGGCCGCGAGCCAACTTTGCGCATACGGTGTTCAACCGCTAGCGGTACCACCGGCGGGGCAATCGGGCAGCTATTTGTTATGCTCTTGCCCTTTGCCGATCTGCGGACCCTGCCATGACTGCCATCGATACCGCTCGCCCGCCCCGGTTCAGCCGCGGCGACCATCGGACCCTGGGCCTGGCGGCGCTGGGTGGCGCGCTGGAAATCTACGACTTCATCATTTTCGTGTTCTTCGCGCTGACCCTCAGCCAGCTGTTCTTCCCGCCCGAGATGCCCGAATGGCTGCGCTTGCTGCAAAGCTTCGGAATCTTCGTCACCGGCTATCTGGCGCGGCCGCTGGGCGGCATCCTGATGGCGCACTTCGCCGACCACCTGGGGCGCAAGCGGGTATTCAGCCTGAGCATCCTGATGATGGCCCTGCCGTGTCTGCTGATCGGGGTGATGCCGACCTATGCCGACATCGGCTATGCCGCCCCGCTGATCCTGTTGGCCTTGCGCATCCTCCAGGGGGCTGCCGTAGGCGGTGAAGTGCCAAGCGCCTGGACGTTCGTTGCCGAGCACGCGCCCAACGGGCGGCGCGGTTATGCCCTGGGCTTTCTGCAGGCCGGGCTGACTTTCGGCTACCTGCTGGGGGCGCTGACCGCCACCTTGCTGGCGCAACTGTTCACCCCGCAGGAAATCCTCGATTACGCCTGGCGCTACCCGTTCCTGTTGGGTGGGGTGTTCGGTGTGGTGGGTGTGTGGCTGCGCCGCTGGCTCAGTGAAACACCGGTGTTCCTCGCCCTGCGCGCGCGCCAGGAGCAACCTGTGAGTTTTCCGCTGCGGCGAGTGCTGGGTGAACACCGCCGGGCATTGATCCCTGCCGCGTTGCTGACCTGTGTGCTGACCTCGGCGGTGGTGGTGCTGGTGGTGATCACGCCGACGGTGATGCAGCAGCGCTTCGGCATGACTGCCGGGCATACCTTCGCCCTCAGCAGTGTGGGCATCGTCTTCCTCAACATGGGCTGCGTGCTGGCCGGGCTGCTGGTCGACCGTGTGGGTGCCTGGCGCGCGCTGATGCTGTATAGCCTGTTGCTGCCGCTGGGTATTGGCGCGTTGTACGCCAGCCTGGTGGGGCAGTGGGGCATGACCTGGCTGGCCTATGCGCTGGCGGGGTTGAGCTGTGGCGTGGTGGGGGTGGTGCCCTCGGTGATGGTGGGGCTGTTCCCGGCGCAGATCCGCGTATCGGGCATTTCCTTCACCTACAACGTAGCCTACGCAGTGTGGGCCAGTACCACGCCGCTGGCACTGATTGCGCTGATGCCGTGGAGCCCGTGGGTGTGTGTCGGGTTTTGTCTGATCATGGGCGCGGTGGGGCTGCTGACGGCCTTGTATTTCGGGCGTCGTGAGCCATTGGTGTTTGCGGCGGAGCCGATGCCGGTCATGTGTGGCGACAAATGATCGGGTAACGCGCATGGGGCATTGAGTCATCCTTCCGGGCGGGGGTTATTGGAATAACCTATTGGCCAGATTTAACCTGGAAGGTTAATTTCTCATGGAAAAGAGAACGCCTCACTGCCCTTTGCATCGGCTGCAAGTGCTATTGAGCCAAGGGAAGGTACGTACCACCCAGGCGGCGACCCTGGGAGCGCGGTCGCTTGGGCTAGGTCCCTATGACATGTTGGATGTTGTCCGCGGGCTATCGCCAGGTGACTTCCATAAAAGTATGACGAGCTACAACGATCATCGTATTTGGCAGGATGTCTATCGGGCGCAAACCGCCGTAGGCAGGGTTTACCTCAAGCTGACGGTGGTCGACGATCTGCTCATCCTATCTTTCAAGGAGCTTTGAAATGAAATGTCCCCTATGTGGAGGAGCGGAGTTGGTTGCGCAGTCGCGAGACATGCCGTATCGCTACAAAGGTGAGGCGACCGTCATCCCGGACATCTTTGGTGACTACTGCCCGACGTGTGGCGAGGCGGTACTGGGCATGGACGAGGCCCAGCGTATGAGTGATCTGATGACGGCGTTTGAGCGCAAGGTCAATGCAGCCGTTGTCGATCCCGGCTTCATTGCTGCCATGCGCAGAAAGTTCGACCTCGACCAGCGTGAAGCGGGGGAAATCTTCGGTGGTGGGGTCAATGCGTTCTCCCGTTATGAAAACGGCAAGACCACCCCGCCAGTGGCGTTGGTGAAACTGCTCAAGCTGCTGGATCGCCATCCAGAACTCTTTGAGGAAGTGCGTACTGCCTGATAATGGCAGCCAACAAAAAGCCCCCGGCTCATGAGGACCGGGGGCTTTTTGTTGCCGCAAGGGCAGGGGCCTTACATGTTCGGGTAGTTCGGCCCGCCAGCGCCTTCAGGGGTGACCCAGGTGATGTTCTGGGCCGGGTCCTTGATGTCGCAGGTCTTGCAGTGCACGCAGTTCTGCGCGTTGATCTGGAAACGCTTGTTGCCGTCTTCCTGGGTGACCACTTCGTACACACCTGCCGGGCAGTAGCGCTGGGCAGGCTCGTCGTACAGCGGCAGGTTGCTGGCGATCGGTACGCTCGGATCGGTCAGCTTCAGGTGGCAGGGTTGTTCCTCTTCGTGGTTGGTGCTGGAGAGGAATACCGAGCTGAGCTTGTCGAAGCTGAGCTTGCCGTCCGGTTTCGGGTAGTCGATCTTTTTCGAGTCGGCGGCCAGCTTGAGGCAGGCATAGTCCGGCTTGGTGTCGTGCAGGGTGAACGGCAGCTTGCCACCGAACCAGTTCTGGTCGACATAGTTGAACGCCGCGCCCAGCAGCGGGCCGAACTTGTGCATGGCCGGGCCGAAGTTGCGGCTGGCGAACAGTTCTTCGTACAGCCAGCTGGCCTTGAAGGCGCTGACATAGCTGTTCAACTGATCACCGCCTTCGCTACCGGCGATCAATGCGTCGGCCACTGCTTCGGCAGCAAGCATGCCGGACTTCATCGCGGTATGGCTGCCCTTGATCTTGGCCACGTTCATGGTGCCCAGGTCGCAACCGATCAGCGCGCCACCATTGAAGACCATTTTCGGCAGCGAGTTGATGCCGCCCTTGGCCAAGGCGCGGGCGCCGTAGCTGATGCGCTTGCCGCCCTCGAGGTACTGGCTGATCACCGGGTGGTGCTTGAGGCGCTGGAATTCGTCGAACGGCGACAGGTAGGGGTTGGCGTAGGACAGGTCGACGATCAGGCCGACCACCACTTGGTTGTTTTCCAGGTGATAAAGGAACGAGCCACCGGTGTTTTCCTTGGCCACCACGTCCAGCGGCCAGCCGGCGGTGTGAACCACCAGGCCCTGTTCGTGCTTGGCCGGGTCGATTTCCCAGATTTCCTTCAGACCGATGCCGTAGTGCTGGACGTCGGACTCGCTGTCGAGGTTGAAGCGCTTGATCAGCTGCTTGCCAATATGGCCACGGCAGCCTTCGGCGAACAGGGTGTACTTGGCGCGCAGTTCCATGCCCGGGGTGTACAGGCCGTCCTTGGGGTTGCCTTCACGGTCGACACCGAGGTCGCCGGTAACGATGCCGCGGACCACGCCGTTGTCGTCGAACAGCGCTTCCTGGGCGGCGAAGCCCGGGTAGATCTCTACACCGAGGTTTTCGGCCTGCTGCGCCAGCCAGCGGCACAGGTTGCCCAGCGAGATGATGTAGTTGCCATGGTTGTGCATGGTCTTGGGCACGAACAGGTCAGGCACCTTGGTCGCGCTGCCGGCATCCTTGAGCACGTAGATGTCGTCGCGCTTCACTTCGGTGTTCAGCGGTGCACCGAGTGCTTTCCAGTCGGGGAACAGCTCGTTCAGGGCGCGGGGCTCGAACACTGCGCCAGAGAGGATGTGGGCGCCGACTTCAGAGCCTTTCTCCACCACGCAGACGCTGATTTCGCTACCGGCTTCGGCGGCCTTCTGCTTCAGGCGGCAGGCGGCGGACAGGCCCGCCGGGCCGGCGCCGACGATGACCACGTCGAATTCCATGTATTCGCGTTCCACTGGTTCTCTCCTACTCATCAAGGCTCGTGCTGTTGCTTTGTCTTATGGGTGCGGGGCATTCGCAGCGGTTCTACGCAACGGCGGAACTGTAGCTGGGCAAATGACGGACTACACCGTTTTGTCTTGGCCGCGCATTATATCTACACCACTTGGCGGGTCCAATACAAACGTTTGTTTGAATTTGCCGCAGGCCAGTAAAATCACAGGAACGCGGCTGGAGGGTGACCGATTTGCCGTATTGACCGGAATGGGTGTTACGGTCAAGATACGAGCGGTTTTACGTTCGCCGTAGGCTTGCAGCCGGGCGCAGGTACACCTCTAAAGACCAGGTGTGGAGCAGGGTTTTGCGGGCTTAGGCCGGTTTGTAGTGGAGTTTACACGCCACGACAGGAAATGACCCGTGAGGATTTGTCGCAAGAGTCCGAACAAGACTGTTTGGTCACTGTGAAGTTGCTGCCTCCCGATACGTCTTTAGAGGTGCCCTTGTACCCACGCGCATCGCAGGGCTCTGCCCCAGGCGACTATCTATTCACCGGAGAGTAACGAGGAATCCATGAAGGTTCTTGTAGCTGTCAAACGAGTGGTCGACTACAACGTCAAGGTTCGCGTCAAAGCGGACAACTCCGGCGTCGACCTTGCTAACGTCAAGATGTCCATGAACCCCTTCTGCGAAATCGCCGTCGAAGAAGCCGTGCGCCTGAAGGAAAAAGGCGTTGCGACCGAGATCGTCGTCGTTTCCGTCGGCCCGACCACTGCCCAGGAGCAACTGCGTACCGCCCTGGCCCTGGGTGCCGACCGTGCCATCCTGGTAGAAGCCGCTGACGAACTGAACTCCCTGGCCGTGGCCAAGGCGCTGAAGGCCGTTGTCGACAAGGAGCAGCCGCAGCTGGTCATCCTCGGCAAACAGGCCATCGACAGTGACAACAACCAGACCGGCCAGATGCTGGCCGCGCTGACTGGCTTCGCCCAGGGCACCTTCGCTTCCAAGGTCGAAGTCGCTGGCGACAAGCTGAATGTCACCCGTGAAATCGATGGCGGCCTGCAGACCGTTGCGCTGAACCTGCCCGCGATCGTCACCACCGACCTGCGCCTGAACGAGCCACGCTACGCGTCGCTGCCGAACATCATGAAGGCCAAGAAGAAGCCGCTGGAGACTGTTACTCCAGACGCACTGGGCGTTTCCCTCGCCTCCACCAACAAGACCGTGAAGGTTGAAGCCCCGGCTGCCCGCAGCGCGGGCATCAAGGTCAAATCGGTGGCCGAACTGGTCGAGAAGCTGAAGAACGAAGCGAAGGTAATCTGATATGACTATCCTGGTTGTCGCTGACCTTCTACAAGGTCCGGAGAACGGTGCCGTAGCCCCGGCCACCCTGAACACTGTCGCCGCAGCCGCCAAGATCGGTGGTGATGTGCACGTGCTGGTCGCAGGCCAGAACGTCGGTGGCGTTGCTGAAGCCGCTGCCAAAATCGCTGGCGTTGCCAAGGTGCTGGTGGCTGATAACGCCGCCTACGCCCACGTCCTGCCGGAAAACGTCGCGCCGCTGATCGTCGAGCTGGCCAAGGGTTACAGCCATGTGCTGGCCCCGGCTACCACCAACGGCAAGAACATCCTGCCACGTGTTGCCGCGCTGCTGGACGTGGACCAGATCTCCGAGATCATCTCGGTCGAGTCCGCCGACACCTTCAAGCGCCCGATCTATGCGGGTAACGCCATTGCTACCGTGCAATCGAGCGCGGCCATCAAGGTGATCACCGTGCGTACCACCGGCTTCGACGCCGTGGCCGCCGAAGGTGGTTCGGCTGCCGTCGAGGCTGTTGGCGCTGCGCACAACGCCGGCATTTCGGCTTTCGTTGGCGAAGAGCTGGCCAAGTCCGATCGCCCAGAGCTGACCGCAGCCAAGATCGTCGTTTCCGGCGGCCGTGGCATGGGCAACGGTGACAACTTCAAGCACCTGTACAGCCTGGCCGACAAGCTCGGCGCCGCCGTCGGTGCTTCGCGCGCCGCGGTCGACGCAGGCTTTGTGCCGAACGACATGCAGGTCGGCCAGACCGGCAAGATCGTTGCGCCACAGCTGTACATCGCCGTCGGTATCTCCGGCGCGATCCAGCACCTGGCCGGCATGAAAGACTCCAAAGTGATCGTGGCGATCAACAAGGATGAAGAAGCGCCGATCTTCCAGGTGGCTGATTACGGCCTGGTTGCTGACCTGTTCGAAGCGGTGCCGGAGCTGGAAAAGCTGGTCTGATCCGCCTGCTTCACTTATAAAGAACCCGGCCCTCGTTTTGAGGGTCGGGTTTTTTTATGGCTTGAGGGGTGAGGGATGACGTTGCGCGGAACGGGCAGGGTGCTGGCATGTGTGGCGCTGTTGGTGTCACCACTGGCCATGGCTGCAGGCAAGTGCGAGCGCCTGGTGGCGACCGGCAGCCCTGATGCGCCGCCCTATTCGTGGCAGGACCCGAAAGACCCGAAGCACCTGGTCGGCGCCAACGTTGACCTGTTGCGCCAGGTGGCGGAAGAGCTGGGTGTGAAGGTCGAGGTGCTGAGTGCCGGTCGCCGTGATCAGGCGCTGGAAGAGGTGCGCAGCGGGCGCATGGACCTGCTGCTCGACACCCCCATGCAGGTGGAGCAACTGACCGCGCTGGACTACATCCATCCGCCGTTGCAGCTCAATGAGTACCTGGTGTGGACCCGCCATGATGCAGCGGTGACCTTTGATGGCCCGGCCGATCTGGCCAGGTACCAGGGCAGTTTGTCCGAGCGTGCGCGCCTGACCCCGGCCTTTACTGCGTTCGCCAAGGCCCAGCTCAAGCTGGTGCCGGCGCAGAACCTGACCCAGGCGTTCCAGAAACTGGTACTCGGCCAGGTGGATTATGTGCTGGCTGGCCGTTACTCCGGTATGGCCATGGCCCAGAGCCTGGGTATGAGCAATGACCTGATAGCCCGCGGCTTGCCGGTGGACAGGCCGGGCCTGTACCTGGCGCTGTCGCACAACTCGGCGTGCAATGACAGCTGGTTGCGTGGGCAATTGGCAAAAAAACTGACAGAATTGCCGATCTCTGGTGCATCCGAAGCTGTGCTGCAACGTAATGTCGAGCGCTGGAAAGCGCAGTTGCACGTGCCTGCGGACGCCCCCAAACACTAGGAAGATTGCGTGAGAACCCAACCACTAATCCTCGCCCTGGCCGTGCTCGGCCTGGCTGGCTGCGCCAATGATCCGGCCCCTGACGAGCAGATGCGCATTTCCGAACAGGCTCTGGACCAGGCCAAGGCCGTCGGCGCCACTGAGCAGGTAGAAACGCTGAAACTGGCTGAAGACAAGCTGGCCCGCGCCAAGGCCAACATGCTTACCCAGGACTATCGCGATGCGCGCATGCGCGCCGAGCAGGCCGAGCTGGATGCGCGCCTGGCCGAGGCCCAGGTGCTGAACCAGAAGAGCGAAGAGCAGCTGCAGGTGCTGCAGTCGCGGGTCAAGCGCTTGCGCAAGCAACTGGAGGTGCAGCCATGATCCGTCGTACGCCTTTGGCTGCATTGGCATTGTTGGCGCTGACGGCAGGTTTGCAAGGTTGTGCCAGCCAGCGCAGCAGTGCCGCGTTGGATGAGGCCACCGTCGCCTTCCAGGGTGTCAAAGATGATTCCGATGTGCTGCGCAGCGCGCCGCGTGACGTGATTCGGGCGGGTGAATCGCTGGCTCGCGCCGAGCGCCTGTCCAGTTACATCGGCACCGGTTCTGATGTGCGGCATTATGCTTACCTCAGCCAGCGCTACAGCGAGATTGCCCGCGAGCATGCCAAGCTGGCGCTGAACCAGGAGCGCCAGGCCAAGCTCGACCTGGAGCGCCAGCGCCTGCAGCTGGCCTTGCGTGAGGCCAAGCTGGCCAGCGTGCAGCAGCAGGGCAAGTGGGTCGAGTCGCAGATTGCTGCGTTGGCTTCGGAGCAGACCGACCGTGGCTTGGTGATGACCTTGGGCGATGTGCTGTTCGATACCGGCAGTGCCGACCTGAAGAACTCGGCCAGCCGGACTGTGCTCAAGCTGGTGCAGTTCCTGCAGCTCAACCCGCGCCGGGTAGTGCGTATCGAGGGCTATACCGACAGTACTGGCGCGGGCGAGGAAAATCTCAAGCTGTCGCGCGACAGGGCGCAGTCCGTGGCCGACATGCTTGTGGACCTGGGCATCGATGAAAAGCGCCTGCAGGTCGAGGGCTATGGCGACCAGTACCCGATCGAGGCCAATGCTTCGGAGCGGGGCAGGGCGCAAAACCGACGAGTGGAGATCGTATTCTCCGATGACAAGGGTCGGCTCGCGCCAGCGCGCTGAGTCTTGTCGAAACGGGCCGCTTTGCGGCCCGTTTTATGTCGGTTTAATCGTTTCGATAGCGGTCACGCTGTTGTATTGTCGACTATGTTGCAATCTGTCCCAGTACACTTTGCAACTGTTACGGTATTCTCTACCGTCAGTGACCCGTACAAGAATAACGAGCATGTCGACATGACCAACCTGCTGCTGTACCAGCGTATCGCCCAGCAACTGGCCGATGATATCCGTCGCGGTGTCTACCAGCCAGGCGAGCGGGTACCTTCCGTGCGCAAGATGAGCGCCCAGCTCAACGTCAGCCATGCCACGGTGTTGCAGGCCTATGCCAATCTTGAGGACCAAGGGCTTATCCGGGCGCGGCCGCAGTCTGGCTATTACGTGCACCAGACCCCTGCCTTGACCGCGCAAACCCCGGACATCGCCCGGGTGGAACGCCCCGGCCTGGTCACGCGCGCCAGCATCATCCAGCAGGTGCTGACTGAGGCGCGCCGCGATGGTGTGTTCCCGTTTGGCGCTGCAGTGCCGCATGTCGACTACCTGCCAGTGCGCGCCCTGCATCAGCAAATCGCCAAGGTGACGCGCTTCCACAGCCCGCGCGCCTTCAGCTACATGTTCAGCCCCGGTTTCGAGCCGCTGCGCCGACAGATTGCCATACGCATGCGCGATGCCGGCGTGCTGGTCGACCCGCGCGAAGTGATCGTGACCCATGGGTGTGTCGATGCCCTGCAGATGTCGCTGCGGGTGCTCACCCGCCCAGGTGACCTGATTGCCGCCGAGTCGCCGACCTATTACGGCTTGCTGCAGCTGGCTGACCTGCTGGGTTTGAAAGTGATCGAAATCCCCAGTGACCCGTCCACCGGTATCAGCCTCGAAGCCTTGCAACTGGCGGCTAACCAATGGTCGATCAAGGCGCTGGTGCTCACTGCGCGCTTGAGCAACCCGCTGGGCGGCACCGTTCCCGAAGAGCGGCAAAAGCAATTGCTGCGCCTGGCCTCGGACTTCGATATCCAGATCATCGAGGATGACATCTACGGTGAGCTGATGTTCGAGCAGGGCAAGACCAAGGCGCTGAAGGCGTTCGACCGGCTGGACCGGGTAATCTACTGTTCGAGCTTCTCCAAGACCCTGTCCCCTGGCGTGCGGGTGGGCTGGATGATCGCCGGGCGTTACCAGGACGAGATTCAGCGCCTGCAGACGTTTACCACCCACTCGGCCTGTAGCGTGACGCAGATGGGCGTGGCAGCCTACCTGGAGAATGGCGGCTACGACCGGCATCTGCGCTACATACGCCAGGAATATCGCAAGAACCTCAGTGCCTATCAGTTGGCAGTGCAGCAGCACTTCCCCGAGGGTACCCAGATGACCCGGCCGACAGGCGGCTTCATTCTCTGGGTGAGCCTGCCGGGTCGGGTCAATACCCAGGAGCTGCATGTGCGCGCGCTGGAGCAGGGCATCAGCATTGCGCCAGGACTTATATTCAGTAACACAGAGCAGTTCAACCACTGTGTGCGACTCAACTGCGGCATTCCTTGGAATAAGGAGGCCGAGCGGGCTGTGATTACGCTCGGTTTGCTGGCGCAGCAGTTGTGCAGGGAGACTGCGGTTACGCTTTTGTAAGGCTTGCAAGCTGCCTGTGGAACAGGGAGCATACGCATTTTTCCTGCCAGTCTGTCCATTTGCCATGAACGTTTTGCGCTGCTTTGTTCTGATCGTGTGCCTTTTGCCGTTTTGCTGCCCGGTCGCCCCTGCCTTGGCTGCGCAACCGGCAAACGAGGTTCAGGCGGCTCAGGGTAAGCACGTGCCAAAAAAGGCGACAGCCAAGCCCGCGCACAAGCCGGTCAGCAAAGCGGTTGCCAAGCCATTGCCCAAGACAGGGCTGGACCTTAGCTTGCCCGTCGAGATGGTCAACAACCTTGAGCCGAATGTGGGCACGCTTTCCCCAATCCAGCGGCGCAAACCTTTGTTGCCGCCCATGTTCACAGAAAAGCCAGAGACCAATGACAGCCCGTTCCAGCTCAATGGCCGGCTGATCAACAACGAAATGCAGCTGCAACTGCGCAATGATAGCCGTCGTGAGGTGGAGGGCGCTGCCATCGATTTCGAGTATCGCCAATAGGCGAGAACTGACTGCTGGGTCACAGCAGATTTCATCGTGCCAGCAATTTCAAACGACTGTTTGAGCGGTTACTATCCAGGGACGTTCGTCCCGTTTTGTTCCAGGGAGTCCTGATTTTGGTGAATAGCCATGAAATGCCGTGAGGGCTGTGGTGCCTGCTGCATCGCCCCGTCCATCACTTCTGCGATGCCGCGAATGCCCAATGGCAAGCCGGCGGGTGAGCGCTGCCTGCACCTGACTGCGGCCAACCTTTGCGACCTGTTCGGCAAGCCCGAGCGGCCGGCGGTGTGCGGTGGCTTCAAGGCGGATGCCGAGGTGTGCGGCAGTGATCGTGACGAGGCAATCAGGATTCTTGGCTGGTGGGAGCAGATGACGGCGGCGTGACAGGCTGGATCTTCGACAACAAGGATAAACATGATGAGATCGTTCAAGCGTATTGCACTGCTGTGTGGCGTGGGTGTTCTGCTGTCGCCTGTGGCCTGGGCTGAAAACTGGCAAGTGGCCAAGAACGAGGACGGGATCAAGGTATCCCTCAGCGAAGTGGCGGGTTCCAAGTACAAGGCCTATCAGGGCGTTACCGTGATCAAGGCGCCGCTGGCCAAGGTGCAGGCGTTGCAGGAAGATGTGGTGGGTGCCTGCGCATGGATTCATGAGTGCAAGTTGCAGAAATTGCTCAAGCAAGAAGGTGACCAGACCTGGACCTACACCCAGTTCAATACACCCTGGCCGGTGACGCCGCGTGATTCGGTTTTGCATGTGACCACGGTCAAGGAGACGGACGGCAGCCTGGTGCGTAACCTGAAGGAAGAGCCGACCTATTTGCCGGAAGAGAAGGGCTTTGTGCGGGTGGCCAAGGTTGAGGGCTTCTGGAAGCTGGTGCCCAAGGGCGACAGCACGGAGGTGACCTACCAGGTGCACACCGAGCCGGGCGGCAGCGTGCCGGCGATGGTGGCCAACAAGTTCGTGGTGGATGCGCCGTTCAATACCCTGAAAGCTCTGCGCGAGCGGGCTGAGAAAAACTGAGGTTTAACGCGGCGCGCGGTCTGTGGGAGCGGCCTTGCGTCGCGAATGGGGCGCGCAGCGGCCCCCGAATCTTAGGCTTGGCGCAATATTGCGTGGGCTGCTTTGCAGCCCTTTCGCGACGCAAGGTCGCCCCCGCAAAGGCCGCACTGCGACCGGCAGGATTTACAATAAAAAAGGCTGCCCGAGGGCAGCCTTTTACGTTCAGCGATCAACGCTTACTTGCGGTCTTTCAGAGCAACGATGTCACGCTTCTGCTCACCGGTGTACAGCTGGCGCGGACGGCCGATCTTGTACGGGCTGGAGAGCATTTCTTTCCAGTGCGAGATCCAGCCCACGGTACGTGCCAGGGCGAAGATCACGGTGAACATGCTGGTCGGAATGCCGATCGCCTTGAGGATGATCCCCGAGTAGAAGTCGACGTTCGGGTACAGCGAACGCTCGATGAAGTAAGGATCGGTCAGGGCGATCTCTTCCAGGCGCATGGCCAGTTCCAGCTGCGGGTCGTTCTTGATGCCCAGCTCGCGCAGGACTTCGTCGCAGGTCTGCTTCATCACGGTGGCGCGCGGGTCGCGGTTCTTGTACACGCGGTGACCGAAGCCCATCAGCTTGAACGGGTCGTTCTTGTCCTTGGCCTTGGCGATGAATTTGTCGATGTTCGAAACATCGCCGATTTCATCCAGCATGGTCAGTACGGCTTCGTTCGCACCGCCGTGGGCCGGGCCCCACAGTGCAGCGATACCGGCGGCGATACAGGCGAACGGGTTGGCACCCGACGAGCCGGCCAGACGAACGGTGGAGGTGGAGGCGTTCTGCTCGTGGTCGGCGTGGAGGATGAAGATCCGGTCCATTGCCTTGGCCAGCACCGGGCTGATCGGTTTGATCTCGCACGGGGTGTTGAACATCATGTGCAGGAAGTTTTCCGCGTACGACAGGTCGTTGCGCGGGTACATCATCGGCTGGCCCATGGAGTACTTGTAAACCATCGCAGCCAGGGTCGGCATCTTGGCGACCAGGCGCACCGCGGAGATTTCGCGGTGTTGCGGGTTATTGATGTCCAGGGAGTCGTGATAGAACGCCGACAGGGCGCCGACCACGCCGCACATCACCGCCATCGGGTGAGCGTCGCGGCGGAAGCCGTTGAAGAAGGACTTCAGCTGCTCGTGAACCATGGTGTGGTTCTTGACGGTGCTGACGAACTGGGCCTTCTGCTCGGCATTCGGCAGTTCGCCGTTGAGCAGCAGGTAGCAGGTTTCGAGGTAGTCGGACTGTTCGGCGAGTTGCTCGATCGGGTAGCCGCGGTGCAGCAGGATACCTTTGTCGCCGTCAATATAGGTGATCTTCGACTCGCACGAGGCAGTCGCCATGAAACCTGGGTCGAAGGTGAAGTGACCAGTGGCCCCTAACCCGCGGACGTCGATTACATCAGGACCAACGGTGCCGGTTAAAATGGGCAGCTCGACGGGGGCAGCGCCCTCGATGACCAACTGCGCTTTTTTGTCAGCCATGTGGCCTCCTATTAATGCTTGAAATCATCAGACAGACCCCCCACGCAGGGCCCGCACCACTATAGAGGGATAAATTCAGATGTCAATTTGCCTAAAGGCTTGTTGAATCAGGCATTCAAGCCTGATTTTTCCCGAAATTCTCGCCCATTTACGCCTTTTGTTCATTAAAGGCAATGCGCTATTTGGGCTACCCCGTCACGTTGTCATAAGCAGCCTAACTGTCTATACTCGGCACCCGACCGCCAGGGGCTTGCAAGCCCGAACTGCTGGGGGTCGCCGTTCCCTGGGTGGTGGGTACCTGACCAGTACACTTACCAACAACTTTGCCCTGATTCGCTAGGGGCTCTTCAGTGTGAAAAAAGCCGTGAAAAGCCAACGACCTGTAAACCTAGACCTAAGGACCATCAAGCTCCCCGTCACTGCGTACACGTCCATCCTGCACCGTATCTCCGGCGTCATCCTGTTCATCGGCCTTGCCATCATGCTTTATGCACTGGGCAAGTCGCTGGGTTCCGAGGAAGGCTTCGGTGAGGTGAAGGCGTGTCTGACCAGCCCGCTGGCCAAGTTCGTGACCTGGGGTCTGCTGTCCGCCCTGCTTTATCACCTCGTGGCAGGTGTTCGTCACCTGATCATGGACATGGGTATCGGTGAGACGCTGGAAGGCGGCAAGCTGGGCTCGAAAATCGTGATCGTCATCTCCGTGGTGCTGATCGTTCTGGTGGGAGTTTGGGTATGGTAACCAATGTCACGAACCTGTCGCGTTCGGGCCTCTATGACTGGATGGCGCAGCGCGTTTCTGCGGTCGTTCTCGCGGCTTACTTCCTCTTCCTGATCGGCTACGTGGTCGCCCACCCAGGCATTGACTACACCCAGTGGCATGGTCTGTTCTCCAACAACGCGATGCGGATCTTCAGTCTGCTGGCCCTCGTTGCCCTGGGCGCTCACGCCTGGGTTGGCATGTGGACCATTGCAACCGACTACCTGACGCCTATGTCGTTCGGCAAGTCGGCAACTGCGATTCGTTTCCTGTTCCAGGCGGTATGCGGCGTTGCGATGTTCGCTTACTTCGTCTGGGGTGTGCAGATTCTCTGGGGTATCTGATCCATGGCTAGCATTCCAACCATTTCCTTCGACGCCATCATCATCGGTGGCGGCGGTGCCGGCATGCGCGCAGCGCTGCAACTGGCTCAAGGCGGCCACAAGACTGCCGTAGTCACCAAGGTCTTCCCGACCCGTTCGCACACCGTATCCGCCCAGGGCGGCATCACCTGCGCCATCGCTTCGGCCGACCCGAACGACGACTGGCGCTGGCACATGTACGATACCGTCAAGGGTTCCGACTACATCGGTGACCAGGACGCTATCGAGTACATGTGTCAGGAAGGCCCGGCTGCGGTCTTCGAACTGGACCACATGGGTCTGCCGTTCTCGCGCACCGAAACCGGCCGCATCTATCAGCGCCCGTTCGGTGGTCAGTCCAAGGACTTCGGTAAAGGTGGCCAGGCCGCCCGTACCTGTGCCGCTTCGGACCGTACCGGTCACGCGCTGCTGCACACCCTGTACCAGGGCAACCTGAAAGCGGGCACCACGTTCCTCAACGAGTACTACGCAGTTGACCTGGTGAAGAACCAGGACGGCGCATTCGTGGGTGTGATCGCCATCTGCATCGAAACCGGCGAAACCCTGTACATCAAGTCCAAGGCCACCGTACTGGCCACTGGCGGTGCAGGCCGTATCTACGCGTCCACCACCAACGCCCTGATCAATACCGGTGACGGTATCGGCATGGCCCTGCGTGCAGGCGTGCCGGTGCAGGACATTGAAATGTGGCAGTTCCACCCGACCGGTATCGCCGGCGCCGGTGTACTGGTCACCGAAGGTTGCCGTGGTGAAGGTGGCTACCTGATCAACGCCCACGGCGAGCGCTTCATGGAGCGTTACGCGCCGAACGCGAAAGACCTGGCCGGCCGCGACGTGGTTGCCCGTTCCATGGTCAAGGAAATCATCGCCGGCAATGGCGTGGGCCCGAACAAGGACCACGTACTGCTGAAGCTGGACCACCTGGGCGAGGAAGTGCTGCACAGCCGCCTGCCAGGTATCTGCGAACTGTCCAAGACCTTCGCCCACGTCGACCCTGTGGTCGCGCCGGTGCCGGTGGTTCCAACCTGCCACTACATGATGGGCGGCGTTGCCACCAACATTCATGGCCAGGCCATCACCATGGACGCCGACGGTCAGGATCACATCATCCCGGGCCTGTTCGCCGTAGGTGAAGTGGCGTGCGTATCGGTTCACGGTGCCAACCGCCTGGGCGGCAACTCGCTGCTCGACCTGGTGGTGTTCGGCCGTGCTGCCGGCCTGCACCTGGAGAAGGCGCTGAGCGAAGGCGTGGAATACCGCGACGCCAGCGACACCGACGTCGATGTTGCCCTGAACCGCCTGAACAAGCTCAACGAGCGTACCAGCGGTGAAGACGTTGCCAGCCTGAAGCGCGAGCTGCAGAGCTGCATGCAGAACTACTTCGGTGTATTCCGTACTGGCGAATACATGCAGAAGGGTATCGAGCAACTGGCCGGTCTGCGTGACCGTATCGCCAACGTCAAGATCAACGACAAGTCCCAGGCCTTCAACACCGCGCGTATCGAAGCGCTGGAGCTGCAGAACCTGCTGGAAGTTGCCGAAGCTACCGCCATCGCGGCGGAAGCCCGTAAAGAGTCCCGCGGCGCTCACGCCCGTGAAGACTTCGAAGACCGTGACGACGAAAACTGGCTGTGCCACACCCTGTACTACCCGGGTGAGAAGCGCGTTGCCAAGCGCGGCGTCAACTTTGCGCCGAAGACTGTTCCAGCCTTCGAACCAAAAGTCCGGACTTACTAAGGGTGGCTGCTATGTTGAAAGTCGAAGTTTATCGTTACAACCCGGACACCGACTCGGCGCCAAAAATGGAGTCGTTCGACGTCGATACCGGCGGCAAGGACCTGATGGTGCTGGATGTATTGGCACTGATCAAGGAAAAGGACGAGGGTTTCTCGTACCGTCGCTCCTGCCGTGAAGGCGTTTGCGGTTCCGACGGCATGAACATGAACGGCAAGAACGGCCTGGCCTGCATCACCCCGCTGTCGGCGGTGGTGAAGGGCGGCAAGCTGGTTCTGCGTCCTCTGCCAGGCCTGCCGGTCATTCGTGACCTGGTGGTCGATATGAGCATCTTCTACAAGCAGTACGAGAAGGTGAAGCCGTTCCTGCAGAACGACACCCCGGCCCCGGCCATCGAGCGCCTGCAGTCGCCGGAAGACCGTGACAAGCTGGACGGCCTGTACGAGTGCATCCTGTGCGCGTGCTGCTCGACTTCCTGCCCGTCGTTCTGGTGGAACCCGGACAAGTTCCTGGGCCCGGCAGCCTTGCTGCAAGCCTACCGCTTCCTTGCCGACAGCCGCGATACCAAGACTCAGGAGCGCCTGGCGTCCCTGGATGACCCGTTCAGCGTATTCCGCTGCCGCGGGATCATGAACTGCGTAAACGTTTGCCCGAAAGGTCTGAACCCGACCAAGGCAATCGGTCACGTACGTAACATGCTGCTGCAAAGCGGCACCTGATACAAAGCGTTGTACCTGCAGTAAGCCGAGGTGCGGGTGGTGAGCCCGCACTGAGGTAAAACCCGAACAAGGGCCCACAAAGCCCGCGTTCATTACCTATGAAGATATGAGACCAGCAGGGGCTTTCCGGGCTGGTACCCGGAAAATCAGCAGGATCCAAGTGGCGTGGTTCAGTCGCTGTTTTCGGACTTTTCCAGGTTTGCTGTGGCTCTCGCCGATCAGTCCCCTAATCGAGGGTGACCAAGCATGCAAGAAAGCGTGATGCAGCGCATGTGGGATAGCGCCCACCTTTCAGGTGGTAACGCTGCATATGTGGAAGAGCTCTACGAGCTCTACCTGCACGACCCTAACGCTGTGCCAGAAGAGTGGCGCACTTACTTCCAGAAGTTGCCAGCCGACGGCAGCACCGCTACTGATGTATCGCACTCGACAATCCGCGACCATTTCGTACTGCTGGCAAAGAACCAGCGCCGCGCCCAACCGGTTTCCGCCGGGAGCGTGAGCAGTGAACACGAGAAGAAGCAGGTTGAAGTTCTGCGACTGATCCAGGCCTATCGTATGCGCGGCCATCAGGCTGCCAAGCTCGACCCGTTGGGGTTGTGGCAGCGCCCTGCGCCCGTAGACCTGTCGATCAATCACTACGGCTTGACCAATGCCGATCTTGATACGACCTTCCGTGCCGGCGACCTGTTCATCGGCAAAGAGGAGGCGAGCCTACGCGACATCTTCGATGCACTCCAGAAGACATATTGTCGCACCATTGGCGCCGAATTCACCCACATCGTCGATTCCGAGCAGCGCAGCTGGTTCCAGCAGCGCCTGGAAAGCGTGCGCGGCCGTCCGGAGTTTTCCGCTGACGTGCAGGCCCACCTGCTCGAGCGCGTGACCGCCGGTGAGGGCCTGGAAAAGTACCTGGGCACCAAGTACCCGGGCACCAAGCGTTTCGGCCTTGAAGGCGGCGAGAGCCTGATTCCGATGCTGGATGAAATGATCCAGCGTTCCGGCTCTTACGGCGCCAAGGAGGTCGTGATCGGCATGGCCCACCGTGGCCGCCTGAACGTGCTGGTGAACACCTTCGGCAAGAACCCGCGCGAGCTGTTCGACGAGTTCGAAGGCAAGAAGATGAACGAGCTGGGCTCCGGTGACGTGAAGTATCACCAGGGCTTCTCCTCGAACGTGATGACCCCGGGTGGCGAAGTGCACCTGGCCATGGCGTTCAACCCGTCCCACCTGGAAATCGTTTCGCCGGTGGTCGAGGGGTCGGTGCGCGCCCGTCAGGACCGCCGCAACGACACCGTTGGCGACAAGGTGCTGCCGATCTCGATCCACGGCGACGCTGCGTTCGCTGGCCAGGGCGTGGTCATGGAAACCTTCCAGATGTCGCAGACCCGCGGTTTCAAGACCGGCGGTACCGTGCACATCGTGATCAACAACCAGGTTGGTTTCACCATCAGCAACCCACTGGATGCGCGCTCCACCGAGTACGCGACCGACGTTGCCAAGATGATCCAGGCACCGATCCTGCACGTGAACGGCGATGACCCGGAAGCCGTGCTGTTCGTCACCCAGCTGGCCATCGACTACCGCATGCAGTTCAAGCGTGACGTGGTCATCGACCTGGTCTGCTACCGTCGCCGTGGTCACAACGAGGCTGACGAGCCGAACGGCACCCAGCCGCTGATGTACCAGCAAATCAGCAAGCAGCGCACTACCCGTGAGCTGTATGCCGAGCAGCTGATCCAGGCCGGTCGCATCGACGCCGAGCGCGCTCAGGCCAAGATCGACGAGTACCGCAACGCGCTGGACAATGGCCTGCACGTGGTGAAAAGCCTGGTCAAGGAGCCGAACCGCGAGCTGTTCGTCGACTGGCGTCCGTACCTGGGCCATGCCTGGACCGCGCGTCACGACACCCGTTTCGACCTCAAGACCCTGCAGGATCTGTCGGCCAAGCTGCTCGAGCTGCCGGAAGGTTTCGTGGTCCAGCGTCAGGTGTCGAAGATCTACGAAGACCGTCAGAAGATGCAGGCCGGTGGCTTGCCGATCAACTGGGGTTATGCAGAGACCATGGCTTACGCCACCCTGCAGTTCGAAGGTCACCCGATCCGCATGACCGGCCAGGACATCGGCCGTGGCACCTTCTCGCACCGTCACGCGGTGCTGCACAACCAGAAGGACGCCAGCACCTACATTCCGTTGCAGAACCTGTTCCCTGGCCAGCCACGTTTCGATCTGTACGATTCGTTCCTGTCCGAGGAGGCGGTACTGGCCTTCGAATACGGCTACTCCACCACCATGCCGAACGCGCTGGTGATCTGGGAAGCCCAGTTCGGCGACTTCGCCAACGGTGCGCAAGTGGTGATCGACCAGTTCATCACCAGTGGTGAGCACAAGTGGGGCCGCCTGTGTGGCCTGACCATGCTGCTGCCACACGGCTATGAAGGGCAGGGGCCGGAGCACTCCTCCGCGCGTCTGGAGCGTTACCTGCAGCTGTGCGCCGAGCACAACATCCAGGTCTGCGTACCGACGACGCCGGCACAGATTTACCACCTGCTGCGTCGCCAGGTCATTCGCCCGCTGCGCAAGCCGCTGGTCGTCCTGACGCCGAAGTCGCTGCTGCGCCACAAACTGGCCATCTCGACGCTGGAAGACCTGGCAGAAGGCTCGTTCCAGACCGTGATCCCGGAAATCGACGCAATCGATCCGGCCAAGGTCGAGCGCCTGGTGCTGTGCAGCGGCAAGGTCTACTACGACCTGCTGGAAAAACGCCGTGCCGAAGGCCGTGAAGACATCGCCATCCTGCGTCTCGAGCAGCTGTACCCGTTCCCGGAGGACGACCTGGTCGAAATCCTGGCGCAATACAGCAACCTCAAGCACGCCGTATGGTGCCAGGAAGAGCCGATGAACCAGGGCGCCTGGTACAGCAGTCAGCATCACATGCGCCGTATCCTGGGCCGCCACAACAAGGCATTGGTCCTGGAGTACGCCGGTCGCGACGCTTCTGCCGCGCCAGCCTGTGGTTACGCTTCGAAGCACGCCGAACAGCAGGAAAAACTGCTGCAAGACGCCTTCACTGTCTAACGCCTTCGCGCACCTGAAACCGAATTTAAGGAAACACTGATAATGGCTATCGAGATCAAAGCCCCAACCTTCCCGGAATCGGTTGCCGATGGCACCGTTGCCACCTGGCACAAGAAGCCGGGCGAAGCCGTCAAGCGTGACGAGCTGATCGTCGACATCGAGACCGACAAGGTTGTCCTGGAAGTTCTGGCTACCGCCGATGGCGTGCTGGGCGACATCGTCAAGGGCGAGGGCGACACCGTCCTGTCCGACGAAGTGCTGGGTTCGATCGTTGAAGGCGGTGCTGCCGCCGCTCCAGCCGCAGCTGCCGCGCCTGCTGCTGCTCCGGCTGATGCTGGCGAAGATGACCCGGTTGCTGCCCCGGCCGCGCGCAAGCTGGCTGAAGAAAACGGCATCGACCTGGCTACCGTTGCCGGTACTGGCAAAGGCGGTCGCGTCACCAAGGAAGACGTGGTGGCTGCTGTTGCCAACAAGAAGTCGGCCCCTGCCGCTGCACCGGCTGCCAAGCCTGCTGCCGCTGCTGCACCGGTTGTCGTCGCCGCTGGCGACCGCACCGAGAAGCGCGTGCCGATGACTCGCCTGCGTGCCAAGATCGCCGAGCGTCTGGTCGAAGCCCAGTCGAACATGGCCATGCTGACCACCTTCAACGAAGTCGACATGACCGAAGTCATGGCCCTGCGTTCGAAGTACAAGGACCTGTTCGAGAAGACCCATAACGGCGTACGCCTGGGCTTCATGTCGTTCTTCGTCAAGGCCGCCACCGAAGCCCTGAAGCGCTTCCCGGCTGTCAACGCCTCGATCGACGGTAACGACATTGTCTACCACGGCTTCGCTGACGTGGGTGTTGCGGTTTCCAGCGACCGTGGCCTGGTGGTCCCGGTACTGCGCAACGCCGAGTCGATGAGCCTGGCTGAAATCGAGAACGGCATTGCCACCTTCGGCAAGAAAGCCCGTGACGGCAAACTGTCGATCGAAGAAATGACCGGCGGTACCTTCACCATCACCAACGGCGGTACCTTCGGTTCGATGATGTCGACCCCGATCGTCAACCCGCCGCAGGCCGCGATCCTCGGCATGCACAACATCATCCAGCGCCCGATGGCCGTCAATGGTCAGGTCGTGATTCGCCCGATGATGTACCTGGCACTGTCCTACGATCACCGCCTGATCGATGGTAAGGAAGCGGTAACCTTCCTGGTCACCATCAAGAACCTGCTGGAAGATCCGTCTCGCCTGCTGCTGGACATCTAACCCTCTGGCTGCGTACCGTGCCGGCCTTGGCTTCGCAAGAAGCCATGCCGCGCGGTTCGCGGCTTGTAGCTTGTAGCTGATAAGGAATCTTTTATGACCCAGAAATTCGACGTAGTGGTGATTGGTGCAGGTCCTGGCGGCTATGTGGCTGCCATCAAGGCAGCCCAACTTGGTCTGAAGACTGCCTGTATCGAGAAGTACACCGACGCCGAGGGCAAGCTGGCCCTGGGCGGCACCTGCCTGAACGTAGGTTGCATTCCTTCCAAGGCGCTGCTGGACAGCTCCTGGAAATACAAGGAAGCCAAAGAGAGCTTCAACGTCCACGGTATCTCCACTGGCGAAGTGAAGATGGACGTCGCCGCGATGGTTGGCCGCAAGGCTGGCATCGTCAAGAACCTGACCGGTGGCGTTGCCACCCTGTTCAAGGCCAACGGCGTTACTTCGATCCAGGGCCACGGCAAGCTGCTGGCGGGCAAAAAAGTCGAAGTCACCAAGGCTGACGGCACCACCGAAGTCATCGAAGCCGAGAACGTGATCCTGGCTTCCGGCTCGCGCCCGATCGACATTCCACCGGCCCCGGTCGACCAGAACGTCATCGTCGACTCCACCGGCGCCCTGGAATTCCAGACCGTACCGAAGCGCCTGGGCGTTATCGGTGCTGGCGTGATCGGCCTGGAGCTGGGTTCGGTATGGGCTCGTCTGGGTGCTGAAGTCACTGTCCTGGAAGCCCTGGACACCTTCCTGATGGCTGCCGACACCGCTGTGTCGAAAGAAGCCCAGAAGACCCTGACCAAGCAAGGCCTGGACATCAAGCTGGGCGCTCGCGTCACCGGCTCGAAAGTCAACGGCAACGAAGTCGAAGTCACCTACACCAACGCCGAAGGCGAGCAGAAGATCACCTTCGACAAGCTGATCGTCGCGGTCGGCCGTCGCCCGGTGACCACCGATCTGCTGGCTGCCGACAGCGGCGTGACCATCGACGAGCGTGGCTACATCTTCGTCGACGATCACTGTGCCACCAGCGTTCCGGGCGTGTTCGCCATCGGTGACGTGGTACGCGGCATGATGCTGGCCCACAAGGCGTCGGAAGAGGGCATCATGGTGGTCGAGCGCATCAAAGGCCACAAGGCCCAGATGAACTACGACCTGATCCCGTCGGTTATCTACACCCACCCGGAAATCGCATGGGTCGGCAAGACCGAACAGGCCTTGAAGGCCGAGGGCGTTGAGGTTAACGTGGGCACCTTCCCGTTCGCGGCCAGCGGCCGTGCGATGGCTGCCAACGACACCGGTGGTTTCGTCAAGGTCATCGCCGATGCCAAGACCGACCGCGTCCTGGGTGTACACGTGATTGGCCCATCGGCTGCCGAACTGGTGCAGCAGGGCGCAATCGCAATGGAATTCGGCACCAGTGCCGAGGATCTGGGCATGATGGTCTTCAGCCATCCGACCCTGTCCGAAGCGTTGCATGAAGCAGCGCTGGCAGTGAATGGCGGCGCCATTCACGTGGCCAACCGTAAGAAGCGTTAATTATAAGAAACCACGGCGGGCAGCCCGTCGTGAGTCTTGCGTGCATGACTCACCGCGGAACGTCCGCCGGACCGGATCACATGGGAAAACCCGGGGTCAACGGTCACAGGTGGTGCGGCGCCAGTAATGGCGCAGCGCCGAAGCGCAGTACCTAACGAAGACGGTAAAAAGCATGAATCTTCACGAGTATCAGGGTAAGCAGCTGTTCGCTGAATACGGCCTGCCAGTTTCCAAGGGTTTCGCAGTCGATACCCCTGAAGCTGCAGCAGAAGCTTGCGACAAGATCGGCGGTTCCGAGTGGGTTGTAAAAGCTCAGGTTCACGCGGGTGGTCGCGGCAAAGCGGGCGGCGTCAAGCTGGTTCGCAGCAAGGAAGACGCCAAGGCGTTCGCTGCGCAATGGTTGGGCAAGCGCCTGGTAACCTACCAGACCGATGCCAACGGTCAGCCAGTGACCAAGATCCTGGTCGAATCCTGCACTGACATCGCCAAAGAGCTGTACCTGGGCGCTGTAGTCGATCGCTCGAGCCGCCGTATCGTGTTCATGGCCTCCACCGAAGGTGGCGTGGACATCGAGAAAGTCGCTCACGAAACTCCTGAGAAGATCATCAAGGCTACTATCGATCCGCTGGTCGGCGCTCAGCCGTTCCAGGGTCGTGAACTGGCATTCCAGCTGGGTCTGGAAGGCAAGCAAGTTGCACAGTTCGCCAAGATTTTCGTAGGCCTGGCCAAGCTGTTCAAAGAACATGACCTGGCCCTGCTGGAAGTCAACCCGCTGGTCATCAAGGCCGACGGCGACCTGCACTGCCTGGATGCGAAGATCAACATCGACGCAAACGCCATGTACCGTCAGCCTAAGCTGAAAACCTTCCACGACCCGTCTCAGGACGACCCTCGTGAAGCCCACGCTGCCAGCTTCGAGCTGAACTACGTGGCCCTGGAAGGCAACATCGGCTGCATGGTCAACGGTGCTGGCCTGGCCATGGGTACCATGGACATCGTCAACCTGCACGGCGGCAAGCCGGCCAACTTCCTCGACGTTGGCGGTGGTGCTACCAAAGAGCGCGTTACCGAAGCGTTCAAGATCATTCTGTCCGACAGCAATGTCGCGGCCGTTCTGGTCAACATCTTCGGCGGCATCGTTCGCTGCGACATGATTGCCGAAGGCATCATCGGTGCAGTGAAAGAAGTCGGCGTTAAAGTTCCGGTTGTGGTTCGCCTCGAAGGCAACAACGCCGAACTGGGCGCTAAAGTACTGGCAGAAAGCGGTTTGAACATCATTGCGGCAACCAGCCTGACCGACGCTGCTCAACAAGTTGTCAAAGCTGCGGAGGGCAAGTAATGAGCGTCCTGATCAATAAAGACACCAAAGTCATCTGCCAGGGCTTCACCGGCTCGCAAGGTACTTTCCACTCCGAACAGGCCATCGCCTACGGCACCAAGATGGTCGGCGGCGTAACCCCAGGCAAGGGTGGCACCACCCACCTGGGCCTGCCGGTGTTCAACACCGTCAAGGAAGCCGTGGAAGCTACCGGCGCTGACGCTTCGGTCATCTACGTACCGGCTCCGTTCTGCAAAGACTCGATCCTGGAAGCTGCCTTCGGCGGCATCAAGCTGATCGTCTGCATCACCGAAGGCATTCCTACCCTGGACATGCTGGATGCCAAGGTCAAGTGCGACGAGCTGGGCGTGACCCTGATCGGCCCTAACTGCCCAGGTGTCATCACCCCGGGCGAGTGCAAGATCGGCATCATGCCAGGCCACATCCACCTGCCAGGCAAGGTCGGTATCGTTTCGCGTTCCGGCACCCTGACCTACGAAGCTGTGAAGCAGACCACCGACGCCGGCTTCGGCCAGTCGACCTGCGTCGGCATCGGCGGTGACCCGATCCCGGGCTCCAACTTCATCGACATCCTGAAGCTGTTCCAGGAAGACCCGAAGACCGAAGCGATCGTCATGATCGGTGAGATCGGCGGTTCGGCTGAAGAAGAAGCTGCGGCCTACATCAAGGCCCACGTGACCAAGCCAGTCGTTTCCTACATCGCTGGTGTTACCGCACCTGCGGGCAAGCGCATGGGCCACGCTGGCGCCATCATCTCCGGCGGCAAGGGCACTGCGGACGAGAAGTTCGCCGCCCTGCAGGACGCTGGTGTGAAGACCGTGCGTTCCCTGGCTGACATCGGCAAGGCCCTGGCCGAGCTGACTGGCTGGGAAGCCAAGAAGTAATACTGCTACACCCCCCACGCGCACAGAGGCCACCTTCGGGTGGCCTTTGTCGTTTCTGGGGGCATCACGGGCGGCGAGGAAACTTGATGAGTTTGATAGGAATTTTCGTACAGACGAAGTTTTCAAGTGGAGGATAATTCTTACTGTCTTCGGTCGCACAGACGACAAACATGTACGCACATCGGACAAGCAGCACTGTGCCAGTGCGTTTAACTGACAAAACAGTTACATTACGCGTTCACTCTGTGCCCGTACCCCAAAAGGGAACGACACGCTAAACGGGTCTGGCCTATCAAGCCGGGCAGCATTTCCCCTCATCCAAAGGGAAATCCCCTCTCGAATCCCGATTTCAGCAGTGTGGTACTACCTTAAATGAAAGTTCTCAAAGGCCAGGATATCCTGGCGCTTGGCTTTATGACGTTTGCGCTTTTCGTTGGCGCAGGCAATATCATCTTCCCGCCTATCGTCGGTCTGCAGTCTGGTCCGCACGTGTGGATGGCAGCCCTGGGCTTCCTGGTCACTGCCGTGGGCCTGCCAGTCATCACCGTGGTCGCGCTGGCCAAGGTCGGTGGCGGCATGGATGCCCTGAGCAGCCCGATCGGCAAGTTCTTCGGCGGCCTGCTGGCAGCCGTGTGCTACCTGTCGGTCGGTCCGCTGTTCGCCACCCCGCGCACCGCGACCGTGTCGTTCGAAGTGGGTGTTGCACCGCTGACCGGTGAAAGCCCGCTGGCGCTGTTCATCTACAGCCTGGTGTACTTCGCCGTGGTACTGGCCGTGTCCATGTACCCTGGCAAGTTGCTCGACACCGTGGGCCGCTTCCTGGCGCCGTTGAAGATCATCGCTCTGGCCGTGCTGGGCATCGCTGCCTTCGCGCTGCCGGCCGGGACCATTGGTGAGGCACAGCCTGCCTATGCTGCGGCTGCGTTCTCCAAGGGCTTCTCCGATGGCTACCTGACCATGGACACCCTGGGTGCCTTGGTGTTCGGTATCGTCATCGTCAACGCCATCCGCTCGCGCGGTGTCGAGTCGCCGAAGTTGATCACCCGCTACGCCATCATCGCCGGCCTGATCGCAGGTGTTGGCCTGGCGCTGGTGTATGTCAGCTTGTTCCGTCTGGGTGCCGGCAGCCATGACATCGCGGCTGATGCCACCAACGGTGCTGCGGTTCTGCATGCTTACGTGCAGCACACCTTCGGCTCGCTGGGCAGCGGCTTCCTGGCCGTGTTGATCGCACTGGCCTGTCTGGTGACCGCAGTTGGCCTGACCTGTGCCTGCGCCGAGTATTTCAGCCAGATCCTGCCGCTGTCGTACCGTGCATTGGTGGTGATCCTGGCCGGCTTCTCGTTGCTGATCTCCAACCTTGGCCTGACCAAGCTGATCATGTTCTCGATCCCGGTGCTTACCGCCATTTACCCGCCTTGCATCGTGGTGGTTGGCCTGAGCTTCGTGAAGGACCTGTGGAACTCGCCGACCCGCATCCTGGCGCCGGTGATGCTGGTGTCGCTGGTGTTCGGCATGGTTGACGCAATCAAGGGCAGCAGCATTGCCCATGTGCTGCCGGACTTCATGGCGCATCTGCCGTTGAGCGACCAGGGCCTGGCCTGGCTTGTGCCTTCCGTGGTGACCCTGGTTGGCGCCGTGGCTTGCGACCGCATGCTCGGCAAGCCGCGCGAGGCGCTGGCCTGACCTGTTAAGTCGAAGCCTGAGGGCGGCGCCGGCCACAAGCCGAAAGGTGCTCGCCAAGGGCCTAGGCAGGAAAGCCCCGTATCCGCAAGGATGCGGGGCTTTTTGTTTGCCGGCATGATCAGTGGAAAATTCAGGACGGTGTGTGCCTTTTGCCGCTTGCCAGCGTCGAAACCCGGTCCCTATTCTCTAGGCACCTGGCCCTCTCGGGAACCCTGCATGAACTTTATCCAAAGCAACCTCAACAACCTGCTGGCCGTGGCCTGGTTCGCCCTGTGCTGGGGGGGTTATACCCGCTATGCCATCTGGAAGGGCCGTGACACCGCATGCCTGGCCAGCGTGCTGCACCTGTACCGCGAAGACTGGATGCGCCGCATGCTGCTGCGCGACAACCGCATTGCCGATGCCAGCGTAATCGGTAACCTCGAGCGCAACGCGTCGTTCTTTGCGTCCAGTACCCTGATCATTCTCGCCGGTATCCTTACCGTGCTTGGGGCGTCCGACCGGGCGCTGTCGTTGCTGGCCGACTTGCCGCTGGTGCAGCAGACCTCTCAAGGCATGTCGGAGATCAAGTTGCTGTGCCTGGCCACGGTGTTTGTCTACGCCTTCTTCACCTTCAGCTGGTGCATGCGCCAATACAACTTCGCCGCCGTACTGGTGGGTTCGGCACCGATGATCGGCGAGCGGCTGGTCAATGAGCTGGAGCGCAAGGCATTCGCTTCACGGGCGGCTCGGGTATTGTCGTTGGCAGCTAACCAATTCAACCTGGGTTTGCGTTCGTATTACTTCGGCATGGCCATGTTGAGCTGGTTCATCAGCCCATGGCTGTTCATGGCCATGAGTGTCGGGGTAGTGCTTATTCTGTACCGGCGAGAGTTCCATTCGGATGTGCTGGATGTGATGGTGTTCACACCTACCGAAAGTGTCACCAACGAGCCGGTCAAAGAAAGTACTGCTGCCAGCAACTGAAACGATTAATCCAAATGTTGTAGATACAAAAAAACCCGACAAAGTCGGGTTTTTTGTTTTAGCCAATTACTGCTTGGCAGGTTCGGCTGGAGTAGCTTCTGGTGCCGGGGTGGCTGGCGCGGCTTCTGGAGCCGGAGTAGCCGGAGCGGCTTCTTCGGCAGCCTTCTGCTCGGCTTCGGCCTGATCTTTGGCGGCTTCGGCGTTTTCCTTAGCGGCTTCGTTCATTTTATCCTGAGCTTCGCCCGCTTTTTCCTGGGCTTGCTCGGCGTGTTGCTGTGCGTCCTGGGCTTTGTCTTCGCTCGCTTTATCGCAAGCGGCCAGGCCCATGGCAGCAGCCAGCATCAGAGCAAAAGCAAAAGGTTTACGCATGGGGGTGTTTCTCCTTGGTGGAATAAGTGACTTGTTCCTTCGAGTGCAACTACGCGGAATAAGTTCCGCGAAGGTTACAGATATATAACGCCGTGTTCTATATAGACTTTTTAACGAATTTATGCCGCTGCAGCGCAGCCAGTGGGAAGCGCCAATGAGTGATTCAACCTTGATGGCCATGGCCGAGCGTTTTCTTTCGGCATTGAAACATTGTCAGCTGTTGCAGATGCGCGTGGCGCAAGCCGATGGCGATGGCATGACCCTGATCCTGCCCTGGTCACCGGCCATTGTCGGCAACCCGCAAACCGGCGCCGTGCATGGCGGTGCGCTGACCACACTGATGGACACCACCTGCGGCATGGCCACGCTGTGCGTGCTGCCGCGCTTCGAAGTGTGCCCGACGCTGGACCTGCGCATCGACTACATGCACCCGGCCGAGGCCGGCAAGGACATCTACGGCCATGCACAATGCTATCGGGTTACCCGTGACGTGATCTTCACCCGTGGCACCGCCTATCAGGATGACCCCGCACAGCCAATCTGCCAGGTGGTGGGTACGTTCATGCGCCTGGGTCAGGAGATCAAGGGTGGCATCCGTTTTGGCAACAGCCTGAAGGAGGGCGAGGCATGATTCCGCATGCGGTTCGTCAGCAACTGAACGCTGCCCATGCGGTGGGCGACTACAGGCCATTGCTGGCGCTGATTCCCTATGCCGGGCTGATCGGCATCGAATGTGAACGCCAGGGCGATGACTTGTTGTTCCGCCTGCCCGCCAGTGCGGACAACATCGGCAACCCGTTATTGCCGGCCATCCATGGCGGCGTGATCGCCGGCTTCATGGAGTTGTCGGCAGCGCTGTACCTGCTGATCTACAGCGAGAGCGCCAGCATTCCAAAGATCATCGACTTTTCCATCGACTACCTGCGCGCCGGGCATTTTCGTGACACTTACGCCCAGTGCCAACTGTGGCGCCAGGGCCGCCGAGTGACCAACGTGGCCATTACCGCCTGGCAAGGCGACAAGCAGACGCCGATTGCCACAGCCCGTGCGCATTTCAAGATCGAACCGGAAAAGCCCTTGAAATCATCTGGGCAGCCCCCATCTGAATGACATCCGCCGTTAACGCTGGCCGAACTGGCCGCCAGGCGCCAACTGTCATCAGATCGGAGTTTCGAAGACCATGACTGTGGAAACACAAAAGGAAACGTTGGGCTTCCAGACTGAGGTGAAGCAGCTGCTGCACCTCATGATTCACTCGTTGTACTCCAACAAGGAAATCTTCCTGCGGGAGCTGATTTCCAACGCCTCCGACGCCGCTGACAAGCTGCGTTTCGAAGCCCTGGGCAAGCCAGAGCTGCTCGAAGGCGACGCCGACCTGAAAATTCGCCTGAGCTTCGACAAGGACGCCGGTACCGTGACCCTCGAGGACAACGGCATCGGCATGAGCCGCGAAGACGTCATCGCCCACCTGGGTACCATCGCCAAGTCCGGCACCGCCGACTTCATGAAGAACCTCACCGGTGACCAGAAGAAGGACTCGCACCTGATCGGTCAGTTCGGCGTGGGCTTCTACTCCGCGTTCATCGTTGCCGACAAGGTTGACGTGTACAGTCGCCGTGCTGGCCAGCCAGCGGCCGAGGGTGTGCACTGGTCGTCGAAAGGCGAGGGCGAGTTCGAAGTCGCCACCATCGACAAGCCACAGCGCGGCACCCGCATCGTCCTGCACCTGAAGAAGGACGAACTGGAATTCGCTGATGGCTGGCGCCTGCGCAACGTGGTCAAGAAATACTCCGACCACATCGCTCTGCCGATCCAGTTGCCCAAAGAGCAGGCTGGCGCTGAAGGTGAAGAACAGCCGGCCGAAGAGTGGGAAACCGTCAACCGCGCCAGCGCCCTGTGGACCCGTTCGCGCACCGAGGTGAAGGACGAGGAGTACCAGGAGTTCTACAAGCACATCGGCCATGACTTCGAAAACCCGCTGGCCTGGAGCCACAACAAGGTCGAAGGCAAGCTCGAATACAACTCGCTGCTGTACGTGCCGGCCCGTGCGCCGTTCGACCTGTACCAGCGCGAAGCACCGCGCGGCCTGAAGCTGTACGTGCAGCGTGTGTTCATCATGGACCAGGCCGAGTCGTTCCTGCCGCTGTACCTGCGCTTCATCAAGGGTGTGGTCGATTCCAACGACCTGTCGCTGAACGTGTCGCGTGAAATCCTGCAGAAAGACCCGATCATCGATTCGATGAAGACCGCGCTCACCAAGCGCGTGCTGGACATGCTGGAGAAACTGGCGAAGAACGAACCCGAGCAGTACAAGGGCTTCTGGAAGAACTTCGGCCAAGTGTTGAAAGAAGGCCCGGCCGAAGACTTCGCCAACAAGGAGAAAATCGCCGGCCTGCTGCGCTTCGCTTCCACCCAGGACGACAGCGGCGAGCAGAGCGTCGCCCTGGCCGACTACCTGGCCCGTGCGAAGGAAGGCCAGGACAAGATCTACTACCTCACCGGCGAGTCGTACGCGCAGGTCAAGAACAGCCCGCACCTGGAAGTCTTCCGCAAGAAAGGCATCGAAGTGCTGCTGCTGACCGACCGTATCGACGAGTGGCTGATGAGCTACCTCAACGAATTCGACGGCAAGGCCTTCGTTGACATCGCCCGTGGCGATCTGGACCTGGGCAAGCTGGATTCGGAAGAAGACAAGAAAGCCCAGGAAGAAGTCGCCAAGGACAAGGAAGGCCTGGTCGAGCGCCTGAAAGGCGCGCTGGGTGACAGCGTGGCCGAAGTGCGCGTGTCGCACCGCCTGACCGACTCGCCGGCAATCCTGGCCATTGGCGAGCAGGACCTGGGCCTGCAGATGCGTCAGATTCTGGAAGCCAGCGGGCAGAAGGTGCCGGAGTCCAAGCCGATCTTCGAGTTCAACCCGAGCCACCCGCTGATCGAGAAGTTGGACAACGAGCAGAGCGAAGACCGCTTCGCCGAGCTGTCGCACATCCTGTTCGATCAGGCGGCCCTGGCGGCCGGTGACAGCCTGAAGGACCCGGCGGCGTACGTTCGTCGCCTGAACAAGCTGCTGGTCGAGCTGTCTGCTTGAGTTGATGCACAGGAAAGCCCGCTTCGGCGGGCTTTTTTCATGGTGAGCTAAGGAGTGCTTGATGAGCAAGGTAATCGTCGAATCGTTGGTTTATCACCTGTCCGGCAAAACCTATGAAAGCCGCCTGGTCTATGAGCCAGGTGCGCTGCCGAAGCCCGGCCTGGTGATGGCGCCGAACTGGATGGGCATTGGCGAAGGCGCCGAGCGTATCGCCAAGGAAGTGGCCGAGAAGGGCTACGTGGTGTTGATTGCCGACCTGTACGGTCAATCGGTGCGCCCGTCCAACGCCGACGAGGCGGGTGCGGCGATGATGCCGTTGAAGAATGATCGCAGCGAGCTGCGCAAGCGCATGCAGGAAGCCCTGGCGCAGTTGCTGGGGCAGTCGAAGGCGCTACTGGAGCCGGGCAAGGTCGCAACCTTCGGCTTTTGCTTCGGTGGCTGCTGTGCGCTGGAGCTGGCGCGTACCGGCGCCGACCTGCGTGCGGCGGTGTCGTTCCACGGCACCCTGGACACGCCGAACCCGGAGGATGCCAAGCGCATCAAGGGCTCGGTGCTGGTGCTGCATGGCGCTGCCGACCCATTGGTGCCGAAAGAGCAGCTGCCGGCGTTCGAGGACGAGATGAACGCCGCCAAGGTGGACTGGCAGTTGCTGAGCTATGGCGGGGCAGTGCACTCGTTCACCGACCCGAATGCCAATGTGCCGGGTAAGATGCAGTACGACCGCCGTACCTCGGAGCGGGCGTTCCGGTCGATGCATAACCTGCTGACGGAAGTGTTCCAGCGTTGAGATCGCAGGGGGCCGTAACGCGGCCCCCAACATTACCGTGGCAGCTCGATCCTGGAGGTTTCCCCGGGCACCACTGGCCAATCCCTCGCCGCCCAGCGTGCCCTGGCCTGCTCGATCAGCTCCGGGTCACTGGCCACGAAGTTCCAGTTCATCCGCCGTGGACCATCCAGCGGCTCCCCGCCAATCAGCACCAGCTGGCACTCACCCTCCGCGTACAGTGTCACGTCTTCGCCCTCTGGCAGTACCACCAGGCTGCACGGCTCCACGTCCGCGTCGTTCATCTGCAACTCGCCATCCAGCAGGTACAGTGCTCGCTGCGCATGCTCGGTGGGTATCGGCAAGGTGGTTGCCGGCTGCATCCGTACATGGGCATAAAGGGTAGGGGAGAGCACCGGTACCGGTGACTCCAGGCAGAACCCGCTGCCTGCAATCATGCAGATGCGCACCCCCAGGCTGTCACTGACGGGCAGGCTCGCGGCCGGGTGATGGCTGTAGCTTGCCGGGCCTTGCTCATGCTCGCGCGGCGATGCCAGCCATACCTGCAGCCCATGCAGGCGCGAGCCATGGGCCAGGGCATCTTCTGGGGTGCGCTCGACGTGGGCCACGCCGCTGCCTGCGGTCATCCAGCTGACATCACCCGGCAGCACACGCTGTGCCGAGCCGAGGCTGTCCTTGTGCAGGATCGCCCCTTCAAACAGGTAGGTGAGGGTCGACAAGCCGATATGCGGGTGTTGGCGGATGTCCATGCCATGCCCGGGGGCATAGTCGGTTTCGAGCATATGGTCGAAGAACACGAACGGGCCGACGCTGCGGCACTGGGCCGAAGGCAGCGGGCGCAGGATCGGCTGGCCCTCGACCGATTCGGCGCGCGGGCGGATGATCAGGGGGCTGCTCATGGGGTGTGTTCCAGGCGAGGTGGGTGTGCACCCAGCATAGCGGTTTGCCCGCTTCGGCTGAACCGTCTCGTTTGCCGGCCGGTCTACTGTTCTCGTATTTGTAGAAGGAAGCAGCCCATGATTGCCAGAGCGCTGGCCTGCGTAATGTTGTCTGCCTCGCTTTGCCAGGCGGCACACGCGCGCGACTACCGCTACAGCGACGCCCACCTGCACTACGTCGACTTCTTTCAGGAAAGCGAAGGCATGCCGGCGTTGCTCAAGGCCATGGACGCCGCAGGCATCGAGCAGTCGATGATTTCCGGCATTCCAGTGGCCAAGAAATGGCACGAAGACGAACCCAAGCGCCCACGCTATTACGCCGGTGACGACGCCGATGCCTATTGGTACAGCGCCACCGACACCTATGTGGCAGCGGCCCTGGAGCAGTTGCCGATTGAGCAACGAAAACGCTTTCATCCGTTTTTGACCGGCTTCAACCCGGTGGACAAGAACGCTGTCAGCCACATCGAGCGTATGCTCGAAATGAACCCGGGGTTATGGCAGGGCATTGGCGAGGTGTTCACCCGCCACGATGACCTGACCGCGCTGACCAGTGGCGACACACCGCGCGCCAACAACGAGGCCATGACGCGTATCTACCATTTGGCGGCCGAGCGTGACCTGCCGGTGCTCCTGCATTCCAACATCACCTCCAAGCGCGAGCGCAACCCGCTGTACCTGGCGGAGATTGAAGAGCCACTGCGCAATCACCCGCATACACGGTTCATCTGGGCGCATGCGGGCAGCAGCATGGAGATACACCGCCACCAGACGCAGATGGGTTTTCTGTTGCCGGTGCTCACGCGATTGCTGGAGGACTACCCGAACTTGTATGTCGACCTGTCGTGGAGTGTGCTGCAGCCTTATCTGCTGGATGACAAAGGCGTGCCGCGCAAGGAATGGCTGGCGCTGGTCGAGCGCTATCCAGAGCGGTTCATGCTGGGGTCGGATGTGGTGGGGCGGTTTGGCAGCCTGGGTGAGCAGATGCACGGGTTCAAGCCGTTTCTGGATGCCTTGCCGATAGAGGTGGCCAACAAAGTGGTCCGCGATAACTTTCTGGCTGTACTGCCCAGGCAGAAATAAGTGCGACAGGTTAAAAATAAAAACGCCCCGAACCAGTCGGGGCGTTTTCATTTACCGCAGTAGCGTCTTACTTGCCTTCCCAGCGCTTGAGCACCAGGGTGGCGTTTGTGCCGCCGAAGCCGAAGCTGTTGCTCATGACCGTGTCGATCTTGGCGTTTTCTTCGGTGTTACGCAGGATTGGCAGGTCGGCGACCTCTGGGTCCAGCTCATCGATGTTGGCGGAGCCGGCGATGAAGTTGTTTTCCATCATCAGCAGGCAGTAGATCGCCTCGTGCACGCCGGCGGCGCCCAGCGAGTGGCCCGACAGGCTCTTGGTCGAGCTGATCTTCGGTGCCTTGTCGCCGAACACGGCGCGAACACCTTTGATCTCGGCCACGTCACCGACCGGAGTCGAAGTACCGTGGGTGTTCAGGTAGTCGATCGGGGTGTCGACGGTAGCCAGCGCCTGCTGCATGCAGCGGATGGCACCTTCGCCGCTCGGGGCAACCATGTCATAGCCGTCGGAAGTTGCACCGTAGCCAACGATTTCGGCGTAGATCTTGGCGCCACGGGCCAGGGCGTGTTCCAGCTCCTCGACCACCACCATGCCGCCGCCACCTGCGATGACGAAGCCATCACGGTCGGCGTCATAGGCGCGCGAAGCCAGTTCCGGGGTTTCGTTGCGTTTGGTCGACAGGGCGCCCATGGCATCGAACAGGAACGACTGGCTCCAGTGCTCTTCTTCACCACCACCGGCGAAGACGATGTCTTGCTTGCCCCACTGGATCTGCTCCAGGGCGGTGCCGATGCAGTGTGCCGAAGTGGCGCAGGCCGACGAGATCGAGTAGTTCAGGCCCTTGATCTTGAACGGAGTGGCCAGGCACGCCGAAACGGTGCTGCCCATGGTGCGGGTAACGCGGTACGGGCCGACGCGCTTGACGCCTTTCTCGCGCAGGGTGTCCAGCGCTTCCATCTGGTTCAGGGTCGAGGCGCCGCCGGAGCCAGCCACCAGGCCAGTACGCGGGTTGGAAACCTGCTCTTCGGTCAGGCCAGCGTCCTTGATCGCGTCCTGCATCGCCAGATAGGCGTAGGCCGCGGCGTGGCCGACGAAGCGGTAGACCTTGCGGTCGATCAGTTCTTCGAGGTTGAGGTCGATGGACCCGGAAACCTGGCTGCGCAGCCCCATTTCCTTGTATTCCGGGTTGAAACGGATACCCGGACGGCTGTTACGCAGGTTTTCGGTGACGGTCTCTTTGTCATTGCCCAGGCACGATACGATGCCCAGACCAGTGATAACGACGCGGCGCATGCGAATAACCCTTAGAAATTGTCAGTGGAGGTGAACACGCCGACCCGCAGGCCTTCGGCAGTGTAGATCTCGCGGCCGTCGACGCTGACCGAGCCATCGGCGATGGCCATGTTCAGCTTGCCCTTCAGGACGCGCTTGATGTGAATGTTGTAGGTGACTTTCTTGGCGCTAGGCAATACCTGGCCAAAGAACTTCACTTCGCCCGAACCCAGCGCGCGGCCACGGCCTGGCAGACCCTGCCAGCCCAGGAAGAAGCCGACCAGCTGCCACATGGCGTCAAGGCCCAGGCAGCCCGGCATGACCGGATCGCCTTCGAAATGGCAGGCGAAGAACCACAGGTCCGGGGTGATATCCAGCTCGGCGACCAATTCACCTTTGCCGTACTTGCCGCCTTCTTCGCTGATATGGGTGATGCGATCGACCATCAGCATGTTCGGCGCGGGCAGTTGCGCATTACCTGGGCCGAACAGCTCACCGCGACTGCAGCGCAGCAGGTCTTCCCGAGTAAAGGCGTGTTGTTTGGTCATGCGAGCTCCTCAATAACCCCCTGTGGCAGGGGATGAATCTTCCCGGCCGGCCCGAAAACCAATGGCTTCGAGACGGCAGCCTACAGGTAGACTATTGCGTTGTGGTGAAAGTCACAGCGCACCTGCCGAAAGAAGTACAGGTGTGCACTGAAACGTCTATTTTCAGGTCCGATGAAGGTCCTGTCCAGTGTTTAAGACTGCCGCACTTTAGCATTTATCGCCAGTCGCGGTTGTCCGACCGGGTAACCAGCGCTGCAGCACCCGCTGCAGTTCGGTGCGGCGCAAGGGTTTGCTCAGGTAGTCGTCCATGCCAGCGGCCATGCAACGCTCGCGGTCGCCCTGCAAGGCGTTGGCGGTCAGGGCGATGATCGGTAGCCCGGCGCCGTTGGGCAACTGGCGGATGCGCCGGGTGGCTTCATAGCCGTCCAGGTGTGGCAGGCGGCAATCCATCAGCACGGCGGCGAAGCGCTGCTGGCCAACCAGGTCGACCGCCTCAAGGCCATCCTCGGCCGTGCATACCACAAGCCCCAGGCTGCGCAGCATGGCCTCGATGACGCTTTGGTTGACCGGGTTGTCCTCTACCAGCAGTACCTGATCATTGTCGGGCACTATCGTTGGCGCAGTGGTGGGCGGCTTCAGTGGGACGGGGGCAGGGGTGGCGAGGGCCAGTGGCATTTCCAGGGTGAAAGTCGACCCCAGGCCCTCACGGCTTTCACCGCGCAGCTTGCCGCCCATGCGCTCGGCCAAGGTGCGGGCGATCGAAAGCCCCAGCCCGGTGCCGCCATAACGGCGGGAAATCGAGCTGTCGGCCTGCTGGAAAGCGATGAACATCATTTCCAGGCGGTCGCTGTCGATGCCGATGCCGGTGTCGCGCACGCTGCAGGTCAGCCAGATCAGTTGCCGATCGAGTACCTGCCAACGTGCTTCGACCTGTACCTGCCCGCGTTCTGTGAATTTCAGGGCGTTGCCTATCAGGTTCAGCAGGATTTGGCGGATGCGCGTGGGGTCGCCGTTCACCTGCAGTTGCTCGAAGCCGGCCGGCAGTTGCAGGTGCAGGCCCAGGCCGCGCTGCTGGGCGCTGTGCTGGAACGACTGGACACTGCTGGTGATCAACTCGCCGAGATTGAAGTCGATGTGCTCCAGTTGCAGCGCGGCGCGCTCGATACGCGAAAAGTCGAGGATGTCGTTGATGACCTTCAGCAAATGCCCGGTGGACTCGCTGGCCACTGCCGTGTAATCGGCCTGCTCGCTGCTCAGCGGTGTGGTTTCCAGCAACTGCAGCATGCCTAGCACGCCATTCATCGGTGTGCGCAGCTCATGGCTCATCATGGCCAGGAAGTCCGATTTCGCGCGGTTGGCCTGTTCAGCCTCCTCGCGAGCCTGGATCAATTCGGCAATGGCCTGCTTCTGTTCATCGCTGGCCTGTTCCAGGGCGCTGGCCAGGTTGTTGATGTGACGCGCCAGGTGGCCCAGTTCGCTGTCGTCCACCACCGGCAAGGGGGTGTTGTACTCGCCCTGCTGAATGGCCTTGACCGCATGCCCCATGTCGCTGATCGGCTTGGCCAGGCTCAGGGCCAGGCGGCGAGCCAGCAAAAAGGTGAACAGCAGGGCGAACAGTGCAAGGATCCCGGCCTTGATCACGATTTCCTGTTGCCGCTGGCTGAAGGCATCATCGGACATGCCGACTATCACCCGGCCCAGGTAGTCGTCACCAATGGCCGGGGTGGTGGCCTTGCCCTGTTGCAGGAAATCGTTGTCCAGGCGGATCTGTTGCAGGCGGATGGGCGCCTGGAACACTTCTACCTGTTGTGCGCGGTTGGCGCTTTCGTCGGACTGCTCCACGTACACGAGGATGTGGTTGCGGCTGTCCTGCACTTCCAGAAAACGCACATGCGGGATGCTGAGGGTGGCGCGCATCAGCCCTTCAAGTACTTCGTTGTTGCCCGAAATCACCCCGTACTCCGACGCCGGTGCCAACTGGTTGGCGATCAGTTGCCCGGTGTGGTTGAGTTCCTGGCGCAGGTCCTGGATACGCACGAAGGTAAAGAAGCTGATCAACAGCAAGGTCAGCAGCAGGGCAGGGCCGAGGCTGATGATCTGGGTGCGGGTATGAATGTCCCAGCTCAAGCGCTTGGTCATGGGGTGGGGTCTCCTGCGGCCAGGGCCTTGGCGGCGGCGTTCGGATCGATCGGTTCAAGGCCCAGGGCGCGGGCCACCTGCTGGTTGCCACTGACGCCATAGCGTGTCGGGTACAGGCTGCGCGGCCAGCGCGCAGGCGGCTGATCGAGCAACTGGTCGAGCTCCGCCAGCCAGTCGTCCTGATCGCTGTAGGTGCTGGCCAGGGCGCCGGCGCGAACAAAACCGGCGTTCGGCCCGATCAGGGCCATCTGTCGACCATAGCTGCTCAGCAGCAGGTTCTTCGCGGTCTTGGAGTTGTACAGGTTGGGGTCGTCCAGGCCCAGCAGCACATCGCTGCTACCCAGCAGATGCTGCAGCGGCCGGCTGTCACGCGGGTCGGACCAGTCCTGGGCGATGATCTCCAGGCCTAGGGGGCGTGCGGCATGGCGCAACTCGTCGAGCAGAAAACTGCTGTGCTCACCGTACAACACCCCAATGCGCTGGGCCTGCGGCAGCAGGTAGCGCGTCAGGCGCAATTGCCGGCCCAACGGCGCGTCACTCCACAGCAAGGTGAGAAACGCGGGGCGCGACTTTCCCAGGCGCTGTTCAGCCTGTACCCGGCTGACCCGCATGGCCAGGGCCGGTGGGCCGGCGGTTTCGCCCAGCCGCCACTCCAGTGCGGAGCTGTCGAGCAGGATCAAACGCTGGTCGGCTTTGAGCTTGCTCGGGCGCGGCAGGTCGGCTGTGGTCTGGAAATGCACATGATCGTGGGGCCGACGGCTTTCCAGCGCGGCGACGAAACTGCGGATACCGGGCTGGTCCTCAGCCCCCACCAGCAGGATTTCACTGGCCGACAGTGGCCCCAGCGGCCACAGGCACAGCAGCAACAGGCGCAGCAACAGGGCCATCAGAACTCCAGCTCCGCGCTGACGCTCAGGCGGTGGCGGCTGTCGAAGCGGTTCTGGACTGCCGTGGTTGGCTCGTCGTCCAGGCGCTGCTGCCACAGCGCTGCCAGCTCCAGGTTGCTGCCAACCACTCGAAAGCGCTTGGCCAGGCGTAGGTCCAGGCGTTCATAGCGGTACTGGTTGAGAGCATCGTCGCCGTAGTAGAACAGTGCACTCGACCAGCCGGCACCCCATTCGCGCATCCACCCGGCCGAGCCGCTGTTGTGGGCGCTGAGGCGGCGGTCGTCGGGGTTGCTGGCCCAGGCATCGACGTAGGCGTAAGTCAGGCGCAGGCGGTCGCGCAGGGTCGGGCGCCAATCCAATTGTGCCTCGCTGCCGCTGAACCGGGCCTTGTTGGCGTTGCTGGCGATGTACTGGTTGTTCTTCAGCGGTTCACTGATCATGCCGGTGATCTCGTCGTAGAACAGCTTCACATCCATGTTCAAGCCAATGTCGCTGAAAAAGCCGTTGTAGCCCAGCTCGCGCGAGCGCATGCGTTCCTGGTCGAGGTCGCCGGGGCCACGGGTCTTGACGAAGTATTCACCGTGCTGCTGGCCGAACGCGTTGGTGCTGAGGTTCTTGACCGTGTAGCTCCAGTTGACGTTGTTCTCGAACATGTCGGGCGAGCGCACTGCCTCGGAATACACCGCACGCAGGCCATGGCGTGGGGTGATCAGGTAGTTGACCGCGACACGTGGCGTCAGCGAGCTGCCAGACAGGCGCGAGTCTTCGAACATGGCCCCGCCCTGAAGGATCCAGTGCTCGTCGGCGCGCCACTCCAGCTGGCCGAACAGGCGCCAGGTCTGGTCGTCGAGGCTGCCGTTGAAGTAGGTCTGCGAGTCGGCACGGTCATAGCGGTAGTTCATGCCACTGAGCAGGCGAAGGCTGTCGGTCAGGCTCAGGGTATCCTGGATCTCCAGGTCGTAGCGGGTTTCGCGGGTGCTCTGGTCGACATCGCCGCAGACCGGCTGGTTGCCGCCGGCCTTCCATTGCTCCTGCACTTTGTTCGAGAGGGCACTCAACACCGGGTCGCTGGTCGTTGGCAGGTCGCCCAGGGCGACACCGCGCGCTACTTTTTCGGCAAAGTCGGGGTTCATTTGCCAGAGCTGGGTCAGTTCGGCGCTGAACGATTCTAGGGCATCACAGGCGCGCCATACCTGCTGGCGATCGAAATGCTGCGCCGAACCCTGAATATAGAGGCTGTGCTCGGAACTGAAATCCTTGGTCCAGCGCAACGAGCCGGCATAGTCCTTGGCATTGACGTCTGCGTTGTTGCCTGCCTCGTACTTGGCGAACACCGGCTGATAGGTATAAGGCCGCTGGTTGCTACCTTCCTTTGCCGCCAGTTGCCATTCCAGGGTCTGGTCAACCGCCAGGTTGTGGCTGGCACTGAGGTTGAAGCGGGTCAGGCGGCGGCTGTCGCGGTAGTCCTGGCCGAACTGGTTTTCATCGAAGCCGTCGTCTTGCTGGCCCGACACCGACAGGCGCATGTCACCGCCGTCCCAGCCAAAGCCGTGGCTGGCGTAGAAATCGTTGATGCCATCCTGGCCGCGGGTCACCTTCAGCCGCGTGCCATGGCTGTCGGCGGGGTTGCGGGTGAGGATGTTCACCACCGCCATCAGGGCGTTGGCGCCGTAGCTGACGGTGTTTGGGCCGCGGAACACCTCGATGCGCTCGATATCCTCCATGGCCAGGGGAATGTCGCTCCAGTCAACCGTGGCCAGGCCTGCGCGGTACACCGAGCGGCCATCGATCAAAACCTGCATGCGGCGTGCGTCGTTGACGTTGCTGCCGTGGTAGTTGACCGTGGGCTGGTTGCCGGCACCGTAGCCGATCATCATGCCGGGTACCAGGCGCAGCAGCTCAGGGATGTCACGGGCACCGCTGGCGCGGATCAGCTCGCTGTCGAGGACCGTCATGCTGCCCGGGACCGCCGCCGGGGATTGTTTCAGGCGTGTGGCGGTCAGAACCTGTGGCAGGTCGGACGTGTCGATGAACAGGTCGTCGGCCACGGCTGGGCCACCGAGCAGGGCAGTCAGTATGAGCAGGCGCGGGTACGGGGGCGTGCCAGGGAACACGGAGCAGCCTTGTATCAGAGTTGAAACAGGCATGGTAACTGACCTTGGCGTATTTGCCAGTGATCTGGGTTACCTGTACTGGTTCTGTAGCAGGCGAGCCGTATAATGGCGGGGTCGCCACTTAACTTTTGGCTTTAACGGATTGGATATGACTGAACAGCAACCTGTTGCAGTTCTGGGAGGCGGCAGCTTCGGCACCGCCGTGGCGAACCTGCTGGCGGAAAACGGTGTGCCAGTGCGCCAATGGATGCGCGACCCGGCGCAGGCCGAGGCCATGCGCGTCAATCGCGAGAATCCGCGCTACCTCAAGGGCATCCGCCTGCACGATGGCGTCGAACCGGTCAACGACCTGCTCGCTACCCTGCAGGCCAGCGAGTTGGTCTTCGTGGCCCTGCCATCGAGCGCGTTGCGCAGCGTGCTGGCACCGCATGCCGAGTTGCTGCGCGGCAAGGGCCTGGTCAGCCTGACCAAAGGCATCGAAGCGCAAAGCTTCAAACTGATGAGCCAGATACTTGAAGAAATCGCCCCCCAGGCGCGTATTGGCGTGTTGTCGGGGCCCAACCTGGCGCGCGAGATCGCCGAACACGCACTGACTGCCACAGTGGTGGCCAGTGAAGACGAAAAGCTGTGCCAGCAGGTGCAGGCCGTGCTGCACGGGCGTACCTTCCGCGTCTACGCCAGTGCCGACCGTTTTGGCGTCGAACTGGGCGGGGCGCTGAAGAACGTCTACGCGATCATTGCCGGCATGGCCGTGGCCTTGGGGATGGGCGAGAACACCAAGAGCATGCTGATTACCCGGGCCTTGGCTGAAATGACGCGCTTTGCTGTCAGCCAAGGTGCCAACCCCATGACCTTCCTCGGCCTGGCCGGTGTCGGTGACCTGATCGTCACCTGCTCCTCGCCCAAGAGCCGCAACTATCAGGTTGGCTACGCGCTGGGCGAGGGGCACAGCCTGGAAGAGGCGGTCAACCGCCTGGGCGAAGTGGCCGAAGGGGTCAACACGCTCAAGGTGCTCAAGGCCAAGGCTCAGGAAGTGCAGGTGTACATGCCGCTGGTGGCTGGCCTGCATGCCATTCTGTTCGAAGGGCGCACCTTGAACCAAGTGATCGAGCACCTGATGCGTGCCGAGCCCAAAACCGATGTCGACTTCATTTCCATCAGCGGTTTCAACTGAGCCCTTGGTGGCTCTGACACAAGCAAGGAGCAACACATGAACGATACGCCCGAACGCGCCCAGCGCGAGTCGATCATCCTGCGGGTCCTGTGGATGCTGGTGTTCCTGGTGGTCTGGCAACTGGCCGAACTGCTGCTGGGTGGCCTGGTGCTGGTCCAGCTGATCTACCGTCTGGTGTACGGCGCGCCCAGTGCCAGCCTGATGAACTTCGGCGATAGCTTGAGCCAGTACCTGGCGCAAATCGGCCGTTTTGGCAGCTTCCACAGCGACCAGAAGCCCTGGCCGTTCGCGGACTGGCCGGCCCCGCGTGCGCCCGAAGGTGAAGCCGCCCATGCCGTGGCCCCGGCCCCACACCCGGTGCGTGACGAGGAACCCAAGCTGTGAAACTGTGGGTGCTGCGCCACGGGGAAGCGGAGCCACGGGCCAATACCGATGCCGAGCGCCGGCTGACCGCCCATGGCCGCGAGCAGGTGCTGCACAGCGCCGCTCGCCTGCTGGGGCAACCGTTGCAGGCCATCATCGCCAGCCCTTACGTGCGCGCACAGCAGACGGCGGTGCTGGTGCATGACACCCTGGGCTTCGCCGAGCCGGTGCGCACCGTGCCTTGGCTGACGCCCGAGAGTGATGTGCAGCAGGTCATCGGCGAGCTCGAACGCCTGGGGCTTGAGCATGTACTGCTGGTCAGCCACCAGCCGTTGGTGGGCACCTTGGTCGGAGTGCTGGAGCATGGTCACAAGCAGCAGCCGGCAGCCATGAGCACTGCCAGCCTGGCGGAGCTGGAAGGGGATTGGCCACTGGCAGGGCTCATGACGCTTCGGGTGATCAGCTCACCGGGTTGAGCTTGGTGTTGCACGGTGGCCCTGGCCATCAAGAAGGCAACTGGTATTTTTGCCAGTTGCCGCGCTTTATGGCCTCTTGCTAGCGTTGCTCAAAGTCAATCAGGCAGGGAGCAGCGAATGAGCGGTGTGATGCGGGAGCTATTGAGCTCCCTGGACCTGCAACCCACCATAGACCAGGTTGATCAGGGTACTTCGCTGGATTTCGCGCAATACAGCCTGCTGCGCGAATCGGCCGACGCCAAGCTTTACCACCTGATGCACACGGTAAACGGCAACCTCGAACTGGAACCTGCTGTCAGGCAGCAAAGCGAGCTGGACCTGCGCGCCCTGCAGGACGCCTGCATACGTGTCTCCCACCTGTTGCAAACCAGTTGCCTGGCCTTGCGCCGGCTGCAACTGGACTATCACGACCAGCGCCTGGCCCGCGAAGCGCTGGAGAGCCAACTGGCCTACATGCAAGCCTGCCTGCGCCGTTCGCTGAGCAGCTTCGACCGCTCGGCATGACCTGATAGCCCTCGCCGATGACCTTTACGGACATTGCCGAACCGCACCGGGATGCCGACAATAGGCCATCACTCCCGTGCGGACCTGGCGCCATGTCGCAGCAGATCTTCTTCGCCCATGCCAATGGTTTCCCCTCGGCCACCTACGGCAAGCTGTTCGCAGCGCTGGCGCCGGACTATCAGGTGCAGCACCTGGCCCAGCACGCGCATGATCCTCGTTTTCCGGTGGACGAAAACTGGCAAAGCCTGGTCGATGAGCTGTTGCATCACCTGGCGCAACAGGATCAGCCCATCTGGGGCGTCGGCCATTCGCTGGGTGGGGTGCTGCACCTGCACGCCGCCTTGCGCTGCCCCGAGTACTACCGTGGGGTGGTGATGCTCGATTCCCCCGTGCTCACCCGTGCCGACCAGTGGCTGCTGCGCACTGCCAAGCGCTTGGGCTTCATCGACCGAATCACCCCCGCCGGGCGCACCTTGGGGCGCCGCGAAACCTTCAAGGACCGTGACAGCGCCCGGGACTATTTCGCCGGCAAGTCACTGTTCCGCCATTTCGATCCCGACTGCCTCGACGCTTATGTAGAGCACGGCCTGCAGTTGCGCTTCGACCCGGCTACGGAAATCAGCATCTACCGCAGCATCCCTCATACCAGCCCAGCCCCCGCACGGCAGTTGCAGGTGCCGCTGGCCATGGTGCGTGGCGACCGTAGCAATGTCATTCGCCGCCACCATACCCTGGCAGTGCGCGGCATGCTCAAAGGTGAATACCACAGCGTACCGGGTGGGCACATGTTCCCGCTGGAGCGCCCGGCCGACACCGCCAGCCTGATCAAGGGGCTGTTCGACCGCTGGAGCCAGGCATGAGCGCGCAGGTCGAGGAAATCCGCCTGAGCCTGGGCCATATCGAACTGGCTGCGCACTTGTTCGGCCCTGAAGACGGGCTGCCAGTGATTGCCTTGCATGGCTGGTTGGACAACGCCAATAGCTTCGCCCGCCTGGCGCCGCGACTGAAAGGGCTGCGCATCGTCGCCCTGGACCTGGCCGGGCACGGTTACTCGGAGCACCGCCCGCTTGGCGCCGGTTACGCCCTGGCCGACTATGCCCATGATGTGCTGCGCGTTGCCGAGCAGTTGGGTTGGCAGCGTTTCGCCCTGCTGGGCCATTCGCTTGGCGCAATCATTTCGGTACAACTGGCCGGTGCCTTGCCCGACCGGGTCAGCCACCTGGCGTTGATCGACGGTGTCATCCCCCCGACCGGCGCCGAGCAGGATGCAGGCGAGCGCTTGGGGATGGCACTGCAGGCCCAGTTGCGGCTGGATGGCAAGCGCAAGTCGGTGTACGCGACACTGGAGGATGGTGTGCATGCCCGGATGAAAGGCATGGTCGCGGTCAGCCGTGAGGCGGCCGAGCTGCTGGCCCAGCGTGGCCTTATGCCGGTGCCCGGTGGCTACAGCTGGCGTAGCGACAGCCGCCTGACACTGCCATCACCGGTGCGCCTGAGTGAAGCACAGGCCATGGCCCATGTGCGTCGGGTGAGCTGCCCGGCGCAGTTGCTGGTGGCTGCCGACGGCATGCTGGCGCGCCACACGGCGCTACTGGAGCAGCTACCCTTTGAGCAGGTGACGCTGCCCGGCGGCCATCACCTGCACCTGAACGATGAGCAGGGCGCGGCCCTTGTCGCAGACTGTATCAATCGCTTCTTTGGCTTTGCTTGACTTGCACCGGACAAGTGTCGAGGCTTGGCGGGTTGAACAGGGAGACAACCATGCAACTGCCAGACATCCTGGAGCTTCTTTCCGGCGCTAAGCGCCGCCTGGTTCGCCAATGAGCGCGCCTGTTGCCATCCGTAACGCCATCACCGCCTGCCTGGCGTTCGCCAGCCCCCTATTGTGGGCCGGCGGCTTGCCGGTACCGCAGGACGCCAAGGTTGTCGACCAGCGTCCGGCCGTGGAGCAGGAGCGCGTCTACCCGATGGGCCCGCTACGCAAGATCAGTGGTCGCCTGCGGGTCGACGACAAGGTCGAGAGCCGTGGCCAAGTCAGCTCGGTGACCTACGAGTTGCCCGTCGAGCGTACTGCCCGCGAAGCCTTCACCAGTGCCCGCGAAGAACTGCAGCGCGACGGTGGCTACCCATTGTTCTGGTGCCAGGGGCGCGATTGCGGTGAGGCTAGCCTGTGGGCCAACGACGTGTTCGCCAATGCCCGCCTCAACGGTGGCGACGAGCAGCAGGCGTTCATCCTGCTACGCCGCTCCGCGGACGAGGCCGACACCCTGGTTGCGCTGTACAGCGTTACCCGTGGCAACCGCCGTGCCTACCTGCATGTGGAAGAGTTCGTCGCCGGCAGCCCGCTGGGCGAGCTGCTGCCCACCGCCGCCACGGTGCTGCGCGAAATGCGCGACACCGGCAAGCTCGACTACCCTGACCTTGCTGCGCCGCAAGACACCTGGGTGAACCTGCTGGCCCGCAGCCTGAACCTCGACAGCACCTTGCGCGCCAGCCTCAGCGGCGCCCAGGCCGAAGCCTGGCGCGAGGCGCTGATCAAGGCCGGGGTGCGCAATGGCCGTCTTGAAGTCGGCAGTGCGCCTACAGACGGCCTGCACCTTGAACTGATCCGTTGAACGAGCGCCACCATGGTTAACAATGATCGCCTGCTGGTCCAGATTCTGCTGCTGGCGTTGCTGGGTGCCGGCCTTTGGGTGATGGCGCCCTTCATTTCGGCGTTGCTGTGGGGGGCCATCCTGGCCTTTGCCAGTTGGCCGTTGATGCGCCTGCTGACGCGCTTGCTGGGCGGACGTGAGACGCTGGCGGCCAGCCTGCTGACCACGGCCTGGATCCTGATCGTGGCACTGCCGTTGGTGTGGCTAGGGTTCAACCTGGCCGATCATATTCGCGATGCCACGGCGTTTGTACGTGACGTGCAGGTCGACGGCTTGCCCGAAGCGCCGGCCTGGCTGGGAGGCATTCCGTTCGTCGGTGAGCGCCTGGTCAACTGGTGGCAATCGCTCGACCAACAGGGCGCGGCCTTGCTCGCTTCGGCCAAGCCATACTTCGGGCAGGTGGGCAACTGGTTGCTGGCGCGCAGCGCACAGATCGGCAGCGGTGTGCTGGAACTGACCCTGAGCCTGGTGTTCGTGTTCTTCTTCTACCGCGACGGGCCACGCCTGGCGGCCTTCGTATTGCGCTTGCTGCACCGGCTGATGGGCGAGCGTGCCGAGTATTACCTGCAACTGGTTGCCGGCACCGTGCAGCGGGTGGTCAACGGGGTGATCGGCACGGCGGCCGCACAGGGCCTGCTGGCGCTCATCGGCTTCCTGATCGCCGGGGTGCCCGGGGCGATCGTGCTGGGCCTGGTGACCTTCATGCTCAGCCTGATCCCCATGGGCCCACCACTGGCCTGGATCCCGGCCACCGGTTGGCTGGTGTGGAAGGGCGAGTACGGCATGGCAGTGTTCCTGGGTATCTGGGGTACCTTCGTCATCAGCGGCGTGGACAACGTGCTCAAGCCCTACCTGATCAGCCGTGGCGGCAACCTGCCGCTGGTGATCGTGTTGCTGGGCGTGTTCGGTGGCTTGCTTGCCTTTGGCTTCATTGGCTTGTTCATCGGGCCGACCTTGCTGGCGGTCGGTTACAGCCTGCTGCTGGACTGGAGCCGTAACGCCGCACAGCAGCCACCCCAGCAGTAAGCTTGTACCGGCCCCTTCGTGGATAACCCCGCGAAGAGGCCGGTACAGGTAGCCCAAAGAAGCTGATCTTTACGCATTCTTTATACCCACCCTTACCCCTCGATCTCGCCCCTTTACACCCCTCCCACGGACAATTTCCCCAAAGCGGCCCAAGCCGCATACGGGGAGAACGACACATGAACATGCTCGACGGGCTGTCACTGCTGCTGGCGGTGGCATTGGCGTTTTACCTGCTGGTGGCGCTGCTGCGCGCCGATCGCAGCTAGGGAGCGGCCATGCACAGTTACGATTTCGCCTTGCTCCTGGCATTCTTCGCCATCGTGCTGCTACCGGCACCTTGGCTCGGGCGGTTCTACTTCAAGGTCATGGAAGGCCAGCGTACCTGGCTTTCGCCGCTGCTGGGCCCGGTCGAACAGGTCTGTTATCGGCTGGCGGGTGTGAACGCCAGCCAGGAGCAGAACTGGCGGCAGTACACCCTGGCCCTGCTGGTGTTCAACCTGGCCGGCTTCCTGCTGTTGTTCGCCGTGCTGCTGTTGCAGGGCTACCTGCCATTAAACCCGCAGCACCTGCCTGGCCAGGAATGGTCGCTGGCGTTCAACACCGCAGTCAGCTTCGTCACCAACACCAACTGGCAAGCCTACAGCGGTGAGGCGTCGGTCAGCTACTTGAGCCAGATGCTTGGCCTGACCGTGCAGAACTTCGTCAGTGCCGCCACCGGCCTAGCCGTGCTGGTTGCCTTATGTCGTGGTATTGCCCGGCGCAGCGCAACGACGCTGGGCAATTTCTGGGTCGACATGACCCGCGCTACCCTGTACGGCTTGCTGCCGCTGTGCCTGTTGTTGGCGCTGTTGCTGGTATGGCAGGGTGTGCCACAGACCTTTGCCGATTACGCCCACGCGCTGACCTTGCAAGGTGCTGACCAGACCATTCCGTTGGGCCCTGCCGCCAGCCAGATCGCCATCAAGCAACTGGGCACCAATGGTGGCGGCTTCTTCGGTGTCAACTCGGCGCACCCCTTCGAGAACCCCACGGCCTGGAGCAACCTGTTCGAAGTGGCGTCGATCATCCTCATTCCGGTGGCCTTGGTGTTCACCTTCGGCCATTACGTGAAGGACCTGCGCCAAAGCCGTGCCATCCTCGCCTGCATGCTGGCGCTGTTTCTGATCGGCGGCGGCACGGCGCTGTGGTCCGAGCACCAACCCAACCCGGCGCTGGAAAGCGCCCAGGTGCAGCAGGCAGCACCCATGGAGGGTAAGGAAAGCCGCTTCGGCACCACCGGTTCGGTGTTGTGGACGGTAACCACCACCGCTGCCTCCAACGGCTCGGTCAACGCCATGCATGACAGCCTCAACCCGCTGACCGGCATGGTGGCCATGGTCAACATGATGGTTGGCGAGGTGATTTTCGGCGGTGTTGGCGCCGGGTTGTACGGCATGCTGCTGTTTGTGCTGATTGCAGTGTTTCTGGCCGGGCTGATGATTGGCCGTACCCCGGAGTACCTGGGCAAGAAGCTGCAGGCCCGTGAGGTGCAGTTGCTGGTGGCAACCCTGCTGGTGATGCCGGTCGGCGTGCTGGTGCTCGGCGCCATCGCCGCCAGCCTGCCTGGCCCTGCGGGGGCGGTCAGCAACCCAGGCGCGCATGGCTTCAGCCAGCTGCTGTATGCCTACACCTCGGGCACCGCCAACAACGGCTCGGCCTTCGCCGGCTTTGCTGCCAACACGGTGTACCACAACCTGATGATCGGCCTGGCCATGCTCATCGGCCGCTTTGGCTACATCCTGCCAATCCTGGCTTTGGCCGGCAGCCTGGCGGCAAAAAAAAGCGCGCCGCAGGGGCAGAACAGCTTCCCCACCCACGGCCCGCTGTTCACCGGCCTGCTGCTGGTGACCATCCTGCTGGTCGGTGGCCTGACCTTCCTGCCGACCCTGGCCCTTGGGCCAATCGCCGAACACCTGAGCCTGGGTTTTTGAGGACCGATCATGAACATGCCCATTCCTGAAGTGAACACCCGGCACAGTGCCAAGGACCAGACCCGCTTCGCCGCGCTATGGCGCCCGGCGCTGGTGCAGGCATTCGTCAAGCTCGACCCGCGCCAGCTAAAACGTTCGCCGGTGATGCTGGTGGTGGCCCTGACTGCGGTGCTGACCACCGTGCTGTGCTTCGCCCCCGGTGGTGGCGTGAGTACTGGCGTTGCCGTGCAGATTGCCCTGTGGTTGTGGTTTACCGTGCTGTTCGCCAACTTCGCCGAAGCCCTCGCCGAAGGCCGGGGCAAGGCCCGCGCTGACAGCCTCAAGGCTGGCAGCCAAGGCCTGACCGCTCAGCGACGCCAGCGTGCTGGCAGCTTTGAGACGGTCGCTGCCAGCGCGCTGCGCAAGGACGACGTGGTACGTGTGGTGGCCGGCGAGATGATCCCCGGTGACGGCGAAGTGCTTGAAGGCATCGCGGCCGTCAACGAGGCCGCCATTACCGGCGAGTCCGCGCCCGTGATCCGCGAATCCGGCGGCGACCGCTCGGCGGTGACCGGCAATACGCGGCTGGTCTCCGACTGGCTGCTGATTCGCATCACCAGCAACCCGGGCGAGTCGACCCTGGACCGCATGATCGCCCTGGTCGAAGGCGCCAAGCGGCAGAAGACCCCGAACGAAATCGCCCTCGACATCCTGCTGATCGGCCTGACCCTGATCTTCCTGATCGTGGTGGTGACCTTGCAGCCGTTCGCTCACTTCGTGGGTGGCAGCCTGCCGCTGATCTTCCTGGCCGCGCTGCTGGTGACGCTGATCCCCACCACCATCGGCGGCCTGCTATCGGCCATCGGCATCGCCGGCATGGACCGGCTGGTGCGGCTGAACGTCATCGCCCGCTCGGGCCGCGCGGTCGAGGCGGCCGGTGACGTGCACACGCTGATGCTCGACAAGACCGGCACCATCACCTTCGGCAACCGCCGCTGCAGCGCGTTGCATGCTGCACCGGGCATTACCGCTCGCGAGCTGGGGGAGGGCGCTTTGCTGGCCTCGCTGGCCGACGACACTGCCGAAGGCAAGTCGATTGTCGAATACCTGCGCCAGTTGCATGACTTTGTCGAACCGCCTGCCGGGCAGTTCGAAGCCGTGGCCTTCAGTGCCGAGACCCGCCTGTCGGGCATCGACTTCCAGCAGCATCGCTACCGCAAGGGCGCCGTCGATGCGGTGCTGGCATTCGTTGGCATGCAACGCCTAGAAATACCCCCGGCGCTGGCCCGCGAAGTGGAGCGCATCGCCCAAAGCGGCGGTACGCCATTGCTGGTGTGCATCGATAAACGCCTGCTGGGTGTCATTCACCTCAAGGACGTGGTCAAGCCTGGTATCCGCGAGCGCTTCGCCGAGCTGCGCAAGCTGGGCATTCGCACGGTGATGGTGACAGGCGACAACCCGCTGACCGCCGCAGCCATCGCCGCCGAAGCGGGGGTGGATGATGTGTTGGCCGAGGCCACGCCCGAGAAGAAGCTGGCGCGCATTCGCCAGGAGCAGAATGACGGCCGCCTGGTGGCCATGTGCGGTGACGGCGCCAACGACGCCCCGGCACTGGCCCAGGCTGATGTCGGCATGGCCATGAACGATGGCACCCAGGCCGCGCGTGAGGCGGCGAACATGGTCGACCTGGACAGCGACCCGACCAAGCTGCTGGACGTGGTGCAGGTTGGCAAGGAGTTGCTGGTCACCCGTGGTGCGTTGACCACGTTCTCCATTGCCAACGACGTGGCCAAGTACTTCGCCATCCTACCGGCGCTGTTCGCTGCCATTTACCCACAGCTGGGCGTGCTCAACCTGATGCACCTGGCCAGCCCGCAGAGCGCGATCCTGTCGGCCATCGTGTTCAACGCACTGATCATCATCGTGCTGATTCCACTGGCGCTGCGAGGTGTGCGGGTGCAGGCCGCCAGTGCGGCGCACCTGCTGCGGCGCAACCTGCTGGTCTACGGGCTGGGCGGCATCGTGGTGCCGTTTGCCGGCATCAAGCTGATCGACCTGCTGCTCAATGCACTGAACCTGGTCTGAGGAGGCCGCCATGAATGCTTATGTTCGCCCGGCGTTGAGCTTGGCTTTGTTGATGACGTTGCTGACTGGCGTGCTGTATCCGCTGGCGGTGACGGGTGTTGCCCAGGTCGCCTTCCCGAACCAGGCCAACGGTAGCCTGGTGCGCGATGAGCATGGCCAGGTGCGGGGGTCGGCACTGATCGCCCAGGATTTCCAGGGCGATGGCTGGTTCCATTCGCGGCCTTCGGCAGGTGCTTACGCTACCGTCGCCAGCAGCGCCAGCAACTTGTCGCCAAGCAACCCGGCGCTGGCTGAGCGGGTGAAGGGCGATGCGGCTACGTTGTTCCAGGCACAGCAGGGGCCCGTGCCGCAGGCGCTGCTCACCACCTCGGGCAGCGGCCTTGATCCACACCTGCCGCCGGAGGCTGTGGCCTACCAGATCCCGCGTGTGGCGGCGGCACGGCAGCTGCCGGTGGAGCGCTTGCAAGCCTTGCAGGAAGAGGCCACCCTCCACCCATTGATCGGCCCGCCGGTGGTCAATGTGCTGGCGTTGAACCAGAAGATCGAGCAACTGAGCCACTGATATTTGGGCCGCTTTGCGGCCCGGTTTTGGTCGACTGTGGCAAATCCTGAAGGATGAAACATGAGTGATTCCGCCCGCGCAGACGCGCTGTTGGCTAACCTTGCGCGAACCGGCCGGGGCCGGCTGAAGGTGTTCCTTGGCGCCGCCCCCGGTGTCGGCAAGACGTTTGCCATGCTCCAGGCCGCACACGCCCAGCAGCGTCAGGGCGTGCAAGTGCTGGCTGGCGTTGTCGAAACCCACGGCCGCGCCGAAACCGAAGCGCTGCTTGCCGGCCTTCAGCAACAGCCCTTGCTGCGCAGCCAGTACCGTGGCGTCACCCTTGAGGAAATGGACCTCGACGGCCTGCTCCAAGCCTCACCGGCCTTGGCCCTGGTCGACGAACTGGCCCACACCAACGCCCCCGGCAGCCGCCACGCCAAGCGCTGGCAGGACGTGCAGGAGTTGCTGGCCGCCGGTATCGACGTGTACACCACGGTCAACGTCCAGCACCTGGAAAGCCTCAACGACAAGGTGCGCGACATTACGGGCGTGCAAGTGCGCGAAACGCTACCGGACTGGGTGCTGCAGGAAGCCTTCGAGTTGGTGCTGATCGACCTGCCCCCGCGCGAGCTGCTCGAACGCCTGCGCGAAGGCAAGGTGTATGTGCCCGAGCAAGCGCGTGCGGCCATCGACGCGTACTTCTCGCAAACCAACCTCACCGCCCTGCGCGAACTGGCCATGCAGACCGCCGCTGCTCAGGTCGACGCTGACCTGGCCCACGGCTATCGCCAGCGCGGCCAGGAAGCCCCGGCCTTGCGCGGGCGGTTACTGGTAGGCGTGGACGGCGATGACCAGGCCGAACGCCTGGTGCGTCATGCCAGCCGTGTGGCTCAGCGCCGCCACCTGCCCTGGAGCCTGGTGCATGTGGACAACGGCCGCCTGCGTGACGAAACCGCGCGGCATCGTTTGCAGGCCGCGCAGCAACTGGCCGAACGTCTGGGTGGGGAGGTGGTGCTGCTGCGTGCTGGCGAAGTGGCGCGCACGTTGATCCAGCATGCTGCCGAGCGGCGGGCCAGTCTGGTGCTGGTCGGGCAGTCCCGCGACCGCCTGCGTCGGCGGCTGTTCGGGGCCGGTGTGGCGGCGCGGCTGCTGCGTGAAAGCCATGGCCTGGAAGTCAACGTGCTGGACCGCGACATGCAGCCGCCAGCGCCGCGTTCGGCGGTGCGGCGGGTATGGGTGTGGCGCCATTATCTGCTGGCGCTGCTGGCCACCGTGATGGCGGCGGGCCTGGCCTGGGCAGTGTCGAGCGTACTGGCGCTGCCCAACATCTCACTGGTGTTCCTGGCGGCAGTGTTGCTGGTGGCGGTGCGCAGCAGCCTGGGGCCTGCGTTGGCCTGCGCCGCGCTGTCGTTCCTGACTTACGATTTTCTGTTCATCCCGCCCAACTTCTCGTTCAGCATCCAGCGCGAAGAAGATGTGCTGACCCTGGTGTTCTTCCTGCTGATGGCCGCGCTCACCGGCAACCTGGCCGCGCGCCAGCGCCGCCAGTTGCAGGCACTGCGCGAGACCCAGGCGCAGACCAGCCAGTTGCTCGACCTGTCGCGTCGGCTGACGGTGGCCACCGATCGCCAAGCCGTGTTCAATGCCGCCGGCCAACATCTGGACGGCTGGCAGGACATGCAGGTGTGCCTACTTGAGCGCAATGCCGAAGGCCAGCTGGAAGTGGCCAGCGGCGAAGCCCACGCCCTCAGTGACACCGAACGGGCTGCCGCCGACTGGGCCTGGCAGCACGGCCAGGCCGCTGGCCATGGCAGCGACACCTTGCCCAATGGCCGCTGGTGGTGGTGGCCGCTGGCGGTGGACGAACAACCTCTGGCGCTGCTGGGCGTGCGCCCGCGCAACGGGCAGCCGCTCAGCGACCCACGCCGGCGCCTGCTCACCGCCCTTGGCCAGCCACTGGCCCAGGCCCTGGCCCGCGCTCGCCTGGCCGAACAACTGGAGGCCGCGCGCCTGCACGGCGAAACCGAGCAACTGCGCAGCGCCTTGCTGGCCTCGGTATCCCATGACTTGCGTACACCGTTGACCGCCATGCGTGGCAGCATCGACAGCCTGCTGGCGTTGGGCGAGGCGATCCCGGCTGAAGACCGCCGCGAGCTGTTGGAAGGCACCCGTAACGAGGCCGAACGCCTTGACCGCTACATCCAGAACCTACTGGACATGACCCGCCTGGGCCACGGTGGCCTCAAGCTGGCCCGCGACTGGGTAGCCCCGGCGGACATCGTCGGTAGCGCGCTTAACCGCCTGCGCGTGGTGCTGGCACCGCTGCGGGTGCACACCGACGTACCGGCCGAGCTGCCGTTGCTGTTCGTACATGCGGCGCTGATCGAACAGGCGCTGGTCAACGTGCTGGAAAACGCCGCACGCTTCTCCCCGACCCAGGGTCGCCTTGAGCTGCAGGTGGCCGTGCAGGATGACCAGTTGCGCTTTACCGTCCGCGATCAGGGCCCCGGCATTCCCGTCGCCGACCGCGAGAAGATCTTCGACATGTTCTACACCGCTGCTCGGGGCGACCGAGGCGGGCAGGGCACCGGGCTGGGCCTGGCGATCTGTCAGGGCATGATCGGCGCGCATGGCGGGCAGATTCTGGTGGGCGAAGGCATCGATGGCCAGGGCACCGGCATCACTCTATGCTTGCCGCTACCTCCTCAACCTGAAGCCGAAAGCGAAACCCCATGAGCCAGTCCGCCACGCTGTTGGTCATCGACGATGAACCGCAGATCCGCAAGTTCCTGCGCATCAGCCTGGCTTCGCAAGGCTACAAAGTGCTCGAAGCCGCTACCGGCGAGGAAGGGCTGGCCCAGGCAGCTTTGGGCAAGCCGGACCTGGTGGTGCTCGACCTGGGGCTGCCGGACATGGACGGCCAGCAGGTGCTGCGTGAACTGCGCGAGTGGAGCGCGGTGCCGGTGATGGTGCTGTCGGTGCGTGCCAGTGAAGTGCAGAAGGTCGATGCGCTGGATGGCGGTGCCAATGACTACGTGACCAAGCCGTTCGGCATCCAGGAGTTTCTCGCGCGGGTGCGGGCCTTGCTGCGCCAGGTGCCACAGGCCGGCGGCTCTGAGGTGGCGGCCAGCTTTGGGCCGCTGACCGTGAACTTCGCCTTTCGCCGGGTGACTATTGACGGTGTGGAAGTGGCGTTGACGCGCAAGGAGTATGCCTTGCTGGCGCTGTTGGCCGGTCACCCTGGGCGGGTGATCACCCAGCAGCAACTGCTCAAGGATATCTGGGGGCCGACGCATGTGGAGGACACTCATTACTTGCGGATCGTCGTAGGGCATTTACGGCAGAAGCTGGGGGATGACCCCACGGCGCCAAGGTTTATCATCACCGAAGCGGGAGTGGGGTACAGGTTGGTGGCGCCGGCCGCATAAACCGAAATTATACGGACAGTGCCAATTCAGGGCGCTGTTCTCGACTCCAGGGCCAAGGAGCATCGGCTTCCTAACGAGTTGTAGGATATTTCGCTTTAGCACGAGGCAACCCCTGGCAGGCGCTACGCGAACAACTCGTTCACCGCACGTGACGCTTCATCAATAGCCGCATGCGCATAGGCCTCCCAGGCCGCATCAGAGTTGGCTATGGCCACATTGCCGACCTTCTGGCGGGCGAGGTTCATCAGCTTTTCACTCTCTTCTTCGTCATCGAACAGGCTGTTGGCGAAGTACGAGTAACCGTGTGGCCAACGGTTGATGGTAATGGCCTGAACATCCTTGTGATAGTCAAAGCCGGCCGGCCCTAGCATGGCCTGTAGCTGGTCTCGCACCATGGCCTCCATCTGCTCGAAGTTCATGGCGTACAACTTGCTGCGGCCGACGCGGGCCTGGCTGCGAGCATCCATGCCCGCGTTGGGCGTGGTCGGTACGTAGACCATGTGCAAGCCTATGGGCTGGTCGGGGTCGCGTGGATGGCTGTAGCCGCCGATGTCCACCGGATAATCCAGCTTGACGCGGCTGTAGGGCTGGTTCGGTGCGTAGATTTCGTGCACACCCAATTTCATAAAGCTGTGCCAATTGCGAATCACCACTTTGGTGTACACCAGCGGGAACTTCACGTTCTGCGCCAAGGCGTGGGCCTGCTCGGCGGTGAGGTCGCGCAGCAGGTAGGGGATCATCATGTTGTAGCAGGCCAGTATGCAGTGCTTGCCGTGTACACGGTGCAGCTGGCCGGCCCGGCTGTAGCCGATGTCGACGCCACCGTTGCGGTTGCCGACGCTGACTGCGGTGCTGTTCAGGCGCAGGCGTACCGGGCTTTGTGCCACGTCCAGCCTGGCGTAATCGAAGGGCGCCAGGACAATGTCGTTCATGTCGTTGCCGGGTGCTACAGCGGGGATCAGGCTACGCACCAGTAGCCGTGCCAGCGAGGCGTTGCCGTCGGGGAAGTGATAGATGTAGGGCTCTTCCATTTCTGCTTTCAGCGCTTCGCTGACCGGCGCAAGGCCCATGGCGGCAAAGCCGGGGAAGCCCACGCCATAGGCGTCGGCGGCGGCCACGGCATCGATGCTCAGCGCGGAAAAGTCGTTGGTGCGGCTGAGGAAGTAGCGCGCTGCCGCTTCGCTCAGGCCGACGTCTTTGCGCAGGAAGTCCTGATAGCTGGTCTTGGCCAGATAGGCCTCTTTCTGTTCCAGGGTTTTGCCCGCCAGGTAGTCTCTGGGTGCTTCGTGCAGATCGATCAATGCCTGGCGGTCGGCCTCGGGCAGTGGGAAGTCGCCAATGAACGCACGCCAGCTGCGCGCGTTGAGTTTGTCCGGGGCAATGTCGTCGGCGACCATGGGCGTCGGATCGCCACTGACCAGCTTCGCTTCGCCGAAGCCGGCCTTGTCGAAGAATACGCCACGAGACAAGCTGAGGTTGGGGTAAAAGTTGCGGTCGAAGGCGGTCTGGAAGCGGTCCATGTCCACGTTCAGTCGTTTGAGCAGGCCGTTCACCGTAGCGCTGTAAAGGTGCTTGGGCGACTGGAAGGCTTCGCTGCCGCCGTAGCCAAGGATCATCTGGCTTCCCGCCTGGAATTCGTTGCGCTTGGCATGGCCGCCGAAGTCGTCGTGGTTCTCGATGATCAGCACGCGCGCGGTTGGGTGCTGCTGCCGATAGAACCAGGCTGCGGACAAGCCGCTGATGCCCGCGCCGACCACCACCAGATCGTACTGCTCCTCAATCTTCAGGCTGCTGGTGTCGAATACTTTCTTTTCCCAGCCCATCTGGTGCGCAACTTCGAATGCACCGGGGTGGCTGCCGCGCAGCCCGGTGAGGGCGGGCGGGTAGTAGCGGCCGGAAGGCGCGGCCTGGAGTATTTGCAATGGGGTGAGCCCGGCACCGATGGTGAGGGCTACGCCATTGAGGAAGTCGCGTCGAGTGATGGTCATGTCAGTGTCCTTACTGGGTAACCTTTGGTTTGCTCGAAGCGTAGTTGGGTATGGCTCAGGACCTTGGGGATTCTGTTTCAAAGCATTGGCGCATGACGTCCAGGTAACGCCTGGCGCCCAGGCCCAACGGCCGCGACTTTATCCAGATGATGTCCACCCACAAGCGCAGGCGGCTGGCCATGTTGTCAAAGCGTACCTCGGCCAGTGCGCCCGAAGCGATCAGCGGTTCAACCAGTGGCTGCGGCAGGTAGGCCCAGCCCAGCCCTGACTGCACCAGGTCCAGCGTGGCCAGGTAGCTGTCGGTCAGCCAGATGCGCCGCGACAGCACCATGCGCGGGTCTGACCCGGTGGCCTTGCCCGAGGCCACGATGATCTGCCGTTGTTCGGCGAAGGCCTCTTCAGGCAGAGGCGTACCGCTGTTTTGCCCGGCAGGATGGCGCGGTGAGGCGACGGCCACCAGCAATTGGCTGCCGGCTTCGAGGAATGACTCGCGCTCGTCGATGCCGGGCCGTTCGAACACCAGCGCCAACTGCACACTGCCGTCATGCAGCAGGCGAATGGCTTCGGTCTGGGTGGCGGAGCGCACTTCGATTTCCAGGCTGGGGAATTCCTGGGCGAGGACTTCCAGCGGCTGGCTCCAGCGGCCGGTCTGCAACTCGGGCGCCATGGCGATGGTCAGGCGTTTTTCCAGGCCCTTGTGCAATTGCAGGGCTTGGGCGTCGAGCAGGTTGAGTTGGCAGATCACCTGCCTGGCTTGGGGTTCCAGTGCCAGGGCGGCACTGGTGGGTAAGGCTTTGCGTGTGGCGCGGTCGAACAATGGCAGGTCCAGCTCCGCTTCCAGCTGGGCGATCGCCATGCTCACGGCCGAAGGTACACGGCCCAATTTGCGGGCGGCGGCGGAGAACGAGCCGGCATCCAGCACCGCGAGGAATATTGCCAGGGAGTCGCTGCTAAAGGCCATTGTCAGTAAACCTGATGATGATCATCTTTTATTGCTAGAAATTATGAACATTAATGCACATTCAGGACAGTCCCCTCATGGAGAAGCGCGTGCACAGACCAACCGCTTGGCATGTCACTCACTGGAGTACAGACCCGTTCAGCCTCGGTGCCTACAGTGCCCTGTTGCCTGGGGGGACGCCGCAGCATCGGAGTGCCTTGGGCCAAGTGCTGAACGAGCGCTTGGTCATTGCCGGAGAAGCCTGTAACGCCACTGCGCCGGCGATGACACATGGCGCTTGGGATGATGGGCTGCGTGCCGCCGAGGCAGCCTTGAGGGCCGGCGCGCGCAAGGTGATCGTGATTGGTGCGGGCTGTGCAGGCCTGGCCGCCGCGCAACGCTTGCGGGCGTGGGGTATCGATTGCACGGTGCTGGAGGCACGTGGGCGAACAGGTGGGCGCACGCACACGGTCGAGTTGGGCGGCGTGAAAGCGGATGAAGGTGCGGCATGGCTTCAGCATTTCGCCGAGAATCCATTGGCCGCCGTTGCGCAGCAACATGGGTTGGCTTGTGTCGAGACCGACTTCAGTTTCCCGCTTGCAGCAGCAAGCGGTGGAGAGTTGCCGGATGTCGACGCGGCCTGGGACGCCTTGACCCAGCAGCTTGACCGGCGACTGCCTTTGTCTGAGGCGATCAACCGCTACATGGCCACACTCGACCCTGTGCACGCGCGCGCCGCTCAGTTCGCCATCGACGCCAACCTTGTACTGGAAGCATGTTTGCCCGTGGAGCAACTGTCGGTCAGTGCCCTGGACGAGGAGGGTGTCGGGCATGGCGATTGGATGCTGCCAGGTGGTTACAGCGAGCTTGTCGACTTGCTGGCGAAGGATCTGGATATCCGTCTGAACACGCCGGTCACGCAGATAGACTGGTCGAGCGCGCGCGTCAAGGTGAACGATGAGGTATGCGATTTCTGCATTTGCACAGTCCCTGTAGGGGTATTGAAAGCGTTGCATTTCATTCCCGCGCTACCTGTAACTCAGCGACAAGCGCTGGCTCATCTGGGGATGGGCATGCTGGAAAAGGTGATTTTGCAGTTCGAAGAGCGCTGGTGGCCATGCTCACCCTCCGGCTACCTGCGCTGGTACGACGTACCTGCCAGCTGGGGCGAATGGCTTGACCTGACCGATGCCGTGGGCAAGCCTGCCATTGCCGGGCTGATTGCCGCCGATGCGATCGAGCGGCAGTTCAGTGGGCGTACTGATGAGCAGATTGCCATTGCAGCAACTGAGGCGTTGCAGGCGTGGGCCGCGGCGATTCGGTCCACGCCTTGATACTTACAGCCCTTCGCCCAGCACCCTGTCGATGCAGTCGACAAAGTAGTCCACACTCGCTCGGCTGGTGCACATCGGTGGCTTGATCTTGAGAATGTTCAGGTAGTCGCCGGTCGGTTGCATGAAGATGCCAAGGTCACGCAGCCGATTGCACAGCGTCATGGTTTCTTCGGTGGCCGGTTCCAGGGTTGCGCGGTCGCGCACCAGCTCCAGTCCCAGGTAGAAACCCGAGCCATGTGCCGCGCCGGCCAGCGGGTACTTGTCGACCAGGGCCTGCAGACGGGCCTTGAAGTAGCGCCCGGTGTCGCGGGCGTTGTCCCACAGGCCTTCCTCCTGCATCACGTCCAGTACCGCCATGCCTATGCGGCAGCTGACCGGGCTGCCACCGGCCGAGGAGAAGAAGTAACCCTCGGCCTCCAGCGCCTCGGCGATTTCACGGCGGGTGATGACCACGCCCAGCGGCTGGCCGTTGCCCATGCCCTTGGCCATGGTAATGATGTCGGGCACCACGCCTTGTTCTTCGAACCCCCAGAAGTACTCGCCCAGGCGGCCATAGCCCACCTGCACTTCGTCGGCGATGCACACGCCACCTCGGGCGCGGACCTTGGCATAGGCGTCGCGCAGGTAGCCTGCGGGCAACGAGATGCCGCCGGCATTGCCGTACACCGGTTCGCAGATGATACCCGCCAACTGGCGGCCTCGGGCGTCCAGGGCAGCCAGCTTGGCGTCGACGTCCTGCAGGTAGTCGGCGGCGCTGTCGGCACCGCGGAAACGCCCCCGGAACGTGTTCGGCGCCTCGACCGGGTGTACCCAGTCCGGGCGGGTTTCCAGGGCTTGCGGGTTGTCGGCGATGGAGGTGGAAATGGCATCGGTGGCCACCGACCAGCCGTGGTAGGCCTCCAGTACGCTGAGCAGGTCACGCCCGCCGCTGTAGGCCCAGGCCAGGCGAATCGCCAGGTCGTTGGCTTCGGTGCCGCTGTTGACCATGAAGACCCTGTCGAAACCGTCGGGGGCCAGGTCCAGCAGGCGTTCGGAGAATTCGGTGATCGCCGCGTAGTGGAAGCGTGAGTTGGTGTTCAGCAGCGACCACTGCCGCGCCGACTCGGCGGCCATGCGCGGGTGGCCGTGGCCCAGTACCGCGACATTGTTGAGCATGTCCAGGTACGAGCGGCCCTGCATGTCGATCAAGTAGTTGCGCCAGCCGCGCTCGATGTGTGGAGGTTGCGCGTAGTAGTGCTTCTGCGAGCGGGCGAAGCTGGCATCGCGGCGGGCCAATAGTGCTTGTGGGTCGGGCAGCGGACCGGCATCGCAATCGAAGCCTAGCAGCGCGGCTGGCGACGGGCACAGGGCCAGCCAGGCAGTAGCTTGGGACGGTGTGGCGAAGAACGACGGCTGGACGCCGTTGTCCAGGCACAATTGCACGCTGAGGAAGCCACAACTGCGGCCCAGGGACTGGCCTTTTTCTACGGCCTGGCCGTCTGCCGGAGCGTCCTCCAGGCCCTGCAGCCACAAAGCCCAGTGCGTGGTGCGCAGGCAGCCACGGCCGTCGCCATGGCGCTGCCAGATGCCGGTTTCCGGCGCCTGCACCTGGGAGCCGTTGGCCACGTGCAGCTCAACGCCGAGGGCGCAGGTGGCGGGCTCTTCAGGGCGATCAATATGGGTTTGCGAAAGGCGATATTGCCCGTGCAGGCTGCAGGCCGGAGCGGCCTGCAACGTCAGCAGGTGCTGGTCGAAACCGGGTTGCTCCCAGTTTCCGGCCTCGCAATATGTGCTGAGCACCCCCAGGTCTACCCGTGTTACAGCCTGCCCGGCCAGTTCGGGGAGCAAGGGGGCGCAACCGCTCAAGTCCGGCGCCTTGGGTTGCAGGCCCGCAGCCTGCAGGATAGCGGCTTCCATCAGCGCGAAAGGCACAGCGGTGGCGGTGTCGAAGATTTCCCATTCATGGGCGACGTTGTCGCGGGTGTATTGGTTGCCCGGGTCCACGGCAAGTTGTTGCGCGCTGCTCAGCACCAGCACTGCGGCGCGATTGAGCACCAGTGGCCAGAGGGCACGTACTTCGGCTTCGGTCAGTGGGTTGAGCGCCTGGTAGGCACTGATTGCCGGCAGGATCCGCAGCGGGTCGCCTCCGGCGTGGTGCAGCAGCGCCGCGCAAGTCACCGACAGGTCGGCGATGCGCCAGGTGTGCAGCAGGTCGCCGAAGTCGATCACCCCTTGCAACTGCCACTGGCGTTCGCCATCGCGGGCCCACACGGTGTTGTCGTCGGTGATGTCCAGGTGCACGGCCTGGCTTGGCAGTTGATTGACCAGGGGCGCCAGATGCTCGGCTGCCAGCTGGGTAGCCTGTTCGATGCGGGCGCGTTGCTCGGTATTCTGCAGCACGGGCAACAGGTGCTGGATCAGCGCCTGGGCATGTTGCGGGTCCCATTGCAGTGTGCGTGCAAGGCCGGGGTGGTCGAAGTCGACCAAGGCCTTGTCCAGCTTCGCGCAAAGCCCGCCCAGTTCAGCCATCAGACGTGGCGCCATGTGCTTGAGGCGGGTCAGCGGCTGACCTTCGATGTACTCGAGCAGGCGTATGCGCAGTGGTTGCCCGTCCAAGTCCAGTGTCAGCAACCCCTGGTCATCGAGGGCTGGGCGTACGGCCGGCACCGGCAAGCCCTGATTGCGCAGGAAGGCCAGGGCGGCGTGCTGCGCCTCCAGCTCCAGTTGCGCGTAGCTGCCATGGCAAGCCTTGAGTACAAAGCCGCCTTGTGGCGTGGTCACGCGGAAATTCAGGTCTTGCTGGCTGCCTAGCGCGGTCAGGTTGCCGGCAATGCCATAGTGCTTCTGTAGCACGGCGTGTGCCTGGGTTTCGCTGAGCGAAGGGCTGGGCAGGCCAGAACGCTGGATCAGCGTGGCCAGGGCAGGGGAGGCGGGCGGGTGCTGTGGGCTGGACATTAGGCTCTACCGTTGCTGCTGGGGGTTGACGGTGGAGAATTTATGCCCGATTCGGCTGACGATGGAAGACGATTGTTTTCAGAATTTCTGACAATTGGGGCTCAGCCAGTGACGCGCCTTAAGTCCGGCCCCGCCAACACGTCAGCTATTCAGGCGTTTGCGTGTTTCCTCATCGATTACTCGCCTCAGCGAGGCCAGGAACGGTATGGCATCGGTATAGCGTCGGCCATACTCAAGATTGAACGCATAGTCGAAACCGGGCGGGTTATCGCCTTGGGTGTGTTGCAGCAGGGTCTCGATTTTGTCCAAGGCCTTGACCACTTTGGCCTCTGGCGTACTGGCCGCTTCGTACTCATCGAACAAGCCAACGATGCTGTCCTGCATCGAGGGTTCCAGCATTGAAGTCATGGCAACCAGGTCCTGCCGCTCATTCGTCCCTTTGTCTGGAACCGCATGCGCTTGCGGCGCAGGTACATCACCACTCAGCGCTTCCCCAAGGTCATGGACCAGGCATAGCTTGAGCACCTTGCAGATATCGACATCACCCAGTTCTTGTTCGAACACCAGCGCCAGCAACGCCAGCCGCCAACTGTGCTCGGCGGTGCTTTCACGCCGGCCTGTCGAGGTGTGGGCACTGCGGGTTACGTTCTTGAGCTTTTCTGCCTGGCGCAGGAAGTCCAGTTTTCCATGAAGGTTGTGGTTTGGCATGGTGCGAGACCTCTGATTAGTGCAGAGGTAAATCTTCTGCTCGCCCTGGTCCTGCGTCCACGCATTAAATATGCGCGAGGGTTTCGACCAGCCTGGCGGTCGAGCCATCCGACAGGGTGAACCGCGTCCAACGGCATAGGCTGTGTTGGATGGGCACCAGTGCCGAGTCATTCGTGCCAGTAGTGAACTCCAGCGCCGGGGAGGCCTGGTTGTCGTGCCAGCCGATGCCTGCCAAGCGCTGTTCCTGGCTGGCGATTTCCTCTGTCGCGAATGGCCACAGCGAGACACCCAGCAAATCACTGATGGGCACACTGAACTCAGCTTCGCGGGAAGGCGAGCAGGCCAGCAGGCGGTGGGTAAGGTCGCACACCAAGTGCACCGGTTGCGAGCTGCCCGACACAAGGCGCGCCAACGCGTGATCCGCGGCGCTGCTGAGCTTGGCTTTGAGCAAGGCTTCGATACGCGCCCGTTGCTCGGGCTCGGCGTCCTGCGCGCCTGACTCCCAGCGAGAAATGGTCGACTGGCACACCCCGAACATCTGCGCGGCATGCAGCTGTTTGACCCGGTTCAACAGGCGCCAGTGCTTTAGCAGGGGGCCGATGGGGGTGCTGCGAAGTGAAGGTGAGGTATTCATTGCTACGAAGCCTCAACCTCCAGGAACGCCGCTTCCAGCAGCTGCCGCGTATACGGATGTTGCGGCGCATGGAATATCGCCTGCGCATCACCTTGTTCAACAACATGCCCATGTTTGATCACCATCAACTGGTGGCTCAGCGCCTTCACCACCGCCAGGTCATGGCTGATGAACAGGTACGTCAGGTTGTACTTCTGCTGCAGATTGCGTAGTAGCTCCACCACCTGCCGCTGCACCGTGCGGTCCAGCGCGGAGGTAGGCTCATCCAGCAGAATCAGCGCCGGCTTCAACACCAGCGCCCGGGCAATGGCAATACGCTGGCGCTGCCCACCGGAAAACTCATGCGGGTAGCGATGCCGAGTCCTTGGGTCTAGCCCCACTTCCTCCAGCGCCGCAATAATCGCCGTTTCCTGTTCCTGCGCGTTGCCAATACCGTGAATGCGCAGCCCTTCACCGACAATGTCCGCCACGCACATGCGCGGACTAAGGCTGCCGAATGGGTCCTGGAACACCACCTGCATCTCACGCCGCAGCGGGCGCACGGCTTTCTGGTTCAGCCCTTCGAGGTTCTGCCCATGGAAGCGAATGCCGCCCTGGCTGGAAATCAGCCGCAAGATCGCCAGGCCCAACGTGGACTTGCCCGACCCGGACTCGCCGACAATGCCCAGTGTCTGCCCCTGCGGCAAGCTGAAGTTGACCCCGTCCACCGCCTTCACATGGTCGACCGTACGCCGCAAAAAGCCCTTTTTGATCGGGAACCATACCTTGAGGTCATCCACCTCCAGCAGCGGCGCCCCGACCGGGTTGTGCGCTGGCAGCCCGCTGGGCTCGGCATTGATCAGCATCTGCGTGTAGTGGTGCTGCGGGGCGCTGAACAGTGTGGCGCATTCAGCCTGTTCCACGATCTGCCCGCGCTGCATCACGCACACGCGGTGGGCGATGCGGCGTACCAGGTTCAGGTCATGGCTGATCAGTAGCAGCGCCATGCCCAGGCGTGCCTGCAGTTCCTTGAGCAGGTCGAGAATCTTCAACTGCACGGTCACATCCAGCGCCGTGGTCGGTTCGTCGGCAATCAGCAGCTCCGGCTCGTTGGCCAACGCCATGGCAATCATCACCCGCTGGCGCTGCCCGCCAGACAGTTCGTGGGGCAGGGCCTTGAGGCGCTTGCGCGGCTCGGGGATGCCGACCAGCTCCAGCAGCTCCAGGGTGCGGGCAGTCGCTTCCTTGCCGGTCAGGCCCTTGTGCAGCAGGAGGATTTCGTTGATCTGCTTCTCGATGCAATGCAGCGGGTTCAGCGAGGTCATCGGCTCTTGGAAGATCATCGCAATGCGGTTGCCGCGAATGCGCTGCAGGGTCTTCTCGTTTTGCTGCAGCAGGTCCTTGCCCTCGTAGCGGATGCTGCCGCTGGGGTGACGGGCCAGCGGGTAGGGCAGCAGGCGCAGGATCGAGTGCGCGGTGACCGATTTGCCCGAGCCACTCTCGCCCACCAGGGCCAGTGTCTCGCCCTTGCGGATGTCGAAGCTGATGCCGTCCACCACCCGGTTGACCTGGTCGCCGGTGACAAACTCCACCGCCAGATCGCGCACTTCGATCAGGTTCTGTTCACTCATGTCACTTCCTCGGGTCGAAGGCATCGCGGGCGGATTCACCAATGAACACCAGTAGGCTCAGCATCAACGCCAGCACGGCAAAGGCGCTGATGCCCAACCATGGGGCCTGCAGGTTGGATTTGCCCTGGGCCACCAGCTCGCCCAGCGAGGGCGAGCCCGCGGGCAGGCCGAAGCCGAGGAAATCCAGGGCGGTGAGGGTGCCGATGGCGCCGGTGAGAATGAACGGCATGAAGGTCATGGTCGAGATCATGGCATTGGGCAGGATGTGCCGGTACATGATCGCGCCGTTGCGCATGCCTAGCGCGCGGGCGGCGCGTACGTATTCCAGGTTGCGCCCGCGCAGGAACTCGGCGCGTACCACGTCCACCAGGCTCATCCACGAAAACAGCAGCATGATGCCCAGCAGCCACCAGAAGTTTGGTTGCACGAAGCTGGCCAGGATGATCAGCAGGTACAGCACCGGCAGGCCCGACCAGACTTCCAGGAAGCGCTGCCCGGCCAGGTCGACCCAGCCGCCATAGAAGCCTTGCAAGGCGCCGGCGATGACGCCGACGATGGAGCTGGCCACGGTCAGGGTGAGGGCGAACAGTACCGAAATGCGGAAGCCGTAGATCACCCGTGCCAGCACGTCGCGGCCCTGGTCGTCGGTGCCCAGCCAGTTGTCCGCCGAGGGCGGCGCCGGGGCAGGTACGCGCAGGTCGTAGTTGATGCTTTGGTAGCTGAACGGGATGGGCGCCCACAGCACGAAGCTGTCTTTCTTGGCCAACAGCTCGCGGATGTAGGGGCTCTTGTAGTTGGCTTCCAGCGGGAATTCGCCGCCGAAGGTGGTTTCCGGGTAGCGCTTGAATGCCGGGAAATACCATTCGCCGTCGTAGCGCACAGCAACCGGTTTGTCGTTGGCGATCAGCTCGGCGCCCAGGCTCAAGCCGAACAGGACCAGGAACAGCCACAGCGACCACCAGCCACGGCGGTTGGCCTTGAAGCGCTCGAAGCGCCGGCGGTTGAGGGGGGACAAGGCCATGTCAGTGCTCCCGGCTGGCGAAGTCGATGCGTGGATCGACCAGGGTGTAGGTCAGGTCGCCGATCAGTTTCACCACCAGCCCCAGCAGGGTGAAGATGAACAGGGTGCCGAAGACCACCGGGTAGTCGCGGTTGATGGCCGCCTCGAAACTCATCAGGCCCAGGCCGTCAAGGCTGAAGATCACCTCGATCAGCAAGGAGCCGGTGAAGAAGATGCCGATGAACGCCGAGGGGAAACCGGCGATCACCAACAGCATGGCGTTGCGGAACACGTGGCCGTACAGCACCCGTGACCGGCTTAGGCCCTTGGCCTTGGCGGTGACCACGTATTGTTTGTTGATTTCGTCGAGGAAGCTGTTCTTGGTCAGCAGGGTCATGGTGGCGAAGTTGCCAATGACTAGCGCGGTGATCGGCAACACCAGGTGCCAGAAGTAATCCAGTACTTTACCGGTGGTACTCAGCTCATCGAAATTGTTGGAGGTGAGGCCACGCAGCGGGAACCAGTCGAAGTAGCTGCCGCCGGCGAACAGCACGATCAGCAGGATGGCGAACAGGAACGCCGGGATGGCGTAGCCGACGATGATCGCCGAACTGGTCCACACGTCGAAGTGGCTGCCATGGCGCACCGCCTTGGCGATGCCCAGCGGGATCGACACCAGGTACATGATCAGCGTGCTCCACAGCCCTAGCGAGATCGACACTGGCATCTTCTCCATGATCAGGTCGATGACCTTGGCATCGCGGAAGAAGCTGTCGCCAAAGTCGAGCTGGGCGTAGTTCTTGATCATGATCCACAGGCGCTCGGGCGGCGACTTGTCGAAGCCGTACATGCGCTCGATTTCAGCGATCAGCGCCGGGTCCAGGCCCTGTGCACCGCGGTAGTTGGAACCGGCAACGGAAACCTCGGCGCCGCCACCGGCGATGCGGCTGGTCGCGCCTTCGAAGCCTTCGAGCTTGGCGATCATCTGCTCGACCGGGCCGCCGGGGGCGGCCTGAACGATGATGAAGTTGATGATGAGGATGCCGAATAGGGTCGGGATGATCAGCAGCAGGCGGCGCAGGATGTAGGCCAGCATCTTAGTTGGCCTCGTCCGCAGGGGCTTCGCTGACCGCCGGGGTTACCCCGGGCTTGATCCACCAGGTATCGATGCCGATGTCGTACTTGGGCGACACTTTCGGATGGCCGATGTGGTTCCAGTAGGCCACGCGCCAGGTTTTGATATGCCAGTTGGGTATCACGTAGTAGCCCCACAGCAACACACGGTCGAGGGCGCGGCAGTGGTCGACCAGGCTCTGGCGCGAGTCGGCGTTGATCAGCTCTTCCACCAACTGGTCGATGGCCGGGTCGCGCAGGCCGATGAAGTTGCGGCTTCCGGGGTTGTCGGCGGCGGCACTTGACCAGAACTCGCGTTGTTCATTGCCCGGCGAGTTGGACTGCGGGTAGCCGCCGACGATCATGTCGTAGTCCCGAGATCGCAGGCGGGTAATGTATTGCGAAACATCGACCCGGCGGATGTTCAGCTCGATACCGAGGTCGGCGAGGTTGCGCTTGAACGGCAGCAGGATGCGCTCGAACTCGGTCTGCGCCAATAGAAACTCGATGCTTACCGGCTTGCCTTGGGCGTCGACCATCTTGTCGTCGACGATTTTCCAGCCGGCTTCCTGTAGCAGCTTGTAGGCCTGGCGCTGCTGCTCGCGGATCATCCCGCTGCCGTCGCTGACCGGGTTGTGGAAGGCCTCGGTAAATACCTGCTCGGGCACTTTGCCGCGCAATGGTTCGAGGATTTTAAACTCGCTGGGGCTGGGTAGGCCGTGGGCGGCCATTTCCGAATTGTCGAAGTAGCTGCCGGTGCGGGTGTAGGCGCCGTTGAACAGCTGCTTGTTGGTCCATTCGTAGTCCAGCAGCAGGCTCAGTGCCTGGCGCACACGCACATCCTGGAACACCGGGCGGCGGATATTGAAGATGAAACCCTGCATGCCGGTGGGGTTGCCGTTGGGCAGTTCTTCCTTGATCAGACGGCCGTCACGCACGGCGGGCACGTTGTAGGCGGTGGCCCAGTTCTTGGCGCTGACTTCCAGGGCATAGTCGAACGCGCCGGCCTTGAGTGCTTCCAGGGCGACAGTGGTGTCCCGGTAGGAGTCGAAGGTCATGACATCGAAATTATAGAAGCCACGGTTGATCGGCAGGTCTTTGGCCCAGTAATCCTTGACCCGCTCGTAACGCACCGAGCGCCCGGCTTTGACCTCGGCGACCTTGTACGGGCCGCTACCCAGCGGGATCTCCAGGTTGCCGCGGTTGAAGTCGCGGTTTTCGTACCAGTGTTTGGGCAGTACTGGCAATTGGCCGAGAATCAGCGGCAGCTCGCGGTTGTTGGTGTGCTTGAACTTGAACAGCACCTTCAGTGGGTCTTCGGCGACTACCTCGGCGACGTCGGCGTAGTACTGCCGGTACAGTGGGGCGCCGTCCTTGATCAGGGCGTTGAAGGTGAACACCACGTCGTCGGCGCGCATCGGGTGGCCGTCATGGAAGCGTGCTTCGGGGCGCAGGTAGAAGCGCACCCAGCTGTTGTCCGGGGCCTTTTCGATCTTGCCGGCGACCAGGCCGTACTCGGTGAACGGCTCATCCTGGCTCTGGCGCATCAGGGTGTCGTAGATGCTACCGATGTTCTCGGCCGCCACGCCTTTGTTGATGAACGGGTTGAGGCTGTCGAAGCCGCCAAAGCTGGACTGGCGGAAGGTGCCGCCCTTGGGCGCGTCCGGGTTGACGTAGTCGAAGTGCTTGAAGTTGGCGGGGTACTTGGGTGGCTCATCGTACAAGGTAAGCGCGTGTTGCGGTGCGGCCAGGGCGGGAAGGCTCAGGCAGGCGAGCAACAGGCTGCCTGCCAGCCGGCGCAGACGGTGCGTTGGCGTCATTGGGCTTTCTCCGAAGTCTTGATCCACCAGCTGTTCAGCCCAAGGGTGTAGGGCGGCGTGGTGACGAAGGCGAACCGGTTGCGGTAGGCCAGGCGGTGATTGTCGAGGTACCAGTTGGGGATCATGTAGTACTGCCATGAGAGCACGCGGTCCAGGGCACGGGCGGCGGCGACCTGGTCATCGCGGGTGCGGGCGGCGAGCAAGGTGTCGAGCAGGTGGTCGACCACCGGGTCCTTGACCCCAGCATAGTTCTTGCTGCCCTTGGTCGCGGCCTGGCTGGAATGGAAGTACAGCCATTGTTCGAGGCCGGGGCTCAGGGTTTGGTTCAGGGTCATCAGAATCATGTCGAAATCGAACTGGTCCAGGCGTTGTTTGTACTGGGCACGGTCCACGGTGCGCAAGCGCGCATCGATGCCGATGCTGGACAGATTTTCGACATAAGGTTGCAGGATGCGTTCAAGGTTGGGGTTTACCAGCAGCAGCTCCATGCGCAGTTGCTGGCCTTTGCTGTCGACCAGGCGCTGGCCGTTCAGCTTCCAGCCGGCCTCGGCGAGCAGGCCCAGGGCCTGGCGTAGGGTCTGGCGGCTGATGCCACGGCCATCGGTGTGGCTGACCTTGTAGGGTTCGCTGAACAGTTTGGCGGGCAACTGGTCCCGGAATGGCGCCAGCAGCAGCCACTCTTTGCCGGTGGGCAGGCCGCTGGCGGCGAATTCGCTGTTGGGGTAGTAGCTGGTTGAGCGGCGGTAGGCGCTGCTGAACAGTGCGCGGTTGGTCCATTCGAAGTCGAGCATCAGCCCCAACGCCTGGCGTACCCGCGGGTCGCTGAATGTGACCCGGCGGCTGTTCATGAACAGGCCCTGGGTTTGCGTGGGGATGCTGTGCGGGATTTGTGCTTTGATCACCTCGCCACGGCGCACGGCGGGGAAGTTGTAACCGTTGGCCCAGTTTTTTGCCTGGTGCTCGATGTAGATGTCGAATTCACCAGCCTTGAACGCTTCGAAGGCCACGGTGGCGTCGCGGTAGAACTCGTATTCCACCCGCTTGAAATTGTACTTGCCACGGTTGACCGCCAGGTCCTTGCCCCAGTAGTTCTTCACCCGTTCGAACACCAGCCGGCGCCCGGGTTGTACCTGGGTGATGCGGTAGGGGCCGCTGCCCAGGGGGGGCTCGAAGGTGGTGGCCTTGAAGTCGCGCTTTTGCCAATAGTGTTTGGGCAGCACCGGCATTTCGCCCAGGCGCAGGATCAGCAGCGGGTTGCCGGCGCGTTTGAACACGAAGCGGATGCGCAGCGGGCCCAGGATGTCCACCCGTTGTACTTCCTGCAGGTTGGTGCGGTAGATCGGGTGGCCGTCCTTGAGCAGCGTGCGGTAGGAGAAGGCCACGTCGGCCGAGGTTATCGGCTGGCCGTCATGCCAGCGGGCTTCCGGGCGCAGGTTGAACACCACCCAGCTGCGGTCCTCGCTGTACTCCACCGAGCGGGCGATCAGGCCATAACTGGAGGTGGGCTCGTCACCGGACGGGTCGTACAGGCCGGTGCCGACCATCAGCGGCTCGTTAAGCTCGCTGATGCCGTACTGCTGGAAATTGGGCGTGGTTATAGGGCTCGACCCCTTGAAGGTGTAGGGGTTGAGGGTATCGAAGGTGCCAAAAGCCATGGCCCGCAAGGTGCCGCCCTTGGGCGCTTGCGGGTTGACCCAGTCGAAGTGGGTGAAGGTGGCTGGGTACTTGAGCGTGCCGAACTGCGCGTATCCGTGGCTTTCGCTCACCATCGCGGCTGCGGGAAAGCTCAAGGCCAGGCTGAGTGATAGCAGGAGGGGACGTATCAAGTCGGCATCCGATCCAGAGGCGTTGGGCTTTGACCGGGTACAGTAACAGCTTGGTGGGGTTGGAAAAAGAGAGGTTTTGAGGGAGGGGTTGGTGGTACAGGTCGGCGTGAGCGGCGTGGTACCTGTGGGAGCGGCCTTTTGTCGCGAAAGGGGCGCTTAGCGGCCCCAGGGTCTCAGCTTCGCAGCTTGCATTGCCGGGGCTGCGAAGCAGCCCTGTCGCGAAACAAGGCCGCCCCACAGGGCCGCGCAATGGCCCTGAGCGTTATATCAATGCGAGAGGTAGACGGTCAGGGTTTGGCCCGGCTTGAGGGCGTGGCCGCTGCGTGGGTTCCAGCGTTTGAGGTGCTGCATTTCCACGTTGAAGCGCTTGGCCACCAGGTACAGCGAGTCGCCCTTGCGTACCTTGTACTGGGTGGAGCGCTTGCCGGACGCCGCTACCCGGTTGCCGGCGGCGCTCGGTCCGCTGCCACCGCGAAGTGCCAGCACCTGGCCGGCACGCAGGTTGTTGCCGGACAGACGGTTCCAGCGTTTGATGTCATTGACCGAAACACGGTTGGCCTTGGCGATGGCGCCCAGGTTGTCGCCGCGTTTGACCCGGTAGCTGCGCGCGGCCACCGGTGCCTTGGCTTCGGCCACGGCGCGGGCGAACACGGCCTTGTTCGGTTGCAGGCTGACCAGCTGTTCTGGCTTGAGGTTGGACAGGCTGTCGCTCAGCAATTGCGCCTTGGCGGTCGGTACCAGCAACTGCTGCGGGCCGTCCACGGTCATGCGTTTCTTGAAGGCTGGGTTGAGTTGGATCAACTCGTCTTCGTCGATGTTGGCAAATGCCGCCACCCGCGACAGGTCGAGGCGGTCGTTGATGGCCACCGCTTCGAAATAGGGCTCGTTGGCGATCGGGTTCAGGTTCACGCCGTAGGCTTCAGGCGTGAGCACCACCTGCGACAGGGCCAGCAACTTGGGTACGTAGTCGCGGGTTTCCTGTGGCAGCGGCAGGTTCCAGTAGTCGGTTGGCAGCCCGAGCCGTTCGTTGCGTTCCATGGCGCGGCTGACCGTGCCTTCTCCGGCGTTGTAGGCGGCCAGGGCCAGCAGCCAGTCACCGTTGAACATGTCGTGCAGGCGGGTCAGGTAATCCAGCGCAGCGTTGGTCGACGCGGTGATGTCGCGGCGGCCATCGTAGAAGTTGGTCTGGCGCAGGTTGAAGTGACGGCCTGTGGCTGGCATGAACTGCCACATGCCGGCAGCACTGGCGCGTGAGTAGGCCATCGGGTTGTAGGCGCTTTCAATGGCGGGGAGCAGGGCCAGCTCCAGCGGCATGTCGCGTTCTTCAAGACGCTCGACGATGTAATGCAGGTAGAGGCTGCCACGCTCGCCAGCGCTTTCGATGAAGGTCGGGTTGCTGGCGAACCACAGGCGCTGTTGTTCGATGCGCGGGTTGACGTCGATGCTGTCCTGCAGGGCAAAGCCCTGGCGCATGCGCTCCCAGACATCCTGTGGTGCTTGCTCGGCCGGCTTGGCCAGCAGCGGTGAAGGTTTGTGCTTGATCCGCGCCTGGTAGTTGTGCGCGCGAACGCTTTCGGATTCGTCGAGCTGACGGGTGCTCTGGCAGCCCACCAAGGTGGCGGCCAGGGCCAGCGCACTGATTTGGGCCAGGCGCGTCAGGGCGACGGAATGAGAGGTTCTGCGGCTACGGGAAGACATCGGCTGACACAGGTATCCGGGCGAAAAATTTCGGCGATTCTAGAAACCGCTCCGGGCCTGGTCAACCTTTGACCATCACTTGCGATATATCTTGCGGTTATCAGAAGGTGTCCTTCCAAGACCTCAAGGCAGCAAAAACAGCGACATGCGAGGTGTTTGAATGTCCCTTCCATTCGTCTGCTTTTTGTTTAACTAATGTTTCAGAGGTACGTAAGAAGGGGTTGGTCAGACGCTCCAGGCCAATCGTTGATGGCAAGCTGATGCGATTTTCGGCGCGTAAACGGGTAACGTCCTCGAAGCGTTGCTGAACGTGCGTATTGGTCGGCTCTACCGCCTTGGCGAAGCGCAGGTTGCTGAGGGTATATTCGTGGGCGCAATACACTTCGGTCTGCTCTGGCAGTGCCGCCAGGCGGGCGAGGGCGGGCTGCATCTGTTCGGGTGTACCCTCGAACATGCGCCCGCAACCGGCGGCGAACAGTGTGTCGCCACTGAACAGAACGGGGGTTGGCGGCCCGTCGCTGAAGAAGGCAATGTGCCCCAGGGTGTGGCCGGGCACCGCCAGAACCTGGAAGGTCACGCCCAGCACGTCGACCTTGTCGCCTTCGTCCAGGGCCAGGTCGCGGGCGGGAATACGCTCGTTGGCGGGGCCGCAGACTCGCGCGCCGCTCAGTTGCTTCAGCCGTTCCACACCGCCGACGTGGTCGTTGTGGTGGTGGGTGACGAGGATGTCGCTCAGCACCCACTCCGGGTTGGCGGCCAGCCAGCGTTCCACCGGGGCGGCATCACCCGGATCGACCACCGCACAACGGCGTTTGGCAGTATCCTGTAACAACCAGATGTAGTTGTCGGAGAAAGCGGGGAGAGCATCGATCTGTATCATGGTGCGGATCCGATTCGCCTAGCGTGGCACATGAGGGCATCTTAGCCGCGATGGCGCGGTGGGAGAACCTTCGAGGGAGAGCGCAATGACCGACCAAGCCTTTGCCCAGGCCGACCCGGACTGGGTCGAGCTGATCAGCCTGGCCCGTGAGTGGTTCAATGGGCCACTCGGCCAGCTGATGCTCAAGGAGGAAGAAAAACTGCTGAAAGAAGAGCTTGGGCGCTTCTTCGGCGGTTACCTGGTGCACTACGGGCCTTGCGCCGAGCCGCCACCGAGCGCGCCCCAGGTGCAGCGCAACGTGCGCCTCGGCGCGCCGCTGCCTGGGGTGGAGATCGTCTGCGAGGAGCAGGCCTGGCCGCTGAGCGAGCATGCTGCCGACGTGGTCGTGCTGCAGCATGGCCTGGATTTCTGCCTGTCACCCCATGGCCTGCTGCGCGAGGCCGCCAGTGCCGTGCGCCCGGGCGGGCACCTGCTGATTGTCGGCATCAACCCGTGGAGCAGCTGGGGCATGCGCCATTTCTTCAGCCATGGCGCGCTGCGCAAGGCGCGCTGCATCTCGCCGTCGCGGGTGGGCGACTGGCTCAACCTGCTGGGCTTCGCGCTGGAGAAACGCCGCTTCGGGTGCTATCGTCCGCCGCTTGCTTCACCGGCCTGGCAGCAACGCCTGGAGGGCTGGGAACGGCTGGCCGGCGGTTGGCAGGGCTCCGGTGGCGGGGTGTACCTGCTGGTGGCGCGCAAGATGGTGGTAGGGTTGCGGCCACTGCGCCCGGAGCGCCGCGAGCCGATGGGCAAATTGCTGCCGCTGCCACTGGCCAAGGTCAACCGCACGGCGGCCAACCCCGAAACTGACAAGCACTGAATTCAAGAGTGGTACATGAGCGATAGCGTCGAGATGTTTACTGATGGTGCCTGCAAGGGCAACCCAGGCCCTGGTGGCTGGGGCGTCCTGATGATCTACAAGGGCGTCGAGAAGGAACTGTGGGGCGGCGAACGTGAGACCACCAACAACCGCATGGAGCTGATGGCCGCGATTCAGGGCCTGATGTCGCTGAAGCGCGAATGCGAGGTGGTGCTGACCACCGACTCGCAGTACGTGATGAAGGGCATCAACGAGTGGATGGTGAACTGGAAGAAGCGCGGCTGGAAGACGGCGGCCAAGGAGCCGGTGAAGAACGCCGACCTGTGGCAGCAGCTTGATGAGCAGGTCAACCGCCACAAGGTGACCTGGAAGTGGGTGCGCGGCCACATCGGCCACCCCGGCAACGAGCGCGCCGACCAGCTGGCCAACCGTGGGGTCGATGAGGTACGCGCCCAGCGTTGAGCTGGGGTACAATCGCGGCCTTCGTAACTGATGCAAGTTGGAGCGCCCCGCGTGGAGCAGCAGCAAGATAAACGGTTCGTCATTCTCGATACCGAAACCACGGGTATGCCAGTTGGCGAAGGCCACCGGATCATCGAGATCGGCTGTGTCGAGGTCATCGGCCGGCGTCTGACCGGGCGGCACTTCCACGTCTACCTGCAGCCAGACCGCGAGAGTGACGAGGGCGCGATCAACGTCCACGGTATCACCGATGCCTTCCTGGTCGGCAAGCCACGCTTTGGCGATGTCGCCGAGGAGTTCTTCGAATTCATCCAGGGCGCCACGCTGGTCATCCACAACGCGGCGTTCGACGTTGGCTTCATCAACAACGAATTTGCCTTGATTGGCCAGCAGGACCGCGCCGACGTTTCGCAGCACTGCACCATCCTCGATACCCTGCTGCTGGCACGTTCGCGCCATCCGGGGCAGCGCAACAGCCTGGATGCGCTGTGCAAACGCTACGACATCGACAACTCCGGCCGTGAACTGCACGGTGCGCTGCTCGACTCGGAACTGCTGGCAGACGTTTACCTGGCCATGACCGGTGGCCAGACCAGCCTGTCGTTGGCTGGGCATGGCGCAGACGCCGAGGGTGAAGGGAGTGAGGCTGGCGGCAGCGAGATCCGCCGTATTACCGGGCGTACGCCGGGGCGGGTGATCATGGCCAGTGCCGAGGAACTGGAGGCACATGCCGAGCGCCTGGCGGCCATCGCCAAGTCGGCGGGTGGGCCTTCGATGTGGCAGGCCTTGACCGAGACGCCAGCGGGCTGATCGTTCGGCTGCCCCGGTCTGTTCGCGGGCACTGACAACACAGGTTCTACTACCCTGAGAAGGACGCCATGTCCTTCGGAGGTAGCCACCTGATGTACAAGGACCTCAAGTTCCCGATCCTCATCGTCCACCGTGCTATCAAGGCTGACAGTGTCGCCGGGGAGCGCGTGCGGGGCATCGCCGAGGAACTGCGCCAGGACGGTTTCGCCATTCTGGCCGCCGCCGACCACGCCGAAGCGCGCCTGGTTGCCGCCACTCACCACGGCCTGGCCTGCATGCTGATTGCCGCCGAAGGAGTTGGCGAAAACACCCACCTGCTGCAGAACATGGCCGAGCTGATCCGCCTGGCGCGCATGCGCGCGCCCGACTTGCCGATCTTCGCCTTGGGCGAGCAGGTGACCCTGGAAAACGCCCCTGCCGAAGCCATGAGCGAGCTCAACCAGCTGCGTGGCATCCTTTACCTGTTCGAAGACACCGTGCCGTTTCTCGCCCGCCAGGTGGCGCGTGCCGCACACACCTACCTTGACGGTCTGCTGCCACCGTTCTTCAAGGCCCTGGTGCAGCATACCGCGCAGTCCAACTATTCCTGGCATACCCCGGGCCATGGCGGTGGCGTGGCCTATCATAAAAGCCCGGTAGGCCAGGCCTTCCACCAGTTCTTCGGGGAAAACACCCTGCGCTCGGACCTGTCTGTTTCAGTGCCGGAGCTGGGCTCGCTGCTCGACCACACAGGCCCCTTGGCCGAAGCCGAGGCCAGGGCGGCGCGCAACTTCGGTGCCGACCACACCTTCTTCGTCATCAATGGCACCTCCACAGCCAACAAGATTGTCTGGCACGCCATGGTCGGTCGCGACGACCTGGTGTTGGTGGACCGCAACTGCCATAAGTCAGTGGTGCACGCGATCATCATGACCGGCGCCATTCCGCTGTACCTGTGCCCAGAGCGCAACGAGCTGGGCATCATCGGCCCGATCCCGCTCAGCGAGTTCAGCCCCGAGGCAATCGAGGCGAAGATCCAGGCCAACCCCCTTGCCCATGGCCGTGGGCAACGTATCAAGCTGGCGGTAGTGACCAACTCCACCTATGACGGGCTGTGCTACCACGCCGGGATGATCAAGCAGGCCCTGGGTGCCAGCGTGGAAGTACTGCACTTCGACGAGGCCTGGTTCGCTTATGCGGCGTTTCACGGCTTCTTCACCGGGCGCTATGCCATGGGCACTGCCTGCGCAGCCGACAGCCCGCTGGTGTTCAGCACCCATTCCACCCACAAGCTGCTGGCGGCGTTCAGCCAGGCCTCGATGATCCATGTGCAGGACGGGGCCAGGCGGCAGCTGGACCGGGACCGCTTCAACGAAGCGTTCATGATGCATATCTCGACTTCGCCGCAGTACAGCATCCTTGCCTCGCTGGACGTGGCCTCGACCATGATGGAAGGGCAGGCCGGGCATTCGCTGTTGCAAGAAATGTTCGATGAGGCGCTGAGTTTTCGTCGTGCCCTGGCCAACCTGCGCGAGCACATTGCTGCGGATGACTGGTGGTTCAGTATTTGGCAGCCGCCCAGCACTGAAGGCATCCAGCCCTTGGCCGCGCAGGACTGGCTGCTGCAGCCGGGGGCGCAGTGGCATGGCTTTGGTGAGGTGGCGGACGGCTACGTGTTGCTCGACCCTCTGAAGGTGACCCTGGTAATGCCGGGGCTGAGTGCGGGCGGTGTGCTGGGTGAGCATGGCATCCCGGCGGCGGTGGTCAGCAAGTTTCTCTGGGAGCGCGGGCTGGTGGTGGAAAAAACCGGCTTGTACAGCTTCCTGGTGCTGTTTTCCATGGGCATCACCAAGGGCAAGTGGAGCACCTTGCTCACCGAACTGCTGGAGTTCAAGCGCCACTATGACGGCAATACACCGCTGAGCAGTTGCCTGCCGAGTGTGGGGGTTGCCGATGCCTCACGCTACCGGGGCATGGGCCTGCGCGACCTGTGTGAACAGTTGCATGACTGCTACCGTGCCAATGCCACGGCCAAGCAGCTGAAGCGGGTGTTCACGCGTTTGCCGGAGGTGGCCGTGAGCCCCGCTCGGGCTTATGACCAGATGGTACGTGGCGAGGTGGAAGCGGTGCCGATCGAAGCTTTGCTGGGCCGTGTGGCCGCGGTGATGCTGGTGCCGTACCCGCCCGGTATTCCGTTGATCATGCCGGGAGAGCGGTTCACCGAGGCGACCCGCTCGATACTTGACTACTTGGCCTTCGCCCGAGCCTTCAACCAAGGCTTTCCGGGGTTTGTCGCGGATGTTCACGGCCTGCAGAACGAAAATGGCCGCTACACCGTGGATTGCATCATGGAATGCGAGTGATCTCGACGCCGGAGCGCGCCAGTTCGAAACGGTTTTCGCCCAAGTGGTTGACCTTGTCGCCGATGGCAAGGCGGTAGGTGGTGATGGGGGCGCCCAGCGTGCTGCCGTCGAGTTGCAGGGTGGACTCCTGGAACTCGTGCACGGGGTAGATGCGGCCTTCGGCGTCACGGGCGTGGAATTGGCCGACCATTACTGCTGCCATTTGGGTGGAAACCTCTGAATTACGTAGGAAATGTCTAAAGGCATAGACCGTGAAACAGCCTCGGAAGTTTTCGCCCTGCGGAAAAAAAACCAAAGTGCCGAGGAACGGTCATCTATAACTACAACGTCTCTTTACCCCGCAAAGGTTGGAATTGCCATGAGCCAGGTGTATTCGGTAGCAGTCGTCGTTGGTAGCTTGCGCAAGGAGTCCTACAACCGCAAGGTCGCCCGCGCACTTTCAGAGCTGGCGCCGTCCAGCCTTGCCCTGAAAATCGTCGAGATTGGTGATTTGCCGTTGTACAACGAAGATGTCGAGGCCGATGCGCCGCCAGAGGCCTGGAAGCGTTTTCGCGAGGAGATCCGCCGCAGCGATGCGGTGCTGTTCGTCACGCCGGAATACAACCGCTCGGTGCCGGGCTGCCTGAAAAACGCCATCGATGTGGGCTCGCGCCCCTATGGACAAAGCGCCTGGAGTGGCAAGCCGACAGCGGTGGTGAGTGTGTCGCCGGGGGCTATTGGTGGCTTTGGCGCCAACCATGCCGTGCGTCAGTCGCTGGTGTTTCTCGATATGCCTTGCATGCAGATGCCAGAGGCTTATATCGGCGGTGCGGCGAGCCTGTTCGAGGATTCGGGCAAGCTCAACGACAAGACCCGGCCATTCTTGCAGGCGTTTGTCGACAAGTTCGCTTCGTGGGTGAAGTTGAACAGGGCGGTCTGATCCGCAGTCGTTGGGTAGGTGCTTTGCAGGAGCAGCCTTGTGCTGCGAAGAGGCTGCTCCTACATAAAGCGTGCGCGGTGAGTTCTAGCGGAAGCTATAGGAAACCCCGGCGTATACGCCAAACCCTTCGCCCGGCGTCGAGCGGGCGTTGTCCTTGCCGGCGTCGTTGTAGGCCGGCGTCACCGTGGCCGCATAGCGCTTGTTGGTCAGGTTGCGTAAATCCAGCCAGGTCTGCCAGTCCTGCTTAGGTGAGTCCCAGCCCAGCCGCGCGCCGAGCAAGGCATATTCGTCGGCGTGGTAGCTATTGGCATAGTCCACTTGCACCTTCGACGCCATCTGCGTGTTGAGCCCGGCGTAGAAGCCGCTCGGCCAGTCATAGCGCAGCTCGGCCTGGTAGTAGTGCATAGGGATGCCAGGCAGGCGGTTATCACCGAACGTGTCGTCATCACGGTAGTGGAAATCGCTGAACGTGTAGGCCTGGCGCAGGCTCAGTTTGCCGGTACCGGCGCGTTCCCACAGGGTGCTGTCAAGGCCGGCTTCGACGCCTTGGTGCACGGTGTCACTGGCGTTGAATTCCGAGGTGAAGTTCGGCACTACCTCAACGGCCAGCAATTCGTGGCGCACCTGCGAGTAGTACCAGGCCAGGTCCCAGCGGCCAACCGCCGAATCGCCACGGGCGCCCAGCTCCAGGGTGGTGGCGGTCTGGTTCTGCATTTCGATCGGCTGGATCTGCTTGCCGCCTGTGCTGGGGGCGCTCCAGATCAGTGACCACGGGTGCGGCGGTTCTACCGAGCGGCTCAGGTTACCGTACACCTGCAGGTCCGGGCGAATGTCGTAGCGCAGCCCCAGGCGTGGTGCATAGTCCCAGTCATGCATGCTCACCTTGCCGCCTTCGGCGGGGTAGGTCACGTCACTTTCCCGGCGGGTGTAAATCATTGCCAGGCCGGTGGTAAGCCACAGGTTAGGGGCCAGCTCCAGGTCGTTGCCGAGATGCAGTACGGTGTCCGAGCCCTGGTAGGTGAAGTCGCGGGTGCGCTCGCCGAACACATCGCCAATGCGGGTAAATTGTGAGGCGCCGCTGTTGGGCAGGTGCTTGGTGGTGCGCCAGCCAATGGTGGTCTTGCTTTCGTGGCCAAGCAGCGTGTCGCGACGGAAATAGTTCAGCGTGCCGCTGACATCGGTGTAGGCGACCTTCAGGCGCATCGGGCCTTCACGCAGGTCCATCGGGTAATCGTGATATACCAGGCCGGCTTCCAGGCGCGCATCGTCGTCGAGGTAGAAGGTGGTCTTGTTGCCCACCCAGGTGCTGCCTGGCTGCGGGCGGCTGTCGTCGCGGGCCAGATAGGCCGGGTTGGCCGCGCGCGGGTGGTGCTTGATCTGGTCTTTGGTCAGGCGCCCGGCCAGTTCGTTTTCGGTTTCCCGGTAACGCAGGTAGAAGCGGGTTTCCAGGTTCGGGTTGAAGCGGTAACCGACATTGGCGGCAACACCCTTGGCGCTGCCGCTGCTGTGCGTCTGGTAGCCGTCGTATTCCGAATCGGTCAGGGCCACGTAGTAGTCGAGGTTGCCCAGCACTTGGCCCGAGCTGATGTGCCGGTGCTGGTAACCACGGCTGCCAACCTCATAGCGTACTTGCAGCGGTGCGGCGTCGTAGCCAGTGTGCGTGACATAGTTGATCGCGCCACCCAAGGCCAGGGAGCCTTGGTCGAAGCCATTGGCGCCGCGCAACACCTCGGCTCGGCTGAGCCATAGCGGCTCGAACAGCTCGTAAGGGGTGCCGCCCGGGCCGGTCAGCGGCAGGCCGTCGAACATTGTGTACACCCCAGAGCCGTGCGCACCCGGCGCACGGTTGATGCCCGAGCCGCGGATCGACAGCTTGATGCCGTCGTTGCCTGCCGATTGGGCGAACACCCCAGGCTGGTAGGCCAGCACGTCCTGGTTGCTGGCCACTCGGCCTTGCCCCACGCGCTGCATGTCCACCAGGTTGCTGGCCCCCGGTATTTCACGCAGGCGCTCGCTGGCTGCCGTCAGCTCGTTCTGCTCCTCGTCGGTGATCAGGACCTGGCCCAATTCGACCGAAGACGCCCCCAGGGCGGGCTGGCTGGCGGCCAAGGCAGCCAGCAGACCGAGGCAGGGCGAGAGGGGTAAATCGGCACGCATTGTACGACTCCAGGCGAAAGGCGAATGGACAACGGCGTTGAGACGAGCGAAATGCGGCTTGGAGCACGAGGAAGTAAGCAAATCTTTTGTAACCATCGTCAGACGGTTTTGTACGAAAGTTCTTTACAAACCACGCAAGTGGAAGCGGATGGCCTGCGCTTCGTAAGGTGACTGCAGATCGGCAGCGATGCCTTGTTCAATCACCTGTGGAGTTCATACATGACTGACAACGCTCGATACTCGCAGCAACCCCCGGCGGACGCCCCGGTGCGTCTGACGCCTCGTGAACGGCAGGTCCTGTTGTGGTGTGCCTACGGCAAGAGTTCGTGGGAGATCGGCCGGATTCTTGACTGCAAGGAGTCGACGGTGAACTTCCACGTGTCCAACATCCTGCGCAAATTCGATGTGCCTACCCGCGTGGTAGCGGTGATCAAAGCCATTCGCTACGGCTTGCTGGCCGAGCAATGAGGGGGACGCATGACCAACGATCTGCGGTTACCGCGCTTTGCCGATTGCCATGACCCTTTCTGGCCACGGGTAGACCTGGACAGGTTGCGTGAGCGCCTGCAATTGCAGCGGTCTGTCAGTGAAGCTGTGCTGGAACTTGCCGCGCGCTGCGCCGCCATCGACGCAGCACGTGAATTCGCCCGTTGGCGGGCAGTATTACGAGACCGGGGTTACAAGCGCCTCGAGGATGTGGCCGGGCACGAGCATGGGCGCGCGTTACGGGTGTGCTACATCCGTTTTGTCGAGGCTGCTGTCATGCATAGCCTAGGTTCTACAGCCTACCTGCCAGTGTCGCGCCGAGGGCTTGCCCATGCCTGAGCAATTTGTTTTCGACCAATTGCCCGCGGCAATGGTGGCGTTGCTGGGTGTGGATGGCTATGTACTGTTCGCCGCGCTACTGGGGGCTTTGCTGGTGAGTGCCGCGCGCGACCGCTTGATCACCAACATGACCAAGCGCCTGAAACTGGGCAAGAAACTGTTGCTGGTCTTCGTGACCGTGGGAGTGGGCCACTTGTTCGAACCGCTGGTTTCGTCATTGGTGCCTTTGCTGACCCGGGGGATGGCTGGATTCGTCGCGGCAGTGGTGGTGATTCCCATCAGCCTCAAAGTCATGGTCCTGGTGGATACGCTGGACCCGCGAGAACTGCTGCAGCGTTGGCGTCGTCGGAGTTAACCATTGGCCACTGCACCAAGCGCATTCAGTTGCTGTTCCAGTTGCTGGATACGCTGCTTGTCCTTGACGAACAACAAGATGGCTTGACGATCGCAGGGCGATAACGTGCGCAGCCGTTCAAGCATATCGCACTCCCAGCCTGCGTCATCCGGGCCGGCGGTGTTGTGCTCGGCCTGGCCTAGCAATAGCCAGTCCAGTGAACACGCATGCTGCCGGGCAATTTCTATGCAAAGTGAGTATGGGACGCTGTCGCGAACCTTCCAACTGCTCAGTGTCTGTGGGCTGATGGACAGCGCGCGTGACAGCTCGGCATCTGTCTGGGCGCCAGTGAGAAGCTTAAGGCGCGTGAGCACCGCAGCAAGTACGTGAGTACTCATAACAAATATCCATGACTGGTTTATTAATATTCCATGGGCTTAAACTACTCGTTATGAATACAGCCCTGCGTTTTAAGGAGCATTCCTGAAATGAGACACATCGAGTTAAAGAATACACTAGCAGTTGCAGTCAATTCTGACAGAAAGGTTGGCCTGAGCAATGCTAGTAGGTACTTGCCGTGAGTACTTACAAATTGGTTTGCCCGCACTGCCACAGCCGGATGCGCATACGTACAAGTGAAGGGCGCCATATTTTCCTGCGAATTGCTTATTTGCAATGCACCACCGAAGTGTGTGGCTGGTCAGTGCGCGCCGAATTCGAAATGACCCATGAACTCTCCCCTAGCGGTATGCCCAACCCGGAAGTGTACCTGCCTTCGGCCAATGGTGATTTGCGCAAAGCCGCCCTGCCGGGCGCGGGCCAGGGCAGCCCGATTGATTAGGCACTCTTGGGTGCAGGCAGTAGAACGTGCAGATAAAAAAACACCCCGCCTAGGCGGGGTGTTTTGTTTTACCGAGGCTGCCGGGGCGATCAGCCGATCAGTTGCAGGCCCGCTTGCTGAACCAGTTCCAGCAGTGGCTGCGGGTATACGCCCAGCACGAAAGCAAGAATGGCGATGGCCAGCAGCATGACGCCGCCGGTGCGCTGTTCCCACTTCAGTGGGGCGTCGTGGCGACGCAGGTTTGGCTCGACCAGGTACAGGGTCACCATGACACGCAGGTAGTAGTAAACGCCGATGGCGCTACCGATCACCAGCGCACCGACCAGCCACCACAGGTGCGACTCGACGCCGGTGGCGATGATGTAGAACTTGCCGATGAAACCAGCGGTCAGCGGGATGCCCGCCAGCGACAGCATCATCACGGTCAGTACCGCGGTCAGGTACGGACGGCGCCAGAACAGGCCGCGGTACTCGTACAGTGCATCGGCGTCACGGCCGCCGTAGGGCGAGGACATCAGGGTGATGACACCGAAGGCGCCCAGGCTGGTGATCACGTAGGTGACCAGGTACACGCCCATGGCTTCCAGGGCCAGGCCCTTGCTGGCGACCAGCGCGATGATCAGGTAACCGAAGTGGGCGATGGACGAGTAACCCAGCAGACGCTTGAGGTTGCTCTGGGTCAGCGCCAGCAGGTTACCAATCAGGATCGAGGCCACGGCGATCACCGCCAGCACGGTGCTCAACACGCCGCTGCTGGCAGCAGGGGAGAGCATGAACAGGCGCACGACCACGGCGAATACTGCCACCTTGCTGGCGGTTGCCAGGAACGCGGCGACAGGTGCCGGGGCGCCTTCGTATACGTCCGGGGTCCACAGGTGGAACGGTACCAGCGACAGCTTGAAGGCCAGGCCGACCAGCATCATGCCCAGGCCCAGCTGGGCCACCAGGCTTGGCATGCTGGTGGTAGCCAGGGCCTTGCCGATCTGGTCGAAGCTGAGGCTGCCGGCGTCGGCGTACAGCAGGGCCATGCCGAACAGCAGGAACGCCGAGCCTGCGGCCGACAGCACCATGTACTTGATGCCGGCTTCCAGCGAGCGTTTGTTGAAGAACGCATAGGCCACCAGGCCATAGACCGGTACCGACAGCAGCTCCAGGCCAATGAACAGGCCGGCCAGGTGGTTGGCGCTGACCAGCACCAGGCCACCGAGGGCCGACATCAGCAGCAGCAGGTACAGTTCTTCACGGTTGCCCGGGAAACCTTTGGAGCCTTCGCCGAGGTAGGCGTGAGCGAGGGTGACGCAGGCCAGCGTGGCGACCAGGATGATCGCCATGTACAAGCAGGCGAACTTGTCGATGGTGATCAGCGGGGTGACCGCCAGCGGCGCAACCTTCAGCGCCGGCAGGATCGACAGCAGGGCCAGGTTCAGGCCCACGGTGGACAGCAGGAAGGTCTGCGAGTGGTTGCGCTTCCAGGCGATCGCCAGCATCACCACCACCGTGGTGATGGTGGTGATCAGCATCGGCGCCAATGCGATGAAGTGTTGAGTGGTGAATTCCATAGCGCTCTTACCGGGCCGAAGCGAGTTGAGTGAAAGCGGAACCGAGCCACTGCTGCACACCACTCATGGTGGCGGCAGAGGTGTCGAGGAACGGCTGCGGATACACGCCCAGCAGGATCAGCAATACCGCCAGACCCAGGACCATGATCAGTTCGCGACCGTCCATGCCGGCCAGCACGGTATCGCTCTTGGCCGGGCCGAAGTAGGCGCGGTGGATCATGATCAGCGAGTACACCGAACCGAACACCAAACCTGTGGTGGCAATCACGGTGATCCACGGTACATGCACGAAGCTGCCGATCAGGATCAGGAACTCGCCGACGAAGTTACCGGTGCCAGGCAGGCCCAGCGATGCGGCGGCGAAGAACAGGCTGATAGCCGGCAGGTAAGCGATGCGGTGCCACAGGCCGCCCATTTGACGCATGTCACGGGTGTGCAGGCGCTCGTACAGCTGGCCGGACAGGATGAACAGCGCGGCAGCCGACAGGCCGTGGGCCAGCATCTGGATCACCGCGCCTTGCAGGGCCTGCTGGCTGCCGGAGTAGATGCCGATCAGCACGAAGCCCATGTGCGAGACGCTGGAGAACGCGATCAGGCGCTTGATGTCGGTTTGTGCGAAGGCCAGGAAAGCACCGTAGAAGATACCGATCAGGCCCAGGGTCATGGCGATGGGCGCAAACTCGGCCGAGGCATTCGGGAACAGCGGCAGGGCGAAGCGCAGCAGGCCGTAGGCCGCAGTCTTCAGCAAGATACCCGCCAGGTCCACGGAACCTGCGGTCGGTGCCTGGGCGTGAGCATCAGGCAGCCAGGAGTGGAACGGCACGACCGGCAGCTTCACCGCGAAGGCAATGAAGAAGCCCAGCATCAGCACGTACTCGACGCCGGCTGGCAGCTCGGCCTTCAGCAGGTCGCTGTAGTTGAACGTGAGCACGCCGGTGGTGTTGTAGTTGACCAGCACCAGGCCCAGGATCGCCACCAGCATGATCAGGCCGCTGGCCTGGGTGAAGATGAAGAACTTGGTCGCCGCGTAGATCCGGGTTTTCTTGCCGTCTGCCGAGCTGTGACCCCAGAGCGCGATGAGGAAGTACATCGGCACCAGCATCATTTCCCAGAAGAAGAAGAACAGGAACAGGTCCAGGGCCAGGAACACACCGACCACGCCGCCGAGGATCCACATCAGGTTGAGGTGGAAGAAGCCGACGTGGCGCTGGATCTCTTTCCAGGAACACAGTACCGACAGCACACCGAGCAGGCCGGTGAGCAGGATCATCAGCAGCGACAGGCCGTCGAGGGCCAAGTGGATGCTGATACCGAAGCGCTTGATCCACTCGACTTTGTATTCGAGTGCCCAGGCAGGTTCGGCGCCCGGAGCAGGGGCCAGGGTGTAGTCGCCGGTGCCCCACAGCCACAGGCCGATGCCAAGCAGCAGGGACATGGTCAGCAGCGCGATCCAGCGCGGCAGGGTGGCGCCGAAGCGCTCACCCAGCCAGCACAGGAAGCCGCCGATGAAGGGGATCAGGATCAGCCAAGGCAAAATCATGACGGGTTGGTTTCCTTTGGCAAAGTCGCAAGATTCAGAGTCATACCGCAGCCACTACCACGGCACCGAGCACCAGCACGGCACCCACGGCGATAGAGGCGGTGTACCAGCGCAGTTGGCCAGTCTCGGTCTTGCTCATGGCGACGTGGCCGCCACGCGCCATCCGAGGAATCAGGCCGATGGTGCGGTCAACCGGGTCCTTGCGCAGGATGTGGCTGATCAGCAGGTACGGTTTGACGAAAAGCTTGTCGTAGATCCAGTCGAAGCCCCAGGCGGCGAACCACCAGGCCGACAGGACACGACCGATGCCGCTGTTGGCAACTGCGCTGACAAAGGTGCGCTTGCCCAGGAACAGCAGGGCCGACAGCAGGATACCGGCGATGGCGATGGCACCGGAGGTGATCTCCAGCGCATGCTTGGCTTCGCCACCGGCGTGGCCGGCGCTTTCAGGCAGCACGCCTGCCAGCGGCGGGTGAATCCAGGCGCCAACGGCGGTCGACAGCACGATCAGCACGCCCAGTGGCAGCCAGTGGCTGATGCCGTGGCCGGCGTGGGCTTCGGTCTTGGCTTCGCCGTGGAAGGCGATGAAGATCAGGCGGAAGGTGTACAGCGAGGTCATGAACGCGCCCACCAGGCCGGCGTACAGCAGGCCGGTGTTGCCGCTGGCGAAGGCTTCCCAGAGGATCTCGTCCTTGGAGTAGAAGCCCACGGTCACGATCGGCAGGGCAGCCAGGGCTGCGCCACCGACCACGAAGCTGGCGTAGGCCAGTGGCAGTTTCTTCCACAGGCCGCCCATCTTGAAGATGTTCTGCTCGTGGTGGCAGGCAACGATCACCGCACCGGAGGCTAGGAACAGCAGGGCCTTGAAGAAGGCGTGGGTCATCAGGTGGAAGATCGCCGCGTCCCAGGCACCTACGCCCAGGGCCAGGAACATGTAGCCGATCTGGCTCATGGTCGAGTAGGCGAGGATACGCTTGATGTCGGTTTGCACCAGCGCGGCGAAGCCGGCCAGTACCAGGGTCACGCCACCGACCACGCCTACCAGGTGCAGGATGTCCGGCGCCAGCAGGAACAGGCCGTTGGTACGGGCGATCAGGTAGACGCCCGCGGTCACCATGGTCGCGGCGTGGATCAGTGCCGAAACCGGGGTCGGGCCCGCCATCGCGTCGGCCAGCCAGGTCTGCAGTGGCAGCTGGGCCGATTTACCGACCGCGCCGCCCAGCAGCATCAGGGTTGCCAGCACCATCCAGGTGTCGCCAGCCTGGAACTTCTGCGGTGCCAGCACCAGCAGTTCCTGCACGTTCAGGGTACCCAGCTGGGCGAACAGGATGAACAGGCCGATGGCCATGAACACGTCGCCGATACGGGTGACGATGAAGGCCTTGAGTGCCGCGTTACCGTTGTTGCGGTTGCTGTAGTAGAAACCGATCAACAGGTACGAGCACAGGCCCACGCCTTCCCAGCCGAAGTAGATGAACAGCAGGTTATCGCCCAGGATCAGGAACAGCATGCTGGCGATGAACAGGTTGGTGTACGAGAAGAAGCGCGAGTAACCGGCTTCGCCACGCATGTACCAGGAGGCGAACAGGTGGATCAGGAAGCCCACACCGGTGACCACACCCAGCATGGTGACCGACAGGCCATCCACATACAGGGTGAAGTTCGGCGCGAAGCCGTCCACCGACATCCACTGCCACAGCAGCTGGCTGTACGCACCGCCTTCAGGCGGGGCGACGTTGAACTGCCAGATGACATAGGCGGCTGTGGCGGCCGACAGGCCGACCGAACCGACGCCGATCAGGGCGGACAGGTTCTCCGAGAACCGCCCGCGCGAGAACGACAGCAGCAGGAAGCCGACGAGGGGGAAGACGAAAGTCAGGAAGATAAGGTTCATCCGCGCATCTCACTGGCAGCATCGATGTCGAGAGTGTGGAAGCGGCGATACAGCTGCAGCAGGATGGCCAGGCCAATACTGGCCTCGGCGGCTGCCAGGCTGATCACCAGAATGAACATCACCTGGCCGTCGGGCTGGACCCAACGGGCACCGGCGACGACGAACGCCAGGGCAGAGGCGTTCATCATGACTTCCAGGCTCATGAGCACGAAGAGGATGTTGCGGCGGACCATCAGGCCAACCAGACCTAAGCAGAACAGGATACCGGCGACCGCCAGACCATGCTCGAGAGGGATAGCACCCATGATTTACTCCTTCGCCTCGTTGCGGCCCAGGTGGAAGGCGGTGACGGCTGCAGCCAGCAGCAGCATCGAAGCCAGTTCGACCACCAGCAGGTACGGGCCGAACAGGCTGATGCCCACTTCTTTCGGGCCCACGGTGGTGCCACTGATGCCAGCGCCGCTCGGGGTGACGAACAGCACGTACAGCAGCTCTGCCAGCAGCAGGGTGCCCAGGATTACCGGCCCTGCCCAGATACCGGGCTTGAGCCAGCCGCGTTCCTGGGCGACCGAAGCCGGCCCGAGGTTGAGCATCATCACGACGAACACGAACAGCACCATGATGGCGCCGGCGTAGGCGATCACTTCCAGGGCGCCGGCGAACGGCGCACCCAGGGAGAAGAAGATCATGGCCACGGAAATCAGCGAAATGATCAGGTAAAGCAAGGCGTGCACGGGGTTGGTGCCGGTAACCACCCGAAGGGTGGAGACCACGGCGATCCCGGATGCGAAGTAGAAAGCGAATTCCATCTTTCTGTCCTTATGGGAGCAAGCTCTTCACGTTGATCGGCTCGGCTTCGTTCTGTGCAGAGCCCTTCGGCTTGCCAGCGATCGCCATACCCGCAACACGGTAGAAGTTGTAGTCAGGGTTCTTGCCGGGGCCGGAGATCAGCAGATCTTCTTTCTCGTACACCAGGTCCTGACGCTTGAACTCGGCCATTTCGAAATCCGGGGTCAGCTGGATCGCGGTGGTCGGGCACGCTTCTTCACACAGGCCGCAGAAAATGCAACGCGAGAAGTTGATGCGGAAGAACTCCGGGTACCAGCGGCCGTCCTCGGTCTCGGCCTTCTGCAGCGAAATGCAGCCAACCGGGCAGGCCACCGCGCAGAGGTTGCACGCTACGCAGCGCTCCTCGCCATCGGGGTCGCGGGTAAGGACGATGCGGCCGCGGTAGCGCGGCGGCAGGTACACGGGCTCTTCGGGGTACTGCAGGGTGTCGCGCTTGCGAAACCCGTGGGAGAACACCATGGCCAGGCTGCGCAGCTGTGTGCCGGTGCCCTTAACGATGTCGCCGATATACTTGAACATGGGTCAAATCCTCACTGGGCCGCGACGGCTGGCGTGTTGTAGAGCACGATCGCAGCGGTCACCAGCAAATTGATCAGGGTCAGCGGCAGGCAGAACTTCCAGCTGAAGTCCATCACCTGGTCATAGCGCGGGCGCGGGATCGAGGCGCGCAGCAGGATGAACAGCATGATGAAGAACGCGGTCTTCAAGGCGAACCACAGGAACGGCACTTGCGGCAGAATGCCGAACGGGCCGTGCCAGCCGCCGAAGAACAGGGTTACCAGCAGCGCCGAGATGAGGATGATGCCGATGTACTCACCGACGAAGAACATGCCCCATTTCATGCCGGCATACTCGATGTGGTAGCCGTCGGCCAGTTCCTGTTCTGCTTCTGGCTGGTCGAACGGGTGACGGTGAGTCACGGCGACGCCAGCGATGAAGAAGGTGCAGAAGCCGAAGAACTGCGGAATGATGAACCACAGGTTCTGCGCCTGGTACTCGACGATGTCGCGCATGTTGAAGGAGCCTACCTGTACCACCACGCCCATCAGCGCCAGGCCCAGGAACACTTCGTACGACACGGTCTGTGCCGAAGCACGCAAGCTGCCCAGCAGGGCGTACTTGTTGTTCGACGACCAGCCAGCGAACAGTACCGCGTAGACCGACAGGCCGGCCATGGCGAAGAAGAACAGCAGGCCGATGTTCAGGTCGGCAACGCCCCAGCCCGGTGTGATCGGGATGATCGAGAAGCCGATCAGCAGGGCGCTCATGGCCACGACCGGCGCCAGGGTGAAGATCATCTTGTCGACGAAGGGCGGGTTCCAGTCTTCCTTAAAGAACATCTTCAGCATGTCGGCGGCGATCTGGAACATGCCGAACGGGCCGACACGGTTCGGACCGTAGCGGTCCTGCCACCAGCCCAGCAGACGGCGCTCGACGAAGCTGAGCAGGGCGCCGCAGACCACCACGGCCAGCAGCACCACGATAGCCTTGACGACCTGGATGATCACATCGATCACTTCGGGGGTGAACCAGCTCATTGTGCTGCCTCCTGCAGGCCTTCGACGGATGCACCGAAGATGGCAGGCGGGATGCCGGCCAGGCCTTTCGGCAACGCGACCAGGCCAGCGCCCAGCTCTTCATTGATACGCAGCGGCAGGCGCAGGGCCACACCGGCCACGTTCAGGCTCAGCATCGCGCCGTCGTTGACACCCAGGCGGTCGGCTTCGGACTTGGCCAGGGCCACGTAGGCAGCCGGGATGCGCTGTTGCACCGGGGCTGCGCGCGACGAGCTTTCTTCGCTGCCGAACAGGTGGAAGAACGGCACGGCAGTCCAGGTGCCACGGGCCGGGTTGAAAGCACCCGGAATGGCGTTGAACCAGTTCAGACGGTCGCCTTGCGATTCGATCAGGCGCACACCTGGGTCACCGGCGCGCAGGTGGCCACCGACTTCGTCCTGGAACTTGTTCCAGGCTTGCGGCGAGTTCCAGCCCGGCGACCAGGCGAACGGCACCTGCTGGCGCGGTTCGGCCGAGCCCGAGTAGCCTTCCATGGAGAAGGCGAACGCGGTGTCCTTGTCTTGCGGGGTACGTGGCTCGTGCACGCTGATGTTGGCGCGCATGGCGGTACGACCGGAGTAGCGCAGCGGCTCACGGGCCAGTTTCATGCCCTTGATGCGGAATGCGGCGCTTGGTGCGGCGTTGACGATGCCGGCCAGTTGCGGGGCGGCTTCGGCGCAGGCGCTGGTAACGTGGTCCAGCTGGGTCCAGTCGACCGGCTTGTTCAGCAGGGTGGCACGCAGGGCGTGCATCCAGCGCCAGCCTTCGTGGATCTGGATGCTGCTGTCCAGGTACTGCGGGTCGAACACCTGGAAGAAGCGCTGGGCACGGCCTTCCTGGCTGACCAGGGTGCCGTCGCCTTCGGCGAACGAGGCGGCCGGCAGCACCAGGTGGGCGCGGTCGACAGTGGCGGTTTTGGAGTGGTCGGCAACGATCACCACCTTGGCGGCAGCCAGGGCTGCATCAACCTTGGCGGCCGGTACGCGGGCGTACAGGTCGTTTTCCAGCACGACGATGGCGTCGGCCTTGCCGCTGATGACCGCATCCAGGGCAGCATCGACGGACTCGCCACCAAGCATGGCCAGGCCGATGCTGTTGGCCTCAGGCACCACCAGGCTCAGCGAGCCGTTTTTCTCGCGCAGTTTCAGGGCCTTGGCGATGTTGGCGGCGGCTTCGATCAGCGCCGGGTCGGCCAGGGAAGTACCGGCAACCACCAGTGGGCGCTTGGCGGCCACCAGGGCGTCGGCGATGCGCTGGGCCAGGGCCTTGGCTTCGTCGTCCAGGCCGGCGACTGCCGGTGCGCTCGGGTCGATGGCGTGGGCCACGGCGAAACCGATGCGGGCGAGGTCGGCCGGGGCTGCGTGTACGCACTCTTCGGCGACGTCGTCGAGCTTGGTTTCAGCCAGGGAGGCGATGAACAGCGGGTACAGTGCGTGCTGGCCGATGTTCTTGACCGCAGCGTCGAGCCAAGGCTGGACCTTCATGGCTTCGGCCATGGCCTCGGCCTTGCCTTTGGTGGCCTGGCGCACGGCCAGGGCAACGCGGGCAGCGGTCTGGGTCAGGTCTTCACCGAGCACGAACACCGCGTCGTGGTCTTCGATGTCGCGCAGGGTCGGCACTGGCAGCGGGCTGTTGTTCAGCACGTTCAGGGCCAGGCGTACGCGTGCCAGTTCGCCAGCTTCCATGCCGGAGTAGAAATACTCGGCGCCGACCAGCTCACGCAGGCCGTAGTTGCTTTCGAGGCTGGCGCGTGGCGAGCCGATACCAACGATGGTGCGGCCGCGCAGCAGGTCGGCGGCTTTGTCCAGGGCGGCGTCCAGGCCCAGCTTGGTGCCATCGGCCAGGTGTGGCTGGCGTGGGCGGTCCTTGCGGTTGACATAGCCGTAGCCGAAGCGGCCACGGTCGCACAGGAAGTACTGGTTGACCGAGCCGTTGAAGCGGTTTTCGATACGGCGCAGCTCGCCGTAGCGTTCACCCGGGCTGATGTTGCAGCCGCTGGAGCAGCCATGGCAGATGCTTGGGGCGAACTGCATGTCCCACTTGCGGTTGTAGCGCTCGGAGTGGGTCTTGTCGGTGAACACGCCGGTTGGGCAGACCTCGGTCAGGTTGCCGGAGAATTCGCTTTCCAGCACGCCGTCTTCGACGCGGCCGAAGTACACGTTGTCGTGGGCACCGTATACGCCCAGGTCGGTGCCACCGGCGTAGTCCTTGTAGTAGCGCACGCAGCGGTAGCAGGCGATGCAGCGGTTCATCTCATGGGCGATGAACGGGCCGAGGTCCTGGTTCTGGTGGGTACGCTTGGTGAAACGGTAGCGGCGCTCGTTGTGGCCGGTCATTACCGTCATGTCCTGCAGGTGGCAGTGACCGCCTTCCTCGCACACTGGGCAGTCGTGCGGGTGGTTGGTCATCAGCCATTCGACGACGCTGGCGCGAAACGCCTTGGATTCTTCGTCTTCGATGGAGATCCAGGTGCCGTCGGAAGCAGGGGTCATGCAGGACATGACGATACGACCACGGGTGTCGTTCTCGTCGGTGTACTGCTTGACCGCGCACTGCCGGCAGGCGCCAACGCTACCGAGCGCCGGGTGCCAGCAGAAATAAGGGATGTCGAGGCCTAGCGACAGACATGCCTGTAACAGGTTGTCTGCACCGTTGACTTCGAGCGCTTTGCCGTCTACGTGGATAGTGGCCATTGTTCAAAGTTCTTCGTTGGCCCGCGTGAGCGGGCGTGGCTAATGGAAATCGGTGAGCTTGCGACACGCCGCGAATGAATCGGGCCTGCCGGCAAGCTGGCGAGTGGCACGGACCACCCGCCTAATCATCTTGTTATGCGCCGACCACGATCGGCTTGGCCAGGTTAGGGCGCAGGGTGTCACCAGCGGAGGCTGGCGCGACACCGGCTTCGAACTCGGACCGGAAGTATTTGATGGCACTGCCCAGCGGCTCGACGGCACCTGGTGCGTGAGCACAGAAGGTACGGCCAGGGCCGAGGAAGTTGACCAGCCCCAGCAGTGTCTCGATGTCTTCGGCGCGGCCCTGACCTTTCTCCAGCGCACGCAGCATCTTCACGCTCCACGGCAGGCCGTCACGGCAGGGTGTGCACCAGCCGCACGACTCACGGGCGAAGAACTCTTCCATGTTGCGCAGCAGCGAAACCATGTTGATGCTGTCGTCCACCGCCATGGCCAAGCCAGTACCCATACGGGTGCCGACCTTGGCGATGCCGCCGGCGTACATTTGTGCGTCGAGGTGCTCGGGCAGCAGGAAACCAGTACCGGCGCCGCCTGGCTGCCAGCACTTGAGCTTGAAGCCGTCGCGCATGCCGCCGGCGTAGTCTTCGAACAACTCGCGAGCGGTGACGCCGAATGGCAATTCCCACAGGCCTGGGTTCTTCACCTTGCCGGAGAAGCCCATCAGCTTGGTACCGTGGTCTTCGCTGCCTTCACGGGCCAGCGACTTGTACCAGTCGTTGCCATTGGCGACGATGGCCGGCACGTTGCACAGGGTTTCGACGTTGTTCACGCACGTCGGCTTGCCCCATACGCCCACGGCGGCAGGGAAGGGCGGCTTGGAACGCGGGTTGGCGCGGCGGCCTTCCAGCGAGTTGATCAGCGCGGTTTCTTCACCGCAGATGTAGCGGCCGGCACCGGTGTGCACGAACAGCTCGAAATCGAAACCAGAGCCCAGGATGTTCTTGCCCAAGAGGCCTGCGGCCTTGGCTTCATCGATGGCACGGTTGAGGTTTTTCGCTGCGGTGGTGTATTCGCCACGCAGGAAGATGTAGCCACGGTAGGCCTTCAGGGCGCGGGCGCTGATCAGCATGCCCTCGACCAGCAGATGGGGCTGTTGCTCCATCAGCATGCGGTCCTTCCAGGTGTTGGGCTCCATTTCGTCCGCGTTGCACAGCAGGTAGCGGATGTTCATGGATTCGTCTTTGGGCATCAGGCCCCACTTCACACCCGTGGGGAAGCCTGCGCCACCACGGCCCTTGAGGCCGGAGTCCTTGACCGCTTGCACGATATCGTCCTGCGACATCTGCGCCAGCGCCTTGCGGGCTGCGGCGTAGCCGTTTTTCGATTCGTACTCGGCCAGCCATACTGGCTCGCCATCGTCACGCAGGCGCCAGGTCAGCGGATGAGTTTCGGCCGAACGCGCGATGCGGTTGGCCGGGCCGAAGGAAGTGATGGTCATACGTAACCCTCCAGCAGTTTGGTGACGCCAGCGGGCTGCACGTCGCCAAAGGTGTCATCGTCGATCATCAGCGCCGGGGCCTTGTCGCAGTTGCCCAGGCAGCACACTGGCAGCAGGGTGAAGCGGCCGTCGGCGGTAGTCTGGCCGAGGCCGATGCCCAGCTCGCTCTGGATCTGGCTGACGACCGACTCGTGGCCGCCGATGTAGCAGACCATGCTGTCGCACACGCGGATGATGTGGCGGCCGACCGGCTGGCGGAAGATCTGGCTGTAGAAGGTGGCCACGCCCTCGACGTCGCTGGCCGGGATGCCCAGCACTTCGCCGATGGCGTGGATGGCGCCGTCCGGCACCCAGCCACGTTCCTTCTGGACGATCTTCAGGGCTTCGATGGACGCCGCGCGCGGGTCCTCGTAGTGATGCATCTCGTGCTCGATGGCCGAGCGCTCTGTTTCGCTCAGGGCGAAACGGTCTGTCTGGATAAGCGTGCTGTTCATGCTTAGCGGTCCACGTCAGCCATAACGAAGTCGATACTGCCCAGGTACGCAATGAGGTCGGCGACCATGCTGCCTTTGATCACCGAAGGGATCTGCTGCAGGTGCGGGTAGCTCGGGGTACGGATCCGGGTGCGGTAGCTCATGGTGCCGCCATCGCTCGTCAGGTAGTAACTGTTGATGCCCTTGGTCGCCTCGATCATCTGGAACGACTCGTTGGCCGGCATGACCGGGCCCCACGAGACTTGCAGGAAGTGCGTGATCAAGGTTTCGATGTGCTGCAGGGTGCGCTCTTTCGGCGGCGGCGTGGTCAGCGGGTGATCCGCCTTGTACGGGCCTTCCGGCATGTTGCGCAGGCACTGGTCGATGATGCGGATACTCTGGCGCATCTCCTCGACACGGACCATGCAGCGATCGTAGGCATCGCCGTTGTGGGCCAGCGGTACTTCGAACTCGAAGTTCTCGTAGCCGGAGTACGGGCGGGCTTTACGCAGGTCGAAGTCGCAACCGGTGGAGCGCAGGCCGGCACCGGTGGTGCCCCATTCCAGCGCTTCTTTGGTGTTGTACGCGGCAACGCCAATGGTACGGCCCTTGAGGATGCTGTTCTGCAGGGCAGCCTTGGTGTATTCGTCGAGGCGCTTGGGCAGCCATTCGACGAAGTCCTTGACCAGCTTGTCCCAGCCGCGTGGCAGGTCGTGGGCGACGCCACCGATGCGGTACCAGGCCGGGTGCAGGCGGAAACCGGTGATCGCTTCGATCACGGTGTAGGCGCGCTGGCGGTCGGTGAAGGTGAAGAACACCGGGGTCATGGCGCCCACGTCCTGGATATAGGTACCCAGGAACAGCAGGTGGCTGGTGATGCGGAAGAACTCGGCGAGCATGATGCGAATCACGTCGACTTTTTGCGGCACTTTGATGCCGGCGAGTTTTTCCACTGCCAGTACGTACGGCAGGTTGTTCATCACCCCGCCGAGGTAGTCGATGCGGTCGGTGTAGGGGATGAAACTGTGCCAGGACTGGCGCTCGGCCATTTTCTCGGCGCCACGGTGGTGGTAGCCGATGTCCGGTACGCAGTCGACGATCTCTTCACCGTCCAGCTGCAGGACGATACGGAACGCACCGTGCGCCGAGGGGTGGTTGGGGCCGAGGTTGAGGAACATGTAGTCCTCGTTGGCGCCCTGACGCTTCATGCCCCAGGCTTCCGGGTTGAAACGCGCCGATTCCTCTTCAAGCTGCTGCTTGGCCAGGGTCAGGCTGTAGGGGTCGAACTCGGTGGCGCGGGCTGGGTAGTCCTTGCGCAGCGGGTGACCTTCCCAGGTCGGCGGCATCATGATGCGGCTGAGGTGCGGGTGGCCGGCAAAGTCGATGCCGAACATGTCCCACACTTCGCGCTCGTACCAGTTGGCGTTTGGCCAGATACCGGTCACGGTCGGCAGGTTCAGGTCGCCTTCGCTGAGCGACACCTTGATCATCACGTCGCTGTTACGCTCGACCGACAACAGGTGGTAGAACACGCTGAAGTCGGCGGCCGGCAGGCCACGGCGCTGGGTGCGCAGGCGTTCGTCCACGCCGTGCAGGTCGTACAGCATGCTGTAAGGCTTGGCGACACCGCGCAGGAAGCTGAGCACCTCTTTGAGCTGGGCGCGTTTGACCCACAGCACGGGCATGCCGGTGCGGGTTTCCTGGGCGACGAATGCTTCGGCGCCAAAACGGTTGTTCAGTTCGACGACCACATCTTGGTCGTCAGCCTTGTAGGGCGGAATGAAAATAGCGTTGTCCGCTGTCATGGTCTCGGTCGCTTTGGGTCAACGTTAAGAATGAAGCCAGGCCGCCGGCTCCCTCGGGAGCGGGCGGCAGGTCGCTGGATCAGACTTCGTCGGGGCTGCGCAGGTTGGTTACTGCAATGCGCTGCTCACGACGCAGGTCTTTCTGGGCTGGCATCTCGGCACGGTAAATACCTTGATCACCAACAACCCAGGAAAGCGGGCGTCGTTCTTGGCCGATCGACTCCTGCAACAGCATCAAGCCTTGCAGGAAAGCCTCAGGGCGTGGCGGGCAGCCAGGCACATAGACGTCCACGGGGAGGAACTTGTCGACCCCCTGAACGACCGAGTAGATGTCGTACATGCCGCCGGAGTTGGCGCACGAACCCATGGAGATGACCCACTTCGGCTCGAGCATCTGCTCATACAGGCGCTGAATGATCGGCGCCATTTTGACGAAGCAGGTACCGGCGATGACCATGAAGTCGGCCTGACGCGGCGAGGCCCGGATGACTTCGGCGCCGAAGCGGGCGATGTCGTGGGGTGCCGTGAAGGCCGTGGTCATTTCCACGTAGCAGCAGGACAGGCCGAAGTTGTACGGCCAGAGGGAGTTCTTGCGACCCCAGTTGACCGCGCCACGCAGCACATCTTCGAGTTTCCCCATGTAGATGTTCTTGTGGACCTGGTCCTCCAGCAGTTGGTCGGTGACGGTTTCCCGTTCACCTACCGGGTACTGCTCGTTAGGCGCATCCGGATCGATTCTGGTGAGATTGTATTGCATTGCCAAAGCCTCATTGTTTCAGCTTCGCTTGCCGCTTGCGGCGACCTTCGGGAGCCCAATCAAGAGCACCGACGCGCCATAGGTAGACAAGACCTGCCAACAGAATTGCTATGAAAACGAGAGCTTCGACGAACCCGGTCCAGCCGCTTTCGCGGACGGACACAGACCATGCAAAGAGAAAGAGGGCTTCGATATCGAAGATCACGAACAGCATCGCGACCAGATAGAATTTGGCGGACAGGCGCAGGCGGGCGCTGCCGACGGGCAGCATGCCGGATTCGAAGGGTTCGTTCTTGGCGCGGCCCCAGGCCTTGCTACCGAGCAGGCTGGACAGGCCGAGCATGAAGGCACACAGGCCGACGACACCCAGGAGGAAGATGGCAAAGCCCCAGTTGTGGGCGATGAGTCCTGCCGAATCGGACATGCTAGAGATCCTTATACAGAGACCCAGCTCTGCAGTCTGAAATAAGTAAAGCGGCGACGTGGTGTCGCAGGTGCAGTGACCAAATGTCGCAGCTGAATCAATCGCGCTGATTTTATGGGTAAACCCGGTGCAAGTAAAATTTCTGTCGCAAATTTATTCGTAGGATTAAGAACAAAACACGCGTGTAACTGGCTGAAAGCCTTGATATTCGGGCATTGCGTGCGCTTTTGTTAATTATGTTTCTTGCGACTGGTAACGAATTACAAGTTTCGTAATGATAATTAATATCATTTGGCCTGATGCCTTTTAATTTGGCTGTACTGTGCCTTGTAAAGTTCATCTGGCAGTTCCCTCTACTTGCAAATGCGAAAGCCTCCTGTTCTAGCAGCTGCTGGCGTCGTGCGCACCGCTCTGGGTCAATACTTTATCGTTTGAGCGATGACTGGCTGATGAAGCAATCGCCCACTGACCGAGCCAGTAGGTGAGGATGATCAGGTAGGGCGCGGCGGCGAACGGGCTGACGAAGCGGTCGATGCCGATCAGGCTGTCGGAGAGCACGAACAGGCAGGCCCCCAGCGCGGCCATTCCACCACATGCCAAGGCGCGCCAAAGCATGGCGCTGATGGCTATCGCGTATAGTGCGACCGGGATCAGCAGCGGGCCAAGGCCATGGGCGGCCAGTACGCCCAGTAACGTGATGCCAATGATGGCGCTGAATGCGAGTGCGGGCAGGGCGGGGCGCAAGGTAATGCCGCAATAGGCGCGTAGATAGGCAAGGTGGGCGCAAAGGAAGGCGGCCAGGCCGAAAACGAACAGGTCCGCAGGGGTGGCCAGCAGGATATCGCCGAGCACCGAGAAGCCCAGGCCGATAGAGATCCACCTGGCATAAGGTGAGGGTGGTGCGCCGCGCAGCCAGGCAATAAGTGCCAAGACGGGAATGGGCTTGGCCAGAAGGGCGAGCAGCGTATTGTCGCTGGCCAGTGCATATATATAGAGGGCCGCGGCGGTCAGGGCGAGAATCATCAGGTGGCTTGGACGAGGCATGGGGCGGTCCTTGCTACTGTGCTGCCCCAAGCATAGACCTGATCCTGGGTTTTGCCGTTCTCGGATGTTTGTCGCTCCTACTGGAGGCGCGCAGGCAAAAAAAGAAAGGCCCGAGGCTTTCACAAGTCTCGGGCCTTTCTTCAGTAGCAACCCACCATCAGTGGAACTGCTCTTCCTCGGTGGAGCCGGTCAGTGCAGTCACCGACGATGCGCCACCCTGGATCACGGTGGTCATGTCGTCGAAGTAGCCGGTGCCCACTTCCTGCTGGTGCGCCACGAAGGTGTAGCCTTTGCTGGCGTCAGCGAACTCCTGCTCTTGCAGTTTCACGTAGGCGGTCATGTCGTTGCGGGCGTAGTCGTGCGCCAGGTTGAACATGCCGTGCCACATGTTGTGGATGCCAGCCAGGGTGATGAACTGGTGTTTGTAGCCCATGGCCGACAGCTCGCGCTGGAATTTGGCGATGGTGGCATCGTCCAGGTTCTTCTTCCAGTTGAAGGACGGCGAGCAGTTGTACGACAGGATCTGGTCCGGGTATTCCTTCTTGATCGCTTCGGCGAAGCGGCGGGCTTCGTCCAGGTCCGGCTTGGCGGTTTCACACCAGATCAGGTCGGCGTACGGCGCGTAGGCCAGGCCGCGGGAAATTGCCTGGTCGAGGCCGGCACGTACCTTGTAGAAGCCTTCACGGGTACGCTCGCCAATCACGAACGGCTGGTCGTACGGGTCGCAGTCGCTGGTCAGCAGGTCGGCGGCGTTGGCGTCGGTGCGGGCCAGGATGATGGTCGGTACGCCCGACACGTCAGCTGCCAGGCGCGCGGCCACCAGCTTCTGTACGGCTTCCTGGGTGGGTACCAGTACCTTGCCGCCCATGTGGCCGCATTTTTTCACCGAGGCCAGCTGGTCTTCGAAGTGCACGCCGGCGGCGCCTGCTTCGATCATGTTCTTCATCAGCTCGTAGGCGTTCAGTACGCCGCCGAAACCGGCTTCAGCGTCGGCCACGATTGGTGCGAAGTAGTCGATGTAGCCTTCGTCGCCTGGGTTCTTGCCGGCTTTCCACTGGATCTGGTCGGCGCGGCGGAACGAGTTGTTGATGCGCTTGACCACGGTCGGTACCGAGTCGACCGGGTACAACGACTGGTCAGGGTACATCGACTCGGCCGAGTTGTTGTCGGCGGCAACCTGCCAGCCGGACAGGTAGATGGCCTGGATGCCGGCCTTGACCTGCTGCACTGCCTGGCCACCGGTCAGGGCGCCCATGCAGTTGACGAAATCTTTTTCTGGGCGGAAGGATGGGTGGGCACCTTGGGTGACCAGCTTCCACAGTTTTTCTGCACCCTGACGGGCCAGGGTGTGCTCTGGCTGCAGGGAGCCACGCAGGCGAACGACATCAGCGGCGGTGTAGGTACGGGTCACGCCTTTCCAGCGCGGGTTCTCGGCCCAGTCTTTCTCGAGGGCTGCAATTTGCTGTTCGCGTGTCAGTGCCATGGAAATAAACCTCGTCGCATCGATCTTGGGTTAATTGTGCTGATGCTCGGGTGCAGATCAGGGCGCTTGGCGGCTGTCCTGTTCGCAGGAGTGCGGCGGCGAACGCGAAGGCTCGAAGGGGAAGGGTGGGCAGGCCAGGCGAAGGTGTGCTCCGGCAGGTCGGCTCGTGGTTGCCTTGCTGCGGTGCTACGCGATTGCCAGTACTGCGGTGATGCGCTTCCGTCCCTCGGGACAACTTCTTCGTTGCAGTCGCAATCCCGTCGAACCGCCTTGTGGGCCGTATAGACACGAGACGCCTCCAGGGGTGGGGAGGAGCACGCCTCGAAGGCCCTTGCCAGGGCCCCTGATTAGCGGGAGCGAGGCCATCATGCCCTTGGGAAAAAGACCCTGTCAAATGTTTTGTAGTGGTTTTTTCTACTTACTACATCTTTGGTCTAATGCGACTTGGCAGTCAGTTTCAAGGCCTTTGGTCGAGGCCTTGAATTGCCTGGGATCCGTCGAGAAGGTCGACTTTGACACGTAATGTCATGTTTTCCCCGCGCTGGGTGCTGTAACTACGGCTTGACGTACTCCGGTCGGCTTGGCTCTGCTGGTTGTAGCCTGCCAGGGTGATCCATTCACCCAGCCTGCCGGTGACTGTCGTGTCGGTACTTTGAACTTTCACTACATCTGCACGTTCCTGGCTGATGCGGTCGTTATTGGTGCTTATTTGCAGACGAACCGTATCGCCGCTCAGGCTTGGTGTGACGTAGAAACCTTGGGTCACGTTGCGGTATTCGGTGTTGCTCTGGATGCGCCCGTAGCCGTCGGTGCTGGTGCTGGTGATCGGGATGCTCTGGCCAACCTGGATCAGCGCTGGCTGGCCTTCGCTGGCTTGCACTTGCTGCATGCCGCCGTCGCGGTTGCTGGTGCCGTAGTGGATGACGCGTGCATTGCCACGGTTATCCTGGAAGTTGCTGTCGTTGTTGTCGACGCTGATCAGCAGGCGCTTGGGGGCGGTGTCCAGCTGTTGCAGCAGGGCGCGCAGGTCGTCGATGCGCTCGGGGCTGGCGTTGACGATCAGTTTGTTCTCGAAGGCGCTGACCGTACCGTCCTTGCCGATGAATGCCTGTGCGGCAGGTAGCAGTTCGGCGCTGGCGCGGTGCTGCAGCGGCACCACCTCGGTGGCGGCCTGGGCGGCGTAGCTGGCAACGAGCAGCAGGGAAGCGAAAAGGGGGCGTAGCGGCATGTCCATGATCTCCGCAGGTGGAATGATCATGATGGCAAATTTGCCTGGGTTGTGCCGGTTCCAGATCACAAGTTGTCTTTTGTCTACGTTTGCCCAGCGCGCCAGGCGAGCATGGGTGCCTGACGCTGCAAAGCCGAGAGCGGTGGCCGCTGTCAGACAAATTCCGTAACATCGCGCCCCTCGTTTTTGTAACGTCCGCCCGGACCGCACCACAGGATGTCCATGAAGCCCGCCCGACTACGCGCCGACCTGCTCGCCGGCCTGACCACCGCGTTCGCCCTTGTGCCCGAATGCATCGCTTTTGCCCTGGTGGCCCACCTCAACCCGCTGATGGGCCTGTATGGCGCGTTCATCATCTGTACCCTGACTGCGCTGTTCGGCGGTCGACCCGGAATGATCTCCGGCGCCGCTGGCTCGATGGCGGTGGTGATCGTCGCGTTGGTGGTGCAGCACGGTGTGCAATACCTGTTGGCCACGGTGCTGCTGGGTGGCGTGGTGATGATCCTGTTCGGTCTGTTGAGGCTGGGCAAGCTGGTGCGCCTGGTGCCTTACCCGGTCATGCTGGGCTTCGTCAACGGCCTGGCAATCGTCATTGCCATGGCCCAGCTCGAGCATTTCAAGGACGGCGATCACTGGCTCAGTGGCGCGCCGCTGTACTTGATGATCGGTTTGGTGGCACTGACCATGGTGGTGGTCTACCTGCTACCCAGGCTGACGCGTGCGGTGCCGCCGGCGCTGGTGGCGATTCTCGGTGTCGGCCTGCTGGTGTACCTGTTGGGCCTGCCCACCCGTACCCTGGGCGACATGGCGCATATCGCCGGCGGCCTGCCAGGGTTGGCGCTGCCGGATGTGCCCTGGAATCTGCACACCCTGAAGGTCATTGCCCCCTACGCGGTGTTGATGGCCATGGTCGGCCTGCTGGAAACCCTGCTCACCCTCAACCTGACCGATGAAATCACCGAGAGCCGTGGCTTTCCGGACCGCGAGTGTGTGGCATTGGGTGCCGCCAACATGGTCTCGGGCCTGTGCGGTGGCATGGGTGGCTGCGCGATGATCGGGCAGACGGTGATCAACCTCAGCTCCAATGGCCGTGGCCGGTTGTCGGGCGTAGTGGCCGGGGTGATGATCTTGCTGTTCGTGTTGTTCCTGTCGCCGCTGATCGAGCGTATTCCGCTGGCGGCGCTGGTGGGGGTGATGTTCGTGGTGGCTCAGCAGACCTTCGCCTGGGCGTCGCTGCGGGTGCTCCACAAGGTGCCGGTGAACGATGTGCTGGCGATCATTGCGGTGACCGTGGTCACGGTATTCACCGACCTGGCCACGGCAGTGCTGTTCGGTATCATCATCGCGGCGGTGAACTTTGCCTGGCAGCATGCGCGAGAGCTGTATGCCGACAGCCATGAGGATGGCGAAGGGGGCAAGCATTACCAGGTGCATGGCACGCTGTTCTTTGCCTCGACCACACCGTTCCTCAACCAGTTCGACCCGGCCAACGACCCAGGCAAGGTCACGCTTGACTGCCAGCATTTGAGCTTTGTCGACTACTCGGCAATCGCGGCGTTGAAAACACTGCGTGAGCGCTATGCCAAAGCGGGCAAGCAACTGCGGGTGGTGCATTTGTCGGAGCGGTGCAAGACGCTGTTGAAGCGGGCAGGCGAGCAGCACTGAGGCTTGCAGGGTTGGGTGGCCAGCCCTCCAGGGGTTTGGCGAAAACTGGAGGACTGGAGCGCCATCGGAGGGTTAGGTTTTGGTTTTGCCCTGGCTCTTGCTGATGATCGTCTCGACAATGTTTGCCGGTGCCTCGGCGTATTTGGTGAACTCCATCGTGTAGCTTGCGCGCCCTTGGGTCATCGAGCGCATTGAGGTGGCATAGCCGAACATCTCCCCCAGTGGTACTTCGGCGCGAATCACCTTACCTGCAGGCGTCTCGTCGCCGTCCTGGATCATGCCTCGGCGGCGGCTCAGGTCGCCCATGATGTCCCCCTGATACTCTTCGGGCGTAACCACCTCGACCTTCATCACCGGCTCCAGCAGCACCGCGCCGCCTTTCTGCGACAGCTGCTTGGTGGCCATCGACGCGGCGATCTTGTAGGCCATTTCGTTGGAGTCGACGTCGTGATAGGAACCGTCGAACACCGCGGCCTTGAGGTTGATCAGCGGGTAACCGGCAAGTACGCCGTTTTTCATTTGTTCTTCGATGCCTTTCTGGATTGCCGGGATGTACTCGCGCGGCACTACGCCGCCGACAATCTCGTTGACGAATTCCAGGCCCTCCTTGCCCTCATCGCCAGGCGCAAAGCGGATCCAGCAGTGGCCATATTGGCCGCGCCCGCCGGACTGGCGGACGAAGCGCCCCTCGATCTCGCAGGTGTTGCGGATTTTTTCGCGGTAGGCCACCTGCGGCTTGCCGATATTGGCTTCGACATTGAACTCGCGGCGCATGCGGTCGACGATGATGTCCAGGTGCAATTCGCCCATGCCGGAGATGATGGTCTGACCGGTTTCTTCATCCGTACGTACGCGAAACGATGGGTCCTCCTGGGCCAGCTTGCCCAGGGCGATACCCATTTTTTCCTGATCGGCCTTGGTCTTCGGTTCCACGGCCACGGAAATCACGGGGTCGGGGAAATCCATGCGTTCCAGGATGATCGGTTTGTCGATGTCGCACAGGGTGTCGCCGGTAGTCACATCCTTCATGCCGATCAGTGCGGCGATGTCGCCGGCGCACACGTCCTTGATTTCGGCGCGCTGGTTGGCGTGCATCTGTACCATGCGGCCGATGCGTTCCTTCTTGCCTTTGACCGAGTTGAGTACCGCGTTGCCTGAACTGAGCACACCGGAGTACACGCGGGCGAAGGTGAGGGTGCCAACAAAGGGGTCGGTGGCAATCTTGAAGGCCAATGCCGAAAATGGTTCCTTGTCGTCGGCGTGGCGCTCCAGGTGTTTTGCTTCGTCATCCGGGTCGGTGCCTTTGATCGCCGGGATTTCGGACGGGGCGGGCAGGTAGTCGATGACGGCATCGAGCATCAGCGGCACACCCTTGTTCTTGAACGATGAACCAAGGATGGTCGGCACGATTTCGTTGGCGATAGTACGCTGGCGCAGGGCAGCCTTGACCTCGTCGATGCTAAGTTCCTCGCCGTCGAGAAACTTCATGGTCAGCTCGTCATTGGCCTCGGCCGCCGCTTCGAGCATGTGCGCGCGCCATTCGTCGGCCAGCGCCTTGAGCTCCTCGGGGATCTCTTCTTCGCGATAACTCGTGCCATGGTCGTCATCGTTCCAGTAAATGGCCTTCATCTTCACCAGGTCGATCTGGCCAATGAAGTTCTCTTCACTGCCGATGGCGAGCTGTATCGGCACCGGGTGGTGCCCCAGGCGCTTGTCGATCTGTTTGACCACGCGCAGGAAGTCGGCGCCCTGGCGGTCCATCTTGTTGATGTAGGCCAGGCGTGGCACATGGTATTTGTTGGCCTGGCGCCAGACTGTCTCGGACTGCGGCTCTACCCCGTCAGCACCGCTGAAGACCACCACCGCACCATCGAGCACGCGCAACGAGCGCTCCACCTCGATGGTGAAGTCGACGTGGCCGGGGGTATCGATGATGTTGAAGCGGTACTTGTCGGGGAATTGCTTGGTCGAGCCTTGCCAGAAGGCCGTGGTCGCCGCCGAGGTGATGGTGATGCCGCGCTCCTGCTCCTGGGCCATCCAGTCCATGGTCGCGGCGCCATCGTGCACCTCGCCCATCTTGTGGTTGACCCCGGTGTAGAACAGGATCCGCTCGGTGGTCGTGGTCTTGCCGGCGTCCACGTGGGCGACGATGCCGATATTGCGGTACAGCTCGATGGGCGTTGTGCGGGCCATGGCGGACTACCTGCGAATGGGCGGATTCCACCACGTTAGCAGACCGGTGGAATCCTGCCGTGCCGCCGGGCCGTCAGTCGGCCTGGGCTTGCAGCATCCATTGGCCATCCACTTCACGGGCCAGGCCGCTGGCCGGCAGCAAGGCCAGCAGGCGCGCGTGCAGGGCGTCTTCGGTAAAGGTCTTGAGGGTGGTCAGGTCCAGCACGCCGATCAGGTTGAGGTCGGCTTTGGTGTAGGACAGCCAGGCCTTTTTCAACACCTGGCCGACGTCGCTGCCGGCGGTGCTGGCGAAGCGGCGGTGCCACTGGCGGCCCTCGAAGGTGAAGTCGTGCGCGTGGCTGTAGGTGCTTGGGTCGGCACCTTCAAGGCAGCGGTGGCAGCGGCACGGGCCTTCGCCGAAGGCGTTGCGCAGGTAACTGTTGAAGTCCACGACAGGCTTGAGGGACAGGCGTTTGTCGACGTCGAACAGGTCGGCGATCAGGGGTTCTTCGGCGCTCACTCGGGATCCTCGTGTGGTGTGGCGTGCATCGGCGGGCACCCTAACAGATCGGGGCAGGCAGATCACCTTTTGCTGGCGATGAGGCCAGTAGAGACAACAGGGGCCGCCTGCCGTACTCTACGCGCCCATACGCCTACACACCCAATGAGGTAACCCCGCTTGAGCACCCAGTACCCGTACACCGCCACCGTGACCATCAGCGCCGAAGACCGTGGCGGAGATACCGAGGCCTCGGAAAACCCCAACATGCGCGTTGGCCTGGAGGCGGTGACCGAAACCCTGAAAAAGGTGCATTTCGTCGGTACGCTCGCGGCCCCAGAAAAAAGCGCCACGCATATCTGCGTGACCTTGGAAAACGGCCTGACCTACTACGGCCCGATCGTCAATGGCCACGCTGAGCTCGAAGGCGGCTGGATTGCCTTCGAGTCCGACATGCTCACCCCGCAAGAACTGGGTCTGTAAACCTCAGTTCAGCTCCGTCAGGCACTGCTCGAGGATATCCAGGCCTTCTTCGAGCACCTCGGCCTCGATGGTCAGGGGGGCCAGCAGGCGGATGATGTGCCGCGCTTTGCCGCTGGGCATCAGCAGCAGGCCCTTGGCCCGCGCCGCCTCCATCACCTTGGCCAGTGGCGCCGGTGCCGGGCTGCCGTCGGCATTGACGAACTCGATACCGCGCATGGCGCCCACGCCGGTCAGGCGGCCGATGTACGGGCTCAGGCCCGAGGACTTCCAGCGCTCGACACGGCTGACGATCGCCTGCTCCTGGCGCTCACCCCAGGTGGCGACGTTTTCGTCGGTCATCTGCGCCAGGCTGGCCAGGGCTGCCGCACAGGCAATCGGGTTGCCTGAATAGGTGCCACCCAGGCCGCCCTTGGGCAGCGATGCCATCAATTCCTTGCGCCCGACCACCGCACCCAGTGGCATGCCACCGGCAATGCTCTTGGCCAGCAGCAGCAGGTCGGGCTCGATGCCCAGGCGCGGGAAGGCGAAGCGCTGGCCGGTGCGGCCAAAGCCCGACTGGATCTCGTCGATGATGATCAGGATGCCGCGCTCGTCGCAGAAGCGGCGCAGGGCCTGGGCGAAGGCCGGGTCCAGGGCGAGGAAGCCGCCTTCGCCTTGTACCGGTTCGAAGATGAACGCTGCCACGTCTTCCACGGCCAGCTCGACGCTGAACAGGCGGTCCATGGCCTTGAGTGCCTGTTCGCAGGTCACCCCGGTGTCGGCGCTGGGGTAGGGCAGGTGGTACACCGGCCCGGGCAGTTCTCCGACCCGTTGCTTGTAAGGGGCGACTTTGCCGTTGAGGTTCAAGGTGGCCAGGGTGCGCCCATGGAAGCCACCGTCGAAGGCGATGATGGCGCGCTTGCCGGTAGCGCCGCGGGCCACTTTCAGGGCGTTTTCCGCTGCTTCCGCGCCGCTGTTGGTGAGCATGCCGGCCAGTGGGTAGCTGACGGGCACGAACTGGCTCAGCTGCTCCATCAACGCAAGGTACGGGCCGTGAGGTGCCGCGTTGAAGGCGTAGTGGGTCAGGCGGGTGGCCTGGGCCTGGATGGCCTCGACCACGGCCGGGTTGCAGTGGCCCAGGTTGAGTACACCGATACCGCCGACAAAGTCGATATAGCGTTTGCCGTCGGTGTCCCAGACTTCGGCATTGCGGCCATGGGAAAGTGTGATCGGGTGAACGATGGCGATGGATTGGCTGATACTTTCCTGGTTCATGGGCACGCGGGACCTTTGTTCGAGTTTCTTATTATCCAAGCGTGTCGAGGGGGTATTTCGCAAACGAATTATTCGATTGCGGTCATTCCCTGGATTCGTGATCTGGCCGGGATCGGTTGAATCAGTCCCCCTCAGCCACCCGTTCGCGGATCCACTGCACAAAAGCCCTGATCTTCGGCACTTCGGCCGCATGCTCGGCATGGGCAATGAAGTGCCGGCCATTGCTCGCCACCGGGTGGTCCCAAGCCACCACCAGCTTGCCCTCGCTCAGTTCTTCGGCCACCAGGTAGCGTGGTATCAGGGCAATGCCGCAGCCGGCAATGGCCGCCCGGATGCACAGGTAGAACGTGTCGAAGCGCGGCCCGTGGTAGCTGTTCTGGCTGTGCAGCCCCAGCCCGAGAAACCACTCATGCCAGGCTTCCGGCCGCGACACGCACTGCAGCAGGCGGTGCTCGGTCAGCGCCTGGGCGCTGTCGAATCGGTGATTGGCCAGCAGCTGCGGGCTGCAGACGGGCACCACTTCTTCGCTGAACAGCTCGATGCAGGTTGCACCAGGCCAGGTGCCCTGACCGAAGAAAAAGGCGATGTCGGCCTTGGCCTGTACCAGGTCGAACGGCTCCAGCTCGTTGCGTACATCCAGGTGAATGCGTGGGTAGCGGTCGCCAAAACCCTTGAGCTTGGGCACCAGCCAGCGCGCGCCGAAGGTGGGTTGGGTGGCGATGCGCAGCACTTCGGTTTCGTCGCCGTAGCTGAGGATGTAGCGGCTGGAGATGTCGATCTGGGTGAGGATCTTGTTCACTTCGGTGAGGTACAGCGCGCCGGCCGGGGTCAGGTGCAGGCGCCGTCGAATGCGCTGAAACAGCGAGTGCGAGAGCATGTCCTCAAGCTGCGCCACCTGCTTGCTGACAGCGCTCTGGGTCAGGTGCAGTTCCTGGGCCGCACGGGTGAAACTGAGGTGGCGGGCGGCCGCTTCGAAGCACTGAAGGGCGGTGGTCGAAGGCATCAGGCGTTTGGACATGACGGGCAAATACCGAGCAAAAAAGGATGAAGTTCATTCCAAAACGGAATCATGTGGTTCGAAAAGGTCGTTTGTTGACCCCGGCCTATAGATTAATACTGACCTGGATCAACGATTACAACCGGTCATGCGAAGAGGAGGTCAGTACCCGCTTCCGGCATCTGCAAAACAACAACAACGACAATCAGAAATTTATAAGAATTCTGCTCCGACCTTCAGCCGCTTTGCTGCGGCCGACCCATTCGAGGGTTCTTCATGGCTTCGCAAGACAACAAGAAACAGCGTTCCCTGCAACACGGCCTGACCTCCCGTCAGGTGTCCATGATCTCCATCGCCGGCATCATCGGCGCCGGCCTGTTCATCGGTTCTTCCAACGCCATCGCCACCGCCGGCCCGGCCATCCTCATTTCCTACGCCATGACCGGCTTGCTGGTCCTGCTGGTGATGCGCATGCTCGGCGAAATGGCCATCGCCAACCCCAACAGCGGCTCGTTCTCCACCTATGCCTCGGAGGCCATCGGCCCTTGGGCGGGCTTTACCATCGGCTGGTTGTACTGGTGGTTCTGGGTACTGATCATTCCGGTGGAAGCCATTGCCGGCGCTGACATCCTGCACGCCTACTTCCCTGGCGTGCCGTCCTGGCTGTTCGCCTTCCTGATCATGCTGGTGCTGTCGGGTACCAACCTGGTCAGCGTGAAGAACTTCGGTGCCTTCGAGTACTGGTTCGCGCTGGTCAAGGTGGTAGCGATCATCGGCTTCATCGGGGTGTGCACCTTGGCGGTGTTCGGCTTCTGGCCGCTGGCTGAAGTCTCTGGAGTCAGCCGGCTGTGGGACAACGGTGGTTTCATGCCCAATGGCTTCGGGACGGTGTTGGGGGGCGTACTGATCACCATCTTCTCGTTCTTCGGTGCCGAAATTGTCACCATCGCCGCTGACGAAACCGCCAACCCGAAAGACAAGATCCGCCGCGCCACCAACCTGGTGGTGTATCGCATCGCCATCTTCTACCTGGCGTCGATCTTCCTGGTGGTGTCCCTGGTGGCCTGGAACGACCCAGCGCTCAAAGCAGTCGGCTCGTTCCAGCGCGTGCTGGAAGTGCTGAACGTGCCGGGCGCCAAGCTGCTGGTCGATCTGGTGGTACTGGTGGCGGTGACCAGCTGCATGAACTCGGGGCTGTACACCGCGTCGCGCATGCTCTACTCGCTGGGTGCTCGTGGTCAGGCGCTGAGCGTGACCAAGCGCATTTCCGGTTCCGGCGTGCCGACAGTGGCGGTGATCTTCTCTACCCTGGCAGGCTTTGCCGGCTGCCTGGTCAACTATGTGTTCCCTGGCAAGGTGTTCGGCTTCCTGTTGTCCACCACGGGGGCCATCGCCCTGCTGGTGTACCTGGTGATTGCCGTATCGCAGCTGCGCATGCGTGCCCGTGCCGAACGTGAAGGGCGCCCGCTCGAGCTGAAGATGTGGCTGTTCCCGTGGCTGACCTGGCTGGTGATCGGCACCATCGTCATGGTGCTGGGCTACATGCTGTTCAGCGATGCCTACCGCTATGAAACGCTGATGACTGCGGGGGTGACCGCGTTCATCCTGCTGGTTTCGCTGACCCAGCGGCGTGCCAATGTGGTTGCCCAGACGGCCTGATGTTTCTGCTTTAATGGGGGCGTTGCGCGCCCCCATATCAATAAGCACAGGAAGCGTATGAACGACCAATCCCTTTCCCTTCAGGCCCTCGCGGCGCCGGAGGGTACCTGCTACGGCTGCGGCTGTTCCCACCCAAGCGGCCTGCACCTGCAAAGTCACTGGGACGCCGACGGCGTTCACCTGTTGTGCCGGCACTCGCCCGACAGCACCTTCATTGGCTGGCCCGGCCTGGTTTACGGTGGCCTGCTGGCGATGCTGGTCGACTGCCACTCCAACTGGACAGCCATGGCCTACCACTACCGCAACGAAGGCCGCGAGCCCGGAAGCCTGCCACGTATAGACTGCGTTACCGGCACACTTAACCTGACCTACCTGAAACCTACGCCGATGGGTGTCGAGTTGCTGCTCAAGGCGCGTGTGGAGGGCGAAGTGGGTCGCAAGAGCCGGGTTATCTGCGAAGTTTGGGCTGGCGACGTGCTGACCGTGAGCGCCGACTCGGTGTTCGTGCGTGTGGATACCGAAAAACTCAAGCTCAAGGCCCATGGCCAGGCCTGAGTTGCCCGCGCTGATGAGTGGTCGGTGATGGTCACCGGCCGGGGATGTCTCTAGAGTGACAGGTTCATCCCCCAGGCAAGGTTGATCATGACCGATCTCAGTGCTTTCCCCATTACCCGCAAGTGGCCCGCCAAACACCCTGAACGCCTGCAGCTGTACTCGCTGCCGACGCCCAATGGCGTCAAGGTGTCGATCATGCTCGAGGAAATCGGCCTGGCCTATGAGCCGCACAAGGTCAGCTTCGACAACGATGACCAGTTGAGTGCCGAGTTCATCTCACTCAGTGCCAACAACAAGATCCCCGCCATCCTCGACCCCAACGGGCCGGGCGGCCAGCCGCTGCCGCTGTTCGAGTCGGGGGCGATTCTGCAGTACCTGGCAGAGAAGAGCGGCCAGTTGCTCAGCCAGGACCCGGCCCAGCGTTACCAGACCCTGCAGTGGCTGATGTTCCAGATGGGCGGCATCGGGCCGATGTTTGGCCAGGTCGGTTTCTTTCACTTCTTTGCTGGCAAGGAATATGAAGACAAGCGCCCGCGTGACCGCTATGTCAACGAGTCCAAGCGCCTGCTGGGTGTGCTGGATCGGCGCTTGAAAGGGCGGGAGTGGATGGTTGACGAATACAGCATCGCCGACATCGCCATTTTCCCGTGGGTGCGTAACCTGGTGGAACGTTACAACGCCCGGGAGTTGGTCGGTTTTGATCAGTTCAACGACGTGCAGCGGGTGCTGGCCGCGTTTCTTGAGCGGCCGGCGGTGCAGCGCGGCCTGAAAATCCCCGCCTGATCACCCCGCTGACTAGAAGATCTGGTTCAGCAGCCAGTACAGGCTCCCTGCCAACAGCATTGCCGCTGGCAGGGTCAGCACCCAGGCCATCAGTAGATTGATCAGCGTGCGCTTCTGAAGCCCCGAGCCATTGGCAACCATGGTCCCGGCTACCCCCGAACTCAGCACATGGGTGGTCGAAACCGGCAGCCCGAACATGTCCGCTGCGCCAATGGTGCACATCGCCACCACTTCGGCCGAAGCCCCTTGGGCATAGCTGAGGTGGGTCTTGCCGATCTTCTCGCCAACCGTGACCACAATGCGCCGCCAGCCCACCATGGTCCCCAGCCCCAGCGCGATGGCCACGGCCACCTTCACCCACAGCGGGATATAGCGAGTGGCGTCGTCCAACTGGGTCTTGAACAGCTGCACATGGTTGCGGGTGTCGGCATCGAATGCCACCAGCCGGTTTTTCTCCATGAGGCGGATGGCTTCACTGGTCAGGTACATGTCGTTGCGCACGTTGGCCATGGCTTCGGCGGGGACGCGCTTGAGCGAACCGTAGCCTTTGACCTGTTCGCCGATCATCCCGGTGAGTGCGGCCAATGCCGGGACCAGTTGCGGGCTGGCCTTGGGTTCGGCAATGAACAGGGTGAGTACCTGGCGTGGGTCGGCCGGGGCCGCATGCGGGTCGCTGCGCAGCAAGGCCTGGCGGGTTACTTCGGCGACGGCAGAAAACTGCAGGGCCTGCTCATTGGGCATGGTCTTGTTCAGCGCGTAAGCCATCGGCAGGGTGCCCACCAGAATCAGCATGATCAGGCCCATGCCTTTCTGGCCGTCGTTGGAGCCGTGGGCGAACGATACCCCGGTGCAGGTCAGGATCAGCACCCCGCGGATCCACCAAGGCGGCGGGGTTCGGCCTTCTGGCGCCTGGTACAGCTCTTTGCGTTTGACCAGCGCGCGCAGGGCCAACAGCAGGAGGGCAGCGCAGGCAAAACCGATCAGCGGCGAAAACAGCAAGGCATACCCCACCTTGCTGGCCTGGGCCCAGTCCACCCCGCTGGTGCCGTCGCGCCCATGTATCAGTGCATTGGCCACGCCCACGCCGATGATCGAGCCGATCAGGGTGTGCGAGGACGACGCCGGCAGGCCCAACCACCAGGTGCCAAGGTTCCAGATGATCGCCGCCAGTAGCAGGGCGAAGACCATGGCGAAGCCGGCTGACGAGCCAACCTGCAAAATCAGTTCTACCGGCAGCAGGGCGATGATGCCGAACGCCACCGCGCCGCTGGAAAGCAGCACCCCCAGGAAGTTGCACAGCCCGGACCATACCACCGCTATCGGTGCCGGCAACGAATGGGTGTATATCACCGTGGCTACCGCGTTGGCGGTGTCGTGGAAGCCGTTGACGAACTCGAAGCCCAAGGCAATCACCAGCGCCAGGCCCAGGAGCAGGAAGGGTGTGACCGTGGTGATAACCGTGCCGCTGGCGGTTACATCCTGCTTGAGGCTCCAAGCGGTGTAGGCGATGCCTGCCAGCAACAGGCCGAAGAACAGCACCAAGGTGGCACGCCCGGGCTTGTGGGCGAGCTGCGGGCGGGAATCGCGTTGGGCCAGTTGCGGCTGGCTGGCCACTGACGGGGTTGCCATGAGGGCTCCGGTTGGCGTGGGCGAAGTTGCCAAAGGCCTTGAGCATAGAAACAATTGGCGAGTCGGCCGTGACCTCGATCAATGAATTATCTAGGCTCAAGACGGACGGTAATGGCAGGAGCAACCCATGATTCGCTGCAAGCGTGTCTACGATGCGGTCTCGGATGAAGATGGCCAGCGCGTGCTGGTCGACCGCCTGTGGCCGCGCAACAAACGCAAGGAAGACCTGCACGGGGAGTGGTTGCGCGAGGTGGCACCCTCGGCAGAGTTGCGCAAGGCATTTCATCTGGGTGAGATCGATTTTGCCGGTTTTACCCAGCGCTACCAGCAACAGCTGGCGGCCCACCCCGAGCACTGGTATCCGCTACTGGACATGGCTGGCAAGGGTACGCTGACATTGCTTTTTGCCGGCAAGGACACCGAGCACAACAATGCCCGAGTGCTGGCCGAGTGGCTGGAAGACGAACTGGACCGGCGTGGGCCTGGTAGTTCGCCAGTCTGTTATGCCCGATGAGCGATAAGCGATGCCCTTACAGTTAACCCCCGCCGACGACACCCACTGCACCTTCGCCCGTGACCTCACTCGCCGGGCCATGTTGCCGTACTACCGCGAATACGACCTGCTGTGGATCGAAGAGGCCTTCGACGAAGCCTGGGGCTGGCGTGAACAGTGGCTGGTGACCGAAGGTAGCACCCTGCTGGGTTTTTGCAGCCTCAGCCAGGACCGACAGGCGCTGTTCATCCGCGAGTTGCACCTGTTGCCCGAGCACCGTGGGCGTGGGGTCGGTGGCTGGGTGTTGGAACAGCTGGCGCTGTGGGCCAGGCAACGGCGCCTTGCGCTACTGCGGCTGATGGTGTTTCGCAGCAACCCGGCCCGCTTGCTGTACCAGTGCCACGGCTTCGTCGAAATGGGGGCGGACGATTGCTTCGTACGTATGCAGCGGGTAATCGGCTAATAGCTAAATGATGGCTTGTCGCGACTGCAGAGCAGGGGCATAGTGGATCCACACGTTTACGGCTGCCTGCAGGTGGGTAGGCCGTGCATGACGGCGATCAGGGAAGAGGAGAAGCCCTATGAATGGAATCGGTCCACGGCTGCGGGAAGAGCGTGAACGGCTGGGCATGACCCAGCGCGTATTTGGCGATATCGGCGGGGTCGAGCCCAATGCCCAGGGTAAGTACGAAAGCGGTGAGCGCACGCCGCGGGTCGACTACCTGGCGGCACTGGCGGCCAGGGGTGTGGACGCGCTGTACGTGCTCAGCGGCCTGCGTACCCCGGCACCGCTGCAAGGCTTGAGCACCGACGAGTCGGGTTTGCTGGGGGCTTTTCGACAATTATCGCTGGACGATCAGGCGGCGCTCTGGCATCTGTTGGGGCGGTTGGCCGACAACGCCAAGCCTAGGCAAACAGTGAGGCCGCTTACCGTTGAACGTCAGGCTTTTCTGAAGGAAGTAATGCGCTAGGCCCACCGGGAAAAATTTTGTTAAGGTGGCGGGATCCAATCGCCCTGTTTACGAGGTGTGTGCTTGATTAGGGTCTTAGTGGTCGATGATCACGATCTGGTACGAACCGGTATTACCCGCATGCTGGCCGACATCGATGGCTTGCAGGTGGTGGGTGAGGGGGATTCAGGCGAGTCGGCACTCAAGCTGGCCAGAGAGCTGAAGCCGGACGTGGTGCTGATGGACGTGAAAATGCCAGGCATCGGCGGGCTGGAAGCCACCCGCAAGCTGCTGCGCAGCCACCCGGACATCAAGGTGGTGGCGGTGACGGTGTGCGAGGAAGATCCGTTCCCCACACGTTTGCTGCAGGCCGGCGCTGCTGGCTACCTGACCAAGGGCGCAGGCCTCGATGAAATGGTTCAGGCCATTCGCTTGGCTTTTGCCGGCCAGCGTTACATCAGCCCGCAGATTGCCCAGCAGCTGGCGCTGAAACCGTTCCAGCCACAGGGCTCGCCGTTCGACACATTGTCCGAACGGGAAATCCAGATTGCCCTGATGATCGTCGGCTGCCAAAAGGTGCAGATCATCTCTGACAAATTGTGCCTCTCGCCCAAGACCGTCAATACTTACCGTTATCGGATCTTTGAAAAACTCTCGGTCACCAGCGACGTCGAACTGACCTTGCTGGCCGTTCGCCACGGTATGGTTGACGCAAGCCTGTAACCCCCCATGTCCCAAGATTTTGATGCCAGCGCATTCCTGGCGACCTGCAGTGGTCGCCCAGGCGTTTACCGGATGTTCGACGGCGAGGCCCGGCTGCTTTACGTGGGCAAGGCCAAGAACCTGAAAAAGCGTCTGGCCAGCTATTTTCGCAAGACCGGCCTGGCGCCCAAGACTGCCGCCTTGGTCGCGCGTATCGCCCAGGTCGAAACCACCATCACCGCCAACGAAACCGAGGCGTTGCTGCTGGAGCAGAACCTGATCAAGGAATGGCGGCCGCCCTACAACATTCTGCTGCGCGACGATAAATCCTACCCCTACGTGTTCCTGTCCGACGGTGAGTTCCCACGATTGGGCATTCACCGTGGGGCGAAAAAAGCCAAGGGCCGCTACTTCGGCCCTTACCCCAGCGCCGGGGCGATCCGCGAAAGCCTCAGCCTGCTGCAAAAGGCCTTTTCCGTGCGCCAGTGCGAAGACAGCTACTACGCCAACCGCACCCGGCCATGCCTGCAGTACCAGATAAAGCGCTGCAAAGGGCCTTGTACCGACCTGGTGAGCGCTGAGGAATACGCCGAGGACGTGCGCCATTCGGTGATGTTCCTGGAGGGCCGTAGCCAGCAACTGGGCAACGAATTGAATGCCGAAATGGAAAAGGCCGCCATGGCCCTCAATTTCGAAAAAGCCGCCGAACTTCGTGACCAGATCGCGCTGCTGCGCCGCGTGCAGGACCAGCAGTACATCGAAGGCGGCAACGGCGATGTCGACGTGATCGCGGCCTTCGTCAACCCAGGTGGTGCCTGTGTGCACTTGATCAGCGTGCGTGGCGGACGAGTGCTGGGTAGCAAGAACTTCTTCCCGCAGGTGGGCATCGAAGAGGAAGTGGCCGAGGTCATGGCCGCCTTCCTTTCCCAGTACTACCTGGGCAACGCAGAGCGCGAACTGCCAGGCGAGTTGATCGTCAACGTTGTTCACGAAGACTTCGACGCCATTGCCGAAGCACTGCACACACTGCGTGGCCGCGAGCTGACCATCAGCCACCGGGTGCGTGGCACCCGCGCCCGCTGGCAGCAGCTGGCAGTGACCAATGCCGAGCAGGCGCTGAATGCCCGCCTGGCCAACCGTCAGCACATGGCCGCACGTTTCGAAGCCCTGGCCGAAGTGCTGGGCCTGGACGAAGTGCCGCAACGCCTGGAATGCTACGACATCAGCCACTCCAGTGGCGAAGCCACCGTGGCCAGTTGCGTGGTGTTCGGCCCCGAAGGCCCGCTGAAATCCGATTACCGGCGCTTCAATATCGAAGGCGTCACGGCGGGTGACGACTACGCCGCCATGCACCAGGCCCTGACCCGTCGCTACGGGCGTATCAAGGATGGCGAGGGCAAACTGCCTGACGTGCTGCTGGTGGACGGCGGCAAAGGCCAGCTGAACATGGCCCGCGACGTGATGCAGGAGCTGGGCTTTACCGACCTGACCCTGCTCGGTGTGGCCAAGGGCGTAACGCGCAAGGCGGGTTTCGAAACCCTGTACCTGAACGACGTGCACTACGAATTCACCCTCAAAGGCGATTCCTCGGCGTTGCACCTGATCCAGCAGATCCGCGACGAAGCCCACCGTTTTGCCATCACCGGCCACCGCGCCCGCCGTGGCAAGGCCCGTCGGGTGTCCAGCCTTGAAGATGTAGCCGGGGTAGGGCCGAAGCGTCGCCGCGACCTGCTGAAACATTTCGGCGGCCTGCAAGAGCTCAACCGCGCCAGTATCGATGAAATAGCCAAAGCGCCCGGCATCAGTAAAAAGCTTGCCGAATCAATTTATGCCAGCCTGCATAGCGAGTAGAATGCCGGGCTCAACTTGCAGCCAGTCGTACCGATGAATATTCCAAACCTGCTCACCGTTCTACGCGTCCTGCTCATCCCGATCTTCATTCTGCTGTTCTATGTGCCTTATCACTGGAGCTACATGGCCGCCAGCAGTGTGTTCGCCGTCGCCGCCGCCACCGACTGGCTGGACGGCTACCTGGCGCGTCGCCTGCAGCAGAGCACGCCGTTCGGTGCCTTCCTGGACCCTGTGGCCGACAAGCTGATGGTGGCGGTGGCCTTGGTGCTGCTGGTGCAAACCCACGCCAACTTCTGGCTGACCCTGCCTGCGGCAGTGATCATCGGTCGCGAAATCGTGGTGTCGGCACTGCGCGAGTGGATGGCCGAGCTGGGCGCACGGGCACATGTGGCGGTGTCCAACCTTGGCAAGTGGAAGACGGCGGCGCAGATGCTCGCCCTGGTGATTCTGTTGGCCAACCCGCCGGCAGTGACCTTCTGGGTGATCCTGGGCTACGGCCTGCTGCTGGTGGCGGCGGGGCTGACGCTGTGGTCTATGGTGCATTACCTGCTGGCTGCCTGGCCGCACCTGCGCGAAGGCTCGGAACAAAAATAAAACTTTTTTGAATCAAGGGGTTGACGCTGTTTTAGAAATCGCTAGAATGGCTCCCATCACGACGCGGGAATAGCTCAGTTGGTAGAGCACGACCTTGCCAAGGTCGGGGTCGCGAGTTCGAGTCTCGTTTCCCGCTCCAGATAGTGATCTACAGACTTCTACTGACGTCTGTAAGTCGTTGAAAAGAGGGGCTTTGGCCCCTTTTTTCATTCCAGCGAGCGCCACGGAAATCCACCCACAGCTACCGTTTTTGAGTGACCAATTGAGGCACAAGAATACGGTTGGGACGGCTACCGGATAGTTGCTGGGGCTGAGCGGGAACCATGACGAGCATTAGGCCTAAGTCATAACTTAGGAGCCTCGAAATGGCACTCTCTGATCTGACAGTCCGGCAGGCAAGAACCACCGGCAAGCGCTACACCCTCTCCGATAACGACTGCCTGGGCCTGATGGTCTCTGCCGCAGGCGGCAAGTCGTGGATCTTCCGATACTACTGGCTGGGCAAGCAAAAGCGCATGTCCCTGGGTGGCTATCCCGCCCTCAGTCTGCGCGAGGCCCGCGCCGAGCGGGACAAGGCTCAGGTTCTGCTCGCCAAGGGCATTGATCCCCAAATCGAACGCGACCAGCGCCGGCACGCGGCCAAGCTGGCGGGCGAATACACCTTCAAGAACGTCTTCGATGCTTGGGTCGAGCATCGCCGCAAGGAACTCAAGGAAGGCCGTCAGAGCACGCTTTCGCAGATCCTGCGCATCTTCAACAAGGACGTGCTGCCTACCCTGGGGAAGATGTCGATCTACGACATTCGACGGCCCCAGCTCGTGGGCGTCGTGGCGGCGATCGAGAAACGCAAGGCGTTCACCACCGCCGAGAAGGTCCGCACCTGGTTCAACCAGATGTTCCGCTATGCCCTGGTCATCGCCGAAGGGCTGGAAGTCAATCCGGCCGCGGACCTGGACGTGGTGGCCGAGCCCAAGCCCCCGGTGGCCCACAACCCCTATCTGCACCTGCCCGAGCTGCCCGAGTTCCTTCAGAAGCTCCGGCGCTACAACCCCCGGGGCTGGCAGACCCAGCTTGGCGTCCGGCTGCTGTTCCTGACGGGGGTGCGCACGGGCGAGTTGCGCCTGGCCGAGCCTGAGCAATTCGACCTCGACCGCGGCTTGTGGATCATCCCGCCGCAGGTCGTCAAGCAACTCCAGGACGAAATGCGCAAGGCCGGCAAGCGGCCGCAGGACGTGCCGCCCTACATCGTGCCCCTGTCCCTGCAGGCCATCGAGATCGTGCGCTATCTCCTGGGCGTGATGCGTCCAGCGCAGAAGTACCTGCTGTCGCATCGCAGCGAACTCAAGAAGCGCATCAGCGAGAACACCCTCAACAAGGCCGTGCAGCTCATGGGCTACGAGGGGCGCCTGACCGGCCACGGCATCCGCGGCACCATCTCGACCGCGCTCAACGAGATCGGATACCCGAAGATTTGGGTGGACGCTCAGCTTTCGCACTCCGACCCCAACAAGGTGAGTTCGGCCTACAACCACGCCAAGTACGTGGAGCCTCGGCGTCGCATGATGCAGGACTGGGCAGACCGTCTTGACCTGCTCGAACAGGGTGAAGTCGAAGCCGCGAGCGCGCATCTGACCATCCGTATCGACGGGGTGCCGGCAATGGCGGAAGTGGAGGAAGTGGTGGGCGCGGTCTCCACGACTGCTGAGCCTGTTGTCCCCGGCGTGCCGCCCGTGGTGGCCACGCCTATCGTCGTGACCCCCAACAGCGGCGGAATCATGTTCCAGCGGCTGTCGCAGGTGCCGCCGCCTCCGGTGCATGCCCCGGAGCCGGAAGTCTCCGCGATCCAGCGCGAGCGCGAGGAAATGCTGGCCATCTACGAGTCGCCGAACAATCTGCCGGTCCCGCTGTTCGGCAAGCTGGCCGGGAAGTCCAAGGACCAGATCAACCGCGAGCTGAAGGCGGGCAAGCTGCTGTCGATCAGCCTGGGCAACCGGGGGCAGCGGGTTCCCGACTGGCAACTGGTGCCGCTCAAGCACAAGCTGGCCCAAGTGCTCATGAACCAATGCCCGCACGCCGATTCGTGGGACCTGTACCGCATGCTGACCCAGCCTCACCCCGACCTGGGTGATCGTGCGGCCATTGATGCGGTCACGCCAACGAACGTGCCCGCAATCATCCGGGTTCTCATGGGCGACTACCAGCACCATGCGGATGTGCCCGAGGCCGTTGCCCCGCGGCCCATCCCCGAGGACGTGCGGCAGAGCGTCCGCCGACTGGTGGACAGCGCAGCGGTGCTTGAAGGGGTCTAGTCCGGTCTAGTCCCATGCTGCAACCTATGGCCGGGATGAGACGGCTCCGGCCTATAGGAGTGCCTGCTACAGGGCGCCTGCCTCGGCGATCTGCAGCGCCCTGCGCTCGAAACGCTTGGCAGCAGAATCTGCTTGCGCGTGGGGCCGTTGGAGGTACGTCACGATCTCATAGGGGCCATCGGCGAGCGGTCGCATGCTTACCCCCCATTGATGGGCACGCTCGATGCGCGATTGCGCGCATACGCCGATGCCGTAGCCGGCTGAAACCCACAGCGCCATCATCTCGAATGAAGTTGCAGGCAGGATGTTCTCTTGGTCCACTGGCATCAGGGAGGCCAACCTCTCGTCCAGCAAGGGACAAGCCTCCGCCTGCCAGCGATAGATTGGATAGTCCTGAAGATCGGAGATGGTGAGCTTCGCCTGATCAACCAAACGGAACCGCGGTGGTATCGCGACGGCCATGCTTTCGCACCACAGCCTCCGGCTACTCGTCAGGTGATCCCCCGCACTGCTAAGAGATAGCCCCGCGTCGTAGCGGCCCTCATGCAGGCCCGTTACCAGCTCTTGATCCGAAACTTCACGCACGGCGATCGCGACACCCGGCTCGTGCGCTCGCTGCAGTGCAAGCAGCGCCGACAGCCGTGAAGACGGCACACCTGGCGCTATGGCGAGTGTGAAATTCGGGGACGGTCTGATGGCGTTGTGCATGGATGCCCCCAAGAGGCAACGGGATCGAAAAGAGCAGCCGACATCATACTCAAGAGATATCTTTAACGTGGTTAAAGATCAGTGATTCCATGACGCTTCTGCGAATGCAGAAGCGCACTATTCGGCCTGGACGGCCCGCCGGAGTAACCACCTATGAGTCCGCACCGGCGTTGGCGTTCGGGCAAGCGGTGCGAGCCGCTCGCCTGGCTCAGGGGATTGCTCAGGATGAGTTCGCGGGCTTGGCGGGGATCGCGCGCTCGCACATGGGCAAGATTGAGCGCGGCGAGCACATGCCGACACTCGCTCTCATTCTAAAAATTTCCCTGGCTCTCAAGATCAGCTCGGCCGAACTGATGACGGCCACGGAGCGCAACCTCTACCTTCAGGGCGATGCGTGACGCCGGATGTGGCGCAGGCGTCGTAGCTAATCGCTCTTTGGCGAACGCAAACGCTCGATGAAGCGCTCTACGGGTGCGGATAGTCCGCTACCGCCTTCGGGCCGAAGCAGGTAGGTGATGATGACGGCCGAATCGAGCGCCAACGGCCGGATCACCACGTCGGGACGTTGACACGCCGCGATTCGGGTCGCCGTTGCGAAGCCGATGCCGTAACCAGCTCCGACCAATGTGAGCATCATGTCCAGCGACGAGACATGCTCAACGATGGTGGACTCGCGCTCCAGGGGATGTAGCAGCCGGGTCAATTCGCGGCAGTAGCCCTCGCAAAGCTGCGGATCGCACATCACCAGCGGGTAACTCACGAGTTCACGTAGCGACACTTCCTTGTGGGCCAGCAACGGGTGCCGGATCGGCACGGTCACCACCAGCGGGTCCTGCCAGATGGGCTCCGTCACCAGTCCGTCGCCGACGTCCGCGGTGTGTGCGAAACCGATCGCGAAGTCGCCGGATCGCAGTCCCCGCAACTGTTCCGCCAGGGTGACCTCGGAGAGCCGTATTTCGATCTCCGGCTCCTCCTGGCGGCACAGGGCAAGAAGTGCAGACAGCCGCGGGTCGATGGCGCCATCGGAGATGGCGATGCGCACGCTGCCTCTTAGGCCTGCGGCGATCGCCCTGACGTTTTCTCGTGCCTGCTCCAGGTTGGTGAACAGCCTGCGAATGTCCTGAAGGAAGGTGGTGCCCGCTGGCGTCAACCGCGTTCCCCGCCGATCGCGGTCAAAGAGCAGCACCCCCAGTTCGTCTTCCAATTCCTTGATCGTGCGGGACAGCGGCGGCTGCTCGATGTGCAAGCGCTCCGCAGCACGGGTGAAATGCAGCTCTTCGGCGAGAGCCACGAAGCAGCGCAAATGACGAAGTTCCATGGGCACGTCCTTCAGCAATCCTGGTCATTGGGTTGGCCACGGCGCATTGCTGCCGAAGTGCGCTTAGAGGGGGCGACGTAGTGCTGGGTCCCTCTTCAGGGCGAGGAAAAAGGCCATCGGTGTATCTGAATAAGAATACATATGTTCATGTATTAACTCAAGTCAAGGGCGGTAGCAACTGTTTCGGAACGTGACGCCGAAGCCAACCCGCTCAATGCTTGAGCGGCTAAGGCAGTACTGACGCCAAAGTAGCGCGAGCCCACAGAGGGGCTCGCGAGATGTAGGACTGAAGGCGCTCTGCCTTCATGGAAAGGCCCAAATCAGGCCGGGTTGATTTCCAACGAGCCACGGTTGATCTGGTCGCGTTCCATCGACTCGAACAAGGCACCGAAGTTTCCTTCGCCGAAGCCCTCGCGGTAGTTGCCCTTGCGCTCGATGAACTCGAAGAACACCGGGCCAAGCAGCGGCTCGGAGAATATCTGCAGCAGCAGGCGGGGCTGGCCGCCTTCGGTCGTGCCGTCGAGCAGAATGCCGCGCGCCTGCAACTCGGGTACGGGCTGGCCATGGCCGGGCAGGCGCTTTTCCAAGTTTGCGTAATAGATGTCGTTGGGGGCGGTCAGCAGCGGGATACCGGCCATCTGCACGCGGTCGAGCGCATCGAGTAGGTTGTCGCACAGCAGGGCGATGTGCTGGATGCCCTCGCCGCTGAACTGCATCAAGAATTCCTCAATCTGGCCGCCGCCCTGGCGTGCTTCCTCGTTCAGCGGGATGCGGATCAGGCCGTCCGGCGCGCTCATCGCCTTGGAGGCTAGGCCGGTGTACTCGCCGTTGATGTCGAAGTAGCGGATCTCTTGGAAGTTGAAGAACTTCGTGTAGAAGTCGGCCCAGTACTCCGACTCGCACAAGCGCAATCCCATGGACGTGTTCCGCGCGTCTGTCCAGAACTGGCCAGAGGTTGTGGAGTGCCATGCGCTGACCGGCGACATGGACTATCTGCTGCGGGTGGTCGTCATGGACATGGCTCACTACTCCCGCTTCGTGCTCGACACGCTGCTCAAGCACCCCAGCGTGCAGGACTGCAAGACCAGCTTCGTGCTGGATCGCGTAAAGAGCACCACGGCCTTGCCCCTATGAGCATTCGGCCGGTTGGTGTGGCGGGGATGCAAATAGCGATTGACCTTCCAACGGTGGCAAGGAGCACACTTCAAACACCCCAACCCGAAAGGAGTTTTCCATGCAATTCCATCTCGAAGACATGACCTGCGGCGGCTGCGCCCGCACTGTGACGAAAACGATCCAAATGATCGACCCCAACGCCAAGATCGTCACGGACCCGCCGACCCGCCGTGTCGAGGTCCAGACCTCGGCCTCGCAAGAGCAGATCGCCGCGGCCCTGAGCGAAGCTGGCTTCCCGCCGCGCGCGCAGTAACACCGCATCGTGGCCGGCATGCACACAGGACGGCCGATGCGAGCACGTGCGCTGCGCCGTACCTGGCGCGGCGCTCAGTGCATCCCAAGGTAGGCCGACCTTGGCCACAGGGCCATCGCCACCATCATCAGGTTCTCGGTCAGGGACACGAAGCCCAGCGGCACGTTGCTGTCCCCGCCCACGCAGGCGCACTTGAGTTCCCGGCGATCGACATAGACCGCCTTGAAAACCGACACGGCCCCGACGGTCCCGATGAACAGCGCCAACGGAATCGACACCCACATCCCCACGCCCGCGACCATCTGGACGCCTGCGATGGCCTCCGCGAACGGGTAGAAATAGGCATACCGAACCCAGCGCTTGGCCAGCAGGTCGTCGCGAAGCCGTCCACGTCCTTGAGCTTCTGCAGCGCCAGGAGGCACATGGCAAAGGCCACGAACCACTCTGCCGCCTGAATGCTCTAGACTTGGCCGAAGGCCGCCCAGCTCGCCGCCAGCGCCATTGCGGCCGCCGTGGCGAACAGCGCGATCACAGGGGTCTAGGTCACGGCGTTCTTGTCCTTCACGGACATGCCGAAGAATTTGCGTAGGTCGTCGTAGCCGCCCACGCGCCGCCCGTTTATGAAGACCTGGGGCGTGGTCTCGATGCCATGCTCCTTCTTGAACGCATCCGTCTGCTCGCGGCTTGCCAAGTGTTTGTCCTCGACCTCGTAGCCCTTGCGGTTGAGCAGATCGAGCGACTTCAGCCCGTAGGGGCAGGTATGGCCGGGCATGACCATTCGGTAGAGCGTGGCTAGCTTGGGCGCAGACATGCAGGACTTCTCCTGTGGGACTTTCCATGGGCCGGCCGTCACGGATTTAAGGACGTTGATGACCTTTCCAGCCTAACCGACGACCGTGCAAAGGGAGTGTAGACACCTGGCTCGCGGGTTGGTCTGGCCCACGGGTTGGTTATCTGGCGGCAATGCCGTCAGTCCTCCATCTGCCAGAGCAACCCTGCCGCAGGCCGGTGCGCCTGAGGCAGCACGCAGGCTCCTAGTGGTTCTCCTTGGCATGGTTGATCGTGTACTTGGGGATCTCGACGGTCAGGTCTTCGGTCGCAACGATGGCCTGGCAGCTCAGCCGCGACTGCGCCTCCAGTCCCCAGGCCCGGTCGAGCAGATCGTCCTCGCATTCCTCGACTTCGTTTAGAGAATCGAACCCCTTGCGCACGATGCAGTGACAGGTCGTGCAGGCACAGCTCATGTCGCAGGCATGCTCGATCTCGATGCCGTTGTCCAGCAGGGCCTCGCAGATCGAAGTGCCTGCTGGCACGTTCAGTTCGGCTCCCTCAGGCGCCAGTTCAGGATGGGGCAAGACGGTGATTTTGGGCATATCTCTCCTGGCTGCTCAGTGCGCACACGGCTTTTTTCCTGCTGCGTTGGCTCGCGCGCGGCGCGGCACTGCGCCAGTGCGCGCTTCGGGCTTGTTGTCACTGATATCGGGCTGCTCCAGCGTGTGCAGGATCGGGCAGTCGGGCCGTTCGTCGCCGGCGCAACACCGGATCAGCGCCTTGAGCGTCGCGGCCATCTCCAGCATGCTCTCGATGCGCCGGTCCAACTCGTCGATGTGTTGCTGGGCCAGACGCTTTACATCAGCACTCTGGCGCGACTTGTCATTCCACAGTCCCAGCAAGTCCGTGATCTCGGCCACCGAGAAGCCGAGGTCGCGCGAACGCCGGATGAAATGCAACCGGTGAACGTCGTCCTGGGTATAGGCGCGGTAGCCCGAATCGGTGCGGTCAGCCGGAGGGATCAGACCGATTTGCTCGTAGTAGCGGATCATTTTGGCCGAGACCTTCGAGGCCTTGGATGCTTCACCGATGTTCATGGTGTTCCTCCTTTCTCAATGAGCGGTATCCGCCGCCAGCGGCGGCTGGAAGCGGCGCAGGCGCAGCGCGTTGCCGAGCACGAACACGCTGGACAGCGCCATCGCGCCAGCCGCGAAGATCGGCGACAACAGCACACCGTATGCGGGGTACAGGACGCCAGCGGCCACCGGGATCAGGGCCGTGTTGTAGCCAAACGCCCAGAACAGGTTCTGGCGGATGTTGCCGATGGTCGCCTTGGACAGCGCGATGGCGTTGGGCACGCCCTGCAGGTTGCCCGACATCAGCACTACGTCGGCCGACTCCACCGCCACGTCGGTGCCGGTGCCGATGGCCAGGCCCACGTCGGCCTCGGCCAGCGCCGGGGCGTCGTTGATGCCGTCGCCCACGTAGGCGATCTGGCCGTGGCTGGCTTTCAGCCGGCGCACGGCTTCGACCTTGCCCTCGGGCAGCACTTCGGCCACCACCTCGTCGATGCCCAGTTGCTTGGCGATGGCCTGCGCGGTACGCGCGTTGTCGCCGGTGATCATCGCCACCTTCAGGCCGAGCTGGTGCAACGCGGCAATGGCCGCGGGCGTGCTGGACTTGATCGGATCGGCCACCGCGATGATGGCGGCCAGCCGGCCGTCGATCGCGGCGTACAGCGGTGACTTGCCCTCGTTGCCCAGGCGCTCGGCCGTGCGAGCGAAGCTGCCCACGTCCAACCCCAGCTCACGCATGAAGCGATCGGCACCGACCTCGACACGCGCGCCGTCCACGGTGGCGCGCACGCCCATGCCCGTGACCGAATCGAAGTCTGTCATCGTCGGCAGCGCGATGCCACCTTCCACGGCCGACTCGACGATGGCGCGTGCGATCGGATGCTCCGAGCGCGATTCGACAGCGGCGACCTTCGCCAGCACCTGGTTGCGGTCAAAGCCGTCGGCAATCTCCAGGTCGGTCAGGACCGGGCGGCCCTCGGTCAGCGTGCCGGTCTTGTCCACGGCCACCACCTTGGCGTCCTTGAGCAGTTGCAGGGCTTCACCCTTGCGGAACAGCACGCCCATCTCGGCGCCCCGGCCCGTGCCGACCATGATGGAGGTCGGCGTCGCCAAACCCATGGCGCAAGGGCAGGCAATGATCAGCACCGCCACGGCATTGACCAGCGCGAAGGACAGCGCGGGCGACGGGCCGAACACCAGCCAGACCAGGAAGGTCAGCACCGCGGCCAGCATGACGGCGGGCACGAACCACAGCGTCACCTTGTCCACCACGGCCTGGATCGGCAGCTTGGAACCTTGCGCCTGCTCGACCATGCGGATGATCTGCGCCAGCATGGTCTGACCGCCCACGGCGGTGGCACGCAGCGTCAGCGCACCCTTCTGGTTGACGGTGCCGCCGACCACGGTGCTGCCTTCCGCCTTTTCGACGGGAATCGGCTCGCCGGTGATCATCGACTCGTCCACGAAGCTGCGGCCCTCGGTCACTTCACCATCGACCGGCACGCGCTCGCCGGGGCGCACTTCCACGATGTCGCCCTGCGCCACGTCGTTGATCGGGATGTCCACGATGCGGCCGTCGCGCAGCACGTGCGCCTCCTTGGCCTGCAGGCCGATCAGGCGCTTGATGGCCTCGGAGGTGCGGCCCTTGGCCCGTGCCTCAAGAAAGCGGCCCAGCAGGATCAGCGCCACGATGACGGCTGCCGCCTCGTAGTACACGTTCACCGTGCCGGCCGGCAGCAGACTGGGCGCGAACGTGGCGACCATCGAATAACCGAAGGCCGCGGCCGTGCCGACCGCGACCAGCGAGTTCATGTCGGGACCCAGGCGGAACAGCGCCGGGAAGCCCTTCTCATAGAAGCGCCAGCCCGGAATGGCGAGCACCAGCAGGGTCAGCACGAACTGCAGATACCAGCTCTGCTGGATGCCAATGGTGGAAGCCACCCACTCGTGCATGCCGGGAATCATGTGCGAGCCCATTTCGAGCACGAACACAGGCAGCGCCAGCACGGCGGCCAGGGTCAGGTCGCGCTTGAGTTCGGCGCGCTCGGCGTCCTTTTTCTCGGCAGCTTCCTCGTCGGCCTGCATGCCTGTATCGACCGGGCTGGCCTCGTAGCCGACCTTATCGACAGCAGCAATCAGATCCTGCACGGATGCTACGCCACGCACGGTAGCGCGCTCGGTCGCCAGATTGACCACAGCCTCAGTGACGCCCGGCACCGCCTTGAGCGCCTTCTCGACGCGGCCCACGCACGAAGCGCAGGTCATGCCTCCGATCGCCAGCTCGATGGTGCCCTGAGGCACGTCGTACCCTACCTTCTCGATCGCCTGGATCAGCGCCATGCGATCGACAGGACGGTTCAGGCGAATGTCCGCTCGCTCGGTGGCGAGATTGACAGACACGCTTGCCACGCCCTCGACCTTGGCAAGGGCGGCCTCGACTCGGCCGACACAGCTTGCGCAGGTCATGCCCTCGATGGGCAGGCTGATTGCCGCTGCTTGGGCGCCAGCACTACTCGTTGTTGCCATGCTCATGGTGTGCTTCCCATAGTTGAAATTCGACATGGAGGGAGCTTAGGGTTTACCATCGTGGGAAGGTCAAGCGCTTTTTCGGATGCTGTCAGGTTTCAGAAATGACCCGGTGCACGGGGAACGGAGGCCTTGCCTGCCAGGCTCGCACTGGTTCTTTGCTGCGCGCGCCTAAGCGGCCGCTGCCTTGTTAATTCTGAAGGGCGAAAACAGCCATTCGAGGTTAGGAAATATTTTAAAAATGAATACAAGTAAGCCATTCAGTACCCCACCGAAGGGTCCCAGCGCCGATTTGGAATCGCTGTCACAGAATGACGTGACCATCTTGGCTGAGACATTCCGCCTCCTGGGTGACCCGTCCCGGCTGAGAATCATGCTGTGCTGCATGAAAGGCTCTTCCTCGGTCGGGGACATCGCTGAAACCCTCGAACTCTCGCAGTCGCTGGTGAGCCACCACCTGCGGCTGCTGCGCGGTGCTCGCCTGGTCAAGGGCGTGCGCCAAGCCAAACAGATCTTCTATGAGGTGGCGGACAAGCACGTGAACCAGGTGCTGCTGGATATGGCCACCCACATCGCGGAAGACCACAACGACGAGTAACTGTTGGGCATAGCATGCCGTTGCGGCGTGGCCTACGTTCCATGGCGATATGCGCCCCACCGCCCGCAGCTGCGTTCGGTGAGGTGGTTTGGATGCCGCTTCCGATCAATCAGAAGTTGAGCGCGCGCTTGTCCACGGCCAGCGAGGCCTCTTTGAACGTCTCGGAGAGGGTCGGATGGGCAAAGCAGATGCGGGCGATGTCTTCGCTGCTGGCCTTGAACGCCATGGCGATCACGGCCTCGGCCACCAGTTCACTGGCCTGCGGGCCGACCACATGCACGCCGAGTATCTCATCAGTGGCAGGATCGGCGATCACCTTGACGAGGCCCGGCGTGTCGCCCAGCGCACGCGCGCGGCCATTGGCCATGAACGGGAAGGAACCGATTCGATAGGCGGTGCCCTGCTCTTTGAGCTGCTGCTCGGTGCGGCCTACCCAGGCAATCTCTGGGCTGGTGTAGATGACGTTGGGGATCGTATTGAAATCGACGTGACCGTGCTGGCCGGCAATGCGCTCGGCCACTGCGACACCTTCCTCTTCCGCCTTGTGCGCCAACATCGGGCCACGCACCACGTCACCGATGGCCCAGATGCCGGGCACACTGGTGCGGCATTCATCGTCCACCAGCACGGCGCCGCGCTCATCCAGTTGGAGTCCCACGGCGGCCGGATTCAGGCCTTCGGTGTTGGGCACACGGCCGATAGCCACGATCACTTTGTCTGCCTGCAAGGACTGCGTCTGGCCCTGGCTGTCGGTGTAGTGAATAGTCACGCCAGCCTCGGTTGCATTGACTTCGCGAACCTTCGCACCTAGTTCGATCTTCAGGCCTTGCTTGTCGAACGCCTTCTTCGCCTCCTTGGCGATGGCTTGGTCGACGATTGGCAGGAAGCTGGGCAAGCCTTCGAGGATCGTGACATCCGCCCCCAGGCGGCGCCAAACGGAGCCCAGCTCCAGGCCGATCACGCCGGCACCGATGACGGCCAACCGATCGGGCACGGCCGCGATGTCCAGCGCGCCGTCGTTGGAGAGCACGACCCGCTCATCGAACGGTAGGTTGGGGAGTGGCCGCACGTTGGAGCCTGTGGCAACGATGATCTGCTTGCCCACCAAGGTAACAGCCTCATCGGCGGCGACGCTCACCTCGAAGCCACCATCGACAGTCCTGGTGAAAGACGCCAGGCCGTTGAAAAACTGGACCTTGTTTTTGCGGAACAGATAAAGGATGCCTTCGTTGCTGGACTTCACGACCTGATTCTTACGTTCCAACATCGTGGTCACATCCATGCGCAGATCACCCGTGGAGATGCCGTGCGTGCCAAAGTGGTGCTTGGCTTGTTCAAAGTTCTCTGACGACTGCAGTAGCGCTTTCGAAGGGATACAACCGATGTTGTTGCAGGTGCCGCCAGGTGCTGGCTTTCCGTCCTTGTTCTTCCAGGCATCTACACAAGCGACCTTCATGCCTAATTGGGCAGCGCGAATGGCCGCGATGTATCCGCCTGGGCCGGCACCGATAACAATGACGTCGAAATGCATTTCCATGATTTACATCTCCAAAGTTTTTGAGGAAATAGTGAGCGCCTATGTCGCGCCTTTTGTCAGGTGGTCGCCAGATTACAGCTCGTTCCCTGACGATCACGTTGAACACTACGGCAGAACGAACCGGGCGCTCGCGGTATTGCCCCCACGTTCGACTTGGACGACGGCCTTCGTGCCCTTGGCTGCGGCGAAGGTCCCGCTGCCTTCGAGGCGGCTTCCGTCCGCGGCAGGCGTGAGTTGCACCTCCTGCTTTTGTGAGCCGGTCAACAGTGTGAGCTTGGCTTTGGTGTTGCTTACATTGACCTGCTTGCCGTGGTCGCGCAGGTAGAGTTGCGCTGCTGCGGGCTGAACGACCAACTCGTAGTCCACGTCCCGGACTTCGGTCACGACGCCACCATGCAGCGGCTTGTGGTCATGCGCGTGGTCATGGTCGCCTGCGGCGAAGGCGGTGACGGATGCCAGGGCGAGGGCGGTGCCGGCCGTGAGGGAACGAAATCGAACAGACATGAAAGCTCCTATAGGGTTACGGTGGTTGAAATCGGGTGACAGAAGGCGTTGCATCAGAATGCCTCCGCGTCGCGGTCGTCCAGCAGGCGTTCGGCAGGCTTGCGGCCGAACAGCCAGAACATGGCGGGTGTAAGGAAGGTGTCTAGCAGCGTGGAGCTGACCAGCCCCGAGAAGATCACCACCGCGACGGGGTGCAGGATCTCAGTACCGGGTCGGGACGCCTCGAACAGCAGCGGGGCCAGCGCGAAGGCCGTGACCAGCGCGGTCATCAGAACCGGGGAAAGCCGTTCGAGCGAGCCACGCACGATCATCTTCTGGTCGAAGTCCTCGCCCTCCATGCGCATGAGGTTGAGGTAGTGGCTCACCTTCAGGATGCCGTTGCGCACAGAAATACCCGCGAGCGTGATGAAGCCGACCAGGGCGGCCACGGACAACGGCTGGCCAGACAGCCACAGCCCCAACACGGCGCCGACCAGGGCCAATGGAATGTTCACCATGATGAGCGCTGATAGGACGACCGACTTGTAGCGCGTGTACAACACCACGAACATGAGCGTCAGGGAGACGATGGACAGCAGGCCCACCAGTCGCGAGGCTTCCTCTTGTGCCTGGAACTGGCCGCCCAGCGTGATGAAGTAGCCTTCGGGCAAGCGCACTTCTTGGACGACGCTGCGTATGTCGGCCACTACTTCGGACAGCGGCCGTCCCTGAGCGTTGGCCGACAAAACTATGCGTCGACGGCCATCGTCGCGGCTGACCTGGTTGGGGCCGTCGCTGTCTTCGATGGTGGCAAGGCGCGACAACGGGACCCGACCCATGGGCGTGTCGATGAGGATGCGGCTCAAGCCCTCAATCGACCGCGCCTGCTCGGGCAGGCGAACCACCAGCGCGAAGCGGCGGTTGCCCTCGATGACCTCGGTGATCTTTTCGCCTTCGACCAGGCTTTGCAGCGTGGACAGAATTTGCGGTGCGGCCACGCCGTAGCGTCCCGCCGCCGCATAATCCACGCGGATTTTGATCTGCGGCGCTAGGACCTGCTTTTCGATCTCCAGGTCAGCAAGCCCCGGAATTCCGGCCAGCTTGGCGCGCAGCAGATCCGCCTGCCCGCGCAGGACGTCCAGGTCCTCGCCGAACACCTTGATGGCGATCTGCGAGCGCACCCCCGACAACATGTGGTCGATGCGGTGCGAGATCGGCTGGCCAATGCCGATGGAGCCGGGCAAGTGAGCCAGACGCGAACGGATGTCGGCGGTGATCTCCTCCATGGAGCGCTTTAGCTCCGAGGCGGGCAGCAGGCCCACGTCCAGCTCGCTGACATGCACGCCTTCGGCATGCTCGTCCAGCTCGGCCCGTCCGCTGCGCCGGCCCACGTGCTGCACCTCTGGCACCTGCGCGACCAGCAGCTCGGCTTGCTGGGCAAGCGCCGAAGATTCGGCCAGCGTCACACCGGGATTCAGGCGCAGGCCCACCAGCAACGTTCCTTCATTGAACGGGGGCAGGAACGTGGTCGGGAAGAATGGCACCGCGGCGACAGCCAGTGTGACAGCCACAGCGGCCATGCCAAGGGCGGCACGCGGCCGCTGCAAGACCCGCTGCAGGCCGCCCTGATAGCGCGTCTTCAACCAGGCTAGAAGCCGAGTGTCGCCATGGTCCAGCGTCCTCATCTTGGGCAGCAGGTAGTACGAAAGCACCGGAGTGACCGTCACAGAGACCAGCAGCGAGGCCAGCGTGGAGACGATGAAGGCGATGCCCAGCGGCACGAACAAGCGCCCCTCCATCCCCGGCAGCGCGAACAGGGGCAGGAACACCAGCACAATGATCATCGTGGCGTAGAGAATCGCCGAGCGAACCTCCATCGAGGCCCTGGCAACGATGACCAGGGGCGTCAGCCGGTTCTCAGGGTGGCGGGTGCGGTCCTCCTTGAGCCGCCGCATGATGTTCTCCACATCGACCACAGCATCGTCCACGAGACCGCCGATGGCGATCGCCAGCCCACCGAGCGTCATGGTGTTGATTGATAGGCCGAAATAGTGGAACACCAGCCCGGTCACGAAGATCGAGGCAGGAATCGCGGTCAACGCGATCACCAGGGGGCGCAAAGTGCCCAGGAAGAAGAACAGGATCACCGCCACGAAGACCGATGCGCCGATGAGCTTGCCTTGCAGCGTGCTGATGGACGCCTCGATGAAGTTGGCTTGTCGGAAGGTCACCTGTGGCTCGGCCATGCCAGCCGGCAGTGAGCCCTTCATGTCCGCCAACGCTGACTCGATCGAGCGGGTCAGTGCAATCGTATCGGCCGTGGGCTGCTTTTGGATGCCCAGGATCACGGCTGGCAGGCCCTCGAAGCCCGCATCGCCGCGCTTGATGGCTGGCGCAAACTGAACATCGGCGACCTGGTGGAGCAGGATGGGTTGGCCCGCACGCACCGCGAGAGGCAGGTTACGCAGGTCGTCGAGTCGGGACGTGCGGCCCAGGTTGCGGATCAGGTACTCGCGGCCATTGATCTCCAGGAAGCCGCCGGAAGTGTTCGCGGAGAAGCCCTTGAGAGCCGCATCCAGATCGGACGCAGTCACGCCCAGCTCTGACATTCGCGTGGTGTTGGGCTGGACCTGGAACTGACGGACCTCGCCTCCGATCGGGATGACTTGGGCAACACCAGGTATGGCCATCAGCCGGGGGCGTAGCACCCAGTCCGCGTACTCGCGAGTGTCCATGGCCGACAGCGGCGGGGCTGCGTTCTTCTGCCCTGAGGGCTTGGCACCGATGGGGATTGCAATCTGCATGATCTCGCCCATCACTGAGCTGATTGGCCCCATAGTGGGCGTCACGCCCGGGGCTAGCCCTTCCTCCATGGACGTCAGGCGTTCGGAGACCATCTGGCGCGCCCGGAAGATGTCGGTCTTCCAGTCAAATGTCACGTAGATGAAGGAAAGCCCGGCGCTGGAGACCGAGCGCACGCTTTCGACGCTGGGCAGGCCGTTCATGGCCGTTTCGAGCGGGAACGTGATGAGTTGCTCGACTTCTTCGGCAGCCATGCCGCCAGCCTCCGTCATGAGAGTGACGGTCGGCTTGTTGAGATCGGGAAAGACATCTACCGGCGTGCGCGTCAGGGTGAACGCGCCATACGCCATCAGCACCAGCGCCCCGATGATGACCAGGAGCCGGTTTCGTAAGCTATTTTCGAGAAGCCACTTGAACATGGAATGGTGCCCCTCAACGAACTTGATTGATCAGGGACGCGCCCTCGACAACCACGCGGTCGCCGTCCGCCAGGCCCGAAGTGACAGCGATGGATGCACCATCCAAAGGAGTGATGTTCACGACACGCGGCTCGAAGCGCTCGGCCTGGTCTTTGACCCAGACGATGTTCTGGTTGGCAGGGTTCTTCATCAGCGCACCGGAAGGCACGCGGTAGCCAGGTACCGTCGTCGCCTCTTGCACGAAGACCACCACCGGCATACCGACCGCCAAGCGCGAGAGGCTTTCGCTGGTGCCCTTGAACAGCATGGGCAGGGCCTGCTCGCGCAGGCTGCTGGCGGCACCGACGAAGCTCAGCGGCACCTTCTGACCGCCTACTGCGAGTGCAGCACCGGCCAGGTTCTGTGCCATTGCCGGATCGTAGGCAAGCGCCTCGATGCGCAGTTGGGTCGGATCGACCACCTCAAACACCAGTTCGCGCGCATCCACGACCTGCCCGGCAACTGCGGGGCTGGATGCGATGACGCCGCTGACTGGGGCCTTCAGTACGTCCCTGCCGGCGAGGCCCCCGCTCAAGGCGCGGGCGCGTTCGGTCAGGCTGTTCACTTCGCTTTCGGCTGCTTCGATCTCCTTGCGGGGCACGGTCTCCGACAGCTCGCGCAGCCGGGCCAAGCGCTTCTGCGCGAGCGCTTGGCCCGCACGCAGCTCGGCAACCTGGGCCATCTGGCCTGAGCGCTCCAGCACACCGCTGGCCGGTTCGATGTAAGCCAGCACCTGGCCCTTGCGCACGGATTGGCCGATCTGCGGCAGACCATCCGGCCCGGGCACCAGCCGGCCCATTACCATTGCCTGGACCTTGCCGCCTGTCGTCGGGTCCATGATTACTTTGCCAGCCAGTTCATGGCTGCGGGCCAAGGGCTCCTGCTTGATCAGCTGGGTGCGTACACCGATCTGACGTTGCGACGGTTTCGGAAGAAACACGCTGCCATCAGGCTGGCGCTGGGGGCCATTGGAAGACGCAGCCGGCGCTTCGTCGCCGTGGTCATGGCCGTCGTGAGCGAACGCGGGAGCAGCCAGAGCCAATGCAGCCGCCATGGCCGTCGTCATTAGGAAACGGAAGTTGCGCTTCATGCTGCACCTCGCAGTGCACCGTTGGTGCGTGTACGTCTGCGCAGCGCCCACGCTAGGACACCGACGCCGAGGACTGCGGCACCGCCACCTAGTACGACCACACGGCCGGATGCGACGGCATGCTCGTGTTCGGCGTCTTCGCTATGAACATCGAGAACGCCCGTCAACAGGTCCGATTGGCCCTGCGCAGTAATAGTGGCCATGATTGAGGTCTCGCCATCGGATAGCGGCTCAGTCAGATCGGCCTCGAACTCTCCAACCCCGTGTGAGCTGACCTTTACCTGTTGACCACCCAGCTCGAGGGTCAGCTCGCCATCGGTCACCGGCCGGTTGTCGGCAGCATGGTCGAGGTAGAGTGTGAGACGCTGGCCGTTCAGCACACCCACCAGTTCGAAGTCATCGGAAACTGCGGCAAAGCGCGGAAGCGCGGCCGCTGCGGGGGCAGGAGCGGCTTCGCCATGGTCATGGCCGTCGCCGGCCCACGTTGCGCTACTGCCAAGCAGGAGGCTGGACAAGGCAGCTGCACGCCAGAAAGAGGATTGCGACATTTCTAAGGTTCCAGGATGGTTGAGCGCGCGCCGATCAGCGCGTGCCGGAGATGTCAGTGAAAGTCTCGGTCGGCTGCGGCAGCGTGCCTTGTGCCTGCAACAGGGACGAGATGGCCGCGGCATGCTCCACCTTGGCGAGCAGCGCCGCGCGCTCGGCCTCGGTGGCCTCCTGCTCGATGCGAAGGCGTGTCGGCATGTCCGTCTCGCCCATCGCGAACGACTTTTGGTAGAAGGTGCGCGTTTGTTGGGCTAGTCGCTGGCGCTCCGAAGCGGCCTGCATCTGGGTGCTGGTTGCCAGTTCGCGCGATTGGGCAGTTCGAATTTCCGAGAGTAGCCGGGTGCGCTGGGCCGCGAGTGCCGACTCAGCCTCCAGTGCCTGCGCATTGGCGCTGGACAATTGCTCGGTATGACGGCTACCCGTACCGAAGGGAATGCGCACACCCACCGTGATCGTCTGGTTGTAGCGTTCGCCGTAGCCGCCCCGATCCCGCGTGGTCGCCAGGGTCAGTTCGGGGTTGGCGTACTTCTGATGGGACACCAGTTCCGCAGAGCGGCGGGCCGCCAGCGCCTTGTGCTGCAGTTCCAGCAGCGCAGGGTGGTTACCCAACAACGCGCCGGACGGCTGTGCCGATGCCGGTTGAACTCGGACACCTGACTGCTCCGGCTGCGCGGAATCGGCCTGCGACGGGATACTCTCGATGCCGGTCAGTGCCAACAACGCCTCGCGCTGCGTGATTTCTTCGGCCTGAGCAATGGCCAGGGCACTACGAGCCGACGCCAAGGCGCCATCGGCCTGGTTTCTGTCGGCTTGCGCCAGGTCGCCCGCGCGAACTCGGCGAGCCACATCTTGCGCCAACTCGTCCGCGCTGCGGGTGCGATCCTGCGCCGCCACCAATTCGGCCTGGGCACGCTGCCATGCCCACCATGCCTGGCGAACCTGTCCGGCCGTGCGTAGCTTGGCGGCCAGCATCCGGCTGGATAGCGCGAGGCTTTCCGCGTCCGCCCAGCGTGCCGACGAGGCGCGCTCACCAGGCATCCAAAGGGGAATAGCCACCCCGACTTCATATTCGCGCTGTCCGTTGCGGTTGTTGAACCGATCAGTTTTGGTGGAGGCTTCCAGCGCCATCGGACCTGCCACCCAACTGCCGGCCGTCTCTTGGCGTGCTTGGGCGGCCTGCTGCCAGGCGCCTTCTCCAGCGGCTTCTGGCTGCCGCTGCCAAGCTGACTCCCACAATTGGGCGACCATGTGGCTGTCTGGTCTGGATGGGACGTGAGGGGCGGCTACTGGCTGGGCTAGCACGGTGCCGGCCCAAAGCGTGGATACCGCCCATATCCATCCCTTGCGTATGTCTTTGCGAAGCATTCAATTCTCCATCGGTGTTGCATCAGTACTTACCCCCGGCTGGGTGTTCTCTTTCCGAGCAAGTGCTTGTCGTTGAAAAGCCACTGTTCACTGGCTTAGATATGAACAATTGTATATCTATTCATATGAATGGGAAAGAAAACCTTACATCCTTTGAGCACCAATCGCCTTAGAGAGGGCGTCGGGCGCAAGACATCGAGAGGCGAGGTGGGGCTAATCCACTGCGCAAACAGCTATGCAGACTCCTTGAGCATATCCCCCGGGGGGGATATGATTGCTGCATGAAAGAGATGCACAAGCACACCAGCCACCCAGATCTCGTGAAACGGCTCAAGCGCGCCGAGGGTCATCTGCGACACGTCATCGGGATGATCGAAGGAGAAGAAACCTGCCTGGACATCGCTCGCCAGCTCGCTGCGGTGGAGAGCGCCGTCACAGCGGCCAAGCGCGTCCTGATCCATGACCACATCGACCACTGCCTATCTCATGATGAGGACTCCGTTCTAGCCGAAATGAAGGCGCTAACCAGACTGCTCTGAGGTCTCTCGATGCTCTCCGTCCTAAAGAACCGCACCTACCGCCACCTGTTCACCGCGCAGGTGATCGCACTCGTCGGCACAGGCCTGATGACGGTAGCGCTCGGCCTACTTGCCTACGAGCTGGCCGGGGCCGATGCAGGTGCGGTGCTCGGGTCGGCGCTGGCTATCAAGATGCTGGCCTATGTGGGAGTCGCTCCAGTCGCACAGGCCTTCGCCGACCAGTTCCCGCGACGGTCATTGCTCGTAGCGCTGGACCTGGTACGAGCGGTTGTCGCGATCTGTTTGCCCTTTGTCACCGAGGTCTGGCAGATCTATCTGCTGATCTTTGTCCTGCAAGCGGCATCCGCCGGCTTCACGCCGACTTTCCAAGCCACTATCCCGGACATCCTTCCCGATGAAGAGGACTACACGAAGGCGCTGTCGCTGTCCCGGCTGGCCTATGACCTGGAAAGCCTGATTTCCCCGATGCTGGCTGCTGCGCTGCTGACCGTCATCAGCTTTCACAACCTGTTCGCGGGAACAGTGCTCGGTTTCCTCGTTTCAGCCGCGCTCGTGGTCAGCGTGCGGTTGCCCACAACTATTCCCGGACCGCGCCGCGGCATTTGGGATCGCACGACCCGCGGCACACGCATCTATCTCGCTACGCCACGCCTGCGGGGCCTGCTGGCGATCAGCTTGGCCGTCTCGGCGGCGGGCGCCATGGTGATCGTGAACACGGTGGTTCTCGTGAAGGCGCGCTTTGGCCTAGGCGAGGTCGAAGTGGCGTCGGCACTGGCGGCATTCGGAGGCGGTTCGATGGTGGCAGCCTTCGTTCTGCCATCCTTACTGGAAAAGGTGGCCGACCGAACCGCGATGCTCACCGGCGCTACCGTACTGGTCGTGGGCACGGGGATCGGCGCACTGCTGCCGAGCTATGCATTGTTGCTGCCGCTGTGGTTGATCATCGGCTTTGGCTACAGCGTGGCGCAAACGCCATCCGGCCGTCTTCTGCGCCGCTCGGCCCATGCCGAGGACCGTCCTGCGATCTTCGCGGCACACTTCGCGCTGTCGCACGCCTGTTGGCTCATCTGCTACCCACTTGCCGGCCGCTTCGGCGCGGTCATGGGCTTGCCATCGACCTTCATTGTCATGTCCCTGGTCGGCTTGGCCGGCGTGGCGCTGACGCTCTGGCTGTGGCCGGCCAGCGACCCTTCTGACGTGGCGCATGACCACCCCAGCTTGCCGCCGGATCACCCTCATTTACGCACACACGCAGACCAAGGCAGGCACCATCACCAGCTGATTCTGGATGACCTGCACCGTATCTGGCCGAAAGGATAGGCACATTTTCTCGTTGCGGCATCACAACGCATGGCTTCGGAGGCTGAGAAGGGTGAGCGAAAATATATCACATGAACACATATTCATGTGTTATATTTCGCCATAGTCAAACACTCAACCAGCAGAGGCGCCCATGTCCCAATCCAATGCACATGACCATGGTCACGACCATGATCACGACCACACCCCCACAGTGACGAGCGCCAACGAGCGCAAGGTTCTGGTTTCCTTCTTCCTGATCTTCGGCTTCATGCTCGTGGAAGCTGTCGGCGGCGTGCTGTCGGGCTCGCTAGCCCTACTTGCCGATGCTGGCCACATGCTGACCGACGCCGTGGCACTTGCCCTGGCTTACGCTGCCTTCCGATTCGGTCGCCGCGCAGCCGACAGCAAACGCACATTCGGTTACCTGCGCTTCGAGGTCATCGCCGGCTTCCTGAACGCCGTGACCCTGTTCGCGATCGTCGCATGGATCGCCTACGAGGCGTGGGAGCGGCTGCAGGCGCCGCCCGTCATCCTCGCCGGCCCGATGATGATCGTCGCCGTGCTCGGCTTACTGATCAACGTCCTCGTGCTGTGGATCATGACCCGCGGCGAAACCGATCACGTCAATGTGAAAGGTGCCATCCTCCACGTGATGGGTGACCTGCTCGGCTCTGTCGGCGCCATCGTTGCAGCGATCGTCATCTACTTCACCGGCTGGACTCCGATCGACCCCATCCTGTCGGTTCTAGTAGCGGCGTTGATTCTGCGCAGCGCCTGGAAGCTCCTGGCCAAGTCGATCCATATCCTGTTGGAGGGTGCGCCAGAGGACGCTTCGCCGGAAAAGGTGGAACAAGGCCTGATGAGCACTGTGCCCGGCCTGGCGGCTGTCAGCCATGTTCACGTGTGGCAACTCACTTCCGGTCGCACGATGGCCACGCTACACGTTCGACCCAACGTGGACGAGGAGGCGCGAGCTGTGGTCAAGCGCGTCGAGGCGGTGCTGCGAGAGCAGTTCAGCATCGAACACGCCACAGTCGGAATCGACTGGAACTCGGAGGCTGACGAGAACATCTGCAGCCTGCAACCCACGACAGGCCGTCAGGACCACAGCGGCCACGACCACAGTGAGCACAATCATGACCATGACCACTCCGCTCCCGGTCACAAGCATTGAGGCCGTGCTAGACGGTTCGCAGTTCACTTGAGGGTTTGAATCCATGACATCCCGCAAAACCACCAGCGCCGCTATTGTGCAATGTTCGACCTCTAACCACGGCACGACCACTGATGTCCTCGCACTATCGCAAAGTGACGTCGCTGTTCTGGCAGAGACCTTCCGCCTGCTGGGCGACCAATCGCGATTGAAAATCCTGTTGCAGTGCATGCGCGGATCGGTCGCAGTGGGCGACATTGCTGGCTCGCTAGACCTGTCGCAGTCCTTGGTCAGCCATCACCTGCGCCTGTTGCGCGGCGCGCGCCTCGTGCGCGGCGAGCGCCAAGCCAAGCACATCTTCTACGGCATTGCCGACCAGCACGTCAGCCAGGTACTCCAGGACATGGCGGTTCACATTTCGGAGGACAGACACGACGATTGACTGAACATGTGAGTGCGCGCCGGCCTACGCCTTCAAGGGGTAGGCTTTTTTTGGCTATTAATCTAGAGAGACACCGGCGCGCCTTGCTGAATGCCTAGAAGACCCCAAGCAAAAAGCACTCTAAAAATAAACACTTGAACATATCTTCATGTGTTTTATTATTTGTCTACGGGGTATCCGAAAGGCGTAAGGACCACGCCATTATTTTTAACGTCAAGGAGTATTGACCATGTCCAAGAAAATTCGCTTTGCTGTTCTGCTTTCCGCACTTTTTGCTGCTGGAGTAAACGCTCAACCGTTCGCCGCAGATATGACACGGCAACAGGTCCAGGAGGATCTGGCTGCTTGGAGGCAATCTGGGTTGGAAGCGTTGTCTCGCGGCGAAAGCGGCCCGGATACGTTCAGCCCTCAATACCAGGCTGCCTTTCAGCGCTACTTGCAATTGACCCAAGGTGATATGTATCAGGCGCCCTCAGCAGGAAAGACTCGTGCTGAAGTGATGGCTGATTTGGAACTGTGGAAAATCTCCGGCATGCACGCGTTCACCTCGCGCGGAATCACCACCGCTTCGCACACCCAAGCCTACCAACAAGCCTACGAGAGCTATCTCCAGCTCAAGCTGGTTGCGGCTTACAAGGCTCCGGTGGCATTGACTCGTGCTCAAGTAAAGAGTGATTTGGCAGATTGGCAGGTTGCGGGAATGGCTGGATTCTGGGCTGGTGAGCAGACGCCTGATACCTATAGTGATGCCTACCGCACCGCATTTGAAACCTACCAGATGCTGCGCAACAAAAAATGACTTAATGGCAGCTGCATAAAGCAGCGGTCGGATGGTTCAGCCAGAAAGAGATTCTTTCTTTTTTTTGAATAAACATACAAACAAGTGTTCATTTGTTTGCATAACATTCCGATCGCTGATTTGTGCGTCCTGCCACGGCGATTACTCAGAGAACCAGGAGATTGATATGTCTTTGGAAACATTGGACGGCACAGGAGCGCAGGACGAACAACTGGGCTTTCGGGTCGAAGGTATGGATTGCGCCAGTTGCGTCGGCAAGATTGAAACAGCGCTTGGTCGAATTGATGGCGTATCAAATGTACAGGTTAATTTTACAAATGAGACGCTGACGTTGACGCGCAGCACAAGTAGCCGAAATACTGCACGCGACATTGCCAAGAAAATCCGGTCCCTGGGCTTCGACGTGCAGGCACTGCCCGCGTCCGAAATGTCCGCAGCACCTGCACCGTGCCATGCGGCCCACGCGCATGACCACGCCGGCTGCGGCGGCCACCATGACCATGGGCATGCCCACGACCACGGGCACGATCATTCGCACGGCAAAGCGTGCGGTGATGACCATGGGCATGGCCATGCTCACGGCCATGCCCATGCCCATGACCACGGTCACGATCACGGGGCCTGCAGCGGGCATGACCATGCGCCGGCCTCTGCCTCCCGTGGAGCACCCAGCACGCCCCCCAACGTGTCCATGCGCGTCGAGGGCATGGACTGCGCCAGTTGCGTCGGCAAGATCGAAACGGCGCTCGCTCGCATGGATGGCGTGTCCGATGCCCGCATAAACTTCACCGCAGAAACGCTGGAATTGACGCTCGCGTCTGGCGGCCCCACGCAGCTCGGCCACATCGAGAAGACCATCAAGAGCCTGGGCTTCGGCGTCTCCGACGTGCGCCGCCATGATGGCTCAGCACCCGCGGCCCCAGCAGCAGCATCGACGGCGCGCCATCAGCGCTGGTGGCAGACGAAGAAAGGCAAGCACGTGCTGGGCCTGGGCGGCCTGATGGGCTCGGCCTACGCGATCGCGCAGTTCGTTCCTGGCTACGCTGAATGGATCTTCGCCGCTGCGGTGATCGCGGGCGTGCTGCCGTTCGCTCGCAAAGCCTTCGCGCTGGCTGTGTCAGGCTCGCCGTTCTCTATCGAAACGCTGATGGTCGTCGCCTCGCTGGGCGCGCTCGTGATAGGCGAGGCCGAGGAAGCTGCTGCCGTGGTGTTCCTGTTCGCGATCGGCGAGCTGCTGGAAAGCGTGGCCGCCGGCCGCGCGCGCGCCGGCATCAAGGCGCTGGCCTCCCTGGTGCCTAAGACGGCGGTACTGCTCGATGCCGCGGGCGGGCAGCGCGAAGTGCCCGCCGCTTCCCTGCGCGTGAGCGACCGCGTGCTGGTGCGCCCTGGTGACCGGGTGCCTGCGGACGGCAAGATCCTCCGCGGTGAAAGCAGCCTGGACGAGTCGCCTATCACCGGCGAGTCCGTACCGCGTCAAAAGGCTATCGGTGCCGACGTGTTCGCCGGCTCCATCAACGTCGATGGCGTGCTCGAAGTACAAGTCGAGAAGACGGCATCGGACAACACCATTTCTCGCATCATCCAACTGGTGGAGCAGGCGCAGTCCTCCAAGGCGCCCACGGCTCGCTTCATCGAAAAGTTCAGCCGCTACTACACCCCTGCCGTCATGGCCATCGCGGCGTTGATCGTGGTGGTTCCGCCACTTGCCATGGGTGGCGACTGGGGTACCTGGCTGTACCGCGGCCTCGCACTGCTGTTGATTGCCTGCCCATGTGCGCTGGTGCTCTCCACACCGGCGGCCATCGCCTCGGGCCTTGCGGTGGCCACGCGACGGGGCCTGCTGATCAAGGGTGGCAACGCGTTGGAAACCATCGGCCGCGTGCGCGCCATTGCCTTCGACAAGACTGGCACGCTGACCGAGGGCAAGCCGCGCATCACCGAGGTCCTGCCCTTCGGGCTGTTCAAGCATCAACAGGTCCTTGCGCTTGCCGCCGCTGTCGAGTCCGGCTCAAACCATCCCTTGGCGAAGGCCATTGTCGCCCATGCCAAGAGCCTGGACGTGGCGATTCCCCAGGCCACGGGCGCATCGGCCATTGCCGGCAAGGCGGTGCGCGCCACCGTGAACGGCAGTGCGCTCGCTGTCGGATCGCCCGCCCATGCGGAACAGACGGCCACGCTGACAGCCGCGCACCGCAGGGAAATCGACAAGCTGGAGGATGGCGGCAAGACCGTGGTGGTCCTGTTCGACGAAGCCAGCAAGAACGTTCTGGGCCTGCTGGCCCTGCGCGACGAGCCCCGCCGCGACGCGCGCGAAGGCGTGGCCCAGCTCAACGCCATGGGCGTGCGCTCGGTCATGCTGACCGGCGACAACCGCCGCACCGCGCAGGCGATCGCCGGCAAGCTGGGCATCGAGTGGGAGGCCGAGCTGCTGCCGCAGGACAAGCTGCGCTTGGTCAACGAGATGAAGCGTGATGCCAAGGTGGCGATGGTCGGCGACGGCATCAACGACGCGCCGGCCCTGGCGACCGCCGACGTGGGTATCGCCATGGGCGGCGGCACGGACGTGGCGCTGGAAACCGCCGATGCCGCGCTGCTCAAGAGCCGCGTCACGGACGTGGCCCACCTGGTGGCCCTGTCGCGGGCGACGATGGCCAACATTCACCAAAACGTCGTATTCGCCATTGGCCTCAAGGGCTTGTTCCTGGTCACCACCGTGTTGGGTATCACCGGCTTGTGGGTTGCCGTGCTGGCCGACACCGGCGCCACGGCCCTGGTCACGCTGAACGCACTGCGCCTGCTGCGCTTCAAGGGCGCGCCGGAGGCCAACCACGGCGACGACGCCGGGCGTCCCACCACCTTGTCCGTGCCGTCTGCCCGCTGAGGCAACAAGAGGGCTTGACCTTGCCGTCGTTGTAACGCCTAGCCTCCACACAAATGTCTGCAGAGCGCTTCGGAAGGGCCGGAGTCCTGCATCCAAGAAAGGGTCACTTCCATGCGTAAAAAAATCAGAATCATTGTGGTGGCAGGCGTCATCGCAGCCGTCGGGGGGATAGCGATCGCTGCCCGCGACGCCAAGGACGAGGGCAAGGCCGCGGCGCCCCCGGCGGGCGCGCCGATGGCGCCGCAGGTGCCCGTGGCCGAGGTCATTACCCGCACGGTCGCGCCATCGGCCGAGTACACCGGCTTCCTGGCCGCGCCCAAGACCGTCGAGCTGCGCTCGCGGGTCGGCGGCGCCGTCGATGCGGTGAGCGTTCCCGAAGGTAGCCTCGTGCGCAAGGGCCAACTGCTGTTCCAGATCGACCCGAGGCCGTTCCAGGTTGCGCTCGACACGGCCGTGGCGCAACTGCGTCAGGCCGAGGTGCTGGCCAGCCAGGCCCAGGCCGACTTTGACCGCGCCGAGCGCCTGGTGGCGACCGGCGCCGTCGCGCGCAAGACCTATGACGATGCCGCCTCCGCACGCAACGCGCGCCAGGCTCAGGTGCAGGCGGCTAAGGCCGCCGTTGCTGCGGCTCAGCTGGACCTGTCCTACGCCCGCGTCACTGCGCCCATCGCCGGGCGCGTCGACCGCGTGCTCGTGACCGAGGGCAACTTGGTCAGCGGTGGCGGCGCCGGCGCGGCCACGCTGCTGACCACGATCGTATCCATCGACCCGTTGCACGTGTACTTCGACATTGATGAGGCCACCTATCTCAACGTCGTCAGCCGCTCGCGGCCCGCTGCGGGCGCCGGTAGCAAGGCTTCGCTGCCCGTGCAGGTCGGGCTGACCACGGACAAGGGTTTCCCGCACAGGGGCGCGCTCGACTTCGTGGGCAACACCATTGACCGAAGCACCGGCACGATCCGCGCGCGCCGTTGTGCCCAACCCGGATGGGCGCATGGCACCCGGCATGTTCGCCCGGGCCAAGCTGTCCACCGGCGCGGCGCGCGAGGCCGTCCTGATCGACGATCAGGCCGTGGGCACCGACCAAGGGCGCAACTACGTGCTGGTCGTGGGCGAGAACAACCAGGCCCAGTACCGGCCCATCGAACTGGGGCCGGTGGTGGACGGGCTGCGCGTCATCAACGGCGGCCTGCAGGCCGGTGAGAAGATCATCATCAAGGGCCTCGTGCGCCCCGGCATGGCGGTCACGCCGCGCATGGTGCCCATGCAGGCGCCCGCGGCACCGGCCGCCGGCGCGACCGGCGCGACCAAGGCTGCGGCAAACGCTCCGGCTCCCGCTGCGGCGCCTGCCAAGGCCGGTGGCGCGGACCCCGCCAAGGCTGACGGCGCGGCCGGCTCGGCGGAGGCCCGCAAATGAATTTCCCCCGCTTCTTCATCAACCGGCCGATCTTCGCCATCGTCCTGTCGGTGCTGATGCTGATCGCGGGCGCGATCAGCTATTTCCAGCTCCCCCTGAGCGAGTACCCCCAGGTCACGCCGCCGACGGTGCAGGTCACCGCCAGCTATCCCGGCGCCAACCCGCAGGTGATCGCCGACACCGTGGCATCGCCGCTGGAGCAGGCGGTCAACGGCGTGGAAGGCATGATGTACATGCAGTCCCAGATGTCCACGGACGGGCGGATGGTGCTGACCATCTCGTTCGAGCAGCACATCGACCCCGACGTCGCGCAGATCCAGGTGCAGAACCGCGTCTCACGCGCGCTGCCCCGGTTGCCGCCCGAGGTCCAGCGCATCGGCGTGGTCACCGACAAGACCGCGCCCGATATTCTCATGGTGGTGCATATGCTCTCGCCGGGGGACCGCTACGACCCGCTGTACGTGTCCAACTACGCGATGCTCAACGTGCGCGACGAACTGGCGCGCCTGCCGGGCATCGCCAACGTGATCATCGGCGGTGAAGGCGAGTACGCAATGCGCGTCTGGCTCGACCCCGAGAAGGTCGCATCGCGGGGCATGACCGCCAGCGATGTGGTCGCCGCCATCCGCGAGCAGAACGTGCAGGTCGCAGCCGGCTCGATCGGCCAGCAGCCGAATGCGTCGGCCGCCTTCCAGGTCAGCGTCAATGCGCTGGGGCGCCTGACCACCGAAGAGCAGTTCGGCGACATCGTGATCAAGGCCGGCGCCAACGGCCAGGTGACCCGCCTGCGCGACGTCGCACGCCTGGAACTGGGCTCGGACAACTACACCATGCGCGGCCAGCTCGACGGCGAGAACGCGGTCGGCCTGCAAATCCTGATGACGCCCGGCTCCAATGCCCTGGACACGTCCAGCGCGGTGCGCGCGACGATGGAGCGGCTGCAGGCCAAGTTCCCCGAAGGCATCGAGTACAAGATCGCCTACGACCCCACAGTCTTCGTGCGCGCCTCGCTCCAGTCCGTCGCCGTCACGCTGCTGGAGGCCATCCTCCTGGTGGTGATCGTGGTGGTGCTGTTCCTGCAATCTTGGCGCGCGTCGATCATTCCACTGATCGCCGTGCCGGTCTCGCTGGTCGGCACGTTCGCGGTGATGCACATGTTCGGCTTCTCGCTGAACACGCTGTCGCTGTTTGGCCTCGTGCTCTCCATCGGCATCGTGGTGGATGACGCCATCGTGGTGGTGGAGAACGTGGAGCGCCACATGGCGCTGGGCGAATCGCCCAAGGATGCGGCGCGCAAGGCGATGGATGAAGTGACTGGCCCGATCCTGGCCATCACCTCGGTGCTGGCAGCGGTCTTCATCCCCTCGGCGTTCCTGTCGGGGCTGCAGGGCGAGTTCTATCGCCAGTTCGCGCTGACCATCGCGTTCTCGACCATCCTGTCGGCGATCAACTCGCTTACGCTGTCGCCAGCGCTGGCCGCCATCCTGCTCAAGCCGCACCACGGCGCGGCCAAGCCCGATCGTCTCACGCGCATCATCGACGGCGTGTTCGGCGGCTTCTTCCGCCGCTTCAACCGCTTCTTCGATCGCGCCTCGAATTCCTACGTCGGGGGCGTGCGCCGCGCGGTGCGCGGCAGCGCCATCGTGCTGCTGCTCTACGTCGGCTTCCTGGGCCTGACCTGGCTGGGCTTCCACAAGGTGCCTGCGGGCTTCGTGCCGGCCCAGGACAAGTACTATCTCGTGGGCATCGCCCAGCTTCCGACCGGCGCCTCGCTGGATCGCACCGAGGCGGTCGTCAAGGAGATGACCAAGATCGCACTGGCTGAGCCGGGCGTCGAGAGCGTGGTGGCCTTCCCGGGCCTGTCGGTCAATGGACCGGTGAACCAGCCGAACACCGCGCTGATGTTCGCCATGCTCAAGCCCTTCGATGAGCGCAAGGACCCGTCGCTGTCGGCCTTCGCCATCCAGGGCAAGCTCATGGGCAAGTTCAGCCAGATCCCGGACGGCTTCGTTGGCATCTTCCCGCCGCCGCCGGTGCCGGGCCTGGGTTCGATGGGCGGCTTCAAGCTGCAGATCGAGGACCGGGCGGGCCTGGGTCCCGAGGCGCTTGCGCAGGCACAGGGCCAGATCATGGGCAAGGCCATGCAGGCGCCCGAGCTGGCGAACATGCTCGCCAGCTTCCAGACCAATGCGCCGCAGTTGCAGGTGGACATCGACCGGGTGAAGGCCAAGTCGCAGGGCGTATCGCTGACCGAGGTGTTCGACACCCTGCAGGTCAACCTTGGCTCGCTCTACGTCAACGACTTCAACCGCTTCGGTCGCACCTACCGGGTCATGGCCCAGGCCGATGCGCAGTTCCGCATGCAGGCTGAGGACATAGGCATGCTCAAGGTGCGCAATGCAGCGGGCGACATGATCCCGCTGAGCGCGATCGCGACCATCGAGCGCAGTTCCGGCCCCGACCGGGTGATGCATTACAACGGCTTTCCCTCGGCCGACATCAGCGGCGGGCCAGCGCCGGGCTACTCGTCCGGCCAGGCCACCGCCGCGATTGAGAAGATCGTGAGCGAATCGCTGCCGGACGGTATGACCTACGAATGGACGGACCTGACTTTCCAGGAAAAACGGGTTGGCAACACGGCGATCTACATCTTCGCGCTGGCGGTGCTGCTCGCCTTCCTGTTCCTGGCGGCCCAGTACAACAGTTGGTCGCTGCCGTTCGCTGTGCTGCTGATTGCACCCATGGCGCTGCTCTCGGCGATCGCCGGCGTCTGGCTCTCTGGGGGCGACAACAACATCTTCACGCAGATCGGTTTCGTGGTGCTGGTCGGCCTGGCTGCCAAGAACGCGATCCTGATCGTGGAGTTCGCCCGCGCGAAGGAAAGCGAAGGGGCCGATCCGCTGGCAGCCGTGCTCGAAGCCGCGCGCTTGCGGCTGCGCCCGATCTTGATGACGTCGTTCGCCTTCATCGCTGGCGTGGTGCCGCTGGTGCTGGCCAGCGGTGCGGGCGCCGAGATGCGCCACGCCATGGGCATCGCGGTGTTCGCCGGCATGCTGGGCGTGACGGTATTCGGCCTGGTGCTGACGCCGGTGTTCTACGTTGTGGTGCGCAAGCTGGCGCTGCGCCGCGAAGCGCGCCATGCCCGTGGCGGCATGACCGACCAGCACGCATGACGGCCAGGAGGACATACGACATGAAAACATCTTTCGCATTCACACGACCCGCCAGGACGCTGGCGCCGCTCGCCCTCGCGGCGGCGCTGGCTGGCTGCTCCATGGCACCGAAGTATGACCGGCCCGCAGCGCCGATCGACACGGCCTATCCCTCGGGCGCGGCCTATGTGGAACTGGCGGCCGCGACGCCCGACGACGCGATCACGGCCGAGATCGGTTGGCGGGACTTCTTCCGCGACCCGCTGCTGCAGCAGTTGATCGGCATTTCGCTGGAGAACAACCGCGACATGCACAAAGCCGCGCTCAACGTGGAGGCGGCTCAGGCGCTGTACCGTATCCAGCGTGCCGAGATGCTGCCGAACCTGGGCGTTTCCGCCCGCGGCGCGTCAGAGCGCGTACCGGCCGACCTCAGTACCACGGGGCAAAGCGACGTGCTCCGGCGCTACGACGTGGCCGGGGTGACGGCCGCCTGGGAGCTGGACCTGTGGGGCCGCATCCGCAGCCTCAACGACCGGGCGCTGGCGTCCTACCTGGCCCTCGACGAGACCCGCATCGCCACGCAGATGAGCCTGGTGTCCGAGGTGGCCAGCGCCTACCTCACGCTGCGCGCCGACCAGGAACTGCTGCGCCTGACGAGCGACACCCTCGCCACACAGAAGCGCTCCTATGACCTGACCACCCAACTGGTGGAAGCGGGAAATTCCACGCAGCTCGACCTGCGCCGCGCGGAGATCGCGCTGCGCACCGCCGAGGCCAACCGCGCCGCCTACACGCGGCAGGCGGCCAAGGACCGCAACGCGCTGGTGCTGCTGCTGGGCCAGCCGCTGACGCCGGAGCTGTCCCGGCAGCTTGACGAGGCCGTGGCGCTGCCGGACGACATCGTGCCGACCGACCTGCCGAGCGGCCTGCCGTCCGAACTGCTCGCGCGTCGGCCGGACATCCGCGCCGCCGAGCAGATGCTGATCGGCGCCAACGCCAACATCGGCGCGGCGCGGGCCGCGTTCTTCCCGACGATTAGCCTCACGGGCTCGGCGGGCACGGCCAGCGCTTCGCTGGACGGCCTGTTCGATTCGGGCTCGCGGGCCTGGAGCTTCCTGCCGCAGATCACGCTGCCCATCTTCCGCGGCGGCGCGTTGCGAGCCAATCTGGACGTGGCACAGGTACAAAAGAGGATCGAAATCGCCAACTACGAGAAGTCTATCCAGGCGGCCTTTGCTGAGGTGGCTGACGGCTTGGCGGGCAAGCGCACGCTTGATGAGCAGATCCGCTCGGAGCAGCTCCTGGTAGCGGCTAGCCAGAAAGCCTACCAACTAGCCGAGCAACGCTTCCAGGAAGGCGTGGACGACAACCTCACCTTGCTCGATGCGCAACGCACACAGTACGGTGCGCAGCAGACCCTGGTGCGCACGCGCCTGACGCGGCTGAACAACCTCATCCACCTCTACAAGGCGCTGGGTGGCGGCTGGACTGAGCACACGGTGCAATCGGGCGCCACCGGGCAACCATCCGCCCGGTCGCCGGGATAAGGGCTATGCGCAACGGCGGCGTTCCCCATCGTTGCGCACGGAGAACCGGATGAGGATCGGTGAACTTGCGCGCTTGACGGGCACCCCCCCGGAGAACATTCGGTTCTACGAGCGGGAGGGCCTGTTGCAAGCCCCGGAGCGGTCACGCAACAACTATCGGCGCTATGGCCCGGCCCATGTCGAACGGCTTCACCTGATTCGCAACTACCGTGCCTCGGGAATCGGCCTGGATGACGTGCGCCGCCTACTGGGTTGGGCACATGAGGGGTTCCTGGAACCTGAGCTGCTAAGGCAGGCTGTCCAAGGCCATCTCGCCTGTGTTGAGGAACGCATGGAGCAACTGATCCAGGTGAAAGAGCACCTGCTCGCATTGGCCCTGCACGGTGCTGCTTCCGCCGGGGCTTCCGAGGATGGACCGGCTCGCGATGGTTCGTGAGCATCGCATGTCCATATAACTGAATATATATTCATGCGTGTAATATTTCCGGCCAGACAAACGAATAAGAAAGACGCCCATGACCGACCAGAGCATCACGCGCCGAAACATCGGCGTTCTCACCGCCGCGCAGGCGCTCGGCGGCGCCAGCGCGCCCATCGTGATGTCGCTGGGTGGGCTGGTCGGCCAGCAGCTTGCCAAGAATTCGGCCTGGATCACCTTGCCCGTGAGTCTGTTCGGCCTGGGTCTTGCCATCGGCACCTTGCCTGCCGCCTTCATCATGCGGCACCATGGCCGCCGCAACGGATACGTGGTGGGGGTCGGCTTCGGCGTGGCCTCGGGCCTGATCGCCGCGTTGGGCATCATGCTGGCCTCGTTCTGGATCTTCTGCGCCGGCACCTTCCTGGCGGGCTTCTACGGCGCGTATGTGCAGAGCTACCGCTTCGCAGCCGCCGACACCGCCGAGGACGCGCTTAAGGCCAAGGCCATTTCCTGGGTCATGGTGGGCGGTCTCGCGGGCGCCATCATCGGGCCGCAGTTGGTGATCTTCACGCGCGATGCGGTAGCGGGCACGCCCTACGTTGGCAGCTTCCTCAGCCAGGCGCTGCTGCCGCTGATCGCCTTGCCGATCCTGCTGATGCTGCGCACGCCGAGCCAGACCCAGGCCGAAGCAGTCGCCGATAGCGGTCGGACGGTGCTGCAGCTCTTGGCGATGCCGCGCTATCTGCTGGCCGTGGCTGCGGGCGTGGTGTCCTATGGGGTGATGGCGTTCGTGATGACGGCCGCGCCGGTGGCGATGGTCAACCACGGGCATTCGGTGGACAACGCCGCCCTAGGAATACAGTGGCACCTGCTGGCGATGTTCGGGCCGAGCTTCTTCACCGGGCGACTGATGGTGCGCTACGGCAAGGAGCGCGTGACCGCCGTCGGCATGGTGCTGCTCGCCGCCTCCGGGGTGGTGGCCCTGGGCGGGCTCGGCCTGTCCCACTTCTGGGGCTCGCTGGCGCTGTTGGGCATCGGCTGGAATTTGAGTTTCATCGGCGCCACGGCGATGGTCACCGACTGCCACACCCCGGCCGAGCGGGGCAAGGCGCAGGGCATGAACGACTTCTTCGTCTTCGCCGCCACGGCGGCCGTGTCGTTCCTCGCGGGGTCGATCCTGCACAGCTCGGGCTGGCAAGCGGTCAACTGGATGATCTTCCCGGCCTTGGCGCTGATCTTGGTGCCGCTGCTGTGGCAGGGGCGGTACGGTTGCAACTGACTTGACTTGGGGCATTGATCGAGGACTGGAAGCCGATAAGTGGCCCGTTCCGGCACTACACGACTTGTCTCCACTGCTGAAACTTCGGAAAGCTACTTTGCCGTTCCACCTTTATTGATGGTCAAAGAGTTGTATGGACAGATGAATTTAGTTAGTTAGTTAGTTAGTTAGATTTATCAAGAAGCAGTTTAACCACGGCTTTGGCTTTGCGAGCAGCGTGCAGATCTCCAAGAACGTGAGCCTGAATAATCGCCCCTTCAAGCAACATAGCAATTGTTTCAGAGATTTGAACTATCGATTCTCTGGACGTTATGACAAGTGAAGTGTGGTGTGTGATCCATCGCAGCATAGCCTCTTTGTTTCGGGCGCAAAGCTTATGTATATCATGATCCGGATTGCTGAATTCGGCGCTGACATTAATGAAATAACAACCCAAGAAAAGTGGCTTGGATTGATCGAGACCCTGAAACAGATCGTCAAAAGCATCAAGCATGGCATACAAGGCGTCCCTACCTGGCGTCGCTTCGTGCAAACGCAAATCGAGCCAAGAGAAATACTGCTGATCACAATATTCGACGGTCGCAGCAATTAGATCTTCCTTGCTGGAGAAATGGTTATATAGCGTTTTCTTGGCAATGCCGGACTCTTCAAGTACCCGATTGATGCCAACAGCATGAATGCCGTACTTATAAAAAAGGTTAAAGGCAGTTGCGACTAACTGTTCTTTTTTGTCCATGATGTTATTCATCGTTGTGAGGATTCATACGCGACATGTTGACACAAGGAGACAGGGTTGTCTACAATCCCTCAAGGAGACCGATCTGTCTCTTTCTTTGCAATTTCCTTGAGGCTTCTTTTATGAACACGACAACAGCGGCTTCCGCACAACAGCCCTCCGTCATCTATGATCTAGTCACGATAGGTTCCGGTTCGGCGGCTAGAGCCGCAGCGAACGAAGCACGTAGGCTCGACAAAACAGTCGCCATGATCGAACAGGGGTTGGCAGGAGGGACCTGTCTCAATGTAGGATGCGTTCCTTCAAAGACGTTGCTTGCGGCGGCTTCTGCTCGCATGTCTGCTGCGCATGGGAAGTTCCCAGGTATAGCGACCTCGGCCGGGCCTGTCGACTTGTCTTTGCTTGTCAGAGATAAAGATCAAATGATCGGGCACTTCCGGCAGTCTTTCCATGTACAAGCACCCAAGGATGCAGGTATTGCGGTATTTCGCGGCAAGGCGACCTTTGTAGCGTCAGATGAGCCAGATATCGTAGCGCTCGTCGTCGCGGACTCAGACGGAAACACAAACCTGGTGTACGCCAAGCAGGTACTGATCGCCAGTGGGGCAGCGCCATTCATTCCTTCCATTCCTGGCCTCAGTGAGGTGGACTTTCTCACTTCCGGCTCGGCCATGTCCCTTGAGCAGGTGCCTGAGTCCATGCTGGTCGTCGGCGGCAATGCGATCGGTCTGGAGCAAGGTCAATTGTTCGCTCGACTGGGCAGCAAGGTTGAAGTGGTCGAGATAGCTCCTCGAATTGCACCGTTCGAGGATCCCGCGATTTCTGCGGCACTGGAGCAGGCGCTGTCAGCGGAGGGCATCATGTTCCATACTGGCGCCAATCTGACAAACGTCGTACCACACGAGAGCGGGGTGCTTGCAACTGTCGTCGCCGAAGGACGTACTCAGCAAATTTTCGCCCATAAGATTCTCATAGCGACGGGGCGCCGTCCGGCAACTGAAGGACTCAACTTGGATGCTGTCAATGTGTCCAGGGGCGATCGAGGCGAAATAATTGTGGACGAACATCTGCGAACCTCAAATCCTCGCATCTGGGCAGCGGGCGATGTCACTGGTATGGCTCAATTAGTGTATGTCGCTAGTGCGCAGGGGACCGTGGCCGCGAGCAATGCTCTGGGCAACGAGCCTCGGTCCCTAGACTACACCGCCTTGCCCCGCGTCATTTTCACGTCGCCCGAGATGGCTGCTGTCGGCATGACTCCTATGCAGGCTGAGGCGGCCCAAATTGCCTATGATGTTCGTGAAATTCCGGTTTCCTTTGTTCTACGTGCTATTGTAAGTCGTCACGACAAAGGGATAATCAAGATGATATCCGAGCGTGAGACAGGAAGGATTCTGGGTATTCATATGGTAGGCGAATCTGCTGGAGAGGTTATTGCAGCTGCAACCTATATTATCTCCGCAGGACTTACGGTTGACCAACTTGCAAAACAGTGGTCTCCGTACTTCACTATGGCGGAGTCGCTTAAAAACGTAGCAAGCAGTGCGCCAACTTTGGAAGATTCGGCTAATGGCTAAATCTTATTATTACTATGCGCTTAAATTTCAAGGGATCGTTTCAGGGTAAAGTTTCCTGATGTGAGCATGTTTGAGTTTTTTGCTATGGCGGGATCGCTCAATGGGCTTCCCGCCTTTTTTGTGGTGAATCATTAAAGAATTTGCCGATCTTGAATATATGCATAAAAACTCAGGGGGTGCCGTTCAGTCTGTTGACGAGAAAGATAGGATTCTTTTACTGAGAAATTCCCGTCAGAACTTCAATTTATCTTCTCTAAATTTGAAAGGTTGTCAGGCAATTCATGCGCGATGAGTAGACACGCTGGCCTGCTTCAGTGCCCCCGAGTACTGCGACCAGAAGGAAAGGGGTTATTCGTTTCATAGTTCGATTTCCTGCTGTGGGCTACTGCTTCGCAGCCGCCGTCACCGCCGAGGACGCGCTTAAGGCCAAGGCCATTTCCTGGGTCATGGTGGGCGGTCTCGCGGGCGCCATCATCGGGCCGCAGTTGGTGATCTTCACGCGCGATGCGGTAGCGGGCACGCCCTACGTTGGCAGCTTCCTCAGCCAGGCGCTGCTGCCGCTGATCGCCTTGCCGATCCTGCTGATGCTGCGCACGCCGAGCCAGACCCAGGCCGAAGCAGTCGCCGATAGCGGTCGGACGGTGCTGCAGCTCTTGGCGATGCCGCGCTATCTGCTGGCCGTGGCTGCGGGCGTGGTGTCCTATGGGGTGATGGCGTTCGTGATGACGGCCGCGCCGGTGGCGATGGTCAACCACGGGCATTCGGTGGACAACGCCGCCCTAGGAATACAGTGGCACCTGCTGGCGATGTTCGGGCCGAGCTTTTTCACAGGACGACTGATGGTGCGCTACGGCAAGGAGCGCGTGACCGCCGTCGGCATGGTGCTGCTCGCCGCCTCCGGGGTGGTGGCCCTGGGCGGGCTCGGCCTGTCCCACTTCTGGGGCTCGCTGGCGCTGCTGGGCATCGGCTGGAACTTCAGCTTCATCGGCGCGACGGCGATGGTCACCGATTGCCACACCCCGGCCGAGCGCAGCAAGGCGCAGGGCATGAACGATTTCTTCGTCTTCGCCGCCACGGCGGCCGTGTCGTTCCTCGCGGGATCGATCCTGCACAGCTCGGGCTGGCAGGCGGTCAACTGGATGATCTTCCCGGCCCTGGCGCTGATCCTGGTGCCGCTGCTGTGGCAGGCCGCGCGAAAGCCGGCGCTGCCAGCTCCGGTCTGATCGGAGCGGTGCAAGAGGCGCTCCGCGCAGTGGGTCGCCTCGGCCGCTACAGCACCTGCTTCCACTGGCGCAGCCTCGACAGCGCGTCGTCGTAGGCGGTGGAGGTGAAGAACTGGATCTTGCGCCCGAGGGTCTTCATCGGGCTCAACGCGGGATCGAAAAGCGAGGCGTTCGAATGGTGCGCCACGCAGTCGAGCACCCGGTCCTGTCCCTCCGTGAGCATGGCTTCCAGCTCGCGAAGGTCTCTGCCCGCGAAACGGCGCTGGAAGCCGGCAGAAAGACGCTCGGCCCGCTGCGCCATCGCACTCGGCGAGTAAAAGGACGCCGAAGGTCCAGGCGTCCGATCATGCGCGAACTGCAGGATCATCGTGTTCCAGACGATGACGTCCACCAGGACCATCGCAGCGTTGGTATGCAGGCGCGGCTCCTGCCAGATCATGGCCGTGTGCCGGTAGTGGCTGGCGGGAATGGTGGCAGCTTCTACCCCGAGCTTTCGGTGGCTGGCGCGAACCTTGTCAAGGAGTTCCTGCTTCGTGGTTGGTAGTTTCATTCGGGATTTCTATTTCATCGAGACAAGGCTCGATAACCGGCGTGTCAGATATTCATCAAGTCACCAGCGCAATTACCTTGGATTGAGGAAAAGCGCTTGCCTCACCGCTGCGCTGGCGGCGCCGAGGGCTTGTGCATGATGAAGCGGGACATGTCGGTGATTTCCTGTTTGCGGATTTACGTTACTGCTGAAGCTGCTTCTGCATGGTGTTGTGGTTGTAGTAGTCGCTGGCATAGACAATCTTTCCGTTCGAAACACGGAAGAAGCTCGCGCCGAAATAACTGATGGTCGAACTGGAGGGCGACGTCCCGCCATTGCTGTTCTTGGTGGCGGTGAATTCCCACTCGATCGCCACACCATCGCCGGAGGCAACCGGCTGCGAACGGATTTTCATTTTTCGGTCGGGCAGGATTTTCATCAGAAACTGCGAGACTTCGGTAATGGCTTGAGGCCCAGTGCGGGACGCTTCATTGCTGGTATTGAAATAGACGACGTTGGAATCGAGCACTTTTTCCATCGCGTCGGTTCGCCCGCCATTCCAGGCGTCAAGGTATTGCCGGACCACCTTCACGTTCTCTGGCTCATCTGCCGCCTGCGACGTGACGCTATAGGCGAGTGAAGCCAGCCCGAGGAATATCGCTCCCAAAGCCTGCACCGGACGGCAGCGCAAGCCGTCTGAAGAACGAAGGGGCCTGAATGACAGGGCGTGCTGCATGTTGTTCATGGTCGAAATACTCCAAAAGGTGTTGAAAAAAATCCCGCTCGCACGGGCGTGGTGGAAAATCGCATGTCGCGCGCAACGAAGCACAGGCCGTCGGCAATATTTATCCTGAGCAGGCACAAAACCACCAGGAACCTGTTTGAAGCCCAGGAAGGTCAGTGCCAGAAAACCAGCATACAGAATGAGTACAATTGTACTTCCGCGAACGATACGTCGAATCGTCCCAACATAGGAATTCGACAGGCTATCAAAGAAACGGTTAAAACGACGGAAAAAAGATCCGAAAAAACGATCCATTACACGAGTCAACAAATCTTGCTTCTCTATACCTTGATGTGGTTTCAGTAGTACGGAAGCTAATGCCGGAGACAATGTTAAGGAGTTGATAGCCGATAAAATCGTTGAGATAGCAATCGTCAATGCAAATTGACGATAGAATTCGCCCTGAAGCCCCGAGAGGAATGCTGATGGAATAAACACAGCTGCCAGTACTGAGGTAATAGCCAGAATTGGCCCCGTTACCTCGTCCATTGCTTTTCTTGCGGCGTCTTTTGGTGAGAGTCCTTTTGCAATATGGCGCTCAACGTTCTCAACCACAACGATTGCATCATCAACAACAATACCAATTGAAAGAACCAGACCAAATAAAGATAGCGTATTGAGTGAGAACCCAAATACATCCATTAATGCAAACGTACCCACTAATGAAATAGGCACTGCGATCAATGGGATGATTGATGCTCTCCATGTTTGCAAAAATAGCATCACGACCAGCACAACTAATATTGTGGCCTCTAATAAAGTCGTCGTGACAGATTTCAGGGAAGCACTAACAAACACGGTCGGATCATAAGCGATACTGTACTGAATACCTTCCGGAAACCTTACTTTCAGGCGTTCCATTGTTGACCTTACCGATGCAGACACCTCAAGTGCATTGGCGCCCGGGGTCATAACAATCTGCATACCCACTGCATTTTTATTATTTAGTAAACTCCTCATGGAGTAGTTATCTGAACCGAGTTCAAGACGAGCCACATCACGCAAGCGCGTAATTTGTCCGTCATCTCCGGTTTTAATAACTATATCGCCGAACTGTTCCTCAGTAGTTAGGCGCCCTAAGGCATTCACAGTGACCTGGAATGATGACGATGCATTAGGTTGCTGTCCGACAGAGCCAGCCGCTACCTGAACGTTTTGTTCTTTAATCGCAGCAGTGACATCACTTGATGTTAACCCTCTGGAAGCCACTTTATTAGGATCTAACCATACTCGCATGGCATATTCCCCTTCACCTCCCAGCGCTATGCTTGCGACACCTGGTAAGCGTGAAAGCTCATCACGTACGTTTAACATTGCATAGTTAGAAACATAAAGTGGATCATAACGCTCATCAGGAGAGAACAAATGCACCACCATAAGAATATCCGGCGAGGTTTTTTCAGTCACAACCCCTATTTGCTGGACTTCCGTTGGTAGCCGAGGCAAAGCCCGTGATACCCGATTCTGAACCTGAATTTGCGCAATATCGGGGTCAGTTCCCTGTCTGAAAGAGATGGTTAAAATCATTCGGCCGTCAGAAGCAGTTTGAGAACTCATGTAAAGCATGCCTTCAACCCCATTGATGGCTTGCTCAAGCGGGGCGGCAACAGTATCTGCTATTACATTGGGGTTTGCTCCGGGGTAGCTTGCCGTTACCTGAACGGTTGGCGGTGTTACGGACGGATATTCACTGAGAGGAAGTTGAAAAAACGCTAAAGAACCCGCTATCAGCATAAAAACTGATAAGACAATTGCAAATATGGGGCGCTGGATGAAGAAATGAGGAAATTTCATTTACTACCTCCCTCATTTTTGCCATTCGATTTTTTAGATGCACCTTCAGGCTGCCTCTCAGGTACGCTCAACAGCGTTTGCATCGATACGATGTCTGGCGTAACGGCCATCCCCGGTCGTACGAGCCCTTTTATGATAATTTTTTCCCCGGCCTTCAGACCGTCGCTGATAACACGTAATCCATCGACCATTGGCCCCAACACTATCGGGCGATACTGCGCCTTATTATTGGCATCAACAACAAGGACATACTTATTGCCCTGATCTGTGCCTACGGCTTGATCGTTTACCAAAATTACTTTTTGCTCACTACCAGTGCCTAACTGAACTCTGGCAAATGCTCCAGGAGTAAGAAGACCATCAGCATTCGGGATAATAGCCCGGACACGAACAGTGCCGGTATTACGATCAATTTGGTTGCCAACAAAATCAAGCGCCCCCCCGTGCGGATACCCCTTCTCATTTGCCAGACCTATATGTACGGGTAATTTTTCGTTGCTACGTCCGACAACATCAGGCCGAGCCTTACTGACAGTATTGAGATATGTCGCTTCATCAATATCAAAATAAACATATAAAGGGTCGGACGAAACGATTGTTGTCAATAGAGTCGCGGCCCCCCCCTGGCTGCTGCTAACCAAGTTACCTTCAGTTACTAAAATCCGATCGATACGGCCATCAATTGGCGCAGTCACACGCGAGTATGACAAATCCAGCTTTGCTGCTTCGACTGCAGCCTTCGATACCTGAACCTGTGCAACGCGGGCATTTTTCTCAGAAGATGCATCATCATAGTCTTTACGCGAAACAGCACCTCCGTTTACCAGACGGCTAATACGCTCGTAATTGCGGCTTGCCTGGAACGCCTGAGCTTCTGCCTGTCGTAATTGCGCTTGTGCACTATCAAGCACAACCTGGTAGGGCCGCGGATCGATTTGAAATAACATCTGTCCTTTCTGAACCAGACTTCCCTCCGGCACCGTAACAGATTCGATTGCCCCTCCTACCCTGGGGCGTAGCTCCACTGTTTTAATAGCCGCTAAAGAACCGGTAAATTCAGCAGAAGGTATAATATTCCGTGATACGGCAACAGCCACGGGTACCTGTGGACCTGCAGGCGCATTTGCAGTTTTTTTTTGCGTTTCGCTTGCATCATCATTTGCAAGTACCACTTCTGTATTGGCTGTCACTGCAACTGCCATCAGCAATATCCCAACTTTCATTTTCATCATAACGATCCTTTCATTCACCAAAACTCTTCGGCCAGTCCGAAGTTGGCGTCTGTAGTAATACCAATTGTCTTAAAAGTTTGATCTAATAGTGGTATTCATATTCGAGTGATTTTGATATGCATACAGCCGACGACTTTAAACAATTAGCAAAGCAAACCTCCAACGGGCAACTGCGAACCCGCTATCTAGCTTTGTATCATTTCAAGAATGGGGAAACACGAACCCAGATAGCAACTTACCTTGGGGTTGCCAGAGGCAGTGTTAATACCTGGGTATCCAACTATCTGGCGCACGGACTTGAAGGTCTGCAATCCAAACCTAGTCCGGGTAGACCCTGTCAGCTCTCCGTCTCCCAGCGAGAACAGATCGCACATTTTATCAAAGAAAATGCGGTTAAAAAGGAGGGGGGGCGTTTGATTGCACAGGATGTACGACAATACATTAGCGACACCTTCCAAATCGATTATCAGTTGCGAAACGTATACCGCATCATGGATGCGCTCGGTTTCAGTTGGATAACCAGTCGCTCTAAACACCCTAAACAATCACAACAAACCCAGGACACTTTTAAAAAATTTCCTGCTGGAAACGATCCTTCACACTCCCGGTCATCTTCCTCTGGATCGCGTTGACGTCTGGTTTCAAGACGAAGCACGATTCGGTCAGCAAAATCAGACGTCCAGAATATGGGCAGCCAAGGGCAGCAGGCCAAGAGTAGTAAAGCAACAGCAATTCGATTATGGCTATGTCTTTGGGGCGGTGTGTCCGAGCAATGGTAATACTCAGGCGCTTATCAGCCCTCTTGTGAATAAAGAGGTGATGAAGCAGCATCTGAAATTAATAAGTGAAGCGACAGAGCCTGGGCGTCATGCCGTTGTTGTAATGGATGGCGCGGGCTGGCATACGATCGATACGGCCAGCCCATTTACCAATGTCAGTCTGTTAAAACTCCCACCTTATTCTCCGGAGCTGAACCCGATGGAGCAAGTATGGCAATGGTTACGGCAACGTTGCTTATCAAACCGCGTATTTCGAGGTTACGAAGAAATAGTGGAACAGGTCTCTCGCGCTTGGAATACATTCATTGCGGATGTTGAACGAGTCAAAAATCTCTGTTGGAGAGAGTGGATAAAGTTGGTCAATTAATTAATGCAATTGGTATAATTTCTTACAGGCTAAAGCTTGTAGTAACTGGAAGGTCAAGGGGGAGGATGATAAAAACTTAGAAAGATCGCACTGATAAAATTGATTAAATCGGCTATTGAGGTGAATTCGTACAAAAAATTGAAAATTGTTTAAAACATAATGTTATTCATAGAAAAAATCAGGCCACTGAAATGGCCTGATGTAAAGGATGCTAATAGCTAGTACTTACCTCAAGCATCAATCGTGATATCACCGGCAGGAATGCACTGACATGTCAAACATGCCCCCTCATCAGAGGGCTCCACACCATTCAGATGCTGTACGTTCCCTGCAATCACCCTAGTTGAACAGCTTTCACATTGTCCAACACGACAACCACTAGGCATTTGAATCCCAAGCTTTTCCCCAAAATTAAGTAGAGTACCTTTATCCGTGGTCCAAATCTCTGTTCTTCCTGATTTTGCAAAAATGACTTTATGACGTAATGAGGGATCATTATTTATTTTTGCTGGAGAACGAAATATCTCGTAGAAAATAGCAAATGCAGGTACACCTCTCTCCTGAAGCCCTCGCGATATCGCATCCATCATAGGCTGCGGACCACACATGTAATAACGAGCATTATTCTCAATAAGATATGCCTCGACATCTCCCGCACCAACGTAACCAGCTCTATCATAATCCAATCCTGGAATATCACAGTCGAGGGGCTGATTGTAGATATTAATTACTTTAAGCCTGTCAATAGACGCATTTAGCTCCGCAATTCTTTTCTTAAACGCATGTAGCCTACTATTTTGATTAGCATAGAAAAGCCAGATCTCCGGACCTTCCGCTTGGGGGTTAATAGACTCCAGATAGGAAATGAATGGAGTAATTCCAATACCGCCAGCAAAGATTACGACAGGCTGGACGGCATTGAGCGGGACAATGAAATTCCCCCCAGGAGGGGTAAGTTCAACATCCTTGCCTATCTGCAAATGCGTGTTTATGTAGGATGACATTATTCCTTCAACATACTCACCTTTCTCATCAGTCGCTTTCTGATGACGGACAGAAATGGAATAGGTTTTACGGTCATGAACAAACGCAGGGCCTGTCAGCGAATACGCCCGGGTAACGATCTCTTCAGAATCGCTCATCGGACAACAGCTAACAGTGATATGCTGGCCCGGTTCATAATCAGGTAAGTAGCCTTCACTGTTCGATTGGAAGGTAATTGTCGTAACATTATCTGCTTCTTTTTTCAGTTCAATGACTTTGAATGTTTTACGACCTTCCCAGGGGCGCCTTATCAGCTCAAAATCATTCAAGCGGCGAATGCGGCAGCGGAATGAACGCAAAGGTAAAGCACCGCTGACTGGATCATAGCTATCACCGCTGATTAAACTATTGTAATTGCTACTGTACTCACCTTTAACCGGGTATGAAGGTTTGCCAAAATCAGGACAAGCCTGCCACCACCCAAACTCAGCAATTACAGTTTCATGAGAGAGTTTGGCTTCCACTTTTGCTCTAAATCGAGCAAGACCTGCTCTCGTTTCAATTTCTACCCAATCCCCCGTCTTGATACCTTCTTCGTCAGCCAGAGTTGCCGAAATGTCTACCGTTGGATAAGGTGCTTTTTTTCGTAGGCTAGTCAGGCTTCGATGTTGGCTATGACAGAAGAATCCGCTTTTAACGGATGTCAGCATTAATGGATAATCAGGATCGTTGCGCTGGTATTCTTGCGGCTGTACATACTCAGGTAAAGGATTGTAACCATAGTGATGAAGGATCTCAGAGTAAAACTCTGCACGTTTTGTTTCTGTATTGAAACCTGCCAGATATCCACTATTTGGGTCTCTGAAAGCATATTTTCTGACTTTATGCTCAAGCGGGATATCGTAACCTTCTGGCTTATTTCTGAGCATCTCAACAGTCAAACCTAATGGTTCTAGTTGATAATTCCAGGCTGCCTCAATATTGCCGTCGAAGAACGCTTCATTCATTCCTAACCGGCATGCAAGATCGAAAACAATCTCAAGGTCGGAACGGCTTTCACCGCGCGGAGAGACCATTTTTTTTCTCAACTGAATGTGGTCCTGAGCAGCAGCACTACTTTCAAACCCGGTTCTTAGGCCTTCGCGCTCCCAGGCAGTGTTAACTGGCAGAAGGATATCAGCATACTTTGATGTAGGCGTTTCAAACAAATCTACATGGGCATAAAACTCAAGCGCCTCAAGCGCCTGTTGTCCGAGAGAAGTATCACTTTGTGAAAGTAATATGTTGGCACCAAAGCCAATTAACCCGCGAATTTTATAGGGTGTACCTTCTAATACTGAATGCCAGATATCCTGAGAATGAACCCAACCTTGTGAAGGCGGCCCGATAGGCCTTTCTTCAAGGCCTAATGCTTTATCCCATTGTGATTTAGGCATCAATGTCGGTGAATTAACCACATTTACCGGGTGGCTGGCATAGATTCGATTACATCCTTCCTGATCGAAACAACCGGTTAAAGCATACAGTGTCGCAATCGCACGTTCTGTTTGGGTGGCATTAGTGTGTTGAGCCACTCCAGACCAACTGTGGTAGGCGATTTTCTTGGCCCCGGCAATCAAACTCGCAGCGGCTTCAATTGACGCAACAGATACCCCGGTGATACGGCTTACGTTTTCTGGGTCATAATTAGCCAACATATCTTTAAAAGATGAAAACGCCGTTTGGCAGGAAATTTTTGCACCATCAGCTATTGCGACTTCAACATTGCCCTCAAGTGCAGCTGTAGGCATCAGCGTTTCTTCAGTTCGAGTCTCGGAATCGATAAATGTGACTTGCTGGTTGTGTTCGTCCCAAACTGTATAGCGATTACTGATGGCAAGTGGGTTAATATCTTTTTCCCGAAGAAAATAACCATTATCATTTCGAACCAACAAAGGACCATTAGTCCAGTTTCGAACAAACTCATGATTAAACAGGTTTCGTTCTACCAGGAGATGGCTTAACCCCAAAGCTAATGCACCGTCAGTTCCAGGATTGACATCAAGCCAGGCATTTGCTTCTTTCGCTAAGGGTGTCGGGCGAGGATCCACGACAATCAGTTTTGCGCCGTTATTTCGACCAGTACCAATCGCACTAGCCTGGGCAAGCCAAGTATTCGCGGGGTTATGCCCCCAAAGAAGAATAAGATCGGCATGGGAATAATCAGCAACAGGAATGCCGCAGCCAAAGGTCCATCGATGTGCAACGTCTTTATGCCAGTTACATATCTCAGTTCCATAGCTGGTATTTGGGCTGCCATAGATACGAACAAATCGCTCTAACCATTCAATTGCATCACTGAGGGGGGTACCGCTTGGGCTCGTAAAGCCGAAAGCGACAGATTCAGCTCCATCCTCTCGTTTAAATTTTTCCAGTTGTCCGGCTATCGTTGACATAGCCTCTTCCCAACTTATACGTTGCCAGCCCGGATCCTCTGCACCTTTAGGATGAGTTCTCTTCATCGGGTACAGAATTCTATTTGCGCTGTCCACCAGCTCAGGTGCCGCTTTCCCCTTCATACACATGGCCTTACCATTAGGGTGTTCAGGGTTAGCCCGTACCTTGATCAGGTGGTCATTTGCTACTTCACTCAGCGTCCCACACCGCGAACGGCAAAGTGTGCAATATCCGGGAATAATATCTGACATTGGAAACCTCACTACTAAAAACAGTTAATATTCTTTAAAATTGCTCTTTTGTCAAATACATAGAATCATCCTATGTATAAGGCCTGAGTTGCTACAATCGAGGTCCGATGGGCTCCCGTCTCTACGTCATTTGAGAACCGCGATGAATAACCGCTTCACACTCCCACAGGCGCCGCGGCGTTCGCTCGTCGATTCGACGATTGAGCTGATCCGCGGCCAGATCGAGGGAGGCGCCTGGAAGGTCGGCGAGCGCATCCCCAGGGAGCAGGAACTGGCCGAGATGCTGGAGGTTGGCCGCAACACGGTGCGGGAAGCCATTCGCGTGCTCTCGCACGGCCAGGTCCTGGAAGTCCGCCAGGGTGATGGCACCTACGTGCGAACCAATATCGATCCGGCCGAGGTCATGCGCCGTGTCGGGCGTTCCGGCTTGCGAGAGCACTTCGCGTTGCGCTGCATGCTGGAAACCGAGGCGGCCAGGTTGGCCGCGGTGCATCGGTCCAAGGCGGACGTTGGGCTGCTGCGCCGACTGTTGAAGGCCCGCGGCGAGCAGGAGCAACACGCATCGAGCGCGGCCTTTGCCGAGGCCGATACGGCTTTCCACTGCGCGATCGCCGGGATGTGCGGCAACGGCGCGCTGGCTGAGCTGTACCGCTACTTCGCGAACTCGGTCCGCATGAACACGCTGACTGCGCTGAAGGACAAGGAACTGCCCGAGCCGGGTCTCGCGACCCATGAGGCGATCGTGGATGCTATCGAGCGCCAGGATGGAGAAGCAGCTGCGGCGGCTGTGCGGAACGTGGTCGCTCCGCTGATTGCGGCACTTGAGAAATCGGGTTGATCCGAGCGCGACTCCCGCGCTGGCAATGCCGCTTTCCATCGAGCAGCCGGTCGCCGGCCCCGTTGATCGGAACGCGGGTTGTTTCCCGGAGAGCACGCGGTAGCCGGTCCTCATGGATAGGCCCTTGGTGCGCTACAGCGACCGGACGGTGCTGTTCATATCGAATCTTCGACGCGACCACCCGCCAGGACATACCGGGCCAGCGCCTCGGCATCGGCGTGGGTGGCCCGGGTGGACTGCGGTGTACCGAAAGCCTGGACGAGCTTTGGCAGCATGGCCTCCAACTGGGCTCGCTTATCCGAATCCGGTTCGACGTGGATGAGCGCGAGCAATGTGCCGCCAAGCGTCTCCTTGTGAGTCTTCAGCCAGACGCCGCGCTGAGCGCGATCGTCGAGAGTCTCTTCTGGCCCTCCCGCGACGTAGATAAGCACGAAGGGCTTTCCGCAGGCGACGAGTTCATCCATTTCCGCGCACCAGGCGCTGCTGTATCCGTTGTAGATGCTTGCGCCGTCGAAGCGGACGATGGGGAAATCGCTGGTGTCGTGAACTTTCGGTTGCTGGGACATGATCCTGGACTCTCGCTATTAACGTCCTAACATCCTACCTTTGTTGAGAATTACTTGCAACTGAAATGGGCATGGGCACACCGCCGTGCAGCGCCAAGTGACGGGCGAAATAAGGGCTTGACCTTCCAACAATGGGAGGCCCTACAGTGAACCCATCAACCTCATTCAAGGAGTTTTTTCATGAAGGTCAACAAGTTCAGCCTCTTGTTCATTGCGGGCGCCGTCGTGGTCGCCGCCGGCCTGATGGCCGTCCAGAAGAAGGTGGTCGTCCCGTCGGGTGAAGCGATGCAGGCCAGTGCGGGCGGAGGTCACCAAGGGCACGCGATGCCCTCCAGCGCCTCGGCCAATGACAGTCCTTCCACGACCGCGTATCGCGCCGTGAACGACCAGATGCACGCCGGGATGGGAGCGCAGTTCACTGGCAACGCCGACGTCGATTTCATGCGTGGCATGATCCCGCACCACCAGGGCGCGATCGACATGGCCAAGGTGGCGCTGCAGTACGGCAAGGACCCGGAGGTTCACAAGCTGGCCCAGGAGGTCATCACCGTGCAGGAAGGCGAGATCGCCATGATGAACAAGTGGCTGGGCGACAACGGCCAGCAGGCGGCGGCCGGCAGCTCGGGCGATGCCTCGACGGCCGCCTACCGTGCCGGCAACGACCGCATGCATGCGGACATGATGATCGACTTCAGCGGCGACGCCGATGTGGACTTCATGCGCGGCATGATCCCGCACCACCAGGGTGCGATCGACATGGCCAAGGTGGCGCTGCAGTACGGCAAGAACCCGGAGGTCCGCAAGTTGGCTCAGGAGGTCATCTCCGCGCAGGAAGGCGAGATCGCCATGATGAAGAGTTGGCTTGTCGCTCGGGGCAAGTGAAGGCACGACCATGAACCAAGCCAACACCCCGCGCATCCTCATCTATAGCACTCCAACTTGCCCGGACTGCCGGGCACTAAAGGAGTGGTTGTCCCAGCAGGGCATCGCGTTTGAAGAGCGCGACCTGACCGACCCGAAGATTTCCGCGGAGGCCAAGTCACGAACCGGCGTGCGCGTGGCCCCGATCACGATCGTCGGCGACGAGGTCTTCTATGGCACCTTCGCGAGCCAGAAGCCGAGGCTGATGAAGGCGCTCGGTCTTCAGTGAGCCGCTGAAGGAAGACCGTGGTCACGGGCGGAGTCGCCGGTGCGGACCCCGGTCGGACCCTGTAAGCGCTGTTGTGGACGCGTCTGCACGCAAAGCTCAAGACCGTGAGGCATTCTTCGCCGACGACGCTCGGCGCTTTCGCCTGCGGTCGTTGACATCACGAGAGGAATTTTTATGCGATCGACATCATCAGCCACCTCCCTGCACGTCGCCATTTCCGAGGGCATCACAGTCGCCAACGACCTGCCGTTCGTGCTGTTCGGCGGCATCAACGTCATCGAGGATCTCGATACGACCCTGGCTGCGGCTGAGCACTTCGCGGAGGTGACGCGCAAGCTGGGGATACCCTTCGTTTTCAAGGCGTCGTTCGACAAGGCCAATCGCTCGTCGATCCATTCTTTCCGAGGTGTCGGCCTGGAGGAAGGGCTGCGGGTCCTCGATGCGGTCAAGTCGCGGTTCGGATGCCCAGTCTTGACCGACGTGCATGAGGTTGAGCAGGCCATGCAGGTCGCTGCCGTTGCCGACGTACTGCAAGTTCCGGCCTTCCTGGCCCGGCAGACCGATCTGGTGGCCGCCATTGCCCGCACCGGTCGGGTAGTGAATGTCAAGAAGCCGCAGTTCCTCAGCCCGGGCCAGATCAGGCATGTCGTCCACAAACTGCACGAGGCTGGCAACCCGCGCGTCCTGCTGTGCGAGCGTGGCACGCAGTTCGGCTACGACAATCTCGTCGTGGACATGTTGGGCTTCCGCGAAATGAGCGTTGCCAGCAGTGGCCTGCCACTGGTGTTCGACGTAACCCATAGCCTGCAGCGGCGAGAAGCGGATGCGTTGGCTTCGGGTGGGCGTCGCCAACAGTTGCCCGAACTCGCGCGGGCCGGCATGGCGGTCGGCATTGGCGGTTTGTTCCTCGAAGCACACGCCGACCCGGCGCATGCACGTTGTGACGGACCCAGCGCTCTGCCACTGGACACGCTCGAACCGCTGCTGCGGCAGGTCAAGGCGGTGGACCAACTCGTCAAGTCGTTCGAGCCTCTTCGGATCGACTGAAGCTTGCCACCCGTTCAAACAGAACGTGTGGCACTTCCCCTCTTAGTCGGCTATTTGAGCGACAGATAAGGATTGTTCGGTGGAACGGCATCGAATATGTGCGATGGGTCTTCGAGCAAATAGCCATGCACCTGGCGCGTTTTGCGCGGTCCCATGACCTCGCACGTCCTGATGTTCAGACCCGATGGCTGTTTCCTGTGGAGTCCGAGTTTTTCAAAGCGCTTCTGCACCCACTGCCAGTCCTGCAGGGCCGCGTCCTTCGCAAGCGGCCCAATGGTTGGATGCTCTTGTGCGTAGCGCTGGAAAACACCAGGGCTGATCAGGTAAACCGTGTCGGACACGGTATGTACCAGGGCCTTGGCGTCATTGATGATGAGCTTGCGGGTCTGGACGGCCTGTTTCAGCCAGGCCATGAAATGCTCGCCCGATGGCCGCCCGGTAAATGAGGCGAAATCGTGCGGCGCAGGCGCGGCGGTCGGCGCCGAAGGACCTGGGGCCGATGCGGGAGGGTCGAGCGGCACCGCTGCATCGTCGGCACCCTCTGGCGGGGCTTCGACGGACTGCTCCGGCTCAGGCGTTGTCTCGAACATCGCCAGCATGCTTTCCAGTGGGTCGGCCGGATTGCGCTGCGTGCTGGGAGGTATGGCGTGACTTCCGCCCGACTGATCTGGACGGCTGCTTGCTGCGGGCTCCTTCTCCGTTGCCACCGCTGCTCCAGGTAGCAATGCAGCGTCGGGTGCGGACGGGCGCGGCCCGTCCTCGGCCTCGCCGGCGTTGTCCACGGTCACGGTTCCCGCAAATGGGCTGGGTCGCTCCGAGGGCTCCCAGATCAGCGCCGGGGCCAGGCGCAGGAGCGTGAAGGCATGGGACCAGCCACTCTCACTGGTAATAGTTGCGCGCCAGATGGCCTTGCCGGAGGCGGTGGGCTGCAACATGGCATGATCCTGTAGCACGTTGAACACGGCCGTGTTGTTCGCGGGGATGCCATCGACCCCCTGGGACAGCAGGTGCGCGCGCAGCTTGTCCGAGACTGTCTTGCTCACCAGCCACAGCGCGTCCTCGGTGAGCCAGCCATCGGAGGCCTCCGGCTGGTTCAGTTTCAGCTCTTCCTTGAGCAGGTAGCGCAGCCCGTTGACCAGCTTGCGTTGGAGCGAGTGCTTGGGCGCGGCCATGGCGCGCGCGGGATCGCCGCCCAGCTCCTGGGCGACGGAGGCGCGGTCGGCCTGCACGACAAGCTCGCCCAGAACCCCGGCGTGCTCGTACTGCCCAGCCAAGACGTAGAGCAGCGGCGCCCACAAGGATGGATAGCCACTGAGCCAGTCCAGCAGATCGCGATTGAGCAATTGCTGGTACAGCAAGCCTGTCGCGGCGCTATGAAGCCGGTACTCGCGGTCGTCGCGGTAGCGGAAGCGGTACGGTTGGCGCAGCGGGCCGTGCCATGGGTGCCAGGTGCTGCCGTCGGCCAGCTCGACGTGCAGATCGACGGCCACCTTGCCGATGTCATGGAGCAGTGCGGCATAGGCGACGGCCGCAGTCCAGGCTTCGGCCTGCGCCGCCTGGTCTTCGGGGCTGGCCCCGATGGGCAGCAGATGGGACTGCCGCAGCTTTAGGCTGTAGGCGACGATTTCGAGGCCATGGTCGAGCATGCCGCCCGGGTAGGCATGGTGATGCGCTTCGGAAGCCGGGAAGGCCTGGACCAGCTCGGCGTAGCGCTCCAGCGGCGCGCGGTACAGGGAGGCGAACTGCTTGCGCGAAAGCGAGGTGCGCTGCCAGATGTGTTCCAGCAGCTTCTGCCGGCGCGGGGTGGCGAGCAACGATGCGGCCGACTCCGGCCGCATCAACCCTTTCGGGAGGTCGGTGGCGGGTGCTGGCGACGGCGCGGCAGCGACCGGGGGCCGTTTTCGCTGGAACAGGGAGAGCATGTCGGTGTCCTGATGGCGGGCCGGGCGGGAGGCCTTTTGGCCTTTTCAAGGTAGGGCCTTTCCCCTTGCACCCCATTCCCTTGCCGTTTCGACCCTTTGGCCTTTAACCGTTTCGGTATAGCGGGGCCTGGGCTGCGGCTCCAGCGTCAATGCGGAACCCGCACGAATGGATTAGACGGCGACCTGGCGCTGGGCCCCGGCCTATGCTGCCGGGGCGCTACACCGCCAGGTAGGCTCCCACCCGGGCGACTAAGTTGACAAATGCGACAAAGGAGACTAGAGTGAATCCTGTCTCAAACCTACCTGGGAGCTGACCATGCCCACTGCGATCGAATTCATTGCCGACCGGCTGCCGCGAGTCACGGTGGAGGATGTGCGACGCTTCGCCGATACCGTCGAAATCCGGGATGCACCGGCGTTCGCGGCTGAGTTGCAGGCGTTCATCCACGAGCGCGTGGAGGCGGTGACGCTGCCCGCCAACCTGGAAGGTGAAACGGTGGCGCAGGCCTTGCAGCGCAAGGCGGCCGCGTTGCGCTCCGACACGCGCTGGACACCGGCTGAAACCGATGTCCAGCGAGGCCGCGCCTTGCTGCTGGAAGCCTTCAACCAGCCGGACAACCTGCCGCCTGCCGAGTTCGCCAAGCTGGCGGACAAGTCGCGCCAGCAAATCTACAAGGACATCCTCGCCCGTCGGCTGCTGGCGCTGAACGTGGGGCCGCGCGGCCAGAAGCTGCCCGACTGGCAGCTCGACCCGGTGAAGCAGCAGTTGACCCAAACCGTGCTCCAGGAGGTCGAGGGCATCGACCACTGGACGATCTACCGCGCGCTGTCCGAACCCCTCGAAGGCCTGGGTGGTCGCTCGCCCGTGGATGCGGTGACGCATGGCACGATCGATGACGTGGCCGAGGCCGTGTTCAACGTGCTGGGCGTCCAGGTGCATTGAAGCGAGACCGCCATGAGCCACGAGCTGCCTTCGTTCCTGATCGATGCCGGTGAACTGCTCCAGCATGTGAGCCGCGTCGTCTATCGGGGCAGCCCGCTGTACTATGGCCGCAGCAGCACGAATCGCTACGATGACCCAGCGGGGGCCTACGGCGTGCTCTACCTGGGGCGCGACCTGCCCACGGCGCTGATGGAGTCGGTGTTTCACAAGCACCAGTGGCTTGCGGACACGCAACGCTCGATCGCGCTGAAAGAAGTCCAAGCCCGGATGGTGCGCGCAGTAGGCGTGATGGACGACGTGTTTCTGGCCGATCTCACGGCGCAGGGCGTCATGGCGGGCTACTTCGGCCTGAACCTGGAGCAGTTGGCCAGCCGCGACTACACGCACACGCAGCGGGTGTCCGCCCAGGTGCATGCGATGCTCGGAGATGATGGCCAGGCGCTGTTCGACGGGGTGCTCTATCCGTCGCGCAACAACTATCCCGCCAAGAGCATCGCCCTGTTCGAGCGTGCGGGAGCGAAGGTTGGCGTCATCGAGGACATCGACCTGGTGGACCATGTGGACTGGCCGCGTTTCGTTGTTACCTACCGCATCGGCGTTGAACCCGACCCCGGCCCGGTGGGGCCGGATGACGAAGCGTCCTGAAGCAGCAAGAAAACACATTGAAGCCGCAAACCGAATGAAGTGGAGCAAACTGGAATAGGCATTCCTCAACAGCAGGAGACGACCATGAACACGACGACCCGCACCAGCACCGCAGAACGCCTCGGCCGCGCCTTTGGCCGCGGATGGCGTGCCTATGCGCGACGCGAACGGCGGGCGTCGAACTGGTTGGTGTCCAAGGGCATGCCGCGAGCTGGCGCTACCGCGCTCGTGTGGGTAGCCAAGCTGGCTGTACTGGGGGTGCTGCTCTACGTTGCGTTTTGGTTTGCACTCGTGATGCTGGGCGTTGCGGCGGCGGGATGGGCTGCTGCTGCAAATACTTCGGATGAGGACGAGTGGCCTTTCACCGACCTCACCGAGCTGCGCAAGACGCCGGGCTACGATCCCAACCTGTACAACGACACGTCGCACGAGTTGTACACCGACGACTGACCGGCCTCGCGCTATTTCAGTTTTCCTCCGGTGAGCGCCCCGGCACCCTTGCCGCCAGCTTGGCCGGCGCTCTTGCTGCCATCGGAAAGTCCCTGGATGACGTGCCCGGCCCGAATCCCAACCCAGGTAAGGCTCGCCAGCCAGAATCCCGGCAGAACCAGGAACATCGTGCCCATGACGAACATCAGGAGCATGTCGCCGAAGGCGTTGTTCAACCCTACCAGCGGGTCAAAGTTGGTGTGCGGCCGGTTCCAGCCAAAGCCCCAGCCATAAAGCGCGTCCAGAATCGTTGAATCGATCCAGCGTGCGAGCTGGAACCAGAAGTCCGTGAAGAACAGCGCGAACTGCACGACGCTGACGGTGACGACCGTCTTCAGGTCGTAGGTGCCCACAACCAGCACGAGCGGGATGCAGATGACCAGCGCCATCTTCAGTAAGGCGAGGATCATGGGCAGGGATTGGCGCACGACATCCATGGCAGGAAACGCGGCAATCGCGCCGACTGCCATCCCCACGTCGCCCGTGGCGCGCGTCACGATGTTCGGCAGGGTCTTGTCGATCTGGCCGCCGTAGTCCGTATAGACGCTGCCCTGGTTCAGTTTCTGCTGCCGCGGTGACGCGATGGCGCGGATCACCGAATCGTCCACCTCGGCCCGGCTGAGGAACCCGGCCCAGCCCGCCAGGCGATTCAGCAGGGTCGGGTCCACTTGCCCCAGCAGCCGCGCGCGCAGGCCGTTGCTGCCGTCTGACCACCACTGCCTGCAGGTCGGGTAGCCGCCACCATTGGCAACCTGCGCGAGGCCTGCATCGCGGGTGTCGTCATAGGGCCATGCCTCGCGCGCCGTGCTGGAGCGGTAGCTGTCGTAGTAGCCACCCGTGTCCGTGAAAAAGCGCGAGCCGATCCAGGTTACGTCGTGCATCTGCTGCTCATCGAGATCCGGGCGCTGCATGAACAATTTGGCCCGCGCAGGCCCATAGCAATCCCGCGAGAAGTCCGCGACCTCCTGAGCCAGTACCGGGTCGTCAATGCGGGTCGCGTCGATCTCCATCCTCATCTGCCGCAGGTCCGTACCGCACGGGATCGCCGCTACCGAGGCGCTCGTGACGGCGCGCGAGAGCGCGTGCATGAAAGCCCACCAGACCGGCACCTTCGCCGACTGGTTGTTGATGGTGCTGAAGGACTGCGACCAGCCGGTTTCCGTGGGCTGCGGCACGCTGACCTGGCACTGCGCCGAGCGCGAGCTGTCGTACTGGATGGTGCTGAGGTCCACGTCGATGAACGGAATGCCCGCGAACATCACCACCACGATCGCGACGAACACCCGGTTCTCGATACGGGCGGCACTCAGAACGCCTTTGTTGCCCTCGTCAGCGCCTTCCGCGCGGGCCTTCAGCCACTCCTGCACGACGATGGCGACGAAAGGCAGCGCGAACACCCCGCTGGACACCAGCACGGCCCAGATACCGTTGTTGACGATCCAGGACACGAGGGTGAGGTAGTACTCCAGATAGTCGGTCGTGAAGAGCGTCATGGCCCCGATCTCCCCTCAAGCGGCCTGCATCAACAGGCTGGCTTCCAGCGCGACGATGGCGACGACGCCGGCGACCTCGGTACGGATCAGCCGGCGCCGCGCCTGCCCATCTGTCCCGCTTTGGTCTTCGCGGGCCAGCACCCGGCGGCGCATCCAGAACCATCCATAGGCCGTTGCCGCGTACACGCACAGCCGCCAGATGAAGAAATACCCTGCGGAGGCCGCCAGCCACCGTTCCCAGCCTGCAACGCTGCCGACCAGGTTGATGCCCGCGACGTTCGCCCCCACTGCGGCGGCAACGATAAGCACCAGCCACAGCAGCGTCTTCGCCGCGCGCCGGCTGAACAACCAGCGCAGCGGCCGCCAGGCCATGCGCGCCGGGCTCATGGCCGACTCCCCGGATTGCCCTTCTGGAGCTGGTCGAGACGGTCCGGCACAGGATCGCCCTCGTAGATGCCGCGCGAACCGGCCGCGCGCGCGCCGTGGCGCTGGATGATCGCCATGGGCGAGTTGTTCGCCAGTTCGCGCCGCAGCTCCAGTTCGGTCTTGAGGTTGCGAATCTCACGGTCGAGCGTGTCGCTCTCGTGGTTCACCGCCTCCACGGCAAGTTCGTTCGCCGCGACGTTGGGCTCCTTCTTGCCCGTGAGCAGCGTGCGCTGCAGCAGCAGCGCTTTCTCCAGCACGGATGCCAGCGCGACCTCGGACGCGAGGCGCTGCGACAGCAGGTGCTGGTCGGGCTCGTCGCGCAGCGCCTCGATCACGCCGCGCGTGATCGGCAGCGACGCACTGCCAGCTTCGCGCAGGTTCTCCGGCGTCGTGTTCTTGGCCTTGGTTACCAGGTCCTGGAGCGCCTGCAGCTTGGCGTCGTACTCCTCCTGGATCAGCGGCGTGAGCCCGACGCCCGGCGTCGTCTCGGTCTTGGTGCAGGCATCGCACGTGCGCTGCTCCTTCTCGCCGAGCACGCGCGTGGCCCACTCGACGGCAGCCTGCGGCGAGGTCCAGGTCTGGCACGAGAGACTGCTGCAACTGGCCGGCGCAATGGACGAGGTGTCGGTCACGCCGCGGCCGTTGACCAGGTTGTAGCCAGCGCGGGTGACATCGCCGACGACCTTGATCGCGGGCTGGCCGGAGCCGCCCGCGTTGCTGCCCCCGACCCACGGCACGCCGTCATTGCCGCGGCGCGTCTCGGCCTGCTCGATGGCCGAGACCGCATCCGTGCTCGACACGGCATCGCGCAGCGCCAGCCCTTCGGCCATCTGGCTCCAGCCGAGTTGGCCGCCCGCCGTTTCGGCCATCTTCTCGGCCATGGCACGGCACGTCAGCTTGCTGCGGTCGAAATCCAGCCGCGCCTGCAGCACGCCATTGGTGAGCAGGTTGTACAGACCGGGATCGGCCCGCTGGATGATCAGTGCGGGCAACGATGCCACCGCACTGGTGGCACTCTGGATCACCGACGACATGATTTGCTGGAAGCCGTTGGTAATGCCGTTAAGTTGGTTCTTCAACGTGGTCTGGATGCTCATGTCGCCGCAGATCAAGTTGCTGTTCCAACCCACGCCGACACCGATGGAGCGCATGCCGGCTGCACGTCCCATCGACACGGCGTTGCCGCCACCGATCGAGTACATGACGTCATCGCCGATGACGCTGCCGCTGGTCTGGTATCCCAGTTGACCCCAGGCCACGCCGCTGCCCAGCGCGAGCGCGCCGGCCAGTGCCAGGACGATCTCCGTGCGACGTACCCGGCGGGAGAACGGATTGAATGCAGGACGGAACTTCATGGCACCCCCTCAGAGGAAATCGACGCTGCCCAGGAACACCTGGCCCCGGCGCTCGCAGCAGGCATACGGCCGCCACAGCGCCCATGCGTAGTCGCCTTGCTGGGCCTGGGTAAGGAAGCCGCTGCGCGGGAAGACCGTGCAGGACGAGGACAGGACGGGCGTGAGTTCTTGCCACTTGCCGGTCGAGGCATCGCCCTCCATCAGCGCGCCGGCCGGCCAGTAGCCGTCACGGGAGTTGGCAAGCAACGGCTGATAGACGTGGATCTGCCCGCGGCGCGTGACCACATCGCCCGCACGCTGGGCCACCACTGCGCCGGCCTTGAAGTCGTCGGTCTGGTGCAGGAAGCCGCCACGGGGATACACGTTGCCCCAGAGATTCATCGTGGTACGGGCACCGACTTCGCGCCGGCCCGGAATCAGCGCTTCCGGGTAGGCCATCTCGGGCACGTTGTAGCGCCAGGCCAGCGTATCCAGGGTGCTGAGCAAGTACGGCATAAACGCCGTGCCCGCGCCCTCACAGAAGTAGCCTGACGAAGAGACGAACTGGTTGAACACCTCTGCGCCGGGGTGACCGATGACATCCGCGTTCTTGAATTTGGCGAGGCTGTTTTCGTGATCCTCGTTCGTCGTTCCGTCGCCGCCAGCTTGGGCGGACGGGTTGGGCGTGCTCATTGCCTGGACTTCGACCCAGGGGTTTTCTCCGGTATTCGAGTACGACGACACCACTGCATCGGGGATGTAGTGGCGCACCTTGATCGACGTGCGCACGGTGCAGCCCGTCCATGTGCAGTAGAGCCAGTAGCAGATGCCGACGACGCGGTATTCGAGGCAATCGGGCGATGCCACCGAGCCGATGATGGTCGCTGTATTGAGGGCGTAGCTGCCCGTGGCGCTGAGCAGCAGCAACGAAGCCACGCCAGCGCGCAGGCGGCGCATCAGGTCGAATGGTCGGGTCACGGCTGGGTCCTCCGGTGCTGCTCGATGCGCGCGACAGCGCGAGCCACATCCGGCTCGCCATAGACCACATAGCGCCTGTCCACCACCACGGCCGGGAGGCTGGTGATGCCGAGGCTCCATGCGTCGGTAACGCCTTGGTATGCGGAAGCGATGCGTCGCTGCAGATCGGCACCGCCGCCATTCAGCCGGCGCTTGACGATGGCCGTCGCCTGTTCGGGGTCGGTGGGCAGTCCCGCGGAAAGCTCCGCTTCAATCCTGTGGGCTTCGTCCAGCTCGATCAGCCGCTCGCCGCCCATGGTCTTGACCGGGTGGCGGCTGTCGGTGACGACCACCACGTCGGCGGCGAAGGTGGCCGGGCTGAAAACGGCCAGGGCTGCCGGCAGCGCCACGGCCCGGCCGAGGGTTCGCCAGCCCGGCGCGAACCTGGAAAGGGATGCTGTCATGTCGCGTGCCCTTGAAGTTGATCAGAGCAGTAGTCAAACGCGAAGCCGACGCGGCCCCAACAAACAATGCGCATCGCGCACTGCCCGCATACCTGCTTGTCTCGCGCCCATGAAAAAGCGGAGGCCGAAGCCTCCGCGTGGATCAGGGAGCCGATGCCGTCGCTACAGCAGGCCGGATTCCGCGAACGAGTACGGCGTGCCCTGGCCGACGATGAGGTGATCCAGCACCCTCACGTCGATCAGCGACAACGCGGCCCTCAGCGTTTGGGTCAACGCACGGTCCGCGCTCGACGGCTCCGTGCAGCCCGAAGGGTGTTGGTGAGAAAAAATGACCGCTGCCGCATTCAGTTCCAAGGCACGCTGCACGATCGGACGCGCATGCACCGAGGTCGAATGGATCGTGCCTCTGAACATCGGCTCGTAGGCCAGCACCTCGTGCATGCTGTTGAGGAACACGATGGCGAAGACTTCATTGGGCTCGGCGGCCAGTTTCAGGCGCAGGTAGTCCTTGACGGCGGCAGGCCTCTCCAGGGATGGCCCCTTCTTGAAGACCCGCTGCTCCAGCAGCGCGATGGCTTGCCGGATGATCCAGTCATCGGATTGGGACATGGGGGCAAAACGTGGCTCCACGCAGGAGTCGTTGGCGACGAGAGACATGGCGGACCTCCAGAAAGTGAGCGGAGGGCGCCACCCTGGGAGGGCAAGCCCTCCTGGGGATGGAAACAGCGGAACAAGGTGCATCCATCACCGCGCGGCGGTGATTGTTCGCGGCCAGGATGCGAAAGCGAACGGGTAGCGGTCAGCGCGGCGAGCCGCGCCGTAGCCTTCAAGACCGAGGGCTACCTGGGCATGTCGCCGACAACGTCGGCAGGCATTTCGGATGTGGGGGTGGCGGGCGAACCCGGCGCGTCGCTGGCCATTTCCCCGGCCGCCAGCAGGTCCATGGCCGAGAGCAAGGCATCGCCCTCGATCGGCCCCTGCAACAGGATGGCCTGGCCCGTCTGGCGATCGAGCAGTCGCAGCGACGGCGTGGCGGTCACGCCGCTCTTGGTGGCTTCCGCGGCCTGCGCGCGGATGGCCACGTTGGGGCGCTCGCTAGCCATGCACTGTTCGATGGCTGACGTTGTTTCGGGGTAACGCAAGCCATCGGGCAAGCCCTGGCCGTCGCTGCGCGTGTGGGCATAGACCCATTCGACCGCCTGCCAGAACGCCGCATGCCCGCCCGCTTCGGCGGCGCACTCGGCCAGACGTGCCTCGGCCGACGCGGCAGGCTCGTGCGCGGCCAGCGGCTGGTGATGCCATTGCAGCGCCACGTCGGTGTTGTTGCCGACCCAGCGCTTGAGCTGCGGGAAATACTCCCGGCAGAACGGGCATTCCAGGTCGGCATAGAGCGTCAGCGTGAAACGGCCTTCCGGGTTGCCCATCTGCCAGGGTGGCCCAGCGACCTGCGCCGTGCTGACCGGCGCGCGCGACGGCGCTGAGGATTCGCCGGGCGTCCGGGACACCAGCCAGATCAGCAGCAGCGCGACCAGCGCAGCAGCCAATACCCAGGGCCAGCGAGGCCGCCAGCGGCGACGGCGGAACGCCTGGACCTGCATCGGAATGGAAGGACGTTTCTGTTCCATGGCGTTCTCCGGTTTACGACAGTTCCAGGGCCGGCGACTCGATGCCGCGGGCCTGGTCGATCTTCTCGGCCACCTTGAAAGCCGCTTCCAGTTCGGTGCAGCCGTACTGCTGCATGAGCTGGTAGCGTTCGGCCTTCTCCTCGGGTTCTGTCTGCGCGAGGGCGAGGTACAGGGACGGCGGCACGGCGCGGAACAGCACTTCCATGCTCTTGGAGAGGATGACGCCTTCGGTGAATTTCCCCGCTTCCTTGCGCGCCGAAAGCATCAGCGCCTTCTGCGCGGGCGAGAGTTCGCGGAACCGCGCGATCTTCTCAACTTCATCGGGCGGCATGCTGAGACAGATCCACCACTCGATCATGTTGAGCATGGGCTCCGCGGCGCGCGGCAGGTCGTCGATGTTCTGCGTCGCGAGCCAGAACCAGGCCCCCAATTTCCTCCACATCTTTGTAATTTTCACGACGTAGGGCGCGAGCAGCGGGTTCTTCGTGATGATGTGGCCTTCGTCGGTGACGTTGATGATCGGGCGTCCCAGGTATTGGTCGCGCTCGGCGATGTTGTTCACCGTGCTGATCAGGCTGATGTAAGCGATGGAGAGCTGCGCGTTGTAGCCCTCGCGGGCGTATGTCGCGAGGTCAACCAAGGTGATGTCGGCTTCGGGCCACGGCGTGCCGTCGCGGTCGAACATTTCGCCGTCCGTGCCTTGACAGAACATGTCCATCGCATCCGCCATCTCCAGCAGCCGCACGCGGCGCATTTCGGGCAGCGTCGGGTCCTGGCCGCGGGCGCGCAACGCGTTGCGCACGTCGCGCGTAAGCACCGTGCGTTTGTCGGCCACGCAGTGCTCGGCGGCGTCGAGGATGCACTGACGGATCAGCGAGCGGTCAGCCCGCGTCATCCGGGCTTCCTCCTTGTCCTCTCCGCCCGTGATCATCAGCCGCGCCGTGATCTCCAGTTCGCCGAGCACGTCGCGCTGCTCGTCCGCCTCCATGGCCGAGGCATCTGGTGGCGGGTCTTCATCCAGCGCGTCGGCGTCGAGCGTCTGCACGTCGCTGGGCGTCTCGATCAGCCGACGCGCGTCTGCGAATGGCGCGAGGCTGATGCCCGAACCTGGGGCCAGCTTGACCCGGTTTACCGTCAGCCCGAGCATGCGTGCGAAGTCGCTGAACAGGCCGAAGCTGTTGCCAGCCTCCACGATGAACAGCCGCGGTCGGTAGATGGCCGTGACCTGATTCAAGAGGTTGTTGAGCGTGGCGCTCTTGCCGGAGCCGGTGGGGCCGAACAGGAACAGATGGGCGTTCATCTGCCGATCCAGGCGGCTGAGCGGGTCGAAGGTGATCGGCCCGCCACCGCGGTTGAACATCGTGATGCCCGGGTGCCCCGTACCTTGAGCGCGGCCCCACACCGGCGACAGGTTCGCCGCGTGCTGAGCGAACATCAGTTGGGTGTACCACTTGCGCCGATCCTGGCCGGGGTTGTAGCAGCATGGCAGCCACCGCAAGTAGCTGTTGAGCGGCGCCACCTCGTCGTCCTCGCGCACCGGCTGCAAGCCAGCATTGAGCATCACGTTCGCCAGGTCCAGGCCGCGCCGGTCCAGTTCCGCTTCGTCGCGTCCGCGCAGGTAGAATGCCAGCGTCCCCCGGTAGAGCTTGTGTGCGCTGCCGATGAGGGAGCGGGCTTCCTGCACGTCCTTCAACGTCTGCTCCGACGCCAGCGTCTCGCCCACGGCCTTCTTCGCCAGGTGGTTGAGATCCGCTTCCAGGACATCCTGCGGCGTGGCGACCATCGTGAGACACAGCAAGGTGTCTTCCGGCATCTGGTCGAACAGCGTGTTGATGGCATCCCCTTTGCGGGTCTCGCCGGTCAGGTGTCCGGTGCCGGGCGGCATGCGCAGCCGGTCGGTGATCAGCACGCGGTGCGGCATGCCGTCGAAATACCAGGTGCCGTGCTCCACGTCGGAGCGTGGCTGGCCGAAGAACAGCCGCTGGCTGAAATCCCGCCCGCTCGCCAGCTCGATTTCGCCGGCCTCGCTTTCTTCGGTGCTGTCGGGGTAGCGCGCCAGCGCGTAGAAGCGCTCCCGGTCCTCTGCACTCGGTCCAAGCATCGCCGGGCGCGGATTGAACCACCGCAGCAGCCAGTCGTGGACGTCGGCTGCGACCATGCGCCGTGCCTGGATGCCGGCGTTCGCCAGGCCGCCGCACAGGCGGTCGCAGACGATGTTCAGCATCTGCTCGGGCGTCTGGCCGCGGCGGCTTGCCTGCCCAGTTGCACGGCGATAGATCACCATGCGCACCCGCCGCGTCTGGCCGCGCCAGCGCAGCCGCGTGACCACCGTGTCCTCGAACAGGCCGCCGGGCTTGGCCACAGCGCGCAGGTGGTGGCCGAAGAAGCGCAAGTAGAACTCGGTGAACGCCGAGCCGCGCGCACGTGGCTGCACGTAATCGCGCAAGGTCTGCATGTACTGGTCGAAGCTCGGTTCGTCCTGGGCATAGAGCTGGAGCACCCACGGGTTCTCGTCCAGTTCATCGAAACTGTCCTGAAGCGCGTTTTCCAGGGCGTCGCGGGCATGCGCGAGCCAGCCGGGTTCCCGGCCTTCGGTGCCCAGCGGCACCAGTTCGTAGAACGCCGCCACCGATTGGCCATCCTCCAGGAGCATCGATTTCGACCCGGGCAAGAACTCCACCCAGGGCAGCAGTTCCACGAAGGACGGCGCAACGTCGTACAGCGCCTGCTCGTCGGCCACGGTCGCTGGCTTGCGGCCGTGGACTGCCGAACCGGGTTCGGGGATGCCGGCCTGGCGCAAGGCCTCGACGTGGCGCTGCCAGCTGTCCGGCTGCTCATCGCTAGCCGGGCTACTGGAGCCGGCGCCGGCCAGCTTCGGCCATGGGAGTTTCCACCGCATCAGTAGTCCTCCACGCGCTCGCCCGGCATCGCGTACTGGATGCGCTGGTAGAGCGGGAAGACGGTCGTGTAGCCGGGCACCGGCACGGGATCGGTGCCGGCCAGATGCGGGTACACGTACATCACGAGATCGGGATTGGGCAGGCGCTGGAACTGGCGGTGGACCTCATTGCGCGCGGTGCGCGTGTAGCGCATCTGCTCGACAGGTGCGGCCTGCACGTCGGCGTCGGTCAGGGGCCGACGCAGGCTCTGGCGCGCATCGAGCAGCTGGCGGCCGGCGTTCCGTCCGGCTGCGCCACCGCCGTCGCCGGCCTCCTGCTGCCAGATGTCCATCATCGTGCGGTCACCGTGGGTCAGCAGCTTTTCCTTGCTGGTGGCGCAGCCGCCGAGCACCGCGACGGCGAGGGCCAGCACCAGGCCCTTAATCGAGTTCGAGAGCATGGCTTTCTCCTGCGCGGTGATCGACCTTGCGGCCTTCGGGATCGAAGTCGATGGCGAGCGGTTTTTCGAGGTGGACGGCGACCTTGGCGCCGGGCTGCACATAGACGGCGGCGAACGCCTGGCCGTAGAGCTTGTTGACCCAGGCCGACATGTCCCGGACACCGCCCGCGAGAATCTGGCCGACCGCTTCCTGGCCGGTGATGCCCACGGTGCCGATGGAGCCGTCCGAGCCGACATAGGACATGCGGCCGCTGTCGCTCTCGATGAGCGAGGCCACGCCGGCACCGGCCGCGGTGATCAGGGCCTGCGAGCCGAGGTACTGCTGGGCGTTGCTGCGCCGCTCGCCGCTGACGCAGGGGATGCCGTGCGGGTCGCTGATCCAGCCCAAGCCGTCGCGTTGCTGGTTGTTCTGCTGGTTGCCCTCGCGGTCTTCGGGGATCGTGCGGATCGTGCCGTCGTTGAAGACGAACGTGATGCTGCGCACCTGGCCGCGCACGCACGAAAGCGTCCAGTCGCCCGATGCGGTGCCGCTGAACACGGCGCCGGCCACGTCGGGAATGTCGATGCCATTGGCGGTCAGGTTGTCCGGCCCGACCAGGACTTTGAACGGATAGGGATCGTTGACCGTGCCGTCGATCGGCACGCGGCCGATCAGCGCGGTCATGGCGACCGAACCCATGAGCGTGGAGTTGGTCGGCACGGTATAGACCGGCTTGGCACTCTTGACCCCAGAGGCGCGGGCGCCCGCGTTGGCCACGGTTTCCGCGGTGGTTTCGAGCGTGCTCTGCGCCGGGCCGAAGCTCGTGGGGAAGCTCATTCCGCCGCTCGCGCCACGACCGCCGTTGCGCCCCTCGGCGGGCTTTGCGTCGTCCGGCTCGACCCACCGCACGCCGCCCTCCATGCCGGCCTCGTCGCCGCCCTGCAGCCCCAGGCCCACGGGCAGGTCCGCATGGCCGCCGCCGCGCCCGCCGATGCTGTCCAGGCGCCGCTGCAGGTCGGCGAGCAGCCCTTCGGTCTGCTGGCGCGCGCTGGCCGCCTGCTCCTGGTCGCGGCGCAGGTTGGACCGCTCGGATTCGAGCGCCGAGTTGATGCGCTGGTCGATGGAGTTCTCGCGCTGGCGCAGTCGCTGGTTCTCTTCACGCTGCGACTTGTTGTCCGAGAGCGCGGTCTGAAGCTCGGTGCGCAACTGCTTCACTTGGGCAACGAGCGTCGCCACGGTGTCGCGCGGGGTGTCGCCTTCGATGCCCAGCGCCTTCATTTCCTCGGGCGTGAGCTGGGCGCCGTTGTCCGCCGCGGGTGGCGCCGTGCTGCCTCCACCCGAGAACAGCCGGATACCGACGAACAGCACCAGGATGGCGACAGGGATCATCAGCCACTTGAGCAGGCCGTTACTGCGCATGGCGGGCCTCCTTGGCGTTCTCGTCGCCGTCCGGCTGCGGCAGATGCACGGCAGGGTCGAAGCGGTGAATCGCCGGCAGCAGCGACTGCGCGAGGCCGCGGCCGCCCGTGACCAGGTAGAGGACGGTCGTGTCCTCGGGCGTGCCGCGCGGGCCCAGCGCCTCGTGCTGGAAGGTGGCGGTGAGGAAATCGCCTTGCAGCACGCGCGGGTCGAGCGCGACCCAGTCGGCGCCGGTGTTGGTAAGGCGCACGGCAGTCACCCATTGGTCTTCCAGGCGCCACGACGCGAGCGCGACCGCGCGCACCGGCAGCGTTGGCATCAGTGTGTCCAGGTCGAGGTCGCGGGGCAGGTTGACCCGCATGACGCCCGGAAGCGGCTCGACGGTGCGCAGCGGTGCGTAGAGGTTCTGCGCGGCGAAGCGCGTCAGCACGACAGGGACCGGAGTTTCGCGCCGCGCGGTCCGCGCACCTGCCTGGCCCTGGGCGCGTGCCGGGGCCTCGGCACTGTCGGCCTGCTCGCCATAGCGTCCCGGTGCGCTGTCACCCTCGACGATGCGCACCGGCTCCAGCTCGGCTTCCCCGTCCTTGGGCGGTTCGGCTGCGATGTCCAGCAGGATCAGCGCGCCCGTGTCGGCGTCCTGCAGTTGCAACCGCGTGGGCTCGATCGGCTCGCTGGCGCGCAGGTACACCGCGCCACCCGCACTCTGCACGCGCAGGCGTTCGCCCACGCCCGCGGGCACGCCCACGCGCACGTTCCGGTCGATGAACACGATGCGTTCCTGACCGACCTTCAGCGGCACTGCCAGTGGCATGCGTTCCCAACGCAGGATCTCCACCGCCTGGGCGACGGGTGCCGCGGCCACGGCCAGTAGCCCCAGCAGCGCGAGTACAGGATGCTTCATGGGGTGTTTCCTCCTTGAGGCGCTTGCGGAGACAGGCCACTCGACGCCGGGCGCGCCGGCTCCGGTGCACTGATGCGCTGGGGCGCGCCTTCGTAGCAGTCCAGCGCCAGGCCGAACGGGTTGCGGGCGGGATCGACGTCCACCCGCGTGACCTTGATCGGATAACGCACCAGGGCGCGCTTGACCTGCTCGGCGCCGTAGTACTCGTCCGCCGTGATGTCCAGCGTCACCACCCAGTCGCGATCGGACACGGTGCGCACGCGCGCCGTGGGGTCGTCGCCATAGCCGCGGCCGGGAATCTCGTAGATGCCGCGCACGCGCTGGCGTAGCTCGCCGGTGGAGCGGCGGTAGTCGTAGTCCGCGCGAAGGAAGGCCTGGCAGGACGGGGTGAGGTACGGCGAGAGCGTGTGGAGGTTGCGCGAGTAGTCTTCTTCGCCATTGGTCGGCCAGCGGTTCAGCGTCTGGAACACGTAGAACGTGAACGCATAGACCGATTCGGGCGGCACTTCCCACCACTTGCGGGTACTGCCAGAGCGCAGGTCGGGCGGGACGTGGATGGTCAGGTCGCGCGGCGCGCTCCACCAGCCGCCGCCCATGACCAGGGCGACAATGACCAGCGCGCCCGCGCCCAGGCGCAAGGTCTTGATGTGCGCCTGCAGGTGGGTGATCTCGTTCTTGAAGCGGCTCATCGTGCCCCCCTTGCAACGGACCTTCGGGTGGACCAGAAGCCGGAGCGCGAGATCAGCACGTGGCCGCCTACCCATCCCGCCATCAGTGGATGGCGCGTGGCGATGCGCCATTGCAGTTGCCGGTACAGCCAGGTGTCGGGGCGCCCGCGCTTGAGCCGGCGCAGGATGCCGCCGCCGATGAAGACGCCCAGGGCCACGCCCAGGACGACGAACGTCGGCGCGATGGCGATCGTGCGGAACACCCAGGACAGCGGCGCGCCGACCAGCAGGCCGGCGGCGCCGGACAGGCCGCAGCAGATCCACAGTTCGTCGGCGGTGAGGCCGCGCACGACAACAGGGTGGCGGTTGAGCCGATGCGGAAGGAACGTGACCGTCCCGTCCGCACGGACGTGCTGCTGCTCGGACATACCGGCCTCGCCTTACAGGATGCCGGTGGCTTCGGTGAGCAGCCAGATGCCGATCACGAGCAGCACGGCACCGATCGCGACGGTGAGGCCAAACTGGCCCCAGGTCTTGCGGCCGGTGTGGATTTCCGCGTAGGTGCCGTAGGCGTGGTAGCAGACGCCGATGAACATCGACGCCACGACCAGGAGGGCTACGAGCATGATGATGTCGTAGCCGTAGTTCCTGATCGTTTCCATGATGCCGTTGCCGGTGCCGCGGGTCGGGTTCTCCAACTGCGGCAGGCCTTGCGCGAACGACAGCGCGGGCAGCGCGGCGGCGCCCAGGGCCATGGCGGCGCGCTGGGCGAGACGGGAAGTGAGGATGCGGTTGTGCATGGTCGGGCCTTTCAGGTCAGGACAGAAGGAAGAAACTCAGGACGAGGTACATCGCGACGAAGCGGATGCAGACGCCGAGGAACTGGCGCTGGTTGAGGCGGCTCTCGGACCACCCCACGTAGGCCGTTCGGATGGCCCAGACGCCCCACACGAGCAGGACCGCGAACACGACGCCGACCAGGACGGTCGCCATTGCGGAAGGCGCGATGCCGCTGTTGGCTTGAAATGCCGAGACCTGGGCGCCGTTCATTGCTTGCCCCCCGCAGTCGTCGCCGGCAGCGGCTCGGCCGCCCGCTCGGTGCGGTAGTCGCCGGCCAGTTCGGAGGGGTCGCGCGGCTGAGCGCGCGATGGCGTCAGGTGAAACTGGATGCCGGCGCGAACGCGCGCCAGGTCAGCCAGCAGCCGCGGGTAGTCGAAGTGGTAGCGCTCGCCCGGCTGGATGGGGGCATGCGCGGCGCTGTCCGCGACGGTGCGCTCCAGCGCGTCGAGCTGGCGCAGTGCGGCGACCAGCTCCTGGCGCTGTGCCGGAGACTCGGCCAAGGCCATCTGGGACTGACCCAGCAGGAGGGCCGTCACGAGAAAAGTGGGCACGCCGCGATGCGCGGCGCGCAGCCAGATCGAAGCCACCATCGCGCCATTCCTGTGTGATCAGCAATGGGGTGATCGTGGAGATCAGGGCTGTTTTAGGCCGCAAACAATAGGAACTGGCGGACGACCGGATTGGGCATACCGCGAGCGAACCTACAAAAGCCCGGGTGGAGTTTCGATTATTGCGTTTTTCGAGTGTTTCGAATATGATCGGCTCTGCAACCGTTTTCGCTTAGGAGCTACCCATGACCACCGCCACTGCCCAATCCAAGATGACCCTTCCCGCCGCGGGAGAGGTTAAGGCAGCCGTCCAGGGTCAACGTGCCTTGGCGGCTTACCTCGCAACCCAGTTCGAGACGCAGCACATCCAGATCTTTGATGACCACAAACAGGCTCATCAGGTGGAACTGCCTACCTCGGCTTTACGCCTGCTGGTCGACATCCTGGCCGAGTTGGCCGATGGCAATGCAGTAAAGGTGGTGCCCGTCCATGCAGAGCTGACGACCCAAGAGGCGGCGGACTTGCTCAACGTGTCCCGTCCCCATTTCGTCAAGCTGCTAGAAGATGGGGTGTTGGCATTTCATCGCACCGGCAAGCACCGCAGGGTGAGGTTCGCCGATCTGATGCAGTACAAGGAAGCGCGCGAGCGCGCCAGTGAGCAGGCGATGGCCGAACTCGCTCAGCAGTCGCAAGAGTTGGGAATGGGATACGAATGAGGCATTCCCCATTCACCGCCGTCTACGACGCGTGCGTTCTATATCCCGCGCCACTGCGGGATTTCCTGATGTGGCTCGGCCTGTCTGGCCGCTTCCGGGCGCGGTGGAGCCAAGCCATTCATGAGGAGTGGAAACGCAATCTGTTGATCAACCGCCCCGATCTCACCCGGGTTCAGGTCGACAGGACGTCGGATCTCATGGACAGGGCCATTCCGGACGGCTTGGTGGAGGGCTACGAAGCGCTCGTGGCAGGCCTGACATTACCCGATCCGAACGATCGGCACGTCCTGGCTGCGGCGATTCGCTGCGGTGCGAGCGTGATTGTGACGTTCAACGAACGTGATTTCCCGAACGATCTGCTGGCTCCGTACGGCATCGAATCGCAGCACCCCGATGAGTTTGTGGACAACCTGCTGGATCTGGATGCGGCCGCCGTAGTGTCGGCTGCGCAGCGCCAGCGTGCCCAACTCAAGCATCCGCCGATCGATGTGGACCGCTATCTCGAAATCCTGCTGCGCCAAGGCCTTGTGCAAACGACCAAGGTGCTGGCGACCTATCGCACCATTCTCTGACCCGCCGAGAGCCACGGATGACCAAGAATCCTTCATCAGACGCCACTTTGCCGAAAGGCATCCATCGAAGCTGGAAGCTGCCGGATAAGTCGCTGGGTGACTTGTGGGATTCGATCGTGATGGACGAAGCCATCAAAAAACAGTTGCTGTCACAAGCGATCGTCAACTTCACGGTGCGCCCCAAGGTGGAGCGCACGGTACTCCCCCTGCACGGCGTGATCTTGTTGGTCGGCCCGCCGGGGACTGGGAAGACCTCCTTGGCACGGGGCTTGGCGCATCGTGTGGCCGAATCTTTTTCTTCTGCGAAGTTTCGATTGCTGGAAGTGGAGCCTCACACGCTGACGAGCTCTGCAATGGGAAAGACTCAACGCGCCGTGGCAGACCTGTTCTCGCAATCGATCGCAGAATCCGCAGCGGCGGGCCCGACGATCGTCCTTCTGGACGAGGTCGAAACGCTTGCGGCTGATCGAGCGAAGCTCAGCCTGGAAGCCAACCCGGTTGATGTGCACCGGGCCACCGACGCGGTGTTGGTGCAGTTGGACATGTTGGCCGAACGCAACCCGCATCTGCTGTTCGTGGCCACCAGCAACTTCCCACAGGCCGTCGACAGTGCCTTCCTATCTCGTTGCGACATGGTGATGGAGGTGCCACTGCCCGGCAAGGATGCCTGCAAGCAGATCCTAGTGGACTGCCTGAATGGCCTGGCAAAGACATTTCCGGGGATTGGCAAGCTTTCCTCGGCTCACCAGTTCGACGCGTGCGCTGGCGAGTGCGTCGGATTGGATGGTCGGGCCATTCGCAAGGTCGTAGCCAACGCCCTCGCGGCCGACCCGCAAGTGGCTATCGATCCGAACAAGCTTTCCGTAGAGCACTTGCGCAGTGCGATACGACAGGCAAAGCAAATGCGCCTTCAAGGAGGGAAGCAAAAATGACCACCGTTGTCAGCCGGACGTTTCGCAGCTCGCCGCACCGCGATGCGTTGCAGACATGGGATGCCATTGTCGAACTGCTCACTCAGGGCAAGGACGGCACGGCTCGCTCTGAACTCAGGGCCGTGACGGGCGTGGCCGCCAGCTTGATCGCCGACCAGGCACCCAAGAGCGCGCCCATCGTTGCGACATGCGATGGACCACGGACCAGGATCTACTGCCTCTTCGACGAAGACGCGATCTATGGTGATGATGCCAACGAAGAAGTCTTGGGGTTCGAGCCGTTGAAGGGAGACTGGGGAGTCTCGCTGCCGTGTCCGAAGGAGCAGCTCGGCTGGGTGCAAAGCGCGCTCAAAAAGCACAGTTCTCGCATCATTGCACGGGACTTGAGCCAAGGAATTGCCACGCAGGCGCAGGCCGATGCTGGGCAAGCGCTGTCGCTCGACCTCGGAGGTTTCCTCAAGTCATGAGCACCGTCGCCACCTACTCGTACACGCACTCGGTTACCTATGTGACCGACAACATCCTCAAGAGCTTGAAAGACATCATCCTGCTCAGTGGGCTGGACCCTGAGCACTTTGCGGATCGCTGGGAGAGCAATACCCGAGCCATCAAGACGTGGCTCGGGACCGGTGATCTGCGCAAGGTGATTCTGGAGATCTACAACCCGGCAACCGACAAGCTCGTGACCCGATGGGATATCGACATCGTGTATGGGTGGTCCGATGGCGACGGCAGCTTCTGGACAGATACCGAGCAGTTGAAGTACGCGATCAAGAAAGCTGGGCTGCTGCCATCGCAGGCCAAGTACAAGTTAATGCTCGATACAAAGCCAGGGCGACCTGATGTGGAGGGATGGAGCAAAGGAAGTTATCGCTCGACGGATGGAATGGTCAAGCAGAGCCTAGGCTCGACTGTCGAACACAGCGGCCTGGCGGGTCAGGCCGGATATTGGAGGCAACGCTGATGCTGTCGATCGATGAAGCTTTTCGCAAGTTCAAGTCGCGTCTGGAACTCAACGAACGCGAACAGAAGAATGCCTCGCAACGCCAGAACGAAGTGCGGGACTACCTGCAGACCAAGTTCGGCATTGCGCGCAGCTTCCTGACCGGTTCCTATGCTCGATACACGAAGACGAAGCCGCTCAAGGATATCGACATCTTCTTCGTGCTGAAGGACTCGGAGAAGCATTACCACGGCAAGGCCGCATCGGTAGTGCTGGATGATTTCCACTCTGCATTGGTGGAGAAATACGGTTCGGCGGCCGTGCGCAAACAGGCGCGCTCGATCAACGTGGATTTCGGTGTTCACATCGACGCGGAGGACAACACGGACTACCGGGTGGTCAGCGTGGATGCGGTGCCCGCATTCGATACCGGCGACCAGTATGAGATCCCCGATACGGCGTCCGGAAAGTGGATCAAGACGGACCCGGAGATCCATAAGGACAAGGCGACCGCAGCGCACCAAGCCTATGGCAATGAGTGGAAAGGTCTCGTGCGCATGGTGAAGTACTGGAACAACAATCCCAAGCACGGCGATCTGAAGCCGGTGAAGCCCTCGTTCCTGATCGAGGTAATGGCCCTTGAGTGTCTTTACGGCGGCTGGGGAGGATCGTTCGATCGCGAGATCCAGTCGTTCTTTGCCACGCTTGCCGATCGAGTTCATGACGAGTGGCCGGATCCCGCCGGACTTGGCCCGGCGATCAGCAACGATATGGATGCCGCGCGCAAGCAGCGCGCGCAGCAGCTGCTGTTCCAGGCGAGCCAAGACGCAAGCATCGCCATCGACCACGCGCGTCGTGGTCGCAATATCGAAGCGCTTCGCGCCTGGCGCGCACTGTTTGGCCCCAAGTTCCCACTGTCCTGATTCCATCGGCTTCCATACACGTCCCATCGAGGTACAGCATGTCCCAGTGGTCGCTTTCCCAGCTCCTGTCGTCCCTGCATGAGGACATCCAGCAGCGCTTGTCCGTAGTACGCAAGACCTTCGGTCACCCGGGTACGAAGGGGGATGCGAGCGAGAACGTCTGGATCGACATGCTGGATACCTATCTGCCCAAACGGTACCAGGCGGCCAAGGCGCATGTGGTGGACAGCCTGGGGAACTTCAGCCAGCAGATCGATGTGGTGGTGTTTGATCGGCAATATTCGCCTTTTATCTTCACCTACGAGAACGAGACGATCATTCCAGCCGAAAGCGTGTACGCCGTTTTCGAGGCCAAGCAGACGGCTGACGCGGGGCTTGTGGCCTATGCCCAGGAGAAGGTCGCCAGTGTGCGCAGGCTGCACCGCACGAGCCTGCCGATCCCGCACGCTGGCGGGACCTACCCAGCGAAGCCGTTGATTCCGATTCTGGGTGGCTTGCTCACCTTCGAGAGCGAATGGAGTCCTGCATTGGGTCCATCCATGGACAAGGCGCTGAACGCAAACCTCACCGAGGGGCGTCTGGACATCGGATGCGTTGCCGCCCACGGGCACTTTTTCTATGACCAAGCCAGCGGCGCGTACAGCTACACCAACGAAAACAAGCCGGCGACCGCGTTTCTTTTCAAGCTGATCGCGCAGCTTCAGTTCAGTGGAACGGTCCCCATGATCGATGTGGAGGCTTACGGTCAGTGGTTGACCAAGTGAGGGGGCGCTGTGGCAAGCATACGTTCGGAGTACCACCGGTTCCTGGCGCACTTGGCGCAGCGGCACGTGCACGACGACGTGCGCCGGCTGGCGCACCTGGTGCTCGATCACCTGCAGCCACTGGCCGAGGTCGGTGCTGCACGCCGGGGGCGCTCCACGCGCTTGGCGCCGCTGGCCATCGCGCATCTGGCGCAGATGCCTGTCGCCTACGACGGGGACGCGCGCGGCCCCGAAAACGGGCCGGCGCTCGGGCGACTGCACCAGCTCGAAGTCGGGCCGTTTCGAGGATTCATGCGGCAGGAGACGTTCGACCTCAGCCATGACATCACCTTGGTCTACGGTGCCAACGGCACCGGCAAGAGCAGCTTCTGCGAAGCCTTGGAAGTGGCGATGCTCGGTTCGATCAGCGAAGCGCAGGCCAAGCGGGTCGACCAGCGGACGTACTGCAACAACGCTCGCCTGCGCCGCCACGTCGCGCCAGTCCTGTCGTCTACGGCGGCGGGCGAAGCGCAGGCCGTCCAGCCCGACGAAGCTGAGTATCGCTTCTGCTTCATCGAGAAGAACCGCCTCGACGATTTCGCCCGAATCGCCGCGCGGACCCCGAGCGATCAGCGCCAGCTCATCGCCACCCTGTTCGGCGTGGACCAGTTCAGCGAGTTCGTGCGCGGCTTCAACCCCTCGCTCGATCAGGACCTGATGCTTGCCGGCGTGCAGGCGGCGCAGCTGGCGCAGCGTCGCCTGCGGTTGGCGAACTCCGAACAGACCATCGCCGCCTACCCGCAGAAGATCGCAGCGGTCGAGGGCCTGGAACAAGCTTTGGCGCAGCGCATGTCACCTGGCGCGACCTATCAAGCCTGCGTGGACTGGCTGCTGGGTACGCCGCAGCAGCAAGGACGGCTACCGTATGTCCAGGCTCAGCTGGACGCCAACCCGCCTGCCATTCACGAGGTGACCCAGGCCCGCCTGCAAGCGTTGCTGGCAGAGGCCTACCGCGTCCAGGGACTGTGGCAAGCGTCTTCCGCGCAACTCGCGGCCCGCGCGGGCGAGGTGTCGTACGCGAAGCTCTACGAGGCCGTGCAAGCGTTGGCGGACGGGGCGACCGCGTGTCCGGCATGTGGAACCGGACTGGCCGCTGTGGCACAGGACCCGTTCGCCAGGGCGCGAATGGGCCTGGAGCAGCTCGCGCAACTGGCCGTCCTGCAGCAGCAAGAGGCCGGGCATCGGACGCAGTTGAGCGAGGCGGTCCGAGCGCTGTGGGACGAAATGCGCCGCGTGGTGGCGGCGGCTGGGGTCGCTTGTCCTGCCGAATCGCAGGCCGCGGGCCTGCCACTGCTGCCTCCCACGTCGGCGGGCAATTGGCTCGGCGGCTGGGTGAATGGGGACCAGCGCGCCTGGCAAGCCCTCTTACGGATCGCACAGATCATCGAAGGCTTCGACGCGCAGGCGCGCGACGTGCATGCCCAGCGCGGCGCGATGGCCCAGGAGCGGGACCGCCTGCAACAGCATCAGCTGGAGATCGAACGGCTGCGGACCATGCGCACGACTGCGGATCAGGAGCTGGCGGCCGCCCGCCAAACCGTGGCCCAATTCGACGACGCGAACCGCGGCCTGATCCAGGCGGCCACGGACGAAATGCCGGTGGTGGTGCACCATCAGCGGGTCAAGGCCGCCTACGACGGCTTCCTACCCGAGATTCAGGCATACCTGACCGCTCTGCCGGGGGTTCTGCTACAGGGGCTGGGAGACCAAGCCCGCCATCTCTACAACGCATTCAACCGGGCCGATCCGCCCGGCGATCTGCTGCACGCGCTGTGGTTGCCCGTGGCCGAGAACGGCAAGATCGAGGTGGAGTTCGCCGGCGAGCCGGGCGTGCGCTACGACGCGTTGATCGTCTTCAGCGAAGGGCACATCAAATGCTTGGGTCTGGCGATTCTGCTTGCCAAGAACCTCGCGCAGGGCTGCCCCGTGGTCATCTTCGATGACGTCGTCAATGCGATAGACGACGACCATCGCGATGGCATCTGGCGTACCTTCTTCGAGGACGGTTTGCTCCACGGCAAGCAGGTTATCCTCACCTCGCACGCAGAGGAGTTCCTGCACCGCATCCAGCAGGAGTTGGGCGTGCGCCGCGCCGCGGCCATCAAGCGCTACAAGTTTCTCCCGCATCAGGGAGAGCACGAACTGCGGGTCGACAGCGACCCGCCAGCGAAGAACTATGTTCTTCTGGCCCAGCAGGCGTTGGCGGCTGACGAGAAACGCGAGGCACTGCGCCAGGCCCGGCCGGCGCTGGAGAGTCTGACGGACCGCCTGTGGACGTGGCTGGGTCGGCGGGCGGACGGCCGGATCGACATCAAGCTGAGCGGGCCCCGCGCGCCTTGGGAGCTGAACAATAAATGCACCAAGTTGCGGTCGGCCGTCGAGCGTATCGCGGCGCAACATGCGGGTGCGCCGGATGCCGTAGGGGCGTTGGTCAGGCTGCTCAATGTCAGCGGTACGAGTATTGAATGGGGTTACCTCAATAGCGGTGTGCACGACGCTCAGCGCGATCATGAGTTCGATCGGGCGACGGTAAGAACGGTCGTCGAGGCGGTTACGGCGTTGGATGCTGCTCTTGATACCCTGCAGAACCGATGAACGGCACACGGCTTTGCAGAGCAGTGCCGCCCGTGTCACCTCATAAGTACTTCTTGAAGCTGCCTGCGGTCAGGCTGACTGCCATCCCCAGCAACGCCGCGCTGGGCAGCAGGATGACCAGAGGATGCACCGCTATGGGCAGTGCGAGATAGGTGACCCAAGGCAGCACGGCCAACGGCATCAGGCTGGCCTTCGCGCGGTGGTAGATGAAGCCGGATTCGCGGCCCGCGCCGAACCGGCGCACATCCCGTCGCACCAGGCCGTCGATCAGGCCGACGAATGCTGCAGTGAGGATCAGCGGCAGCGTGAGTACCAGGACCAGCAGGCGCACCAGGAAGGTGAGCGTCGTGAAGGCCGCAGCGATCAGGTAGCTTTCGGCCCAGACATAGACTTGGCTGATGTAGTAGCGGAAGTTGCGGCTCTGCCCGTGGCTGGCCGCGCGGGCGCGCTCGGCGGTCTGGCTCATGCGCTCCAGCAACCCCGAGCGCACGAACACCCACTCGTACCCGGTATCCACCAGCTCGTGCGCCGTGCGCCCGGGCTCCTGCACCACCACGCTGCGCGTGAAGTGGTTGGACAGGTGCCCGAGTTCGTACTGCAGCATCTGCTGGGAGTGGCGCCAGCCCTGGTCCTTCCAGAACAGGTGCATGCCGACGCACTCCACCACGATCGAGAACAGCAGCGAGCCGATGAGCACCCCGAGCAGCCGGAACGGCAAGGTGATGGTGCCGACGATCAGCCCCTGGCGCTGGTTCTGCTCCCGCTGCGCGGTCGAGGCGGCATCCTTCATGGTGCGGCCTCGCCGGTGCTGTCGTCGGCGCCGGTGGCCACCGCGTCAGGCTCGGCTGGAGCGGCGTCATCCAGCAGGTCGTCGGGCAAGGCTGCATGCGGCAAGGCTGCGGAACTGGTGAACTCCCACCACTGCGTGGCCTCGCTGTAGCTCTGGCGCATATACCCGGCCAGTTGCTGCAAGTCCGTCGGCATCACTTCATCGGGGTCTGGCGCCGGAAGCGGCATGCGCACCTTCCAAAGCTGGCCGCCCTGCAGCAGCGCGAAGCATTGGCCCTTGGGCAGACCGACGACGTGTGACGGCTCGATCATCGGCACGCTGGCCATGCTGATGCGGTCCTGGGTGTTCGACGTGAAGTCCGTCGCGCCGCGGATGTCTGAGCTGTCCGTCGCGCCCGAGACGATGGTGGTCGTATAGACCTCGACCTTCGGCAACTGCCTCGTCAGCAGTTCCGCGGTGGCCGTCTCGCGCACGCGCAACATGAATAAATTGTTGAAATTCCCGATCACTTGGCCGGCCTTCGCGCGGTTGCCGATGCGGGCCTCGATGTCCGAAAGCGTTTGCGTGTAGGCGGTGACTTGCAGGCCCGCGCCACCGCCCTTGTTGATGAGCGGAATGAACTCGTCACCCATCAATTCATTGAACTCGTCCGCATGCACGTTGATCGGCACGCGCGCACCAGCCGATGCGCCCGGCAGGCCATCGTCGATTCCGTGCTTGTAGATGTGCCCAGCCACCGAGACGAGATCGCTGAACATCGAGTTGCCGACCGCTGCGGCGACCTCCGCATCGGACAGCGCGTCCAAGCCGACATAGACGACGGCGCGCTTCCTGATCACCTGCATCCAGTCGAAGATCGGGCGCGGGTCGGCCAGGTCGGAGTAGTTCGGCGCCAGGAGCTGGGCGATCTTGCCGCTCGTGAGCTTTTCCAGCAGCGGCAGCAGCGATGCAACGATCTTGTCGAAGTAGGTCTTGTCGTAGCGCACCGCCGAGCGCAGGCCATCGAGCACAGGGTCGTAGTTGCGCGCCTGGGAGAGGTATTGCTCCAGCGCCACCACACGCTTCTCGCGCCCGATCATGTTCCTTGGGATGTTCTTCTCGTTGAGCTTGGCCTCGATCTGGACGATCACCTCCCAGGCCTTGGGCTCCGTCTTGGCAAAGTAGTGCTGGGCGTACTCAATGAACAGCGCGTCGATGTTGATGACGTGGCGCTGGATCAGCATGTAGTCCGGGCGCTGCCCCAGTTCCACCAGGGCGCGGGCGATGATGTTCACGAAGCGCCATGCGAACTCGCGGAACGCCGCGCTGTTGCCTTCGCCGGAGAGCTGCCCCGCGATGCGTGTCGCCACTTCCGAGATCCGACCGAAGCGGCCCACGGCGTTGTAGCGGGCGCTGATTTCCGGCCAGCCCAAGTGGAAGATGTAGAACTCGCCTTCGCGGCCAGCGCGCTGGGCTTCGACGTACATCCGTTTCAAGAGATCGGCATCCCCCTTGGGGTCGATGACGATGACGACCTCATGCTCGCCGGCAGCATTCCTGCGACGGATGTCCTGCGTGACGAACAACTCGGCCAGGCGCGTCTTGCCCACCCGCGTGGTGCCCAGCACCAGCGAGTGCCCGACGCGCTCGCCCAGCGGCAGGCTGACGTCCACTTCGTCGGGCTCGATGCCGTGCAGCCTTGGCAGGCCGCCGACAGGCGGCAACGGGCGCACGGGGTTGAAAGGCGCGTCCCAGCCGGTGAGCTTCGGCAGGCGCGAGAGCGGCAATGGCGCGAACTCCAGCCGTTCCTCCAGGCGCCTGGTCAGCCGGTAGGCCGGCGTCGGCTCGACGTAGCGGCGGAACTCGGGCCGGTACGTCTGCATCAGCCGATGCGTGTGCTTCTGCTCCCAGAGAAAGCCGCGCCCCACGAATAGGCGCTGCTGGCTGACCGGCACGTCCTTGCTGGTCATCACGTAACGCGGCAGACGGCGGATGTTGCGCCGGTAGCGCAGGATGATGCGGGCATCGCGGTAGCGGATCGCGCCGTAGGCGCCGAACGCCAAGGCGCTGCCGATGCCCATGGCCGGGCTCAGCGCGAGCGACCATGGGGCCACCAGGCACAGAAACGCGGCGCCTGCACACGCCGCGACGGTGTATAGCTCCACCGCTGGGCGTAGCAGAACCTCGACCGGCTGTTTGCCCGACATGGCTTCATTGCTCGATGCCGGTGGCCGTGATCAGCGCCGGGTAGTGCCGCAGGCCCAGGCGATCGGCCAGGTCGTCGCCGGCCACGGGCGCGAGCGGCACGCCCGGCACCAGGGCGCGCAGCCGCGCCAGGCCCTGCGCGGTCTCGACGTTGACGACCAGGCCGACCGCGCCACGTTCGCGCAAAGCGGCGGCGCGGCGCTGCAACCAGGCCCGGGAAGCCTCGTCGTCGCCGATGACCACGAACGGCCGCAGGCCGGGCGCTTCGATCACCCGTCGCGCGACGGTGCCGGGCGTGAGCTTGGCGCTGCGCACCGGCAGCATCGCGGCTTCGTCCGCCCGTGTGGCAGGAACCTGGGGCGTCGGGATGGACGGCCGCGCCGGTGCGTTGGCGCGCGGCTGGAGATTCAGGGCTTCGTAGTACGGCAATGCCGACGTGCCGCCACGGTCCTCGACAACGATCAGTGGCTCGCCGGCACGCGAGGCCAGCGGCAGGCCTGACAGCAGCATGAGTAGGCCCGTGAACGCGAGATGGGCGGGATGGGGTTTCGTCATGGGGAGGTCTCCTGGCGCGCCGCGAGGACCGCGGCGGCTGGTCGCGTGCCCTGCACGCGGGCAAGGTGGCGCGACACGCTGCGCCGATAGCGGGCGGCGGGCTCGCCGCCTGCGGGGCGGTGGTAGCGGCCGATCGCCAGCAGCCAGTCCTCGCCGGGGGTGTGCTGCTCCTTCAGGATCTCGGCGGCAACGGCCAGGTTGCGATACGGATCCAGCAGGTCGCACGCGCCGGTAAAGCGGTGCTTGTGGTAGCCGAGGTTGATCTGGCCCAGGCCCGCATCAATGCGCGTGTGCGGCGTGGCGCGCATCGCCTGCTGCAGGCCAGCGCAGGCGTCGGCGCGCGTGGCGAAGCGGCGCGACTGGCCGGCGACGTTGAGGGACCACGGCCACGGCACCAGGCGCCCGTTGCGCCGGATGCCGCTCTCCTGCAAGGCCACGGCGTAGAGCACGGTCGAGGGGATGCCTGCGCGCTGGGCGGCAAGCTGGTAAGCCGGTGGCGGAACCTCCTGGGCCAGGGCGGCAACGGCATACAGGCCGGCAGTGAGCACCAGTGCGCGCAGGGGCATGGCTACGGCTGGCGCTGCCATTGGCCGTTCACTTCGCGCACGGCGGCGGGCAGATCGCCGGGCAGGCCCAGTGACAGCCAGCGGCCGCCGTCGTGGTTGAGCGTGATGCTGCCGGCGCGCACGCGCGCCGGGTCGATCTGCGCGCGCTTGGCCCAGTCGCGGATGCGCGCGTCATCCTGGCGGCTGCCCACCATGTACAGGTCGAACTCCGCGCCCGAGGATTGCAGGCGCTGCACGAGCTGTCCGCAGGCTGCGCAGCCGTCCTTGACGAACACCGCCATGCGGCCGCTGCCGCGCAAGGGACTGCTGGATGGGCCGGCGCCCGGCTTGTCGTCGGGCAGGTTCACGCGCTGCATCCCCGGATTCAGGCGCTGCCAGGCCTCGTCGTAGGCGCGCTGGTAGGCGAGCAGCTTCTCGACGCGGCGCGCTTCCACCTGCACCTGCAGTTCCGCATAGCGGCGCCGTTCTTCGTCCGTGCGAGCTTCGATGCCCAGGGCGGACAGCGGGTCCAGGTTGGGCGAGTAGATACCCAGCGGCCCATCCATCAGCTCGCGGTAGCGTGCCCATTCTTGTGGCTGCAAGCCCCATTCGGTTGCCACCCGGTCGTCCAGCACGCGGGCGGCCAGCGGGCGCTCCTGGCTCTGTGCGTTGCGCGCCGAGGTCGTTGCGGGCTGCTGCGCCCAGGCGGGCCATTGCGACGACGCCACCAGGACCGCGAAAAGGAGGATCGACGGCTTCATGGGGTGCTCCGGTCAGGGAATCGCCACGCGGCGGGTCTGGTTGCCGGCCTGGAACACTGCGGTGTTGCCCTCGATCGCCTGCAGGCGCCACGGGCCGACCGCATCCCCGGGCAGCAGCACCTGAAGTTGGGCGGGCGTGAAGTCCCCGATGCTCGGCGCGACGGACACGCTGCGCTGGCCGGCGCGCAGTTCGGCGCCGACGACGCGGAATGGCAGCGGCGGCAGCTCGGTCTTGGAGGCGGCGGACGTGCGCGATGCGCGCCGCTGGGCGGGTGCGGTGGCACGCGCGGCGGCTTGGCGCGCCTTGATCTGCTCGACCTCCGCGCGCAGCGCCTGGAGGTCGTCGGCCGCTGCGTAGCCACTGAGAGATTTCTCGACCTGGGCCGCGCGTGCTTCCAGAATCTGGCGGGTGTCTTTGAGGTCAGCGTCCGTCGCGACGGCCGGGCGCTGCTGGATGGCCTCGATCGTCTCGGCCAAGCCAGTTGCCTGCGCTTCCAGGCGTTGCAGGCGGGAATCCAGCCGCTCCTGGTCGGCCTGGTCGCTGAGGGCCTGGTAGCCCAGGGCCGCCAAGACGCTGAGGAAGATCAACCAGAGCCACATCAGGCTCTGCACCACCACGGCGGCGGTCGATCGCTGGGCAGGTTGCGGGGCGTTCATGGCTGGCCTCCCGAAACCATGGGTGCCAGCGGGAACGTCTGCACCGCCTCGGTGGCGGGTGGCTCGGATGGGGACTCGGCGACCGCGCGATCGCCGGGCCGCTCGAAGCAGATTTGCCGTGCGCGGTCATCCGCGTGCAGTTCCCAGGCCGGGCCAGCCAGCGTGAGCAGCGCATCGCGCAAGGTCATGGGGCCGAGGTGCAGGTGTACCGCCGGCAACGGCAGCGCGTACAGCTCGATCACGGCATGCGCGGTCTGGCACAGGCCATAGCCGCTGCGTTTGAGCACGTGCCGAAGCCCATCCCCGACCGTGGCGCGGGCATCCTCGGGCATGGACACGTCGATGGTCTGCAACAACAGGTCGCGCTGCGCCGCCATGGGTGCCAGTTCGACCAGTGTGTAGCGGGCGTAGCGCACGACCGGGATGTACTCGGAAGCCTCGGGTTCAGGCGCGGCCAAGACTTCCGCGATGGTGTCGGGCGCGACCGGCGCAGTCGTCGTCGCGCAGCCACCGGCCAGCACCGACCACAGCAGGCCGAGAAATCCCGCCAGAAGGCGGCGTTCGGGATAGTGAAACCACGGTGGAGAGGGGCACATAGCTCGGCGTCCTGAAACATCCAGCCCTCACCATCGCCGCTCAGGCCGCGAGCGGCAGCAAACAATGCGAACCAGGCAGCGTCCGATTTACCGGGAGCGGCAAAAAAAACGGCCCCGAAGGGCCGTAAGTGGAACGTGTCATGCGGCGACAAGCTGCCGGGCCAGTGCGACCTCGACGGAATCACCGTCCTGGTTCAGGACATCGAGCCCGGATTCGGGCACGTCGCCCGAGGTGGACTGCGAGACCATGATCTTCTTGGCCATCAGCTCCAGGCAGGTCATCTGCGAGGAACCGGCGTAGCCGAGGTAGATCACACGCACGGGCTGCTTCTGCCCGATGCGCCAGGAGCGGCGTGCCGCCTGCTGGAGCGAGTACACGTTGTAGCCCGACTGCATGAACACGATCGTCGGGAACTCCAACAGGTCCAGCCCCGTCTTGACCAACTCGGGGTTGGTGATGAGCACGTCGATGCCACGGTCCAGTTGCTCGGCGATCCAGTCTTCGCGGCGGCTGGCATCCACGCTCGCGCGCAGCACCGCCACCTTGAAGCCTTCCTGCTCCAGCAACACCTTCAGGCGCGACGTGGTGTCGCGCGTGCCGGTATAGACCGTGTAGGCCAGGACCTTGCGGCCCTGCGCCTTCTCCTCTTTGCAGATGTCGATCAGCTCACGCTCCTTGGGGCTGATCTCGAACTCGTTGAACTGAGCCGGGACAAACGCCAAGGTGTTGCGCGTGCGCGGATGCACCACGGTCTCCGACCGGAAGCAGCAATCCGGCCAGGCCAGCAGCACGTTGAGGACCACACCCAGCAAGGTCGTATCGCGTCGCGCCAGAGCCTGTTTCAGCTCCGCGGTCAGCCGACCCGCCAGATCGCGGTAGGCCGCGGCTTGCGCCGTGTCCATCGCGACTTCACGGAACTCCTCGTCATACGGCGGCAGGACGTTGCCACCGATGTCCTTGAGCTTGAGAAAGATCGTGAACGGCAGGATGCAGCGCAGCACGCCCTTGGGGCCAAACCCCGGGGCCTTGACCGTGCGCACCGATACCTTGGTGCCCTTGGCCGTCTTGTGCGCCGTGCCGGTGCTCTCGGAGTAGATGTCCTTCAACACCCCGTGATCGCGCATGAACGCCATCGCAGCCGAGGTCATGCTGCCGCTCGTGGTCGGGCGGTAGCCGTCTTCGATCATCCGCCCCGGAAGGGCTCGGAACAGCAGGTGGAACAGGTCGTCCCCGTAGCCGCCCATCAACGTGCCGGTCAGCAGCAAGGTCTTGCGAGCCTTCGCCGCCAGCACGCCCATGGCCTGGCCCTGGGCACTGCCCCCGTTCTTGTACTCATGTGCCTCATCGGCGATGAGCAGGTCGAACGTGCCTTGCGGCAGGTAGCGTTTGATGAACTCGGACGGCTGATAGCCGCCCTCGCCAAAGCCGAACTCCATGTTGGCCATCGCACGTTCCATGCGCGTGGCCTGACGGTCGGAAAACACCAGCTCGCCGTTGCCATCCATGAGGTTGATGAACTCATGGATGTTGTCGCCGAGCATCGACGCCAGGAACCCGTCACCGAACTTTTGCATCAGCTTCTGCGCGGTGACCTCTCCGATGGTCGGTATGCGCTTTAAGGCTTTGAGCACGGCCGAGGACTGGTCGCTGCCGGACAGACTGCGCGGGCGGATCAGTGTCCACAGGGGCGCGGCGCAGTGGCCGCACTTCCTGCGGCACTCCTCGGCTTGGAGCGCGATCGGGTTGACCGGCTCGCCGTCGAGGTCGGTGATGACCGTGCCGCAGTCCGGGCAGGCCGCCACGTCGCCGTGGCGGGTGCGCCGCGTGGTGAAGACAGGCTTCCAGTGAAAGCCCATCCGCATCCTGACGCGCCCCAGGACGAAGAACTCCTGGCCCGTGGGCTGCACGCCCAACTGCTCGCGCAGCTTGATGAGCTTGACGAGCGTATCCGGCCCGTTGAGTACCCACACCTTGGCACCGGCCACCGTCTCCTGGATCTCGCGCCGCCACTTGTAAACCAGGTGGGGCGGCGACAGCACCAGAGTGCGGCGATAGCCTTCGGCGTTGAGCACGGCGGCCGTGGCAATGCCGACGGTCGTCTTGCCGCAGCCCATCTCGCCATTGACGATCGCAGCACGTTCGCCACGGTCGATCAGCAGCTCGGCGGCGGCGTGGACGACTTCGGCCTGGGCTGGGAACAGCTTGCGCTTGAGGCTGGCGACCACCAGTTGCCGGTGCGCCTGCGGTTGGCCGGTATAGACCGGCGGATTAGCGCTGTTGAGGGCGTCGAGTAGTTCGTCGCCGAACTCGCCGACAAAATCCTGAAGGCTCAGGGTCAGAGGGGAAGATTCCGCGTCGAGCAGTTCGCCCTGTACGGGCGCGGATTCAGCGGCAGTGGTTTCGAGATCGAGGGACATGGTGATGCTCCAAAGAAAAATGGGGCATGCACCACCCCCAGCGGGGCAATGGCATGCCCCGTGGTGGGAAGAGAATCGACGCGTGGCTGAGGGTGGTTGAAGGTGCTGGCCTGGGCGGCCCGCAGGTGAACCGTGCTCAGTCTTCGGACGGAAGCACGATGACGGTTGCGCAGCGCTGCGAATCGGTGACGATGCGAATGGCGAGCCCCGGATGGATCACGTAGTGCGATTCCAGCGACGCGCCCGATTGAAGCGCGCTGCTGTTCGTCTGCCATTGCTGGATGTTGACGTCGCCCCAGTCGCCACGGGTGTGGCGCCTGAAGTACGGGATCGGGTCCAGGCGACCCGCGCGGACCAGGCGGTCTACACCTCTGCTGAAGATGAGCGCCCCGATGGGGAACGCCAGCCGCTGGCAGTAGGTTTCGATGCGATGCGATGCCATGGGCTCCTCCTTGATGAGTCATTGAGCCACGACACCCCTGCCGGAGTGAAGTGGCTCCGTCAGGTGGATGAGGATGACGATGTGGGGCCTCAGATCAGGTCCCGCTCTTCGGGAAGCTGGACCACCGTGGTCTGGTGGTCCTCGCTGGTCTTGACGATCAGCGCCAGGTCCGGCGTGATCCTGAACTGCGAGATCATTAGGTTGTCCTGTTGGATCGCCACGTCGTTGGCTTGGCGTGTGGCCTCATCGATCTCGCCCCAGTCCCCGCGCACATGGCGCTGGACATAGGCCAAGGGGTCGATCAGGCCTCGCCGGGCCAGCCAATGCACCTTCTCGCTCAACTTCAACGTACTCGGTGCGAACAACGGTTGCTTGTGCGGCGCAGGCCGCTTGAACGGATTGGGGATCATGGTGTTTCTCCTTCGAGTTGGTACAGCAGGACGGCAGCGCGTCCGGTGGATCAGCGAATGGTCAACACCTCGCCCCGTGTCGCGGAGCCAGGTGTCATGTCCCACGCGCGGATGACGGGAACGAACTTGTCGGTGAGGATGCGGGTCTCGGCGATGGAGCCGTCTTCGCGTTCGGTGAACTCCCGCTGGAGCGTCTTGTCCTTGTGGGTGTCACCTTTGACGACGAGCACGCGCCCGGTCTTGGAGCGCACAACCCCCGAGATCGCACCCGCGGCCAGAGCCAGGGCGAGATGCCAGCGGGACAAGGCCCGCGCCGGTGGACGCAGCGATTGCTGCGCAGCCCCCAGGTGCGTGTCCTGCGATGGCCACAAGCCTTGCAGCCTGCCAACCTCATCGGCGAACTGCTCGGGCTCCATCGTCACGCGGAAGAAATGCTCTGGCTCGGCCGGGCTGGCGGGGACGATGTACGGCAGGAACGGCCACTCGCTCGGCAGTTCCTCGGCTTCGACTTCGCCTTGCCCTACCTGCAACAGCAGATTGCGCACGGCCTTGACGCCATCGGGCACCTGCTCGCGCTGGCGCACCCGGCGTCCGAAGATCACCACCTGCTTGAACTGCGTCTCCACCGCTCGGTAGATGCGCAGGTCCGTGTAGTGGCGCGTCAGCCAGCCGACCAACTCCGCGTCGAGCACGTAGCCGGGGACGATGAAAACCAGCACGCCGCCGTATTGCAGCAGCGAGAGCGTGCGCTGGTAGAACAGCTTTTCAAGGCGGGCACGGCCCTGGCCCTGATAGCCGATGTTGCCGTTGACGTCCTTGGACAGGTCCCCATACGGCGGGTTGAGCCAGAGCAGCCCGAAGGACTGCTTGGAGACCATCGTGTCCATCAGGTCCGCGTGCAGGCAGTGATCGACCAGGCCGCGGGCATGGCGCGCCCGCTCCGCGTCGAACTCGACGGCGAACGCCTTTGCCTGCTCGCGCCCGAGGGCATGGGCGGCTTCGGCGATCGCCACGCCTTCGCCGGCGCAGGGATCGAGGATGCACATCGGCCCGTCGCTGGGCATCAGTGCGTTGAGCGCTCTTTCGAGCGTGGGTTCGTCGGTCGGGAAATATCCGTTCTTGACGAAATTGCGGGCGAGCCGCGGGAACATGAGGGCCATGGAAGTCTCCTGGTTGGCGGGGATGAAACACGGAAGTACGCCAAGGCGTGCCTCCGAGGGTGGGTCAAGCCGCTACCGCTTCCGGCGTCCAAATCTTGGCCGGATACGGATAGGCGGTGAGCGCGTCGCTGCGGATCAGGGAGCCGAGCGCCAGGGTCAGCGCCGGCACGTCGATGGCGAGCCGATGGCCTTCCAGCGGCCCGAGGGCGAACGGAAGGCGGGCCAGCATCTCGCGGGTTTGCAGCAGTTCCAGCACGGTCTCGCGCCAGTGATCGAGCAGCGGCAACGGGCAGGTGTCCCGCACCAGCATCCACAGGCGGTCAAGCCTGTGGGCGCTGTCGCGTGGCAGCAGTGCCAATGCGCTGGCGTTGGCCTTGTCGGGCTTGACGCAGCGCCGGTCGAACAGCCACACGTTGGACAGCGAGCCGAACAGCGTCCGCCGGTACGCGCGCGTGATGCGCTTTTCCAGGCGATCGACGTTGCCGATGAATACCGGGACGCTGCCGCCCTGGTCGGTGATGACGTGGAACTGGTCCAGTCCCTGCTCGTCGCGCCCGAGGGTCAGGCGAGCGAGGAACTGCTGGACGGCGGTGTCCCGCGCCCAGATGGACAGGAAGATCAGGTTGCCCTGGTCATCGCCGACGCAGGCGTCGGCCATCACGTCCGGGCATTCGTCGATGCGGTACAGCGTGGAAGAAGTGTTTGCGGGCATGGTGGTGTCCTCGGATGAACGGGAACAGCACCGCCCGCTGGGGCAAGTACTGCCCCAGGGGGTGGAAGAAAACCGCTCAGTCCGGCTCGAACTGCCGGGTGTGCGGGTTGAAGTGAAGCGGCTCGTCCGCCGAAGTGATCGGCGTGAAGCCTTCCAGGTAGATGTTGTTGAGGTACTGGTCGCGGTAGGTCAGTGCCTGCCGTGCCTGGTCCTCGGTGAGGCCGTTGTCGATGAAGTACGCCAGCATTTCCTCGTCGGAGGACACTTCGTCGTTGGACAAACTCCCTTCAACGAGTGCCAGCAACGAGGGCGGAAGCGTTGCCAGGATCGGGTCCATGTCGGTTCCTCCTGGCTCAGGCCATCGACGCCGCGGCGGATGCCGCGGATGCCGTGGGTGTGCGCCGCCGGGCGTGGTAGGCGCGAACGCCTGCACGCCAGTCGGCGGACTGCTCCGGTGCGAGGTCCAGATAGGACAGCGGGCACGTGTAGTAGTACGGGTGCATGGACTCGTCCAAGGACTTGTAGCCCCACTGGCCGCCGCTTCGTTCAAGCAGATCGCAGCGGATGTAGCGCAGGGACTGGCCCGGTGCGAGATCACGATGCACGCCTTCGACCTTGGCGGTCACTTCGGCGACGGACCACAGCACGTTGCCGCGCAGGGTGTGAGCGATGACCTTGACGCTGGCGCGCTCGGTCTCTTGCGGTGCGATCAGTTCCGCGATCAGTTCGGACCGCGATTGGTTTGAGAAATACCAGCCCATGAGAGGCCTCCTCGAAAAGTTGAGCTGAAGGCCTCCCCGTGGGGAAGAACCCCCAGCGGGTGATGGAATGCCGCATCTGCGGCGAAGGAACCTATGCGTCGCCCTCAATCCCAGTCGTCATCGTCTCGATCACAACCGGCCGGGCAGTAGCCGAACTCGATCCCGTGCGAGCAATAGCCATGCTCCGCATTCCAGTCCTGGGTTTCCTGCCGTTCGGCAGGTGTTGCGTAGTCCCATTCCTGGGCCGCGATTTCGAGAGCCTGAGCACGTTGCTCATCCGGCAAACGATTGGCCTGTGCGTCGATCGCCGAACTGAAGAGCGTCACGTAGTGGTCGTAGGACAAGCCGCAACCGCGCTGGGCGTGTGCGGCGGCCGCTTTGCAAAGGTCCCGCCACGCGGGTTCATCCAGCGTTGAACGCGGGGTATCGCAAGCGATGGTGGACATGATGGAGACCTCCAGAAAATGGCCAGGGCCTCCCCCGCATGGGAAAGGAACCCCGGCGGGTGGATGAAGAACACCGCGCATGCGGCGTCTGCGATCACGCAGGTTTTGGTTCGGCCTGGCGGCTCCACTCCTGCGTCTTGAAGTCCAGCGCGTAGCCCAGCTCGCCCAGGCGGGCGATCTGCGCGCGCAGGGTGCGGCGGTCGATGGTCGAATCCAGTTTCACGGACTCGCCCAGCGGCCACAGCAGGCCGAAGAGCGCGGCGTCACCGTCTTCGGTGCTGCCGGGGGCAGCGGCCGTAGCAGGCGGTGGCGCATCCACGCCGAAGGGCGTGGTATCGACCAGCGGGTCCGCGGACGCCTGCACGGGTGCGGGCTTGGCGGGCCTGGACGCTTTGGTGGGCTTGGCCGGCGTTGCCGCAGGCTGCGCCCCTTGCTCTTCATCGAGCGGATCGACGTCCTGGGTGGCGAAGCTGCGGGCTTCGTCGCGGCTGAGTTTGTCGATGCCGTTGAGCGTCATGCCGTCGAGGCTGGCACGGATCTCGAACCGCATGCCGCCGCCGACCGGATAGGACTTCGGGAAGATGTACCTGATGATGAATTCCCCGTCGTACTTGCCTTCGGGGTACTGCTCCAGCTCCGGGTCTTTGACCTCGAAAGTACCGAGGTGCGTCGCGAGGCGGCCAACCGTGAACGGGCCGTTCTTGCCGCGGATGGTACGCAGCGTGAGCTGGCCGGGGACGACGATGGGCGCAACAGATTTCTCGGAAGCCGATGGGGTTGCCATGATGGTTCTCCTGATGATGAATGACGGGCCGCCGACGGCACCCGGTGGATGAGAGGAAATGGCCTCGCCCGAGGTGGGCGAGGTCCGCGTGGCATCACGCCTTGAGCTGGCGCATGCCTTCGGCCAGCAGCCACAACGCCCGGTTCAGGCGCAGGTTCTGGTCGATGCCTTGCACCGGACGGGTGCGCTGATTGCGGCCGTTGGCCGTGCGTCCGTTCAGGCCCCCTTTGACTAGGTTCTCCTGGACGCGGTTGAAGACGGCCCACAGGTCGTTCTTGCGGTCGTCCCATCGCCGAGGGGCCAGCAGTTGGCTCTCGGTGACAGGCGTGGACTTGGCCGGATCGTCGTACTTGAGTGCGAGCGCAGAGTTCGCAAAGACCTCCGCTTCGCCCTCATCGAGGGTGATGGTGCGCATCGCATCGCGCGCGTTATGCACGCGCTCGAAACCTTCGAGGACTCCGTAGGCACCTTCGATCACCTGGCTGGCCACGTCGCCCTTGTGGGGAACGCGGATGTCTGCGGTGGTGTCACCGCAAACCAGGCCGTTGTGGCAGACGAACCGGAACATGCCGGCGAGCATCTGATAGCTGCTCGTGCCGTCATGGCTGTTGAGCAGGATGATCTCGTTCGCCTCGTCGCCGTTGATCTGGCTTGCATGGCGAAGTCGGATGAGGTGCTTCGTGTACTCGCGCCGGTCTTCGTTGCGCACGCGCGTCTGACACACCATGAAGGGCTCGAAGCCCTCCTGGCGCAGCTTGGTCAGCACGGTCGAGGTCGGTATGTAGGCATACCGATCGGACCGGCTCCCATGTGGAGCGTCGGCGAAGATCGACGGAACGACGGCACGAATGCGGTCGTCCGAGAGTGGGCGATCAGAGCGCAGGATCGGGGATTGCGGAGCAAAGCGGGATACCAGAGACATGGCTGATCTCCTTTGAGAAATTCGACAACCGCGTGGCCGTGAGACCACGCGGAACTCGGGGGATGAAATGCGCAAGCACGCGTCCTGGGGACGCGGCGTACGTGGGGAGGAAAAGCGACAAGGCCCCGTGAGAGGCCGTGCCGGATCAGAACGAAGCAGCCAATGCCGGCTCCTGCTCCTGGACTTGCGCCTCGGGCTCGCGCTCGGCGGGCTCGGTGGCCGTGTCGATGGCATCGTCGGCTTCGGACGCGGATGCGTCTTCGGCCGGCGGCGCCTCGGCTTGCGCCTGGCTCGTCGGATAGACCTGGGTGCCGTCGATCTTGATGAGACCGATGTGGACCAGCGTCGATTCCAGGCTGGCGGCCGGTTCCCCGGCGTGCTCACCCTTGGTGCGGATGTACGGATCGATCTTCATGTCGTTCAGACGGAAGGCGATCAGCACCTTGCGGTCACCCTCGACGGCCTGAACGCACCGGCGAACCAGGTGCTCGGCTTCCGGGGTGGCGACGATGGTGTCGAAGTACCGATACTCCGGTTCATCGACAGGCCCGGCCAGTGCCGCGACGGTGCAAGAGAGGAACGAGTCGCCAGCTTTTGGGGTGACGTCCTTCACACGATTGAGATAGCCGATGCCGCGGGTGATCAACTCGTGCTGCTCGATCGAAGCCAGTTCGGCCCGGTCGATCAGTTCGGCCTTGAGCAGTCGCGCCTTGAGGGACGCGGCGGCCTGACCCTTCTGCTCACCCTTGTCGCGGATGTACACATCGCCCCACAGGTCACCGAGGCGAAAGCGCACCAGCGGGCGCTGCTTGGGATCGTCAACGCCGATGTAGCGCTGAACGAGCTTCTTGGCCTCGGCACCCGAGACCTTGACGTCGAAGTAGCGGTAGCTGGGGTCCCGGGCGGGGCCGACCAGCGCGGCGATGGTGCATGCCAGGAAAGGCTGCGCACGGCGGCCGCCCCGGACGGGCACTTCACGGACACGCTGGATGTAGCCGATGCCCGAGGTGTGGAGGTCGAAATACGATTTCTCGTTGGACGTGGTGTTCATGGTGAATCTCCATTGGGATGAAGCGGAGACACACCGGCCCACGCATGCGGGGAAGGTGCGTGACCCCGCGGTGGGTTGATAAGGCGAAAGCATCCGCCACCAGAGGCTGGTGGCCGCTCGCGGAAGGATGCGGTGCGAGCTGGCTCGGTCACGCAGTGGGAACTGCGCCGCAACCTCGAAGACCGATGGTTGCCTGGCATGTCGCTGACGACGTCAGCAGGCATGGGGCCAGCATGGCGGGGCCTCGCGCGCGCGGCAGCAATCAATCGGCACCCGGGCGCTTCCCTTTGTCCGCGCCACCCGGCGCCTGTCACAGGCACTTGGCGCCGCGCAGGTGCTCGGGGGTATCGGCGCGCGGACGGCCGGGACGGCTCCAGGCGCCGCCACCGCGCGCGCCGATCAGCCGCCAGCCGGCGGCGCGCAGGCTGGCGCCACCTTCGTCGGGCATGGTGTAGGTGAGCAGGCGTATGTAGCCCAGCGCCCTTGCCGCCTGCCAGGCCGCGCCGTAGAGCTTGCTGCAGGCGCTGGGTGTGCCGTCGGTGCACAGCCGCGTGACTTCCAGCGTCCAGGTGCCGCGCGACCGGGCGGCCGACAATGGCCACGCCGTGGATCAGGTCGCTGTCGCTCAGCGTGACGGCCAGGGCGAACTTCGCGCCCTGGACCGGGCGGTGGTGGCGATGGTGCGACAGAACGAATGCATTGGCCGTGCGCAGCGACACCGGTAGGAGGTGCAGCCTCGGCGAGGTCGATGGCGTGTTCATGCGGTTGTCTCCGGTGGCATGCCGGCGTTGTGGCCGGCGGGGCGTGCCTCGGCGGCTGGAGACAAACGCGCACGCGCGGCGATGGCGGCGGTGCGAACAAAAGAAGGCCCCCGATGCGGGGGCTGCGAGGCGGTTGCCGCGTCAGGCGGGAGGCACCACTGCTAAGGACAGGTGCGTGGCGGTGGCGGAAAGCACGAGATCGTCCGCCGAGTGCTGGAGGCGCGTGAACAGGCCGTCCTTCGGGTCGAAATACTCCGCGAAGTCATCGCCGCCCAGCTCGCGGCCGGCGAGGTGCCACCAGTCATCGAACGGGTCGGTGTCCGGGTTGCATCCGACGGCGTAGGCGAGCAGTGCCTGGCGCCCATCCGGGCGACGCTCCCCACGCTCGGCGAGGAAGTACACGCCCTGATCCTTGACCAGGACAATGCGGCACTGATTGGGGACGTCTCAGAAAACGGAAAAAATCGTACGCTAAGCCGGTTGCAGCGGTCGTAGCGGCCTGAACTTGCCCGCGCCGATCTTGGCGCTGCTGCGCCAGAGGTAATCGCCGGTCAGGTTGATGTGCTCCCAGCCCAGCGGCGACAGGTACTGCAACAGGGCGTCATCGACAGTCTGGCCGTGACCGCGTAAGGCGTTTGAGGCCCGTTCCAGATAGACCGTGTTCCACAACACTATGGCCGCCGTCACCAGGTTGAGGCCGCTGGCCCGGTAGCGCTGCTGCTCGAAACTGCGGTCGCGGATTTCGCCCAGCCGGTTGAAGAACACGGCGCGGGCTAGCGCGTTGCGGGCTTCGCCCTTGTTCAGTCCGGCATGCACGCGGCGGCGCAGCTCGACGCTTTGCAGCCAGTCCAGGATGAACAGCGTTCGCTCGATGCGGCCCAGCTCGCGCAGCGCCACGGCCAGGCCGTTCTGGCGCGGGTAGCTGCCGAGTTTCCTGAGCATCAGCGAGGCCGTCACCGTGCCCTGCTTGATCGAGGTGGCCAGCCGCACCTTGGCGTTGATCGCCTTGCCGGACGCCTGGAACTGCTGCTGATGCTTGTGCTTGGCAGCGTTGAACAGCTTGCCCAGGATGCGGTCGTGCAGGTCGATGATTTCGTCGGTGACGGTGGCCATGCCCTCGATGGCGAGCGCACCAGGGTCGCGTAGCGGCGCTGTGCCTCGAACTTGGCCAGATCGGCGGGCGTCATCTGGCCGCCTTCGCGGGCGATCTTGAGCAGGCGGTTCTGGTGCACCGACCGCTCGATGCCGGAAGGCAGGTCGAGCGCCTGCCAGGCTTTGAGGCGCTCGATGTGTTCGAGTATGTGGCGCGAGTTCGGCTTGACGGGCGACTGGCGCAGCCAGGCCAGCCAGGTCGTCTTGCCGTTGTCGTGGCGCTTGAGCAGATCGTCGAGGCGGTGCCGGTGGGTGGCCGACAGGGGATCGGACAAGGCCGCGTAGATGCGGCGGTTGGCGCGGCTGTAGGCGTTCATCGAACACCTCCCTTTTCCTCATCCGGCGCAACAGGACAGTTGCTTCACGTCCTTGTTGAAGGTCTGCGCCGCGAGCTTCAGTCCCTCGACCATGGTCAGGTAGGGGAACAACTGGTCGGCCAGCTCCTGCACGGTCATCCGGTGGCGGATCGCCAGCGCGGCCGTCTGGATCAGTTCGCCCGCTTCCGGCGCGACCGCCTGTACGCCGATCAGCCGCCCTGAGCCAGCTTCCGCCACCAGCTTGATGAAGCCGCGCGTGTCGAAGTTGGCGAGCGCCCTCGGCACGTTGTCGAGCGTCAGCAGCCGGCTGTCGGTCTCGATGCCGTCGTGGTGCGCTTCCGCCTCGCTGTAGCCCACGGTCGCCACCTGCGGATCGGTGAACACCACCGCCGGCATCGCCGTCAGGTCCAGCGCCGCGTCGCCGCCGGTCATGTTGATCGCGGCGCGCGTGCCGGCCGCCGCCGCCACATAGACGAACTGCGGCTGGTCGGTGCAGTCGCCGGCAGCAAAGATGTGCGGTGCGCTCGTGCGCATGGCGCGGTCGATGACGATGGCTCCCTGCGCATTGACTTCGACGCCTGCCGCTTCAAGGTTCAGGCTGCGCGTGTTCGGCGCGCGACCGGTGGCGACCAGCAGCTTGTCGGCGCGCACTTCCCCCTGCCCGGTGGTGAGCACGAATTCCCCGCCCGCATAGGCAACGTGGCTCGCCTGGGTGTGGTCCAGCACCTCGATGCCCTCGGCGCGGAAGGCGTCTGTTACGGCTTCCCCGATGGCCGGGTCTTCTCGGAAGAACAGCGTGCTGCGCGCCAGGATCGTGACCTGGCTGCCCAGCCGGGCGAAGGCTTGCGCCAACTCGACCGCCACCACGGAGGAACCAATCACGGCCAGCCGCTCGGGGAGCGAGCTGCTTTCCAGCGCCTCGGTGGAGGTCCAGTGGGGTGTGTCCGCAAGGCCCGGGATTGGCGGAAGCGCCGGGCTCGCGCCGGTGGCAATCAGGCAGCGGTCGAAGTTCACCTCGTGCGTGCCGCCGTCAGCGGTCGCCACGGTCAGCGTGCGCGTGTCCCTGAACCGGGCCTCGCCGCGCAGCACGGTGATGGCCGGAGTGCTTGCCAGGATGCCTTCGTACTTGGCATGGCGCAGCTCCTCGACGCGGCCTTGTTGCTGGGCCAGCAGCCGCTCGCGCAGTACAGCGGGCGCTGCGGCCGGCAGGCCAGCATCGAACGGGCTTTCGCGGCGCAGGTGGACGATGTGCGCGGCGCGGATCATGATCTTGGACGGCACGCAGCCGACATTGACGCAGGTGCCGCCGATGGTGCCGCGCTCGATCAGCGTGACGCGGGCGCCTTGCTCCACGGCCTTCAAGGCAGCCGCCATCGCCGCGCCGCCGCTGCCTATCACAGCCACGTGCAGCGCTTGTTCACCGCCAACATGCTTCGTTTCGCCACCGAGCCAGCCCAGCGCCTTGTCTAGCAGGCCGGCAGGCTTGTTCGGCGTGTCGGTAAGCCGTGCGCGATAGCCGAGCGTGGCCACTGCGGCAACCAGCGGGGCCACGCTCACGCCTGCATCCGCCTCGATTTCGGCCTGCCGCTGCGGATAGGACACCGAGGCCGCGCGCACGCCGGGCACGTTCGTCAAAGCCTGCTGGACGTGCTCGGCGCACGACGTGCAGGTCATGCCTTCGATGTGGAGGGTGATCGCCTCGGCCATGATTACGCCCTCACTGCTTGACGCTGGACGGGTAACCCGCGTTTGCGGTGGCCTTGGTCAAGGCGTCGGCATTGGTCTTGGCCTCGTCGAAGGTGACGACGGCCTCCCGCTTCTCGAAGCTGACTTCGGCCTTCTCGACGCCGGCGACCTTGGACAGAGCCGTCTTGACCGTGATCGGGCACGCGGCGCAGGTCATGCCGGGCACCGACAGGGTGACGGTCTTGGTGGCAGCCCAGGCGGGCGCGCTTAGAGCGGCGGCCAGGGCGATGAGGGTGGTGAGGGTGGTGAGTTTCTTCATGGTGATCTCCTTTCAGTAGAACAGCGGCAGGACGTAGGGAAACGCGAGGGCAACCAGAACCAGGGCGGCCACGATCCAGAAGATCACCTTGTAGGCAGTCCGCACTTGGGGCACGGCGCAAACGTCGCCGGGCTTGCAGGCATGGGCTGGTCGGAAGATGCTGCGCCAGGCGAAGAACAGCGCGATGAGCGCTGCGCCGATGAAGATCGGCCGATACGGCTCCAGCACGGTCAGGTTGCCGATCCACGCGCCAGAGAAGCCGAGCGCGACCAGGACAAGGGGGCCGAGGCAGCAGGCCGAGGCGAGGACGGCCGCGACGCCGCCGGTCGCCAGTGCGCCGCAGCCGTTCTTGGGTTCCGACATAAGGTTCTCCTTCCGGGACTTCGCTTGATGCTGTAACGTTACTTCCGTAGTCAACTACGGAGTCAAGCGCCATGGAGAACGCTCAAGAGAATCTGACCATCGGGGCCTTCGCCAAGGCAGCCCGGGTCAACGTGGAGACGATCCGCTTCTATCAGCTCAAGGGCTTGCTACCCCAGCCGGAGCGGCCCTACGGTCGCATCCGCCGCTACGGGCAGGCGGACGTGGCGCGGGTGAAGTTCGTGAAGTCAGCCCAGCGCCTGGGATTCAGCCTGGATGAAGTCGGCCAGCTCCTGAAACTGGAGGACGGCACCCATTGCAGCGAGGCGGCCGAACTGGCTGCTCACCGGCTGGCCGATGTGCGCGCACGCATGGCGGACCTCACGCGGATGGAAGAGGCCCTGTCGACGCTAGTGAGAGAGTGCAACGCGCACCATGGCAATGTTTCCTGCCCGTTGATCGCAGCTTTGCATTGCTGCTAAAGGGCCCACTTCGGCTCTTAGCGTACGATTTTTTTCCGTTTTCTGAGACGACCCCTGATTGGCGATGGCTTCGGTCAGCACGGGGCGCAGGTCAGCGCCTTTGAATCGCAGTGACATGGATGAAATCTCCTGTGTGGAAGAATGAGAAAGGCCTCCATCCGATGGGATGAAGGGCCTGTAGTGCACGCGGCCGGAACGGCTGGAACGCCGTGGCGGATGCCTCGGGTCAGCCGCAGGACCGCCCGGTTTCGCTGCGGGGCGTCATGCCGGGACGGCCTGGCGCTTGCGGGCCGCTTTCGCGTCGAGGATGCTCACGTCGATCTGGCGCCAGCGCCCGTCGTCGATGAGCCTCTCCAGCACTTCGCCGAGCATGTCGAAATACACCTCGTCGTGCCGATCGACCAGTTCGACCGATTCACCGTTCTGACGGTGCAGTTCCACCACGTAGGTGTCTCCGCCGCGGTCGTAGAGGATCGTCACCCGGCCCTCGAACTTCGCGGTCGAGACCGTGAAGCTGATCGCCGGCGGGGTCTCGATGATCTTGGAGGGCGTGGGATCGACCCAGGTGAAGTCGCGGGCACCGGCATCCACCAGCATGTGGGTGATGCGCCGGAAGCGATCGGGGGCCGGCATCTCCTCCAACTGCTCGATGAGCTGGCCCAACTCCATGCACTGCGGCGTGGGAATGGGCAGCTTGGCCGGCGCCGAGCCGAGGATGTGCCTCGTGATGGTGTACGGCGTGCCGTCCGAAGTCTCCTCGGTGATGACCTCCGGCGTGTCCGCGCGCAGTCCGTCGAAGCGACGACGGGCATAGGGTTGGACATGCACCTTGGCGCCTTCGGCAGGAACCGTGGTCACCAGGCTGGGATCGAGCACCGCGAACTCGGAAGGCTTGAGCTTGACGACGATGGCATCGTCGGTCGCGGCGACCACCTTGCCGTCGAAGGGTTGGGGGTCGATGGCGAAGCCCAGCGTTGAGGACAGCGGCTGATCATCGAACACGCGGTACTTGAACGACCGCACGTTGCGGGGCACATGGCCTGCGACCAGCGAAGGCATCATGGATTTGATGAGGGAACGATCCATGGGGAAACTCCTTGAGGAAAAACAAGGGATTCCCCGCCCGCAAGGGAGAGGTCCCTTGTGGGTGGCGTGGATGGACGCGGTAGGTCCGTAGGAAGAAACGACCAGCACGGTTTCCCGCGCTTGCAGCCTCGAAGGTCTCGACTGCCTGGGCATGTGCCGGCAACGCCGACGAACATGGGGCAAGCATGGCCCTGGGGCGGTCTGCCTGCCCGCAGGAAACGGCACCGCACCACAACCGTTTTCCTGTGCTGCGGGCAAGAAAAAGCCCCTCGAAAGGGGCTGGAGGAATCAGGCTTGGTACACGAAGTAGTGCTCGCGCTGACGCGGAAAGAACACGTGTTTCCACGTGTCGCCGCTTGTGTTGCCACCGTCGAAGACGACCATTTCGTAGTCGTCCACGTCGGTGTCCACCAGGTCGGCGCTGGCGATATGGCGCATGTGCAGCGTGCCGCTCATGCGCTCGAATACCAGGATCTGGCCGATGGCATCTTCCTGGCTCATGGCGTTGACGCAGGCTCCGAGTTGGTGCTCGAAGTCGGATGCGGGTGTGATGAGGTCGGGGAACATGGGATCGCTCCTGTGAAAGTGCGCCGGCCCGGCTCTCTGGCGGGAGACCGGGCCGGCATGCGGTGAGGACAAGGAAGGCCGGGGATGTGTGTGGCAGCTATTCGCCGGCCAGCGATAGGCCCGGCAACACGGGTGCGTCGGCATCGAGGATGAGGATGCGCACGTCGGCCTGGCCGGCCAGTTCAAGGATCTGTGCCAGCTCGTCCGGCATGCCCTTGCTGCGGTGCTCCTGCCGAAGCTGCTCGGCGGCGATCCCCTCGACGTCCTGCAGGTGCTGGTCCGTCCAGGGCGTGGAGATCAGCTTGACGCCGATCGCCGGGCTGTAGGGAATCCGGAACGCGATGAACAAAAAGGCCTCCGGCGTCGCGAGGTCAGCCAGGTTGGCCAGGTACTGGCCGGTTTCGCGGCTGATGTGCGCGCTGCTGATTTCCCAGCACCGGCTGTAGTAGCCGGTCTCGAAGCTCAACCGCTGCACGACTTCCCGTGCGGCCTCGGCCGAATAGGTGTCGCCAATGTGGACGGGGCGGCCGTCGAAGTCGTCGCCGTGGATCGCGTACACCACGGCACCCACCATGCCTTCGCCGCTGCCCCCTTCAGCCGCGTCGCATTCGGCGATCAGTGCGGCGCCGACAGGTTCGGTGCCAGTCCTGACCACCGCGAAGTCGCTGGTGATGATGCAAGGAGAAGAAACCAGCGCCGCGTCGCAGAGGTGCTGCTGGCTCGGGTGGATGTTTCGCCAAACATGCGGGCTTCCGTCCTCGTAGCTGATGGACAGCGTGCGGACGATTTTCAGATTCCAGTAGCCGCGTAGAAAGGGATTGGGATTCTGGGACATGGGATTTCTCCAACAGAATAATGATGGAGCAAATCCCCGCCACCGGGAATTGACCCCGGTGGGTGGAAAGAAAGGAAACAGCGTCAGGTGACGCTGATCGTTGGCGTTTGGGCCAATCGCTCGGCGACGCGCCGGCGCAAATTCATGCGGAATGGCTCGTCGCTGACGCCCGCCAGCAGATTGATGGTCTCCAGCGCGATCAGGGCCGAAGCCTCTTCGATGTCGGCGGCCACAATGGTCTTGCGCAATTGGTCGCCGAGCTGGAGGGCCTGGGAGGAGGAGCTGATGAAGCGGACCTCGCGGCTCAGGTAGCAGCCGTTGCCGCCGAACTCGAACAGCCGCGGCTTGCTGCAGTACCAGCAGCCCTCGAACTGGATGGCGGTCAGGTGGTGCCCGTCATCGAACCGGGTGGCGATCAGAAACAATGCGTCGAGATCGGCGGTGTCCTCGAACGAATGACGGTCGATCAAGTTCCCCAGCTCTTCGTCCTCATCGGCACGGAAGTGCACGGCGAGCAGTTCGAGCAGCGGCGGGATCGACAGCCCTTCGTCGTCCGGCATCGGAATACCGAGTTGCGTGGCCAGGTCTTCCAGGCCATCGAGCACGTCCGGCCATTGCGGATTGGTGGTCTCGGCGATCTGGGCGATGTAGGCCTGCCCGTTGCCGGGGTGGCTCTCGTCCAGCGCGAAGGCGCCGAACAGCGCCTGGATGACGGGCGTCACACGGTCGAGCACGAGAACGCCGGTGGCTTCGTAGTAGTTGTTGGCCATGAAGGCTCCTTTCGATGAATGAACGGAGCCAGCCCTTGCGGACGATGGCATCCGCAGGGGAAACCGCCTGATGCCGGATGGCGCTGGGCGGGGAGAAAACGCGAGGGACATGGCCTCGAACGAGGCGCATGTCCCTCATGGGGTCCCGTGAACGCAGTGATGAAGGTGTGCCAGGGACCGGCTCACCAACCGCTGTAGTTCAGCAGCAGGTCGGCGATCACCTGGCGACGTTGCAGATCGAGACCATCGAAGTCCGACAGTCCTTGGAAGTGGCAGCGCTTGAGCATGGCACCGCCCTCGCGCGCGTTGTAGAAGCTGAACATGGCGGACAGGAACATGCGTTCCCCGCTGCTCAGGACGCCGAGTGCGTCGTTGGCACGCAGCATGTCGGGACGCAGATCCCACTTGCTCTTTGCCTGGTTCAGGCCTTCGCGCGTGCCGTCGCCAAACCATTGCGGGCCTGCGATCTCGACGCCGCGCTTCCAGACCTCGAAGAAGGCTTGGGGCGCGGCGGCGAAATGCTGCTCTTCCCGCATGATCTGATCGACGACTTCCTGGGGCAAAAGCTGGTTCATGACGTGGTTCCTCCAGTTGGATCAGGGTGTGGCGAGCTGGGACCAGCCGCCTCTTTCGAGGGCACGTTGAGCCGCGGCATAGCTGCGGAAGTACTGGCAGGATTCCCGCGAAACGGGACCTTCTGTATCGCGCGTGCCGATGTAGTGGCCGGCGGCGCTATGCAGGATTTCGAGCGGCAGGAACTTGCCGCAATGGATCAAGGCCAACTGGCCGAAAGAGGCTTGCTGGGACATGGACGGGCTCCTTGGAAAAAGCGGGGCCTCGTCCCTCACGGGATGGCAGCTCCCGCACGCGGTTGAGAAAAAAGCATCGGCGTCACGGGTGACGCGCGTCCGCAGACTCGATGCGATGGCGGACTGGCGGGTAGCGCGGAAAGAATCCGCGGCAGCCTGGAAACTCTGGCTGCTGGCATGGTGCTGACGAATCAGCGACACATGCGGGCAGCTTCATGCGCGAGGCGAGCCGCGTCAGCCGGAAATCGGCATTTGCAACAGCCCCGATTGGCGAACGCGGAAAAAAGAAAGCCCCGCAATAAGTGCGGGGCTGTCAGGAGGATGAGGCGAAACTGGGTCAGCGAGGCCTGTCGCCCAGTACATGCTGCTTCCACAGGGCGAATGCCTCGTCCGGTCCCAGCTCTGCGAGGATGACGATGGGCTGGCCCCGACGGGCACGCAGCGATGCGAAATACGCTGGCCGGTCGGCGATGGCGTTGAGCTTGATGCCCTTTAGGAACAGCAACTGGCGGGGGCGAACTTTGGTGGTAACGCAGGCATGATTGCGCTTGTTTGGGGCAAAAGGGCCAGCGAAGCGGGCGGACACGGCCAGAAAACCGCGACGAACTACTTGTACTTGCCAGGCGAGGCGAACGGGTGACATCAGCATATCGCTATGCGGTAAAGAAGACCGTCCTAAAGCTTGCAGGATCCCGGCATAGCTTCATCATCACCTCTCCGTGACGGCTCATTGGAACGAAAAAGGCCAGCATCGCCGTGATGGACTTTCATAATTGCCAGGTCAACTGGCTTGCGTGCTGTTTATTCACAGCAAGGCATTGCGACGTCGTTGCAGCAATCGCCGCCATCGCAACAGGGCGTTGCAGCAAAAGCGGCGGTGGGCGCTAGCATGAGGGCCAAGCCGCGGCCGCTCATGCTGGGGGCCGTTCTCTTCAGATTGGTGTCCTGCACCGTGTGCATTGCGAATTTCCGGATCGTCCCAATGTCACTGGGACTCCTTTGTGGCGGCCGGGTTCTCCACGCTCATGAACGACTGGGCCACCAGCGCGATCGCCCCGCCCACGATGGCCATGTCAGCGATGTTGAAGGCGGGCCAGTGCCAGCCGTGCAGGTGAAAGTCGATGTAGTCGATAACGTGCCCGCGCGTGGCGCGGTCGAACGCGTTGCCCAATGCGCCGCCCAGAATGAGGCTGTACGAAAGGCCTTCCGTTTTGCGCAGCGGCCGGGAGAGCAGCCATGCGAGCCATGCCGATATTGCGAACGCGATCGCCAGAAAAAACCACCGCTGCCAGCCGCCCGCGCCAGCAAGGAAGCTGAACGCCGCGCCGGGATTGAGAGCGTGAACTAGGTTGAAGAATGACGCCACCTCGTGCGACCAACCCAAGGGAGTTGTCGCGTCAATGTAGCTCTTAGCTGCCTGATCGCCGGCGAATATAACGATCGCGAGTGAGTACCACTGCGTCTTGCGAAGAGATGGTTCATCCATTGTTCATGCCGCCTTGAACTTCAGGAGGCGCAGCCCATTGACGACAACCAAAAGACTTGCCCCCATGTCAGCGAACACAGCCATCCACATGGTGGCATGCCCTGTGAACGTCAACGCAAGGAACACCGCCTTGATGCCAAGGGCCAGAACGATGTTCTGCGTGAGGATCGCCGCAGTGCTACGCGACAGCCGGATGAAGGCGGGGATCTTGCGCAGGTCGTCGTCCATCAGGGCGACGTCGGCTGTTTCGATCGCGGTGTCGGTGCCGGCCGCGCCCATGGCGAAGCCGATGTCGGCACGGGCGAGCGCGGGCGAATCGTTGATGCCGTCGCCCACCATGCCCACCTGGCCCTCGCCGCCGACCAGGCTTTCGATGGTCTTGAGCTTGTCTTCGGGCAGTTGGTCACCACGGGCTTCAGAGATTCCGACCTGGGCAGCGATGGCCGCGGCCGTGTGCTGGTTGTCCCCCGTCAGCATCAGCGTGCGCACACCCAGCGCCTGCAGGTCGGCCACCGCCTCACGGCTGGTTTCCTTCACGGTGTCGGCCACTGCAAAAATGCCGAGCACGGTCGCATCGTCCATCAGCAGGATCGCTGTCTTGCCTTGGCGCTCCAGGGTCTCCAGCCGAGCCTGGAGCGTCGCTTCGCTCAGGCCCAGCTCCTGGGCGAGCCTGTGGTTGCCCATGTGCAACATGCGCCCGGCGACGCGGCCGCGCACGCCGCGGCCAGGCAGCGCCGCGAAGTCGTCGACCTCGTGCAGCGCGATGCCGTCACGGTTCGCCTTGCGGGCGATGGCCTGAGACACAGGATGGTCCGAGCGTGCCGCGAGGCTTGCGGCCCAGGCGGCAACTTCCTGCGCCTCGCCGATCAGCGGCACGAAGTCGGTCTGCTCGGGCTTGCCATGTGTGAGTGTGCCGGTCTTGTCCAGGGCCAACGCCTTGAGCTTGCGCCCGCCCTCCAGGTAGACGCCACCCTTGATCAGGATGCCGCGTCGGGCGGCAGCGGCCAAGCCGCTGACGATGGTGACCGGCGTGGAGATGACCAGAGCGCAGGGGCAGGCGATCACCAGCAGTACCAGGGCCTTGTAGACCCAGTCAAACCATGCGCCGCCGAAGGCGAGCGGCGGCACGACGGCAACCAGCACGGACACCGCGAACACCGCCGGCGTGTAGACGCGGGCGAACTGGTCGACGAAGCGCTGCGTGGGCGCACGGCTGCCCTGCGCGGACTCCACGGCATGGATGATGCGCGCGAGCGTCGAGTCGCTGGCGCCTGCGGTCACCTTGTATTCGAAAGAGCCGGTCTCATTGATGGTTCCGGCGAAGACCTGGTCACCTTCGGCCTTCTCGACGGGCAGGCTCTCGCCGGTGATGGGCGCCTGGTTGATGGCCGATCGACCCGAGGTGATCAGGCCGTCCAGTGCGATGCGCTCGCCAGGACGCACGCGGACCACCGCGCCCTTTGCGACCTCCTTGGCCGGCAGCTCTGTCCATGAGCCATCGGCCTGCCGCACGGTCGCGGTCTCGGGCGCCAAGTCCATCAGCCCCCGAATGGCGTTGCGGGCGCGGTCCAGCGACTTCGCCTCGATCACTTCCGCCAACGCGAACAGGAACATGACCATGGCGGCCTCCGGCCAGTGGCCGATCGCCATGCCGCCGGTGACCGCGATGGCCATCAGGGCGTTCATGTTCAGGTTGAGGTTCTTCAGCGCGATCCAGCCCTTCTTGTAGGTGCTGAGGCCGCCGGTGAAGATCGAAACCAGTGCCAGCACGATCACGGCCCAATGATTGCCGTCGTTGACCCAGTACACGCCTTCGGCGGCCACCGCCGCAACGCCCGAAACCGCCATCGGCCACCAATTGGTCTTGTGCGCGGCCACCGGGGCATCGCGCGGCTCATCAGTCCTCTGGACCTCGGCTTCCATGCCCAGCGATTCGATGGCTTCGACTGCCGGCTTGATCGCGTCGGGTGTGTGCCGAACCGTGAGCGTGCGCTGCATCAGGTTGAAATCCATTCCCTGCACGCCCGGCATGCCTTGCAGCTTGCCGCGGATCAGACTTTCCTCGGTCGGACAGTCCATCTTCGCGATGCGAAGTACCGTGGTGGCTGTCTGCATGTCCTGCCGCGCAGCCTGCATTCCAATGGAAGCAAGCGCCTTCTCGATCGGCGCTGAGGTCGCCAGCGTGTGCTGGACTCCCAGCACACGCTGCATCAGATTGAAGTCGAGCGCGGTCACACCCGGCAGCTTGCCCAGCCGGTCGCGGATCAGCGCTTCTTCCGTCGGGCAATCCATGTTCTCGATCCGGTACGTCACCCGCTCGCCGATCGGCGGCGCGGAAACGGCAGCGGTTGGTTGCTGCTGCAGGGCCGAGGATGGGATCACAGCCGCGGCTTCGATCGGCCCCGTGTGGCCGAAGGTCTGCTCCTTGGCGCGCATGCCGATCGAGGCCAGGACCTGCTCCATCTGCGCGCGTGCCTGAGCGAGGTGTTTCACCGACAGGGTGCGCTCAGCGAGGTCGAAGTCGAGGTCCTGAATTCCCTCGACTGCCCCGAGGTGCGAGCGGATGAGTTTCTCCTCGCTCGGGCAGTCCATGTTCTCGATGCGGTAGGTGGTCGACACGGCGGCGTCTCGGACAGCCTGAGCCTTCATGCCCACCGAATTCAGCGCTTGCTCCAAGGCATCGGCCGAGACTTCGCGGTGCGAAATGGTCAACAAACGCTGCGGAAGATCGAACAGGAGCCGCTCGACACCGGGCATGCCCTCCAGCGTTCGCCGCACCAGTGCTTCCTCATTGCGGCAATCCATGTTGCTCACGTGGAAAACGGTGGTTTCAGTGCTGGCCTGCTCACTGGCGCACGCCGTCTGTTGGCCATTGCCGCCGGAGCAGGCGCATGGGCTGGAAGGTTCTTTGTTCATAGATCGCTCTTCATTGACAAGGTTTTCCCCGGATGCCATCATTAGAAAACCTCTAGTAGATATAGAGTCAAGTTTTTTATAGGAAGCAACCATGATGCGGATCGGTGAACTGGGCAAGAAGGCAGATTGCTTGGTGCAGACCGTGCGCTTTTACGAGTCAGAAGGCTTGCTGCCCGAGCCTGCACGTAGCGAGGGCAACTTCAGGCTCTATGACGAAGTCCATTTGCAGCGCTTGCTGTTCATCCGCCGCTGCCGGGCGAAGGACATGACGCTGGATGAGATCCGTCAACTGCTGAACTTACGGGATCGGCCAGAGTTGGGCTGCGGCGAGGTGAACGCGCTGGTCGACGCTCATATCGCGCAAGTGCGGACCAAGATGAAGGAATTGCGCGCCTTGGAGCGCGAGTTAATGGATCTGCGACGCTCCTGCGATAGCGCCCGAACCTCGCGCGAGTGCGGCATTCTCAACAGCTTGGCCGAGCCCGCCTGAAGCTCGAGCGTGTCATCGGTGCTGGAAGTGATCGGGTCCAGTTCTGAGAGCCACGTGCCGCGCTCCATCATGCGAAAGCGCGCGATTCTGACGTTTTGAGACGGCGTGCGACCGAGGGCGTGGCCCACAGGAGCCAGCGCGAGCCGGACGACCTGCGCGCCGCAATCTCCGCCACCTTACGGGTTCTCCAGGCCAGACCGAGCATCGCGGCGTGGCTGCGCAGGTGCAGGTGCAGGCCAAGGTAGCAGTGCGCCACGACGCGGCCCGACTCATGGGCACGCCACGCAACTCGCGATCGCTTCGCAAGAAGCCGCAAGGCCCGACTCGCGCAAGAATGCGACGTGGGCAAGATCGTATAGCCAGCAGCGCAAGCGTTTGCCGCTGCTGGCCGGCTCCGGAAGGGATAGACAAGCTGCGGGCCGTAGTCCATTGGAAAGTCCATCTTTCTTGAGTGTCACTCTTTGGCGCCCAGCGTGTGCTTTTGCGACCGGAAAGCGCTGAACAAGTGGCCCCCGGGCATCCAGAAATCGCCGTAGTTGACTTGGGCGTCTTCGTGCTCACGCTTGTGATGCCAGCGATGGGCTTCAGCCACCCCGATCAACAATCCCAACGGCCCGACCCGGTATCCCAGATTGGAGTGCTGGAAGGCCAGATGCACGACCAAGAAGCCGAGCCATGCGCCGACGGCCAACCACAGCTTGGAACGCCGCTACTGGCTCAACGGGGAGTGGAAAGGCCGCCCGCCCTCTAGCAAGGCGGCACAAGCGAGCGCGACGATCACTGTGAGTAGCTCCGTCGGAAAAGACGGCCGGCCGGTCGCGAGCTCGCCGAAGAGCACAACCGCAGTGGCGCCACGGATCAGTGGATAGCAGCCATACCGGATGACAGTCGCAATGAAGGGGGCGCATTGGTGCTCATCTGTTCTGTCCTAAAGCTCTGACTGGATTGGAAAACCTTCTAGCTACGGTAGAGTCAAGGGCGTCCGGGAAGACCCTGTGGCAAGTTCGTTGCATCTGCGCCTTGACTCTCCAGCCGCTACAGGCTTCAGCATCCATCGATTTGGAAGGAACAATGCATGGCTGAAAACCACAGAAATCACGAAAACGACGAGTTGGGCCGCCTAGATGCGAGCGATGCGAAGGACCGAAAGATTCTTCTGACTGTGTTGCTGATCAACCTGACGCAGTCCGCCGCCGGCATTGCCCTTGGCATCTGGGCTGGCTCTACGGCGCTGATGGGCGCCGGGTTGGACAACCTCGCCGATGCGTCGGTCTATGCGGTTAGCCTGTATGCCGTCGGTCGTGCGGCAACGGTCAAGGTGGGCGCGGCCCGCTTGTCGGGTTTCTTGCTAATCGGCCTGGCCGCGCTGCTGCTGTTGGAAGTCCTACGCCGCTTCGCTGGAGGGGAAGAGCCTGTCGGCCCAGCCATGATGGCCATGGCCGCGCTGAACGCGGCTTTGAACCTAGTGTGCCTCAGACTACTGCGCCGCCATCGCGGGGAAGATGTGAACTTCAAGGCGTCAGCGATCTTTACCAGCAACGACTCCATCGTCAATGGTGCGATTGTGCTGTCCGGGGTGCTGGTGATGGGGTTCGGGTCGAACATCCCGGATCTGGTGCTGGGCGTCATCGTGGCCGCAATCGCAGCGAATGGGGGGCGGGAAATCCTGCGCGAAGCATCGGAAACAGCTCGCCGTAAGGCGGGCACATAAGGCATGTTTTCGCCCAGTTCATCCCGAGGTTTACCTCTGCAAAAGAGGTAGTCCAGCCTTTGGGCTACGGCCTCGGCTGCAGCCGAGCGTACCATTGGCGATGGCCGCGCGATAGGCGGGCATGCCGTTCTCGACCTCCGTCTGCCGTACAGCAGCGGTGCGCAAGGTTGAGGGTGCATGTCGTCTCTCCTGTTCGTGTGGCCCAGGCCAATGGCCGGGCCGGGACGTTGATGGGCAGGAGAATGGCGCCGAAGGCCCAACGGCCTTCGGCTCGGGAGAAAAGAGGAACCACCCGTGGGCTGATTGGCAGGCCCGGTCGTCGCTAGAACCGTCTGCTCATCAAGCAATCACACCCGGCCCATGTCGTGGCTGGGGCCGGCATCGTCTGGCGCACATCCGCGCACAAAGGGAGCCCGTTTTTGCACCGGCGGGCACCGGCACCGATTACCGCTGACCACGAAGGGTCTCCCGGTGGCTCGTGCAGCCTGGCAAGCCACCGGGAGACCCTTCGCAGAGGGCGGAAGAAACGCAGATCAACAGAACGCGCGTGGTGCGGCTCGCAGAGAAGCTACCTTCAGGTCCCGCGGCCGGGGACGGCTGGGCGGGACGCGCACACGGATCAAGAAGGCGTTGCGCGCTGGGCGTCCCGCAGGGCATGCGGCGGAGTGCGGGACAGGGGCCACGCCGCCGAAGGCGGGCACGGCTCACGGGGAACGGGGGCGGTCAGGAGCCTTTGCGGCCGCTACGGCGCGGGCGCGAGGCGCCGCGCTTGGAGCTGCCGGATTCGACTGGCAGCGTGCCTTTGCAGTCCGGGTAGCGGCTGCACGACCAGAACGGGCCGCTCTTGCCGCTGCGCTGGCGCGTGGGTGCGCCGCACTGCGGGCATGCCGGCCCTTGGGGAACCTTGATGGACAGGGAGGCGCTGCCGTACTGCGCAATCAACTGCGAAATCCACGCGGCCTGCTTGCCGATGAACACGTCCAGGGTGAGCTGTCCGGCCTCGATCATGTCGAGCGCCTGTTCCCAGACGGCGGTGGTGCCAGGGTCGGCAATCGCCGCAGGCACGGCATCGATCAAAGTGAAAGCCGCATCCGAGGCGCGGATGGCGCGCCCCTTCTTCACGAGGTAGCCGCGAGCGATCAGGCCGCCGATGATGTTGGCCCGCGTCGCTTCGGTGCCGATGCCAACCGTATCCTTGAGCTTCTGCTTCAGGCGGGGATCGGACACCAGCTTGGCGACGCCTTTCATGGACTTGACCAACTCGCCTTGCGTGTACGGTTTGGGCGGCAGCGTCTTGAGTGCCTTGAGATCGACGTCGGCCACCTGGCATGCCAGGCCCTCATACAGTTTCGGCAGCGCGGGCAGCACCTGGGCGCGGACCGCAGTATCGCCCTCGCCATCACCGTCTTCGGCCTGCGGCTCGGCGAGCACCTGGCGCCAACCCGGGATGACAACCTGCTTGCCCGTGGCCGCCAGGTTCTGCCCCCCGCACGAAAACTTGGCCACAGTGCGGTCGAACTCGTGGTGAGGGAGGAACTGCGCCAGGTAATGCGACCGGATGAGCCTGTACACGGCCAGTTCCTTCTCGCTCATGGCGGAGAGCTTCGCCGGTTCGAGCGTCGGGATGATGCCGTGGTGCGCCGTGACCTTGCCATCGTTCCAGGCGCGCGAGCGCTGCGAGCGGTCGAGCTGGCCCATGATCGAGCGCAGCGAGGGATCGGTCTTGAGCAGGCTGTCGAGAACGGTGGGCACTTCGGCAAACATGCTCTCGGGCAGGTAGCCGGAGTCCGAGCGGGGGTACGTCGTGGCCTTGTGCGTCTCGTACAGGGCTTGGGCAATCTCCAAGGTTTCCTGCACGTCCAGCCCAAGCTGCTTGGAACACACTTCCTGCAAGGTGCCCAGGTCGAACGGCAGCGGCGGGCCTTCGCGGACACGCTCAGTCTCCACCGACACGACGTGGGCACTGCCCGCAGCGCGGATCTGCTGCATGGTCTGCTGTGCGACCGGCTGCCGCAGGCAGCGGCCTGCGTCGTCGGTGCACGCATCGGGTGGAACCCATTGCGCGGCGAAAGTCGAACCGCCTGCGAACAGGGACACGGCGATGGCCCAGTATGGTACGGACACGAAGCGCGCGATCTCGCGGTCGCGGTCCACAACGAGCTTGAGCGTCGGGGTCTGTACGCGGCCGACCGACAGCACGCCGTCGTAACCCGCCTGTCGCCCCAGCACCGTGAACAGCCGGCTCAGGTTCATGCCCACGAGCCAATCCGCACGGGAGCGCGCCAGCGCCGAGTGGTACATCGAAAGCGTCTCGGCCGAAGGCCGCAGCTTGCCCAGTGCCGCCCGAATGGACGCATCGTTGAGCGCCGACAGCCACAGGCGTTCGATGGGGCCGCGGTAGCCGCAAAGCTCCACGATCTCGCGGGCGATCAATTCGCCCTCGCGGTCGGCATCGGTGGCGATAACCAGGTGAGTCGCCTTCGCCAAGAGCGCCTTGACGACCTTGAATTGCGTGGCGGTCTTCGGTTTGACCTCGACCCGCCAGTGCTGGGGAATGATGGGCAACTGCTCAACGGACCATCGTTTGAGCTGCTCGTCGTAGGCCTCGGGCGGCGCCGCCTCCACGAGATGGCCGATGCACCAGGTGACCGTGACGCCGGAACCGTTGAGGCAGCCTTCACCGCGCTGCGTGGCGCCGAGAATCCGGCCAATGTCTTTGCCCTGGGAGGGCTTCTCGCACAAGAACAGCCGCATATCCGTCCATCCCGATTCCTGTTGTTCATGGAGTTGCTGGGATCGAGGATGCCGAGCGCAGCCCCTGGCAGCAGCAAACAAGCCGCATGCGGCAGCGACCGCTTTCACGCCGATGAAATGGCGAGTGCGGGGAAGGTGCGTGGCCGGAAGTGTGCGGGCCGAGAGCCGCGATTTCCGGGAGCGCGCGTGGAACTCGGTGGACGTTGGTGGAGCTATCCCCTGGGGATAATTCGCAGCGCATGGAGGGCGGCGAAGCACTGCGGCAGCCGCCCTCCATGCCCGATCACTTCCTGCGCTTGGTCTCTTTCGGCGCCGTCGATTCCTGGGTGGCCTGGGGCTTCGGCTCTGCCTCCTGTGGCTTCGGGCTGAGGGCCACAGACTCGATGCGGTACGGCAGGATGCCGACACTGCGCGCGTTGACCTGCCAAGTCTCACGCGGCTGATCTTCGTTGTCCGTCCAGGGGTCGCGCTCCATGCGGCCGACGACCAGCACCCGCATGCCCTTCTGGTAGAGCTGCTGCCAGCGGTCGGCGTCGTGGTGCCAGAGTTCCACCGGCGCCCAGAAGCCGCCGCGGTCCTCGAACTCGCCGCCCTTGGTGGGGACGGGGTTGTCGAAGTACACGTTCAGCCGGAGCAACCGGCGAGGATCGTCGTTGCCATTGGGGAATTCGCGGTACTCGGGAGGCGATCCGATGTTGCCCTCGCCGATGAATTGTGTGCTCATGTTGGAATCTCCGTGGTGGTTGAAATACCCGTGCCTCGTTGGGCTCGGGCGCGTGCTCGGATGGCAGGCGCAATCACCGATCGCGCACTGCGGCAGGAACGGACGCGAGCCGGCGCAGGTAGGTGTTGTCCGCCTGCGCGGCCTTGCTGGCGCATTCCTGTGCTTGCCTGCCCAGGGTGTGCAGCAGGCTGATCTGCATGTTCAGCATGACGCGCTGCAGTTCGATCTCGTGCAGGTCGTGCAGCAGGTTGACCGGCGTGCTGGGGCTCGCCATCAGCTCCTGCCACAACGCCACGCCCATGGCCGATCGATCGTGCTTGCGCCAGCGAAGAAAGGTCGTGCCTGCGCCAGTGGTCTGCTGGGCCAGCTCGACGGGAAGCAGGTGGAAGGGATGCCCGCACGCCTGTGGCAGCACCTGTCGCTGCGCCAGGGCAATCAACTCGTCGCGCATGGCGAAGCACTGGCTGGCCCAGGCCTCGAAGTCCCCTTTACCTTTAAAAGGCTTTAAAAGGCCTTTTAGAGAGGCCGCGTGTTCCAGCCGCATGAAGGCTGGCTGTTCCAGACCACGGAAGTAGCGAGGTTCGCGGTTCGGGTCGCTCATGCCTGTTCGTCCTCGCCGGTGCTGGCCTCGGCCGGATCGGCGGCAGTGCCTTCGTCGCTGGGAGGTGCGGCTGCGGCAGCGCTATCACTGCGCTGTTGCAGGCCGCGGCGCACGACGGGCGGCGCAAACTTCGAGCGGCGAGCGCCTTCGAGCACGTCCTGCGGCAAGTCGCCGAACTTCTCCAGCGCCGCCCGCGCTGCGGCGTTCTTGGCCGCGAAGTCGTCGCGGGTGCATCCCGAGTAGCGGTACTGCTGGGCCAGGCTGAACAGGCTGCGCAGCGTGTGAGCGCCTTCGTTGAGCCACCGCTCCAATGTCGAGCGATCGATCAGCGCGGTGTGATGGGCGAGGATCAGCTTGCGGGCGATGTCGTCATAGTCGGCCAGGAGATAGACCGCGGCAAAGCCGAGCTGCGCGTTCACGAACAAGGGGAGCTTCACCGGTTGCACGTTGAGGTTCTCGCCCAGGCTCAACGCCGCTGGCACGCCGGCCAATGCCTGGTCCACCTGCTCGCGCAGCGATTGCAACGTGGTCTTGGCCTGGTCGAGCTTTTCCTCGATGCGCAACATCCACCAGTCGCTGTACGGGTCATCCTGTTCCGAGCCGCGCTTCATCTTGTTCATCACGGCGATGTAGCCGTTCAGGCCGACGATGCCGGGTCGCCCCTCGGCGGCGGCGCGGCCATGCCAGATGCGCGATGCGTGGTGGGTGTGAAGCGTCAGCGACATCGCGCTGCGCAAAGAGCCGAGATTGAGTTGCAGAGGTTCGTTGGTTGCCATGGTGTCCGCTCGCTTGGGAAAAGGAGCGGTCAGGATCGGCATGCAGCGGAAGGCAGTCAGTCAACAAACCGAAATGAACTGGTCCCCGGTTGTCGTGGTGGTGGCGGCCCGCAATGCGAGCTATCCCCAGGGGATAGCTCCATCAAACGCCACAGAGCGCTGCTCGCGCAGATGGTGGGTGCGCTCAGGAACCGGACGCCACTGCAGCACCGTGGACAGAAGCACCCAGCCTGTGTCTTTCGGTGTTACGCCTTGCATCACATCTATCCCCAGGGGATAGCTCTACTGACGGCCACGGGCGTCTGCTTCACGCCCTTGTCGCTCGTCGCGCTCAGCTACTGCGCAGAAGGTCGCGCAGCCGGTCGATGTGCTGCCGGGCTACCTCGGGCGGAACTACATTGCGCGGTGGCTCAGGCGGTGCATCTCGTGCAGGGGCAGGTGGCGGTGCTGACCCAGCTTGCCTGGCCCATGCGTTGAACTCGCCACGGATGGCACGTTGGATGATGCCGAACAGGTAGCCTGCCGGGTTGCGGATGGTGCTGCCACGACAGCGATCCGCCCATTCGTCCAGCACGGCCTGGCGTAGCGGGGCATCGACCTGCTGCAATGCCACCATGGCGCCGGCCTGCTGTTCATCTTTCAAGCCGAGAAAGCGATCAGGCAGACGAACTCCCGGCATCGCGCGCGCCTGCCCACGCTCACGCGCGGTAGTACGTACTTCATTAATACGACTACTACGTACAGTACGGTCCTGTTTCGGATTCCGAAGAGCGCCGTCTGCTGCGTGTTTTGGCCCTGCTTCGGAATCCGAAGAGGGCCGATCAGAATTCCGAAGAAGGCTCGGCGCCCCTTCTTCGGAATCGTGAACCGTGTCCTCCTGTGGATAACTCTCCTGCGACCCAATGCCTTGGCTTGCGAGGCGTTCGGCAAGGACCTGCAGCCGCGAGGGCAGCATGCGGCCAGACAGCAGCGGGTCTTCGGCGATCTCATTGAGCGTGTGCAAGCCCACGACCTGAACGGCCCTGGCCGAATGGCCCAGGGCTTGGCTGACGAGCTGCAGGTAGTCCGGGTCGAGCTGCATCGCCTCGAACGGGGTCAGGGGCTCATCGTGCAGGACGTAGAGGTTGCCGAGGATGCGCCCGGTCTTGGGGTCGCGCCTGCGGCGCACGAGACTCAACCAGCGCGTCAGGCGCAACAGCGTCAGCGCCCGTGCCACGGTCTCGTGGGAGGCCTGTCCGGCGCAGGGCATTGACGCGAGCCACGGGCGAAGTTGCTCATACGTCGGAAACGCCGTGACGCCATCCTCGTTGAGCATCATCCGGAAGACTTGCCAGGCATTGCGTTCCAGCGGCGTCAGGCGTCGGTCGAGGAACAGCCGTCGCGGCACGCTCTCGTGCCGATTTCCACTGAACAGGAAACCGTCGCCGGTTGCAGACACAGGAGACGTCGCGGATGCGAAGGCGGGAGCCGGTGCTAGTGGGCGAGGTTTCGGTGCAAGGTCTTTCAGCGCGCTGTCGAACAGATCAGCGAGGGCGACCGGACCTTGGCGTGGTGCTCGTGGTGCAGCGTCGTCCACGGCCATGATTCAACCCAGTCCCTGATCGATCCAGTTCTTGATCGCAGCCCAGACCACCGACAGCGGCAGCTCCATGCCTTCGGCGAGGTCCATTGCCGCATCAAGAACCGAGGTCTCATCCTCCAGCTCGACGTTCCTGCTGCTGGTCACGACCTTCCAGCGCCGCCACAGCTCGGTGTCCTGCTCCTCGTCCAGAACCGGATGGCGCCCCTTGCGTTTGGGCAGGCCGAGAACTTCGCGCCGAAGTGCGACTTCCTGATGTGTCAGCCCGTAGAAGCGGCTCACCATTTCGGTACTGGCACCCAGGCGCAGCATGCGATCGACGGTGGCGATCTCCTTCTCCACGTCCTGCGCCTGTTTGAGCAATCGCCGGAGCACTTCCCGGTTCACCGAGACAGAGCACCAGGAGACGTTGGCATTGGCCAGCACGCTGATCAGCGCCGGATGCTTGAGCGCATCCAGCTCTTCCTCGCCGAACCCCATCGCCTTGCAGCGACGCAGTTGCCCGTTTCGTAGGTCGTAGAGTGCCTGCGCGATGACGGCCTGGTTGAGTGGGTTCGGTGCGGACATGCAGGCCTCCCTCGCTCAGATCCCAGAACCGACAGCGCCGGCTTCCAGATCCAGCAGGCGCCGGGCCAGCCGCAGCAGACGAAACAGCTTGACCAGCGCGGTGTCGCTCAATCGCCGGGCCCCGCCGTCACGACGTTGACCCTGGCCGTGCAACAGCGCTGGCAGGTCTGTGATGAGTTGCCCGCTGTCCAAGCCGACGCCGGCTGGCTGCTGACCGGCCAGGGAAACCAGTAGTGCGAGCACGGCGCGTGCGAGCGGCGACGAAGCCTGGGCTGGGGCACGACACGTGAACCCGATGCCATCAGAACGATCCTCGACACACGCGTCCAGGTCGGCCTCGCCCGCGATCTCGCGCGCGAACTGCGCGATGTGGATGCGCAGGCGGTCGGGTGTGTCGAGGCCAGGGTCGATATACCAGATGTCCGAGATGGGATAGAGGCCACCGGCCTGCACGGGAATCGACTGCAAGACGTTGGCCGAGAAGTCGGGCGGCAGCGCATCGCCCAACTGGTCGGCGACCATGCGCTGGATGGACTGGAGCCGCTCCGTCGTGGGTGCCGGAGAGATGATGTGCTCGTCAAGCAGACCGCCATTCGCTGCCGCAGGGCTGGCTGCGGATGCCTCGCTCGGGGCCCCATCGTCCCGGGGCCTTGTCGGCGCGTCGGCAGAGTGGCCCGCAGAAGGTGCAGTTGTAGTGGGGGGCGGTGCCGGTTCGATCGGCGGCCGTGCGATGGCCCCAGGCTCGGGCAATGCCGGCGGCGCCGATGGCGGGGTTGGGTCGCTGACCAGGGCGCGGTGGCGGCTCTCGGATTCGGTCAGGTCCAAGGCGAGCACGTCGTAGTCGATGCCCAGCAGCTCGGACATCTGACCGATCAACTCGTCCTGCACACGCGGCGGCGAGAACTCGTCGGGCTGGACATCAAATTGCGACAGCGCCTCCAGAAAGAAGCTGTCGAAGTCCAGCGGCAGGGAGCGGCCTTTGGCATAGTGCTCCCACGTGCGTTCGCTGGCTTTGCGCATGACCGACAGCCGCTCGACCTGGTGGCGGCCGAGGCCCCCGTATAGGACGGTCGGGATCGCGGGCAGCAGGTAGCGCACCGCGTCAGCCATGCGGCTGATGTGCGACTGCTGGACTGGGAAGCCGTCGGCGGCCAGGCGGCGGGCCAGCTCGGACTGGCTCAGGGTGGTGCCGCTTTCAGCCTCATAGAACTCGCGGGCTTTCTCGACGCCCAGGGCGCGCTCGATGAACGTGAGGCCGCCGCGTAGTTCGTTCTCGGCGAGGTGCCCGGTCAGGGCGACGATCTCTCCGCGCGCAGGCCACGGCCGGAACAGGCACGATATGCGGAAGAAGCGTTCGTCCTTGGTCTCCGCCCAGAGTTCACGCAGGATCGCCAGCCTGGTGTTGCCGCCGTTGCGGATGATGTAGTGCGCCTCGCCAGGACGGCGTGTGATCGCTGGCGCCGCGTCCAGGCCGCGCTCTCGGATGGAGGCCTTGATTTCATCGTAGGCCGAGTTGCGCTTTTTGCGGGGGTCGTGGTCGTAGGGCCGCAACTGGTCCAGCGTCACGACCATCGGCGTGTCGGCGATCGGGTCGCTCAAGGCCGTGGCCGATGGCCCACTGCGCTCGAACCCGGCGGCAAGCAGCTTGCCGGCCATGTCCTGGGAGGTCATCTCAGCCATGACCACATCCCTCGGCGTTGACGGCCCGGGCCATGCGGGCCTCGCGCTCGGCGCGGCGGATCTGTGCACGGGCGTTGAGATCCGCCCGGTAGTCGCTCGCTGTTGAGCTGGTGTAGATGGCGGCGCAGCCGGCCTTGGTGAACTTGAGGTGTCCGCCCCGTGTGCGCTTGACGTGCCAGCCTTCGCTCACCGCAAACTCAATCAGGGCGCGCAGCCGTTTGTGGCCGCGGGCCAGTTCATGTGCGTTCGCCATGTGACCTCCCGGTTTCAATGGAACGAGGAGGACGGCCGGACACGAGGGCAAATCTGTCTTGCCACTGTGGGAACAGTTCGCCGGCGAGCGCGCGCATGGTGTCGAGCGCGGCGGGCGCAACTCTGCCCGGCGGCTGGCGATGCTCGACGCGATGCACCGGCAGGCCGCGGGTTGCGGCGCGCGGATAGGCCTCGATGGCCGGCACGTCGGTGCCCAGCACGCATATGCCGGCATGGTCCTGGAACAGGTCGCGCAGCGCCTGCTGGATCATCCGTGCATTCGCGGACACGGGGTGGACGCGATTGATGAGCAGGTGCAGGGATGGCGGTTCGATGCCGAGGTGCCGGTATGGCGCGATGTCCTCCAGCAACTGCATGGTGCCGCGTCGCAGTTCGCGGGCAGCGAGAATTTCCGGGGTCACGGGCGACAGCGCCAGGTCAGAGGCGAGCACCGCCATCTCCAACAGCACCGAGCGTGCACCCTGGGTGTCGATCAGCACCAGGTCATAAAGCGGCGCCAGCGCCGGCAGCAGGTGCCGCAGTCTCAGGCGTCCGTCTGGCGCGTGCAGTAGCAACGTGTTCAGTTCACCCCGGTGATCGTTCGAGAGCACCAGGTCCAGGCCCGCGATGATGGTGCGGGACACCAACTGATCGAGGGCGCGTTCGTTGAACGCCAGCAACTCATAGATACCGCCGGCAGCGCGGTGTGCCAGCTCGTAATAGGACGACAAGGTCGGCTGCACGTCGAGATCGAGCAGCAGCACACGCAGCCCCGCGTCCGCGGCGAGGCCGCCGAGGTTGGCGGCCGTAGTCGTCTTGCCTACGCCGCCTTTCGTTGAAATTATGGATACGACCTGCATGGCGCTCTCCGTTTGGCGATGGGAAAATCGAGGGGGAGCGGGTCAGGTCCGGTTGTTGAGGCGTTCGGCGATCCACTGGTCGATCTCGACCGAATCCCAGCCCACGGCGCGCACGCCCAGGCGCAACGCCTGCGGAAACTGGCGCTTCTTCATCAGGTTGTAGATGTGGGCGCGTTTGAAGCCGGACTTCGCTTCAACTTCATCGAGCCGCAGGATGCGGCGCTCGTGCGGTGGCAGTACAGGTATTTGCGACATGGCGGTCACTCCTGAACGCTCAGTAGCGTTTGTTGGCGTGACCTCTATTCAATAGACATGGCTGCGGAAAAACATTGCAAATGCAATCTCCGCGACTGCACATACAAGATGGAAGAATTCACGCGGCTGCGCTACGGACATTCTTCCTGGCATTGGCGAACTTGCCGTTCAAGGTTCGCTCCGTGATGCCCATGGTGCCGCCATAGTGGGCGAGCAATGCGGTGACGATGGCCTCCTGCGTCTTGAAGCTGGAGTACGGCACGCCGGATGGGGATTGGCTCAGCATCAGCGTCAGCATGCCGCCGATGATGTTCAGGTATGTAGTTTCCGCCCGATCACTGATCACGCACTGCTTGGGAGCCAGCAGTACGGCGGACTGCTTTAGCAAGACTTCGTGTTGCTGTTGCAGTTCGCGCATCTCGCGTCGGCTATGGTCCAGCGCGGCCTGCAGAGCCAGCCGTTCCAGCAGGATTGCCTGTCCTGTCTCGATGGTGATGAAGGGATGCACCATGCGCTCGCCGCGACTGAACAGAAATCCCGGCCGATGCTCGGGATAGTGGGTGCGCATCCACCGCTTCAGATCGACATGGCGGACGGTCAGATCGAGTGAACTCACCAGATCTGGGTCATTAAGTGTGATCCCGTTCTTGCCGAAGGGTAGTTCGGCGTTGAGGATACCGTCGTAGATGCGTTCCGAGTACAGCCGACACTCGTTCCATCGCGGGCAGTCCAACATCTGCGGCAGACAACGCGGTGATGCGATCGATGCGACGATCACCGCTTCGTACCGCAACAACCCAGCCCACCGTATGGCAGCTTCGATGGGACGATAGAACACCTTTGATAGTGGTGGCTCCTTGTGCATGTTTTCGTCTCCTTTCGGAAGCGCTACATCACCGGCTCCTTCTTGCCCCACCAAGGGGCTGTTTTTTCGTTATGCCTGTGGCTGATGCCTGGGGCGATGCCCTGGAACATGGACGGAAGAGATCATGGCACCCGTCACAGGTGGTTCTCTCTTGCTCGATATGCAAGAATTGACCAGTTGCCGGTCCGTCGAGTAATAAGGAAGAAGCACGCTCGACAATTGCGCTCACGGTGCCAGCGTCATGGGGTGCGTCAAGCACATCAAGACCGATTCGATATGGTCTGATATCCCCACGGTTTCACAAGGCGCAGGGGATTGCATCCGCTGCTCCACGTCCAGAGGGACCTGGAGAAATCCGCGCATGTCATGCTTGTTTCGGCATCCTGATATATCGACATAGCATCTTGCGGCGAAGCATTTTGCTTGGTTCAATCCAACGCACTTTGCGTTCACGCGCCTGCGGTGTGGGCCAAACATGGTCACATCGCATCAGGATGCAGTGCAGTTCTATCGCCCGCTAGGCATCCTGCCTTCCCTTGAACTAGTCCGTGGTGCGAGAAGGCATCCGCCGCTCTTGATAGAAGCATCTTGCTGCCGCGATGACTTTGATGGGCGTGATGCGCGGAACATAGTCCAAGAACTCGACGGCGGTATGCCGCGAAGCCATGAATGACTTGCCCGCTGATTCTTATCCATTAATTCAATAATTGTTGTACTATCGAATCATGAACGAAGATCAAGCCGTTTCCGCCCTGAGCGCCTTGGCGCACACCCAGCGCCTGCGTGTGTTCCGCGCCCTGGTCGTCGCCGGCCCGGAAGGACTCACGCCCAGCGTGCTGGCCGACCAGCTCGACGTGGCCCGCAACACCTTGTCCTTCCATCTGAAGGAACTGGCCCACGCCGGCCTCGTCAGCATCGAGCAGCAAGGCCGCAACCTGATCTATCGCGCCGAATACGACCACATGAACGGCCTGATCGGCTACCTGACCGAGCATTGCTGCCAAGGCGGAGTGTGCGAGGTTTCCGAATCCACCCGCTGCGACTGCTGACGCCATGACCGACACGATCTACAACGCATTGTTCATTTGCACGGGTAATTCCGCCCGCTCCATCCTTGCCGAAGGCATGCTCAACGAGCTGGGCAAGGGCCGCTTCCACGCTTATTCGGCGGGCAGTCACCCCAAGGGCGAGGTTCATCCGCTGGCACTTGCCACGCTGGAGCGGCTGCACCTGCCGACGACCGGCTACCGCAGCAAGAGCTGGGACGAGTTCGTGGCACCGGGTGCGCCGGTGTTCGACTTCATCTTTACAGTTTGCGACAACGCTGCTGGGGAGGCTTGCCCGCTGTGGCCGGGCAAGCCGGTGTCGGCGCATTGGGGCGTCCCTGATCCGGCAGCCGTCGAGGGCACTGAGGAGCAACAGCGCAAAGCGTTCCTCGACGCCGCGATCACGCTGCGCCGACGCATTGAACTGTTCCTGTCGCTGCCGCTCCAGCGCCTGGACGCCATGTCGTTGCAGCGCGAGCTGCGCGACATCGGCCGCCAGTAAGGGCGGCGCGATGACTACAGAAACCGAAGCGGCCGGTCACGCGCCGGCCGCATCTGCCATGAGCAGCTTCGAGCGCTATCTGACCCTGTGGGTGCTGCTGTGCATCGTTGCCGGCATCGCGCTGGGCCAGTTCGCGCCGGGCGCGTTCCAGGCCATTGGCCAGCTGGAAGTCGCCCAGGTCAACCTGCCGGTGGGCTTGCTGATCTGGGTGATGATCGTGCCGATGCTGCTGAAGGTGGACTTCGGCGCACTCGGCCAGGTCAGGCGACACTGGCGCGGCATCGGCGTCACGCTGTTTGTGAACTGGGCGGTCAAGCCGTTTTCGATGGCGCTGCTGGCGTGGATCTTCATCCGCCATGTCTTCGCACAGTGGCTGCCGGCCGGGCAGCTGGACAGCTACATCGCCGGGCTGATCCTGCTGGCCGCCGCGCCCTGCACGGCGATGGTGTTCGTGTGGAGCCGGCTGACCGGCGGCGATCCGGTGTTCACGCTGTCGCAGGTGGCGCTGAACGACACCATCATGGTGTTCGCCTTCGCGCCCGTCGTCGGCCTCCTGCTGGGCCTGTCGTCGATCATCGTGCCATGGGCCACGCTACTGGTGTCGGTCGCGCTCTACATCGTCATTCCTGTCATCCTCGCGCAGCTCTGGCGCCGGGCGCTGCTGCGCCGGGGTCAGGTTGCGTTCGACCGGGCGCTGGAACGTATTGGCCCGCTGTCGATCGCCGCGCTGCTACTGACGCTGGTGCTACTGTTCGCCTTTCAGGGAGAGGCCATTATCCGGCAACCGCTGGTGATCGCCATGCTGGCGGTGCCGATCCTGATCCAGGTGTTCTTCAATTCCGGGCTGGCGTACTGGCTCAACCGCAAGGTAGGCGAGAAGCACAGCATCGCCGGCCCCTCGGCACTGATCGGCGCGAGCAACTTCTTCGAGCTGGCCGTGGCCGCCGCCATCAGTCTGTTCGGCTTCCACTCGGGCGCGGCGCTGGCCACCGTGGTTGGCGTGCTGATCGAGGTGCCGGTGATGCTGCTGGTGGTGCGCGTGGTCAACCGCTCGCGCGGCTGGTACGAGCGCCAAGCGTAATCATGGACAACACCATCCCGCGCTCTCGCGGCTGGCTGATTCCCTCGCTCGGACTGACGCAGATCGTCGCGTGGGGGTCGATGTTCTACGCCTACGGCGTCCTGATGCAGCCCATGCAGGACGAACTCGGCCTGTCCAAGCCCGCCATCGTCGGGGCTTATTCGGTGGCCTTGCTGATCTCGGGACTGCTTTCGACCGCGGCCGGCAGCATCATCGACCGCATCGGTGGACGTCTGCTGATGGGAAGCGGCGCCTTGCTGGCCGCCGTCATGCTCGCGTGCCTCTCGCGGGTACACAACGCGACGGAGCTTTACCTCGTGTGGGCCGGTATCGGCGTGGCCATGAGCGCGACCTTGTACCAGCCGGCCTTCGCGGTCATCACGCAGGTCCATGGCAGCAACTATCGCCGGGCGATCACGCACCTGACGTTGTTCGGCGGTTTCGCCAGCACGGTATTCTGGCCGCTGACGCAAACGCTGTTGCAACACGTCGGCTGGCGCGAGGTCTGGTTGATCTATGCGGCCGCGAACCTGCTGATCTGCCTGCCCATCCATGCCAGCCTGCCAAAGGGACGCGGCCCGGCACACGGCACACCCCCAGCGCGGACGGAAACCCGATCCCGCAATCTCACCGCGGTCATGCGCGAACCGGTGTTCTATCTCGTCACGGCGGCTGTGACGCTGAATGCACTGGTGTTCGCGGCGATGTCGCTGCACATGATCCCAGTCTTGCAGGCACATGGCATCTCTGCCGCAAATGCGGCCTGGGTCGGTGCGCTGATCGGGCCAATGCAGGTACTCGGCCGTGTGGTGCAAGCCACGGTCGGCAAGCGGGCCAGCACGCGCCAGGTCGGCATGGCGGCCATCAGTCTGCTGCCGCTGTCATTGCTCCTGCTCTTTGCTTCCGAGCAGTGGCTGCCGGTGTATGTCGTGTTTGCCGCGCTCTACGGCATCGGCAATGGCGTCATGACGATCGTACGAGGCGCCTTGCCCGCCGAGCTGTACGGTCGGGCCGCTTATGGCGCCATCAGCGGCGCGATGGCGACACCCGTGCAGATCGCAGTGGCCGCCGGCCCCTTCGTGGCCTCGCTGCTGTATTCCGCCGGCAACGGCTATCCCGGCACGCTGCTGGCCCTGACCGGCATCAGCGCGGCGGGCGCGATCCTGTTCGGCTATGTGATCAGGCATCTGCGCCAGCAATCCATGCTTCTCTCGAACGAAGGCACCTCGACATGAGCCACATCACGATCTACCACAATCCCGATTGCGGCACGTCACGCAACGTCCTCAGCCTGATTCGCAACAGCGGCGAGGAACCGGCTGTCATCGAATATCTGAAGACACCGCCCGACCGCGACATGCTGAAGGCGCTGATCGCCGCGATGGGCATCCCGGTACGCGCGGTGCTGCGCGAGAAAGGCACGCCGTATGCGGAACTCGGCCTGGGAGATCAGAAGTGGAGCGACGAGCAATTGATCGACTTCATGCTCCAACATCCGATCCTCATCAACCGACCTATCGTGGTCACGCCGCTGGGCACGCGCCTGTGCCGCCCGTCGGAAACAGTGCTCGACATCCTGCCGCAACCGCAGCGCGGCGCGTTCAACAAGGAAGACGGCGAGCCGGTAGTGGATGTGGAGGGCCGTCGTGTCTGAATCCCGTCTCGACCTGCCGAACATCGACGCCGCATTGCTCCAGCCGCCGGACATGGAACGGCTACTGGCACCCGAACGTTCCACCCATGCGCCACGCTTCCTGCTGCTCTACGGCTCGCTGCGCGAACGCTCGTTTAGCCGACTGGCCGCCGAAGAGGCAGCCCGCGTGCTGCGGGCGTTGGGCGGCGAGACGCGGCTGTTCAACCCGTCGGGCCTGCCGCTGGTGGATGACGCGACCGAGGATCATCCCAAGGTCAGGGAACTGCGCGAACTCGCGCAGTGGGCCGAGGGTATGGTGTGGAGTTCGCCGGAGCGCCATGGCGCGATGTCCGGCCTGATGAAAACGCAGATCGACTGGATTCCGCTGTCAGTCGGCGCGGTGCGTCCGACTCAGGGCAAGACGCTGGCAGTGATGCAGGTGTCGGGCGGCTCGCAATCTTTCAATGCTGTCAATCAGATGCGCGTGCTGGGCCGCTGGATGCGGATGCTGACCGTCCCCAACCAGTCCTCGGTCGCCAAGGCGTATCAAGAATTCGATGAAGCGGGACGCATGAAACCGTCGGCCTACTACGACCGCATTGTGGACGTGATGGAGGAACTGATGAAGTTCACGCTGCTCACGCGCGATGCGTCGCCGTATCTGGTGGACAGGTATAGCGAGCGCAAGGAAAGCGCCGAGGCGTTGACCAAGCGCATGCAGCAGGCGGTAATCTGATAACCCCTGATTCCATTCGCCTATCGCCGCACGACGGCCTTGGCCACTGGAGGCCCCATTGCATCGCGACAGCATCGTAGGGCGGTGCGACTGCGAAAAGAGCAGTCCTTGGACTTCAATGGAAGTCGTTGGATGAACTTTGTTGCCGAGGGCGAAAAACAAGGCTATAATTGAGTTCTTCACTGATCACCACAGTGAAGAAAGTGATTGGGAAACAGAGACTTAGCGCTCTAGTGCATGACTCGTTTCCCGCTCCAAATTCGATCCTCAGTGCGTCGCTGGGATCAAAAAGAAGAGGCCTTAATGGCCTCTTTTTTTTTGGGGATTTTTTACCTATGGCTGGGTTGGCGGCTGCTTACCCGGCAATTTCAGCACTGGTTAGATCAAGCGCCGCTTCAGAGCCCCAGGCGTGCGCTGGGTTACACCCACAACGCCAGCAGCGCGGCAGCCAGGGCAGGGGGCATTACCAATAGCCCCAGGCGTAAGAAGTGCCAGGCCCCCACGTGCTCTCCCTCACGGCGGATCGCGACCAGCCATAGCAACGTGGCCAGTGATCCGGTAATCGACAGATTCGGGCCCAGGTCCACGCCGATCAGCAAAGCCGCGGTAGTTTGCTGCGGCAACTCGACGACCGACCCCATGGCCCCGGCAATCAGCCCGGTCGGCAGGTTGTTCATCAGGTTGCTGGCAATAGCAACCCCTGTGCCCGCTACCCAACTTGCTGTGTTCGGCGAGCCCTCGGCGAGCGCCGCCAGCGCATGGGCAAGACGCACCACCAGGCCGGTTTGGGCGACCGCTTCGACCAGCACGAACAAGCCTGCTACAAGTGGCAGCACGCCCCACGCGATATGGCGCAACACTGGCGTCGGGCTGCGCCGCTGGCGCAGGTGGATCAGGGCGGTGGTCGCTACCCCCGCGCAGAATGTCGGCAGCCCCAGCGCCTGGTCCAGCGCCGAGGCGCCCAGCAGCAAGACCGCGGTGAAGGCGATACCCACTGCGCACAACCGTGCGCCCGCGCTCAGTGGCAGGGTTTGAACGTTCAAGGCCAGCGGCTGGCGGATCTGTCGGCGCTGGGACAGGCGCAGGGCCACGTAGGTCAGGGCAATTGCCGCCAGTGATGGCAGGCTGAACTGTCTTAACCAGTCCAGTAGCGGCGGCATCTGGCTGCCAAATACCACGAGGTTGGCCGGGTTCGAGATGGGCAGCACGAAGCTGGCGGCGTTGGCGATGAAGGCGCAGATGAACAGGTACGGCAAAGGCTCGGCCTTGGCGGCCTTGCACGCAGCGTAGACTGCTGGGGTCAGCACCACCGCGGTGGCATCGTTGGACAGAAAAACAGTGACCAGCGTGCCCACCAGGAACACCAGGTCGAACAGCCGTTGCCCCGATCCTCGCGCGTGCTGGACGGCATAGTGGGCCAGCCAGTCGAACAGGCCTTCCTGGCGAGCAAGCTCGGCCAGCACCATCATGCCGATCAGGAACAGGTAGACGTCGCTGCCTTCGGCCACCGCAGCCAGCGCGCTGTGCGGCGTGATCAGGCCAAGAGCGGTCAGCAGCAGTGCGCCGCCCATGGCCCAGGCGTACTCCGGAATACGCCAGGGGCGCAGGATGACGCCGCAAGTGGCGAGGGCGGCTACGACCCAGATGATCGATGCGTTTTCGCTGACAGGCATGGAGGGGCGGTTTCCGGGAGGGATCGCGAAACAGGGGCGTGATCGGCAGCTGTCTTACGCGCCGGTTTCAACCCAATTGCAAGCGGTTGCGGCCGCTCCTTGACAATGTACAGTAGCCTGCTGGGCGCATGCGAGCAGTGTTTGGGCGGCTGAAGCGAGGATCAGGCCCAGAAGCCGAACAGTACCAGGGCTGTAACGCCAAGCCCCACCGCAATCGAGCAACCACCCAGCGACAGTGCAGCCCGGCCTTGCCGATACCAGCCGTCGTGGCCCAGTTGTCGTGCCGGTGCCAGCAGGCTGCGCCAGCGTAGCTCTGTCTCATGAAACGCTTGCAAGTTAGCCGGGTCCGCATCCAGCCAGCGGCGGAAGTCGATCCGCTCGCACGCTGTCACCTGTGGGCTCTGCAAGCGTACATACCATTGCCCGGCAACACTCGCCAGTACATCCCGGCGCGAGCGGCCCACCTGCAGCACTTGGTCCATGTTCCGTTCAATGCTTGCCAGTGGCAGATCAAGGCGGCTAGCGATCGTGGCAAAGTCCAGCTGGTCAAGGCGGTTGAGCAGGAACACTTGCTGCACGCGCCGTGGCAGCCGTTTCAGGGCATGTAGAAGGGCATCGTCGGCATTGTGTTCGGCGGCAGTGGTAGGGTGTTCAAGGGGCAGCAGCAGACGGGTCATGGACAGCTCCTTGCTCTATAAAGGGGAGGGGTGGGGGCATCTTCCCTGATGCGTGATCAGCGTAGGTGAAACGAGATTGATTCTCAAGTGCTGATTCCGCAAAGTTTTGTAATGAGCGTTCACGCCCTGAAACACCTTTGCTATCATGCGCGCCATCACGATCTTCATTAGCCTGAAGAGCCAAAAAAAAGACCCGGCAAAAAGCCGGGTCAAAAACCGTGATTAGCCTGATGAGGAGATAATCTGAGAGCGACCTAAGCTCCAGGTTATCCAGCAGATCTCGCGATCAGCTGAGTGCAATAATAATCGTTATCATTTGCCAGTCAAATGAATTTTCGCTAATTCGGTAAAAAAGTTTTACCGATGCGCTTCCTTGTCCCGGCAATCGGGGCATTTGCCGTTCCAGGCCATCACGTTTTCTCCCTTCTTCATTACTTGAAAACCGGTTCTCCGGCGCCTTTGTGCTCCAGCAGTGCCCGCGCCATGTCCATCATGTGCATCAGGGCGAAGGTCAGCTCGCGCTGGCTACCGTGCTGGTGGCTTGCGGTTTCCTGGGCGGTTGCAGCGGCGCAACGCAGCAGGGCGATGGCATGCTGCTGGGCCTGGTCGTTGGTTACGCCTTCGTGCAGCGTCCAGATCTTGTTGTCCAGGCTGGGCCGTGGCGGGTTCGGGTTGAGGTAGTAATCGAGAGCGCGGCGGGCCGCTTCGCTGTCGAGATCTGTTTCGTCGTTTTTCGGTGGTTTCATCGCGATACCTTCTGATTTCCCTTCAAACACACTGGAAATACAGGATAGGTCAATCTGTACTGTTAGATACCAGATAAATAATTCAGATTGTGTATTGCTGTGGGTAATACAGTCCGTATTGTTGCCGCTCATGGAAAACTGGAACGCATTTCTCAAGCGCTACAAGCGCGAACATAACCTCAGCCAGCTCAAGCTGGCTGAACGCCTGGGCATGACTCAGGGCGGCGTGGGGCATTGGCTGCGCGGCACGCGGCGGCCGACGGTGGAAACCATCAACGAAAAGCTCGAGAAACTCGGCCTGGTGTTTTTGGAAGCACAAGTCATGGTGGTAGAGCGCAACATCGTGCGCGAAGCCCCTGGGCGTTATGCAGTCGAGCAGCCGGTGTCGGGCGAAGCGCTGCTTTATGCAAGCTTTCGCTTCCCGGTGTTGGCTTGGTCCGACTTGCAGGGGCCTTTGCCTGAAACAGCCAAGTCCAACGAGCAGACCGATTACATGCCAGCAGGTAATGCGTTCTGGCTGTTGGTTGAAAACGACTCGATGAATGCAGCCAGCGGCAAGAGTGTTCCTGAGGGCATGCGCGTATTGGTGGATACTGGCCTGCCGGTAGAGCCCGGCAGGCTGGTGATTGCGCGCCAGCCGGGGCGGCCTGCTGTGTTGCGGCAGTTGGTCGAAGAGGGTGGCGACAAGATGCTCAAGCCGCTGAATACGCGCTATCCGACAATCCTGTGTGAAGAGGGATGCGAGTTTATCGGTGTGGTCGTGCGGGTGCATGGCGCCTTCTAGAATGCCGGGGCCGCAAAGCGGCCCCCGTACCCTTACTCCACCAGTTCGACCAGCACCGTCCCTTCGCTGACCATATCGCCTTCCTGGCAGAACAATGCCTTCACTGTGCCTGAATGCGGCGCACGAATGCTGTGCTCCATTTTCATGGCCTCCAGCACCACCAGCGCGGTGCCTGCTTCCACCACCTGTCCCGGTTCCACCAGCACCCGCACGATGCTGCCGTTCATGGGCGCACCCAGCCCGCCCTGATGACTGTGGCTGGCTTCCGCCTGCGCGATCGGGTCGAAGGCTTCGATGGCATGCATCTCGCCATCCCACTGCAGATACAGCGTGCCACCCCGGCGGATGGCCAGGTGCTGACGACGTACGCCGTCCTGGTCATGCAGCAGTTGTTCGCCCGTTAGCTGCCAGGTAGACGCAGCACTGCGTTCCAAGGCAACCGCCTGATCCTGCCCGCCGCTCACCAGATGCAGGCTGCTACGCGCTGGCAGGCCCAAGCGCAGGCCGTTGCACTCACCCCACGGCGAATGGCAGTCGTCATCGCGGTGATGGCCGGCCTGGCCTTGCAGCCATGCCTCGGCCGCCGCCTCCCAGAAACCTGCTGGCATTGCCTGTGGTGCCGGCAGCAAAACCGCCTGGTGGCGCGGAATGAAGCCGGTATCCAGCTCCGCCGCCGCAAACGCCGGGTGGGCCAGGATGCGGCGCAGGAAGGCGATGTTGGTCTTCAGCCCGCCAATGGCGAACTCTTCGAGCATGGCCAGCAAGCGCAGGCGCGCCTGCTCGCGGTCTTCGCCCCAGGCGATCAGCTTGCCCAGCATCGGGTCGTAGAACGGCGACACCACATCGCCTTCGCTGACCCCGCTGTCCACCCGCCGGCCCTCGCCTGGCGCCGACTCCCGATACAACATCAGCTTGCCGGTTGCGGGCAAGAATTCGTTGGCCGGGTCCTCGGCATACAGGCGCACCTCGATGGCATGGCCGATCAGCGGCACCTGCTCCTGGGTGATCGGCAGGGCTTCGCCGCAGGCCACGCGAATTTGCCAGGCCACCAGGTCCAGGCCGGTAATGGCTTCGGTGACCGGGTGCTCCACCTGCAGGCGCGTGTTCATCTCCATGAAGAAGAACTCGCCACGGGCGTCGAGCAGAAACTCCACGGTGCCGGCGCCCACATAGCCGATGGCTTGTGCCGCGCGCACTGCGGCTTCGCCCATGGCACGGCGCAGTTCTGGCGAGAGGCCGGGGGCGGGAGCTTCTTCGACCACTTTCTGGTGGCGGCGCTGGATCGAGCAGTCACGCTCGTTGAGGTACAGGCAGTTGCCGTGTTGGTCGGCGAACACCTGGATCTCTACGTGGCGCGGTTTGAGCACGTATTTTTCTACCAGCATGCGCGAGTCGCCGAACGACGATTGCGCCTCACGCTGGGCCGAGGCCAGGGCGTCGGCCAGCTGGCTTTCTTCCTCGACCACCTTCATGCCCTTGCCACCGCCACCGGCGCTGGCCTTGAGCAGCACTGGGTAGCCGATGCGTTCGGCGGCGGCGCGGAAGGTGTCCAGGTCCTGGGCTTCACCGTGGTAGCCCGGCACCAGCGGTACGCCGGCAGCCTCCATCAACGCCTTGGCCGCCGATTTGCTGCCCATGGCGTCGATGGCGCTGGCCGGTGGGCCGAGGAAAATCAGCCCGGCTTGTTCGATGGCCCGGGCAAAACCTGCGTTCTCGGACAGGAAGCCATAACCTGGGTGGATGGCCTGGGCGCCTCTGGCCTTGGCCGCGGCCAGCAGTTTGTCGACCTGCAGGTAGCTTTCGGCAGCCTTGGTGCCGCCGAGGTCGACGCGGATGTCGGCTTCGCGGCTGTGCCGGGCGTCACGGTCGGTGGCGCTGTGCACGGCCACGGTGGTCAGGCCCATGGCCTTGGCGGTGCGCATCACCCGGCAGGCGATTTCGCCGCGGTTGGCGACCAGCAGGGTGGTCAAAACGGGGCGGCTCATGGGCGCGGCTCCTTCTTGTCATCGGTTTGCCAGGCGGGGCGGCGTTTTTCCAGGAAGGCGCGCAGGCCCTCCTGGCCTTCGGCGCTGACGCGGATACGGGCGATGGTGTTTTCGCAGTAACGGCGCAGGGCCGGGCTGAGTTCGCCATCGTCCACTTCGCGCAGCAGGTCCTTGGTGGCGCGCAACGCTTGTGGGCTGTTCTGCAGCAGGTTGTTCACCCAGGCTTCGACGTGGGCGTCCAGCTCGCTGGCTGGATACACCTCGGCCAGCAGGCCCAGCTCGCGGGCGCGCACGCCGCTGAAGCGCTCTGCGGTGAGCGCATAGCGGCGCGCGGCACGCTCGCCAATGGCCTTGACCACGAACGGGCTGATCACTGCCGGGGCCAGGCCGATGCGTACTTCCGACAGGCACAGCTGGGCGTCTTCGGCGCCGATGGCCATGTCACAGCAACTGATCAAACCCAGCGCGCCGCCAAAGGCTGCACCTTGCACCACCGCCAGGGTAGGGGCCTTGAGGCGGTGCAGGGCGTACATCAGCTCGCCCAGTTCGTGGGCATCATCCAGGTTGGTATTGAAGTCCAGCTGCGCCGATTGCTGCATCCAGGCCAGGTCGGCGCCGGCGCTGAAGTGCCGGCCGCGGCCGCGCAGCAGCACGAAGCGCAGGCTGGCGTCTTCGGCCAACTGGTCGATGGCCACGATCAGCTCGCGGATCATCTGCGCGTTGAAGGCGTTGTTCTTGTCCTCGCGGCTCAGCCACAGGGTGGCGAAACCGCGCGGGTCGCGGGTCACTTCGAGGGTGCTGAAGTCGCTCATGGGTCACATCCGGAAAATGCCGAAGCGGCTCTGTTCGATCGGCGCGTTCAGCGCGGCAGACAACGCCAGGCCGAGCACGTCGCGGGTCTGTGCCGGGTCGATGACACCGTCGTCCCACAGGCGGGCGCTGGAGTAGTAGGGGTGGCCTTGATGCTCGTACTGGTCGAGGATCGGCTGCTTGAGCCTGGCTTCATCCTCGGCGCTGAACGGCTGGCCGCTGCGTTCGCTTTGCTCGCGCTTGACCTGGGCCAGAACCCCGGCGGCTTGTTCGGCGCCCATCACGCCGATCCGTGCGTTGGGCCACATCCACAGGAAGCGCGGGTCGTAGGCGCGGCCGCACATGCCGTAGTTGCCGGCGCCGAAGCTGCCACCGATGATTACCGTGAATTTCGGCACCTGGGCACACGCCACGGCGGTAACCAGCTTGGCGCCGTGCTTGGCGATGCCGCCTTCTTCGTACTTTTTGCCGACCATGAAGCCGGTGATGTTCTGCAGGAACAGCAGTGGGATACCGCGCTGGCAGGCCAGCTCGATGAAGTGCGCACCCTTTTGCGCCGCTTCGGCGAACAGAATGCCGTTGTTGGCCAGGATCGCTACCGGGTAACCGTGCAGGTGGGCGAAGCCGCACACCAGCGTAGTGCCGAACAGGGCCTTGAACTCATCGAAAACCGAGCCATCGACCAGCCGCGCAATCACTTCGCGCACGTCGAACGGTTGCTTGGCATCCGCTGGCACCACGCCATACAGTTCATCGGCGGCATACAGCGGCGCCACCGGTGCCAGGCGTTGCAGCTTGCCCAGCTTGTGCCAGTTGAGGTTGGCCACGCTGCGCCGGGCAATGGCCAGAGCGTGCTCGTCATTGTCGGCATAATGGTCGGCCACGCCGCTGGTACGGCAATGCACATCGGCGCCACCCAGGTCTTCGGCGCTGACCACTTCACCGGTTGCGGCTTTCACCAAGGGCGGGCCAGCCAGGAAGATGGTCGCCTGCTGGCGCACCATGATCGCTTCGTCGGCCATGGCCGGTACGTAGGCGCCGCCAGCGGTGCACGACCCCATCACCACGGCAATCTGTGGAATACCTTGCGCGCTCATGTTGGCCTGGTTGAAGAAAATCCGCCCGAAATGCTCGCGGTCGGGGAACACTTCGTCCTGGCGTGGCAGGTTGGCGCCGCCCGAGTCCACCAGGTAGATGCACGGCAGGCGGTTTTGCAGCGCGATGGTTTGCGCGCGCAGGTGCTTCTTTACCGTCAGTGGGTAGTAGGAACCGCCCTTTACCGTGGCGTCATTGGCCACGATCATGCATTCCACGCCTTCGACGCGGCCGATGCCGGCAATCACGCCCGCAGCCGGCACGTCTTCGCCGTACACCTCATGGGCGGCCAGCTGGCCGATCTCGAGGAATGGCGAGCCAGGGTCCAGCAGGCGGTCGATACGCTCGCGCGGCAGCAGTTTACCGCGCGAGGTATGCCGTTCCTGGGCCTTGGGGCCGCCGCCCTGGGCGACCTGGGCGAGCAGGCCGCGCAGGGCCTGGACCTGTTCGAGCATCGCCGCACTGTTGCCGGCGAATTCCGCCGAACGTGGGTTGATCTGGGTGTGCAAGGTAGCCATGTGCGCCCGTCCCTTTATGCTCAGCGGGTTTCGTTGAACAGTTCGCGGCCGATCAGCATCCGGCGAATTTCGCTGGTGCCAGCGCCGATTTCGTACAGCTTGGCGTCGCGCAGCAGGCGGCCAGCCGGGAATTCGTTGATATAGCCGTTGCCACCGAGAATCTGGATCGCCTCCAGGGCCATTTGCGTGGCGCGTTCGGCGGTGTACAGGATGACGCCGGCAGCGTCCTTGCGGGTGGTCTCGCCACGGTCGCAAGCCTGGGCCACGGCATACAGGTAGGCGCGGCTGGCATTGAGCTGGGTGTACATGTCGGCGATCTTGCCCTGGATCAGCTGGAACTCGCCGATGCTCTGGCCGAACTGCTTGCGGTCATGAATGTAGGGCACCACCAGGTCCATGCAGCTTTGCATGATGCCGGTCGGGCCGCCGGACAGCACCACACGCTCGTAGTCCAGGCCACTCATCAGCACGCGCACGCCGCCATTGAGTTGGCCCAGGATGTTTTCTGCCGGCACTTGCACGTCGTCGAAGAACAGCTCGCAGGTGTTGGAGCCACGCATGCCAAGCTTGTCGAACTTGTTGCTGCGGCTGAAGCCTTTCCAGTCACGCTCGACGATGAAGGCGGTGATGCCGTGCGCGCCCTTGTCCAGGTCGGTCTTGGCGTAGATCACGTAGGTGTTGGCGTCGGGGCCGTTGGTGATCCAGGTCTTGCTGCCGTTGAGCACGTAGTGGTCGCCGCGCTTTTCCGCACGCAGTTTCATCGACACCACATCGGAGCCGGCATTGGGCTCGCTCATGGCCAAGGCGCCGATGTGCTCGCCGCTGATCAGCTTGGGCAAGTACTTGAGCTTCTGCTCGTGGGTACCGTTGCGGTTGATCTGGTTGACGCACAGGTTGGAGTGGGCGCCATAGGACAGTGCCACCGAGGCCGAGCCACGGCTGATTTCTTCCATCGAGACCACATGGGCCAGGTAGCCCAGGCCAGCGCCACCGTATTCTTCCGGGACGGTGATCCCCAGCAGGCCCATGTCACCGAACTTGCGCCACATGTCGGCGGGGAACAGGTTGTCGTGGTCGATTTGAGCGGCGCGCGGGGCCAGTTCGGCGGCGACGAAGGTACGCACCTGGTCGCGGAGCATGTCGATGGTCTCGCCCAGGGCGAAGTTCAGGGAGGGGTAATGCATGCTGGGGCACCTTCTTGTTCTTGAAATGGGGTTACACCGTAGCGTCAGGGCAATCCGCCGGCCCTGCGAGACCCGGTGTCGTTCATCACCTTTACGTTAACGTAAACCTGCGTGCGATCACTGTCAATCCACTCATCACCTTTACGTAAACGTAAATCTGCGCCAGAGTATTCCCGCTTGCTTCAGCCGTGCCCAGAACAACCACAAGAAGGGACACCCATGAGTCAACCGAGTTATACCCGCGGTCGCCAGGACCAAGCCTTGCTGACCCAGACCATCGGCCAGGCCTTCGATGCCACCGTGGCCCGCTGTGCCGACAGCGAGGCGCTGGTGTCGCGCCATCAAGGCCTGCGCTACAGCTGGCGGCAGTTGGCCGCACAGGTCGAAAACCATGCACGCGCGCTCATGGCCCTGGGCGTGAACACCGGCGAGCGTGTCGGTATCTGGTCGCCCAACTGCGCGCAATGGTGCATTTTGCAACTGGCCAGCGCCAAGGTCGGGGCCATCCTGGTCAACATCAACCCTGCCTATCGCGTGGGCGAGTTGGAATACGTGTTGCGCCAGTCCAGCTGTCGCTGGCTGGTGTGTGCCGATGCCTTCAAGACGTCTGATTACCATGCCATGGTTCAGGAACTGGTGCCTGAATTGGCCAGCGCCAAGCCAGGTGAACTGGCCAGTGAGCGCCTGCCAGCGTTGCGCGGTGTGATCAGCCTGGCCGCCAACCCGCCTGCCGGCTTCCTGCCCTGGCACGCATTGCCCGAGTGGGCAGGGCAGACCTCGCCAGAGGCCTGCAGCGCTCGCCAGCAAAGCCTGCAGTTCGACCAGCCGGTGAACATCCAGTACACCTCCGGCACCACCGGCGCGCCCAAGGGTGCCACCCTCAGTCACTACAACATCCTCAACAACGGTTTCATGGTCGGCGAAAGCCTGGGGCTGACCGAGCGCGACCGTATGGTGATCCCGGTGCCGCTGTACCACTGCTTCGGCATGGTCATGGCCAACCTCGGTTGCATCACACACGGCAGCACCATGATCTACCCCAACGACGCCTTCGACGCCGAGCTTACCCTGCGCGCCGTGGCCGAGGAGCGCGCCAGCATCCTCTATGGCGTGCCGACCATGTTCATCGCCATGCTCGACCACCCGTCGCGTGCGCAGATGGACCTGTCGACCCTGCGCAGTGGCATCATGGCCGGTGCCACCTGCCCGATCGAGGTGATGCGCCGGGTCATCGACCAGATGCACATGGCCGAAGTGCAGATTGCCTACGGCATGACCGAAACCAGCCCGGTGTCGCTGCAGACCGGCCCGGACGACGACCTGGAACTGCGCGTGACCACCGTCGGCCGCACCCAGCCGCAGCTGGAAAACAAGCTGGTGGACGCCGACGGCTGCATCGTCCCGCGCGGTGAGATCGGTGAACTGTGCACCCGTGGCTACAGCGTGATGCTCGGCTACTGGGACAACCCCCAGGCCACGGCGGACGCCATCGACCCGGCGGGCTGGATGCATTCGGGCGACCTGGCGGTGATGGATGAACATGGGCACGTGCGCATCGTCGGGCGCAACAAGGACATGATCATTCGTGGCGGTGAGAACATTTACCCGCGTGAGCTGGAAGAGTTCTTCTATACCCACCCGGCGGTGGCCGATGCGCAGGTGATCGGCATTCCGTGCAGCCGCTATGGTGAAGAAATCGTGGCCTGGATCAAGCTGCACCCAGGGCATAGCGCCACGGTCGAGGAACTGCAGGGTTGGTGCAAGGCACGCATCGCCCACTTCAAGGTGCCTCGGCATATTCGTTTTGTTGAGGAATACCCGATGACGGTGACCGGCAAGGTGCAGAAGTTCCGCATGCGGGAGATTAGTGTGGCGGAAATCTCGGCGGTATCTGCGGGTTGATGGGTTGGGTCAACCGGCCCTTTCGCGGGTAAACCCGCTCTCACAGTACGGCGCCACTTGCAAGGTTGGCGCAATCCCTGTGGAAGCGGGTTTACCCGCGAAGAGGCCGGTCCTGCCAGTACACAATCCTGGTCTACCCTTAAGCCTTCACCGGTGGCTCCTGGCTCGGCGGGTCGCCCACCGTCGGTGGCATGGTCGGCTTGATCGGCAGCTCGTCCGGTTCTTCTTCTGGCACGGGCGGCGGCAAGCTCGGGTCGTCGATGTTGGGATCGGGGGTTTCCGGTGGAATGGGAATGTTCATGGCCTGACCTCGCGTGGGTGAATGAAGAGGTGCTGCAGGCTCTGACCGCTGGCAGCTGCCGTTCGCTCATTTTTTTTGAACCCCGCGCTTGTGCCTGGCTCTGAATCCTTACCGCCACCAGCCTGAGGGAGCAAGGTCGATGTCACGTAACGAGCCCTTTGAAAACGTGCCCACGGCGAACGATCACCCGGACCAGGCCATCAGCCTATCCCAGGCGTTGCTGGCGCCACGCATCGTGATCGAAGACACCCAACCGGTGCTCGAAGCCGGCACCTTCGCCGCCAAGGCCATCAGTGGCCAGCCGGTGGTCGTCGGCAGCAAGGTCTATTGCGATGGCCACGACCGCCTGGCGGTGATGCTCAACTGGCGCCAGGCCAACAGCCGCCGCTGGCATTGCGTGCCCATGCACTCGCCGGGCAACGACCTGTGGCTGGCCGAGTTCACCCCCACCGAACTTGGCCCGCACCTGTTCAGTATCGAGGCCTGGATCGACCCGTTTGCCACTTATTGCCACGACCTGGAGAAAAAATACCACGCCGGCGTCGAGGTGAAACTGGAGCTGGAAGAGGGCCGTTTGCTGCTGAGCAAAGGCCTCGAACTGTGCAGCGGCGCCCTGCACGAGGAACTTGAGGCCGTGCAGCAGCGCCTGGCTACACTCGGTCCCGACGACCAGGTGGCGTTGTTTCTCGACCCAACCACCGCCCGCCTGATGAGCGAAGCCGAACACCGCAGTTACCTGGCCCGCAGCCGTGAATTTCCGGTCGATGTCGACCGCCCGGCGGCGCAATTTGCCAGCTGGTACGAACTGTTCCCGCGTTCGATCACCGACGACCCGCAGCGCCACGGCACCTTCAACGACGTGCACGAACGCCTGCCGATGATTCGCGACATGGGCTTCGACGTGTTGTACTTCCCGCCCATCCACCCCATCGGCATGCAGCACCGCAAGGGCCGCAACAATGCCCTGCATGCCGAACCTGGCGACCCCGGCAGCCCTTACGCGATCGGCAGCGCCGAAGGCGGCCACGATGCGATCCACCCGCAACTGGGCAGTCGCGAAGATTTTCGCCGGTTGGTCGCCGCTGCGGCGGAGCACGGCCTGGAAATCGCCCTCGACTTCGCCATCCAGTGTTCGCAGGACCACCCCTGGCTCAAGGAGCATCCGGGCTGGTTCAGCTGGCGCCCCGACGGCACCATCCGCTATGCCGAAAACCCACCGAAGAAGTACCAGGACATCGTCAACGTCGACTTCTATGCCCCCGACGCGGTGCCGAGTTTGTGGCTGGCCCTGCGCGATGTGATCATCGGCTGGGTCGAGGAGGGGGTCAAAACCTTTCGCGTCGACAACCCGCACACCAAGCCACTGCCGTTCTGGCAATGGCTGATCGCCGATGTGCGTAGCCAGCACCCCGACGTCATCTTCCTCGCCGAAGCGTTTACCCGGCCGGCGATGATGGCGCGCCTGGGCAAGGTCGGCTACGCGCAAAGCTATACCTACTTCACCTGGCGCAACACCAAGCAGGAGCTGCGTGAATTCTACGAGCAGCTCAACCAGCCGCCGTGGAGCCAGTGCTATCGCCCCAACTTCTTCGTCAACACACCGGACATCAACCCGTACTTCCTGCACACCTCTGGACGCGCCGGCTTCCTCATTCGCGCGGCGCTGGCGACCATGGGCTCGGGCCTATGGGGTATGTACTCGGGTTTCGAGCTGTGCGAAGGCACGCCGCTGCCTGGCAAGGAGGAGTACCTGGATTCGGAGAAGTACGAAATTCGCCCGCGTGATTTCACCCAGCCCGGCAACATCATTGCCGAGATCGCCCAGCTCAACCGCATCCGCCGGCAGAACCGTGCGTTGCAAACGCATCTGGGCGTGGCGTTTTTCAACTGCTGGAACGACAACATCCTGTACTTCGCCAAGCGCACGGCCGAGCGCGACAACTACATCCTGGTGGCGATCAGCCTCGACCCGCACAACGCCCAGGAAGCGCACTTCGAGCTGCCGCTGTGGGAGCTTGGTTTGGATGACAACGCCGAAACCCATGGCGAAGACCTGATGAACGGCCATCGGTGGTCGTGGTACGGCAAGACTCAGTTCATGCGCATCGAGCCTTGGCACCAGCCATTCGGAATCTGGCGTATCGAAAAGGCTAGGTGAAAGTGGGAGCGGGCGTGCCCGCTCAACCTGGAAAATGCAAGGAGTCGCACATGGCCAAGCGTGCCCGCACGGCAGCCTTCATCGACGACCCGCTGTGGTACAAGGACGCCGTCATCTACCAGTTGCATATCAAGTCGTTCTTCGATTCGAACAATGATGGTATCGGCGACTTCGCCGGCCTGATCAGCAAACTCGACTACATCGCCGAGCTGGGCGTCAACACCCTGTGGCTGCTGCCGTTCTACCCCTCGCCTCGGCGCGATGACGGCTACGACATCGCCGATTACAAAGCCGTGCACCCCGACTACGGCAGCCTGGGCGATGCCCGGCGTTTCATCGCCGAGGCACATAAGCGCGGCTTGCGGGTGATCACCGAGCTGGTCATCAACCACACCAGCGACCAGCACCCGTGGTTTCAGCGTGCCCGCCATGCCAAACGCGGCAGCAAGGCGCGCGATTTCTACGTGTGGTCGGACGACGACCAGAAATACGACGGCACGCGCATCATCTTCCTCGACACCGAAAAGTCCAACTGGACATGGGACCCGGTCGCCGGCCAGTACTTCTGGCACCGCTTCTACGCGCATCAGCCAGACCTCAACTTCGACAACCCGCAAGTACTCAAGGCGGTGATCGGCGTGATGCGCTTCTGGCTCGACCTGGGTGTTGACGGCCTGCGCCTGGACGCCATCCCGTACCTGATCGAACGCGACGGCACCAACAACGAGAACCTCGCCGAAACCCACGACGTGCTCAAGGCGATCCGCGCCGAAATCGACGCCAACTACCCCGACCGCATGCTGCTGGCCGAAGCCAACCAGTGGCCGGAAGACACGCGTCCATACTTCGGCGAAGGCGAGGGCGACGAATGTCACATGGCCTTCCACTTTCCGTTGATGCCACGCATGTACATGGCCCTGGCCATGGAAGACCGCTTCCCGATCACCGACATCCTGCGCCAGACCCCGGAAATTCCCGCCAACTGCCAATGGGCGATTTTCCTGCGCAACCACGATGAGCTGACCCTGGAAATGGTCACCGACCGCGAGCGCGACTACCTGTGGAACTACTACGCCGAAGACCGCCGCGCGCGCATCAACCTGGGTATCCGCCGGCGCCTGGCGCCGCTGCTGCAGCGTGACCGTCGGCGCATCGAGCTGCTCACCAGCCTGCTGCTGTCGATGCCCGGCACGCCAACCCTGTATTACGGCGACGAACTGGGCATGGGCGACAACATCTACCTGGGTGATCGCGATGGCGTGCGTACGCCCATGCAGTGGTCGCCGGACCGCAACGGCGGGTTCTCCCGCGCCGACCCGCAGCGCCTGGTGCTGCCGCCGATCATGGACCCGCTGTACGGCTACCAGACCGTCAATGTCGAAGCGCAAAGCCACGACCCGCATTCACTGCTGAACTGGACCCGGCGCATGCTGGCGGTGCGCAAGCAGCAGAAGGCCTTTGGCCGCGGCAGCCTGCGCACCCTCACGCCCAGCAACCGGCGCATTCTCGCCTACGTCCGCGAGTACACCGATGTCGACGGCAACACCGAGGTCATTCTGTGCGTGGCCAACGTGTCGCGCGCTGCCCAGGCCGCAGAACTGGAATTGTCACACTTCGCCGACAAAGTACCGGTGGAGATGCTCGGCGGCAGCGCCTTCCCGCCCATTGGCCAGTTGCCGTTCCTGCTGACCTTGCCACCCTATGCCTTCTACTGGTTCCTGCTGGCCAGCCGTGACCGCATGCCCAGCTGGCATATCCAGCCCACCGAGGGGTTACCTGAATTGACCACGCTGGTACTGCGCAAGCGCATGGAAGAACTACTGGAAGCACCTTCAAGCGATACCCTGCAAGCCACCATCCTGCCGCAATACCTGCCCAAGCGGCGTTGGTTCGCCGGCAAGGAAGGGCCGATCGACGCCGTGCGCCTGTGTTACGGCGTGCGTTTTGGCACTGCCACCACACCGGTGCTGCTCAGTGAAATCGAAGTGCGCAGCGACGGCACGGCCACCCGCTACCAACTGCCGTTCGGCCTGCTGCGCGAGGAGCAGATCACTACCGCGCTGCCGCAGCAGTTGGCCTTGTCGCGGGTGCGCCGCGCCCACCAGGTTGGCTTGATCACAGATGCCTTCGTGCTGGAGCCGTTCATCCGCGCCGTGATGCTTGCCTGCCAAGATGGCCTGCGCCTGCCATGCGGCAACGATGAGGGTGAATTGCGCTTCGAATGCACGGCGCAATTGGCCGGCCTGGCGCTCGACGAGGAAAGTGAAGTGCGCTACCTCAGCGCCGAACAGTCCAATAGTTCGGTAGTGATCGGCGACCGGGTGGTGCTCAAGCTGATCCGCCGGGTCAACCCAGGTGTTCATCCAGAGCTGGAAATGAGTGCCTACCTGACCGCCGCCGGCTTTGCCAACATCTCGCCGCTGCTGGCCTGGGTCAGCCGAGTGGATGAGCAGCAGGCACCGCACCTGCTGATGATTGCCCAGGGTTACCTGAACAACCAGGGCGATGCCTGGGGCTGGACCCAGAACACCCTTGAACGGGCCATTCGCGACCAGATGGAGCCCACCACCAGCGACCCCGAGGCGCACACCGACGCACTGGCCGAGCTCAGTGGCTTCGCTGCCTTGCTTGGCCAGCGCCTGGGCGAGATGCACCTGTTGCTGGCCGCGCCAACCGAAGACCCGGCCTTCCAGCCACGTCCCAGCAATGCGCAGGACAGCCAGCGTTGGAGCACGCAGATCAGCGCCGAACTGACCCACGCTCTCGACCTGCTGGCCCAACACCGCGACACGCTCGACCGCGATAGCCAGGCCCTTGTCGATGACCTGCAGCAGCAGCGCGACGGCCTGGCCCAGCACATCGACAATCTGACCGACCAGGCCCAGGGCGGCCTGTTGATGCGGGTGCATGGCGACCTGCACCTGGGCCAGGTGCTGGTGGTGCAAGGCGATGCCTACCTGATCGATTTCGAAGGCGAGCCGGCCCGGCCGCTGGAAGAGCGTCGGGCAAAACACAGCCCGTACAAGGATGTCAGCGGCGTGCTGCGATCCTTCGACTATGCTGCTGCGATGATCTTGCGCAGCGCGTCTGCGGTGGACCTTTCAGACCCGGCGCGGCAGGCCCGGCAACGGGTTGCCCGGCAGTACCTGCACCAGTCGCGGCATGCCTTTGTCGAAGCCTATGGCCTGGCCACCGCCGCCATGCCCCACGCCTGGCAGCGGGCCGAGGGTGAGCGCGCGGCTCTGGAGCTGTTCTGCCTGGAAAAAGCCGCCTACGAGATTACCTACGAAGCCGAGAACCGTCCGAGTTGGCTGGCCGTGCCTTTGCATGGCCTGCATGGATTGATCAGTACCTGGGGAGAGTCAGAATGAACGTTACATTGCGTGAAAACGGTGGCCTTCGGCAACGGGACCTCGATGCCCTGGCCCGCGCCGAACACGCCGATCCATTTGCGGTACTCGGCCCCCATGGCGACGGCGCAGGCGGCCAGGTGGTCCGCGCCTTCCTGCCCAGTGCCCTGAATGTGCGCATCCTGGCTCGCCACGATGGGCGCGTGCTTGCCGAAATGGTGCAGGGCAGCTTGCCCGGGTTGTTCAGCGCGCACCTTGATGAGGCACAACCCTACCAGTTGCAGATCGGTTGGGCCGGTGGCGATCAGATTACCGAAGACCCCTACAGCTTCGGCCCACAATTGGGTGACATGGACCTTCACCTGTTCGCCGAAGGCAATCATCGAGACTTGTCCGGGCGCTTTGGCGCCCAGCCTACCCAGGTCGATGGTATCGACGGCGTGTGCTTCTCGGTGTGGGCGCCGAACGCTCGGCGGGTGTCGGTGGTGGGTGACTTCAACAACTGGGATGGGCGTCGCCACCCCATGCGCCTGCGCCACAGCGCCGGGGTGTGGGAGCTGTTCATTCCGCGCTTGGGTGTGGGTGAAACCTACAAGTTCGAAGTGCTCGGCAAGGACGGCATACTGCCGCTGAAAGCCGACCCGCTGGCCCGTGCCACGGAACTGCCGCCGAGCACCGCGTCCAAGGTGGCCGGTGAGCTTGGCCACGCTTGGCAAGACCACGACTGGATGGCGCAACGCGCGCAGCGCCATGCCTACAACGCGCCACTGTCGATCTACGAACTGCACCCAGGGTCATGGCGCTGCGAGCTGGACGAGGCGGGTGAAGTCGGGCGCTATTACAACTGGCGCGAACTGGCCGAGCGGCTGGTACCCTATGTGCAGGAACTGGGCTTTACCCACATCGAGCTGTTGCCGATCATGGAGCACCCCTTCGGCGGTTCCTGGGGTTATCAGCCACTGTCGATGTTCGCGCCCACCTCGCGCTACGGCAGCCCGGAGGACTTCGCAGCCTTCATCGATGCCTGCCACCAGGGTGGCATTGGTGTGCTGCTGGACTGGGTGCCGGCGCATTTCCCCACCGACGAACACGGCCTGGCGCGGTTCGATGGCACTGCGCTGTACGAATACGATAACCCCCTGGAGGGCTACCACCAGGACTGGAACACGCTCATCTACAACCTCGGCCGTAACGAGGTGCGTGGTTTCATGATGGCTTCTGCGTTGCACTGGCTGAAGCACTTTCACATCGACGGCCTGCGCGTCGATGCAGTGGCTTCGATGTTGTACCGCGACTATTCGCGCAAGGCCGGTGAATGGGTGCCCAACCGCCATGGCGGGCGCGAGAACCTGGAAGCCATCGACTTCATCCGCCACCTCAACGGCGTGGCTGCCCACGAGGCCCCTGGGGCACTGATCATCGCCGAGGAGTCCACCGCCTGGCCCGGCGTCAGCCAGCCGACCCAGCAGGGCGGCCTGGGCTTTGCCTACAAGTGGAACATGGGTTGGATGCACGACACCCTGCATTACATCCAGAACGACCCGGTGCACCGCACTTTCCACCACAACGAGATGAGCTTCGGGCTGATCTATGCCTATTCCGAGCACTTCATCCTGCCCATCTCCCATGACGAAGTGGTGCACGGCAAGCACTCGCTGATCGACAAGATGCCCGGCGACCGCTGGCAGAAGTTCGCCAACTTGCGCGCCTACCTCACCTTCATGTGGGCGCACCCGGGCAAGAAGCTGCTGTTCATGGGGTGCGAGTTCGGCCAGTGGCGTGAGTGGAACCACGACAGCGAACTGGACTGGTACCTGCTGCAGTACCCCGAGCACCAGGGCGTGCAGCGCTTGGTGGGTGACCTCAATCGCCTGTACCGCGACGTGCCGGCGCTGCACGAGCAGGACTGCCAGCCGCAGGGCTTCCAGTGGCTGATCGGTGACGACGCGCAAAACAGCGTCTACGCCTGGCTGCGCTGGAGCAGCAGCGGTGAGCCGGTGCTGGTGGTGGCCAACTTCACCCCGGTGCCGCGCGAGGGCTACCGTATTGGCGTGCCGTTTGGCGAGCGTTGGCAAGAGCTGCTGAACAGCGATGCCGGGCTGTATGCCGGGTCCAACGTGGGCAACCTGGGGGCAGTGGCCAGTGAGGCATTGCCCAGCCATGGGCAGCCATTGTCGCTGGCGCTGAACCTGCCGCCGCTTGGGGTTCTGATACTGAAACCGGCCTGAGATTGTTGGGGCTGCTGCGCAGCCCATCGCGACACAAGGCCGCTCCTACAGGCTGACGCGATCCCTGTAGGAGCGGCCTTGTGTCGCGATGGGCCGCGCAGCGGCCCCAGCAATGGCACAGGCCTACCACCGCATCCGCACCCCAAGGCTGCCAATCAACCCGTTCAGGTCATTGTCATCCACATCGCTGCTGTAGTCGGCACTCACGAACAAGGCCACTGAAGGTGTTACCCGTGCCACCAGCCCCAAGCCCAGTTCCACCGTGGTCGAATAGCGCGAGCTGGAGATTTTGTCGACCTGGTCCAGCTTCACTTCATCGGCATTGCTGAAGTCATACCACACGTTGGTCCGTACATAGGGCTCGATGGGCATGCCACGCACTTCGTAGCGACCGGACAATTTGGCACCCACACGGCCGCTCCAGGTTGGCTGGCTGTCAAATGCCTGCAAGGTCTCTTCCTGCACCTGGTTGCCAGGGAAGAACTGTTGATTTATCAACTGTGCCTGAGGTTCGATCACCCAGTTGCCGCCCAGGCGGATCGGGTAACCGCCCTCCACCGAGAAGGTCATCGCGTGGCCGCTGTCGTCCAGTCGTTGGCCGCTTTCGCCACGGCCCAGCACATCGATGCGCGAGCCCATGGCCACGGCGTCCAGGTGCCAACCCTGTTCATGGGTCATGCTCCAGTAAACGCCCAGGCTTTCCCCACTCAGGTTCACGGCATTGCGCTGCTTGTCGCCCAACAGCGGGCGCATGCCGTTGAAGCTGCTTTGCAGGTTGTTGTGCCCCACGAAAATCCCTGCGCGGTGCACATTGCCCGCTGCAGTTTCACGCACGAACAGGTCCGGGCCGATTGTCAGTTGCTGGCTGGGTGCCTCCAGTTGGTCTGGGGGCTGTGAAACACTGCGCGAGGTGGTTGGGAAGAACTGCGCCCACTGGCTGGCGACCAGGTCCGGTGCCGCCTGCCCGTGACGTGCAGTCATGGCTTGGGAGAACGCGTTCAGGGTGCCGATGCTCAAGCCACTGGCGCTGATCGGGTCGAGCGACAGCTGAGGCACTGCTGTCTGCTGCAGAAAGCCGGGCGAAATAGGGTCATCCTGCAGTTCGTACGCGAAAGTTTCCACCGGGGTTGCCAGAAGCAGCGACGTGGAAACCGCGTAGAAAATGCTGTCGAAGCGCAAGGGGTTCGAGGTGCTTTTCATGGCGGATCTCCTTTGTTTTTGTGGGGTACAGCCCGAGGACCTGGCCTGTTGTCACGAGCTGTACGGCAAAAACAGTGGGCGACCCAAACCAGCACGCCGGCTTTCGCAAACGCGCACGAAGGCGCGAGCTAGAGGCCCGGCGCGAGATCTTTACTACTTGGTAATGTTCAGCTAAGGAGAGGTGGCCGCTTGCGTCAAGAAAGCGTGAAGGAAGTGTTGATGATGTGTGGTAATGCTCAACCCCTTGTTTTGTTGAGCAAAACAGTAGGGTATAGCGGGGTTCGCTATTTGCCGTGCCCTGGCTATGAAGAATGATTGCTAGAGGCGCACTTCAACCGCCAACGGCAGGTGATCTGACAGGTGCGACCAAGGTTTGTGCCCCAAAATCCGCGGCCCATGGCTTTCGGCGTTACGCAGATAGATGCGGTCCAGGCGCAGCAGCGGCAGGCGGGCAGGGTAGGTGCGGGCGAGGTGCCCATGGTGGCGCTCGAATGCCTCGTGCAAGTCGCGTTGCAGGCCGAGCGTGCGGTTGCCGTGGGTTTTCCAGTCGTTGAAGTCGCCGGCGATGATCACCGGGGCATCGGCGGGTAAGGCGTCCAGCAATTTGCGCAGCAGTTGCAGCTGTTTTTGCCGGTGGCTTTCCAGCAACGACAGGTGCACGCAGATCGCGTGTACTTGGCCTTGCCCCGGTACATCCAGCACGCAGTGCAACAGGCCACGGCGCTCTGGCCCGGTGATTGACACATCAAGGTTGCGGTGCTCGATGATCGGGTATTTGGACAGCAGTGCATTGCCGTGATGGCCGTCGGGGTAAACCGCGTTGCGGCCATAGGCGAAGTCGCTCCACATGCTGTCCGCCAGGAATTCGTACTGCGAAGTCTGTGGCCAGCCGGGGTAACGGGCGGCGTGGCGGTCGTGGCTACCGAGCACTTCCTGGAGGAAGACGATATCGGCCTGGGTGCTGCGCACCGCCTCGCGCAGTTCCGGCAGGATGAAGCGCCGGTTGAAGGCGGTGAAGCCCTTGTGGGTATTCACCGTCAGCACCCGCAGGCGTTTTACGGCCGGGGCCTGGTTGATGCTGGCGAAACCTTCACTGCCGGCTTCGGGGTCCACGGTAACTCCTCGAACAATGGGTTTACACAAGGCCGCTTCTACAGATAACGGACATGCGCCAGTTACTCAGGTTCACTCCTCGTCGCGCTGCAGCACCATCAGCAGCATCGACCGCCCCTTGACCTCGAACGTGCTGTCGAACTGCAAATGCTGCCCTTTGCGTAACTCTGGCCGGTCGGTATCCACCAGGCAGCTCCAGTACTCGCCTTCAGGCACGGACGGCAACTTGAAAGGCACGATGTCATGGTGGGCATTGACGATCAGCAGCACCGTGGCCTCGGCGCCCGGCCGGGCGATGCCGCTGACCTGTGCGCGGCCATCGATCAGCATGCCCAGGCAGCGCCCGTGCGGGTCTTCCCACTGCTCCACAGTCATCTCGCTACCATCCGGCGCCAGCCAAGTCACATCCTTGACCCCGATCGCCTCATTGTAATCGCCCACCAGGAAACGTGAGCGGCGCAGCACCGGGTAGGCCAGGCGCAGACGGGTCAGGCGCTTGACGAAGGCCAGCAGCTCTTCGCCTTGCTGATCCAGGTCCCAGTTCACCCAACCGATCTCGCTGTCCTGGCAGTAGGCGTTGTTGTTGCCGTGCTGGGTGCGGCTGAATTCGTCACCGGCGACGATCATCGGCGTGCCCTGGGCCAGCAGCAGGGTAGCGAAATAGTTGCGCATTTGGCGCATGCGCAGGGCATTGATCCCCGGGTCGTCGGTCGGCCCTTCGACGCCGCAGTTCCACGACAGGTTGTTGTCGGTGCCGTCCTGGTTGTTCTCGTCGTTGTCTTCGTTGTGCTTGTGGTTGTACGACACCAGGTCGCGCAGGGTGAAACCATCGTGGGCGGTGATGAAGTTGACCGAGGAATACGGCCGCCGCCCACGGTTGTTGAACATGTCGCCCGAGGCGGTCAAGCGTGCGGCAAAATCGGCGAGTTGGCCTTCATCGCCTTTCCAGAAGGCGCGTGCGGTGTCGCGGAAGCGGTCGTTCCATTCCGCCCAGCCAGGGGCAAAGTTACCCACCTGATAGCCGCCGGGGCCGCAGTCCCAGGGCTCGGCAATCAGCTTGACCTGGCTCAGCATCGGGTCCTGGCGGCAGGCGACGAGGAAGCCATGACGCTCGCTGTAGCCGTCGTGGTAGCGGCCAAGGATGGTCGCCAGGTCGAAGCGGAAGCCGTCAACGTGCATTTCACCCGCCCAGTAACGCAGCGAATCGGTGACCAGCTGCAGCACGCAGGGGTGGCTCAGGTCCAGGGTGTTGCCGGTGCCGGAATCGTTGATGTAGTAGCGCTTGTCGTCCGGCATCAGGCGGTAGTACGAGGCGTTGTCGATACCGCGCATCGACAGGGTCGGGCCGCGCTCGTTGCCTTCGGCGGTGTGGTTGTAGACCACGTCCAGGATCACCTCGAGCCCGGCGTCGTGCAGGTGGGCGACCATTTCCTTGAACTCGGCAATCTTGCCGCTGGCCAGGTAGCGCGGGTGCGGGGCGAAAAAGGCGATGCTGTTGTAGCCCCAGTAGTTGTTCAGGCCTTTGTCCAGCAGGTGTTGGTCGTTGACGAAGGCGTGAATCGGCAGCAGCTCGATGCTGGAGACGCCCAGGTCCTTGATGTGCTTGAGCAGTTCGTCATTGGCCAGGCCGGCAAAAGTGCCGCGCAGCGCTTCCGGTACCGCCGGGTGGCGCATGCTGATGCCACGGGTGTGCGCCTCGTAGATGATCGTGCGTTCCCAGGGGATCAGCACGCGTTGGTCGCGGCCCCAGGTGAAGGCCGGGTCGATCACCTTGCACTTGGGGACGAAGGGCGCACTGTCGCGCTCGTCGAACGACAGGTCGCCATCGGGGTGGCCGATGGTGTAGCCAAACAGCGCTTCGGACCATTTCAGGCTGCCGACCAGTTGCTTGGCATAGGGGTCGATCAGCAGTTTGTTGGGGTTGAAGCGGTGGCCGTTTTCCGGCTCGTACGGGCCGTATACCCGGTAGCCATAGACCAGGCCAGGGTGAGCGTCGGGCAGGTAGCCGTGGTAGATCTCGTCGGTGTATTCGGGCAGCTCGATGCGCTCGATTTCCTGTTCGCCGGTGGAATCGAACAGGCACAGCTCGACCTTGGTGGCGTTGGCCGAGAACAGGGCGAAGTTAACCCCAAGGCCATCCCAGGTGGCACCGAGGGGAAAGGGCATGCCTTCGCGGATGCGCGACGGTGCGACCGAGCGGGTTTTCTTTGGGGTGCGGGGGCTCATGGCGGTCCTCGTATGGCCGTGGTGGAGGGGATTGTGCAGTCCTGCCCCGGCCTCTTCGCGGGTAAACCCGCTCCCACAGGTTCATCACCGGTGCTGAAAGCCGTGCAGTACCTGTGGGAGCGGGTTTACCCGCGAAGAGGCCAGTACAGGCTTAACCAGCAGAAGGCTTTTTCACCGCCCTGGGCTTTTTCGCCGCAGCCGGTTTAACCCCTGGCAGCGCGGCCACCTTGGGTTCGGCAGGTGGCTTGGGCTTGGCCGGTGCCCGTTTGCGTGGCGCCGCCTTGGGTGCCAAGGCTTCAGCCTCGGCCAACTTGCGCGCCATATCCCAGTGGCGGTCTTCCTGGCCGGCGGGTTTACCTTCGGACTCCCATATCTGGTAGGCAAATTCGCGAATACGCTTTTCATCGACACTCATCATGACGCTCCTGATGCTCAAGATTGTTGTATCAACAGGTTGACCGGAAACTCCGCCAGCACGGCGCTCAACATCAGCTCCTTGGAAGAGCTGACCGCCGCACAGGGGAAAAGTCCCGTCGAGTTGGCAGTTGACAAGGCAAACGGCAATACCAGCCGGGTGTCGTCCCAGTTCTGTGCCGGGATCAACGGGGTTGTGGCGCCACCGAGCAGGCTACTGGCCAGGCGTGGCGCGACGATGACGGCCCGCTCGCCTTCTCCCAGGCGGGCAAACGCAATCACGTTGTCTGCGTGCCGGCCCTGCACGCTCAGTGGCAGGTAGGCACCACGGCGGAACAAGTCGGCGTGTGCCTGGCGGCAGTCCAGCACTTTGGCGATCAAGGCCTGCTTGATGCGGCCATCGCGCCAGTGCGTCAGCAACTCGGCGGGCGCTGTGGCGTCGTCGAGGGTACGACGCCTGCAAGCGTAGTCCACGGCGCGGCGGTTATCCGGGTCGACCAGGCTGAAGTCCCAGTATTCATTGCCCTGGTACAGGTCGGGCACGCCTGGGGTTGTCATGCGCAGCAGGGTTTGGACCAGGCCGTTGAGGGCGCCTGGGCAGGCCAGCAGTTGTGCGGCATCGGCCACGGACTTGCGCAGTTGCTGGTTCTCGCTGTCCAGCAGCAGGCCATCGACATAGCGGGTGCAGGCGCTTTCATAGGCTTCGTTCGGTGCATTCCAGCTGCTGCGCAACTTGGCTTCGCGCAGGGCCTTCTGCTGCCATTGGCGAATGCGCTCGGCGTATGTGCGCAGGCCGCCCGTGTCCTGCAGGTCGAGCGTTAGCGGCCAGCTGCCGAGCAAGGTCTGCAAGAGCATCAGCTCGTCGCCAGGGCTGGGTGCTGGGCCGTCGTCCAGCAGTGTGCGCAAGGGGGCAGCCAATTCACGCCAATGCTCCACCCGACTGGCCAGCCACGGCCCGCGCTCGCTGAGTACGGCCAAGCGCGCTCGGGTGTCTTCACCGCGCTTGTGGTCGTGGGTGGCGGTGGCCAGCAGGTTGTCGGGGAAGTCGCGCAGGCGCCGCTGGGCTTCGTTGTGGAAGTGCGCAGGTGCTGCGCTGAAATGCTCGGCCTCGAAGCCCACGTCATTGCGCGACAGCAGCCGCGCGTTGCGGTAGAAGGCGGTGTCTTCCACGGCTTTGGCGGCGCTGGGCGCGGTCAGTTGCTGGAAACGCACGCAGGCATGGCGCAGCTGCTTGCGGGCGCGGCCCGGTGGCAGGTGACGCCAGGCTTGCCCGCCCAGCCATCGTTCAAGTTGTTCCAGCAGTGGCCAGTCGGCTTCGCCAAGGTCTTGCCGGGCGTTGACCAGCGCCTGCTGGAAAAACCTTTCGTCTTCAGCCGGGCGCCCGCAGGCGTTGAAGTAGGTACGGTAGACAGGGTAATGCGCCACCAGCGCCTGCAAGGCCCGGCGAATCGCGCCCAGGGTCAGGTCGCGGGTCATCAGGTCGTTGCGTGCCACTTGCAGCAGGGCCAGGGCCACCGATTCGCAGTCACCGGCCAGGCTGGCGTTGAGTACCAGGTGACGGGCCTGGCGCACTTCTTCGGGGAAGTCCGGGCGCTCGCTGAGGTTGGCCCACAGCTCGCTCAGCGGCGCTTCGCCGGCCGGGTCGTGTTGCAGCAGCGACACCTGGTTCATGAACTCGTAGCCGGTGGTGCCGTCGGTGAGCCAGTCGCGGTGCAGGTGCTCGTCAGCGCCAAGAATCTTCTCCACGTAGATCGGGAAGTGTTCCAGTGCTGCACTCAGCGGCCGCTGTGCCAGCAGGCCATCGACCCGTCGGCGCAGTTTGCGGCAATAGCCGCGCGGGTCGGCAAGGCCGTCGATATGGTCGATGCGCAGGCCGTCCACCAGGCCGCGTTCGATCAGTTCGAACAGCTTGGCGTGGGTGGCCTCGAACACCACTGCGCGCTCCACCCTCAGACCTCCGAGCTCGTTGATGTCGAAGAAGCGCCGCCAGTTGATGTCGTCGGCGGCGGTGCGCCAGCTGGCCAGGCGGTAGGTCTGGCGCTCCAGCAGCAGGTGCAGGCGCTTGAAACCATTTTCGGCGCGGCTGTCGAATGCCACTAGCGCTGATTCCAAGTCGGCACCTTCGCGCACCAAGCGTGCCAGTTCGGTGTGCAGCGCAAGGGCATCGGCCAGTGGGGTGGTCGATTCGGCCAATGCCGTGAAGTGCTCGGCCAGGGCCTTGAGTGCCGGCTCTGGGCTGAGGGCGAGAATCCAGCCATAGTCGACCGGGCAGATTGGGAAGCGGTGATCGTAATGGGCGATTTGCAGCGTGCCTTGCTGCTTGTCGAATTCAAGCGGTATGTCGCCGTTCTTCAGCGCCACGCCATAGTCGCTGCCGAGAAACGGCAACAGCAGTTGCCCGGCCAGCAGCGGGTCGCTGGAGTGCCACTGGATGTCGAAGAACTCCGCATACGGGCTGCGCCGGCCCCAGGCCAACAGGCTTTGCCACCAAGGGTTGTCGGCACCGCCCACGGCCATATGGTTGGACACAGTGTCAAGGATCAGCCCCATGCCATGCTGGCGCAGGGCGGCGACCAGTCGCTGCAGTGCCGCCTCGCCGCCAAGCTCCGGGTTCACGCAGGTAGGGTCGACCACGTCGTAGCCATGGCGCGAGCCCGCGCGGGCCTTGAGGATAGGCGAGGCATACAGGTGGCTTATGCCCAATTGAGCGAAGTACGGTACCAGCGGCACGGCGTGATCAAGGGTGAAGTCACTGTGAAATTGCAGGCGCAGGGTCGCGGTCAGTGGCTTCATCGGTCACGCTCCCAGGCTTGTTCGCGGGCCTGGGCCAGCAGCTCCAGGCGGCGGGCGGCATGCTCGTCGTCGAGCAGTTCGCGCACTGGCTGGGCGAAGCGCCGCCTCCAATTGGGGTGGCCGCTGGTGGTCCCCGGCAGGTTGGGCTGCTCGTCGCAACCCAGCAAGTCTTCCAGCGGCACCAGCACCAGCGGTGCGCGGGTATGGCCAACGTAGCGGATGGCGGCGTCGATTACCGCGTCATTGTCCTTCAGCTCGCCGTAGTTGGCCTCCAGGGTGCGGCGCAGGCCGTCGTGTTCTTTCTGGCGGTCGTGGCGCCAGTGCAGCTCGGTAGCGGCGTCGATCAGTTGCAAGCGCTGGCTCCAGTCGATGTCGCGGTTTTCCAGCCAGCCGGCCAATGGCGCGAGGTCATGGGTGCCCGTGGTGGCCAGGGCGTTGTCCGGCCAGTCGAGAATCGGCTTGAACTGGCCGGGCTGGGTCTGCTCGAAGGGCAGTACGCGCATGCCCAGCACGGCTTTTTCGGCCAGTGCCTCGCGCAGGCCATCGGGTACGGTGCCCAGGTCTTCGCCAAGAATGATCGCCTGGTGGCGCACCGATTCCAGCGCCAACAGGCGCAACAGGTCGTCCAGCGGGTAATTGAGGTAGGCGCCTTCGCTGGGCTTTGCCCCCTGCGGGATCAGCCACAGCCGGCGCAGGCCCATCACATGGTCGATGCGCAGGCCGCCAGCGTGGGCGAGGTTGGCCCGCAGCATCTCGATGAAGGCGCGGTAGCCGTTGCGCTTGAGGCCCTCGGGCGAGAAGGCGCAGATACCCCAGTCCTGCCCGGCGCGGTTGAGGATGTCGGGCGGCGCCCCCACTTTCAGGCCGGCCAGCAGTTCATCCTGGCGGCTCCAAGCCTGGCTGCCGGCGCCGTCGGCGCCCACCGCCAGGTCGGCGATCAGGCCCACGGCCATGCCGTTGCCACGGGCTGCCTCGTGGGCACGCTGCAGGCCGCGTTCGGTCAGCCACTGGCAAAAGGCATGGAACTCGACCTTGGCCGGGTAGGCGCTGGCAAAGGCTTCCACTTCCGGGTGGTACGGGTCGTGCCAGGCCTTGGGCCAGTTGCGCCAGTCGGCGCCCAGGCCATGCTCGACTGCCTGGGCCTGGAGCACCTCGAAGCGACAGTGGTGTTCCAGCGCCTGGCCACCGGCTGCGCGGAAGCTGTCGAAATCGCTGCGTAGCGGGTGGTTGCCTTGGCTGAAGCCCTGGTACAGCGCTTCTAGCAGGCGCAGGCGGGCGCTGGCGGCGCGTGGCCAGTCGACCAATGGGCGTTGCTCCAGCTCCTCCAGTTGCTGTTCCAGGCCGCAGGCTTCGATGGCTATGCGCACCTCCCGTTCACCCAGCAAGGACGCGGGGCTGGCGTACAGGGTGTTGAGCAGCAGGCGACTGGACGGCGAGTAGGGGCTGTAGTGTTCCTGGTCGATGGCCGACAAGGCGTGGATCGGGCTGATGGCCAAGGCATCGGCGCCGCGCTCGGCTGCCGAGCGTGCCAACTGCTCCAGTGCCAGGCAGTCGCCGTAGCCACCATCGCCGGGGCGACGCAGGCTGTACAGCTGCACCGCCAGGCCCCAGCAGCGTGGTGGTGGTTGTTGCACATCGTCTTCCAGGCTGTGGCAGCGTGGCGGGGCAATGGCCACAGTGAAGCGGCGGCTGTCGATTTCTACCTGATGGTAGCCAATCGGCAGATCACCGGGCAGACGCGCCTGCTGGTCAAGGCTCAGGGTAAGCGAGGCCTGGTCTTCCAGGGTGCAGTGGGCGACGCTGGCGGCGCTGAAGTAGCGCGCCAGCGCCAGCGGTTGGCCCTGCTCGGCGGTCAGTAAGGGCGGCAGGTGCTCACTGTCCTCGGCGGCTTCCACCGCACGCAGGCTGGCGGCAATGGCCGTGTCATCGCTGGCTGGGTGGCCAAGGCCTGCGAGGATATTGCGCAGCACTTCGTCGCTGACACGCTGAGGCCGGGCATTGGCGTCGATCCAGTCGCGGCTGAGCCCGACGAGGGTCGCCAGACGGTGCAGGGCGGTTTCGCTCATAGGCGCTCCTGGGCAGGGGGAAGCAGGCTGACCACACAGCTGTACGCAGCCAGGTGGGTATCCGGGTGCCGGGTGTCGCTGCTGTCGAACAGCCGAGCGGGTGGCGCGGGCAGCTCGACGGCTTGCGCGGTGTCGGCCAGGTTCAGGTCGATGCGCAATGTGTTGCCATTGCCTAGCCGCCAGCGTGCGGTCAGCGCCTTGTCGCCGTGCACCTCGGCGCCCAGTGCACGGCTGCCGGGCAAGTGCGGGATGACGTGGCGGCGGCGCAGGTCGAGTAGCTGCTGGTACAGGCCGTGCCAGCCGGCGATCACCTCCTTGTTTTGCGGGCGCGAAGACTCGAAGGTCTGCTCGGCGTTGGGGTCGGGAATATGCTCACGCTGATCGGGGTCGGCAAACGCGGTGAAGTGGGCGAATTCACCTCGGCGGCCTTCGCGCACGGCATCGGCCAGCGCATCATGGAAATCGGTGAAAAACAGAAATGGCCGGCAGCTGCCGTCGTCATCGCCCATGAACAGCAGCGGAATCATCGGTGCCAGCAACAGCAGGCCGGTGGCCGCACGCAGGGCCGGTGGCGAGCACAGGCGGGTCAGGCGTTCACCGAGCGCGCGGTTGCCGATCTGGTCGTGGTTTTGCAGGAACAACACAAAGGCACTGGGCGGCAGATGCGCGCTGGGTTCGCCGCGTGGCGTGCCATGCCGGTTGGGTTCGCCCTGGAACACGAACCCTTCGCCAAGGCAGCGCGCCAACTGGTCGATGGGGCGTTGCTGGTAGTCGGCGTAGTAACCCTCGGTTTCGCCGGTCAGCAGCACGTGCAGGGCATTGTGGCCGTCGTCGTTCCATTGGGCGTCGAAGCCTTGTTCCAGCAGGCCGGCTTGGTTGTGCTCGTTTTCCAGCACCAGCCACACCTGGCGGCCAGGTTCCACTGCAGCGCGTACGCGCTGCGCCAGTTCGACGAGGAAGTCCGGCTGGTCGATGGCGTGCACGGCGTCCAGGCGCAGGCCGTCGCAGCGGTAGTCGCACAGCCACATCAGGGCATTCTGGATGAAGTACTCGCGCACCTGCGGGCGGCGGAAGTCGATGGCCGCGCCCCATGGCGTCTGCCGGTCTTCGCGGAAGAACGGGCTGGCGTACTGGTGCAGGTAATTGCCGTCGGGGCCGAAGTGGTTGTACACCACGTCCACCAATACCATCAGCCCTTCGCCGTGGGCCTGGTCGACCAGTGCGCACAGCTGTTCGGGGCTGCCGTAGGTGTTCTGCGGCGCGTAGGGCAGCACCCCGTCGTAGCCCCAGTTGCGTTCGCCGGGGAACTGCCCCAGCGGCATCAGTTCGATCGCGCTGATGCCGAGTTCGGCCAGGCGCGGCAGTTGCCGAGCTACCCCGGCGTAGCCATCGAGCAGGCCAACATGCACCTCCTGGATCACCGCTTCATGCCAAGGCCGGCCTTGCCACGGGTGTTGCCAGGCGTAACCGGCCACATTCACCACCTGGCTCGGCCCTTGTACGCCGTCGGGCTGGTAGCGTGAGGCCGGGTCGGCCACCAGCAATTCACCGTCGATTCGGTAGTGGTAACGGTCACCGGCCTGGCATGGGGCCACGCCGGTGTACCAGCCATCGTCGCCGGGCAGCAGCTCGATGGCCGGTTGCTGTTCCAGTTCAACGCTCACGCTGCGCGCATCGGGTGCCCAGAGGGCGAAGCGCGCCGACGTGGCGTCCAACAAGTGTGCGCCATGCCTGTGCATCTTCCAGCCCCCGCTCAGTAGTGGCTCAGTTGTGCCTGCTTGACCAGGTCCTCGTACAGGCGGGCGTAGGGCTCCACCGCCTGGCACCAGTTGAATGGCTGGGTCATCGAAAGGCAGCGCATGGCGTTGAGCAGGTCCTTCTTGCCGTATACATAGAAGGCGCGGCTCAGTGCCTGGCGGTAGCTCTCGACGGTCGATTCGTTGAACAAGAAGCCCGTGACGCCGCACTCGATGGTGTCGGCCAGGCCGCCTGTATTGCGCGCCACCGGCAGTGAGCCGAAGCGTTGCGCGTACATCTGGCTGAGGCCGCAAGGCTCGTAGCGCGACGGCATAAGCAGGAAGTCGCTGCCCGCGAACATCCGTCGAGCATCGGTTTCATTGAAACCGATGCGCACACCGATACGCCCTGGGTGGCGCAGCGCCAGTTCGCGCATGGCTTGTTCTTCTTCCGGCTCGCCACGGCCGATGATCGCGATCTGCCCACCTTGTTCGACGATGTAGTCGGCCACGCCCAGGGTCAGGTCCAGGCCCTTCTGATAGACCAGCCGCGAGACCACGGCGAACAGCGGGCCTTCGGAATCTTCCAGGCCGAACAGCTCGCGCACTTCATGGGTGTTGCGCGCCTTGCCTTCCCAATCGTTGATGCTGAAGTTGTGCTGCAGGTGCTTGTCGGTGGCCGAGTCCCAGCTTTCGTCGATACCGTTGGGGATGCCACCTAGCAGGCCTTGCTGGGCCTTGCTGGCGAGGAAGCCGTCCAGGCCGCAGCCGAATTCCGGGGTGGTGATTTCCCGCGCATAGGTGGCGCTGACCGTGGTGATGTGGCTGGAGTAGGCCAGCCCAGCCTTGAGGAACGACAACTTGCCGTAGAACTCCATGCCTTCCTGCTGCATGGCGTGGTCGGGGATCGCCAGCTCCGGGCTGCAGCCGCGGCTATATACTCCCTGGTAGGCCAGGTTGTGGATGGTGAACAGGGTGGGCGTGCTCAGCCCGCGCCAGTGCATGTAGGCCGGGGCCAGGCCGGCGGGCCAGTCATGCGCGTGCACCACTTCCGGCGTCCAGTGGATCTTGCCTTCGCCAGCGGCGATTTCGGCGGCAGCCAGGCCCAGGCGAGCGAAGCGAATGTGGTTGTCAGGCCAGTCTCGGCCGTTGTTGGCACCATAGGGTGTGCCGTCGCGTTGATACAGTTCGGGGCAGATCAGCACGTAGATGACCAGGCCGTCGGCCATGTCCATGCGCCCGATCTTGCACGGCGGCAGGGCCGCGTGGCCGCCCAGTTCACCCACGATATGGATCGGGTTGTCGCTTTCCATGACCTGGCGGTAGCCGGGGATGAGCACCCGTACATCGTGCAGGTGCGCCAGGGCACGGGGCAGCGCGGCGGACACGTCGCCCAGGCCGCCGGTTTTCACCAGGTCGGCGATTTCCGAGGTCACGAACAGAATCTTGCGCATGTTCGGGTTGTGTTGGCGCTGGGCGCCGGGTGCCTTGCCTGTCGTGGCGAAATCCGGGGTGAGCGGCTCGCGGTTGTCCGGGTTGAATGAATCTACGTGAGGCTCGACAGCGGCACTGATCATACTTCTCTCCGTCCCTATGCTTGGCCGGGTGCTGGCACCCGTGGCGATGTTTCGTGTTGGTTCTCTCTAATTTTGAATCTGCGTAGTGCGTTCCTTGCCCCAGGGGCGTGCGCGCAGGCACAGCGCGATCGGCGCTCCGGCCGAAGGCGATTGGACTGGTTGGGGTTGTAGGCTGAGGATTGGGAGTAGCCCAATGCGTCTGGCCTTCTTTGTTCATGACCCGCCGGCTTTCCTGAAAGTTCGACTTATTTTGGTCACTCTTCCTGATGAGCAAATGGCGGGCCGAAAACCGAGTGTAGGAGAGAAAGTGCTAAAAAGGTGACCCGCTGGTCACTATTGTTATGTGCGGAATAGACGCAAACGTTGGCGTATGTGACTGGATGTGAAAAGGTTTGTCGGGGGTGTTTGGCGGGTGCGCCAATTTGTGGCCAGCAGGGGGCCGTGCACCAAGTTGGTGCTTGGTGGGGGATTAAAAAGCTACGTCGGGGAGATCAGCAGGTGGGAGCCTTACAGCCCCCACTGGAGGAAGGGAAGATCAGAGGCTGACAGCTTTATCGCCATCACGTTGTTGCGCCAGCAGCAGGTTCAGCTGGGCGACCTGTTGGCGCAGTTGGTCACGTTCGTCCTTCAGTTTACGCAGCTCATCACGGCGCACGGAGACATAGAGTGTCTGGGGTGGGGTTGCAGGCATCAAGGTACCCATGAGCACACCTCGCGGTTTTGGCTGGTGACAAGTCAAAGCGTAGACGCTTCACGCGGGGCGCATTTTGAATTCTTTCGCAGGCCTTGGGAACTTTTTTGTTTATCGTGGTCTTGCCGTTCGTCGCTGAACCCTCGGGCGGCATGCTGGACTAATCTGAACAGCTGGACTGTATTGTCATCCATTTCGAAAGGGGAGCATCGGCTCATGCAACTGGGAATCGTCGGGCTGGGCCGCATGGGCGGCAACATCGCAAGGCGCCTGATGCGCGCCGGCCATCGCACCGTGGTACACGACCGCAACCGTGAAGCCATCACTGGGCTGGAGGGCGAGGGCGCCCAGGGCGCGCACGACCTCGGTGCACTGGTACAAAAGCTGAAAGCGCCGCGTGCCGTATGGGTGATGCTGCCGGCCGGCGAGCCCACCGAGCAAACCATCGCCCAATTGGCCGAGCTGCTGGAGCCGGGCGATGCGATCATCGACGGCGGCAACACCTTCTACAAGGACGACATGCGCCGCGCCGCAGAACTGGCCAAGCGCGGCCTGCATTACCTGGACGTCGGTACCTCCGGCGGCGTATGGGGCCTGGACCGTGGCTACTGCATGATGATCGGTGGCGAAAAGGACGTGTTCGAGCGCCTGGAGCCCCTGTTCAAGGCGCTGGCGCCAGGCGTGGGTGACATCCCCCGTACCCATGGCCGCAGCGGCGAGCACCAGCGGGCCGAACACGGCTATATCCACGCCGGCCCACCTGGCGCCGGGCACTACGTGAAAATGGTGCACAACGGTATCGAGTACGGCTTGATGCAGGCTTATGCCGAAGGCTTCGACCTGCTGCGCAGCAAAGGCGGCGACGAGCTGCCGGAAGACCAGCGCTTTGACCTGAACGTGGCCGAAATCGCCGAAGTGTGGCGGCGCGGCAGCGTGGTGACCTCGTGGCTGCTCGACCTTACCGCCGATGCGCTGGTGGCCGACCCGCAGCTGTCGCAGTTCAGTGGCTCGGTGTCCGACAGTGGCGAAGGCCGCTGGACCATCGACGCTGCGGTCGAGCAGGCGGTGCCGGTGCCGGTGTTGTCCAGCGCATTGTTCGCGCGCTTCCGCTCGCGCCAGCAGCAGGGTACTTATGGTGACAAGATTCTCTCGGCCATGCGCCTGGGCTTCGGTGGCCACGTCGAGAAGAAAGCCGAATGACCAAACAGACCATTCCCGCTGCACCCCCTTGTACCCTGTTCCTGTTCGGCGCCAATGGCGACCTGGTCAAGCGCCTGCTGATGCCGGCGCTGTATAACCTCAGCCGCGACGGCCTGCTGGACCGTAACCTGCGCATCGTCGGCGTCGACCACAACGCGGCCAGCGCCGCGGATTTCGCTGAGCGGCTGCAGGCGTTCATGCGCGAGCGTGACAAAGGCCGCGAGGGCGGCGACCAGTGCCTCGACGATAAGCTCTGGGCCCGCTTGGCCAAGCGCCTGGATTACCAGACAGGCGACTTCCTCGACCCGGCGACTTACCAAGCCATTGCCAAGCGCATCGAAAAGACCAGCCATGGCAACGCCATCTTCTACCTGGCCACGTCGCCGCGCTTCTTCCCCGAAGTGGCGCAGCGCCTCGGGCAGGCCGGCTTGCTTGACGAGTCTGCCGGCGGCTTTCGCCGAGTGGTGGTGGAAAAGCCCTTCGGCACCGACCTGGCCAGCGCCGAGGCGCTCAACGCTTGCCTGCTGAAGGTGATGGGCGAGCGGCAGATCTACCGCATCGACCATTATCTGGGCAAAGAAACGGTGCAGAACATTCTGGTCAGCCGCTTCTCCAACGGCCTGTTCGAATCGTTCTGGAACAACCACTACATCGACCATGTGCAGATCACCGCAGCAGAAACCGTCGGCGTCGAGACCCGTGGTGCGTTCTATGACAGCACCGGCGCCTTGCGTGACATGGTACCCAATCACCTGTTCCAGTTGCTGGCGATGGTGGCCATGGAGCCGCCGGCCGCGTTCGGCGCCGATGCGGTACGCGGTGAAAAGGCCAAAGTGGTCGGTGCCATCCGCCCATGGTCGGCAAAAATGGCCCTGAAGAACTCCGTGCGTGGCCAGTACAGTGCCGGCAAGCAGGGGCGCAAGCAACTGCCCGGTTACCGCCAGGAGGCCAACGTCGCGCCTGAGAGCCAGACCGAAACCTACGTGGCGCTGAAGGTGATGATCGACAATTGGCGCTGGGCCGGCGTGCCGTTCTACCTGCGCACCGGCAAGCGCATGAGCGTGCGCGACACCGAGATCGCCATTTGCTTCAAGCCCGCGCCGTATGCGCAGTTTCGCGAGTCGGAGCTGGAGCGGCCCAAGCCCAACTACCTGAAAATCCAGATCCAGCCCAACGAAGGCATGTGGTTCGACCTGCAGGCAAAGCGGCCCGGGCCGGAGCTGGTGATGGAGAATGTCGAGCTGGGCTTTGCCTACAAGGACTTCTTCAAGATGACCCCGGCGACCGGCTACGAGACGCTGATCTACGACTGCCTGACCGGTGACCAGACCCTGTTCCAGCGGGCCGACAATATCGAAAACGGCTGGCGAGCGGTGCAGCCGTTTCTCGATGCCTGGGCCCAGGGCGGCGATGTGCATGGCTACCCGGCCGGCGAAGATGGGCCCGAAGCGGGCAATGAATTGCTGGCGCGGGACAAGCGCGAGTGGCACCGGTTGGGGTAAGACTTTTGTAAATTCTGTGCCGGCCCTTTCGCGGCTAAAGCCGCTCCCACAGGGATACCACTTCCCTTAGGGCCGATGCGATACCTGTGGGAGCGGCTTTAGCCGCGAAAGGGCCGGCACAGGCGATCACACCAAGGAGACTTAATGCCCGCCCACATCGAAGACTACGCCCTGCTGGGCAACTGCCGCAGTGCCGCCCTGGTCAGCCGCGATGGCTCGCTCGACTGGCTGTGCCTGCCGCGCTTCGACGCTCCAGCGGTATTCGCTGCCCTGTTGGGCAACGAAGAAAATGGCCGCTGGCGCCTATCTCCTTGCGACCCGATCGAACACAGCAGCCGCCAATACCTGGACGATACCTTGGTACTGGAAACCACCTGGGTGACGGCCACTGGCCGGGCCCGCGTGCTCGATTTCATGCCCCTGGGTGAGGTCAATTCGGTGGTGCGCATCGTCGAAGGCCTGTCTGGCGAAACCAACTTCGAAATGGACCTGGTCATGCGCTTCGACTACGGTCGCAGCGTGCCTTGGGTCGAGCGGCTCGACCCACTGACCCTCAGCGCCGTGGCAGGCCCGGACCGGCTGATCCTGTGCAGCACCGTGCCCCCGCATGCCCGCGACCACCATACGGTTGCCCGCTTTCGCGTCGGCACGGGCCAGCGCCACGTCTTCAGCCTGCGCCACCAACCCTCGCACTTGTCGGTGCAGCCCAACTGCGATGTCGAACAGGCCTTGGCCCAAACTGTCGACCAATGGCAGGCTTTCGCCGCCCGTTGCCCAGAGGTAGGCCCATACACTGCGCTGGTGCGCCGCTCGCTGCTCACCCTCAAGGCCATGACCTACGCCCCCACCGGCGGCATCGTCGCCGCCGTCACCACTTCGTTGCCCGAGCGTGTGGGCGGGGAGCGCAACTGGGACTACCGTTTCTGCTGGCTGCGCGACGCCACCATGACCCTGCTGGCCTTCATGAACCTCGGCTACTTCGACGAGGCCCAGGCCTGGCGTGAGTGGCTGCTGCGCTCGGTAGCCGGCAACCCCGAGCAGATGCAGATCATGTACGGCCTGGCCGGTGAGCGCGACCTGCAGGAGTACACCTTGCCGTGGCTGGCCGGTTACGAACATTCGCAACCCGTGCGAGTCGGCAATGCTGCCTCGCAGCAGATGCAATTGGACATCTATGGCGAACTGGCCGATGCCATGAGCCAGGCGATCAAAGGCGGCTTGCCGCGTCCCCCACGCAGCGCCGCCATCTCCCGATTGATTCTGCCCTACGTCGAGCGCATCTGGCGTGAGCCGGACGAAGGCATCTGGGAGGTGCGTGGCGGCCGGCAGCAGTTTGTGCATTCCAAGGTGATGGCCTGGGTCGCCTTCGACCGTGCTGCGGGGCTGGCCGACACCACTGAAGAGGGCCGCGAGCGCGGGCAGCATTACCGCCAGGTGGCTGACGAGATTCACCGCGAAGTGTGCGAGAACGGCCTGGACGCCAGCGGCAAATACTTTGTCCAGGCTTATGGTTCAAGCGAAATGGACGCCAGCCTGTTGCAGATTGCCCTGACCGGCTTCCTGCCAGCAGATGACCCACGCTTTCTGCGCACGCTGGCACAGATAGAACAGCGGCTATTGAAAAACGGCCTGCTGCTGCGCTACGACAGCGACAGCTGCAGCGACGGCTTGACCCCGGGTGAGGGCACCTTCCTGGTGTGTTCGTTCTGGCTGGCCGATGTTTACGTGTTGCTGGGGCGCCAGCAAGAAGCGCAGGCCTTGTACGAACGCCTGACCGGCCTGTGCAACGACCTCGGCCTACTGGCCGAACAGTACGACCCGGCGGGCCAGCGCATGCTCGGCAACTTCCCCCAGGCGTTTAGCCATATTGGCATCATCAACACCGCCCTGAACCTGCACCGCGCACAGTGTCCGGTGCGAGACAGGGCACGTTGTGGATAGCGTCGTTACCATTGGTAAACAGTGTGTGACGCATTGCGTCACATATGATATTTTGCTTCGTGTGATGCATGGGGTCACACTTGGTTCGTCTCCCAAATGGACGCGGCGAGCTACCCATGATCATCAGTTTTCGGCACAAGGGACTGCGAGTTTTTCATGAAACGGGTAACACCCGAGGGATTCAGGCCCCTCACGCAAGGCGTTTAAAACGGCAACTCCAGTTCCTTGACCGCGCCATGGCTGCGCAGGATTTGAACGTACCAGGCTGGCAGTTGCATCCGCTCAAAGGAGCGTTATCGGATTTCTGGTCAGTCAGTGTTTCCGGTAACTGGAGGCTGACTTTTCGCTTCGTGGGTTCGGATGTCGAACTGGTCGATTACCTTGATTACCACTGAAAAGGAAAACTGATCATGCCTTTGCATAATCCGCCACATCCCGGTGAAACCCTGCGTGAAGATGTTCTGCCCGCGTTAGGTCTGACGGTGAAGGCGTTCGCGTCGCATCTTGGGTTCTCTCGCGAAGCACTGTCGCGGGTATTGCACGGCCGCGCGGCGATTTCTCCAGACCTGGCGATACGCCTGGAGATGGCGGGTATCAGCACCGCCCGCCTGTGGTTGGCCATTCAGGCTGATTACGATATCTGGCAGGCGCGTCACCGACAGCAACCTGTGATTACCCGGTTGTTTCAGGCCGCCTGATGTAAAAGTGTGAAACGACCGGAGTAGACTAGGCCAAACCCCTTCGGCACGGAGCACACATGGGCATTCGCGGTACGGATCGGCAGATCGACAACATCGAGTTCAATGTCAGCGACATCGCACGTAGCAAGGCCTTTTATGGCAGCGTGTTCGGCTGGGTCTTCGCCGACTACGGGCCAACATACACCGAGTTCAGCGACGGCCGCCTTACGGGTGGTTTCACCACGGGTGAGCCGGTGCGCCCGGGCGGGCCGTTGGTGATTTTGTACGCCGATGACCTTGACGCCACGCAGCAACGGGTCGAAGCGGCCGGGGCGAAAATCAGCCGGGCGACCTTTGCCTTCCCTGGCGGGCGGCGTTTTCATTTCATCGACCCGGACGGTTACGAACTGGCCGTGTGGACGGCCCAAGCCTGATGGCCAACCACAAGATCGAAATTCGCCGACGCAACATCGAGAAAATCCTGCAGGCGGCGGAGAAGGTGTTCGCTGAGAAGGGCTACGGCGCCACCTCCATGGGCGATATCGCCGAGCAGGCGGAGCTGCCGCGCTCCAACCTGCATTATTACTTCAGCACCAAGGACGAGCTTTTCCGCGCGGTTTTGCAGGACCTGCTGGATGTTTGGAAGCAGGATGCACTGTGCTTCGAGAACTTCGACGACCCACGCGTGGTGCTGACCAGCTACATCCGGGCGAAGATGGGCCATTCGCGTTCGCGGCCGCTGGGCTCGAAGATCTGGGCCGAAGAGATGCTGCACGGGGCGCCGGTGCTGGGGGTGAACCTGGATGACAGCCTTGTGCCTTGGGCCAAGTTGAAAGAAGCCAAGATCCGCCGCTGGGTGGAGGAGGGGCGCATCCTGCCGGTGGAGCCGTCGGCGCTGTTGTACATGATCTGGGCCTCTACCCAGCACTATGCCGACTTTGGCTACCAGGTGCAGTTGCTCAACGGCGGCGAGGTGCTGTCGGACATGGCGTTCGAGAGTGCGGTGCAGACGGTGACCAGCGTGATCTTGCGGGGGATTGGGCTACAGCCGTGAACCGCTGTTGCGGGCTGGCTCGGTCCTTTGTGGGGGCGGCCTTGTGTCGCGAAAGGGCCGCTAAGCGGCCCCCGGATTTCTGCATCGTTGCGAAGATTGCTGGGGCCGCTCTGCGGCCCTTTCGCAACACAAGGCCGCTCCTACACGGGGGTAGTCGGTGCGGTAGCAGCTTGCTTCAACTGGCCTCGCGGTAGGGGTTGCGTGGGTCCTGCGTCCAGTTCAGGTATGGCTTGCCGGTATCCTGCGCCTCCATCTCGATGCAGTTTTCAACCGGGCAGGTGATTTGGCACAGGTTGCAGCCCACGCATTCCTCTTCGATCACGTTGTACGCATGGGTACCGTCAGCCTTGAGCGTGCTGGCAATCGCCTGGTGCGAGGTATCCTCACACGCAATGTGGCAGCGCCCACAGCCGATACAGGCCTCCTGGTCGATATGCGCCACCGACTTGTAGTTGATGTCCAGGTACTTCCAGTCGGTGGTGTGCCCTACCGCCTGGCCACGGAACGCCTCGATATTGGCGTGCCCATGCTGGTCCATCCAGCGTGCCAGGCCGTCCTTCATGTCCTCGACAATACGGAAACCATGCAGCATCGCCGCCGTGCAGACCTGCACGGCGCCACTGCCCAAGGCCATGAATTCCGCTGCATCACGCCAGTTGCCGATACCGCCGATGCCACAAATCGGCAAGCCACGGGTGTCTGGGTCGCGGGCGATTTCTGCCACCATGTTCAGGGCAATCGGCTTCACGGCCGAGCCGCAGTAACCGCCATGGGTGCTCTGGTCACCGACGATGGGGTGGGCCACCATGCGGTCCAGGTCGACGCTGGTAATGGAGTTGATGGTGTTGATCAACGACACCGCATCGGCCCCACCACGGTGGGCGGCGCGGGCCGACTGGCGGATGTCGGTGATGTTCGGCGTGAGCTTCACGATCACGGGCAACGCGCAGTAGGTTTTGCACCAGCGGGTGACCATTTCCACGTATTCCGGCACTTGGCCTACCGCCGCGCCCATGCCGCGCTCCGGCATGCCGTGCGGGCAGCCGAAGTTCAGCTCGATGCCATCAGCCCCGGTGGCTTCCACCAGCGGCAGGATGAATTTCCACGACTCCTCCACGCAGGGCACCATCAGCGAGACGATCAACGCCCGGTCGGGCCAGTCCTTCTTCACCTGGGTGATTTCGCGCAGGTTGATGTCCAGCGAGCGGTCGGTGATCAGCTCGATGTTGTTGATGCCTTGCACCATGCGGTTGGCGCCGTAGTGCGCCGAATAGCGCGACGACACGTTGACCGCCGCCGGGTCTTCCCCCAGTGTTTTCCAGACCACGCCGCCCCAGCCGGCCTCGAAGGCGCGGACCACGTTGTAGGCCTTGTCGGTTGGCGGTGCGGAGGCCAGCCAGAACGGGTTGGGTGCCTTGATGCCGGCGAATACGATAGACAAGTCGGCCATTTACGCTGCCTCCACGTTGAGCATGAGTTGGGCATGGATGGCTTCGGCGGCCAGCTTGCCGTGTTGCACCGCCTGGACGGTGAGGTCCTGGCCCAGCGCGGTGCAGTCGCCGCCTGCGTACACGCCCGGCAGGCTGGTTTGCATCGTTTCATCAACGCGGATACGTTCGCCGTCGCGGGCCAGTTGTGCGGCCACCGGGTCGCCAAGGCTGGCCTCGTCGAAGCGCTGGCCGATAGCTTTGAAGATGGCGTCGGCGGCCAACTCGAAGGTTTCGCCGGTGTCGCGCAGGCGGCCGTCCGCCAGTTCGGTGCGGGCAAAGCGCATGCCGCGCACCTTGCCGGCGTCATCGAGCAGCACAGCATCAGGGCGGGCCCAGGTGTGCAGGCGCACCTGGTTGGCCTTGGCGATGTCCTGCTCGTGGCCGGTGGCACCCATGTCGGCGTGGCCACGGCGGTACACCAGGTTGACGTCGCGGGCACCCAGGCGGCTCATTTGCACGGCCATGTCGATGGCGGTGTTGCCGGCACCGATCACCAGGCAGCGGTCGGCCAATGGCAGCTGGCTCAGGTCATCGGCCTGGCGCAACTCGCGGATGTATTCGGTGGCGGCGAGCACGCCGGGGGCTTCTTCATCGGGAAGCCCCAGCTGGCGCACGGCATTCAGGCCAAGGCCCAGGAACACTGCGTCGTACTGGTCGCGCAGTTCACCCAGGCTGAGGTTGCCGCCCAGGCGCTGGCCATGGCGAACTTCAATACCGCCAATGCCCAGCAGGAACTCCACTTCGCGCTGGGCGTAGTCATCCACCAGCTTGTAGCGGGCGATGCCGTACTCGTTGAGGCCGCCGGCCTTGTCGCTGGCCTCGAACACCACCACGTCATGCCCGTGCATCGCCAGCCGGTGGGCGCAGGACAGCCCGGCAGGGCCGGCGCCAACCACGGCAATGCGCTTGCCAGTGGCGGGCGAGCGCTTGAACGGGTGTTCGCTGAATTGGGCGTTGTCCAGCGCGTAGCGCTGCAACTGGCCGATCAGCACCGGTGCGCATTCCTGGGCGTTGTTGCGCACGCAGGCTTGCTGGCAAAGGATTTCGGTGGGGCACACGCGGGCGCAGCTGCCGCCGAGGATGTTGGCCGAAAGAATGCGCTCGGCGGCGCCTTGCAGGTTTTCGTCGCTGATGCGGTGGATGAACGAGGGGATGTCGATGTCGCTGGGGCACGCGTTGACGCAGGGGGCGTCGTAGCAGTACAGGCAGCGTGCACTTTCGACGGCGGCCTGGCGGGCGGTGAGGGGTGGGGCCAGGTCGCTGAAGCGCTCGGCCAACTGGTCGGCGCCGGCCCGGGGGCGCGGCAAATGGTTCAGGGCGTCGATCACGGGTGTAGCCTCTCTATTTTTTATGGGGCAGGCGACAGGTAATGCGATGGGTTTTGGGGCCGCTGCGCAGCAGCCCCAATGGCTTAGCGCTGAACGGGCGTCGGCCGCTGCTGTTCGGCCCTGCGCCCCAGCACCTCATACACCGACGGATACGCCGGCCGTTCCACATACCGCCCTGCGCCGGCTTCGGCGCGCAGGTCACCGTCGGCCCAGAGCACCTTGCCCTGGCTAATGGTGTGGCTGGGGATGCCGCGCACGGTGCGGCCTTCGAAGATGTTGAAGTCCACCCGCTGGTGGTGGGTTTGGGCGGAGATGGTGCGGGTGCCCTCTGGGTCCCACAGCACCAGGTCGGCATCGGCACCCACGCGGATGGCGCCCTTGCGCGGGAACAGGTTGAAGATTTTCGCCGTGTTGGTGGAGGTGAGTGCGACGAACTCGTGCATCGACAGGCGCCCGCTGTTGACCCCGGCATCCCACAGCACCGCCATGCGGTCTTCGATACCGGCGGTGCCGTTGGGGATGCGGCTGAAGTCGTCGCGCCCCATGGCTTTCTGCTCGGCGCAGAAGCAGCAGTGGTCGGTGGCGGTGGTGTGCAGGTTGCCCGATTGCAGGCCGCGCCACAGCGCCTCCTGATGCTCGCGTGGGCGGAACGGCGGGCTCATCACATAACCGGCGGCGGTGGCCCAGTCCGGGTCACGGTAAACGCTGTCGTCCAGTAGCAGGTGGCCAGGCAAGACTTCGCCGTAAACCGGCTGGCCCTTGGCGCGCGCATAGGTGATTTCATCCAGCGCTTCACGGCTGGAAATATGCACCACATACAGCGGTGTACCAATCGTTTCGGCAATGCGGATGGCGCGGCTGGCCGCTTCACCTTCCACTTGCGAAGGGCGCGAAAGGGGATGTGCCTCTGGCCCGGTCAGGCCCTGGGCCAGCAGCTTTTTCTGCAGGTGGTACACCAGCTCGCCGTTCTCGGCATGCACGGTGGGCACCGCGCCCAGTTGCAGGCAGCGCTCGAAGCTGGCCACCAGGGTGTCGTCGGCGGCCATGATCGCATTCTTGTAGGCCATGAAATGCTTGAAGCTGTTCACCCCATGCTGGGTCACCAGCTCGCCCATCTCTTCGGCCACCTGCTCGCTCCACCAGGTGATGGCGACGTGGAAGCCGTAGTCGCTGGCGCTTTTCTGCGCCCAGCCGCGCCAGGTGTGGAAGGCCTCAAGCAAGGATTGCTGCGGGTTGGGGATGACGAAGTCGATGATCGATGTGGTGCCGCCGGCCAGGCCCGCAGCGGTGCCGCTGAAGAAGTCCTCGCTGGCCACGGTGCCCATGAACGGCAACTGCATATGGGTGTGCGGGTCGATGCCGCCGGGCATCAGGTACTGGCCGCTGCCATCGAGAATCTCGCAGTCGGTGGGCGGTTCGAGGTTTTGCCCGATGGCGCGAATCAGGCCATCGGCACACAGGACATCGGCGGGGTAACTCTCTTCGTGGGTAACCACGGTGGCGCCACGGATCAACAGGGACATGCCGTTTTCCTCGCAGGCTGACCGGTCTTGGCCGGTTCTTGGAATTGTCTTGGGTGCAGGCAGGCAGGGCGGTTAATCCTGTCAGTCCTGACAAGATTCGAGGCTAGATGCTGATCTGGAAATCAGCAAGAAAATTTTCCCATTAAATTTGTGGTCTTTAACTATTTGATATTTAACATTTATTTTTTAATGACCTGCTGACTGCGGGGCTTTCAGAGGTTTTTGACTTACTTGACAAGATGGAATTCTGGTCAAGATTTCTAAGCACCAATGCGCGTGTGTACTCCGGCCATCGAATTAGCCCGATGAGCAAACAACTACAAGAAAATCTGGAGAAGGCCCCATGCAACAGAGCAGATCGGAAGTGGTCGAGCAAAATGGCCTGTTCGAGCTGTCCGAGGGTAGCGATGTCCTCGACAGCCCGCGCTACAACCACGACATCGCACCGACCAAGGTGCATCAGCGCACCTGGAACAAATGGCACATCACCGCCCTGTGGGTAGGCATGTCCATCTGCGTACCCACCTACACCTTGGGCGGCGTGCTCACCGCCTACTTTGGCCTCAGTGTCGGCGAAGCGTTGCTGGCAATCCTGCTGGCCAACGTGATCGTGCTGATACCGCTTACCCTCAACGCCTTCCCCGGTACCAAGTACGGCATACCGTTCCCGGTGTTGCTGCGCTCGTCGTTCGGCATCCTGGGCTCCAACGTACCGTGCCTGATTCGCGCGGTAGTCGCCTGTGGTTGGTTCGGTATCCAGACCCTGTTCGGCGGGCTGGCCATTCACCTGTTCCTCGGCTCGGTGTTCGACGGCTGGAAGGCCCTGGAGGGCACCGGTGAGGTGATTGGCTTCATGATTTTCTGGTGCCTGAACCTGTGGGTGGTACTGCGCGGCGCCGAGTCGATCAAGTGGCTGGAAACCCTCTCGGCACCGCTGCTGGTGGCGGTGGGCGTCGGCCTGCTGTTCTGGGCCTTGCCGCACATGTCGATGACCGAACTGCTGGCGCAGCCGCCCAAGCGCCCCGAAGGGGCGAGCGTGGTCAGCTACTTCTGCGCCGGGCTTACCGCCATGGTCGGCTTCTGGGCCACGTTGTCGCTGAACATTCCCGATTTCAGCCGCTACGCCCGCAGCCAGAAGGACCAGATTCTTGGGCAGATCTTCGGCTTGCCGCTGACCATGTTCCTGTTCGCTTCGCTAGGTGTGGTGCTGACCGCCGCCTCGGCGTCGCTGGTGGGCGAAACGGTGTCCGACCCGGTCAGCCTGATCGGCAAGATCCACAGCCCGTTCTGGGTGGCCCTGGCCATGGCGCTGATCGTGATCGCCACGCTGTCGACGAACACGGCGGCGAACATCGTGTCGCCGACCAACGACTTCCAGAACATCGCCCCTCGGCTGATCGGGCGCAGCCGCGCGGTATGGCTGACTGGCTTCATCGGCCTGGCCTTGATGGGCCATGAGCTGCTGAAGAAGCTGGGGTTGATCGTCTCCGACCTGAGCCTTGAGAGCGTGTATTCCAACTGGCTGCTGGGCTATTCCAGCCTGCTGGGGCCGATTGCCGGGATCATGGTGGTGGACTACTTCCTGATCCGCCGGCAGCAGTTGGACCTGGCTGGGCTGTACCGCGACGACGTGTACCCGGCGTGGAACTGGGCCGGGTTTGCCGCCTTCGCCTTGCCGGTGGGGCTGACGGTGTTGGCAATTGGCAACAGCAGTTTCAGCTGGTTCTACGACTACGGCTGGTTTACCGGCTCGCTGCTGGGTGGGGCGCTGTACTACGTCTTCGCCGGCCTGGCGGCACGCAACCCAGTGGGAGCGGGCTTGCCCGCGAAGAGGCCCGCACCAACAACAAAAAAAGCCTGAAGGAGATACCCGTGACCCCCGTCAAAGAGATCCTGAAGACCACCGCCCAGCACGTCGACAGCAACCGGCTGTGGCAATCGCTGATGGACCTGGCGCGCCTCGGTGCCACCGCCAAGGGCGGCGTCTGCCGCCTGGCCTTGACCGACCTCGACCGCCAGGCTCGAGACCTGTTCGTGCAGTGGAGCGAGGCCGCTGGTTGCACGGTCAGTATCGACGCGGTCGGCAACATCTTCGCCCGCCGCCCTGGGCGTAACCCCAAGCTGCCACCGGTGATGACCGGCAGCCATATCGACACCCAACCCACCGGCGGCAAGTTCGATGGCTGCTTCGGGGTGATGGCCGGGCTGGAGGTGATCCGCACCCTCAACGACCTGGGCGTGGAAACCGAAGCACCGCTGGAAGTGGTGGTGTGGACCAACGAGGAGGGTTCACGTTTTGCGCCCTGCATGATGGGTTCAGGCGTGTTCGCCGGCAAGTTCACCCTTGCGGACACCCTGGCCAAGCGCGATGCCCAGGGTGTCAGCGTTGGCGAAGCGTTGAACGCCATTGGCTACGCTGGCCCGCGTGCGGTGCTGGGCCACCCGGTGGGGGCGTATTTCGAAGCGCATATCGAGCAGGGGCCGATTCTGGAGGATCAGGCCAAGACCATCGGCGTGGTCCTTGGCGCCCTGGGCCAGAAGTGGTTCGACCTGACCCTGCGCGGCGTCGAAGCCCACGCCGGCCCAACGCCCATGCACCTGCGCAAGGACGCCCTGGTAGGCGCTGCCGCCGTGGTGGAGGCGGTCAACCGCACCGCCCTTGGCCACCAACCGCATGCCTGTGGCACGGTAGGTTGTCTGCAGGCGTACCCAGGGTCGCGTAACGTGATCCCGGGCGAAGTGCGCATGACGCTGGACTTCCGTCACCTCGAAGGCGAGCAGCTGAATGCGATGATTGCCGAGGTACGCGCGGTGATCGAAGCGACCTGCGCCAAGCATGGCCTGAGCCATGAGCTGGTGCCCACGGCCGACTTCCCGGCGCTGTACTTTGACAAAGGCTGCGTCGATGCCGTGCGCGAATCGGCCAAGGCCTTGGGCCTGCCGCTTATGGACATCGTCAGCGGTGCGGGGCATGACGCGATCTTCCTGGCCGAGCTGGGGCCGGCGGGGATGATCTTCGTGCCGTGCGAAAACGGCATCAGCCATAACGAGATCGAGAACGCCACGCCTGGTGACCTGGCAGCGGGATGTGCGGTGTTGCTGCGGGCGATGCTGGCGGCGTCGGAGGCGATTGCCAGCGGGCGGTTGGCGGCATAGCACCTCGGGCGAACGTCTCTACTGGGCGCGCGCTGTTGATACAGGCTGTCTGAGGTCTGCCAGCAGCGCCTCAATCTGTCGCCTACCTTGCACATGCACCACCGGCACCTGCGGCCCGACAGCCTGGCGCATCGCCTCGATCCCAGGCCGATAGCCCCGATCGAATGTCCACACAAACTTGAGAAACTCCAGAAACGCCCGGTCCAGCCGCTCGCTGCAACCAGCAGGCAGGTCCGGGCGTGGCTTGTTCAGCACACTGCGCAGGATCACCCTTTTCAGGCACGTCAGCCGTGGCGTATCCAGCCAGATGACCAGGTCGGCCCGGGGCAAGCGCAGGTCGAATGTGCGGCGAGCATAGTTGCCCTCACATACCCAGGTTTCCCCGGCAACCGCTTCGCGCACGCGGGCGCGGAACGTCTTGGCATCTGCCTCCACCCAACCGGCCTCCCAGAACAGCGTGTCGAGGTGCACCACGGGCGCCCCCAACCGTGCGCCAATCTGCCGGGCCAGGGTGGATTTACCACTGCCGGCGTTGCCCAGTATCACGATGCGTTGCATGGCCAAGTCCTTTTGGAAAAAACCGGCCATGCTAAATCATCCGACCGGCTCAAGACAGCCATCACGGCCAAGGTGATAGCGCTGCAGGTCCTGCGCCAGGGTCAGCTGCCCGCTGTAATGGGCGAGGGCCTCGTCGCGCACGTTGTCGATGTTGGGGCTACGCCTTGGGTCGCTTTGGTAACGGGCGCTGAAATGCGTCAGTACCAGGTTGCGCACACCAGCGCCCTCGGCAAAGCGCGCCACTGCAGCGGCGGTGCTGTGGCCGAACGTGACCCCGGTGCGTTCGACCACCGCCTGGGTGAACGTGGCCTCATGCACCAGTACGTCCGCACCCTTGGCGACGTCGGCCAGCAGCTCGGGGTTGTCGTTGTCCCCGCACACGATCACCCGCCGTGGCGGGCGTGACGGGCGCAGGTAGTCGTGACCGTCCAGCAACTGCCCGTCATGCTGCACCGTCAGGCCTTTGGCCAGTTCGCCCCACAGCGGGCCACGGGGGATACCTTCGGCTTGCAGCCGCTGGGTGTCCAGGCGGGGTTCGGGGTTGAGTTCAGTGAACACGAAGCCCACGCTGGGCACCCGGTGCGACAGTTGCACGGTGGTCACCTGCAGGGCCTCGTTGCGCCATTCGGCCAGTTCCTCCACGGCCAACAAGCGCAACTCGAATGGCAGGAACGTGTCGCTGGCCACCAGGCCCTGGCGTACCCAGTCGTGCAGCGCGACGGGCAGAATCAGCTCCAGCGGCTGGGTGCGCCCGCTCATGCCAGCGCTGGCCAGCAGGCCGGGCAGGCCAAAGCAATGGTCGCCATGCACGTGGGTGATGAAGATTGCACGCAGGTCGCGGATCGACAGTGGCGTATGCAACAGCCGGTGCTGGGTGCCTTCGCCGCAATCGACCAGGTACCAGTGGCTGCCGTTGGTTTCGATCACGGCCGTGGCGCTGACATTGCGTGCCTTGGTCGGCACCCCGGCGGAGGTGCCGAGGAACAGCAGGTCCATGGTTCAGGTTCCCTTTTTCAGCTCAACAGCGACAGGTCGCGCAGCAGGGCCTGCAGCCCTTGTGGCACCAGCGGGCCAATGCGTGCGAAGTCGGCGCTGTCGCACCAGCGCGCACGGAACGGGCTGCTGTCGGACTCCTGGCCGTCAAGCCAGTCTTGCTGGTACAGGCTGGCATCATCGAAGCGCGCGTCATACACCTGCACGATCTCATGCCCTGGCTTGCCGGCATAGGTGAACAGGCTTTCCAGGGTGCCGAGCAGTTTTACCGCGCTGATCGGCTGGCCCAGTTCCTCGGTGATTTCCCGGGCGATGGCGTCGCGGCCCAGCTCACCGAACTCGATACCGCCACCCAGCGGGCGGCACAGGGTCTGCCCACTGGACGGGTCGTCGAACACGTTGACGAGGATCTTGCCCTGATGGTGGAACACACACAGGGCAAGAAAGCGGATGCGCGGTGTTGGCAGCGGTTGGGGCGTCACGGGCTCGTTCCTTCGAGGCGATAAAGGGCGCACACCATAGCCCGATTGCCGCCTGCCGTCGACGGCCTGCTAGTCGCCCTGGCGCCAGATGAGCTTGCTGGTGTCATAGCCTTGCTCGCGAGCGATCGTCAACAGTTGCTCGCGCTGTTGGTCGGTGACCGCCGGCGTGCGCGAAAGCAACCACAGGTACTCACGGTTGGGGTGCCCGACCAGCGCCACGCGGTAGTCTTTGTCGTGGTACAGCACCCAGTACTCGCCCTTGGTCAGGCCCGGTGCCAGGCGGCTGAACCAGTTGTCGAAGCGTACCCACAGCTTGTCGGTGCTGCCCGGTTGCTGGGCCTCGGCGATGCCCTTGGCTTCATTCCATTGGCCGTCCTTTTCCTTGCAGCGGTTGGTTACGTCGATGCGGCCATCGGTACGCAGGCCATAGTGCGCCTCGGACTGCACGCAGTTACGCTGGAAGAACATGGGCAGCCGTGCCAGTTCGTACCAGGTGCCCTGATAGCGTTGCAGGTCCACCTGCTGGGTGCGCGGCGGTGCCGGGTGATCGTTGCCAGCGCAGCCGAGCAGGGCCAGGGTCATGCAGGAAAGCAGCAGCGTGGTACGTAGCGCCATGGTGAACCTCCTTGAGGCGGATGGGGGCTTACCTGTGTTTCGATGCGGGCGCGGGGCAAAAGTTGTACGCGTTTACCTTTATTCGAATGAGCCGGTCTGCACTTGACCTGCGCGCACGTAGCGGGCGATGACCACGCCCTTGGGTGAGACCACCCAGTGCTGCAGGGTGAAAGCCGCCGCTGCCGCATCATTGCCGAACAGGCGTTTACCGTGGCCTAGCAGCAAGGGGTGGATCAACAATTGCAGTTCATCGACCAGGTCGGCCGCCAGCAGTTGCTGCACAAGGTCGGCGCTGCCCTGGGTCAGCAGGTTGGCGCCGTCTTGCTGTTTAAGTGCGCTTACCGCTGCGGCTACGTCCCCGCCAAGCGGGTGGCTGTTGTGCCACTCGAGGGTAGCAGGGGTGTGGGTGGCTACGTGCTTGGGTACGCTGTTGAACAGGTTGGCGATGGAGAAGTCTTGCGAGTCGTCTTTTATTTTTGGCCAGTAGCCAGCAAAGATGTCATACGTGCGCCGGCCGAGCAGCAACTCGAAGGGCTGGCTGAACAATGCCTGCATGGCCTGGCCGAAGACTTCTTCGGCGTAGGGCACGATCCAGCCGCCGTAACTGAAACCGCCGCTGGTGTCCTCTTGCGGGCCACCGGGGGCTTGCATGACGCCGTCGAGGCTGATGAAGGCGGCTACGATGAGTTTGCGCATGGGGACTCTCCGGTTGGCAGCCTGGGGGTGGCGGCCTTCATGGGTAGTCGAATGGCAAAAGGCAAAATCGACAGGGTTGACCTGTGCCGGCCCCTTTCACGGGCTCACCCGCGAAAGGGCCGTTACAAACTCACAGCCAGTAGGTCACTGCCCACCATCCCAGCCCACCCATCACTACGGTATAGGGCAACGCCATCCACACCATTCGGCCATACGACAGCCGGATCAACGGCGCAATCGCCGAGGTCAGCAGAAACAGAAACGCCGCCTGCCCGTTAGGCGTCGCCACGCTGGGCAGGTTGGTGCCGGTGTTGATCGCCACCGCCAGCGTTTCGAAATGCTCGCGGCTCATGCCGCCATTGAGAAATGCCTGTTTCACTTCGGTGATATAGATAGTGGCGACGAACACGTTGTCGCTTATCGCCGACAGCAAACCGTTGGCCAGGTACAGCATGCCCGGTTGCTGCTCGGTCGGCAGAGTCAGCACCCAGCTGATCAAGGGGCTGAACAGTTGCTGCTGGTGAATTACTGCGACCACGGCGAAAAACACCACCAGCAGCGAAGTGAACGGCATGGCGTCCTGGAAGGCACGGCCCAGGCGGTGTTCGTCGGTGATACCGGTAAAGGCCGTGATCAGCACGATCACCATCAGGCCAATCAGGCCGACCTCGGCCACATGCAGCCCCAGGCAGATGATCAGGATCAGCGCAGCGAGCCCTTGCACCCACAGTGCGATGCGTTGCGCCTGAGTGCGCGCGGCGTCGTCTTCGGCCGCATAGGCGGCCAGCACCTGGCGTACCGGCTCGGGCATCAACGTGCCATAGCCGAACAGGCGCAGCTTTTCCAGCAGCACGCAGGTCAGCAGGCCGGCACCCAGCACCGGCAGCGACACGGGGGCCACCTTGAAGAAGAAATCGGCGAAGTGCCAACCCATTTCGTGGCCGATCAGCAGGTTCTGCGGCTCGCCCACCAACGTGCAAACCCCGCCCAGGGCGGTGCCCACCGCGCCATGCATCAGCAGGCTGCGCAGGAAGGCGCGGAACTGGTCGAGGTCTTCGCGGTGCAGCTGGGCGACCTGCTGGTCGCTGTCCAGTGCACTGTCTTCACGCGGATTGGCCCCGGACGCGACGCGGTGGTACACCGCATAGAAGCCGACGGCGGCGCTGATGATTACCGCCGTCACGGTCAGCGCATCGAGAAACGCCGAAAGAAACGCCGACAGCACGCAGAACAGCAGCGACAGGATTGCCTTCGAGCGCACCCCAAGCAGGATGCGCGAGAACAGGAACAGCAGCAGCTCCTTCATGAAGTGAATGCCGGCCACCATGAACATGAGCAGCAGAATCACCGGGAAGTTGTGTTGCAGTTCCTCGTACAACGCCTGTGGTGTGGTCATTTGCAGCAGCAGGGCTTCGACCAGCAACAGGCCGCCGGGCATCAACGGGTAGCACTTCAGCGCCATGCCCAAGGTGAAGATGAACTCGAGCACCAGCGCCCAGCCGGCCGCAACCGGGCCTACGGTTACCAGCAGCAGCGGGTTGAGCACCAGGAACAGGCAGATAATCGCCTTGTACCAAAGCGGCGACTGGCCCAGAAAGCCATGGGCGAGGGCGCCGGTCAGGGAGCGTGACATGAATATGTATCCTTATAATTCGGCGATGGCGCACGGTGCCGTATCAGCACGACTTAGGCAAGTCGCGCAGTCCCGCTTTTGGCACAAGTGCGGTCATCGGGCTGGGTTAACATCCGGGCCATGAACCTTTCACCCGCAGGAGTGCCGCCCGTGACCGAGTACAGTGCATTCAAGGTCGAACTGACCGACAACATCGCCCACGTTCAGATCAACCGCCCGGAAAAGGTCAACGCGATGAACGCGGCCTTCTGGGATGAGATCGTCGAAATCTTCCAGTGGATCGACGACACCGATGCCGTGCGCGCCGTGGTAGTCAGCGGTGCCGGCAAGCACTTCTCTGCCGGTATCGACCTGATGATGCTGGCGTCCCTGGCCGGGCAGATGGGCAAGGACGTGGGCCGCAATGCGCGTTTCCTGCGCAAGACCATCCAGCGCCTGCAGGCCTCGTTCACTGCCGTGGACAAGTGCCGCAAGCCAGTACTGGCCGTCGTGCAGGGCTATTGCATCGGCGGCGCTATCGACCTTGTCTCGGCCTGCGACATGCGTTACTGCAGCGTTGATGCGCAGTTTTCGATCAAGGAAATCGACATGGGCATGGCGGCCGATGTCGGTACACTGCAACGTTTGCCACGTATCATCGGCGACGGCATGATGCGTGAGCTGGCCTTCACCGGGCGCAATGTGGCGGCCGACGAGGCGCTGCGCATAGGCCTGGTCAACCGGGTTTATGATGATCAGGCCGCACTGATGGACGGTGTCTTTGCCATCGCCCGCGAAATTGCCGCAAAATCGCCAATCGCCGTGGCCGGCACCAAGGAAATGCTCAGCTACATGCGTGACCATCGCATCGACGATGGCCTGGACTACATCGCCACCTGGAACGCCGCGATGCTGCAATCCGAAGACTTGCGCGTGGCCGTGGCGGCGCACATGAGCAAACAAAAACCGACGTTCGCCGACTGATCGGGCCGGGGGACGCGCAGTAAAGGAACCCCCCGACATGTCAGCACGCTGGACTACCGCAGTACTCGACCCGCAAATCACCGGGGGGCTGGCCGTGGCCCGCAGCCCGGACGGGTTTCTGGTGGACGCCAACGACGCGCTGTTCCCCCGCGACTGGCTCAAGCGCCAGGACCTCAATGTGCTGTGCGAGCACGGCATCGGCCATTTTGACGGCCAGCCGGTGTTCCTGCTGGAACTGTGCAGCGCCACCGATGTACCCGGCTGCAGCTGGCGCGGCCTTCGCGCCTTCATGCTCGAAGGCGACTTCGACACCTACAAGGTGCTGGGCTACGCCGCGCAAATCGGCACCTGGGCCCGCGAGCACCGCTTCTGCGGCAGCTGCGGCCAGGCCATGACGCAAATTCGCTGGGAGCGGGCAATGTATTGCCAGCCCTGCGACCTGCGCAGCTACCCGCGCATCTCGCCGAGCATGATCGTTTTGGTGACCCGTGGCGATGAAATCCTGCTGGCGCGTTCGCCACGCTTCGTCACCGGGGTGTACAGCACCTTGGCAGGTTTTGCAGAGCCGGGTGAATCGGCCGAGGACTGCCTGGTGCGTGAAGTGCGAGAAGAAGTGGCGGTTGAGGTGCAGAATATTCAGTACGTCGGCAGCCAATGCTGGCCGTTCCCGCATTCGATGATGCTCGGCTTCCATGCTGAGTACGCTGGTGGCGATATCGTCATGCAACCGGACGAGATCGAGGACGCCCAGTGGTTCAGCGTTCACGACCTGCCGCCGCTGCCGGCCGGGCGCTCCATTGCCCGGTATCTGATCGACCTCTACGTGGCGCGCCGCTTAGGCCTGCCCGAACCAGTGCTGCCACGCTAGGCGAACGGTCAACGCCAGTACCACGGTGATGAACACAGGGCGGATGAATTTGCTGCCGCCACTGATCGCCGTGCGTGCGCCGAAGAAGGCGCCGACCATCACCGACAGGCCCATGCACAGGCCGACGATGTAGTCCACCTGCCCGGAAATGATGAACACCGTCAGCGCCGCGATGTTGCTGACGAAGTTCATGCTGCGCGCCACGCCGCTGGCGCGGACCAGGTCGATGGGGTACAGCAGCAGGGTGCTGACCGTCCAGAACGCCCCGGTACCCGGGCCGGCCACGCCGTCGTAGAAGCCCAGGGTGAAGCCTTGCGGCACTTGCCACTTCTTCTTGATGGGGGCATCGGCATCCAGCGGCGCCTTGGGCGTGCCACCGAACAGCAGGTAGATGCCACAGGCGAAGACGATGACCGGCAGCATCTTGTTCAGCCATTCGGCGGGCATGTAGTGGGCGATGACCGCGCCGAGCAGTGCCCCGATCAAGGTGGCGAACAAGGCAGGGCGCCACTGCGCCGGGTGGAAGAGTTTGCGCTTGTAGTAGGTGAAACCGGCGGTGGCCGAGCCGAAGGTGGAGCTGAGCTTGTTGGTGCCCAGTACCAGGTGCGGCGGCATGCCGGCGGTGAGCAGGGCCGGGGTGGTGAGCAGGCCGCCGCCACCGGCGATAGCATCGATGAAACCGGCGACGAAGGCGACCAGGGCCAGTATCAGCAGAGTTAGGGGTTCTACGGTGAGTTCGAAGGGCATGGGTTTTGACAGGCAGAGAGGCAAGGGGCGGCAAAGAGCCGCACTAGAAGGGGGACATGGTAATCCTCGGGTGAATGTGTTGCCAGTGCCGGCCTCTTCGCGGGTAAGCCCGCGAAGAGGCCGGTGTAGACGCAACTACATCAACTACGGATAAATGCCAGTAAATCCGCGTTGATCACATCGGCATGGGTAGTCGGCATGCCATGCGGGTAGCCCTTGTAGATTTTCAGCGTGCCATTGGGCAGTAACTTGGCCGACAGCACCCCGGCGTTTTCATACGGCACGATCTGGTCATCGTCGCCATGCATCACCAGCACAGGCTGCTCGATACCCTTCAGGTCCTCCGTGAAGTCGGTCTGGGAAAATGCCACGATGCCGTCGTAATGGGCCTTGGCGCTACCGATCATGCCCTGGCGCCACCAGTTGCCGATGATACCTTCGCTGGCTTCGACACCGGGGCGGTTGTAGCCGTAGAACGGCCCGGCTGGAACATCCCGGTAGAACTGCGCCCGGTTGCTGGCCACCTGGGCCTGGAAACCGTCGAACACCGCCTTGGGCAGGCCGCCTGGGTTGCCGGGCGTTTGCACCATCAGTGGCGGTACGGCAGCGATCAGCACGGCTTTGGCCACCTTGTCTTCCGGGTGTCGGGCTATGTAACGCACCACCTCGCCACCCCCGGTCGAGTGGCCGACATGCACAGCGCCCTGAGTGCCCAGGTGGGCGACCACGGCGGCCACATCGTCGGCGTAGTGGTCCATGTCGTGCCCGTCCCATACCTGGCTGGAGCGGCCATGGCCACGCCGGTCGTGGGCGACCACGCGGTAACCTTGGGCGAGGAAGAACAGCATTTGCGCGTCCCAGTCATCGGCACTGAGCGGCCAGCCATGGTGGAAGTGGATGACCGGGGCATCGCGCGGGCCCCAGTCCTTGTAGAAAATCTGTACGCCATCCTTCGTGGTCACATAGCTCACGGTCGGGTCTCCTGTGTGCAGGCACCTAAGGGAGCTATTGAGAATAGGAGAGATTTCAGCGTAGCAAGCGCCCGGCCGTCTTCAGACGCGATCGCGCATTCTGTACCAGGCCTTGGCGGCAGCTTCCAGTGGTGCTGCCAGCAGATCGCCGCCGGGGAACCGGCCGTTGTCGATCCCTTGGTACAGCGTCAGCAGGTCGTCGTCACCGAGGATGGCGTCGCTCACGGCCCGTGCTGCAGCCAGGGTCGGCAGCACGCCGTGGCCGGAGAAGCCCTGCAGCCAGTAGCGCTGGCCTTCGCGGCCGACGTCCGGGGTGCGCTGGATGCTGCAGTCGATATGGCCGCCCCAGGCATAGTCGATGGCTACCCCGGCCAGTTGCGGGAACACCCGCTCCAGGTAGGGGCGGGTGGCGCTGGCGACGTCCTTGGGAATGCCCCCCAGATAAGTGCAGCCACCGCCGAACAGCAGCCGGTGGTCTGGGGTGAGGCGGAAGTAGTCGGGCACGAACTGGTTGTCGATCACGCAGCTGTTGCGCGGCAGCAGCGAACGGGCCAAGTCGGCGTCCAGCGGCGCGGTAGCTACCTGGTAGGAGCCAACGGGCAACAGGCGCCTCGACAGACCACGATCGAGGCGGTCGATGTAGGCGTTGCAGGCCAGCACCAACATCTGGGCGCGTACTTCGCCGTGGTCGGTACGGGCGACAAAGCCGTCGCCAGCCTGGTGGTAACTGAGCACCTGGCTTTGCTCGTAGATGCGCCCGCCAGCAGCCTCGAGGGTGCTGGCCAGGCCTTGCGCCAGTTTCAGCGGGTTGAGGTGTGCCCCTTTGGCGTCGTACAGCGCGGCCTGGTAGCGCGGGCTGTCGACCCATTGCGGCAGCTCGTCACGGCCGATCAGGCGCAGGGCGTCGTAGCCCCACTTGTGTTCGGCCTCGTGCAGGGCTTCTTCAAGTATTTTCACTCGGCGCGGCATGACAGCAGTCCACAGGCTGCCCAGCCGGTAGTCGATATCGAAGCCGTGGCGCTGGGGCAGTTCGCGCATTTCGTCGGCGGCCCAGCACATGCTGGCCCACAACCGTTGGGTACGTTCGATGCCCAGGGCTTTTTCCAGCGGCGGCATGTCGCACGACCAACCCAACAGCGCCTGGCCCCCGTTGCGCCCGGAGGCAGCCCAGGCAACCCGGCTGGCTTCCAGCAATGTGACGCGCTTGCCGGCCTGAGTCAGGCGCAGGGCAGTGTGCAGGCCGCTGAAGCCGGCGCCGATGATGAGTACGTCGGTGTCGTGGGTGCCTTGCAGGGTAGGGCGTAATGGGATGTTGGCGGGGTAGGTCTGGGCGTAGTAGCTGGCGACGTGCTGAGCGGACTGTTTGAACATGCCGGGCTTCCATGAAATTTATTGTGGTTATTTTCATGAAAACTTAGCATGTAAATTTCATGGTGCCAATGTGACGGTCAGGTTGAAGCCTTTTTCCGAGGCTGCCGCGGCTTGCTGGCGGTAGCCTTGCTTCCAGCCGCTTTGCTTTTTCCGCCACCGCGACGCTTCTTTTTCCAGGGAGGCGCCGCCCCGGCCGCCGGCCCGCTGATTGTCATGCGCATGCCACTGCACCGCTCGACCAGCTTGCCCATCCACGTTGATTGCCTGGCGACGAACTCTTCCAGGGTCATCTCGCCGCTTTGCACCATGTCCAGCGCCTGCTCCCAGATTGCCGTGGTGCCTGGGTCGGCAATGGCGCGCGGCACGGCGTCGATCAGGCTGAAGGCTGCTGGCGTGGCCGCCAATGCCTTGCCGTTCTTCACCAGGTAACCACGGTCGAGCAGGCCCTGGATAATACTGGCGCGGGTGGCCTCGGTGCCGATGCCGGTGGTTTCCTTGAGCTTCTGTTTCAGTCGTGGATCGTCCACCAGCTTGGCCACGTTCTTCATCGCCTTGATCAGGTCGCCTTCGGTGAACGGCTTGGGCGGCTGGGTCCACAGGTCTTTCAGCTGCAGGCCATGCACTGTGCAGTCCTGGCCTTCGCACAGCGCTGGCAGCACCTGGGCCGGTGGGGCTTCGCGACCCTTGGCTGGCGTCAGCGCTTCGGGCAGGGCACGGCGCCAACCCGGTTCGACAATTTGCTTGCCCACCGCGCGCAGGGCATGGCCAGCGCAGTCGAAGTCGGCCTGGGTACGATCGTACTCATGGTTGGGCAGGAACTGCGCCAGGTAACGGGCGCGGATCAGGGTATACACCGCCTTGTGCTTGGCCGGCAGGCGCGACGGGTCACTGGCGGCGGCAGTGGGGATTATGCCGTGGTGGGCGCTGACCTTGGCGTCGTTCCAGGCCCGTGAGCGGCGTTGCGGCTCGAGGTAGGGTTGCAGCGGCGTGAGGCTGGCATCGGCTCGCTGCAGTGCAGCGAGGATCGCGGGTGCCTCGGCATGCTGGCTTTGCGGCAAGTAGCCGCAATCGCTGCGCGGGTAGGTGATCAGTTTGTGGGTTTCGTACAGGGCCTGGGCAATGTCGAGGGTTTCCTGGGCGCCCAGGCCGAATTTTTTCGAGCACAGCTCCTGCAGGGTGCCGAGGTCGAAGGGCAGCGGCGCGGCTTCGCGGACGCGCTCGGTGGCTACCTTGACGGCCCGGGCAGTGGCGGCATTGCCGATGTCGGTGGCGGCCTGTTGTGCCAGGTCCTGCTTCAGGCAGCGACCCTGGTCGTCGCAGGCGTCTTCGGGGGCGCGCCATTGGGCATTGAAGCGCTGAGCGGCGTGTTCCAGTTGCACCTCGATGGCCCAGAACGGCACCGGCACGAAATCGGCGATGCTGCGGTCGCGGTCGACCACCAGGCGCAAGGTAGGTGTTTGTACCCGGCCCACCGGCAGCACGCCCTGGTAGCCGGATTGGCGGCCCAGCAGGGTGAACAGCCGGCTCATGTTCATGCCGATCAGCCAGTCGGCGCGCGAGCGACCTAGCGCCGAATGGTACAGGTTGAACGTTTCATGGCCCGGCAGCAGGCGCGCCAAGGCCTTGCGGATGGAGGCGTCATCCAGCGCCGACAGCCACAGGCGCTGCACCGGGCCACGGTAGCGGCAATGCTCGACCAGCTCGCGGGCGATCATTTCGCCTTCGCGGTCGGCGTCGGTGGCGATCACCAGCTCCCGTGCTTCGCCGAGCAGGCGCTTGACCGCCTTGAACTGGCTGGCAGTCTTGGGCTTGACCAGCATCTTCCACTTGTCGGGAATGATCGGCAGGTCGGCCAGGTTCCAGCGCTTGTAGCGTTCGTCATAGCTGTCGGGCGGGGCGGTTTCCAGCAGGTGGCCGATGCACCAGGTGACGCAGACGTCGGTGCCTTGCCAGCAGCCGTCGCCTTTGCGGTTGGCGCCGAGCACTTTGGCGATGTCTTTTGCCTGGGAGGGTTTTTCGCAGAGGAACAGGCGCATGGCCGGGGACGCTTTATCGGGGCTGATAGGCCCTAGGATGCGCAAGCAGGGGCGCGGAGGCAAGTTTTATCTGGATGGATGTACAGGTTTTTTGTCAGCAAGGATATACATGACGTGTACCGGCCTCTTCGCAGGCTTGCCCGCGAAGAGGCCGGTACACGTCATGAATCAGACGCGCGAGTCGCGCACCATGTCCACATGCGGGATGCCGGCTTCGAGAAACTCTTCGCTGACTACGCGAAAGCCCAACCGCTCGTAGAACGGTGTGGCGTGTACCTGGGCGCTGAGCATCTGCTGCTTCAGGTCGCGGTTCTGCGCTTCGTCGATAACCGCATTCATCAGCGCGTCACCCACCTTCAGCCCGCGCCAGTCCTTCAGCACCGATACCCGGCCAATGGTGCCGTCAGGCAGCAGGCGGGCAGTACCGATCGGGTAGTCGCCTTCCTGGGCCAGGAAGTGCGCTGCGGTCGGGTCATCCGAGTCCCACTCCAGCTCTGGTGGCACGTGCTGCTCGGCAATGAACACCGCTTCCCGGATACGGCGAATGTCGGCGTTGTCTTTCTGCCAGTCGGCGAGGCGAACGCTGATCTTATTCATTGGCGAATCCCAGACTTCCCTGTTTGACCAACTGCTGTACCAGCATAAGGCCATCTTCGTCTTGCAGCCAGTCTGCCAGGTTGTCGATGTGCAGGGCGTCGGCCGCGCATACCAGCTTCAGCAGCTCGCGCAATTTGCCCGGCAGTGGGCAGCTGCGGCCGCTGGCGAACAGCAACAGGTCGTCTTCGAATTCCGACCAGGCCAGGCGTGCGCTCGGGTTGCGGATCAGGATGGCGCCTTGTTCAAGGGCGTCGATCAGCTCTTCCTCGCTCAGCTCTTCGCCGACGATCTGCTCCGGGTAGCGCGGCTCGGTCATGAATTGGCCGAACCAGGTCAGCAACAGGTCCTTGTCGCCCATGTGCTTGTCGAGCAGCGCCTTGAGGCGGTCGAGCGCGTCGTGCTGGATCTGGTGCGGGTCGCTGGCTGGCTGGGCGTCAGCGTCGCTGTAGCGCTCTTCGTCGGGCAGGAACTGGCCCAGGAAGTCGGTGAAGTGGGTCAGCACTTCGGCGGCGCTAGGTGCGCGGAAGCCTACCGAGTAGGTCAGGCAGTCGTCCACGGCCACGCCGTAGTGGGCCAGGCGCGGTGGCAGGTAGAGCATGTCGCCGGGTTCCAGGGTCCACTCTTCGCTCTGCTCGAACTCGGCCAGGATACGCAGGTCGGCGTGCTCCAGCAGCGGGCTGTCGCTGCTGCACATCTGGCCGATCTTCCAGTTGCGCTGGCCGTGGCCCTGCAGCAGGAACACGTCGTAGTTGTCGAAGTGCGGGCCGACGCTGCCACCGGGGGCGGCGAAGCTGATCATCACGTCATCAATGCGCCAGCTGGGCAGGAAGCGGAAGTTTTCCAGTAGCTCGGCCACTTCCGGGACGAACTGGTCCACGGCCTGTACCAGCAGGGTCCAGTCCTTTTCCGGCAGCTCGGCGAAGGTGTCTTCGTTGAACGGGCCGCGACGCAGTTCCCATGGGTGGGCGCCGTGCTCCAGCACGATGCGCGACTCGACTTCGTCTTCAAGGGCCAGGCCGGCCAGTTCGTCGGGGTCGATGGGGCTGATGAAGTCCGGGAAGGCCTGGCGCACCAGCAGCGGCTTCTTCTGCCAGTAGTCGCGCATGAATTCGCGGGCCGAGATGCCGCCGAGCAGCTGCAGTGGAGTATCAGGATTCATGTTCAACCTATTGAAAAAACGTAATTTTCGTCCGGGAATAAAAACGCCCGGCCAGGCCGGGCGTTGTACGCGACGGTCAGCTTAGATGCGTTTGGCCTGGGCTGCCGCGTTACCGATGTAGGTAGCGGGGGTCAGCAGCTTGAGCTCGGCCTTGGCGTCGGCTGGCATGTCCAGGCCGTCGATGAAGGTCAGCAGCGCTTCAGGGGTGATGCCCTTGCCACGGGTCAGCTCTTTGAGCTTCTCGTAGGGGTTTTCGATGTTGAAGCGGCGCATCACGGTCTGGATCGGCTCGGCCAACACTTCCCAGCAGGCGTCCAGGTCGGCGGCGATGCGGGCTTCGTTGACTTCCAGCTTGCCGATGCCCTTCAGGCTGGCTTCATAGGCGATGACGCTGTGGGCAAAGCCCACGCCCAGGTTGCGCAGCACGGTGGAGTCGGTCAGGTCACGCTGCCAGCGCGAGATCGGCAGCTTGCTGGCCAGGTGCTGGAACAGCGCGTTGGCGATACCCAGGTTGCCTTCGGAGTTTTCGAAGTCGATCGGGTTGACCTTGTGCGGCATGGTCGACGAGCCGATTTCGCCGGCAACGGTCTTCTGCTTGAAGTAGCCCAGCGAGATGTAGCCCCACACGTCACGGTCGAAGTCGATCAGGATGGTGTTGAAGCGGGCAATGGCGTCGAACAACTCGGCGATGTAGTCGTGCGGCTCGATCTGGGTGGTGTACGGGTTGAACTGCAGGCCCAGCTCGTCTTCGATGAAGGCGCGGGCGTTTTCTTCCCAGTCGATTTGCGAGTAGGCGGACAGGTGGGCGTTGTAGTTGCCCACGGCGCCGTTGATCTTGCCCAGCAGCGGCACGGCGGCAACCTGGGCGATCTGGCGCTCCAGGCGGTACACGACGTTGGCCAGCTCTTTGCCCAGGGTGGTCGGCGAAGCCGGCTGGCCGTGGGTGCGCGACAGCATCGGCACATCGGCGTGGGCGTGGGCCAGGGCGCGGATGGCGTCGGCGATCTGGCGCATCAGCGGCAGCAGCACGTCGTCACGGCCGGCGCGCAGCATCAGGGCGTGGGACAGGTTGTTGATGTCCTCGCTGGTGCAGGCGAAGTGGATGAATTCGCTGACTTTGGCCAGCTCAGGCAGCTTGGCGGCCTGCTCCTTGAGGAGGTATTCGATCGCCTTGACGTCGTGGTTGGTGGTGCGCTCGATTTCCTTCACGCGCTCGGCGTGTTCCAGCTTGAAATCGCTGGCCAGGTTGTCCAGCAGGGCGGTGGCTTCGGCGGAGAACGCCGGCACTTCGCCGATCTGCGGGTGGGCGGCCAGGCGCTGCAGCCAGCGCACTTCGACCAGGGCGCGGAAACGGATCAGGCCGAATTCGCTGAAGATGGGGCGCAAGGCCTGGGTTTTGCCGGCATAACGGCCGTCTACAGGGGAAACCGCAGTGAGCGAAGAAAGCTGCATGGGGTGTTCTCGGACAGTCAGGCTTTTGGAAGGGCGCATATCATACATGAAAAATGCCTGTAGGAGCGGCCTTGCGTCGCGAAAGGGTCGCGCAGCGGCCCCGGCAACCTATGCTGGGGCGGCGATTCTGGGGCTGCTGCGCAGCCCTTTCGCGACGCAAGGCCGCTCCTACAAGTCCGGCGTTTTTCTTCAGGACGGTGTGCGCATCATATCGTACAGTTCGTTCAGCAACTTGCGACGGCTGAACACCAACTGCCAGCGGTGTCCACCCAGCTGGCGCCACAGGCGCGCGGCACGGATGCCGGCCAGCAGCAGGGCGCGAATCTTCGACGCGTTGCTGGCCTGCTGCAGGAAACGCATGTCGCCGTGCACCTGGATGCGCTGGCGCAAGGTGCTAAGCGTGTCCTGGTACAAGGCTCCGCTGGAAGCGATGACGTTTTCGTGAACCAGGCCGAAATGCTCGGCCTGCGACTGGATTTGCGGCAGGCGATTGCCGATGGTGTCAAGCAGGTCGCCACGTTTGTTCAGTTGGCGCTCCAGGCCCAGCATCGACAGGGCGTAGCGCAGTGGCTCGCGCTGCAGGCTGCTGGGGTCACGCTCCAGGGCGCCGACCAGCGCGCGGTAGCCGTCGCGCAGGTTCAGGTCGTCACCGCCGAACACCTCCAGGGTGTCCTTGGGGTCACGTACCAGCAGGCTGCCCAGCATGCAGCCGATATTGGCCTCGCTGGCCTGGCCGGTGCGGGCAATGCGGTCGACCAGCACAGCGGCCTGAAATACGCCGCCCAGGGCAATCAATTGCTCCTGCAGGTTGCTCATGCGCGCGGGCTCCACGGCTCGGCGGCTTCGATTACACCACCGCCCAGGCACACTTCGCCGTCGTAGAACACCACCGACTGGCCTGGGGTGACGGCGCGCTGTGGCTCGTCGAACACGGCGCGGTAGCCGGTTTCGGTCAGTTCGAGGGTGCACTGCTGGTCGCTCTGGCGGTAACGCACCTTGGCGGTGAGCTGGCGCGGGCTGCTGAGGTCGATCGGGTTCACCCAGAAAATCTCCGAAGCCAGCAGGGCGCGGGAGAACAGCCATGGGTGTTCGTTGCCTTGGCCAACCACCAGCACATTGCGGGTCAGGTCCTTGTGCAACACGTACCACGGCTCGTCACCGGCATCCTTCAGGCCGCCAATGCCCAGGCCCTGCCGCTGGCCGATGGTGTGGTACATCAGGCCGTGGTGGCGGCCGATCACTTCACCTTCGGTGGTTTCGATGTCACCCGGCTGAGCTGGCAGGTACTGCTTGAGGAAATCGCTGAAACGACGCTCGCCAATGAAGCAGATGCCGGTGGAGTCCTTTTTCTTGGCGGTGGCCAGGCCGTGTTTTTCGGCGATGGCGCGCACTTCGGGTTTTTCCAGCTCGCCGACCGGGAATAGGGTGCGGGCAATTTCCTTGCCGCCAACGGCGTGCAGGAAGTAGCTCTGGTCCTTGTTCGGGTCCAGGCCCTTGAGCAGTTCGGTGAGGTCGCCAGTGTCGCGGCGGCGCACGTAGTGGCCGGTGGCGATCAGGTCGGCACCCAGCGACAGGGCGTAGTCGAGAAACGCCTTGAACTTGATTTCGCGGTTGCAGAGGATGTCCGGGTTGGGCGTGCGGCCGGCCTTGTATTCTTCAAGGAAGTGCTCGAACACGTTGTCCCAGTATTCGGCGGCGAAGTTGGCGGTGTGCAGCTTGATGCCGATGCGGTCGCACACGGCCTGGGCGTCGGCCAGGTCTTCACGGGCGGTGCAGTATTCGGTGCCGTCGTCTTCTTCCCAGTTCTTCATGAACAGCCCTTCCACCTGGTAGCCCTGCTCGATGAGCAGAAGGGCGGAGACGGAAGAGTCCACGCCGCCGGACATGCCGACGATGACGCGGGTCTTGGCGGGGTCTTTGAGTGCTGGGCTGGTCATGGGTACCGGTGTAGATCAAGGGGGAAAAACGCCGATTCTATCAAACCCGTGGCGCCGCGTCAGTCGCGCAGCAGCTCAAGGCTATGCAGCGGGCCGTTCAAATAGTCGTCGAGGCAGCGCGGCACCAGCTCGCTGCGCCAGCGGGCGGGGTCGGCCAGCAGCTCGTCGCGGGTCAGCCATACGGCGCGGACGATGTCACTGTCCAGGGCGAGGTCTTCGTGGTGGCGCACAGGGCGGGCGGCGAAGCAGATGCGCTGGTAGGTCACGCCGTTGCTGGGGGCGGTGTACAGGTAGATGCCGACAACGCCGGTGAGCTCGACTTCCCAGGCAGTTTCTTCCAGGGTTTCGCGCAGGGCGGCCTGGGGCAGGGTCTCAAAGGGTTCGAGGTGGCCGGCGGGTTGGTTGAAGACGTGCTGGTTGGCTTTGAGCTCCTCGACGAAAAGGAACTTGCCTTCGTGTTCGACGATGGTAGCGACGGTGATGTGGGGTTGCCAGGACATGAGTATTTCCTAGGGTTGGCGCGGGTCCTGTAGGAGCGGCCTTGTGTCGCGATGGGCCGCAAAGCGGCCCCGACGATATCCGCTGCGAAGCCGAAAATCTGGGGCCGCTTCGCAGCCCTTTCGCGACACAAGGCCGCTCCTACAGGGAGCCGTGTACGCACTTTAAGAAAGCAAAAACCCCGGTGCGTGGCCGGGGTTTTTGCTGTTACTTCAAGCGAACCTTACAGGGCGGCAATGGCGCTGTTCAGGGTCTGGCTTGGGCGCATCACCTTGGCGGTCAGCTCGGCATCCGGGGCGTAGTAACCACCGATGTCGGCTGGCTTGCCCTGAACGGCATTGAGCTCGGCGACGATGGTCGCTTCGTTCTCGGCCAGGGTTTTTGCCAGCGGTGCGAAGCGTGCCTGCAGGGCAGCGTCGTCAGCCTGAGCGGCCAGGGCTTCAGCCCAGTACAGGGTCAGGTAGAAGTGGCTGCCGCGGTTGTCGATACCACCGACCTTGCGCGACGGCGACTTGTTGGTGTCGAGGAACTTGCCGGTAGCCTGGTCCAGGGTGTTGGCCAGAACCTTGGCGCGCGGGTTGTCGTAGGTGTTGCCCAGGTGCTCCAGGGAAGCGGCCAGGGCCAGGAATTCACCCAGCGAGTCCCAACGCAGGAAGTTCTCTTCAACCAGCTGCTGTACGTGCTTGGGCGCCGAACCGCCGGCGCCGGTTTCGAACAGGCCACCGCCGTTCATCAGCGGCACGATCGACAGCATCTTGGCGCTGGTGCCCAGTTCCATGATCGGGAACAGGTCGGTCAGGTAGTCGCGCAGCACGTTGCCGGTCACCGAGATGGTGTCCTTGCCTTCGCGGATGCGGGCCAGGGAGAACTTGATGGCGTCGACCGGGGCCAGTACGCGGATGTCCAGGCCAGTGGTGTCGTGATCCTTCAGGTACTTCTGTACCTTCTCGATCATCACGCCGTCGTGGGCGCGAGCCGGGTCCAGCCAGAACACCGCCGGGGTGTCGCTCAGGCGGGCACGGTTGACGGCCAGCTTGACCCAATCCTGGATCGGAGCGTCTTTGGTCTGGCACATGCGGAAGATGTCACCGGCTTCGACGTTCTGTTCCAGCACGACGTTGCCCTTGCCATCGACCACGCGCACGACGCCGTCGGCCTTGATCTGGAAGGTCTTGTCGTGGGAGCCGTACTCTTCGGCCTTTTGCGCCATCAGGCCAACGTTCGGCACGCTGCCCATGGTGGTCGGGTCGAAGGCGCCGTGTTTCTTGCAGTCTTCGATGGTGGCCTGGTAGATGCCGGCGTAGCAGCGGTCCGGGATCACGGCCTTGGCGTCTTGCAGTTCGCCAGCGGTGTTCCACATCTTGCCCGAGTCACGGATCATGGCTGGCATCGAGGCGTCGACGATAACGTCGCTCGGCACGTGCAGGTTGGTGATGCCTTTGTCGGAGTTGACCATGGCCAGGGCTGGGCGGTCGGCGTACAGGGCCTGGATGTCGGCTTCGATCTCGGCCTGCTTGTCAGCTGGCAGGTCCTTGATGCGGGCGTACAGGTCACCGATACCGTTGTTGGCGTTGAAGCCCACTTCGGCCAGTGCTGCGGCGTGCTTGGCCAGCACGTCGTTGTAGAACTCTTCGACGATGACGCCGAACATGATTGGGTCGGAGACCTTCATCATGGTGGCTTTCAGGTGAACCGACAGCAGCACGCCAGAAGCCTTGGCATCGGCGATCTGCTCGGCGATGAAGGCTTTCAGGGCCTTGCGGCTCATGGTGGCGCAGTCGATGATTTCGGCGGCTTTGACGGCGGTCTTTTCTTTCAGCACGGTGGTGCTGCCATCGTTGCCGACCAGCTCGATGCGCAGGCTGTCGTCACCTTCGATCAGTGCGGCCTTCTCGCTGCCGTAGAAATCGCCTTGGGTCATGTGGGCAACGTGCGACTTGGAGTCGGCGGCCCAAGCGCCCATCTTGTGCGGGTGCTTGCGGGCGTAGTTCTTGACCGACAGCGGCGCGCGGCGGTCGGAGTTGCCTTCGCGCAGCACCGGGTTCACGGCGGAACCCTTGATGCGGTCGTAGCGGGCGCGGGACTCTTTCTCGTCCGCGGTGGCCGGCTCGTCGGCGTAGTCAGGGATGTTGAAGCCCTTGCCTTGCAGTTCCTTGATCGCGGCTTTGAGCTGCGGTACCGAGGCGCTGATGTTCGGCAGCTTGATGATGTTGGCTTCAGGGGTGGTAGCCAGCTGGCCCAGTTCCGCCAGGTGATCGCCTACTCGCTTCTCTGCGCCCAGTTGCTCCGGGAAGGCGGCAAGGATACGGCCAGCCAGGGAGATGTCGCGAGTTTCGACGGCGATGTCAGCGCAAGCTGTGAAAGCTTCGACGATCGGCAGCAGCGAGTAGGTGGCGAGGGCGGGGGCTTCGTCGGTGAAGGTATAGATGATCTTGGAACGGGTGGGCATGCGGGTTAACTCTCTGTGTGCTGAGCGTGCTCGAGTCTCGTGGTGCGCAGGGTAGGCGCATCGCCCTGGCAGCGCCATGAGCGGAAAGTCGAGAGGCTGCGAGCGGTGATGGTGGATGCATCAGTCGAGCGTCAAGTGCTGGGCTGCGGTAACAACCCAGGCTTAGTGGCCATTCATGGCCTAGGGCGGTCCGCATTTTCCTGGGATTCGCCCCGATGACCCTTCGGTCGCGGCGGAGTATACCAAACCATTCGGGCTAATCAGCAAGGCCAAGTGATATCGGCCCATTTATAAGACCAAAGACTAAGCGGCAATGTGGCGGGTTGTCGCATGCCTTGCAGGTCGGCAGATGTGGTTTAGGCTCATTGCATCGCATGATGTCCAAACCACACCCGACAGCGGAGTAGTGCAAGCATGGGATACCAGAAAATCAAGGTTCCGACCGACGGCGCCAAGATCACCGTCAATGCAGACCATTCGCTCAACGTGCCTGACAATCCGATCATTCCGTACATCGAGGGCGACGGGATCGGCATCGATGTCTCGCCCGTGATGATCAAGGTGGTCGACGCCGCCGTGCAGAAGGCCTATGGCGGCAAGCGCAAGATTGCCTGGATGGAGGTGTACGCCGGCGAAAAAGCCACCCAGGTATACGACCAGGACACCTGGCTGCCGCAGGAAACCCTCGATGCCGTGCGAGATTACGTGGTGTCGATCAAGGGCCCGCTTACCACCCCGGTCGGTGGCGGCATCCGCTCGCTCAACGTGGCGCTGCGCCAGCAGCTCGACCTGTACGTGTGCCTGCGCCCGGTGCTGTGGTTCCAGGGTGTGCCGAGCCCGGTGAAAAAGCCGGGCGACGTCGACATGGTGATCTTCCGCGAGAACTCCGAGGACATTTACGCGGGCATCGAGTGGAAGGCCGGCTCGCCCGAGGCGAACAAGGTGATCAAGTTCCTTAAAGAGGAAATGGGCGTCACCAAGATCCGTTTCGACCAGGACTGCGGCATCGGCGTCAAGCCGGTATCCCGCGAGGGCACCAAGCGCCTGGTGCGCAAGGCCCTGCAATACGTGGTGGACAATGACCGCGAGTCGCTGACCCTGGTGCACAAGGGCAACATCATGAAGTTCACCGAAGGGGCCTTCAAGGACTGGGGCTACGAGGTGGCGCGGGACGAGTTCGGCGCCGAACTGCTCGATGGCGGCCCGTGGATGAAGTTCAAGAACCCCAAGAGTGGCCGCGAGGTCATCGTCAAGGACGCCATTGCCGACGCCATGCTGCAGCAGATTTTGCTGCGCCCGGCCGAGTACGACGTGATTGCCACGCTCAACCTCAACGGTGACTACCTATCCGACGCCCTGGCGGCGGAGGTGGGCGGTATCGGCATTGCGCCGGGCGCCAACCTGTCCGACACCGTGGCCATGTTCGAGGCCACCCACGGCACCGCGCCCAAGTATGCCGGGCAGGACAAGGTCAACCCGGGCTCGGTGATACTCTCGGCAGAAATGATGCTGCGCCACATGGGCTGGACCGAGGCCGCCGACCTGATCATCAAGGGCACCAACGGCGCGATTGCGGCCAAGACCGTGACCTACGATTTCGAGCGGCTGATGGAGGGGGCCCGGCTGGTGAGCAGCTCAGGTTTTGGCGATGAAATGATCAAGCACATGTAAGGCAATACAAAACCGGCCGCTTCCTGTAAAGAAGCGGCCGGTTTTTTCGTATACCGGCAGTAAAGCAGGGTTCACGCATTAGCGGTCGTGGGCGAGTTCGGTACTCCCGTTGAAGCGCTGACGTTGATGCCCTTGATTTCAACCGCATGCAGGCCTTTCGGGCCCTGGATGATGTTGAACGTCACAGCTTGTCCGGCTTTCAGCGTCTTGTAACCGTCCATCTGGATCGCCGAATAGTGTGCGAACAGATCTTCGGTTCCGCCGTCCTCATTGATGAATCCATAGCCCTTGGCATTGTTGAACCACTTGACTTTACCGCTTGCCATCCCTATGTCCCTCTGCAAAGGACTCCATCACTGGAGTATCATCCACGTCATCCGCATACGAACCTTGCGAAAAATCTGGTTGACTGCGCGGATCTTTATCGACCACGGTGGGTTCTTATTGGTTGTAACACCGTTTTGCCGATAGTCAAGGTCACGCGGCGCCTGCGCTGGCGGTGGCCTGTGCGGTCAACCCACAACCTTAACCTGACGCTCATGATGAAATTCTTTCCATGCATGCACCTAGTGAGATTCGACTAACATTCAATCAGGATCGCCCGCAATCGAATGAGGACGACGGCTCGGGTCTTGCAGTTCAGGAAGCCAAGCCGATCCTGCAGGCGCCACCGATGTACAAGGTGGTTTTGTTCAACGATGACTACACGCCAATGGATTTCGTCGTCGAAGTGCTCGAGACGTTCTTCAGTCTGAACCGCGAGCTGGCGACCAAGATCATGCTGACCGTCCATACAGAAGGGCGGGCAGTGTGCGGATTGTTTACCCGTGACATCGCCGAAACAAAGGCTATGCAGGTCAACCAATACGCCAGGGAAAGCCAGCATCCGCTACTCTGTGAAATCGAGAAGGACGGTTAATCGCCGACCACTTGGGTATGAGGTGAAGCTATGTTAAACCGCGAGCTCGAAGTCACCCTCAATCTGGCCTTCAAGGAGGCCCGTTCGAAGCGTCATGAGTTCATGACTGTCGAACATCTGCTGCTGGCACTCCTTGACAATGAGGCTGCTGCGACCGTTCTGCGCGCCTGTGGCGCCAATCTCGACAAACTCAAGCATGACCTGCAAGAGTTCATCGACTCCACAACGCCGCTGATTCCTGTCAACGACGAAGACCGGGAAACCCAGCCGACCCTGGGCTTCCAGCGTGTGCTGCAGCGTGCCGTGTTCCACGTGCAAAGCTCCGGCAAGCGCGAAGTGACTGGCGCCAATGTGCTGGTGGCGATCTTCAGCGAACAGGAAAGCCAGGCCGTGTTTCTGCTCAAGCAGCAGAGCGTGGCCCGTATCGACGTGGTCAACTACATCGCCCATGGTATCTCCAAGGTGCCAGGGCATGGTTCGCAGTCTGAAAGCGACCAGGAAATGCAGGACGAAGAGGGCGGTGAAACCTCCTCTTCGAGCAACCCACTGGACGCCTATGCCAGCAACCTGAACGAGCTGGCGCGTGCCGGCCGCATCGACCCACTGGTCGGCCGCGAGCAGGAAGTGGAGCGGGTGGCGCAAATCCTTGCCCGTCGGCGCAAGAACAACCCGCTGCTGGTGGGTGAGGCAGGCGTGGGCAAGACGGCCATCGCCGAAGGCCTGGCCAAGCGCATCGTCGACGGCCAGGTGCCCGACCTGCTGGCGCAGAGCGTGGTGTATTCCCTCGACCTGGGCGCGCTGCTGGCCGGTACCAAATACCGTGGCGACTTCGAGAAGCGTTTCAAGGCGCTGCTCGGTGAGCTGCGCAAGCGCCCGCAGGCCATCCTGTTCATCGACGAAATCCACACCATCATCGGTGCCGGTGCAGCGTCGGGTGGGGTGATGGATGCCTCCAACCTGCTCAAGCCGCTGCTGTCGTCGGGTGAAATCCGTTGTATCGGCTCGACCACCTTCCAGGAGTTTCGCGGCATCTTCGAGAAGGACCGTGCGCTGGCACGGCGCTTCCAGAAGGTGGACGTCAGCGAGCCATCGGTCGAAGACACCGTGGGCATTCTGCGCGGCCTGAAGGGGCGTTTCGAAAGCCACCACAACATCGAGTACAGTGACGAAGCCCTGCGCGCCGCCGCTGAACTGGCCTCGCGCTACATCAATGACCGGCACATGCCGGACAAGGCCATCGACGTAATCGACGAAGCCGGCGCCTACCAGCGTCTGCAACCGGAGGCCAACCGCGTCAAGCGCATCGATGTGCCGCAAGTCGAGGATATCGTCGCCAAGATCGCGCGGATTCCGCCGAAGCATGTCAGCAGTTCCGACAAGGAGCTGCTGCGTAACCTTGAGCGCGACCTGAAACTGACCGTGTTCGGCCAGGACCAGGCAATCGACTCGCTGTCTACCGCGATCAAGCTGTCTCGTGCCGGCCTCAAGTCGCCAGACAAACCGGTTGGTTCGTTCCTGTTCGCTGGCCCCACTGGTGTCGGCAAGACCGAAGCGGCGCGGCAGCTGGCCAAGGCGCTGGGCGTGGAACTGGTGCGCTTCGACATGTCCGAGTACATGGAACGCCACACCGTGTCGCGCCTCATCGGTGCGCCGCCTGGTTATGTTGGTTTCGACCAGGGTGGTTTGCTGACCGAGGCGATTACCAAACAACCGCACTGCGTGTTGCTGCTCGACGAAATCGAGAAGGCTCACCCGGAAGTCTTCAACCTGCTGTTGCAGGTGATGGACCACGGTACCCTGACCGACAACAACGGGCGCAAAGCCGACTTCCGTAACGTGATCCTGATCATGACCACCAACGCCGGTGCCGAAACCGCGGCGCGGGCGTCGATCGGCTTCACTCATCAGGACCACGCGTCCGATGCCATGGAAGTGATCCGCAAGAGCTTCACGCCAGAGTTCCGCAACCGCCTGGATACCATCATCCAGTTTGGCCGCCTGAGCACAGAGACGATCAAAAGCATCGTCGACAAGTTCCTTATCGAACTGCAGGCGCAGCTGGAAGACAAGCGTGTGCTGCTGGAAGTCAGCGATGATGCGCGCGGCTGGCTGGCGGTTTCGGGGTACGACGCGCAGATGGGTGCGCGGCCGATGGCGCGGCTGATCCAGGACAAGATCAAGCGGCCGCTGGCCGAGGAGATCTTGTTCGGCGAGCTGGCCGAGCATGGCGGCGTGGTGCACGTCGACCTGCGCGATGGCGAACTGGTGTTCGACTTCGAGACCACGGCTGAGGTCGCGTGATGCAGGGGGCTGCAAAGCAGCCCCCTTGTAATCTGGCAGGCACAAAAAAGCCCGGCACATGGCCGGGCTTTTTCATGGCTGGAGCTTAGCGCGCACGGTAGGTGATGCGGCCTTTGCTCAGGTCATAAGGCGTCAGCTCGACGCGGACCTTGTCGCCAGTGAGAATACGGATGTAGTTCTTGCGCATCTTTCCGGAGATGTGCGCGGTTACGACGTGCCCGTTTTCCAACTCCACGCGGAACATGGTGTTGGGCAGGGTGTCGACGACAGTACCTTCCATTTCGAAGCTGTCTTCTTTCGACATGCAGTAGAGCCCTCGGATCCAGTGTTGGCCCGACGCATAACCGCACCGGGCAAAAAAGTGGCGTGGATTATGCCGGAAAACTGCGTGTCAAGCCAATGTCTTTCAGTTGAGGGTGACCCAACGCTGGTTTATCAGCAGCTCGATAGGCCGATACTGCGTCTTGTAGTTCATTTTCTTGCAGTTCTTGATCCAGTAACCCAGGTACACCGCTTCCAGGTCCTGGCGAAGGGCTTCGGTGATCTGCCAGAGGATGGCGAAGCGGCCAAGGCTGCGGCGTTCCTCGTCCGGCTCGTAGAAGGTGTACACCGCTGACAGGCCATTGGGCAGCAGGTCGCACACGGCCACCGCCATCAGGTGGCCTTCGAGGCGGAACTCGTAGAACCAGCAGAACGGCAGGTCACGTACCAGAAAAGTGGAGAACTGGTCGCGGCTGGGTGGGTACATGTCACCGTCGGCGTGGCGCGTTTCGATGTAGCGCCGGTAGAGCTCGAAGTACTCTTCCTTGAACGCCGGGCGAGCTGCCGTCACGGTCAGGTCGGCGTTGCGTTTGAGGATGCGCCGCTGCTGGCGGTTGGGGATGAAGCGCGCCGCCGGGATGCGCGCCGGCACGCAGGCGTTGCAGTTCTGGCAATGTGGGCGGTACAGGTGGTCGCCGCTGCGTCGAAAGCCCATTTCCGACAAGTCGGCGTACACATTCACGTCCATCGGCTGGCTGGGGTCGAGGAACAGCGTGGTCGCCTGCTCGTCTGGCAGGTAGCTGCAGGAGTGGGGTTGAGTGGCATAGAACTTCAACCGCGCCAGCTCTGTCATGATCAACCCCCTCGGTGAGACTTTGATTTAAGTGTAAGCCAGCTACGGCAACTCGCCTAGGCAACCCATGTAGCGCTGTTGGGCTGGTCGAGGTGGCGTGCCAGGTAATCGGCGAACTCGGCGCGGCTGATGGCATGGGCACCCAGGCTGTGCAGGTGGTTGGTGGGCATCTGGCAGTCGATAAGCGCAAAGCCCGCATCGCGCAGGTGGTTGACCAGGGTGACGAAGCCGACCTTGGAGGCGTTGTCGGCGCGGCTGAACATCGATTCGCCAAAGAACAGCTGGCCCATGGCCAGGCCGTACAGGCCGCCGACCAGCTTACCGTCCTGGCGTACCTCCACCGAATGGGCGATGCCGCGGCGGTGCAGCTCGCAATAGGCGTTGCGCATGGTGTCGGTAATCCAGGTGCCGTCGGCGTAGTCGCGTGGCGCAGCGCAGGCGGCGATCACGGCCGGAAAGTCGGTGTCGAAGCTGACCTGGTAGCGGCCTTGGCGCATCAGCTTGGCCAGCGAGCGCGACACGTGCAACTGGTCGGGGAGCAGCACTGTACGTGGGTCGGGCGACCACCACAGGATCGGCTGGCCGTCCTGGTACCACGGGAAGCAGCCATGGCGATACGCTTGTACCAGGCGCTCGGGGCTCAGGTCACCGCCAGCGGCCAGCAGGCCGTTGGGGTCATGCAGGGCCTTTTCCAGGGGTGGGAAGGTCAGCGAGTCGCGAGTCAGCCAAGTAAGCATGGTCTATCGTGCGGTGGGGGAGGGGAGAGGGCAGCATGGCGCGGGTGAAATGCAGGGTCAATCTCTTTGGCTTCTTCGCGGGCGATGAAAACAGGCAATTTAAGACACATTCATCAAGCCGCAGGCACCATCCGCTACATTTGCTGTCACACCTGTGCAAAAACACAGCATAAGCCTTTGTCACAAAAGAAAATGCGTGCTCAAATTGCAGCTATATGATTCGCCCCCGCTCAAACACCCATACGGCGTGCCGTCATGGCGGCTGGCGGGCAGTAATGTTAAAAGTAGTGGTTCATTGGTCGCGCAGCGGCCGATCACTATTGGACGCGCACCACGCGCAGGAATAGACGCGTTTTGAAGAAATCCACCGCAACCCCAGCTCCCTTGCCTGTGCCTCTGTGGCGGCAGCAGCTGCATTATCGCCTCAAGGAAGGTGCGTTGATCGCTGTCGGCGCCCTGTGCCTGTACCTGTGGATGGCGCTGCTGACCTACGACACCTCTGACCCAGGCTTCAGCCACACCAGCAACGTCGACCAGGTGCAGAATGCTGCCGGGCGTGCCGGTGCCTACTTCGCCGACATCCTGTTCATGGTGCTGGGCTACTTCGCCTATATCTTCCCGCTGCTGCTGGCGGTCAAGACTTGGCAGATATTCCGTGAGCGCCACCAGCCGTGGGATTGGAGCGGCTGGTTGTTCTCCTGGCGGCTGATCGGCCTGGTGTTCCTGGTGCTGTCGGGGGCGGCGCTGGCGCATATCCACTTCCACCCGCCGGCGAGCCTGCCGTTCTCCGCCGGTGGTGCACTGGGCGAAAGCCTCGGCGACCTGGCGCGCAACCTGCTGAACGTGCAGGGCAGCACGCTGATGTTCATTGCCCTGTTCCTGTTCGGCCTGACCGTGTTCACCGATCTGTCGTGGTTCAAGGTGATGGACCTGACCGGCAAGATCACCCTCGACCTGTTCGAACTGGTGCAAGGGGCGGCCAATCGCTGGTGGGAAGCGCGCAACGAGCGCAAGCGCCTCGAGGCACAGCTGCGCGAGGATGAGCCAGTGGTCAGGGCTGCACCCATGGCCACCGAGAAGCGGGAACCGGCTAAACCGGCGCTGCGTGAACGTATCTTCAAGCGTGAAGAGTCGCCCGCCCCGGTGGTTGAACCCCGTGAGCCAACCCTCGGCCGCGAGCCTGCCGCCCCGCCGCGCGAGCCAACCCTCGCCCGTGAGCCGGTCGTGCCGCGTGACGCGGTGGTGCCACGTGCGCAGCCTGCAACCCCGATGATCGTGCCACCGGCAGCCGACAAGGCGCCGGAACCGAGCAAGCGGGTGATGAAGGAGAAGCAGGCGCCGCTGTTCGTCGACAGCGCCGTGGAAGGCACCTTGCCGTCGATTTCCATTCTCGACCCGGCGGAGCAGAAGAAGATCGAGTACTCGCCGGAGTCTCTGGCCGGTGTCGGTCAGCTGCTGGAAATCAAGCTCAAGGAATTCGGTGTGGAAGTGGCGGTGGACTCGATCCACCCGGGCCCGGTGATTACCCGCTACGAAATCCAACCGGCCGCCGGTGTGAAGGTCAGCCGCATCGCCAACCTGGCAAAGGACCTGGCGCGTTCGCTGGCCGTGACCAGCGTGCGGGTTGTCGAGGTCATCCCTGGCAAGACCACCGTCGGTATCGAGATCCCCAACGAAAACCGCCAGATGGTGCGCTTCTCCGAAGTGCTGGCCACGCCGCAGTTCGACGAGCAGAAATCGCCGGTCACCCTGGCCTTGGGCCACGACATCGGCGGCAAGCCGGTGATCACCGACCTGGCGAAGATGCCGCACCTGCTGGTGGCCGGTACTACGGGTTCTGGTAAGTCGGTGGGTGTCAACGCGATGATTCTGTCGATCCTGTTCAAATCCAGCCCGGAAGACGCGCGGCTGATCATGATCGACCCGAAAATGCTCGAACTGTCCATCTACGAAGGCATCCCGCACCTTCTGTGCCCGGTGGTCACCGATATGAAGGACGCCGCCAACGCCTTGCGCTGGAGCGTGGCCGAGATGGAACGGCGCTACAAGCTGATGGCGGCCATGGGCGTGCGTAACCTGGCTGGCTTCAACCGCAAGATCAAGGACGCCCAGGAAGCCGGTGAAGTCATCCATGATCCGCTGTATCGCCGCGAGAGCATGGACGACGAGCCGCCTACACTGAAAACCCTGCCGACCATCGTGGTGGTGGTGGACGAGTTCGCCGACATGATGATGATCGTCGGTAAGAAGGTCGAAGAGCTGATTGCCCGTATCGCGCAGAAGGCGCGGGCAGCCGGTATCCACCTGATCCTCGCCACGCAGCGCCCGTCGGTGGACGTGATCACCGGCCTGATCAAGGCCAACATTCCGACCCGTATGGCGTTCCAGGTGTCGAGCAAGATCGACTCGCGCACCATCATCGACCAAGGCGGCGCCGAGCAGTTGCTGGGCCACGGCGACATGCTGTACATGCCGCCGGGCACCAGCCTGCCAATCCGCGTGCACGGTGCGTTCGTTTCCGACGACGAAGTGCACCGCACGGTCGAAGCGTGGAAGCTGCGCGGCGCCCCGGACTACAACGACGACATCCTCAACGGCGTCGAAGAGGCCGGCAGCGGCTTCGATGGCGGCGGCGGTGGTGGCGATGGTGACGATGCCGAAACCGATGCACTGTATGATGAAGCGGTGCAATTCGTGCTTGAGAGCCGTCGTGCTTCCATTTCTGCAGTGCAACGCAAGTTGAAGATCGGCTACAACCGTGCTGCGCGCATGATCGAGTCGATGGAGATGGCTGGCGTCGTCACCCCGATGAACAGTAACGGCTCGCGGGAAGTGATTGCCCCAGGTGGCCCGCGCGACTGATGAACACCCTGTCGGGCGCCAACGGTGGTGCCCGGCCTTTTCAACGCTCAATGAGGATTCCCATGCGCGCGATTCGCATGCTGTTGGTTTCTGCCCTGGCTCTGGGCACTGTTACGGCTTATGCCGGTGAGCAAGATGTACAACGCTTGACCCAGCTGCTGGAGAAGTCGCAGACCATCGAGGCCAACTTTTCCCAGCTGACCCTGGGCGCCGATGGCACCAGCTTGCAGGAAACCTCGGGCAAGATGACGGTCAAGCGCCCAGGCCTGTTCTACTGGCACACCGATGCGCCGCAGGAGCAGGTGGTGGTGTCGGATGGCAAGAACGTCACCCTGTGGGACCCGGACCTGGAGCAGGCCACCATCAAGAAGCTCGACGTGCGTCTGAACCAGACCCCGGCTCTGCTGCTGTCCGGTGACGTGTCGAAGATCAGCCAGAGTTTCGATATCGCCTCGAAGGAGCAGGGCGAAGTAATGGACTTCACCCTCAAGCCCAAGACCAAGGACACGCTGTTCGATTCGCTGCGCGTCTCGTTCCGCAAGGGCCTGATCAATGACATGCAATTGATCGACAGTGTTGGTCAGCGCACCAACATCCTGTTCAATGGCGTCAAGGCCAACCAGGCGGTGCCGGACAGCAAGTTCACGTTCGACATCCCCAAAGGCGCCGACGTGATCAAGGAGTAACCAGAGCCCGTCATGGACCTGTTTCGAAGCGAACCCGTCGCTCAGCCCCTGGCCGCCCGCCTGCGCCCGTCCAACCTGGATGAATACGTTGGCCAGGAGCACCTGCTGGCGCGCGGTAAACCGCTGCGCGAGGCGCTGGAGCAGGGTGCGCTGCACTCGATGATTTTCTGGGGGCCGCCTGGGGTGGGCAAAACCACCCTGGCGCGGCTGCTCGCGCAGTTCTGCGATGCGCACTTCGAAACGGTGTCGGCGGTGCTGGCTGGGGTGAAAGAGATTCGCCAGGCGGTGGAGGTGGCCAAGCAGCAGGCTGGTCAATATGGCCGCCGCACCATCTTGTTCGTTGACGAAGTGCACCGTTTCAACAAGTCGCAGCAGGACGCCTTTCTACCCTATGTGGAAGACGGCACACTGCTGTTCATCGGCGCCACCACCGAAAACCCGTCGTTCGAGCTGAACAACGCGTTGTTGTCGCGGGCGCGGGTCTACGTGCTCAAGAGCCTGGACGAGGCGGCCCTGCGCAAGCTGGTCAACCGTGCGCTGACCGAAGAGCGTGGCCTGGGCAAGCGCAACCTGCGGGTGGGTGACGAAGCTTTCAAGATGCTGATGGCCGCCGCCGACGGTGATGGCCGGCGCATGCTCAATTTCCTCGAGAACGCTTCGGACCTGGCCGAAGATGGCAGCGAGATCGACGTCGAGATGCTGCAGAGCCTGCTGGGTGACAGCCGTCGCCGTTTCGACAAGGGCGGCGAGGCGTTCTACGACCAGATTTCCGCGTTGCACAAATCGGTGCGCGGCTCCAACCCTGATGGCGCTTTGTATTGGTTCGCCCGCATGCTCGACGGCGGCTGCGACCCGCTGTACATCGCCCGCCGCGTGGTGCGTATGGCCAGCGAGGACATCGGTAATGCCGACCCGCGCGCGCTCAGCCTGTGCCTGGCAGCCTGGGACGTGCAGGAGCGCCTTGGCAGCCCCGAGGGTGAGCTGGCGGTGGCCCAGGCCATCACCTACCTGGCCTGTGCGCCCAAGAGCAACGCGGTGTACATGGGCTTCAAGACGGCGCTGCGAGAAGCCGCCGAACATGGGTCGCTGGAAGTGCCGCTGCACCTGCGCAATGCCCCGACCAAGCTGATGAAGCAACTGGGCTATGGTGACGAGTACCGCTACGCCCACGATGAACCCGACGCCTACGCCGCCGGTGAGGATTACTTCCCCGATGAGCTGGAGCCACGCCAGTACTACCAGCCAGTGCCCCGTGGCCTGGAACTGAAAATTGGCGAGAAACTGCGCCACTTGGCCGACCTGGACCGAAACAGCCCCCGTCAGCGGAGAAAACCATGATCGCACTCATTGCCGCGGTCAGCGCGGGCGGTGTTGCTGGCACTTTGTTGCGCTTCGCTACCGCCAATTGGGTCGCGGCCCACTGGCCACGGCACTTCTATGCCGGTACGCTGGCGGTCAACCTGGTTGGCTGCCTGCTGATCGGCCTGCTCTATGGCTTGTTCTTGCACAAGCCGCTGGCGCCGATCGAATTGCGCGCTGGCTTGATTGTCGGCTTCCTCGGTGGCCTGACAACCTTTTCCTCTTTCTCGCTCGATACCGTGCGCCTGATGGAAAGCGGGCAAGTGCCCCTTGCCTTGGGCTATACCAGTATCAGCGTGGTGGGTGGGCTGCTTGCAACCTGGGCTGGCCTGTCCCTGACCCGATTCTGAACCAACACTTACATATAACGAGAGAACGATATGCTCGATTCCAAACTGTTACGCGGCCAACTTCAGGAAGTGGCGGATCGCCTGGCCTCCCGTGGCTTCAGCCTGGATGTCGCGCGCATCGAATCACTGGAAGAACGCCGCAAGGCGGTGCAGACCCGCACCGAGCAACTGCAGGCCGAGCGTAACGCCCGCTCCAAGTCCATCGGTCAGGCCAAGGCCAAGGGCGAAGACATCGCGCCGCTGATGGCCGACGTCGAGCGCATGGCCAATGAACTGGCCGCCGGCAAGCTTGAGCTGGACGGTATCCAGGCCGAGCTGGACGGCATTCTGCTGACCATCCCCAACCTGCCGGACGCGAGCGTACCGGTCGGTGCCAGCGAAGACGACAACGTCGAAGTGCGCCGTTGGGGCACGCCGAAGGCGTTCGACTTCGAAATCAAGGACCACGTCGCCCTTGGTGAAGTCAGCGGTGGCCTGGACTTCGAAGCGGCTGCCAAGCTGTCCGGCGCCCGTTTCGCTGTGCTGCGTGGCCCGATCGCCCGCCTGCACCGCGCCCTGGCGCAGTTCATGATCAACCTGCACACCGGCGAGCACGGCTACGAGGAACACTACACCCCTTACCTGGTGCAGGCTCCGGCCCTACAGGGCACCGGCCAGCTGCCCAAGTTCGAGGAAGACCTGTTCAAGATCACCCGCGAAGGCGAGGCTGACTTCTACCTGATCCCGACCGCCGAAGTGTCGCTGACCAACCTGGTAGCGGGTGAAATCCTCGACGCCAAGCAACTGCCGCTGAAACTGGTTGCCCACACCCCATGCTTCCGCAGCGAAGCCGGTGCTTCCGGCCGCGACACCCGCGGCATGATCCGCCAGCACCAGTTCGACAAGGTCGAGATGGTCCAGGTGGTAGAGCCGGCCAAATCGATGGAAGCCTTGGAAGGCCTGACTGCCAACGCTGAGCGCGTGCTGCAGTTGCTGGAGCTGCCGTACCGCGTGCTGGCCCTGTGCACCGGCGACATGGGCTTTGGTGCAGTGAAAACCTACGACCTGGAAGTGTGGGTGCCGAGCCAGGACAAGTACCGCGAAATCAGCTCGTGCTCCAACTGCGGCGACTTCCAGGCGCGCCGCATGCAGGCCCGCTGGCGTAACCCGGAAACCGGCAAGCCAGAACTGGTGCACACCCTCAACGGCTCTGGCCTGGCCGTAGGCCGTACCTTGGTTGCCGTATTGGAAAACTACCAGCAGGCCGACGGCTCGATCCTGGTGCCGGAAGTGCTGAAGCCGTACATGGGCGGCGTCGAGGTCATCCGCTAAATGAATTACCTGCCGCTGTTCCACAAGCTGCAGGGCGGCCGCGTGCTGGTCGTCGGCGGCGGTGAGATCGCCTTGCGCAAGGCGCGCCTGCTGGCCGATGCCGGCGGTGTGCTGCGCGTGGTGGCGCCGGACGTCGACGGCCAGTTGGCCGCGTTGGCCCGGGAAGGTGGCGGTGAGGTGCTGGTGCGTGGCTATCAGGCAGCCGACCTTGTCGGTTGCCGGCTGGTGATCGCGGCTACCGACGACCCTGGGCTCAATGCCCAGGTGTCGGCCGATGCGCAGGCCCTCAGCCTGCCGGTCAACGTGGTGGATGCGCCGGCCCTGTGCACGGTGATCTTCCCGGCGATCGTCGACCGCTCGCCGCTGGTGATTGCGGTTTCCAGCGGTGGTGATGCCCCAGTGCTGGCGCGCTTGATTCGCGCCAAGCTGGAGGCGTGGATCCCTTCGGCCTACGGCGAGCTGGCCGGGCTGGCGGCGCGTTTCCGGCACAAGGTCAAATCCTTGTACCCAGACGTCAATCAGCGCCGCGGCTTCTGGGAAACCGTGTTCCAGGGGCCGATCGCCGAGCGCCAGCTGGCCGGGCAGGGCGCTGAAGCCGAGCGCCTGTTGCAGGCGATGGTAGAAGGCGCGCCGGTGCAGCAGGGCGGTGAGGTGTACTTGGTAGGTGCTGGCCCGGGCGATCCGGACTTGCTGACCTTCCGAGCCTTGCGCCTGATGCAGCAGGCCGATGTGGTGCTGTACGACCGCCTGGTGGCGCCAGCTATTATCGAGATGTGCCGGCGGGATGCCGAGCGCATCTACGTGGGCAAGCGCCGCGCTGAGCATGCCGTGCCGCAGGATCAGATCAACCGCCTGCTGGTCGATCTGGCCCAGCAGGGCAAGCGGGTGCTGCGCCTGAAGGGTGGCGACCCGTTCATCTTCGGCCGGGGAGGCGAAGAGATCGAGGAGCTGGCCGAGCATGGCATCCCGTTCCAGGTGGTGCCGGGCATCACGGCGGCCAGTGGCTGTTCCGCTTATGGCGGCATTCCGCTGACTCACCGCGACTATGCCCAGTCGGTGCGTTTCGTCACCGGGCACCTGAAGGATGGCACCAGCAACTTGCCGTGGAATGACCTGGTGGCGCCAGCGCAGACCTTGGTGTTCTACATGGGGTTGGTGGGTTTGCCGACCATTTGCGCCGAGTTGATTCGCCATGGGCGAGCGGCCAGCACACCGGCTGCTTTGGTTCAGCAGGGGACGACGCGAAACCAGCGGGTGTTCACCGGTACCCTGGCAGACCTGCCGGGCCTGGTGGCCCAGCATGAAGTGCATGCGCCAACCCTGGTAATTGTCGGGGAAGTGGTGCAGTTGCGTGAAAAGCTGGCCTGGTTCGAAGGTTCGCAGAACAGCTGACAATGCTGGGGCTGCAAAGCAGCCCCGGCTTTCTCAAGCCTGCCAAATCCCCTTGCCCACCAGCCGCTCCCGATCATGCGGCGCGCCAAAGTCCAGCAAAGGCCCTTTAGGCACTATCCCGTTCGGGTTGATGGTCTTGTGGCTCATGTAGTAGTGCTTCTGTATATGCTCCATATCCACAGTGGCCGCTACCCCTGGCCACTGGTACAGCTCGCGCAGCCAGTTCGACAGGTTGTGGTAGTCGCTCAGGCGCCGCAGGTTGCACTTGAAGTGCCCGTGGTACACCGCATCGAAGCGCACAAGCGTGGTGAACAGGCGTACATCGGCCTCAGTCAGGTACTCGCCCGCCAGGTAGCGATTGCGGCTTAGCAAGTCTTCCAGGTAATCCAGTTCGTTGAACACATCATCAAACGCCGCTTCGTAGGCGTCTTGCGTGGTGGCAAAGCCTGCCCGGTAAACGCCGTTGTTCACCGCCGGATAAATGCGCTCGTTCAGCGCCTCGATGACCGGTCGCAGTGGTTCGGGGTACAAATCCAGGGTGTTGCCAGTCAGCTCGTTGAACGCGCTGTTGAAGATACGGATGATCTCCGACGATTCGTTGTTGACGATGCGCTGCTCTTTCTTGTCCCACAGGACAGGCACGGTCACCCGGCCGGTGTAATGCGGGTCATCCTGGGTATAGCGCTGGTGCAGATACTGCAGGGCGCCAAGGTGGTCGCCGCTGGAGCCTTGCTGCTGGTCGAAGGTCCAGCCATGGTCTTGCATCAGCCAACTGACCACCGACACATCGATCAATGGCTCAAGGCCTTTGAGGGTGCGCAAGATCAGGGTGCGATGAGCCCATGGGCAGGCCAGCGAGACGTACAGGTGGTAACGGCCGGCTTCGGGGGCGGGGAGTTGATTGCGGCGTTGGGCGTTTTCGCGTTTGAACGTACCGTCCTTGCCGTTTTCATACCACTGGTCATGCCAGCGGCCGTCGATCAAAAGGCCCATGAGTGAGCTCCTCGGTACAAAGTGATTTCTCGTTGGAGCCCAGTCTAGGCCAAATCGTTCGAACAAATAGCGCAAAGATCGGGGTTATACGATCGGTTAAATCGATCGGTTTCGCGTGTTCCAATAGCCTTGAGCTGTCGCAAACGCTTGTTCGCGGTCCCGCCCTAAGCCCCGCAATGCCAGGGCCATGGTGGCGATGACGGCCTTCTCGCCATAGCTGTCTTCAATCTCGCCACGCCAGAACGCCAGCAACTGTTCGGCCTGCAGGCTGGGCGGTTTGACATGTCGGCGCTCGCTCAGCGCTGGCCACTCTTCGTCCCACGCTTCGCCCGCCGTGGTGCCGTAGAGGTGGCTGATGACATCAGGGTTGACCTCGATCTCGCCACCGTCGCCCTTGATCACCACGGCATGATCGCCCAGCAGCCGGCTAGCCTCGCGGTGCACGGCCTGATAGCCGGGATGGAAGATGCTTTGCAGGCCACAGCGCGCACCCAGCGGGTTGAGCACCCGGGCCAGCGAGTGGATCGGTGAGCGCAGGCCCAAGGTGTTGCGCAGGTCGATCATGCGCTGCAATTGCGGCGCCCAATCGTGCAGCGGGAAGAACGCCAACTGATGCTGGTCCAGTGCGTTGCCGACTGCATCCCAATCGCGGCACAGCGGGATCTGCAACCGTTCGAGCAACTGTTCGCTGTACATGCGCCCGGCGGTGTGCGCGCCACCGCCGTGCATCAGGATGCGCACGCCATTGTTGGCCAGGCACTTGGCAGCCAACAGGTACCAGGGCAGGTGGCGCTTCTTGCCGGCGTAAGTGGGCCAGTCCAGGTCCACGGCGATGCGCGGTGCCTGCAGGTGGGAGCGCAGGGCCTCGGTGAAGCCGGCCAGTTCTTCGGCGCTTTCTTCCTTGTGCCGCAGCAGCATGAGGAAGGCGCCCAGCTGAGTGTCTTCGACCTTGCCTTCCAGCAGCAGGGTCATGGCAGCACGGGCTTCTTCGCGGGTCAGGCCGCGCGCACCGCGCTTGCCTTTGCCGAGAATGCGCACGAATTCGGCGAACGGGTGTTCGGCGGGAGTTTCCAGGGTGAGCGGACGAGGGTCGGTCATATGCAGTTGGTCGGCTTGGGCAGGCCCGCCAGCTTGGCGGCGAGTTTGGCGGGGGTGCCGTTGAACAGGCGGTTCAGGTGCGGGCTGTTGCCCTTGTCCGGGCCCAGTTTCAGCGCCGTGTACTTGATCAGCGGGCGCGTGGCCGGGGACAGCTGGAATTCCTGGTAGAACTGGCGCAACAGTTCGAGGATCTCCCAGTGGTCCGCCGTCAGCAGGATGCCTTCGCGTTCGGCCAAGGCCTCGGCAGCAGCGTGGGACCAGTCTTGCAGGTCGACCAGGAAGCCGTCCTTGTCCAGGGCGATCGCTTGATCGCCAACGGTGAGCGTACTCATAGCCAGCTATTGACCTTGTCGTAGTGAAGCGACAGTTCGACGAACCCGGCGTAGTCCACGGCTTTGGCCAGTTCGTTGTCGATGGCGCGGGCTTGCAGGTCTTCGTTCAGGGCGAACAGGCGTGTGGCTAGGCCGGCACCTTGCAGCTGGCGGTGCGGCTCGCTGCCGCAGCGCAGGGCATACACCGCATCGCCGCACAGTAGCAGCGCGTCGTCGGCTCCGAGCAGGCGCAGGCAGCTGGCCAGGCGCTCGTCGCCAAACGGGGAGTGGGCAATTACATGCAGGGTCGTCATCAAAGTGTTATCACCTGGTCAAAACGGGCGATCAGCGCGGACAAGGCCGCGTCATCGAGCACTTGCACCGGCAGTGCCAGGGTATCGGCTGCCAGGCCGCGGCGGGTGAGGCTGTGGCTGCAAGCGAACAGTTCCTCTACACCGAACATCGGCAGCGCTTGCAGGTTAGCGGCCAGGTTCTTCTGTTGCACCTCGGTGGGTTGCTGGCCGGGAGCGAGCTGGAACACGCCGTCGTCCAGAAACAGCATGCCCAGCGGCAGGTCGAATGCCCCGCCGGCCAGGGCGATGTCCAGTGCCTCACGGGCCGATGGGCCGTTCCACGGGGCCTGGCGGCTGATGATCAACATGGATTTAGCCATTTCAATCGCCTCCGAAGCAGACAAGGCGGTCAGCAACCTGCGCCGCTTCATGCAGTTGGCCAAGCCCCGACAGTTCCCAAGGTTTGGGCAGGTTCACGGCCGGGCGCTGGTAACGGTTGGCTTCGGCTTCATCGAGCACGCCACGGCGCAGGGCAGCGGCGATGCACACCACGGCGTCCAACTGGTGGGTCTCGATAAAGGTACGCCACTGGCCAGCCACGTCCAGTTCGTCCTGGGGGGCGACCACGTTGGCCGAGGCACTGTGCACCCCGTCCTGATAGAAGAACAGCCGGGCAATCTCATGCCCGCCGGCCAGCACTGCCTCGGCATAGCGCAAGGCACGCCGCGAGGAGGGCGCATGGGCCGGGGAGAACACCGCGATAGCGAATTTCATGGATAACTCATGCAAAGGAATGCTGCCATGATAAAGCAAAAAAGCCCGCGCCCGCTTGTGCAAGCGGCGCGGGCTTCTATTGATTCCCCAGGCCTGTGCGATCCCTTGCAGGAGCGGCCTTGTGTCGCGATGGGCTGCATGGCAGCCCCCCATGGCCCTAACAGGTAGACACCAGACTTACGCCTGTTCCTTGCTTTCCGGCAAGAACCAGTTCAGCACCAGGGCACAGATCCCCCCGGTGGCCACACCCGACTCCAGCACATTGCGAATCGCCGCCGGCATGTGCGCCAGGAACTCCGGCACCTGCGCCACACCCAGGCCCAGTGCCAACGACACGGCAATGATCAGCAGCGCGCGACGATCCAGCCGGGTGCTGGCCAGAATGTTGATGCCCGAAGCCGCAACCGCCCCGAACATCACCATGGCCGCGCCACCCAGCACCGGCTCTGGCACCGCCTGGATCACCCCGGCAACGCTGGGGAACAGCCCCAGCAGCACCAGCATCACGGCAATCCACATACCGATATGGCGGCTGGCAATCCCGGTCAGCTGAATTACCCCGTTGTTCTGGGCAAAGATCGAACTAGGGAAGGTGTTGAACAAGCCGGCCAGCAGCGAGTTGGCGCCGTTGACCAGTACACCGCCCTTGATCCGCTGCATCCATACCGGCCCTTCGACCGGCTGGCGCGACACCTTGCTGGTGGCGGTCACGTCACCAATGGCTTCCAGCGAAGTGACCAGGTAAATCACCAGCATCGGAATGAACAGCGCCCAGGAAAAGCCCAGGCCGAAGTGCAGCGGCGTCGGCACCTGGAACAGCGCGGCCTCGTGCATGCCGGTGAAGTCCAGGCGGCCCATGTAGCCGGCCAGCGCGTAGCCGACCGCCAGGGCGATGACGATGGCACAACTGCGCATCCACACCACGGGAATGCGGTTAAGGATCACGATAATCGCCAGCACCACGCCCGACAGCAGCAGGTTTTCGCCATTGGCGAAGGTGCCGTTGGCCATGGCACCAAAGCCGCCACCCATGCTTATCAGGCCTACCTTGATCAAGGTCAGGCCGATCATCAGCACGACGATGCCCGTCACCAGCGGGGTGATCAGGCGTTTGACGAAGGGCAGAATGCGCGACACCCCCATCTCGACGAACGAGCCCGCAATCACCACACCAAAAATGGCCGCCATCACCCCTTCAACGGGCGTGCCTTGCTTGACCATTAGCGCGCCGCCGGCAATCAGCGGGCCTACGAAATTGAAGCTGGTGCCCTGAACGATCAGCAGCCCGGCGCCAAATGGGCCGAAGCGTTTGCACTGGACGAAGGTGGCAATACCGGAGATCACCAGCGACATGGAAACGATCAGGTTGGTATCACGCGCCGAAACGCCCAGCGCCTGGCAGATCAGCAGGCCAGGGGTGACGATCGGCACAATGATCGCCAGCAGGTGCTGCAGGGCTGCCAGCAGGCCGATCAACAGCCGTGGCTTGTCCTCAAGGCCAAGCACCAGTTCATTGGCAGGCGCCGCTGCGCCTGGGCTGTGTTCGTGTGAGCTCATTGCTGAAAGCTGCCCCGGAAGAAAAAAGGAGCGCATTCTACGGGGTGACGGAGGATTACGGTAGAGAAAAGCACGATAGCGGCATGATCGGCGGGTATGCATCCAATAAGCTGACTTTTAAGTCAATCCACTGGGTGCAAAAAAGCCCGCCGAGGCGGGCTTTCTCTTACACCAGTCAATCAGTCATCACGACCCATGATGCCAAACAGCTGCAGCAGGCTGACGAACAGGTTGTAGATCGAAACATACAAGCTGATGGTCGCCATGATGTAGTTGCGCTCGCCACCATGAATGATCGCGCTGGTCTGGAACAGGATGCACACCGACGAGAACAGCACGAAACCAGCGCTGATCGCCAGCTGCAGGCCGCTGATCTGGAAGAAGAAGCTGGCCACGACAGCGCCCAGCAGAACAAAGAAGCCAGCAGTGATGAAGCCGCTGAGGAAGCTCATGTCCTTGCGGGTAATCAGCACATAGGCCGACAGACCACCAAATACCAGCGCAGTCATGGCGAATGCCGAGCTGACCACTTCAGCGCCACCGGCCATGCCCAGGTAACGGTTGAGGATTGGGCCGAGAATGAAGCCCATGAAGCCGGTGAGGGCGAAGGTGGACACCAGGCCCCAGGCGGAATCACGCAGTTTATTGGTAAGGAAGAACAGCCCGTAGAAGCCGATCAGCACCACGAACACGTTCGGGTAGCCGACACGCATCTGCTGGGCAACGAAAGCCATGACACCGCTGAAGGCGAGGGTAAGCGCCAGCAGGCTGTACGTGTTGCGCAGGACCTTGCTGATCTCCTGCTGCTCGACCTGCTGGCCGTGGTGTACGGCGTAATCCTGTTCGCGCATGGCGACACTCCTTGGTAAACCTGTGGTTTCGAACGTTCAGATGCTAGGAGTCTATCAGAGCTCCTGCAACCCGCGACACAGAGAGTTTGACAGCGTGTTTCATTACGGTATGATGGCGGCCGCAAAACGAGCTGGAAGCGTGGCCGAGTGGTTTAAGGCAACGGTCTTGAAAACCGTCGATGGGCAACTATCCTAGAGTTCGAATCTCTACGCTTCCGCCATATTCAAAGCCCTGATTATTCAGGGCTTTTTGCGTTTTTGGGGCCTGTAAGAACGGGCCTGTGGAGTGGGGCGGTTCGACTTTGCGCCCAGAGATCTCTCGCACGCCGGCGCTGCGTAGGCTGTGCCCCTCACGATCTATGCCGTTCGCACCTGGAGGCCGAAATGAACAAGCTGATCCTGCCCGCCGCCATTTTCGTAAGCGTGATCATCGCCGGGAAGATAGCGGAGCACTTCGGCCTGGAAGGGGGTTGGAAAATAGGTGTGCTTTGCCTAGTGGCCGGTGTTGTTCAAATCGCAGTTACCCGTTTTCAACGTGCCCCGCGCAACAACGCCTAATTTTGAGCGCAGCGCACATGCGCAGCTCGGCATCATCCATCACCGCCTTGGCCAATGCGCAGCCCAAGGCCTAGCCTGCTGCGATTGCGGGCTGGGGTGGTGGGATAGTGGGTGTTGCTGGTGTCTTGGGGGCTGCAAGGCAGCCCCCCGGATTTCAGCGTTACATCAACAACTGCCGGGGCTGCTTCGCAGCCCTTTCGCGACACAAGGCCGCTCCTACACAGGTCTGCGTCGATCAAAACATCACTTGATCAGCGGCACACCACTCAGCTTCTGCAGCTCGTCAAAGTCGATGTCCGCGCAAATCTCGACCACTTTCAGGCCTTCAGGCGTTACTTCCAGCACGGCCAGGTCGGTGTAAATGCGGCTGACGCAACCAATACCGGTCAGCGGGTAGGTGCACGCGGGCACCAGCTTGCTTTCGCCGGTCTTGGTCAGGTGGTCCATCATCACGAACACCTGGCGGGCGCCGGTGGCCAGGTCCATCGCACCGCCCACGGCGGGGATCGAACCTTCGGCACCGGTGTGCCAGTTGGCCAGGTCGCCCTTGACCGACACCTGGAAGGCGCCCAGTACGGCGATGTCCAGGTGGCCGCCACGCATCATCGAGAACGAGTCGGCATGGTGGAAGAATGCACCGCCGGTCAGCAGGGTGACGTGCTGCTTGCCGGCGTTGATCAGGTCATCGTCTTCCTCGCCCGGCGCTGGGCTTGGGCCCATGCCCAGCAGGCCGTTCTCGCTGTGCAGGAATACTTCCTTGTCGCCCAGGTAGTTGGCCACCAGGGTCGGTGCGCCAATGCCCAGGTTTACGTACGCGCCTTCTTGAATGTCTGCGGCCACGCGTTGGGCCATCTCGGTGCGGGAGAGCTTTTTGGTGATGGTCATGGCAGGCCTCAGACAGCTTTGGCAATCGAAGAAGCGGCAGCGCCGGTGACGGCGACCACGCGCTGGACGAAGATACCCGGAGTGATGATGTGTTCCGGGTCCAGTTCACCGAGTTCGACAACCTGGTCGACCTGGGCGATGGCAGTCTTGGCGGCCATGGCCATGATCGGCCCGAAGTTGCGCGCGGCTTTGCGGTAGGTCAGGTTGCCCCAACGGTCACCCTTGTGCGCCTTGATCAGTGCGAAGTCGGCGTGCAATGGCATTTCCAGCACGTACATGCGGCCGTCGATTTCACGGGTTTCCTTGCCTTCGGCCAGCAGGGTGCCGTAGCCGGTCGGCGAGAAGAACGCACCGATGCCCGAACCGGCTGCGCGGATACGCTCGGCCAGGTTGCCTTGCGGCACCACTTCCAATTCGATCTTGCCGGCCCGGTACAGTTCGTCGAACACGTAGGAGTCGGATTGGCGCGGGAATGAGCAGACCACCTTGCGCACGCTGCCTGCCATGAGCAAGGCGGCCAGGCCGATCTCGCCGTTACCGGCGTTGTTGCTGATGATGGTCAGGTCGCGGGCACCGGTTGCGATCAGGCCATCGATCAGCTCGGACGGCATGCCGGCAGTGCCGAAGCCACCGACCATGATGGTCGAACCGTCGGTGATTCCTTCCACCGCGCTGGCGATGGACTCGTACGTTTTATTGATCAAGGCGAGCTCCTGGTTGTTCCTGGAGTTGTGGTTGTCGGGCTGGCCGGAGCGCGTGAAGCGATGGGGCCTGTCAGCGCTTGAAAGTGTTTGCTGACTTTCGGTATAGCGTGCCGCAAGATAGGGCAACAGTAGAGGGGGTTTGGCTGAATTTGTGCGATTATCGAACCGTTGTGCGATGTGCGAGCAGCTGCAGTGGGCATCAGAACCCCATCAACCAAAGGAGACCCCATGATCCGGCTGGCCGTAGCAACCGATGAGCCCGAGATCAGAAAGTGCGCCGAGCAGGCCTATGCTCGCTATGTGCCACTCATCGGACGCAAGCCAGCCCCGATGACCGCACATTTCGCCAGGCAGATCGCGCAAGGGGTGGTCTACGTAGCGACGGATGACCAGGCGACCTTTCAAGGCTTCATTGTCTTCTATGCCGAAGAAGGGCATTTGCTGCTGGAAAACGTGGCGGTCCTGCCCCGTGCAGCCGGGCGTGGTGTAGGAAAGGCGCTGATCGGCTTCTGCGAAAATGCCGCCCGGCGATTGGGGATAAGCACCGTCCATCTCTACACCAACGAGATGATGACCGAGAACCTGTCGATTTACCCCAAGCTCGGCTACGTAGAGGTGGGGAAACGTACAGAGGACGGTTTCAATCGGGTTTACTTCGAGAAAACCCTCGCTCCCTGATACCCCGTTCATGCGCGCGCACAAAGCATGCCCCGCACGCAGGCAATGCGTCATGCACCCCAGGTTCAGGCATCATGTACCCAGCCCCATTCAGAAAGCTGAACCCGCCCAATGCCAGAATCCACCAACCCCAACCGAGCCATCTACGACCTGGACATGCTCCGCACCGTGGTCATGGTGGCCGACTGCGGCAGTTTCACCGCCGCCGCTGCACGCCTGCACTCCACCCAATCGACGGTCAGCCAGAAGGTGCGCCGGTTGGAGGAAATGGTCGGCCACCAGTTGCTCGACCGCAGCAACCGCGAGGTGCACCCGACCGATGCCGGGGAAACATTGCTGGGTTTCGCACGGCACCTGCTGGCAGTGAGCAGCCAGTTGACCGAAGCCATGTCAGGCGGGGTGACGGTTACCGTGCGTATCGGCCTGCCGGACGATTTTGTCGCGGGCAAGACGATGCAGGCGTTGGCAGCGTTCAATCGGCGTAACCCGACAGTGAAGCTGGAGATCACCGGTGGCCTGAGCCGGGATTTGATGAGCACCTACGACCGTGGCGAACTGGACCTGGTGCTGATCAAGCAGCGGCGGCATAGCCGGGAGGCCAATGCCTGCCAGCCGGAGTGCATCGAGTGGATCGACAGTGCGCAGTACCCGTGTTTTGCCCAGGATCCGATTCCGCTGGTGACCTTTCCGCCGCGGGGGCTGTACCGGGATGACATGATCGGTGCGGTCGAGGCGATGGGGCGCAGTTGGCGGATCGCCTTTACCAGTTCGAGCCTGGCAGGGATTCAGGAGGCGGTGGCCAATGGCCTGGGGGTGAGTCTGTTGCCTTCGCGCGTGGTGACGGCCAGGCATCGAGTTTTGGGGGCGCAAGAGGGGTTCAAGCCGATCAAAGTGTTTGAGGCGGCAATTTTCCATCGGCCTACGGCGGACCCGATGGTGATGGAGCTGGCTGAGATTCTGATTGGGATTTTGCGGGCTGAGGCAGAGTAAGCACGGGGCTGGAAACCAGCTGGGGCGATGAGGGCTGCCAGGCAGCCCATCACCGGCAAGCCAGCGCTGACCTCAACGGCGCAGCTCGTTGGCAAACTGCGTAGCCTTCAACCGCAATTGCGCAGGCCCGCCCCAGAATGTGCCGTGGCGCACGATCACGCGTTCATGGAGGGCTGCCGCCACCGCCGCCGCCGCATTCGGCGCCTTGAACAGCACGAAACTGGCCTCGTTGCCGACCTTCAAACCGTAGTCTTGTTTGCCCATCACTCCGGCGCTGGCCTCAGTGGCCATTTCCAACGCAACCCGCAATTCTTCGTCGGTGTTGAAGCCCGAGCGATAGCTGATCAGCATCGCCCGTTGCAGCATGTCGCCATTGCCATACGGCCACCAGGCATCCTGGATATTGTCGTTACCGGTGAACACCCGCACACCGCCTGCACGCAGGCGTAGCACAGGCGGGAAGGCGTGTTCGCCGGGTGCGTTGGTCATGATCGATACGCCGGCGCCGGCCAGCAGCTCGGCCGTGCGGTCGACCACCGCGTCGGATACATCGCCCAGGCCATAGGCGTGGCTGACTGCCACCAAGCCTTGCATGCCCAAGGCGGTGGTGCGCGCGGCGATGCGTTCAAGCTGGGCGATGCAGATGTCGCCGGGTTCATGCAGGTGGATATCGACCTTCACGCCGTGCCGGTCGGCAATGCCGAACACGATGTCCAGCTGCGCTTCGGCGTCGCCATCCAGGGTGGTTGGGTCGATACCGCCGACGACCTGCACACCTTCGCGTATAGCCGCTTCCATCACGTCGGCAGTGCCGGGGCAGGTCACCACACCGGCCTGGGGGAAGGCCACAAGTTCGATGTCTATCAGGTCTTTCCAGGTGTCCCGGGCTTCGAGCATGGCGCGCAAGTTGGTCAGGCCGGTGGTGGCGTCCACGTCCACATGGCAGCGCATGGCCACGGTGCCGTAAGAGGCGGCCTGGCGCATCAGCGCGTCGGCGCGCTCGAGGATCGGTGGGGCGCTGGCAAGTTCGCGTTTTTCCACGGCCAGGCGCTCACGCAGGCTGGCGACGGGTTGGTGTGGGCGCCAGCGGTCGCCGACGAAGCTTTTGTCCAAGTGGATGTGGCCGTCGACGAAGCCGGGGAGCGCCAGCAGGCCTTCAAGGTCGATGGTCTCGCGGGCGGCTGTGCTGGCGCGTTGCGGGCCGATGTGGCTGATGCGGCCGTTGCTTACGGCGATGTGCAGGGGCAGGCCATCGGCGTCGATGGCATTGATGAACTCACGGTCGTTCATGAACGGGCCTTTTTTACTGAGGCTTGGGTGACGTACCACGGTAGGGCGGATGCGGGTATGTCTCCAATTAATTATCAGGATCCTATGCAGTGCATTTCTGGATGCAGGCAGGGCGCGTCAGCCTGCATTAAAAAGCCCACTGAAGTCGATTTCGATAATTAACTTTCCAAGCCTTCGCTCTCGGCCCAGGATTGCCCACGGGACCCGCCCGCCGCCAGCTACGGCGCCTTTCAGGGCCGGTCGCCACACACAATAAAAACAAATGCCGTGTCGGAGTCCCCATGACCCATGATTCCAAGCTGCTGCGTGCCGCGCTGATTTTCATTGCCTGTACCTCCTTCATTGTTTGTGGTGTGCAACCCATCTTCATGGGGTTGGTCACCGAACAGCTCAGCCTGTCACTCGACCAGCAAGGTTGGGTGGTGTCGGTCGAGATGATTGGCATGACCCTGGGCACCTTGCTGTGCCCACTGTTGATGAAGCGCCACGGCGGGCGCGGCTTGTGTCTGTTCGTAGGTGGGCTGTGCGTGGCGCTTAGCATCGCCACGGCTTTTACCAGCAGCAACGCGATGTTGCTGGGCGTGCGCCTGGCGGCCGGCACCTGCGCGGGGCTGGTGTATGCCTATGCGGTGTCCACGTTGGGCCGCCTACCCAATCAGGACCGTTCGTTCGGCCTGATGCTGTTACTGCAAACGCCGGAGTACTCGCTGTTTTCCGCAGCGCTGCCATTGCTTGCCGCGCAGAGTGGAACGGTAACCGCCTTGTGCGCGTTTGGCCTGTGGTACCTGTTGATCTGCGGCGCCAGCCTGGTGCTGCCGCGTCGCCCGGCAGTTTCGTTGGCCAATGACGAAGGTTCGCCCGCCCAGGGTGGTTCGGCGCGTGCGGGACGCACTGCACTGGTGGGCATGCTGTTCATGCAGATCGCCATCTATTGCGTGTGGGGCTTCATCGACCAGCTGGCGCGAGACCAGGGTATCGAAGGTGTCGACATTGGCTGGGCATTCGGCCTGTCTGCCATTGGCGGCCTGCCTGGGGCAGGGCTGCCGAGTTTGCTGGGCGCGCGGGTAAACCGGCAGTTGATGATTGCCGTAGGCTTGGTGGCAGTGTTCATTTCCATTGCCATGCTCACCGGCCATACCCGCACGCCGATGCAGTTGTTCGTGGCGCTGTTGCTGATCAACTTTGGCTGGGTGCTGTCGTTGTCGTACTACATGGCGCTGATTACCACCAACGACCCGACCGGCAAGCTTACGCCGCTGGTCAGCATTACCTTGATGGGCGCGGCGGCCGTGACGCCTGCGCTGATTGCCTTGTTGGTGGAAGGGTCCAATCAACAACTGATCTTCTTGCTGGGGACGGGGGCGTTGGTGATTGCTTTTGCGGTTACCTGCCTGGGGGGCGGGGTTAGAGGTGTGCGTAGAAAGGCTGTTTACTGAGCGTTCGCGGTTGAGGCTGCGCCGCAGCCCCAAGGTGCATGACGATTGGCGCAAGACCATGCATCCGAGAACAAGTCGAACATCAATTGTCGAAGCCAGCGGTTGGCCGGGTCCTTGTTGTACCGCCCATGCCAGAACAGGTTGATTTCGATGTTCGGCAATGCCACCGGGGGTGGCATAACGCTCAACCCGAACGGTGCCTCGCAACTGGCGGCAAACCGCTCTGGCACCGTTGCCAACAAATCACTGTGCTGCAGGATGTGCCCCACCGCCACGAAGTGCGGCACTTCCAGGCGAATGTTGCGCACCACCCCAGCCCGCGCGTAATACGTGTCGACCTCGCCATGCCCGGTATTGGCCGCCACCACACTCACATGCTCGAAGCTCATGAAGTTCTCCACGGTCAGGGGCTGCTGCGTAGCGGGGTGCCCTTTACGGCACAGGCACACATAGCGATGGTGAAACAGCCGCCGTTGAAAGAACCCCGCCTGCAGATGCGGTAACAGGCCAACCGCCAGCTCAATAGTGCCGTTCTGCAGCCCTTCGGCCAGGGTGTCAGCCGAGTTGCGCAATGTGCTGATGGTGCAGCCGGGCGCCAGTGCGGCAAACGCGTCCATCAGCTTGGGCATGAAGTAGATCTCGCCAATGTCGGTCATGGCCATGGTGAAGCGGCGATTGCTGGTGGCCGGGTCGAAAGTGTCCTGCCGGCTGAATGCGTCGCGTAGCGTTTGGATGGCTGTGGTAATCGGCTCCGCCAACTGCAGGGCGTAAGGAGTGGGCTCCATGCCCTGGTAGGTGCGCACGAACAACTCGTCCTGCAGCACAGTGCGCAGGCGCTTCAGGGCATTGCTCATCGCCGGTTGGGTCAGGCTCAGGTTTTCGGCGGCGGTCGAAACTTTGCGGTCGATCAGTAGCTGGTTGAAAACCAGCAGCAGGTTCAGGTCTAGATCGCGTAAATCCATGATACCTCTCAGGTATTGGTCGAGACGCGATGGGTATTGTTTTCAGGGTTTATCTGCGTCCGAATGCAACGCTACCGGAAACGAGACTCACTGGGTATGCATAAACAGTATTCATACCCGAAATAGCCACTATTCGAGTGGCTGCATATCAGCCGTGTCGCGCCTTGGTCATGATGGATCGCGCTAGCCAATTTGGGGGCATGCCCCATCCATAACAACTACAAGAGCGATGCCATGCGAAATATCAATGCAGCGGCCCTGCTGGAACGGGCCCGGTTCAATGCCTTTCACGCGCGTTTACTGTTCTGGTGCGCGCTGATCATCATCTTCGACGGCTATGACTTGGTCATCTATGGCGTGGTACTGCCATCGCTGATGGCCGAATGGGGCCTGAGCGCGGTACAGGCGGGGGTACTGGGCAGTTGCGCGCTGGTCGGGATGATGGCGGGGGCGCTGTTCTTCGGTTCGCTGTCGGACCGGATCGGGCGGCGCAAAACCATCATGACCTGTGTCTTGCTGTTCAGTGGCGTCACGGCCTTGAATGGGCTGGCCACTTCACCCGAAACCTTCGCGCTGTGCCGCTTTGTTGCCGGGCTGGGGATCGGCGGTGTCATGCCCAATGTGGTTGCGCTGATGAACGAGTACGCACCCGGCAAGATGCGCAGCACCTTGGTGGCGATCATGTTCAGTGGCTATTCGCTGGGCGGCATGCTGTCGGCTGGGCTGGGCATGCTGTTCATTCCCCAGTGGGGCTGGCAGGCGGTGTTCTATGTGGCTGTGATACCGCTGTTGCTGCTGCCGTTGCTGATCCATCAATTGCCCGAGTCCATGGACTTTCTGTTGCGCAGCGGTCAGGCCGAACGCGCCAAGGTTTTGCTGGCCCAGGCCACATCAGACTATTTGCCGGAGCACGATGACCAACTCAGCTTGGTCGCTACGCGGGCTGGGAAAGTGTCGATTCGGGAGGTTTTCAGTGAAGGGCGGGTGGTAAACACGCTGACGTTGTGGGCGGCATTCTTCTGTTGCCTGTTGATGGTTTATGCATTGAGTTCGTGGCTGCCAAAGTTGATGAGCAGTGCGGGCTATGGGCTGAACTCAAGCCTGGCATTTTTACTGGTGCTCAACTCGGGTGCGATCGTTGGGGCGATTGCGGGTGGCTGGCTGGGTGACCGTGTGGGTATCGCCAACGTGTTGCTGTGCTTCTTCGCCTGCGGTGCGCTGTCGCTCAGCCTGCTTGCGCTAAAGGCGCCCGTGGCGGTGCTGTACCTGCTCATCGCCGTGGCTGGCGCTTCTACCATTGGCACGCAGATTTTGGCCAATGCCTGCGCGGTGCAGTACTACCCGCCACACATCCGTTCCACCGGACTTGGGTGGGCAATGGGTATAGGGCGGCTGGGGGCAATCGTCGGGCCGGTACTGGGCGGGGTGCTGCACAGCGCGAACCTGCCTTATCAAAGCAGTTTCCTGGCGTTTGCCATACCGGGCGCCATTGGCGCCGTCGCCATTCTGCTGTTTATCCGGCGTCAGGTTGTGGCAACGCGAAGCCGGGGCGTTCAGCGAGTTACCGGCTGAGGAATATTCAGGTAGGTGATGGCGTTTATGGGTTTGGCGATATTTATCAATGGTCTGCCAGCAGTAATGATCGGCTCACTCCAATAACAATCAGCCCCGAGGTACCTTGCAATGCAACAGGCTACTGCACTTGAAGTTTCCATAGTTGGCGGTGGTATCGCAGGTGTCGCACTTGCGCTCGATCTTTGCCGCCATGCGCACTTGAACGTCCAACTGTTCGAATCGGCTGCGGCCTTTGGTGAAGTAGGCGCAGGCGTCTCTTTTGGTGCCAATGCGGTGCGTGCCATTGCCGGATTGGGCATTGCCGAGCCCTATGCCAGGATCGCCGACAGCACGCCGGCACCTTGGCAAGATGTGTGGTTCGAATGGCGTGATGGGCGTGACGCGCAATACCTGGGCAGCAGTGTGGCAGAAGGGGTTGGGCAGTCGTCGGTACACCGGGCTGATTTTCTCGATGCGCTGGCCAGCCAGTTGCCGCCGGGCATCGCCCAGTTCGGCAAGCGTGCGCAGCAGGTCGAGCAGGTGGGGGAGCGTGTGCGGGTGTGCTTTACCGATGGCACGGAGCATCACTGCGACGTGTTGATTGGTGCCGACGGCATCAAGTCATCCATCCGTGACCACGTGCTCGACGGCCTGGGTGTTGCGCGGGTGGCGCCGCGTTTCAGTGGCACATGCGCCTACCGTGGGCTGATCGACAGCGCGCAGTTACGTGAAGCCTGTTGGGCGCGCGGCGTGGGTGAGCATCTGGTCGATGTGCCGCAGATGTACCTGGGGCTCGACGGCCATATCCTGACCTTCCCGGTCAAAC